>NZ_NHRJ02000016.1 GCF_002220865.2 Paenibacillus xerothermodurans | reverse complement strand
TACATCGACTGTATCAAAAGCTATGAAACGATTAGGATCAGCATGGACGGCAAAGGTCGTGCCAAGGACAATGCTAGGACGGAACGTTTCTTCCGTAGTTACAAATGGGAGAGGCTCTATTTGTTGCACCCTGAAACTGTCGTAGAGTTCAAGCACATGACTAAGCTCTACATGCATCATTACAACTGGAATCGCGGCCACCAGTCCCTTCATGACCAAACACGAAAATCTATCGCAGTGGCCTCACTATAATTAAGCCAACGTATATTAAAAAGCCTGCTAACAAGCAGGCCCCACCACTCACCGCTTCTGCTTATAAAACTCATGATACAGCTTCATTAATGCTCGCTTCTCAATCCGCGACACATACGAGCGCGATATGCCGAGCTCTTTCGCTATTTCCCGCTGAGTCCGTTCCTCGCCGCCGGCTTCCAATCCGAATCTCCCGACTACAACCTCCCGCTCCCGCTGATCCAAAATATCCAGATTTCGGTATATTTTTGATTTTTCTATCTTGAGCTGTACCTTATCAGCGACATCGTCGGACTCCGTGCCGAGGATATCAATCAGCGTGATCTCATTGCCCTCCTTATCCGTGCCTATCGGATCGTGCAGTGATACATCTTTTCTCGTCTTTTTTAGCGATCTCAGATGCATTAGAATCTCATTCTCAATACATCGTGCAGCAAACGTCGCAAGCTTTGTCCCCTTGTCCGGTGAAAATGACTCGATTGCCTTGATCAAGCCAATGGTGCCAATGGAAATCAGATCCTCCAGGTCCTCCCCGGTGTTGTCGAATTTCTTGACAATATGCGCGACAAGCCGCAGATTGTGCTCAATGAGTAAATTGCGGGAGTGCTGATTGCCTTCAGCCATTAACCTTATATGCTTTTCTTCTTCATCTTCCGCGAGCGGCTGGGGAAACGAGTTGTTTTTTACATATGATACGAGCAACATCAACTCTTTTATAAACAAAGCTATTGCAGAAAACATACCTAACACTTTCAGCCACCCCCAGTGATGAGATTAGTACCATACTATGTGGGCCTGAGCCTAACCGTGCCTGTACCGTGGAAAAATACTGCCCATCACCCCGGCCATCCGTGCAAGGTACTACAAGTTGAGTGGACTGTCGCTGCGAGCTAGTCAGCGGGATGCCTTAATTTGTCGATCCTCTATCGAACTATTTTTCTTAGATTTCATCGATGACAAGACCGAAATAAGTGCGCAAAGCTTCGTTGTAAGCTTTTTTGGTTTCAGGGATAAATGAGTGTACGCTATTGGAAGTGAAGATGCGAAATTCACGGCCAGCTACGGTATTGCGTCCACTGTGGGTGCGAATGGCCACCATTGCATGCTTTGAGAATGGAGAATCAGGGGCGGTCTCGCACCAGTAGTTTGGCATAACAAAATCCTTCGGCAGCTGTGGCTCCTCGGCGAAGGAGTATAGCCTCCTCCATTGTCCATTGTTTAATTCGAGCAGCATCCAGCCATATGTGGCGTCTTGCTCCAAGCGGTAACACTGTGCGTCCTCCCGATATTCTAACCCCTCTACCATCTCTATAGGGCGGCGGGGCACAATACCTCCTACGCCAACATCACACAGGTAGAAGGCGCCGTCAGTCTCTACTTTTAACACATGATGACGCCTCTTTGGCGGGGGGTTGGGTTCATCGCGCCAGAAGCGGGCCATGTAGTCAGTCACGGAGTATCCAAGCTCTCTGAGGAGCCACCCAAACAGGGCATTGAGTTCAAAGCAATAGCCGCCCCGGCGCCGAATGACGATCTTCTCGAACAGGTCTTGGATTTCCAGCGATAACGGAATGCCGCGTAAGATATCAAGATTTTCGTACGGAACAGTGTGGAGATGATGCTCCTGTAGTTCTGCGAGGGTGCGCGCACCGCCATCCAGCGGCCCATCATAGCTTAAACGTTCCAGGTAGGCGCGCACTTCTGGCGTCACATCATTGCGCCAATTTTTCATCTTATCAACTCCATCATTGTCATTCCTTCGCTTTATCGGTCCACCATTAACATGTATATTTTGATGTTCCGTGTTTTACAACACAGTTACATACTCACAGTACAATACTCTGCCGCTTGAACTCAGATGGAGTCATACCCGTCACGGACTTAAAATTACGACAAAAATAGTGGATACTCGTGTACCCCATTTTTTCTGCCACCTCGTCAATCGTCCCCGCTTCCAAAAGAAGCTGTTTTGCCTTACGAATACGTTCCAGCACCAAGTAATGCTTGGGCGAATGCCCCGTGCCCTCCCTAAATAGTGCAGCAAAATAGGTAGGATGATACCCACATAAACCCGCGAGTTCCTCTGCTGTCCACCTGGCGTTAGGCTGCTTCCGAATGGCTTCAAGCGCGGGTGCAATTCTACTCCTGGGCCCTGACGTGTTCAATCCAGTCAGTTGATGGCGAACGATAACGACTATCAGCTGGGTTAACACCGCTCGGAGAACAGAGGCGTAGCCGAGTTCTTCGAATCTGTATTCCCGTACTATTTGCAAGAACAAGCTGTCCAAGTTGGGAATGACGAAATGATGCGGAAAAATGATGTCGCCGTGTCCCTGCATATGAAATGCATAAGAAGTTGCCGGTTGAGCCAATTCGCTTTCCAAACAATGATGAATTCCGGGCATGGGATGTATAGGCTCCGGCGATTCCTTGTGCCAGCTAAAATGAATACTCGCGAACGTGCAGGGATCAGACACGGATGATACAAGCCGATGTGGGCTGTCAGAGCCGTAAAATACGCAATCCTGTGACTGCAGTTGAAATTGTTCGTTACCCAGCGTAAGTGCAGCCTGGCCGGAAATCACATAAATCAACTGACTGTCGGGAATCGTGCGGGGTCCCCATTCCTGCCCGGGCGCCGCAGTCATTCGGTTTGCAAAATTTACGGCCGGTCTCAGTAGGGCGAGAGGCCCTAGATGCACAAGACTGCTTAGCATGATCCGCTTCTTCTCCTTTGCTTTTTTTCATTGACATTCTCCTGTGCACGGGCTTGCCAAAAATACCTGTGAAAAGTGCAATCTTTGCTTCTAAACATCCAACGACAATGGCAGCGCTTCCTGCTATCCTGTAAATGCAGCCGAGACGGAAGAGAATCGCTCAATAGGAAAGGGTGAATGGAATGTTAACGAATGAACAAATCGAGCAGTTCGACGAGTGTGGTTTTCTTAAAGGTGACGTAGTGCTTAGCGATCAAGAGGTGGAACTTCTGCGCGATGAGCTCGATCTGGTCATCGCTGGGAAAGCGGTGAAAGCGCCGGTGCTTAATCGAAACCTGCTGGACAGCGGAAAGGAATACGGAATGTCCATATCCAATCGTGCGACGGTGGTTCAAATCGTAAACATATGGATGGCCAGTGATGCATTTTTCAATCATGCATGCAACGCTACCATTTGTGAAGAAGTCGCGCAGTTGTGCCGGACCGACACGCTCCGCATATGGCATGATCAGGTTCAGTATAAACCTCCGATCACTGGCGGGCCTACGAACTGGCATCAGGACCATCCTTTATGGCCGATCATTCAACCGGCCGATCTGGTCAGCGCTTGGGTAGCTCTGGATGATGCCACCATCGAGAACGGCTGCATGTGGATGGTCCCGGGCAGCCACAAATGGGGCAACCATCAAAAATATCTGGCCAGCACGCCCGATTTCAAGCCGTATCATAAACAGCCGGACCTTCTGCCGGAGGGCGCGAACACAGAAGCAATCCCTTTCGAAATTAAAAAGGGGCAAGTCGGGTACCATCATTCTCTCACGTGGCACGGGAGTCCGCACAACCGTTCCGAAAAGAAACGGCGTGCCATAGCGGTACACTATATGCCGGGCCATACGCGCTTTGTTCCCACAGGACGGCATCCCATGGAAGCCCATGTGAAGGTCGCTGCAGGTGAGGTTTTGCGCGGCGACGATTTTCCGGTAACCTATCAAGTAAAGTAACAGTTATACTATGAATGCAAACATAGAGGCGCGGTTGCGCCTCTTGTTTGTATTAAAATGCCAATGAAAAGAGGTAAAAACCTCTAGTCTAATGCGCTGTTACTGCGCACCCCTCCATCCATCGCTAGAACGCGGTCGCGTATGGCACAGAAGTTGCCAGCATTGACATACTCCAATATAAAAGGAACACCTTCGGTATGCTTATGATATAGTTCTAAGAAGCGCCGCCAGTTGATGTCACCATCTCCCACAGCCCGGCCGTAGGCGTCATTCACTTTTCTGTCCTTACCATGGAAATACGCGATGTGGGGTGTCAAATAACCGAACATGTCATCCTCTGAGCTGTTTGCAATCAGATTAGCCGGATCAAGCAGCACACGGACCCGGTCGGAGCCGACTTGGTTAATGAAATCTGCGGCTCTCTTGGCACTGGGCACAACATCCAACACACATGGCTCCAGTACGACATGCACATTGTATTCCTCAGCCTTCGCAGCCAGCCATTTGAAGCTGTCCACTAATCTTTGAAAAGCCGACTCATACGTTTCGGCTTGCACTCCCCGCCTACCCGGCATAAATCCGCACTCGGTAGAGACATAAGGCACTTGGTTGATCGAAGCGATCTGTATCAGCCGTTCGAAATAAGCCAGGTTATGCTCCAATTCCGTATCGTTCGGCTCCAGCAAATTCGTGAACACACCGATCGCGGTCACTGTCACGCCCTGCCGGCGGTAGGTTTCAACGATCTCCGTGCTTCGCTCATCTGTCAAGTCCGCGAGATCGGATCGGCCGTTGTAGACCCAATAATTCGAATCCGTTTGGGAAAAACAAAGCTCCGTCCATTTAAAGCCATTTTTTGTAATCATCTCCGCAGTTTCTTGGTTGCTAAGTTCCCGGAAACTTCTCGTAACAACACCGACGTCCATCATGTGATTTCCCTCCTGTTTTTGCGATTCTTTGACCTCAAATGGCCAGCGAGAAACAAGAGTCCTGCTCCGAGTAAGCCTTCCACAACAATGAGCACTGCCCCAGTGAAATCATATTGCTTGATAGCGAGTACCATCGGAATGCATTGGCATGTGAACAGCAGCAGAACTTGTATGCCGACTATGGCCAAACATCTGCTCCATAGTCTGCTTGTATCGGTGGCCTTGGCAAAATAGTATTGCGAGAATAGTACAAATGATAGCCAGATCATGCCGAACAGCAAAAACGAAAAATTATCAATCGCCTGCCATGACCATCGGCTAATGGAGCTATGCACGACGAGTGCCAGCTGTAACTCTCTTAGCACAATCCAGTTAACCAGCCCAAAGGCTCCCACGACCGCACTCAGTACATACGCGAGCAGCATGTGAGCCCATTTCCTTTTATTCGCTTTAGCTGGCGTATTCATGTGCGCAGCATCCCACCGGCTGCCATTAACTGATCCTCAATGTTGCTCATTCAGCCAAAACCCCTTGCAAGCTCAACTCTGAAGCAAAATGACACGCACTGAAATGGTCCTGATTTACCTCGGTCCATGCCGGCGCCTGATGTCTGCATATGTCTTGAGCATACTTACAGCGAGGATGAAAATAGCAGCCCGACGGCGGATTCGCCGGATTTGCTACTTCGCCTTCCAAGAGGATCCGCCGGGATTTCGCCCGCGGATCCGGGATAGGTTTCGCTGACAGGAGCGCCTCTGTGTACGGATGCTTGGGGTTGTTGAACAGTTCGTCAGTTGCAGCCATTTCGACCATTTTTCCTACATACATTACGCCTACGCGGTCGGAAATGTGTTGAATAACACCCAAGTCATGGGAAATGAACAAATAGCTTAAATCAAACTGCTCCTGTAAATCCTGCAGAAGATTCAGTATTTGTGCCTGTACCGAGACGTCAAGGGCGGATACCGCTTCATCGCACACGATAAACCTCGGATTGGTGGCCAGGGCGCGCGCAATCCCTATCCGCTGCCTCTGCCCGCCGCTGAATGCATGCGGATAACGTTCCAGATGTCTGCTGTTGAGTCCCACCAGCTCCATCAAATGTTTCACCCGATCCCTAAGTTCTTCCCCTTTAGCAATTCCATTGCACAGCAGCGGCTCTCCGATAATGTTTAGCACCGTCATGCGCGGATTCAACGATGAGTACGGATCCTGAAAAATAAGCTGCATATCCCTTCTGATAGCCCGCAGCTGTTTGTTGTCCAGCGCCGTAACGTCTACCAGTTTTCCGTGCCTGTCTTTGAACACGGTTGATCCCTCGGAGGGCTCGATCGCACGTAGAATGCATCGGCCGAGCGTCGTTTTACCGCACCCCGACTCGCCTACCAAACCCAGGGTCTCCCCTTCCTTGATATAAAAGTCGATATCGTCCACGGCCTTCACGTAACCTACCGTCCGCTTGCGAAAGCCTTTTTTGATGGGGAAGTACTTTTTCAAGGATTTTACTTCCAATATGCGGCTATTGTTCTGCATGCGGGCATCCTGCCTCCTCCGGCTCTTTTTTATCCACCAATAGACACCGTACGTGATGACCCGTGCTGACCTCCACCAGCGGGACATCTTCCACATTGCATACCCCGGCCTTGGCCAGCTTGCAGCGGGAATAAAATCCACAGCCTCTCGGCAGATTCATGGGATAGGGCACCGTTCCTTCGATCGAATCCAATCGCGAGCTGCGTTTGGTGACGGTGGGGATGGAATGCAGCAAGGCTTGAGTGTACGGGTGAAGCGCACCATAGAAGAGCGTGTCGACATCCGTGTATTCAACAACCTTACCGAGATACAGCACGGCGACTTCATCGCACATTTCCGCAATAACGCCCAGGTCATGGGTGATGAAGATCACGGATGTGCCATTTTTCTCCTTCAAGTCATTGATCAGCTGCAGCACTTGTGCCTGAACGGTGACATCAAGCGCGGTAGTGGGTTCGTCTGCGATCAGAATAGATGGATTACACGCCAATGCCATGGCAATCATCGCCCGCTGCCGCATCCCCCCGGACAGCTGGTGCGGAAATTCATTAAATCTTTGTTCCGGATTAGACATTCCTACTTTTCTCAGTGTGTCGATCGCGATTCCTTTTGCCTCCGCAGGATCCTGCGTATTATGCAGCAGAATCGCCTCCGTGATCTGATTTCCGATCGTATGGATTGGAGAGAACGCCTTCATGGGCTCTTGAAAGATCATACTGATCTCTCCCCCGCGGATGGCCCGTATCTCCTTGCCATGGGGTGCTAAATCAACCAGATTCAGCACCTCTGTTTTCCCGTTTTTTCTTTGGTGCAGCAGGATCTCACCTTCCACGGTTCCCGTATTCGGCACAATTCGCAGCAGCGATTGGGATGTGACACTTTTACCTGAACCGCTTTCGCCGACGATGCCCAGAGTTTTGCCCTCTTTTATCGTTAAATCAACTCCATCCACCGCTTTCAAAATGCCCTCATCCAGATGGAAATACGTTCTAAGATTTTTTGCTTCCAGAATAACGTTGTCCGGCTTCAATAGGTAACACTCCTTCACTTATAAGGGTCAGCCGCGTCCCGTAGCCCGTCTCCAAGGAAATTGAACATTAATACCGTGACGACAATAAAGGCTGCGGGCCATAAAAGCCATGGATGGTGGGCCAAGGTCTCCAAATTTTGTGCCGATTGCAACAGCACCCCCCAGCTTACGACAGGAGCCTGCAGGCCCAAGCCAAGAAAGCTTAATGACGTTTCTCCCAAGATGGTCGCCGGTATTGACAAAGTGACGTTCACAATAATATAGCTTGCAAAAGAAGGCAGCAGATGCTTGGTTATAATGCGCATATTGCTCGCTCCCGCCAATCTTGCTGCCATAGTGAAGTCTTCCTCCCGCAGGGAAAGCATCTTACCTCTCACCACGCGGGCCAGCCCCGTCCATCCGATAATCGACATAATGAGGATCATCCCGAGGTAGATTTGCAAAGGTGTCCAGTCTTTGGGCAGCGCCGCGGCCAAAGCCATCCATAACGGAATGGTGGGCTTGGAGATCAATAGGTCGATTAGCCGCTGGATGATCGTATCGGTGATGCCCCCCAGATATCCGGAGAGTCCGCCCAGAAGCAGGCCCAGTATTAACGTGAATACAATGCCGAGCAAACCAAAGGAAAGTGAAATGCGGGCCCCATAGATGATCCTTGTGAGCAGATCCCTGCCCAAATCATCCGTGCCCATCAAGAAGAGCGGCCCTTTCGCTTCCTTAAGACCAAACAGATGGACATTGGTTTCAAACAGGCCCCAGAACTTATAAGTCTCCCCGCGCACGAACAAGTAAATGGGAAATTTTTTGGAAGTATCCTCCTGAAACGTTCTGCGGAATGTGGTCTTATCGATTTGCTGCTTCATGTCATATACGAAGGGGCGAAGGCTGAAACCGGTATCTTTGTCGACGAAATGTATTTTGGAGGGTGGGGCGTTTTTATATTGGGTGTACCGCTCGAGCGGAAGGGTGGGCGACAGAAACTCACAAAAAAGCGCCATCAAGTAAAGCAAAATAATCACGACGCCGGCCGCCATCGCCATTTTGTGCTTTTTGAATTTCCACCACATTAACTGCCATTGTGAGGCAACTTTGTATTGCTCCTGCTCTTCATTGTTGTCATTAATGCCCGCGCCCGCGCCGCTGCCGAAACCGCGCCTGATTTTGCTAATGATCGCATTCATTCCTGCATCCCTCCAAATCGGATACGCGGATCGACAACCGCGAGCAATATATCGGAGATCAAGGTTCCAAGCACTGTCAGAACGCTCAGTATGAGAAGGAAGCTTCCTGCCAGATACATGTCTTGGAACATTAAAGCTTTTAACAGAACGGGTCCGGTCGTCGGCAAATTCAGCACAATGGAAACGATGGCCTCGCCGGAAATGATGGCAGGCAGCGTCCAGCCGATGGTACTCAGCAGCGGATTGATCGCCATGCGCACGGGATATTTGAACAGTAATTTTCGCTCCGACACTCCCTTCGCCCGAGCCGTTATCACGTACTGTTTCTGCAGCTCATCCAGCAGCATGCCACGGGTAACACGGATCAATCCCGCTGTACCGGACATCCCGATCACAATCACCGGAAGCCATATGCGCTGCAGCATATTCACGATCTTATCCCAGCTCCAAGGCGCATCCTGAAATTCAGGCGAGAACAGCCCTGTGATGGAAAGACCTGTGTTGACAAATACGACATACACCAAAATTAACGCAATGAGAAAACCCGGCACCGCCAGCCCGATAAACCCGATAAACGTGAAAACATAATCCAGGAAGGAGTATTGGTGGCTGGCGGAATAAATCCCGATCGGAATAGCGACAACCCAGATGAAAATCAGTGACAAGACGGAGATTAGAATCGTCAACCCCAGCCGCTCGCCGATCACTTCCGACACGGGTAAATTCCATTGGAATGACCGTCCCAAATCGCCGTGCAGGAGGATGTTTTTCATCCAAATCAAATACTGCATATACATCGGCTGATTAAGGCCGTACTGCTGCTCCAGGCTGGCAATGGTAGCTCCATCCACCTTGGTTCCGCTCAGTTCCAGCTGCTGGATGTATGTGGTTAAAAAATCGCCCGGCGGCAGTTGGATAATGACAAATACAATGATGCTTATGGCGATCAACAATGGGATCAACTGCAGCAGCCGATGCCCAATAAAATTCAACATTCGCCCATCCCCTTTGTGCCTGTTACGGCTTTATGAGAGAAGCCCCCAGGCAGCAGCTCCAAATGCGGGAACCGATGCCTGAGCTCTTATTGTTTAAAAAAGAACTGCTCGCCGCTAAAATCAGCCGCAATGGCAAAGCCTTTCTCAGGTATGTTGCCGAGCTTTGCATTCACAATCAACGGCTGCTTTACATTTTCGATGTGGACGAAATACCAGGCATTCTTGCTCATTTCTTTCTTCACTTCCTCTATCGCAGTGATCGCTTCCTGCGGCGGACTTACAGCTACCTTATCGATCAAATCATACAGCCTTTTCACGTCCGCCGGGGGCTCTTCTCCCTGTTGTCCACCGGTATCGAGCCACACTTTCCAGAGTCTCCCCCAGAAAGACTGCCCCCAATCCGCCATATACCACAGCGGGGTATGGGTCCACATCATGGTGGCCTGTATTTCGTTGGCGTCGCGGCGCGTTGTCCACAGTGTCTGGTCAATCGTCTTCATCGTTACGTCAAGTCCAAGATTTTTCCAGAATTCCACAATTAATTGGGTGAGCGGGACAATGTCGGGCGCCTGGGCACCGATTTCGAATGGTACCGTAAATTTCTTGCCGTCTGGGCCGACGCGGAAACCGTCAGGACCTCTCTTCATCCCCATCTCATCCAACAGCTTGTTGGCCTCATCCAAATTGAAGGTCGAATCCATGATTTTAGCCGGTTCGGCAAAGCCGTAGTAGATGGTGTCAATGATTTCCTCGCGGTTCAATGCAAGACTCAACGCCTGTCGGAAGCGAACGTCCTGCACGACCTGGCGCCATACCGGATCGGCATACGTCAGGTTCAAAAATATGTCTGTTGGCGTCACATGCATATCCGAGAGGAGTGTACGGTAACCGCCTTTCTGTTCATTTTCCTTATACAAAGGCATCTTGATCAAAGCCGCCGACTCACGGGAGAAATCGACCTCTCCTGCAATCGTCTTCATCGTCACCATCTCGATATTCTGTACCAAGGCGCTCTGAATCTTGTCGATGTAAGGAAGCTGATTCCCCTTGGCATCTACTTTGAAATAGTACGGATTCCTTTCGTATTCGGTCGTGGTATCCGACATCTTGACCATCACCCAGGGATATAGCACGGGAAAGCCTAGAGCAGCGGGCTTGGTGAGTTCTCTGCTGGTCACGTCCTTGTCATTGAAAAATTTCGCCCACTCCGCGTCTCCGTACTGGCCCTCTTTCATAGCAGCTTCCACTACTTTGGCATCAGCGTATTTTTTATGAAACGGTTTCAGAAAGTGTGCCGGTTTCAGTAAATAATCGCTGTACCCCCGCCAGCTTTCGATCGCCAAACGGATTGGGAACCCTCCATATGGCTGATCAAATGTAATCTGAAACGAGTATTCGTCGACCACTTTGAAGCTCAGTGGAGATCCCTCCGCTTTTCCTCCTGCTTTCAGCCATGCCGGAAAAACAGGCGTGAGCTCCTCGTTAAACAGCATATCTTCGATTGAGAATCTCACGTCTTCCGTGGTAACAGGTGTGCCATCCGACCATTTGAGACCTTTTCTCATCTGGAAATCAAACGATTTGCCGTCCTCGCTGGCGGTATAACCTAAAAGCACGTTGCCGGTAATTTCAGTTCCCAGAATGCCAGGCGTATTTAACAAAGGTTCGTTATTCATGACAAATACATCCGCATCCCATCCGACGGCGGAGGTCACCGTCCTCAGTGTGCCTCCATAAGTCCCAATTTCATACTTCAACATATCGGCCGGCATTTCATTAGTGACCTTTACCTCCGCAGGTAATCTGTCCTGAATCGGAGGCAGATTCCTCCCATCCAGCATCGGGGCCTGCTTTAACTCCATTGTTCCCCCGCTGACTTCAGTCGTGCTCGCCGTCTGAGGCGCGGCGTCCGTTAGTTTTTCGCCGACTACTGCGGTAGTGTCGTCAGCCGGCGGATCGAAACATCCGCTAATGGTCATGAACAATAATAAACAGACTACCATGGTGACAAACGACCTTTTCATGTAATCCCTCCCACTCTGATTTGTTTGTTTTTGCTTTTGTTTGTTGTAAGCGCTTTAAAATTGATGCTTTAGCTTACGATCAAAACAAAGAAAACATGATCATTAATTTTTATTTTTGGATAATTTTGTTGGTTATTGAATGTAACCCAGCGAGCTTGAACAGACATCAATCGCAGGCCGCCAAAAAAGGCCTCTCCCGTTGTAGGAAGGGCCCGCCAAGAATGATTCGTTTTTTGCCGTATCGTAATTGCTATTGAATAACTCCAACCATGTGTTCCGGGGTTCTGTAAATTTCATCTATGGATTTGCCGACCGCCCTCTTGAGCACGTCCATACGGACTTGCAACTGGCGCATCGAGAATTGCCGCGCGGCGTCCGGCGGAATATCAAACGGGCTGGCCATATCACCAGCCTGCGCCTCTTGAGTGATTGCAGCAGCTATCGGCTCCAATTCCTGCATGCGTTTAGCAATGCGATCAAAGAGGTGCGGATGTTCACAAATGAGCCTCTGCAGCAGGAAAGTCCCGTAGCCAATGTGCCGTGATTCATCGCTTTTGAGATAGCCTATACCCTTCATCAATCCAGGCATCTTGCCCATTTTATCAAGACCTTGTTGGAACGACCAGTACCCGGTTTCCGCCAGCACACCCTCGACGAACATGTTATAGAGAACAGACGCATCCGCCAGCGCTTCCGGAGACTGGTCCACCAATAGCCGATTCATCGTTTCGGGAAGCATATCATAAAAGAGACTGCGATAGGTGTTTGTGTGGTATTTGCCCAAATCCTCAGTGACACCCAGTGCCGTTAGAAGCAGGCGGAAAAATTCCGTGTGTTTGGCTTCCTCAAAAAGAAATGAAGTCAGGTAAAGTTCCTCCTCCAGCCTTCCCTCCTTGGCGATGGTCATCACAAGCGGCAGCAGATCTAGAGTAACCGCTTCTTCCCCGGCCTGAAACTGAGACAGTGTGCGCAGCGTACCCTGCCGTTGTGATTCGCTCAACGTCTGCCAGTCCAGAACATCTTGGCTAAAATCAATCTCCTTTGGATCCCACACCCCAAACTTCTTCGCCTTTTGAAACAACCGGTAGGGCAGCGAATCTTCACGCAGAGAACGAGCAGTAGTAGTGAACTGTTCATGCTTCATGTGATAGTCCCCCATTTCATCCTAATAGGTTTAATGACATTTTTCATGTTACTACAATCGAACCGAGAACGAAAGCAAGGACCTGTGAGTGAAAAAACTGAGGTCGCGGCCTCTCCCGGACGACTGTTTTGCAGCCTGGTGACATATGTATAAGTGAACAAGATGTGGCAGAAATATACTTGGTTTGTTTCTAAAGTAAGAACTATTCTAAATTTATATTGATTTTTTTTTGAGAATGGTTATCATAGTGTGTATAGCAAAAAACACAACCAAATTTCATGAGGTGATACCAATTATGAGTTCCAGCGAGAAAAAACTTACAACCAGCTGGGGCGCCCCTGTCGGCGACAACCAGAACTCCCAGACTGCCGGTCAACGTGGCCCTACTCTGATCCAAGACGTGCATCTTCTTGAAAAACTGGCGCACTTTAACCGGGAACGGGTTCCTGAGCGTGTGGTGCACGCCAAGGGCGCCGGTGCGCACGGTTATTTTGAAGTTACCAACGATGTGTCTAAGTACACGAAAGCCAACTTCTTGTCCGCTGTCGGAAAACGTACTCCTATGTTTATTCGTTTCTCCACAGTCGCAGGTGAGCTTGGTTCTGCCGACACTGTGCGTGACCCGCGCGGGTTCGCAGTGAAATTCTACACCGATGAAGGCAACTATGACTTGGTCGGTAACAACACACCTGTGTTCTTCATCCGTGACGCTATTAAATTCCCTGATTTTATTCATACTCAAAAGCGTCATCCGCAAACACACTTGAAAAATCCTAACGCTGTGTGGGATTTCTGGTCCTTATCGCCTGAATCATTGCACCAGGTAACTATTTTGATGTCTGACCGCGGCATCCCCGCAACATTGAGACACATGCACGGTTTCGGCAGCCACACATTCAAATGGGTTAACGCTGAAGGCCAAGCGGTGTGGGTGAAATATCACTTCAAAACAGAGCAAGGCATCAAAAACCTGGACGTAGACCTCGCTGCGAAGCTCGCAGGTGAAAACCCTGATTACCATACAGAAGATTTGTTTAATGCCATTGAGAACGGTGACTTCCCTGCTTGGAAGCTGTACGTGCAAATCATGCCGTTGGAAGATGCAAACACGTACCGTTTTGATCCGTTCGACGTCACCAAAGTATGGTCACAAAAAGACTATCCTCTGATCGAAGTCGGCCGCATGGTACTAAATAGAAATCCGGAAAACTATTTCGCTGAAGTTGAACAAGCGACCTTCTCTCCCGGCTCGTTCGTGCCCGGCATTGAAGCGTCTCCGGACAAAATGTTGCAAGGCCGCCTGTTTGCCTATGCAGACGCTCATCGCTACCGCGTAGGTGTGAACCACAACACATTGCCTATCAACCGTCCGAAAGCGGAAGTGAACAATTACCAACGCGACGGCTTTATGCGCGGTGACGGCAATGGCGGCGGATCCGTGTACTACGAGCCAAACAGCTACGGCGGACCAAAAGAATCCCCTGAAGATAGACCGGCTCCGTTCACTGTATCCGGCGAAGCCGACAGCGTTGCGTATGACCGTGACGATCATTACACGCAAGCCGGTGACCTATACCGTCTGATGACTGAAGACGAACGTACTCGTCTTGTTCGCAACATTGTGGCGGCGATGAAGCCCGTAGACAAGGATGAAATTAAGATCCGCCAAGTTGGACACTGGTTCAAAGCGGACCCTGAATTAGGAACACGTCTCGCAGAGGGACTCGGTTTGCCCGCTCCGCAAGGCGAGTAAAACTCACGCTGCACAAAAAAACGTTGGACCTCGAGATCCAACTATCGTATTCGACAGAAAAAGGCCCCTCATTTGAGGGGCCTTTCACGTGTCGAGAGAGTGCCTCATAGCGATGGATTAGCGAGAATTGGGGGGCGGTATGCCATTGATTCCGGGCTCAGCCTTTCAACCCACTGGTACTGATGCCTTCCACTATGAACTTTTGGAATATGAAGAAAATCAGCACAATCGGGACCAGTGATAACGTGGCCATGGCGAACATGCCGCCCCAGTTGTTGAGCGAATCCCCGTCTAGAAACAGCTTCAGCGCGAGGGACACAGGATACAGGGAAGGCTTATTCAAATAGAGCAGCGGATTGATGAAATCATCCCATCTCCAATAGAACGAGAAAATCGTTGAAGTGACCAGAGCCGGCATGATAAGCGGCATGATGATACGGAAAAAGATGGAGTACTTGCTGCAACCGTCCATTTTCGCCGCCTCATCCATCTCCTGCGGCACGGTACGAATAAACTGCATGATGAGGAAGATGAAGAAGGGCATTCCGAAGAACGCCGGCACGATAATCGGTTTAAACGACGAAAGCCATTGCAGCTTGGCGAACATGACGTATTGCGGTATTACTGTGACATCGTGCGGCAGCATCATAGTCATCATCACACAGCCGAACCAGAACGCTTTTCCCTTGAATGGAATACGGGCCAAGCCGTACGCCACCAAAGCCGACGAAGCCACGGCACCAATCGTAGCGAATATAACAATAATGAATGAATTTTTGAAAAAGGTCGCAAATGTGTTCCCGGCGAATCCCTTCCATCCGGTGACATAATTGTTGAACTCCAGACTGCTTGGTATGAGACTGTACGCAGTGCTGAATATTTCGCTGTTGGGCTTCAAGGAGCTTGCAGCGAGCCAAATAATAGGATAAAGCATCACGAACGCCATGCCGCCTACAAACAGGTGATATAGAACGGATTTCAAGCGTTTATTCGTATACGGCATACTACCTCTCCCCTTTCGATTCATAGTGAACCCAGTAAACGGAGGATTTGAAAATAGCCAATGTGATCACCCCGATGATGATCAGCATGACCCAAGCCATTGCGGAGGCATAGCCCATCTCGAAAAACACGAAAGCTCTGCGGTACAAATACAGAGAGTACAGCAGTGTATTGTCGAGCGGCCCGCCCTCTCCCCGGGAAATGATGTAAGCTGGAGTAAAGGTCATAAAAGCTGAAATCGTTTGCATGATCAGATTAAATAAAATGATCGGGCTCAGCAGCGGAAGCGTAATTTTAAAAAACCGTTGAATGCCATTAGCGCCGTCGACTCCAGCCGCTTCGTAATAGGATTGCGGAATATTTTTCAGACCGGCCAGGAAGATCAGCATCGAAGAGCCGAACTGCCAAACCGACAGTGCGATCAATGTCCACAGGGCCGTGCCCGGGCTTCCGATCCATGAGGTATTGGTCTGAATCCCGACGACGCCCAGCATCGAGTTCAACAAACCTTTGTCGCCGAATATTTGCACCCACATAATCGATACTGCCACACTGCCGCCAATCAGCGATGGGAGATAGTAAGCAGACCGGTACACGCCGATCCCGGCCGCCGCTTTATTGAGCAGCATCGCAACCATCAGCGCGAAGATCAAACGGAGTGGCACACTCGCAAATACATAAGTGAACGTAACTTCAAATGACTTCATCAATTTATCGTCTTCGGTGAACATTTTTTCATAATTCGCGGTGCCGATCCATCTGGGAGCTTCCATTAGATTATATTCTGTGAATGAGTAGTATAAAGAAGACAGGATCGGGAACAGTGTGAAGATCAGAAATCCTAATATGAACGGTGCCGTAAACACATAGCCTACCACATTGTCGTTCTGCAGCAACCTCAATGGAGTGGCCACGGATCTCCTGCTGCCGGTTCCCAATTCCATTGCTATGTCGTTCTTGTGCAGCTTCATGGACTTCCACCTCTATTCCTTAATTTTGTGTGGCCGGATCAGATGGCGCTGTGTGTCATGCTCATCGATCCGACGTCCTTCAGTGTGTGATTTTCGTTTTATTTTTTATTTCTTGCGAGAATGGCGTTAGCTTCCTTGCGGAATTTGGCAGCGGCATCCTCTACCGAGATCTTTTTATACAACATTTGCTCGCACAAATCTTTCAGCACGTTTTGTACTTCTACGGAACCGACCGGATTCGGAGGATCGTTGGGGCTGCTGTTCGTCTCCGCCCAAGCGACGTATTCGAATACCTTCTTTTCCTCGGGTGACAGAATCGGTTTAAGCGCTTCCTGAACCTTGGAGTTGATCGGCACGCCGCGCTCCCCCTTCATCAGCTTGTTCGCCTCAGTGTCGTTGATGAAAAAATTGATGAACTTGACGGCTTCTTCCTTCTGCTTCGAGCTCTTAGTTACGGACAGGCCTTGACTCGATTTGAGGAACAAACCTTTCTCAATGTTCGGGCCGGGTACCGGGATCAGCTCCAGCGGCCGGTTAGCCGCAGCGGACCAAGCTACGAACTGGTTGGACCAGGAGAAATAACCCGCTGCGTTCCCCATGACCATATCGTCATCTTCCGGTGTGCCCTTCTTTTGTGCCAGTTTGTCCAAACTTAGCAGATAACCGGCGTCATACCATTTTTGATACCGTGTAAAATAATCGATAAACGGCTTGTCATCCGCATAGCCGACACTCGTGCCGTCAGCGCTGTACATGTGCTGGTCCACGGTGCGCAAATAGTATGGGAAGAATACTTCGTAACGCATCCATTCCATCATCATTTTATCGTTGGCCTTCAACTTCTCTCCGAGCGCATCCATGTCATCCCAGGTCCAATCTTTGCCCGGCACGGTGGCTCCGGCCTTTTTTACGATTTCAGGATCCATCGATACAGCGAGAGCGTTCACACCCATGGCGATCTGATACTGTTTGCCGTCGAACTCGCCGATTTTAAGATACGAAGGGGAGATCGAGCTTTTATCGAGTGTTCCTTTTTCCATGTAAGGGCGCAGATCCTCGAGCTGGCCTCTCCCCCCGAATTGGCTGATATACGCATCGTCCATCTGAATGATGTCCGGCAGATCGTTGGCCGCGGCTTGTGGTGCAAGCTTCTTCCAATAGTCATCGAATGACGCATATTCAGGCTCAATCTTCACGTGGGGATTTTTTTGCTGGTAGAGATCGATAATTTTCAGCGTATAGTCATGTCGGGCTTGACCGCCCCACCAGGCGAAGCGCAGCTTAACAGGTTCATTATTGCCGGACCCGCCGCTATTAGCGCCTGTTGTGTCCCCCTCCGCGGGAACACCGCCTCCACAGCCTGCAGCAGTGAAAAGCAAAGATAGCGATATTAGCAGGGTTAGTGTCTTCTTCATATCTTTTCCTCCCTCTATGTTTTAATCCCATATCCCTATTATCCAGCTTGCCACTGATGAAAAGAAGGCAAAAAACCGTCATCCTTGTTCAAAAAACAGAGTTGATTACGCGTGCATTTGCACTGTATGTAAGGCCAATCCTCGCAGACAATGTAAAATCGGATTTATCCATGGACACAAAAAAAAGCACACAGGACAACGGATTAAACCCATTGTTACGTGTGCCGGAAGGCGCCCAGACTTCAAAGCTAGGTGAATTATCCATAAGGTAATTCGACTCCATTCTTCGGCTCGGCCATAACAGAACTACTATTTGGCTAGTTTTCTAAGGCGCGAGATTTTTCGATAGAGCGTTTTGTCAGGGAGCAGTTTAAAGTTGCCTTCGATCAACGGTTCTATGTTTACCTCAAAAATCCACAGCCGTTTCCGGGTATCAAGCCCCATATCGACAGCAAACTCCTGGAGATTCGGATACATTTTGCTGACATTGCTCACAGTGTGGATAATGAGTTTGCGTATTCTTCGCACCATCCGTATACCTTCTCGATCCGTGTACTTCAAGTGACGTCTGAACAGTTTTCTCAGCGAGGTTGGCGTGCCGCCTGAATGGGAAGTGGTCACAATACTTCCCCTTTCCCCAAGCCTCCCGCAAATCCCTACGGCCCGCCACTCGCCGTCGATTCTCAACGCATGGCAACGGAGATCAAAGTGTCGCCCGTCCCTTGTCACACTATTGACCGCTCGCTGAATAAGATATCTCGTATCGCCAGTCAGCCTATGCACGGCGCGCCCCAGCTCACTCGCTCTGACCACCTTTGTGCGGCTCTCCTGTCTTAGCTTAAACCGGCCGTACTTCAATCGCTCGATCCGGATAATGCCTTTAGATTTTCTCCCCTGATCAGGCTTGAGGTAAACCTTATAATATTTCCGCGTCATACGCCTCAATGAACTTTCGCGCAGCAGTTCCGTGTCGGGAATGTGGTCAGCTGTTTCAGGCAAGTTGCTGAGCTGGTAAGCGACAGCCAGCTTACTTTTTACATGGTGTCTCTCAATAGCCATATTCTTACCCTCTCTCGGTCAATTTTTCTATTTTACGGTATTTACGAAATCTCTTGGGATCCAACTCCGCAAAATTCGAAGGATCCGGCTGGGTATTTGCTTCGATAAACCATATTCGACCTTTCTTGTCGATGGCCATATCTAAACCTAAGATTTTAAAAGGGAAGCGCGATCCGAGGATTTGAGCAATCTGGTAGGAGACATCGATTAATGTCGTCATCACTTTTAATCTGCTTAACGGTTGGTCCAGTCCTTTCCATGCCTTGTTCATCGACATGTCCTTCGCACCTTTGGCTACGTTGGTGACCACAGAGTTCTTCCGCGGGGCAACCTTGGCACTGGCCCAGGTAAGATGCCAGCGGTTTCGAGGCCTGTGCAGGACAACGCGCAAATCAAATGGACGCCCATGATAGGTTGCTAATTGAATCCCCTGCTGAACCAGATATCTCTTATTGCGGTCCAATATATGCCGCAAGTGTTTCACTAGGTGTTGGGAAGAACACCGTATCGTTTTATCTTTATATGATATCTCACAAGTGGAGCTGCTGAGTTTTTTTACGCGAACGACTCCATCTCCTTTTCTCCCGATATCCGGCTTGATATATACCGTGGGATATAAGCGAAGCATTTTCTTCAAGCTCGAAGCACGTAACCAGTCCGTTTTTGGCACATAACGCGAAATGATGGGATCTGCCATCAACGGAGAACCTTTTTTCATCTTACTTCGGATCACCTTATGCTTCATGTGTCGCAGCCTCCTGTATACCGTCCCTTTGTCAAGAAGGATCGGGCATCTCGTTGACGGAAACGATGTCTGCCGTTTTCTTCGCAGGCTTTTGCCAGTATTTTTCGTTCCCCGGCAGCTCGTCAAACCATGTAGCCTCTTTCGGACAGTCCAAAACCATCAGCTTTCCGTATGCCCCAGCGCGGGATTGGTGGTATTTAAGATAGGCTTTCCCGTCCTCAATGGCTAAAATCTCCACTTTCCCAGAGGTATGGCTCATACATAGCCTCACTCTTTTACCTAAGCCTGACGTTCTCGCTTTGGCTTGTTCTACGATGTGATAGACTTCTTCCAGCGTGAGCACGAAGCCTCGGTTCCCGGCGACCGGCCTGTTGACAAAAAAGTAGTAGGGTGTAACGCCAGCCCACGACAGCTTGTCGAGCAGCTCCCCTAGCACATGCGGGTCATCATTGATTCCCTTCAGAACAGGAGATTGATTCACGACAATCGCCCCGGCATTGTGAAGCGCGTCAAAGCATTTTCTCGCTTCCTGCGTAACCTCTCGCGGATGGTTGACATGCGCCATGATATAGATCCGTTTCTCTTGGGTAGAGTAGGTTCGAATCATATCGAGCAGTTCCTCATCCTCGTAAATGCGCATAGGATTGAACACGGGCATCTTGGAACCGATTCTAATTATTTTGACATGATCTACGTCTCTCAGCGCGGCTATGATGTTGCGAAGCTTGCGGTTACTGAGAGTCAACGGGTCCCCGCCCGTAAGCAGAACATTGTTGATTTCGGGCGTTCTCGCAATATAGTCGAGCCCGTCCTGTACGTCCGGCATAGCCTCTTTTACGTCCGCCCGAAACAATCGCTTACGAAAGCAAAAACGGCAGTAGGCTCCGCATACCTCCGACACCAGCAGCAGTGCTGTCGTTCCGTACTTATGCTGGCAGCCCTTCACAACATAGTTGGTGTCTTCATCAGAAGCATCCCACCGGCCATACTCCAGCAATTCGGTCGAGCTCGGGATGACCAGCTTTCGAATGGGGTCATGGGGATTTGTCCAATCGATAAGCTGCAGATAGTAATCATTCAGACGAAAAACGAATTTATCCGTCACTTTCTTATAAGCTATGCGCTCTTCCTCTGTTAAGCCCGGTATGTCTTCCACATTCGTAATGTATTTCGCTGGCATTTCGCACTGAATCTCCTTTCGTAGACCCAAAATGTCACTAGGAAGCGAATAACAGACTTGATTTTAGTAAATGCAGCTAGCGCATTTCGTGTGCTGGTTCAATGCGGATTCGCCAATAAATGCACACACCGGCACAGCAGCGGCTTTGCGGTAGAGAATCGTGTCCGGCTAAACAAAAACAGGGAAGCTGCATCCCCCGCTATGGCATCACGCTATGCTTTGCTCATCAGCCTTCGCTCTTTGTATGCTTTCGCCAGAGCGTTGATCCTGTGATAGTACTTTTTGTCCGACAGTCGATCAAACAATTTGTAGGAGGGATCGTCAAGGTTCACCTCGATGATCCACAGTTTACCAGTGCGGTCCATTCCCAAATCGATGCCCGTCTCATAGGATGGATACCCGCTGCGCGTTGCATGGCTTATAATCTGAAAACCTGAGCGGATCAGCTCCCTTCGCACACTCCAAATCTGTGCGCGAGCATACCCGTACGACTTAGCCAAAGCGTCGTCCACGGTCGTCGCATAGCCCCCGCCGCGGCGTACGTTGGAGATAACACTGCCTTTGCCGGACACCTTGGCGATCATGCCCGCATACCGCCACCGTTGGCTTCCGTCCCGCATGAGCATCAGACGGATCGTAAAAGGCCTTCCGTCGATTTCGCCCAATTCGATGGCTTTCTGGACGAGGACCGAGCTGGCGGCTCTGCCGTCTTTCACTTTGTCATACAAATCATTAATCGAATATACATCGACCGGCTTACCGCGCTCTTTCACGAAACGGTATCCCTTCTCTGTTTTCCATGCTTTTATAATGTTCGAGCCGGTGTGTGACGTATTTCCTTTGATGTAGACGGTGCCATAGTCTTTTATATATCCGGCAAGCGAGCGTCTGGTTAACAGCGAGGTCGGGGGGAGTAGCTTACGCAGACGCGGATGCTTCAAGTACAGCTGGTGCAGCTCCCATTTCGAAGGATCCCAGCGTGACATACCATCATTCCCTTCCGCAATTGTTGGTGTTACCCGCAGGCAAAGTCCCACATGACAGCCTGTGCTGCTTAATGCAGGCATGCCTTTAACACAGGTACCGTTTCATTGTATGAACATGTGTATTTTTTGGCGCGGCAGAAGACCAACACCAGCGTATTGTGCAACTTGCTGTGCAGCCATGCCGGCGACACGGTTGCATCGGGGCCACCCAAAAAAGACCAGGGCGCCCGCGAAAGCGCAGCGCCCTGATCGATCCGATAGGATATACAGTTATTTTTTGTTTTTAGCGAGAATGGCGTTGGCTTCCTTGCGGAACTTGGACGCGGCCTCTTCCACCGAAATTTTCTTATAAAGAATTTGCTCTGTCACGTCCTGAAGGAGCTTGAACACCTCCACGGAGCCTACCGGCACCGGAGGATCGTTCGAGCTGCTGTTCTTCTCCGCCCAAGCGATATAATCGAATACTTTCTTTTCATCAGGTGATAAAATTGGCTTCAGAGCCTCCTGCACTTTGGAGTTGATCGGTACTCCGCGCTCGCCTTTGATGATTTTCTGTGCCTCTATATCGTTGATGATGAAGTTCGTGAATTTAACTGCTTCTTCCTTATTCTTGGAATTCTTCGTAACGGACAGACCTTGGCTGGACTTTAAGAATAGGCCTTTGTTCGCGTTTGGCCCGGGAAACGCCACGATCTCGAGCGGCCGCTTCGCACTGGCGGTCCAAGCGACAAATTGATTGGACCATGCGAGGTAACTTGCAGCATTGCCCATCACCAGTTCGTCATCCTCCGGCGTAAACTTCTTCGCAGCCAGCTTGTCAAGGCTGAGCACGTAACCGGCGTCATACCACTTTTGATAACGGGTGAAGTAGTCGATGAACGGCTTATCATCGGAATAACCGAGGCTCGTGCCGTCGGCACTGTACATTCTTTGATCTATTGTGCGCAAGTAGTATGGGAACCAGATTTTAAAATCAACCCGGTCCGCCAACAACTTGCCGCTCGCCTTCATCTTTTGCCCAAGCAGTTCCATGTCGTCCCATGTCCAGCCTTCTTTAGGCATCTCTGCCCCCGCCTGCTTGACGATCGCCGGATCCATTGTTGCGGCAAGCGCGTTCACGCCCATCGTAATCTGGTACTGTTTACCGTCATATTCACCGATCTTCAGAAAATTGGGCGAAATCGAGCTGATGTCGATACTGCCTTTATCCATATACGGCCGCAGATCCTCCAGCTGGCCACGGCCGCCGAATTGGCTGATATATCCGTCGTCCATCTGGATCACGTCCGGCAAATCGTTTGCGGCCGCTTGAGGCGCGAGTTTTTTCCAATAATCATCAAATGAGGCGTATTCTGCTTCGATCTTAACGTTCGGATTTTTTTGCTGATACAACTCGATGACCTTGAGTGTTGCGTCGTGTCTTGATTGCCCGCCCCACCATGCAAAGCGCAGTTTGACAGGGTCACCTCCAGAAGCGGCCGAGTCCGAGGTACCGGCTCCCCCCGATGGTGCGGATGCGCCTCCACAGCCTGCAGCTGTCAAAAGCAGCGAGAGCGAAACAAATAATGTTAGCGCTTTCTTCATTCTTTTTTTCCTCCCCTTTTTTGGAGTTACAACATTATTATCCAATTTTCACACGGCAAAAAGAATGTAAAAAACCGTGATCGTTGTTTAAAAAACAGACAAAGTCAGTTGGTTTTCATATATTCCGATGGAGGACGGCCGGTGTATTTTTTAAATACCTGACTAAAGTACTGCGGATTGTCACCGAAGCCCGTTTGCTCCGCCAACTCAAAAATTTTGATATCGGATTTCTGCTCGATCAATTCAGTGGCTCTGGCCATGCGGGCCTTCATCACATAATTCGAAAACTTCTCACCGGTCTCTTTCTTGAACAATTTGCCCAAATAATCACAGTTCATATACAGCATTTGATTGGCGACCCAGCTCAGAGACAGTTCGGGATTACCCAGGTGTTCGTTGATAACATCCAATACGCGATGCACGATGATGCAATGTTTATTTTTGGTCTTCTCGTAGTGCTGCAGCGCTATATGATGAGCCGTTTCCTTAAAAAACGTCTGTATCGTTTGCAGCGTGTCCAAGCTCGACAACGTGATTAATTTATCCAGATCACGGTCAATAGCATCGGAATCACCGAGCCGAATGATAGCCATAAACAGCTGAATCACATACGACCTCGCCGTAGGTATATCTAAACGAAGAGCAGCCACCTTTTGAAAGAATAGGTCGATTTGATCGCTCGCTTCCTCCCAACAGCCCGTTTTAATTTGCAGCATCAGATGATCTTCGTCGAAGATAAGCTCGTTTGAAGCCGGCTTGTCGACTTCTACGATGTCGCGTTGGGTGATCAAGCTGCCCTCGCCCAGATAAAACCGGTGATTCAGGCACTCTAGGTTTTGCTGATACAGCACTCTTGCCCGAGTCATATGATCCGCCTCACTGATCGCAGCGGTCAGGCCGATTTTATAATATTGCAGGAATGTCTGACGGATTTGGGTGATACGCTCAAGCAGTCCCGCCGGCTCCATCGTATCCTCCACCACAATGAGCACCTGCCTGCCCACCGTGCAGCTTAACACTGTGTTGTCAAGTAAATCCTCTGCGATATTTTTTACGGCAAACATATGCTCAAACTCAAACGCGCCCTCTAACTGAAATAAAATCAGACGAACCTGCGGGTTGTCCAGATTAAGCCCGAACAGTGTGCGGTAATATTCCCAATCCTGGTCGCCGTACGTCTTATTGGTGACGAACTCACGGAGGAATTGTTCTTTGGCATGAGGGAGTACTTTGTCCAAGCCATCCCTCATTTGCCGGACGAACTGCTCGCGCTGCGCGTTCTGCTCAAGCTCCGCAACCAGTTCATGCAGCACCTCGATGATTTTGTTTTCGTTGCATGGCTTGAGCAAATATTGTTTCACGCCGTATTGCATCGCTGAGCGCGCATGCTCGAACTCGCCGAAGCCCGACAGCAGAACCAGTTTGATGTCCGGATAGCTCTGCGATATGCGTTCCGCCAGCTGGAGACCGTCCATGCCCGGCATACGTATGTCGCTGATGATAATGTCCGGCGGCTCCTGCGTAACCTTGCTCAACGCCTCAATACCGTTTCGCGCCGTTCCGGCAAGCACCGTTCCCGCCGCTTCCCAGTCGACTCCATTGGAAATGCCGTCTAGAATAATTCGTTCATCATCCACCAACAGCACCTTAAACATGGCGATCCCTCTTTTCATCTGGAATAATCACGGACACGCTGAATCCCCCTCCTGGTGCACTGTCCAGCTTCAGGCCATACGCTTCTCCAAACGCCAGTACGATCCGTTCCTCGATATTTTTCAGTCCGATGCCGCTGCCGCGGGTGCTCGATTCACCTCTCCTGATGCGATCCAAGGTCTCGGTGTCCACTCCTGGACCATTATCTCGCACTATTAGAATCAGCCGACCGGGCTCGGTCCTGCAGGATATTCGAATATGACACGGCTCCAGCATGGTCTCGAGCGCGTAGTGGATACAGTTCTCCAAAAGGGGCTGCAGCGTGAGCTTCGGGATCAAAAGAGACTGTGCCCCGGCAGGAACTTGCATCTCGAAAATGAGTCGTTCTTCAAAGCGGACCTTTTGTATCGTAATGTAATTTATGACGATAGCCAGTTCCTCTTCCACCGTTATTAAAGTTTCCTTTATATTAACAGAGCTTCTGAGCAGAAATCCTAGAGCTTCCACCATCTGCGATATTTTAGGCTGTCCGTTCGCCTTCGCCAGCCAGTTGATCGATTCCAGCGTGTTATACAGAAAGTGAGGATTAATTTGTGCCTGCAGCGCTTTGAACTGCGTTTCCTTGATCGTCAGCTGCTTTGCGTAGTTTTCGGTGATCAGCTCGTTAATTTGTTGAACCATCATACGAAACGTTCGCCGCAGCTGGCCTACTTCATCCATCTGAGGCGCGGCGGATTCGGCAGCCTCCATGTCCGCCAAGCTGAAATTCCCTTTCTGCACCTGCTTCATTCTTCCGATCAAATCCTCAATCGGTTGAGTCAGGCCTTTGGCAAACCTAATCGCTAACGCCATCACAAGGAGCAGACTCACAAGAAATCCGGCGAACAGCAGGTTTTTCATCAAAATAATTTTTGTGAAAATTTGGTCGAACGGAATGACACTATGATATGTCCAACCAAGATAGTCTGATTTGATCTGTGTAACAAAATAGCGCCGGTCGTTCAGCTGCCTGATCGCGTATCTCTCACCCAACGTCTGTTCTTCAGGCGTGTAGGTAGTCGCCCCGTGGTCCAGCCGCAAAGGATACATAACGTGGCGGTCGGACGCAATCCTGATCTCGCCATACCGCAGCTCGGCGCGTTCGAGCACATCTTCGACAATGGCGTCCAACTTGATACGGACGGTCATGGTGCCGAGTCTGTTCAGCTCGAGATTTTGGTAATTGCGGATTTCGCGTGCCGCTATCAGGTGAGGGTCCTGTGTATCGGGGATAATCCACCGGGTGCCCCCGGAACCCTCCGCGGCTTCATCCAGGATAAACTGCTGTTTTGCAGCTGCAGCGCTGGAGGTTTGCCCAGCGGTGGCCTGCTGCCCCAGCCTGTCGACTACTTCTATGGAAAAAATGTATTTCTCATAGCCGGCATACCTAATGAGCTTGTCCGCTATGAGCGCACGAAGCCGGTATTTCTCAAACTCGGGCGTCTCGTCGTGGATGGACAGCAAAAGATTCTGAATCTGCTGATCTGTCGCGATGGTATACGAGAGCCGATCGAGCTTCTTTAACTCATTCTCTATGCCGGTCGATGATAGATTGAGAAGCTGCGACGATTGCGAGTACAGCTGTTCATCATAGATAGAGTAGGCGTACTGCAGTGAAAAATGGGTGGTTAAAAAGCAGACACCCATGATGAGCGCAAGTAGGGCAAACACCTTATGCTTGATCTTTAGGTTATTATATGCCTGCTTGAGCGAAAAAGAAAACCCTTTCAAACGACGGTACCCCCCCCTAGACGCCACCGTGTGAGTCAGATACCGCTGGCTGCTCTCTTCCGGCTTGGTTCCCCGTAACGGGCGAATATATCAGTTTTATAAGGCACCGAATGTTGACGCCATTGTATTACCATTATACGGGAAATCCATTGGCCCAGGAAAGCAGAAGGGAGTGAGCCCATTGCTTGGCCCGGCATACCGGCTCTGCCATAACCAGCTGCCGGTGCGCCCGCTATCATGCTCGCTAAACCTTATGCTCACGCAAGATACCTGTGATAAGGCGCAACAAGCAAACGGCATAAGCCGACATCGCCCGACACAACACCCCAACGGATTCGCAGCATACAAGGGCAGCTCACGGCCGCTGGATAAAAAAGCAACCGGTACCCTTCAAATTCAAGGATACCGGTGAATGTCGTGCATATTCTTGTTACGCTGATTTAAGCTAGGTTATCTCGGCAGCGTTATTGCGTGTTCCGGTTGCCGTACGCGGCACCGCCTGCCGCATTAGGCGCTGCGGAAGCCGTCCGGCCGGCTGCTCCAGCCTGTCCGCCTCCCGCGTTCGCGTTGCTCAAGCCTTGCACCGGCGCGCCTGTCAAGAAGTTCACGCCCATCCCGCGGCCTGCCACTGCGGCGCCATCGGCATAAGCAATCGAATCACTGGCGTACGCGGACCTGCCCGCATTGCCGTCATTCTGGCCTGCTGCTCCCGCGTTGGCTCCACCATATCCTGGAGCTTGGCCTGCTGCTCCCATGTTGGCTGCGCCAAAGCCTGCGGCTGACCGGCCGGCACCCATGCCCGCTGCGCCATAGCCCATTGCTTGGCCCGGCATACCGGCTCTGCCATAACCAGCTGCCGGTGCGCCAGCTATCATGCCGGCTCCGTCCATGCCCATCATACCGGCTCCGCCATAACCCGCTGCCGGCCCACCTGCTGCCATGTTCGCTCCGCCCATGCCCATCATGCCGGCTCTGCCGTAGCCCGCTGCCATACTGGCTCCGTCCATGCCCATCATGCCGGCTGCGCCGTAGCCCGCGGCCGGTCCACCCGCCGCCATGCTCGCTCCATCCATGCCCATCATGCCGGCTGCGCCGTAGCCCGCGGCCGGTCCACCCGCCGCCATGCGCGCTCCATCCATGCCCATCATGCCGGCTGCGCCGTAACCCGCTGCCGGCCCACCTGCTGCCATGCGCGCTCCATCCATGCCCATCATGCCGGCTCCGCCGTAGCCCGCTGCCGCCCCACCTGCTGCCATGCTCGCTCCGTCCATGCCCATCATACCGGCTCTACCATAGCCCGCTGCAGGTCCACCCGCCGCCATGCTCGCTCCGTCCATGCCCATCATACCGGCTCCGCCGTAGCCCGCTGCAGGTCCACCCGCCGCCATGCTCGCTCCGTCCATGCCCATCATACCGGCTCCGCCGTAGCCCGCTGCAGGTCCACCCGCCGCCATGCCGGCACCGTCAAAGCCCATCATACCGGCTCCGCCGTAGCCCGCTGCAGGTCCACCCGCCGCCATGCCGGCACCGTCAAAGCCCATCATGCCGGCTCTACCATAGCCCGCTGCAGGTCCACCCGCCGCCATGCCGGCACCGTCAAAGCCCATCATGCCGGCTCTGCCGTAGCCCGCTGCCGGTCCACCTGCTACCATGCTCGCTCCGTCCATGCCCATCATGCCGGCTGGGCCGTAACCTGCTGCCGGTGCACCCGCTGCCATGCTCGCTCCATCCGCTGCCGCGCCTGCTGCTCCAGCGCCTGCCGCCGGTGCGCCCGCCGCCATGCTCGCTCCATTCGCTGCCGCTCCCGGCGCCGCGCCCGCTGCTCCAGCGCCTGCTGCCGGTGCGCCCGCTGCCATGCTCGCTCCATCCGCTGCCGCTCCYGGCGCAGCACCCGCTGCTCCAGCGCCTGCTGCCGGTGCGCCCGCTACCATGCTCGCTCCATTCGCTGCCGCTCCCGGCGCTCCAGCGCCTGCTGCCATGCTCGCTCCATTCGCTGCCGCTCCCGGCGCAGCACCCGCTGCTCCAGCGCCTGCTGCCGGTGCGCCCGCTRCCATGCTCGCTCCATCCGCTGCCGCTCTCGGCGCGGCTCCAGCGCCTGCTGCCGGTGCGCCCGCTACCATGTTCGCTCCATTCGCTGCCGCTCCCGGCGCCGCGCTCATGCCCGCTGCTCCAGCGCCTGCCGCGGGTGCGCCCGCTGCCAGGYTCGCTCCATTCGCTGCCGCTCCCGGCGCCGCGCCCGCTGCTCTAGCGCCTGCTGCCGGTGCGCCCGCTACCATGCTCGCTCCATCCGCTGCCGCCGGTGCGCCCGCTGCCATGCTCGCTCCATTCGCTGCCGCTCCCGGCGCCGCGCCCGCTGCTCCAGCGCCTGCCGCCGGTGCGCCCGCCGCCATGCTCGCTCCATCCGCTGCTGCCGCTCCCGGCGCCGCGCCCGCTGCTCCAGCGCCTGCTGCCGGTGCGCCCGCCGCCATGCTCGCTCCATCCGCTGCCGCTGCATTCATGCCGGCACCGGCACCCGCGTAACCTGCGGCTTGGCCTTGGCCTGCTGCGCCCGTGTTGCCGCCGTCATAGCCTGCCGACTGCCCTCCAGCAGCACCGGCGCCAGCCGCTCCGGCATAGGCTGCTCCCGGCGCGCCCTGACCGGCGTTCGCACCGCCATATGCCGCTCCTTGCCCTGCCGCACCGGCGTTTGCGCCGTTATATCCTCCGGCATATCCGCCTGCGTTGCGTCCATCTTGCCCTCCCGGTACGTTGTACCGTGCCATCAAATTCGGCTCCGCCGGTTGATATCTGTGCAGGAACGTTTTCGCCCCGTTGTCAGCTATCGTCGGCACCGGATACATACCGTGGTCATTCATGAATAAAAAGACTTCGTACGCCTGATTGGCACAGTTATTCGCGCTGTTTAACAGCAACTGGCGCAGGTTCGGATCCGCGCTCTCCAAGGCAGCCCACATCCCGTTGCGTGCAGCGTTCTTGTGACAAATCAGCATAGCTGTGGCAACCTCCCAATCACTCATGGCCGTATCGGCCTGCGGTGCGAATTGGGGCGGGTTGTTGACGCCGTATTGTATTTGCCGAGGGGTAACACCTCTGATGTTAGTGTTCGGCGGAATAGGAGAAAAGCGGTTGTAATCATGCGTATAGTCCACAAGCACGTTGTACGACCGGATTTCCTCCTGCTGATGCCGTGCGATCATATCCTGAAGCCGTGGATTGTTCGTTTCCCTCGCATAAATGTTGAAGAGGGTGACCATCGTGATTTTTTCCAGTAAAATCTCATTAACTTCCATCGTCTCGTGCGCGCCAAATGGCATAGGGGATCACTCCTTTGGTTTTCTTACTGCTTAAGAGTACTATCTCCATCGTTTGCCTATTTATGCACCCCGAACCAGACCTACGTGTTCGCCCACACATGCCGTATGTGCGACTTCCCATGTATATAATTGAAGCCACGGTTGATGCTAGCAAATAACCCGGTGAAAAAGGCGGTGAAAAACACGTGAGTGATGAACTGGAAAACTTTGCTCGGCAGCGCCGGTTGATTAACGAACTCGTTCAAACTAACATGGATTCTTTTCTGAACTACGGCTTTCTTTCGCTGCAATGGTGGCTGCTGCTGGCATTCCTTATTTTACCATGGGTGCTATGGTTGAAGATTGCCAGGAAACACAGACTTTTGGAAACGGTGTTGGTTGGCACGATAGTGATCATCTTAACAACCCTCCATGATTGGGTCGGGTATAATTTTAATTTTTGGGACTATCCCGTCGAAATCGTGCCGCTCTTGCCGGGTGCTCTGCCTTTCGATTTATCTGTGGTGCCGGTGGCTTACATGCTGTTATACCAGTTTTGTCTGACATGGAAATCGTACTTGATCGGCTTAGGCTGCATGACCTTCATATATGCCTTTATCGGCGAGCCGTTTGCAAACTGGATGGAACTGGTTGTTTATTTCAAATGGAGCAGCATCTACTCTGTGATCTATTACATCTTTACCGGAGTGGTAGTGCGCGCCAGCGTGGATAAACTCGCTGCAGTATCCATCCCGGCGCAAAGGGTGAAAGGCTAATACCTGTACACAAAAAAGAGGCTGCGCTCAGCCTCAGTGTCGTGCGTGCCCATGAAATTACGTTGATTAGTCCATATCCCGCCCATCCCATTCCAGATAAAACTGATCAAGAAACCGTTCCATGAATCGGTGGCGTCTGTTTGCTATCCGTCTGCCAGTTTCGGTGTTCATCAAATCCCGCAATTTCAGCAGCTTTTCATAAAAATGGTTCACAGCCGTCGATCTCCCGCTCCTATACTCCTCATGAGACATGTGCTGCCGAAAAGGCGAATCCGGATCATACATCAGATGTCCTTTTGCGCCTGCGTACGCGAACGTCCTCGCAACTCCTATCGCGCCAATCGCGTCCAGCCTATCCGCATCCTGTACCACCTGCGCTTCGACGGTCGTCACCGGTTTGTTATGTCCCCCTTTATAAGACATCGTCGCGATGATCTGCACAACATGCTCCCGCACAGATTCCTCCACGCCATGGGCACACAGCCATGCGCTTACCTCAGCCAGTCCCTCCTCTTCGGACGAACGCAATTTCTCATCCGCAACATCATGCAGCAGAGCGGCTAGCTGACAAATGAATTCATCGGCGCCTTCTTTACGGGCCAGCATGTGTGCCGTCCGAGCCACCCTTTCGATATGTCTCCAATCGTGCCCGCTCGCATCATTTCCCAACATTTGTTTCACAAAACGAGCCGCCTCATTCAGAATATTCTGTTTGTTCATGCGGGCACCAGTTTCCTTTCCGTATGTGCGTGGCTTCTACCCTCGGGTACATCCGTACAAGCAACGTGTCTTATTCCAGCATATGTTAAATGACATGTGTACGGTATGTCAAATGATGATTGGGGAGTGACAGTCGTGGCAAAAGGCGTCGTGGACGTATATGTCTCGAAAAAGTTGGACCAAAACAACATTGTGCTCGTCGTTAATGGCGGATGCGGCTTGCCTAACGATCTGCATCTCATTCGTGATGGCAGCACAGTTACCCTAAGCCGGGGGAACACACATATAGAGGTTAAAGCCACCCACGAAGAAGAAACAGAATATTCTTTCGATTACATGGAGATCGACGCCATCACGGCAGCACGATTAGGAATTCGACATGGAAGCCGATATTCGCTGGAAACCGATGAAGGGGAGCATCTGTTTATTCAGATGCAGCCTATTAATACGAGTGAGGCAGAGGGGATTGTTTACGCCGAGCCAAAAAGTCGGACGGACACCATTGTCATCGGATACACACTGCTATGCTGGTTGGGTATGCCTGACAAGAAAAACACTGTGATCACGTTACGCCGGGGCAACCTCAGCAGCACACTAAAATTAAACATACCGCCTAATCAGCTGGATACAGACCTCAGGCTCAGCCCCGGGCGCATGTCTGAATTCGCTCTCAGTCCCGGTAAACAGCTCAAGCTGCGCTATGATCGGGTAACCAAAACTCTCGAGGTTCTCTCACAAGAGACAACTGTTACGGCCAACCGGACAAAACAGCGCAGTATTCCAAAAAAATCCGCGTTAAAGACGGCTAAACCACCGGCCCAAACACCAAAAATGGAGGCTGCTCCGGTCAAACCAGCTTTGACCAAACCAGCGGTGAAACCGGCGAAAATGCAGACGAGTCCAATCAAAACGCAGAAGCCGCAATCGGGAAAAACCCGGACCAATCCAACCGGCACAAAAAAGATAAATGCGCCCCAAGGTAGACCGGCAAATACGTAGTTCTTGCTAGACGCTGAGCGCCCACTAGAATGCGGTCAATGGTGGGAAAGCATTCCGCAATGATTCAACCGCGTGGGCTGCAAGCTGCCGCTAATCAGTGGCTAGAAGCCGTAATCACTAGCGGATTGCGAATGCATTACCTTAGTTATGAACACGATCTGCCCTGTGTGATAACCATAATGTTGGGCTACATGAAGTAACAGCGCCGAAATAGAAGGATAGGTTTTAAATGTCGCGTCTCCCTCTTCCGTCACATCACGCTGTTTCATCCGGTTCCAGTCAAGCTGTGAAAAATGGATTTCGACCGGCCGGTCCAAATCATCCGGTGCCAACCCTTTTAAAATTTGCGCACTTTGAGCGAATATTGTGCAAATAAACAATGAGCTCCGCGCCAGTCATGCCTGCGTTCACTTGAAATTCCAACGACCGCTCGCGGATAAAAGGTCTACCGCCAATTGCGCTAATAATGTTTTGATACTCATTGCTGCCTAAATGCATGCAGAGATTGCCGACACTGTTTGTGTTTTCTCGCAATCTGATCCACACCTGCGCGCAGGACAAGCGTCTAAAACACTCTTCGATCCGGGTTACTCCGTATTCATTTGCTTCAACGTTTGTTCAATAATGTTAAACATTTCACCACCTCTTGAATGTTACACATTTCACCGCCCCTTGCTGCGTGTTATGTTAATACTTATCGGATTAGTAAAGCGCTCTACCCAAAAGCTAAAATGCGTTAACAGTAATTTGTACTGTTCGCATCCGGTGGCGTATAAGATTGTTCGCTGGGCTGCTACGTTCTCACAGCATTTTTCTGCGGGGTGCAGCTAACTTCATGGTGTGCACGCGGGCGTTCGCCGAACGATACTTGGCAGCGTGCAAGAAAAATCCACAGCAAAAAGCCTCAGGCATCTATTGACATGCTCCCCTCCACGCAGCAGGTTTATTTATTAAACCTGTCTTCTTAAAGGGGAGCATATCATCTATCGCCAGAGGCTTTTTGCTTGTTTTTTCATTGTATGGCACTTAAAGTGTCAGCGGCGGTGGCCAGCAGTGAAAAAACTACTGTTATTCACGGTGGGCCATACCATCCGGCCGCCGCGCGCCGCTCATCCGGCGTAGCATGCGCCACTCGTAATGACGCCGCTAGCTGGCCATACCATCCGGCCGCCTCGCTCATTGCGTTCGACGTGGCCATGCGCCACCTCGTGGTCAATCCACCAGCCCGCGATGCCATTCCTGTCACTCGCACTTCCGCCCGCGGCATCCAACACGTTCAATCACTTGCGGCCAAGCACGTGGATCGGATGGCCCAACGCCACTTCAGCGGCATCCATTGTGATTTCGCCCAACGTTGGGTGCGCATGAATAGTCAGAGCTACGTCTTCGATAGTGGCGCCTAACTCGATAGCCAAGCTCATCTCTGCAATGAGGTTGGAAGCTTCCGCCCCGACAATCTGCGCTCCGAGCAGCAGACCGGAATCTTTGTCCCCGACCAGCTTAACGAAGCCTTCAGATTGATTCATGGTCATCGCACGACCATTAACAGTGTATGGGAACTTCCCAATTGTCACGTTGATACCCTTTTCTTTCGCTTCGGTCTCGCTCAGCCCGACGCTCGCGATCTCCGGCTCTGAAAAAACAACGGCTGGAATGCACTTATAGTCGATTACGCTCGACTGCCCCGCAATGGCTTCGGCTGCGACTTTAGCCTCGTACGATGCTTTATGTGCCAAAGCCGGTCCCGGTACGATATCGCCGATTGCGTAGATGTGAGGAACGCTAGTACGGCACTGCTCATCAATCTTCACAAGACCGCGCTCACCTAGTTCCACGCCAGCCAGTTCCAAGGACAAATCTCCATCGGTGTTCGGACGGCGGCCGACTGTCACTAGCACATACTGCGCAGTGACCTTCTTCTCTTCGCCCTTCACCGTGAACGTCACGGTTACGTCTTTGTCTGTCTGTTCACTGCTCTGCGCTAACGCCTCGGTGAATACCTCGACACCGTTTTTCTTCAAATTGCGCGCTACGAGCGACGACAGTTCCTTCTCAAATCCCGGCAGGATAGTGTCGGAGCCTTCCAGCACCGTGACCTTCGTGCCAAGCTTCGCATAAGTCTGTCCGAGCTCGATGCCGATGTACCCTCCGCCGATAACGACCATGCTCTCTGGAATTTCTTTCAAGTCGAGTGCCTCTGTGGAGGATAAAATACGTCCGCCGAACGGGAAAGCCTTCAGCTCAATCGGACGGGAGCCGGTCGCAATGATGCAGTCGTTGAACTTGTAACGTGCGGTCTCGTTGTCGTTGTAGACACGTGCTTCATGGTCATTAATGAATAGTGCTTCACCATTAAAAATCTGGATCTTGTTCCCTTTCAGCAGCTGAGTTACTCCGCCTGTCATCTTTTTCACGATGCCGGCCTTCCACTCTTGCACCTTACTGAAGTCCACCTTCACGTTCTCAGCGGAGATCCCGATGGACTGGTTATGGCTAGCCGCCTCATACTGGTGGGCAGCGTTAATTAATGCTTTGGAAGGGATGCATCCGCGGTTCAGGCAGACACCGCCTACTTCGGATTTATCGACGATCAGTACACTTTTGCCAAGCTGTGCGGCACGAATTGCCGCAACGTAACCGCCAGGGCCGGCACCGATCACTAATACGTCTATTTCAACGGAAGCGTCTCCTACTACCATTTGTTACACCTCCATAATGAGCAGCTCTGGGTCAGCCAGCAGCTGTTTAATGTAGTTCATGAAGTTTTGAGCTGTTGCGCCGTCAATGATACGGTGGTCGAAGCTCAACGATAGAGCCATAACCGGCGCCACCACGATTTCACCGTTTTTCACCACGGGTTTCTCGGTGATACGTCCGGTGCCTAGGATGGCTACTTCAGGGAAGTTGATTATAGGCGTGAAGAACATGCCGCCTGCAGAACCGATGTTGGTGATCGACAGCGTGCTGCCTTTCATTTCCGCCGGCGCCAGCTTGCCTTCGCGGCCGCGGGTCGCCAGATCTTTGATGGATTCGGCGATAGCCCAGATGTTTTTACGGTCTGCATCATGGATGACCGGCACGATCAAGCCATTATCGGTGTCCGTAGCGATACCGATGTTATAGTATTTTTTGTAGACGATCTCGTTATTTTCTTCGTCGATCATCGCGTTCATTGCTGGGAACTGCCGCGCCGCAGCAATCAATGCCTTAACGATGAACGGCAGGTATGTCAGTTTCACGCCTCTTTTTTCAGCCGCGGCTTTAGCTCTGCTGCGCAGGGCGACCAGTTGGGTGACGTCGACTTCGTCCATCAGCGTAACGTGAGGCGCAGTGTACGCCGACTTGATCATCGCATTCGAAATCGCCTTGCGAATGCCCTTGAACGGAACGCGTTCCTCCACGCGCTCTCCCGGAGCAGCCGCTACCGGCGCTGCCGCCGCACGAGGAGCTTCAGCCGCAGGAGCTTCGCCGGCCGCTGCAGCCGCTGGCACACCGCCTCCCTCGGCAAACGCTAGAACATCTTCCTTCGTCACACGGCCGTTGCGGCCGGTCGCGCTGACTTGCGCGATATTTACGCCGTTCTCACGCGCCAGCTTGCGCACGCTCGGCGTTGCCAGCACCTGGCGGCCATCCGCGGCACCAGCTGCAGGCGCTCCCGCTGGTGCGTTGCCTGCCAGCGGTGTGTCCAGCTTCGCGTTCGCCACATTCGCCGCGACCGAGCCGCCTACGGCACACTCTGCGCCTTGATTCGTCTCAGGAGAAGCTACCGCGTCCGCCGCGGGAGCGGCAGGTGCGCTTTCGCCGTGCGGATGGTTCGCTTGCTGAGGCACTTCGCCTTCCACCTCGATCGTTGCAATCAGATCACCGATCGTGCACACGGTACCTTCGGCAGCCTTAATCTCAACGATTTTGCCTGCCACCGGTGACGGCACTTCTACAGTAGATTTATCGTTCTGCACTTCCATAATAATCGTTTCATCATCCACAACGTCGCCTGGCTTGACAAGCCACTTGACGATTTCGCCTTCATGAATCCCTTCTCCGAGCTCCGGGAACTTATATTCAAATACGGCCACGTTTGCAACCTCCTAAGGATGGCGTGCAGGACTTGCAGCATGTCGCCGTTGTAGGCACCGCAATCCCGCAACGCGTAAGATATAATGGAATGGCCTTGCTGCAGATTCGGCAAGCCTTGTTAAGTATTTAACCTCACATCGGCAGCTTGTACCGCCTCGCGGCGCAGTCCAGCCCGATTGGCGCACTGCACCCAGCGGCACTCGCCCACCTCGTGAGTGTTCTCAGTATTCTTATGAGGTATGTCTTTAGAAATCCAGTACTTTGTTCAATCCTTCTACCACACGGGCAGGGTTAGGCAGCCATTGGTCTTCTACCTGCGCAAACGGGTACACTGTGTCCGGCGGAGCTACACGCAGCACCGGCGCTTCCAAGTGCAATATTGCTTTTTCGTTGATCTGGGCGATGACTTCCGCTGCCACGCCTGCCGACCTTTGCGCTTCCTGTACGACGATCGCCCGGTTGGTTTTCTTGACGGACTCCACTATCGTGTCGATGTCTAAAGGGCTCAACGTGCGCAGGTCAATAACCTCGACTTTTGCACCGCGTGCTTTTTCAATTTCTTCAGCTGCTTTCAGTGAGGTATGAACCATCGCGCCGTAGGTGATGATGGTAGCGTCCGTGCCCTCGCGGACCACGTTCGCTTTTCCGATCGGTACGGTATATTCGCCTTCCGGCACTTCCGCGCGGAACGAACGATACAAGTTCAAATGCTCCATGAAAAACACCGGATCGTTATCACGGATCGCGGAAATCAACAAGCCTTTCGCATCATACGGGTTGGAAGGAACAACCACTTTGAGCCCCGGTGTCTGTGTCAACAATCCTTCCAATGGGTCCGTGTGCAACTCTGCCGCCTTCACACCGCCGCCGAAAGGAGTTCTGAAAGTGATAGGCGCGTTATAACGGCCGCCGGAACGGTAACGCATACGAGCTGCCTGTACAACGATTTGGTCGAAAGCTTCAAAAATGAAACCGACAAATTGAATCTCGGCAATCGGACGGAAACCTTGTACCCCGAGTCCCACTGCCAAACCGCCAATTGCGGATTCAGCCAGTGGCGTGTCGAATACGCGGTCTTCGCCGAATTCGGCTTGCAGCCCCTCTGTCGCGCGAAACACTCCGCCGACCTTACCCACATCTTCCCCGAATATTACAACGTTAGGATCGCGTTGAAGCTCGACACGCATCGCGTCCTTGATCGCTTGAATCATCGTCATTTGTGCCATGGTCTTCTGTTCCTCCCCTTACCCGATATAATCGGCTTTTTGCTCTTCCAAATGAGCCGGTGTTTGCTCGAACATGCTGTCGATTAAGCCTGGGATCGTCATTTTCTCAGCGGCTTCCGCCTTTTTGATTTGTTCCGCCACCGTGTTTTTAGCTTCTTCTACCACTTTATTTTCTTCTTCGTCCGTCCACAGGCCTTTGGCCATCAAATACGTGCGGAAGCGGTTCAAAGGATCTTTCGTCGCTTCCCATTCTGCAGTCTCTTCTTTCGTCCGGTACTTGGAAGGGTCATCTCCCGACATCGAGTGAGGCAGGAAGCGATAAGTGATTGCTTCGATGAGAGTGGCACCTTCACCGTTGCGTCCGCGCTCAGCCGCGTCTTGCACAGCTTTCACTACGGCCAGTACATCCATTCCGTCTACTTGTACACCTTTCACACCCGCTGCTATTGCTTTGTGTGCAATAGAAGGAGCCGCTGTTTGCTTGGAAAAAGGAGTTGTAATCGCATAGCCGTTATTTTGCACTACGAAAATGGTAGGCAGCTTAAACGCTCCGGCAAAATTGAGGCCTTCATAGAAATCGCCCTCGGACGAGCCCCCATCACCGGTGTAAGTGATCGCTACCCGTTTTTCACCGCGCTTTTTGAATGCCATGGATACGCCCATTGCATGAAGGATTTGTGCACCTATAATAATTTGCGGCATCAAAACATGTACATCAGCGGGAATTTGTCCCCCGTGCTGGTGGCCGCGAGAGTACAAGAACGCTTGATACATCGGCAGACCGTGCCACACGATCTGCGGCATGTCGCGGTAGCCCGGACAGATAAAATCATCTTTAGTCAAAGCGAATTCACTGCCGATCATTGTCGCCTCTTGTCCGGACACCGGCGCGTAGAAACCAAGGCGGCCTTGGCGGGTTAAATTGACAGCCCGTTGGTCCCAGGTGCGCGTAAACACCATACGTCTCATCAATTCTCTCAATTGATCGTCAGTCAATTTCGGCATTTCTTTTTCGTTCACCACGCTGCCATCCGGAGCCAACACTGACAAAGGCTGCACTTCGGACGCTGCCACTTCATACGGCTTACTCATGTACATTCACCTCAGCTATAGATTTTGATGCCTTGTAATTGCAGTTTCTGTTATAGTAGTATTATAAACCTGTTTTATCGCACAGCACAACCGCACACTTGGAATTATAAGCTCTTTTTCTATGTAAAGCTATATAACAGTTTGCAAATACATATAATACAGATGATAAATTTTTACAAAACTATTATAATACAATGGGAGGTTTGTCCAATGGATGAATCCATCTATTACAAACGCACAATCGTCAAAGAACTTGTACCTTCTCAAGTTTTGGACGCACCCCGCTCAGTACGCGTCTACTTGCCTCCCGGGTATCAAGAACTTATGTCCTATCCTGTTATTTATTGCCAAGATGGAGAACAATTTTTCAACTTCGGCCGAATTGCCACACAGATGAACCGTCTGATCTATGACGAAGGTGTCGATCCTGCCATTATTGTGGGGGTTGACGTCGATACCGCGACGAGAACATCGGAATATGCGCCTGAGGGCTCGCGATTCGCTGCATACTGCCGGTTTTTCACACAGGAGCTGCTCCCGTATGTCGAACAAAAATACCCGGTCAGGACCAGAGCACAGGAGCGTATTTTGGCGGGGGATTCCTTGGGCGGGACAGTCTCACTGCATATTGCCTTAGATTATCCTCACCTATTCACCAATGTTATATCCTTGTCAGGGGCTTTTTTGGAGCTGTCGCGCGCACGCGCCGCTGAGGAAACCGACCTGTCGTGGCTTCGGCTTTTCATGCTGATCGGGTTGGACGAGCGTGAGGTGTCAACCGGGCGGGGCACGTTTGATTTTGTCGAAGCGAACAGGCTCACGAAGCGGCTGCTTGAAGCCAGAAACTGCCGGCTGACTTATGTGGAAAAGCCGGGCAAGCATCTATGGGGCTTCTGGCAAACGGAGCTGCCCGCCGCGATCAAGCATTTTCTATCATAGGCGCGCTCAGGGGGGGGCTGCGCTACAATCTATGTTACTTGGCCGTTCGGCAGCGTGTGTTGCTGTACGAGTGCATGCCAAGTGACATGTGCGTGCCCTGCTACTACAGGACCATATGTATTTGAAGAGGAGTTGGTTGGCACCGTGGAACAATATTCGGTTTTAATTGGAGTTATAATCGAGAAGCTGGATCAAACGTACAAGGATTTGAAGTTCAACTACGACGGCTTGAATAGCGTGCTCCAATCGCACACTACCGAAGAGACGGAAAATACACCGGAGCTGCTCACTATGAAGGAACTACGCGATGTATATGGCGAGCTCATTCATCGACTGGAGACGCGGCTGCCCGGTATCAAATAAGCGGAGTGCTCAGCGCGCACCGCTGCAGCTGGCGCGTACTACGGCTTGCGAAGGTTCCGCCGAGAACGCCCCCGTCTCAGGCGTCTGACAGCCCATAGCGCTGCCGAAGTGTCTCAACAGCCGCCGTTACCTGCCGCTCGTCCGGCAGCTGAAGTGAGGGCCACGGCTTGCGAAGATGCCGCCGAGAACGCCCGCGTCTCAAGCGTCTGACAGCCCATAGCGCTGCCGAAGTGTTTCAACAGCCGCCATCACCTGCCGCTCGCCCGGCAGCTGAAGCGGCTTTTGCTGTGCTACTTGCAACGCTTGCTTGTGTTGGCGCACCGTTTGCTTCACAGCGTCGATAAACTCACGCTCATCGCCCAGCTTCACAAGCTCCTCTAAGCTGGCCATACTGTTCTCGGTCACATGCGGAAAACAATGCCCGTCCGCCCCCTGGGCTGCGATATTGTAAAAATCCCGGGCCAGCGACGCTTTGCTCTGCCCGCTGCCGCGCACTACAACGAACGCCTGTACGACAAAAGCGTGTGCCTGCCGACGTTGGGCAATGCCACAGAATTTGCGGCCTCCCACGCTGAGGTCGTAGTCCCCAGGACAATAGGAGCCCTTGATCTCCCCTTTGGCCACATTCGGTGACAGTGCCCTCAGCGCGTCTCGGATCAGCCGGTACATCAGTTCAAAGTCATGACGAAAATCGATTTGACCCTGCCGCTTAGGCAAAATCAAAGAGATGTTGACCACACCCAAATCCAGCGGAACGGCAGCACCGCCGGAATTCCTTACGGCGACGGAGTATCCTAGCGATTCGAGCCAGCGTTTGGCTTCACGCACATGCGGAAGCCTGCTGTCTCTCAGTCCCATGACGAATGCCCGCGGATGGCGCCAAATATGTACCATCGGCGCACCGCCGCGGCCTGCTTGTCTGCAGAGCAGCTCATCCAGGGCAAACGGCACCAATACGTCCGAGGGCTCGATTTGCTCGGTGCGGTCCCATATGAGTGTTTCTGCCGGTAATGTCCATTGATTACTTCCCATTGTCATTCTGCTGCTCCCTTACCGTTGCTCCTAGTCTCGTACGATTAGTGAGTCTCTTAAGTAAGCTCATTGTAAAGGGAGAAAGCGGAACATGCAATGTTTATCACTGGGTGCGACGCACATCCACCCGCAGCTGGCTCTCCCGCCACGCCACAACCATCGCACCGCCAGCGAACGATAAAAAAAGGATCTGCTATGCCAGACTCGAGTACTGCTAATAGTTATCCTTTGGGTGATATCGCGCCATCCAACAACTTCCCAGCTCGGCTCTATTCTTGCTCGCTCGCCTTCCTCGGCCGGTCAACGAACCGGTCATACTGTGCATATCGGTCGTCCACTTCTGACGCCATCTTACGGTATCTTCTCGTTTCCTCAACTACGGGATCGATTTCCGCCTGAATCCGTATCTCAGTTTTCACTGGCAATCTCCGGCGCGCCGCTTCCTCCGCGTCCTCGGCATTCATCTCGCCCTCCGTGAGCCTCTGCGCCAACTGCTCCTCTACTTTATCAGAAGCCATGAACTTTCCCTCCTCACTCATCATCTGCAATCTGAGTCTCTTTTCGCTTTATATTACCCATGTTACTCCAAGCCGATCAGTCTCGGTTGCCCCCAGGCAGCCACTTTCACGACAGCGATCATATCGCCTGCTGTTCGTTCCAGCTCGACCCCCGTGCCTTCCGGCACATAATATCGTTCGAGCCCGTATTTTACTTGGATTCCTCCATCCCAGGCCGCCTGTACCCTGCCTTTCACTGCCACTTGGCCGGCTTCGAGTCTTGGTGCCGCCTCGTACACCCCTGCCGCCTCATACAATCCATCCACGGGCTTCAGTGCAACATACACCGCGCTTCCCCGCTTCGGTGCTTCTCCTTTACCATGCCACAAGGCTGGCGAGAGCTCGCTGATTTTGTATCTCAATGTGACATAATCACCGTACAATAGGTCACGTGGATCGACCGGAACCGTCTCTAGCTTGATTTCTGTACCGTACCAGCCCACAGCATAATACGAGCCCGCCATACCGGCTAAAAACAACACTTGCAGAACAACCAACGGCATCAGCAATGTAGTTCGGAGAGATCTTCCCTGAGCTGTCTTAATCATGCCGGCGCCCTCCTTCCGCTTGATCGAAAAACTGCTTTTTCTTACGGCCCAGGAACCAGCTGAGCGCAAACAGCAGCAAACCGCCAATGATGAAGAACAACGATTTATTCATAAATGCCCAAGTTAATTTGCCGTAAGCTACCATGCTCGCCACAATAAACAGCACCATGCCGAAGTTAATTTTGCAACGCCACTCCTCGGCATATCCTGTCCACAATACATATAAGGAGAAGAAAAACAGCGTCAGCAGGTACAATACGTCTGCCCCTGCGGGTAAGAAGGCAAACGGAACTGCCAAGATCCATTCAAAAGCGGTGATTCCCCGCTTTCTTTTGATTTTCCCTGCGACAGAGATGCCAAACAACACCGTCATCGCGAGTAAGAAATACGATGGTTCAGGCAGTATGTGCCGGAAATCACCCTCGCGCGTTACATCATAAAAAATAACGGCGGCAATGTTGAAAATGAAAGCTCCAATCAGCGGGACGGCCTGCAGCGCATAACCGGTGCCGCGATTTTTCCACCAGTCTCCCAGCGCATACAAGGCCATAGCGGACACAAACCACCACAAAAATTTCCAATCCTGACTTACTGTGAGCATGATTGCCTGAATAATGCAGCTTACACTGAAGCACCACGCCAGGAGGACGTCCTGATGCTTCCACAAATAGACACCCAGTCCGGTAAGCATCACGCCGAACGCCACAGCACTGAAATGATGCATCCCATTCACGCTGTACCATTGGGCTCCTGTGAAAATCAAGATACTGATCAAGTACAAAAAACGGCGCCTGTAAAAATAAGTCAATAACGTGCCCACCGTTCCCCACACGATGAAAGAGGCAATGTCATACGCGATCAGGTGGAACATTTGCCCCACCAGGACGATGCCTCCGCCAAAGCTAATTAGTCCTAACGCCATGAGCGCTATGCCCAACCTTTGGCTGCCGTGTCTGCTGAACAGCTCCCCGCCTGCGTACAACGCTACCATCAATGCAACTATCATTCCAAGCCGGAACAGCTCATGTATGTCCTGCCAGTTGGCGGCGACAAAACTAAGCACACCTAGTCCCACCAGAATGCTCCCCATCAGCGGGAGCATCCCGAACGCATGCTTCTTATCCTCGTACAAGCTTAAAATTTGATTATACTGCTCGGAACTGATAATTCCGCGCTCTACCCAGTGCAATCCCTCTTTTTCCACCCATTTTCTGCTCACAGCGCCTCACCTCTTTGCTGAGTTCCCTCAATTAAAGTATATTCAAGGGCTGTATACGCAGTAAGTACTAACTTATGATAGTACCAGAACATAGGTTTGCTATTGAAATATATTCGACAACTTATAGCACAGCATTTAAAAAAAGGCGAGACAGTCCGGACGTACAACGTAGAATTAACCGTGCGGCGGGTGCGTAAGGTGCGGATACAGGGCGGAGCGCTGCTGGAGGAAAAAGCGGAGGTGGGGGAGGCGCGTGGTACTCCGATGAGCAGCTCAATTGGCTCGCGGAATTATGCCATCGCATGAGGAAGGTAAGCCCGCGTTTGTGGTCATCCATCAACCGCTCCGTACGCCGAGAACCGACGGGCGGCATGTACCGGTTGATCCGTGCCAAAGAGTTCCGCGCGATTCTGGAACCGTACAGAAATGTGTGTGTTATATTCGGACACACCCATCGCAACTTTGTTGGAGAAAACCTGCGGCCGAGCGGCGAATTCCACTACCTTAGCGCGGTCGGATCTGGCGGAATCCGGCGCCATGTCTTCACGGTCCGCTTCTATTTCGCAGCTATGAACCGTCGGCGAGAATATTCATCACCTCGCGAAAGAGGACAGCCGCCTTGTTAGGCGCCGATTCAGGCATATTCTGCACGAGAACGGCCACGGCAAACTTTGGCTCTTCGACAGGTCCGTACCCGATAAACCATTGGTGGACAACAGGACGTCCGTGCTTGTCCGTCACCTGAGCAGTACCCGATTTAGCGGCGAGGGACCACTCAGCGGACTGCAGCACCTTTCCCGTACCATGTTGGACGACATCCTGCATCCAATCCAACATGATATCCGCGGTACGTTCCGAGACGGCTCCGGGAAGTCCGCTCACACGCCTCTCATCCAAAGATTGCATCAAACGGCCGTTGTTGAAGCGCACCTCGTGGACGATGCGGGGTGACAGCACTTCTCCTTGGTGCAACAGCGTGACCACCATGTTGGCGGCCTGCAGCGGCGTGACCAACACGTCCCGCTGCCCGATCGCGGACTGTGCCTTGACCCCGCCATCTTCGATGGCTGTTGTTGGTGCGAATATCTGACCGCGTTCCTCAGCATCCCATGCCCGAAAATCACGCTGCTGCATAAAATCTCCTTTCCAGCCGACAGGAACGCCTAGACCCAGCTGATTGGCGTATGCTTGCATCGACGAGCCCTGTAATCGTTCAGCTATTTGTGCAAACACAATGTTGCATGATTGCGCGTAGCCGTCCCGGAGGCTAATGCGGCCATGTCCTTCTTTCTTCCAGCATGTCAAACCATATTTCCCAAGCGTACCGTTGCAGTCAAACAGTTCTTCCGGATCTGCCAGCTTCTCATCCAGCGCCGCAGCGGCCGTCACGGTCTTAAAAATCGATCCCGGAGGGACCGCTTTGAGTGCCCGGTTGCTCCACGCCCCACTCTCCAGATCCACGCGCGCGGGATGAAAAGCCGGCCGGCTCGCGATGGCGACCGCGTCTGCATTTGCTGTATCCAATACAACGACCGCGCCTTCCTTCACCTGCAGCGCGGCCATCGCTTGTTCGACGCGCCGCTGTACACTTAGGTCTAGCGTCGTCATGATCTTTAGCGGATAATATTCATTGCCGGGTGACACGACCCGGGTGGCCAAGCCGGGCAGAGGCCGCTTGAAGCCGTCGGTAAACAAAGCCACCCTGGTTGCTCCGATCCCATGGAGCCAGGGCTCAAACGTCTTTTCCAAGCCTGCCCCGCCGATCGCGCTGGTCAACTGCATCTGTCCTTGCTGGAACTCAGACATATACTGCCGGACGATGCGTGCTGGATCCTGGCCTACATAGCCAATGAGCTGGCTGGCCGGCTGTGGAGCTGCATACCGCTCTTTCACACGTGTTACCTCGAATTGGGGAATCTGCAACGCTCTTATCGCGGCAATCTGCTGCGCATCCAGTTCTACCGTCATCCCGTCTTCAGCCCACACCGCAGGTGCTGTCAGTCCTTTTCTGAATTCCTTCCACTTATCTTCGGTCGTATGTAAAATCCGCACTATACGGTGATCAACCTCATCCTGGGATGCCGCCGGCCGCTCCTGCACCGGAAAGACTGTGAGAGCAGGGATCTCCCCTCCGGTGAGAGGCTGACCCTGTCGGTCATAAAAGTCACCGCGGCCGGTGTCGAGCATGAATGCTTTTGCGCGTTGAATAACGCTGTTCTCGACCAGATCAATGTCGCGCGCGCTCCAACTGCGGGTGGCGGCAACCTGGATCCAGAACAAGCGGACATTAAGAGTCAATAGCAAAGCTGCAATGCCGAGCAAAATGTAAAAAATTCGGTGCTTAATCATGGTGTCGACCCCCTGCGTTGTTGTCGTAAACTGCAGCATGTTATACCGGATAATAGTACCAGTATGATCGACTTGCCCACGGCTCAAACAAAACAAGCACCTGTCATGCAATTGCCGCCTGCCGCCTAGACATCGAACCTGCTCAGAGACTCCTTCAGAGAATCCGATAGCCGCTCCAGCTTATCGGACAGGCTAACCAGGCTCGAACTCACGTTCAGCTGCTCAGAGCTCAATGATGCCACTTCTTGCGAGGTAGCGGAAGATTGCTCCGCCACAGCGCTGACGTGAGCCATCGCCTCTGACAGCACCAGCTGTGCTGCATCCAGATTGCTGATTGATTCCGTTACCTCCGACAGCTGGCCGATAAAATCTCCCATGTTGCCCTGAACCTGCTTAAAAATCAAGTCCGTTTCTTTCACGGACATGATTTGCTCCTGAAATACCGGATAGGCGTCGGATAACACCGTGACGGTTTCATCTATCTCTCGTTGGATGGTGTCGGTGATTTGGCCGACCACATCAATCGACTGCCGTGACTGGTCTGCCAGCTTGCGAATTTCATCGGCTACGACCATAAAACCTCTGCCCGCTGCACCGGCACGGGCCGCTTCGATGGTAGCGTTGAGAGACAAAATATTGGTCTGCTTCGACACGCTGCTCAATACTTCCAGTATCTTGCGAATTGAACGCGTGCTTTCCTTCAGATGATCTACTTTGTCCACCATGCTCCGTGTCATGGACTCAGTCTTATTCGTTTTGTCGATTAACTGTGACATGTATTGAATACCCTGCTCACTGGATTTCTGCACTTGCGCGGCCGATGTACCCATTACCATATGGGCTTCTATCACCGTTTTCATTTGCACCGAGATGTCATGTGTAAGCTCGTTCCCTCTTTCTGATTCCACCGCCAAGCTGGACGCGCCCCCCGCAATCTCTTCGGTTGCCACTGCGATCTCTCTGGCCGATAGAGCCGTCTTCTTGGATGCGTCCGCAAGCTCCGTTGACGTCTCGAGCACCGCTTGTGCGGATTGGTTGGTTTGCTGCACCAACAGCGTGATTTTTTCCATCATCTGATTGAAACTGCCGCCCAATTGGCCAATCTCGTCTTTGGAATGTACGGCCATGCGTACTGTGAGATTCCCTTGCTCACCCTCCTGCATCAGGTTGCGAAGCACAATAACTGGACGCCCGACCATTCGAGCTATCATAAGCCCGATGACTGCAGCAATCACAGCGGCGATCAGCGCCATAATCCAAGTGATGTTCGAAATGACTTTCGCATCTCTCACCAACTCATCCACCGGCATGACTCCAACGGTATACCAGCCTGATTTCAATGATTTATAGTACACAAGCTGCATATCTTCTTTGCCGTTCATGGTGCTGTTTCGGTTCGGTTGAAGAGAGTCGGCTGTCACATCGGGATTTGTTTTTTGCGCCAGTTCGGCTTCTTCTTGGGAGTAGATCACGTTCATATCTTGGGTGATGATTAACGTGTCGCCGCCTTCGCCCAATTGCAGCTCGGACACCTGTGCGGCCAACAGCTCGACCTTCATCTCCAGCAGTAATACTGCCTGTGGACTGTTGCTGCCGGTGCTCTTCATCAATCGGCCCACAGCAAATGTTCCGCTAGGGCTGCCGGCGTCAGAGAACCCGCTGGTTCTTGTTTCGAGCCAGGTGGCCCGCCCATTGCTTTCCACAATTTTCTTAAACCAATCCTCTTGGGTAAGGTTTTCCTTCGTGGGAGTAGTGCCCGCTGACGCTACCGGGTCCCCGGAAGGCAGGAACATCTGCAAGGACCGCACATTGCTATTCGCGTAGGAATATGTATTCAGCCGGTCTTCTACAGTTTTGCGCAGCTGCAAGTAATCGAAGGATGACTTATTAGCCGCCGGCATCTCTGCCAGCGCTGTCTTCAACTGTTCATCCAACAAAATCTGTATGGTCAAATCCTCCAAATTGCCATACATCAGGTCAAGCTTCTTACCCGCTTGGATAATGGTCTGCTCCGAAGCCTCGGCCACCTTAGCTTGAATGACCCCTTTGGAAATACTATAAGACGTGAAACCAACCGTGAGCACGAAAAACAGGATGCTGACAAGAAAAATCAAGAACAACTTCATGCCCACTGATTTCACCGGATTTTCCAGGCGAGTGCCTTTCACTGCCCCCGCCGCTCTGCTCGCTGATCGAACAAGAAATCTGAGCGCCGCAGTGCCGATACTCTTAAGGCCGCCGCCGGATACCTGCTGCGTTACTACTTTACCGATCCTGGCTGTCCATTGCTTCAGCACAGACATTATTCCCCGCACCGGAACCACCGCCCTAGTCTAAGATAGTACAACGAATTGGAGTTCACCCTCACACGTACTTCGACAGTATTTGCCATGTTGTGTATGGTTAACCGCTTTCATATTTCAAAAATAGTTCCACCGCCTCACACATTGAGCATCATTTTATGTCAATATATGCTAATCGACACGTAGGATGATATGCTTTTTTACTTAGTTTGTCCATGGGTCTAACGGCCTATAACAATTAAAAAAGCCGCTTCTATGAGCGGCTCTCCCTGCATACTTTATGAAAATTTTATTATTTTCCCATCTTTTTACGCATGATATCATACGGCTTCACCGGATGCTCCACCTTCAAGAGGATCGTCTGCATCGGATGCCGGGCAGCATCCAGCTGTTGTCCCAATTCATCCTGTATCGCCGGAACCGTCTGCTTGAAGATAGTGCCCTGCGGTCCGAAAAATTCGATTTCCTGGCCCGGTTTAAAATGATTTCGCTGCTGAATCGCAGCCGTTTGGGTGGCCGCATCGTAGGCCATCACGACACCAACAAAATCATACGGCGCAGCCTTATCCTCCGGCTCAAATATATGATCTTCATGATCGGGACGATCATAGAAAAAGCCCGTGTTTAAAGGGCGATTTGCCGCCTTATTGATCTCGTACAGCCACTCCGCCTTAAGCTCATAGTTCTCCGGATCCGCAAAATAAGCATCGATGGCCTGACGGTACGCATTGATCACTGTCGCCACGTAGTGCACGCTCTTCATTCTTCCCTCTACTTTGAAACTGTCCACACCCGACCTGACCAGTTCAGGGATATGCTCAATCATACACAAATCTTTGGAGCTCATGGAGAAAGCATCGTCATTAGCCTCGAATAACGGCAGTTCTTTTATGCCCACTTGTGTCTGATCCTCTCGTGTTGTGAACAAATCATACTTCCAACGGCACGATTGCGAACATCCGCCGCGGTTGGAATCCCTATCCGTAAAATGATTGGACAATACACAGCGGCCGGAATACGAGCTGCACATCGCTCCGTGCACAAAGACTTCAATCTCGACGTCGACTTTATTCTTTATCTCCATGATCTCATCCATGCTCGCTTCACGCGCCAACACGACTCTATCGACACCCTCATCCTTCCAAAACTGCACGGCCTGCCAGTTCATCGTAGACTGCTGGGTGCTGAGATGGATTTCCAGCTTAGGCGCCACTCTTTTGCACGTCTCGATGATAACCGGATCGGCCACAATGATAGCCGCCACACCCGCATCTTGGATCCCGCGCAGGTACTCTTCAATGCCCGCGATATCTTCGTTGTGGGCGAAAATATTGGTCGCGACAAACACTTTCGCCCCATACCGCTGTGCGAATTCCACGCCTTCGCGCATCTCTTCGAATGTGAAGTTGTCGGCATTGGAGCGAAGACCATATTGCTGCCCGCCGATGTACACAGCATCAGCTCCGTAGTGCACAGCGAATTTCAGCTTCTCCAAGCTGCCTGCGGGCGCAAGCAATTCCGGCTTTTCTAAACGGACGCGCTTGCCTAGCATTTGCTCCTTCACCAATGTCATGTGTTTGCACCCCTTGTTTTCAAACTCTTTGATGATTTCAACTAGCCCGGTTGGATTTTGCATTACCTGTTTTAATATACCTGCTCCTTGTAAAAGAAGCCGAAAGAAAGCTCACGCCGCGGGTCCTGGATCTCGCGTATTGCCTCCAGCCATTGCTCCTGGAATTCGTAATTGGCGGGATCCGCAGTGTACGCATCAATCGCTGCCCGATACGCTTTGATTACAGTCTCGTTGTATTCTACCGATTTCAAGAGCGGCTCAATTCGCAAACTGTCAATACGGCCCTCCATCAGCTCATGCAGATTTTCTAACATACAGACATCGTCTGAGCTCATGATATGCGTTCCATTCACGTCCTCATATACTGGATACCGCTCATCTTTGCGTTCCTGCTCTATTAAAAACAAGCCGTCTTCCAGGCCTTTACCTGCTTGCAGTCCGCCGCGGCTCTGGTGGGCTTCATAGTTGGAAACCAAATCACGTTTGGAGTGATAAATGTTGGTGATCCCATGCACTTGAACCTGCACTTCCATGTCGGGTAGATTTTGTTTGATCTCGATGGTCTCGTCCATGTTGAGTTCCCGCGCCAGAACAACTCTCACAGCCCCTTGCGAAGCCCAATAGCGTGCAGTCTCGTAGTTGGTGGACGTCATCTCGGCATTCCAATGCAGCGGCATGCCCGGGGCGGCTTGTCGGATCGCAACGAGCACTGCCGGGTCCCCGAACACCACCGCATCTGCGCCTAGTTGGTGAATCTCACGCAAATAATCTGGCAGAACAGGCAGCAAATCATTGTCCAAGATTTTGTTCACCACTACATACACTTTCGCGCCGCACGCATGCGCCCGCGGAATGAAAGTCCGCAGATCATCCACCATAACTTGACCAGGCAGCCGCATACCATAACGATGCTCTCCGACCGCCACCGCATCCACACCCGCTTCGATGTAACGCTGAGCTTCCGCCACCGAACCGGCTGAAATATACAGCTCGGGTTTATTCATTCAAGTCTAGCTCCCTTCACTATCAGGTGTTTCTTGTATATTGCCGTTCTTTTTGCTTGCAGCATTATTTTGCCGGTGCTGTTCGAACGTTTCCCCGAATAAATGCCCCTTTGTGCCATCTTTTTTAGTAACATAAAAGAAATAATTGCTTTCTGCCGGATATATCGCGGCTTTGATCGAGGAGAGGCTTGGGCTGGCAATCGGTCCCGGCGGGAGTCCGGTATTCAGGTACGTATTGTACGGGCTCTCAAGCTGCAGATCCTTCTCGAACAGCCGCTCCTTTTGCTTATCGAACATATACTGCACTGTGGCGTCAATTTGTAGAGGCATGCCTTTTTCCAGCCGGTTATGTATAACGCTGCTGACGAGCGGCCTCTCTTCCTCTATCGCAACCTCTCTCTCAATCAGCGAGGCAATAGTCATCATTTGATGGAAGTTTTGCCCGCGCGCAGCCATGTCCTCTCGCCAGCTCTCCGGGAGCATGGCCAGCTTCTTGTCCAATTCCAGCATCATCTGGTCAATCACTTGTTCCATGGTGATATCTTGCTTCCACTCGTACGTCTCAGGAAACAAATAACCTTCGAGTCTACTTCTCAGCTGATCGTTAGCAGGAATCTCTTTGAAAACCTTTGCCGTGAAGCCCTGATATTGTTGGGCGGCCTGAATAAATGCTGCAGGATCCTTCCCAAACTGTTGGCCGACCTTGTCCGCAATTTGCGCGACGGTAAAACCTTCGGGCACCGTGAGCTGAATTCCCTGCTGCTTCACGACCAAGCCTTTATTCAGCATATCGATGATTTCGTCGAGCGGCATGCCGGGCGTCATCTGGTACTCCCCAGCCTGGAATTTATGGCCTTCGTTTGTCAACTTCAAATAGTATGCAAACACACGCGCGTCTCGGATCAGACCCTGCTGCTGCAGTATTTGAGCTATGTTTGCGGAGCCGCTTCCTGCCGGCACAGACACCTGAACCGCTTCTGACGCGGCCGGGGGCGGCTGCAGAGATTGCCTCACATACAGAGCTACACCAGCGGCAGAAACTATGACAATAATTGCAGCAATAACAAATAATCTTTTTATGACAGTCACCTTCTTTCCAGCGACCACATTCCCACGTCTTAGCGACGGGGGCCGGTAACAATGAAAAAGAGCGGAGTTGTCTCCGCTCAGCTCGTGTACACCAGTGGCCGTCTGCTTATGCATCGTTGGCGGGAAAAGTTAGCTCGTCATAGAGCTCCGAAACGTTCTCCCATTCGTCATCGTCTTCGATAGTCTCCAACTCAAGCTCGCCGTTCGCACCCGCGATCACCCGGTAAATTTCCGGTTCACCGTCCCGTTCCTGCTCAAGCACGGCGTATGACCGTTCTCCCAGCTGAAACTCGGACAGCAGCTTGTATACTACGGAGTTTTCATTTTCATCATATAAGATAATATCATCTCCGTACTCGCGGCGCAACCGGTCGGTCTCTATCAGATCCTTGAGTTCGTACAAAATGGAGTTCCTCCCGTGTGTTCTCTATTGAGAGTTTTCTTCTTCCTCGTTAAATTCATCCATCAAGGTGTTAAAGGTTTCCTCCACGATGTTCCACTCTTCCTCGTCCTCGATCGTGAACAACTGCAGGTCGTCTCCGTCCTCTTCGTAACGAAACGCATACACTTCATCGGATTCCTCTTCGGCGTCGACAGGAACGACCATCATGTACTTCTTGTCCGATCCGTCGACCTCGAATTTCATGATCACTTCGAACTCTTCTTCATTGCCTTCCTCGTCCGGAATAAAAATGATTTCCGGCTCTTCTTGCAATTGTTCCTCTTTAGACATGTCAATCACCCTTTCGAATTGGAATCCATATAGCCTTGCAAAATGAGTGCAGCAGCCATCTTGTCGATGACCTGCTTGCGTTTTTTACGACTGACGTCAGCTGCGATCAATGTGCGCTGCGCCGATGCCGTCGTCAATCGTTCGTCCCATAAATGGACAGGCATGCCTAGTGTTTCCTGCAAGGACTGGGCGAATGCGATACAAATTTCTCCACGCGGGCCTATCGTGTTATTCATATTCTTGGGCAGTCCGACGACCAGCTCCTTAACATCATACTGCTGTATCAGCTCACGAATCCGGCTGACATCGCGCTCCGAGGTGGTCCGCCTGATCACTTCGACCCCTTGAGCGGTCCAGCCCAATTCGTCACTAACCGAGATGCCGATCGTCTTATCCCCATAATCCAAGCCCATTAACCGGTTCATCGTTCATTAAACTCCCAAAGTACAGCCTTTGTCAAATTTCACTTGCGCTGGATGTACTATTATGATTTATGCTGCTGCAAATAAAAACGGACCAACTCTTCAATCAGCTCATCGCGTTCCCGTTTACGGATTATGCTTCTGGCATTATTATGACGGGGAATATATGCGGGGTCTCCAGACAGCAAATATCCTACAATCTGATTGATCGGATTATAGCCCTTCTCTTGGAGAGCGTCGTATACCGTCAACATGACATCCTTGGGCGATGTTTCGATCTCTTCCGCTTTCACGTTGAATTTCATGGTTTTGTCCATCGAACTCATGCCAGCACCCCCCTTTGCATCGTAGTGTTGTTAATCTTATTGTACAAATGGCTCTGTTGTTATATTCGCGATTTGTCGAAAAATTCCTGTTTGTCTGGCTAAATTTATTTACACGCCAGCCTGCTCTTTGACCCACTGTGCCACATTGTTTAATGCGTCCTTGAGCTTCGAGGCGTCCTTGCCGCCCGCTTGTGCCATGTCCGGCCGGCCTCCGCCGCTGCCTCCGACAACAACCGCCGTTGCTTTAATCAGCTTGCCGGCATGATAACCTTTGGCTACCAAGTCCGGCGTCACCGCAGCGACCAGGTTTACTTTGTCATCGACCGCTGCGCCGAGCACTATAATTGCCGAATCCAGCTTCACTTTCATCTCGTCGACAATACTGCGGAGCGATTCCATGTCTCCTGCGCTAACCTGTGCAGCAAGAACAGGCACGCCTGCAATCTCCTGGAGCTGATCGGTCAAGGCGCCCGCCTCAATTTTACCTAGCTTCGCTTTTAGAGATTCGTTTTCACGGGACAGCTCCTTCGTTTGAGCAAATAAAGCCTCGATGCGCTTCGGTACGTCCTGGATGTTCGACTTCAGCATGCCTGCCGCCTCGCGGAGCAGTTCCAGCTGCTGATCTAAATAATTATACGCATTACGGCCTGTAACAGCTTCAATCCTGCGTACTCCGGAACCAATACCGGATTCGCTCACCAGCTTAAACAGCCCGATTTGGCTCGTGTTGCTCACATGGCAGCCTCCGCACAGCTCGAGACTGTAATCGCCGACTTGAACCACGCGGACGACGTCACCGTACTTCTCACCGAACAGTGCCATCGCGCCCATCGCTTTGGCCTCCGCAATAGGTTTCAATGAAATGCCCACCGGGATGCTTTTCCATATCTGCTCGTTCACACGCTGCTCGATGTCCTGCAGTTCTTCCGCAGTGATACTGCCAAAATGCGAGAAGTCAAAGCGCAGTCTTTCGGGAGCCACCAATGAGCCCGCCTGGTTAACATGCTCACCCAGCACCTCTTTGAGCGCTTCATGGAGAAGATGAGTAGCCGTATGATTTTTAATGATATCCTCGCGAAGCTCTTCGCTCACCGCGGCCTTGACAGCGGCTCCGTTACGCAGCACGCCGGCTTCGACGACAACCGTATGCACATGCTGGCCGTGAGGCGCTTTGCTTACATCCTCGACTCTAAGCCGGAGGTCGTTGTCGCCGGTGATGTAACCGTGGTCGCTCACTTGTCCTCCGCTCTCCGCGTAAAATGGCGTACGGTCCAACACCACCTGGCATGTCTCACCGACACCCACTAAGTCCACCAGTTCATTCTCGTGGACGATAGCCTCCACCTTGGCAGATGCTACCAAATCATTATAACCAACAAACTCGCTTTTAACCGTCAAATCGGCCAGCGGTCCGCCCTGTACCTTCATGCTTTCCGCGTCCTGGCGGGCTGCTCTGGCCCGGTCACGCTGCTCCTGCATAGCCTGATCAAACCCCGCACGGTCAACCGTCATCCCTTTTTCCGAAGCGAAGTCTTCCGTCAAGTCGAACGGGAATCCGTATGTGTCATACAGCTTAAACGCGTCCGGGCCGCCAATAGCGGTGGCGCCTGCCTTCCTCGCATTTTCAATCATGTCAGCCAAAATCAAAAGCCCGTCAGACAGAGTCTCATGGAATCGTTCCTCTTCCGTGCGGATCACCTTCTCGATAAATTCACGCTTGTCTACCACTTCCGGGTAATAGACACCCATAATTTCGCCTACGACCGGAGTAAGTGAGTACAGGAACGGCTTATCCATGCCGATCACTTTACCGTAACGGACAGCCCGGCGCAGCAATCTGCGGATAACATAGCCCCGGCCTTCGTTGGAAGGCAATACCCCGTCAGCCACAGCGAAAGCAACTGTGCGTATGTGGTCGGCGATAACTTTCAGCGCCACATCGTGTTCTTCATTCGCGTGATAGGTTACGCCGGCCAGCTGACAGGTAGCTTGAATGATAGGCTGAAATAAATCCGTGTCGAAGTTGGAATCGGCATTCTGCAAAATCGAAGCAAACCGTTCCAGCCCTGCGCCGGTATCGATGTTTTTGTTGGGAAGCGGAGTGTAGCTGCCGTCCTTGTTATGGTTGAACTGAGAAAACACAAGGTTCCAAACTTCCAAAAAGCGCTCATTTTCCCCGCCCGGCCAACACTCGGGATCGCTCAGGTCGCCGTACGCGTCACCCCTATCGTAGAAGATCTCTGTGCACGGACCGCACGGGCCTTCGCCGATATCCCAGAAATTCTCCTCCAGCTTATAGATGCGTTCGGCAGGCAGGCCGATCTTTTTATTCCACATTTCAAACGCTTCAGTGTCCTCCGGATACACAGTGACCGACAGCCGTTCCGCATCGAAGCCGATCCATTCGGGACTCGTCAAAAACTCCCACGCCCACGTGATGGCTTCCTCTTTGAAGTAGTCACCGATCGAAAAATTCCCCAGCATCTCGAAAAACGTATGGTGACGGCGAGTCTTGCCCACGTTCTCGATGTCATTGGTGCGAATGCACTTCTGCGAGTTCGCAATGCGCGGATTGTCGGGTATCACCCGGCCGTCGAAGTAAGGTTTCAACGGTGCCATCCCCGCATTAATCCACAGCAAAGACGGGTCATTGTGCGGCACTAGCGGTGCGCTTGGTTCAATGTTATGGCCTTTGCTTGCAAAAAACTCCAGCCATTTGGAGCGTATTTCACTTGCTTTCATCATATAACCTCCTCTATGTTCGCTAACTTTTTTGCTTATCGGCTTCTTCGTCTGCATAAAAAAAACGCCCCTGCATACAGGGGCGATTTGATCGCGGTACCACCCTGGTTACTGTACGAACACCACAATTACGCGGTAAGGCACCGTGCTGCCGTACAATCTCCTTAGACGGATAACGAGTCCAACCGGTGGATTTGGTCCACACTCCGAAATTAGCTTTCCGCCATCCTTCATTCATAAGGTTCTCACAGCTAGATTCATCACATGAAGGAATCTAGAACCTACTCTCTGGCAAATGGGCTATGGCGTACTGGATTTCATCGACGTTTTTCACATATTATGCATGCCCGTTATTGAGAAGGCCGGGCTTTATGCCGTAGGATTATCTTGTAAAAAATTATAAACGTACGGCATGCAGAATGTCAACTGCGCCACAGGAGGCGTCAAACAGCCGCTGTTTGAGCTCGCCTGCCCGGCGCGTGGCTTCCGCAGGCAGCGGGTTACGACGCTGAGATGTTTCAATCAAGCCATCGTGAATACCCGGTCGCAAATGGCTTCCACATCGCGCTCATCATGCGTCACAAACATACAGGTCATCTTCGCCGTTCGAAGAATGCTTCGGAGTTCGCTGCGGATGTGTTCTTTCAAGCCTGCGTCCAGGTTGCTGAAAGGCTCGTCCATTAGGAGCAATGCCGGCTGCGGGGCTAACGCTCGGGCGAGCGCTACTCTCTGCTGCTGTCCTCCGCTCAATTCGTGAGGATACCTCTGAGCAAAGTCCGCCATCTGGACCAGGTTCAACATTTCGGCCGAGCGCTTAGCACGATCGCCCGCAGAGAGCTTGTGCAGTCCGAACTGAACATTCTTCGCTACGCTCAGATGTGGAAACAGTGCGTAATCCTGAAAAACCATGCCCACTCCTCTTGTTTCCGGCGGAATAAACGTGGCGGAGTCCAGCACCGTCTTGCCTGCAATGGTGATGGAACCCTCGGTCGGCGATTCCAGCCCTGCGATGAGCCGCAGCAGCGTGCTTTTACCCCGTCCGCTGGGTCCCAGAATGCCTACTATTTCTCCTTGAGCCATAGAAAAAGAGAAGTTTTCGATGATTTTTGATTTGCGTGAGTAAGCAAAGGACAAGTTTCGAATATCGACAAAAGACATTACTCCATCCTCTTTCCTAATTGATGAAAGGCCAACACCGAAATCAAGCTGATGCCAACGATAATCAACGAAGGCACCGAGGCCTCCAAAATTTGTTCATCGCCCGCATATTGATATGCCTTTGTCGCCAAAGTCTCAAAATTAAAAGGCCTGAGCAGAAGCGTGATCGGCAGCTCTTTGATAATCTCCACGAACGTTAGGATAAAGCCGCTCAGCACAGCCCCTTTTATAAGAGGAAGATCGACCTTAAAAAAGGTTCTCGTAGGCCCTATCCCCAGCAGTCGGGAGGCCTCGACGTATTTCGAACCAATCTTTTCAAAGCCTGCCTCCACTGCGTGATACCCGGTAGCCATGAAACGAATCACATAGCCGAACACCGCCATCGCGAGTGACATGCTTATGATTAACGGAGCTTTCCCCAACCCCATCTGATTGTATAACGGCGCGAGGCTTTTATCTAAATTGATGCACACCGCCAAAACCCCTATCGCTATAATCGCACCCGGGACCGAGTAGCCCGCTGTTACGCCTCTGGACAAGAATGAGGCAAAACCGTTTCGCTGCCGCCGGCAAACATTCGCCACCACGACTGACAAAACCATAATAATCACAGTAGCCATCAGTGCGACCCGCAGCGTGTTAAGCGTAAGCTCTATAAAGGTTTGATCAAACACAGCTTCATACGTCCATGTGGCCCACACCACAAGCTGCACAAGCGGGATCAACAGTGAAAACAGAAAGATCAAAAAACAAACTGCAGCAGCCGCACCTGCGCTAATTCCTTGCAAACGCTGCGGAACGAGCGGCCTCATCTTGCTGGTCGAGGAGCTGAACATCCGGTGACGCCTAAGCAGACGCTCCGCGATGAATATCCCTATCACTACAATCATAAGCCAGGCTGCCAGCCTCATAGCCGAATCTACATCATACATGCCGAACCACATTTTAAATATCGCCGTCGAAATGGTCTGCACCCCGAAGTAGCTCGATACGCCGTAGTCACTTAACACCTCGAATACGACGAGCGTAACCCCTCCGATGAGAGCAGGACGTGAGATCGGCAGCACCACACGAAAAAAAATCGATACAGGACCTCTCCCCAGCAGCCGGGCATTCTCGACATACGATGCACTCTGACGTTCTAGAAACGATCTGGCTATGAGATACACGTAGGGGAACAAAAACATCGTAAAAATAAACACAGCCCCCTGGATCGACATCACATTGAAATAGCTTTGACTTAAGGAGAGACCGAATTGATTCCGCAGCGTTTTTTGCACGATACCCGTGTAGCTCAACATGTTCGCGTAAGTGTAAGCAGCGATGTATGGAGGGATCGCGAGCGGCAGTATGAGCGCCCAGCGGAAAAAGCGCTTCATTGGAAAGTCATAAGCGGCTACCAACCACGCCAACGCTAACCCTATCACTACAGTGAAAAAGCCGGTGAACAGCACGAGTACCAGCGAGTCCAACATGTAATCCTGCAGTAAAAATTGCTTGATCTGCTCCCAATTTCGATTGGGTTTTTGGAATAATACCGTGAATACATAGAAAATGGGCAGCATTAATACCGCTGCCCCAATTACGCTTATTAACATCCAACTGTTGGCGTGCTGACGAATGTCACGCGCTGCAGTTTGCAAGTTCATGCTTATTTCCAACCCACTTTATTGAATATTTCTATAGCTTTAGCATTATTGGTTCCCAGTTTGGCAAAGTCAATTTGCTGAGGCTTGAACTCACCCCACTGTGTTAGCAGCTCTGCCTTTGTCGCTGCGGGGTTGACAGGATATTCGAAATTAGCCTTGGATAATTGCGTTTGTGCTTCAGCGCTGGTCAAGTACTCTATCAATTTTACCGCATTTTCTTTGTTTTTACTATCTTTGATAAGCCCTGCGCCACTAATGTTCAAATGAGTGCCTGTTGTCGATTGATTCGGGAAGTGCACGCCGATGCTGTTGCCTACCTTCACTTCTTCCGCATCTTTGGAGTTCAGCAGCAGTCCGACATAATAGGTGTTCATGATACCGACATCGCCTTCGCCCGCTACGATCGCCTTTGCTTGGTCACGGTCGCCGCCTTTCGGTGCGCGCGCCATGTTGGCTGCGACTCCTTTTGCCCATTCCTCAGCTTTCTGCTCACCGTTCAGCTCGATCAAGGATGCGAATAGAGATTGGTTGTACATCACTGTGGAAGAGTTCACCAATAGTTTGCCTTTCCACTTGTCGCTTGCCAGATCTTCGTAGGTCGACAATTGTTCTGGTTTCACGCGGTCTTTAGCATATACAATCACACGAGCACGTGTAGCCAATCCTATCCATTGATTGTCAGTATCACGGTATTGCTTCGGAACATTCTGATCAATAACTGCCGATTGTGCCGGCTGCAGAATACCCGCTTGCTTAGCGTTATTCAGAACACCGCCGTCCACCGTAATGAACAAATCGGCCTCGGTGCTTTCCCCTTCACGTTTGATCCGTTCTATCAGTTCCTCCGCTTTACCTTTAACTACGTTGACCTTAATCCCCGTTTTTTCGGTAAATTGGTTGTACAACGCCTCATCTGCGGCATAATGTCTTGCTGTGTACACGTTAACTACTTGGCTGTTTGCCGCTGCCGGTTGCTCAGGTGTTTTCTCCGCAGTGCCCGCCCCGTTGGACGGCTGAGCCGATTGTCCGCCCGCACATCCACTGAGCAGAGCCAAGCCCATGACGGCACTTATGATAACAGATGAGAACTTGCGATGTTGCATTTCAACCACTCCCGAATTCTTATTTGATAATGATTATCATTCCAGATACTAAATTAACATGCCCGTTTCTGTCTGTCAATACAAACTGACATCTATCCGCTGCCGCATTAGCTGCGCACAACAAAAAAACCTAGCGGAAAGCTGCCGCTAGGCGCGTGGTTCAGCTGTCAAGTAGTTCTGCGATGTACATAGTACATAAAAACATGCTGCAATATCACTTTCATCACTGCGAAAAAGGGGACTGCCAAAATCAGCCCGACAATCCCGCCTAATTCGCCTCCAACGAGCAGAGCGAAAATAATGAGCAGCGGGTGCATTTTCAGTGACCGTCCGACGACCTGAGGCGAGATCACGTTCCCCTCTAAAATTTGGCATATCGTATTCACCAGTGCTACCAACAGCACCATATTCAATGACACAGTCGATGCCATAATAAGCGCTGGCACCGCGCCGAAGAAGGGCCCAACATAGGGAATAATATTAAATACGGCAACCAAACACGCCAAAAGCAGAGCATAGGGCATGCCGATAAGCCAATAACCGATGTATGCCAAAAGTCCGATAATTACGCATACCAGCAGCTGCCCGCGGATGTAATTGCCGAGCGCCGTATCTATATCGATGAGCAGCGTAATCACCTGTTTGCGTTTTACCTTTGGGACGATAGCCAGAGCGGTTTTTTCGATCAACTGGAAATCTTTCAGTATATAAAATGCGAGGAACGGGATGATAAACGCCACGAATATCATGTTAATTGTGGTACCTATGCCGTCGATGTACTTGGAAATAGCCAAGGATATGCCATTTTCCATTTTGGCTAACGACTGATTAATGCCCATTCGCACACTGTCCGGCAAAAATGACAAGCTGTTCAAATTATCAACGAGCGTTTGGGCCCTCATTGCCAGCTGGGGGAGATGTTCATTCAGTTCATCCAACTGGCGCATCAGCATCGGAATCATGTTCATCAGCACCACTGTGGTGGACAAGATGAACACAGCGTAAATCAAGAGCACCGCTACCGTCCTTGGCACCTTTCTTGAATTGAGCAGCGATACCACCGGATTCAGCATGTAAGAAATAATCATTGCAATGATGAAAGGCGCCAATATCTCCACCAAAAAGTCATAAATGGCGGACAACATCGGACTAATCTGCAGCAGCATGAACATGATCAGTAAACCCAACAAAATGTAGACGAGGACATTAAAAAGACGGTTTTTGAAAAACGAGTCCAAACGTATCACCTGCCCATGCGCGATTCCCGCCCAACCTTCCGTTCACCGGCCAAGCTCAAGCTCTCATACAGTATATGTACAAGTTTGCCATCTTAATCCTGCGGGCGGTTTTAACGCAGAGGGGGCATATCCCAGCAGGCATTCTAATATATTTAATGTATAAGCCTCTCGCAGGCACAGGTATTACATTTGGAAAAACGCAAAAAGCCGCATCGTGTCCGGCCTACCCGGTTGTCAGGCAGTTGGAGCCGATGCGACGGCAGTGTGAGTGAATGGAAACTCAGTTAGTTGGCATGAACTTCCTGAGCAATTTCCTCTTCAAAGAATAAATCGTCCAGAGAGCTCAACGTGCCGTCTTCTTCCACTTGGAAAACTGACATTTTCTCTCCATTCACGGTTAACTCGATGAAGCAGCCCCAGCAGTAGAATTGATGGGAGCCGATTTTGCCTATATCTTTAGAGTTGCAATTTGGACAGCGTAGCATTATATCACCCTATTCTTCTTTTTGTATGAAGATCTCTTCTAATGATTCGTGGCAATGAACAGGTACGATTATTGCATCTTCTCCTACCGTCACCGTCTCCGGGAGAGGCAGCCATTTACGCCCGTCCTTTAAATCAGAAATGAAACCCTCGGTCAACTCATATCCTATTACATTTTTACCCATTTCGTGGTCTAGATAAACATCGTCCACCACGCCTAATTGCTGTCCGTTCACGGTCAGCACGGGCATGCCTTTGACCTTGCGGTCGCCATTTAGAAGCGACGTATATTCACGGCTGTCATCGACGTAGCAGATGGCATCCTCATTTTCAATCGTGATGGCATCGTCGCCGAGCGCAATGACATTTTCCCACAATATGCAGTGCGTCGGAGTGAACCAATGCCTAGACTCCAGCAGTACAGCTTCAATGTGCCATTCTTCATCCAGCAAGAGATCTTTGCACGTGCCGACCTGTTTGCCCGTTTCCACACAAATCACCGGCAAACCGATCACATTACGAGCTTTTTTCAACGGAAATGTCCTCCACAAGGCAGCGCTAATTCGTAAAATTCACGCTTAACACTAATTACGTATGCGTTGCACAACGGTTGCAATTTTTTCGACGGCCTTGTCAATTTCCTGCAGGGAATTGCTGGGTCCAAAGCTAAAACGTATCGCTGATCTCGTGATTTCATCCTCCAGTCGCATCGCTTTCAGCACATGTGAGACTTCGAGCGACCCGGCGGTACAGGCGGAACCGCTAGCCGCGGCGATGCCCTCGAGATCTAAATTCATTAGCATAGTTTCGGTAGAAATCCCCGGGAAGCTCACATTCAGTATATGAGGAACCCGCTCGACCGGATGACCGTTGATTACCACTTGCTCACGCCCTAACGCTTGTTGCAGCTTCGCAGCCATTTCACTACGTAGTTTTTCCAATTTTTGTCGTGTTTCATACGTGTTGCGATCTATTATTTGCACGGCCTTTGAGAAGCCCGCTATTGCAGCGGTATTTTCTGTTCCAGCCCGACGTTTGCGTTCTTGATTGCCGCCATACAGCAATGGTTCAAGCTTAACGTGCTTGGCGGCATACAACGCCCCGATTCCCTTCGGACCCTGTATCTTATGCGCGGAAAAGCTCATTAAATCCACCGGCAGCCGGCTTAAATCTATTGGAACATGCCCGAGCGCTTGCACAGCGTCTACATGAAACAGGATGCCTTTGTCTCTGGCCATTAGGCCAATATCGTCAATCGGCTGTATGGTACCTACTTCGTTGTTGGCGTACATGGTGCTAATCAATATCGTGTCGGGACGTATAGCTTGCTGCACGTGCTCCAGCTTGATCCGCCCGGTTTTATCAACAGGCAGATAAGTCACTTCATACCCGCGTTTCTCGAGTTGCTCACACGCGTGCAGAACCGCATGATGTTCAATTTGGGAAGTGATGATGTGTTTGCCTTTGTGGGATCCAGCTGCGGCGGCGCCAAACAGCGCCATGTTGTCGCTCTCGGTTCCCCCACTGGTGAAAATAAGCTCATTCGGTGTGCAACCAATAAACTGTGATATCGTTTCCCGAGCATGGAGGGTAGCCGCACGCGCTTGTCTGCCGGAACCATGCGTGCTGGAGGCATTGCCGTAAACCGTGGTGAAATAGGGAAGCATAGCTTGCAGAACTTCCGGATGGACCGGTGTCGTAGCAGCATGATCGAAGTAGATGTCTGTCATAGTGACTCCCATTAATTTAAATGTAGAACATGTAGCTGTCCTGTTGACCTTGATCCTGAAAGCTGATTAAATCTTTGAGCGTGGTCGAATCCAGCACCGCCGCTATACTGTCACGAATTCGCATCCACAAATCGCGTTTGGCAGGATCGTCTTCTTCCGTAAAATCGACCGGACTGATTGGCCCTTCCAGAACGCGAATCACATCACCGGCCGATATTTGCTCCGGCAGCTGCGATAGAATATATCCTCCGTAAGCGCCGCGAATACTTTTGACCAATCCGGCATTACGAAGGGGAGCAACCAGCTGTTCCAGATAATGCTCCGAGAGCTGATGTTTTTCAGCGATACTTTTTAGAGAGGTGGGGCCTTCTCCGTATCTGGTTGCCAATTCCATCATGATGGTTAATCCGTAGCGGCCTTTGGTAGAGATTTTCAAGAAAAGCACCTCGTTTACATTTCATACATTTGTATATTGTTTCTATGTTATCATAAAACATTGTATCTTGGGAGAAAAGCAGTGGCATAATATCAAAATATTTTATTATTGCGGAAACCGTAGTATAATAAAGAGATATGTACACTACATGTACACTAAAGAAAGAGGTAATCAACATGAGCAAACCAAAACGCGTCGTACTAGGTATGTCCGGCGGGGTTGATTCCTCCGTGTCTGCACTCTTGCTGCAGCAGCAAGGGTATGAGGTCATCGGTGTGTTCATGAAAAACTGGGATGACACCGACGAGTTCGGCCATTGCACAGCGGAAGATGATGCGGAAGATGTGCGCAGAGTATGCGACCAACTCGGCATTCCTTATTATACGGTAAATTTTGAGAAACAATACATGGACAAGGTTTTTCAGTATTTTTTGGACGAATACCGCAAAGGGCGTACGCCTAATCCCGATGTAATGTGCAATCGCGAAATTAAATTCGGTGAATTTCTGAATAAAGCGTTGGAGCTCGGGGCGGATTACATTGCCACAGGGCATTACGCGCAAGTAGACGAAGTGGACGGGAAGTTCAGGCTGCGCCGCGGCGTGGATAACAACAAGGATCAAACTTACTTCCTCCACGCACTGAATCAATATCAGCTGTCGAAGGCCATGTTCCCTATCGGCCATCTGCCAAAGCCCGAGGTACGCGCCATCGCGGAGAACGCAGGCCTGGCCACGGCGAAGAAGAAAGACAGTACTGGCGTCTGCTTTATAGGCGAGCGTAACTTCAAGGAATTTCTAAGTGGCTACCTGCCTGCAAAGCCGGGTGAGATGAGGACTGTAGACGGCGAACTGAAAGGCCGTCACGACGGCCTGATGTATTACACGCTTGGGCAGCGCCAAGGCCTCGGCATTGGCGGCGCGGGCAACGGTGAGCCATGGTTCGTTGCAGACAAGGATCTAAAGAACAACATACTTTACGTGGTTCAGGGGGACAAGCATCCGCGTCTTTATTCGAAGGGCTTGACCGCAACCGATGTGAATTGGATTAGCGGAAATCTACCGAAGGAACCATTACACTGCACTGCCAAGTTCCGTTACCGACAGCCTGATCAAGGGGTCACGGTCACGTTTGACGAAGCGAGTGGCACTTGTCAAGTTACATTCGATGAGCCGCAAAAAGCGATCACTCCAGGACAATCTGTCGTATTTTACGATGGCGAGGTTTGTCTTGGCGGTGCGACAATCGACACAGTTATCAGATAAGCCAATAGCTGCCGGTGAGCTGAGTAAAGGGCCAATCAGATACGCCCAACACTTGCCGCGCAATGCAATGCGCTCACAGCCAAATACTAACTGCAACGCAAAAAACCATCCTTCGCTGCAGCGAATGGATGGTTTTTTTTGTTTGCTCGAACGCTATACGCTGATTGACTCAACCATAGGCAGCTCGACTTTTTCGCCGAGCTTCTTCACCAGAATGCGCGATATACGCAGCTGATCCGTCTCAATGATAATGAATTCGAACTTGCCGTCATAATTGATACGCTGGTGCTTCTTCGGCGGTATTTCGACCTGCGAGTAAACCCACCCACCGATCGTATCGTAGTCATCGGACTCAATCTCGAACCCGAAATAGCTGTTGACCTCCTCAATCAACATCCTACCGTCAATGGAATGCGTATTCTCGTCCTTCTTCTCTATCTGCGGGCGCTCTTCGTCGAACTCATCCTGCACCTCGCCGACTATCTCTTCGATGATGTCTTCGAAAGTGACCAGGCCTGACGTACCGCCGAATTCATCGATCAGCAGCGCCATTTGCGTTTTCTTCTTTTGCATGAGCTTCAGCAATGCGCTAATTTGCATCGATTCGGGCACTTTCGTGATCGGACGAATGATGCTATTGATATCGTCTACCCCGCGGTCGGATTTTAACAGGTCTTTGATATGAACGAAACCGATGATGTTATCCTTATCCGGATCGCAAACGGGATAACGGGTATGCATTTCGGTGACAGCGATCACACGATTTTCTTCGTAAGACATATTGGAATAAAGGCACACCATATCTGTTCTCGGAATCATAATTTCTCGTGCGTTCGTTTCAGTAAAATCAAATATATTGTCCATCAATGTCAATTCAGTATTATCAATAAGTCCGCTTTTGTTGCTTTCTTTCATCAGCACGCGAATTTCCTCTTCGGTGTGAGCCTCGATGTGTTCATCAGCGGGCTCGATCCCCGCCTTTCGTAGCAGCCAGTTGGAGGCGCCGTTCAAGAACCAAATAAACGGATACATCGTTTTGTAAAAAAGTATTAACGGTCCCGACGACAGCAGAGTAACTTTTTCAGACATACGAATCGCGTATGTTTTAGGAAACTGCTCGCCAAGCGTGATGTGAAAGGTGGTTATCAGACTAAAGGCGATCACAAACGAGATTGTATGGATGATCGCTTCAGGCAATTGTAGCGGCTGCAGCACCGGCTTAAGCAGTTCAGCAATTGCGGGTTCACCAAGCCAACCGAGTCCCAAGGATGCTAACGTAATGCCCAACTGGCAGGCTGACAAGTAAGCATTCATGTTGCCCATGATCGTTTTGGCGAATTTGGCGTTACGGTTTCCTTCCTGCGCCAGCATGTCGATACGGCTGTTGCGGACTTTGACCATGGCAAACTCGGCTGCCACGAAAAAACCGTTCAATAACACCAAAAACAACACTAAACTTAAATTCAAAAGCATCGGTAACGGGTCACTATCCAATTAATTTCCTATTCGCCTCAGGTAGAAGTGAATAGGGTACACCTCCCTTAGGTTTCCAATTTTGTTGACTTCGGTAAAAAGTCAGACTAATTAGTATATTATATATGAATTATATATTAATAAGTTATACAGTCAAATTGAGGTCTATGCATAAAAATACGGTTGCCGGGGCAAAAAAGCATGAACCATTCGAGATAAACGGCGAAAAAAGCCTAAATTAGACGAAAAATGAACCAACTTGACTCGTTAAGCCTTGGCCTGCCGCCCCTGCTTCCTTCTGCGCGCTTGATTTTGCGCGATTTTCTCCTCCATGCCCTGCTCCGTCGCTTCATAAAAATATTTTCCCTTCAAGCGCTCCGGAAGGTAATTCTGCTCCACATAATGCCCAGGAAAATTGTGAGGATACAAATAGCCGGTATGCCCGAGTTTTTCCGCGCCTTTATAGTGCGCATCACGCAAATGCAACGGTACCTCGGCGGCACCGAGCATGTCGAGCGCCCCCATCACGTTTCCGATTGCTGTTGGGATGGCGTTGGATTTGGGGCTTTCGACGGCGAACAGAATGGCCTGGGCGATGACGTACTTGGACTCCGGCCAGCCAATCTTATGATACGCATCCATCGCCGTCACCGATTGGACCATGGCTTGGGGATTCGCCAGGCCGATATCTTCGCTGCAGGCGACAATCAGCCGCCGCAGGAAGGTCATTGGATCCATGCCGAGCTTCTCGACGGCATAAAGGAACCAAAGCAGCGCGGCGTCGCTCGAGCCGCGAATGCTTTTGTGAAAGGCCGACAAGACGTCATACTGCGTCGACTCGTCGGCTTTCACTGTAGGTCGCCGGATCGACTCTTCGGCGACCTCCAGCGTGACGCGCACCACCCCGTCGGCATCGGGCGGGGTGGTAAGCGCGGCGAGCTCGAGCGCATTGAGCGCGCGGCGGATATCTCCGCCGGCCATGCGTGCGATATGCGCGAGAGCTTCGTCCGCGGCCTGCAGCGGCAGCTGCCCGAGGCCGCGGTCGCGGTCGGTGAGCGCGCGGCGCAAGGCCGTGAGCGAATGCTCGTGCGTGAGCGCGTGCAGCTCGAAGAGCGTTGAGCGCGAGAGGAGCGCCCCGTTCACGTGGTGGAACGGGTTCTCAGTCGTTGCTCCTATAAACACGATGATCCCTTGCTCCACAGCTGGCAGCAGCGCATCCTGCCTCGACGTGTTGAACCGGTGCACCTCGTCAAGAAATAAAATTGTCTTGCGGCCATACAGCTCTTTGTTATTTTTCGCTTGCTCAATCACTTCCCGGACATCCTTGACGGTTGCGTCAACCGCGTTGAGCTTCACGTATTCCCCTTGAGTAGCACGGGAAATAATGTTTGCCAACGTTGTCTTTCCCGTGCCCGGAGGCCCATAAAGCAGGATGGAGCTGACTTGATCAGCCTCGATCGCCCGGCGGAGAAGTCTGCCTCGCCCGACAATATGCTCTTGTCCGATATACTCATCCAGTGTAGCCGGCCGCATCCGATCGGCGAGCAGTTTACCCTGCCCGCTCTGTTCGGCGGCCAATGAAAATAAGTCCATCTTATATTCACAACCTCTGTTGTTATTAGTAGGGTTAGGGATAATTTCAGATGCAGCGCATCTGTATGAGAAGCTACAATGCTATGTCTATTATAAATTACATTGACTGCGTTAACAAAGCTTGACCATGCCATGGCGAGCGTGCGTTTAGGGCACTAACGTGAGCGCTGTGCTGGTGCTGCGCGGGAACTGGCGCACGTGAGAAACACGCCGTATTCAGCATTGCTTAGCGAACAGCGCTGCCCACTGTCTTTAGCAAAAAAGCATGCCTGACGAAGCGGTGAGCTTCGTCAGGCATGCTGTAGTGAACATCTGCCAATCGGCTTTGCCATTAGCTTACGTTGTTAATTGGAGGTTTCACATTTTGGACGCCATGCCAGCCTCAGCAACATGGGCCTCACCAGCTGATCGTGCCTGGACACAGCCAAATTCGGTTTGCTCCAGTGATCCTGCGCTACCCACAGCCGAGTTCGCTGTGCTTCCCGTTGATCCCTTCATCGCCTGTAAGCGGCTGTTCCCCTCTCTTTACCGGCTCAACGCAGGTCTGCTTTCTCGAGCAGGTCCTTGACCACGACGCTAACCATGATTAGGCCGGCAACCGGCGGAACGAAGGCGTTGCTGGCAGGAGGCTGCTGCGCCTTGCGGATTTCCGGAGCATTGTCCGGTACGATTCGCTGGGTGACATCTTCACGCGGCTTGAGCGGCTGCTCCGTGGAAAAAACAACCTTCACGCCTTTCTTGATGCCTTCCTTGCGCAGCTTGTGCCGAATGACACGGGCGAGCGGGTCCATCGTCGTTTTGGAGATATCCGCGACCTGAAACTTTGTGGGATCCATTTTATTCGCAGCGCCCATACTGGAAATTACCGGTATCTTACGCTCCAAGCACTGCTTGATCAAATGTATTTTATAGCTGATCGTATCCGATGCGTCAATAACGTAATCCAGAGGGTATTCAAACACCTGCTCATAAGTTTCCTCCGTGTAAAACATACGTAGTGCAGCGACATCACAGTCTGGGTTGATCTGTAAAATACGATCCCGCATCAAGTCCACTTTCGGCTGCCCGACTGTGGTCGTCAGCGCCTGTATCTGCCGGTTGACGTTGGTGATATCTACGACATCCTTATCGATCAAAACCAGGCGGCCTACGCCCGTACGGGCTAAAGCTTCCGACGCGATCGAGCCTACACCGCCGACACCGAGCACGGCGACGCAGCTGTTACGCATCACATCCAGCCCCTCGGGGCCGATCGCAAGCTCTGTTCTCGAAAATTGGTGCAGCATGGCGCTGACCTCCTTCGCTTGAACTCTTTTATGACTTCGTATTTTGTGGCTTGATCGCCACACGGATAGACAACTGTTCCAACTGTTTCTCATCGACTGGGCTTGGTGCGTCGGTGAGCAGATCCGTAGCGCTCGCCGTTTTTGGGAATGCGATAGTCTCACGCAGGTTGCTGCGCTGTGTGATCAGCATCACCAGACGGTCGAAACCGAATGCGATACCGCCGTGAGGAGGTGTGCCATATTCGAAAGCATCCAGCAGGAAGCCGAACTTCTCCTGTGCTTCTTCCATAGAGAAACCAAGCGCCTTAAACATTTGTTCCTGCACCTCGCGCTTGTAAATCCGCATGGAGCCGCCGCCCACTTCATAACCATTAAGAACGAGGTCATACGCTTGTGCGCGAATTTTACCAGGATCAGTATCAAAGTAATGCACATCCTCTTCGTTAGGACGGGTGAACGGATGGTGCTCGGCAACATATCGTTTCTGTTCCTCGTCATATCCGAGAAGCGGGAAGTCTACGACCCACGCAAATTTATACTCATTCTCGTCGATCAGCCCCAACTCACGCCCGATTTTCAAACGCAGGTTGCCAAGCACATCGGCCACTACCTTTTTCGTGTCAGCGGAGAACAACAGCAGGTCGCCCTCTTCCGCGCCAAGACGCTCCTTCAGGGCCTCGAGTTCCTGTTCCGTGAAGAACTTCACGATCGGACCTTTCATTTCGCCGTCTTTCAGCACTACCCATGCCAAGCCTTTCGCGCCATAGCGTCCTGCGAACACACCCAGCTCGTCGATTTCCTTACGACTCCAGCTGCCGCAGCCTTTTGCATTGAGCGCTTTAACCTGTCCGCCTTTTTCGATAACGCTCGCGAACACTTTTACTCCTGAGTTGGCCACGATATCCGACACATCCTGCAGCTCCAGTCCGAATCGCAGATCCGGCTTGTCTGAACCGTATTTGCCCATTGCGTCAGCGTAGCTGATCCGTTGGAACGGACGTGGGATTTCTCGGCCCGTGGTCACTTTAAACAGTTCTACAATCAGCTCTTCCATCAGGTCAAGCAGCTGATCCTGCGACAAGAAAGAAGTCTCGATATCCACCTGCGTGAACTCCGGTTGTCGGTCAGCCCGCAGATCTTCGTCGCGGAAGCAGCGTGCGATTTGGTAATAGCGCTCTACACCACTAACCATCAACAGCTGTTTAAAAATTTGCGGCGATTGGGGCAGTGCGAAGAACTCACCCGGATGCACACGGCTTGGTACGAGATAGTCACGCGCGCCTTCCGGTGTGCTTTTGGTCAAAATCGGCGTTTCCACCTCAAGGAATCCGTTCGCGTCAAGGAAGTCACGGAATACTTTGGCCGCCTTAGAGCGCACTGCAAGCGTACGCTGCATCTCCGGCCGGCGCAGGTCGAGGTAGCGGTATTTCAAACGGAGCGATTCGTCGATCTCGATGCCGTCCTCAATGAAGAAAGGCGGGTTTTTCGCCGGGTTCATAATTTCGATCTGAGTCACCTGGACTTCAATCTCGCCAGTTTCCAAGTTTGGGTTTACCGTAGCGGGATCGCGTTCAACTACTTTTCCACTGACAGCCAGCACGTATTCGTTGCGTGCACGATCTGCCACAGTAAGTGCGTCGCCCGAAAAATCGGGGTTGAACACCGTTTGTACCAGGCCGCTGCGGTCGCGCAAATCGATAAACAATACGCCGCCCAGATCGCGTCTTCTTTGTACCCAACCGTTGAGTACAACCGTTTCTCCTACATTTTCTTTTGTCAGCGACCCGCAATGGTGTGTTTTTAACATCATGATTTCATCTACCTCCATATATTGATTAACCGTATTTATTTGTTTTGCTCCTTCATCCGGGCCAATGCTGAAACAAGCTCATCCAGACGTACCGTGTGCTGCTCTCCGGTGGCCATCGCCTTTACGGTAATTCCCCCTTTGGTGAGCTCGTCATCGCCTAGAATAGCGACATAGGCCGCGTGAAAACGGTCAGCGGACTTCATTTGCGCTTTGATTTTGCGGCCGAGGTAATCCTTCTCCGCCCTGAAGCCTGCCAGACGCAGCTGCTGCAGCTGTTTGGTCACTTCCTTCTCCGCCTCTGCACCAAGTCCGATCAAGTAGACGTCGAGCGGTTTCGTGGTCGGAAGCTCCACACCTTGGGCCTGCAGGATCAGCAGCGTACGCTCCAAGCCTAGACCGAGGCCCACGCCCGGCTGGTCATGCCCGCCGATTTGGCCCACTAGTCCATTGTAGCGGCCCCCGCCACCGATCGTGTCGATCGCGCCGATACCTGCCGCCTTGTACTCAAAGGCGGTATGAGTATAGTAGTCGAGCCCCCGAACCAGACGTGGATTGATACGGAATGGAATATGCATCGCAGCCAAATAATCCTGTACCGCTTGAAAATGCACTGTGCATTCCTCATCCAAATATTCCAGTATCGTCGGCGCGCCCTCGCCGTACTTCTGGTCCACCTTGCAGTCCAGTATACGCATTGGATTGCGGTCAAAGCGGGACTGGCAATCCTTACACAGCTGCTCTTTGATGGGCGCAAAAAACTCCTGTATTTTCCCCCGGTATACCTCGCGGCAAGCAGGGTTGCCAACGGAATTGATTTCTACGGTTACGTCCTTCAATCCGAGCTCCGTGTAAAATGTATAGCCAAGTGCGATGACTTCCGCATCGATGCTAGGATCGACTGCGCCGAACGCTTCCACACCGAATTGGTGCAGTTGGCGGTAGCGCCCCGCCTGAGGCTGTTCATAGCGGAACATAGGGCCGATGTAGTACAGTTTGCTTACATCAGGCTCTCCGTACAGTTTGTTTTCCACATAAGCGCGAACGACACCGGCGGTTCCTTCCGGCCGAAGGGAGATACTGCGGTCGCCTTTGTCCAGGAAGGTGTACATTTCCTTCTCCACGATATCCGTTGTTTCTCCGACACCACGCTGAAAGAGCTCGGTATGTTCGAAGATCGGGGTGCGGATTTCACGGTAATTAAACCTTTCGCACAGCTCCCGCGCCTTCGCTTCAATGTACTGCCATTTCTCAACCTCGCCGGGCAGTAAATCCTGTGTTCCTTTCGGCTTCTGAATACTCATCTATTTCGACTCCTTTCGCTGTTTGCTAAAGCAGTTCAAAGGGATGATCATACAAAAAAATCCCCCGCCCCTGACGATCTGTCAGGGACGAGAGATTATTATACGTTCTCCCGCGGTACCACCCACGTTTTTGCCTCTTAGCTCCGCGCCGCTTGTCACCGCTCATGGCGTAGCATTAGATGCACACTCAAGCGGTTAACGCCCGCGTCACGCAGAGCAGCTACTGCACCGGCCGCTAGCCGGTGGTTCCCCGCCTGTCCTCCGGGAGGTCTGTTCGTTCGGTTCGCATAAGGAAGCTTGCAGCCCAGGGCTTCCCTCTCTGATTACGCAAAAGCTCGAAGTACTTGTTCCCATCGACGGATCCGTAATTCATTACAATAAATTATATTGTACTATCGATTTCTGTGAAAGTCAAGTGTGACGTCTGGCGGGCCGCATCAGCCAGCTGTGCACTTTCCCCGCTTCTTATGTAATGGATGGAAGGATAATTGAAGCCATGTTTATTTAGCCGGTGCCAATTGACGAAACAGGTCATGAATCAGCATGTAAGTATCACCGTTGGTCAACTTTTTCTGATCAGCGATACCGTCCACCGTTGCTTGTGTCAGGTAGCCGTTTGACTTCAACTTATTCACAGCATCGCCTGCCGCTTGGCCTGTGTTTAGTTTCAATAGTGCCGCGACCATTTGTGCCGCAGTGTCCAAGGAGACCGGCTGTTTTTCCGGCTGATTCACCTTGGCGATGACGGCTGATGGACTACCGGCGAGCATTGCAGGATTGAATTTACGCAAGATTTCCAGTTGATTAGCCAATCGCTTTTGATTTGAAGCGTCGTCCAATGCGTACTCGTTCTTGTACGCCCCTGCGGCCAACCCTAGGCTGACCGCTGTCTTCAACCCTTGATATGATTTGTGCTGCATGTAAGGTTTGGGGTCCAATTTATATGGCTTCAAATCCATACCCTGCTTGTTGAGCTGCTCTTGCAGCTGAGCTATCGTTTCCTTGGAGGCAGCCATCTGCCGGAACGTCATGTTGTGCTGGCTCGCGATCTTCACCGCAGCGCCCGCCGCTTCTCCTTCAGCCATGCCAACCGGCACAACGCGCGCGCTGCCGTGAGGCAGTGTGTCATAGCTTGCTGCTCTGCCCACGACTAGGAGCCCGTCCACCTTGAGAGGCACTATGCTGCGGAAAGGAATGGCGTATTTGTCCGGATCCATCACGACAACTCCATTGTCAGCGGGGGTTACGCGTTGAATGTCCACCGGATATCCGCCGAAAGCAATACGGTCCCAGTGGTCCCGGTTTTCCAACAAATCGATAATCGACAGCCGATACTCACCTATAATGTGACGAGACTCGCGAACATACAGCTCCGGTGCGACGCCGGCAAGTTCTACTCCCTCAAAATCCGGGTACTGCTGTTTCAAATATGCGAGAATATGCGGCAGCTCATCCTTTGCAATTTGGATTGCTTCCTCGCGGGATTTTGGATCGAACGGGTCCACGTCGAATATTTGCAGCGCGTTCACCAACATCGTGTTGTCGTTCAGACGGCCGCCATTCAATCCGCGCATTTTTACTCGCTCTCTGTTCACCGCGGGATAGTGCTGCATCTTCACTAAGCCCCACAGGCTGCGCTCGTTCACCCCATAGCTGCCCCGCCCTTTATCTTCTGCAGCCACTATCTTAGCGAACTTCTCCCACCGTTCTGGCGTGATGTTACTTAATCGGAACACCGCCGTTACCGCCATGCGGCTGTTGGGATCGCCCAAATCTTCACGGCCTCTGGTGTAGGGGACGCCTGTGGCTGCGGCAATATCACCGTCTTGCGTTGCATCAATGACTGCCTTCGCTTGAACGATTTGCCTGCCGCCATCGGATTTGGTGATCGCAAGCCCGGTGATCTTTTTCGAGCCGGCGCCGGTCGAGGCTGCATCAGCCAACTGCGGTTCAATATTCTTCGCGTGCATGAGAAGATCAATGTTCTTTTCTTTGGCAACCATGTCGTAAAAAGCATTCGCTGCAGTTGTTACATCGAAAGAATCCCCTTCTATTTTCGCATACCATTCCGTGAAAATACCTTTATTCATAATTTCATTGTGCAGCAAACCGGACGCAGGCTCGTAGTTCATGTCTAGGCTGTTCAACCAGCCCTCCGTGAGCAGCCCGCCCAGCGCTTTGCGGTCACGGGATTCCACGAACAGCGTCTTCATACCGTTACGTGCTGCCGAAATCGCCGCTGCAATCCCTTCCGGGTCTGTTCCTACTACGATTACGTCGTAACTATCTTTTATTTCTTTGGTTGACTTCACTTCCATCAATGTTTGCACTTGTCCCGGTCCGCTGGATTGCGCTTGATCTGCGGCATAAGCATACACCGCCCAGCCGGCGGCAGCTATCAATACTAGCGCTGCAGTTACCAACAGCCATCCCTTTTTATTTCCAGTCGAATAACCTGCTCTTCCCATGCTACACCCCATAAACTTTTGTTTTTTCCATCCTGCAGTATATAGTATGTTTTGGCAAAACAAAATCCGACGCATGTCCCACATTGGGATTGCGGCTCTGTATGTACAGTTGATTCAACGCTGGGCATGAGCTGATCGGTTGCTGTCGTCTGCCCATCTCATGTCGCCGCGGATGGAGTGAAGCGTTTTCCCTCACACCGCGTGAACCTGGTCAAAAGCATTCTGCATATGCGACACTTATCGCCATATGCGCGTTCAAGCCGTTGTGTTCAATATGTCTCTTCATATACGACCTCCAGTGCTGTGGAAACTAAATTTAGTGTACCATAGCCGCCTTACGGAGAAAACGTCGAAAAAACGAAAAAGACCTTACGGCGTGCGCTTCCATCCGAAGGTCGTTGGCCTTGCCATATTTATCTGGGCCCTGTAGCATTGCTGGCGGTCCTAATTCGCCGAGGGCCCAGCCCGTCACGGGGCCCGGCGTCTCTAGCGCAACGTTTTGCGCGGCTGCCGTCGCAACTGTTCGCTCACAGAGGCGGGATCGGCGGAAAGCTCATTGCCTTGCAGGGACGCAGCGATCATGCCTACCGATTCCGCCACACTGCAGGATAACAGCTGCTGCTCCGGCAGGGTAGCCAGTTGTTCTTTGCCGGATTGCTGCATAACAAATAAGCTCCTTATCTTGGTGTGCAGGATAATGCTTATTGTTGCCCATTCGGCAGCGATCTAACCAATGGTACCACTTAGGCAGCCGTTGACATAGGGCTGTAACGCGTTTATCTGCTGTCAATTATCAACGTTACCGGTCCGTCATTGACCAGTGCCACTTCCATCATGGCTCCGAACATTCCTGTTTCGACTTGGAGCCCGTGCTCCCGCAGCAGTTCGTTGAACCGCTCGTACAAGGGCTTCGCTTGCTCCGGACGGGCCGCAGCCATGAAGTTGGGTCGCTTGCCTTTGCGGCAGTCGCCGTACAGAGTGAACTGGGACACCGACAGAATTTGGCCTGCGGTTTCAACGACGGATAAGTTCATTTTGCCTGTTTCGTCCTCGAAAATGCGCAAACCTGCAATCTTGTCCGCCACATATTTGGCATCCTGTTCAGTGTCTTCATGAGTCACTCCAACCAGCAGTACCAGCCCATGCTGGATATGCCCGGTCGTCGTACCTTCTACCGTTACGTGTGCCTCTTTGCTCCGCTGCACCACAACTCGCATGTATTGTTACCCTCTGTTTCTGTAATTTCGGGATGTTTCATCAACCCGGCACGCTGTTGTATCCGCGTGTCTTATGACTGCATGATGCGCTGCACCGAATAAACATCCTTGACGCGCTTGATTTTTTCGACCACCGAATGCAGATGCTCGATATTACGTATCAGAATCGTCATATGAATGACGGCCATCTTGTTTTTGTCGGAGCGGCCGGACACAGCAGACATGATCGTCTTGCTCTCAGAGACGGCCTGAAGCACTTCGTTCAACAGCGCACGGCGGTCATGCCCCGTGATCTCAATTTCCACATTATAGTTCGCCTCAACGGAGTCAGCCCATTCCACCTCAATCATGCGATCCAGCTCGTCCCCCGAGTCTCCGGTAGGAATGTTCGTGCAATCGGAACGATGAACGGATACGCCTCTGCCCCGGGTGATATACCCTACTATCGCATCCCCTGGCACCGGATTGCAGCAGCGCGCGAAACGAACGAGCAGGTTGTCCACTCCTTTCACGCGAACACCGTGCGTGGGACGACCCTTCCGCTCAACCGGAGTCTTCACATCCTTCACGTCCGATGTCAGCTGCATCGCTTGGATCTGAGCTTCTTCAGCCTCCTTGCGCATCTTCTCGGTTAGCTTCGTGACAATCTGAGCGGCTGTGATTCCCCCGAAGCCGACCGCGGAAAACATATCCTCCACCTCATGAAAGTTAAACTTCTTGGCAGCTTCAGCCAACTCGTCGTCCTTCATCAGAGTATGGGGCTCAATGCCCAGCCGCTTCAGTTCCCGCTCGATCGCATCCTTACCTTTTTCGACATTTTCCTCGCGTTTTTCCTTTTTGAACCACTGGCGGATCTTGCTTCTCGCATGCGAAGATTGGGCGAGCTTAATCCAATCCTGGCTCGGACCGTAGGAGTGCTTGGACGTGAGAATCTCTACGATGTCTCCCGTTTTGAGGCGGTGATCCAGCGGCACGATTCTGCCATTCACCTTCGCACCAATGGTACGGTTGCCGACTTCCGTATGGATTCGATACGCGAAGTCAAGCGGCACCGACCCTGCTGGCAGCTCAATCACTTCACCCTTTGGTGTGAACACAAATACCAGATCGGAGAAAAAGTCCATTTTCAACGATTCCACGAACTCCGAGGCATTCTCCGCATCCTCCTGCAGCTCGAGAATCTCGCGGAACCAGCTCATTTTCTCGTCAAAATTGCCGGATGGCACGGCGCTGCCCTCTTTGTAAGCCCAGTGCGCCGCTATACCATACTCGGACGTTTTGTGCATCTCATAGGTGCGGATTTGCACCTCCAACGGCTCTCCTTTAGGCCCAATGACTGTCGTGTGCAGAGACTGATACATGTTCGGCTTCGGCATAGCGATGTAGTCCTTGAACCGGCCCGGCATAGGCTTCCACAGCGTGTGAATGATGCCCAAAGTCGCATAGCAATCCTTGATGTTCTCGACGATGATGCGAAGCGCCAACAGATCGTAAATCTCGTTGAACTGCTTGTTCCGTGCGGTCATTTTCTTATAAATGCTGTATATATGCTTCGGCCGTCCAGAGATATCTGCTTCCGTCCCCATCTCCGCCAGCTTTTCGCGAACATGCGTGATCACGTCCTGGATGTATTTCTCCCGCTCCGTGCGTTTCTTCTGCATCAAGTTAACGATCCGATAGTACTGCTGTGGGTTTAAATACCTAAGAGCGATGTCTTCCATCTCCCACTTGATTGCGGACATACCCAAGCGGTGTGCGATAGGGCAGAAGATTTCCAGCGTCTCATCCGCGATACGCCGTTGAGCATCTTCCGATTGATGCTTCAAAGTGCGCATATTATGCAAACGATCGGCCAGCTTGATTAAAATGACACGAATATCCTGGGCCATCGCAACGAACATTTTACGGTAGTTTTCGTTCTGGTGCTCTACTTTGCTTTTAAACTTGATTTTTTCCAGTTTGGTCAAACCATCTACCAGCATGGCACAGGTTTTTCCAAATTTCTCATGCACGGTTTCCAGGGAAACCGTTGTATCCTCGACAACATCGTGCAGCAGTGCAGCAATGATCGAAGTCGTATCCATCTGCATGTTCACCAGAATCTCAGCCACTGCCAACGGATGCAATATATAAGGTTCGCCGGATTTGCGAACCTGGCCTGCATGTGCCTGTTCGGCGAACTCATACGCTTCTCTTATACGCTTCAGATCATTTTCTTTTATAAAGCTTGACGCCTTGTCAAGAAGCTGATCTATCCCCATTCGTTTATCCATTCCCTTAATTCGATTTTTATCCATTATGCCTTTGAAATAGGCCTGACGTCAACTTATTTGCTCTATTTCGACATTTTTGTCGGGGCAACCCCATGAACGCGCTTGATTCCAAAGTCCGACCGGTAGGTCGGCCTGTCTGCCCCAAGTTGCAGCGTATAACGGATGGCTATCGGAAAGCCGATAAACTCCCAGCCGGCTCCCGCGGCGGTCCCGGCACGCGTCGTTGGTCATCAGCCAGTTGATATGAAGTATCGCCGTGACCGGGAGGGTTTAAGCACAGCAGAAAAAACCTAAAAAGCTCCGGTACCATGCGGCACCAGAGCTTTCCAATTACTAGTCATATTTAACAAGGGAAACAATATCGATCGTACCAAGTTTTTCCCGTCCCTTTAAATCAACGAGTTCAATCAGGAACGCCGCACCAACGACGATGCCTCCCAACTGCTCAACCAGGTTAATGGAGGTAGCAATGGTTCCACCGGTTGCCAACAGATCATCGGCGATCAATACTTTTTGACCTGGCTTAATCGCATCCTTGTGCATTGACAGCTTATCATTGCCGTACTCCAGATCGTAATCCGCCTCGATTGTTTCGCCAGGGAGTTTACCGCTCTTGCGGATCGGAATGAAACCGACGCCAAGCTCGACAGCCAAGGGGGCGCCGATCACAAAGCCTCTTGCCTCTGGGCCTGCGATACAATCTATCTCATGATCCCGAAACTGCCGGGCCAGCTCAAGGATCACCTCTTTGTACACCGGACCGTTCTGCAGCAGAGTGGTAATATCTTTGAAGCTTATCCCTGGCTGAGGAAAGTCCTCAATCACCCGGATGTATTCTTTGAAACTTGAACTCATACAATATCCTCCATTAACGGTTTAATTGGTTGTCGACAATTCAATATCCATTGGTGCAATTGATCCGTGGTTGAATAAAGCAGCGCTTGCTCCACTTCCAACATACTCTGGCGCTGCTGATACAGGGCAGATGAACTGAGTTCCTTCTTGCCAGTGCTCTTAACAGGCTCGGTCTCATAGCCCGAATTGGTCCGGCGAATCAAACCCAGCTCAATGAATACGTCTAACATAAACTGAATTAGGTCGGCCGACAGCCCGGAACGCTTGGACAAAGCCGCGGTGAACGCTCCGGAAGACAAGCCCCCGTTGTGCCGGTGGACGGCAGCGTACACGGTCTTGAACATGTCCCGTGTCGGCAAATTTCCCACATTAACAAGTTCGCCCTGAAACACTGCATAAAATCGCTGTGCGCCTTCCATCGCTCTTGCCGCAGCGGCCAACGTCGCTAAATCCGCAGGCAAATCATACAACACGATATCGGTGATGGCAGTCGGGCTTTGCTGACTGGCCAACTCGTTGCGCGGAACCACACCGTCCCCGCCCGGCCGCTCGATGCCCCAGATGGCAAATTGTCCTCCGAATCGCGAACGGAGTTCCTCGTCGCGGTCGTTCAACGTCAGAAGTGCCAGCTGTGCTTGCTGTGTGCCATCGTGTGAGGCTAACCGTGCGGCCACCTCGTTGATCTTTTCGTCGAGCTTGGCCGCGCCGCGCCAATCAAAAAGCTGCACATGTGAAATCCTGATGTCCTGAATCATCAATTGTGGTTTGCGCAGACCATTCCACTCATTTATGGTAAGCTCGCCCAATATATCAACTGACGCCGTCGGCGAAATCCACGGTATAATTGCAGCTTTATTGAATCCTACAGCATCCAACGTAACTGCTGTCTGCTCAACGGCGCACTGTAGTGACAATTTCATATGCTGCCGTTCTTTGCCCATTGTCCGCAGCTCCTGACAGCGAACATCGGACAGCACGAACTTCGGTGTCGGATTTCCCATGCCAAATGGACCGAGCTGCTCCAACTGCTCAATGGTTTTCAACTCGACTTCCTCCAATGAGCATACCATATCTGCGTCCATCTGCGGCACAAAATGTTCTGGCAGAAGCCACTCTTCAGCTAATGCATTCAAACGCCGCGTTAGCTCGGGCACGTTCTCCCTCGTCAAGGTCATACCTGCCGCCGCCTGGTGCCCTCCATAGTGCTCTAACAAATCTTCGCAGTGATAAAGAGCTTTATGTATGTCAAAGCCGGCAATGGATCGAGCCGATCCTTTCGCTAGCCCCGTTTCGTTATCAATGCCTAGAACAATCGCCGGCCGGTAAAATCTATCCACCAGTTTCGATGCCACAATGCCGACTACTCCTATGTTCCAATCGTCCTGTGCCACAACAATCACTGCAGCTCCTACTCCCGCAGCGGCATGCTGCTCCTTCATGGCCATCGCCTGCTTGGTGATGTCTTCGACCAGCAGCTGTCTCGCCTTATTCATCTCATCCAGCTCATCCGCCAAATTCTTCGCTTCCAGCATGTCTTCCGTGATTAAGAGCCGGACTGCATCATCTGCGTTGTGTAATCGCCCGCTCGCGTTAATGCGAGGGGCCAGGGCAAACCCGATATGCATTGCGTTCGCATCCTTGGGCTGGATGCCGGCAACGCCGAACAGAGCTCGAAAACCTGGATTAGCTGTCGACTTCAGCCTGGCCAGGCCGTTCTTTACGATGATTCGGTTCTCATCAACAAGCGGCATTAAATCTGCCACTGTGCCAAGAGCAGCGAACTCCAGCAACTCTTCAGGCCATCTGCCTAAAAGCGCTTCTGCCAACTTGAGAGCCACACCCACTCCCGCCAGCTGCTTAAACGGATACGTACAACCGGGTTTTTTGGGGTTGATCAGAGCGTAGGCCTGCGGCAAAACGGCCGGTGGTTCATGATGATCTGTGACGATGACATCGATACCGAGCTCGGAAGCATAAGAGATCTCTTCCACAGAACTGATGCCTGTATCGACCGTAATCAGCAGCGTCACGCCTTGCGTGTGGGCGGCTTCTATGGCGCCCTTGTTCAAGCCATAGCCTTCGCGCACCCGATGAGGTATGTAATAATCGAAGGACGCACCCAACTGCCTAAGCAAAAAGACCATCAACGCCGTACTGCTTACGCCATCAGCGTCGTAGTCGCCGTATACTCGGATATGTTCACCGCGTTCGAGCGCTTGCCGGACACGATATACAGCTCGCGTCATACCATCTAAAAGGAACGGATCATGCGTTCGATCCGTTCCTCCATGCAAAAAGGCCGCAGCATTCTCTTTGCTTTTAATTCCCCGGACAATAAGAAGTCGTGCCAGCAGCGGTTCGATTTGGAGATCCTTGGCCAATTGCTCGGCCTGATCAGCATCCGTCTCGTATATGTTCCAATTTGCACGTGGTTGCAGCATGCCGTTCCCTCCTAAAGCTGTCCGATCAGCCGAATTGTTCTCTTGTTTTCTATTGTAGCCGCTCTATCTTACTCATAACCTTCTGACCGTCAGTGCAAGATAGTAGGATACGTGTCTTGGTGGGGGTCAACGTTATTTTTATACGGGTAGCCGGGATCATACGGATTGACACGGACGTGCACATCGGAAACATGGCTAAACTTGTGCATCAACGTGTTTCTCAACGTTTTCGCCACATCATGCCCTTCCAGTACACTAATGCGGGGATTAACGCTGATCGACACGTCCACAATCACATAGTGGCCTTGCTCACGTGCTTTAAGGGCATCGACCGTAATCACGCCGGTAACTTTTTGCGCCGCTTCAAGCAATTCGGCCGCATCTTCCTTTTGCAAGTAACTGCCTAACCTGCCCCGGGCGGACTTTGCTGTAATGTCCCAACCCATTTTTAGCAGCACCGCCGCTACGAACAATCCGGCAACGGGATCTAGGTAGTACAAATAATTATTTCCCAGGTAATCACCCAATATAGCCCCTAATGCCCCGAGCAATACGGCGATCGACACGTACAAGTGCAACCGATAGTCCCAGCCGGCCTCCATCGATCCCTGATGTGCACGCTGTATTCCCAGCCGGCAGCCGTACCGAAACATGGCTTCCTTGGTCACGAACGCAATGACAGCGGCAATCAGTGCCCCGATTTCAGGCGGCTGAATGAATCCGGTAAAAAACGAATATATGCATGAAATGCCCAACTCAATGCCGAAAACAACCAGCAGCGCGGACAGCAAAACTGCCGTTCCGGTTTCCGCCTTGCCGGTGCCTTCTGCAGCTGTTTCATACGACGACGGCTTGCCCTTACGTGCGCCGAGCAATACGGCGAAAGAGCACGCGGCGATGGATGTCGAGCGCACTGCGTCCGCAACGAGTGCTTTACTTCCCGATATGTAACCCACCGCCCCATTCAAAAGTGCGAGGCCCAGGTGTCCGATAGCGCCCATCCACGCGGCAAGTTCGGCTTTTTGTATGCCTTCCTCTGTCATCTAGACACTCCCTAAATGAGTTGATAGAAAGGCCGCGGGAAACTATTGATTTCGCGCGGCCGGTTATTATTCTTTTACTGTTACTGCAGTTGGTCTCTTTTTAGAACCTAAAGATTTGTTCTTAAGAAGAAGCCAAATCGTACTTGCAATAAAGATGGAAGAGTATGCACCGCTAAGCAATCCGAAAATCATAGCCAAGGAAAACAGTTGAATAGCCGTGCTGCCGAGAATATACAAGCACAATGCCGCGATCAGCACCGTTATCATTGTATTGATAGATCGAGTCATCGTCTGCCAGATGCTTTTGTTGACTAAATCAGCCAAATCGTCGAAGGTTTTGATTCTGGCGAAACGCAAATTCTCACGTATCCGGTCAAAAATGACAATCGTATCATTGATAGAGTAACCGATGATAGTCAAGAGTGCAGCAATAAACGTTAAATTTACTTCTAACCGAAGAATAGAGAACAAACTGATAACGATAAATGCGTCATGCAGAAGAGCTACGATACCAGCGATGGCGAAACGCCATTCAAAGCGGATGCTGACATAGATGATAATCCCTACACTTGCTGCCAACACCGCGTAAAAAGCTTTTATGGCTAACTCTTTCGCCAACTCGGTGTCTACCGTGTTTTCTTCCTTGGATATGTTATCACCATATGCTGTTTTGAAAGCGGCCTCGATCGAGTTGACTTGCTCCGCGGTCAATACCTTATCAAACCGGATGGTTACCCGATCATTTAACTCCCCGCCGACCGTAATCGGTATATCTTCAAAGCCCACTTCGCCCACAATTTGTTCAACTTTTGCTTTGTCTATGGCTTGTCCGCCTGTAGTAATATCTAGCGTCGTGCCGGCTTTGAAATCAACTCCGTAATTCAGACCAAACAAGGCCAGTGTCAAAATCCCGACCAGCGTGATGACGATCGAAAGAGTGAAAAACTTCTTTCTGTGCTTTACTATATCGAACGAAAAATTATAGCGCATTAATTTCGGACTCCTTTACCCCAAAGTAAGCCGGCTTTTTGGCTATGTTGCTGCGAATCAGAAGGACAAGCAGCCATCTTGAGAAAAGGACATTGGTCAAAATACTAACCAAGATGCTAAAGATCAGCGTTAATGCGAAACCTTGAATCGCACCGGTTCCCAGGTAAAACAGGACCAAGCCGGCGAGAATCGTTGTCAAATTGGCGTCAATGATCGTACGAAATGAATTTCGCGACCCTGCGCGGAGCGAGGAGAGCACGCTTTTACCGCTGCGCAGCTCGTCCTTGATTCGCTCATAAGTGATAATATTGGCGTCCACTGCCATACCGACGCCAAGCACGAATGCTGCGATACCCGGCAGCGTCAAGGTTGCGTTCATCAAATACATCACTCCAAGTAGAACCCACACATACGTAATGATAGAAATGCTGGCTACGACGCCTGGCAGTCTATACATCACAAGCATAAACAGGAGAATCAGTATGCTGGCGATAATGCTCGCGCGCACCGTTTGATCCAAAGATAGTTGACCCAGAGAGGCCCCAACGGACTGAGTATATTTTTCCGTCAACTTCAACGGCAGAGCGCCGAGATTGATCGTGTCGCGCAGCTTGACTGCTTCATCGTACGTGTAACTGCCGGAGATTGTCGCCTGACCGTCGGTCAGCACCTGCTGCACTTCCGGAGCGGACAGCTCAGTTTCATCCAGATAGATGGCGAGAGGTTGCTTCAACAGCTTCTCCGTTACCCGTTTGAATTTTTCGGCATCCTTAACCTTAATATGGATGATCGGCTGGTTGGTTTCGTTAAAACCAACTTCCGCTCCGCCCGGGACGAAATCGCTGCCGACCATTTCCTTCGTACCATCAGGACCGCGGAATGTCAGCTCTGCAGGTTTCTTCAGAATGTTCCGCAGTTCCGTTTCGTTGTGTACCCCCGCGATCCGAACTCTAATGCGGTCGCTGCCTTCAGTAGTAACCTCCGGTTCACTCACGCCCGCGGCATTGGCCCGGTTTTCCACACTTCTCGCAGTTTCTAATAATGCTTCCTTAGTAATCGGTTGTCCCGGCTCAAGAGGCTCGGCCACATAAAGTATCTCAAAGCCGCCTTTTAAATCCAAGCCCAGTTTTATGTTTGACAACAGTGCAGGACTCGTCAAGCCGATGCCTGTGAAAACTACTGCCACAATCACAATGAGCGCAATGATCCTTTTGATGTCCATGACGGTCTCCCTCCATACTCAATGTTCCTATTATACCTACCTGCGAAAAATCAGTCAATTTGATGATTAATGGCATGGCATGGTGGGCACGGCCAATTCACGCAAAAAAACCCTCCGCTATTCGAAGGGGTTGCTCTTATATATGCTCATCGTCATCCAATTCATAAACTGAGTTACCTTCAACGATAATATGTCGTTGACGATTCTGTGGAGCGGCGGTGTTCCCTGCTTAATATATTTATCGCTGACACATTCCCACACTTCCCGGCCTGTCACGTGCTCGTAGCCCAACATGCGAAACTCGTCAGCCTTGCTGTTGCAGATGTTCTCTATCACCTCATTCAGTTCCATCTCCGACAGCTCGTCGTGCTCCGCGGCTTCTGAGTTCGGCTCGCTGCTCAGCTCATCTTGATCACCCGCATCCATTGCAGGAGCCGGCAATAACTCACCGATAGCCGCTTCCGAGGCGGCTCCCGTCTCCGCCACCGCATCAGTCATCGTTTCACCGGCTTGTTTTTCCACGTGTTCGGCAGTTTCAGCCGCATCGCTCGGGCCTGAACTATGCTCCTGACTTTCCTCGTTTACCATCTGCTGTCAACCTCCTGCCGTGCAGCTTTTACTGTTACACATATTCGATGCACGTGAGCTATTTCCTCCTCCGGCTAAAAAACGAACACACAAAAATTGTGCATGTCCGTGGACATGTCTCGCATATGCATTTAATAAACAATGGGAGGAAGAAGGAAACCACGTGACGAAACAATCGTTTATTAAAGGCACGCTCATCCTGCTCGCCGCTGGCATCATTAACCGTATTCTCGGCTTCATTCCCAGAATGACACTTCCTCGGGTGATTGGCGCCGAAGGAGTGGGACTGTATCAGATGGGCTACCCTTTTATGATCGTCATTTTGACCATAATTACCGGCGGCATTCCCATTGCGGTGGCCAAGCTGGTCGCGGCGGCGGAAGCAGAGGGCGATGAAGATAGAATACGCAAAATTTTTCGTTTGGCGATGCTGTTCAGCTTTATATTGAGCACCGTTTTTACCGTGGTCAGCTTGCTGGCGGCCAACTGGATATCATCGCATCTGCTTACCGACTCAAGGGTTTATTATACGTTTATTTGTATGACGCCAATCATACTGCTGGTCGGCGTCGGCTCTGTATTTCGGGGGTACTTCCAAGGCCGGCAAAATATGATTCCGACGGCGCTCTCCCAGGTGATAGAGACGATGATACGCATCGTAACGATGCTCGTCCTGGCCTACTTGATGCTGCCCTACGGCATTGAATATGCGGCCGCAGGGGCGATGGTCGGTGTTATGTTGGGAGAGACCGGCGCACTGCTTGTGTTATACCTGAATTACCGAAATGACCGAAAGAAAAGGCCAAAAAATACTGAAGCAACCTCGCCTCCAATAATCGGGTTTCGCTGGTCGAATTTAAAAGAACTGCTGGGATTGGCTCTGCCCATCACCGGAAGCAAGCTGGTCGGCTCCTGCTCGTACTTCCTTGAGTCGATTCTAATCGTGCAAAGTCTGGCCGCCGCCGGGATTGCAACTGCTTTGGCCACAGCGCAGTACGGGGCGCTGCAGGGCATGGTGATCCCGGTCCTGCTGCTTCCCAGCGCACTGACTTATTCGCTATCCGTATCGCTGATACCATCGTTGTCCGAGGCCGCGGCTCGTAATGATATGCTAACAATCCATACCCGACTGCATCAATCGCTTAAGCTCGCACTGGTTACCGGTGCGCCTTTTGCAATGATCATGCTGATTTTAGCGGAGCCGCTGTGCCATTACTTATACGGTCAAGCTCAAGTCGCTTCCATGCTCAAAATGATGGCGCCTATCGCACTGTTTATTTATTTCCAAGCGCCGCTGCAGGCTACGCTGCAGGCGCTCGACCGGCCGGGAAGCGCCTTGTTTAACACGTTGATCGGCTCCATCGCCAAGCTGGCGTTAATCTATTGGCTGGCCCGGAAACCGGAGTTCGGCATACTCGGTGCGATTATGGCGATTAATATCAACATCGTGCTAGTTACCGTTCTCCATTGGCACAGTGTGGTCAAACTGCTTCATTTCCGCATGCAAATCAGCGACTTCGCCAAAGTCGGTCTGGCTATGTGCGTGTCGGGCTGGGCCAGCTATTTGATCATGCATAACGAGTGGCTGTTCAACACTTTTGTACGGTTCGTGGTGTCATGTGGTTCGGGCATCGTGCTGTATCTTTGCTTCTGCGTGCTGTTAGGGTTAATTGATAGAAACGATTTACTGAGAATCATGTGGTTAGGACGAAAAATTGTGAAATAATGTCACCTTTTACTTTTACGGTCAATAAACCAATGCCCGCGGCCGTCATATGAGCAAAAGAACACCTGTTTGAAGTCGCTAACGCCTTTTTTGTTCAGCTCAGTTTTCAGCCAGAACCTCGTTTTCCCCAGCTTTTGAAGACTGTCCTCCTGGACCTTGCCATCCATAATAAGAGGCAGCGGCAGACCCTCATAGCGAATTGCCGGCTCGCCGCCGGCAGGCTGCGAGTTGCTGCTCTGCTTTTCCACCACGGTGAGTTTGCCTGAAGGTTCGAGGATGGCAAACTCGACTTTAGACACGTCCGTCACATCGTTTTGCCGGAGCTGAAGTAATAAGTCATCTAAATTGTACCGGTGCCGTTTCATCTCTTGCTGATTTATTTTGGCGTTTTCTATGATAAAAGAGGGCTTCCCTTCAAACCACCGGCGCAGTCTCTCATTCTTTAATGAAATATAGGAAATTAGAAGTTGGATAGCAACCAGTGTGATTAATGGCAAAAGTCCCTCGGCAATCGGCTTACCTACGTCCTCAAGAACGAAAACAGCAATCTCTGCGATCATGATGGAAATAACGAGATCGAACACGGACAGCTTGCCGATTTCCCTTTTGCCCATCACCCGCATAGCTAAAAATGCCACGAAATACACAAGTACGGTCCTTAAAAATAGGGAAATCATACCCGCGGCCGGCCTCCTTCAAACTGGTAGTTCAGGGGTATTGTCACCCTCGCGCGTTGAACTCATACAGCAGCTCCTTCTAAAAATTGTTACCAGAGCGCAGCAGAAGGGCTGCAAAAATTCATGGCGCATACCGACCAACCTGTACTAATTTGTGGTACGTGCCCATACAATGGGGATAAAAGAACCTGCACGTCCACCGCAGAACCACTGCAAAAATATAATGATCGGAGGAACTACGGACATGAGGCAATCCCCTTTATTTTCCGGCTTATTGTATGCTGTGATTTTCATGCTGCTTGGCACTGTGATGACATCCATGCTCATGATGGCGACCAACTTGGAAGAAAATGCATTGCACAGTTACACGCTAAGTGTGCATGGCGTCGCAATGTTCGTTGGAGGGATGATATCCGGCAAAAGAGCCGGCAGCAAAGGATGGTATCACGGAGGCCTGTTGGGTGTGGTGTATTCGATGATCGTCTGGATGGTAGGTTTTCTCTCTTATGATACGGGATTTTCGTCGGACACCGTATTTTTGGTCGGCCTCTCATTCGTTGCGGGAGCACTCGGAGGTATGATTGGAGTCAACTTGAAAAAGTAAATCTAGTCGCCGCACCGTTATCCGGCAAGAAAAAATGCGAGTCTCCTCGTGGAGGCCCGCATTTTTCTTATTGTATACACGTCAACGTTGCACCGTACTGAGGTATGCGCGTCCGCTCTGTGAGCGAACGCGGTTCGGTCTACAACGGCCGAGGCCATACAAGAACTGCATGCCTGATCTCACTTCGTGCCGTCTGCTGCCGCAGCGGCAGTCACGGAGTTTATCGCGGAACGTTCGAACGTGAGCTTGGATACGTCGTTCACGCGTAATACTACCGTGTCGTCACCTAATTCCATAATCGTGCCGTGCAGTCCGCCGATCGTGACAACCTTGTCCCCTTTTTTTAGATTAGCCAGCATCATATTGCGCGTCTTTTGACGCTTTTGCTGTGGGCGAATCAACAAGAAATACAGGACCACAAACATCAAAACAAGCGGGCCGTATGTATACAAAAAGCTTTCAGGGCCTGCCGCAGCTTCTCCTGCTACCAACCACATGGAAATCCCCCCTTTCACTAAACTATACGTTCAGAAACCTTTTCCGGCTTCACTTAAACCATATTTTTCAAAAAACTCATCCCGGAAATCCAGAAGCCTGTCCTCTTGGATGGCCTGGCGGACCAAGCGCATCAGCTCCAGCAAGAAGTGGAGGTTATGATACGTGGTCAGACGAATACCGAATGTTTCGTCGGCTTTAATTAGATGGCGGATGTATGCACGGGAATAATTCTGGCATGTATAACAGGAACATTCCGGATCCAGCGGCCCGAAATCTTCGGCATACTTGGCGTTCCGGACTACAAGCCGGCCTGTGCTGGTCATTACTGTGCCATTGCGGGCAATGCGGGTTGGAAGCACGCAGTCAAACATATCGACACCGCGAATGGAACCTTCCACCAACGCGTCAGGAGAACCGACCCCCATCAGATAACGAGGTTTATTCGCCGGCATCAGCGGTACCGTGTAGTCGAGCACCTCATACATCAAAGGTTTAGGTTCACCTACGCTCAGTCCACCAATAGCATACCCCGGAAAATCCAGGGAAGTCAACTCCGCAATACTCTGTTTGCGCAAATCTTCATACATCCCGCCTTGGATAATTCCGAACAGGCCCTGTTCCGCCGGTCGGGCATGGCTTTGCAGACATCGCTCAGCCCACCGGGATGTGCGCTCCAGCGATTGTTTGGCATAGCTGTGCTCAGCCGGAAAAGGCGGGCACTCGTCAAACGCCATGATAATATCGGCGCCCAGCGCATTCTGAATCTCAATTGATTTCTCCGGCGAGATGAACAGCTTGTCCCCGTTCAGATGGGAGTGGAAGGCCACGCCCTCTTCAGTGATTTTACGCATTTCGCTTAAGGAAAAGACTTGAAAGCCACCACTGTCAGTCAAGATTGGACGATCCCAGTTCATAAACTTGTGCAGGCCGCCTGCCCGACGCACGATATCGTGTCCGGGTCTGAGAAACAAATGGTACGTGTTGCTTAAAATGATATGTGCGTCCATCTGTTTCAATTCTTCCGGACTCATGGTTTTCACGGTTGCTTGCGTGCCGACCGGCATGAATGCAGGGGTTTCAATCACACCGTGAGGTGTATACACACGACCCAGGCGCGCACCGGACTGCTTGCAAGTTTTTATGTGCTCATATGTTACTGCTGCTGCCAAAGTTATATCACTTCTTTCCTGCATAGGCTAGTATATAAACATTGCGTCTCCAAAGCTGAAAAATCTGTATTTCCTCTCGACCGCTTCCCGGTATGCCGCCAACACGCGATCTTTGCCCGCCAGCGCGCTGATTAGCATAAGCAGTGTCGACTTCGGTAGATGGAAATTGGTCAAGAGAGCGTCAACGATCAAAAAGCTGTACCCCGGGTAAATGAAAATGCCCGTCCAGCCGCTGCACGGCTGAATCGTGCCCGGCACCTCCGACTCCCGCGCCGCCGTCTCGAGAGTTCTTGCGGAAGTCGTCCCCACTGCGACCACCCGATGACCGCCGGCTTTAGCATCGTTGATGAGCTTGGCGGCTTCCTCGCCCACTTCGTAGTACTCCTCGTGCATATGATGTGATTCCACCTCATCTACGGACACCGGTCGGAAGGTGCCTAGCCCAACGTGCAGCGTGACATAAGCAAGCCGGATCCCCTTGCGTTCAATCTCTTCCAAATATTCCTTAGTGAAATGGAGCCCGGCGGTAGGCGCTGCGGCCGAACCTTCGTGCTTGGCATACACCGTCTGATAACGTTCCCGCTCAGGCAGCTGTTCCTTAATATAAGGAGGGAGGGGCATGTGCCCGAGCCGGTCCAACAGTTCCTGAAAAATGCCGTTATACTCGAAGCGAAGCACACGTCCGCCTAGCTCGCCCTCCTCTTCCACCGTGGCTGTTAGGAGAGGTGTCTCCGCGCCTGTGTCACCTGTACCGCCAAACACAATCACGGCGCCTGTCTTCATCCGTTTGCCCGGCCGCACCAGGGCCTCCCAACGGTCCCCTTCGAGCTGCTTGAGCAGCAGAACCTCTGCCTTTGCTCCCGTGTCGGGTTTGACGCCAAAAAGCCGGGCTGGCAGCACCCGCGTGTCGTTCAACACAAGTACATCCCCGGCTTGCAAATAATCGATTAACTCTGAAAACGATTGGTGCTTCACAGTGCCGTCTGTTTTGTTCAAGGTCAACAGCCTCGAGGCTGTTCGGTCCTTCAACGGAGTTTGTGCGATAAGAGACTCCGGTAATTCATAATCAAACTCATCTACTTGCATACGTATGTCATTCCTTGATTATCGAGACTCCATGATAGTAAGTCTCCAATATTTTTTTATAGTCGTATCCACGCTCGGCTAAGCCTCTGGCTCCCCACTGGGACATCCCCAAGCCATGACCGAAGCCGCTTCCTTTGAAAATAAACCGTGTGGTTCCGTCCTTCATCTTCACCTTGCTATTGCCATCCATGATAAAAAGCTGCTCGCCAGCCGCATCCTTGGCTTGGCCGCTTCCATCGACGATGGAAATTCTCGGCGAGGCAGGCGTCTGACTTCGGACAACGCCATCCGCTCCTAATACAGTATAACTTCCTGTTTCTTCAATTTCAAACCGGGTACTCGGCAAGCTGTTGAATACCGTGCGGAGTGCGTCCGGACTGGCGGGTTTTAAAACCTGCCCGTTTGCCTGCACTTCTGTCACCCGCCCCGACACACCTTTCGCCGATACTTCCAACCTCTCTAGGCTGCCTGTAATCGGTTGTTCGAGCACCGCATTGATCTTGTCCTTAAGCTGATCTCCCTCGTATGGTCCGCGCAGCCATGAATAAGCATTGGATTCTACGGCTTGATCAAAAACAACGAATCTGTCACCGATGTTCACTTTGAACAAGGCCGGATTAGCTGCGTTGTCCACATACGGAGCGGAGCGGACAGCTACGCCGGTATCTGTGGCTTCGTACACGCTGAAGCCCGCATTATTTTTGTCGCCTGTGTCTTTGGCGTAGGTCGAATGGATGTAGCCCGTGCTTCCGTTGGGCAGTACAATTCGGTACCACACGGCCTTGCCTTGCTGAGCTCCTTCGTCCGGAGACTCAGCGCTCTTAAAGTAGCTGACCCGGTTACCCCATACTTCAGTCGATTCTGCGGTCATGCCGCCCGCATTCGAGTAAAACAGCGGTGTGATCAGGCCCGCTTGATCTGCCAAGACCTCACCCTGCGTAGCAGTCACGGCGGTCACGGCAGACGGAAATTCCAACTCCACGCCTTTATACACTTGATCCAGGGTCGTATCGGTCACATGGGCTATTTGGTATTTCAGCCCCTGCTTGAGCGCGTATGTCCTGGCTGCTACCGCCTGTGCTTTCAGCGCCTCTAACGGCCAGTTCTCGTTTAACTCAGCACTTACTACAGACACCAGATACTCCTCCAGGGGGAGTTCATTGATCAATGCCATTTCGCCATTGAGCTGCGACAATTCCAATGTCCCACGGTAACTGCGCTCGTAGCGCTCCAATACCTTAATCGTGCCGGATGATGCGGGTGACATTTGCAGCTTGGCATTGGTACCTCCAAGCATCAGCCGTTGTCTCGTGTCGTCCCCTCCATTGGATGGAGCGCCTTCCTGAGCTTGTACCAGCTCTGTCAGGAACAGAGCATATGACTGTTCTCGCGGAACCGGCTGCAGCGCTAGACCGGGGATGGCTGCGGTAAGCTGCTGCTTAACAGCGTCCAGCTCTGCTTGGTCGGCGGCTGATGCTACCAATACCCCATATTCCGGCGCCCCCGCTGCTTCAAATGCGGCAACATCGGCCTCGAAGCCTGCTCGCTCAATGATTGCGGCTTGTGCTGCCGCTTCTTCCACACTTGCGTAGGCTCCTGCCCGCCAATGGAGCGGTCCTGTCACGGAAGAACGGTAGTCCTTTGCTACGTCGGCCACCGCGGGCAGTGCGGACAGCTCTGACAAGGCGGCGGCCGCCGCCTGCTTCGCAGCGTAAGGACCTGCGCTGACCTCGTAACTCACTCCGCCCTGTTTCGTCCGCTGAGTGAGTACGATATCTAACTTGGCGGCTTTTAATTTTTGTGCGAGATCTTTGACCCGCCCAGCGTCAGTGTGTTCCCACAGCCGTATTCGATAGCTGTCAAGGGATGACTTTAGCGCTTGATTTGAGCCTAAAGACAAGACCGTACCGGAGCTGCCGTGGCCGCGAAAGCTGACCTGTAAACCTTGCTCCGAGGACAGCGTTACCGCCGGTGCCGGTGCCTTGTACTTACCGGAGTCGACAAACAATGCCACCCTGATAGCATCCAGCTTGGGCACGACGGCAGCTGCTGTTGCGGTATGTGCGGGTCCCGTCGCCGCCAGCGGCAGACTCATGCCCACCGCGGTAAGACAAGCAAGTAGCAGCATCTTGCTGCGGCAGCGCGTACTCTTGTTTTTTTCTTGCTTCTTATGTAGACAACAGTTTAACGTATTTCTTCTAACACTGAGTTTCCACATTGCAGATTCCCCTCTCCTAGAGATTGCAGTGAGTGCGCAGCCTCGGTCTCTCACTTGACACCTACTTGCTCGCGGGCAGCGGCAGTCCCAAATGCTGGTATGCTGCAGGCGTCGCCATCCGTCCCCTAGGTGTCCGCTGCAAAAAGCCGATTTGGAGCAGGTATGGTTCGTACACGTCTTCGATCGTCTGGCTTTCTTCACCGATGGTGGCGGCGATCGTGTCCAAGCCGACAGGCCCCCCCTGAAAGCTTAATATGATGGCACGAAGCATCTTGTGGTCAATCTCATCGAGCCCCAGATGGTCCACCTGAATACTGGCCAGCGCTGCTTTGGCGATGTCGAGTGTAATGATGCCGTCGCCCTTCACCTGAGCGAAGTCTCGAACACGTTTCAACAGGCGGTTGGCAATTCGCGGAGTTCCCCGGGAACGCATGCCGACCTCTGTTGCGGCCTCCCCAACAATCTGTACCTGTAAAATATCTGCGGTGCGGCTCACGATATACGTCAGCTCATCGATCGTGTAGTATTCCAAGCGGCTGATCACACCGAACCGGTCACGCAGAGGCGCAGACAGGAGGCCGACGCGAGTGGTCGCGCCCACCAGCGTAAATTTGGGCAGATCCAGCCTGACAGAGCGGGCGCTGGGGCCCTTGCCGATAATAATATCCAACACAAAATCTTCCATCGCCGGATACAGAACTTCCTCTACCGTGCGGTGCAGCCGGTGAATTTCGTCGATAAACAGCACATCGCCTTCCTGCAAATTGGTCAGAATCGCAGCGAGGTCTCCGGGGCGTTCTATCGCCGGTCCCGAGGTGGTTCGCATATTCACACCTAATTCGTTGGCGATGATGTTGCATAGCGTTGTTTTGCCCAATCCTGGCGGACCGTAGAGCAGCACGTGATCCAGCGCCTCATTGCGCATTTTGGCTGCTTCTATGTATACCTTGAGGTTTTCCTTCGCCAGCGACTGTCCAATGTACTCAGCAAAATAACGCGGTCGGAGACTCAACTCCATCGTTTGCTCCTCCATCATGAGATGGGCCGAAATGATGCGGTCTTCCATGTTGTCTGGTCTCCCCTCCTATCGCATCGATTGCTGGTACAGCGCCTGCAGAGCCAATTTCATCACAGCTTCAACAGTTTCGCCTCCGTTTAACTTGGGCTCTATCGCATGGCGAGCGGCGTCTGTCTCCGCCTCTGTGTAGCCTAGCGACAGCAGTGCGGCCTTGGCTTCACTCCACGTACCCGCTCCTCCGCCTGCGGCCGTATCTGCCATGCCTCCAGGCACGACGAATAAAGCAGCCGTTTCCGACGCAATCCCGCCCAGCTTGTCCTTCAAATCAAGTATCATCCGCTGCGCCGTCTTTCGCCCAATGCCGGGCAGCTTGACCAGAAAATTAATGTTTTCCTGCTGGATGGCGGCAGCAATCACCTCAGGCCTACCCCCGGCCAAAACACCGATCGCCACTTTCGGACCGATACCGCTGACTTCAAGCAGCAAACGGAACAAGGATTGCTCCTCCCGGCTTGCAAAGCCAAACAGCAGGTGCGCGTCTTCCCGCACATGATAATGTATAAAGAGTGTGGTCTCCTCGCCGTCCGACGGCTGTAATCCGAACGGATTCGCACAAAACACCCGGTAGCCGACCCCACGCACATCCAGCACTACGAACTCTATATCTCTGTGCGCAATAACGCCTCTAAGAAAATCTATCATCGTTTATGTACCTCGTTTATCTTTTGCTGTATGGTACTGGAATGAGCATGGCATATCGCTACTGCCAGGGCGTCGGCTACGTCATCGGGCTTGGGCACCGCCGATAAGTGTAAGAACATTCGCGCCATCTCCTGCACCTGTTTTTTTTCCGCTTTGCCATAACCCACAATGGCCTGTTTGACTTGTAAAGGAGTGTATTCTCCGATTTCAAGTCCCTTTTGCACAGCGGCTAGCAGCAGAATACCCCTCGCTTGACTGACGGTCATCGCAGTAGTCACATTACGATTAAAAAACAGTTTCTCGATCGCCACAGCGTCAGGTTTGTAAGTGTCGATGAGCTGTACGGTGGCGTCGTAGACCATTTGTAACCGCTTCGCACTGTCTGTGTGAGCCTCCGTTTGTATGCAGCCGTATTGCACAGGCACTAACCGGCTTCCCTGTTTATCAATCAACCCGAAACCGACGATCGCGATCCCGGGGTCTATGCCCATAATACGCAAAGCTGGTCCAACTCCTATCATTCATTAAAAAGCGAACATATGTGTTCACCAGCCCATTATAACAGAAATCGCCCCCCCTGAACACGCAAAAAGGCACAAAAAAAGACAAGCCCGCCCATGCAAGCGAGTTGTCTGAGGTGAATCGGAAAAATGTTTTCCATGCCGCCATTGTTTATTTAGCGAGTTTCTCAGTGTCCTCCACCGCAAAATCGGCGAACGTTGACAGCACACTGTTGAACTCATCAAGATTGTGTACCGGTATGCCCCTGTACAGCTGTTTTACCGTCTCATGAGGAAGACTGCTCTCCAAATACTCAACGTTCAGCTGAAAAAAGGTACGGATCACCTGCTGCTCCTGAGGTGACCCTTCAAACAGCGACAAGTGGCCAGTGCCGTCCAAGCCGAAATAAGCATTCTGCTTGCACTGCGGCGATAAATCGTCGATCCGTTCTACGAACAGTACCTGCCCGCTATCTCCGATTTTGACTGTGAGATGAGGATGTGCTCTGTGGTATTCCAAAATTTGATTGGCTGTCATTGGCCCCAGCTGCTGCAGCTCTTCGCCACATACGTATGTTTTTTGGGCAAACGCTTCACGCTGTCCGTCGATCTGTTGTATCATAGCGCGCACTTCTTCCTCCGGCTGCAAGCCCGTATTGGCATGTACTTTGAACACCGGCTGATCCCTTCCCGTGAAGTCCGAGCCATCGGTGCCGCCATGATCCGCCTGCATAAGTGCGGCAGCTATTGAGCCCATTCCCGTCAGCAGTAAGAGGGCACCCAACATTAACCATCGGCGTTTCCACCGCAGCTTCCGTTTCAATTTGCTCAGTAAGCTGAGAAGAATCATCCTTATCCCCTTCTGTCTCTAGATAGTCCTTACTATTTTTGACATGGGTAAGAATGTTTATACTGGAAAGCTAGTGTGCTTTGTCTCTACCTGGATCCACCGCTGCAATGCGGCAAGAAATTTGTCACAAAGAAAATGCCGGAAGCGATCGCTTCCAGCCTGAACACCGTTCATATTCACTTTTTATACGTTGATCCATGGAATCTGCGGGGAGACCGTGCCGGTGTGAGATGATCTGCGGCGGCGTTTGTTAGACAATCTCAAAATTGCCTGTTGAACCGGGTTTGAACGTGCTTTACTGCCTTTGGTTTTCACTTTCTCCGGTTTGTCCGGTTTCTGCTGTTCAACCGCAATCGTGGCTGTCGGTTCTTCCTGTATCTTATCCGGCTGCGGCTCAACGGATCTTTTTTTGTCATCGCACCCGCAATCCTTCTGAACGTCTAAGGCCGGCAGCACAACAGGCGGATAAGCAGGCACTGGAGGATAAACCGCGTAACTGTGCGCTGGGAACAACGGCCCCGGGTACGCGTTCATTGCCGCACCTTTGTCATACTCTTGCGGGTAACATGGGGCTGCTGCGATCGGATCAGAGGGCTTCACCGCGTAAGGGTAGTGCTCTACATACGGCTGGTAGTCCGCGTGAGTCGGTCCACCGCAGCCGCAGCCGCATGACTTGTGCTGGTAAAAAGGATACGCTGGCTGGGGTGTCGCGTACACATTGTATGCCGCCTGATTTTCACTCGGCATTAGCGGTAACGGTGGCAGTTCCGGCCCTTTCCATGCCTCGTTTTCAGCCGAAAACACTTCATAGCTGGGGGTTGGATACTGCTCGAACAGATGCGAGAACGGCTCGTAAGCTCCAACGTTGCTCGCGTTCACCTGTGCGAGACTCGCAACGTTATCCGCAGCAGCTGTCATCACGTCAGGCGAGATGTTTTCAGCAGATAACCCGGGGTACATGGTTGCGGGCTGTTGGTAATCCATCGGCAAGCCGGGGTATGCGCCCTCGGGCTGATGGTAGCCGATGGGAGCTCCTACGTTTGGTGCTCCGTAATGCTGATACTCCATTGGCGCTCCCATGTTCGGTGCTGCATACGGCTCGTAACCCATCGGCACACCGACATTCTCCGCACCAAACTGTTGGTACTCCATGGGTGCGCCTGCGTTCGGTGCTCCCACGTTAGCCGCGCCGAGCTGCTGATACTGCATTGGCGCTCCCATGTTCGGCGCTGCAAACGGCGCGTAACCCATCGGCGCACCGACATTCTCCGCACCAAGCTGTTGGTACTCCATGGGTGCGCCTACGTTCGGTGCTCCCACGTTAGCTGCACCGAGCTGCTGATACTCCATTGGCGCTCCCATGTTCGGTGCTGCGAACGGCTCGTAACCCATCGGCGCACCGACATTGGCCGCACCAAGCTGCTGGTTCTCCATGGACGCTCCTACATTCGGCGCACCGACGTTCGCACCGAGCTGCTGATATTCCATTGGCGCTCCCATGTTCGCTGCTGCATACGGCTCGTAACCCATTGGGGCACCGATATTGGCTGCACCAAGCTGCTGGTTCTCCATGGACGCTCCTACATTCGGCGCCCCAACGTTCGCACCGAGCTGCTGGTATTCCATTGGCGCTCCCACGTTCGGTGCTGCAAACGGCTCGTAACCCATCGGCGSACCGACATT
>NZ_NHRJ02000015.1 GCF_002220865.2 Paenibacillus xerothermodurans | reverse complement strand
GAAGGTGAGATCCGCTCGACTTGCATGTATTAGGCACGCCGCCAGCGTTCGTCCTGAGCCAGGATCAAACTCTCCAATAAAGTGCTGCGTAGCAGCGGTCTATCAGCTAAGCTTGTCTTAAGCTCAAAAGTAATGCTAGCGAGAATTTTCATTCTCTTCATTTGACACTCACTCGTTGTTCAGTTTTCAAAGGGCAATCCATCATTCGCCTCAACGTCTCCGTGAAAGGCGACCTGACTAATATATCACATCTGCGCTTCAATTGCAACCCATGGCAGAACTTTTTTTCACTCCAACATGGCTGCCTCAAAGCCGCAAGAAGTAATATATCAAATCTGACTCACGAATGCAAGTTTAATTTCAAAATCGATACTTATTCATATATTACACAACAAAAAATCGCCCGAATCACGGGCGATCAGGGTGTTTACACGGACCACGCTTCCAGGTCCAGCGCGGGATCCGCCTTAAGCTCGAGCGAGGACAACTGCCCCCGTTCGAGCTTAAGGTGCGCGGCGGCGGCTATCATCGCCGCGTTGTCCGTACACAAGCTGAGCGGCGGCGCGATCAGCGGAACCCCTGCAGAGGCGCAGCGGTCGGCCAGCTGCTGCCGCAGACCCTTGTTGGCGGCTACTCCGCCCGCCAACAGCAGCTGCTTCGCGCCATATTCTTGCACGGCGCGAAGCGATTTTTCAACCAGGACCTCGACCACCGAGTCCTGAAAGCCCTTAGCCACGGCGCGCGCATCAATCGGCAGGCCTTTCATGCCTGCCTGGTTCAACGCGGCCAGAACAGCTGATTTCAGCCCGCTGAAGCTGAAATCGTAAGACTCGGGCTCGAGCCAAGCCCGCGGCAGAGGCAGTGCCTCTTCCGCTTCATGAGCCAGCCTGTCGATATGAGGGCCTCCGGGATACGGCAGCTTCAATGCGCGTGCTACTTTGTCGTAGGCTTCACCCGCGGCATCGTCTCTGGTCTGGCCTATGATGCGGAAGCTGCCCTCTTTTTCCACGTACACCAACTCGGTGTGCCCGCCCGACACAACGAGTGATACAAGAGGATAGCGCAGCTCGTGCACCAGTTGATTAGCATAAATGTGGCCGGCGATATGATGAACACCGATCAAAGGCAGATCCAACGCGTATGCCAGTGTTTTCGCGGCAACAACACCAACCAACAGCGCGCCGATCAGACCGGGACCTTCAGTGACGGCTATCGCTGATAGCTGTCCAGGTCGTACGTCTGCTTTGTCCAGCGCTTCCTCGATAATCCAGGTAATACTTTCCACATGCTTGCGCGAGGCAACCTCGGGGACAACGCCTCCGAAGCGTCGATGAGTCTCAATCTGGCTCGACACTACATTCGAGAGGATCTTGGTGCCGTTCTCGACAATGGCTACTGATGTTTCGTCGCAGCTGGTTTCAATCGCCAGAATCAGGCGACGATGCGCTTCAGGCCGCACTGTGTTTTCCTCGCTATTTGCATTCCTATTCACCGGCTCATGCCTTTGTTGAGCGTCACCGGCAACATCGCTGTTTGACATTTTTGCATTCCCCTGTGAATTCGTTTTAAATGCGGTTGTGATTCGCTAGGTCGGCCCACATGACGAGGGCATCCTCCTTATTATCGGTATAATACCCCCTTCGGACCCCAACGGAGTAAAATCCCAGTTTTTCATAGAGCCGCTGCGCCACCAAGTTAGACGGCCGAACTTCCAGCGTCATGCGAGACGCCCCCAAAAAGTCGGCCAGCTGCTTCAGTTCCCGCATCAACCGTTCTCCCAGCTTTCTTCCTCGGCAGTCTTTTCGCACTGCGACGTTCGTAACATGAGCTTCATCCATAATCATCCACATGCCGCCGTAACCAATGACTTCGCCATGGTGCTCCATTACCACATATCTGGCAAATTGATTTGTCGTCAACTCATTTTGGAAAGCACCCGCGGTCCACGGTGTCGCAAATGCCTCCTGCTCGATAGCACAGATAGCCGGAATGTCGTCTAACCTCATGGAGCGAAATTCCACTGGTCCCGCCGCCTCGGTCGGTCGTCCGTTTGGCTCCACCCGTTTGCGCCTCCCTTATGATTGTTTTTGCGATAGCAGTTTGGCTTCCGCTTCCGTCAGCTGTGTGTAGTTCGGGACGAGCCGATGTGCATTCTCCACGTGTCCGGCCTGCCACTGGCGCCTTGCGAGATCTGCGATATGGCGCCCGCGCATCTCCTGTGCCACAACGCCGGATTGCCCCGGCCAAGCCCCAAAAAAGCGTTCAAGCACTTCTCCGTGAAGGGCAGTTTCACCTGCGAATAGGATTCGATCGGGCTGTTTGTCTTTTGGCAGCTTCAGTGCTTGCTCCAGTATTTCGTCCGCCCAGACGGACATCAAGCGAATGCCGTCGGGCACTTTGCAAGTCCAACCTTGGTGCGACGCCTGATACAAACCGGTGAAAGCTTGTCCCCTCCGCGCTTCGATCATTGGGACGATCCACATAGTTTCATGCTGCCGAGTGAGCTTGGTGATCGCTGATGACACTTGGTCAGCCCTATCCACAGCGGCTTGGTCACTGTGTATAAATGTTTCGCCGGCTCCGAGAGCCAGTCCCTCCAAACTCGACACACCAAGCAGTGCCAGCCCATGCGTCCAAGCGAACGTTTTGGCTACCGTCACTCCGATCCGCACGCCGGTATAGGATCCGGGCCCAACGCCTACTGCGAACGCATCCAGCTCGCTCGAATGCAAGCGGGCCTCCGCCAGCACTTGCCGGATATGAGGAAGCAAGTGGATCGAGTGGTTCCGCTCCGCTGTCGAATTGAGTTCACCAAGCAGTTCGCCGCCGCGCATCAATGCTACCGACATAGAGCTCGTAGAGGTGTCAACCGCTAGTAAAGTACCGTCATCGGCTGCATTTAAACTAATTTTCATTGTAAAATTCCGCTCTCCTTTAACTGCTCACACCAGCTGATGTACGGCTCTCCATGCGGGATAAGTTCGAACAGCCGGGATTGGTTGTCCGAATGTTGTACGCGCACAGTGAGCCGGTCGGCCGGCAGCAAATCCTCAATCAGAGATGCCCACTCAATCAATGTCACACCAAACCCGTAAAAATACTCGTCCAATCCAAGGTCGTGAGCTTCATCCGTCGTTAGCCGGTAGACATCCATATGGTAAAGGGGAAGTTTCTCCCCTTGATATTCTTTGATAATCGTAAACGTCGGGCTGTTTACAATTCCCTTCACACCGAGCGTTCTGGCTACCGCCTGTGAAAAAGCCGTTTTCCCAGCGCCTAATTCTCCGTCCAGCGTCACTACAGTGCTTGGTTGAAACTTAGCGGCGAGAACAGCTGCCAGCGCCGCGGTTTCCTCTAAATTGTGTGCGATGTAAGAATATGAGCGCGGCGCTGCCATGATCCTCAAATCCTTTCAAAAATGGTGATACCCTTTTTTCTCAATTGGTACGACATTCCCATCTATCTGAACAAGCCTCACGCCTTGAGCCTGCTCATGCACGTAGCCGATTATGTACAATCTCAGCCCTGCCTCTTTAAATTTCATCTGCATTGCGATGGCATGCTCAGCACGCATGGTACCAACCAACTGATAGTCTTCGCCACCGAATAAAATATAATCAAGGGGACTCTTGTCGGCCTTTTGAGCATACGTTAAAAGCTCGTGCGCCACTGGGATCCGTTCCTCAATCAGGTCAATGCCAACACCCGAAGCCTCCGCGATTTCCCATGCTTCGCTGGCCAATCCGTCACTCACATCATTTAAGGCGGTACATGCTCCAGACTGCTGCAGCAGCAGCCCGGCTTCAACTTGTGGTTCCGGACGGCAGTGCGCTCGCACCAAGCTCTCATATGCGTGCCACTGCTGCGGCCATGACTCGGCCGCTTCCGCGCGGCTAAGCAAGTAGTCCAAGCCCGCTGCTGAACAGCCAAGCCAACCGGTTGCCACCAGCACATCACCAGGACCGGCGGTGGAGCGAAGAAGTGCCTTACCGGCTTCGACCTCGCCGATTACAGCTACCGTGATCGTAATGCCGGAGGCCGACGCCGTGGTGTCACCGCCTGCGACAACGACGTCATACTTGTGCGCGCACTCGTACAAGCCCTCGTAAATTTGTGCCAGCCTTTCCGCTGGGGTTCCGGCCGGAAAGCTTAATGCCACCAGCGCATAACGAGGACGCGCGCCCATGGCCGCGATGTCGCTGACCGCTGCAGCCATGGCCTTATAGCCGATGTCGCTGCTGCGCATGGTGATATTTTTGAAATGTACGGTTTCGGCCATTGTGTCACAGGTCATTACAAGCTGGTACCCCGCCGTTACGTTAGCGACAGCCGCATCGTCGCCGATCCCCGTGCTGATGCCGTGCGTTCGTTCGAAGGCCGGTGATTGCTTACCCTCCGTTAATAAGCGGATCAATGCAAATTCATCCAATGTGCTCAAGCCAAATCCGCCTCCGTCACGTATTGCTCCTATTATAGCCCTCCCGATGCCACGCCGCAATACGACACGAAGAGCCCTCCACCTTCAGCATTCAAGGGAGGGCTTGGACATCATTAATCAGCACTATAATCCGGCATGGACGTGGAGAGCGGGTAAGCATACACACTACTCCGAGCCGAGCGCTGTTCCTGCCTGCGCGGCGGCCGCGTGTATGTGCACAGCGCTCGTCGATCAGCCGGGATTGCAAGAAGTTGATCTGTGAGCTTTAGCAGTAGTTCCGCAGTTTTTACGCTTCTTGCAGCTCTGTCACGGACACAACCCGCCTGACCTCGGGCTGCTCCTCCATGTGTACGCTCGCCGTAGCTTGTTCAGCGTCCACACTATCAATCCAGACCGGCGTACCATCTAGCTTCACGTCAATTCTGGCTTCCGACTGAAGAATTTCTTTTGCACGAGTTACTTGCACTGTGAGTCTCACCTCCTGCCGCAATTGCACGTCGACATGAATTTAGGCTGCGCTTTTTTACGCTATCGACTTCAGTTGTATCATTCCTCATGTCTCGCGAATCATTCATACCTTGAGCTCAGACAGGGCATCATAGGTTCATTGTGGCAGACTTTGTCTATGAAGCAAAAGGAGGCACACATGCACATTAACACGCCATGGCATAGGGCCGTCATCCGAAGTTACGCGTGCGTCCGTCCTAGGGCGTTCGCCGATATAGAGACAAGTGCCATATCCTGCCGAAAGCCCTATGAGCAGGACAGTAGAACACTAGGAGCCGGTGTTGAGATAGGTGCCAGTACTCAGGTGCGGCAGGAATGGGAGAAAAAAGTAAGCACGTGTAACTATTCGTTAGGAGTCATGCGGGTGAGAAGCGAGACAGGGTGGAGTTCGCTAAAGATGAGGCAGCCTTCATTATGACCATTGAGCTGCCAAAAGAGCCAATGGCTCCAATCGCCGTTGACGCACTGCCGGTTGGGAACGATTGGGGTTATCAAATCAAATGGGATGGCGTCCGGCTGCTCGCACGGGTGGAGAATGAACGGGTGGAGCTTTTTTCAAGACGGCTTCTGAATAAAACCTCATTGTACCCGGAAGCGGTAGCGCTGCTTCAGCCATGGTTAAAGCAGAATTGCTTACTCGATGGCGAAGCCGTGATTTTTGATCAAAGTCGCCAGCGGCCGAACTTCCAATTGATTCTCCAGCGGGAACGCTCCCGATCGGGACCTAACGCCGGGCCGTCGGTTAGAACTGGAAACCACTTTATTTATGTGCTGTTCGATCTGCTGCATTTGAATGGAGAAGACCTCCGACAACTGCCGTTTGCCCAGCGCCATCGCATGCTGCGGGAGCTGGTACCGGAAAAACAGCCGCAGTTGTTTGTGGCAGACTTGTTTGATAATGCCAAGGCACTTTGGAATTGGGTGACTGAGGCCGGCTGGGAGGGTGTGGTTTGCAAGCGGCTAACGAGTCCATACAGCTCCGGTAAAAACCACAGGGACTGGTACAAGAAAAAAACAGCGCTCGAGTTCGAAGTAGATATAGCCGGCTTAATCATACGTGGCGGCCAAGTAGCCAGCCTGGTTATGGTGAAGGACGGCGTCTTGTTCGGCCGGGTAGCCTCAGGCTTGAACGAACAACGCAGAAAGCTGCTGTTGGAAGAAGGCCTGAAAAGACAATCCGAAGCCCCAATTTTCACCGATCTGCCGATGGATTTAAAAAAGGAACAGATTCTGTGGCTGCAGAGGCCGTTCGGCTGTACAGTGACCGGTTTGGACATGACCGATGACGGACATCTCCGCCATCCAAAAATCGTACGGCTGCATGACATGCCGTGAACACAATATGATAGGAGTGTTGTGACTTGGCTGCTGCAACAAAAAATAAGGGCGTCGTACTGATTGAAGGCCAGGAAATCACCGTTACCAACCCGGACAAGCTGCTGTGGCCGGAGATGGGCATCAGTAAAGTTATGTATCTCGAGAAGCTTATGGCTCTCGCGCCCTTTTTACTTGAATACTGCCGCGGACGCTACTTAACAACAATCCGGTACCCCAATGGGTATGCGGGAAAATCATTTTACCAAAAAAATGCACCGGATCCTCTTCCCGACTTTGTGAAAACTGCGGAGCTTGGTGATGTGAACTATGTAGTATTGGATTCGCTGCCGACATTGCTGTGGCTGGGTAACCTGGCCTGCTTGGAGTTCCACCCGTCGTTCACCCGAATCGGAGAAGAACTGCCGGCGGAATGGCTGATAGACATCGATCCGAGTGTGGATCCGGAGCCGCGCATCATGGAGGCCGCTGAAATCATAGGCGAGTCGTTGGATCGCATGGGTATTAAATCCGTCCCCAAAACCTCAGGGGCGACCGGTGTGCAAATCTACGTGCCGATAGCACGCCAGTATACATTCGATCAGCTGCGCAAGATCGGCCATTTTGTCGCGCAGTACGCAGTGCAGAAGCATCCAAGGCTGTTCACCATCGAACGGATGAAAAAAGATCGTGGGACGTTGATCTACATCGACTACTTGCAGCACTGGCATGGGAAAACGTTGTCCGCCCCCTATACCCCCCGCGCGCGACGCGCCGCCACCGTATCCACCCCGCTCCGTTGGGATGAAGTGGCCCGCCGATGTGATCCACGGGATTTCAATCTTCTGACTATACAGGACCGGCTGAACAGCCTGGGTGATCTGATCGGTCAGACGCCTGCGCAAAATTTAGAGCCTGTGCTGTCGTTCATCGACTAAAATGAATCCAACAGCTACGGCCGCAGGATCTTGTACCGAGAAGAATTCGACAGCAACGGCCGAAGGATGGGTGTGCCAAGCTGCAAAATAATAATTTTTTGCATCACAGGGAAATATATGAAGGATCTTGCATGAAGGGTGTGAGCTGTTACCACAGGGATTTGCATGCCTGACGGTTCATCGATTGCCCTTTTTTGCATTTGTATGAGGGCTGCAGTATTCCGAAAGGAGCTATCATGCGATTGAAATGGTTGCAAAGTCAGTTCACACTGGTCATCATTCCAGGGGCGAATTCGGACGTTACGCGGATTAAATTATCCCGCGGGGCATTGGCCGGTCTAGCGCTAGGGCTGCTGCTCGTGGCCGGTGCAGGCCATTGGTTGTACAGCATGCGTTTACACTCAATGGCGTCCGCAAGTGTGGCTGAATCAAACTTACACATCCAAACCCGCCAGCTTCAACAAGACTTGGCCAGCAAAAACAGAACGATTGACGAATTGCAAAAAAAGGTCTTCGAACTCTCACAGCAGGCAGCAGAGCTACGCAGCAAAGTAGAAGAAATAAAGCAGCTGGAGTTCGATCTGCGGCAGCTGACAGCCACGGACGAGTCGAGTGGTTCGGGCCAGTCCATCACGCTGCGCACAAGTCGAACCACCGAGAAGGAATCGGCAACCCAGCATGATACCTCGGGCGCGTCGTTCGGCTCGTCAATTGTCGACGGCGCCGGGGGTGCCGGGACTGTCTCCGCTATTAGCTCTGCGGAGATGAAACGTGCCATTACCTCAACGCTGACCGCGGCCTCCCCCGCCTTGACAGCCGGATTTAATGGATCGGCGCATCAGGTATTAGTACATCATATCGGCGGGCTGATCCATAATACCGATGCCTGTTACGTATCCTTGCAAGAGGATATGCATGCCTTGCATGCGCGATGGACGCAAGCCAAGCAGCGTTTGCTCAACCAACGAGAGCAAGCACTCCGAATCCCAAGCCTATGGCCGACCGTGTCCCGGACGGTGACATCGAATTTCGGCTACCGAAAAGATCCGATCACCGATAAGCTCAGCTTTCACCGGGGCATAGACATCGCGGGCAAATTGAATGATCCTGTGTACGCTGCAGCCAGAGGCATTGCGATTATTGTCGGTTGCGATAAATTTCATGGCCACCACGTAGTGATAGAGCATGGCAACGGTCTGCGCACCTGGTACATGCATCTCAACAGAACTGTTGTCCACCGCGGCCAACAGGTCGAGCGTGGCCAACAAGTAGGAAAGCTTGGATCCTCCGGCCGTAGTACGGGCCCTCATCTTCACTATGAAGTGGTGCGCAATGGACAAAGTACCGATCCCAAAGCTTATTTGCCGAAATAAAGTAGCAATCCAAGGAACCCAATCATATAAATGGAACTACTCAAAGGACTTCGGCAGGCAGCTCAAAGCCGTCAAAAGTGGGATTTTACCATACGCCGTGGTATAATTGTGAGAAAAAACGGAGTTTGCTATGACAAAACAAACCATTTTATTCGACCTAGACGACACATTGATACATTGTAATAAATATTTTGATCTGGTCATTGATCAGTTTGCGGACCTGATGGAGATGTGGTTTCACTCGTACCAGATTCCTGTCGAAGATATCAAAAACAAGCAGGCGGAAGTAGATCTTAAACGCGTTTTAATCAGCGGATTTGAACCGGATCATTTTCCCCAATCGTTCGTTGATACCTATCTATTTTTCTCCGATGTGACCGGACGCTCGCAACGGCCGGGGGAAATCGAACGTTTGACGGAGCTGGGCAGAGGGGTGTACGGACATAGCATTGAACCTTACCCTTTTGTGTTCGAGACGCTAACTGAATTGCAGGCCGAAGGCCACGTGCTGCATCTATATACCGGAGGCGACCTGGAAATTCAAATGCGCAAGGTGACTGAAGCTGGCTTAGTGCGTTTTTTTGGCAGCCGCATCCATGTCGCACGGCATAAGACTATTGATTTCTTGGAGGCGCTTATTCGTAAGGAAGGTTTCGGCCGCAAATCCACCTGGATGATCGGGAATTCGCTGCGCACCGACATTACACCGGCTTTGACAGCGGGCATTCATGCGATCTTTATGCCCGCGGTGCAGGAGTGGGCTTTTAACAACGTAGAAGTGAACATAGAGCCGACAGGTGCGTTTTTGACCCTAAACTCTCTTCGCGAAATACCGGAAGCGATCCGCAGTTATATCGCTCGGGGCAGCGCGTTCACGACAAAACCGGCTTCTAACGAATAGCCTTCAATGGTGGCGATAACTTTCAGTGTGAGAATCCCACAGAAGTGGCGTCCGCGATAAGAAAAAAGCTGACAGACTAGCTTAAGATTTACGTTCCCATGACAGCGGCCGTCTGAAGGATAGCTTGACATTGTGTCGACAAATACTTATATTCGTACGTAAAACTATGACTAAAACCCGGAGAACACATTGTCCTTGTGAGAGGGGCGCGGTGTTCTTTATCTTTTTTGTAACGGAAAAAATATGACGGGAGTGCTTATCGATGATTGTTATCAAAACGCCAGAAGAAATTGAGCTGATGCGGAAAGCCGGAGAGCTGCTGGCTGCCTGCCACAGAGAAATAGCAAAGTTAATAAAGCCTGGAGTGACTCCGCTTGAAATTGATGCTTTTGTTGAAAAGTACTTGGCGGAGCATGGGGCCACACCAGAGCAAAAAGGGTTTCATGGGTATCCTTTTGCCACCTGTGCTTCGGTTAACGATGTGATTTGTCATGGTTTTCCCAACGACACCCCATTAAAAGAAGGGGACATCGTGACAGTTGACATGGTGGTAAAGCTAAACGGCTGGCTCGCCGACTCCGCATGGTCTTACGCTGTGGGCAGCATATCTCCGCAAGCTTCCCACTTGCTGAAGGTCACGAAAGAATCGTTGTACCGAGGCATTCAGCAAGCTGTTGTCGGCAATCGGATCGGCGACATATCGCACGCGATCCAAAGCTACGCCGAAGCCGAAGGGTTGAGTGTGGTGCGTGACTTTATCGGGCACGGGATTGGCCGGGAGATGCATGAAGCGCCCCAGGTTCCTCATTATGGTCCGGCGGGAAAAGGGCCGCGCTTAAGAGAGGGCATGGTGATCACCATTGAACCGATGCTCAACACCGGCGCTTATCACACTCAGGTGGATCTGGATGGTTGGACGGCAAGAACTATAGATGGCGGCCTATCGGCTCAGTATGAGCATACTATCGCTATTACAGCGCACGGACCGGTTATTTTAACAGAACAGTGACAGCCTCTCACAGGCGGACCGCAGCAAGCTCGGACGGCCGCATTGGTCCAATTAGATGAGTTAAATGCCTCTAGATCGCCTGACCGCGAACTGGAGGCTTGTTTGTGGTCGCGGGGCTTATGCGGATAGGTAGGATAACGCACTGGCCTACTTTAAGGTATTGGCCGCGGACCGACAGGATCACGCACCCATCGAATCTTGCCCGTCCACGTGGAAACTGTTAATCTTGCTGAAATCAAGACTAAGGAACCACACAAAACAAACCGACTTAGCTCTAATCGGCTTCGCCGGTATTTTTTTTGTTACCGGGTATTTGGTAATAAACAGATTTAATTTAGGCCGATCAAATATCAGGAGCAAGAATATTAAATGTCGCTGACAAATGATTTCTTCTGCGGCCTCGATCATAGTCAGCCAATTTATTTGGCGATAAAAACACGGCTTCAAAGGCGGCCGCTACCGATTTCCACCCCATTCTCATTCCCTCTTACTGTTCTGCACTCGTCTTATCCGTTATTTCTTTCTTTCCTAAGCGATCTGCGATTCGGTATTCATATCCATGAGCACCTTTGTAGTATTCCGGACACATTTCTCCACCACAGACTCACATGAACGATTGTTGAGGCACTGCTGTCCGGCATAGTCCTCGATCCGGCTTACCGCAACGGCGGGGCGACGAATATAACGGCCAATGTAACCCAATTGAGCCTTGATATCTCCTGTTTGCTTCCGGGCGTACACATAGAAGCCTTCTTCATTTTCCGCGAAGGCCTTCTGGAGCAAATGCTGTGCGGTTTTCTTTTCCGTCGGACTCAAGCACCGCAGAATCAATTTAAGTACGACCTTTTGCCATTGTTGTCGCAACATTACACACGGAACGTAGTCATAACTTCTTCCATTCTCCATCGCCTTTCATGCCACCCATGGCGGCCAGCATATGGATATGCATGAGCATTGTGCAAACCGGCCTTTGCATCGATACGGAATCACTTTCATGTCATGACAGCCTTGCCAGACTAAATAATTTGAATATCTTCCTAGGATTTACTCAATTGCCGAACTTTTCTGCTTCTTTCGGACAGCACGGAAACTGCCATTTTACAGTCAAAATGGCAGTTTTTTTATTCCCATGATATGGTACTAATTTCATGATTGATCAATTATATCACACAAGTACGATACTATATACCTTAGTAAAATTTGTCGAAATAGTTCCTTTGAACTATAGTAGCTTTCCCGGAAAGGATTATAATGGAAATGCAATCAATCAACGGGGAGAGGCAGAAACAGACCCATACCTGGGTCAAAGGTTTCATTAGGTGGAAACATGGTGAAGTATTTAATTATGGCCGTCATTTTGTTTGCAAGTTTCATTCCCACAGCCGGTGCTATGGCATCGCCGCTTGCGCCAGGCACAATCAAAACTACCTGGCTGTGGAACACGTCGCTCGTCAACAGTCCTGAAAGTCGCAATGAAATATTGGAATTTGCCGCAGAGCAGCATGTAAGCCGGATATATCTGCAGGTTGATCCGGATGTAGCAGTCGACGCTTATCGTGCTTTTATAAAACAAGCCACGAGCTTAGGTGTGCAAATTCACGCATTGGACGGTGCTCCGGATTGGATTTATCTGGACACGCGCCATCGCATGACAGAGACCATCAATTGGGTCAAAGCGTACAACCGGGAGGTGACTGAAGAAGAAAGGTTTACCGGCATTCAAATGGACATCGAGCCATACATATTGCCGGAGTGAAATATGGATCGCGATGCTATAGTGCAGGGCTGGCTGGACACGCTGACCTTGTTTGGAAACGAAGTGAAAGTAGACACTGCCTTAGCGACCAGCGCCGCGCTTCCCTTCTGGCTTGATGAAATCCGGCTGTCGGAGGACGAGACCTCGCTCATGGAGGCAATCATGAATCAGTTGGACGAAGTCACCCTGATGTCCTACCGGGATACGGCGGATGCGCTGCAACAAATAACGGCCTCCAAGCTGGTGCTCGGAGACCGTCTAGGCAAAAAGGTATTCGTAGGCATAGAGACGAACCCTACGTCGGAACCGCCCCACATCACCTTCCACGAGGAAGGCCGTGCCGTTATGGAACGCGAACTACAGGCTATTCATGAATTGCTATCCGTTTACCCCTCCTATGCGGGAGTTTCGGTCCATGATTACGCCGGATGGCGTAATTTGAAGGAATAAGATTGTCACAGCAGGTTGAACCTCCAATATATGATGCCGGGAGTTCAACCTGCTTTTGCATGTCCGGCGCCTAGCCGGACGATACGTTTATTCTCTCTCGCGTTAGTTTAACTTTTTGGCGGCCGGGTATTTCCGAAAGCTTCCTTGATCACGTGGTAGCTTTGCTTGAGCCGCTCATGATAATCGACCTCATCCCAGTGATCCCATTCGTAGTTCAGCGGCTCGACAGCTGCCGAAGCCGGTGCGCTCGCGGCACCGGAAGTGCTGCTCGCCTGCAAATGCGGCTCAATGCGGATACCGTCCGCTTCTTCCGTTTCTACAGCCTGTTTTCCGTAAGGGTAACTCCAAACGTGCGCTTGGCTGGGATCGGTAAATCCGAGAAGCATCCATGGCAGGCGGATTTCTATGACGGATCCGTCCGCATACCAATCAGCTAAATTGTTGAACTCAGGGTGCGCCGGATCGGTTATTCCTCTCATCAGCTTACCAGCTTCCAGACTGTCAAACGGTATCGTTTGTTTGGTTGCCGGTAATTTTAGCTCCCGGCTGACAGCCAGCATCCATGGCAAAAACTTGCCATTGCCGTCTTGGCCGAGCTCGGGCTGCCACGGTATGAACTTTTTACGGTGCCCATTCAACCAAGTGAAATGATCATACGCGCTGTTGACGTAAATGTCAGAATCCTTGTCACCTTTGAGCGACAGAACAAACTCCTGTCCGGCACTATAGGTTACTCCCGGAGTCTTGTCCGCTGTTTGGCTTCCTCCGTCGAGGGTGTCGAAACCGATACTAATATTGTCCTGTCCGACGTTCCAATTCGAGCCATCCTGTTTTTTCAACAGCAAGTGTACATACGCTTCATCGTGCGAGGTTGTGAGGCTGTAGCCAGGATACATCTGTGTGACCGTATCCTTCTGACGGTCCCAGTCATCCGTTTTGCCGTCCAGCATGATTTGATCATCCGGCGATTTGCCCGGTTCCATCGATACAACGCCAAAATGTTCTTCATTGGTGAGCATATTGCGCCACATCGGACGCCTGTCCGCAGGCAGCTCAAGGTCCATGGTGTTCCAAGTGATCTTAAACCACTCATCATGCCAGGCGAACAGTATCGCCCCGTCATATTTTTCATCGTAAATACTTTCGTGTAATTCTGTATTGATCTTACCCTGTTCCGCTTCGGCATGCATGCCCTGATTTCGGTTCAAAGGCCCGTAATGCGCCATACCGCGTGAGCTCGGTACACCGTATTCCGCCACAATAACCGGGATTCCCTTGTGATGAGCACGCAGATCATTCAGATAGCCGGCATATGGATTGATTTGACCCTTCGCATCCTTATATATCTGATACTTCTCCTCATACTTGAGGAAATCGGGATAATAAGGGTACACATGGTATGACGCAAAATAGCCCGCCGTCCATTTATCCGTAGGAGCTACGTTCATCGGATCTACCGAGACCATATCTTCGTTCTCGGAAGGCTCGTTCGGATGCGTAAGTGGATCCGTCGTCACCCAGTTGGTAAAGGACACCGGGTGCTGCCAGCCATATTTCATCTCCTCCTGCGCCAATGTGTCAAGCATTTGCGCCAGCCAGTTTTCGAACGGTGCGGCTCCCTCCTTGGACTCAAAGTAAGTGCCCTTGTGCGGCTGCATACCCGGATGGGCATCGTTTGTTACTTTTACCACGTGAGGATCCCACTCTGTACCGACCACCCATCCGAGCAAATACGCGGACACGTCGGTGGTGTATTTGCCTGAAGCACGGCCGGGCTTCTCTCCCCGCTTTAAGTCACCGTGGATTGCGTTCACGGCGTCCTTAATTTCCGTCTGGAACGCCTCCACAGCGTCCTCGGACATGGCATCTTGGGCAGATTCGCCTGCCTGCAATTGTTCCTCCGGCGACCAAATTCCCTGCATTATGTAAAGCGGCTTCTGCTGGCCGCTGTTGAACTCCGCCAAAGCCTCATAGAAAAATGGCGGCAAAATCGTGTAAACCCGTACTACGCTGACATTCATGTCTTTCATCTGCTTGAACCAGCGCAAGTAGTCTTCCTTCGCAGGGCTGAGCTCCCCAGGCGCATGGCCTGGAGTGGTCGCCCCCAAATTGACGCCTGACCAAAACTGCTGTTTCCATTGCGTACCGTCATAAACCGCCAGATGTCCATCCTGCACCGCCGCGATCCGCTTGATGTCCTGATCGACCTGAATCGGCTGGGTGATGACGGTAGCCGCTTGACTTTTGCTCGCGTCCGTCCCAAAGTTAGGCACAACAAATATCCAAAGGGCAGCGCATATCACAATTAAGCCTAGAGCCCCGAGTCCTATCCGAATCTTTGTCTTTTTATCCATGACTAGCTGGGTCTCCCTCCATTGGTTTCCTCACTGCTTCTGTACGCACACGGACGTGCCTGATTTCATTAACGTCATTTTCTCCTGCTGGCCGCTGCATTCCAGTGGAGTTTGTTCCTTAAATGCAATGCCCCACTGCTCGAACCGCTTCTGGTTGGACCAGCTGTAAGTGAACTCTGCCGGTATCGGCCCGGAAGCTGACACGGTCTGGAGTTCCGCCAACTGCGTACGAAGCGTCTGAGTCCACTTCCACTGGGTGGAAGTGTACGAGGTGCCTACAAGCAGCGTGTTAACGGCGATGACTCCGGCCAAAACCCAGCTGACGCCAGTCATCGCGCGATTGCCTTTCAAGCTAAAGCCAAGCCACAGGCAAAGCAGCGGAATGAACCACAGCTGTGGCACGTACCGGGCCCACCACGACGCCGGATTCACAAGCACCGATATAGCCAGCACGACCATGACACCCAGCGCTGCCATTGTCGCTCCGGCCCTGACACGGAACGCTAACACAAGCACCACTAGCGATAGCAGAAGTACCCCGCCGAATAAAGGCCCGAACCCGGACACTGCGACATCCGGCTCTCCGTATGCTGCCAGTTCGTTTTTGGAAAATGTAAAAGGAAGCTTGAAAACGGTAGGTTTCTTTTCCGTACTGTTTCCCGTAGTGGCAGCGAAGTACGAATGCACCACCTGATCCAGACGGTTCATCGTCTCCAAATTCCGGGGAGTAAAGTTTTTCACGACATCGACTTTGCCTTCACCGGCCAAGGGATACAGAGGATTACCTTGCGTTACCGTGTTGGTGACGTAAGGGTTAAAACCGACCAACAGCACAGCGGCCAAGCTGCCAACCGCAGCGATCTTAAACAACTGCTTCAACCGGTCGAACTGCTCGCTCATGTAGAGTGCGATGAGCAGCCCTATGGTGATTACACCCGCATAGGCGATAGCGGTAAATTTGATATTGATCACAAAAATCATCGCCGCACTAAATGCCGATAACAGCAGCCATCCCGGCCTCGCAAAGATGAGGCAGGCAAGAGCGACCATGCACAGCAGCATGGAGGCCAGCAATCCATCCACGTAGTAACTGAACATTTGATAGATACTCACGGGATTAAGAGCAAGGAGTGCAGCTACCATGACAGCTCTCCATGTTTTTCCTGGCTTCAGCGTGAGCAGCGCAGCTAAACTGAGCAAAAAGGACGCTGCTATCGCCAACAAGTTGAACACCTTACTATGCTCTATTAAACCGGTCGCTGTGTATATCACCGCCGCCGCCATCTCGCCGGCACGGGCATAGTGGTTCACCCACTTGGAATGTCCGGTAGGTACTTCCAGCGGTTCGTCATACACCGGATTCCAACCTTCGTTCAAATAAATGATCGACTCTTGGTGGTATGCTTGACCATCGTAGGATAAGTCGTAAAACATGCCGCTCAACCAGAAGAACGCTGCAAACAGCACGGATGAAGCGATTATCGCTTCGGCAAAAAGACGTCCCGGGCGCTCCGCATTAATGGTCTTTACCGCAAGCCATCCCGTTCCGGCTGCGACCGCGACGACCAGCACAATATGAAACGGCGTCATCGGTATTTTTACGAAAAACAACAAGGCAGGTACTATCAAAGCCCCTGCGATAAAAGCTAACAAAGTTAAGCCTGTTACTAAACTAAATGCAGACAGTCGATTTCTCATCTCCTAACGCCTCTCCTCGATACTTAATTTATTCACCAAGCGGCTGCCGCCGCAGTACCTTAGATGAATCAGGCCCATGAAACGAGTCATAGCACAGCTGAGGCACCCCAGGCCAACAGCGTTCCGAGCGCCAATCCACCGAGCACTTCAGGACGCGTATGCCCCTGCTTCTCCCGCAGCTTTACTTGTTCAGCCACTGCGGTGGATTCCTGGGCCAACCTGTTGACCCACTTCGCACTTTCCCCCACCGCGCGGCGGAGTCCAACTGCATCGATCATGACAACGTAAGTGATCGCAACCGCCAACCCAAATAAGGGCGTTCCAAAGCCATGCTCAAATCCTATCAGCATCGTAATTGAAGAGATAACGGAGGTGTGTGTGCTGGGGAAGCCGCCATTGCCGATATGCTCACGGGCTTGATCTCCAAAGCGCAGCCGGTTGATCAGATATTTTAATGCACCGGAACAAACCCAAGCGATGAAAGGTAAGGCGGGATACAAAAGATTTATAGTAGCGTTCATACAATCCCCCCTTCCCTCACGACCGGGCAATCAGCAGCACGCCGGCGCAAATCACGACTGCTCCTGCCCATTTTTGAATAGAAATCGTTTCCTGAAATAAATAAAAGCTCAGCACCATGACCAAAATATAGCTCAAGCTTACCATCGGATAAGCCGTACTGAGCGGAAACCGCCTTAAGGCCAGAAGCCAAAAGACAGAACTCAACCCGTAACTGGCGAGCCCGGCCACGACCGGCCAAGCGGTCAGCAGCTTAGCACCGATCGCCGCAGACGCATCGCCGGTTTTTAACGACTCGATACCCCACTTCATAAGTACCTGCCCCGCTGCGCCCAGCGCAATCGAGGCAATCAACCATATGTACTTCATGTTAGGGCCCCCCTTTTTCGTCTCTCTATTTATCAAAGTAAAGCAAAATGACCGCGACCGAGAACCCATACAGCACTACCGTCATCAGGATATGCTTGTCCTCCAACAGCAGCTTCTCGGGTCGTCCGCCCTTGCCTTCCATGTGAACCAGATACAGGTACCGGAATATGCCGTACAGCACGAAAATCAGCGTCCACATCAAGTGAATGGTGTGACCCGAATTAAATGTAAACAACGCGTAACTCATAATAGTTGCCGTTGTGACGATAGCAGTCATCTGATTCAGCAAGTCCATTGAGTAAAACTCGAGCACCTTGCGATGTGCGCCTTTGTCTCCTTGCAACAAGTACAGCTCATGCCTGCGTTTACCGATTGCGAGAAACAACGCCAGCAGCAGAGTACATATGATGAACCACGGGGTAAGCGGAACGCCGATCACAAGGCCGCCTCCTACCGCACGAAGCACGAAGCCTGCCGCGATAATCAGCAAGTCAATAATGACGACATGCTTTAACCGAAACGAATACGCTACATTCAAGCAAAAATAGAACAGTAGTACAAAACCAAATACAAGTTGAAAACGGAAAGCAAGCAGCAGGCATACAGCCAGCAGGACAAAGCTGAATCCGAGGGCAGTTTGCGGATGGAGCGCACCCGATGCCAGCGGCCGGTTTCTTTTTTCAGGATGCATACGGTCTTTTTCCCGATCCACGTAATCGTTCAACACGTATACGCAGCTCGATACGAGGCAGAAGAGAATGAACCCGATGACAGCTTGTCCGAGCATGGAAAGGTCTGCATCACGGATAGAAAAGATCAAAGCTGCGAACACCAGCAGATTTTTGGTCCATTGTCTGGGACGCATTAGCATGAAGTACGAGCTTAAAAAAGGTCTGCTCACACCCTCTTTAAGCTTGATTTCGGCTTTGGATTGTGCCATTATGACGCTCCTTTACTTGAGGGGTTTACAGATGATACCACCTGTTGTCGATTCATTATAAACGAAAGAGCAATACGTTATAAAGAACAATATTACGTCGTTTTATGGAGAATTACAGAGGAATTGTCCAGAAAATATTCGTTAAAACGAAAAAATCACGATTAATGGATTTCTAATTTACTATCATTTGCGCTATACTTTCGATAACGTTCGTTATAACATACTTGCATCAGGGGCGTTGTGAGCATTACCAGTAAAAACACCAACGAGGAGGATACAATTTCATGTGTGGTATTGTCGGATATATCGGGAAGCGCAGCTCCCAGCAGATTTTAGTAGAAGGTTTAAAGAAGCTTGAGTACAGAGGATATGATTCAGCGGGTGTGGCCGTACATACAGGAGAAGGCCTGCACATAAGCAAAGCCAAAGGAAGAATACGCGAGCTGGAAAACAAGCTGGAGCTTCAACCGCTTGAAGGCTTCGCGGGAATTGGGCACACACGCTGGGCAACACACGGGAAGCCGTCGGACGAGAATTCGCATCCTCATGCGGATCAAAGCATGAAAATATCGGTAGTTCATAACGGTATTATTGAAAATCATATGCAATTGAAGGAAGAGTTGGAGCAGCTTGGTTATAACTTTTTGTCGGAAACTGACACCGAGGTTATCTCCCACCTCATCGCGCATTACTACCAGAACGACCTAGTTAAGGCTGTGCAAAAAGCTGTCAGTCGAATCAAAGGCGCGTTCGCAATTGCCGTCTTGTCAGAGCACGAGCCGGACAAGCTGATCGCCGTGAGATGGGCCAGCCCGTTGATTATCGGCGTCGGTGAAGGCGAGAACTTCATCGGTTCTGACATTCCTGCAATTCTGGAACATACACGTGATGTGTATATCCTCAGTGACGGTGAGATGGCTGTGCTGACCCGCGATAAAGTTGAGCTAATGACTTTGGAGGGCAACTTCATCGCCAAACAGCTGCTTCGCATAGATTGGGACGTTATGCGTGCGGAGAAAGACGGCTATGATCATTTCATGCAAAAAGAGATCGCTGAGCAGCCCCGCGCTTACCGCGACACCATGTTGGGACGTATCGACAAGGAAACGAAGGGTGTCGTACTGCCGGAGCTCAACATGACATTAGAAGATATTCACCAGATTCAGCAAATCCAAATGGTGGCGTGCGGTACGGCATACCACGCCGCGCTGGTAGGAAAGGCCGTCATTGAGAGAATGACCCGCATTCCGGTTGAAATTGATGTAGCGTCCGAATACCGTTACCGTCAGCCGGTTATCCGTGAGAACACATTGGTCATCGCGGTCAGCCAATCCGGTGAAACAGCCGATACATTGGCAGCCATGAGGGAAGCTAAGCTGTGCGGAGCGCGCGTGATGGCGGTCACGAACGTTGTCGGAAGTTCGGTAGCAAGAGAAGCTGATGACGTACTGTACACTATGGCAGGGCCGGAAATCGCCGTAGCTTCGACAAAAGCCTACACCTCGCAGCTGATTGCACTATATTTGTTCGCTATCTATGTATCGCAAAGCTTGAACACCATGGATGCTATGACTCGCATGGAACTGCTGTCCACCATGGAAAAGCTGCCGGAGCAAGTAGAAGGCATGCTGGAAGATACTAGAACCATTCAGCGTATCGCCGGTGAATTGGCGGATCGTAATCACCTGTTCTTCATCGGTCGCGGACTGGATTACATGGTAGCTATGGAAGCTTCTTTGAAGCTGAAAGAAATTTCCTATATTCACTCCGAAGCGTACGCTGCCGGGGAACTGAAGCACGGCTCGCTAGCACTTATTGAGGATGGCACTCCGGTGATAGCGATCGCTACACAGGAAGCTCTGCTGGAAAAGACAATCAGCAACATCAAGGAAGTCAAAGCACGCGGAGCGTATGTCATCGGCGTGGCCTTAGAAGGTAACATGGAAATGGCGAAGACCGCCGATGAGGTCATTTATATTCCTCGCACAGACGCTTTGCTCACATCAACGCTCTCCGTTGTCCCTCTGCAGCTGCTTGCATACTACGCTGCGCTGGCACGCGGAAATGATGTGGACAAGCCAAGAAATCTGGCGAAGAGCGTCACAGTCGAATAATCAGACGTGTGAGAGGAGACGAGACCGTATGTCAGACCCATTAGAATCATTGGAATCGGCCTTATATGTGGTCATCGTAATAGGAGTGCTCATCGTCGGAGGGTTGTCCACTTTGTACATCCTTCGGGCACAGAGCCGCAAGCTGGAAGAGGATACCGCATTTTATTTGGACAAGCATCAAGATTACTTTGCATACCTCAGTATTAACATAGACGGCCCGGGGGCTCTTTTGCCCCCTCCCGGCCCGCTCGCTGAAGCGGAGCTGAAGGCCATACAGAAGAAGCTGCTGGAATGGATCGAAACTATTGAAGGAGCTCATCGCGGTAAACTGACCAAGCTGTGCAGGGACATGGGACTTGTGGAGCTCGAACGCGAGCGGTTGGCCAGCAAACGACATTGGGACCGAATTGACGCAGCCTACCATCTGGGGATCATGCGCGCGCCGGAATGCACGGGTGAGCTGATCAATCTGCTTGAGCAGGAAGCCGAGGGCTCCACCGCGTTCGTGGTCGCCCGTGCCGCCGCCAAGTGCGCCTCGGAGCATGGCGAGCTGCGCCGTCTTGCACTCCGTCTGGCAAAACACCACCCGCAGAGCCATCAGCTCATCGCGGATATCATAGCGTCCTCTGCATTAGATCCGACACATGTGTACCTTGACTTACTTCAGTCGAACGATGCGGAATTGATAAACATTGCTCTGATCGGCGTATCCGGCCGCAGCGAGTCTGCATTGTTCCCGGTATTGGAAAGGCTGGCCTCATCCGAGCACAAAGAAGTCCGTATCAAAGCATCCAAACAACTTCTTGAGTATACCCATCTAATGCCTCAGAAACGCATTGAGGGATTGATCTATCACCCGGATTGGGAAATCCGGGCAGCGGCGATTAAAACAGCAGGCCTTCAAAAGCTGCCTGTATTTACGGATGCGTTGAAGCGCGGCCTATCGGATGACAGCTGGTGGGTAAGGCACTACAGCGCAAAGAGCTTGGCCCAATTGGGCTTGGATGGCTTCCGGGTGCTGTGCGAGGCGGCAAGCGGCGCAAACAATGCACAGTCCCGTGACACAGCATGGGATGCTATCCATGACGAGCTGGAACGCGCTGCCGTGCTAGCATCCCGGGATTTTCGGCATATTCTGCACTTCAATGAGTTATCCCACATGTACGAAACCATCTTCAACGAACCATATGCCAGCCATCCCGTTAAGATGCTCCCCATCAGCTCGTAGAAAGGAGTTCACGATGAGACATTTTTTACTTGACTACGGGTATGTCGCGACCTGCTTGATCGTAGTGTCCAGCTTATTTTATTTCGTTGTGCTGGCCATGTCTTCGCAGGGAATGATCGCCCAAATCAAAAGCTCCTCGTATGCCCGGTTTCGGGAATTGGCGGGGTCGGAATATGTGCCGCCCGTTTCCATCTTGGTACCTTCCTACAACGAAGAGCTAACCATCATCGAAAGCGTACGTTCTTTAATGGCCCTGGAATTCCCGGTGTATGAAGTCGTCGTGGTGAACGATGGCTCCAAAGATCGCACGCTCCAGGTGCTGTTGGACGAATTCGGACTCACGCCCTCCCGGCTATCCGCATCCCGGAATTTGGTGGAGTCCAAGCCTTTAAAGGCTATTTACACGAACCCTCAGTACCCGAAACTGGTCGTTGTCGATAAAGACAACGGCGGTAAAGCGGACGCACTCAATGCAGGTATCAACGTGGCGAAGTATCCGCTCATCTCCACCATTGATGCGGATTCCGTGTTGGAGAAGGACGCGCTGATCCGCCTTGTCAAAGTATACATGGAAAATCCCGAACAGCATATCGCTGTCGGAGGCAACGTGCGTATCGCTAACGGCAGTTCGGTCCGCGACGGCCGTGTCACCTCGGTGCGCTTGTCATCCAAGCTCTTGCCCGCAATGCAGTATGTTGAGTACATGAGGGCCTTTCTGGGCGGAAGGATCGGCTGGAGTTCCATGAACGGCCTCTTGATCGTATCCGGCGCCTTCGGTCTCTTCCGTAAGGATTACTTGATCCGTGTCGGCGGCTACGAAGCGGATTGTCCCGGCGAGGATATGAATATCGTGATGAAGCTGCACCGCTACATGCTGCAAAACAATCTGCCTTACCGCATTCTTTTCTGCCCTGACGCGGTGTGCTGGACGCAAGCACCCGACACGTTAGCGGTTCTCGGCACGCAGCGCCGACGTTGGATTCGCGGAAACCTGTGGAATATTATCCACTTCAAAGCGATGATGTTCATTCCCAGATACAAGATCATAGGCTGGCTTGCTATGCCCTACACACTTATTTATGAAACTTTAAGCCCCTATATCAAGCTCTCCGGCCTGGCCGCCCTCATCGCGTATGTCGTTCTTGATATGACCCAATTACCAGTACTGCTTGCATTTCTATTGATAAACTTGCTCATTGGGCTGGTATTCACCGCAGGTGCGCTGATCATCGAGCACATAGCGTTCCGTCAAAAGATGAGTTCCCGGGACGTGCTGAGAATGATCGGCTACTCGATGCTGATGGGCCTATGGTACGATCAGTTGAACGCCCTGTGGAAGCTGCAGGGTCACATAGACTATCTGCGCAAAAACAACAGCTGGGGCAACATGGTGCGCCGCAGCTGGGAAGACGAAAAGCCAAACCCATCTGAAAAAACCACTCAGAGCAATTCGACGAAAGCTCATGCGGTATAGGGTAGAAACATCAATTTAGATCTGAAGGAGTGTGTTTGCGAAAATGAAGACGCCAACCAAGGTCCAAAGCAATCTGTCCAACCGTCTGAATCAACAGGTGCAGAATTTGCTGCAAGCCCCTGCATGCACCGAGTGCGGAGTAATCATCGCACAGGTCCACAAAATGGGCCCTGTGGAGCTCCAAGATCTCGAAACACGCCTTGGTATGGAAAATGCAAGCATGACGGCTATATCAAGCTACGAGGAATGGGAAAAAGCGTTGGTAATACTGTTGCCCGGACAAACTCTTGCTTACGCGCATTTCCTGTCGTTATCAGTTAAAGATTACTTGCAGGGCGCGGAGCTTTTAACCGGCAAAATGGGCGTTGCGGGGTTCCCCGAGAGCGCTGAACCTAGTGAGGCAACGATGGCCGAGTTTCTTACACTGGTGATGGGCGAGCCTGATTCAGCCGGTCAAGACATCAGCGTGTACAGCCGGCAAGCTAATGTCAATGAGGCACCCTCGATCGTCATGATCGACCAAAACACCGATCTGCTCGACTTTATGCAGGCCCGGCTCGGCCATCAGGGTTATGACGTACGCCCTGCACAAGACGGCCGTGAGGGGCTGAATCTGATCAATGAAACGCCACCCGATATCGTCATTACGGAACTGACCCTACCGGCGCTTGACGGCTATCAATTGATCCACCGGATCCAACAGTCGAAGGAGCTGAGAAATCACTGCAAAATCATGGTACTGACCGACCTCGGCCTGGAGCATGAAGTCAGCAAATGTTTCGATTTGGGAGTATCCGATGTGGTGAAAAAGCCGTTCTCGCCCGTTGAGCTGGAAGCGCGGATACGTCGGCTGCTCGCATAGCATTATCTGATTCTGAACCGAAGGAGCGCACGACCATGACCCGGACAACACCAGCGGCCACATGGCTGCTCCGTCTAGCTTTGCTTTTCATAAGCGGCCTCATTATATGGCACTATTGGCCGGCCCAGAAAGTCGAATCCGTGCGATCCGCCGATGGTTTGAAGGTCAAGTTTCGCACTCAGGCAGATCATCTGGAAATCTACGACAACGGGGAATGGGCCCCATTTTTCATTAAAGGTGTCAATCTGGGCGCTGCACTGCCCGGCTATGATCCGGGCCAGCTGCCCATCACTAAGGAGCACTACCAGCAATGGTTTAAAATGATTCAAGATATGGGTGCCAACACAATTCGTGTCTACACGATTCTTCAACCGGTGTTCTACGAAGCTCTGGTGGAGTATAACCAACAGCACGAAGACCAACCATTATACTTTATTCAAGGCGTGTGGTCCCCTGAAGAGGATCTCATTCAAAAGCGGGATGCGTATCTCGATGATATATACAACAAGTTCCAGAAGGAGATATTAAACGCAGTAGCGGCCGTGTATGGCACGGCTGATATCCCCGCGGAATATGGCAAAGCTAGCGGAAGCTATCGGCATAACGCAGGTCCGTATCTGGTCGGGTGGCATATCGGCACGGAATGGGATCCGCAGATGGTGAAGTCCACCAACGCAAAGCATCAAGACAGGACCGGCTTCGAAGGCACCTACGTATCTGTAAAGCCGGGCGCAACACCTTTTGAAAATTGGCTGGCGGAAATGCTTGACCATCTAGCCAAGGACGAAGTGCAGTTTGGATGGCAGCACCCGCTGGCGTTCACCAACTGGGTCACAACAGATCCGCTGAGCCACCCTGGTGAAGTCCTCGTGCTCGAAGATGCAGTGAGCGTGGACGCCACCCATCTGCAGGTCCATAACTGGTCAGCCGGATATTATGCATCCTTCCACGCGTATCCTTACTATCCTGATTTCTTCCGGCTGGATGAGACGCTTCACGATGTGAAGGAAGCCGACGGAACCCCGAACATATATAGAAGCTATCTGCGCGAGCTAAAAGCTCACCATGCCGGTATTCCGGTGCTGATCAGCGAATACGGTGTTCCTTCCTCGCTCGGTGTGGCACATCTGGGATCGATGGGTAGACATCAAGGCGGACACAATGAGAAAAACCAAGGCCTAATCAATGCATCTCTGACCAACGATATCTACAATGAAGGCTTGGCCGGTGCGATCGTTTTTTCATGGCAGGACGAATGGTTCAAACGCACGTGGAACACGATGCACTTCGAAATCCCGCAAAATCGCCGCAAGCTGTGGCATAACGTGCTTACCAACGAGCAGCACTTCGGAGTAATCGCCGAGATGGCCGGTAAGGAAAACCGACTGATTATTGACGGTGATGCGAGCGATTGGACATCGTTGAAAAAGGACGAAAAACAGACACTCCAGGCGTTGCCGGGCTGGAAAGAGATCACCATGACTCACGATGAGGCATACGTGTATATACATGCTGAACTGGAAAAACCGTTTGATCCGGCAAAGGAAATACTGTACATGGGAGTAGATACTCTGCCCGGAGGCAATAAACACGGTAAGGAGCTCGGCAGCAAACAATTGGACGAGGGCTTGGAAACGGTGTTTGAGCTTGGCAAGCAATCCGAGGCTGAGCTGAAGATCGCTTCCAATTACAATCTGCACACACGGCTGTATGGCAAGCAGTACGGCATGCTGCCGGTGACCGCGCAGCAATTCAGCGATGACTCCGGCAAGTTCGATCCTTGGATGCTGGCGGTCGGGCTGGAGCTAACTCCACCGGACGCCAAGAAATATTATCCGTTTGAAGAGGTTTCTGCCGGAAAGCTTGCCCGAGGTACCACCAACCCCGAGTCACCTGAATTCAATTCCCTCGCGATGTGGCAGATGCAAGGGCAAACGCTTGAGCTGAGAATTCCCTGGATGCTGTTAGGTTTCTCTGATCCGAGCTCATTGCAGGTTATCGGTTACGGCCAGAAGGAGGGTAAGCTGTTCGCGCAAACGACAGAAGGAATCCGATTGGTGCCCTGGATCGTTCAGCGTTCGGACAACAGTGTCATCGGTCTGGGCAATCAGGATTCGGCCACATACCCGGTCACTAAGCTCCCTATTTATCGCTGGAAGGCCTGGGACAAAGTACAGTATGGAGAACGAACTAAACAAAGCTATGACATGATGAAAGAAACTTTCCATCAATTAAAGAAGCCTGCTGACCAATAGGTCGGCAGGCTTTAATTGTGTTTCTGGGGCTATCTATGTAATTGGTCTTTCCGCCATTTGTTATACTGCAAAAACTCTAAAAACTGCTCCTTGCTGATCCCGGATTGCATAGCTTCCTGAACCAATTCCACCCATTCCTCATCCAACTGCTGATAACGAGTGTTTTTACTCTGCAAAAAAGATTCAAGAGGCACGTCCAGAACAGCACAAACCTTTTCAAGGAAATGAATGGACGGATTCGATTGAATGTCCCGCTCAATGGAACTTAAATAGGACTTTGCTACCCCGGCCTTTTCAGCTAATTCCGTTAGCGTGAGTCCCTTTTGAATTCGCATTTGCTTCACACGTTTGCCTATCATGGTAGTTACCCCTTTTTTGCGGTCTGACGTCTCTCCCTATATTTTAACAAAAAATTTGCATTTAGGGCACTAAAATATAAAAAAAATAACGTTTGAGAGCGTTATCATTGTGACAAAAAATTTTATGTATGACTGGTGTGATTATTGTCTTGTTTTTGTACTTATTGAATGAAAATCCGGACTTCTTCCTTCGTTAGACCGATGTCGCGTGCTGCTATCATCAGTTGGACCCAGTTGTCATCGAGATGCTTGTCGGATGTTAGTGTATCACGTAAAAAAGCCATTATTTCCATCCCTCCAGATTTCGGTAAAACTTGGTTTGGTACAAATATTCGCACATGCATCCGATTAAAAGAGGGTAAGTTGATAGATTTTCTAAACTTTAACATTTCATACAATAAAAAACTACCTCTCTACCCCCATAAATTGAATCATTACACTATTACCGCAATTCCGACAAATTGAAACACATATAACTGAAATATTTCAAAAAAATCCCAGGCAAGAAACCCGCAGGGCGCGCCAATGCTGTTACTACTTTATCAAGCGGATGGACAGCGGATAACGGTATATCTCGCCCTTGTAGGCTCTGACGGCGGCCACAATGACCACAATCAACCCAAATATGCTAAGCGCAATTATAAGAACGAAGCCGATCAAGATGATGGACAATAAGCTTGATATAAAGCAGTAGATCGCTAGGGAAATTTGAAAATTAAGCGACTCCTTCGCGTGCTCTCCTACATACCACGATTGGTCCTTCTTCAACAGCCAAATAACGAGCGGAGCGATAATAGGAGCTACGAAGCATAAAACGTGCGAAAGTACGGCTAGCAATTTTTCTTCCTCTGTTTTCACCATTCCACACCTCCTGAAGTGCAAAACCAACGTTTGATCTGAAAAAATGTCATACCCAGTATAGCAAATACACCAGCGCTGGAGAACCGCACGAATGACCTATAATGACGGACATTGATGAAAAAAAGGGACACAACATGATGCTCATGCTGTATCCCTTTAAAGACGAAAAACGTGCTATTAGTTACCGCTGACGCGGGACACATCTTTCGTATTTTCTTCGAATGCGACCAACATCGCTTCCTGTTGGCTTAAGCCGGAACGTTTCACACGCTCGATGGCCTCGAACATACGTTTGTAATCCTTTGGTATCACCTTGACGAATTTCCACACGTATTCCCCCCAGTTTTTGAGAACGCGGTCAGCGACCTCACTGCCTGTGAAGGTTTCATGCCACTGGATCATAGTACGCAGTTCTGCGGCTTCGTACGTCTCTTCGATCGGTTCCAGCAGCACCATGTCTTGATTGCAGTTGTCCTTAAAGGTACTCTGCTCATCCAGTACATAAGCGATTCCCCCCGACATACCGGCCGCAAAGTTGCGGCCTGTCGGTCCGAGTATAACCACGCGCCCGCCTGTCATGTATTCGCAGCCATGGTCGCCCACGCCTTCGACTACCGCACGCACGCCTGAGTTCCGCACGGCAAAACGCTCGCACGCAATACCGCGGATGTACGCCTCACCGTCGGTTGCCCCATACAATGCGACATTGCCGATAATGATGTTTTTCTCTGCCTTAAAGGAGCTCTGACTTGGCGGGAAAATCGCCAGCTTTCCGCCTGACAAGCCTTTGCCCACATAGTCATTGGCGTCGCCTTCCAAGGATAACGTGATCCCTTTTGGTATGAATGCACCGAAGCTCTGACCCGCCGATCCGTTAAAATGAATACGAATCGTATCATGCGGCAGGCCCTCCATTCCATAGCGGCTCGTCACCTCGCTGCCGAGGATCGTGCCGACAACCCGATTGACGTTCTGAATCTGCAGAACAGCATGGACGTGCTCTTTTCTTTCAAACGCAGGCTTACAGATTTCAAGAAGCTGAGTCATATCCAGAGATTTCTCAAGTCCGTGATCCTGCCGTTCCGAACAGAAGCTGCCCACGTCTTCGCCTACATCCGGCTTGTGCAGCAGCGGCGACAGGTCAATGCCCTTGGCTTTCCAATGCTCTACCGCTTGTGTCATTTCCAGATACTCGGTGTGCCCTACCAGTTCCTCTATGGTGCGGAAACCGAGCTCCGCCATCAACTCACGCGCATCTTGAGCAACGAAGTGCATGAAATTGACGAGATGCTGCGGGTCTCCCACGTACTTTTTGCGCAGATCCGGATTCTGTGTGGCCACTCCCACCGGGCAAGTGTCGAGTTGACATACCCTCATCATGATACAGCCTAACGCGATCAATGGCGTTGTCGCAAAGCCGTACTCTTCGGCCCCGAGCAGCGCTGCGATGACGACGTCACGGCCGGTCATCATTTTGCCGTCCGTTTCCACCGTCACCCGGCTTCTCAAGTTATTCAACAGCAAGGTTTGCTGCGTTTCCGCGAGACCCAGCTCCCAAGGCAGCCCAGCGTGACGGATACTTGTCTGTGCCGCCGCACCCGTTCCTCCGTCATACCCGGAAATCAAGATGACATCCGCTTTACCTTTGGCCACACCAGCGGCAATGGTACCTACGCCCACCTCAGAAACGAGCTTCACACTGATGCGAGCGCGCGGATTAGCATTCTTCAGATCGTGGATCAGTTCGGCCAAGTCCTCGATTGAGTAAATATCATGATGCGGAGGAGGTGAGATCAGGCCTACGCCCGGTGTGACGCCCCGAACCTCGGCAACCCACGGGTATACTTTGGTGCCCGGCAGCTGGCCGCCTTCACCCGGCTTCGCACCTTGTGCCATTTTAATCTGTATTTCATCAGCATTCACCAGATAATAGCTGGTCACGCCAAACCGGCCGGATGCAACCTGCTTGATCGCGCTGCGCCGCAGGTCCCCGTTTTCGTCCGGTGTGAACCGGTCCGGATGCTCGCCGCCTTCTCCGGTGTTGGATTTACCGCCGATTCGGTTCATCGCGATTGCGATATCCTCATGCACTTCCTTGGAAATCGATCCGAACGACATAGCGCCTGTCTTAAACCGTTTGAATAATGACTCGACCGGCTCTACCTCGTCGATCGAAATCGGAGCGCGTCCGGATTTAAATGAAAACAAAGAACGCAGCACCATATATTGTTCATTTTCTTTTTGCACCAATTTCACGAATTTCTTGTACATTTCATAGTCATTGTTTCTCACCGCGCTCTGCAGCGCGTGGATCGTTTCCGGATTATACATGTGCTCTTCAGCATTTTTACGCCACTGCAGCTCACCGCCGGTGTCCAGACCCTGGTTCTCGAGGAACGCCCGCTTATGCCGCATGATAGCTTCTTGCGCGATGATGTCAACTTTTATGCCACCAACCGGCGTGTATGTCCAAGTGAAATATTTGTCGATGACGGATTGATCAAGACCCACCGCTTCAAAAATTTGGGCTCCACGATAGCTTTGGATGGTAGAAATACCCATTTTGGCCAACACTTTTACGACACCCTTGGTGGCCGCTTTGATGTAGTTGTACACGGCCTTCTCACTGGTGATGTCTTTCAATTTATTGCTGCGAACGAGATTTTCAAGCGTATCCAACGACAGGTATGGATTGACCGCACTCACACCATAGCCGAGCAGCAGAGCAAAATGATGCACCTCACGCGGCTCGCCGGATTCAAGCAGCAGCCCTACCTTCGTACGTGTGCCCTCGCGAATCAGGTGATGATGCAAACCGGACACGGCCAACAGCGCAGGAATAGCGGCATGCTCCGCGTCTACGCCACGGTCGGACAAAATAATTATCGTAGCGCCGCCGGCAATAGCCTCATCCGCCGCAGCATACAGCTCATCCATCGACCGTTCCAATGCTTCTGCTCCCTCAGCCGGATTAAAGAGAATAGGCAGTGTTACGGTACTGAAGCCCTCGCGCTTAATCTCACGCAGCTGTGCCAGCTCCGCATTGGTCAGAATAGGTGTCGCCAACCGAATCTGACGGCAGCTCTCCGGCTCCGGCTTGATCAAATTCCGCTCAGGTCCTAACGTGGTCCCCTGTGCTGTAATGATCTCTTCAAAATTCGCGTCGATCGGCGGGTTCGTCACCTGCGCGAACAGCTGTTTGAAATAGCTGTACAACAGCTGCGGTCTATCCGAGAGCACGGCGAGCGGCGCGTCATAGCCCATGGAGCCAATCGGGTCGACACCTGTTTTGGCCATAGGCTCGATAATCCGGCGCAGATTTTCGGATGTGTACCCGAACGCCTGCTGCATCTGCTGTACCGACTCACCTGCAGCCGGTACTTCTGCCGCTTCCGGCAGGTCCTCAAGCGAAATCAAGTGCCGGTTCAGCCACTCACGGTAAGGCTTCTCATTAACGATTGCGCTCTTGATCTCCTCATCCGAGACGATTCGCCCTTGCACGGTATCTACGAGAAGCATGCGTCCGGGCTGCAGGCGCTCTTTGCGGAGAATGCGTTCAGGAGCGATATCCAAGACGCCTACCTCAGAGGCAAGCACGATCAAGTCGTCGTTCGTCACATAATAGCGCGCCGGACGCAAACCGTTACGATCCAACACGGCGCCGATCATTCTGCCATCTGTGAATGAGATTGCCGCTGGGCCGTCCCATGGCTCCATCAATGTGCTGTGGTATTCGTAAAATGCTTTCTTGTCATCGCTCATCGTTTGGTGCTTGGACCATGGCTCCGGAATCATCATCATCGCCGCATGCGGCAGGGAACGTCCCGACAGCATCAAGAATTCCAGCGTATTGTCAAACATTTGGGAGTCGGACCCCGCCGTATCGATGATCGGCAAAATCTTTTTGACATCGCCCCCGAACAAGTCGCTGTCGATCATCGCCTCACGGGCATGCATCCAGTTCACGTTACCGCGCAGTGTATTGATCTCCCCGTTGTGAATCATATAACGGTATGGATGAGCGCGCTCCCAGCTTGGGAACGTGTTGGTGCTGAAGCGGGAATGGACAAGCGCCATCGCCGTTGTAAACGCTGGGTTTGTCAGCTCCATATAGTAGCTGTCAACCTGTGCCGGGGTCAACATCCCTTTATACACAATGGTACGGCTGGATAAGCTTGCGACATAAAAGCCCTTTCCATTATCCAGAGCGCGGACCGAATTTTCCGTCAATTTACGTATCACGTACAGCTTGCGCTCAAATGCCAATTCATCCTGCCCGTCGACATTAGCGCCGATAAAAATTTGCCGCGCAAAGGGCTCAGAAGCCACTGCAGACTCGCCTAACGAGGAGTTATCGGTCGGCACCGTTCTCCAGCCAAGAAGCTGCTGTCCGGTTTCCTTAATATGTCCCTCAACGATTCGCTCACAGGCAGCGCGCGCTTCTGCGTCCTGCGGCAGAAACAGCATGCCGACGCCATACTTGCCGGGTTCAGGCAGTTGAATGCCGGCCTCGGCACATTCAGCTTGGAAGAAACTATGTGGAATTTGCAGCAGGATGCCTGCTCCGTCCCCAGTGCTGCTCTCAGCACCCTGACCGCCGCGGTGATCCAGATTGCACAGAACCTTCAACGCTTGACCGACTATTTCGCGGGAAGGAGTTCCCTTAATGTTAGCAACAAACCCGATACCGCATGCATCATGCTCAAACTGTGGATCGTAGAGACCCTGCTTAACTGGAAGTCCATTTCTGTTCATGTTGTACAACCTTTCTCCCATGTAATAATTTGTACCAGTGTTATTAACTGAGATTTGGTCGCGGCGTCAGGCAGTAAAAAGAGTCTCCCGTCCTAGACAAAAACACACTTTCACCCGAATCTCCAGAAAATTGCGACATTTTTAGCAAGCACATTTTACAAATAATATGTCTTATATTAACATCTGATACCTGAACGATCAATGGAGTTTTGCCGCAAAAGGCCACTTATTTAACATCATATGTTAGTTTTTCGCTCATCTAATAGAATCTATTTATCACGTCAGATGTGCTAAGAGGATTACATCATCCGGATGCCTAACCCTGCTGCAGGTCACCGAAACTACCGCGACCGGTATAGATCATTTCCCAACACCGCATATAATTTCCCGAAAAGTTCGACAGAAAGCTGTTCTATGCCTTCCGCCGCTAAACTAAGCCATAGGGAAAAGGAGAGGATATCTGGTCGGCTGCACAAGCCCCAGCCATCCCCTATGCTCTAACTCAACACCTGTGCTATGATAAATAAATACTTTCAGCAGAGAGGACTGGCAAGACATTTGGCCAAACTATATTTTCGCTACGGCACGATGAACAGCGGGAAATCCATCGAGGTTCTCAGAACGGCCCATAACTATGAGGAGCAGGGTAAGAAGGTTCTCCTTTTCACGCCTCATCTGGACGACCGCTATGGAGTTGGGACGGTTGCGTCCCGAATTGGTATGCAAAAAGAAGCGATTGTCATCGACGATACGACAAATATGATCGAGCTTGCGAAAGCTGAGAAGCCCAATTGTATCCTGATTGACGAGGCACAATTTTTGAATAAGGAGCAGGTACAGCAGCTGACGGAGATCGTGGACGATTTGGACATTCCGGTGATAGCCTATGGGCTGCGCGCGGATTTCAAGGGGACGTTATTCGAGGGCAGCTACCATCTGCTCGCGATTGCCGATAAGATTGAGGAGATCAAAACGATATGTTGGTTCTGTGACAAAAAAGCAATAATGAACATGCGATGCGAAGACGGCCGCCCTGTATTTGAGGGCCAACAAATCCAAATCGGCGGCAATGAAAGCTATCTTCCGGTATGCCGCAAATGCTATGCATCAAAACGAAAGGAATCCCATAGTCTGTAATAGGGATGTCCAGCCCCAGAGGATGAAGCGAGATGGTTCACACGCCTTGCTTTGTCCTCTTTTTTCAAGGATAAAAAAGAGCGATTCCAAACCACCGGATGGGTAGTTAGAACCGCTGATTATCTCACAGACAGCATCTCGATTTCCGCCAATGTCGGCAGTGCGGGAATCGCACCCCGACGGGTGGTCGTGAACGCACCGGCTTTATTGGCGAACGAGAAAATATCACGTACCGTATCCTCATCCGTAAGAGCGGATTCAATCGATTCGGCCGTGATGCCATGCTCGACCAGCTTGAGCAGCATAGCACCAACGAAGCTGTCGCCTGCGCCTGTCGTATCCACCGCTTTCACCCGTACTCCGGGTATGGAAGTCATCGCCGTTCTCGTCAATACGCAGCACCCGTTCTCGCCCAATGTTACTACCAGAGCCTTCGCGCCGAGCCCGAGCAGATACTGCACGGCTTCGGGAGGCTCCTTGCCCGCAAGAAACGCGGCTTCCTCCTCGCTCACCTTCACGACATCGGCCAAGCCGATGTGCTCTAGAACCACACGCCGCATAGTTTCTTCATCAGGCCACAACGCGGGCCGCAGATTCGGGTCATAGGAGATCAGGCCGCCGGCAGCTTTCACCCTCCGCGCTGCTTCCAATGTTGCAGCCCTGCATGGATCGGCGATCAACGACACTGAGCCGAAGTGGTACACGGCCGCATCGTCCAGCCACGCAGCGTGCAGCTCCGCGGGTTCCAACAGCATATCCGCAGCAGGCCCGCGGTAAAATAAGAAGTCGCGCTCGCCGTTCTCTCGGAGTGATACAAAAGCGAGACCGGTACGAGCAGCGTCGGTCTCGACCAGCGCTGCCTCCACGCCGGCATCCTCCAGCGTGCCGTGCAAATACCGGCCGAACGGGTCCCGGCCGATCTTCCCGATAAACCGGGAAGATCCCCCGAGTCTGGCCACGGCCGCCGCGACATTGGCAGGCGCTCCGCCCGCCGCCCGCTGAAATGCCGGCACCTGCGACAGCGGCCGCCCGTTTTCCTCCGGAACAAAATCTATTAATATTTCTCCTAAACATACGATTCGCTTAGTAGGTCGAGCGAGCATACAGTTCCTCCGTTGGTCAGTTTCGAAATTTCATTCAAGCAATTCATCGCAAACTTGTATACTTTCGGGACGAGAAAATTAGTGCTATAGCACCAACACAGCATGAAGTCATTATAACACGAAAATGATGACTTCCATATGGAGGAAGCGGAGGAAATTATGGTTCGGGCCGTTCAGCGCATTGGCCCTGTTCCTCATCCAATATATGCATTACCCATGAGCACCATTCCAGCTCCAATTGCGCGCCGGCGATCGCCCTTTTTATCAATATGTAATTACCGAAATATGGCGACCGCAGACCGGGTTCCCCGTCAGATAGTCCCGTTTCCCGCTTTAGTTCGGCGAGCTGTGCGTTATATTTGGCCAGATGATTCTGAAACAGAGCACGGCGCTCCGCTATCAAGTGTCTGGCCTGCCGCGGCTCAGCGAGCGACAAACAATAAGCCTTTAGCAGCAGCTCGTCGCGTTTCACCGGTTCATCCGCCTGCTCCGGTAACCATGAACGCAGCTTAGCGAGTCCCGTCTCGGTGATCGAGTATATCTTTTTATCAGGCTTTTCCTTTTGTGTCACCTGCACAAAACGAACGCAGCCCAGCTGTTCCAGCTTAGCCAGCAGCGGATAAATTTGACTATGCTTGGCCCTCCACAGAGGTTGAATTTGCTGCATCAGCTCATAGCCTGTGCGCGGCTTGACGGAGAGTAAAGCCAGCAGACCATAGGACAGTGTATTCATAGCGCCTCCGACTTCCGGCATTAACGTTGACATCCGCCCGGAACCATAGTACTATTTTGACGAACCTAATTATATGTAAAAATGTACATATACGCAAATGCCAGCGGCTTCTCCTGTACGTTTGTTGATCCGCAGCACCGCATTTATCTCATATAGGGAGACGACCATCATGCCTTATTTACGATTCACAGGATTCGCGGGTGATTCTCTCAGATTGCTTGCTCCACGCATGACGCAGGAATTCGCACAACTGGTGAATATAGAAAGAGAGAAAGTGAAAATCGAGCTGATCGCCAGCGAGGCGATTACTCAAGTGCCGCTAAGCCTGCAAATTATGATGTTTCCGAGAAAGCAGGAGACGCACGATGCGATAGCCGCAGCACTGCATCATATCCTGCGCGAAGCCGGCTATGATCAGGTCCATATTTTTTTCGTGCTGCTCACTCCCTCGCTGTATTATAAAAACGGAGAGCCGCTCACTGCGTATGAGCTGCACAACTCTGCCGATGGATAACGCATGGTCCGATCTACGTATTTTATAAATGAAACATGAAGAAACCTGCGAGCCCTTTCCGCGATGAAAGGACCGCAGGTTTTGTTTTTTGTTTCTACCTTGGCCGTTCTTGGTTTTATGAGTGGATTTGACCGAAATTTGTTTCATAATGGTGCTGCTGCTGCGACTGATGTACTCCGGCGTTCATCGTCCGCATCGTGTGGTCGGCAAGCTGAGGCGATTGATAGAAGCCGCGGTAATTCATATACTGGAACATTTCCCAGGCCATTTCCTGGCACATGTTCGCCGAAGTCGCATGATACATACGAATGTCACGGTCCGCGCACTCGGACGCCCTATACATGCCTATCGCGGATCCGGCTTTGTGCAAGCTCAAGGCAACCTGCGCTATAGTTCCGTCGGATAGCCGTGTGGCGTTCGGGTTGGGTGCAGGTATGTGCGGCCGATGTAATCCGACTTGCGGATTCTCATAGATGCGCAGATCCGGCGTGTGACCCATCATGTTGATACCGCGCCCCTGCAGCAGGTTGATGGCGTAATTGTAGCTTTCGATCATTCGTCTTTGTTGGTCGTACAAAATATCTTTCAGGTGCGTGTCTTCAGCCATCGAGAACAGCAGACCGTACAGCTCGATATGAGCGCCTTTTGTGCGGACCGCCTCCTGAGTTTCCAAATATTCGTGTGCAGAAAAACGCTGCTGCGTTTGCATAAGCAACCTCCTGAATGTGGGCTTAAAGGATGTAATTACAACGCGTAGCATGTCCCAAAACCAAAATGTTATGTACCTTGAACGAACGTGGGATAGCCCGGAGAATGTCTCCCTAATGCTTTTTACCAGCCAATTTACATATAATTACCTCAGTTAACCACAGGAAAAAGGATGCTACTATTGCAGCTACAAAATAGAAATGAGTTTCATTCCAGTAATGGGTGAGATTTTCTAAATGATCGAAATAAACGATTAGACTTATTATCAACACAAATGCAAAACCAAATAATAGATGATATATCAAAGAAATCAACCTCCGCCTGGTTTCTTGAAATTTCTTAGTTAAATGATGAATTAAGATTGAAATGGGTACACCATAAAATAATGTAACGACAAAAACAATAAGTGCAATAACAACACTTACTGCAATTACATCATCTTCCCCAATAGATAATAAAAATAACAAGAAAATCGTGGATAAAATAGTTGAAATGATACTGGCGATTATTTTTCTAGCCATTGTTTTTCGTAACACTATCCTCCTCCCCTTCCTAATTTTTATTTTATAGTATACTTCATAGTCCGAATTTATAAGTATATATGCCTACACTGCAATGCATCCCTATAGCAGCTGTTTGACACTGTCGGCGTGTTCGAATAAAAAAAAGGATTGCACGCCTGTGAATACAGAACGTGCAATCCTCTCGAGTGTGACCGAAGCGCTCTTATTGATACATAACTCCAGCGTTGGCCGGCTGCACTTGAGCTTGGTCGATGCCCTGCATTGTGATATTAGCCACCTGCAGCGCGGTTTGCTCCAGCTGCTGACAAACTTGAGCGCACTGCTGCATACGCTGCATTGCAACTTCGTGCGCCTCCAGCATAGCTTGAACCATCTGAGCAGTTTGGGCTTCACGTTGGGCCAACTGCGCAAGCATGGCGTTATTTTCTTGTTCGCGCTGCAGGATTTGCATATAGGCTTGGTTGGATTGCTGCGTTTGTTGCATTAATTGCTGAAGCACTTGCTGACATTGGCGGGCCTGTTGAACTAAGTTGTACATACTCTCTAATTCCTCCTACAGGATGGTTGGTTTTTTTATACCTCAATTAGCTTTCTTTATTGAATGACATTTTATGCAAACAAAGTTCGGCCCTTTTCGCGCAATGCTGCGAATCGGGCCGATAGATGTGGACTCTTATGTAATTTTGATTACTTGATGTGACCGGTTAAGCAAACGCAGGCGCACAGTGGACATGTCATGCCCTTACTTTACTCTCAAATTGTCCCCGGTGCGCGCCGGTACAGTACGGCTTGTTCGGCGACAGGCCGCATCTGCATAGTGCGAATTGCTCCTTGGTTTCCATAGGCTTACCTTCGCCGTCCAGCAAAGTAACATCTCCGCTAACGAACAATGGGCCATCGTCCATGATTTTGATTTCCGCCATTTCCCTCACCTCCTTTCACTCTACTTCCACATTCATATCCAGAAATCTGAGTTATAAACTCGGGCCAATGCCTAAATAGCTGACGTTGATACTTTCCGATGTAACAAACAGCGCGCTGATAGCGTCCTATAATAGAGTTACCTTTTTAAAGGGGGAATGAATCCGTGGCTACAATCGTTCGTCATACACCAACCGGCCGCCTTTATGTGCTGGTAGGAACCGGCTTTGGCGCAACTCATGCGGTAATGCCAAGCGTGCTTGGGGGGAGTTTGTTTCCAACTGAGAAGGTGCAGGAGATTCCGGTTGCCGCTGTCAGCGACTCCCTCGGCAACATTGCCTGGCTGTATACGCGGGAACTGCAGGTAGTGGAAGTGGATGGAACGGCGATCGGAGATTACTTCAGCGACAACGGGAGCGCTGACCCAGCTGCAAGCTGCTCGGAGAATGCCGTGGAGGAGGTTTGTCCCGGATGCCTGTTCGCCGTTAAGCGAGATGCGGCTTAATGTCCATCGTGCGGGCTGACACTTATCCAGCTTAGCCAGGAAGACAGCGATGACACCGGGCGAACCTAGCGCGGATGCGGTCCAAAATGTGGTGGTATAGGCGTGGTCGTCATATGAGCCCTTTCGCGCGCGCCAGAATCAGACCGATGCCCAGCCTGACATCCGGCCATGTTCCATTGCCGACATATTTGAGGGCGTCATCTACGTTTACATACAACACATAGATTTGTTCGTCATTGTCCAGGTGCTGCTGCTGCTGCCTGATGATATGGTCGGTGAAATACAGCGTAACAACCACCGGATTATTGGCCACGCGATATGTCCCGAGCTCCTTTAAACTGCCTGCGATAAGCCCCGTTTCCTCGCTCAGCTCCCGCAGTGCCCCCTGCCGCGGCTGCTCAGCGTGCTCGATTCTACCGCCGGGCAGCTCGTAGGTGAATTTTCTTTTTCCCTCGCGGAATTGTTTGACAATGACCAGTTTGTTATTATGTATGGCTACGACTTTCACCGCCCGTGTCTGCATATGCGACAAGCCCCTCCTTCTGCCAGATCACCGCGGTTCGTACCTGCTCATACCCGTAGGGCTGTTCAGCTACGATTTCCCAATCACGAGGGACAGGATTCCGGCAGCAATAATCGGGCCTACAGGTACGCCGCGGAAAAACGCCACTCCCAAAATCGTGCCCAACATTAATCCTGTCACCAGCGTGGGTTGATTAGTCATAACTACAACGCCCCGGCTTCCTAAATATGCAACCAGCACCCCTACAGCGACGGCGATGAGCGACTTCCAGTGAGCCAACGTCTGCAGCAGCGCAGGTAGTTCTATGTTCCCGCTGGCGAGCGGAGCAAGGATTCCCATTGTTAATATGATAATTCCAACGGAAACCCCGTACTTTTCAATCCACGGAAAGACTTGATGCAAATTCACAACCCGTATCAGGAGTAGTACCACGGCAGCAACGGCAATGGAATTGTTATTGCTAAATATCCCTAATGCGGCGAAAACCAATATCACGATTGCAGGCAAGTCTAAGTGCGACATAGTCAGGGCTCCTCCACTGCTTATTCATCACCCGCACGCGGTCTTAACGTGAAATACGCCTGTGCGTTCCTAGCCCATAGTGCACTAACAAAGAAAACCCAACGGCAGTCGTAAAACGCTGTTGGGTCTACTTTGTGTTGAATTTGTTAATTTATGCGTGCGTCATGCCCTTTCGGATCGTTCGGCGAGATCTCCGGTATGGGATTGGGCTTAGGAGTGATCTCGGGAGTCACACCGGGGTTGATCTCGGGCGGCGATTTCGGCGTAATTTCGCCCGGCGGATTTGGCTTGATTTCAGGCCCCGGCGGTCTCGGTGTGATCTCAGGCGGCGTCTTTGGCGTGACTTCCGGCGGTACGCTGGGGTTGCGCTCCGGACCCGGCTGAGCCGGCTGCCCACCTGCATCTCCAGTAATCAAATCGGTTTGTGTTGACAAAATAAACACCTCCCTCTCTTATTTATTAAACCAAAGAGGGGAGGTGTGAACGGTTATTTGCAAGAGAACCCGTGGTACTTATTTGAAACTGGCTAACATACCGCTGATAAATGAATATAAAAGATAAATTGCAAACGCATACACACCAATTAGCGAGATTATACGGCCTACCGTATACGGCGGCAAGCCGGTGCTATTCTTTCGGCCTTTCACTCCCGCCATGGTATCATATCGCGTGACTCCGTTCCCCAAGCCTTCTCTCTGTTCCACAGCTGTCTGTTCTTTTGTCAATCGAATTACCTCCTGTAGTTTCAGATTGCGGGCGGTGACGTGCTTCATTGCGACTCGTAAAACTGATATCAGGATGGATCAGAAGACAAACTTCTTACTCTTTTTACTACATACAGCCATTATATGAAACAGACACTTTATTCCAACACTAAAAAACCTTGCTTCTTCAACAAATTCCGATGCTAATCACACTGTGATTTATCCTGCATCTAATGTGATGTTATGTGCCGCGCAGGGCCAAAAGACCGCGGTCACCGCGGCCTCCGGATGGCGACCAGACTTGCATTCGCACAATGCCCGCCGGTGCCGAGGCTCCCATGCAATCAATTCCTGGGTGGACACGCAGGGCCATAACGGGCCAATTTCCAACCGCCGCCTACGTATAGTGCTGCTCCTCATGCACCTCGGACTCCTGCCGCCATACGGGATAAGCGCCTATCTCTCCGCCGGTGTCCGATACATCATGGTCGCGCGCCTGCTTTGCATAATCCATCCAAGCTCGAATGCTTTGCTCCAACCTGGCCGGCTCTTTGGTGACGAGCTGGTGGCCCGCTCTATCAATCAGATGCAGTGTGCTATTAGGTAAGCTGTGCTGCAGGGTCAAGGCGTATCGGTGGAACGCATGATCCTTCTGGCCATATAGGAGGAGCGTAGGCGCGTGGATATCTTTCAGCCGTCTCGTACAAGAGTAGTCCAAGCTGCTGGCAAAATACTCGTACATGTTGCGGACATTGCCATGCGCGGAGTGCCTGAACTGATTTTTGAATGTCCACATCATATCGGCGTTACCTGCGGAAATGACTGCCGCGACAGCATGTCTGCTTCTCAGCTTTGCCAGCTGCAGCATCAGTTTGATGAGACTGCGATTGTACCAATCACTGAGCTCCGGCATCGAGCTGATCAGAATTCCGCCGAGAAACTGCTCGGGATAGGTCAGCAGCGCATGCATGGCTACACTCCCGCCTTGAGAGTAACCGCAGAGGTATGCCTGGCGCAGCCGCAGCTTGTCCATCAGCTGTCTAATGTCTTCCGCGATCAGCGGATAAGTGACTTGTGCTGCGGATGGCGCGCTCTGGCCGTGCCCCCGAACATCCAATGTAATCACCTGAAATGAATCCGATAAACGTGCACGCAGATACGCAAAACAGTCGCCTGTCAGCGCGGGAGGGTGTATGCATATAATCGGCACGCCCTTTCCCATTTTATGGTAATGAATCCTCGTACCGTTGACTTCCGCCATCGGCATGTTAGAACACCTCTCTTTGTGCCTTTGTTACGGTTAAGGTGTCCTAAATGATCCAATTCATGCAAGTGGCCCCGCTCAGCGTGGGACACGTGAGTCTGCGGCGAATACTCAGGCTCTTGTTGGATGTCGCTCGTTTCTTTTTGCCAGATAAATGCCAACATCAGTGCTTTAGTAGTAAAAAAAATTACCAAAAAATAGTTATTATGGCGCGTGTCAGTACAAGTAATGGCATGGTAAAATGTGTGAAGTTTTTCATACTGATATCCCTAGGAGGAAACTATGAAAAGAGCTGCAAAAATCGCACTTCTGGCGTTAACAGGGGTGACGCTCCTGTCAGGCGGGGCATATGCGGGCGCTAATTCAGAACTCATACAAGCCTACCTGAATCACAGCATGACATTCAAAGTGGACGGTAAAAATTGGACCCCTATCGATCAGGACGGTAACCGGCTGTATCCGATCGTATACAACGGCTCTTCGTACCTGCCGGTACGGGCATTAGGTACGGTAGTCGGCGCGAGCGTCGGCTGGGATGAAGATACCAGCACGATCTTGATCGCCCGTCCGGGAACAGCACCTGTCCTGGATACGCCGCCAACCGCTCCCCCGCCCGTACAGAGCACGAACAGTACGAATGCCGATGACGGGGTCGAAAAACTGAAGCTGGACGAGAATTACAGCCCGGAGGAAGCCAAACGCATCCTGACGAAATACTTTGATCAAACATTAAGAGATTATTACAATAAAAAGATTTCAGCCGCAAGCTTATACACGTCGGCTTATGTCGGCTCGTTCCAAGGAAATTTTGATTTGGGTGACTCGCACACGCTGACCGGGTATGAAGTATTGGAATACCCCGAGTATGCCGCGGGCAACCAATTATCGTATCTCCTCATGGTGAACGTTAAAGTCGTAGACGTGCTAACTAAAGAAGAAACAACGGAGAATATCCGTTTCAAAATTATTTTGACCGCTGAAGACGGGTTTATGAAAGTTGCGCAGGCTTATCCGATGCCGGTGTTTTGACGATGCACTAAATACGTATTAATATTTACTCGCTTCGGCAGTATCGTCCTCAGCTTCGTCAGTGTCGTCCTTACCGTCGAAAGCGTCCTCAATGTTGTCAATCGTCTCCTCCACCCATGGGCTCACCATATCGGTAGGAGCTATATCCTGCTGCTCCTCCGGTATGGTAATACCGGCAAACGTGTTGGAAACATCGGGCTCTCTATGTTGTTTGTCCATCATTGCTCCCACCTTTATCAAAATTGACTTACACGTTATTACCCGCTCGCCGCACCTGTTTAACAGCAGTGACGGGCAGATACATGCGCAGGCAAAAGACTTGGATTGTGCGGCGCGGCGGGAAAGCGAACAGATCGGACCACGACAAAAAAGCTGTTCCCATGCGTGCGGCAGGGAACAGCGTGAACTTGCTTACAATTCGACTATGATTCTTCCTCTTGCTCGGCCTGCCAATAGGTCTTGTAGTGCCGATGGGACGTCACGCAGACGTACCGTACGGGCGCAGATCAGTTCCAGTGTTCCGGTGGGCTGCAGCGCTTCCGCTGTGTCCGCCCACAATGCATAGCGCCGCTCAATGGGGCATTGTACGGAATCAATACCCAGAAGACTCACGCCCCGCAAAATAAACGGATGCACCGTAGTAGGAACCGCTCCGCCCCCGGTTAAACCGCTGACTGCAACGGAGCCGCCGTAACGGATCGAAGCAAGGACAAAGGCGAGCGAACGGCCGCCCACCGGATCAACGGCGGCCGCCCACGTTTGCTTCTCCAGCGGTTTAACGGCGGCATCTGGGCTGAGCTCGCGGCGAGCAACGATGTGGCGGGCGCCCAATGCCCGCAAATACTCGTGCTCGGCCTCTTTGCCCGTACTGGCGGCGACCTCGTAGCCTTTGGCAGCCAGCAGCGCAACGGCGCAGCTGCCCACGCCGCCGGTCGCACCGGTCACGAGCACAGGGCCTTGCCCGGGCCACAGCCCGTTGTGTTCCAGCCGCTCGATCGATATGGCGGCTGTGAATCCCGCGGTGCCGAGCGCCATCGCATCGCGCAGATCCAGCTGCGGCGGCACACGCACGACCCAGTCAGCGGGAACGCGGGCCAGCGGACTCAATCCCCCGAAGTGCGTCACGCCGAGGCCGAAGCCGGTCGCAAGCACACGCTCTCCCGGTGAAAACCGGCTGTCGGACGATTCCAGCACCTCTCCGGCCAAATCAATCCCGGGAACCATTGGATAAGTTCGGATGATACCTCCATCCGGCTGACACGCCAGCGCATCCTTGTAGTTCAGGCTGGAAAACCGCACGCGGATCAACACCTCGCCAGGCGGAAGATCGCCCGATTGCATTTCCCGTAGGCCCACCTCCAGCGCTCCCCCCCGTTTATCGACAACCAAGGCTTCAAATGATCCAGTTGAATCGTATCCCATGTCCATCTCCCCTTTTCCATACTTGTCCTGCTTGGATATCAGTGCAGATGCTCGTTTTATCGCTGAGGCACCGTGACGCATCAGCCGCTGTCCTACATTTTCCCTTAAATTATACATTGTCAAGTCACACATTACACGAGCACAATGTTAGGTCCGGGCTTGGGGACTTCAGGCTGTCATTCCGCGAGTTCCCCCGTGCCGCTCCACCGAATCATTTTGGTGCATTGGCCAGCGAGCAAATATGGTGAATGTCTTGGCTAGCAAAGAGACGTAAGCTCGCTGCAAGGGCTTGCCGTCCGCCGATCTCACGATGACAATAGAACACGTATTTACCATCTACTGGTTGTAAGCCGGTGTAAAACATCCAACCACAGGTAAAGTCTAAAGCTCACTTGCGAAAATTGTCGAACGATTATGGACTACCTCCCGCAACGACCGCTTTGCGTGTGTTGCTGCCGGCTTTCGCTAACAATCACAGTTTTGCTCACGCAAACTTTTAGGAGGACAAACACCGTGAAAAAACCACTCACTGCCGCCCTGCTGCCTATTGCCCTCTCCGTTTCAACCTTACTCGCGCTGTGTTCCGATGCTGCTGCCGGTGTTCACGCCGCGCCAGCTGCAGGCACGGCGGCATTCAAGGATACGACCAGCCATTGGGCCGCTGGCGCCATCCGCTGGTCCGTGCAGAACGGTATCGCAGATGGTTACGCGGATGGTACCTTCCGCCCGGTCACGCCGGTATCGGAGCCAATGTTTCTCGCAATGCTGCTGCGCGCTTATCCCGAAGTGAAGCTGCCCGCTGCGGCACCTGATTCACCTTGGCATAAACCATACTACGACCTCGCGGTCAGTGGAATGGCCGGTTGCGCATAGTACCGATGCAAAGAAGTTCAACCGTGGACGAACCGCTATGATCGTTGCCGCCAGAGCTAACACTCGCATGCTAATCAATAACGGCGACGATGAGTTTGGAACATATGAAATGGACGGGTGTTACGTTACATTCTTCTACGACCTCCACCGCAGCGGCGTCGTAACCGGAGTACAGGCCGTTGACAAGGCGACCGAGCTGGGGATGTCCTCCTTCTATCCGGAAGCCAGCAGCACGCTGGTATCCGCTTACGAGCGGCAAAGCTTCGATTTGGCCAATGCGGCCCGCGCGAAGCTTGGCATGTCTCCTTTTGCTTGGGATGATAGGATTGCCGGTACTGCTCGGAAACACAGCCAGGACATGGCTGCCAACGACTTCTTCGACCATAACAATTTGCAAGGCGCATCGCCATTTGATCGGATGAAGCGTGATGGCATTAAGATCCGGGCCGCAGCCGAAAATATCGCCGCCGGCCAAACGAGCGCGATCTTCGCCCACCATGGCTGGATGAATTCCGAAGGCCACCGAAAGAATCTATTGAGCGACATCAAAAGGCTTGGTGTCGGTGTGGCGTTCGGCGGCAGCATGTCTATTTATTACACGCAAAATTTCTACACGCCTTAACCGCCTGCGACGAGCAAATTCCTTCACACCACAGGGTCGGCTTCCATGATGTAAAAAAGAACCCCGTTGCCATCCGGCACGGGGCTTCAAGGTTCATATATTAAAAAAAGGGGGTCATCTATTATTATATGCCCTGCTTGTTATCAAATTATGAACTAAATATTTCATTTACATTACATTTTTTTCCTTAAATCATTGGTTTTCCATGCATATTGCGACTTTTCTCTCAGCCGTCATGTTCCGTTAAGCACAAAGTCCCTCCTGCAGGCGAACGAGCCCATCAGCTACAGCCAATAGCATACGGCATCTCGATGCACGATCTGCCGAAGAAGTAGGCGCGATAAGGCTGAACAGTCGTCGTTACATGCACATCGCATAGGCGACCACGCGTTCCATCTCGAACAGCATGCATGGTTTCGCTGGAAAATGGTCATATTACAAAACGTCCAACAATTACCTTGCAGAGAGGAGCATTTCAACATGAAAGTATTTGAGATCGACCAACCTGAGACCACCGAAATAGATAGAGAAACTCCGCATCCAGATGGTACCGACGTATCGGGTGAGCGATAAGCACAATCCCCACTGAAAACTCGGTGGGGATTTTTGCTGACGAAAACCAACTCATATCACTTTTTTATTTTAAGTTCGCATCTTCATTGGGGGGACAACACATGAAAGCATTGAAAGAGCTGAAAGAGTTCGTAGACTATTTACCCAAGCAGCCGAGGTTATGCCGCGGCTGTGTGTGGGGGACCTGGGACGGCACAAAGCAATATTGTTCCAAGATCAAGTGTGTGCGATCAACAACGTAACCCGGAGCCGCGGCTCCGGTTTTTGCATTGAGATTGGCGCATCCACTTTCCTCCGAGTCACCTCTGCCGCGCTTGCTGCCAGTAGCTGCCCTCACCGAAGTAATCTTGGCACGCTGTATCCAGCATCTGCAATGAACGGATAAAGGCTTTCAAATCACATGTATGAAACGTGTCTCGCAGCTCGCGGTCCTCTTCCGTCACCGAGTAAACATGGATTTCCGCACAACCATCCCACCGGATATTGACATCCAGGTGTTGATCCTCCGTCTCCAGCTCCAACGCTGTCACGCCGTGATCTTCCTCTCGTCGATGCACTGTTTTCACTACCCACATACCTGCACACCACCTCTGCGCTTAGCATAGCCCAACACCTAACAGTCTCATACGCCACCGAATTTAACCCGGACAAATCACCTACGCCCAGATCTGGGCATATATTGACCACAGATTAACGGGATGGAGTGTGACAAAATGGAGAAATTAACAAAAGGATATCCAAGACATTTAGCGTGGCATGAAACATTGGAAATGCACGAGCTGGTGGCGTTTCAGTCGGCTCAGCTGGTCGCTTTCAAAAAGAAGCTTCCCATGGTTAAGGACCCAGCGCTAAGAGCCTTATACGGGGAGACGATTCAATGCGTGGAAAACAACATCCGAGAGCTGCTGCAGTATTATCCTCACGCACCTAAGCCGGGCTACAGCCGCGATGATCACGAGTTTACCGCAGTGGAATCGATTCAGCTGCTGGGCTTCGCGAAAACAGCTGTGCGCTACTACGCCATAGCCATCACCGAAACGGCTACCCCGCAGCTGCGGGAAACGCTGCATAAACAACTGAACATCTTGATCGCCCTGCATGCCAAAGCGTTTTACTTTATGTATGAGCGCAGTTATTATCCCTCATACAACCTGGAGCAATTATTGGCCAACGATGTGAAAGTTGCTCACTTGGCGTTGTCACTGTGAGCGCCTCGCAAAATAAGGGAAAGGCAGCAGCCCCGAGCTGCTCCTTTCCCTTTGCTTTTTACATCAGTTTACGATAGCATCGAGCGTGCGGATTATTCCAAAACTTCGCGGTCTTCTTCCAATTGCTCATTCAGTCGGCTGGCGGCCTCCGTGTGTCCGGTGTTGAACGCTTGACCTACCGAAGCATTGGCATGTCTCAACGATTGCTCCGCCTGTTCGAGCATCCGGTCGGAAGGATGTTCTTCCGCCTGAGCCACCGCGTTGTGAGCTGTTTCTACCGAATTTACCGCCTGTGTTACTTTATTTTGTTCTGCCACGGGAATCACCTCCTTTTCATTGTACCCGTCTTAATATCTCCTGTTAAAGCAAATTAATCCGCGTACATGCGGCCGGTTCGCCCAGAATCTACTGTGAAACACAACATGCCACATGCTGACCGGGAAACAGCAATTGATTAACAGCATGAAACATATGCGATGTTAATGCTTCACACCCGCGAAGGCATCAAAACCTGGGCAAATTCGAAAGGTTATTGCTGGGATCGCCATCCGGATAAGAGCGCAGCGTCTTCTGGCCCTCACGGTTTCTGCCGGTATTGACGTCCTCGATCATGCCCGCTTCTGCCATTCCGATAGCGTGAGCGATATCCGCTACTGCTCCATTTTGGAATTGCACCGCACCGATAGCACCGTTGTCATAGTGCACGGCGCGAATAATCGCTTTGTTGGGATTAACGGTATGAGGTCCCATCCCATACTGCGTGCCGTCCCTCATATAAGTACCGTATTGAATGGGCTGCCCAGTTGGACTGTAGCCGGTGTAGCCTCCTTGAAATCCAACGTTTCGGTCATCAGCATTATTGATCCCCGTGTTGCGCCTTCCATAAGGGGCACGCGGATTACCGGACGCGCCGGGCATGGGCATGCCGCCTGCGCGCGATCTCGTGCCAACAATCTCCGATGGAGCGAACATCCCCTGCTGCGTAATGCCTGCAGAGCCAATATTTGTCGGCTGAGATCCGACGCCAGCGGCTTGTCTGAATGGCATGAAGTGCCGGTAATCCGGTATCGGCTGCCCATTCCAGGCAAAGCTACCGTTGTGCGTTGGTTCTACGGCGTTTTCATAAGCTGTGTTCGGTCCCCAGTAAGTCATCCGCCCGCGTGTTGGCATATGCATCAACTCCTCTATGGCTTTCACGTTTGTGCTGCACTGGCAGCGTCCCCTTGCTGCGACTGCTTCCCCTGCTGCAACTGCTTTCCCCCCTGCAACTGCTGACCCCCAGCTCTGTGTGGCCTATGCCGCGGCTGCTCCATATGAATGCTGACTTCGCCCTTATTAAGGGTGCACCCACAAGGGCAAAACATGCATCCTCTGGCGCGCAGCCTACCGTTGGAATAACAAAACCGACTGCCTTGGAACCGCAGCTCAATTGCTAGACTTGTCTAACTTGTTGGGTGCAGTTCAGCCGCAGCCGGTTATACACGAAAAAATATGAATAGATTTGGACGGGTGCTGAAGGCAAAGGTTATGCCCCACCTGCTGCAGGCTTAACATTCCGTATGACACTTACTTCAACACGGCGGTTGACCGCTCTTCCTTCGGCGGTATCGTTACTCTCCAAAGCATGATACTCGCCGTAGCCGGTAGAACTGAACAACGAAGGATCCACTGACTGGTTAGCAAGCAGCAGCCTCATGAAGTTCACTGCCCGCGTCGAGCTCAGTTCCCAGTTATCGCTGAATTCCCCGTTGGTGATCGGCACGTTATCAGTAAAGCCAGCCACTTGAACCTCATATCCCGGGTACTGCGCAAGCATATCCGAAATAGCGAGCGCCAGCTTCCTCGACTCGTCTTTGAGTGCGGCGGAACCCGACTCGAACAAGGCACGATCACGGATGGTGACCATCAATCTGTCATGAGTGAGTTTGGTGTCGAGCTGTGTGGTCAGCTGATTCTGCTCGATGTACGCATCCAGCTGTTTTTTTAACTCCTCCAATTCTCTTTCTTCCTTGTGAAGCTGTGCAGCCATCGCCTGCTGTTCAGGTGCATGCGTTGCCGGTGCGTCGTATTTTTTGCTGTCCACATTCGGCGCTATGTTCATAGGCACTACGTTGGACACTTGAAATTGGCCCGTTCCACCGGTGAACGCCGAGTTGAGGGAATGCATCAAAATGTCATATTTCTTAGCATCCATATTGCTCATCGCGAACAAAATGATAAAGAGAGCCAACAGCAGCGTCAGTAAATCAGCGTAAGGAATGAGCCATGATTCATCCACGTGTTCTTCGTGATGTTCTTTCTTGTGCTTACTCATCGCGACCACCCTGCTCGTCGTCCTCAGAAGGCCGCGCCGAAGTTGGCAGGAAGATCATAAGCTTTTGCCGAACCGCTGTCACCGACACGCCGGATTGAATGGACAGCAGGCCTTCCACCATCATCATTCTTATTTCCGCCTCTTTTTTGGACTTTTGCTTCAGTTTGTTTGCAATCGGGTGCCACATGACATACCCGGAGAAAATCCCTAACAGCGTCGCCACGAAGGCTGCGGAAATCAAATGGCCCAACGCTTCGACCTCGGCCAGGTTGCCGAGTGCCGCGATGAGTCCGACCACAGCGCCGAGTACGCCAAGAGTCGGAGCATACGTACCCGCTTGAACGAATATGTGCGCGCCTGAGCGGTGACGTTCCTCCATCGCACTGATGTCCTCCAACAACACGTCCCTGACGAACTCCTGATCATTTCCGTCGACGATGAGGCGCAATCCGCTTTTGAGAAACGGGTTGTCCACCCTTTCAATCTGGGCTTCCAGTGAAAGCAGCCCTTCGCGGCGGGTGATGCTCACCCACTCGGAAAACAGTTCAACGAGCTCCATTTTCGAGACGAGCTTTTGTTCGGTAAAAACCAGCTTGATCAGCTTTGGAAACTTCTTTAAATCCTCCAGCGGGAACCCTATGAATAAGGCTGCTGCAGTACCGACGAATATAATTAAGAGAGCAGCCGGATTGGCTAGTGCGGCCAGGCTGGCTCCTTTCAACACCATGCCGACCCCAACAGCAATAACAGCAAGTACACACCCGATTATTGTCGATTTTTCCATGATAAATCCTTCCGTTTCTATGAATTTTGCAATACTGTTTTTTAATTATATCGGGAACAGTCTTCCTGGTAATTACAGTTTTTTTACGGGGCCGCGCAAATTTTGCAGGATTTGATCGAAATGAGTCGTTTGTATGAACGTTATGAGGCAAAAAACACACTTTTGTGCATTAAGTCCTATAACACCAAAAGGGACGTCCCATTAATCGGAACGCCCAAGTCCAATTTTATACAGTTTAAGGGTAGTGCACCTTGCCTAATCGCTTCTTCGCCGGCCCCTCGATCACTTCTCCTTGATACGTAAACCGTGAGCCATGACACGGGCAGTCCCAGCTCCTTTCTCCCGCGTTCCATTGCAGCTCACATTTCATATGGGTGCAGGTTGTGTCCACCAGATGCAAGCGCCCTTGTGCGTCCCGGTACGCTCCCGCCCGCTGGCCATTGACGCGTACGGCCGCCCCTTCATCATTCAACAGCTGCTCCGGCGTCTTTTGCACCATTTCCAGCTTACCAGTAATGTAATGCTTGACTACATCGGCGTTTTCGGTGATGAATGTTTTGACACTTGGGTCCGCATGAAATCTGGACGGTGCAAAAAGATCCGTGTAGCGGTTTGCTTCGCCCATGATCAGCTGCACATTCATCAGAGCCGATAGGACGCCTGTGGTCATGCCCCATTTTTTGAACCCGGTTGCGACCATGACCTTGCGCTCCTCGGATGTGACATGGCCGATATACGGCAGCCTATCCAGCGTGAAAAAGTCCTGTGCCGACCATCTATAGCGGATGCCCCGCAATCCGAATGTTTCCTCTCCAAACTGCTGCAGCGCTTCATAATGCTTCATCGTGCACCCGCCCTGCCCCGTTTGGTGCCCTTCACCGCCGATGATGAGCATGTCCTCACCGTCCAGCACAGCAGACCGCAGCGACCTTTTCGGGTCGTCGGCGCTGATATACATGCCCCCGGGAAACTCTGACTTCGCCAACACGCCCAATGCATAAGACCTGCTTGGAAACATCCTCATGTGGTAATAGCCGCCGGCACCGTAAAAAGGAAAGTGGGAACAGGACACCGCGTAGGTACATGCAATTTTGTGGCCGTGGTTTGTCGTGATTTTGGCTGGAGTGCCTTTTTCCAGTGTCTCTGCCGTGGTGTATTCAAAGATCAAACCGCCGTGTTCTGCGATATATCGGACTAGCGGCTGCAAAAACTTGATTGGATTGAACTGCGCCTGGTCTCTCATTCTCACCGCAGCTTTAGTCGTGAACGGCAGCGGGGTATCGTCCAAGTAGTCGCCGGGTATGCCGAGCTGTTCATAGGCTTTGAATTCCGCCTGAAGCTTATCAATGCTATCATCGGAGCCCGTGTAAACGTGCGCGTGCTGCTCTGCGAAATCACATTCGATCCTGTGCTCATTTATAGTTTGCTTGATAAATTCTATTGCCTCATGATTCGCATCATAATAAAGTCTCGCTTGCTCCGCACCAAAATGAGAGATTAACTCATTGTAGATTAAATCATGCTGCGCGGTAATTTTGGCGGTCGTATGTCCCGTTGTGCCGTGCATGAGCCGGCCTGCCTCGACCAGTGCCACCTTAAGCCCTTGCTTTGTCAGCAAATACGCCGTCGTTATACCGGATATGCCCCCGCCAACCACAGCTGCATCTACGGTTATATCGTGTGTCAGCTTAGGAAAGCTTGGGAAGTTCGAAGAAGCCAGCCAATATGATTCTGAGACTTGCGGAAGCGCTGCCGGAATGGCATCTTTATGTGTCATCAAACATTCCCCCCCCAACAAACATTTAGCCTAATATAGCCAATATGAACCGCTTTTATGCGAAAACAGCCAGGTGAAAATCGGACATGAATCGATGATATTTTTCAACAGAGTGTCATTATTTTGCGTAAGAGGCGCATAGGATGACATAGCACTGTGCTCATGTGATTGGAAAAAGTGAGCTTGCATACTCTTGGCAAACTGAGTCAGAGCATTGGATTCGCCTATGATTTTTCTGGGAGGAGGGTACACTTATGGCTATTCGGCCGCCTATGCTGCAGCGGGGAGACACAATCGGGATTGTCACTCTCGGCAGTCCATTGGATGCGGAAGTCATTAATGAGCGCGTGGCGTATCTGAGGAACCTGGGTTTTAATGTGATATTGGGACGGTATGTGTATGCCAGTAACGGGTTTTTGGCGGGAACCGCCGAACAGAGGGCTCGTGACTTGATGGATATGTTTGAAAATCCGCAGGTTAAATTGATTCTGCCCACGCGAGGCGGGGTGGGCGTAGCCGATATTCTGCCTCACCTAAATTATGAGCGCATCCGACGGAATCCGAAGCTGATATCGGGCTATAGCGATATTACGATACTGTTGAACGTTCTATACCAGTACGCCAACCTGATTACGCTTCAGAGCTTGATGTTGATTGATTTTCGACCGGACACGCCGCCGTATAATTTTAATCAATTTTTTGCTGCAACGTCCACATTGAGCGTGAATAGGCGGATAGAAAACCCGCCGGACATACCGCAGGTAAGCCGGGTGCCGGGCAACGTCACGGGACCGGTCGTCGGAGGCAATCTGACATCATTCGTCGATACATTAGGTACGCCCTATGAGATTGATACCAGAGGGAGGATTCTGCTGATCGAAGAAACACATGAGCCGACGAATAGAGTATACAGGTTCATGAATCATTTGCGCCTGGCGGGGAAGTTCGATGACTGCATCGGAATTATTATGGGGCAATGCACGGGCTGTCCGGCGGCTTACGGCGTTTCCTATGAAGAGCTAATCAATAACTTCGTCGTGCCGCTCGGCAAGCCGCTGATGACCAATCTCACCGCAGCACATGGCGTGTATAAAGCCTCTGTCCCTATTGGGGCCATCGTAAACATGAATACCGTGAACAACACGCTGACTCAGATCGAACCTACGGTGAGCCCGGCAAATCATTTCCCACAACAGCGCAACCGTAGAGGGCAATCAGAGAGCCGCATGACATGATTAAGAATGCAAGGAGGTGAAAATGATGGCGGTTGTCAAGGCCAGAGATCAGGACATTGCTCTGTTAGCGCGACTGCTGAGGGCAGAAGCGGAGGGCGAAGGCCCACAGGGCATGCTGATGGTGGGAGTCGTGGGGATTAACCGTATCCGCGCCAATTGTTCCGATTTTCGAGGGTTACGAACCATACCGCAAATGGTGTACCAGCCCCATGCATTCGAGGCGACGCAGCACAGCTATTTTTATCAAAAAGCGAGGGAACGCGACAGACGGCTGGCGCGCAGGGCCGTGAACGGCGAGCGAGTATGGCCTGCTCGATTCAGCCTGTGGTATTTCAGGCCGCCGGGCGATTGCCCGCAGACTTGGTACAACCAGCCGTTCGTAGGACGGTTCAAGCGGCACTGCTTCTATGAACCGGAAGCAGAGGAGTGCGAAGGCATTTATAATACTTATTGATATCACTGGCAGACGGGGTCAACTCCCTTGTCTGCCTATTTTGTTTGTGGGGCACAGCGCTTCGGGTAACATCGGGCGATCACTTCACCAGCACAATCAGAAATGGCAGTACGGCAAAAGACGCCAGCGTGGACCAGAGAATGCATTTCGACACAAAATTAGGTGCCGCATTGCATCTCTCTGCGAGAACCACGGCATTGACTCCGACAGGCATCGCGGAGAGGATCAACAGGACGGCAAACAGCGTCCCTCGACATCAAGAATACGCAATACGCACCAGGCGATAACCGGTGCCAGCACCAACCGGACACCCATGCCGGTCCAAAACGTTGTCTGCAGCGCACGATGGTGCTCAGATCTTTTCACGCTCACCATCTGCGCTCCCAGCACCGCCAGCACCACCGGGGAGTATGCGGCGGCTACCATGGACACGCCCTGTTCAACGCCGGCAGGCAGGTGAAGATCAGAGGCCCGAAACACAACGGCCACAATGGCCGCGTAAATAGCAGGCAGTGAGAATATCGACTTCACGGCATTATTGACCGAAAACTGGGAACGTGCCGCAAAATATACCCCAACCGTGTGTACGATGATCATTTGGCCTATCACATATACGGAAGCGTGGTCCAATCCCAGCTGTCCAAACGCCAACAGCACAAGCGGAAGTCCGTAATTGACACTGTTGGTCAGCGTGGATACCAGGGTCAGGCCGGCGGTCTCGGGCGAAGCCAGCTTCAGCAGTTTGCCCACTGCATTCGCGATAGCCCATAGGAACATAAGATTTAGCAGCGAAAATCCAATTGTTTTGTACACGTCCCCAAAAGATATTTGCGCGGTCAACAGTGTGTCCAATATGATTGCAGGACTCAAAAAGTACAAATACAGCGTTAACAGCGGCTTGGTATCCCAGCTCTTAAAGCGCCCAAGCACCGCGCCCACAATGACCGGTATGGACAGCGGGACAATGACTTGGAACAGCGTTGAAAAAACCGTATGAACCATAGCTCCAGCGTCCTCTCTGTATAGGAAGCACTTCTTCATGCGATATCTGTACTATAACTCCAACCCACCCCTGCGTCTAAGACATAAATTGAATAAATTTGATAGAAACAGCCTATGGCCCAGTCATATTCAAAAAAAAGGAGGTTTAGCTTGCCACATATTTGACCATGATGGGTAGTAGGTGCGAATGAGGAACTGCAACACGCTTCGGGGGAGGTGACAGCACGTGAAAGATCAACTCATCGTTCAAAAAATCAATGCAGCCATCATACATAACCGTCTCAATTTCTTGCTATGGGTCAGGACTGGGAATCCGCAATACCTCAACTTGATCAGCAAAAAGGGTTAAGCCAACGCTGGTGGTACGGCATATTAATCAACTCGGACAGCAAAAACGGAGCCGTACATGATGTACGAACTCCGTTTTTTCTCTGCCTGGCGTGTGCACTCGCATATGTTATGCGGTCGCTGTCGTGTGCGTGGTGTGCTGTATCTCAGGCACATGAACCTCGAGCTGACATACGCCTGCATGATATCGTTGGCCTGCGACATAGTGAAAACCGCTTTGAAAAATAATCTCCTTGTCAGACCCGTTCGCTGCGTGAATCGCCGCACATTGGATGCAATAATACATGTGGTTTGGACCCCATTTCTGTCATTAATACAATCTTAGACAAAATATATGAGGTTAAAACGCTGTTTATGACTAATTGGACAAAATTTGTGTGAGACACGAATGGAATGGACGCGACAGGGTCTTTTTCCTCCAACGGTGCTCAACTGTTACTTCTTTTGCTCATCTTCTTTCTTCTCACCTTTTACGTCTTCCGTAATGTCATCCACTACACCTTTGGTCGAGTTGCGGAACTCACGCAGCGTGTCGCCTACGGCTCTTCCCAGCTGCGGCAGTTTTGCCGGGCCGAAAACAACGAGTGCAATGATTAAAATCAGAATCAAGCCTGGGATCCCAATGTTGGACATTATGTTTACACCTCCTATCGTTGAACTATGAATTCATCGCATTCTCACGTTTGCGCAACTGCCAGCCCGACACAACGATGCTTAACTCAAACAATAAAATCAGCGGAATGGTAACAGCTATATGTGATACAAAATCAGGCGGTGAAATACAAGAACCTACGATAACGAGCACCAGATATGCGTATTTCCTCACTTGTCGCAGACGCTGTGGAGTGAGCAAACCGAGCTTGGTTAAAAACAAGATCACCACCGGCATTTCGAAAGCGATTCCCATAGGGAAAATGACATTAAACATAAAGGAGAAATAGCGGTCGATCCCGTACGTTTCGACGGCCCCGATGCTCTGGTTCAGTTTCCCCATAAACGAGATCATCATAGGAAACACGACAAAATAACTGAAAGACAGTCCCATGACAAAAAGCAGAAAAGACAGGGGCACATAGGTTAATGTACCCTTCGCCTCCCTTTCCGTCAATCCCGGTTTGACGAAAGCCCATATGTGATAGAGTGCCAGAGGCAGAGTAAATAGAATTGAAAAAACAAAAGCACATTTCATGTAAATAAACATACCGTCTGTCAATGAAAACACGTTCCAAACAATGTTCACTGCTGCCGGCTGGGATTTAATAAACGTCAAAATGTTTGGTGACAGATATAATCCTGCGCATAAAGTGATAAAAAACCACACGATCACATAAACCAAACGTTTTCTCAATTCAGCAAGATGGCCTACAAATTCGTTTTGTTCTTGCATTCTATCACCTACCTCTTAATACGGTAAGGCCATGTGCTATTCAAGCTTCCCACCCATGTTGTGTGTCGGTCAAAGTGATATGTTTATTATACCACTGAATAGACTCTGCTTTAAACTTTTCTCCCCAAGAAGGTGTACCGCTCGAGGCCACCGCCACGGCGGTTTTCGCCTAAGTTAATGGTGGCATACTTGTAGCTTATCCCCTGCCAAATTTTTGCTATTCCTCCGTCATTTTACGCCTCAATTCGACAAAAAGCTATAAGCAAATTGTGAACGTTGCGTGTACGAAATAAAAGCGCTGCCATCGGCGATTCGCTATCCGCACAAAAGTGAGGTCGCGAGCACAACATGAAAAGAGCCGCCCGTTATTCGTCTCCCTTGTCGCATCGGCAAGGTGTTATGCCTCCGACTATCAACTGATGTAAGGATAAGAACAACGGGCGGCCTGGCCGCAGATGAGATGAGTATCACATCATATTCAATTCTTAGCGCCGTCCTCTCGCTTCGCAAACCATGTCGCTAAGATCGAGCCTGAAATATTGTGCCACACACTAAATATCGCACTTGGTACTGCGGCGAGCGGATTAAAATGCGCAGCCGCCAAGGCCGCGCCAAGGCCGGAATTCTGCATGCCTGTCTCGAGAGTCACGGCTTTTCGCTTCGCAAGGTTCATGCCAAATAGTTTGGCAAAGAAGTAGCCCAACACAAAACCTAAGCCGTTATGCAAAATGACAACAAGAAAAATGAGTGCGCCTGTTTCGATAATTTTTCCCTTGTTGAGCGCGACCACGATAGCTACAATCAGCACAATAGCAACGGTTGAGACGAGAGGCAGAGCCTTGACACTAGCCTCCGCCTGCTTTTTGAACAGCGCCTTCACAATGACGCCGAGCAAAATCGGAATGATCACAACTTTGATAATGTCCATGAATAGCGACTCCGTGTTAATGTCCATCCACTGACCCGCCAAAAGTGAAATAATTGCAGGCGTCGCCAAAGGCGCGATTAAGGTAGAAACCGACGCAATGGATACGCCTAGCGCGACGTCGCCTTTCGCAAGAAAAGTCATAACGTTGGACGCGGTACCGCTGGGGCAGCTGCCAACCAGAATGACACCGACTGCGATTTCAGGCGGCAGCTTAAGCGCGACTGCCAGCACGAATGCAAGACCCGGCATGATCAAATAATGTCCGATCACCCCGATGACGACATCCATAGGGCGGCGAAATACTTCCCGAAAGTCAGCCGACGATAGAGTGAGCCCCATCCCGAACATCACTATGCCCAATAACAATGAGATGTGATTTTTTAAGCCGACAAACAGCTGCGGAGCGAAAAATCCGAATATGGCAAACACGATAACCCATACCGAAAACGTACCGCCTACGAATTTACTGATTCTTTCCACCATACAAAACGCTTCTTTCCTATTGAATTCGCTTATCGAAATAAACTTCACATATCTTACTACACACCTTATGTATTCTCCAACTGTTTTTTATACAGATATAAATAAAAATGCCGGATGGGGTTAACCTATGGATGATCTACTAAATTTTGCAGGAGGGATTCCAGTGACACTAGAGCCTAGCGATTTCCCGGAGGATATTGAACTAGATGAGGCGGAGGAGTTAGCGCCCGACGTAGATGAGGATGGAGATTACGTTCACGTAGAGTGGGCGGGCTTCATTTAACACCGGCCACTGAAAAAGGGGGCGGGACGGCAGATTGTCGCCGTGAACCCCGCTCCTAAATGACTTGGTCTGGCTAGTACGCCGCCCCGCGCGGCTGCATGGCGCCGCGACGCTGTGTCAGCCTGCAGACCGGTTTTCGGGCTGTGAGCTGTCGGCTGCGGCCTACTCGGGCCCTCAGTTTTTTCGGGCTGCCGGCTGTGGGCTGTGACTACTCGGACCGTCAAAGCGGTGTTAGCCTTTGGCGTCCGTTTTTCTTTGTGTATCGTGGGTTTCGTCCAGTCTGGCCGATACTTTTTGATATACAAATGAAATCCCGAGCAGCACCAGTCCGAAGCAGAAGTAGGCCATAATCTTGCTGCTGGTGGACAAGTAACTCAGATCATACAAGAAAAGTTTGCCTGTAGCGAACAGCGTAATCGCAAGGCCCAACCGCCGAATGTAGATGTAATGCTTCCGGAAGCCATACATGATATAACCAATTGCCAGGAACAAATAGGTCAAGCTGAAAAGCAGCTTCATTGCGCCCATACGTAATTGCACATCAATAAACACAGTTACTATAGCGAATAAGTAAACTCCCATGAGGATTGGATACATCTCCAAGCTCTGGCGGTGCCGACGCAGGAAAGCCATCAGCAGCCGGCGCCCGCTGAAACACACGTATACATTGAAGCCGAGAAGCAAGGCAAGCGCGATATAATTTGCCGCTGTGTTGTACGAGTAACGAGGTTCGAGCGTGGGAATATTCAAAGTCATGTACTGGCATATCAAGTAACTCATCGCATACAGAAAAGCACAGTAATACTTCACCACACGGTCGTACAGCACTCTGGTTTTGCTCAGCGTGTATGCGAGAGCGATCGAGACGAATGCCATGTACAACCGTTCGTAGAAGTCATAGTGCGAAAACCCGACCGGCACCGCTGCATTGTACAGCCGTCCGCCCTCATATAGGAGGTAAAACCATGCATTGACCACAGAGAAATACTTGAACACGGTAATTACCCGAAGCTCCGTCAAGCTGTTGGATGCCGCCGTGACTGTGTGTGATTCAGCAGTTTGCTTTGCTCTGAGAGCATAAAACACGGAAACGCCGAGTGTACCTAAAACGATCGAGCTGAATTTTACATTAAAATTAACGTTGTCATAATAACGCAGCAATTCCGTCGGGATGTCCCACAAGTAAAACGCCAATAAGCACAGCAGCAAAATACCCCATCCGCCCCGCTCCAATTGTTTGTACCGGTACAAACCGCCATAAATGATCAACAACACGCCCTCCACCAGCCATCCCGTCGACAGCCAACTGCTGCTAAATTGGAACGGTATCATGAGAACGGCAAACGTCAGCGAAGTAGCGTAAAACAGCACCCGTGTCGGCTTTTCCTGCGGTATCACTCTTTGCGCAGCTCTGCCGAGGCCGAAATACACCATACAAAAAATCAGCGCCAGCAATCCCCTAAAGTCCTCCAATCCGGCTTTCCCAAACAACACATGCAGCATTCCACAGCTGGTCGCCGTGCTTAGTGCAAGTAATGTCACATCCCAGCCGGACAGCCTGGTTTGGTGCTTCATCGGATAGTACAAGGTGATACCAAGATACATGACGAATATGAGCGCCGAATACAACATACCTGCCGCTTCACTATGTGCCAGCAGCACGAGCGCTACCATCGAAGGGGCATGGAACAGAAAGCTGATATAGTTCACGACCACCCAACGCTGCCTCAGAGAAACAAGTAAGATGAGCAGATTAAGCAGGAAGAGATATCCCATCGCGGCGTAGACGGCACTGCCATCGAGCCCAAATGTGCCCACATATGAAAAAAACGGAAAATATCCTCCGACCAGACCTAATGAGCAAATTGTCCGAGAACGGTATCGGAGCGATAACAGGACTGCCCCTGCCGTGACGATTACCGACAGCGCGAAGCTGACATATATGTTGATGATATCAAGCAAAAAATAGCTGTAAAAAATGGACCCGTAGAATACGGAGATTCCGCCGCCAAGTAAACCTAGTGCAAAGGTCTGTCTATTTTTGTGAAAAAACCACTCTCCTCCCGCAAGCATCAGCGCCGCCAGCAGAAAAAAGGCCAATCCTTTCATATGTCCGCTAAACCAAGTCGAGTAGGAATACTTGAATGCGGCACCCACACCTATAACGATGAGCAGTATGCCAAGCTTGTTTATCCAATTCAATCCGATTTTCATCTCGATTTGATTTTGTTTTATGCGGCGCTCGGCCGTCTCCTCACTTATGCCTTCAGCAGCAAGGCTCTGTAGTCCATGCCCCACCCTGGCTTGCACCCGCATCTCTTCTTCCGCCATACGCTTACGGTGTGCAGCAATTTTCTGATTCAAGTCGGCCGAAAGTTGTTCTAATTTCTGTATAATCTCTGTCTGCTGCCCGTTCAACCGGCTGGAGGCTTCACGGAAGAGATGGTCGATGTCATGTGTTGCCTGCTGCTCGAATGTGTGAAGCCGATTGGAATGAGCTGCCGACTGTGCGGCGAAATACGTGTCCAGTTTTTCATGTGATGCAGCGAGGATGCTCAACTTTTCGTCGAGCATTCGTTCCATCAGCGACGCGCGCAGCTTGACATTCTCTTCTTCCTTCTGTTTATATTTGGCCTGCAGCTCGGTCCAACGGAATTTGTAATCCTCGTACTGCTGTCGGAGCTTCACATTGTCATGGATGATGTCATTGGACTCGTACGCATCGATTAACGCTTCATACTCCTTCATCAAACGGTTCTGATTATCCCGGATGAATAACAGCCGATCCCTGAAATCGTTCATCTGTCGCCCTCCACTGACATTGTTGGTTAATAATTCCATTTTATTCGCAGGCATACAGCAAAAAAAGTACTATCTTCGCATAGTACTCACAGGTGAGACGATTTGTTATTGTATTAAACCATACAGATTAATTGGGCAGCTTGTGCTCCACCATGATACTGCTAACGCCTGATCAGCCAGCGGCCGTCTATTCCGCAGACCCCGCTTCGATCGTTTCGTCCGCACTGCTCTATTTGTTCGATTGCTGTTGAATGATCTTCTCCAACGTCTGTGCACTCTGGATGCCTTTTACCACTTGCTGACCTATGGTAAGCGTCGGCACAGCGGATATACCGGCTTCATTGTACGCATGGTTCCGCGCTTGTTGGTGCACGTCCCCTGTGCTTTCTTGTCTGCAGCGCGTCGCGAAATTCCCCGGTGTTAAAAGCTTTCAACCTCAATTTTTTTTCTGCAAGTCAGGTTGGGGCAGCAAAGCGGGAGTGAAGATTCCTACTATGGCGTTGCCCATAAAAAAGCAGCGGGCTGATATATAGTCAGCCCGCTGGCAGCTTTATCCGAATTGAACCCCGGATAACTTGTGACTCAGAAGTAGCCATCGGGCATGAAGCTGCGGTATGGAACGATTTGGAATTGTGGGTTCAATCCAGCCGCGGTGCCGTACTGTTGTCCGCCAGCCATTCCCATTCCTCCGCCAGCCATTCCGCCCATGGCAGCGCCGCCCATTGCGCCTGCTCCCATTGCTCCGCCAGCCATTCCGCCACCGGCCATGCCGCCACCGGCCATGCCAGCGCCCATGCCGCCATCCATAGGAGGAGCTCCCATGGCTCTGCGGTCCATGCCGCCGTCCATTGCGAAGTAGCCGGTACCGTATGCTCCGCCAGGAACTGCGCGGTTCATTCCGCCTGCTCCGCCAGCCATTCCGCCCATGGCAGCGCCGCCCATTGCGCCTGCTCCCATAGCTCCGCCAGCCATTCCACCATCCATCATGCCCATGCCGCCGCGCATAGCTCCGCCGGCCATTCCGCCGCCCATAGCTCCGCCAGCCATTCCGCCGCCCATAGCTCCGCCGGCCATTCCGCCGCCCATAGCTCCGCCAGCCATTCCTGCGCCCATGCCTCCGTCCAGCAGAGCAGCGCCTGCTTGAGCTGTGCGCATCATGTCTGCGCCGACAGCAGTGGCACCGTTACCCATTAGGCCGGTAGCCATTCCTCCGCCCATGCCATCCATTCTGCGCAGTCCGCTTGCGATACCGCGAGCCCGGCTAGGAGGTGCAGCGTAAGGTGCTCCGTCTTCTTGTGCTTCAGGGTTCACGCCGCCAACGAAACCTTCGCGGCCAAAGAACGCGCTGCCGCCACGTTGTGCGGGACGAGTGGAGTCTCCACGCAAGTCTTGGTCATGTCCAAGACGGTTACCACGGTAGTTAGGCATATGGTATGGAAGAGTAGGTCCAATGCGCCAGTATTGTCCGCCTTCCAGGTCACCTGTGTTGGAGTTTCTGGTCTCCCCGCCGAACAAGCTTGTGCGGATAGCACCATTGAAGTTGTTGTACATACCGGCACCAATAAATCCTGCGCCGCCCATGCCAGCTGCTCCAACTCCACCTGCTCCGATGGCACCTGCGCCCATCGCGCCGCCACCCATAGCACCTGCACGGCCGTAACCGCCATAGCCCATGCCGCCATCCATCATACCAGCGCCCATTGCTCCGCCAGCCATGCCGCCATCCATCATGCCAGCGCCCATTGCTCCTCCAGCCATGCCGCCATCCATCATGCCAGCTCCCATTGCTCCGCCGGCCATGCCACCATCCATCATGCCAGCTCCCATTGCTCCGCCGGCCATGCCGCCATCCATCATGCCAGCGCCCATTGCTCCGCCAGCCATGCCGCCATCCATCATGCCAGCGCCCATTGCTCCGCCGGCCATGCCGCCATCCATTCCAATACCCATGCCGGTGCCCATTGCTCCAGCATATGCGCGTGCCATATTTCCGTCCATTGCCATTGCATTTATTCCTCCTCTGTATGTTTGTCCAGCTATTGATCCATTGATCGCAGTGGCGCCCATGGCACCACCATATGTGCCGCCAGCCGTCATTCCGTTCATTGCACCCGTACCGAATCTCGCTAGTCCACTTCCTGCCCCTGCGCCCATCATCCTCCCGTCCATGGTAGCTCCGTCAACGGCTCGTGCACCCGTTTGGCCCATGTTTCCCTGACCGTAAAACGAGCTACCTTGGCGGAATCGTTGGTACACCGATGGCACCAGGCCGATTGGCTGATAGCCGCGGTATAGTCCCGCGCTGCCGCCCCTGCCGTAAGTATTCGCACCGTCTCCCATTGTTCGCGGAGGAGGCTGTGGATAGCTCATGCTCATGGTCTTCCCTCCTTTTTTTAGTGCTTCTAGGAGAATTTTTTCCTCATCCGTTAGAAGCCATTATTATTGTCAGTATTTTCTCTTGTTTTTATGAAAATATATAATTGGAAATTTTAAGCAAAGGGCAGTTTGCTGTAAATCTCCCTTTAATAACATTACCTTCTGGCGGAATTTCATCCGAAAAAATTAAACATCGATCCCCTAGTACAAAAAAAAGGCTGGCAACCAACACGCAGGTGGTGACTCTTTTACCGTTTTAATTCTCGATATATCTCACGCAGCTTAACAAATACAAAAAGAGCCCGTCACACCATAACCGCTCATGCAATGCGTCCGGCTCTGGTGACAGGCTCTTCCAGCGTAAACCAAATTCAATTATAAGGTGGTGCGCGGCGGTAAACCTTCTGCCCCCCGAGCATGGCAGCAGCGGGCCCTTGTGGCACCGCGACATAGCTCGGCGATTGGCCGATTGCCACAGCAATCGCATGGAGCATCTCAATCTGGGTTGCAGAATCCAGAATCGCATCGCATGCGCGCTGTCACGGGCGAGCGCATAAAGCCCCCGGCGTGGTGCAGCCCAGCGTCAAATTATTCCCATGCTACGCTTAACAGCAGTCGATGCTTCATCATTGCAAGAATAAAATCCACATAGAAATCATGTCTAACGATGATCCGGTACTCGCCGTTTAAGTACAGATAGGACAAAACATCCGTTACGAGATCGTTATTTTCAAAATCACGTTGCACGGCCTGCAGTCGTTGTTTAAGCTGTTGGGTGTCCCCCACCAGACGAATGCGGAACTCGAAATCATTTTCGTTCGGCGATTCACTAAGCTCGATCATTTTGTCATCGAACGTATACTTCAGCATGAATCCCACGTCCCTTCCTCACATTAAATATCGTACGTAAATATAAATACTCGATAATATAATGGACAGAATCATCAATGGAAAAGCGTATAGCAGATACCGCACGAAGGTCAGTGGATATCCCTCCTTGGCAGCCAGCCCTGCGACAATTAAATTCGCACTCGCTCCAATGAGCGTACCATTGCCGCCCAAGCACGCGCCTAAAGCCAGGCTCCACCAAAGCGGCTCCAGATTTGTCACTCCCATGTTGCCCATTTCCTGTATCATTGGAATCATCGTCGCGACAAACGGTATGTTGTCAAGAAACGCAGATGCGATTGCACTCATCCAGAGGATTAACATGGAAGTGGTCAACAGATCACCTCCGGTCACTTCGATCGCTTGGGCTGCGAGCCTCGCTATCACCCCGGTCTCAACTAGGCCCGAGACAAGCACGAACAAGCCTACAAAGAAGAAAATCGTAATCCACTCCACGCTGCGAAACGCCTTTTCCAGCATGTGTTCACCGGTGATGAGAAGCAGAATGAACGCGCCGGTTAATGCGACTGTAGCGGATTCTAGATGCAGAGCCTGATGCAGGAAAAAGCCCAAGATGGTAAGTCCCAGCACAATCAGGCACTTCCTCAGCAAATTGCGGTCGGTGATGATACCGGTCTCATCCATATCCATGATGCTGCGCTGCAGCTCAGGTGTGGATTTAATTTGCTTGCCAAACATCATAAGAAACAGCGGTAAATAGGCCAGCACAATGATAACGGCAATAGGTGCCAAATTGTTGATAAACGCCATAAACGTTAACTCTTCCACTGCGCTGCCTATCATAATGTTAGGCGGATCGCCTATCAGTGTCGCGGTACCACCGACGTTCGAAGCGATAATTTGCGTGATAAGAAAAGGTATCGGGTTAACACGCAGCTGTCTTGTGAGACTGAAAGTCACCGGCACCATGAGCAGCACAGTAGTGACATTATCGAGGAATGCGGAAGCGAAAGCGGTGATAAGCACTAACAAGACCATAATCCTTTTGGGATTGCCTTTCGCCATTTTGGCTGCTTTCAATGCCACATACTTGAATAGCCCGGTCTCCGCCGTCACGCCTACGATGATCATCATACCCACCAGAAGTCCAAGCGTATTAAAGTCGACGTGATGCAGTGCTGTTTCTTGATCCACGATTCCCAGGACAATCATTAAAACTGCCCCGATCATCGCCAGGACGGTACGGTGGATTTTTTCAGAAATAATCAGCGCATAAATAATTAAGAAAATGCCGATTGCTAAAATTGCCTGCTGCTCCATAATGCTCTCCCCTAGCATGTTAAGATTATGACCATACTGCGGTCTAAATACCACGGTATAGTTACATATTCGCTGCCATTGCCGCTGGATTTGCGTGCAAAAGCAAAAAGAGCCCCTTGGTGACAGGCTCCTCCGTTAAATCTCCTATATGTAGTTAACATAGTGAATTATTATGGTTAACATCATACATTTTTTTCTGCCTAAAGTAAATGAGACATCACTCTGCTGTCACAAAACCGCCCAAGGTCTGAATTATATGGAAAAAGTATCCCAATAATAGGAATATTCTATACGCGGGGGGATTGCAGATGACCGCTTTCAGCGTACCATTTTTCATGGCTTTAATGCTATCAGGGATCGGTGAGGATTCAATCGCACTGGGCTATCAATCGTCGGAGAACTATCGCTCGTCCTCGCTTGATGTACAGTTGTCAGACGCACAGCCGCTTGCGAGGCACGACGTGCGTGAAGCCCTTGATCAATTTACCCGGACGAACGGCGGTCGCGTCGAAGTAGAATGGAATCACAGCTTGCGGACGCCGACCCTGCTGAGAGGAAAATTGACCGCGCCCTCCAATCACTCTCCTGGGTGGATCGCGGCAGGTGTGTTAAGCCGTCTAAAAACAGTGTACGGACTGAATCACCCTCACGATGAACTGAAAATCATTGAAGTGCGGAACACCCTCGGCGGCGCCAGTCACATCCGTGTGCAGCATGTGCTTTTCGGTACGCCCGTCTATGGCGATGAACTCATCGTACACATCGATAAGCAGGGCGTTGTCCGCCAGGTAAGGGGCGCCATTCACCCGGAATTGCATAAGCAATTGTTTAATCGGCCATTGTTTGCGGTGCTCTCGGAAAAGCAAGCCCTAGCCGCGGCAACCGCGGCGCTTGGAGCTCCACTAGAAGCGGCGGCACAGCGGGAAGTAACGATGCAGTACATGCCGACAAGAAAAGGGATTCCACTGGTCTATGTGATACAATTTCACTACAGTCGGCCCACGCCGCAAACAAGAACGGTCATCGTGCACGCATTGACCGGCAATGTTATCTCAGAGTAGCGTAATGCCATCGGGACTCATCGCTGTTACGGTGGAGGGGAGCACCATATTCCACAGCACTAGCGAGACTGATGCCCAGCACTGCAGGTGCCATATTCCACAGTACCAGCGTGAATCAATGCCCAGCACTACAGGTACGCGATGATTTTGCCGCTCAACGGAGAGAGAACAAACCGCCTGCGAAAAAATCAACCTATTTCTTGGCATCCCGATAACTAAATTGTTGTTACCGGCTGCTCTCCCGCAAGCGTGTGGCACGAACCAGCATCGATGCCAGCCCAGGAGCCATCCTTGCCGCCGCCCAGGCCAAACGGCCGGCAATTGGCGCAAAACAAAGGGCATGCGTTAGCCGCCCCCACCGGAGCGGGCCGGTAAATTCCGCAAGCACTGCCGCCGTATACTGCTGCTGCCATTTTTGCAGCGAAAGGCGGCCCCTCAGATACTGATCTGTGAGCGGCTCACATAAGAGCACCGAGCGAAGAGCCATAGACATGCCATCGCCACACAGCGGCGGAACCACCACAGCGGCATCACCGAGATGAGGGATTGTCTGCCAGGGCTGAGGCCTGTCCGATAGTGTGACCGGGGCCAGAGCCGCCTCGGTGCCCTCTGCCGGCTCTGCCGGTGTCAGCCGCCCTGCCAGTATCGGGTTACTGCGGGCCGCCGCCTCCAAAATAACCGGCACCGCGGAACCCAGCCCATGTACCGAATCCTTCGTGAATAGGGCTGCTGCATTCACCACCCCGTTTTCGACGCTATTTAGTCCCACGTAGCCGCCTGCGCAGACATAAAGTTCAACGGCAGAAACCGGTCGCATGCCTGTGAGGTGGCATTTTATGCCGACGTAGGTTGTCCGCCCCTTGCCCGGGGTTCGATTGGGAGCATCTGTTTGGCTAAGATCATCGGGCAGAAGCCCTCTTCGGCGGCGGCCGCCCCATGCAGCAAACACCGTCCGTGCTTGGAGCAGTTCTTGTTGTCCGCCCCGCCGCGTCTCAACCTCGTAGTACATTCCCGCCTGCCGAACGCCGATAACGGTGGTCCCGGTGCTTAGCTCTGCTCCTGCCCTCCTTGCCGAATCCAACAGAGCGGCATCAAGCGAATAACGGCTAATGCCCCAGGCGATACCAGGAAGCGGAACATCTACTATTTTACCATGTCGCGCAACAAGGCGGGCTGTTGAGATAGTGCTTGGCTCAAGGGAGCGGACCGTGCCGTAGAGACCCAGCTCCTCGAGCATCGCTTGACTCTCCGGGGACAGAAATTCACCGCATACTTTTATACGGGGGAATGTGTCGCGATCCAGCAGCATCGTTGACCACCCCCTATCCGCTAATCGCTTCGCCAAACTGCTGCCGGCAATGCCCGCTCCGATGACTACGGCGTCCCACAGCTTGCCCAACCGCCTCATCTCCCCTCTGCCTAGGTGACATCCTTCGGAATCACGACGGCATATCTAAACATCGGCCTCCACGAGTAAGATAACCCCGTCGTGCCTAGATCGTCCCTTAGCCGGTTCCAATCTTCGGCGCGAAAACCTTTCGCCACCGATAGCGGACCGTCATGCCGAATGTACCGGTTTGCAGATACGGCACGAGTGGCCAACCATACCGCGGTCCATGCCAGCCAATGCCGGTGGATGTCACTTACAACGACTCCCAATCTCGCCGCCTTTAGCATCGATGCAGTCACTCCAGGCAGCTCATTCTCATCAAAATGATGCAGAAACTGCGACCCGGTCACAATGTCTGCGCAATTCCCGGGCAGATCGTACACGCTGCGCTGCTCCACCTGCACGCGGGGCTCACGGCGAAACAATAGACGCGCCTCCTCACATGACTCTTCGGTCAGGTCAACCAGTGTGATGCTTAAGTTCACTCCGCGGCTGCTACCCCATCGAAGAATTCGCCGATTGACATCTCCGGATCCTGCCCCGACATCAAGAATGGTCAGTTTTTGCGGCTTGCCGGCATACCGCCACAGCCGTTTGAGACCGTATAAGCAGGGACCTGCCGCGCTAAATATACGGTTCAACCGCCGGAGATGGCTGAGCGCCTCCCGAAGCTCCGAGCCTCCCTGTGAGAAGTCATCCATGAGCTCGGCGGCGCTCGCCCGTCGGCTTAAATCCGGTATTTTACGCTCCATGTTCAAGCACCTCTGACTGATAGGCGGGTGGAACATACGTCAGTGTTTGCAGTTGCGCTGTAAGGCCAGGACCAAACGCCAGCGCCAGACCGCTTTTGGGGCCCGCACCGGCAAGCGATAGCTCCTCCCGCATCGCATGCATAACAAAAAGAATCGTAGCAGATGACAAGTTTCCATACTGCAGCAGGACATTCCGGCTGAAGCGGGTTTGGTCGTCAGTAAGTCCGCATACGGCCTGGATGGCATCAACAATCCCTCGGCCTCCAGGATGGATAGCCCACAACTCAGGGGGCGCATCCCCGCCCGGCAAACGGCATATCTCCGATAACAGGCTGGCACCGAGCAGCTTCGGGATGTCAGGCGATAGGTAGAGCTTGAATCCATAATTGCCTACGTCCCATGTCATCGCCTTGGCCGTACCTGGCAGAAGAGATGAATGCCCGCTCCCCAGCCGAAACGAACCTTTGCGCCCTGAGCTGGATGCCGCCCCGACGACGCAGGCCGATGCTCCATCCCCGAAAAAAGATGCGGCAAACAGATCCTCCCGCCGGCTTGACGGCTGGATATGGAGCGTACACAGCTCCACACATACAACCAGTATCTTCGCGGATTGGGCGCCTAAGCATAGATCGTGAGCCAGCCCGATCGCCTTCAATCCCGCCGCACAGCCAAGATAGGTCAGCGGAATCCGGTTGACCGTCGGGGACAGGCCAAGCTGCCAACATACCTCGGCGTCAAGTCCCGGCAGAAACTGTCCGGTGCAGCTAACCGTGATCAGATGAGTGATTTGGTCGGGAGCGGTGTTGGCGTCTTCCAACGCCTCACGCGCCGCACGCAGCGCAAGCGGCACCGACTCCCTTTTATATATGTGCATTCGCTCTTCGGTATTCGGCGGTGGAACGTCGGTGGACGGCAAGAAACGGTATGTATCAGATGCATCAGATGAATTGAGCAGGCGGGGCTCACACGTGTATCTAGTCTTGACGCCGCACTGCCGCAGCACCCGCTTCATCCATCTCATGGCATCCGGCTGCTCGGCAAATGCTTGTTCCAGCTGGCGGGCTGCGTCATCTTGACTAAACCTATGCTCCGGCACGGCTGTGCCTATCCCACAAATGGCAGCACCGGCGGAGTGTTGCTCCAGCGGCTGTGAATGTGAAGCGATACCTGCGTTAATCATGATTGCCCCCCTTTGACGAAACAGAAATTGGGTAAAAATGTCATACAAGCGCGATACTTCACCGGATAATCACACGCGGTGCAATAATTGTTTTTACCCCAGTTCATATGGGAGCAAAACTTATGATGCCAATAAGTTAATATGCCCTTTTGTCGGCAGATTATAGGCCTTCGTATCACGTATGCAGCGTGGCACGAGCCAGCGTGTCTGGCCTTCCTGTGACCGTCAAGCAGTACTGTCGCAGGTTGCGGCACCAACTGTTGACACATGTACACGAATAACCGTTCACTTGCCAGTTTTTTAATACCGCCCTGGAAGAGCGAGCAGCTGTGTGAATCGTGATTTTCTCTGAGACGGGGGCAAAATAACGACGGGGGTGATTTGAGTGAAATGTAATGTGGGCAACACGGAGCGCATTGTACGGATGTCAATAGGTGGCGCCATTATGCTATCGGGATTGTATTATAGACGTTGGTGGGGCCTGCTGGGGCTCGCTCCGATTCTGACTGGAGCATTCCGCTACTGCCCGGCGAACAATATGCTAGGTCTCGACAACTGCCAACGGAAAAACACTAATATTGCGATGACCAATTCTCCAGCTTAGCAAAACAATGGCCGCGGCATCGCGCGACCTGCACCCTGCAGCACAGACATCGTAAAAAAGCCCCTGGCTAATGCGATGCCTGCTTAGGGGTGCATTTTTTCTGCAGCAAATGTTACAAGTTTAAGCAGCCTTAGATTTGTTGGCAGCCCGCTTTTGATAGGATCGATAGAGCATCCATACTAAGAATAGAAACAGAGCATAGCCCAGCGCTGTCCAAGCCACTTGCCGCCAATCGGAGACAAGTTGGTCGCCAATGATGGCAAACACAAACATTACAGGTATTTTGCCAATCAGGGTGGCCGCAAAAAAGGTGCCGAAACTCATCCGGCTCAATGCGGTATACACATTTACTGCGAGTGCAGGTATAAACGGAATAAGCCGGGCGGTTAAAACCGCGACAAACGCGTGTTGTTCCATCAACTGCGTGAATTGATCTATACGCTTATATTTAGCCAAAAATTTTTTCCCCTGCTCCTGAAAAATTAACCTCAGTGACAAAAATAGCAGAGCAGCTGCGAACGTGGAACTGAATACGTTTAGGGCACCGCCGACAACGGGGCCATATTTTGCGCCGATTACACCTGCCACCACCCCGTAGGGCAGCACCGGTACCATAGCCAATAATACAGCGATTCCAAATACAAGCACGAGATCTACACTGCCAGCCTCCAACCAATGAAGGACTTCATCTTTATACATAATCATCACGATAATGGCTGACACGTAGCCAAGACTGATTAGCCACTTTTTTAGCATATAACGGACATTCTCCTCGGTTCGGCATTTTCTCAATCCATTCCTTGGACTCCCCCTGATCTGAGTTCGACTGGGCCCAGAATCACCATCCCCAATGGTTGGCTGTGCGCCCATCAAAAATCATACAGTACCCGTCGCTGGGTGTTCAAGTGCACCGCACTGGCTAGGTGCATCACAGTTTAGGAGTGACATGCTTGGCTTGCTCATACCGCCCACAAGTGCGTGCTTAAAAAAGAAAACGGCCGCCAGAGGCGGCCTGAGGCGGCCTATGTTTAAGAAACTTGAACAACGAAGGGCACGGTAAACACTTTTCCTTCTCGTTGAAACTGCCCCCAAATTTTATACGTTCCCGGGCTTGGGAATTTAGTCATGAACTCAGCGACAGGCCCTGTTGCCTTCTCATCAACCGGATGAACATGAAGATATTCCTCAGTATCTTCACTCAGAACGACCACATGACCTATAGCTCCCAAATACTGCTCCAAATCCGTGATGGGCTCTTTTGTGTCTGCATCGGTGAGCTGGAAGTTCAATTCAAAATCTTTCCCCGCTTCCGGATGATCGTTCTGAAGAGTAACTTGAATACCGTCGACAATTTTGGAATGGCTTTGATCCGAAGTCACAGGAATAGCCGCTGCAGAAGCACCTGCGACCTTGATCCAGTCGGTTTTTGTCGTTTTGCTTCCATTCGAAGGAACGTAATCGGCAATCAATTTGTATTCTCCGCCGGACGGGAAGTTATTGGTGATCACAAATTCACCCTTCCCTTTGTATTCCGGATGAATATGGTTGAAATATGACAAATCCTTGCTCACTACGATCAAGTGCAGCAATTTCTCGTGCTCGATGTCAAACTTATCTACCGGCTGACCGGCTTCTTCCTGAATATTGATTCGTACGATAGTCTCTTTCCCTGCTTCAGCATTCTCTGTTGACCAAACCGCGTTTGTTGCCGTCGTGCTCGTGTTCTCGCTGTGACTTCCGTGAGAATCAGAGCCGCCGTGTCCGTGTCCTGCTGCTGATTGCTGCCCGCCTATTGGTTGTTGCCCTCGCGACTGATCACCAACCGTTGGAACATTCGCCTGTTTACCAAAACCATACCCTGCAAAGAACGTCATTACAACGAGCAATACAATCAAAATAAACTGCCGTTGACCCATGTGACCTTCGCTCTCCTTATCTTTTCTGTCTACGTGCTGTAATCTAAGGGCATTAAGCACAACCGACACCGAACTCAGGGCCATCGCCGCTCCTGCAAGCCACGGTTCGAGATAGCCCAGCGCTGCAATCGGAATTCCGACCACATTGTATGCCAGCGCCCAGAACAGATTTTGTTTGATGTTCCGCATCGTTTGCTTGCTCATTGAGATGGCATCCGGAATGCTGTTTAAGTCACCGCGCATTAAAGTTACATCCGCGGCTTCCATGGCCACGTCCGTCCCCGTGCCGATCGCCATTCCGATATCCGCTGTGGCAAGTGCTGGGGCGTCGTTTATTCCGTCCCCCACCATGGCGACTTTTTCCCCGGCTTGTTGCAGTTTCGTCACTTCATTCGCCTTGCCGTCCGGAAGCACTTCCGCCAATACATGATCGATCCCCACCTGGCGTGCTATGGCATTGGCGGTGCGTTCGTTGTCGCCGGTCATCATGATGACCGCAAGGCCCAGCTGTTTCATACGGGCAATCGCTTGTCTCGATGTTTCCTTGATCGTGTCGGCGGCGGCCACCATGCCGGCGTAACGGCCATCGACTGCGACCAGCATCGCGGTTTTGCCTTCGGATTCCAGCTTGCCCATTTCTTCAAACGCCTTCTCCACGTTGACGTCGTTCTGAGCCATCAGTTTCTCTGTTCCAACCAGAATGCTTCTGCCTTCCACAACGGCGGTGATGCCATACCCCGGGATCGCTTGGAACGACTCAGTCGGTGGCATGGCAATGCCTTTGTCCCGGATGCCGGCAACAATGGCTTCTGCCAGCGGATGCTCGGAATTCTTCTCCGCCGCACCGACCCAAGATAAAACTTGTGCCTCCTCGAATTCTTCGTGGATACGTAAATCAGTGAGCTGCGGTTTCCCCTTAGTTACCGTACCTGTTTTATCCAACACGACTGTTGTCACTCGCTGGGTGTTTTCCAGGTGCTCCCCGCCTTTGAACAAAATACCTAGTTCCGCGGCGCGGCCAGATCCGGCCATGATTGACGTTGGTGTCGCAAGTCCCAGCGCACAAGGGCAAGCAATGACAAGTACTGCGATGGCATTCTCGAGAGCTTCAGCCACATCGCCCGGCCCTAGGACGAAGTACCAGATCACGAAGGTGATAGCGGCTATCCCGACCACAATCGGCACGAAGATGCCGGATATCACATCCGCGACCCTCTGAATCGGAGCCTTGGACCCCTGTGCTTCTTCCACAACTTTGATGATTTGCGATAGTGCAGTTTCTTTTCCTACCTTGGTCGCCTGCACCTTTAAAACACCGTTTTTGTTAAATGTGGCCCCTATCACCGGTTCACCGGGATGCTTCGCAACCGGAATGCTCTCCCCGGTTAACATGGACTCATCCACTGCTGACACGCCTTCCAAAACAACACCGTCAACCGGCACTTTATCGCCTGGTTTAACTAAGAAGATATCGCCAACCGCAACGTCTTCCACCGGCACGACTTTTTCCTCACCGTTACGAATGACGGTTGCTGTTTTCGCCCGAAGACCCACCAACGACTTGATGGCTTCGGAGGAACGCCCTTTGGCCAACGCCTCAAGCAGCTTTCCGAGCAGGATCAACGTAATCAACACGGCACTGGTTTCATAGTACAGAGCCGACGAAATATCCCAGATGGTGGCATACAGACTGAAAAAATACGCCGCTGACGTTCCGAGAGCCACAAGCACATCCATATTCGCGCTGCCGTTGCGTAAAGCTTTGAACGCCCCGATGTAGAACCTGCCGCCGATAATAAACTGGACCGGTGTCGCCAAAGCAAACTGAAACCTAGGCTCCATGAAAATTTCCGGTACCCAGATCCATGCCGTGAACGAGAAGTGTCCGACCATCGCCCACAGCAAAGGGAAAGTCAAGATGGCGGATATGATCAGCATCCATTGCTGATGACGAATTTCTCTTTGCCGGTGATCGCCATCCGTCTGCGCTTCCGTTTTCGGCGTGGCTTTGTATCCCAGCTGCTCAACCTTCTTGATTAGCTCCGCGGTGCTTACCATGGATGGGGCATATTCCACATGCGCGGTTTCCAGCGCGAGATTGACGGTCGCGTTGACCCCCTCCAGCTTGTTTAGCCCCTTTTCAATGCGGGCTGCGCAAGCTGCGCAAGTCATTCCCACAATGTCAAAATCAGCGGATTGCTTGACCGTTCCATACCCCAAATCCTTAATTTTCTGCTCTACCCGGGACATATCAACCTTCGCCGGGTCGAATTGAACGGTCGCTTGCTCAAGTGCAAAGTTTACATTAGCTTGGGAAACGCCCTCCAGCTTAGTTAGCCCTTTTTCTATTCGGTTGGCACATGCTGCGCAAGTCATACCCGTCACTTGCAGCGTTGCTTGCTTGTTAGCACTGTTTGATTGGGACTGGCTCATTGCACTCACCTTTTCCGTAAGGACCTTACGTGATCCATTTTTGGTATTTACCCGATTTCGTAACCCTGCTTCTCGATAATTTTTTCTTAAATTGATCTCAAACAGACTACTATCTTCATCACGATCTATCGTTACCGCATAGGTTGCAGATCGGTTTCGGCACTGTGGCCTTTAATCAAAATATACTATACCCCCCTTATGTATGTCAACGAGTAAAACCTCAGAAATGGTTTATGACTCATCCACTGCCACTCTACGTTTCGCTGAGAATGATTTTTACATAACCCGCATCAACCACAACATCAAAACAGTGATATGTATGTACTATGCCCCGTTGCCCTATGTCAATAATGTCAGCCTCAACAACAAAAACTCGGGGGAAACCTCACTTCCCCCTCGGTTTTGCCAATCACCGGCTGTTCCTTTTTCATCCGCCGGGACTAGTAAGCTAAAGACTCTCGCAGACGCTTAATATCGCTCAATGGGGGCAGACCAAACATTCGAGCGTATTCACGGCTGAACTGGGAAGGGCTCTCATACCCCACTTGGAATCCGGCATTCGCCGCTTCCGGTATATCGGAAAGCAATAAACGACGAGCTTCCTGCAATCGGACTTGCTTTTGATATTGCAAAGGGCTCATCGCGGTAACCTCTTTAAAATGAAAATGTAATGAAGATTGGCTCATGCTCGCGACCGCTGCCAGCTCGTCGATGCGGAGAGGCTTAGCGAAATCGCGGTTTATGAAATTAATCACTTTGGCGATCCGTTCAGCATGGCTGCCCGCTACGGCAAACTGCCTGATAGACGCCCCTCCCTGTTCATCCTGCAAAATCCGATAAAGGATTTCACGAATGACGAGAGGACCAAGTACTGGAATATCCCGCTCCGTATCCAAAAGCCGAACCAACCTCAATACTGCGTCCAGCAAAGCAGCACTCGTTTGGCTAACGAACAGCCCGCGCCCCCAGCCTTCTTTGTCACCCCATTCGGAAGGAAACGCCTTGATAATGTCCACGATTTGATCCGTACTAAAATTCAGCTGAAGGCTTAAGTAAGGATGCTGAGGTGCAGCCTGATTGATTTGACCGGTAATCGGCAGATTTACAGAGGCAACCAAGTACGACGCTGGATTATAGTGATAGCACTCTGGTCCTAGCATCACTAATTTCGATCCTTGCGCGACAATGCATAAAGCCGGGTCATACACGGAATAAATTGGTTGTGATTCTCTATCATACCGAAACAGTTTCAAAGCAGAAATAGCTGTTTCGTGGCTGCCAGCGGTAGGTGCATGGCGAGCAATGAGACTTGCCAATTCCCGCTGTTGTCTTGTGATTTCGTCATGCATTTTCATAGTGAGCATCAGACACTCCCTTTCTTTCACTGCGGTGGCTCTTACGAGTATTTTATACTTTTTGGAGGATTGTGCAATAACAAATCAGTGACCGTTTACACCAGCATGCCACTAGATCTCAGAGAGGCCTTCCTAATCATGAGAAAAGGACAGAAACCAACGTGTAGAAAAAACAATGCAGGCAAACATCTTATGTTAGCGTGAAGTTACCGAGAATGGCGACCTTTTCGATCATACGCTGAGTGGCGCTTCCACTCGGTTTTTGTTTGTGCCACTCTGACCTTATTGGCGATTGAAGATAAATAATTAAGAGGAGATCCACTCATAGTGACAGCAGTGACCATATAAAGCTCTTCAGAAATCACATCTATAAGTAAGCTTATTGATACGATGGATGCTTTGCCGGTTCTATAAAAAACAAAATCGAAGGATCCGGAGAAGTCGACATTGTTATCATCCAAAGCAACGAGACATGTAAGCAACAATTCCAATCAAGACTTTTCTTCTTAGATATAGACTAGTTATGTGTACGACAGTAATTTCTTTAAAGTCTCTATGAATTTGCTCCAAAATAATCCCATTCTGGACTTGTTGAAACCCAAATATGGAATATCTGGAGTGGCTTCAGTCACTTGGGATATAACTGGCAACTGAACGGATACAACAATGTAATCGGCAGGACTGTATTTAAAGCGCTCCTGACCCAGCCATAGCTCCTTCGCCCCTGCTACCATACAAAAGGAAGGCTTGTAAACTCCGTGGTTTTGTGCAGCCGCATTCGAGACACGCATGAAAAATAAAGACGGAATAGCAGTGTGGTGAACACCGTCCTTTTCTGAATAGCGCTCAATCATTTTAGTGAGTTCAATCTGCTGTGTAGTGATTATTTCAGACATTTGAATCACCTTGTTCTTACTATTAGTTCAAATTATAGTCCATAATCATTCTATTACATAAGTGTTGTGATAGGATTAGGCAAACATTTGGCACGAATGTTATACCGGTCGCTTTGTCACCTGGGGCATAATGTGAAAGGGGGAGAATACTTGCAATGAGCAACACCTGGAAAATCCACATGCTGACCCTTATCAGCTTTTTGGTCGGTACGTCACAATTCGTGATCTCATCTTCTGGGGATTGGATTGTTCACCTTGCTTGGAATTTTCGCCGTCGCAAAGCTGATTCCAACTAAGCAAGGGAAAGCACCTGTCCTACTTGGCAAACAACTTGCCCTTTCGAAAAATCCGAAGATCGCTACCGCTCTCGGTGTCACATTCTTCGTATTTATCGGCTATTCGGTGGTCAATACGTATATCACCTCCGTTATGTCATTCAGTGGAGGCGTAGTGAGCGTCATTCTTTTCGTATTATCATCGCGAGCTTAATCGGTTCCAAGCTTGGTGGCTTTCTGGCAGACCGTGACGGCACCGTGCGCACGCTCATCATCAGCATGATCGTTCAAGCACTAGCGCTTACGTTGCTATCTATTGCCGCTGGAACAAACTTCGTCGCCATCCCAGTAGTCATCCTTTGGACAATCGCTGCCTGGCCGTTCGGACCGGCGCAGAACTTTAATCTTCTTTCACTCGCTCCCGAAGCCTCGGGTATCGCTCAGCTTGAACAGACTCTCGTACAGTTCTGCTTTGCAGTTGGCGCTGGCATCGGAGGAGTTGCCTTAGGTGGAGCATCGATATTATCGCTGCGAGCCGCTGCGGTCGTGGCTGCGGTTGTCGTGGCGGCCGTTTCCTTTGGGCTTACCAGTACGTTCTCCAAACGCGCGGCGACGGAGTGAGCCTGTTATCGATGTAATGGATAATATCAAATTGATCTTAAATAATTTTGAAAAACTGGAGGATTTTATATGCAAAAAGTAACTTTGAACAATGGTATTGAGATGCCTATACTCGGTTTTGGCGTTTTTCAGATTCCAGATGCAAATGAATGTGAGCAAAGCGTTTATGATGCTATCATGGCAGGGTATCGGCTGATTGATACTGCTGCCTCTTATCTAAATGAAGAGGCAGTTGGCAAAGCGATCAAACGGAGTGGCGTGGGAAGAGAGGAATTATTTATCACTACGAAACTTTGGGTTCAGGATACTGGTTATGAGCGCACAAAAAAAGCATTTGAAAAATCACTGGAAAGATTACAGTTGGATTATTTAGATTTGTATTTGATTCATCAGCCATTTGGCGATGTACATGGCTCTTGGCGCGCTATGGAGGAATTGTATCGTGAAGGGAAGGTCCGGGCAATTGGCGTTAGTAACTTCCATGAGGATCGTCTGATCGATTTGATTATTCATAATGAAGTAGTTCCTGCCGTGAACCAGGTTGAAACGCACCCTTTCAATCAACAAATCGAAAATGCAAAATTCATGAAAGAGAATAGTGTTCAGATCGAATCCTGGGCACCTTTTGCTGAAGGGAAAAATAACTTGTTCCAAAATGAGGTATTGGTATCCATAGCTGAAAAGTATAATAAATCCGTTGCTCAGGTGGTTTTACGTTGGTTGACACAAAGAGAAGTCGTTGTGATTCCAAAGTCGGTACGTAAAGAAAGAATTATCGAAAACTTCAATATCTTTGATTTTGAATTAAATCAAGAGGATATGAACTGGATTGCTAATTTAGATACGAAACAGAGCCTGTTCTTTTCACATCGCGATCCTGCAATGGTGAAATGGATCGGTACCCGTAAACTTGATATTTAACATTCGTATTTCGAAAGACACCGGCAAGTTCTGTTTACACAAAAGAACTGTGAAAATAATTTTACAAGTAGTCGTTAAAATAAACAAATGCTGCCAGTTGCTTTAATGAAGCAAAGAGCAGCTGCTGCGCAGATTACTCCCTGGATCGTTTCATAACGAAAAGAACCGTACCCGTCGGTTTTTTTTGTCATTGCTTTTTAGACTGATTCGGTGTATGGTTTATCAATTCCAACCTACTCTTTCAGTTTGCTTGACTCAAAAGGAAGGAGTATCGGCTTTCAAGGATTGTTCTTTGTTTATTAACAAGCGTCTTACTAAGAAAGTGAATAGTAAGAACGAAAAAGCACCCCGACGATCGGGCGAAACGTAACGGCTGACAGCATGAACGCCCCCATTGCCAGGCCGACCTGCGTCTCATTGCCTCCTATATGTTTGATAAATAGCGGCAGCGTGGGATATAGCATATAAAATGCGACAAATAGGAATAGGTTTCCTACCGTCATGAGAATAAACGGCTTCGTCCATAAGCTTTCCACTTTTCATTCCTCCTTGGGAGCATTCGCAATCTGCAGGTCTCAGATTGGCAACCGCATTTCCTCATGCACTTGCGATCTTGTTCTCCATAACATGACGAATGAAACAATCACAATCGCCAGACACACCCAATAAACCGATCGCCCCCCGCATACTGGGCAATGATACCGCTGCCGAGCGTGCCTGCCAGCCTTCCGATGGTGGATGCGTTGGCATAGAGGGTTGTGGCCACTCCCGGTGAATTCGGCAGCATAGTGGTGAAATAGCTTAGTCCATTGCCCATCACGATCGCCACGAACGTTGCCTGCAGAAGCTGCGCCACGATTAGCTGCAAAGGATCATTCGATACACTTAAGATGACGAAATAGAACACCGCAATTACACTGCCAGTCATCATTAGGGTGTGATTCGATATCTTTCTCCCCAAGGCGCCCAGCAACAGCATGATGGGGATTTCCAGACCGGCACAAATACCGACCACTAACCCGACATCCGTATGCGTGCCATGAAGCTCGTTCACAATAAAGAGTGGCGTGTTGATTAAGTTCATGGCGTTAACCATGAACAGAAGGAAAAAGGCGATAAACGGCTGCCTGATCTGCCTGTTGCTGAGCGATGTAGCATCGGATGCGTTGCTCTTTCCCGGAAGTCTCGGATTCGCTTTCCGGCTTGCGAGAAACACGAATACAAGCGTTGCAATCGCAAGATAAAGGGCGGATGTGACCAGAAAAAGACCTCTATATCCAGCGGCAGCCAAAAGAAATGTTCCTCCCAATGGTCCGACCAGGAATCCCAGAGAGATTAATGAACGCAATGCAGATACCGCTAACGCTTTGTCGTCCGATTGGCTTGCATTGGCGGACTCATGTGCGTAAGCATAGATTTGCGGTATGGCGGCAGCCCCTAACCCATTCAAAATACTGACGACAATCAGCAGGATAAAAAAGTTATGAAATGCCAAGTACGAAGCATATCCCAAAGCGCATGAAAGCGCGGCCGCAATCAACAGCCACTTCCTGTCCAGACCGCTATCCGAGCGTTTGGCAATGAGCGAGTTTACAACCACCCCGCTCAACGAACTTACCGCCATGAACACGCCGAAGGCTCCGACGCTCATCCCCAGATCTTCCGTGAAATACAGGGGTAAATACGGCATTGTAATCGATATTCCGATCCCGATCATCAGCATGCAAACGACGAATACACGGTATCCTTTGATAGCGAACAGTCTTTTTAATCGTGTGTGCAGCTTCTACTCCTCCTTCGTTCCCAATTAATCCCTTCCCGTGTGAAAGAAAACCGGGTTGAGGAATCGTGTCCCCAACCCTTTTATGCGCATGACCATCTGGAGCTGCCTTCAGGTCAACATCTTTTTACTGAAAACCGATATAAGGATGAGGAACATACGGCTCTTCGAGAAATGCAATCTCGTCAGGTGTTAATTTGATGGAAAGTGCTGCTATGCCATCCTCCAGATGGGACATTTTCGTTACTCCAATGATCGGCGACGTGATCGGCTCCTTGTGCAGCACCCAGGCAAGCGCGATGTGGGAACGGAGAACGCCGCGTTGCTCCGCGAGTGCCGCAGCCCGCTCCACAACCAACCGGTCGGCATCCTCATGCGGGCCATATTGGGTTTTCTGCACTTGGTCCGTTTCGGAGCGATGGGTCGGTTCGTCCCAGTCCCGCGTCAATCTTCCTTTGGCAAGCGGACTATAAGGAATGACGGCGATCTTCTGGTCCTTGCATAGCGGGAGCATCTCCCTCTCCTCTTCACGGTAGATGAGGTTGTAATGATTCTGCATCGATACGAATCGGGTCCATCCGTTTTTCTCCGCGGTATGCTGCGCTTTCAGGAACTGCCACGCGTACATGGCGGAAGCGCCGATATACCTCGCTTTGCCGGCCTTCACCACATCATGCAGCGCCTCCATCGTTTCTTCGATTGGCGTTTCATAATCCCAGCGATGAATTTGGTACAAATCCACATAATCCGTTCCCAGACGTTTAAGGCTATGATCGATTTCCGTCATGATGGCCTTCCGGGAAAGACCTGCCGCGTTCGGACCCTGGCGCATCGGGAAACGAACCTTCGTCGCGAGGACAATTTCATCCCGTTTTGCATAATCCTTGAGCGCCCGCCCGACAATTTCCTCGCTCGTTCCGACTGCGTACATATTTGCCGTATCGAAAAAATTGATACCAAGCTCAAGGGCTTTTTTGATGATCGGCCGGCTCCGTTCCTCGTCTAGTACCCACGGATGACTCCACCGCTGCGCAATGCCAAAGCTCATACAGCCGATACACAGCCTGGATACGTCCAGGCCGGTATTTCCGAGTTTCACATATTCCATTGATTGATCCTCCCCTTCTAGCTAAATTCGCGGCGGCGGGGCAGCGAGAACCACAGCCCGTCGAGCCATGCCACCTGCTGTTCCGTCAAGGCATCCATGTCGGCGGCTTGCAGGCTCGCGTCCAATTGCTCCGGACGACTGGCGCCAATGATGGCGGAGGTGATGCCCGGCTGCTGCGTAACCCATCTTACTGCCGTCGTCACCGGATTCAGGCTGTGCTCTTCACACCAGGCCCGGTACCGCTCAACTGCGTCGAACGTCGCCTCTTTCCAGTATCGTTCCTGGTAGAAGGCACCTGCATTGTTTCCCAGTGCAAACCGGGTTCCTTCTTCAATACGGGCGTTTTTTCCGTATCGGCCCGTCAGCATGCCGCCAGCCAGCGGGTTGTAGCTGATAATACCGATCCCCTCGTCAAGCGCCATGGGAACCAGGTCGTCCTCAATCATCCGAAACAACAGATTGTACCGCGGCTGAACGCTTACGATCCGGGCGTAGTTTTTCCTGTCCGCAATGCCGTTTGCCTTTGCCACATGCCAGGCACGCCAATTCGAGATCCCGATGTAACGGACTTTGCCTTGCTGGACAAGATCGTCAAACGCGCGGAGCGTTTCATCCATGGGCGTGTCCGGGTTGAATTGGTGTGCTTGGTAGAGGTCGAGATAGTCCGTCTTTAAGCGGCGCAGACTGTCCTCGACCGCGGCGATGATATGCTTCCGGCTCAAGCCCTTTTCATTGGGGCCCGGTCCCATCGCGCCGAAACATTTTGTCGCGAGCACCACTTGGTCTCGTTTACCCTGCAGCCATTCCCCGATGATCGACTCGGTTGTACCCGCGACGGCATGTGATTGCCTTCCGATCGGATACACATCGGCCGTGTCGATGAAATTCACGCCGGCCTCATAGGCTGTGTCCAGAATTTCGAAAGAAGCCTTCTTGTCCGCTTGGTTGCCAAAGGTCATCGTTCCCAAGCACAAACCGGTTACCTTTAATCCCGTTTTTCCGAGCGAACGAATGTCCATCGGCTCACCTCTCTTGATGCGTAGGGCGAATAAGCATTTCATTCACCGCCACATCCGCCGGTTGTTCAATAGCAAAAGCAATCGCGCGCGCAATTGCTTCTGCTTCAATCGCACCTTTATACATTTCACCTACCGCAGCCTTTACATCCGGGTCTGTAATCGATTCCGTTAATTCAGACTTGACTGCTCCCGGCGAAATAATGGTTGAGCGAATATTGTTGCTATACTCTTCTTTACGCAGTCCTTCCGAGATCGCACGAACAGCATGCTTCGTTGCAGCATACACCGTGCTGGTTGGCCCGACTACGTGTCCGGCTACTGATGAAAGATTAATAATGTGACCTGACTTACGTTCTCTCATGGAAGGAAGCACCGCCGCGATTCCATCAAGAACGCCTTTGATATTGACGTCGATCACTTTGTTCCAGTCATCGATTTGTTTCTTGTAAAGAAACGAATTCGGCATTAATCCGGCATTATTGATTAAAACATCGATTTTCCCGAATTCCGTAAGCGCATACGCTGCGAGCTCTTCCATTTGTTCATGTGAAGTCACATCCGTAACTTTATAAATCGCTTGCCCGCCTTGATTTTGAATGTCTTCTTGGAGTTTCTTCAACCGATCTTCACGACGGGCGGCCAGTACCAGTTTTGCGCCTTTGGAAGCGAGTTCTTTTGCGGCAGCCTCTCCGATCCCGCTGGAGGCACCCGTAATAATACGACTTTACCTTGAAGTTAGACATATTAAATTACACCCTTTCGTCATTTCTCATTCGCGAATACTTCTTTTGCAACCATAATGGCTGACATGGCCTTCGGCCAGCCTGCATAGAAGGCAAGCTGGGTCATCGCTTCGATCAGCTCATTTTCCGACAGGCCGTTTTGTTTGGCCAAATTTAAATGGTTTTTAAGCTGCTGCGTATTTCCGCCGGTGATTAAGCTCGCTACGGTAATCAAACTGCGGTCGCGCGGAGAAAGCTCTTCACGCTTCCATACATCTCCAAACAAAACTTCGTCGGTTAGTTCCACCAACTTAGGAGCAAAATCTCCGATCGCTTTCTGAGCAACTGTAAGTTCTTTTGAGTCTGACATTTTATATCCCTTCCTTTCATTCTTATCATGCGAAGGTTGTTAAACATTTGTCAGCAAATTTAAGCTCAGTCTTATTATGCTACAATTAAAAAAGAGACCGTTATCCCATTGGTCTCGAATGATTACCTAATCCTCTCGCCACTACTTACGTGACAGACGAAGGTTGCATTATAATGAAATCATCAAAGATGAACGCACAAGGAGGATATTATGTCAGGACAAATAGATAATCTGCGGGATGAACTCGCCGAACTGATTGAGCGGCATGCGGGTCAGGACGGCGTTTTCGAGACGGCGATTCCGTCTTTATTTATTGTTCGCGTCTCGCAAGTGACTCAGCCCGTCTACAGAGTCTACAAGCCAGCCTTATGTTTCATCGCCCGAGGCTTTAAAGACGTATTGCTTGCACAGGAGCGATATGAGTATGGACCTGCCGACTATCTGATTTCGTCCATGAACTTGCCGGTGATCGGTCATGTCATAAAAGCTTCTCCCCATGCGCCATATCTGAGCTTGAAGCTGGAGTTTACACAGAATCAAATATTAGAGGTATTACATGAAGGGGGCGTTCAAATCGCCCCGCAAGAAGGCACAAAACGGGCGATGTTTGTCGGCGAGATCGAGTTATCGATATTGGATGCGATCATGAGATTGGCTCGTTTGCTGGACAAACCGAAAGACATTCCGTTCCTGGCTCCCTTCTACACGAAAGAAATCTTATACAGACTTCTTCAAGGGCAGTACGGTATTACGCTGGCGCAAATCGCGATGGAAGGCAGCAGCACCTACCGAATCCGGGAGGCAATCAATCAAATTATCCATAACGTCGATAAGCCTTTGCGAATCGAAGAGCTTGCGGAAATAGCCAATATGGGGATTTCTACGTTTCACAGGCACTTCAAGGAGGCAACTGCCATGAGCCCGCTTCAGTTTCAAAAACAGCTGCGGTTACAGGAAGCCCGGCGCATATTAATGTCCGAATCGACGGATGCCGCCGATGTGGCTTTCCGGGTAGGGTATGAAAGTGCATCACAGTTCAGCCGTGAGTATGCTCGTATGTTTGGTTTTCCGCCAAGAGAAGATATAAAGCGCTTGAAGGCGAGCTACGACCAAAGGATTCACGCGTAAATCAAGCAAGCAGGGAGCAGTAGCCTTAGGCTGACTGCTCCCTGTTTAACGGTTATTCATTATCAACTATCGATCAGAATAATTCAATCACCATTTGACAAAATAGCGAGGACACTATTGGCGCATTACGATAGTCAATTGGCACCTTCCGCTAGTTACAAGGTCACAGGGAATCGGTAACGTAAGGACTCGTAACCCCCTAGAGCTGAATGTCATCTCTGATCTGCAATCTGTTTATGAAACGCAAGGAGGTACCGCATAAATGACTTCTCATTTTTTCGACCGAATTAAAATGCCGGCCAATTTTTGGATGGAACTGCATAGGTCTAATATTGAAGTTTACGAGGTGCTTCGCAAAGCAGGATTACCGCTCACCATCCCTACTCAATCCACATTTGTCACCACAGCCCAATGTTTTATAATGCTCCCCATTGTCAAGACACGATTTCCAGAGAAATAAGTTAAGTTCTCCTTCCGGTCTTTTAGGATGCGATTGTCTTGACGATATGCGCATAGAACTGCGCGGGACATGCTTCTCCGAGCGACTGGTGAGGGCGTTCCTCATTGTAAAATTGGACATAGCGAGCCAGCCCTTTACGCAGCGCGCGCGGGTCTTCGAATTCGTTTATATAGATGCATTTGTATTTGAGCGAGCGAAAAAATCGCTCGGTGCGGCTGTTATCGGTGGCCCGGCCTTTGCCGTCCATCGAGACCTTGACGTCTTCTTTCTCCAGCAGCTCCAGGTAATCTTTATTTGTAAAGTGTGAGCCTCACACTTAGAATAGGGAGGACTGTTTAAAGAATACGCTATTTTCGTAAATATTGTTGCTTATAGGTTCGAAAAATTAATTAGAGAAAGCATACGATTGACAAAACAAATAATGGATGATATTTTATTTGAAATATCCAAAAATAGGGGGATTTTGGATGGAATCTAACGTTGCACGTAATAGGGCTGAACTTTCTGGGAAGGCAACAAATATTTTAGATTCCCGAACCTTAACATCCTCTCACAAAAGATTAGCGGAACTGATTACCGAAGGGATGACAGTTCTTGATGTTGGTTGTGGTACAGGAGCGATAACTCGCGGAATTACCGAAATTGTTGGACCTACTGGGCGTGCTGTTGGAATTGATAGTAATCCTGCACTAATTGAAAAAGCTAAACAGAATTTCGGTGATACTCCAGGACTGAATTTTGAAGTTGGAGATATTTTCAACCTTCCTTATAAAGATGAATTCGATTTAGTTACTTCTGCACGAGTCTTACAATGGTTATCTAACCCGTTTGAAGCTTTAAATGCTTTGAAATGTGCCACTAAGCCAGGTGGACAGGTTTTGATTCTTGATTATAATCATGAAAAGATAACTTGGAATCCAGAACCCCCTTTAAGTATGAAATCCTTTTATTCTGCATTTTTAAAGTGGCGTTCTGATGCAGGTATGGATAATGCTATTGCGGACCATCTTAAACTTATTTAAAGAAGTCGGAATAAACGAAATTATAATCACTCCTCAGCATGAGACTGCAAAACAAACAGATTTATGGGCAGACGTAGCTGCTAGTAGAGGAATTCAAATGGTTAAAGATGGGTTAATTACAGAGAGTGAACGTGCCTTAGCTGAAAACGAGTATCGTCAATGGATTAGTGAAACTGCTATGTCTCAAACAATGTATTTATTAGCGGTTGAAGGTCGCAGACAAAATTAATAACAAAAAAAACTCTAAAGGACAGCGGACCGCTGTCTCTTTTATTTGTTCAATTTTGTTAAGCGCCTTTTCTAAATTGCTGAACTGTGGTGAAATTCGCCCGTTTACAAGTGTCGAGCAGCATTTTTTTCTGCCTGTCGGTGTGGTCAAGCTTCTTGTGCAATTCCAAGAAACGGAACCAGAACATGTAGTTGTCGATATACTTCGTTGCGACGCCGTGGAACCTGTCCATCCACTTTTTCAGTTATGCCGAATACCCAGCTGCACGTGTTGAGGATATTCGGTGCGCAGTTGATTACCTAACCACATTAGATTATGTCAACGAAAATCGTATTGGCGTGCTAGGTGTTTGTGCAGGAGGCGGATATGCTGTAAATGCTGCAATGACAGAGCGTCGCATCAAAGCAGTTGCTACAGTCGTCGTCGCGAATATCGGTCGTGGATATCGTGAAGCCGATACCATCAAAGTTTTAGAGGAAGTTGCAAAACAACGCACTGCTGAAGCGCGCGGAGCCGAACCAATGGTTACACAATGGATTCCTAATAGTCATGCAGAGAGAGAAGAAGGCGGTATGACTGATATTGATCTTGTAGGGGCGGTTGATTACTACAGAACATCAAGAGGTCAGAGCCCTAACTCTCCTAACAAACTGAAATTCACCAGCATAGACTCGATAATTGCCTTTGATGCTTTCCTTTTGGCAGAACGTCTGCTGACTCAACCTTTGCAAATCATTGTTGGTAGCGTACAAGGAGCGTTTGGTTCATACAAGGACGGTCATGAGCTTTATAACCGAGCAGCTTCTGAGAAAAAAGATTTGTTCGTTATAGAAGGTGCAAGCCACTACGATCTGTACGACAGGCCAGAGCCAGTGAGTAAAGCCGTTGAAAAATTAGGTGCTTTCTATAAAGAAAATCTCTAATAATGTAAATGAGGGCAGCCAAAAGGGACACCCTTCAAAGTTCTATAAAGACGACGGTCAGTTGAAAACAAAATTTCGCCGTCACTTATGGTATGGTTCACCGTCACGGGGTGACTGGCGAATAAATTTATAAATACTGCGTTTAAAGACCCGGTTATTGTTATAAACCGTGTAAAGGGGAATTAACTTCTGACTACTATCATATGAGGAACGAATAAGCCAGAGGATCAATGTTAGCCCGATTCAAGTTGTTCTTCAATCTGTCTCGTGTGTGTAAGACGCTCCACCGTTTGCTTCTGTCGCCGAAGGTCATCGTTATTTCGACCCAATTCCATTTATCATAGAACCCTTTGAGGATCATCATCGAATTGCCAACTCAACAATTTCATTGGTTCCTCCATCACAGAAAATTATCGTATCCGGTAGTTCAATCCAGAATTACCTCCCAATGTTAATGTCATGACGCATCCCCTTACTTGACAACCATTCGACCAGTAATGATCGAATCCTGAACCGTTCATCTAAAGAAATGATTTCTATCCTATGTTCAATGGAATGGTAGCGATTGTTTAACTTCAGTGGATGGTTGCGTAACTCCAAAGCAAGCGACTTGGCCTACCTAGAAGACTAACGCATGACAACCTTGCATTATAAAATTGGAAGGTTATTTCACATGTTTAAATATAGATATAACATCTACTTCGCAACCTTTTATTCACAAATCCTGACAAGATATTAGCTGGCTTAGTTTAAAAAAGGACGCTCCCGCTGCTTTCGCTTGGGCTACGTCCTTTTCATTTTAATTAAAGTATTATATGCGGGTATCAAGTATTGCTCTAAATGAGGGGAGCCCCGAATTTCTCCCTCGGGCTCCCTTCTAGATGTAATCAGCTTGCATATCGGTTCACGACATCTTTTACTGGTTCCGCAGTTTTTTCACTGGTGCCAGACATCTTTATCACTGAACACAAACATGAAACATGAACTAAATGATTACTCCACCGTTACGCTCTTCGCCAGGTTTCTTGGTTTATCCACGTCGTTGCCGCGCGCCAGGGAAGCGTAGTACGCGAGCAGTTGCAGCGGAACGACCGATAAAGCTGGGCTGAGAAGCTGCAGCGTATGTGGTATCGCAAACACCTCATCCACCGTTTTCACCAGCTCGGTTTCACCCTCGGCGTTAAGGCCGAATACATGTGCGCCGCGTGCTTTGACTTCCTTAATGTTGCTAACTGTCTTCTCCAACAGCTCCTCTTGAGTGGCCAGCGCGATGACAGGAATCCCCTCTTCGATTAACGCCAATGTGCCGTGCTTCAGTTCGCCCGCCGCGTACGCCTCAGAGTGAATGTAAGAGATCTCTTTCAGCTTAAGTGATCCTTCCAACGCTACCGCATAATCTAGTCCGCGGCCGATGAAGAATAAATTGTTGTGGGTCGCCACCTGCTCAGCCCAATTTTTAATGGTGTCGGCTTGCTCCAAAATCCGCTCTACCTTCTCCGGCAGCCGCTTTAATTCAGCGATCACATCGGCAATGTATCCCGCTTCCTGCGTGCCCAATGTCTGTGCGAGGTACAAGCCGAACAAATAAAATGCAACCAATTGCGACGTATATGCCTTTGTGGAGGCGACCGCAATCTCTGGTCCTGCCCATGTTGTAATCACATCGTCAGCTTCCCGCGCCACTGAGCTGCCTACCACATTCGTGATCGCCACAACACGAGCTCCACAGCGCTTCGCCTCTCGCAGGGCAGCCAGAGTGTCCGCAGTTTCACCGGATTGGCTGACCACCATAACCAGCGTGTTCGGCGTAATGATGGGCGACCGATACCTGTACTCGGACGCTACATCAGTTTCCACAGGTATACGAGCTAGCTTCTCGATGATACCTTTACCTACCAAACCGGCGTGATAGGCTGTGCCACAAGCGACGATGTGTACCTGTTGAATCGACCGGATGTCGTCTTGGCTCATCTTAACTTCATCCAAAACAACTCTCGTACCGGATGCATCAATGCGGCTGCTTAGGGTATCACGGTATGCTTTTGGCTGTTCGTGGATTTCTTTCAGCATGAAGTGATCAAAACCGGCTTTTTCCGCCGTTACAATATCCCAATCGACATGGAATAATTCCCGGGAAATAAAATTCCCCTCTAATGTCATTAATTCGACACCGTCTGTAGTTAAAACTGCCATTTCACCGTCATTCAAGATGTACACATTTCGCGTATAATCCAGAATTGCGGGGATGTCGGAGCCGATGAAGTTTTCTCCTTCTCCAACGCCGATGACCAATGGGCTGGCCAGCCGCACCGCTACCAACTTCTCAGGCTCATATTCCGTTAGCACGCCAAGGGCGAACGCGCCACGCATGCGGCTCACCGCTTGCTGAACGGCCTTTACGATATCACCGTCATACAAGCTCGCGATCAAGTGTGAAATAACCTCCGTGTCCGTCTCCGACACGAATACGTGCCCTTTGGCGACTAACTCTTCCTTTAAGGAAATATAATTTTCGATAATACCATTGTGCACTACAGAAAATTTCTGCGAGTTGTCAGTGTGCGGATGGGAGTTTACATCGGACGGCTTCCCGTGTGTTGCCCACCGGGTGTGCCCAATGCCGATAGAACCCGTCAAAGGAGATTCGCCCAACTTGGACTCCAGATTGGCCAGTCTGCCTTTCGACTTTTTTACCTGCAGACCGTCTTTCGTGAAGACAGCTACACCTGCGGAATCATAGCCGCGATACTCCAGCTTTTTTAAGCCTTCAATTAGTATATTTTGAGAATCACGTTTACCAACATAACCAACAATACCGCACATAAGGGATAGAACCTCCTAGTTTTCAAAAAACAAGTAAACACTGCTTCGATGCACGTTGGACTCTTGTACACCCGGTCGCCCGGATGGTTTGCTTTCCAACTTTACGGTAGTATCTGCTACCGGAAGGTCCCCGCCGAATGTTTCGAACACCTTCACCTCGTCAGCTTGCGAGTTGCCTTCTTTTGTTCATCATCCCGGATAGGACGTGGTAAGTGGCGACACACTCTCAAGCTCTGGCGCTAGTTTAATAGCTGCGTCTACCCACCTTTCTATGTTCGACTGAATGCATACAACCATCTTATTCATTTTACCAGCGAAGTGCAACAGATACTTTACGCTATATTTCGCATTTTCCCAGATAAAAAAAACCTCCGATCCTACGATCGGAGGGTCTTACGGATAATTATAGGTATTATGGCTTAATATTCGTTAAGCGTGATGCGGTTGGCATTCCTGCCTATTATGCAAGTTCTCTTTCAATGACACCCGCGATGTCCTGGACGTACGCCTCGACCTGAGCCCGATCTGGCCCTTCCGCCATGACTCGAATTAGAGATTCCGTTCCTGATGGTCTGACCAATACGCGGCCATTGTCGCCGAGTTCCATTTCCACCTTGCGAATGGCGTCGCCGATCACGGCATTCTCCTTCCATTTGCTCTTATCCGACACTCGAACGTTGACCAACTTCTGCGGATATTTGCGCATAATTTTCTTCAGTTCGCTCAGTTTCTTGCCCGACTGTATAAGGGTGTCCGTCAATTGCAGAGCAGTTAAAATACCGTCCCCGGTCGTATTGTAATCCAGGAAAATCACGTGGCCAGACTGCTCACCGCCAAGGTTGTAGCCGCCTTTGCGCATTTCCTCCATCACGTAGCGGTCACCTACCGCGGTTTTCGCAGCTGTCATTCCGGCTGACTCGACGCCTTTAAAGAAGCCAATGTTGCTCATCACAGTCGTAACGATGGTGCTGTGCTTCAGCTTCCCGGCCTGATTCAGGGCATTGCCGCATATGCTTAAGATAAAATCACCGTCAACCTCGGCGCCTGTTTCGTCAACAGCGATTAATCGGTCGGCGTCACCGTCGAAAGCCAATCCCAAATCAGCCTTCTGCTCCAATACCGCCTTCTGCAGCGCCTCTGGGTGGGTGGAACCACAATCATCGTTGATGTTCCGGCCGTTCGGTTCCGCCCCCATCGTTATCACTTCAGCGCCCAGGGCTGCGAATACCTTCGGAGCCAATTCGTAAGCTGAGCCATGGGCACAATCCAATACAATCTTAAACCCTTTGAAAGATGACTGTACGGTCGACTTCACATAATCGAGATACTTGTATTTCGCCTGCTCATCATCCGCAACAGAGCCGAGATCTCCTCCTACGGGGCGTGGCAATTCGTCCACTTCAGCGTCCATCAGCCGCTCGATCTCGAGTTCTGTTTCGTCTGAGAGCTTAAAGCCGTCTGCGGCAAAAAATTTAATCCCGTTATCCTGCACCGGATTATGTGATGCCGAAATCATCACACCAGCGTCGGCCTTTAATTCTCTTGTCAAGTATGCCACTGCCGGCGTTGACACGACACCCAGGCGCACCACATTGGCACCAATGGATAGTAATCCGGCAACCAAGGCCGCCTCCAGCATCGTGCCGGAAATTCGAGTATCACGGCCAATCACAACGGTAGGCTTTTCTACTTGCCCTGCCAATACATAACCGCCGCAGCGGCCAATTTTATACGCCAGTTCCGCCGTAAGTTCCTTATTGGCTACCCCACGAACGCCATCAGTACCAAAATATTTCCCCATGTTCTCCGTCTCCTTTTTAACATTATATCCCTACATCTTGTTTTTTGCTCAAGGGCGTGCACTGATTTCGACAGTCGCGGTGAAGTCTTGCTGCGCCGCTTTTTTTATAAACGTAGGCAAATTCCATGTCACCGGAATAACATGTCGTCCGGGGGGCAAGTTGCTCACATCAAGGATTGCCTGCGTATCCTGTGCTTTTGCCTTCTCGAGCAGTGCAGGTGCGCCTTCCACCACAAGATTCAGTCTGCCTGTTTCCGGAAGCACCACTTCCGTGTTGAACCCGTCGTTTTGGCCAATGATGGAAAGAGGGATTTGTTCCAGCGTCTTCGTCACGGAAGGCACTATGTTGATCTTCACTTCCACTTGTTCTGGATCCAATTGTGTGACCTTGTCCTGCGGCGGCACATCAAGCGTGATCGTGTATTCCTTCTCCTCAGTCAATTCGGCCAAATTGATGCTCGGTCCTTCGTAGTACTCCATGCGGTTAAGCACATCTTGCGGGCCATACACAGTGATTTTGTCCGTGTTTTGGACAAGTGACGCCACGCTAAGCCCCGGTGGAGGCTCACCGAGCAGCTTAAGCTGCAGCGGCACGGTAGTAAACGGGCTGGTGATCGGCACCTCGACCTCCACGACAGGATGATTGATCGTCGCTGTATCCAGCGGTTTGCCGTCCTTATCGTACGCCACAAGCCGCGCTGTGGTGGATACCGCCGACTGCGCTTTCTCCACGTTCACATCCGCTCTCACGGACTCCACTGCATCAATCATGGCGCTGGGCACAGTCACCGTCACCTTATTCGGCTTAACCACAGGCTGGCCGGCCTTCAACCCCACATCGGGAATACCTGTGACATTAATTGTCACCGGCATTTGCTTGTTTGACTTCTCGTCTACAATAACCTTCGCACTAGGCGGACTAATTTGGACGGTCACATCAGATGGGAAGCCCACCGGCGTAAGAGGCACAATGCGTTCACCCTTCTCGACATCGGTGAGATCCAGTACCACAGCGTAGTTACTCGCGTTCAATGCCCGCCTGAGCGCCGACTCTTTACCGGTTAACGTCACAACCACCTCTGCCGGCTCTATCGATGCCAGATGAAAGCGAGCACTGTCGTATTTCGGCGTGACCGCGACATTGGTGATCTGCTCCTCGCGGACACCGTTGCCGTTCGTGCCCGGCAGTGTGTTGTCTTCCATCTGTACAAGAGCCCACAGCAGAATGCCGATAATTAAAGCAACTACCTTCACTACATTCGTATTACGCAGCCATTGATCCATCTAGCGCCGCCTCCATTTCCATATGGAGTTTTTTTCCTTGGTCCTTTTCGGGGATTGTAATTCCTCGAACAGCTTGGAAAGCAGCGGCTCTTCTTTGATATCGCGTATAATATGTCCATTCATCGCCAGCGACACCTGCCCTGTCTCCTCTGAGACGATGACTGACAGCGCGTCTGACACCTCACTCATGCCGATCCCGGCACGGTGCCGTGTTCCCAGTTCCTTGCTGATAAATGGATTTTCGGACAGCGGCAGGTAACAGCCTGCAGCCATAAGCTGATTTTTTCTCAAAATGACCGCACCATCATGTAGTGGTGTGTTCGGAATAAAAATGTTGATCAACAACTCGGAGCTGATGTGCGATTCCATAGAAATACCCGATTCTATGTAATCATTCAGACCCGTTTCCCTCTCAAATACGATCAGTGCACCTATCCTGCGTCGTGCTAAGTAGTTTACGGCCTTAATAACCTCTCCGAGGCGCCGATTAAGCTCCTGCTCGTCCTCCGTGGCTGTTCGGCTAAACAGCGTGCCACGGCCCAATTGCTCCAGCGCTCGCCGCAGCTCCGGCTGAAAGATGATAATCACCGCAAGGACACCAAAAGTAAACATCTGATTCATCATCCACTGTAACGTGTTCAGCTTAAACCATGTACTCAGCGCCCAGGTGACTACCACGACAAAAATCCCTTTTAGCAATTGGATGGCCCGCGTGCCTCTAACCAGCAGTATCAGCTGATAAATCACATAGCTTACAATTAAAATATCAATAATGTCTTTTAAACTGATGGCCGGTATGAAATCCATTGCATTGCCCCCAAACGATACGCGGCTTTTATTTATATTTATCTATGCCCACAATTAAATCATACCATAATATCAACACAAAAACCCTCCCTTTCACATTATGTTTAAGAGAGGATTTTGGAAATTGGTGCGTATGTCCTAATTTATTGCGATATGTGGGTTGCCCAATCACTCATTTTAAACCAGAGCCAGCTAAACGCCTCATCTATTTGCGTTATCTGCCCTGATATATGGGCGGTAGATGCCAAAGATACTGAACCGTCTATCACAACAATGTTTCCCTCAATGTCGCCGTCCACTTGCAATTTACCGTTCTCCACCGTTAAATTGCCATCAACCGTTTGACCTGCCGGAACCAAAACGGTATCTCCCTGTATAACTACTGACTGCAGATCTGCACCCCGCACCATCAGTTCCGAGTCCGCGTTCCATGCGGACATGAAACTGCCGAGCATGACCAGTGCGAACACCACGGCTACCGAGGCAGCGGGATGCGAGCGGAACCACCGGCCCCAGCCATGTTTCTGCTGCGCAGGCGGTAAGGCTTGCATGATACGCTCCGTCAAACCGTCAGGGACAGTCGGCCTCGGTGCCGCTTGAATCAGTGCTTCCATCTTTTCCAGTTCATTTAACCGTTCCCGGCAAGAGGGGCATGCGACCAGGTGTTTCTTTAGCTCTAACGCTTCCGGTCTGCTTAAGCTACCGTCCAAATATTCATGCATTAAAGGGAGGGCTTCCTGGCATTGCATGTTGGCCCGCTCCTTTCTTTTTCCATGTTTGCTTTTGCAGATTACCATACGTATGACAACCGGTTATGTTTCAAAAACGCTTATAAAATATTCTCCATTTTTTTCCTTAGGTGCTCCCTACCCCGGTGCAATCTGGTTTTGATCGTGGTGATCGGCAGTGACAGCACCTCACTGATTTCTTGCAAAGACAGATCCTGCAAATACCGGAGCACCACTACCGTTTTATACTTTTCCGGCAGAGTTTCAATGGATTTACGTATTTCGTTTCGAGTTTCGGATAAAATGACCTGGTCGTCCGGTGTATCGTCCTCGCTGGGGAGCATCGCATACCAGTCCGTGCCTTCGCCGTCATTCATTTCAGCATCCAAGGAATAATTCGGCTTTCGTTTGCGGAGACGGTCAATGCAGAGATTCGTGCCAATCCGGTAAATCCACGTGGAGAACTTCTGATTCTCGTCGTAGCGCTCCAAATTTGTGTACACTCTCAAAAATGTTTCCTGCACAATCTCCTCCGCCTCATGCCTGTTATGCAGCATTCTGTAAGCCAGATGAAAGATTTTCTCCTTATATAACTCCACCAGCTCAGCGAAAGCGGCCCTGTCACCATTTCGGGCTAATTTCGCGAGTCTCACGTCGATTTGTTCCAACCGTCATTCCTCCAAACTTGCGCTGACGACACCATTTTCCACGTACCGCACTGCAGTACGTCACCTGCTGTTACCAGCTAAAACCAATAAAACCCAAGAAAAGCATACCAAACGAGCACCCCCATGTACAGTCTCCCCCAAAATGCACATAGAATTAACCCAGCACCCGAACCAAACTGCACTGGGTGGAGTGACAGCGGCAGTATTGGGCATTGTGACACCCCTGCCTATACCTCCATCGAGTGAGTGCTGCCTCGGTACCGGACAATTTTGTAGGCCTATACAGAAAAAGCCGGACAGCCTGGTTGAGGCCGCCCGACTCTATCGTGTATTGCTGGTAAGTGCGTGACATATGGCATCAGCCCGTATTACGAAGCCCCGCTGCAATACCGTTTATGGTGAGCAGTACTTCGCGGAGCAGCAGAATGTCCTCCTCTTCAGTGCGCCCCGTTTGTCCCCTCAGCTCCGTCAACAGCTCAACCTGCATGTAGCTCAGCGGATCCACATACGGATTACGGAGCCGTATCGACTCTTGAATAACAGGCACATTATCCAAAATCTCTTTTTGTCCGCTAATCTGCAAAGCCAGATTGGATGTGCGCTCAAATTCTTCGCTGATTGCCGTAAAAATACGCTCAGCCGCTGACTTATCCTTGACCATGCTTGCATACTCTTTGGCAATCAGTAAGTCGGATTTGGCCAGAGCCATCTGCACATTGTCAATCAGGGAACGGAAAAAGGACCACTTCTGGTACATGGTTTGCAGTACTTTCAGATTCTCTTCCTTGCCCTGATAATAGCTGTAGATACCGCTGCCTGCCGCGTACCATGCCGGAAGCAAATAACGGCTTTGGGTCCAAGAGAACACCCATGGGATGGCCCTCAGATCCTCGAATCGGTCGCTGTTCTTTCTCTTTGACGGTCGCGAGCCGATGTTGAGTTCACCAATCTCCGGAAGAGGCGTGGACTCTTTGAAAAAGGCCAGGAAGTCCGGATCGCGGAAAATCAAGTCCTGATATTTCGTCTGTGCCTTCTCAGATATGTCACGCATGATCGGCTCCCACTCTGGTTCAGTGGCCTCCGTCTGCGGATTGCGTGCGGAGAGCGCTGCGCTAATCAGCGCAGATGTCGCTTGCTCTAAACTGCGATAGGCGATCCCCTTCATAGAGTATCGGGATGAAAGTACTTCACCCTGTTCGGTAATCTTAATGCCGCCACCGATGGTGTCGGCGGGCTGCGCCAGAATACTGCGATTAAGAGGCATGCCTCCGCGGCCCAAAGCACCTCCACGACCGTGGAAGAATTTCAGCTTGACGCCATATTCCGACGCGGCCGCTGTGATACTGCGAAGCGCCACCCGCAGCTCCCAATTCGCGGTGATCACGCCGCCGTCTTTGTTGCTGTCTGAATAGCCCAGCATAATCTCCTGCAAATGATTCGTACTGGCCAAACTATTGCGATAAGCCGGAATTTCGAACAACGTGCGCATGATATCCGGTGCAGCATGTAGATCATCAATGGTTTCGAACAATGGAGCAGACTGCAGCGTGCATACGATTGAGCCATCGGACTCCTGCCGGTATAAACCAGCTTCCTTGGCGAGCACCAGCACTTCGAGCACATCGCTTGCGCCCGCAGCCATACTAATCAAGTAACTGTAAATACAATCCCGCCCGAATTCCTGCTGCGCTCGTTTAATGGTGTGATACACGTTCAAACATTCCGCTGTGGATTCCGAGTAATCCATGTAAGGGGATGTGATCGGACGCCGCTCAGTCAATAAGCTGCTAAGCAGTTTGATCTTGTCATCCTCGCTTAATGCCGAATAATCGTCACAGATATGCATTTTAGCCAATATTTCGGTCATCGCAAGCTCATGCTCTTTGCTGTGTTGTCTAACATCAAGTGACACCAAATGGAAGCCGAACAATTCTACCTGGCGAATTAATTTCGACAAGTAAGTGTCTACTATGAAATCAGCAAAGTGATTGCGCAAGCTGCGCTCTATGATTTTCAAATCCGACAAAAACTCTTCCGGCGAGTTGTACTTGCGTTCCACGCTCACCTTCGGGTTAGCGGCCTGCAGAATCTTTTCTATCATGTACGTTACCTTAATCCGATAAGGCTCTTTTTCGTTGCGCCATACCTCATGGGAGCGCAAATCCAGCTTCTCACGATCCGCCTGGATCGAATCCAGCAACTCCTGCGTCACTTCTACAATATTTTTACTAAAGCTCAAATGCTGTAAAAATTCCCGGAGTAGTGCTGCATATTTCTCCAATGCCAGCTGACGGTGTAACGTCAACGCCTGCCATGTGATATTAGAGGTGACAGAAGGGTTGCCGTCACGGTCTCCACCTATCCAGGAGCCGAATTTCATGTAAATCGGTACATGCCAGTCCTTTTCCGGGTAATATTTTTTCAGACAGCGTTCCAGCTCCTGATAAACTTCCGGAAGCACCTCAAACAGTGTTTCATCAAAATAGTACAACCCATTCTTCACTTCGTCCAGCACGGTAGGCTTGCGGTCCCTAAGCTCGTCAGTTTGCCAAAGGGCAACCACTTCGCCCAACAGCTTGTCGCGCAGCTGCTCCCGTTCACGGAACGTCAAGCTAGGATTATCGAGCTGCATCATATCATTAGCGATACGCTGGTGAATGTCGAGCACTGCACGGCGTGTCGCTTCTGTCGGATGTGCTGTCATGACGAGCTCTAACGAAATGCCCTGCATAATCTCTTCCACTGCTGCGGCGGAAATCTGCTGCTGCTTCAAACCACGCACTATATCTTCGATAGAGCCAGGCTGTACTTCTTCACCAGTAGAGCGTTCGTAGTCGCGTTTGCGGCGAATCCGGTGATTCTGCTCGGCGATATTAATGAGTTGGAAATATATCGAAAACGCGCGGATCACCTGGTGTCTTTTCTCCGGAGCCAAAGAACTGATCGTGGTTTTAAACTCGGTATACATTTCTGGAGTGTATTGTTCGCGGAGTGTCTTGCTCATCTCCCTGATTTTCTCTACCAGGGCGAGCAGCTCGTTTCCGCCTTGATGAACAATTACTTCACCTAAGATATGTCCCAAAAATCTAACGTCTCTGCGAAGCAGGTTGTTTGACGTATTTTTGTTGATCAAGTTGACTGAATCCGACATGTTCTTCCTCCATCCTTACCTAGGTCATAGTGAGTATTTTATCACAAACAGCTCGCTACCGTGCAGTAAATTTATATGGATAATAAAAAAAGCCTCATACCGAAGCTTGCAAAATAGCATTAACGTAACTACTGCTGGTGGGCACACGACTTTTAACCGCCTGTGAGCATGCCTTCGACACCACCTTATTAAACTAAAAAAAGACCTCATCGGTCTTAGTTATCGTTATGTATGGAGCGGGTGATGGGAATCGAACCCACGCTACCAGCTTGGAAGGCTGGAGTTCTACCATTGAACTACACCCGCAAAACAAAAATGGTCGGGACGACACGATTTGAACATGCGACCCCCTGGTCCCAAACCAGGTGCTCTACCAAGCTGAGCTACGTCCCGATACTACCTAAAGCAGGAATTCATTACCTTTGATAACACGGTGCAATGTGATGTCGAGAAATATTTATGGCGTTCCCTGAGAGATTCGAACTCCCGACCTTTTGATTCGTAGTCAAACGCTCTATCCAGCTGAGCTAAGGGAACACTTAGATTGGAGCGGAAGACGGGAATCGAACCCGCGACCCTCGCCTTGGCAAGGCGATGCTCTACCGCTGAGCCACTTCCGCAAATGAATGCGCGTAGAGGGACTTGAACCCCCACGGTCGCCCGCTAGATCCTAAGTCTAGTGCGTCTGCCAATTCCGCCATACGCGCGCTTCAAACAGTGAGCCATGTAGGACTCGAACCTACGACACCCTGATTAAAAGTCAGGTGCTCTACCAACTGAGCTAATGGCTCGTACAATGGCTGGGGATCTAGGATTCGAACCTAGGCATGACGGAGTCAAAGTCCGTTGCCTTACCGCTTGGCTAATCCCCATTATGCGAGCGACGCTGGTGCCGCCGAGAGGACTTGAACCCCCAACCTACTGATTACAAGTCAGTTGCTCTACCAATTGAGCTACAGCGGCATGGTGGACGCTGACGGGATCGAACCGCCGACCCTCTGCTTGTAAGGCAGATGCTCTCCCAGCTGAGCTAAGCGTCCAAGTTAACTATGAAATTCTACATGACTTTTCAAGGTTTGTCAACACGTTTTCAATCCCTTGCGTCAGCCAAATGACCCGTAGGGGATTCGAACCCCTGTTACCTCCGTGAAAGGGAGGTGTCTTAACCCCTTGACCAACGGGCCACACTCTGGAGCTTCCAACCGGGATCGAACCGGTGACCTCATCCTTACCATGGATGCACTCTACCTACTGAGCTATGGAAGCATATGGCTCCCCGAACAGGACTCGAACCTGTGACAACTCGATTAACAGTCGAGTGCTCTACCAACTGAGCTATCAGGGAATGTTACGCTTGGCAACGTCCTACTCTCCCAAGACCCTGCGGTCTAAGTACCATCGGCGCTGGAGGGCTTAACGGTCGTGTTCGAGATGGGAACGCGTGGTTCCCCTCCGCCATCATCACCAAACGAGTCAAGGCTAGCACCTTGAAAACTGGATC
>NZ_NHRJ02000014.1 GCF_002220865.2 Paenibacillus xerothermodurans | reverse complement strand
CGTAGCCGACCTGAGAGGGTGATCGGCCACACTGGGACTGAGACACGGCCCAGACTCCTACGGGAGGCAGCAGTAGGGAATCTTCCGCAATGGACGCAAGTCTGACGGAGCAACGCCGCGTGAGTGATGAAGGTAACCTGCATCTTCACAGGTATTAAAATTTCACCGGATCTCTCGTTGAGACAGCGCCCAAGTCGTTACGCCATTCGTGCGGGTCAGAATTTACCTGACGTAACTGCCCTTAAGGTGACGGTACCTGAGAAGAAAGCCCCGGCTAACTACGTGCCAGCAGCCGCGGTAATACGTAGGGGGCAAGCGTTGTCCGGAATTATTGGGCGTAAAGCGCGCGCAGGCGGTGATTTAAGTTTGGTGTTTAATCCATAACTTTGCTGTTTTTCTCGATTCGAGCGTAGCATCACGACACCACCCGTTTCTTAGAGTTACCCACATTATACCATATTAATGCGGTGTCGCGTTAAATAAATTGTACATAAAAAAGGGTTGTCGAGAGTTTCTCGACAGCCTGAAGGCTGCCAGAGGCAGCCTTGCGCGCGTTGTTAGATCCTCGAAGGGGAGCAATCTCGAGTTGTTTCATCCTCGCGGGGGTGGGACTTAATGAAAAAAGGCAATTTCGTTTACACTGTGGCGATGGTGCGGGTAACCTTCCGTATCTTTGTGTCCAATCGGCACCATTGCCGCAAATTTGACATGGTCCGGTAAGCCTAAAATGTCGCGGACTTTGATAGGATCAAATCCGAGCATGGGCACTGTAGAGTAGCCCGCGCCTTGGGCAGCCAGTAGTAAAAATCCGAGCGCAATATTGGTTTGGGCCAAGCCCCACTGTCCTCTTTCTTCGACGGTCATTCCCCCAAAGAAGGCGGCCAGATTCGCTACTTCCTCCTGTTTTTTCTCCTCCGACAGCCCCGGGTGTACCGTCTGCTTCAAGTTGGCGACTACATCTTCCATGTCACTGGCAACCATAATGACCGCGGGCGCGGAAGTGACCTGCTGCTGGCCGTACGCGGCATCCTGCAGCTTGGCTTTCATCTCGGGATCCGTTACAACATGAAATCGCCATGGCTGAAGATTCCATGCGCTCGGCGCGAGTCTGGCTTGATTGATAATTTCCTGCAAACCTTCCTTTACCACAGGCTCCTGGACGAACTTCCGGACACTGTGGCGCGATTCCATCGCCTCTTTCACAGTCATTGACTGCTGCATAGCCGTTACCCCTCTCTGAGCTTCTTAGCCGCACACTTGCACCGTTAGCATTCCCTGTGAGGACGGCTGTAATGCGGTCGGAAGCTAAGAGAACATTGCTATAGGCTACCCGAATGGACGGATGCTTGGCAAACAGACAATGCTCTTTTTCATATAGTTTAATCTAAAAAATAGTAAAGAGACGCAATTATTAAACATATAATACCAAAAATAACTGCTGTACCGCCTATTACTCGGCCAAGAATACTCTTTTGTTTTTTATATGCAAATAAGCCTGCTAATCCGACAAATATGCATAAAACTATAATGATAAAGAATACTATGAGCGTAGGCAATTGTAATCCCCCTATACACTAAAATAATAGTAATAAGCTCCTCACATTTTTTCTCTAGGCTGTGTTATATTTTACTGTTGATAATTTGTACAAAAATTTAAGGAAACTCTATTTATTGGGGTTTCCTCAACTTTAATTCTTCAAGTTAAGATATCTTTTTGCCGAGAATAATCAAATCTCTCTTAATTCCATCTAATTTAGCGACTTCTGGCAAATGAGCCCATTTCTCAAAACCAGAACTTAAAAATAGTCCAATACTGGACTCATTGTGTCCAAAGATGAATCCAAGTAAGGTATCAATTTCAAACTTAGGACATTCCTCTATAACTTTGTTTAAAATCTTTTTCCCCAGCCCCCTACCTCTAAAATCTTCATGAAGATAAATACTTATTTCGGCAGTTGCATTATAAGCTGGTCTTCCATAGAAAGATTGAAGACTTACCCAACCACAGATTTCGCCTCCATACTCTACAACCCACAAAGGTCTTTGGTAAGGATTATGTTCATTAAACCAGTCTAATCTATCGTTTATAGATACAGGTTCAGTGTCAGCAGTTACCATTCTGCTTGGAACAGTCGAATTATAAATGTCCACAATAATTGGTAAATCCTCAATACTTGCATCTCTAAATGTAATAATTTCTAACATTAAAAGGCTCCTTTATAACACTTTTAGTTAAATAACTAATTAAATGTTACATTGCTTAACATTTTCATTGCAATAAGATTTTGAAATTCTTATTCAAACTAAACTTACCAGTCAATTGACTGAGTATTACACATTGTATTTTGACAGTCGTAAACTGTCATATGTGTCTGTCGTTGCAAATACAAATGATGTTAATAGAAATTCTTTTATATGCTGTTTAGTGCTTTCGTTACTACGACTATCGACAAAATAAGAGCCAAGCAAGGTAATTATCAAGATATTTCGTAGCCACACCTTTAAAGCGGTCTATCCATTGTTTCAAACGTGAATGGAGACCGCACCTGCGTCTACACCAGCACTTACCGCTGTCGCCAGAATACTGATTACTGAACTAAGAACAGATCCTATAGAGTACCCTAACAATTCAAACTCTGGTGTATTTATAGGAGAATAGGCAGATTTGTTCTGCCTGTCCCTGATGAGGTATTTTTAAATTCATGACTGCTTGTACAGCTCTGTCCACGCACCCATCATCATGCGTGCTTTTTACCGCCAAGATAAGCTTCCTTCACCCTGTCACTGTGCAATAGATCCTGCGCGCTGCCGCTAAGCACAATTTGGCCGGACTCCAGAACGTAGCCGTAATCCGCGATTTTCAGCACTTGTCTCACGTTTTGCTCCACGATCAGCACGGTCGTGCCTTCCCGATTGATCTGCTGTATGACCTTGAAAATATCCGACACGACAATCGGAGCGAGGCCCATCGAAGGCTCATCAAGCAGCAGCAGCTTCGGCCGGGACATCAGAGCGCGGGCGATCGCAAGCATCTGCTGTTGACCTCCCGACATTGTGCCCGCCAGCTGATTGACCCGCTCTTTCAGGATCGGAAACCACGCAAACATCTTTTCCATGTCCTGTTCAATCCCTTTTGAATCACTTCGTTGATATGCACCGAGCTCCAAATTTTCAAGGACCGTCATTGGCGCGAGCACTTGCCGGCCTTCCGGCACCAATGCCAATCCTTCCTTCACCAGTCGGTGCGGTTTCATGCCTTGCACTTGTTTTCCGCTCAAAGTAACGGATCCGCTGCGCGGGGTGAGCAGGCCGGCGACTGTCTTCATTGTCGTCGTTTTTCCGGCGCCGTTAGCGCCAATCAAGGCTACAATGTTACCCTCGGGAACTTCAAGGGAAATACCCTTCAATGCCCGTATGTTTCCATAGTACGTTTCGAGGTTATCGATGGTCAGCATTACTCATCCTCCTTCCCGAGGTAGGCTTCGATCACATCAGGATGGTTCTGAATTTCCGATGGCTCTCCTTCGGCGATTTTGACACCGAAATTGATGCACACCACTTTGTCGCACAAATTCATTACCAACGGCATATCGTGCTCCACAAGCAGTACCGTCGTGCCTTGATCACGAATTTTGCGGATCAGCTCCATCAGATCTTGAGTCTCCGCTTCGATCATTCCGGCAGCCGGTTCATCCAGCAGCAGCAGTTTCGGACTGGTCGCGAGCGCACGTGCGATTTCCAACCTGCGCTGTTGACCGTACGCAAGGGAATCCGAACGTACGTCGGCGAATTCCGCTAAGCCCACAAATTCGAGCAGCTGCAGAGCTCGCTCCAGCACGCGAGCTTCTTCCCTTTTTTGCCCCGGCAACCGCAGCAGGGATGACCAAAAGCCGGATGCGGTCACCGGATGCATGCCGACCTTCACGTTTTCCAAAGCACTCATATGCCCGAACAGGCGTATGTTCTGAAATGTCCTGGCGATGCCCAGCCCCGTGATTTTATGGGGAGCCATCTGAACCAGATTCGTTCTTCCGAATGTAATGCTGCCCGTGGTCGGAGCAAAAATGCCGGTAATCATATTGAAAATGGTTGTTTTTCCAGCCCCATTCGGGCCGATCAAACCGAGTATCTGCCCTTCGTCCAACGTAAAGTTAACGTCCGTCAGCGCCTTAATCCCGCCGAATGTTTTGCCGATTTGCTTTAATTCCAACAGCATGCTACAGAGCCTCCTTATCGGAAGTCTTAATCTCATCTTGGTTTCTGCTCTTACGCTGCTTCCAGACCGTGAATGTGCTCGCCGTAATCAATCCATGCGGACGGAAAGCCATCACAGCGATGAGCAGGATTCCGTAGAAAATCATTTTGTATTCGGCCAGCACGCGCAAGAACTCAGGCAGTCCCGTCAACAGCGCTGCGCCGAACAGCGGGCCTATGATAATTTCCGAACCGCCGATGACAGCGAACGATAAAATTTCGACCACGCGATGGTAGTTAAAATCGTCGGGCGTGATGCTCGTCGTAATATGCGCGTACAATCCGCCGCCAAGCCCCGCCATCATGGAGCCTATCAAATAAGCAAGCATTTTATAGTAGGTTATATTGATTCCCATTGCACGGGCAGCCGTCTCGTCCGCTTTAATCGCGCTGAATGCACGGCCGACTCTCGAACGCTCCAGCCGGATCTGACAGAGCAAAATAACGACGACCAGCACCACCATGGCGAGCAGCGTGGATAGGGCTTTCATTTGCGAAACGGAAATACCCCAATCGGCGGCGTTAATACCGATTATCTTCTCCAGATCGTACAGCCGGGTTCCGATCGATTTTAAACCGGTCAAGCCGAGTGCTCCGTTCGTTATGGGCAGATTGAGCATGATTACGCGGACCACTTCTCCAAATCCGAGGGTGGCGATGGCCAAATACAGCCCGTGAAGCCGCAGTGTTGGATACCCGATAATCAGCGCGATGACACCTGTGAGAACCACCGCTACGATCAACGCAATAGCAAGCGGCATGTCCGCCGATTTGGTGGCTATGGCGGTGGTATAGGCGCCGATACTCATAAACCCTGCATGTCCAAGCGAAAGCTGCCCGGTAGATAGAGTAATATAAATACTTATGGCTAAAATCAAATTCAGAAACAAAAACGTGAGCACCTGCAGCGTATAAGGATTTAACAAGTCCATTACTCCTGATCCCCCTTACGCCTTCTGCCCGAACAGACCCTGCGGCCTCACGAGAAGGATGATAATGATCATGCCGAAGGCGACGGCATCCCGGTAGGAGGAATCTCCGTAAGCAACGGCCAAAACTTCTGACATGCCGATAATAACACCGCAGACCATCGCGCCGGGAATGCTCCCTACCCCGCCGAGAATCAGAGCTGCGAGCCCTTTGAAGCCAAGCGTGAGCCCCATCGTGGGGATCAATGCGGAATAGGCTACGCCGATCAGCATGCCTGCGATACCGCCTAAGCCGGATGCGATCATCACTGTCATAATGATCACAGCGTTCGTGTTGATGCCAAGAATTCCCGCAGTTTCGACGTTTTCCGCAGTCGCTCTGAGCGCCTTACCCATTTTGGTTTTTTGAATCCAGTAGTGCAAAACCACCATCAAACACAGTGAAGTACCGATAATAATTAGATCAGCAGTGCGCATTTGTATCGGTCCAAGCTGTAGAACCGTCGCGCCAACTGCCGGCACCGGCCGAGAATCCGCACCGAAAAACACGTGCGTCAGCTCTTCCATCAATATAGCAAAGCCGATGGTGCTGATGAGTGAAGCCAAATGCGGTACATTCTTTTTCCTGAGCGGACGCAGGGCGGCGAACTCAAGTCCCAGGCCCAGCAGAGCGGATATGATGACTGCAACGGGAAATGCAACACCGATAGGTAATCCGGAGTTAACTGTGACGCTTAAGCCCACAAGCGAGCCGAAAATAAATATTTGACCGTGCGCCATATTAATAATACGCAGCACACCGAAAATCAGCGTATAGCCGATAGCGATCAATGAGTAAGTGCTTCCGACGGTCAGGCCGTTGAAAAGCTGCTGCCAAATCATTCTTTTTTCCTCCTAATGCCTTCTTGGGTTTACTAAAACAGTAACCCGGGCAGGAAGCACCCGGGCAACTGTTTTAGCTAAACAAATGCGGTTATCCATTATTCGAACGGAATAAACTTGCCTTCTTTCACCATCACCACTACCGGCTCTCCGATCGGATTCCGCTTTTCATCGAAGGAGAGCTTGCCGGATACGCCATTGAAGTCTTTCAACTGGGCCAACTCATCGCGCAGCGCTTGACGGTCTTCGGCTTTGCCTGTCTTCAGCAGCGATTGAGCGACAGTGTACAAGCCATCGTATGCCTGAGCGGCAAACTGATCCGGCTTCTTGTTGTATTTCGCTTCAAAGCTTTTTACGAACTTCTGTACGTGTTCATCTTTCTTTTCCGGGCTGAACGGTGTGGCTACCACCAGACCTTCAGCTGCTGGACCGGCAACTTCCAGTACCTGTGGATTATTAAAGCCGTTGCCACCGATGATCGGCACGTTGAGGCCGATTTCACGGGCTTTTTTCACCACGAGGGAACCTTCCTTGTATAACGCTGAGACGAACAGCGCATCCGGGTTGGTTGCCTTGATCTTGGTTAATTGTGCGGCGAAATCCACGTCTCCGTTAGAGAAGGATTCTTCGCCCAGGTTGGTCAATCCCATTTTTTCTGCTGTCTCTTTCATTGTCTTGAAGCCGGAGACGGAGAAGTCGTCATTTTTCGCATAGATAAATGCCGCTTTCTTAATGCCGTGCTTCTGTATCGCTACTTCCATCGCAGCTGGAATCGCCACGGATTCCGGCAATGAATTGCGGAATACATATTCGCCGATTTCGTTAATGCCTTCAGCCGTGTTGGAGATTGCGAAAATTGGGGTTTCCGCCTCGCTTGCCACCGGTCCGATCGCGAACATCTCGCCGGACAAGGTAGGTCCGATGATGCCGACTACGTTATCTTGATTAATCAGCTTGTTGGCAGCGTTGATAGCGCTCTCCTTCTTGCCGCCCGAATCCTCGACGATCAGTTCAATCTTGAGTTTCCCCTTGTTTGCCTCGTTAAGCTCTGCTTGAGCCAGTTCCAAGCCCTGCTTTTGAGCTTCGCCGTACGCCGCGCCGCTTCCGGAAATAAAGCCTATGTAACCTATTTTTGCCACCTGCTCAGCTTGTCCGCCCGACGCGCCTGCTCCGTTATCCGACGCAGGTTGAGCACCACAGCCCGCAAGCAGCGATACGCCCAACACTGCGGAAAGTACCGTTCCTAATACCTTTCTCTGTTTCATACTGCAACTCCCTCTTAAAAAAAATGTAATAAAATAAAATGTAATAATGAAGAATGTAACAAATTACCTGTTAAAGTGTCAATCCAAATCTTGCCTATAGATCTAACGGCCCGGCGGCTGATTGATATATTCATAAAAAGTGCAGGCGGAAATATTGTTTATTGTACAGAATGATGGAGTGCAAGGAGCGGTAGGGGATCAAACGTATCACGGTGCTGTCGCTGTTTCTTCTATATATAGGGAGAGACTGTCTACAGGGACGGGATTGTCTGCAGGGACGGGGTTGTCAGAGTGGATGACCATTAGGTGGCGGTTCGTACTTACTGCTGCATAGAGTACTGTTGCCTTTCGGACTATCTGCCATCATCCTAAATCCGGGTGACAACTCACGCTGGGCGCGGAGGAGGGGTGGCATGGGTTTATGCTGGCGGTGAAGTTGCTGCAACAAATGGGCAGATCGACGTTTGGGGCATTAACAGGATTGACTCTGAGGCGCGGGCAGCAAAATCTTTGTCGCGTATGGCGCCTATACAAGAACATCCCGTCCCACTGAAGAAAACGTGGTTCGGGATGTTGTTGTGTTCTTTTGGTTCTCAGTGTTTGTTGGCGTTTTATTAGCCTAAATTTTGCAGCTGGTTCAGGATTTGCGTGATTTGCTCGACGGTTTGCAGTATCTGAGAATCTTTCAGAGCTTGGATATCGAACACCCCGTTGTTGATCTTTGCCATATATCCGTCGATCGCCGTCATTAGCTTTTCATTGTACTCCACCAGTTTTTGGTGAATGTCCTGTGCGATCGCGGGCGCCTCCAGTTGGTTGAAGTTAGCAATTTGGGTTCGCATATTTTCCAGCTCCGTCTTTAGCTGTTCCCTGGCCTGAGGATCGGTCACCGCTTGTTCGGCAAGGCCCGGCAGCTGCTCCGCAAACTGTGAAGCGTCGTTGATATAGGTCGTGGCCTCTTCTACGTAGTTCAACGAATTGCTCACGCTATCCAGCAATGAACATCCAGGCAATAGGAATACTGCAAGAACCACCAGTAATACTCGTACGCGCATTTAGGGTTCCTCCTTCGATTTTAATTATTGTGTTTCTTTTAGTTAATACTCTTATAACGGTGCGATGGTTTCATCCATCAGCTTAGGCCTGCTAAACGCTACTATAAACCGGGCATTGGTTGGTGATCGAACAAAGTCGGATTTATTTGCCGATGCGCAAATTGTTCCCTGCTTTTGACAACAGGCTTCGACAGCTTCTTTGGGCACACTTCTATACTATGAAACTATGAAAAAGAACACAAGCGACCGTACGCACCGATTCACCAACCAAAGTTGAAATTTAGTTACGAGGAGGCCCTACGTTGGAAACTGAAACTACCCGTGAACAATTTGTGCCGATGATGCCGTTCAGCCGTACAGAGCCGGAGGAGCAATCCCAACAGCTAAAGAAGCCGAAACTGACGATGAAGTATTTGAGCGAATTAATAGATGATTTGTACAACGAAAACAATGTACTGGCAGATCGGGTGTGCCGGTTGGAGCAGCAGCTGTATGATGTGCAGCAAATACAGCAATCAGCAGCCGCAGCAGTCTCGATAGAGGAAGCGCAGGCTCAGCACGCAGCAGCTATGGCACTGGATGTGCAGGTACAGCATCAGGCGACGTCAGTGGATGTGCAACCACAGGCGCAACAGCACGCGGCGCCAGCCGATGTGCAAGCGCAGGTGCAACAGCACGCGGCGCCAGACGTGCAAGCGCAGCTGCAACAGCACGCGACGGCAGCACACGTGCAAGTACAGGCGCAGCAGCACGCGGCGGCGGCGGACCTGCAAGCGCAGCTGCAACAGCACGCGGCGCCAGCGGACGTGCAACCACAGGCGCAACAGCACGCGGCGCCAGCGGACGTGCAAGTACAGGCGCAGCAGCACGCGGCGGCAGCGCAGGTGCAGCAGCACGCGGCGGCAGCGCAGGTGCACGCTCAACGTGAAGCAGCTGCGGCAGTGCAGGCACAGGTGCTGCAACAGGCCGCCGCAGCTCTAGAAATACCGGTTGCTCATAACATCACGCCCTTGCCTTTGTCGGACGCGCAGGAAACTGTCCGCCCGCCACGTTCCGCCCGTCATCAGACCGACAAGAAACGCCCGATCTGGGCAGCACTATTGCGTTTTGGTTCCTTCTAATATGAAAAGGACTGCCGATGGCAGTCCTTTTGTGTTGTTAAGCACCTTTTGTGTTCCTAGTGATCACTGCTCTCATGAATTTTCCCTAGAAAGAAACCATCTATTTCACTTAGTTTGCCCCGCCAGAGAATTTTACCCTTGGAAGGTGTAGGTTTGCTGTCGCCACAATATACCTTGGTCTCTTTCATATGGATAAAATTTGCTTCAGCGTCATTCGCCTGCGCAGCTTGTCCAGCGCTTCCAAGTTGTTCACTTAGAAACTGAGCAATGTCGTTTCCATCTTCGAATGCTTCACTTAGTGTGCTGAAATATTCCTTAGCGGAGATCATCGTTCCGGAAACAACAGCACCTTTGACGTTTAAAGTAATATCTAAAGAGAAGTCATGTTTATTAGCTGCTTGGACAAAAAACTCAAGAACGCTGTCTTTCATTGTGTAACCAATACTCACGGTGACGTCTCCTTTCTAAATTCCGTCTCACTTCAGATAGGACCCGTCACTCTCCTCATCAGAATTCTCCTTCTCCTTAGCTGCCGCTATCGACTGTGATGCGGAGCGATCGTTCGAGCTTTTCTCATTGCTATGATCTTCGCCGCTATCTTCACCATCTACTTCATTCTCTTCTCCTTCGCCCTGGGAGTTATCCTCACTTTCTGGCGCTCTGGAAAGTTCGTTACCCTGATGTTTCTTTTGGTTTTCACCGTTTTTTTCATGAATTAGCTGTGCGATCATCGCTTCCAATCTATCTAATCGAGCGTCAACACTGTTGGTCTCTCGATTCTCTTTCTGCACATTATCATTTTTCTGCTCGCCGCTTTGTTCCCGCTCATTATTTTTTTCCGGTTTGTCACCATTTACTACAGATAGGCTGGTCTCGTTTCCTGGGGATTGTTCTTGCTCATTAGAATACCCTTCTAAGGAAACGTCTGCTTTTTTATTGAATACCTTTCCAGCTGAGTTTTTAAGAGACTCGACTGTTTTCACTGACTTATCTTTTAGCGATTGACCTAAGCCTAATCCTGCACTTTTTAGTTTTCTCGTACCGATCTTCGCCATGACTTTCTTTCTATTCTCAGAAGTTGCGAGGTATCCAGCTGCAGCTCCAATTAAGCCGCCTGCAATTGAAAGCGTAACTGCACTGCTCATTGATCCTTGATTATTTTCCGTTACCTCTGTCTGATTTTGAAGTTCTTGTGCTTTTTCCATTGTGAAAACCTCCTATTAATAGTTAATATCGGTGGAATTTAAGCGGTTTGGCGACATGCTGGTCTCAAGAGATTCAAGCCTCTCCTGCAGCCTCTTATTTTCTTCTTCCAGGGCTTTTACAGTGCTATTTTGTGCGTGAGAGGTTAAATACGGATCTGTTTCCCACCAGTCCATGCCAATCTCCTTTGCCTTATCTATAGAAGCCACTATGAGGCGGATTTTGATAGTTAACAGTTCAACATCAGCAATGCCTACTGTGATATCACCTGCGATTACGACACCTTTATCTAATATTTTCTCCAGCACATCCACAATTGTACTGGACTCCATGGAACGCTCCATTTAAAGTCCTCCTTGCTAGCGAATCAAAGTAAGCTTCCTAAAGGACCAAGATCAATATTCAAATCTTCGTCTGTCATCCCGAAAATGTCTTTTAATTCTTCCATTTTTTCTTCCAAATTCATTAGCGCCTCACCTAAATTCTCAATCTGCTCGTCTGTCAGAGTCCCACCTTCTACGCGCCTTATCGCATGCCTTTCAACAATTTGCCTAAGCAGCTCGATAACAGTTAGAACTAATTGTGCTAATCCATGCTCTGCATTGTCGGGGTCCAAATTAATTTTTCCATTTGTCTGGCTGGCCGGTTGCATCAATTAACTCCTCTCTCTGTTTATCGAATTCTTCTGAAGACACGGCTTTCCGCTTTCCCTGCTGAGCCTGCACAAGAGATTCTACAGAAGCAATTAACAATCGCAAGTCTAAATACACCAAGTCGACGCCGGCAATGGAAATGACTAAATCTGCTTTTATAGCAACTCCCTTATCGAGTATCACATCCAAAATGTCTATTAATGCGATATCCTTTTTTTCTATCGATTCTCTTAGTGCCATATTCTCGTCCTCACTTATGAAACGCTAGAAAAATGGTAGGCCGGCCATGGCCCGGTTGCCTTAAACTGCCATCCTTTTTCCCTCATATTCTTGTCGTACTGCTGGATCTGTTCCAAAAAGCTGTCTACTTTCGATTGGGAAACGAGATACACACCATTCCAGGTCATGTTATCCTTTCGTCCTGTCGCTTCATTACTCCAAGTGCTTTTTACATTTCCTTTAAGGGCAAGCTCTTTCAGATGCAAATGTATGGTTTCACTCACTCTGATTTTTTCTTCTTCCAGCTCAGTCTCGATTAATTTATCCAGCTTTTTCTTCGCAAAAAATTGTTTGCCCTTTGGAAGCCGGTTGATCTCCGCTCTCTTTGCTTCTATTTTGTCATTGTTCTGGCTGACTTGTTTCTTCAACAACGCATCATCACAGTAAATCTTTAAATTCCATTCTTCAGTTCCATCTATTAAGGCGAAGGATTCGGCTATTTTTGATTCATTCGAGTGAACACTCGTTTCCAAACTATCCTGAGTATGATACAAAGTACAAAACTTCAAAGGTATGATTGTGAAAATTTTCGACAGCTGCATCACCGTTTCATGGTGGTGGAATGCTTTTTCCTGCAGCCATTCCATATCATTATTAATCCGCTCTTTAATACTTTCTTCCGAGTAATTTTCCGCGGCCAGATAACAGACGATTGCTGTTATATTTTCTATCTGAATCGTGAAAAGATCACCTTTGCCATCGAAGCCTTTTAACGTAGGAAACGATCGTCCCGATACTTCCTCGCTTGGAACTAAACCGTATAAATAAAGCAAACCGCCCATCCTCCACTGTCCTCATTTTTTCTTCGTCATCTGTTCCCATTGCTCCAATTCCAGTCGTTTGGCGATTTCATATCGCATCATTAATTGTTCTTCCTTGGCTTTGAAGGCGTCCTCGGGGATATCTTCGAGCTCATACATCATCTGAAGCTGAATCAGCTTTTGTTGAATGGTAGGCAGGTCGTACAACTGTTTATCAGCCTCTTCTTTAACCTTTTCTCCGATTTTTATGACCAGGTTGATCGGTGCGGATACTAATTTATGCAGCATCAGGCATCCTCAACCTTTAATCTGATGTTCACAAAGTTATAGGCCGCCCAAGGTCCGGTGTAGCTGAACTCGACCCTATCCTTCCATTTTTCGTACAACTCATTTACTTTTTCATCAAACCTGTTCTCGTTTTGCCGGTCTACTAAAAAGGCCGCGTTTAAGAGCATTTTCTCACCGATAGGAGCATTGGTTGTTGAAGCCTCAGCTAACTCTCTTAGAGGATTGAATATATCCTGCTCCACTTGCTGCTGCAGAGAGTCAATAAGCTGCTTAGCAGCTCCGCCCAATTGTATTCTTTCATAGTAAGCGGCCGCTTCTGATTTCCCTCGCACAGTTTTAGCCATCTGCTTGAAATTCGAGTTCTCGCTGACCTTTGATTCCAGCCACGCTTTCTTTCCAATAACCTTCAATCCGAGCTCCACCTTTCCTTGTATTGCAGGGAAAAGCTTTTCAAATTGCGGATATAAGTTTTCCAGCAGTACGCCCACATCTTCTTTAGAGTGAAAAATATTTCCAAAACTAACTGGAATTACAGTCGAATTTTTTTTCATCACAAGTGAAACAGCATTCTGATGCATCGATAAGTTGTCTTTATTCGGCTGATAAATTTTCATGGGAGCCTCAGCGGCTACAATAGCGGCATCCTTGTACCGAATAGTAAACAGTTCTTTATTTTCGCCTTCGATTTCGATAACACCAAAATCTTCAGCTGTTTCTGACTGGATTGCACAAAAAATGTAGATACCGGTCGTTTCTTTATCGCTGATGGTCAAAGCCTCCTATCCGGCTTGCAGATATTTTGAGGTGCGGCAAACTGGTGTGCTGTTTTAGGATCTCTACCCTTCATACTTGACCGAACTTCTATAACGGATATCCCGCCTTTTATAAGAAGTCACGCTTTTATCCTGATCCAGCCACACCTCGTATACCCCCAGCATTTCATCCTTCGCGTATTTCTTCATATATTCTCTCTCCTCAACAACTTCCACCGTAAGTTTCCAGCCGTTATTATCACTTGGTTCCACTGCAGTGACTTTGTGGACTGGGGCTACGAATTCATTGAGGAACTCTGTGACATTGCCAATGATCTCTTTAATCTCCATCGCGGCCTCCTGCTGCAGCATGACAGGCCAGGGTGACACCACACTGCCGTTGCATTCTTGTGCTAGATACTGAAGCGGGCCTGATTTCGCTCATTTGCCCGTTCGGGAAGACCGTTTTGTTCAACGTCATCTCTCAGTAATCCGACAGCCTCTGCATAACGCAGCCATGTATCGACACTGGCAATAACCACTCTTGCTTCCACTGTTAAAATTTCAATACCGACAACCGAGACCCTAACAAATGCATCAATCACAATCCCTTTATCTAAAATGCGGTCAATGACCTCCGCCAGGCTGGAGCTATCCGTACTTTTTTGAACCGATGCCATTTTGCATTCTCCTTTCATTTGCTATAGCTCTTGATCTTCGTGACCCCCTTAATGTCCTTCGACGTTTTTATGTTGCTAATGCCTTTGATATGCTCAATGCCCTTTACTCTGCGGTCATCGTTATGCTTCTGTCCGGAAGAGACCGTTTTTTGAAGCCTCTCCCCATTTTTCACAACGGTCCTCAACTTTTCACGGGCCGAGAGTAACACACTCCGGGTTTTTTGCTTGGCTTCTCCAGCTTTATGATGCAGCTTATCAGCGAGACCATCTCTGGCATGCTCCAGGTTTTCGGTAAGCTCATTTGCCTTATCCCTAACATGGTCGACGATCTTCTCTTTCGCTTTGTCAACTACTACTTCTTTTACTTTTTCTTTGACGGGCTCTGGAGCGTGTTCGATTACAGCTTTCCCCACTTCTCTAACGGCTTTCTTCACATGTTCGTTCATCTTTTCAATAACTCAATCGAACTCTTACAAATGCATCAATTACGATTCCCTTGCCGAGGATTCTGTCAATGGGTTCTGCCAGGCTGGAACTATCCGTACTTTTTTGAACAGTCATGGCTTGGTCTCCTCTCCACTTTTATTTCCCGCGAGGTGCACTTGGACATTGCTATCTAGGCTTGGTTTGTATATACCTCCGGCGCGGTTTGATTCAAACAGGAATTGTTAACCAGTGCAGGTTTTATGCGATTTGACGGGACTTTCACTAATTCATTAAAAAAGGTAAATCCCCTATTGAAACGGTGCAGAGTGTAGGGAAATATGGCGAATGGTACACGAGGAACATACGTAGGTGGGGTATCGTTTCCGGCCGCGGGCTCTCTGAAGTGGCTGCCTAATACGGTGGACTTGACGATCCGTTAGCCTCGCAGAAAACTGGACTGGACGTTCCGTATGAGGCCAAATATATCCAAAGTACCGGGGACTCGGGTATCGTGTGTACCGAGGCATTGTTAGAATGTTTAGTACAGGGGAAAAAGCTGAGGGATTTATGTATGGCGGTATGGTTGCAGGTATCTTATGCTGCCCGCAAACCACAGCAAAGTGCCGGCTGAGAATGCAGCTAGAAAAAAAATGCTGCTATGAGTTAACTAAAGAAACTATAAATTCAATCGTTGACTCTCCATTGCTATGAATAATTTCAGAAGCTACTTTGGTAACAACTATATCGAAACATGCTTCAAATGACTCTGTATTGTCAAGTGCAGTTTGAAGCTCAGTCTCAGCATTAAATCTCCCAACGGTTAGGTGAGGAGTATAAGTATGTCGGCGGTTCAGAAATCCACGCAGCAGACCAGAATATAGCCTATCATGCAGTTCGATAATATTGTCGTTTCCCTTCTTTACGTTTAAGAATAAGTGGTTGTCCAGTGTTGCCGTTATCCCTTTCAAGTGAATCGGAAATGGGCATACGCCAACTAGTGTATCCCTTACATGTTTTTCAAGCCTTGATGTCGGCATCTGACTTTCAAATGGAAACACAAGTGTTATGTGTGGTGGCACTAATCCATACAACGGGTCAAACTTCTTTCTCACTTCTTCTATCAGATGCTTATTTTCAAATTCAGGAAATATATGGATTGCTCTTAATGTGGATGGACACTTGAGTTCATTGAAGGTTGGTGAATCACATTTTTATTATTGAAACGCCAAGATTATTTTTAAGACAGTACAAAAACGACGATTTTGCTGCTCTGCATTTAATTTTTTCTGATCAGGAAACGATGCGATACTACCCGGCACCATTTAGCATACCAAAAACTTATGACTGGATTGAACAAAAACAAAACAGATACAAGAGCGATGGATTTGGACTATGGGCTGTTTGTTTGAAGGAAACAGGTGAATTAATTGGCGATTGCGGTCTTGTTAAACAAACAGTAGATGGAAGTATTGAAGTTTAGATTGGATACCATATCAATAAAAGTTATTGGTCGAAGGGGTTTGCTACGGAAGCAGCTTTGGCTTGCAAAGAGTATGGATTTGATCACTTAGGGTTAAAGAAGCTGATAAGTATTATAGACCCTAGAAATACATCATCCGTTAGAGTCGCTGAAAAGATTGGATTCAGCAAAGAGAAAGAATCATTTGTTTTTAATAAGACTCATTTCATTTATTCAAGGGAAATGCCAGCCGTCCAAGCATATTAAGAATGATTGCATTAGGGAAAAATGTTTGACCAAGCCATGCCACAGATTAACGCAACATCCCCCCTTTAACTACGTCCAGTGCAAAAGGAGGAAAATGGGCATGAACAAAACTTTATTAATCCTCATTTTTATGGTCGTTGGTTTATGTGCTTGTGGAAATAAAACAGAGACATCTCAGGAACAGATTGCGGAATTGACATTAAACGACGTGTTGACTGCCCTTAGTGAAGCAGGTATTCAATATTCAAAAAGAGCGGAATCCCGCAGCGCATATGATCTCCAACGAGAAGGCGCTTAAGGGCACCTATACCAACTCGAATCAGGAAACTTGACGATATACATTTTCTCGAACGTTGCACAGAGGAGAGCAGTACAACGCGACCCATTTCCAACCGCGCGTGCTGTCCCCCCGAACGGATCATATGGAATGGGCAAAGTTCTCGTCTTTTATTTCGCACGGGGACAACGCATTGGCGCAGAAGCTGATAGAAGCTTTTGAACCGCTAGGTGTCGAAAAGCAAAGCCAACTGAAATAAGACCGAATTTACTTACACAGTGAAAGTTTTCTGTTACGCTTAAAAGAAGGCGCTTCATGCAAGATATTTCGAAAATCTCATGCAAAAAAAGAGAAAAAATGTATAAAAAAACGGCTTCTCCGAACACGGAGAAGCCGTTTTTTTCTCTGCATCATATAACGCGCGGGTGAAATCGGACTATATTGTACCACGCACACCGGATATCTACTGGGCGGAAGGTCGTGGAAAGCCACCCTTCTCGATAACACGAACATTCTGTACGTCGCCCGTTCCTTTATTCAGGTCGGCATTGGTAAAGTATACAAAATACACCTTATCCTTAATAAAATTGACCGGTCCGAGACCATCAAAGCTATTCGGATACCAATCGATTTGCACATCTTGCGTATTATTATCAACATACCTGCTGCTAATCCAGTACCCGCTGTCAGGAAGCTCTATGTTCTTAGCTTTGAAAGCTTGTTTGGCAGCTTGGATAAAAGGCTCCGCTTGTTCTTTGGACATCGCGACGGGAAAAACCATGGCCGTTCCAGTGTCCTTATTTGACACTTCCGGCTGAGTCGCCGGTTTTGCTGTTTCCTCACTGACCAGATCTTTAGGCGGCTGTGCTTCCGTCATGACAACATTCTTTTTGCTGTCCATTGTGGATTGGGCATAACTGACCAGTGAATGACTGGAGACGATGGCTAACGCGCCTAGAGCGGCAAGGCTTAACAGTACGCCAGCCTTCTTTTTCACTTTGTTGTTTTGCATATGAATGACCTCCGATTAATGGAATGGTTCGAACCTCCGGATGTTCGACATGAATAAAGTACCATCATCTTGTCATGGTTCCATAGGCGGGATGTCATCATTTTGCAAATTTTCCTGATTGGGAATCAGAGCATACACCGTTGTTCCTTCCCCAAGCCGGCTTTTCATATCAAGCCTTCCGCCATGCGCTTCGGCAATCGCCTTGCTCAGCGACAAGCCTAACCCATGACCCTTCTTTTTTCCATCCCTTGCACCGTCCAGCATGAAAAAGGGCTGAAGCACATCGTCCAAATGTTCAGCTGGAATACCGCAGCCGTTATCCCGCACACAAAAAACAACAGATCTCTCCCGGGGATACGCCTGAATCGAAATCACCGCATCGTTGTCTGAGGCTCTCGAAGCATTTTCAATCAGATTACTTAACAGGAGTAAAAACAGTTCCTGATCAACCGCAACTTCGGTAATGGAAGACTTTATATCCAAGCGCTGCCGTTTTCGGGACAACGACAATTTGGTTATGAGCTCCGCTTGCTGCATAAGCGAAAAAACGGGAACTACCTGCTTATTCAGCACGGGTCCTGCTCCAAGCCGAAACATCTCGAGCAATTTGATTGAAATGTCGTCAAGTCTCTTGCTTTCGTTGCGAATGAATTGAAGCGCCTGTGTGACCTCTTGTTCATCCAACTGATAATATTGAAGCAAATCGGCATACCCCATGATAGACGTCAGCGGTGTTTTCAGTTCATGGGCAAGACTTGCGATGAAGCGCTCTCTTTCTTGTACCGCCCGTTGAAGAAGAGCTGTATTCGCTTGGATTGCATCCGCCATATGATTAAAGTCAACCGCCAGCTGACCGATCTCATCATCACGTTTAACGGTTATGCGGTGATCATACCTTCCTTTCGCTATCGCTTGGGCTTGTGTACTTAACTGGGCGAGCGGATGCAGGGCTTGTCTGATGAGAACATATAACCCCAGAGCCAGCATGACCATGCCGACCGACAGCCATAATGACATCTGCCGGGCCAACGACTTTAGATCGGCAATTAAATTCGTTATGTTATCCGTAAAATCCAGGCGAAACAACTTGCCGTTTATGTCCACCCAGCCTGAAACAAACAGCACGGTACGCGAGCCTACACTTCGAATTACATAGCTGCGTCTTCCGTCTTTGGCGGGAGTAAGTCCCATAGCATGCTCATCATCAGGAAGTATGCTGCTGTACAGCTTCTCCCCCGCCTCATTCGTCATCGCTACGTGGCTCTTATTATCTGTATAATAAAGGCCGTAGTTCTGCACGGCTTGGGTAAGCATCTTGTGCTCCAGATTCGGATTGTAACTGATCTGATCCATGGTGCTGGCGTACATCTTTAAAGCGTTATAGAACATAGCATGCCTGTCGAGCGAGGCGGCGTATTCCCGCTGAATGCCAGCTTCGCTGGAGACCGTAATCATCCTGTATGAAAAGAATAGGATCATCAGTGCGATCAACCCGAATACCATCAGATAGATCCGCATCCATAGCGGCATTCTCCTGAAATGAAATAACATGGTTAAAGCTCCAATCGATACCCGATTTTATGAACCGTATGAATATGCTTCGATAACCCTAACTTGGTCCGCAGGTTCAAAATGTGGGTATCCACCGTTCGGGTGCTACCGTAATAATCATAACCCCAGACCTGGTTTAGCAAGCTTTCACGGGAAAAAGCGATATTCGCGTTGGTTAACAAAAATTCAAGCAGCTCATATTCTTTAGGAGTTAGGGTGATGAGCCGGTCTTCATTGTAAACTGTTCGGCTGCTGCAATCGACCCTCACATCATTGATCGTCAATGTGTCTGAAATGCTAGGATGAGACCTTCTCAACGCGACCTCGACTCTCGCGAGCAGCTCTAAGATATCAAAAGGTTTCGTTATATAATCTTCCGCTCCAAGCCGTAAGCCTTGCACTTTGTCTAATACACTTATCTTAGCCGTAACAAAAATGACCGGGATATCCTTTCGCTTGAATACTTCCAGCAGCTGGTAGCCATCCATTTCAGGCAGCATGATATCCAACAGAGCTAGGTCATAGTTGCCCTCTTCGCTGTATCGCATAGCCAAGTTGCCATCGGATGCAATTTTACAGTTGTACCCTGTCGCGCTTAATGTCATTTCCATCAACTTGGCAATCGACAGGTCATCTTCAGCTAGTAAGATTGAATAGGACATAGTCTCCTCCTCCACTATTATATTTTAACTATAACGTTTATTATTTATTTTTTTGTCAATGAAATGTAAAAAGAAAGCATGCCCGCATGGATTATTCATCATGGGAGTCACGGTCATCGACTTTAAAAAGGAATCCCTTTATCCATCATTCCTGTTGCAAAAACTCAAAGCGGCTTTAGCGTACGCGCGATCCCCTTTGCTGGTTCAAATGGCGGTTGCGTCGGCAACCGTTTTTTGTTGCTCCGTTAACGGGCAGTTTACAAGGAATCCCTGATGCCCAGACCATAAAATTTCTAAATGTTTGCCACGCAACATTTTAATCATTCGGCACGTCTAGCCATGTATGATCGAACTAGGGGAGTGCTTTATATTGGGGCAAAAAAAAGAATTCTGCAGATATCGCTTTGTCTAACTGGTGCTGTATTTTTGTTTCATTCATTTCATTATTTTAGATTTTTGCCAGATGGTACAGGTGGAGGAGTATATTTTATTGGATTAGAAATCAATGACAAGGCGCTTAACAGCGAAATTCCTTATTATGCGTTGAAATTTGCACTGATGGGTGTGGTTTCGCAATCCTTCTATTTGATCGATCTTGTCTGTGGCAATTTAAGGCTAACGGGTTTCAAAGATGATCCCGGGGAATTCTACGATTACTTCATCCGTGATGAAGAAATCTACCAGAGTCGATCCATTAACCAACCCCCAGGCAGTACTCTGAACCAAAGTAAAAAACGGCGAGCATCCCGAGTGACCGGGGCTCGCCGTTATTTTATTTAACTGCTGAGAACTTGTAATCCAGCCAATAAATAGTAGTTCCGAGTCGGCGGTCTATTAGCGTATAATTGCAGGCTGTGCCTGACATCGGTAAGCCGCCTAAAACATACGATTGTGCGTGTTGGCAGTTCCATTCCGCATCTTTAACATCGGTTTTACGTCCAGACACTGCTTTCATATGCTGGGCATGTACGACTAGAAACTCAATGTCCTCAGCTTCGAGTAGATTAACAATAGGCTTCCAGTATATGCTTGTGCTCTCCATGGCAAGTATATCCATGTCCAGCATTCCCTTCTGCCGCCGTCATTGAATGGAGACTGCTGCAACACCAAATAGGATTAACCTACCATGAGTGCGTCCCACAAGGGAGCAACATTCAATGGTGCACCGTGGTCGTTGGAGCCAGACTAACGGATGGGCTCTAATCGCACCATAGCCATCGACCTTCCTCTCCAGCCGTAGAAACGATATATCTAATTTTCATTCTCTGTGGTGGAGCTCTGATTTTGCGCTGCATGGATGGCTAACGGGCCGGATTGTTTAATTAAAATTGTATTAACACTAGATACTATTTGTGGTTTAAAGATAAAATGCAGATTAGGGATCTTGAGAAAATAACAAAATCTGCATAGAGGGTGCGGTTATCATGAAACAGAACAAATATGACGATCCAGGATTCTTTCATAAATATAGTCGGATGCCTCGCTCGCTTGGGGGACTGGAGGCTGCGGGGGAATCGCCCGCCTTTCGTGCGTTGCTCCCTGAATTGCGTGATAAAAAGGTACTTGACCTTGGCTGCGGTTTTGGTTGGCATTGTCGCTATGCGCGTCAACGTCAAGCACGGTCGGTAGTGGGTATAGACATCTCGAAAAATATGTTAGAACGTGCTAAAGCTATGACCGAAGATCCACAAATAGAGTATCGGCGTCTGGCGATCGAAGACATCGACTTTGCCGAAGGAGAATTCGATGTGGTGATAAGTTCTCTTGCGTTCCATTATGTAGAACGATTCGATACCATCTGTCGTAAAGTTTATCACTGCCTTGTACTAGGGGGGACTTTCGTGCTCTCGGTTGAACATCCAATCTTCACCGCGCTCGCTGCACAAGACTGGTACTACGGCCCGGAAGGCGAGAAACTGCATTGGCCCGTCGATAACTACCATAGTGAAGGTCCACGACAGGCTAGATTTCTGGATAATGATGTAATCAAATACCATCGTACTGTCGCCACCTATGTTAATGCATTAATTGATTCCGGCTTTAGAATTACGAAACTTTCCGAACTTCAGCCGAACCAAGACATGCTGGATAAAAATCCTGCCTGGCAAGAAGAAATCCGCCGCCCGATGTTCCTATTAATTGCGGCGGCCAAAATCTAGGGACACCAGGAGTGATCACATGATTATCATGTTAAATGGGGCGTTTGGTTCTGGTAAGACTTCCACAGCCCAAATGCTACAACCATCAGTTGCAAATAGCATGATATTTGATCCTGAAGAAATTGGACTTATGATTAGAAAGATAATATCGGAGGAAGTAAGGAACATCCATGAACAAACTGATGATTTCCAGGACATTGAACTGTGGAAAATCTTGACCGTAAAGGCGGCAGGAGAGGTAAAGAAGAAGTATCAAAAACACTTAATTGTGCCCATGACCATATATAAAGAGGAAAACTTCAATTACATTTACAATGGATTTAAAGAATTAGATGACGAGCTGTATCATTTTTGTTTAATAGCTTCAGAGGACACCATTTTTAACAGATTAGTCAAGCGTGGTGACACTGTGGGAGGATGGTCATTCCAACAGACAGCTAAATGTGTCGAAGCTTTTAGGAAGGATATTTATCAAGAGCATATAATTACGGATCACTTAAAGACAACTGAAATAATAGACATTATTTTAGAGAGAACAAACAACACATTATGAATGCAATTCGACGAACGGCTGACTTTCACCTGGCATTATACTCACGCGGCAGGTCGACTGTCGTCGCCCCTTGGTCCGCCCGAAGCATTTATTAAGAAATATCTGGATTGTGGGACTTCTACAGCATTATCCAAGTCAGCCACACGATGAAGATATTTGTATTATTCTTTCAAATAATGAAGCTATCAATCAGTACAGGCTGGGCAATGCTATTTCAGATATTCTCCATCATGTTGATGTGACGTTTTTCGGGTATATCAAGCACAATTAAAAGTGTTGTTCGTTCAGCTAAAGGGAGACGCTAGAGAAAAAACAATTATGGTTTAAGGGGAGATTTATCTGACTGTATTTTATTTAATCCGACACGGGGAACCCAATTGGGCTTTCAAGGATGAACGTAATTTACAAGGTGCTTTAAGGGATTTTGTCCCACTAACAGGCTTCGGAGTTCGCCAAGCGGAACAAGTAATATACAATCATAAGCATTTGGAAAATTGTGATTTGATTCTTTCGTCACCATACACCCGTTCTTTACAAACGGCCGCATATATAAAAAGGAACATCGGTTTGCCTTTGAAAGTTGAATTTGATTTACATGAGTGGACTCCCGATAATTTTCAGGCACCAGGAATAAACGAAATACAAGAACTAATGAAGGATTATACGAAGCATAACGGAGTTTATCCACCAGGTGAGAGCAAACTATGGGAATCGAAGGAGAGTGTGCTAAAACGAGTAATCAATGTGTTGGATAGATATCTTGATAAATCAAAGGTAATTGTTGTTTGCCACAGTATGGTCATTACAACATTATTGGAACTTAAGTTGGAAGTAGAATTTTGCGGAGTATTTGAATATGAAATTATTTAGATGAGGTTGGAAAAAAAGTTGAACTACGCAACTATATACCCTGGTACATAATAAGTAAAATGAGGAAAAACATATTATGTTATCGGAGATTATAACAGGAGGCAGTAAATGGTTCAATCACTTATCTTTGACATGGATGGTACACTTTTTCAAACCAATAAGATTTTAGACATATCACTCGAAGATGCCTTTAATGATTTGAGGTCGCTAAATGAATGGGATAAAGAAACACCTATTGATAAATACCGTGAAATTATGGGTGTACCTTTACCAAAAGTATGGGAAGCGTTGTTGCCTAATCATTCCATTGAAGTAAGAAAGCGAACTGATCTTTATTTTCTAGCAAGATTAATTGAAAATATAAGAAGTGGTAAGGGTGCTTTATATCCTAATGTGAAGGAAGTTCTCAATTATTTGAAGGTGAATAATTGTTCAATTTACATCGCAAGCAATGGCTTAACGGAGTATTTAACAGCGGTTGTTAATTATTATAATTTGGATAATTGGGTTACTGAAACATTCAGTATCCAACAGATTGGATCGTTGAATAAATCAGATTTAGTTAAGACTATTGTTGAAAAGTACGGTATTACTAAAGGAGCAGTAGTCGGGGACCGCCTTTCGGATATAAATGCGGCTAAAGATAATGGTTTAGTTGCAATAGGATGTAATTTTGATTTTGCACAAGAAGATGAACTGTGTCAGGCTGATATAGTGATAAATGACTTAGTTGAACTAAAAACAATAGTGTCACAGCAACTAGTATGAAAAAGAAGTTAAGCAAGTTTAGCGTATTAATAATAGCAATTGCTTGTCTTATTCCACTTTTTTTCTTGTGGTTATTTATCAATTTGATGAATTCTGTCAATACCCCAAATGGGTAGAGAAAGGCTATTGAAGTAACCATTGATTGCTAAAAAAAGGAGTTGCTATCTATGATTGTAAAGATTGATTTGGGAATGCACCAGGAGTTTATTGATATTGCCGATGAACTGTGAAGGAGGCGAGCTCAATGCTCTATATCTTTAGCGGGTTGCCAGGTACCGGGAAGTCCACGTTATCAGCAGCTTTGGCCAGAGAATTGCGGGCCACCTACCTGCGGGTCGACGTCGTGGAGCAGGCTATGCGGGTTGCTGGGACCTGGGTTGACGGACCTGCGGGTTACATCGTGTGTTACGAGATTGCGTCGCAGAATCTGCGGTTGGGCCTTGACGTGATAGCAGATACAGTAAATCCCATTCATGAAACGCGCCAGGCCTGGTGCGACGTGGCGAGGGCTCTCGAAATTCCATTTATGGAAATCGAAGTGGTTTGCTCGGACGAACGTGAACACAGGCATCGAATCGCTACGCGTGTAACCGATATTCCCGGCTTGGATCTACCCACGTGGGATGAGGTCAAGACCCGACAGTACGATGTTTGGGACCGAGATCATATTGTCATCGACACAGCTCATCAATCCGTGACCGAAAGCCTGATGACGCTACATGAACAGTTGGATCGCGAGCGCAGAAAGTTTAATTGAACGTATGCAGAACGATAGCTGAATAAACAACACCAACGAGGCTGCCAGAAAATTGAAGTGCACCCCGTCAAGTAGACGGAACAAATAATTAAAATGAGTTAAAATTACTACAAGGGGGGGTTACATGTTCTTACGGGAGATTATTAAATTGAATGAAAAAATCAATGCCCCCGATAAATACCCATTCAATGTGCCCGCCATTAAACACTTTGATAATATTGCACTAAACAAAAACGTGACATTTTTCGTCGGGGAAAATGGTTCTGGTAAATCCACATTGCTGGAAGCTATTGCGTATCAATGCGGCTTCAATACGGCTGGGGGAAGTCGAAATAACCTATATGAACTAGTTTCATCAGAGGCAAAATTGGGTGATTTTATTAGACTGTCTTGGATGCCTAAAATAAACAATGGCTTTTTCCTTAGGGCAGAGTCTTTCTATAATTTTGCTTCGCATTTAGATGAATTAGCGAAAGAAGATCGTAGAGTTTATCATTATTATGGTGGGAAATCGCTACATGAGCAATCACATGGGGAATCCTTTATATCTCTTTTTACACATCGCTTTGGACAAAAGGGAATATATCTTTTGGATGAACCTGAGGCAGCACTTTCCCCTCAAAGACAACTGGCGTTCTTGAACATTATCCACGAGCTACAAAAGAGTGCACAAATTATCATTGCGACACATTCCCCCATTCTCCTCGGCTACCCGAACGCCGAAATTTATAATTTTAATGTGTCTCCAATTGAATTGATTAAATACGAAGATACTGAGCATTATCAGATTACACGCAGGTTTTTAGAGAATAAGAATTTTTATCTTAAGGAATTACTAGATTAATTTGAAAGTTGATTGGATCCGTTTGAGCGCATGCGGGAATAGCAGGTGTTGGTTTATCGCGCCACTCACATATGTAAAAACTGCGGAAGCCGCATTTCCGCTATGGTCGCGGTACGGTGCGGCTTCTGTGCTAACCCATTTGTGCGGCTCAAAATAAGCTCCAGTCGAATGCATGCGATAGCCTCCGCAATAGATCCACTCCCGCTACACTATTTCCCTTATCGTTGAGCGCCGGGCCTAGTACACCTATACCATAGCGGCCAGGCACTATGGAAAGAATGCCGCCGGACACACCGCTCTTGGCGGGCAGCCCGACGTGAATCGCGAATTCGCCGGAGGCGTTGTACATACCGCACGTCGTCATGAATGTCTTGGCGATTTGAACGTGTCTGCGGGGGATCATTGCTTTTCCCGTCAACGGATCCACACCGTCGCCCGCCAACACCAATGCCATTCGCCCCAAATCGCCGCAAGTCACTTTGACAGCACAGTGCCGAAAGTATACGGCTAGCAAATCCTCTACGTCCTCTTCAGCGTTCAGCACTCTGTTTTCCTTCAAGTAATATGCAAGAGACCGGTTCAGAAAGCCCGTTTCCGACTCCGAACGGTACACATCCAAATCATAGTCCAGGGTGTCGTTGCTGGCCAGGTGCCGGAAAAATTGCAAAATACGGGCCGATTTTTCAATGGGACCGTCCCCCCTTATCAAGGACGAGATGGTGATCGCACCGGCATTGATAAACGGGTTGAACGGTATGCCCGGCCGCACCAGTTCGAGCTTTATCATGGAGTTGAAATTCTCGCCGGTCGGTTCCATTCCCACTTTGGAGAAGATTGTTTGCTCACCGTGATCCATTAGCGCCAAAATCAGCGTGAACACCTTGGAAATGCTCTGCAGCGTGAACTTAAGACCGCAATCCCCGGCGGAGACGGAGTCACCTTCCATATTCACGATAAAAACGCCCAGCGCGTTCTTCGGCGCTTTCGCAAGCTCAGGGATGTACGCCGCCACTTTCCCTCGCTCGGTTAGCCGTCGGCTTGCTTCGACCCATTCCGGTAAAACCGCCTGTATTTGCTCCATCTCATTCGTTGTCAAACGTGCTGAATACCTCCTTGAATGGATCTGCTCGAGAGAGTCTTGTGCAACAAAGTAACACCCTAACACCCATCGGCAAATTCGATACATGTCTGCCTATGTTATCTGACCAGATAAGCCGTAGGAGCCGGAAATTCAGGGGTGAGGACGGTAAACAGCACTGCGTCGAAGTACGTGCCTGAAGCGATCAACTCGCGAAGGAATGCGCATATGAGTTGTATTATGGACGGGGCTGGAAACTTTTATGTAATGCCGGGTACGGTATCGCGTGGTAAAATGATACGGATCTCAAAACGTAGGCGCCCGAGCGGCTGTCTTGTTTGAGAAATAAGCAGGCCGAAGCTTCTCGTGAGAAGCGCGGGGGATCCCAGTTCTTGGGGTGAAGCCATTGTCATATGGCCGGGCGATTGCTCTTTGACCCGAACCCGTCAGCTAACCTCGTAGGCCGTAATAAAGAGAGGATGTTTTGTTTCATGCGTTTCAAGAAATCTGTTTTAACCGGAGTAGTCGCATTAGGCACAATGATCGGAGCGACCGCTGCTTCTGCCGCCCCAGTTACCGTATCAGGCAATGATACAATATGGAAAATTGCACAGCAGCACGGGATTGACTTGAACTCCCTTGTATCTGCCAACCCTCAAGTGGCGAACCCGAATGTTATTTGGCCGGGCATGAAGCTGCAACTCCCTGCTCAGGCGCCTGCACAGGCACCAACAAAAGCAGCAGCGCCAGCGCCAGCACCCGCCAATAATGCTCAACAGCAGCCAGCCAGCGAAACTGCCACATCGGCTTATGCCAGCCAAGTTGTGACACTGGTGAATCAAGAGCGCGCCAAAGCCGGCCTTCAGCCATTGGCCGAAGATAAAGCATTGTCCGCAATGGCATTAGATAAAGCCAAAGACATGTACCATAACGGTTACTTTGATCATAACTCCCCTACTTACGGTTCACCGTTTGACATGATGAAATCATACGGTATTAATTATACTTATGCGGGAGAAAACATTGCTAAAGGTCAGCGCACTCCGCAGGAGGTTATGAACGGCTGGATGAACAGCCCCGGCCACAAGCAAAACATTCTCAGCCCTAATTTCACCAAGATAGGCGTGGCCTACTATAATGGGGAATGGGTGCAGGAGTTTATCGCGAACTAAAGGAACCATTCTGTTCTTCGCTCGACACATCGACCGCCGATACACATCGGCGGTCTTTTCTATGTATGCCGGCGCAGTGTTATGAACCTGCCCGCTTAAGAAAAATAGCCCACGCGCTTTAAGAAAACGCTTTCCACCTTGTCTACGATCGGGCCGTCTTTCTCCGACTCGCTCCTTATTTTTTGCCATTCCGGGTCATTGCGAAACTCTGCGAATTTCTGATCCCGCGTTTCCATGTTCTCGAATTCCATTACATAATAGAGCCGGTTATGCTCTGGGTCGACATCCTGCCAAAATTCAGTGACACGCATGCCGTGTTTCGCGAAAATGCCCAACGTGTGTTTAGAGAAGCGCTCGTTGATAGCCTGCATTTTTCCCGGATGGATATGGTAAATACGAAGTTCATGAAGCATCGGATATTCCTCCTAGTCGTCATCAGCCCGGTACTTCCAGGCCATATTCACTTACTTCCTCATTATAAGCAAGATCCTCCCCTACGGAAATGCCTGAATTTATTGTTACTTAGTTTCTTCCGGTTAACTGTCCCGCCGCTGGGTCGAAGGAGCAGCTGCCGCAGCATCACAACCACTCCTCCCGCTGTTCGGGCCGGCCGAATGCCCACGGAAAAAAGAGCACACCTATGAATACAAGGCAATGCTCTTTCGCTTGTAGCAATCTGGAAAAAAATACTAGGCCGTAAAGATGGTCGAGGCCACACCAGGCGGTATATGGTGCCGCCGCTATTAAAACATGCGGGCGGTCCCCATCAAATCAGAGTTTGGGAGGAGCTAGTGGGCAGCAGGTAAATTTCCTCATACGGAGGGACTGTGAGCTTGTCCTTCACCAGCTTGCCTTCCTGCACGAACTCATTTAATTGCTGTTCAATGTCCGACGGCTGCACACCCATAATGTCGGCGACTTTTGCCGTAGAGATCGACATGAATTTCGGGTTTCTCGTTGAGGAACGAATCATGGTTTGAAAATAATCCAACATTTTTTCTTTATCCAACAATTGTAACACCCTCCTTAAAGCTGTTAAAGATAGAATACCCCAAACTTCTGCCAATTAATCCAAAAGAGCGCAGCATGCATCGAATACAGCTCGTTAGCTCGACGAGCCTTAAATTGGGACACATTATAAATCATTGTATACGCATTCTTATGTTAATTAATATGTCATATAAAACTTATAAAACAATATTGTGTATTTTTTCGAATATATATTGTGTATTATTTATTTGTATGTTATACATTAATTAAGCGTTAATCAACTTAACTGAAGGAGGCATTCCATGATTACAGGAGTCGGCATCAGCGGCATGGGTAGGATAGGCAGACTGCTGGTGAGAAAAATGATGTCTGGTGACACCGCGCACATGCAACTCAAGGCCATCAACTCTGTTTATCCCGCTGAAACGATCGCCCATTTGCTGAAGTATGACACGGTGCATGGCACATGGGACGCCAACATTTCCGTGCATGAAGGCACGATGCGAATTAACGGGCATCCCATAGCGGTCACTTATCAACGCGAACCGGAGAAAATTCCGTGGGCGGAGCTGGATGTTGATATCGCAATCGACGCAAGCGGCAAATTCAATCATCGCGAAGGTGCGCAAAAACATTTGGCCAGTGGCGCCACTACAGTTATTGTGACGGCACCCGGTAAACAGATGGATCTTACTGTAGTCATGGGTGTAAATGATCACCTGCTCGATTTATCCAAGCATTCTATTATATCCGCAGCGTCGTGTACCACCAATTGCGTCGCACCGCTACTCCACATTCTGGATAACGCTTTTCAGGTGAAGCGCGGTTGGATGACCACCGTACATTCGTATACTTCTGATCAAAAGCATATGGATAATCCACACAAAGATCTCAGAAGAGCCCGCGCCTGCACCCAATCCATTGTTCCCACCACCACGGGCGTCGGAAAGGCACTGGCGGCTGTACTGCCTCACCTGGCTTCCCGGATCGAAGGCATCTCCATCCGCGTTCCGGTCCAGGATGTTTCATTAGTGGACCTCACGGTGCAAACGGGACGGGACGTCAGATTGGAGGACGTGCAAACAGCTTTGTTCACTGCGGCAAACGGCGCACTATCCCATTATGTCGGCTATACTGAAGAGCCGCTCGTTTCGTCGGATTTTATCGGCTGTGAGAAATCGGCAATAATCGACGGTCTGTCCGTTATGGCGTTGGGCAATCAAGTAAAGGTACTCGCGTGGTACGATAACGAATGGGCGTACGCGAGCAGAGTGATTGAGTTGGCTCAAAACGTAAGCGAAAGGATGGGGAACACATGGAAAACCTCGTTGGCACTGTAGCATTAGGGTCCATCCTGTGTAAACGCTGCGGAACATTAATAGACACTCTGGACACTGATAAAGTAACTATATATTATTCTGATTGCCGTCAAGAAGCATGTGTAAAGGAAGGCACGGAAAATAAGGAGAGAGAGTATGAAGCTTAGACAGGATCACAGGGTCGAACTGGAGGAAGTCATGTTGACCGGCTGCACCGTTCATTACAATCTATCCGTTCCTAACTTAGTTCAAGCCGCATTGGCACGAAACGAAGGCATGATGACCTCTGCAGGGGCCCTGTCGGTGGCCACCGGTAAATTCACGGGGCGCTCTCCAAAAGATAAGTATGTGGTAAAAGAAACCGGTCACGAGCAGCACATTGCTTGGGGCTATGTGAATCAGGCAATAACTGAGGACCAATTCGATAAAATCTATGATAAAGTACTGGATTATTTAAAAGGCCGGGAGCTGTATGTTTTCGACGGTTTTGCCGGGGCGGACGATACTTATCGTCTGCCCATCAGAATCATAAATGAATACGCGTGGCATAACCTGTTCGCGCACCAATTATTTATTCGTCCTTCCCACGAAGAGCTGCTCAGCCACCAACCGGAGTTTACAGTGATCGCGGTGCCAGGGGTTCAGGCCGAGCCCAGCGTACATGGGACGAGGTCGGAGACGTTCGTCATTGTGTCATTTGAGCGTAGGCTGGTTCTCATTGGCGGCACGGAATATGCAGGTGAAATGAAAAAATCAATTTTTACCGTACTCAATTATTTGCTTCCGTTCCGTGGTGTGCTGCCGATGCATTGTTCAGCAAACGTTGGGGGCAAGGGTGATGTAGCTCTGTTTTTCGGCCTGTCAGGCACTGGTAAAACCACTCTCTCTGCTGATTCCAGCCGGCGGCTGATTGGCGATGATGAGCATGGCTGGTCCGATCGGGGAGTATTCAATTTCGAGGGCGGCTGCTATGCAAAATGCCTGGACCTTGCAGCGGAAAAAGAACCGCAAATTTGGAATGCCATTCAGTTCGGTACCGTCTTGGAAAACGTCGTGCTTCACCCTGCTACTCGACTGCCGGATTACACCGATAAATCTCTCACCGAGAACACGCGCGCCGCTTACCCGCTCGAAATGATCCCAAATGCTGTTATTCCAGGCGTGGCCGGACATCCGCAGGTCGTTATTTTTTTAACCGCAGACGCCTTTGGAGTGCTGCCTCCGATATCCAAGCTGACAAGAGAACAGGCTATGTATCATTTTCTCTCGGGTTATACGTCCAAGCTGGCCGGTACCGAAAGAGGGGTAACCGAGCCGGAGGCCACCTTCTCCACCTGCTTCGGGGCTCCGTTTCTGCCGTTACAGCCCGCTGTGTACGCTGAAATGCTGGGCACAAAAATCCGGGAGCATGATGTGCGCGTATATTTGGTGAACACCGGTTGGACCGGAGGTCCGTACGGGACAGGCAGCCGTATGAGCCTGCGGCATACCAGGACCATGGTTGAGGCTGCGATAGACGGGACTATTGAAACGGCCGCGTTCAGCGCTGATCCGATCTTTGGGGTGCTCGTGCCGGACCATGTAAAAGGCATACCTGATGATCTGCTGAGACCGCGGAACACTTGGGCGGACAAGAACGCATACGATGCTAAGGCGCTGCAGTTAGCAGCGGAATTTGCGAAAAATTTCGAACGGTTCACCGAAGTGAGCGATGAGATTCGCTCGGCGGCGCCGAAGCTAGGTTGAGATAAACACAGCAACCTCGCTGCTGCAGCAACCATAGGGACGTTTGTTTTCAATCTGACAGCACCTGACACAGGTGCTGTTTGTTGTACATTGCAATTTAAACGCGCGCGACTCCCAGGTGTGCGTTCGACGCTGCATGGCGGTCGATCGAACCCCAGGCTGCCACTACGCGGTGCCTTAGCCCGCCGCCCGTCAAGCCCCCAACACCGATTTCACGCCATAGCGCCGAGCGGTACTGAGCAGTTCCTCGTAAATCTCCTTCGACAGCTGGATTCCGTCTTTGCGCGCCTGCTCTGCACGCAAGTATTCTAGATCGCCAGGCATGTAGACTTGCTCGAAGCCCTGGGCCGGCGCGCTCTCTCGTGTCTCCCGCTCCTTCTCATCCATGCGTTCAAGGAAGGTGTCGAGCGGCAGCATGGACTCGATATCTATGGCGGCAAACATGTGGCCCAAATCCTGTGGCACGGGGTCATCATAAAAGCGTGGAACGCTCGCCCCAAACATTGAGCCGGTCAGCACGCCGGTCAGAATATCGATCATAATAGCCAGACCGGAGCCTTTGGCGCCGCCAAACGGGAGCAGGCTGCCTTTTAACGCTTCATGGGCGTCCGTCGTTTCTTGTCCGTCGGCGGTTATAGCCCAATCTTTCGGAATAGGTTTGCCCAACTTGGAAGCCAGTGTAATTTTGCCTCTCGCTTGGTTGCTGGTCGCCATATCCAGCATGATGGGTCGGCCGGAGGACGATGGCACGGCGATGCACAGCGGATTGGTGCCCAAAGTAGGCGTCTTCGATCCGAACGGAACCATGACGGGAGAAGTGTTGGTCATTGATATCCCGATCATGCCCTGCGCTGCAATCTTCGCCGTCCAATACGCGGCTGTGCCGTAGTGATTGGAATTTCTCACGCCTACCCACGAGCTCCCGTACTGCTTCGCTTTTTCCACGGCGATGTCTACAGCCCTCTGTGACACAACTTGCCCCCAGCCATTGCCCGCATCCAGCAGCGCCGTGGTTGCCGACTCGCGCACGACGGTGATATTCGTCTCTTTGGTTACCAGATTTTGATCCAATCTAAGCAAATAGTCATTCAATTTGGACACACCGTGGGAATGCACTCCCGTCAAATTCGCGTGCACGAGCGAGTCCGCGATCAGCAGGGCATCATTGTCCGGGATTCCTGCAGCAATTAGCACCTCCGTGCAGAACGCGGTTAAATGTTCAGGTGAAACACGTATGTTTAGCTCATCTTGTACTTTTGCCATAGTGTAATTCCTCCTTCTCAAGTGGTGTAGATTGAACTGGAAACCGGTCCAGCGCCCGCTTCAAAGCTTGCTCCAGCTCCTTGTAATGCTCTGGTTCGACCGGAATGAGCGGCGGCCTTACTCTTGCTCCAACAGATAAACCCATGATTTCCATACCCGCCTTGATCAGCGCCACAGCGTAACCTTTTCTCTGCTTGCGAATGTTATTGATAGGAAATATTACTTCCGTGTATAGCTCGGTTAACAGTTCTTGGTTGTTTTGCTGCACAGCGCAATAGAACAATCTCGAGATATGCGGTATGTAGTTGGAAATAGCCGAAGAATAAGCGTTAAATCCCAACGGGCGATAAGCAGGGTACGTCAATTCAGCGAACGGCATGCCATTCACCCAACTCAGCCGCGCGCCTAAGGTCTGTACAAATTCTACATTGGTCTCCATCGTCCCGACCCCATCCTTCAAGCCAATGAGCTGAGACAGCTCAGTCAATCTTCTTAATGTGCCAAGTGACAACACAGCGTTGTCCCGCTGATATATAATCGCGTCGAGCTCGGTGCTTTCGATAATCGCCTTAAAGTAATCGTACAAGCCTGCCTGCTCAGCGTTGATCAAATACGGAGGCAAAATTAAATATCCGTCTGCCCCTTTTGCCTGAGAAATGCGCGCTAACTCAAGGGCTTCCGCAATATTGCCGCCGACACCCGTGAATACAGGAGCTTTGCCGCCGCTGAGAGAAACGGCCATTTCCACAATGGTTTCATACTCTACTCGCGTCAGCGATTGAAATTCCCCCGCCCCCGCGCACACATAAATTGCGTCCAGACCGCTGTCCAGCAAAAATTGAATATTTTCTTGCAACGCCGCGTGATCCAACTGATCGTGAGTGTTAAAAGGCGCCACCGGAAAGCCCAGTATGCCCTTGATCTGCCGATTCTGTCTGTTTTGCGCCATCAGCCTCCTCACCTGCCTTTCCAAATATTTGTAGTGATGTTGCGGTCAGCATCAAATTCGACACGGATGGGATCACCCAGCACTTCGATGCGGGGATCTCCGCCGAGCTCGGACAGCACGGATTGCGATACCAGTATATACTCCAGCTCCAGCGTGTTTTTCACCCAGACTACCCTGGGGGCACTGCGACCGATCGAATAGCATGTAGTTAACGCGGCGTTAATTGCCTCCGCATCGTTCTGCATGATGACCGGGATTTTGGCTGAATCAAGCACCTTGGATGTGAGGACGTTAGCGTACGTGTAGTCCAGATTGATTTGTTCAAATACACGTCTCGTGGTAACATCCGCTACCCCAATCCCACAGGCGTTGCCTTTTGTTTCCGGCGTGAGGCCAAGCACGACCAGCCGCTCGATCTCAGGGGCATCGAATTTCTGAGGAGCTTTCGAAGCTGCACGGCCGGTAATGTTGGGGTCCATGCCCGAGCCGCTGATGTTTTTACCCATTTCATTGACCAATAGCAGATCAATTGTTTTCGGTATAATGCGCGGCATGAACTGCTTAGCTTGGATAAGCAGTTCCTTTTCCGCAGCGATCATCTCATCGCCAGGAACCGCCACGATGCGGGCCGTCCTATCGTAAGCGTTTTCCAATATGGCCAGTCCGAACGCAATCGGTGCGCGCTTAAAATACACCTCGGCAATCTTGGGCAGCACCACCGGCATGTCAGCCAACGGATGTTGATGGACGGCGAGAGCGCCTTGGTGCCGGCCCAATCCGATAGCCATCATTTTGAGCAGTCCGCTTTCGTAATCTCCTTTAAAGCTTGTATGCGGTTTGATCCGGTTGATAAACACGATGGCATCGGCTTGCTGCGCCTCTTTATCTAAATACACGGGTGTGCCGTCGCTCAACGCTCCAATCTGTACGACATCCATTGTTGAAACAATTCGAACTCCCATGCTTTCCTCAGTGATGCCAAATTCAGCGAGCACTTTAATCTGGCCCTGCCCGGTTCCCCCGCCATGGCTGCCCATGGCCGGCACGATGAATGGTCTGGCGCCCCATTCGATGAGCTGGCTGATCACAGCAAAAGTGATGGTTTTTAGATTAGCGACGCCTCTGCTGCCGACGCCTACAGCTACTCTTGCGCCTGCTGGAATTGTTTGTTTCACCGTCTGCTGGTTTAATTCCGCTCTAACCTCGGCTTCGATATCGTCAACTGTGAGCGCTTCAAATACTTGACGGACCGGGATCATTGCGGGAAGCGGATCGTAATTGCCGGACTGTGTCAAAGACATCTGCGTTACACCCTTTCTTCCGTTATATGTTATGTGATCCGTTTATTTTATCAAGCCAACCTTGGTAGCCACATCCCGAGTCGATTTGTATGTTTCTTCCGCAATTTTCTTGAATTCATCCGGACCGCTGTAAGCCGGCTCGATACCGATTTTCTTGAACTCGTTAACCGTCTCCGGATCTTCCAATGCCTTTTTGAAGGCATCATGTAAAATTGCTACCGCCTCGGGCGGCGTGCCTTTGGGAGCAACGATACCGGTCCAGGCGTTGTATCCTATGTATCCTCTTTCATGCAGCAGCGGCACATCCTTAATCGCCTCGGCTTTACTCGTTCCTATGTTGGCAAGTATACGCAATGCTCCCGCGTCCACTTGAGGCTTGGCCTCATGTACCTGAACGACCGCACCGTGAACGTGGCCTCCTAATAATGCCGTGATAGCAGGTGCGGCACCATCAAACGGCACGTGCTTCAGCTTCAAGCCGTCTTTGAGCGCTACGCCCTCCATGTTCAAATGCTGGGTATTACCCTGGCCCGGCGTAGAATAGCTGAATGCATTCGGGTTTTTCTGCACGTAGTCCAGCCACTCATCCACCGTTTTCCACGGTGCATCCGCTTGGACAGCTAATATATGCGGGACGGAATTCGCAATGAGGATTGGCTCGAAGCTATCATACGAGTATGGTGTTTTCCCGTAGTTGGGCTGAATCGCCAGGTTGCCGATCGTTGCCATAGAGATTTTATATCCGTCCGGCTTGGCTTGAAACACTTCCCCCAGCCCGATGACACCGCTCGCTCCCGGCTTGTTTACCGTGACTACCGTCTGTTGGTTAGGCAAGTATTTGCTTACCGCATTGGCCAGTGTGCGCGCGGTGACATCCGTGCCTCCGCCCGTCGCGTAGGGCACGATCAACTCAATCGGTTTTTTCGGAAAATCTGCAGCAGGCTTCACAGAGCTGGCTGCCGCCTGCCCGGAGGTGGCCGCGGGCTCCGATGCTTTGCCACATCCGGCCAGCATCGATCCTGTGAGAGCGACTGTCCAAGCTAGCGAAAATAACGTTCTGCTTTTCCCCATCATAGTAGAAGCGCCTCCTCAACCTTTTAGCGTCTGTCAGCAGGTTTCTCCCGTTTTGCTCGTGTTTTTTAAGATCTTTTGTCTAACGAAATCCAGGTGCCGGTACATATGCAGCCAGGCTTCGGAAGGTGATCTTTTTTTCAGCGCCGCATAAATCGCCGTATGGTGTTCTACGGCCACGTTTCGTTCTCTTACTTCGATGTTTTGGCTCATCTGGTCAAATGCCATTAAAAGCGAGTCAATCATCCCCTCCAATACATGGTTATTGACACTGAATGCGATAATTCTGTGAAACTCTTTGTCGATCTCGGCATAATTGCCGGGAGACTCAGAAATCGCTTCGATAGTGGAGTACAGCTCGTTCAATTCCCGGTCAGTGATCTTCTCCGCCGCCAGTGTGATCAGTCCAAGCTCGAGTGCCATCCGTGCCTCGATAATGGCGGGAAGATCGTCCATTGCCAAAGACAGCATGTTCAAAAAAGGCCGGCTGCCGATTTTTTGTGCGAAATATGTGCCGTCCCTCGTTTTTCTGTGAATGATGCCTAAAGACTCCAGAGAGCTCATCGCCTCACGCAACACCGGCCGGCTCACGTCAAGCATCTTTGTCAGCTCGGTCTCGGGAAACAGTTTGTCCCCCGGTTTCAAATCACCGGATACGAGCAGCTGCAGCAACCGGTCGGCAACTTCCTTCGCCAATGTTTTGCGTGTGACTGATTCCAGTATCAAGTCGTTGTTTCTCTTATCCATCCCATCCACCCTCAGTATTTGTAAGCGCTATCTTTTTCTTTTGTTAAATTGTATTACAAATTGAATGGTAATACAATCGTGATTTTCGGTCACGCGGAGAGAAAATTTCTATATCTTCCGAGCCGTGCATAAAAAATACATTTTCTTCAAACCATATCTTTTGTTATGGCTCTGATCTCTTCCAAGGCGTGCCCGGATCGGAGGTCACCTCAGGCACATGTTTTTATCATCCGATGACGAAGGGGGTTGCGACAAATGGCTGATCCAAGGTACGATTCTCCGCAGCAGGTTGCGCAGGAACGCGAAAACAAAGATGTTGAGAGAGGCGAGGACACCAACGGTGACGGGGATATCGATAAAAGATTAGATGGACCGAATTTCCCTGCTGAGTAGTTGTCGGCGCTAACAGAAGCTTGGGCTGGGCTGCGGAGTCGTGCGTAAAACAGCACATAGGCACGTGTGCAGCAGCCTCGCAGCGCTGGCTATGCAACAAAAGCGGCGGCTCAGGAACATGACTCATGTTCCTGGCCGCCGCTTTTTCCTTTTGCTCTTAATATGTCGTACGTGCACCCATCCATGCCCAGGCGTATACAATAGATAGACAAAAGCCCAGAGAGCTTTGCAGCTAAGTCTGGAAAGCCCCCGGCGCTGTAGAATATTGCTGTAGGAAGGATTGACGCAGACATGTTTTTTCACATTAAGGAACTGCAATACCCAGCTCGCTGCGAAAAGCCGGACCCGCTTCTTGCCAAAAGGGTACAGGAGATTCTTGCGGGAAAATTCGGTGAGATGACCGTCGCCATGCAGTATTTGTTCCAAGGGTGGAATTTGCGCTCAGACGTTGACAGCAAATACAAGGATTTGCTGTTGGACACGGGCACCGAGGAATTGGCTCACGTTGAAATTGTGGCTACCCTGATTGCAAGATTGCTCGACAATGCACCATGGAAGGACCAGGAAATTATTGCGGCACAAAATCCGATCGTCGCTGCCATTCTCGGGGGTATGAATCCTCAGCACGCGATTTTCGCAGGCTTAGGCGCCCTTCCGACGGATAGCGTCGGTTATCCATGGAACGGCCGTTATGTGACCGCTACTGGCAACCTGCTCACCGATCTGCGCGATAATTTAGCCAAAGAGTCGGGCGGCAGGACGGAAACGGTACGGGTATACGAATCGACCATTGACGCCGGAGTGCGGGATACACTGGCATTTCTCATTGCAAGGGACACGATGCATCAGAACCAGTGGGCTGCGGCAATCGCCGAGCTGGAAGCGAAGGAGGGCTTCGTAGCCCCAGGAACGTTCCCGCAAGAATGTGAAAACCGCGAATTTTCATATAAATTTTTCAATCTTTCCAGAGGCGAGGCCAGCGCTCGGGGCAGATGGGCACATGGCCCGACACCTGACAGTAAAGGCGTATTTCAATATATTGCCTGCCCTCTGCCAGTGGGTGACCGGCCTCAGCTGCCGCCCGCTCCGCCATACATCCATGATACCCCGCCGCACGTGTTGAACAATCATATCAGCGTTCCGCCAATGAAGTGAGTTACGACACATAGTGCAAATCCCGTCCAACAGGACGGGATTTTTGGTGCGAGCACGGCCTCCGGCACGCTAGGATAGGCGCGCGCGGTATCGTACGGACGAATGACCGCTAAGTATGTCTTTTTATACCGGAGGCGATTTAAATCAATTTCAGTCCGCTGATCAAAATGATGCTCGCTATGACAGTGCGTAAAAACTTGGTGGGTGCTTTCGCGGACAAAGTGCTTCCAATTATTACGCCGGGCACGGAACCAAGCAGCAAGTTGACCGCCAGCATGTAATCGACATTCCCCATACCGGCGTGCAGGGCACCGGCGACGGTCACCAGGAGAAAGGCGTGCGCTATATCTGTTCCGACTAATTTTGCCGGACTGATGCGAAAAAAATACAGCATAACCAACGCGAACAACGAGCCTGAGCCAATGGAGGTGAGTCCTACGATGAAACCCAGCACCCCACCGACCAGTATGGTTAAGCCTTTCCTATCGTCCAGAGATTTAACCTGCCAGCTGTCGGCTTTCATCTTATGGTCCAATACGATCTTGAGCAGCGTAGCGAGAGCAACCACGATGAGCACATAGCCCAACGCGTGTTTAATAATTTCCTCTTGATTGGAATAAAATGAATCGAATACATGAAGAAGAGCGATAGACAGCACCGCGCCCGGGATACTTCCGTATGCCAAATATCTGGCCAACCGGAAATCGATCGTCTGCTGCCGCCAATGCTGAATGGTACCGAATAACTTCGTGACTGAGTTATAAATCAGGTCTGTGCCTACAGCGATGGACGGATTCACACCGAACATGAGTAAAATAGGAGTCAATACCGCGGCTCCCCCCACCCCGGTTAATCCGACCAAGAAACCAACGAACAAGCCCATTATCGCAATGCTGATATCCATAAGATTGCCCCACTTCTTTCTAAAACATAGTATTCCTATCGGGTATGATCATATTGTATATATAAGCAATGATGTTTGTAAAGGAAAATTTTATTTATAAATCATCATATGCCGTGTGGATTGGTTAGGTTAACGTCCTCCACCTCCGGCGCAGCCCGTGCGCTGCGCTTCGGTGGACGGCGATCTGCGAATAAAAAAGTCTAAAGACAATCAGCGCGACACACGGAGGGCGATTAAGCGGCGCATATAGGCGGATGTGTGGGTGGCCGCCGTTTAGCCAGCGGTCTTCAGACGCGCGCCTCACCTCAACAGAAAGCTTCAGTACAACGCATACGAAAAAAGGACCGGTCTCAATCGAGACCGATCCTTTGTGGTTGCAAGCACAACCGATAGACCAACCGGAGAGGAGCGCTGTGAAGCACCCAAATGCCTGGTGCGTTTCAAGCCCGCAGCGCAGACGGGCACTCTGTGGTATCACTTACCACTGTCACCGAGCTTGACCGAAAACTCCGTATCAGGAATCCACTGCTTGCGGTGAAAGTCCCGCCCTTTTATAACGACCCGGTCGGCGTAGACTTCAACGTACAAGCCTTCACTGTTCTCTGCAGGCACGGTGGTTTCCAATCCGGTACCGTCATCTGTCAGTGGTCCGTACACGGAAGATGAATTGACCGATGTGAACTTATCCTGCACAAACGTTTTGGGCAGCTTCAAATCCCAATGCGTGTGCCCGGAAAACAAGATGACTTGCGGGTAATCCGACAAAATCTCCCGGAGCTGCTCATGCTGTACGACAGCCCGCATGTAAGCCCAGTAATTGGTGCCCGCCACGGTGTTGGGCAGCGGCTGATGCAAAAACACAAAGATAGGCTTGGACGAATCCTTGCTCTTAGCCAAAGCTTGCTTCAGCCAAGATAATTGATTCGGGCTAAGATACGCATCCTCATTGTTAGACGGATCGGATATACGGTATCGTTCCGAACCGAGAAAAATGAACTGATGCCCCTTTATCATCTGATCATGATAAATGCCCGGCTGCTGTGTGAACTGCAAAAATCGATCGATGGAAGCCTGCTCCGTCTCGCCGTTGGGAAACGTGGCTGGACTCCACTTTCTGTCTGCGTCGTACCAGGCTTTATAGAACTCGTGATTCCCTATAGTGTAGAAAACCTTGTCCGGATGCGGCAGTTCGCCCATCAACTGACGCAGCTTTGTGTAATCCTCAGGCAAGCCGCCGGTCAGATCGCCATTAATGATGAGGGCGTCAGCATTCGGATTCACTTCCCCTAAGTCGCGCATCGCGGCCTTGAATTTCGCTTGTGACACAGGGTCGTTGTCCTGCACGTGAATGTCACTCAGCACCGGAAATGTTAGCAGCGGCTTGTCCGATGCAGCATTCGGCTGCGTGTCCGCTCCCTCGCCGTTCGGCTGCGCGGAAAGAATCGACACCTCAGGCTCGTCCGCGCTGACGGCAGGCGCAGCCGTCGCGCCCGCAAACTGAGCCGGGGGCTCCGCTGCATGCCCACTGCCGGCAGATACAGCCAACGCAGCAGTGTTGTGCATGGGCAGGGCGGCCTGTGCCGCTAAAGCAGCTGCCTGTGCGGAACCGCTCGACAGCATCCCCCATGCCAACAGCGCCGATAACAGAACGTTTTGCAAACCAATCCACTCCTTTTTCTCTGTGACTATATTTTTACGATAAGGGCCGGTTGTTATTAGGGGGTGACGAATGCATATGCCGCTGTTATTTGACTGCAATCGACAATTTGTAACACAATACCCCAGTATTATTTATACATGCATAACGACAAAGAGTTGCGTGCGGACCGGCATTTTGTCGGCAGGCCGAATGGATCGTGATACAGCTTTTGCCCCCGTAATACTTGGCAGCTCAGCGTTACCATGTAATGAAGAAGGTATGATATACTGGATATTAGCTTTTACAAAAATTTTAAATAATGGGTGATGTGCAGATATGAGTGAATTGCAGATCGCGATTCAAACTCATGGCTTGAAGGTGGCAAGACGGCTTCCCTTGCTATTGTGGTCATTTTGGATTGTGTTTTTGGTGGAATTAATGAGCAGAGGCTATTGGGGAGAAACTTTCAAATGGACGTTTCAAGCGATCCCTGAGCTGGCTCTGAACACGATAGTCGTGTTGGGTTTTTTGTTTCTTTTCACTGCATTGACCGGTAGACTTCATCTCTCGTTCTGGCTTGTATCCACCGCTTGTCTCGCCTTTGGGTTAATAAGCGGCATCAAAGTGGCGATATTGGGCGTGCCGTTTCTCCCATGGGATTTACTGTTGACGAGTGAAACCAAGGACATGGCACAGTATTTGAACGGGCTCCTTAACTTTACAGTTATCTCAGGTATTATATCGTTTGTCGTTATAAGCATTCTTCTGCTTTACAAGCTTCCGCGTTTTTCTCTCAAGTTCAACTGGAAGCACCGGTTGGGCATGAGTGCAGTGGCAGTGCTCCTATTGGGCTTGGTCTACACGGACGGCTCGTGGTCGCTGAAAAAATTAGCCAATGTACAAAATATCGCGTGGGACCAGACGGAGAATGTGCGTGCAAACGGTTTTCTGCTCTCCACAATCATGAATCTGCAATTTCTGTTCATGAGCGCGCCCGAAGGCTACGACGAACAGTTCATTCGTTCCGCTTCGTCTTCTGTCACCCCCGCGGTGCCGGCCAGTGGAGAGCACAAACCGAACATCATTGTGGTACTGAGCGAATCATTTTGGGATGCGACCCAAATTAAGGGCGTCTCTTTCAGCAGCGATCCGCTTGCGTTCTACCATGAGCTAGCGAAAAACTATAGCAGCGGCACATTGCTGTCACCGCAATTCGGGGGCGGAACCGCGAACGTCGAGTTCGAAGTGCTGACCGGGAACTCTATGCGATTCCTGCCGCCAGGCTCGGTTCCATATAATCAGTATGTGAACAAAGGCGTAGATTCTATGGCGAGCATTTTGTCGCGGCAAGGATATTCGGCCACGGCGGTGAACCCTCTTCACAGCTGGTTCTATAACAGCAAGAAGGTATATCAAAATTTCGGCTTTTCCAAATTTATTTCTCAGGAATTTTTTGATCCGGTATACGACGGCCCCTACTTGGCGGATCGCGAAGTGGCCAAACAAATTATTAATACGAGCATGAGCACCGCAGGTCCGGACTTTATTTTCGCAAATACGATGCAAAACCATTTTCATTACTATCCGGGTAAATTCAAAGAAAACACGATTGAAGTGACCGGGGTGGAGGGCGAATCCAAGGGTCTGCTCGAAACCTACGCCCAAGGGCTGCTCGGCGCGGACGATATGCTGAAACGGCTGGTCACACATTATGAAAGCATGGATGAACCGACGATTGTAGTGTTTTTCGGCGATCATCTGCCGAGTCTCGGCGAGGATTACAAGGTCTACAAGGAGACCGGCTATTTGCAGGAAAACGATCCGGATTCCTTGAACAAACTTTATCGGGTACCGATACTGGTGTGGAACAATTACCTGCACGTACCGAGGGAAGAAATTAACATGAGCCCATCGTTCGTAGGGCCGTATGTATTGAAGACCGCACAAAGACAAGGGACTTATTATACAGACTACTTAGCGCAATTATCACAGCGTATCCCGGTCATCCCGCCGGAAAATTATTACGGTCAGATGAGGATTGCGAAGCAGGATCTGGCCACCTACGAGAAGCTGCAATACGACATCCTGTTTGGGCAGCAGTACGGATACAGCGAAATTAAAAGCAAGATTAAAAGCGAGCATTATGTGCTTGGTCCTGCGCCGCCCGTGATCGACAGCGTTCGAACGGAGCAAGCCAACGATAGCGCGGTGCTGAAAATCAAAGGCAAAGACCTGCCTTACAACAGCGTGGTTAGCGTGAACGGAGAGCAGGTTGCGACCAAATGGAACAGCCACACCGAGCTGACGGCCACGCTGCCGCCCGATTACGCGGAACAGCCGCCGCTGCAGGTTGAAGTCATTGTAAAAGATTCCAGAAACAGCATTCTCGCTAAATCAAATGAGTATGATTACTCCCATGTCACAGCCAGTGATATGTGAACAGACGGCCCCGGCCTCGGGGTCGTTTTTTCATTCTAGGCTACACTTTGTTGGGCACCGGATCCCGGACGGGCTCGGGATTCTTGGCGAACCTTGTTTCACGAATAAAGAACGATAAAACGAGCGGAATCACCGTTAAAATCGTTGCGACCATAAACGCGTCGTTAATGCCCATCACCGTAGCTTGGTCCGTCGCCAGCTCCACCTGAGCCGGATCAGTTAGCGGCATTCGGCGGTCACTGACAATTTCGTCCAGATGGGCCGCCGCCTGGTTAGTCATAATCGATACGAAGAACGCAGTACCGACAGCACCGCCGACCATCCGCAGCGTGTTGACCATCGCTGTGCCGTGCCGATTCATTTCGAGCGGCAGCTCATTAAGCCCCGCTGTGAAAATCGGCATCATCATCAGCGACATGCCGAACATCCGTGCAGTGTACACATAGGTCACATAGGCGAAGGAGGTGGTAAGTTCCAGCCGCGTCAGCTCGTACGTGGTCACCAGAGTTAGCAGTAAACCCACGATCGCAAGCCATCTCGCACCAATTCGATCGAAGATTCTGCCTGTGATGGGCGACATAATCCCCATTAGAATACCGCCAGGCAGCAGCATGAGACCGGACATTAGCGGAGAAAATCCACGCACATTTTGCATGTAGATAGGGATCAATATCATGGCCGAAAACATCGCCAGCGTTATAATGACATTGATTATGGTGGTGAGGGTAAACATCGGATACCGGAATATTCTGAACTCCAGAATCGGATGTTCTATTACCAGCTGCCTCCACACAAATAGGATAAGCGCCAAGCCTCCCACGGTGAACATGGTAATGACCTCCGGACTTCGCAAGCCGGCACTGCCCACAGTGGCAAAAGCATATAAAAGACCGCCAAACCCGACGGTGGACAGTATCACACCCAACACGTCCAACTCCGGTCTGCCCGTTTCCGTCACATTCTTCAGCATAAATATGGCCGCGATCAAGTTCAGCACAGCTATGGGCAATATGATAAAAAACAGCACGCGCCATGAGTAAGTCTGCACAATCCATCCGGATAAAGTCGGCCCGATCGCTGGCGCGAAGTTCAGCGCAATGCCAAGCGTGCCCATGGCGGCGCCGCGCTTGTCCGCGGGGTATAACGTGAAGATCACATTCATGATCAATGGGAACAGAATGCCGGCTCCCGCAGCTTGCACGAGGCGCCCAATAAGGAGAACTGAGAATGTGGGCGCTATGCCACAGATCAGAGTGCCGACGGCGAACAGAGCCATCGATGTGTTATACAGCTGCCTCGTGCTGAAACGTTCAATCAAAAAAGCTGTGACGGGTATGACAATGCCGTTAACCAACATAAAGCCCGTGGTTAACCAATTGGCTACTGTCGCCGAAGTGTTGAAGTAGATCATAATTTGCGGCAGCGCGATGTTGATCAGTGTCTGATTTAAAAAAGCGACGAACGCCCCGACAAACATAACGGCGAAAATCGGCCCTCTCCCAACGGCACCAGCTGCCAATGCACCTCTACTCATCTCCCAGGCTACCTCCTCCGCGATCAGTTCACATTAATACGTCTAGTATTGCCATAGCACGGAAACATGATGAATCCTTCTTCCTTCTCACCGCTAGCCGGACTAGTTTGCATTAAGTTGAATCGGTTTCCACATAATAGGGGCGGAAAGGATGATGTTGACGTGATCGGCAAAAGAATTCGCCATCTTAACCGGTACCGGGATATCGCGGTTGCTCTCACCAGGCACGGCTTCGGATTTATCGTGGAGGAACTGGACATTTTTCATTTCTTATCCCTCCCCCACAAAGCCGGCGGCGCAGCGCAGAAGGATGAGAAGTATTCCATTGCCGAAAGAATCCGGCTGGTTGTTCAGGATTTGGGACCGACCTTTATTAAATTGGGCCAGATTGCGAGTACACGGTCTGACATCATACCCGATCACATAATTGCGGAGCTGCAGAAGCTGCAGGATCAAGTAGCGCCCTTCGCCTTCGATGAAGTACAGAAAACATTGGAATCACAGCTGCGTATCACAATGGCCGACACCTTTTCCCGCTTCGAGTCAGAGCCGCTCGCCGCCGCCTCGATTGGGCAAGTACACTTGGCGGTATTACAAGACGGCCAGCCCGTAGCGGTCAAAATACAACGGCCCGGCATAGGTCAAACGGTACGCACGGATCTGGAAATACTGCAAAATCTCGCCGTCCTCGCCGAAGCACGGTTCAAGTGGGCCAAGCAGTACCAAATACACAGAATGGCACAAGAATTCAGCCGAGCGCTGCGGGATGAACTGGATTACACGATAGAGGGGCACAACGCTGAAAAGATAGCCAACCAGTTCAAGAAGGATCCTCACGTCCATGTGCCAAAAGTATATTGGGAATACACGTCCAAAAAAATATTGACTACCGAATTTGTCGAAGGCATAAAGCTCAACGACCCGGACAGGCTGCTATCCCATGGCTACGAGCCGCAAAGAATCGCCGAGCGCTTCATGAACGCGATGCTGCATCAAATTTTTATGGAGGGTTTTTTTCATGCGGATCCTCACCCAGGCAATCTGATGGTGCTGCCCGGAGAGGTACTCACATTCATAGATTTCGGGCTTGTCGGCCGATTGACGCCGGCGATGAAGCGGCATTTTGCCAACCTCATTATCGCTCTGCTGCTGCAAAGCTCTGAGGGCGTCATACGGGCGATTTTGGGCATGCGTCTGGTCCAGCCTGACGTGGATATGACGGAGCTGCGCCGGGACATCGACATGCTACGCGACAAATATGTGGGCATCCCATTTCATGAGATCAGTCTGGGAGAATCGGTGAATGATTTGCTCAATGCCGCTTATCGCCATCAGGTACAAGTTCCGTCGGAATTCGTGCTGCTAGGCAAAACCTTGATTACTGCGGAGGGCGTAGTGCGTCAGCTGGACCCTGACATCAGTATCATTGAAATTGCCGAGCCTTTCGGGCGGCTTATTTTAAAGGAACGTCTGAATCCCAAGAGCATCATGGAAAACCTAAAAGAGGACTGGTTCCAATTCAGCGACATCCTTGCACAGCTACCGCAGCATGTTAGAGACCTCATATCGCTGGTCAGGGGTGGCACAGTCGATGTGAGCATCCCTGAATTTGATATGCTGCTGAATAAGCTGGACCGCATTGGCAATCGGATCGCATTTAGCATCGTTCTTCTATCTTTCAGCATTGTCATGACGGGGATCATCGTTGTGTTTTCACTGAACAGACAGCGCAGTTTATTCTGGCACATGCCGGTGCTTGAAATAGGGGCTTTGACGGCACTGATTATGTTCGGCTGGCTTATTCATTCGATATTCCGCTCAGGCAGGTTTTGAGCGACATCCGAAAAATTTCATTCACAGCAAAAAGGCGTGTAAGCAGCCTCAGCTGTTCACACGCCTAAATCAAACTATATGCTGCCGGGCAGCGTTCTTTCTCCTTGAATGCAGCGCCAGCAGTTGTGTTCTGCTGTTATTCTTTATTGCCACCGTCGAATGCACATATAGGACGGAGCTTCACTCCGATGATGCTGCCCAACATAGCCGCCACCATCCATGCCCAGCCATGTAGGCTGAACGAGGCAATGCCTCCGAAGTACGCTCCAATGTTGCAGCCGAACGAGATGCGCGCGCCATAGCCCATCATGATTCCGCCGATGAGCAGGCCGACCACCATTCTGAGCGGAACACGGCGAATAAATCGTGCCGCTTTGCCGCTCAAGCCCAACGCGAGCAGAGCCCCCAGCATAACCCCAATGTCCATAACGGATGTCACGTCCTGGATGATGCTGTTATTTAACGCCGCAGCATTGGCTGGTGTTTGCCAGAATCCCCAATCCGTGACCTGTATGCCAAGCGCCTGCGACACTTTGGCTCCCCACAGGGCGAACGCGGATGTAACGCCCCATGGCTTACCGGAGAGATACAGCACGATGCCGTTGCCGAGCGCCAACACAATGCCTCCGATCATTAACGGCCAAGGCCCTGTCAGCAGAGTCTTCCAGCCTTTCCATTCGAACCGGAGCGATTGTATGCTGCCTGTGCGCCGTTTTTCAACGTATAAGGTGACGGCAAAGACGATGGCCATCAACAGTACATTGAACAGCAATCCTCCGAACGCTCCGAAGGAATTAACGAACGATACCGGACCGATATTCGGCGTCCCCATCCACCAAGTGAAATCAGCGCTGCCGATAACCGAGCCTGCCACGAAACCGAGCAGCGTGATCACACCGCGAGAGTCTCCGCCGCCGATATGATAAAGTGTGCCGGACGCGCACCCGTCCCCCATTTGCATACCGATACCGAAAATAAACGCACCGATTAATACAGACAACCCCACGGGAGACACATACCCCGTCACCTGCTGGCCGAATAAGCCTACTAGCTGAGGCAGGAACAGAAGGTTGGCGAGCATAAACATAATCATTTGCGATCGGATGCCGACGCCGCGGCCTTCAAGCAGAAAGCTCCGAAACGAGCTGGTGAAGCCATAGTGAGCGTGATACAACGCCAATCCGAGGACGCCTGCGATTAAGTATAGAGTACCTTGCGTATACGATACTGTATCAGCGAGAAAGAAGAATCCAAGAATGAATAGCATCAAAGTCACAATTGTGATCGGGCGATTCATCGTTGTTTTCTTCACTTTCAGAGCCGAATCAAGCTGCACAGCATTTGCTCCTGATGCACTCATTAGATCTCCCTCCTTTTTTGTATTTTAGTTTTCTATAATACCACTTCTCCCATCGGATTTCTAGAGCTTAGTATTATTTGTTAGCAGACCGCTGCTCGGCCCACTGGCCTTGCAGAGAAAGCAAGTATTGGATCAGCGCGTCCTGCTCCGATTTGGTGAATCCCGCAGACTGGTCCACCCAATACTCATGTCCGATCCCCGCTGCGTGCACGCGCGCCAGCTCCGGTTCCCGTTTGTTTGCATCAACTACGTTTCGCCTTAGATCACGGTCGACTAAAGCTTTCAAGCTGTTTGCCGGATCGGGCAGTATACCCTTGGCCAGCGTGCCTGGTATCCCTAATTGTGAAGGGTCGGACCCCGCAGCCACGCCCCCATCATGCAGGTACGGAGCGGTCCATCGCAGTCCGAGAAGCCCTTTAACTTTATAACCTCCTGGCGAATCGCCGTGCGCGTAAGCAAGTTTTATCTGCGCCGGATCCAAGTGAGCGGTCGGCACCTGCAGAACCTTCGCGCCCGGCGGGACAGGAACCGGCGTGTCGGGACTGTATATGGATGCAGCACCGAACAGATACTCAGTTTTCTTTAGAGCTTTCGCACGAGAAGGCTCGGTTCCGATTGTCTCGGCTGAAACAACGCGGTGGTTGGTGAACGCGGCCCCGGAATGACAGGATAAGCATTGCGCACGTTGAAATACCCGCTCACCCTGCTGCAGCGTTGTAGCATCCGTTGCGCTGGTACCGCGTGGGGGAATAATCGTATTTTGATACGCAGCCATTGCGTTTACCTGCTCACCCACTTTAAAGCCCGGAGAACTGATAAATAAGCCGTCCGGCGCCATCATCGTGAGCTTGGGGAACGATGGAGGTTTTATCATTTCGTTCACGCCGGGTGTTCCCGGATTAGGATCGGCCTTCGCAAAAAACTCCGATGGCTTCAGCCCGCTCGCGGGGGCATACCGAAACGCAGGATTGGGCGCGTTTTGCAGCAACGTGCCGAGATACACTTCTCTCTCCATGCCGAATAAAGCCTCGCTCGCTTCCACTTGGGCCAGAGAGTCCGAGTTTTGGGCATGAACGTTGTTACTGAACGCGCTCAGCCCGTGGAACGGACCGGCAGCTGCAAACCCGCTCCAGCCGTATGGATGTCCGTCCTTTGTGAATGAGTCCGGAATCTGCGCCGGATTGCTCTTCATATCGATGGTAGAATCAAAATTTCCCTTTGGCCACTTGACTAAGTTGGCGTCCACCGCCTTTTCCAGCTCGGCCGGATCCGGCAGCGCGCTGGCGCCGCCCGTGGATGTAACCACAGTGCGGTTTACATCCTTTATGTATTTCGTGACATTCTCCACGTCGGTGTGGGTGAAATACGCGGCTGAATTGGTTGCCAGAGCCATCAGCAGTCCCGCGTTCAGGTCAGCATTGGGTGCGCCTTCAATGACCATTTTCGTATCGGGATCCACGGTCGCATGGCAGGCCATACAGCTGATGCCCACTCGCAATTGTCCGCGTGAAAATTTCACAGGCATGCCTAACGGAGCGTACACACCTTTGGGCACATCGATGCCTGTGTCCACCTTCTCTCCTTTTTTGTACGACCGGTCACCGAGTGTCACATCTTCCGCGAGCTCTACCTGTAAATTGGTGGTGCCCGCGCCTTTCAATTGTACGATGGCTTTGGCCATGTTCGTGATGGTAAAAGGACCATCTACGATTCCCATAATGTCGGTGAGGAAGACTTCGTTACTAAACGTTTCCTTGTACAAGGTGTCCCGGCCTAATTTCAGCAGCTTTTCGTCAATCGCGACCGCACCGTTGTGCGGTGTTAAGCCGGCGCTTTCGGCGGCGGTTTCGGTCAGGGTCTGTCCCCATACGTCATACTGCTTTTCCCCGTTCACCTGACTGTCTTGTGCGGGCGGCGGGTTCATCAGCTTGTCCTGTGGCGGGATGTACGCATATTCCGGCTGCCAGCGATAGAAGGCCACGAGCGCCCCGACGGCTAATACGACAGGTATGACATAGAATAGTGTTCTCCAGGTTTTCACGGTCGATCACCTTTTTCACATTAAGTAATAATCATGCGGTTAAAAGCAAAACGAGCCTCCGGTCGAACGACTCGAAGGCTCTTCATCCAATCCACCGGCAACCCGGCCGCGCATCTCTCCCCCGAGGCAGAAATCACAGCAGGGGCTGCGGCCCCGGCAGACGTGGCGGAAGGATCACTGCCCCGGCAGTTTTTTCGGCTGACCGCCCATCCATTTTGCGTACAACGACTCATAGGTGCCATCGTTGCCTACCGCGGTGATGGCTTGGTTGATTCTGCCGATGTATCTGCTTTCTTTTGTTGCCATCACTCCATAGCTTTCCTTATTCAGCACCTCTCCCACCATTTTCACTTTGCCGTCGCCGGTCGTCTGCATAAAATGATGCACGCTGCGTTCATCAAAAATAACGGCATCCACCTTTTTGTTTTTCAGTTGGTTGTATGCTTCGGAAATGTCGGCGTAGCCCCGGACTTCTTTCAACCCTTCAATGCCGCCCGCATACGTGTAGGCGCTCGAGCCGGTCTGGGTTGCTACGACCTTGCCGGCCAGCCCCTTTTTATCTTGGATATCGGTGTTGTCTGCCGTCGTCAGAATGACCAGTCCCGTTTCAAAGTATGGTTCCGAAAAGGCAAAATTGTCCTTCCGGGCTTTGTTGACCGTCAACCCCGCGATCGCCAGATCGACCTCGCCTGATGTAACGGCTTCGTTCAATTCAACGGCCTCCATCGGCACCAGCTCATACTCAATGTTCGCCTTCTCCGCGATGGCCTGCCAAAGCTCTACCTCGAAACCCTTTATTTCCCCGCCTTCGGTGTATGTAAACGGACGGAAGTTGTTTTCAACGCCTACTTTGAGCGGCTTGTTGTTGGAGCACCCTGCGGTCGCGGCCAGTGCCAACAAACAGATCAACAGAAAGACCCTATTTTTGATAACAGTTCCGAAACGCATGCTGCGCCTCCTTTTTAGAAAAAAATTATCTGTCCGGACACACTTAGGGTATTATGTGTCAAATGCTCGGACCGATATGCAGAGCACACGGCCTCGCCATCGCTGACCGTGATCTGTACGACTAGTGTAAATTTGTAATGGTGCTGCCGGAGCCGTATCAGCTTACGTTTTATGCTTCGGTCTGGCTGCGAAGAATAATTCATTGTACAAGAAACATTTTTTGAACCTCTTCAGTACGCTGCACTCATAGTCGTGCTCCTCAAACAGCCGCAGGTAATCCTGTTCATGGCGGATGAAATCGCCTTTGTCATACCATTGCATGAACCGGTTGCACACCGGATTTTTATCATTGAGGTGCGGTTCCATCACAATAATCATGCCGGTCGGCTTTAACACCCGAGTGAATTCTTTCATATATTGCGCTATTTCATCGGACGAGATGTGATGCAGTACCGCGATTATAAGAATGTAATCGATCATGCCATTATCTACCGGCAGCCTGCTATCCTTCAGCACGCGAAAATTGTGCCCGGGATACAGCGATTTGGCATAGTTCACCCGTGCGGCATCCGGATCCACTCCGATATAAAACAGCGGGTTAACCATGGGCGAATTGGCCCCTGTGCCGGACCCGAAGTCCAACACATGCTTATCATTCAAATCAAAATGAGATTGCACGTGATTGTGTATGTATTTTTTCGTCACCCATCTCGGTCGCACAAACCAGTGGTAAAGCCTTGGAGCAGCATGTGATATGATTGGACTCACCATCTCTCGCCTTTTTTATAAAAATCGCACGAAAGATAATGTAACCCTGTCTGCTGAAATCAATCCTTCCAATTGGTTACAGCAGGATGAACAACTGAGCCGCCACGCAAAAAAAGGCCGACCAGACTTCGCCGGCCGACCCAAATAATATAAAAGGAGCCACTGCTGCGGCTCCCGAATCTACACCATGTCATCGTGCTATAAATATAAAATGCCGGTAGAGGGACTTGAACCCCCACGGTTTCCCTCGCGATTTTGAGTCGCGCGCGTCTGCCAGTTCCGCCATACCGGCTTGATAGGCTATGCCGGAGACCAGACTTGAACTGGTACGGTGGTCACCCACCGCAGGATTTTAAGTCCTGTGCGTCTGCCGATTCCGCCACTCCGGCGACTGCTATGCCAGCTCAAAGCTGACGTCAAACAAAATGAAACGAAGTAACTGGAGGCTGATGGATTCGAACCACCGAACTCGTAGAGAGCAGATTTACAGTCTGCCGTGTTTAGCCACTTCACTAAGCCTCCATATTGGCTCCCCGAACAGGACTCGAACCTGTGACAACTCGATTAACAGTCGAGTGCTCTACCAACTGAGCTATCAGGGAATATTGGTGGAGCCAAGCGGGATCGAACCGCTGACCTCCTGCTTGCAAGGCAGGCGCTCTCCCAGCTGAGCTATGGCCCCGCGCACATAATGCGATTGGCATTATGACGTCGGACTATTAATTTAACATATATTCAGACACGATTCAACCAGTGATATTTACCAAAATTGGTACTGCAGCACAGTTTCATACGCTAGCGACCAGGGCCTCATCGTCCCCTGAACAGATTAACAATTTATCATATCACGCGCCACGTGACAACCAGTAACTTTATCTATGATTAGCAGTTTTTTCAGAATCAAGTCGCATACAGGCACCTATTTGACTTGGCCCTTCTGCCGTAGCGACTGTCGTGTATGATTTAAAACCGGCGCGGACAAATTATTGTCACGGGATCATGTTCAGACAGAGACTTGACGCACAAAGTGAGGTATCCACCTATGAGGCGGAATGCGAGGAAACGGTATCGCAATCTTGATAATATCAAAAATAAGAAAACATGGCTCGATCTCGCAAAATGGACACGCTACCGGCCGAACAGGAGATACAAACGCAAAGAGTGGATGTTACGTGTGCCTCAAACGCACCAGGTGGAGAAAGCTTTTCTGCGTTCCAACCGGAACGAAACTACCATCAGCTGGATCGGACACTCTACCTTCTTGGTTCAGATAGGAGGACTGAACATTGTGACTGATCCAGTGTGGGCGAACCTAATGGGGTTTGGAAAGCGTCTCACTCCGCCCGGCATTGCACTGTCGGATATGCCTCCCGTGGATATCGTGCTGATCTCGCATGGCCATTATGATCATTTGCATTTCCCCTCTCTTAGGCGGCTGCCAGGAAACCCATTGTTCCTGATACCCGAAGGCCTGCAATCATTGTTTTATAAAAAAGGGCTGCAGCGCGTAGAACAATGCAGTTGGTGGGAGCGAAAAAAATGGGGAGACGTTGAATTTGTGTTTGTACCCGCTCAGCATTGGAGCAAGCGCACCTTGTGGGACAGAGACACCTCGCATTGGGGAGGCTGGGTTATAAGGAAACGCAGCACGGAGCCCGGCGGCTACGTGACCATTTATTTCGCCGGCGACTCAGGGTATTTCCGTGGATTCCGCGAAATCGGCAGGCGGTTCGACATCGATTATGCATTGCTCCCTATTGGCGCCTTTAAACCGGAATGGTTTAATCATCTGGAGCACGTAAGCCCGGAACAGGCTGTCCGAGCCTATCTTGACTTAGGGGCGTCTGCTTTTATTCCGATGCATTATGGCACGTTCAAGCTTGCCGACGACACACCTAAGGAAGCGGTAGACCGTCTTTTGTCGGAGTGGCAAAGATTGGACCTGGACGAATCGAATCTCAAGCTTTTAAAGCTGGGCCAAACACTGCGCTGCCGGCAGCTGAGGTAACGCCGTAAGCCGTGTATCGAACTCTTAACTTATGCTTACCGTCGGCCGCGCAAATTTCATCGTGCCAGCTTGCTCAGACCGCCCTCACTCCCGCTTCACCGTTCCAGCACCTCTGGACGGATCCACTGCACTCGTGTGTGCGACGCGAAATAGTTTGCATACCCGCCAGATTCAACTGCGGTCGCGCTCCCTCATCGGCGGTTTTTTCCGTTGTGTGCCCACCCTCACAGCTGCCGCATAGGCACTTCTTCCTCCGGCTGTACATACACTATAGGGACTATTGAGTACCAGTGCTTTGTTGTTTGCACTGGTTACAGTGTCACGCTTGTCATGAGCATTTCATTCATCGACAGTGAGGAGAGATACACTTTGCATTTGCAAACAGAACGGGTAACTGCAGTAAGCATACCATACCCGTCCCTCTGGTCAATACGCGCGGACATAGCCGGACGGCCGATCGTTTGGGGCACGCTGGTCATTAACTCAGTCAGAAACGGCGTTGTAGACGGTACGGTAAATTTCCGCGGGCGGCCCATTCCGATTCGGGGACATTGGGACGAGAGCTCGAAGCGCATAGCCTTCGATTCACCTTACGCAACATTCGCAGGCAGCTTGATCGTGGTTGATGAGCAGGCCATGCCGCTTAGGCATTTCGTACTTCGCGGACGTTTTAGGATGAAACCCCCATCTTTACAAGCGGGAGAAACCGGCACTTGGCTGGCTGCGACTGATGTCACGCGGCAGCTGACAGGCAAGGCTTCACAGTGACCCTGTGGCATGCACATCCCAGCCTTGCGACGCTCAATCGATGTGCTTGGTGAGATAAACACCTTCCAAGTGCGCGTCAGTCGATGCACTCGGTGAGATCCACACCTTGCCAGTGCGCGTGAATCGATCCACTTGGTGAGATCCACACCTTGCAAGTGCGTGAGTCGATACGCGATTGACTTCGCCACCGAATGCAAACAACCTACGCCATTCACGGCAGTAGGTTATTCGTTGTGTTCGCAATATCACTTTTGTTGAGCCACATATCCCACTCGGTAACAATCATATGCCAGTTGAGTCACCAGATGTTCCACATTTTCGTCTGAAACATCTCCAATGGCCTTCAGCTTCATGTACTCGTCAATCGCCTTCCCGATGTAAAAACGAAGTATTTCATCCGAGCCGGTTTCCTCGATGCTCGCAGTTGCATCCGCTAGTTTCGTCTCCATGTCTTCCACATTTCCCCCCATTGTTTATCCCCTCCTCCTCTGGCGTCAAGTCGCAGCTATAGTTTGTTTCCAAAGCCCCAAAGTATAACATGCCCATTTCACGCCCAACTTCCATGGGGCAAGTATCATGTGCGGCAGACTGTGAATAGGCTACATCATCAATCTGAATGGAGGTTTTTATCATGGCATTTCATCCTTACGCGTATCCGTTCGATCGAACACCGGTTTATCCTTATGCGCAGCCGTATCCGCCGCAGCACTATGGGATTTATCCGCCGGGAGGAGGATACCATAGCGGTCATGGCATGGGTCTTCATACCGGCGGCCATCTTTGGGGTCATAGCTTTGGTGTGCATGCAGGCGGCCATTTTGGGCTGAAAGGCACGGGGGTTCATGCCGGCGGCCATCTTGGCGATTACAGCACAGGTGTGCATGCCGGCACTAATATAAGCAGTAAAGGGGCGGGCATGCATATCGGGGGCAATCTGGGCAGCTATGCCGGAGAGCTCGGCGTAAATGTCGGGGGCCGCAAACCACAGGTGCCGACCGGCAATGCATGGCATGGATATCACTCGGCTCAACAAGACTGACCGCCGCAGCCGGTCTACCGATGCAGGTGGCAGGCTCTGCTCGGATGTAGCAACACCTTCCCCGGTATAGCCTGCCGCGCGCCACGCTACTGTTGTGCTATGCGCGCGGCTGGTCCTCCGATGCAGGCGCGCAGGCTCTACTCTGGTGCAGTCGCACCTGCCCCGGTATAGCCTGCCGCACGCCACGCCACCGTTGTGCTATGCGCGCGGCTGGTCCACCGATGCAGGTGGCAGGCTCTGCTCTGATCCAGTAGCGCCTGCGTCCGGTACGCCTTCCGCACGCCCCGCACAGTGCTGCTAGGCGCGTGAGTAGGCGTACCGGACGGTAGGTAAGCGCAGGTCAGCATCTTCCCCGATACCGTCAAAGTGGAGGAGATCTTCAATGTTATATACTGTTCAACCCGGCGATACCTTATGGGCAATCGCCGCGAGATTCGGAACTACTCCCCAGGCCATTATGCAGGCTAATGGTCTAACGGATCCAAGCCGGATTTACCCCGGCTTACGTCTGTACATTCCGACAGCGGGGCAGCCACCGGCGGGCGGGCCAACTTATCCGCCAGGACCTCCAGCAGAGCGTGAGCTCGCAAGACGGGTAACGAGGCTGGAGCGTGAGGTGCAGCGATTATCCAGTGATGTCGAGCGCTTGGATCGACGCGTTAGCCGATTGGAGCGGGACGAAGGCAGATAATGTGCCGCACACCAGCGCACACAAGCACGCAAGCACGCCAGCGCATGCCGGCACCCGTTCACGCGGGATGCCGGCTTGCTTTATTGGGCGGCCGTTGCAACACCGTATGACCCGGAACGTGAGCATCACCCGATAGCGATCAATTTTGCTAATGGCAGTGCTGTTTTCCAGACATACTAAGGGAGCGGATCAACACAACTGGGAGGCAGAGCGGCATGAATGAACGTAGATTCAGCATAAATATGTGCAAACATCGAATTCCAGCTATCGCTGTGCTGCTTGCAGTCGTTCTGCTCATCGGGTGCACGAAGCAGCAGCCTCACGAGCACGATTTATCGCAAATGAAATCATCCAACGGCGCCAAGGCCGTCAAACCCGTCATACTGATCATGGTGGATTCCTTGCTTTCTTCCTCGATAGACCGGGGCATACAGCAAAACATACTTCCCACCTTCCGCTACTTAGCCGATCACGGACAATATTACAAAGAGTTTGTCAGCTCTTTTCCAACCATGAGTGTTACTATTGACAGTACTTTGCTCACAGGCACTTACCCGGACAAGCATCGTGTACCGGGCCTGGTCTGGTACTCAGCGAATGATAAAACGCTCATCAATTACGGAACTGGAACAAAGGATGTTATGCAAAGGGGAATCAATCCGTTCTTGCAGCAAACTTTTTTTCAACTGAATGACACTCATCTAAGTAAGCAGATCACGACGATTTATGAAGACCTGGCAGCAGAAGGCCGTCAGTCGGGCTCCATTAACGGCATTATCTACCGGGGAAGCGCGGAGCATACGCTGACTTTTCCATCCTGGCTCCATGGCACAACCTCATTGCCAGCGGAACAGAAGGTTAAGGGGCCAGATTTCTTCACACTCGGCGCCTTCTCCAACCCTTTGGCCGGCGTAATTGATCTGAAAGTTAACATGACGCAGCAATTCGGCATAAATAACCAGTACGCCGCCGATGTCGCTTCATATTTGATTAAAAACAATCACGTACCCGATCTGCTCTGTGTGTATATGCCGGATTTGGACGCGGAGTTACATGAGGATGGCCCTTCTCATATGGACACCTTGAAAGACGTCGACCAGCAGCTCAATCAAATCATGCAAAGCTACGGTTCCCGCGATGAAGCGCTGAGGCAAGCGGTTTTTATCCTCGTGGGAGACAGCGGGGTCACCCCTGTCCGGCGTGCCGGCGAGCAGGCTGTGATTGAACTGCCGGATATACTGATGAATTACGAAATACTCACCCCCGGCGATACCGCCACCGACCAAACAGAAGTCGCACTTGCCTCCAACGAAGATATGGCCTATGTCTATAATTTGAATGCCAAGTACAGCATGCGAGATATTGCTGACGATTTAAGGGCGGACAACCGGATTGATATCGTGGCTTGGAAGGAAAACGGATGGATTTATGTAATGAAGGGCGGCACGCAAAAAGAAATGCAATACCGTCCCAATGGCGATGTGCACGATACTTATAACCAAAGCTGGACTGTTCAGAACGATGTGGACGTGCTTGATTTACAATGGGATCGTGCCAGACATACTGTGCAATATGGCGATTATCCCGATGCGTTGCAAAGGTTATCCGCGGCGCTCCACTCGCATCAAGGCGACTTTCTCGTGGTTACCTCCAAATACGGCTACGAGCTGGCGGACAAAAACTCACGAAGTCACACAGGAGGGGGAGCGCACGGCTCCCTGCATAGATGGGATTCTCTGGTGCCTGTGTTGATCTGCGGGACCGAACGAGCACCGAAAACCGAACGAATGGTCGATATGAAGTCATATTTCCTGGAGTTGACCGGAGCCGCTGGCCCTGCATCTGAACGTTGATCCTCAGCGGATTGTTAGTGTGCGAGCGGACTAATCTGCGTTCGCCTCGCCGGTTCTGCCGCTGTAATGGTGTGCGTGCGGAACGCTTCCGTTCACTGTGGTATTTCCTTCAAAGTAATGCAGATGGCCCCCATGCGGAAGCGGGATGGCGGGTCCGGTCACTCCGTGTATGATATGGGTATGGCCGTCATTGAATGTCGTTTCTGCGTGATAAGCGTGCGTATGCTCCACCCGGCTGGGTGCCGGCCCCGTAGTGCCGGCATAGCTGTGCGCATGCCCGGCGTCGAAGGAAGTCGTCCCGGTAAATGGATGAGCATGTACCGGTTGGCCGTCTCCAGCTGTGACATACATTTTGTGAGCGTGGTCGGCGCTTCCCTCACCCGATTCGAAAACAATACCTTTTAATGGTATTTTCTTCACGTTCTTTCACCCCGTTTGTGCACTAAAAGTTCACGTGTTTGCCTTGGTTGCGGCTCTGATCGTATTAGCACATGAATGGAAATCACAGGTTCCAGTTGCGTCAGCAAACATATTTTCGACTGCCGACTTTGGCGATGATTGGTGTTGCTTGGGCGGCCGATCGAAACTGCTGCAAATACGAAAAGTCCACCTGCGTGAATTTGTCTGTCAGGTATGCCGATCTGGTGCTGCCCGGCTCTCTGTGCCTGTTGAGGACGTTAATGATTTCTTCTGCCGAGGTCAGCCCGATGCCGTGCCCGTATAGCAGACCGCCCCCCATCACAATGGCGTTCTCGCCCCTCCACCATGGCGTAGCGGACGAAACGTCCGGGTTTTCGAAATACAGCACATCGCCGGGCACCGCTTCGCCGGGATTCGCCCTGTCGATCAGCCGCAAATCGTTGTCATACAGCCAGTCAAACAAATACACATTGGCAAACAGCCTATCAAATTGGTTTGGATCGATGGAATCCAGTGCAGCTTTATACAAGACGATCACCATGGCCGTTGCACATTCGAATGCGTACAGTCCCCCATTGACGAAAATATCCCTAATCCCGGCCTGCGGGGCAACTCCGCTGCGCAGGCGGAAGCCGCCGGCCGCTGTGCGATGCCAATACGCCTCATTGCATTGCGAGTTTTCAAACGTGGCAAACCTCGCGCCACTGCCAGCCAGTGCTCGGGCAGCCGCCACGATACGGGTTCGCATGCGCAATTCAAACATCAGACTGTCGACGGAGTTATATCTGTACACGATGGAGCTCTCTTGCTTCTGCACATAAATCATACGTTCCAGCCCGGACAGCATATGGCCGTCGAAGGCGGAGGCGCTTTGCCCTGCGATTACAATCATGGTTGGTTCCTCATTTCATAAGATCAACGTATGCTTACTCCTATTGTATGGCGAAATGTGGGAATACGTGCGGCGGTAACGGACAGTAACGGTGGGATCACCCGGATAAAAGGCGACACGTTAAGCAGCTTATCAAACGTGATGCCTGCCCTAGCCGGAAGAAGCAGTTCGTTCAACTTGTTGCGGCCGGCAAGATCAAGATGGTGGAGCGATTGCATGTCCGCCACAGCACACAAATAAACCTGGCCTAGCGGCCAGGATCAAGTTTGGCAATGAATATATTTTTGAACGTCCTTACCTGCTCAGTGATCGCTACTTCGGCGGGCAGCCGTTCCACACTGGATGCCCCGAAGAAGCCGGCCACACCCTTCGTCCTGCTCAGAACATAGGCGGCATCTTCCGGTTCAGCGATCTGCCCCCCATGACAGATGACCAAAATATCCGGATTCACAGTTTTTCCGGCATCGTGAATGCGCTGCACCAACTCCACCGATTCATCCAATGTCATTGCTGTCGCAGCCCCGATACTGCCCTTCGTTGTCAGCCCAACATGCGCAACGAGTATGTCAGCTCCCGCCGCTGCCATTTGGATAGCATCGCGCTCGTTGAACACATAGGGTGTTGTCAGCAAGTCGAGCTCATGCGCTGTGCGGATCATCTCTACTTCGAGGTCATAACCCATTCCCGTCTCTTCCAGGTTTTGCCGGAATACGCCGTCACATAGCCCAACGGTTGGGAAGTTTTGAACGCCCGTGAAACCCATTTCCTTCAGCTGCTTTAAATACACCTCCATGACGCGAAATGGGTCGGTGCCGCAAACACCGGCAAGAACGGGGGTATGTTTCACGATCGGAAGCACCTCAGCGGCCATTTCCATCACAATCTGATTGGCATCCCCGTAAGGCATGAGCCCGGCCAATGAGCCGCGCCCCGCCATCCGGTAGCGTCCCGAATTATAAATAATGATCAGGTCGGCTCCACCCGCTTCCGCACACTTGGCGGACAGCCCGGCCCCCGCTCCGGCGCCGATTATTGTCTTGCCCTCCGCAGCTTGCAAACGTATGTGATGTAACGCTTCCTCTCTGGATATCGCCATGTTTTTTTCCCCTTTCAGCAGCACTGTCTTGAGGCACTCGTCATGTGCCAAGAATAAACGGCCTTACTCCCCGATAGTCTGCCGGTCGGCTGAAGAATAAGCGATAATCATGCGACAGGGTTCCCAGCTTGTCACCTTGGCATTATGCGGGACGTTCCGCGGGATGCGCAGCATCATACCGGGCTGCAGATGGAAAACCTCATCGCCCAAAGAATGATCGCATTCTCCGGATAAAATGAAGATGAGCTCCTCACAGTTCGGATGGATATGCCTGTCATTAGCTCGCCCTGCCTCAATGTACACCATGCCGAAGGTCATCTCGGCTTGAGGATCAATATCTTTGCCGCATAGCCACTGAATCTTTCCCCATCCCATAGATAACAATCTCTCTTCTTCCTGCTTTCGCAAATCTGTTACAGTTCCCATGTCCGCATCTCCTTTAACAATGGATTTTTCCCGGATGCCACCACGCTCATGCCTATTTCCCCTGCGCCGCTCTGCGCGCTTTATACGCGTCGTTCATTTCTTTAATAATTTGTTGGTAATTCGGATCCTGCTTCAAGTCGTTAATCAGCTTATCCCAAGCCTGAATCCCGACCTTACCCATCGTGACCTGGGTCTTCATATCCGATATTTTCTTTTTATAGTCAGATCCCATTTTAATATCCGTTTCAGAGACCAATCCGACCGCAACATCAGGCTTAGCCACTTTCGCCCGTTCATCAATGATTCTTTTATTCCGTTCGAACACTTCCTTCGGCATGCCCGGAGCAAAAGCATACATATAAGGATCATAACGCATGAACATTTTCCCGAAAGAGCCGACACCTACGCTGTCTTTCACAGCCTGCTCCGTCGTAACTTTCATCTCGTTTTCCTCGTTGTAATGCACCCCCTTCACGCCGTACAACGATAGCGTGCCTCCTTCTTCAGAAGCGCCGTAATTCAGCAGCGATAGGATGGTTTTCACTTTCTCCTCAGGCACCTTTTTCGGGATCGCCAGCACGCCAATATAGCCCCGGTATTCCGGTACGAAAGGTCCGTTTTTGTGTGACAAAGAACTAAGTGGCAGCCACTCCACCTTCGGATCCCGCTTCCACTGGTCATAAGTCCAGCGCCATAATGCCTCGATGGTTTCCGAAGTAATCCCTGCTCTCCCACTGGTCGCCATGTCCCAGAATTGATTATCCTTCATTACAGAGTAGTCGGGAGGAATCAGTCCTTCCGCATAAAGTTTGTGTTTGTACAAAAGCGCCTCTCTCATACCGGGATCGAAATTCGCGTCGATTAAGCTGCCGTTAACCTCTTTCCATCTGCCGTTTGTATTCGTGAACACGTATTCGATGAACTCCTGGGCACGCATCGTATAACCGAACGTATCCGCTTTTCCTTCCGGCTGTTTTTCCTTGAAGGCTTTCATCACATTGTAAAAGTCATCCATCGTCTGCGGTACCTGCAGCCCCAGTTTATCCAACCAGTCCTTGCGGATGCCGGCGAATGCGAAACCGTTTAACGGTCTGGCCACCGGTACCACGTAATTCTTCGCGTCGATTTTGGTGTTCTCCCAAATGACTTTCGGATATTCCATAAGATGCGGATAATCCCGGAGAAACGGAGTCAGATCCCAGAACGCGCCTTGTTTCACCATTTGCTGAAACAGCGGATTGGTCATGTCATCAAGCTTCAGCAAATCCGGCAGATCACCAGAGCTTAACACCACGTTGAGGCGGTCGACATAGTCCGGACCGGTGACCCATGTGATATTGAGCTTTGTGTTCGTCTTTTTCTCAAATTCCTTCCATACCGGATTATCTGGTGCCGGGGGCTGGGCGATGGTGAAATCGGACAGCACATTGATTGTCACCGGACCCGCATTGTTCGCGCCGGAATCACCGGCTCCCGAATCGCTCGAGCAACCCGCTAGTAAGGAGGTCAGCGACAACGTTCCAATTAATGACAGGTTGACACGCTTGCTCCTAAAGGACGATCTTCCGCTTTTCATAGAAAGCCCTCCCATTTTTGTTCACCTCTAGCCCTTCACGGAGCCTAACATAACTCCCTTGGTAAAATGCTTTTGCAGGAACGGATACACACATAGAATCGGGAGAGTTGATATTACGACGGCAGCCATTTTAATGGTCTGGGTAGGAAGCTGCTGTTCTGACATCATTTCTACCGCAGCCGCGCCGCCGGTGGAAGTGTCCGAGTTTACGATCATATTACGAAGCACCACCTGCAGCGGAAATTTGGCAAAATCGTTAATATACAGTACCGCCGAGAAAAACGTATTCCAATAAGCCACCGCATAAAACAAACCAAAGGCGGCAAGCGCCGGAGCTGAGAGCGGAAGCACAATCCGGAAAAAGGTACCCAAATCCGAGCTGCCGTCAATCATCGCAGCCTCTTCCAGCTCAGCCGGGATATTATCGAAAAAGCTCTTCATTAATAAGACATACCATCCACTGGTCAGGACAGGAATGATCAAGGACCATACGCTGTTGATCAGTCCCAGCTCTCTGACCAACAAATATGGCGGGATAATGCCGGGGCTAAACAGAAGTGTAACGACGATACCCATCATCATTGCCCTTCTGCCCCGCAGCCGTTTGCGCGATAGACCGAACGAGATCGCTGATGTAATCATAAGACTCAAGCCGGTACCGACTATGGCAAGAAACGCGCTCACGCCGGTGGCATTGATGAATGCGGATGTAGAAAATAAGTATTTGTAAGAGGCAAGCGACCATCGGTGCGGAAACAGTACAAATCCGTTTTTCTCGAGATACTCCTGTGCGTCGGTGAATGAGACGATAAACACGTAGTACAGCGGAAACAACGTCACCAGACCTATAAGGATTAAAACGACGGTGTTGGCCGCGTTGAAAAGACCGGCTCCCAAGCTCTGTTTCACAATGGTGTAACCTCCCTTCCGTGCGAATCAGGCAAGATCAGTAGACGCCTTCTTCCCCGAATTTTTTCGCCAAGGAATTGGCTATAATGACGAGAGCATAACCGATAACCGATTTAAACAGGCCAACGGCAGTTGTATAACTGAATTGGCCGTTTTGAATCCCGTTGCGGTACACATACGTTTCAAACACGTCAGCGACTTCCGCGACAGCGCCATTCATCATGAGGAACACTTGCTCAAAGCCGACATCCATGATGTGGCCCAACCGCAGGATGAACAATACGAGAATCACGTTCCGGATAGCAGGCAATGTGATGTGCCAGGTTTGGCGCAGCCGGTTGGCTCCATCCATTTTTGCCGCTTCGTAGAGCTGCGGATCGACGGCGGTTATAGCCGCCAGGAATATAATCGTGCCCCATCCGGTTTCTTTCCATATATTTTGCAATGTGAGCAGTGCCCAAAATGTGTCTTTGTTAGTCAAAAAATCATAACGAGAGTATCCAGCCTTCTCCAGCATCACGTTAACAATGCCGGACGATTGTGAAAGCAGCAGGAAAGTGATGCCCACAATAATCACCCATGATAAAAAATGCGGGAGATATACGATCGATTGAATCACTCGTTTGAACACCTGCTGCTTTACCTCATTAAGCAAGAGCGACAGCAGTATGGGAAGCGGAAAGAAAAACACCAAATTAATCATACTGATCATCATTGTATTGCGGAATAAAATTGCAAAATCAGGGTTGGAGAAAAACCGGACAAAATGCTCGAAGCCGACCCATTTGCTTCCGACTACACCAAGGTACGGGGAATAGTCCTGAAAAGCGATCATCACGCCCCACATGGGCAAATACTTGAATACAAGAAAATAAATGAGTCCGGGCAGAACCAAAACATATAAGTATTTATCACGCTTGAGCTCAAACCACAGCCGTGTATTCCGTGCGTTCTTCTTCCTCAGCAGATTGGGCTTCAAGCGGGCAGCCTGGGAATCCATAGCGCTCTTCCTCCTGCATCATTCTAATGGCCGGCGTCGCTTAGTCCTTGACGCATAAAATGTAGGCATTCCGTCATGCTGCGCATCATCTCCCCGCCGCTTTCCTCGTCCGCGGACATCCAGCCGCGGTAGTGGACACCCTGTATGGCCTGAAAAATCGGACGAAAGTCGATGTTTCCCTGCCCAAGTACCCGCCAATCCCCTCCCGCATAATCTTTCAGGTGAAAATTGTCGATGTATGTGGCGAAGCTTGTGATTACTTCCGCAACATCCACGATACCGGATTTCACCAGGTGAGCCGTATCTATGGTTAAACCGACCGAGCCATCATGCACCTGATTGAAGAAAATATCAAAGTCATCCCGATACATTACCGGCTGATTGTAATGGTGATGAAGCGACAGCGACAAGCCGAGTTGCTGTGCCTCTTTGCCAAGATCGGATAACACGGCGGCGTAGGACCGAATGTCCTGAGCTGTTACTTCGCTACGGGGGATACCATGACAAAACACGATGATCGTGCTGCCGATTTTTTGCGCAAAGCCAAACAGTCTGCGTAAGGCGGCAATGTTAGCGCCATCCAGCGTGCCTCCGATAATTAGGGCCGAGCCAACGCCCGATTGATTTCCCCACTCGGCAAGAAAACGGTCCGGCTCCCCTATGTACCCTATATATTGGGAATGCTTCAGCTGCAGCCCGTCGTAACCGATTTTGGAGTAATGCTGGAATAGAGCAGCACGCTCCTCTTCATTTGCCGTAGGTCGGGAAAAAGCAAGCTTAATATCTCTCATACCAGCGCTCCCTGATTTAGATGCACGATCCGTTTCTCTTTGGCAGAGACGTAAGCGGCATCCAGCATGGCAACGGTGCGCAAATTGTCCTGTGCACTGTTAGGCGCCTCCGTTCCCGTCTCCAGTGAAATCAGAAGATGGTTGAGCCCTTCGAATGTAGCTGACTCGCGAGACACAGAATTCGACCATGTTTGAACGGGTTGCTGTTCCCCTGCTCGGAACAATTCTACGGCTGCATGGGAAGTTTGCAGTGTACCGATCTCCCCTACCACGACCATTTCCGTGCGCCTGTAGGCAGAAGAAAAGCTTTGCGTATAGGTGACGATGGTCCCATTTTCGAACTCAAGCTGCACCGTGGCGTCCGTTTCCCCAACGCAGTCGATGGCCGGCGAAGAGCTCATAAGAGCTGACACGGATTTGGCTTCACAGCCGAGAATCTGTCTGAATCCGTCAAACCAATGGATCCCCATCACAGAAAGGGCATGGCGCTCGCACTGAAGCCTCCAACCGACGTCTTGACGGAAGAACAAATTGTTGAAAATGATGGCGGTGACGTTCCCGATGGTGCGCTGTGCCACGATTTGCTTTACGAGCTGGAACGGGTAGTGCCGTCTGAAGTTTTGGTTTACGGCTATCGGGATGCCCAACTGCTGAGCCGTTGTTGTGATCTCTATGGCCTCACTTAGGGTGTCGGAGAATGGCTTCTCCACGTAAAGCGGATAACCGGCTTGGAGCAGAGGCAATACTACATCTCGGCGGATGGAGGTTGGCGTGCAAACCACAGCGACATCCACGTTGCTGTGTTGAATGAAGTCCTGTAAATGGTCAAATTGCTGAGTTATACCATATTTCTTTGCCTTAGCATTCCGTACATCCTGATTCGGATCGCAAATCGCAGCCACTTCCACACGCTCGGGATATTGTTTGTATCCCTCCAAATGCAGCTCCGTCACGCCGCCGGCACCGATCAGACCCACTCTATACTTCTTCATAGCTTATCCCGCCCTTTGTTTTAGTTTGTTCGAGACGCCAGCATCTCCAGCAGCAGTTCGACCGCTTTGTCCGCAAATGCGGGGTCATTGATGTTGAAGTCCAGCTCCAACACAGGTATGCTAGCCTTCACGTGCCGCTTGATCGCTTCGAAGCACGCGTGATCAGCTTGTGCATCCCAGAATGGCTGCCCAGGACTGTCTAGGATGGACACGCCTTTCAAAGGGAGCAGAAACGCTGCCGGACCGGTGCTCGCGTTGGCCTTTTCCGCCAAAATTTTACCTATTCTTGCATTTTCCTCCGCAGTCGTACGCATCAGCGTGACCGTCGGGTTCCACTCATACAGCTTTCTCACCCTGTATTTCTCCGGCACCGTGTGCCGTGAATGAAAGTTCACCATGTCGACGCATCCCGGGGCGATTACCTGTGGAATCCCTCTCGCTGCTGCAGCGTCGCCACGATTGGGACCGGCGGCAAAAACCCCTCCCGCAATCTCGTCCGCCCATTCGGTCGTCGTAACATCCAATATTCCACTAATGTATCCGCTTTCAACCAAGCCCTCGAGTGTTTGCCCACCCGTGCCCGTGCAGTGAAACACCAACACATCATAATCCGCTTGCTCCAATTGTGCTCTCGCCCGGTCCACACACGCAGTCGTGTTGCCAAACATGCTGGCGGCAACCATCCGCTTGTCATCACGGCCTCCTGGCACCCTCGCTTCAACCATGCCGCATATAGCTCCGGCAGCCCGGGTGAACACCTCCCTGCTGATGGGGTTAACTCCCGCGACATCAACGATTGCCGGGAACAGCAAAATGTCTTTGGTACCAACATAGCTTCTGGTATCCCCGGACGCGACCGTAGAGATGATGATCTTGGGAAAGCCGATTGGCAGTGTGCGCATTGAACTGCTTGTGACGGTTGTACCGGCGGTACCGCCCATCCCGATGATGCCATGAATCAGCCCCCGCTCATAAAGCTCACGCACCACCTGGGCGGCGCCGGCCGCCATCACCGCCATAGCTCTCCCGCGGTCCCGGCGCTGGGCAAGCTCCTCTGCGGAGCAACCGCCTGCAGCGGCGACACGTTCCCGGCCTATGTCCGGATTCAAGAGCGGCGCCTCAATGACACCGGTGTCGACAACCAGCGTGTTGTGTCCGCGGGCTTCGATTTGCGTTTGCAAAAATTGAAACTCGACGCCTTTTGTATCCATCGCACCAATGATACAGATGGTGCTCTTCATGTCATCTCCCCCTTCGTTGAATCATACTCCAATCCTACGCACCAACGTTCAACAATATTCACCCAAAATTAATAAAGTTAACTTAGATTCAACTCAGTTGAATTTTAGTTAATATTCGAAAGCACCATGTCATACAAATGGCATGGCAGTGCATACTTTTCAGAAATACTCCTCCTGGTTGTTATTTCAACCAAGTTGAATTATGTTAGACATGAAGCCTTTTCCGGATGGGGGGATAGTATGGATTTGGGTAAACGAATTCGGATCATTCGCAAAGAACAGAAACGCAGCCAGGAAGAGATAGCGAAGGCATGCGGCTTCAGCAAAAGCCTCCTGTCCAAAATTGAAAGCGGCAGCACGATGCCGGCCGTTGCCACACTGATGAAAATCGCCAACGCTCTGGGGGTGAAAGTGTCGGATTTGCTGGAAGTGCAGTCGGGTCTGGACACGGTGAAGGTGAGCGCCACACAGTATGCGGACACAGCGAATTGGATCACCACGAGCAAAGGTTATTCCTTTTTCGCGTTTGCATCCGGACGGCATAACAAGATTTTGCAGCCCTACATTTTCATTGCACGAAAGGGTGAGGTGAAGAATCACGTATTCTCTCATGAAGGGGAGGAGTTTATTTATGTGCTATCCGGGAAAATGAAGTACAAGGTGGGCAGTGTGGAGTATGACATGTCTGCCGGGGATAGTCTGCATTTTAACTCGATGGAAGAGCACGCCGTTACCGCCTTGTCCGATGAAGTGAAGTATTTGGCGGTGTTTACGGAGCACCAGCCCCGGACGGATGCAGCCGTAGAGGAGTAGCTTAGCTACCGACGGCGTCATTGCGCACTGGACTTCCCCCAATTTCCTTGACACATAGTTAAGACCAAAAGCTCATTTGGACTGTAGCTCGTACTCCACAGGCGTTTTATAACCGAGAGCGGAGTGCATGCGTTTGGTGTTATAAAACATTTCGATATATTCGAAAATAGCCCGTTTCGCTTCCTCTGCGTTGCCAAACTTTGTATCATGCATGAGTTCGCGTTTTAATGTCTTATAAAAAGACTCCATGACTGCATTGTCATAATGATTGCCCCGTCTGGACATGCTGATCATCGCTCCATAGCTTTTAACAATGGCCTGAAACCGCCTGCTTGTATATTGCGAACCACGGTCGGTATGAATCATGAGACCGACAGGTGGATGTTCCTTGTGTATCGCCTGCTTAAATGCCTCGATCACCAACTGATCGGTCATTCGGGTTTGCATGGCCCATCCCACGACTTTTCTTGAGAATACATCGATCCATACCGCCAAGTACAGAAAACCACCGGTCTGCAAGGGAATGTAGGTAATGTCACCGACCCATAGGATGTGCTTGGTCTTGGTATCAAAAACCCGTTTGACTAGGTTTTCAGCGATACCTTCAGCGGAGGGCTTGCGGGACATCACTTTCTTTTTTCTCCAGGGCAGGGCCGCCAGCCCAACTTGCTGCATATGCCGTGCCACTCGGTTTTTACTCGTGAACTTACCACGGCGGCACAGTTCCAACGCGATGCGGGGACTGCCGTAACGCCCTTTAAACTCGGCGTAAATCTTGCGGATATCCTCGATGAGGATTTCGCTGTCGATCGCGCGGTTGCTTTTGCCACGTTTTAACCAGTCGTAGTAAGCTTGCCGGCTGACCTTAAGCAGATCGCATAACAGTTTTACGGAGTAGTTCTCGGTGCTTTTTCGGATGAAAGTGTATTTAACTTCTCCCACCGCTTCGAGTATTCCTGAAACTTTTTTAGGATTTCATTTTCCAGTTGCAGCTCGTCACGTTTTTGCAGTCGCTGGATCTCCAGTTCGGTGTTAGGCACAGGAACGCCATTGCCTGTAAAGGCTTTGTCGCCATACTGCTCGTATTCGTACACCCACCGACTCAACATCGTCGGAATGATGCCCAGCGATTTTGCCACATGGGAGACCTTTCTTCGTTCCCCGAGCACCTGTAAGACAGCTTCCACTTTAAAGGCCTTGTCGTACTTTATTCGCTTCAAAGAATCAACCCCTTTGCACAAGAGTATGACTTGGTCTTAACCTTGTGTAAAGAGGTTTGTGGGAGGTCCACACCACCGGGGTTGAGTCTGTTAAATAACCTGTGTAAACTCTCCAATCAATCTATTAGAATAATAGGCAAAGGTCGGATCGGAAGGATGAACACAGTGGCTCGGAAGTTTGGCAAGGAACAAGTTTAAAGCATTATTAAAGACAACGATATGAAATCAATGGCGGACGTGCAGTCCGCTCTCAAAGAGCTGTCTGCCGACACAATACAAGAAATGCTAGAGGCGGAGCAAATCCGCGCCAACTTCAATGTGCTGTTATCTTTGGTTAAGCTAGCGAGCCAACCATCGATCATGGTCTGCCTTTGATCGGTGTCCCAAGCATCTTGATTATAAGGTTCGATATCCAAATGAATGCCTGTAAATCCTCCCTCTGCTGGAGCATGATGATTATATTGCCCCACCCAATCAACCAGTTTATGGATATGAGGCCTATTCTCCTCGCTAGCCCATGATGGGTCTCCGCCGAACGCATACACTTTGATATCATACAAAGTTGCTTGGGTCGGCGTTGTGTATTCCGTAAGGTAAATTGATCATCATTTTTTTAATGTTCATTGGCCGAATTGGTATGCTTACACTGCTCTTCATGTTTCGCGGGCGCGTGAAAAAAGACCGCTATCATTATCCCAAGGAGGGGATCATTATTGGATAGCATGATGCGTACATCCCTTACTCCGAGTTACGCCGATTCTACTTCGAAGACACTATGGGCTAAGTATCAATAAAAAAAGTTTACCGCCTCTGCAAGCGAATGCGTTGTGCTTCTCCCAGAACGAATAGTATTATGATTAAGAATCACCACTGGACAGTCCGGAGCACAGATTTGTGCTCGCAACAATTTGTCTGATCAAAAAAGTGTCGGATTTACGCTTGCACGGCGTGATAATCGCAACTTTAACGGGGCCATAAGCCGGACCATCATCATAATTGTGGCTGGCGGCACAGGCTAAGGTCATGAAGATGAAAACATGACATACAATTAAAGCTGAATTCAGCTAACGCTGAATCCAGCGCTTACATTTCCTTTGCCGAACTACCAGGATAATCAATTGCAGCAGCGTGGTGTTTCTCCCTGTTACTCGAACTCGATAGTCGCGATATACCAGACAATTGACAAGATGACGGATAAAATGGAAATTCCCGCTATAGCAGCCCTTACTTTCCACATCCTCACAGTACGAGCGAATTCTTTTGCATCAAATGACACGGACGCTGCTGCAGGAAGCTTGCCCTTTGAGTGGTAAGAACTAAGATCCTTGATGTGTTGAACGTATTTGTTGCACACATGACATTCGGATAAATGAGTGCTAACAAATGTTTTCGTGTAGGGATGCACAGCACCATCAATATAGCGCGGAAGGAGATCTTGTATGATCTCACATTGGTTTTTCAAGGCGTCCCACCTCCAAATCGTATGAAGAACTACCAGACTTATTATGCTGAAATAGGCTCAAGCACCGTCCGGTCATGTAAACCGTTGAAATGTTACAGAAGATTGCTTAACTCTTCACGAACTATAGTCTCCGTTTGTCTGTCTTATGTTCTTTTTTTTAGCCATGGGAGTGGCTCTATTCGCTCTTCTCTCTTTTAGCTCTCCCGCCCAGTCATCCTGGACGCTCCACTTCAGTGGTACGCCAGAGCGGTACGCTGCCCTTCCGTTCAGATGACCTGCGACCGGTGCGGTTATAAATACAAAGACGATGCCAAGCAACAGCTTGGCGCTCACATGATCCAAGAAAAATGCAAAATAAAGAAAAGCGCCGACCAAAATAAAGAGCACGCCTAGCGTAGCGCTTTTCGTCGCGGCATGTGAGCGTAGATAAACATCTGGCAGCCTGATCAGGCCGAATGCGCTTACCGCGCTTATCAAACTGCCCGCTAACACCAGGAATCCGATCAGAATTTCACCCATTTGAAGAATCATCTCCGTTTTCAATGACAACACCTCTTTCTATATATCGCGCAAAGGCGGTAGTTCCTATAAAGGTAAGAATGCCTATCACCAATATGATGTCAAAATATGCATATGTTTTTAACAGCATGCAAATGATCGCGATCATAGAGAGCAGCAGAACCCCGATCGTGTCAAGCGCGGCGATACGGTCTGAGACCGATGGCCCTTTGAGTAACCGATACATGCAGCCAACGATCGCCAGTGACAAAATTGCTAACGATAACAGTAGTAGACTAGACATCACGACCGCGTCACCTCCATGATCGCTCTCTCAAACGAGTCTTTGATCTGCTTAGACAGTTCATTGACATCCTCGATATCCATCGCATGAATATATAGCGTCTGTCCGTCCCGCGACACATCCAGCGTTAATGTGCCGGGGGTCAGACATATAAGGCACGACAGAACGGTAATTTCCCAATCCGATTTGAGCTCCGTCTTCAGTGCGAATATCCCTGGTCGAACCGCCAGCCGGGGACGGATAATTTGCCACATGACCGTGAAGCTGGAAATAAACAGCTCTTTGGTGAACAGGAGAAGCAATTTAACAACCGCCCATAATCGTTTTAAATAAAAGTCGTGCGGCCAGAAGCGGCTGAGTAGTCCGATGCAAATGATCCCCAGCAGGTACCCGACCGTAAACCGCGACGCCGACCAGTCATTGTATAAGAACATCCAAACGAAGGCTATGATCAGGTTTAATAATATTTGTAAGGCCATCTCCTCTACTCCTTCAGTACGGCGTCAATATAAACTGCCGGATTTATTAGCGTATTTCCAGCCTCCGATACAAACCGATATACCCATTCCGAACCAATCCCCATCATTATCATGATAAAACAGAGTCCCACAGCCGGTAGCAGCATCCCTGTAGAGACAGCCGCCTGAGTAGCTGGCCGAGGTTTCTCTTCTCCCCAGAACGCGCTCATAAATAATCTTACTAACGAATAGAGAACGATAAAACTGGACGCAACCGCGACGCCAGTCAGCCAGAAATAATGCTCCTCCAAGCCTCCCTGAATGATGAGCAGCTTGCCTGCAAAGCCGCTGAGCGGCGGAATACCGGCAATAGCAAGAGCGGTGATGAAGAGCATCCAACCCATTGTCGCATGACGCTTCATCATGCCGCCCATCTCCTGTAGCTGGCTCGTGCCAGTTACATGTACGATTAAGCCTCCCAAAATAAACAGTGCGGCCTTGGCGACCATATCATGCAGCAAATAAAAGACGACGCCGTCCATTGCATGATCAGCTGTCACTGACAGCCCGAAAGCAATGAAACCTACGGTAATGATGACGTTATAGTTAATTATCCTTTGCACGTCCGAATAGGCAATGGCCCCCAATGCACCAAGGATCATTGTAGCGGCCGCCATACACGCAATCCAGCTATGAGTAACCAACGGTTCGTGGTAGAAGATGAGCGTAAAGGTCCGAATCAGCGCATACAAGCCTACCTTGGTCAGCAGGGCGCCGAGTAAGGCGGACACTGCTGCCGGCGGAACGCTGTACGACCCCGGAAGCCAAAAGAAGAGAAACAAGCCCGCTTTTAGTGAGAAAACAATCATGAACAAAATGGCGATGACGTTTAATATGCCGTCTTGGCCTGCCTCTGCTACCCGGAGGGATAGGTCCGCCATGTTCAGCGTTCCGACAACACCATATAAATAAGCTACAGCCGCAACGAATAATGTTGACGATAAAATGTTGATTAAAATATATTTTAGTGTTTCGCGAAGCTGTTTTTTCGTTCCGCCAAGTACGATCAGCGCGTAAGAGGAGATCAGCATCACCTCGAAACAAACAAACAAGTTAAACAGATCTCCAGTCAAGAACGAACCGTTAACCCCGACCAGCAGAAATTGAAAGAACGGGTAATAATAATAGCGTTCCCGCTGCTCCCCGACCGTACCGAAGGAGTATAACAAACAAAAGGCGCCAACGACAGCTGTGACGAGAATAAGCAGAGCAGATAACATATCCGCTACAAATATGATACCGTAAGGCGGCAGCCAGCCTCCCATATGCAGTGTTTGAATGCCTTCCATTCTTACCTGATATAATATCTTCCCCGCGCAGGCCACTGTAGCCAATAAGCTAAGGGCGCTCAGCCACCTTTGCACTGGTATGTTGTTTTTCAGAAAAATAAGAATAGCAGCTGTACATAAAGGGATAAGCAGTGGAAGCACAAGCAGATTATTCATTCTCCTCCCCCCTTAATTGTTCCATATCGTCCGTTCCCAATTTCTGATAAGCCTTGTAGGCGAGCACGAAGAAGAAGGACGTCACGCCGAAGCTAATGACAATGGATGTTAGAATAAGCGCCTGTGGCAGCGGATCCACATAGGACTCCGCCTTTTGCCCTAGCAGCGGAGCGGCCCCTGTTTTTAAACGGGACATGGTGAGCAAAAGCAAATGCACACCGTGCGTAAGGAGCGAGGTCCCTAATATAATGCGCAGCAGGCTCTTCGACAGCACAAGGTAAACGCCGACGGTAAATAGCACGCCGATGGCAAGTGACATGTATAATTCCATCCTTACTTATCCCTCCCTATCGCCAGAATAATCGTCATGGTGATGCCAACGACGGTAAGAAAGACACCTAAATCGAACAGCATAGCGGTTGCCAATTCAGTGTGGCCGAGTAACGGCAGATCGTGATAACCGAAGGTGTGGCTGAGAAACGGCACATCGAAAAAGAAAGAGCCGATGCCCGTCAATAGAGCGACTATAATGCCCACCGCACTGACTTTGCGGAAATCGACCGGAATGACCTCCCGAACCGTGTTGATACCGAACGCCATTGCTAGCAGAACGATGGCGGCAGCCGACATCAACGCTCCGATGAAGCCGCCGCCAGGCTCGTTGTGTCCGGAGAAAAACAGATAAAAGGAAAACGTCAGAATGATGAAAATAACTACCTTGGAGATGGTCTTTAAAATCACATCATTGCTACGCAGCCCGTTGTTCGGAAGCTTATTTCCACTTCCACTCTCCCAATAACCACGGCGAACGGGGTGCCCCTCATGGACTAGCTTCAATCTGATTAGGGCGTAAATTGCGTACGATGCAATACTAAGCACAACAATTTCCAGCATTGTATCAAAACCACGGAAATCTACGAGGATGACGTTGACAATATTTTTACCACCCGCGAGGTTGTAGCTTTCCTTGATAAAAAAATCTGAGATCGAATCAAACGATCGGCTGCTGCTGGCGCTTAGAGCAAGTAAGGTCATGACCCCGCCTACTCCAAGCGCGATGATCAAGTTGGGCAGTATAAAGCGCATTGACTCAATCTCTTTCTTCAGCTTAGGCAAATGGTAGAAGCAGAGAAGGAATAATGTAACTGATACCGTCTCCACGATCATCTGGGTCAGCGCCAGATCCGGCGCACGGAAGATGACGAAAAATAAAGTGACCATATATCCGGCTGTGCCCGTCAATATGATCGCCATCATCCTCGTGTGTGCAAACGCAACGGCAATCACCGATACGATAAGCGCGAAAATCACAACCGCTTCATATAATGACATCGGCGCAAATTCGGAGAAGTCAAACCGAATATTCGAAGAGCCGCCCATTGTTACCGTAATAGAGACAATCAGAAACACAAAGATATACATCGAGTAATGGCGAATGGAGCCCGTCATATAACGATCTGTGAGACCTTTTGCTGCCTTATCCAGCAGGTTAAGGCCGCCATCATAGCTTTTATTTAGGGTTATCCCGCTAAATAATGGCTGATGAAGCAATTTCACGCGATGATGTAGCCGGTAAAATACAATTCCCGCTGCAACGACGCCTAGCGTCATAAATACTTCGGTCGTCCAGCCATGCCAGATATGAATAGCCGCGTCGAATTGTTGTCCTGGTACCAGCATGGTGGGATGAATCGCTGCCATCGCCGGCTCGATTAGTGTGTAGGACAACAAATTCGGAAATAAGCCGAAAACAACAGCCAGCGCTGCCAGAACTACCGGGGGCAGCAGCATACCCAGCGGAGCCTCATGCGGCTTTTTCTCGAGCTTGTCGAACTGCTGACCTGTAAAGGTTTTGAATAGCAGCAGCATGCTATATATAAATGTGAAGATACTCGCAATCCAAGCGATAACCGGGAATACTATGCCTAGAAACTGCATATTCAGAACATCCATCTCCATAATGTTGAGCACGGCCGTAAAAAACATTTCCTTACTCAAAAAGCCGTTAAACGGCGGCAGCCCAGCCATGGAGAATGTCCCGATCAAAGCGATGGAGAAGGTCACCGGCATGACCGACATCAAGCCTCCCAGCTTACGGATGTCTCTCGTTCCGGTCTCATGATCGACGATACCTACCACCATGAACAGGGCGCCTTTGAATACAGCATGATTAATTAGATGGAAGATGCCCGCCATGGTTGCTTTCACATAGAACAGAGACGCGCCTGTGTCCGAATAAATGGCTGCTGCCGAACCAAGACCGAGCAAGCTCATAATAAGTCCCAGCTGACTAATCGTTGAAAACGCAAGCATTGATTTCAAATCTGTCTGCTTGAGTGCCCGATATGAACCGTAGATCAAGGTTAGGATTCCTGTTCCGGATACCAGCCAGAACCAGCCAGCTTCCCCAGCAAATATCGGACTAAGTCGTGCTACCAAATACAATCCCGCTTTTACCATAGTTGCAGAATGTAAATACGCGCTGACCGGTGTGGGTGCTTCCATCGCATCCGGTAGCCAAATATGAAACGGAAACTGTGCAGACTTTGTGAAGGCGCCCAGCAGCACGAGCAGCATTGCAGGCACGAATAAGCTGTGCTCCGCTATCGTGCTTACATTCGCGCTAATTCCCCTAATGCTGAATGTTCCTGTAATAACGTAGAGCAGTAAGAACCCGCTTAGCATCGCCAAGCCGCCGAACACAGTAATTAGCATTGATTTTAAGGCGCCGTACCTCGACCTTTCCCTTTGATGCCAGAAAGCGATCAGTAGGAAGGAAGAAATGCTCGTCAGCTCCCAGAAGCCGTAAAGAACAATGAGGTTATCGGACAGCACCACCCCGAGCATTGCTCCCATGAATAGCAGCAAATAAATGTAAAACTGGGCGATAGCTTCTTTTCTTTTGTTTAAGTAAAAGATCGAATAAAGAATAACTAAAGAGCCAACCCCTGAAATTAGCAGCGCAAACAGCAGACTCAGCCCATCCAAATAAACGGTGAAATTCACTCCGAGTGAGGGCATCCACGGTACCGAAGCCGTTAACTGTTCCCCATTCCGGACCTCTGGGAGCCGTAGCACAAAATAGATAAATATCAAGATAGGTGCAGGTAAAATAAACCATCCGGTGTGGATATGCTGCTTCACTTTAGACACAAACAGGCTACCTAACGCGAAAATAAAAGGCAAAATAATAACAAGATGCAGCAAATACAAACTTCATCCTCCTCAACCAAACGTAATGTACGTATTTCAAGCATTCCAACCTGTGCTAACGTAAGTCCCTGTTGTCGAATCAGGCAAAAACGCAAAAAGAGCCCGCTGTTGGCAGGCTCCTCCAGTTAAAACATATGATTTAGTTGGTTTATTTGCTGTTACTCAGTATATCCTCCACACCTTGTGTTTGTCAAAAGAAGTTTTCGGCGTTGAAACGAAATAGGGCATGAAATATGGTGAAATTGGGGATGACTCTTTAGTAAGAAAGGAGAGAATCCCTATGCACAGGCGAGAAGTAAGCGTTTCAACCATCATATTTGTAATCATCATCATGGCGGGAGGCTCTTGTAGCCTTCGTATGACCGAACAGCGGCTCAACGAAGCATATACGGCCCCCTATAACGGCAAGTTAACCATCTATTCACATCGATATTCTACAACTACGAGCGACCGTTCCTATCCCTTCTCTCCAAGGGAATATGTCAGAATCATTCATTGGGTAAAGAGTGAATAACCTGCAAATTATTTATACTTTTTATAATAATATCTATAAACAAAATCAGCGCAGCTTGAATCATTTCTGGCCAGCTTAGAGTTCAATTTGTATTTACTCGTTGTTGCCCGCGCTCAACTGTGGAGGTCGTCGATGTTTGGTGGCCTGCTCGTATGCATACGCCAATTTGATTAAGGTGGGTTCGCTGAATTGCCCACCAAAGAAAGTGATGCCCGTAGGTTCTCCCTTTTTGGTAAAGCCGGCTGGAACGGTGATCGACGCGTAGCCAGCTTTCGCCGGTGCAGCCACTCCATCGTGTCCAGGGGATAGAATCGCGTCCAATTGATGTCTGATGAGAATCGCATCAATTCCGTTGGTTCGCGCTAACTCTAGGTCTCTCGCCTTCGACATGATGTATTCAGGTTCCGTCAATGTTCCACTGGTTGCCTCAGCCGCGATGAGAAGATCCTGCCCATATTGCGTCACTAACTTCTTGTTATATTGGTCGTTGAAAGCGATCATCTCTTTCAAAGAATGCACGGGTACAAAAGGGCTGAGTTTATTTAAGTAATGGTTTATCGCCGGTTTAAATTCATAAACGAGCGATTGAATGTCCCACTCTTGTCTTTCTAATGGGGTAATGGCCTCAACTTCAATCATGCTGGCACCTAATTGTATTAACACATCAATTTCCTTCTCAATTAACCGCTGATGCTCAGCCGGCAGATGAGGGAAGTGGGCTCCCTTGGGAAGACCTATCCTTGCTCCTTGCAGCCCCTCCCCTATTAAAAAAGAGGTATAATCCTTGTGTGATCTTCCTTTCCCCATTGTAGTGGAGGGGTCATCATGATCCACACCGATTAATGATGCTAACAAGATGGCCGCGTCCTCAACCGTACGGGTCATCGGTCCTGCAGTATCGTGAGTGGGGGCAATTGGTACGATGCCAGTCCGGCTAATCAATCCTACAGAAGGATTAAGTCCAACAATGGAATTCTCAACCGATGGATTAATGATAGAACCAAGGGTCTCCGTGCCAATCGCTGCGGCTGTCAAATTAGCTGCAACGGCTGCCCCTGAACCACAGCTCGAGCCGCCCACGTCCAGATTTGCCGGACCATAAGGATTTCTCACGAAACCGCCTCGGGAGCTGTATCCATTGGGGGCGCGCTTGGAAACAAATTTCGCCATCTCCGACATATTAGCTTTACCGAGGATAACAGCCCCAGCTTTTCGAAGCAGTCTAACCAAAAACGCATCTTGTGCGGCGTATGAGTTCGCAAGAGCGATGGTACCGGCGCTCGTGTGCATTCTGTCGCCCGTGTCAATGTTATCCTTTAACAGGATCGGTATGCCATGCAGCGGACCGCGCCGCCCAGAAACCGCACGTTCCTTATCGAGCGCTTCCGCAATGACAAGCGCCTGAGGATTGAGCTCAAGCACGGAGTTAATATTAGGCCCTTGTTTATCGTATTTGGCTATTCTGTTAAGATACGCGAGTGTCACGTCTTTGCATGTAAATTCACCAGTACACATTCCCTGCTGCAGTTCAGAGATAGTGGCTTCGATGACAAAATCGGAAGCACAATCAGTCATGGTATGTACCATTCCCCTCTACGTATGCGTCACCCGGGCCATTATTACCCATGCGAGGTATGGTTATGTTACGTAGCGGTTTCACCGCGTTAGTGCAAAATAGGCGGTGGCGAGGGCTGCTGCTGTTTTGTCGTGATATTTAGTTCTCGCTTCCCGTTCACTGAAGCAAAGAAGACATCCGATAATCTCATTTTTTTACGCTCAAGTGGTTGAAGGACCCAAATCTCAGTCAAATTTAGCTTGTTTAGGGTTTGTTGTTCTATACGGCCTTCTATAATGATTGGGTATGCCACTCCCTGGTCCGGTCGGCCAACGCCCACATCCTCTCTCGTTGCGGCGGATTTTTCCGCTTTCTTAAACACAGTTAATTTCCCATTGGCCTCAATCACGGCGGTATCAACTTCTGAGATATCAAAGATATTTTTTTCCCGCAGCATTTGCAAAATGTTGTCGATGGGATATCTGGCCTTCTTTAGATTCTGCACTATAAAAGCACTGTCCTTTATGACAACGATGGGCTCAAACGAAACTGATTTACCAAAACGACGACTTCGTATGAGAAAAAATGAATACACTTTCTGCAGCAGAGCGATCGCGACAATGGCAATCGCGGTGTGGATATGGCCTATGTCTGGGTCCGCTATATCCGCCCCAACGACCGCACCGAGTGAAATTATGATTAAAAAATCAAAAACGGGAAGTTCCCCGACTGATCTTCTCCCCATCAGTAATGCAAAAACTAATAGCAGAGGAAAAATTGTGATAATTCTGCCGCAGTAGCCCATCCTTTACGGTTTCCATGATACTGAATGCCATGCGGGCACGCCCCAATTTTCTTCATACTTTTGTAAGTATAATTTCCAACGTTATTTTTTGTTATTCCATTTCTCCCACATCTTTTGCCTCGCCTTGCACGTAAAGATGTTACGCAAAAGGGTGTGTTTACTCGCGTGAATACTCACTTGCGGGGCGACACTAACATGCTTAAGTAATATGCGAGGTGTCCAACTGTGTGAGCAAGAACTCACGCTTCTGAGCCACTGATGTTATTAACTTTGTTATGCACGATCCCGCAAGCCGCTTTGGTCACGCAGAATCATCTTAAGCAAGAACGGCGTTACCAACGTTGTCAATATCACCACCATGACAAGTACCGTGAAGTATTCCGGGGCCAGCAGCCCACTTTCCAGACCAATGGTCGCAATGATTAACGCCACTTCCCCGCGTGAAACCATGCCCGCGCCAATACCTAATGAGGATCGAGTTGAGAATCCTGTAAGTCGTGCTCCGATTCCCGATCCAAGTAATTTTGTCAGGATGGCTACAGCGGTGAGCAGCACCAATAAACCCAGCTGATCCCATACCCCCTCAAAAGAAACGGAGAAACCTACACTGACAAAAAAGATGGGGACGAACACGGCATACGCGATCGGTTCCAATTTTTCCTCCACTTCGTCCTTATACGTGGTTTGGGAAATAGCTAAGCCTGCTGCGAATGCACCGATGATGCCAGCCACACCGAATTCCTCAGCCAAAACTGCCAGAAAAAAGCATACGATTAATCCGGCGGTTATGACCGATTCGGTCACCCTGCGCGGCGCGAGCCAATTCATTAACCACTTCACGCCTTTCCAAATCATGAAGCCCGCTAGAACGAAAAAAATCAACTTTTGAGCTATAAGCACTGTAAGATTCACTTCTTCACCGCCGAAAATGCTCATGACAAACGCAAGCAGGATCACAACAAGAATATCATCCAAAATGGCAGCACCTAAAATCGTGGTGCTTTCCCGGCTTTTCAACATATTTAATTCCTTCAGCGATTCAACAGAGATGCTGACCGATGTCGCAGACAGCAACAAGCCTAGAAATACCGCATGTCCGGTATTCATTCCCATCGCCGCTCCAAACCAATAACCGCCGCACAAGGGAAGGAGGATACCTCCAACTGCGACAGCAGTCGCAGGTCTGAGTGACCTTTTTAATTCATCGACATCCGTCTCCAGACCAGCCATAAACATCAACAGAAGTACTCCGATTGCACTGAGTTCATCGATAATTTCCGAACTCTGCACCCACCCAATGAGAGCAGGTCCGATGATGATTCCGATCAACAGCTTCCCTACGACCGCAGGTTGCCCCAATCGCACACTTACATCGCCGGCTAGTTTGGTTGCAAGTAGAATGATGAGCAAAGTCATGAAAAACATGGAATCCCCCCTGATCGGTAGTATTTTTCCCAAAAAAATAGAAAAAAACCATCGGTGTGGGCTCTCATGCAAATCCACAGTAATTAACTGCCGGATCTATAACTTTGGCGGAGCGGTGAGGGAAAACGGTCAAGTCAGAAGGACGATCAGGCAGGACCCCCAAGCCAAATGCGTCCCGCCCCCCACAATTCGAGCTCTTCAGTGAACGCAGGCAATCAGATCAGGAACAGCCTCGAGCAAATAAAAAAGGAGCCATTGGCTCCAAAAATCATAATCCCTTGCGTGTAGCAATGAATTCGGGTCTTGGTCTTTGTCCCGAGAACGGTTCCTGAACTTTGTTATGCACGCTGTTGTACACAATGAAAACGTTGCTTCGAGTCAGTGGCGTAATGTTACTGTTGGAGCCATGCATAATATTGCAATCAAACAACACAACGGATCCTGCTTTGCCGACCGGAGTATCAATGCCTCCTTGTTTGACCAACTCAGTTAGACTGCCATCGTCCGGCACCCCGTACTGCTGCTTTCGCAGGGAATGCTTGAAATGGTTTTCCGGAGTTGTGCCAACACACGCAACGAATTGCTTGTGCGAGCCCGGCACTACCATGAGAGGGCCGTTATAATGGAAATTATCCTCCAAGGCGATGGAGCAGCTAAGCGCTCTCATTCTTGGCATACCGTCCTCAACGTGCCAGGTTTCAAAGTCGGAATGCCAGTAAAACTCTTTCCCGGTGAAGCCCGGCTTGTAATTGATTCTGGACTGATGTATGTAGGTCTGGCCGCCCAAAATATACTCGACGATCGCCATCAAACGCGGATGCCGGGACAACTTTTGAAAAACGGCGTTAATACGATGGATGGCAAAAACGGATCGGACTTCATCGCTGTTCGGTTCGCGCACAATGACATCCGTTCGGTTAGTGCGGGCTGAAATTTGTAGACGGCGGGCTTCTTCCTGAAACTCTGTAATTTCTTCTTCGGTGAAGAACTGTTCCAAAAACAAATAGCCGTTTTGCTCGTAGAAATCGGATTGTTCCTCAGTAACCGCACTTTCCGGCGTCCACTCCGAATACACCACGGGATCTTTGCGCGGGATGATTTCAAGCTTCGCCTTGATTCTGCTCGGGTATACGTCCAGTTCCTGGTTGAGCGTTAATTTTTCATTCAGCATATGAACAACTCCCTTAATCCATGGAATGAGCAAGCAAAGGATAGACTCCGTTTTCATCGTGAATCTCGCCGCCAGTGAGCGGCGGGTTAAATACACATATCATTCGCATTTGCGTTTTGGCTCTCAAGTACTGCTTCTCGTGTTCATCAAGCGCGTACAGCATCCCGGGCCGGATCGGATACGTTTCGCCTCCAATGATCTCAATCTCTCCTTCGCCTTCAATGCAATAGACGGCTTCGACGTGATGTTGGTACCAGATGAAGGTTTCAGTTCCCGCCTTGATAATCGTGTCATGCATCGAGAAGCCCATCCCGTCTTTATGCAGCAACAGCCTTCTTGAGTTCCATGTCCGCGTATCCACATCGTCTTGAGTATTGACCACATCATTCAAGTGTTTAACGATCATGTTTATACCTCCAACTTGGTTTTCTTTTCTTCAAGAGCAACTGCATTTGCCAGCCTTGCCATGCCGGCTGCAACAATCTTTAGTCCCTGTTCCAGTGTTGTATCTTCTATCGTCAAAGGCGGCATTAACTTCGCGACTTCGCTGCACGGCCCGGAGGTCTCCATAATGAGGCCTTGTTCGAAGACATTTTTGCACAGTCTCTCAGCCAACCCGTCTTCTTTGAAAGCGATACCCTGAATCAGACCTCTCCCGCGAAGTTCCCCGGACAGCTCAGGATATGTTTTTAACATCTGCTCTAAGGCAGAACGGACGATTTGGGCCTTGCGAATGATACTCTTCTCAAAATCTGGTGTTTCCCAGTAGCTCAAAGCTTCAGCGGCTGCTATAAAGCCTAAATTGTTACCCCTGAACGTACCGTTGTGTTCCCCCGGCATCCAAGCATCGATCTCCGGTTTTAATAATGTGATTGCCATTGGCAGACCATAGCCGCCGATGGATTTCGACAGGCATATGATGTCGGGCTCTATGCCCATATGATCGAAGCTGAAAAACGATCCCGTTCTTCCGCAGCCCATTTGAACATCGTCGACAATGAGCAAAATGCCGCGGTCTTTGCATAGACGTGCTATGTGTTGCAGCCAATCCGCGCTGGCAGCCTTCAATCCACCCTCCCCTTGGAGCGACTCCAAGATCACTGCGGCCGGCAGAGGAACGCCGCTGCCCGGGTCATCCAACAGAGCTGCGATATAATCGACAGTATTGACTTCTGCACCAAAGTAGCCGTCGTACGGCATAAAGACTGAGTTGTGTAATTCGACGCCTGCTCCATTACGTTTAAAGGTATTGCCCGTGACTGCCAGCGACCCGATTGTCATACCATGAAAAGCGTTGGTAAAACACATCACGGTCGATCGCCCGGTCACTTTACGGGCAATTTTCAAAGCGCTTTCAACCGCGTTAGTGCCGGTCGGCCCCGGGAACATTATTTTGTAGTGCCACCCGCGCGGCTTTAAAATAACCTCCTGAAATCTGAGTAAAAAAGCTTCTTTAGCGCTTGTCGCCATATCCAGACTGTGGGTGATGCCGTCCTTCATCAAATATTCGACTAATTTCGCACGAATTTGTTCGTTATTGTGCCCATAATTTAATGCGCCTGCTCCGGCAAAAAAATCGACGTATTCATTGCCTTGTGTGTCCCACAGCTTTGCATTTTTAGCTTTATTAAACACTGTCGTGAAGCTGCGGCAGTAGCTTCTCACTTCCGATTCAAACTGATCAAAGACTTCCAAATTGGATGTTTCCAGCAATTGTGTTCCCATACGTTACCTCCATTTGTTTTGTTTCAGCCAATTGCCAACGGGTGGAATCAGCTTTTCTCAACGGACAACGGGCCGATACGGAACAAATTTTCTGTTTCATGCTCACTCTCCGGCGGAAATAACGGGGAGTCGTAACCCGTCTCCACCTCGAAGCGCGTGTGGTAATGCTTTGCCAAACTCGTAAAGAGCTGGCGGGAGGCCGTATTGGACAGACCAATCGTCGCCTCCACATAGCGGATACGGGAGGCCTCCCGCGCCAACAATGTTTGGATCATTGATTTTCCCAATCCTTTTCTGCGATGGGATCGTGCAACGGCCAACTGCCAGATGAATAGCGTGTCATCGCTGTGCGGAGCTCGAAAAGCAGATACAAAGCCGACAATGTTATCATTTTCCTCCGCCACAACACAGGTGTCACGGAAATAATCGCACAGCATGAGATAACTGTAGGCGGAGTTCACATCCAACGATCCTGCCTGCCGGATCAACTCCCATACCTGTGCACCATCCTCAGGGGCAGCAGCCCGGAAACTTGTACTACGCTCTATTTGCATGGCTCTACACCTTTCGTTTTGCCGATCACCCGGAGCGGAATCGCTTTAAGAACATCTGTAACCTTTCACTCTGCGGATCATCGAAAATGGCTTCAGGCGGTCCCTCTTCTACGATGGTCCCATCGGCACCAAAGATCACGCGATCGGCGACATCCCTGGCAAAGTCCATCTCGTGCGTGATCAGCAACATCGCCATTTCACCCTCATCGGCTATCTCGCGGATGACTTCAAGCACCTCGCCGACCAATTCCGGATCCAACGCCGAGGTGACTTCGTCGAATACCATCACTTTGGGGCGCATAACCAGTGCCCGCGCGATGGCAACCCGCTGCTTTTGCCCGCCTGACAGCTGGGCCGGATACACAATGAGCTTTTCATCCAACCCCACCTTGCGAAGCATCGACACCGCCCGCTCCTCCGCTTCCTCTTTTGACAAGCCAAGCACTTTGCGGGGAGCTTCCGTTACGTTCCGAAGCACAGTCATATGAGGAAAAAGATTGAAGTGCTGAAACACCATGCCTACATTCATCCGCATGCGGTGCAAATGCGCCTCATTCGCCCGAACCAGACGACCTTTCACACGAGTATGCCACAACAGCTCACCGTCAAGCTCGATGGTCCCGGACGTTGGTTCCTCCAGCGTCATCAGCATACGGCCCAATGTCGTTTTTCCTGAGCCGCTTGGGCCGATCATAGCCACCTTTTCTCCCGGCTTTATCTCCAGATTAACGCCTGACAATACCTCGAGATCGCCGTATTTCTTAGTCACATTTGTATATTTTACGATCGGTTGCATAGGTTGATTTGCCGAAGATGCTCCATTAGCTGCACCTTTTTTGGCATTCGTTGTCAGTGCTGCACCATAATCAAGCTTCTCGACAGGCACGGCCAATTTGCGCCACCTCCGTATGATCAGAATTTTCACTCATGCAAGTAGGGTGAAGCGTCATCTACCTGCAGGGAGCTGCATGCGTTTTTCAAGTCGTTGTATGAGTAAGGATGCCGGATAACTGATAGCCAAAAATAATATACCGACCAGGGTGTAAGGTTCGAAAACGCGGTATGAATCGGCTACGATATTTTTAGCTGTCAACATCAGTTCGACCAACGTGATCGCCGATAACACGGGAGTCTCCTTAAACATAACCAACAGGTAATTTCCCAATACCGGAATAATCGGCGGTATCGCCTGAGGCAGAATGATATTCGTCCATGTCTTTACTTTGGAGAAATTCAGCGCCAGCGCCGCCTCCCACTGCCCTTTCGGGACCGCCTCGATTCCCGACCGGTATACTTCGGACAAATACGTGCTGTAATGCAGGCCAAGTCCGATGATTCCCGCCTGAAAAGCGGTCAGTGATACACCGGTTACTACGGGCAGGCTGTAGTACAAGAAGAACACCTGCACCAACAAAGGAGTATTGCGAATGAATGCAATCACGCCTTTAGCCGACAGGGACAACACCTTCCAGCCGGATCGCGCTGCGCCGGCGAAAAACAAACCGCCCGCACATGCCACAACAAACCCGCAAATGGTAGCCGTCACCGTCATTTTCAGAGCTGCCAGAAGCTCAGGTAAAATTTCAATCACATATTCCCAATCCCACATGAGACTACATCCTCCCTGCCGTCAATTTCCGTTCCAGCATGCGCACGCCAAAAGCAACAAGAGCGGAAATGATAAAGTATATAATAAGCAGGAGCCCGAATATCTCCGATGTCCAGGAGATGTAGTTACTGCGTAATACCATTGCTTGATACGTTAAATCAGCCATCGTAATAAAGTACACCAGCGATGTCGATTTCACGAGTTCAATGAATAAATTACCAAACGGTGGCAGCATCCTGACAAAAGCTTGGGGAAAAATGATGTGAATCATCCTTTGCCATGGTCTCATATTAAGAGCTATCGCCGCTTCCCACTGACCCTTGGGGATGGCGCGGATTGAGCTGCGCACGATCTCTGAGCCATACGCTCCAAAGTTAAGCCCTACCGCCAATATGGCTGCCGCTAATTTTGGTAATTCAATCCCGATGAAAGGAAGCACAAAATATAGCCAAAAGAGCTGTACCAGCAGCGAGGTTCCCCGAAATATCTCTACATACACCCCAGTTAACGCACGTACCCACCACTTTTTGGATAACTTGAGTAAACCAACGACAACTGCTATCGCCAACGCCAATACGGAAGAAAACACAGCCACCTGCAGCGTAATTTCCACTCCCTCAAGCAGCGCTGGAAGAAAATCAATCCATGAAATCGGCATGCTATGGCTGACACAGCTGCTCGGCAGTCATGTCCCCAGGGAGTTCCTGTTCAGTGAAGCCGAATTTTTTCAAAATAGTGAGCAGCTCGCCCGACTCTTTCATTTTCTTCAACTCGGCGTTATACGCCTGCTGGAACTCGGTGTCGGCTTGGCGGAACGCGGTGGCACCGTATCCTTTTACACTTTTGCCATCGATCACGGGCTGTTCAAAATCAGCTACCCGTTCAATGCTGCTGTCTTCGGCAGAGTCCAGCATCGCCTGCAGCGATGGGCCCGTCATAGTGATCGCCTGCACTCTGCCCGCTTGGAGAGCATTGATTGCCGATGCTTGATCGGGTACCTGCACAATACGGTCTTTAGGCACCCCGGAACCTTCCAAGTAACCGATTTCAATGGCGCCCGTCATCACCGCCACTTTTGCTTCTTTGTTCGACGCGATATCCTTGTAGCTCTTCAGCTGCAGAGAATTGCCTTGCTTCACCGCGAGCGCTTCTCCGATGCTGTACTCTGGATCAGCGAACAGAACGGCTTCACATCGCTTGGGATTGACGAACATACCTGCGGTGATCATATCGAATCGTTTTGCTTGCAGCCCGCCAATCAGTGATCCAAATTCGGTTAGCTCTGCCTTCATTTCATTGATGCCGAGATTTTTTAATATCACTCTGGCAATTTCAACGGCTTCACCGGTGACGGTCCCATCTTCTGTCTTGTAGGCATACGGTTTCTCATTGGCGAAGCCGACCGTGATAGATCCTTTCTCTTTGGCTTCGGCCAACGTTTCACTTGCTCCAGCTCCAGCAGCCGCGCCTGACGAATCGCCGCCTGCCGAACCCGCTTCATCGGGTTTGCCACAGCCGGCCACGATCAGAAGCACAGCCAGGAACAGCATCACAACTACATTTTTTTTCATGCGGCCAAACAACCCTCCCTGATCGATTTTTGGATGGTACGCGTTGGCCGCTCGGCAATGATTCCCAAGCGACCGATGGGGTAGTTCATACTATAACAAACAAACTGTGAACTAACAACCCTTAAAATTGAATTAAGTTGTTTGTAAAAAGATGGTTAATCTTGTTGTAAGCATGAAAAAAGGGACCACCGCCGGGTTAAACACCCTCTGATAGTCCCTTTTTCTTATGCATCTTTCAGTTCATTCTTCCGGCTGGAACCGGTTGATGAAATGCTCTGTTTTCTCCTGCACGTGCCCGTCCCCAACCACTACAATCACATCATTCGCGCCCAGAATAACATGGGGTCCCGGTGAAATGGAAACTTGTGTGCCCCTGCGTAACGCTAAAATTGTGGCTCCTGTGTTTTGCCAAAACTGCAGATCAGCTATGGTTTTGCCAACGGCATGCGAATGTTCACTGACCGTGATTTCTACAGGATGGTACGGCTTTAAATTCTTCAGCCGGTCTGAGGTGGTGGTGATCTCCGATAGCAGGGCTTCAAACTTGTGGTCGATTTCCTTTTTTTGCGCCAGAAGTTGCTCTAAATCCTGTTTCAGTGAGTACACGGACTTTAGGTAATTGTTACGGGTGATATATTCATACGCATTGTGGTCGGAAATAACCATAATTTCTTTTCCTTGTGAGACGGAAACTATGTCCTCGTCTTTCAGCAAGCCGATTGCTTTGCGTATCGTTTCTGGAGAGACATTGTAATGACTTGCCAACAGTGTCCGTCCCGAAATTTTACTTTGCACGGGAAATTCACCGCTCACAATTCTATGGGCGATATCAAGTGCTATGGATTTGTAGCCAACTATCTCCTGCATGTATGTTCTGACTCCTTGTATTTGTAAAATGAATGGGTGAAGCAAATGTCCAATGTGCCAGAGTCGAGAACGTGCCGAATGCAATGGCGGAAATCATTCGACGGCGGGGGTTTCCTCTGCCCGCTATTCGATTTTTTTCAGGCACTTTCTCGATAAGCTCAATGTTTAGATTACTCCCTTTTATTGTCAGGGTAAACTGGAATTTTCGCAAAAAGACAAAACGACATCAAACAAAAACCGAGCCGTTAATGGAGAATACCCATATCTTGGACGTGAGAAACGCTGGATTATAGAGCACAAGAAAAAGGAACCCGACTGTCAGGCTCCTGCAACATCGCTATGTTTCGACTCTGATTGTGCCTTTCAATTGTCTGCCCTTTCCTTAGGCACGAACTCATAAATCTCTCCCGATTCCAGCTTGTCGATCAGTGTCCCCAACCATAAGTAATATCCGACCGCCATTTCAAGCTTTTCAATGTCAGCGCTGAGTACCTGGTGCAACCGTTCATCCTGTGCGTGATTTGCTGCGAGCCGTTTGAGTTCAGATAATGATTTGCGGAGCGCCTGAAGATTTATTTCCATCGCTTTTCGCCACTTGATCGCGAAAAAATCAGTGAATGTCTGGAACCAGTCGGCCTCCGCCTGGTATAGGTCTTTGCGGAATCCTCGCTCCCATACCTTGTTAATCATATTCAGATCCACCAATGTACGGACGCTTGTGCTCATACTGGCTTTACTCATGCCCATATCCTCCACCATGTCGTCCAGCGTGATTGGTTGATTTTGAAAGAACAACGAACCGTACAGATGCCCCGTCGTATGATTGACGCCATATAAGTCCATATTTTTGCCGATCGATTCGACAACCCGTTTGCGGGCCTTCTCTATTACGGATTTCTGCTCACTTGTTAGCCCCTCCAGGCCCATTCCCATTGCACCGTCCTCCACTTGTTCAATCCGAATGTCAGGTATCGACATTAAACATAGGCTAATTGTATGAAATTAAGCGCACCAAGTAAAGAACAAAATGTTCAATTCATTCAGTTTATTCTGTACAAAAAGATTAAACGAAATTTTTTATTGACTTCCTCCACGCTTTTTCTCTAAACTAAAGCATAGTGAATTATTCCAACGACAGGGAGGCGCATCGGGCGTTTAAAAAAATTTCTACGAGGTGACTGAGAATGGTTTTTGCTATTTCTATAACGATAATCGTGCTGTTTGTCATGTGGGGGATGATCGCCCCTGAGCACTTAGCAGCTGTCACCGACACGCTGTTCGGTTTTTCAATTGATACATTTGGTTGGTTCTACTTGATGGCGACATTCGGTTTCCTGCTGTTTGCCTTATACCTGGCTTTCAGCCGTTTCGGCAAGATAAAGCTTGGCCGAGATGAGGATAAGCCGGAATATTCGACCTTAACCTGGTTCGCTATGTTGTTCAGTGCAGGAATGGGAATAGGGCTTGTGTTTTGGGGCGTAGGAGAACCGTTGTCCCACTACACGGCGCCACCGGAAGGAGCGGCTCCAGCGAGTACGGAGGCCGGTCGGCTTGCCCTACGGTACTCGTTTTTCCACTGGGGGCTGCACCCTTGGGCGATCTACACCATCATTGCCTTAGCGCTGGCATACTTTCAATTTCGTAAGGGCTACAAAGGGTTGATAAGCGCCGCTTTCGTCCCATTGCTTGGCGATAAAGCCCACGGCCCCATCGGAAAACTAATCGATGTCCTGGCGATCATTGCCACGGCGTTCGGCGTAGCAACATCTTTGGGGTTCGGTACCGTGCAAATAAGCGGCGGTTTAAACTATGTGTTCGGCACCACCAATACGGTTGCGTTCCAAATCGGCATCGTCTGTGTGCTCACTGTATTGTATTTGGTGTCGGCTACAAGCGGGCTCGACAAAGGCATCAAAATATTAAGCAACACGAATTTAACTTTAGCTTTTCTGCTGATGTTGTTTGTTCTGTTGGTTGGTCCCACCTCTTTTATCCTCGATACGTTGACCACGACGCTAGGCGGGTACTTGCAAAATATTACGCAGATGAGTTTGCGGTTGGCCCCTCTCTCCGACAGTGAATGGATCGGCAGCTGGACTTTATTTTATTGGGCTTGGTGGATTGCGTGGGCGCCATTTGTCGGTACATTCATCGCCAGAGTGTCCAAAGGGAGGACCGTTCGTGAGTTTATTTTCGGCGTCTTGTTAGTTCCAAGTGCTCTCAGTTTTGTCTGGTTTTCGGTGTTTGGCGGTACGGCACTAAAGTTCGAGCTGTTTGATAAGTTCCCTGTCGCCGACGCTGTGAAAAATGATGTGACCACATCTCTGTTTATCACATTGGGCCACCTGCCGTTGGGAACGATTATAAGTGTTCTCGCTTTGCTGTTGATCATCACTTTTTTTGTTACGTCTGCTGATTCGGCGACATTTGTCCTTGGTATGCTGTCTTCCGACGGTGCGCTAAATCCTACTGCCCGTATGAAAATTACTTGGGGCGTCATGCAGTCGTTGATAGCTGTTGTGTTATTGATGAGCGGCGGATTACAGGGGCTGCAGACAGCCTCTATTATCGCAGCCCTGCCGTTTGCGGTGATTATGGTGTTGATGTGTGTTTCGCTGTTAAAAGCGTTCGGTGCGGAGGACAAACAACGCAGGAAAATCGAAAGAGAGCGGCAGAAAAAGCTGCAATCGTTGCTGGAGAGTCACACATAACATGTGTGTGAGGGGAGCTGAGAAATCAGCTCCTTTTTTGTTTGCGTGGAGTTCGTAAGGTGCGGTCGAATGTCGGTCACTTTTCTCTCAGATCTATTTACCTTGCTTTCTCCGGACGGTCACCGTCTCGCCGCCGATTCCCCAATTGTCGGTATCGACTTCATCAATGACGACCACCGTTGTCGCCGGATTTTTTCCCAGTATATCAACCAGCAGTTGAGTTGCGCCTTTGATTAACAGAGCCTTTTTTTCCGGAGTGACATCTTCATTCGTAATTTTAATATTCACATACGGCATAAAATCGACCTCTTTCAATGATTTTTTATTGAGAATGGCGGTTTTATTATTTTGTTTGAGTGATGCCGTGAACGATTTGAGTGAGTGCCTCCGTGATTGGCGTAACCGGACGACCGAGCAGCTTTTCGAAATCGTTGCTTTCCACCTCAAGCGCGCCCTCCCGAATGGCCTGCTGAATATCCACAAGAATAGGGACGACGAAGTCAGGTACGCCTGCTTCTCTCATGATGTCCGCATAAGATGCGTCATCTACCTGTTGCACTGTGACTTCCTTGCCTAGTACCATGCCTAGAGCAAACGCCAGTTCTTCCTGTGTCAACGGCTTGCCCGAAAGCTCATAGATGGTATTCTCGTGTCCGTCGCCCGCTAAAACAGCTGCAGCCGCCTCGGCATAATCTTGCCGCAATGCCCAACCGACCTTACCGGAACCAGCGGACGTCACCCACGGAGCGCCTGCCATTACGCCTTGAATGCTCCCAATCTCGTTTTCCAAGTACCAATTGTTTCGCAAGAACGAGTAAGGGATGCCCGTTTTCACAATGGCTTGTTCCGTGGCGCGGTGAACGGGAGCGAGGAAAATGCTGCTTTCACTTGCATTGGCTAAGCTGGTATATGTAATAAATTGAACTCCCGCGCGCTCTGCAGCAGCTACTGCATTCGTATGCTGACGAATTCTTGTTTCGTTGTCTCCGTCCGCAGAAATAATTAGTGAGCGATCGACCCCTGCAAAAGCAGAATCCAATGTCTCTGGGCGGTCAAAATCTCCTTGGCGAACTTCTACTCCGCGTGCGCGTAACCCTTCCGCTTTCTCGGGATTGCGCACACTGACAGCAATATGACTCGCTGGTACAGATTTCAACAGCGTCTCCAGAACTTTCGTTCCCAACTTCCCGGTCGCGCCTGTTACTAGCATTTTCATTTTTTGTCCCTCCAAATATGTCTTGTTGTAATTCCTAGCGTTATAACTTTTGTAGTTACAACATGCAGGCGGCCCTGCAGCGCCTCGAGCTGCCCGCGCCATGCGAGCAGCTGCGGCTGCAGCGCTGCGGCGCTGAGCTGCTCAGTAATTATCATGGCGTTGGCTGAGCACTCATTTCATATCGATCATCTTTTTAAAACCATAACTAAACTTGCCAAAGCCCATTCTATTCTCATAGAATCTATGTGCATCAATACGCTGCACTCCTGAATCTAACGCTAGTTTTTCACATCCATGTTCTTTTGCCCACTGTTCAATATATGTGAGAAGCAGCTCTCCGTATCCTTTCGAACGTTCGGATGGGTATGTCACTAGGTCATATACAAAAACGTGTCTGCCATCATAGAAATTAGTTCTTATGATAACACCCGTCACGGCTAAGATGTTTGTATCATTGAAAAGAGCAAACATTTTGTAGCCTTCATCTGCCATCTTATACAACAGTTCAAGGTAAGCATTTTCGTCTAAATGTGTTCGCAACTCATGCATAACTGGGAAGGCTTCAAGCCATTCATCTTGTGCAGTTAATTCCTGTATCTCGTACATCTCATGTCACACGACCTTTCTACCTATTGTAAACGCTAATTGCGTAGCATCAAATACGGCCTGGTAAAAGTGTATTGATTTATCTAAATCCGTCACCGAAAGAGCAAGTGATTAATGCTGCTGATGCTTTTTAGGGAAAGGCGATCCAAACGTTAAGGTTTGCGTTGTTGCTTCTTTTACATACCCAATCGTCATCGTTACACGCCGCGAGCAAATTTAGCGTGGGAATTAAAAGGTAACCGAGACCCGCTAGAGAGGCTCATACCGCTTACATAACTTCCATATTATATCATTAAGTATAGAAACTGGAACATCAGCGGAGCAAATAAAAAAGGATGCCGAAGCATTAACCCTGAATCAACTGTCGCATTTCAGCGTCTACAACTCTTGTATCCCAAGGGAATCAGTGAATTAACTTATTTGTACAAAATATCATCTCTTAAAGTAGCGACCTTAGTTAAGGTTTGGGCAATATCTGGTTCCTCCACACCAAAATGAGCAAGGGCACCATGGAGATGTTCAACGATCGCTGAAAAGTGCTCGGGCTGGAGATTCATGCCTGCATGAGCCTTTGCCATTGTTCCGCCAGTGTATTGATTCGGTCCACCGAGGGCGAAACTAATGAACTTCGTCTGATGTCGCCGCTGCTTCTCCATATCGGTGTTCTCAAAAAAGTGGTTCACCGTATCATCCGCCAAGATGCGATCGTAAAAATGATCTACAACCTTAGCGATCGTCTCTTCTCCACCGAATTTCTCATATAAGCTCATGTTTGCTTCCATATGTATACCCTCCTTAACATTTCGAAAACACTAAACATGTATATAAAATACAGGTTTAATGATGTACAGTCAACATACATGTTATAATTGTTATGTTAAAATAGTGAACAGTATACTTGGAGGTTTCATGCTTAGCTGCTAATTTTGCAGAACAATGTCGGAGGTGTGTAGATGAGGCTAACTACTTATACTGATTATGCATTACGAATCTTAATATACTTGGCCGCCCAATCAGAACGACAGTTGGCTAGTATAAAAGAAATTGCCGAAACATTTGATGTCTCGAATCACCATATAAGTAAAATTGTGTTCGAATTGGGCAAATTGGGGCTAATTGAAACCACAAGGGGGCGGAATGGCGGAATATGTCTTGCTATTGATACAGCAGAAATTAACATCGGTTATGTTGTGAGAAAAACAGAAGAAACGTTAAATATCGTGGAATGTTTCGATGACCAGACTAACACATGTAAAATTAGCTGTGCTTGCCGTTTAAAACATATTTTAAAAGACGCGTTAGACGCTTATTTGCAAGTATTAGATTCGTATACTCTCGCAGATGTCATGGTGAACAGACAGACACTGTCCTCGTTAATAAATGTTGCGCCTACCAAGTAAATTCAAACATTTGTACATCCACCCTCCTCTGGCGATACCAAGAGCATCTGTCCACCCTCGTAAGATCGATGACCTTGCTAAAGGTGTTCTCCAGAGTGGGTGAAAATAGATGTATGCTGCCAGATCATCTGCTGACTCATATGTCTAGCAGTATAGGGAACATGGTTAACGGTAAGGTACATCCACCGAATAATCTGAATTGCATAAAACACAAATACGAAATATTGGTCTGCGGCGTGAGCACGAAAAGCGTTTCATAACAAGTCACGACCTCGTTATTGCTTATTCCTGCGCAGCAGCACGACTAACTCGTCCCCCACCCGGAGCTGCGGAAGCCCCTGTCTATCCAATTCACTGTCAACAGCTCCGAATAGTTGCTCCATTGGCACAAACTTGTCTTCTACATACATGACCCATTCGCGGTTCTCAACATCGTAGGCGACCCTTCCCGCCACGACCGTTTCTTCTTTCAATGTTAATCCTCCTTTGGTTCACAAGCAGATAGGTTAGTTCAACGACGGTTGACCATTTCATCCTCACTGACGCGCTGTGGTAAAGGTGAACGTATGTGAGCGCCTGCCCGCTTCCACAGTAACTTGTATCGTGCGGCCCGGCAGGTAAGGTGTCTCCGGTGTGAAGCTGATGCCGTATTGCGAGGCAGCAGTTCCGCCCGGGATTGGCAGATTTGGCTCGTCCGCATAATCGATGCTCATACCCATGCTGTCGTAGCTGCCTTTCCATGTCACCGCCACCTGCGCATCTAGCGGTACATCGACCGCCCCGTCCACAGGACTTATCGACGCAATCCAGTGGCGGTTTTGATACGCCTCCCAGCCCCATAGTGCTGCGAACAGAAGCAGCAGCACGCCGGCAAAGATAGTCCATCCTCTCCCGCTCAGCTTAAGCCCTGGCTTGATCCCTCCCCGCAGGGCCTTGCCTGCTGACACCATTGCGGCCATAGAGGCGAGTCCAATCCAAACGTGAAGTGCGATGCCTATCGCCATGCCAAGTGTCGCCCACGGCATCCAATCGAGAGTGAATGTACCGCCGTACAAGAGCCACATCAATAGTGCGGGCACTTGCGCTAAAATCAACAGTGCGAAACCGACGAACGATAAAAAGGAGTAAAACTTTTTGGACCCGGACAGCGGTCAGCTTAATGGCTGTGGCTCCTGCAATGGATGCCGCGCCACCGACCATCGATAAGAATCCCCAGCTCCCGATCTCCGATTCCTTCACATCTCCGAGTATGTACCAAGGAAAAGATGGAACAAATAAGCAGCCTGCAAAAAAGCTGCTGAATCCGACAAGATAAAACATAAAAACCGGCCTATTGATAAATGATCGCAGCGCTAACAACCCCTTCTTCAATCTTTAGAATTTCATATCATGTTGACGCTGCGTACATGGCAAAGGTTTCTGTCACCGGGTGGATTAATCCCTATAGTGTCACAAAATAAACCCTCCCAATGTTTTGAATCAGCTTCAAGTAGATTGGGAGGGTTTATTATTTAGATATATAATTGCGGAAAACAGCAAGCAGCTCATGCAGACAAAAAAATAGTTCTTAAATCAAAATGTTATTTATGATATGGTTCGGCGTGCTATGTGTGACGGCGACTTTTCGCTTAAGCCAAGCGTCCGCGCTGTAGCAGTTTGGATTTCTCGGAAAAGCGCCGGGTTATCCAACAGTGACTCGCAATAAGAAGGAATCATTTCTTTTATTTTCGGTTCCCACGCTTTGATATGCTGCGGGAAGCATTTTTTTATTAGACCAAGCATGACGGAAACGGCGGTAGACGCACCCGGAGAAGCGCCTAGCAATGCAGCGATCGAGCCATCAGCGGCACTAATAACTTCCGTGCCAAACTGAAGTGTTCCTTTGCCCGCGGCAGTATCTTTAATGATTTGCACACGCTGACCTGCCACCAACAAATCCCAATCCTCACCTTTGGCGTCTGGGACAAACTCGCGTAGAGCTTCCATGCGCTGTTCTTTCGATAACATAACTTGTTTGATCAGGTATGTTGTCAATGCAACGTTTTTTACTCCTGCCGACATCATAGTTACGAGATTATGCGTTTTCACGGAAGTTACCAAATCAAACATTGAACCGTATTTTAAAAACTTTGGTGAGAAGCCTGCGAACGGTCCAAAGAACAGTGATTGTTTCTTGTCGATAAATCTCGTGTCAAGATGCGGCACCGACATCGGAGGTGCACCCACAGAGGCTTTGCCGTATACTTTGGCATTATGCCGAGCCACAATTTCCGGTTTCTTACACACCATAAATAGTCCGCTTACCGGAAATCCCCCAATGCCTTTTCCTTCGGGAATACCGGACTTTTGCAGCAAATGCAGGCTGCCGCCCCCGCCGCCGATAAAGACGAACTTCGCAGTATGGCGCTCAACGGTACCGCTATCGACATTCCGCACTTTCAATTCCCACGCGCCATCGCTAGTGCGTTTAATATCATCAACATTTTGTTTGAATTTTATATCGACGTTTTTACTCTTTAAGTGGGCAAATAACATCCGCGTTAAAGCGCCAAAGTTAACATCAGTGCCGGATTCGATTCTTGTTGCCGCTATTGGTTTATTCAATGTGCGCTCTTTCATCATTAGCGGAATCCATTCCATCAGCTTGGCTGGGTCATCCGAAAATTCCATCCCTTGAAACAGGGGATTGTTAGACAGCGCTTCAAAACGTTTTCTCAAAAATGTTACATCTTGTTGCCCTTGGACAAAACTCATATGAGGCACTGGCACGATGAAATCCCGGGGGTTACGTATCAGATTACTATTAACAAGATAAGACCAAAACTGCTTTGAAACCTGATACTCTTTGTTTACTTTGACAGCTTTGCTAATATCTATGGATCCGTCCGGCTGCTCGACGGTGTAGTTGAGTTCGCACAGTGAAGAATGCCCCGTGCCCGCATTGTTCCATTCGTTCGAGCTTTCCTCTCCTGCGCTTGCGCGCCTCTCGAACACTTTAATTTCCCAGTCCGGTACTAGTGCTTTCAGCAGTGACCCTAAAGTAGCACTCATAATTCCCGCACCAATCAAGATAACGTCTGTTTTAGTTTGTCTGTCGCTCATTTTTACCGTCCTTATACCCTACGTTTTGCAGAAAGGATGTAAGCACTCCTGCTTAGGCGCCACAGAAGCCATGGCCGACCTCGTCACACATCTTTTCTGGATCAATATAACCTGATCATAGTGTATCACTATTGATAGTTGTACGCTATAAAAAAGCTGGTAAAAAGTTCAGGTATTGCTGCCGTTGCAATCTTAAATGTCCAGTGCAGCGCCATAATCGCTATCAAAAGATCCAACTGTAACGAATTTCCACCTCGCCGTTGCACGGCCTTTCTATTCGGGCTTGTAGAGCTAATCCCTGCAAAAATTTGCGCGTCGTCAGAAACGTCACATTTTTCGTTTTGCCGAAATAAGAGCTAATATATTGAAGACTAGAAGGCAAATGCCACCTATTAACCGGATAATAAAAAGCACTGTTTCACTTGTAGTGAACCGGCCGCCCGTCCCCACAGGCCCGACGCGGTTTGGCCGAAGACCGTCAAATAGCCAGTAACCAAAAATCGTTAAAATGATATATAGCGATGAAGCACATATACCAACATAAATAAACTTCATTTTATTATTCATTGGCGATTACACCCCATCAGGCAGTAGTGCTCTTTCAAGGCTGATTCGTTCTAGAAAATTATCATCTCACCAATTGTAACAAATTAAATAGTATATAATAAGTTCGACCCGCTCTAGTATAATGCGGGCGGCTCGATGACTCCGAAATTCTCAGATATAGTAAGATTCTGAGCGAATTTGTACCAAAATATTTGCTTTTTCGAAAGGAAATTGCCTTTGATCCAAAAAATCATGTTGTTTGTTTTCGCTGTAGTTATTGTTGCGGGATGTAATAATAACGAAGCCGGCGAGATAGCGGGTTATATTAGTAGAAATAGATACCTCTAGCAATAAGCTGTTGGTTGGAGAAAGAGATGAAAGCAAATGGAAAAATAACAAACCTATTGTTCTTTGGGTTCAGATTAGAAAAGAAGATATTGGGAAGTACACAATAAGAAACAAAATCAATGCAAAGTTCCACGGGCCTGTGTCGGCAATATTGCCAGCGACGATTATCCCCGACAGCATTAAAATCGTTGACCAGATCGGTTCTTTGGAGAAGGCCGCTCTAGTCAACGAACTTAAACAAATCGATGCCCCTGCTTTTTTTATTAAAGATATGAGTCTACACAAAGAAACGCAGACGTTGCAAGTAGATTTATATAATTTTGAAGGGCAACGTTTAAAATTCATATCTTTAAAAACAACAATGGGAGTTAATGGAACTTGATTTATTTCCTTGACTTGTGTGTATGTACCGCATGAGATTACCGCGGCCTGAAAAATGGCTTAATACCACCGATTTGGAGCCCCACAGCCCACCAACAAAAGTGATGAAAATATCATTAGCATAGCATCAAAAATGCCATAATAAATCTCTTTGTGGTGGTATTCCTAACGATTGACCTCCCATTAATATATTCTGGTTGCTGGAATACATGCAGGTGGTTTATTCCGTATACCCGATGGGAGTCATTTTCGACAATTGGGGCGGCTACTGGATTCGGTAGTTAATTTTGATGCATTTGGCATTATATCTCGTCTTCCCCGTCTCCGAAGAAGTCGAAGCTTGCATCGTCGCCCGCACCTTCCTCACCAGAATGAGCTTCATCATCTCCTGACATCAGGTCACCAATGATCATTCCGCCAAGCATACCAGCCGCCAGTCCGCCAACCGCGCCTGCAAGCCCGCCGCCATGACGAGATCCGTGGCCATATGACGCATACTTGTGTGATGAGACATACGCGTGCGGATTGCTCATCATATCTTGAATAGCTGTCTGCATTTTATTTACTGTTTGTTCTACCGAATCCAATTCAGCATTGTGGAAGAAAACCTCCTGCTTCAGTTCTCTCTTCCCGAACGCCGAAGGTGGTAAATCCACTTCAAGCAAAAGCCGGATGCCTTCAGGTTCAATGGCTGCCACGAATTCAACTTCTCTTACTTCATTTCTAAACATGCCTGTCGGAAAAAATTCAAATTCCTGCGAATATCCATTAAAGTTCCCTGAGTCAGGTTTTTCCCGAAATCCCATAGCATCCATTGCCTTGAAAATCGTTTGGAATTTGCGGGGCGGCAGAATTTGAACGTAATCATTATCGGATGTATCCACTCCCTCGGCGATATCCAGACGGCTGGCGAGATGATAAGAGATGCCCGAGCTAGAAATAAGAATGTCATTGGGTACAGCATATGTAAACGGAATGACCTTGTTTTCTCCCTCTTGAGTGGTAAATGAGGAACTAACAGGAATGGATGCAATTACTTTAGAGATGGCTGTTCCTTTCAAATTCAGTTGTAGAACAAGGTCAACGTCGACCCTATTGATCTTCTGCTGCACGGACCCGCCTGTGATTCGAAACTCCCCTGACAAGGAGTCACCAAGGGCAACCTCCGGCTGATCTAAAACAAAATCAATTTTCGCAGCACCCACGCCTAATTTGGCAAACATTTTCTTGAACATTGTTCTTAGCTCCTCTGCAAAAATATGTTATCAATGACATATACGCTGTAAGAAGTTCGACGTTTCAACGTATCTAGTGCCGCTGCCCTTACCCCAATACGAGCAAAATGATTGATCGGTAACATCATGCGGTGGTGCAGCCGGCGTCATGGGTCCGCCGATGATTACTGCAGTTCTTTAAGTCTGGCCAATTCAAAATCCTGCACTAGTTCGATGCTTCGTCTGTGCGCTACATAGTTCTGTATTTGTTCGCTGATGTTTGGTAGGAGTAGAATGGAGTGTAGGTCGTCTAAAGGGATCCATTGGACCGCTGATTGATGGGGATCTGGATGGTCAGGTAAGCGTGGTAGTGAGTTGTGCCTTAGCCTGCATTCGAATATGAGATGTAGCCCGTGCTGCTGATTGACATTGTAACTGCCAGACTGCTTATGTGGGGCCAGTTCATACACTAACGCTAACGGTCCGACATCAACTTCTGCAGCGGTTTCTTCTAACACTTCCCTCGCGACGCCCTCTAGTATAGTTTCGCCCGGCTCTAGTCCGCCTCCAGGCAAATTATAATGAATGCCATTATCATCGTACTGAACTAACAAAACAGAATTATGTTCAATTATTAGAGCGGTACATCTAATCCTGACGTGAGACAAGTCTTCACCTCTTTCGTTTTTCAGTGTTTGCCGGATTACCAGCCTATGGTATCATAGTTTGGCCGCCGCGTGGGCCTGTATTCGTTCGGACAACTCACACAGATGACCTCATTGACAAGCCAAAACAAAAAGAGGTAAATGGATAGTTCCCCTTACCTCTGCCCCGGCGTACGGCGGTATGAATATGTGCGTCCTCGTGGTCAGCCCACGTTTACGCCACTCCCACATACCAAATATTTACCATTATTACACCAATATGTCCATGTAACGCAACGCTTTTTTGCGGTCGGCTCACGAGTACGCATGGTTTACTTGCTTTGAATATACCCTTCCGCCTTGAGCAATTCGGCGATGAGTACAGCGCCCCCGGCTGCTCCACGTAACGTATTATGCGATAATCCTACAAATTTAAAATCGTAGATGGTATCCTCGCGCAATCTGCCCACCGAAACTCCCATGCCGCGCTCAATATCTCGATCAAGTTTCGTCTGCGGTCTGTTCTCTTCTTCGAAATAAGTGATGAATTGCTTTGGTGCGCTCGGCAAGCTGAGTTGCTGTGGCCGACCTTTGAATTGCCGCCAGCGATCCAGAATTTCTTCCTTCGACGGTGTGTTCTCGAACGACGCGAATACCGTAGCTAAATGACCATCCGTTACCGGAACGCGGATACACTGTGTAGTAATTAACGGGGCAGTTGCTTTTACAATCTCATTATTTATAATACTTCCCCAAATTCGCAGCGGTTCCTGCTCGCTTTTTTCTTCCTCGCCGCCAATATAAGGGATAACGTTATCCAGCATCTCGGGCCAATCGGTAAAGTTTTTACCGGCCCCGGAAATCGCCTGGTACGTCGACGCAACCACTTTCGTTGGCTTGAAATCCAACAGTGCATGAAGTGCCGGAACGTAGCTCTGGATAGAACAGTTAGGCTTAACTACAATAAACCCGGTTGAGGTGCCCAACCGCTTTCTCTGGGCAGCTATCACTTCGATATGCCCGGGATTAATTTCCGGAATAACCATAGGGATGTCAGGCGTCCAGCGGTGAGCGGAATTATTGGAAACAACGGGCGTGCCCGTTTGAGCGTATGCCTCTTCCAGAGCTTGAACTTCATTCTTTTTCATATCCACTGCGCACAAAGTAAAATCGACCTGGTCGGCAACTTCATTGACCTTCGAAGCATCCTGGATGACAATGTTTCTCACGCCTTCGGGAATAGGACTAGACAACTTCCATCTGCCCTGAACAGCTTCTTCGTAGGTTTTCCCTGCCGAACCAGCACTGGCTGCAATGGCAGCTACCTTAAACCAGGGATGCTGATCCAGCAATTCAACGAAATATAATGTCCCCATAGGGTTGGACACAGAACTGAAAAAATAAGATAAAATAAAACTATGACAAACAAACGGAAAACCTACAACCCGGAACAGAAGGCCATGATCGTGTTAGAAGTATTGCGTGAGGAGAGCACCTTGAACGAGATCGCG
>NZ_NHRJ02000013.1 GCF_002220865.2 Paenibacillus xerothermodurans | reverse complement strand
TTGGTGAGAACGAATCGTCAAAGTTCTGGCTAAACGTGCTCAATGATCTGCGGAACCGTGGCGTGCAGGATATTCTGATCACTTGTGTGGACAACCTTACGGGAGTCTCTGAGGCCATTACTGCGTGTTATCCGGGCACTGAGATTCAACAGTGTATTATTCATCAGATTCGCAATTCTACACGTTACGTTTCGTACAAGGACTTGAAGAAAGTCACAGCCGATCTCAAGCCGATCTACAAAGCGGTGACTGAGGAAGCTGCCTTGTTGGAGTTGGATCGCTTTGAAGAGGCTTGGGGCAACAAATACCCACTCATTGTGCGTTCCTGGCGCAACAACTGGGCGGAACTCTCCACCTTCTTTAAGTACCCTCCAGAGATTCGCAAGCTGATCTATACCACCAATATGATTGAGAGCTACCATCGCCAGCTGCGGAAAGTCACCAAGGGTAAAAGCATCTTCCCAACGGACGACGCACTGCTCAAGATGCTCTACCTGGCCACGATGGACGTGACACGAAAATGGACTGGTCGCGTGCAGAACTGGGGACAAATCCTGCTCCAGCTCTCCGTCTTCTTCCCTGACCGAATCGGGCATCATTTACGTTAGAATCTGTGCTTCAAGAGGGTTTACACAAAATTCTGGACAGACCCAAGATGGGAGCTGAATAATAACCAAACATTGGAACCCTGTGATTGAGGGGCAGAAGGTGCGTATACATTCCCTCCTTGTACGTTTCTCACGTATGCCCCGTTAATGCCCCCTGTTCCTTCAGTCCGCACATCAATAGTATATGCTTCAGTAGCATGCATGCTTAAATCTGCATTGCCACCAGTAGCAGCCTTTTGTTGAATTGATGATGTGACGTTTCCATTCATACCTGGCAAGGTTCTTGATTCATTCCAAGTATAGGAAGTACCAGCGTAAGCTAAGGCTCCGGTCATTAGCACCGCACTTGCTAGGATTCCTGCAAAAAACTTGGATTTTTTAATCATTATTCATTCTCCTTTTATGTACATTATTTGTAAAACACGTACATCTAATGACAATCTGTAAACCTAACATCTACCGTTTTTTATAAACAATGGCCTTCAATAAAGATAGATATAGATTGGACGAGAAACTAAGTCGACCTTTTAAAACGTGGGTGAGGGAGCAAAAGGACCGCCGAATAAGAAGAAACGCAAAGCAGGTGCCGGTCTCCAGCAGGGCGGCTTCCTCTGTCACCGCCTTGTAGATGGGCTGGTAAATCAGCGGTTAGATTTTTAAATCTTCTTGTTTCAGTTTGCATGAATGGCATCAAAGCGTACTAGATGCCTTTTTAGCATCCACCACTGTGCCATAATGAACGAGCCGGTTGTAATCTTAAATCGAACGATAACCACGTAAACGGTGGAGGGTATGGAAAGGATCGTAGCGGAGGGAAAAAGTGTGAGATGGGCGTGTCCAACCTTGATACCGCTGACATACAAGAGTTGTTCCCTCTGGCCCAACGTACCGCGTGCGTGACGAATCAAGCATCTCGGCTCCCGCGCCATAGAATATGATTTGCTGCCTCGGCATAGACAGCATCGCATGCCGGTAACGGCCTACAGTCCGCACGCACAGGCAGGGGCGTTGAGGCGGGGGGATTGTGGAGAATCCGGTGGTGAGCAACATCGCAGACAAACATAACGAGCAGCCGCTGCAGCTGCTTTTAGTATGGTGCATGAGATACGGCGACGTTGATCGCGATTCCGATCACGTTGTCTGAGCAACATGCAGCCCAGAACATAGCGGCCCGCTTGATCGAGCTGACAGATCAGATTTGCGGCGGCTGGTTGCGGAGTTTCCCCAGCCCAAGCGAAAAGTCCCGCTGGATATTATTTGTTATGTCGATCTGCGGGTGAGAATGCATTATCCACACACTTATACACATAATGCACAGGCTTACAGAGCGGATTGTGCATAAGTTTTCAGAAGGATAATAACATATCCACAGCTTCGGATATCCACATCAACTGCCAGTTCGAAGTAACTCACTGTGTGCATTAACTGCTGTTCGAGATCACTATCTACAGCATTGGATCACCCTGCGAGGGTCGCCACCCATGACAGCTTGCTCCAGTGCAGAAACGCGAATACAGCCCGCTGCCGCTACGCAGAGGGCGGGTCGCTTCTTGCACGCCTGCCAATGGCGCTGTTCTGGAGGGCAGAGATCAAATGATCGCTTTCTCCACTACAAATTCTTCTGAAATCATGGTCCACATCTCGGGATCTTCCATGCCTAGTCGCCATAATGCCACGCCGCGAATGCCAAGACGCTCAGCCAGCAGCAGTTTCGCGCGAATACTGGCGGCATTTTCGAACCAGACTTCATGGTCGTTGCCCTCTTCATCGGTGTAAGCGAACATCGGCGTCTGGGTTTCCTCATCGAAAATAACGGTTCGGTTGTATCGTCTTGCGAGATCCATAGCCATCGCGTAAGTCGCATAAGTATTCCGGCCGGTCGTAAGATTGAAATCAAAACCAAACACGGACACAGCTGCAGTGATCTTTCTGCCCGGCATCTTGGTTAATGCGTAACGGACGACGGACTCCATCCACCCGATCGACACAACCGGTCCAGGTCCGCTGCCCGGCCACCCATGCTCGTTATAAAGCATCACCACAAACTCATCGACCACGCCTCCGATCACAGCATAAGTGAATGGCGCAGAAAAAGGATTCGTCGGTTCATCTGAGGTCCGCGACGGCACTGCCACGGAATAATAATATCCGGCGTCTCTTAGCTGCGGTTCCAGCTCTCTGTAAAGGGCGTTCAGAAGTTCCCTGTCCTCGTAGCGGACATCTTCGAAGTCGATGTTGACTCCATCAAAATTGTAGCTTCGTAAAACGGTGAGCATATTGGCGATAAACGCGCTGCGGTTTTCCATGGTAGCCAGCATGACGCCTATCACTTCTTGGTTAACCTCCTGATTTCCCCGCTCGTATAGCAGGTTATGGATGCAGGCGAGCATTTTCACGTTGTGGCGGTGGCCGTATCCTATGACCTCCCGCATGTACTCATCGTCGAACTCAGGGAATTTCTCTACCCGAGAGGGGTTTTCCCGGTCTATACGAAAATGGAACATGGCCGTGTTAGTCAGCTGGTCGGCCTGCGCTTCAAAGACCTCACGCGAGCTTGGCAGCGCCGGGCCTTCCTCTTCCACGTAGTATCCAAATATCTCGGTGATCGGGCGTTCTCCGCTGTGTGGCACCAAGTCCACAATGTCACGAAAAACCCATCCGGGGTTTGCATTAAACAAGCGTATCCGGACCCAATCGCCTTGTATGCCGGTCACAGGGAGTCGGGCGCCGCGAGCCATCTGTGCGACAATAGGAAAGCCGGTGCCCGGGCGGCTGCGCACGTTGGCACTATCGACCGTCACTATCGCTTCGGTATAGACGGGGATCACCAGACGCTGGCCAACGGCTAAGGACGACGAGGTCAGCCTGTTTAACTCCATGACGGCTTCCACGGTAGTATCGAATCTGCGTGCGATCAGATAGAGCGTATCCCCGGGCTGAACTTCGTATGTGAACGGCACGGTCACCGGAATCGTTAATCGTTGGCCCGGGATCAGGGCACTGGAGGCCAAATTATTAGCCTGCATCAACGCCTCCACACTGGTGCCGAACCGTCTTGCAATGAGATACAGCGTGTCACCTGGTTGAACCACATAAGTCAGCATGGGCAATCTTCCTTTACGTTTTCTGTCGATACCATGTTATTCATGACACCTGCCCAGTGGAACATGGAATTTTGTGCGCGGTGTGCGCTGTGCCGTGTCCTTTGGCTTTCTCAACTGCGCCAGCATTTATGTGCTAGACGGCAAATGACACTAAATATAAACGATTTGAATTATTTATCTAGTAAAACTAAAATGTAAGCGGTATGAATGTTTTCGGCAACCCGTAGCCAGTGAATGGGTAAACCGGGTAGCTCGATGCATCACGATATAAATAATAGAACTCATCTCACAAATAAGCGTCCTGAAACCAAAGCGAACTGGGAGGGGTGGCATGCATGCTTATATGGATCAACGGGGCGTTCGGAGCGGGAAGACGCAGACGGCGTACGAATTGCACAGAAGAATCCCTGATTCCTTCGTTTGCCATGCTACGATATATACACAGCAGCTATAACGGCACGATTATTGTGCCAATGACCGTGGTTGATCCGTAAGTTTTCGATGAAATTGGTGTGGTTACGGATTCCCATTTTCGGTATAATTAGTGGATTATTTGTCTGTGAAAAAAATTGAGAGGTGCTCTAATGAACAAAAAGGAACTGGAAGAAGGATTGATCCGTAATTATCAGCGGGAAGAGAACATGATGATTCTCGTGTTTGCCCAGTGGTGCATCAACAACGGCCTCGACCCTGAGGAGCTGTACCGCCGAGCGTATCCGGACCAGCAGGAGAATGTGGTGCTGCAGCAAACCCTGAAACTTACCGTTCCGAAGGAGGAGGCAGGGGACATTGCGGACGAAACCGTTCTTGGCGTGTTATCGTTATTCGGCAATGAAGAGCTGGCGTTTGTGGTGAGTGGGGAGATCCACCGAATGAGACGTTAGGCAGCTCATGCTCATAATTAGATTGTCGGAACGCAGAGAAGCTTTCGCTTGCACGAAAAAAGGCCGGCCTTTTTGGGTAAATGTCAGTAGAGCTCGACTTTGGCCTCGTCGGGGTATACAACAGACAAGAGGTTGACGTTAGAATTGCTCCATGTGACATGAACCCACCTGTAAATAAATTTCACCATAGATTCAAATGGACGTTTTTTCCGCTTATAGTTATAATTATCAATGGCTTAATAGAATAATAGTTAACCAGCGGAGGAGGCACCTCGACCAATGAAAAAGGGAATGATCGTATTTGCTGTGTTTTCGCTCGTATTAATGCTTTTTGCGGGCTGCGGCAACCAAGACAATCAAGCTGCGCAGGGAAAAGAAGGCGCGGCGGCAAGCTTTAAAGTGGGCATGGTCACTGATGCCGGCACCATCGACGACAAGTCTTTTAACCAGGGCACTTGGGAAGGTGTGGTGAAGGCGGCCGAGGAGCTGAAGCTTGAACACAGATATTTAAAACCGAACGGCACGACAGAGGCGGATTACACAAAAGAGATGGGCAACTTATATGACGCCGGCTACAAGATGATCGTTACGCCGGGATATAAATTCGAGACGGCTATTTTTAAGTCGCAGGATAAGTACGAGGATGCTAAGTTTGTGTTAATTGACGGCACGCCTCACGCCGGTGACATGAAATCCGTGGTGAAGCCTAACACGGTCTCGATCTTGTTCGCCGAACAGGAATCAGGCTTCTTGGCCGGGGTAGCGGCTGCGCTGCAGCTCAAAGAAGGTGAAGCCGGTTTCATCGGAGGGATGAAAATTCCGCCGGTGCAGAAATACAACTGGGGCTTCCAACAAGGCGTGAAGTATGCCAATGACAATTTGGGCACCAAACTCAACATTAAACCGGAGAACGTAATCTATCAGGGCACTTTTGATAATGTGGCGGCTGGAAGCCAATTGGCGGCACAGATGTATGACCGCGGTGTGAAGGTGATTTTCACAGCGGCCGGCGGTGTTGGAGTTGGTGCGATCAACGAAGCGAAAAACCGGGCGACATCCGGCAAAGAAGTTTGGGTTGTCGGCGTCGACGTCGACCAGTACCAAGATGGCGTCTACTCGGGCGACAAATCAGTGATCCTGACATCGGCGCTGAAAAAGATCGACACTGCAGCATATGACATGGTGAAGGCGGAAAAAGACGGCAAGTTCCCGGGCGGCCAGACTTTAATGTTTGACTCCAAAAATGACGGAATCGGTCTCCCTGAGAAAAATCCTAACTTAAGTGAAGACACGGTGAAGAAAGTGAGCGACATAGTAGCCAAGATTAAATCGGGAGAAATTAAAGTCGCGGCTGAGCAGGGCAGTTTGATCGAGTGATTGGTGAACTAAAAAAAGAGACGGACACCCGTCTTTTTTTTGTCTGCAGCCTCAGGTGGATAGCGTGTGGGTAAAGGAGGGGACATTCATGGAATATGTTGTTGAAATGCTAAACATTAGAAAAGAGTTTCCGGGCGTCGTAGCCAACGACGATATTACGCTTCGACTAAGGCGTGGGGAAATTCACGCACTGTTGGGTGAGAACGGAGCGGGAAAGTCCACGCTGATGAGCATCCTGTTCGGGATGTATCAGGCCGATCGCGGGACAATCAAAATCCGCGGGCAGGAGACCCGGATTTTGAATCCGAACAGTGCAACGAAGCTTGGTATCGGTATGGTGCATCAGCATTTTAAACTGGTGGGAAATTTCACAGTGACCGAAAATATTATTCTCGGGTCGGAGCTGCGCAAGGGGCTTGTCATAGACGTCAAGACGGCCGGCAAAAGAATTGAGGAATTGTCCCTGCAGTACGGACTGAATGTGGATCCTTACGCGAAGATCGATGATATCTCGGTTGGCATGCAGCAGAGGGTTGAAATTCTGAAGATGCTCTATCGTGACGCCGAGGTACTCATTTTCGATGAGCCGACCGCCGTGCTCACGCCGCAGGAAATCAAGGATCTTGGCCAGATCATGAAAAATCTGATTGGCGAAGGCAAATCCATCATTCTGATTACTCACAAATTAACAGAAATCAAGGCGATGGCTAATCGCTGCACCGTCATCCGCCGGGGAAAATCTATCGACACCGTCGATGTGTCAACCACGAGCGAACAAACGATGGCTGACATGATGGTAGGAAGGCATGTCACTTTCAAAGTGGATAAAGAGGTGAGTGTGCCAGGTGACGTGGTGCTGAAACTAGATTCCCTGTCGATTAAAAACAACAAAAACTTCTGGGCTGTGAATGAGTTCTCGCTGGAGGTGCGAGAAGGGGAAATTGTCGGCATCGCAGGCGTTGAAGGCAATGGCCAAACTGAGCTGATCGAGGGGATCACCGGGTTAAGAAAAATCGAGTCTGGCACGTTTTGGTTTGAGGGGCAAGACATCACCAACACGACCATACGGAGCCGAGTAGAGCAAGGCATTGCCCATGTCCCGGAAGACCGACACAAACGCGGCTTGGTGCTCGATTACACGTTGGCTGACAACATGGTGTTGGAGGTTTACCACCGTGCGCCGTTTTCCCGCAACGGCCTGCTGAACAAAGGGGCGATTCGGGACCACGCCAATCATATTATTCAAAGTTTCGACGTGCGGTCCGGGCAAGGCGCCGCATCTGTAGCCAGATCTTTGTCTGGCGGTAATCAGCAAAAGGCCGTGATTGGCCGTGAGCTCGAGAGGGACCCCGCTCTGCTTATAGCGGTGCAGCCTACACGGGGACTGGACGTCGGTTCCATTGAATATATTCACAAACGGTTGATCGAGCATCGGGACAAGGGGAAGGCAGTTTTGCTCGTCTCGTTGGAATTGGAGGAGCTCATGAACCTGTCGGATCGCATTGCCGTTGTCAATAACGGGGAGCTGATCGGTATCGTCCGGCCTGCTGATGTGGGCGAGCAGGAGATAGGATTGATGATGGCCGGAGTGAAGAGGGGGCAAACAACATGAAAACCGGAGTCATATCATTGGTTGCTGTGCTGTTGGGCTTGTTGGCCGGCGGCTTATTAATGGCAATCACCGGCCACAATCCACTGGACGGTTATACGTATCTATTTCAGGGCGGACTGAAGAACCTTGAAAGGGTAGGGAATACGTTAGCCACAGCCACCCCCCTGATCTTCACCGGGTTGTCGGTTGCTTTTGCGTTCAGAACAGGGCTGTTCAACATCGGTGCGGCAGGACAAATGCTGATCGGCGGCTTTAGCGCCACGGCCATCGGTCTGTCGCTGGATTTGCCGGGGCCGCTCCTGCTGGTCATTATGGTGCTTGCCGGGTGTTTGGGCGGTGCTCTGTGGGCGTTTGTGCCCGGGCTGCTGAAAGCCAAATATAATGTGCACGAAGTGGTCTCCACCATTATGATGAACTGGATCGCTTACTGGACAGTCTATTACGCTGTACCGGCTTACTTTAAGGGTCCTAGCTTGGAGACGGAATCGAGACCGCTGCCAGAGGCCGCGACACTCCAGGCGCCGTTTTTATCAGAGATGTTCGACGGCTCTTATATTAATTTGGGGTTGTTTATCGCATTTATCGTAGTGGCGATCATCTCGTTCATCATTAACAGGACGACGCTCGGATATGAACTGAAGGCGGTGGGCTTTAATCGGCATGCCGCTGAATATGCAGGTATTGCGGTGAACCGCAGCATGATTCTGTCCATGCTCATCTCGGGCGGAATCGCGGGTCTGGCTGGAGTAGCGCAGTACGCAGGCAACGCCTCCAACATTCAGATTGGCGTCCTGCCGTCGCAGGGCTTTGACGGGATCGCCATAGCGTTGCTGGGAGCCAATTCGCCGGTAGGGGTGATGCTCGCGGCGGTTTTTTTCGGCCTGCTATACTCGGGTAGAGGGTTTATGAATGCGATGACCGAGATTCCACCGGAGATCGCGGATTCAATTATCGCCATTATCATCTATTTTGCTGCTACCAGCATTCTGATCGAGCGGGTATTGAAGAAGATTAGCGCGCGGCGCAGTGCAAGCGAAAGCGGAAGGCAGGTGAAAAGCGATCATGTGGACAACTTTTGAACAAATATTTCCGTATGCGATCGCATTTACGATACCCCTGTTGATCACCGCCCTGGGTGCCTTGTTCAGTGAAAGGAGCGGGATCGTGAACATCGGTCTGGAAGGGCTCATGGTGGTTGGCTCCTTCACGGGCGCATACATCATTCACCAACTGCAGGAGCTTTGGCCGGGAAGCACACTTGCACTGTGGGTGGGCCTGCTGGCGGCGGCTGCGGCCGGGGCACTATTTTCCCTGCTCCATGCATTCGCCAGCGTTAATTTGAGCGCCAACCAGATTATCAGCGGCACGGCCATCAACTTGGTCGCCGGGGCATTGACGGTGTTTCTGGCCAGAAACATGACGGGAAGCGGTAATATCCGTATTACCACCGGCTTTCTGCCGATGGATATTCCACTGCTCTCATCCATACCGGTGATAGGTCCGCTGCTGTTTGCCAAGACATACCTCACAAGTTGGCTCATACTGGCCGTGGTGCTCGTCAGTGCGTTTGTGTTGTATAAAACTCCGTTCGGTCTACGCCTGAGAGCGTGCGGTGAACATCCCCAGGCGGCGGAGGCGGCAGGGATTTCAGTGGCGGCAATGAGATACACCGGCGTGATCATCTCAGGGGCGTTTTCCGCGCTGGGAGGGGCGATTATAATCGTGACCTACGCCGGCGAATTCACTGGCACCGTGGCAGGGTTGGGCTTTTTGGCACTGGCATCGTTGATATTCGGGCAGTGGAAGCCGCTCGGTATACTCGCGGCGACGCTGTTTTTCGGCTTCGCCAGCACGATCGCCAACGTATCCCAGGTAATTCCTTCGCTAACGGTCATTCCGCCGGTCATACTGAAGGTGTTTCCTTACGTTGTGACGCTCATCGCACTCATTGCTTTCTCAAAATCGTCGAATGCGCCTAAGGCGGTCGGCGAACCGTACGAGCCGGGGAAACGCTAGAAGACAACCGGGCGCGCGCAGATGTTCAGCCTTTTCATGGATTCATCATGGAAGGGCTTTTTGTCCTGAGAAATATTCATCAGTTTGTTAGTTGGAAAATAGTCCAAATACCGGATTGACTTAAAAAAACCGGAATGATTTAATTTGTGGTTGAATGGATTGTTTACCGCATAAAAGTAAGAGGTGGTGTTTTGGAACATCAATCGACGGAGATATACCAGCCCTTGCCGCTACCTGCCCCGCATAGACCGGACTTCAGATATTCACCTGCGGCGGATATGGGCGCGTTGTCTTCCACATATGGGGTGTCGGTGTTTTTCTTGCGCTGGGCGGCGACAATCATTGATTTTTTGCTGTTTTTATTTTTCTCCGGCGCGCTCCTAATTTCCCATTATTGGTCGGCGGGAAACGCCGTTTACACATCGGTCACGTTTCTGCTGCTGTCCGTGGGGGTTGCGGTGTACTACTTAGTGTTGGAAGGGCTGACGGGTTATACGGTTGGAAAATTTATTATGCGTATCCGCGTGGTGAATGCAACGGGAAATCCGCCGGGTGTGTTTAAAGCATTAATTCGAAGCTCATTTCATCTGTTTGAGGTCAACCCATTCTTCCTGGGGGGCTTGCCGGCCGGGCTCTGCGTATTGCTATCAGAGAAGAAACAGCGTGTTGGCGATATGCTGGCAGAAACATATGTAGTCAAGGTACGCGACTTGCCCGCTGCAAGCGGCGTGCACAATGTTGTATACGCCGGCGCGTGCGCGTTTGTCATGCTGACCTCTGTTGCAACCGGCACGTACGGCATCTATGTGTTGGCGCAACAAGATAGCAACAGTGCGAGCTCTACGATGATCAGCGGCATTAAAATGCACATCTTTCTCAGCGCGGACAAAGAGATACAAATTTCCGCACCGTCAGATTGGTCTCACGACAAGGAGCTGGGGGAAGAGGGCGACATTGCAATTTCCAACTCCGACTCAAGCCAGCATGTGCTTGCCCTGTCGGAGTCCAAAGACGCATACGATAATATGACGATAAATGATTATCAGGATATGGTAGAAAGAAGTGTGAGGAGAACATTTCGGGGTGTGAGAATGCTTGAATCTCCTCATCACACGGACATCAACGGGTATCCCGCCGTGCAGTTTGAATTCAGAGGGAAAGGCGATGGGGCCTCATACGCACACATTATGACCATTGTGGAGACTGGTACCGAGTTTCACCGGATCCACGCTTGGGTGCCGGAAGCCGACTATGAGGTGATGCGAGAAGAGTTATTGGACATTATCGCCAGCTTTAAAGAAGTGGACGGCCACATTTGATGAATTCATGGGACGTGTGCAACAAATAACAGTCCAATTCCGTATATAGTAGTTGTTGGATTTAAAACTTATGAAAAGGGTCAGGTGAGTTGGACTGGAGCAAGCGTTATTTGAGCGCGTCGTGAACGCGGTTTTGCCGCTGTCAGGCAGCCAGGTTGAGGTGAGCGTACAACGGCGCTTTCCCGGGAAGCGTTTGGTCGGCGGCAAGTATCAACCGGCATCACACAAGGTGACTTTATACCAAGAGCCAATCAAACAGCAATGCCGGCAGCTTTTCGGATCGTTAGATCGGTTGGAGGATTATATCGCGGTTGTTTTCGCACACGAGCTCGGACATGCGGAGGACCCTCAACTGGAGCAGCTTTCCCGTCTGTTAGATGGGGACTTGATGGTGAAGGAGCGGAATGCCATCGCTTTGCAGATCGAGGAGAATGCGTGGGCATTCGCGGAGGCTTGGCTCACAGGCATTGATCCGGCGTTCATCCGGCTCATCATTGATGAATCCCTTGCAGCGTATCGGCTTGCGGTGCAGTCCGATATAGCGTGAAGGGTATATACCAGGACCAGGAACACCATACTTAATGGGGCTCCTGGTCTTTTGTTTTTGTATATTGTTAGTTGATTATTTCCTACTAAGCCAATACACTCAATTATCAATAGAGCAGGTATTGGGGGCAAAGACGGCATATCGATCACGTGGGTGGCTATCGCCATTGCGATGGTATTTGCAATGAATATCGGTGCGAGCGGTGTGATAGCGGCTATCGGTATGGCCCTTGCTATCTGCGACCATTACGTTATTTAGTGCGAACATGATGGGCATACCGCTGTCCACGAGTGAGTTTACCGTCGGTGCAGTGGTCGGAGAAGGCGCCGCCTGCCAAAAGCTGCTGTTTTGGTCATCAATTCCCCCCTACTCGGCCTGCCCGTACCGCTCGACTCAAGTGACAGCGACTGCGATATTGGGGCTTGGTACTGCTGAACACGGATGGAAGCTGTGGCAAAAGGGGATCATCTCTAAAATTATCAAGGTGTGGATCGTTTCACCTGTCCTGGCTCTTGTTATGTCGTACACCAGGGTGCGCATATATATTGAACCCTCGCCGTACTTGTTGGTCGTGCTAGGTCCGCTGGTAGTGGCGAGCATCGGAGTAAAGAGCTTGTACGATACGATTCAACACGAGAAGCGTACGGGCCAATGAAGGCGGCGGCGGCATTTGAAGAGCGGGGCATAGGCGGAGATTGACAGGGCAAAACAGAATAGTAACCAGCTGTCCCCATGTGTTAGCCCACTTAAGCTGGATTTCTAATTTCAAAAAGGACGGATGCATGATGCACGCGATTCTGGAACAGGATACTGTAGCGCATCGTTTAATCGGTTGCCACCTCGTCAGGCAAACGCCACATGGTACGATCCGGGTGGAAATCACCGAGACAGAGGCGTACAAAGGCCGGGACGATCCCGCCAGTCATGCGTACCGTGCCGTGACGCCGCGGAACCGCCTGATGTTCGGCGAAGTCGGACGGTTGTATGTGTACTTGATATATGGCCTCCATTATTGTATGAATGTGGTGGCGCATGAGCCGGGTAACGCGGGTGCGGTGCTGCTGAGGGCAGCTGAGCCTGTCGAAGGGCTTGAGCTGATACGTGCCAACAGGCCGGGCGTTGCGGACCGGAATCTATTGAACGGTCCGGGCAAGCTTGCGCAAGGCTTAGGTGTCGACATCGGCTTCAATGGATATGATCTGATGCGCAGTCCGGATCGACAGCTGGCCCTGCACATATCTTCCAAAGCCCTGCCGGTGGCGGCGAGTCCGCGCATCGGTATCAGCCAGGCGAAAGAACTTCTTTGGCGTTTTACTCCCAGTGACTGATATATGGGCAAATTACGGTGCAAGAAGACAGCTTGAACACGGTAGTCTTGTGCCAGATACGCTGTCGGCCCCCGCTGTTTCTTTCTATCAATATCGTGTAAAATGGTAGAAAGGAACATGAATTCGTGCAAAGGCTCCAATTGCACCGAGGGGGATGGCCCATGTCATTTGTATTTCAAGCCGGAGACTACCCCGAACGTCCTGGCTGCTATTTAATGAAAGATGATACAGGCAAAATTCTATATGTCGGTAAATCCAAAAATTTGTGCAGCCGCTTGCGTTCTTATTTTCACCAAAATCATGCTCATAAAAAAACCAAGCCATGGGTCGAGCACATCGCGGCAATTGAAGTAGTGCTTGTCAACAACGAGGCGGAGAGTCTGCTTCTGGAAAATAATCTGATCAAAATCCATAAGCCGCCTTATAACCGTGCGCTTAAACGGGATAACAGCGGATATGCCTATCTGCAGCTGACGGACGAAAGATTTCCGCGCCTCGACGTGTGTTATCGGGAGCGGCGCTCGACTGCCCGAGCGACGCTCCGGGAGAGCACGCCAGGGACAGCATCGGGAATCCCACGGAAGCGGCTCGGTCCATTCAAAAGCGCTCGTTTCCGCAATGCAATGCTGGAGTTCGCGGCGGATCACTACGGTCTGCGTACCTGCAAAACTATGCCGAAGCAGGCATGCTTGCTGTATCACATCAACAAATGCAGCGGAGTTTGCGAAGGCAAGATTAGCGAGGAAGAGTACCGTGAGCGGGCGCAGCAGGCGGCGAGCTTACTCGAAAACAGCGGTCGGCAGTTGATTCAGGCGATGACAGCCAAAATGGAGAACTACTCAGCGGCGCTCGAATTTGAGAAGGCCGCCAACATGCTGCGTCATATTCAAATTCTGGAACATCTGTCGGATAAGCAGATCGTTGACAGAGATGGTGATTATGACCAAGACGTGCTCTATTTTCAAGACAGTCATGTAATGATCGCCAAAGTGCAGGAGGGCATGCTTCGCGATTTTGAATTGGTCGAGCTCGACCAGGGCCGTGACGCAATGGCATACGACAATTTTCTGCTGTCACGTTACCAGACGGACACGCCGGACGAGCTTATCGTTAACACGATTGGAGATGCCAAGCGGGTGCACGACAGTTTACGACGCCGGGCTACGAGGAAGATCAAAATCACCCAGCCCAAGCGAGGATTGAAGTATGATTTGCTGCAGCTGTGCAAAAGCAATTATGAATATCGGATAAATGCGCGATCTATGTAAGGCAGCAAAAGGAAACAGCCCGCGGCAGGCAGCAAGAAGCCCCGTCAAACCATGACGGGGCTTCTCTTTTACTCGTTCACAGGTACATATTTCATTTCTAGGAGTAGTACCATCATATCAAACACTATTTTATTTGACAAGATTAGACAACAAATAGTCATAAACGCCACTCGTATGTGTGAAAAGACACATTTTAGTTAAATATGACTATGCCCCCCGGTTCCTAATATCGAGTCTAGGTACAGTAATTCAATAATAAACCAGTGCGTTGACAATTCCTTTTATTACCGTGTATGATGGAGCAAGTTTCATAAACGTGATGGAGATCGGGAGATTCACATAAGTGCCTTGTCGCTGGACAATGCAAATTATGTGTTTTTTTGTGTTTCGGACTAAATCGGTGGGCTGAAGCGGACGAAGAGAGGGTATGGCAGTCTTGATGCTCTTTTTTATTTGGTGATAAATCAAGGCGGGTTAAAACCCGGGTCAAAGGAAAGCGTTTTGACAAGGAAAAGAAATTCGGCGAGAATGTGTTGGCCTATTTGTTTTTCGCACTCGCCTTAATCTTGTTTATCACTTTCTTGTTTTTCTCCCACCACCGGTTGCACAAGCGGATCCCAGAGGTCCAATAATCAAATGCGACTTAGCCGCAATGAAAGGGAAACTATGATGCCTAATAAACCGCTCATTATCGCACACCGCGGGGCCAAAGGAATGGCCCCCGAAAACACGCTTGCTGCCTTCCGGCTGGCCCTGAGTCAGGGATGCCAAGGCATCGAGCTTGACATTCATCTGACCGCCGATGACCACATTGTCGTATGCCACGATAGCACGCTGGATCGCACAACCAACGGATCAGGTGCAATAGTTAACCAAACTTTGATGGAAATCCAGGCCTATGATGCAGGCGGCTGGTGTGCCGATGAGTACAAGGGTGAGATTGTCCCTACGCTGGATGAGGTATTCGAGCTGGTACCTCAGACCGTTATGATTAACATTGAGGTGAAAAACGCTTATAGCGGAAGAATTGAGTGCAAACTAATCGATTTATTGCGGCAGCGTGGTCGGGTTGAGGACGTAGTCATTTCTTCGTTCGACCACAAATGTATCAGGCGGATCAAACAAATGGAGCCACGTCTAAAGATTGGTCTGCTTTATCAAGCCAATTTGCTAGACCCTGTCGCATATGCCCGCGGCTTCGATGTGGAGGTATACTCTCTCCATCCTCAATTTCAAATGCTGGATGCGGAAGATGTGCAGCAGGCGGTGGCGCAAGGTCTACGAGTGTATCCCTTCACGGCAAACTCAGAAAAGGATCTGAGCCGCCTGATGGAGATGGGCGTCTCCGGAATCATCACGGATTTTCCCTGCAGGATGAAAGAGTTGGTCGACGCTCGTCATTCAGGGTAACTTGCCAGCACTGACTTTTGAGCTTAAAACCGGCAGAGCGTGCCCATACGATGCAAACACTTGCACCGGCTGAGGGCACATAAACTTGTGCAACCAGGAGCACCCCGTTGATAGAGGGTGTTGTGGTTTTATTTATATTTGTTGCTTATCCACCGACGGGAAAAAGCCCCCTTCCTCCTCAGTAACCAAAACCAGGGCAGGGGTGGGGCTGACGTCAAATTAGATGCTGCGTTGTTGTCAGCTAGTTCGTACTCCACATTAGAGCAGCCGGCATAGTCTGCAGAGCAAGCCGGCACAGGCTGCCAATTAGTCCGACGTCAATGTGTCTGGCTGCCGGAGATGCTACAGCTGGCTGCCGTCGATGGCAGCGGCCTGTCGTAGACGACAGCCAGCGGCCCGCGTGCGATAGCCAACGTCAGCGAACCGGTGGCGCCAGTGGAGCATGGCGCCATCGCCGCTGGAGCAACCACAGCCGCCGGTGCCACTGTCGCCGCCGGCGGTGTGGTCGAGGTTATCGGGGCAGCCGCCGACGGTGTGGTCGAGGTTACCGGGGCAGCCGCAGCCGCCGACGCTGCTCAAGCCGCTGGCGGCCTGGTCGCAGACTCCGCTGGATTAGCGGGAATCGGCTCGGTTGCGGGCGGTGCGACTGGCTTAGGTTTTTCCTTGCTCAATCTGACGGTCAGGCTCACATTCCCGCCTTTCTTCAGCGGGTTGTTGTCGCGAAGTTGAGTTCGTATGCCTACCTGCTGTACGCTGCCCACTTCGATCGTCATTGGGAATGATTCCTGCTTTACCAAAGTGCTGTTTCCGTCTGCGATCAAGTACATATCTACCACATCGCCTGGGTCCTGACTCACCAATTCTATGGTGAGATAGTTGTAACCCATAGGCAGAACGGCTGTTTCGATTTCCCCGTTCTTTCTCAGATTTTTCGTGATGACGCCCGCCTCGCTGTAAGCGCCCTGCGTTTCAAATAAATCCCTAACCTTCACTGCGGTCTGGTTCGAAGGACCCGTCCCGTCCACCCAAGGGTTCGCCACACCACCCGGCGTCGTGCCGCCAATTGAACCAGCACTGTAGCCCGGACTGGCATTGGCTGCAGCAGATCCCCCGGATGCACCGCCACTCACAGCACCAATGCTCGCCTGATCCAAGTCGATAGTGGAGTAATCCGCGATCCAATAATTTTTTTTCAGATAATTATAAATGCGGTTCAGGATCGTCACGGCCTCCGCACGAGTGACCTTGTCCAACGGCCGGAAATATCCCCCGCTCGTAGCAGTCATGATTCCCGAAGCTTGGAGGTTTGCCAGACTGCTGGCTTGCGCGTTGGAGAAAGCATCCGTTCCGAAGCCGCAATCAGTTACAGCCGTTCCCATAAAGTATGTAGTCAGCACAATGTTGTTTGTTGTCAACAGTACGTTGGCGGAATCGAGTCTGCCGTCCGACTTTACTGCCGCGTCATATTCATCCTGCGTTTTAAACATTTTCATAGGGACGTCCTTATAGCCGGACACAACGGAACAAACGTCGTTGGGAGTCAACCGCCGGTCAATCATTCTGGTGTCAAAAAACGAATACAGCATGTTCGCCAGCTGCAAACGATTCAACTGTGTGTCGGGCCGGAAAGTTAGAAGGCCATTCGGGCTGAGTCCGTATACTCCCGACTGGAAAGTGCTGTCATATATATCTGAGATTTGCTTATACGCCCAATGCTGTGGACTGACGTCGGAGTAGCCGTTTATTTTTTCAACACCGAAGGCGGTCAGATTCGGACGATACGTATCGAACAAGCGATGTACCATCGCGGTCCACTCGGCCTTAGTGACAGCATGGTCCGGTCGAAACGTGCCGTCGGGATACCCTGTCAGTATTTGCTTTTCGGCCATCAGGTAGATGGAGCTTATCGCCCACGAGTTTTGCTGCATGTTCACATCTTTGAATGATGCCGCGGCAGAAGCTGCTGCAGCAGGTACCATTAAGCCGGCCATCAGCAGAAGAAAGAGCGATTTCACGCGTATTTTGAGCAATTGTTTCATTATTAAGCCCTCCAATCTTCTTAAATATATCGGCTTCAGGCATTAGAATGTTAACATTTGGGCTGCATATTCGTGCCCGACGGACAAACATCGCACCTCTCCATAATGTTGTCGAAGTTTTACACGGCTAGGAAAAAAGTAACACTTTTTCGACGTATTCCGATTTTTTTCTATCGACAGTTAAAAATTATAGCCGCTCCCGCCGATAAAATTTATATACTCACCGTTCCATACCGTTTTTGGAGCCTGGCAATAATGTAAGGCGGGTGATTTTCTAGCTAATGCCGGCTCGGTCAAAATGTATAATTTCATAACTTAAGGAGAGAGAAAATTGACGCATATGAAAAAAGTTATAAATTATGTGTTGATGTTTGTCATGTTGGCGTCACTCATACCAGTTCAACCGGCTGAAGCTGCAACCGGCATTGCCAACTTCTTCATTCCGGATGACGCCCAGCTGAAGAGCACAGCCAACATGGATTTATCGACACCTGCTGATCTTAACCGTTCGACTGTCAAAATCTCCAACTCTGCCACGCTGTCTATCGGCGGCATGTTTCAGCAGCTCAACGCCACATCGTTGGCGCTGACTGTCGACCAAATCACTTCGATTAACGGAGGGGCATGGGCGGTGCAACCAGGCAAAACCGCACTCACACCGGTCACTGCTACTAACAACCGTTTTCAGGTAAACTCCGTTCAGCTATTCCCTGGATACAACCGGCTTACATTCACAGGCATGCGGGGAGCGGCTACCACTACGGATGTATTCTATGTGCTGTATGAGTCGGCTCCTATCATCAACAAGCTGCAAATCACCTCAAACAGCCAAAATTACGATTTGAACGAAGGCGCTAGCCTTGTAGTGACTTCGGCAACTGCCTTAATTCAGGGTAGTGCGGATAACGCAAAAACAGTGACAGTGAACGGGCGATCGGCTTCGGTGCTGGGTAACGGAACGTTTTACGCTCCGACGGTCACATTGACTCCCGGATTGAATGAGTTCGAAATCACATTGACGAATCCTACAGACTCGCTCACTGTCAAGCGGCAAGTGTACTATTATGATGCAAACAGCCCATTCACCAAAGTCGACCTGACACATGGCACAGCGGACCCGGCAGATAGTTTCAGTGAAACATACAGCATTCTGGGCTCGGCCAACCCAACTTTTACGGGTGATGCTGTGACAGCAACGTTGAATTTGGAATTTTTAGCACCTGCGGCTTTTAACGAGGCAAGTGCAGCTGTGACTGTGAACGGCGCCGCACCGGTGTCTCATGACACTCCGACAGCTACAGTTATTACGAACACATACGGTGCGGCCTCATATAAATTGGTCAGTATTAAGAACGTGGTTTACAATTTGCAGGCGGCTGGCACTACGTTGAATACCAATCAGACGGCGGCGATCACAGTGAGTGACGGCACCACACCTACGCCGATCAGCGTCCGTTCAGCAGCGCTCCCTTTCACGATTGCGCCGAATAACACGATTATCAAAAAGGTTCTTTTGCTGCCGGATTACCCAGGCGGCGCAACAGCAGTAACCGCCACAACTCCTACAACGCCCTTAAACGGCAGCCAGGTGAAATCATCTGAGTTTTACGTGCTGGTGGAGACATCTAAACCAATAAGCGGCCCTAACGATATAAAGGTGGCTCTGCAGCCGGCGGGCAACCCTGCAGGTTTCACGGCTGTTGAGACCGGTGCGTCAGTAGATAGTACGGCCTGGGCTGGGAACTGGAAGGTAGTTAAAATTTCAAACCTGCCCGAGGGCGCACAGACTATAGCTTTCTCGTATCAAACCGAGCCTGTGTCTTTCACAGCTAGAGTGAGTTATGTTTCCAAGCTTTACATTGAACTGGACAATCTGTACGAAGGCCAAGTCATTGATGCAGCGACACTGACGGACCCCAAAATGATTCGTCTGGCGGGTAGATTTATTGGTTTCGAAAATCGGTTAAAGCCCGGCACACAGCTAATTATCAACAACAATGACAAATCAGGTCTAATGACGATCACCGGTTATGAAATCGACACGCAAACGGCGAATTATCCTACCGCAGGCATAACCACACCTGGTGTAACGATCGACGCAACCAACGGTCCATTCTTTCACGGCGAGAACACCGTAAAAATCATCGCAAAATATACGGATCAGCCTGGTACTGGAGTTTTACGCGAATATATTAAAGAGATTAAGTTCTACATCATCGACAGCAATACCCCGAACATTCTTGATATCCGTCCGCTGACGCCGCCGGCTGGCAGCGCAACGCGCGGCGAATTGAGTGACTCTATACCGTCGAATTACTTACCGGCATCGCCCGAGCTTCAGTTGAATAACGGTGTTTATACGACTACGTTGCGCGCTTTTGACTTATATGTAGAAGGTGCCGGTGCAGTCGGCATTACAATCAAAAAAGGGGCGGATCTGATCTACTCTGCCAATCCTGCTAACTTTGGCGCGTACTCTGCTCCTGTCGCAAACGCGTTTACTTCCGTCAGCTCTCACGGTAACCGCGGCGGGTTTAAGATTCGGTTGAATGATGTCGCGATTCCTATCGGTACGCATGTGTTCACGATTGAATTGACAAATGCGAATGGGGCCAAAGTCGTTCAGACGTTGACGATTGAAAGTCAAGATATGCCATACCGAATACTGGCACCTGTTGCCAACACAGGAAGTGCCATTCTCGTAAACAGAAACTTCGTTCTATTTGACATAGAAGCCGTGGGTGCTACGGACGTACAGATTGACGGTAATTCAGCCAAGCCGCGCGGAGCAGGCTTTCCGAATCGCTATACGTACACTTTGACTGGATTGAAGGGTGATGCAGACAACAAAATCTCTGTCGTCATCAAGCGTGCGGGCGGGGATATAGAAGAAACGGTGACCGTCACATACGTGACGAACCCTGATGCCGGTGCAATGTTTATGGAACCGCTCGGCACTAAGCATTCGGTCTTTAACAAAGCGGTACAGCTGAGCTTCCCGAAAGGAAACGCGCTGCGCCGCGTAACAGATGGCAAAATACAGCCGCAACCGAATATACTATTCGGAATCGCCAAACCAACTAACGGTAATACGGACTTGGTCAACGATTACAATCAGATTGTCGGCCACGACATTGACTTTAGAACGCCGAAAACACCGGTACAAACCACTATACCTATCGACAGCTCCTTATCTACGCAGTTCTCGTCGCCTTCATTAGGCAGAGACCACTTTGTCCGCGTATCGGATTACTACTGGATCTCGGCGGGTATGGCTGAACTGAAAAATGTCGGTGAGGCCGGATATAAAGAGGCGACAGGCGGATTGGCGCCTTACTCAACGGAAGGAACGTACACTCGCTATGACGAGGACAGAAAGTTACTTCCGAACGAACGCGGTACACTGACGCTGAAGTACGAAGACAGCGTGGTGGACCAAGCTGCAGCCGAAGTCACTGTCTTTTATTTGAATGATAAAGGAATTTGGAAAAACCTTGGCGGTAAAGTGGATCCCAAAGCGAGCACCATCACGGTGCCGTTCGACGATTTCGGATACTACATGGTGGGTAAATTGAGATACGGTTACGATGATATTTCCAACCACACCTGGGCGCGCGATGTTCTGCAAGCTCTTCTGGCAAAAGGTCACATGCCTGCAATATACCCAGACAGCTTCGGCGCCGGGGACAATATAACGCGCGGTGAATTCGCGGCAATGTTGGTGCGTTCCCTAGGCTTGAGACTCAATGCGGATGATAACCCAACATTTAACGATATCGATGTGAACAGCGTATCTGATGCATGGTCTTATGCCGAAATCGAGACAGCGGCACGTGCCGGCATTGTACAGGGGCTGGACAACCTTATTTTCGCGCCTGACGTCGAAGTGACAAGACAGGATGCGGCGGTTATGATTGGCCGGGCAACCAATGTGAAACTGGCGCCTAACGATGCCAAGCTGCAAGCAAGCATCAACAAGGCTTTTGCGGACGGCGATGTAATCAACACGTACGCACGTGCATCAGTCGACGCGGTGAATTCCGCTGGAATTATGGTCGGCAGCCCGGTGATATCACCACTGCCTACTGCAGCAAAGCCACTTCTGAACTTTAATCCTCTCGCTAATATGACAAGAGCGGAGGCCGGCCAAGTGATGGTACGGCTGCTGCAAAAATATCAGAAGGGCAGCTTGCCTGCGAACCTGTCCTAAGACTCATGAACAAAGGGTTGTCCTGCGCGGCAGCCCTTTATTTTCTTTTTTTTACCGCTAGATGTAAAATTTTTTTAAAAATGGCTCTATTGCAGTTTGCTTTTTGTATCTCTTCGTGGTAAGATGAAATTAATCGAAAACGTGAGACCTGAATTCACATATTGTTAAGGGTTATCATGACATATGGAACCTTTGGCAATGTGTGAATTTTTATTTTTGTAAATAAAATAGGATCATGTTAATACATTTTTAGGAGGCATATTACATGCAAACAGGTACAGTTAAATGGTTTAACGCAGAGAAAGGTTTTGGCTTCATCGAAGTTGAAGGTGGCAACGACGTATTCGTACATTTCTCCGCAATCGTTGGCGACGGCTTCAAAACTTTGGACGAAGGTCAACGCGTTGAGTTCAACGTTGTACAAGGCAACCGCGGACCTCAAGCTGAGAACGTTGTAAAGTTGTAATGTAACAAGAAGCTGCCCTTAACATCCGTTAGGGGCAGCTTTTTTCTGTCCACTTCAGGCGACACCGCTATGCGCACAAGGAAACACCAGTGGAGGCTTCTTCTCGCCGCTGCTAAACCGCTGTCAACCGCTGGCACGCTCAAGCACTCACACTAAGCACCAGCGGAAGTCTCTTGGCGCCGCCGCTAGATGGCGCTGACAGCTGAACTCAATCACACTAAGAATAGGCAGAGGATCCGTTAACATGTTTTTTTGTATGCGGTTTCATGCGGTGGCAGACGGCGTTGAGGGTTATTATCCGTCGGGGGAAAAATGGAAACAAAATCTACATAGGAGGTAATGATAATGGTGTATGTGGCGAGTGAGCAGAGGTACGATACGATGATCTACCGTAGATGCGGGAACAGCGGCTTGAAGCTGCCCGCAATATCGCTTGGGCTTTGGCATAATTTCGGCGGTGCGGATGTGTACGAGAATGGGCGCAGCATGATTCGCCGTGCGTTCGATCTCGGAATCACCCACTTTGACTTGGCAAATAACTATGGGCCGCCGCCGGGAAGCGCGGAAGAGACGTTCGGTAGCATTTTGCAGCAGGATTTTACCGCATACAGGGATGAAATGATTATTTCTTCTAAAGCCGGCTTTCACATGTGGCCTGGACCCTATGGAGATTGGGGATCGAAAAAGTACTTGATTTCCAGTTTGGATCAGAGCTTGAAGAGGATGCGACTGGATTACGTCGACATTTTTTATCATCACCGGCCAGATCCGGCGACACCTTTGGAAGAGACGATGGGAGCTTTGGACCAGGTGGTGCGGCAAGGCAAGGCACTCTACGCAGGTATCTCCAATTATGGCGCGGAGCAAACTCAGCAAGCGATTCGTATACTCAGGCAGCTGGGAACTCCCTGCTTGATCCATCAGCCGAGATATTCGATGCTGGACCGATGGGTGGAGCATGGACTGCTGGACGTACTGGAGACAGAAGGCGTTGGCAGCATTGCGTATTCACCGCTGGCCAAAGGGATGCTGTCGGACCGGTATCTGCGTGGGATACCTAAGGACTCCCGGGCGGGCGGACCCAGTGTGTTTTTAAAACCTGAGGACTTGACCGAATCTGTTATGGATAAAATTAACAGACTAAACAGCTTGGCTGAGCGCCGTGGGCAGAAGCTGTCACAGATGGCTCTGGCGTGGGTTTTGCGCGGGGAACGGGTCACTTCTGCACTCATCGGAGCTAGTAAGGTCAGCCAGATTGAAGACGCGGTAGCAGCCCTGTCCGCCCTGGACTTCACTGACGAAGAATTGGCAGAGATCGAATCAATTCTCGCCTAGCCGTAGCGATCTAGTATTCTATTGAAATTGCCGGCATGCCGATCGTCACTCTCTGCTTGAGGGTCATGGAGTCGCGGTGTACAGCCACCTGCAGATTCATCGCGTCTGCATCGCCAATGGCAGAGTTGGATTGGCTCAGCGTAGGCACGTGATAGCTGACACTAACACTGCCTGCGTCCTGATAGCGTCCAATTTCTGCTGCTTGCAATCGTTCGAATAATTTCGAAAACAACAGCTCTTGTCTGGTGTCAGTGACCTTAGCCGCACCCTGGATGGTTACACACCAATCGGGCGTCACATCCAACGCCTCCAGCTGCGCCGTCATGTCGTTTTGCACCTGCTGGAGCGCTCTCATTTCTTCCGAATGATCGACTTTCGCCGTGGCTGTCAGCTGTGAGGAGCCATCCTGGAAACCGATCCATAGGATGGTTCGTTGTACTCCGTCAGCACCCAACAATTCAGCCTGATATAACAGGTGATCATTGTTTTGCACTAACTGTGTGTGAGGCGATGCTATGTTAAAATGATGGCTTATACGCTCGCCCATTTCCATGAATTCATTTTTACTGCCAAATGGGTGATAGGCGGATGTATGCTTGATGATAACGGTTCTCTCGTTTGTCATGATGTCGTCAGACACCGCCAGCAACTGTGCCAAATCTTGCCCGTATGTACCGGGGCCCCTTGGCGCCGCCCAAGCGGTCGTCGCAATTACGGTTAGCAGCGCAGCCAGTAAAAGTAATCCGAGCATGGGTCTGATGGGTGTCATTGTGGGATCAGCCTCCGGTTCACGAATCTATGAATCTAGTACAAGCATTCACAGAATCGACCAGATTTATACTGGTGCCAATGCTGCTTTGTTCGCACTGAAGTTTTCCGTATAACAAAAATCCCCCTCGTGCAGTAAGGAATGATTTCCAAACCGTTCGCACAAGGAGGACGATTTTTTACATAGATATTGATGTCTACACTGATTATGCGGATGTTACCGCAGAGTTAGTGGGATTTATGGTGATTGGTGAGCAGGGGGAGCATCTTCGTATTCTTTACCATCTCAGACTGGCATATAGGGCAATGCGGACTATCCTCGAGAGAAAAATCTTCCCGCATCCAACATGAGCATCCATCGTTACTGCACATCCAAACGGATGTTTGTTCTTCCTGAACTGGTTCCATGGTTTTCTTAGAGAAATACAAGATGAACCCTCCTTCGGTTTGTGCAATGCAAGCATTCATTGTGAGGAGCATGGATGGTCATGAACTTAAAAAAACTGCCCAGACAGAGCAGTTCTTTTTTTAGAAGAAACTTCACAGTTTTCGGCTTGAGGTCCTCGGCTGCCCTCCTCAGCGTTAAACATTGAACTGTGCCTGTTTCCATCGTTGTGCTACGACACCCCAATGAATGTTTTGCTTAAGTGTTGCTTTGCATGAATAAAAAATTCACACATTAAAAAGAGTACCCTAGGTCTGACGTGATAACCCTTTTTAACATGTGAATTCAGCGCTCTATATATTATATAAAGTATACCACAAAATAGAACCTGTCTCAATAAATTTCCATTTTTTATGGTTTGCCTCATCACAAAATTTAATGCTGCTGAATACATAGGGAAGCCACACGACAAATTACCGCGGGGCAGGCTCCATAACTTCGGCTGGGGAGGCGGCTTGCTTTTCAAAGGGCGGAGCGCTAATCGTGCTCCCGCATGCGTAAGCCAGTTCGGTATTTTATTATGCCAAATGTTCGATAGTTTAATTCATTTTGGCAGCAGATGGTATAGCTGGACTGGGATGGGCTGGGTGGTGGGCGTAACCGGTTCCGAACGGTCTAATGGTCTCTGCTTTGCGCTCATCATGCACGTTAAATCGGATGCCGTAACAAGTTAGATTTAGCGTACGCCGCACCGCCACCGCATATTTAATGCGGTTAACTTTACATGTCACAAACAGGTTAAATCCGGTGGATAGCCATTCGATGCATACACAGGGATATGCCAGCGCGTATGCGGTGGGCAATCCTGCACTGACGCTCACTTTGGCAATTTCTACGGAGCGGGGTAAAGAATTGGATGAGCAAATTTGGGATGCCCAGACTAGATACATTATGGGGAAAATGGATGATGCAGGCTGGCAAGCGGAGGTTCACAACTGGCGCAAATCGGGAGGAGATACGTTGACTCAAAGAATACGAGGAGGTACGCTAAGTTGGCCAAATGATGCACCACAAATGTGAGCACAACTCTGTCGCGGACCGTGCTTTTTTATGCAGCGTTTGTTTGGGTGGGCGAGCTAATGGTTCGATGATTGAGCCGCTGCCGGGTGATCCCGGCGGCAGCGTTGCTCACTGTTGGCCGCGCTGATGCACTACTGCGCTCCCGAACTGCGGCGGTATGGCTTTCTGTTGAAGCATGGCCCTCCTTTGTGGAGCAAGGCCTCCTTCATGCTCATTGAACCCGTCCCAGTAACACCATAGCGGTGAGCTCAATTACGGCTCAGCTCAGCGGCCATTAGCTACCGCACCCAACCAGCATGGCCATTAAGCAATCGGGGAGCGAGTTATACCGCTACGGAGCTGAGCCGGAGCAGCCATCTGCTGAGTGAATCCATCCATCATGGGGGATGGCGCCATCATTGCAGGTGACATCGCGCCACCGAGCTGGGGCTGAGCAGCCATCTGTTGAGTGAGCCCATCCATCATGGGGGATTGAGCCATCATCGCAGGTGACATCGCGCCATCTAGCTGCGGCTGACCCGCCATCTGTTGAGTGAGCCCATCCATCATGGGGGATTGAGCCATCATCGCAGGTGACATCGCGCCACCAAACTGCGGCTGAGCGGCCATTTGCTGAGTAAGCCCATCCATCATGGGGGATGGAGCCATCATCGATGCGGACATTCCGTCCGCGAACTGGGGCTGAGCGGCCATCTGTTGAGTGAGCCCATCCATCATCGGGGATTGAGCCATCATCGATGGGGACATTCCGTCCGCGAACTGCGGCTGAGCAGCCATCTGTTGAGTGAGCCCATCCATCGCCTGCATCTGCGCCATAATTGACGGTGATATTGCCGTTCCGAACTGAGATTGCGCCGCAAGCTGCTGCGTTGGCGGCATTTGAGAAGTTTGTGCAAGACTATTCATTTGCTGGATCGCCTGTGTGAGCTGCTGCTGTGTTTGATTTAAGCGCCGTCTCTGGGCATCCATTTGATATGCCAGCTGGTCTTGTACTTGCTGCAACAGCTGCTGTACCTGTATAAACTGCTGCTGCAGCCGGCGTAGATTCTGTGTCATGTTGTTCAAACCGGTTGCATTTATAGCTTGCCTTGCTTGTTCAGCCTGCTGCATCTCCCGTATTACCTGCTGATAAGTGGGATACATGGTGCTCATCGCGATAACCTCCGTATAATTAAGGTAATGTGTTTGCCTGCGCCTCCACTTTGCATTGTATGACCTTAATACCATGTGAAAATACGGTAGGGTTTATGCGCGCGGTTACAGCCATTTGCCGAGAGCATAATCCATGTCGGCGTGGCCTTGGCGCTCGGCATGATCAACTCGAAGCCGTGAGAAGCTGGCGTATCGTGTGGGGCAAGGGTGCTGCAACAGGCGCAGAGAGACGCTAGCGTGACCGTGAAGGCAAGCGGCTGGCATCAACAGGCAAAAGAGGAGCTCGCGTTGCCATGCGAACAAGCTCCTCTCCCGCCTGTGACGTATGATGCTGCAGCAGCCGCACAGGGCTGCTTAACTATAGACTGCGGCAACCTCGAGCGGCTCGAGTGCGCTGCTTTCGTCAATATGGATGAACGCGTCGTAACGTTCCCCCATGATCGACGGCACGTAATTGCCTGCCTCAAAGCGCGGGTGGTAGACAACCCCGATCGCGCGGTGGCGAATCCTCTGCTGCAGCTCGGGAGCTTGCCGGTCGATAAGCAGGATGCGGTTCTCGCCTCCGCCGGCTTCGTGCAACATGTCCTCCCAGCTGTTTGGCCGCCCCGGCGGCACCACCATCCGTTCGGCAGGCGCGCCCCATTCTTGTCCGGCGATCACCGTGCCCCTGTGAGTACCGAAGCCGACAGCGAACACATTTTCCCGCCCGTGCTGTTCCCGCAGCAGCTGCCCTACATTGACCATGCCCTCGGCCGCCATGTCGGTCGCGCGTGCATCGCCGATATGAGTGTTATGCTCCCACACGATCGCTTTCGCATCCGGGCCATAGAAATCCTGCACGCGCGTCAGCGCCTCGACCATGTGCCTATCCCGGACATTCCACGATTCCCCATCATGAGTAATCATGCTCCGATAGTAGCGCTCCGCATTCACCGAAACTAGGGAATTGATTTCGGCGCTTAATGCAGCTTCATCGTCGTTCGGCTGGCGCTGCCGACGCTGCTGCATCTCAGTGAGGAGCTGAACTACCTCGTCTTTACAGCCTTCACCATAAAGTGCGGCCGCCAAGCCGTACGCTTGCCCTTCCCGTCCGTGCGGATCGAAACATTCGAGAGCGGCTCTCGCCATTCGCTCGATTTCCTCAGATCCGGTCTCTTTGGCGTACCGCATAATGGCATCCAGTGATTCCCACAAGCTGTATACATCAATCCCGTAGAAGCCAACTTTACGTTTGTTATCAGCCCGATCGTTGTAATCCCGTATCCATTGGATGAGCGGCATGATTTCGCGGTTTGCCCACATCCAGGTGGGCCATCGGTTGAAGTCCTGCAACGCCTCTTCTGGCGATTGCGCCGCCCCGGGGTATCTTTTCACAAATCGGTTAATCTCGTAGCAGGAAGGCCAGTCACCTTCCACACCGATAAAACGGAAGCCTTTTTGCTCAATCAGTTTTTTCGATATTTCGGCGCGCTGCGTATAAAACTCTGCCGTCCCATGCGACGCCTCGCCAAGTAAGACGATTTGAGCGTCGCCGACCGCGTCGACAATCGCTTGCAGATCGTTGGGCTGCCTGAGCGGAAGACTTTTGCGTTCAATGTATTCAATCACAGAGCCTGCGTTCATCCAACTATTCAACTCCCCAAGGATTTGTAATGCGGACATAGTATGCCCCCTTATACCACTCATTAAGAGCGGGACATAGAAATTTACAATGACGCTGTTGGTTTTTAGAGTCGTATTTTCAAGATTGTGGTAATAAGTTTTAAGTAACAGCTAGGTGCGCTTCAGAGTTTGATTCCGCTGTTTGGGGGTGAAAACCGTCTAATGATCGAATTTCGCAACGTTAACAAGCATTATGGTCAGTTTCATGTCCTGAAACAGATCAATCTCACCATCGGTGCAGGTGAAGTGGTGGTTGTGGTGGGCCCGTCCGGGTCGGGAAAAAGTACACTGCTTCGCTGTATCAACCGGTTGGAAACCATCACGGATGGCGAACTGACAGTCAACGGCGTTGCGCTTCACAGCAAAAAGACAGACGTCAATAAACTGCGCCGGCACATCGGCATGGTGTTTCAACATTTCAATCTTTATCCGCACATGACGGTGCTCGACAACATTACACTGGCACCGATCAAGGTGGCGGGTATGTCCAAGCAGGAAGCTGTAGCAACCGCAATGCAGTACCTGGAAAAAGTGGGCATTCCGGATAAGGCCAACGCTCTTCCGTCCCAGCTATCCGGCGGCCAGCAGCAGCGTGTGGCGATTGCAAGGGGGCTCGCGATGAAGCCGCAGATCATGCTGTTCGATGAGCCAACTTCAGCGTTGGACCCCGAGATGATCGGTGAGGTGCTGGATGTAATGAAAAGCCTGGCGCGCGAGGGCATGACGATGGTCGTGGTCACTCATGAGATGGGCTTTGCCCGCGAGGTCGCACACCGTGTCGTGTTCATGGACCAGGGGCAAATCGTGGAGGAGGCGGCACCGGCAGACTTTTTCAACAATCCGCGTGAGGAGCGGGCACGCCTGTTCTTGAGCCGTTTATTGCAGCATTAAAAATAAAATATGTGCACAAGAGAGGGGTTTACATGGATGCGTAGGAAAAAACCTTGGGGTACGTTAACGTTAATTCTCGTAATGCTGGCGCTCGCTATGGCCGGCTGTGGCACCGGCAGCACTGAACCGGCGCCTGCGGCACCCGCTGCGTCGGGCGGCGGAACGGACACTGGAACAGCCGCGGCGAGTACGCTGGACGCGATCAAGCAGCGTGGCAAGCTGGTTGTTGGCGTGAAGTTCGATACGAAGCTGTTCGGCTTGAAAGACCCGGCGACCGGCAAGGTAGAAGGTTTTGATATCGACATGGCTAAGGCGCTGGCCAAGAACATACTTGGTGATGAAACAAAATTGGAACTCAAAGAGGTCACCTCAAAAACACGAATTCCCATGCTGAACAACGGGGACATCGATATGATTATAGCAACCATGACGATCACTGAGGAACGTAAGCAGGAGGTTGAATTTACCGATGTCTATTTTAACGCAGGACAATCGCTTCTCGTGAAGAAAGGCAGCAATATCAAGTCCGTCGCAGATCTGAAAAAAGGGGTCAAAGTGTTAGCCGTCAAAGGTTCCACTTCCACAACCAACGTGCGTGCTAAGGCGCCGGAAGCCACTGTGCTTGAATTCGAGAATTATCAAGACGCGTTCACGGCGTTAAAAGCCGGGCAAGGGGATGCCCTGACGACAGACAACGCAATACTCTTCGGTATGGTGAAACAAGATCCGAACTTCGAGGTCGTTGGCGGTACGTTTACGGATGAACCTTACGGCATGGCCATCAAAAAAGGCGACAAAGCGTTCGTTAACCACGTTAACGAGTTCTTGAAAGCCATGAAGTCGAGCGGTGAGTACGACAAGCTGTACGAGCACTGGATGGGCGAAAAACCGAGCAAGTAAAAGCCGGGAACCGGGGATGAGCGAATATCCCGTACGCTCATCCTATTCCATCGCGGAAGGAGGCGCTCGGCGGGCATGGACAAGTTGAAGTTTGACGTTTTATTTAAGTATTGGGATACATATCTCGAAGGCTTTTTTAATACGCTGCAGGTTAGCGTGATCGCTTTAATTGGCAGTTTCATTATCGGCACCTTGGTCGCCGTCATGCGCATAGCGCCGATCAAGCCCCTCAACTGGCTCGGCGCCGGTTTTGTAGAATTTATCAGGAATATCCCGCTCATTCTGATTGTGTTTATGTTTTTTCTAGCTCCGTCGGTGGTAGGTTTTCCACTGAGCGGCTTTGTGGCGGGGACACTGGGCCTCATGATCTACACAGCCGCATTTATCGCTGAATCCGTGCGCGCCGGCATTCAAGCGGTGCCCAAGGGGCAGTCCGAAGCAGCCAGGGCTTCCGGCATGACGTACAACCAGACCATGAGGTACATCATCCTCCCGCAGGCGTTGAAAATCGTTATCCCGCCTATCGGCAACCAGTTTCTAAATTTAGTGAAAAATTCTTCGATTCTAAGCGTTGTAGCAGGGCTTGACTTAATGTATTACGCCGACCTGATTTCAAGCAAATCTTTTGTCACATTCAGTGTATATATTTTTGTCGCGATGTTTTATCTGGTGATTACGATTCCGCTGAGCATCGGGTTGGCCTATTTGGAGCGGAGAATGGCGAAATCCCAGTAGCAGGCCGGCCGTTGGAGGTGAGAGTTTATGGATTTTGCTGGCGCGTATACGTGGGAGCACATACGTTTTTTACTGGAAGGACTCGGTGTCACTCTTAAAGTTGCGGTGATCGCCATTGTGTTGAGTTTTTTGATAGGATGTCTGCTCGGCATCGTCCGCTACACCAAGCTTCCCGTAATTTCACAGCTTACTGCGCTGTGTGTGGAGATTATACGCAATCTTCCGCTTCTGCTCATTATCTTCTTCGCCTTTTTTGCCCTGCCGGAAGTAGGAATCAAGCTTAGCGTGCAGAACGCCGCCATTCTCGCGCTCACTGTGTTTGAGGCCGCCATGATATCGGAGATCGTCCGCAGCGGTGTCAAATCGATTGATCAAGGCCAGATCGAGGCCGCAAGGTCTTCCGGTCTGGGCTACACGCAAACATTGTGGCACATCACCTTGCCGCAAGCTCTACGCCGTATGATGCCGCCGATGGTGAGCCAATTCATATCGCTGTTAAAAGATACATCGCTGGCAGTCGTCATCTCACTTGGGGAGCTGATGCATCACGCGCAAATCATTAATGGGCAAAATGTGAATTTCATCATCCCGATACTTCTGCTTGCCGCCATCATTTACTTCGTTGTCAATTATACTTTGTCCATCGTGGCCCGCCGTTTGGAAGCGCGTCAGGTATAAGATGCCGATCAAAAAGCATCAAGATAATAATAAAAAACGAAAAGCTATCTCGCCTCTCACAAACTGGGAAAGTTCTGTGGGAAGAAAGGTAGCTTTTTTGTGTGCTGCGCCGCGGTTGTTCTTGCACCTGCGCTTATACTAACCAACTGTCGTGCCTCGCAGGCTTCGAGACAGAACGAATATGCCTTGCATGCGCTACTACTCCACGCAGGTCACCGGGTCTTTAGCTAATGCTGCAAACCGTGACAGCGCCGTTTAGAACAATGTTAATTGTACTGGTCCTTCAGGTTGCTGCTGCATGGCAGCCGGGGTCATATCTTTTTGAGGGTTTGGGACAATTTTCTGCATACCGATTTTGTGTTGACGCAGTAGTGCTTCTATATATCGCATGTTTGGTTCACGGTAGCTTGAAGGAGCGTATCCTGACGACGCATATAATTTTGCATATTTTTCGGTTAACTCGGGATAATGCTGCTGCAGTGTTTGGAAGAACCACACCTTCACAGCTGAAGTGCTCAGCCGTAAATACGAGGGCATCAGGAACTGCGCATGAGCTTCCGCGGCGGCCGCCACCAGTTCGTCCAGATCGGACTTGCTGTCTGTAATGTAGGGGAGGATCGGCGCCGCAAACACACCTGCACGTATGCCTTCCGCATTAAGCTGCGCCACGGTGGACAGCCGTTGGGCCGGGGACGGCGTGGACGGCTCGAATTGACGCCAAACGTTGTTGCTCAACGTACTAATGCTTACGTTCACGGAAATCGAGTTGAGCTGGGTCAATAAATCGATATCGCGCAGAATCAATGGGGAACGCGTGGTGATGGACACAGGAAGCTGGTACTCGACCAACACCTCAAGACAGCCGCGGGTCAATTTGGCCTTGCTTTCAATTTGTTGATAGGGGTCGGTCGCGGTGCCGATGGTAATCTGTCCCCATGAAGACGTGGGCTTTTTGCTGCGAAGCCGTTTTTCTATCTGTTCGCGAAGGATTTCCGGCGCTTCGGATTTCATAAAAATACGATTTTGGAATGTATCGTCAGCCTCAACACCGAGAAACTCATGCGTAGAACGCGCATAGCAAAAGCTGCACCCATGCTGGCAGCCCCGGTAAGGATTGATGGAGTAGTCGAACGGCATAGACGGCGCTTTCACAGGATTCAATATCGTTTTGGCCTTCATCGGCTCGTATTGTGTTTTGTTAGCCTTACTTTCGGATTTCATCAATGTCACCTCATCTGTGAATGTCACCTCATCTGTGAAGCGAATGTATGTTCTGTTTATCGTATCAAAACACATACATATGATCAAGTTATGTAAACATTTACCGAGATACATACGGCGTACTAATACTACAATAGTCCCTGCGCATTCGTTTCCAACCGCCCCACCTAAAAATATTACAAACTTTCCTAAAACCAACCGTGTTACTTTATGTTATTGCATTCATTACAATAGGGATTAGCAAAAAGGAAAGCACTTACATGCAGCAGGATTTCGCGCAGGAAGGGGATGATGTTTTGAAAGCGTTAAAACGAATCGCTTTAGCCATCGACAGTTTTGTTGAAACTTTTTCGTTGCTGGCGCTTCTATCAATGATTTTAATAGTCACACTTCAGGTTATGACCCGAAAATTATTTAACTTCGTACTGTTCTGGTCTGAGGAAATCACACTTCTGCTGCTCGTGTGGTTCTCATTTCTCGGTATTGCTATCGGGTTTCGGGAGAGGCTGCACTTGGCCATCGATTCATTCACAGGCAAATTTCCGGCTAACGTCAACTGGGTTCTGGACCGTGTGATCTATGCTTCTACCTTTGCATTCGGTTTATACCTGGTGGTTTACGGCACGGAATTTACGGTACTCATGCACGAAAGCACTTTGGCGGCCACTAAACTGCCTAACAGTCTAGTTTACGTCATTATGCCGGTCACAGGCGGGTTGGTATGCATTTATTCATTCTTGCAGTTCATTGGTATCGATACCAGAAGGCATCACGGCATGGAAGAGGGTGAGCACTAGATGGAAGAAACAACAATTGCCGTATTAATACTCACGATCAGTTTTGTTCTGTTAATGATGCTGCGTTTCCCGATCTCTTTGACGCTGGCATTATCTACACTGCTTACAGTGCTCTATTTGGAAATACCGCCCGCAGTGGTCGGACAGCGTATGATCCAGGGTCTGAGCTCTTACTCGCTGCTGACCATACCGTTCTTCATTCTCGCCGGTCATATTATGAGTGAAGGCAAGCTCGCATTGCGTATCGTCAATTTTGCCCAATTAATCGTCGGCGGAGTACGCGGCGGATTGGCGATGGTGAACTCGGTAGCATGTATGTTTTTCGGAAATATTTCCGGTTCGGCCGTGGCGGACGTATCATCGATCGGCTCAGTGATGATTCCGATGATGAAGAAAAAAGGGTATGACACCGACTACGCTGTCGGCGTTACCGTATCCTCCGCCATCCAGGGCGTTGTCGTACCGCCAAGTCACAACCTGGTGCTGTATTCTTTGGCGGCCGGCGGCGGCGTATCCATTGCCAGCTTGTTTCTGGCAGGTATCGTGCCGGGTATCATCCTATGTTTGTCCCTGATGGCAACAAGCTATGTGTTTGCTATCAAGAGAGGCTATGCCAAGGGAGAACCGGTTCAACGCAAGGACATTCCTAAGATCATTCTGGATGGTATCATGTCGCTCGCAACGGCGGCTATCATTCTGGGCGGTATATTTACAGGCTGGTTTACAGCTACGGAATCCGGCGCACTTGCATGTCTGTACGCATTTATTTTAACATTTGTCGTTTACCGTGATATTCCGATTTCCCGGATGTGGCTCATTTTGAAAAAAACGTTCCGCACCGTGGCGATGGTTCTGTTCCTGATCGCGGCATCCGACGCATTCAGCTGGCTGCTGGCATTCCTGAAAATTCCGTCCATGGTTACGGATCTGATGTTGAGTATTTCGGACAGCCCGATTGTGATTCTGCTTATCATTAACGTGTTATTGCTGATCCTAGGCGCTCCAATGGACATGGCGCCGCTGATTTTGATCATGACTCCAATTTTATTGCCGGTCGTAACGCACCTGGGCATGGATCCTGTTCACTTCGGTATCATCATGATGCTCAACTTGGGCATCGGGCTGTTAACCCCGCCGGTGGGCACGGTGCTCTTTGTGGGCTGCGCGATAGGCAAGATCTCGATCGCCGAAGGAACCAAGGCAATGATGCCGTTCTTCTACGTGATGTGTGTGGTGCTGCTGGTACTGACCTACATACCGGATCTGGTGATGTGGCTGCCTAATATGGCGAAGGATTGACTACGCTTTTGAAAAATCTTAAAAAATAAATACAGTTGGGGTTAAGAGGACTCTTAGCCCCCGTGTTACATTAACAAATAAGAAAAGGGGCAAGAAAAAATGAAAATGCTAACGAAAACGGTAAGCATCATTTCTGTGCTGGCTTTGGCAGGCGGTCTGCTGGCAGGCTGCGGCAGCAAAGAAACGAGTCAAGGTGCAGGTGAGGCTCCGCAGGACTCAGGCAAAAAATACACGTTCCGTCTGGCCGATACCCATCCAGCTGACTATCCGACAGTTATCGGCGATAAGAAGTTCGCAGATTTAGTCAACGAGCGCACCAATGGACGTATCAAAATTGAAGTGTTTCCAGCTTCTCAGCTCGGCGAAGAAAAAGCGGTGGTGGAGCAGGTTCAGCTCGGCGCTATCGAATTCACCCGCGTGAGCAGCGGACCTTTGGGCGAATTCAACAAAAACTTTGGCGTATTCAGCTTGCCATATGTGTTTGACAGCGACGAGCATTTGTGGAAGTTCCTTGAGAGCGAACCCGGCAACAAGCTGCTCGACAGCTTGGAAAGCTCGAAGATGAGAGGCTTGGCTTACTACAGCTCCGGCGCCCGCCACTTTTATTCGCGCAAACCTATCACGAGCTTGGCTGATATGAAAGGACAAAAAGTTCGCGTTCAGCAAAATAAAATCAACATCGACTTAATGGCGGCTCTCGGTGCGAATGCTACGCCGATGGCATATGGTGAAGTGTTCAGCTCCTTGCAAACAGGCGTTATCGACGCAGCGGAAAACAACTTCCCAAGCTATCAGTCTTCCAACCACTATGAAGTGGCTAAAAACTTGATCTTGGACGGCCACCAACGGGTGCCTGAAGTGCTGCTCATCTCTCAATCCACATGGAACAAGCTGTCCGAAGAGGATCGCAAAATTATTAAGCAAGCTGCTTTGGACTCTGTGCCAACACAGCGTGAAGCATGGGACAAATACGAGAAAGAAGCAGAAGCTAAAGTCCGTGCCGCTGGTGTAACCATCACCGAAGTGAAAGATGTTAAACCTTGGCAGGATGCAGTGAAGCCAGTACTCGACAAGTACCGTCCTGAATACAAAGATGTAATGGATCAAATCGACGCGGCCCGCAAGTAACGTCCGCTTGGCAGCTAAATAGCGTGCACCGGCCTGATTGGCTGGGACGCACTATTTTGTTTCGTGGTAGTATGTGAGTAGGAATCAGCGTGGAGTCAAACGGCGCTCATGCATCCGAGCGGCAGCAGCATATCGGCGTACCACTCCGGTTCCGCGCTGCTAAGGATGCTGCACCCGGGCCCGCCCGGCGGTAATGCTATGCTCCATAAACCAAACGCCGGACTGCACGGGGTGTGTGCTCCCACAATGTCGGCGCACCCCAGCGATTCGGTTACTAGCTAAAGCCCGCAGTATAATCACACCGGCGTGCCGAGCCGCGTGTGTGCTCCCACCATTATACGGCGTACCACCTGCTTGTGCGCAGCAGCTCATCATACAACCGGCGTATTGATCCGGATGTGCTCTCGTGGTCGGCCGACAGGCGAAGGGCTCAGCAAGTTTTGGAGAAACGACAGTGTTCGCCTTTGTGCAGCTTGTTGCTTCCATTGCAGCAATAATAAAGACGCAACAAGCAGCACCCAGCGATCGGAAAAACTTGCTGAAGCGCACAGCCGACCGAGGCCGACCCCATCCTCGCACGCCCGGTCCATACGCCAACTCCCGGAGGCGAACCACAGTGCAACCATGGCAACGGGCGGCGGACTGGTTCCAACGCTTCATACTGCTTCGAAATCTGCCGCTCACCTCCAAGATGTTTTTTTACTCCGCTTTTATTGTCGTATTTCCACTGGCGCTTGTCGGATTGATATCCTATGAGCGTTCGTCGGAAGTGCTTGAGCAAGAGGCGGGGCAGTACAGCCGGCAAATTATTGAACAGGTCAAGAGCCACGTAGAGTATTACGTGCGTGACATTGAAATCAACACATTGAGGATCATTAACCACCCGGATATGGTGCGCTTCATGCGCATGAGAACGCTGGAAGAAGTACAGCAGAGCGGAATACGCGAGAACATCGAGCAGGTGCTGAAAAACGCGACTTACTCACGTGCCGACATCTCAAATATAACCGTGGTCCTCGACGACTTGCAGGTGGTTGACGTGGCGAGCATCAACAGTCCGGTGCCCGTGGACCGTCTGCAGAAGGAGTACTGGTATGCAGACATTCCCATGGACGGCTCACCGAAACTGATCAGCCGGGTGATCGAATGGCCTGACCGCAACGAGCAGGTGATCTCCATCGTCCGGCGCCTGATCAGCCCGTATACGCTCCAGCCGATCGGGGTGATGATTATGGATGTAAATTTTAGACGCATTCAAGAAATCACCGAAAAGGTAACCATAGGACGCACAGGCTTTCTGTACATTGTCGACTCGCAGAATCACTATGTGTATCACCCTGATTTGCAGCAGGTTGGACAGCCTTCGAATTTCGATCATATGAGTGCTATGCTGACGGCAGACAGCGGCTCAATGATCACGGAGGACTGGCCTCATAAATTTCTCACTTATAGTTTGTCACCCTATCTTGGCTGGAGGCTGGTCACTTCAATACCGTATAAAGAGCTGACTCAAGGTGCCAATTATATCGGCCAGACGATATTGGGCACGCTTCTCATCACACTTGCGTTAGTGTATCTGCTGGGGATTGGGTTTGCGGCAAGTCTGCTTCGGCCCATTCGAAGGCTGCACCATTTTATGAAAAAGGTCGAGGTCGGTGACTTTTCCGGCAGGCTGGAGATCAGCTCAAAGGACGAGCTAGGCGTACTCACTGACGGTTTTAACAAGATGGTCGGGAAATTGGAAGAACTGCTGGAAGAAATATATTTTACCCGTTTACAGGAGACGGAGGCTTCACTAAGGCAAAAAGGGACGGAGCTCAAGGTACTGCAGTCGCAGATCAATCCGCATTTTTTGTACAATTCGTTGGAGACGTTGCGAGGGATGGCGCTCGATCAGGATATGGACGACATCGCGGAGATGTCGGCATCCCTTGCGAAGCTGCTCAGGTATAACTTAAAGAACGATTCTCCGACCGTGACGCTGCGCGAGGAATTACGCTTTTGTGAAGTATACTTGCGTATCCAGAAATTTCGCTTCGAAGATAAATTGGAGTATGAGCTGGATGTGCCAGAATGGGCGCTCGACCAGAGCATCGTCAAATTCTCACTGCAGCCCATCGTGGAGAACAGCATGATTCACGGCATTGAGCCGGGCGTAGGGCTGATGCATATCCGGATCACAGCGCTGAGGGACACGGAGAATTCCTTTTTTGTGGCAATTCGCGACACTGGCGTGGGCATGACCGAGCAGCAGCTGCATGACATCCACCGTGACCTGGATCGAAAGGACGTGCTCTCAGGCGGCGAGCATATCGGTATCGCCAATGTACACAGACGTATCGCTTATTTATACGGGACGGAGTATGGAGTTTCGCTTAACAGCATTCAGGAGAAGGGCACCGCGGTCCGCATTCGACTACCTTACGTGCAACAGACAGGCACCGATGTCCCTATTACAGAAGAATAAAAGGAGGCGACTGCCCTAATGTATACACTGCTGCTGGTGGACGATGAACGCTGGGTACGCACGTCGTTGAAGCGTGTGCTGGAGAAAACCGGACTACCGATTTCTGTAGTAAAAGAAGCCGCCCACGGCTTGGAGGCCCTCGACTGGCTCAAGGATCATAGCGTGGACCTGATTATGACGGATGTGCGTATGCCGGTGATGCAGGGGCTGCCGTTTGTGGAAGCGATCCGACGGCAGCGCCGGGATCAGCCGATCGTGGTCGTCAGCGGTTACGACGACTTCGGGTATGTGCAGCAGGCGCTCCGGTTCGGCGTCCTCGATTATTTGCTGAAGCCGGTGGAGGTAGCGGATATGAAGCGATGTCTGGAGCACTGGATAGATCAGCGGCAGCGACCTCAGGCGGAGACCCAGTCCGCCGCACAGCAGACGCGCGAAGCGTTGGAGAAATCGCCGATTCAGCAGGTGAAGGAATACATTCGTCTCAACATGGCGGGAGATATCACGTTGACGCAAGCGGCCGCGCGGGTACATCTGAATCCCAGCTATCTCAGCCAATTGTTCAAGCAGCAGCTGAACCGTAACTTTGTGGATTATATCGTCGAGGTGCGGATGGAGGAAGCGAAACGGCTGCTGTCCCGTACCTCGCTGCGGATCAACGAGGTCGCCGACCGTGTAGGTTACTCGGACGTCGCATACTTTAGCAATACGTTCAAAAAATGCAACGGCTGTACTCCATCCGAGTTTCGCAAGGATCCAGCAAAGTGTGTAACAGGGCCGCCGGCGCTCGGGTGAGCGGCGCGGCGGATATAGATGGTTCTGTGCATAACCGGTTGCAACATTTTTGTAAGCGGTTTTTCTTGATTTCAGCATCAATGGCGGCACCCTTTAATATGTTAATTATCGGGGTGTGTAGAATCGGCCTATTCGGGTGTTTCAAGCATTCGCCGCATAGGGTAAACCATCCTTAATTGGGATAAATAGCCGCTAGTGGAGGTGTCCCAGACGAAGACAATCGGTCGAGGAGAGGTGAGCGCTTGCATGAAGTCGATGAAAACTAAATGTATTCCGCTTGTTTTGGGCTTTGCTTTACTCATGCCGGCCGCGGTGGGAGCTGCGGAATTGACACCGGTCGAGGGTAGTATCGTGCCTTCGGAGATCATTTTTACACTGAACGGCACGGACATGACGGTCAACGGCAAAGTGACGGCCATGGATGCGCAGCCGACCCAAAAAGACGGCTTCACTTACATTCCTCTGCGGTACGCGGCTGAAGCTATGGGGGCGGTGGTGACATGGAATGCGGAAGATCGTGCTGCTACGATGCAGTGGGATAATAAGAGCGTTCTCCTAACGGTCGGTACGGATAAGGTTCTCATTAACGGTGAGGAGAAAATTGCGAGCTCCAACGTGACAATGATCGGCGAACGGGCCATGATACCGGTTTCGTTGTTCACTGAGCTGACGGGTTGGACCGCTGATCTGGCCGATGAAGGGAAGACGATTCGTTTGCTTAGACCATAGCGCGGGTAGCGGCAGCAATGAGAACAGGCAGGCTATAGGGCCTGCCTTTGGTGTCTACGTGAGCAGGATTAGCGTGTTTGTGAAGTTTGGAATGTGCTGCTCCAGTTGGTATACTAGGCTTAACACTGGGAATGGGGGAACAGCCATGGATTATATTCGAATCACCGGGATTAACGATCCGTATTTCCGCCAGATGCATGATCTCATGAAATTGGTGTTTCCGCCGGAGGAAGTGCTGGAATTCGAGCAGTGGGCGGGTCCTCTTAGCGATCCAGGCATACGCGTTTTTGTTGCCGTGCACGAAGGGGAAGTCGTCGGGGCAACGGAGTACCGGTACTATGATGATATGCAGGTTGCTATGACCGACTTCACCATCATCGGCCGGGAGGGGCTCGGGATCGGCCCGCTGCTGGTTAGAAACAGGATGGAAGACATCCTGCGGCTCGTACAAGCCGGCAGCGGCGTGCTTCATGGCATGTTTGCGGAAATTTACAATCCCTACCTGACACAGGACTACAACTTTGGCGGTGTGAAGCCAATGGATCCTTTTGTCAGGCGCGAGGTGCTGTCGCATTTGGGATTCCGTAAGTTGGATATCGATTATGTGCACCCATCCTGGCATAATGACGGGACTGCAGTGCAGGCTTTGGACCTGTGCTTTATGCCGTACCGGGAAGATGCTTTTGCTGTTGAATCCGTACCGACAGGCCGTATTACTAATTTCCTGGAGCGCTACTATGCGGTGCTCCCAAACAAGCCTCAGCAGTGGTACGACATGATCGAACAATTAAAGCGTATGCGCGAACCCGTTCGACTGCTGCCCCTGTAATGCTCACACAAAAACAAGGTAACGCGCCATGCCCATGCATGGATCGCTACCTTGTTTTTTGTGTGGCAGCCGAGGTTTGTTAATGTTCCACGCTGCCTGTGTTAGCCGTTCTATTGGCCCTGCGGGATACGTCATGCCAGTTTGCGTCAGAACGGTTTGTTTTCTTTTAACACATACTCCATAGCCGAGGGGGGCTGCCTTAACAGCCATTGTCCATAAGCGTCTTTATAAACGCTGCATATGAACTCATACACCACTGACTCCGCCGGGGCAATTGTCACCCCGCTGCCCGTTTTCACAGCCTTGGACACTGTGAAACCTGCCTGGAACGTGACCTTCGCCGAAGTTCCGTCTGGCGCTATGCTGAGCTGCTGTGTCACGACGTCGTTTTTCTTAATACCGTCGCCGCCTGTGATAACCATCGCATGCTGGATGAAGCTGCTGCTGTTAGTAACGTTGTCGATCAGCTTGCGGATTCTGTGTTGAGGATCACGGTTGAAATCGATATGAACAGCGCGGTCCTCGTCATTCCAGGTCACATCCGCACCGGCCGATTCGCTCACAAAGCGCAGCGGCATAAAAGTGCTGCCTCCCTCAATCATCGGTGCCGTTTCCAGATAGTAAGCAATCCCATTCACCGTTGCTGTTGTTTTATTAATAGATAAAGCGATAGTTAGATCGCCTCGAACGGCTGTCGCTGTTTCCGTGGCCGCGTCCCACGTTACGGCAAATCCTAATTTTTCGAACAGAGCGCGCATCGGAACCATGGTGTTACCTTGTGAAATAAATGGGGCTTGTTCCCATTGCTGCAGCTCCTGCTGCATATATATTTGAACCGGTGGTGCTGCCTCGGCGCCGGCGGGCACGGGAAGCAACGTGAGCAACGCAGTCAATAGCAACGCTAAACAGGTGTACCGAATGTTTCTTACGCTAAGCATGTTGTTTCTCCTCCTGATTAGTTTGACAACAGTATACATCAAAATGTGACTAAGAAAGAGATTCCACACGCACAATGTGAATTCCTTCAAGCCGGCACATCCCAAATAATCCTAACGTTAGCGCCGGAGATGGACGTGGCTGGCGGACAGGAATTTTGTGCCGTGTGGGCGCTGCGTCAAAGCCGGTGAACTTGGTTCGAGGTTTCCCTTTCGCGTTTTTTTTGGTATCTTTGTGGGTAGCGGCTCGTACGGAAATAACGTTAAAAAGGAGCAATCAGATGGAATCACCGCTGGTGTCCGTTATTATTCCGACATACAACAGGCCTGACTTTTTGTCGGAGTTGATCGAAGCTTTAGCTAGGCAGACTTACCGCCATTTACAAATTATCGTCGTGAACGATGCAGGGGAGCCGATTGACTTTATCCAATCGTTATACGCCGAGCTGGATATTACGATCGTCACCATGGGACGCAATCTTAAGCATGTTCATGCAAGAAACCGCGGTCTCCAACTGGTGCGCGGACAATATATTATGCTGTGCGACGACGATGACCTGCTGGTGCCTACACATGTCGAACGGATGCTGGACGCTGTCAACGACTCGGACTTGGTTTATTCCGACGTAGAGATTTTCGATTATGTTATGTCCGCTCACACCCGTGTACCCACGAAGCGTTTCGTGTTTGCCTATGAGCATGATGTGGCGGCGATGCGAAAGTTTTCCACGTTCGTATCTTCCGGATGTTTGTATCGGGCTTCGATGCATGAACGGCTCGGAGCGTTCGACACAGGGCTGTATCATTATTGGGACTGGGATTTTTTCCTGCGCGCGGTACAACATTACCGGGTGAAAAGGGTGCCGGCGGCAACGGCGTTGTACGCCTTCTCAGCACAGGGCGGCAACATGTCCGGACAGCATGAGAATATGAGGCCGTATTTGGATAAGCTGTCCGCGAAGCATGATCTAGGCTTTCTGCCAACAAAGAACTTTTTTGTGCTGTTGGAGGAGCCGGAGGTTGCCCGCCGCAAGGCTGCCACGGAAATAGTCTGGGACGGACAACCGATGGTTTCCCGTCGGGCGGTGCTGTTAACGGAGGCTGAGTCGCGACCTGCCGCGCCTGACGGTGACGGAGCAATGGAAACGGGGTTGTGACCGCAATCCGGTCGAAGAAATCCCTGTAAAAAGAGGAGGCGTGCGATCTTGGCTGGCACGATGAAGCAGGCAGAGACGCTGCTTAAAACATATTATGGATATAACTCATTTCGCGACGGGCAAAAGAAAGTCATCGCCAGTGTTGTAAGTCAGCGCGATACCCTGGGAATCATGCCTACGGGCGGCGGCAAGTCGATATGCTATCAGATTCCGGCACTGCTGCTTAACGGAACGACGATTGTTGTGTCGCCGTTAATCTCACTGATGAAGGACCAGGTTGACGGGCTCGACAGCATCGGCATACCGGCGACGTATATCAACAGCTCTCTCACGTACAGTCAGGTGGAGCAGCGCATTCACCGGGCGCGCCGAGGAGAGTACAAGCTGTTGTACATCGCGCCCGAGCGCCTCGAGTCGGAGCGGTTCGTGCAACTTCTAGCCAATTTGGAAATCCCTATGGTGGCTGTGGATGAAGCGCATTGCGTCTCGCAATGGGGGCACGATTTCCGGCCAAGTTACCTGGCGATCAGCCGGCTGGTAAGCAGCTTGCCGAGGCGGCCGGTCTTGACGGCGTTCACTGCGACGGCGACGGACCAGGTACGAGAGGACATAGTGAAGCATTTAGGTCTGAGTGAGCCGCAGCAATTTGTGACAGGGTTCGCGCGCGACAATCTTGCCTTTCACGTGATCAAAGGTGAGAACAAACGGGATGTCATGCTGGAATACATTCACGCGCACAAGGATGAAGTCGGTATCGTGTACGCGGCGACGCGCAAAGAGGTGGACAACCTCTATGAGCTGCTGCACAAAAAAAAGGTACCCGTAGGCAAGTACCACGCAGGACTGTCGGACAAAGAACGGGCGGAAGCTCAAGAGAAATTTTTGTACGATGAGGTGCGCGTGATAGTCGCGAGTAACGCCTTCGGCATGGGGATCGACAAATCCAACGTGCGTTATGTCATTCACTACAACATGCCGAAGAACATGGAAGCATACTACCAAGAAGCGGGCCGGGCCGGGCGGGATGGCCTGCCGAGCGAATGCCTGCTGCTGTTCAGTCCGCAGGATATTATGATCCAGAAGTTCCTGATTGAGCAGTCGATTACCGATACGGAACGCCAGACGCAGGAGTACCGCAGGCTGCAGCAGATGGCGGATTACTGCCACACATCGCAGTGTCTGCAGCGTTACATCGTGCGGTATTTCGGAGACGACGCTGAGGAATGCGGCCGATGCAGCAGCTGCAGTACGGAGCGGCAGTTGACCGACATCACGCTGGAGGCACAGAAGATTTTCTCATGTGTCCGGAGGATGCGGGAACGTTTTGGCGCCACCATGGTTGCTGCCGTGCTCAAGGGCTCACGCAGCAAAAAGGTGTTGGACATGGGCTTCCACGAACTGAGCACGTACGGTTTATTAAAGGACCGCACAGAAAAGGAGATTGTCGATCTCATTCAGCTTCTCGTCGCTGAGGGCTACCTGCTCATTTCCGATGGCAAGTACCCGGTGCTCAGGCTGCATGCGAAAGCCCAGGCAGTATTAGCCGGCAGCGAGCGCGTCATACAGAAGATTCGAGTGCGACAGGAGCCTGCGGCCCGTGAGGTGGAGGCTGAGCTGTTTGACGAGCTGCGCAGGTTGCGAACGGAGATCGCGAAGCGGGAAGGCATCCCGCCTTATATCGTGTTTCCGGACAGCACGCTGCGGGATATGTGCGGGGTGAAGCCTACGAATCCGGCGGCCATGCTGAAGATCAAGGGTGTTGGCGAGGCGAAATTTTTCAAGTATGGGGCTTATTTCATAGATTTTTTCAAAAATTATAGCGGCTAGAGGGGCGTCCCGAAATGGCTAAACAAAAGTATTATGTCGTATGGGAAGGAAAAGTTCCGGGAATTTACAAGACCTGGGCGGAATGTCAAGCGGTGACCAATGGCTATCCGCAGGCGAAATTCAAGGCGTATGAGAGTGAGGCCGAAGCTCAAGCGGCGTTGAAGCGTGGCTGGAAAGCCTCTTTCGCCGCCTCATCTAAGGCTGCTGCTGCGTCTTCCGCCGGTGCAGCGCAGCGCGGTTCGGAGAGAGCCAGAGCAGCGAAAGGCAGCAAATCGTCCGAGCAAGTAGTGCTGGACAGCATCTCTGTCGATGTAGGGAGCAAAGGCAACCCCGGATTGGTGGAATACAAGGGAGTGGACACGCGAACAGGAAAGGTCATTTTTCAGCATCCGCCGATCGCTAAGGGAACCAATAATTTAGGTGAGTTCCTTGCCATCGTTCATGCTCTCGCTTATTTAAAGCAAAAGGGAAGCTCAATGACCATTTACAGCGACTCCGTTACCGCCATCAGTTGGGTACGCAAAAAGGCGGTGGCAACGAACCTGCCTCGCGATGAGTCTACCAAGGAGATATGGGCGCTGGTTGACCGGGCCCTGGCTTGGCTGCACAATAACAGCTACAGCAATCCAATCCTGAAGTGGGATACTAAGGCGTGGGGCGAGATCAAGGCCGATTACGGCAGAAAGTGACGCGTGCGCCGGCAGCAGCAGCGCTAACTGAGCAAATAATAGTATGATAAAGCATGAAAGAGAATAACAATGATAATCAGGCCCTGCGTGACTGACAACGGAATTACAATATGTGAAAAATCCTCTCCAACCGTTTATAATCGATGACAGTGTACATCGGACCCCGGCGATCCTGAGAGTGGAGAGCTAAAGAATAACAAACGGAATAGGAGAGGATTTTTCTTGTTTTTGCAACAGCTGAGACGGGGTTTCTTAGGGAATGTCCGAAATGATGTTCTGTCCGGCGTCACTGTGGCGTTGGCGTTAATCCCGGAAGCAATCGCTTTCTCAATTATGGCGGGCGTAGACCCTATGGTCGGATTGTACGCTTCCTTCACGATTGCCGTCACCATTTCGATCGTCGGCGGGCGTCCGGGCATGATTTCCGCCGCAACCGGAGCGATGGCTTCCCTGATGGGGCCGATCATCGTGCAATACGGTGTGGAGTATCTATTTGCGGCTACAATTTTAACTGGAATTTTACAATGGTTGCTCGGTGTACTTAAAGTTGGACGGTTCATTACATTTGTTCCGCAATCCGTGATTGTGGGCTTCGTCAATGCGCTCGCGATTATCATTTTCATGGCGCAGCTGCCCAACTTTGCCGGAGAATCGTGGCCGATGTACGCGATGGTTGCAGGTACTCTTGCTATTATTTATTTACTGCCTTTGCTGACGAAGGCTGTACCTTCGGCATTGACGGCGATTATTGTCATAACGTTGATCTCTGTTTTCTCGGGTGCAGATGTGCGCACAGTCGGCGATATGGGCAATATCCAGCAGGCGCTGCCTCTGTTCCATATTCCACAGATCGCCTGGAGCTTCGACACGCTCCTCCACCTGCTGCCTTATTCTTTGGCCTTGGCGGTAGTAGGGCTGACCGAGTCTCTCCTTACCGCGACCATCGTCGACGAAATGACGGAAACAAAAAGCGACAAAAACCGTGAGGTGCGCGGTCAGGGCATTGCCAATGTGATCACCGGATTTTTCGGCGGCATGGCGGGCTGTGCCATGATTGGTCAGACCGTAATCAACGTGAAATCGGGTGGAAGAACCAGACTATCGACGCTAGTCGCAGGGTTGTTCCTGTTGTTTTTGATCCTTGTGTTGGGTGACATTGTGAAGCGAATTCCTATGGCTGCTCTGGTGGGCGTCATGTTTATGGTGTCCATCGGAACCTTTGATTGGGGTTCGCTGAGGACGCTTGGCAAAATCCCGCGCAGTGATGCCGTGGTCATGGTATTGACGGTGGCTATCGTCGTGGCTACCTCCGATTTGGCTATCGGTGTCGTATCGGGTGTCATTCTGAGTTCGCTCAATTTCGGGTGGAAAATGGCCAGCCTGCGCTGCCGCACCACCATGGATACAGCCGGTCGGAAAACTTACCACGTCAGTGGGCAGCTGTTTTTCGGAACGATGACGCATTTCGTCGAGCTGTTCGACCATAATGCGGACCCCGGGCACATCGTGATCGATTTCAGCGGATCCCATGTTTGGGATCATTCGGCGATCACGGCGATATCGAAGGTGACACAGAAATACGCCGGCGTCGGCAAAACCGTCGACATCACCGGACTCAATCATGAAAGCCAACGTATCATAGATCAGATGGGTCTTTCCGGCACCTCCGCACATCAATGACTAGTTTAATCTCCGGTACTTCCGCATCTGAAATAATTAACTCCATCAGTTATTAGGCGGCCCTTGAACTCCGGGGCTGCCTGCGTTGTTTTGTTGACACCATTTTTCCACACGAAGAACGAGAGGTTTATACGGCATGACACTTTGGGGAACTACGGGTAACGCTGCAGCGATCATTGTGGGCGCTTTGCTGGGACTTATATTTCATCGAATGAGCCCGGGAATCCGGAGCACTGTCGTGCAGGGGATCGGTATTGCGCTTCTGGTGCTGGGTGTGTCGATGGCGTTGAAGTCATCGAATTTTTTATTGGTGGTAGCAAGTCTGGTTATTGGAGGCGTGATAGGCGAGCTGCTGCAAGTTGAGCGCATGCTCGACAGACTGGGCGTACTTCTGGAACGCGTGGTGAATGCGATGATGAGACTGCTGTCCAGGCGAGGCTCCACAGCTCATCCTGTGAAAAATGAACGGGGGCGAATTGCCGCCGGGTTCGTGAATACGACACTCATTTATTGCGTGGGTGCGATGGCTATTTTGGGCGCTTTGGATGGAGGACTTCGGGGTGCCCATGACATTTTGTACACAAAGGCGATGCTCGATGGATTTTTATCCATCATATTTGCTTCCACGCTAGGCGTTGGGGTTATGTTTTCGGCGCTTCCCGTATTTGTGTATCAAGGCAGCATTGCTCTGGCTGCGTCTGGGATCGCTGCCATCATAGAGCAGCGGTTGCTTAATGCCATCATTACTGAAATTACAGCAGTCGGCGGCATTCTTATCATCGGTCTCGGCTTGAATCTGTTGGAGATCAGGCAAATCAATGTTGCCAATCTGCTCCCATCCGTATTGGTAGCAGCCCTGGCGGTGCCTTTTGTGCAATCGCTGACGGCGCTTTGGGCGGGCGGTTAAAGTCACAAAACTTCAGCATGAGTTGGATCACCTTATGAACTTCATCCGGGTGATTTTTTTAATAACAATTCAGGCACTTTGGCTGCATCCATATTATGGTGTAATACCTGGTGCAGGCCAGACCTTGTTTGGACAAAGCTTGCTTGTCACAACGTCATGAAGCTGACGGTTTTAAAAAAAAGCTTGTGAGGAGGGGTGAAGCCGTGTCTTTTATTAGGAGATTGTCGTGGTTTTTTCAGCAGCGCTGGAAGAACTACGCGGTCGCCATCGCACTGATGACGGCGGTTAGTAGTTTAAGCATTATCCCGCCAAGGATGGTAGGTAACGTCATTGACCAGATACGCACCGGCACGCTGGACGCTCAAGGTTTAACGCAAAGTGTTCTTTTGCTCGTGTGTCTTGGCGTTGTTATCTATGGCTTGTCGTTTGCGTGGGTGACCGCTTTGTTTGGTAACTCCATTCTGCTAGAGCGTGTACTGAGGGGAAGATTATTGGAGCATCTCACCAAAATGGCACCTTCCTTCTTCCAACGCAACAGTACCGGGGAATTGATGGCGTTGGCCACAAATGATGTGCTGGCGATCAGCCAAACCGCAGGTTACGGGGTTATGACGCTGGTAAACACGCTCGTCGGTACCGCCGTTGTTCTAATCACCATGATTTCCTTGATTAGTTATAAGCTAATGCTCGCCGCTCTCATACCAATGCCTTTGTTGGTGGTCGTAATCAACCTGTTGGGAAAGCACACACGCAAAAGGTTTGTCGCGGCGCAGGCTGCGTTCGGCAAGATGAACGATCAAGCTTTGGAGTCGATCTCAGGGATGCGCGTGATCCGCTCTTACGTGCAGGAGGAGCATGATATTGCCGCGTTTGACAAAGTGACCCGAGATGTTATGGATAAAAACAGGAGGGTGGCCGCCGTCAACGCGCTGTTTCATCCGGCCATAGCGCTGATTGTCGGCTTAAGCTATGCCATAGGGATCGGATATGGAGCGTACATGGTGTTTCATAATGAGATCTCGCTCGGGCAGTTGGTTTCTTTCAACATATACCTCGGCATGCTGATTTGGCCGATGATTGCTTTCGGCGAATTTATCAACGTGCTGCAGCGGGGTACGGCCTCGGTTGAGCGGTTGTCCACTGCATTTGTTCAGGCACCCGACGTACAGGATGCACCCCACACAGTGGACGTGGAGGCACCGGGGCAGATTATTATGAATCGGCTGAAGTTCCGATATCCTGGAGCGACTACCGACAGCCTCACGGATATCTCCTTTCAACTGGAGCGTGGGCAAACGCTTGGAATAGTGGGACGCACCGGCAGCGGCAAAAGCACTCTACTGAAGCAGCTGCTGCGGCAGTACCCGATTGCGCCGGAAAGCATGTTCATTTCGCAGGTGCCTATGGAACAAATCCCGGTCTCCCGCGTGCGGGGCTGGATTGGTTATGTGTCGCAGGAGCATTTGCTGCTATCGAAAACAATCCGTGAGAATATCGCCTTGGGTAAACCGGATGCATCTGATGATGAGATTTGGCGCGCGATTGAGTTAGCTTCTTTTACCAAGGACGTGGAGCAGCTGCCTGACGGGCTCGACACGGTGGTGGGCGAGAACGGGGTCATGCTCTCCGGAGGGCAAAAGCAGAGAGTCAGCATTGCACGCGCGCTGCTGATTGATCCTGAAATACTAATTCTTGATGACTCACTGTCGGCAGTGGATGCCCGGACGGAGAACCGCATACTAATGAATCTGCGCAGGGAGCGCGTAGGTAAAACCACATTTTTAGCGACACACCGCCTCTCCGCTGTCGCCCATGCAGATTGGATTGTGGTGCTGAGTGACGGCAGGATTGCGGAGGAAGGAACACATGAGCAGCTCATGCTGTTGGGCGGATGGTATAAGGAGCAGTTCGAGCGTCAGCAGACGGAAGCCGTCTTAATCGGAGGGGGAGAGAACGGGGAAGGAAGTGAATCATGAGGACAGCCAAACAAAAGGCAGCTAAACAAACGATTGCGCGGCGTTTGCTGGCTTACGCGATGCTGTACAAAACGCGGATAGCAGCGGCACTGCTGGTGCTCTGCTGCGCGGTAGCGGCTGAGCTCGCCGGCCCTTACATTGCGAAAACCATTATCGATAAGCATATCAGCAGTGTGCAACTGCCTTGGTACCAGGTAAGCGCGGACAATTTCCACGCGGAGGATGTCAAAGCAGTGCAACTCAGGGACAAAACGTACGTCAGAAGTGATTGGCTTGAGGACAACCGGGCGGCAGAGGCAGCTCTGGCAGCAGGGGCGGGGTCCGAGAAGTTAAAAGAGGTACGTTTCATGCAGTTGGACAGCGGGATGTACTTGATCGACAATGCCACGCGGTTTGATGGCAAATGGTCGCTGGTGCCGCACGCAGGCGCGGACTCCGAGTCTGATCAGGCAGTGGTGCAAGTACTGCGCATTACCGAGCAGGCTGAGCAATACCCAGCGACACGGCTAAGCGCCGGTGAAGTTGCAGCGTTGTATCAGTACGACGTAGGTGCGGTCATTCGCTGGTTGGCACTGTTCATCGGCCTGCTGCTGACGGCGAGCGTGCTGCATTATGTGCAGGCCTATACACTGCAGTCTACGGCTCTGCGCATCATTCAACGGATGCGGATGGATCTCATGCGTCACATCCAGGAGATCCCGCTGCGCTTTTTTGACAACACACCAATCGGGCAGGTGGTCTCCAGGATTGCTAATGATACCGAAGCGATCCGGGATCTTTTTATGAGTTTTATGGCCACATTCGTGGTCAGCACTATTAACATCATTGGTATTTATATCGCACTTCTGCTTTTGGATGTACGGCTCGCCTTAGTCACGCTGATTTTTATTCCGCTGTTTGCGGCGGTCATGTGGGTGCACTTGAAATATTCCAAACGATACATTACCGTAATGCGGGCAAGACTCAGTGATATGAATGCCATGATCAACGAATCCATCGCTGTGATGCCGATCCTTCAGGCTTTCCGGCAGGAGAAGGCACGGCTGCGCGAGTTCGAAGTGCTAAATGAGGACCGGTACCGCAACAATATCAAGCAAATTCGGTTGTTTTCTCTTTCCTCCCGGAATTTCACGGGTCTGGTAGGGTCATTGTTTACCGCCGCGACCATTTGGTATTTCGGCAGCACTTCACTGCAGACGGCTATATCTTTTGGCGTTCTGTATGCATTTATTGATTATTTGGGACGTTTATTCCAACCGATTATCGGCATTTTCGATCAACTTATGAATGCACAGCGTGCGGTAGTATCCGCAGAAAAGGTATTCTATCTGCTGGATCTGGAGGGACGTGAGCTGGAGGATGCACTGAGCACCTCCAAATCTAAAGGGCATGTCACATTCGACAACGTCAGCTTTGCCTACAATGAAGGAGAGCCGGTTCTGCGCGGCATTACGTTCGAGGCGAAAAAAGGCGAAACTGTGGCATTGGTTGGACATACGGGCTCTGGCAAGAGCTCAATTATGAACTTGCTGCTCGGGTTTTATGAACCAACCGCGGGGCAGATCCGTGTTGACGGCCGCAACATCTCCGAGATGTCGAAGCAGCAGCTGCGAAAGAATATGGGTATCGTACTGCAGGATCCGTTTCTGTTCGCCGGGGATATCAAGTTTAACGTTAGCTTGTATAATAAAGATATCGATGAACAAAAGGTGAAGCAGGCACTGGCCGATGTCGGTGCGGCTTCATTCATTGAACAGCTTCCGCATGGGTACGATGAGCCGGTCGTTGAGCGGGGCAGCACGCTATCCGCGGGGCAAAGGCAGCTGATTTCGTTTGCAAGGGCGCTCGCCTTCGATCCTGCGATTTTGATCCTGGACGAAGCGACTGCGAGCATCGACAGTGAGACCGAAGGCTTAATACAACAAGCCCTAAAAGTAGTTAGTGCGGGCAGAACGACCTTCGTGATAGCACACCGCTTATCTACCATCCGGGATGCCGATCTGATTCTTGTCCTGCATCGCGGTGAAATTGTAGAGCGCGGCAATCATCAGCAGCTGATGCAGCTGCAAGGCCGGTACTACAATATGTATCAGCTGCAAAAAGGCGCCGAAACTGTAGCAGAAAACGTTCGGTGATGTATGGCTGCCGCAGACCTGTCAGGGGCGGGGTCGTCCGCACAGAATAGGAATCTATGTAAAGGGGCACACAGCATGAAGATTGTTCGCAAGCGGTATGAAAATATGAATGGCGTCCGCCACGTCGGCGGCATAAATGATTTGCGCAAGTGGCGCAAGGAACGCAGGGCAAAGGTGAAGGACATGTCGTATACCGTGCCGATGTGTGAGGAGAGACAGGTAGAGCTGCTGCGTGACAATCAGGAGCTCACCACGATAACGTGGATCGGCCACTCTACATTTCTGATCCAGATGGCAGGTTTGAACGTGCTCACAGACCCTGTATGGGCAGAGCGGATGGGCCTGGAGAGGCGGCTTACACCGCCGGGTCTCAGCGTCCGGGAGCTGCCGCGTATCGACGTGGTGCTGCTGTCGCACAGCCACTACGATCATATGGATATGCGCAGCCTGCGCGAATTTAAGGCTGCGCACCTATTCGTGCCGGAAGGGCTCGGCAGTAAGCTGCGCGCGCGAGGGTTCGCTCGGGTGACAGAGATGAGCTGGTGGGACCGGGAGCAGCTTGGCGGGCTCGAGCTGCATTTTGTGCCGGCGCAGCATTGGACACGCCGGACGCTGATTGATACCAACCGGTCACACTGGGGCGGTTGGGTTCTGCAGCCCGCAGCGCGCAGTGAGGAGCGGGCGGCGGTGTATTTTGCCGGGGACAGCGGCTATTTCCCCGGCTTTAAGATGATCGGTGAGCGCTTCGCAATCCGATACGCTCTGCTGCCGATCGGCGCGTACGAGCCGGAGTGGTTTATGAGCGCTCAGCACGTTACGCCGGAGGAGGCGGTGCAGGCGTTCGAGGATGTGCAAGGGGAGATCTTCGTCCCCATGCACTACGGCACTTTCCGGCTGGCAGACGACACTCCCCGTGAAGCGCTGGACCGGCTGTTGGCCGAATGGGAACGGCGGAAGCTGCCGGGTGACGCCCTGCGTATGCTCAAGCTCGGGGAGACGTTGATGTAGCTCTGTGCAGGCGGCGCAATGCTAGTCGCCAGACAGTGTTGGCATGCCTGGCAGTGACCACCCACGGGCCGTTTGGGCGCAGCTGGGGAGACGTTCAGCAGAACTGTTGGAGGTGCGGAGATGCAATCACGTGTGGGATATTTAATTATTGGTTTTTTATTACTATGTTTGAGTGGATATATCTTTTTTGATGCAATTTGGGCTCACTCAACCGTACCACTGGTAACATCACACGTCTTCGCTGTGTCAGTGCTGTTGCTCTCTTACAGTTATCTTCATCCTCAGTTTAAAAAGAAAGATGAAAGAATGAAAATAATACGGGAAAAAGGCATGCATTATTCCTTTCTTGTATTGATGCTGTATTTTATTATTTTTGTCGTGTTACTTAGCGCTAACATCGTTAGCTTAACTGCTATTGCAGTAGTTCAAATTCTAATATCTCTTACTATAATCACTGTCGCTCTTTGCATGGTCATCTTATCCAAAATTTATTAATTGGGAGCAGAATGAAAATGAAGTTAGTGCTGCACCCCCATGGGAGGCAGCGCTGAGTTCGCTGCGCCGACCGCGTTTGTCAAATCCAGACAGTTCGATCACAGCTGGGGGGCACGTTGAGCGGGTCCATTGATCGTGTTCAACTCTCGATTGACGCAAGTGACGCGCGGCCACTGTCAGCTGAGCTTAGCGTTGGTGCCACGGTAGCACTTTCAACTTCTGCGGTTCTGTTAGCACCCTGAAACAGTTGGTTTCGTCCATCTCTACACACAAAATTTCCTGGGAAAAAAAGGCATCACCCTACCTCGGAACAGCCGGGTAGGCAAAAAAAGCATCGCCCTATCTCGGAACAGCCGGGTAGAGTGATGCTTTTCTGCGTTTATGCGCTGATTGCGGCAGATTCAGGTGGATTGCGATCTACGAGTCATTTGCTGCCACACCGATCCTTCCGCGGCATGACCGCCTTCGATGCGCTCGATGGCCATTTTGATCTGCATGCGAACCTCGAACTCAGGCTCATCCTCAGCTTCATGCAGAGCGGGTAGAGCTTCCTGGTCGCCTACTTCATATAGGAAACGGGCTGCACGCCAACGCACTAGCTTGTTTGGATCCTGCAATGCTTTAACCATCGCAGGCGCCGCCGCGGGATCTCCGATGTCCGACAGCGTATCTCCGGCCGTGCGTCGCACGGAAACAGAACTATCCTCGAGCGCTCGGTACAGGTATGGCAGCACCTCGGGTTCTTTCACGTCACCTAAATACACCGTGGCCAGCCGACGGACAGACGACTTTTCATCGTTCAGAGCGTCAACTAGCAGCGGGACGGTCTCCGCTGACGGCTTGACCTGCTGCAGCGCGGCATATCGCCGCTTCCATTCGGGGGCGGCCAACTCCTGCTGCAGCTCGGCTGGGCTCAGAGCGACACGGCCCGCTGATCTCACCGCAGCGGCGCCTTCCACCGCGCCGCCCAATTGCTGCTGTGCCTGCTCAACCAACTGCTGCAGACGTTCCTCATCGTAGGTGGCGTCTAACTCCTGGGTGACCTCGTCCAGCACCTCCTGAAGCTCGCCGTAGCGGATACCCCAATCTTCCAGCGACCGCTCCTTAATCAGGTTGGGGGATGCTGCAGCAGCCCGGACGGCGGCTTCGCTGAAGCGCTCCGGCATAGCGGCGCGAAGCTGTTCGGTCCCGCTTTGGACACGCACCTGCAACGGGATGCCGCGAAAGTGCTGAAGCAGCACTTGAACTTCACCAAAGTGTGCAGCACTCTCAGCCGCGGCCTCGCCTAGAGCAGCAGGGGCGTCATGCGCAACAGCCGCGTCGCCGCCTAGTACTTCCCGCACTTGCGCGAGGATAGGCTGCCAATCCGCTTTGGCCGTGCGGTCTACCGCGATGAAATCGGCAGCGTGATACACGCTTCTCACGCCATCGATCTGCAGCAGCTCTGTAATGAACGCCGGCGTATGGGGCTTGCCTGCATGGTCTTTATCATACGTAACTCTAACTCCTTCAGGCAGTCGTTCATCTAACTGCACCCGCATCGTGTTAGGGCTTGGTGTCGGTTCTATAGATACAATTTTCATGATCGATCGCACCTTTCTATGAAAAAAAGACCAATCGCCGTTACGGCGGTACCGGTCTTTTATCCATTTTATCAATTTTGCCTCGGACAGTCACATCTTAGTCCTTGTCAACAAGATTCCGGTGCAGATAATTGTCGTCCAAAGTCTTGGTCAAGTCAAATACGGTATGTGCTAGATCCAAGTTTTCAAACACGTGCTCGCACTGGTCTTTATATGCCATTTCTTCTTCATAGTGTGACATGTAACGCTGGATCAACTCCGGGGAATCACCGCGCTCCTGCTCGCGCTTCTGGATGGTGTCACGGTCTGCGTAAATGAAGATACGTACGGCTTGCGTTCCATACTGCTGCTTCACGGCATCGGCGCCAAAACGGTTAAGAATCAAGTATACCGCCCCGTATTTTTGCAATGTCCGAGCAATATCCTGCTCCTTCACTCCGTATAAATTACCGTCAATCTCAATGACCTCGACAAATTCGTTGTTCTGCTGAGCGGCGATAAAATTTTCACGCGTAGTAAAATGATAGTCCTGACCATCTACTTCCGCTGATCGAGGTGGTCTAGTCGTGTACGAAATAACCTGCTTAACACCAAGTGTACTGCCTGACATTTGGGCAACAGTTCTACGGCCTGCGCCGTTAGGTCCGGTAAAAATAAAAATGACGTCATTCGCGTTTAATTCGTACATGGATGCCCTCCTTGGTTTTGGAAGTTGGAAACCGGTTTCTTCCTACATTTTACATGCTTTACCATGTCGGGTAAAGGTGTCTTGGTCATGAAGTACCGTTCGGCGGCCAATAGTGTGTGAACCGGCATGCGCCGAGAGCCCAGCCACGCCGTTCGCGTGGCTGGCTCACCGGCCCCGGCGGCCTCGACCGCCGCCCTTGCGCTCGCCGCGTGCGCCACCGCCAGCTCCCGCGCCGCGTGCGCCTTCGGCTCTGCGTGCCCCGCGCCCTGCCGCCGCTTCTCTCGCCGCCCGCAGCGCCTCCCGCTTCGTGGTCCACTCGCCGTCGTCGCCGCCGCGCCTCGCGCCTGCGGCCCCGCGCGCGCCAGCCGCCGCCCGTCCGCGCTCACCGCGCGCCGTGCCATCGCGCCTCGCGCCTGCGGCCCCGCGAGCGCCAGCTGCCGCCCGTCCGCGCTCACCGCGCGCCGTGCCGTCCGCGGCGCCATCGCGCCTCACGCCTGCGGCCCCGCGAGCGCCGGCTGCCGCCCGTCCGCGCTCACCGCGCGCCGTGCCGTCCGCGGCGCCATCGCGCCTCGCGCCTGCGGCCCCGCGAGCGCCGGCTGCCGCCCGTCCGCGCTCACCGCGCGCCGTGCCGTCCGCGGCGCCGTCGCGCCTCGCGCCTGCGGCCCCGCGCGCGCCAGCCGCCGCCCGTCCGCGCTCACCGCGTGCCGTGCCGTCCGCCGCGCCATCGCGCCTCGCGCCTGCGGCCCCGCGAGCGCCGGCTGCCGCCCGTCCGCGCTCACCGCGTGCCGCCCCGCGCCGGCCGCGGCCTGCAGCCCTCTCGCCGCGCGTGCTCAAGTCGACCGGGCTCTCCGCCGCCGGCCGTCTGCGCTCGGCCCCGCCGCGTCCGCTTGTTCTCGCTTCGCTGAGCTCGCCATCCGCTTTCATCGTCCGCCGCGGCAGCTCCGCATTGATGCCGCGCTCGATCTCGGCAAGCGCTCCTTGGTCGCGCGGGGTCACCATCGTCACCGCCATACCTCTCTGTCCGGCTCGTCCGGTACGGCCTATACGGTGGATATAGCTCTCCACATCATGGGGCATATCGTAGTTGAACACGTGGGTGATTCCTTCAACATCCAATCCGCGAGCGGCAATGTCGGTAGCTACCAGCAGTTGGATTTTGGCATCACGGAACCGTTTCATCACTTGTTCACGCTTCGCTTGTGTGAGATCGCCGTGCAGCTCATCGGAAGCATAGCCGGCTTCCTGCAGCGCTTGATTCAGCTTCGAAGCCCGCAGCTTCGTCCGGCAAAAAATCATCGCCAAAAACGGCCGGTACTCCTCAAGCAGTCTAAACAAAGCCTCTTGCTTGCCGCGGTCCGTCGTTTTAACAGCGATCTGTTCGATCTCCGTCAGCGTGATCTGTTTGGACTTTACTTTGATTTCCTCCGGTTGTTTCATGTAACCTTTCGCCAGATTGCGAATGGGTCCCGGCATGGTGGCCGAGAATAACAACGTCTGTCTCTTAGGTGATGTTTGGATGATAATATCTTCGACCTCCTGCAGAAAACCCATGTGCAGCATTTGGTCCGCTTCATCGAGTACCAGCGTTGACAAGCGCTGTAGATTCACGGTGCCTCTGCGGAGATGATCCAGCAGACGTCCCGGAGTAGCGATGATCATGTGCACTGACCCTTCCAGCTGCTTCAGCTGGCGCTCAACATCCTGTCCGCCGTAAGCAGCAAGCACACGCACCCCTTTCATCGGGGCCCATTTGCGTACTTCGCCTGCGATCTGGATGGCCAGCTCACGGGTGGGAGTCACGATCAGCGCCTGCGTGTAATCTTTTGTCTCCTCGATACTTTCGAGAATCGGAAGCACGAACGCCAGCGTCTTGCCCGTGCCTGTTTGGGCCTGAGCAATAACATCTGCGCCCGATAGTATGACCGGAATTGCTTCCTTTTGTATAGGTGTGGGCTGGGTATAGCCGTGTTGCCTTAACGCCTCCGCCATCTGTTCGTCGATGCCAAGAGCGGCGAATAAATTTGATTTCATTATAGCTAATCTCCTCATCTACCAATTCATTCCACGAAGTAGTATAAGCAGCGGAACAGAATTCTACTGGATCTATATGTTCCGGTACTGCTGTCGCCCTAATCCCCATAGTTCTACCTGCATTCTACAGGAAGCGTGAGGAAAAAGAAACCGGCCATGCCGCAGCGGTCGCTCATCACATTGCAGCTATATAATTAAGGAAAGAACAGAGAACGGTATACCACATTCATCCAGCATCACGCCGGTTCAGCGGCATCGAAATAAAGCTGCTCTCCAAATCTTTTTTCCATAATTATCACGCAAAGTTCAAATCCAAAAGACATAAATCCAACTGGCCGAAATTATATTTTGAAAGTGTTTAATTTCTATAAATAGGATTCATTAAATGGGGGTAATTATACGTGTTCGAAGGTCCTATTTTAATGTCTGATAGAGGCGATTATTAGAGCCAGAATTCCCTGCGCGAACGTCGAAAAACCTAAGCAAACCGAGGATTGAGAACAATTTGTGAACTTCACGAGATTCATTGACAAAATTCAAGTGCCTAATTATAGTTAATATGGTAATTAGGTTCATTGACAATATATGACCTTTTGTTCGAAAAATATTAGCTTTAGAGGTGGGATTGATAAGATGAATCGATGGCAAAATCTGTGGCGTTTCATCCCTCTTTTCGGGTTGATGATGTTGCTTTTGACGGGGTGTGGAAGCGATACAATTTCCGCCCTAAAGCCAAGAGGTCCCGTTGCAAGAGACCAGCTGTTTTTGATGCAGCTGAGCTTAGGCATTATGGTCATCGTTGTCTTGGTTGTGTTCGCGATTTACATTTATGTGTTAATACGCTTCCGTAAGAAAAAGGGAGACAAAGACATCATTCCGAAGCAGGTGGAAGGCAGTCATACGCTTGAAATCATTTGGACAGTTATCCCAATCATCCTATTGCTTATTCTCGCTGTGCCGACGGTGAGCTACACTGTGAATTTGTCCGCCAATCACATTGAAAACAAGGAAGCGATTCACGTCAAAGTGACAGCGCATCAATTCTGGTGGCAGTTCGATTATCCGAAGCTGGGCATTGCAACGGCACAAGATCTCGTTATTCCTGTGAACAAAAAAATTGCACTGGAAATTACTTCTGCTGACGTGATTCACTCTTTTTGGGTACCCTCGCTGGCTGGTAAGCAAGACACTAACGTGGGCATGACCAACATTATGTATTTGGAAGCGGACGAAGCGGAAGTGTTCTTAGGTAAATGTGCTGAGCTTTGCGGCGACTCCCACGCTTTGATGGATTTCAAAGTTGTATCGAAATCCGAAGCAGACTTTAATGCCTGGGTAGAGGACATGAAGACGCCTGTCGCGATTCCTGCTGAAGCCAAGGCTGGTGAACAAGTGTTTAAAGACAACTGCTTGTCCTGTCATGCAGTGAGTGCGGATGGGCTCGGATTCGGTCCGAACCTGAACGGATTTGCCAAGCGTGAGATGATCGCGGGTGTCATGCCGCGCGGTGCAGAGAACGACCGGAACTTGCATGCTTGGATCGTAAATCCGCAGGAAGTGAAACCGGATACGCAGATGCCGCCGGTACCTTTGCAGGAACAGCAGGTTAACGATCTTATTAAATACTTGAATGCATTGAAATAATGCACATCTTGGTGAAAAGGAGGTAAACACGTTGGCTCACGCTCATACTCGAAAGCATTACACCGGATTAATGGATTGGTTGACAACAGTTGACCACAAAAAGATCGGTATCCTGTATCTGATTTTCGGTGGTTTTTTCTTTCTGCTCGGCGGTTTGGAAGCGGTACTGATCCGTATACAACTAATGTATCCAGATAATGAACTTTTTATTGGCAATACTTTTAACGAATTGACAACCATGCACGGCACAACGATGATCTTCTTTGCCGCGATGCCGCTGATTTTCGCCTTTATGAATGCGATTGTACCGCTGCAAATCGGCGCGCGCGACGTAGCGTTTCCTTTTGTAAACGCGTTAGGGTTATGGCTGTTTGTGTTCGGAGGCATCATGCTCAACGTGAGCTGGTTTTTGGGCGGTGCTCCGGCGGCCGGTTGGACAGCTTATGCACCTCTATCCTCCATTATCGATCCTTCGGGAAATTCGCATGGTGTCGACTTCTACGTGCTGGGACTCCAAATCTCCGGTCTCGGTACGTTAATCGGAGGGATTAACTTCCTGGTGACGATCATCAACATGCGTGCGCCAGGTATGACATACATGAGGATGCCTCTGTTCACTTGGACGGCGTTTATCACTTCCGCTCTGATCCTGTTCGCGTTTCCCGCGATCACCGTGGGCTTGGTTCAATTAATGTTCGACCGGTTGTTCGAAGGAGCTTTCTTCGATGTGTCGAAGGGCGGTAACCCGGTGCTGTGGCAGCACATATTCTGGATTTTCGGGCATCCTGAGGTTTACATCCTGATTTTGCCTGCATTCGGTATTATCTCTGAAATTGTTTCTACGTTCTCCAGAAAGCGTCTGTTTGGTTACAGCTCTATGGTATTTGCAACAGCGTTGATCGGTTTCCTGGGTTTCATGGTCTGGGTTCACCATATGTTTGCTGTAGGTATCGGGGCTGTAGGTAACTCGATCTTCTCGATCGCGACCATGGCCATTGCAGTGCCGACCGGCGTAAAGATCTTTAACTGGTTATTTACACTGTGGGGAGGTCAAATTACTTTCTCCACGGCAAATATTTTTGCAACGGCATTTATTCCTACATTCGTTATGGGCGGTACGACAGGAGTTATGCTCGCGGTACCCGCAGCAGACTTCCAATATCATGACACATATTTCGTTGTAGCTCACTTCCACTACGTAATCGTGGGTGGTTTGGTGCTCGGCTTGTTCGCCGGCATGTATTACTGGTGGCCAAAAATGTTCGGCCGCATGCTCAACGAGACTCTGGGCAAAATCCATTTTTGGACGTTCTTTATCGGCTTCCATTTAACATTCTTCCCTCAGCATTTCTTGGGATTGATGGGTATGCCACGCCGCGTGTTTACATATCAGCCTGGCGTCGGCTTAGAAGAGGGTAACCTTATCAGTACAATAGGCGCTTTCTTGATGGGTATCGGAACTATCGTATTCCTGATCAATGTTATTTCAACGCAGCGTAAGCCGCAAAATGCACCTGCAGATCCTTGGGACGGACGTACTCTGGAATGGGCTATTCCGTCGCCTGCACCTGAGTATAACTTCAAACAAACTCCACTGGTACGCGGCTTGGATCCGCTGTGGAAGGAGAAGATGGCGGGCAACAAAGAGATGACGCCGGCGGAGCCAATCGGTTCTATTCATATGCCGAATCCATCGATCCTCCCGTTGATTTTCTCGGTTGGCTTCTTCATAGCGGGCTTTGGCTTCATGTATCATGAATACCTGGTTGTAGCGGTAGGTATGGGCTTGTTGTTCGGTTCCATGTTCCTGAGATCGATTAACGATGATCCTGGCTTCCATATCGAGCCGGAAGAACTTGAAGAAAAGGGGGTTAAGGCATGAGTGCACATCACGAAGCAGGTGGCGCCTTGCCACCTCACGCGGAAACCGCGACGTTGGAAGGCAAGAATAAAGTACTTGGTTTCTGGTTATTCCTCGGCGGAGAATGCGTGTTGTTCGGTATGCTTTTCGCCTCCTTTATCGCACTGCGTAATCAAGTGCCGGACGGCCCGACGGGTCAGGAGATATTCCAATTAGGTCTGGTTGCTTTGTCTACGTTCATTTTGCTGACAAGTTCGCTGACCAGTGTGTTCGGTACCATGGCTTTACACCGTGGCGATTTGAAAAAGCTGAACATGTGGATGATTATCACCGTGCTGCTCGGTTTGAGCTTTTTAGCTCTCGAAATTTATGAATTCGTTCATTATGTGCATGAAGGGCATGTATTCTCCAAGAGCGCGTTCGCGACCTCGTTCTACACGTTGGTTGGCTTCCATGGTGCGCACGTCGCGTTTGGTATAGTGTGGATCACGCTATTGGTCATCTCCTCTATGAAGAAAGGGCTCACGGTTGTGACAGCACCTAAGTATTATGTGGCTGGGTTGTACTGGCACTTTATCGACGTCGTATGGGTATTTATTTTCACCGTCGTGTACTTGATGGGGAAGGTGGGACCGTAAATGAGCAGCCAACAACATACTTCAAATGCCGGCGGGCGGCATAAGCTGGAAGGCCCTAGAAATCACTACGTGTCATACATTATTTCGATCATATTAACCATGCTCGCTTTTGCAGCAGTGTTGTATGGGGGATTGGACCGCAGCTTTCTAATTTTGTTCATGGTTGGATTAGCGATCGTTCAGATCATCTTCCAATTGGCATACTGGATGCACATGAAGGATAAAGGACACCTCATGCCAATCGTTGGCTTACTGTTCGGTGGTTTCGTGGCCTTGACGGGAGTAGCTGCTGCAGTATACTGGATGTGGTGGTAATAGAAGAGGAGGCGGCTTTTATCTGAAAGCCCCTCTTTTTTTCATAGGGATTGCACTAATTTTCACAAATAACCAGTAATATCAAAATCTTGTAATTTCCTCAACTAGCATACAGAGGAAGGAGAGGTTAACATGAAGTCAGAGGCTACAGCGCATATGGGACACTTGGGCGATACGGCGGTCGGTGTTGGAGGCAATTTCGCGACGCTTTGGAGTCCAGCTTTGGCTCTTATATTGATAGTCATGGGATGGCTGTACGGGCTGACTGTTCATCGCTGGCGGCATCAATTTACTGATTCGTCTCCGGTGGGCGCGCGCGAGCAATTTTATTTTTACTCAGGGCTGCTGTTGTTTTATGTGGCTGAAGGCAGCCCTTTGAGCTATTATGCACATCACTACAGCTTCAGTGCGCATATGCTCCAGCAGTCGATATCCTATTTGATTGTGCCTCCGCTGCTGCTGTTAGGCACCCCGGGATGGCTGCTCCGCTCGCTATTTCAACATGCTGCCATGCAGCGTCTCATTAATGTTGCAGCGTCGCCGCTGGTCGCGTTATTCGTGTTCAACTTCATTTTTTCCTTTTACCATATACCGATGGTGATGGATACGTTGATGACGCATCCGCTGCTGCATTTCATGTATAACATTATTTTTCTGCTGGCTGCGTTTCAAATGTGGTTCCCTGTATTTTGCCCGCTGCCGGAGTATAATAAGATCAGCGACCTCCGGAAAATGGGATACATTTTCATTAATGGTATTCTGCTTACTCCAGCTTGCGCGCTGATTATCTTTGCCGGGAAACCGCTGTACGATTCATATGCGAACGTGCCGGAATCTTACCTGCTGTTGACGCTCGTGAACGATCAGCAGCTGGGCGGTGTCATTATGAAGATCGTGCAAGAAATCGTGTATGGCATTGCGTTGGGCTATGTGTTCTTTCGTTGGTATCGCAGAGAGCGGCAGCGTGATGAGGAAGAGGAGCTGGCTCATAGCATCCATGGATATTCTGCTTCGCAAGTGGACATCCACCGGATATAATAACTTTATTTTGATTGGTGGGAACAAAAATAATGCAAATTCTGCCTACGATTAGTACTACGTTTATCGTTATCAGTGCTATTTTTGTAGCGTTAGGCTGGGCGCAAATTATGAAGGGGAATCGCGAATCCCATCAAAAGCTTATGCTTTGGGGAGCCGGTTTCGCGCTGGCCTTTTTCATTGTGTATATGTCCCGAACGGTGTTCGTCGGTAACACCACATTCGGCGGACCGGAAGAACTGAAACTCGCATATCATGTATTTCTTATATTTCATATTGTACTCGCTACTACAGCAGCTGTGTTTGGAATCATTACGCTGCTTCATGCCTTTAACAAACGGTTTGCCAAGCACAAAAGGATAGGCCGTTGGACAGCCGTGATCTGGCTGCTGACAGCGCCAACCGGCGTGGCGGTGTACGTGCTGCTATACGTTCTGTATCCTGGTGGCGAGACGCGGCCGTTGATAGAGGCAATCCTAGGGACGTACTAGGGCACGAAAAAGAATGCACAGATCGCAAAAGCAGCAGGCACTTTGAACCTGCTGCTTTTTTTTGCACCACACACATGAAGGTATATCATGGAAATCACCCCTGGAGGACCCGGCAGAAGCAGAAGCGGCCCGATGCTGAATGTTGTCCGCACTTTCCTGGCAGCATCAGTTGGCCGCATTGCGAGGGATATATTACATACCTTGGCGTTCCGGCACTCGGGAACTTTCTGCCCGCAGGAGCGGAGCTCTTTGTTCTCCATTAGATCGATCACCTTATTGTAACTTACGATCCAGTGGAAACTAACTAGGTTTTTTTCAGCCCTTTTATCAAATGTTGTAAAGCGTTATGATTCGAGATAGGTACAGCGGGCAGCTTCACCTCTGCTGAGGTTATCTTGGAGCGGTTTTTTTCGCTTGATCGTGTGCTGGTCAAATCACTCAGCTTATGTAAAGGAGATCTCATGTCGTCCACCACAGCAACCAACTATCGCATTCCTTTGTTCTGTATAGTTACGTTATTGTTCTGGTTTTCCATGTACACTTGTGTGCCGATCCTGGCGGCATATGTTGAGTTTTTGGGCGCATCGCATAAAATGGCAGGTCTGATTGTCGGCATGTATGGCTTCAGCCAGATGCTGCTGCGGATCCCGGTAGGCATCATGTCGGACCGTTTTCATAAACGGCGGTTGTTTATCGTATTTGGCTTAATGTTCACAACCTTGGCCGGGGCCGGCATCCTAGTGTCTCAGAGTGTGACATGGATTCTCATCCTTAGGGCGTTGGCGGGCGCCGCCGCCGCAACTTGGGTGGATTTCACGATACTGTTTGCGAGCTACTACAGCAAGGAAGAAACCACCAAAGCCATCGGCACGATTACGGTATATAACACATTGGGGCAGATGCTGGGGATATTATGCGGCGGATGGTTTGCGGATATGTATGGCTGGGAGTCATCCTTTTTAATCGGGGCGCTGGTAGGGACTGTGGGATTCGCCGCCTCTTTCTTCCTGGTTGAAAAGTTCGATGAAAGCGCACAAAAAATTACCGCCCAAGGGGTGATAGAGGTCGCCCGGGACAGGACATTGATCGTAGTATCATGCCTCGCTATCCTCTTTCAACTGTTGACGTTCGCAACGGTGTTCGGATTCACGCCGGTGTATGCTCAGTCTTTGAACGCAACGAAGCTTGATATGGGACTGCTGACCTTTTTCTCAACCCTTCCGACAGCGGTAGCCGCATGGCTCGGGGGGAGCCACTTGGCAGCGCGGCTAGGAGACAGAAACGTCATTGTTGGCGGATTCATCTTGAGCGGTATTTTCACGCTGATCATACCATGGACTAACAACCTCGCAGTGCTGATTCTCACTCAAGCCATCGCAGGATTCGGGCGGGGATTGGCCACACCCATATTAATGGCGCTCAGTATTAAGCACATGGCACCGGGCCAGCGTGCGACCGCGATGGGCTTTTATCAAGCTATTTATGGTTTAGGCATGTTTTTGGGGCCGCTGTTCATGGGGATCGCGGGAGATATACTCACTCTCCGACAGGGCTTCGTGATCGTAGGTGCGCTGGGCTGCCTGTCTGCCTGGCTGGCTCATCGAATGATACGCACCCCGTCAGCGCAGAAGGCAACAAAAAAGGGAAGCGCCGCTTACTAGCGAATCATTTGTCACGCCTGCTGCCCCGAGTTGAGCTCGATACGATTTTGTGTCGGCAAAGCAGGTGCAATGCAGGCTCTTTTCCATGACACGGCTGTGCGGCTCCACTCTCAATGTGAGGTCCCGGCTGTGCGGCTCTACTCTCAATGCGAGGTCCCGGCTGTGGACGGCGCCTCTGATAAAACAGAACTGACTTCCGTGTATACTGGCTTCCGCTTATACGGAAGTCTTTTTTGTCATCGAGTGGCTCCTCCGCAGAAAAATTCATCCCTTGCGTTGAAAGCCTTCATCCAGCAAATACTCCTCCGCTTCCTCATAGGTCTCGAACGCTGACTCGAGATTATCACCAAAATACAGGTGCCACAGCTCGTCCTCCCGTGTCAGAATGAGAGTTTCATTGTCTGGGTTGACCCATTGTTCATGGTCGCTATGTGAGGCGCTCAGTCCTACGTTACTATCCGATGCTCTCACAGCTTCATTGGCACTCTCCTTGGTGGGCGTCGTATCACCGGACAGCAAGCGAATTGCGGCTGCCAGCAGTGTGCGGAGCTGGTCGGCGGAGTAATCGCGGATGTTGACCAGCTGCTTGCTGTCGGTCTCGTAGCCCGGCAAATTACCGGCATACACATAGCCATTACCGTTCGGATGCAAATGGTAAACCACGTTCTTTTTCTCATAAATGCTGTCTTCGTACTGGTAATTCACCCGGCCGAGGGAGACGTCTTTCCGTTGCAGTTCGGGAAACGATTCGATGATCTTGATTTTTTCTTCAAAAGTGAGCATGCCTAACCTCCATTGATTATCCGTTGAACGGTAGGTCGATTATAGCACACGGCCGATTCTGGACGAAATTCAAGCTGCACAGCAATAAAAAAACATAGGCGCGGCTATCAAAATTGGTGATTTGACAGGTTGCCGTCCCACGGTCCACAATGGAGACAGAAACCTCACGAGTAGGAGGTGTGATCGCAGTTGGATACCTGGACGCTGGGGCCGCTAGTTATACAGCAAAGCATGTTCATCATCGTGGCCTCGATCCTGACAGGCTTCGGCGTGCTCAGACTGCGTCAATATCATGAGCCCGAGTTGGCTAAGGGCATAACGGGGAGGACTGTAGAAGCGCTTCTGATCGGACTTGTGATCTGCAAGTTGAGCGGTGTGCTGTTCGATCCGCAAAGCCTGCGGGATGATCCCCGGTCCTTGTTGTATTTTCATGGGGGTGCTAAGGGAATTTGGCTGGCGCTCGTGCTGATGTGCGGGTATGTATGGTACCGGGAGCACAAGTCTTCGCACTGGCCCGTGTACATTGATGCTTGGCTTATCGCTATTTTGACAGGTTACCCTGTTTACCGTATCCTGCACCATTTTTTGCTTGAGGGCAGCAAGGTGACGGACACAATCATCATTATTTTATGCGCCCTTGTGCTCATCATTCGTTTTGTTGGACAAGCTGCCGCAGGAGGGAGGCGGACACAGCAGCTTTTTCTGGCTTTCATTATCGGTCATATGCTTATCACTACGGTGGCTTCGCACGTTTGGGAGAAACCGCTTTCGAAAGGCGTCAGCCAGGGTCTTGTCACAGGCATCCGCGTTGGCCAGCAGGCACCGGACTTTGCACTGGAGGATCCGGCAGGCACACGCGTGAAGCTGTCGGACTTTCGGGGACAGAAGGTACTGGTGAATTTCTGGGCGACCTGGTGTCCGCCCTGTAAGGTTGAGATGCCGCATATGCAGCGGTTTTACAGCGAGTACCAGGACCGCGAAGTTGTGATTCTGTCGGTGAATGCAGCCCATACTGAGGCGAGCAAGATCGTAGTCAATTCTTTTATCAGGTATTGGGGATTGACATTTCCGGTTGTGCTGGATACGTTGGGAGATGTAGGAAATACATACGGTGTGGCTGCGTATCCTGCTACTTATGTGATCGATGAGCACGGCATAGTACGCGATAAAATCCAAGGGGCGATGAATGAACAGATGCTGCGGGAGGCGGTAAAATAAGGCGTGTGTCCACCACATCTAAGACTCGGACGATTTAGTCAAAAGTATGGCGATATGATGAGTGTATTAAATTTATCGACATTGGAACAGGGGGATTCATTATGGCTAATACAAGTATTATTCTACGGGTAGAGCTTACACATGATAAGGTGTCTTTCGGAGATGTGGCGTCCGCTATCAGCAGGGCAGGAGGAGATGTAACTTCCATTGACGTTATTCGCGTCGGTAAAGAGTCCTCGGTGCGGGACATTACGGTCGACGTGCAGGATGCAGCGGAAGCTGCGGTTGTCGACGCGATTAAGCAGCTGGAGGGCAGCACACTAATCAACGTGTCGGACCGAACGTTTTTGGCGCATCTTGGTGGTAAGATATCCACGCAGCCGAGCATGCCTATTAAAAATCGGGATGACTTATCCCGTGTGTATACTCCAGGTGTAGCACGTGTCTGCACAGCCATTCATCAAGATCCGCAAAAAGCGTATTCATTGACTATTAAAAGAAACACGGTTGCCGTAATCAGCGACGGCACGGCAGTGCTCGGGCTAGGCGACATAGGGCCGAAGGCTGCCGCACCCGTCATGGAAGGTAAGGCGATGCTATTTAAGCAGCTGGCGGGCGTTGATGCGTTCCCGATCTGCTTGGATACGACGGACACGGAGGAAATCATTCGTACGGTGAAGGCGATCAGTCCGATATTCGGCGGCATTAACCTGGAGGATATCAGCTCGCCCCGCTGCTTTGAAATCGAGTCACGGCTCGGGCAGGAGCTGGATATTCCCGTTTTTCACGATGACCAACACGGTACCGCGGTGGTCATGCTCGCCGGCCTGCTCAATGCGTTGAAGGTCGTGGGTAAGCCCATCGAATCAATCCGCGTGGTTGTGAATGGCATTGGCGCAGCCGGAGTGTCGATCTGCAAGATGCTGTTAGCTGCCGGCGTGAAACGGCTGGTGCCGGTCGACCGAGAAGGCGCTATTATACGTGGTGAAACATATGAGCAGCCGATGTGGCAGTGGCTGGCTCAACAGCCGCAGGTGGAGGCGGTGTCCGGCACCTTGGATCAGCTGATCAAGGGAGCGGATGTGTTTATCGGGGTGTCCCGCGCAGGCCTGCTGAAGGTTGAACATGTGCAATCGATGGCAAAAGATCCGATCGTGTTTGCGCTAGCTAATCCACAGCCGGAAATCGATCCCGAAATCGCGCAGCCTTATGTACGCGTATTAGCAACGGGTCGAAGCGATTTTCCAAACCAAATCAACAACGTACTGTGCTTTCCCGGCATTTTCCGTGGAGCGTTGGATTGCCGTGCCAGCCATATCAACGAGGAGATGAAGCTGGCTGTAGCGCGAGCTATCGCTTCGGTAGTTTCCGACGCAGAGTTGAACGAGCTGTATGTCATTCCTAGCATTTTCAATGAGCAGGTCGTAGCAACCGTGCGGCACGCTGTCATCGAAGCAGCAATTAGAACGGGCACCGCCCGCAGAATTCCACCGGATTTTCGTTGAGACGACGCAGTACTAGCACGCCACCTCCCGACATGGACACATTAGGTCGGGAGGTTTTGTTATAGCCGCAACCAATGGCGATTGATAGCAGAGCACGTTAATCGGCTGAAATCACGCTATTGTTAGCTCTGACCACAAGAACATTATAACGTCGATTCACTTGCCAAAATTAGCTGTGGATACCAGAACAGATAACGTCTATTCACTCGACAGAACTAGTTCTGAATAACAGCCAAATACGTCAATTGACTCGCCAAAATTAGCTCTAACTACGAGTGCGCGGTGGCGTGCGAGCGAGTTTTCATTGCCTCACGGCAAAAATCCCGATTAACTCATGAAAATCACATCCTCCGCTGCTCCAGCACGCGATTATACGCATCTCTGCCATACCAGTCCAAAAGGCCGAGTTCCTCGTACATCCCTCGGATGCCCAGCCGCTCCGTCCTCTTGCCTGCACTGCCGTCACCCATGAAAAAGTCGTCGATGCACACACGATCCACGACAGCCGCCAAGCGCCCTGCAAACTCGTCCGAACAGGGCAGCGCTGGCGACACCGCCGCTTGCACGGCTAAGCCTGCCTGACACAGCTGTTTCATCGCCCGAAGCCTTGCCGCGATTGGGGCGCACCGGGCGTGAATACCCGGCGGACGGTTTCCATGTCGGTCTCCACAGTAACGCTGACACAAGCGCGTTCCCGCAGCTCCAGCAGCAGATCGATATCGCGCGTCACCAGCGGGCTGCGGGTCTGCACGAACAGGAAGTCCGGCTGCTCCCGGACCATAACTTCGAGCAGGGAGCGCGCTAGCCGTTCGCGATATTCGACCGGTTGATAGGGATCCGTGGCGGATGACATGAAGACGGTGACCGGCCCTTTCTTTTTGGCCCGGATCAGTTCGTTCTGCAGCAGCTCGGCAGCACCTTGTTTCACATGAACCCAGCTCCCCCATGCAGCACCGCGGAACTTGGCTATGGGCATTTCGCGGACATAGCAGTAAAGAACAGGAAAACGCACAACCGGCATACGGATTCAGCGTATGGCTGTAGCCGGTCAAAAAGCCGCTGGCCGGGTTCAAGAGCTGTTTGGGTGTTGATTGGTTGATCGTCGGATGCATACTGCTGCTGTCCTTTACATCAGCGTCCGAGGCTCATGCCCCAATGCGAGAGAAAATGTCTCGCAACACATTTTTTCACCGGTTTTTCGTCCGGCTCTGCGGGGTCGGCTTATGCTGCCTTCTTGCGGCTGACTGACAACAGCATAATGAACGAAATAAGCATCATACACACAGTCCACCACCAAGCCAATGTCAGATTTCCCGAATCAACCGCGACGTATATGGCGGTCGGCAGTGTCTGGGTTTTTCCCGGAATGTTGCCAGCCACCATCAAGGTGGCGCCGAACTCGCCCAAGCTGCGGGCGAAGCCAAGAACGTAGGCAGTGAGAAGAGAGCGCCATGCAAGAGGTATGATAATCCAACGCAGCAGCTGTGGCTCTGAGGCACCCATAGAGCGCGCAGCATCCAGCAGGTCGCTGTCCACTGACAGAAATCCAACCTTCATAGTTTGGTAGACTAAGGGAAAAGCGACGACAACAGCAGCCAACACGGCTGCCCACCATGTGAAGACGAGCGGCTGGCCGAACAGCCATTCTATGGCTCTGCCTAAGCTGCTCTTCCGTCCGGCTGACACGAGCAGGATGAAGCCAACGACGGTGGGGGGAAGCACGAGAGGCAGCAACAGCACTGTTTCCAGCAAAGTACGTCCCGGGAACGAACGGTGCTTCGACATCCACCATGCGGCCAGAGTGCCCAGCACAAAGACAATCACGCTTGATGTTAGCGCCACCTGCACGGACAAAGTGATCGGTGCGGCGAACTCATGCCAGTTTAGAGCTGCGCCGGCCGCGGCCGGCGGCACCACAGCTGGCGCAGCTGTCAGATCGCTTACCAGCGTCTCCGGTGCCATCGAAGCCAGCTCGCTGACCGGCGTATCAGCTGATGCTGACAGCGCCTGACCCGCTGCTGCCGAAGCGTGTGAGCCGTTCATAACGCGCTTCACGATCAACTCGTCTCCTTCGGAGGAGTGAAGCCGTAGCGGGTCAGCACATTCACTGCCTCTTTACTTTGTAAATATTCATAAAATGCCTGCGCCTCATCCCTATGACTCGTGCTCGACACGATTCCCACCGGATACCGAATAGGGGAGTGTAATGCGGCATCCACTTCCTGCACCACCTTGACTTTGGCTGAGTTCAACGCATCCGTCCGATACACGAAGCCTGCATCGGCATTGCCGGATTCGACATAGGTCAGCACCTGTCGTACGTCTTTCGTCAGCACGATGCTTGCCTGTAGCGGCTCCCACAGCCCCAAGGCACCCAAAGCTTCCCTCGCATAACGACCGGCCGGTACTGTAGACGGCTCTCCGACGGCAATCCTTTGGATGCGGTCCTGCTGCAGGTCTGCCATAGCAGTGATGTGCTCCGCGGAGTCGCTTGGCGCAATTAATACCAGCTGGTTCGTGACGAGATTGCGCTGCCGACCCTCATTCACCAATCCCTGGCTGATCAAAGCCGCCATATGATCTGAGCCGGCCGACAAGAACACATCAACGGGGGCACCTTGTTCGATTTGCCGCTGTAACGAGCCTGAAGCGCCGAGGTTGAGATTGATTTTCACCGGCTGTTTTGCCTCATACAGTGGTTGGATCTCTTTTAGCGCACCTGCAAGACTTGCCGCGGCCGATACGGTCAGTTCAACCCGCGCGTTGGAATCGTGAGTGCTTTCCCCGCCCACACCGCGGGTTGAATGTGCGGTAGGCTGCGCCATACTGCAAGCTGTCAACAGCACCATGGCGGCGCTGAGGAAAATCATCGAGCACATTTTTATTTGACGATGCATTATTTTCACGCTCCTGACTATCCTTTGATTATACGAGAAAATCGTGAGCGGCGTAAATGTTATGTAATACCTGCTCGCTGCGCGTGCGAAAAAGACGGTGCCGCAGCGACCGTCTTTTGAAGTCAATGATATTCATCTGAGTGATGATTAATTAGTAGGCATAACTTCCGGCGAAGTAAGTTTGTCATAAAATTCGACATACTTGTCCTTGTGAGCGCTGGCACGAAGCGCCATGCCGGAACGCGGGTGTTCATTGAGCACGCCGGCGATCATGTACGGTATCACATATCCCCATTCTACTTTTTCGCGGATGGGCGCAAGATGTCTTTCGATCAAATCCAATACCGGGCGAAGATTGTATCTTGGGTTTTTCAGCTGGCTGACCAGCAGCTCCGTAGGACAGTTGCCGGCAGCGCGTCCCATGCCGTAGACAGAAGCGTCGAGGAACTGCACTCCTTTTCCGGCTCCGATCAATGTGTTGGAGAACGCTAACTGCATGTTATTGTGCATATGCATACCGAGCTGCTTTTCCGGCAGCAGGCGCTGAAACTTGGACACCAGATAATCGATATCTTTGTTATCCATACTACCGTATGAGTCAACCACGTAGACCACATCTACCGGGCTTTTCCTGATTTCTTCGAGGGCCTCGGTCAACTCATTTTCCATTACGTGAGACAAGGCCATAATGTTGATACTGGTTTCATAGCCGTATCCGTGGAACTTATCAACCAACTCCAATGCTTTATCCACATCTTTAATATACGTTGCGACGCGAATTAAATCCAGCTGACTTTGCTCCCGTGGGAGAATGTCATTTTCATCAACACGTCCGATATCGACTAACGCGGAAAGTTTGGTATCGGTTTTCGTTGGAAAAACTTCTTTTAAAAAATCCTCATTCAAAAACCGCCAAGGACCGGCGTCGGCTCCTTTTAGCAGTTTGGCAGAGTTTTTGTATCCGATTTCCATATATTCCACACCGGCTTCGCTTAAACCCGCGTACATATCTTGTACCATTTTTACGCTGAAATCCCAGTTATTGACGAGCCCCCCGTCACGAATTGTACAATCTACAATTTTCTGATTATAATCTCTTGTCATATGAAAATGTTCCCCTTTCGTACGCTCGTAGTTGGCATCGCCAATAGGAATTACCGCGCTCTTTACCGCTGTTGGGCTTTTAAGCTTTTTTGCTTTTAAGTGGTAAAGTATATTTTTCACTGAATTTATAATTACATAGCCAGGCAGGTTTTGTCAACGGAAAATATATATTATTTCACCCTTCTACGCGAGCGGTGAGCCAGGTCGTTTTCACGCAAACAGTGCCCTGCTGGGGGAATAAGTTTACCAGTTTGCGGAGAGCCTAAGCCGGAATATTGATGCGAGAAAGGAAAGATTCCGATATGGCCGAGACAGCGATTTATTTCGAATTTGATAGCGAGCGGTCCGCTTTGCTAGCACGGGATACGTTAGAAGAGCTGGGTTATAAAACCGGCTACCACTCTGAGCTGCCCCGACCGACCCTGCACATACAGCTGGATGAAAATGATTTGACCTCCGCTTTGGAGATCACGCAAGCCCATGGCGGGCGGCTGCTGGAACATAAGCAAGGGCTGTCCGATGCGGAGGCGTATGCTATGGCTTATAACGAAGAAGATTACGTACCGATACCAGCGCATATTGTGAATGAGGACTGGATGGAGGATCATGACGAGCGTGCCCGTATAACCGCTTCCGAAATGCCGGACGGAGGGATACCTGCCGAACGAGGCGATGCGTTGGACCCATCGCCTCGCGAGTTTGACTATATTGAAGCCGGCATCCGGCTGTAACGTTTTCAAGTCCCAAAGAACAGCGGTGAAGCGCACGCGCGGCCCCGCTGTTTCTTTTTCGCGTCCGATGAATACCGTAAGCTGCCGGCAACAGCAGTGTCTCTCAGTCTCCAGTGGTTTGTGGGATGAAAATTTTGATCGGGAAAACAAAGTTGCCTTATATCTAATTTTCGTTGTTGGGAAAAAACTGTTTCTCTAGACCCACAACAGGTGCCTTTGTTATGATGGGGTGTACTTTCAAATCGAGCAGATTCGACATGGAGCTGGAGGAGACCGCGCGTGGAGGCATATGATAATCTGAAACAGGGTGAGAAGGGGGCATGGCTCAGTATTGCGGCCTACATTCTTTTGTCTGTTTTCAAAATCAGCATGGGATATGTCACGGGCTCCGAAGCATTAACCGCAGACGGCGTCAATAACACTACTGATATAATGGTGTCGCTCGCGGTGCTGATCGGATTGCGTATTTCACGCAAACCGCCAGACCGAGATCATCCTTACGGCCATATGCGAGCCGAGACGATAGCATCGTTGGTCGCGTCATTTGTTATGTTTGCTGCGGGTATTCAGGTCATGCTGCAGGCCGGCAAAAGCTTCTTCGCTGGCAATCTGCATGCTCCAAACCTATGGGCCGCGTGGATCGCGCTGTTCTCAGCCGCGCTCATGTGGGGCGTCTATTTGTACAACAGGAGGCTGGCGCTCCGCATCAACAATCTGTCTTTAATGGCGGCGGCCCAGGACAACCGGTCAGACGCCTTTGTCAGCATTGGCGCCGCCGTGGGCATCCTTGGTGCGCATCTCGGATTTCCGATGCTGGACGCGTTGGCCGCGTTTGCGGTTGGTGTGGTGATCTGCAAGACGGCGTGGGATATATTCTCGCACGCGTCGCACGCTTTGACCGATGGATTCGATGACGAGAAGCTAAAGGTGTTTCAGGCAACCGTGCGTGAAACGCCTGGTGTCAAGCGGATAAAGGACATCCGGGCGCGAGTGCACGGCAGCCACGTGCTGCTGGACGTCGTGGTGGAAGTAAGTGCGGAGCTGAGCGTGGAGCAGAGCCATGACATTAGCGACGCCATTGAGCGGCGCATGCAAGCGCAGCACAGGATAGAAAACGTGCATGTGCACATCGAACCTCACACGAAGCCACAGCGGCCGGAACACCGACAACAGTTGTAATGGAGCAGCAGGCGGTAGAGGCGTAAGCGGCATTCGAAGTTGAACATCGTAAGATGCAATGGTTGAGACACGTGGCTGACGGGCCGTGGTGGTTTAGGTGGTAAATTGTTAACATGGCACAACTCCCCATCATGTTATACGCACCCATCATAGCTAAACGCACGTCAACGCGACAAACGGGGAGCCGGAGGCCACTGAAAAAGTCCCTGCGATCAGAGCATGCTACAGTCACTCAAGGAAATTGAGGAGACTGCACCTTTTTCTTGTTATAATTAAATCGATAAAGTGAGATAACCGTGCACGGACCTGCTGGAACAGCAAAAAGACGACCAGTTTATCCAAATATCTGGATAATGGTCGTCTTTCACTTTGTTCTTTAGTGGTCAGCACCACAAAAGCACGAGGCTACAGCGGCCTCCACAGCCGCGCTCTGCCTTTTTCCGTTGCGCGGATTATTCGTCATCTTGTTGGCTGGCCGATTTTGCTTGCTTTAGCGTGCTTTGCGCTTGCTTTAACTGCGATTTAGCCTGCTGCAGCTGCTGGGCGCTTGTCATGCTCTGAGCTTGCGACATCATGCTGGCCGACATGCTCTGAGATGGAGGCTGCATAGCCGCCATGCCCTGAGACGGAGGCTGCATAGCCGACATGCTCTGAGTCGGAGGCTGCATAGCCGACATGCTCTGAGTCGGAGGCTGCATAGCCGACATGCTCTGAGTCGGAGGCTGCATAGCCGACATGCTCTGAGTCGGAGGCTGCATAGCCGACATGCTCTGAGACGGAGGCTGCATAGCCGACATGCTCTGAGTCGGAGGCTGCATAGCCGACATGCTCTGAGATGGAGGCTGCATAGCCGACATGCTCTGAGATGGAGGCTGCATAGCCGACATGCTCTGAGATGGAGGCTGCATAGCCGACATGCTCTGAGATGGAGGCTGCATAGCCGACATGCTCTGAGTCGGAGGCTGCATAGCCGACATGCTCTGAGATGGAGGCTGCATAGCCGACATAGTCGCTTGCTGCAGCTGCTGCTGTGCTTGCTGCGCCTGCTGGGCGCTGGTCGCCGCGAGCTGGTGCGCTTGCTGCGTCATCTGATCAGCCTGCTGCGCTGTAGTCATCGCTTGTCCCGCTTGCTGAATCAGCTGTTGTGCTTGCTGCTGAACTTGCATCGCGTTCTGGTGCGGATTCACTGGTGGCGAAGCTGGGGTTGAACTAGTAGGTTGAACCATAAGGCACCTCCATAATATTGTGGGGAACCTTAGTAGTTTGATTAATCAACATCTATTTATGCCACGTAACATATGTCAAAAAGGTGCCGGAGGCTTGTTTTCGCGCACACTGCAAGCGGTTGGGTCGACGATGGGTGTCCGCCTTGTCGGAACACCCAGCAGGGTGAGGCTCGAGCTGGCCGCGCTGGTCCGTCCCGCTGGCAGCAAACATGAGGGTGCGTGTGACAGTCGCGGCGCCGGCGTCCGATATGCCAACCGCAATGTTGCATCGCTTATCGCTGCTCAGCGTAGCGCTCCGCAGCGCTTTTGCCGGCTGTGTACCCAGTGGTGAATGCAGCGGTAATGTTATAGCCGCCGGTATATCCATGAATATCCAGAATCTCACCACAGAAAAACAGCCTGTATGTAATTTTCGACGACATAGTTTTGGGATCAATTTCCTTTAAGTTCACGCCGCCTCCGGTGACAAACGCCTCCTCAATGGAGAGTGTCCCGTTAACGATAATCGGAAAAGCCTTCATAAACTGCGCCAGCTGCAGCCAAGGCTGCTTAGGAATGTTAGCAAACGTGAGCTCGTCGCTAAGGCCGGCCTTCTCCAACAGAATCGGCAGCAGCCGCTCCGATACCGCGTTTTTTAGAACGTTCTTGATCTGCTTCTTTGGCTCGGCTTTCGCCAAGCTTAGTGTCCACTCATACACCTCGTTCACCGTGCGCTGTGGGAATAGATCCACCGTCATCTTGGCGGTCCCCGTTTCGGACTTTTTCACAGCCTTTACTACAAACTGGCTGCAGCGGAGTACCGCTGGCCCGGACAGACCAAAATGCGTGAACAGCATGTCTCCCTCGTGCTCAATCAGCTTTTTGCCCTTTGTGTTCCACACGGATAAAGTGATGTCGCGCAATGCGAGCCCTTGCAGCTGCTTCCCACGGATGAAGTCCTCCCCTGAGGTGATAGGTACTTCGGTAGGGTATAATTCTGTGATGGTATGGCCCGCCGCCTCAGCCCAAGCGTATCCATCGCCGGTAGAGCCCGTGTGCGGCACGGATTTGCCGCCAGTGGCGATAATCACCGCGTTCGCCTCAACACGCTTTCCGTCCCGCAGTTCTACGCCTCTAACAGCGCCGTCGATGTACAGCACACGTCTTACGGGGCTATTCACCCGAATGTCCACACCAAGCGATCGTACCTCGCGGACAAGTGCATCGACGACCGTCTTCGCTTTGTCGGAAACTGGGAACATCCGCCCGCGGTCTTCCTCTTTCAGGCGTATGCCCAGACCTTCGAAAAACTCGATAATATCCCGATTATTGAAGTTGGCGAACGCGCTGTACAAAAACCGACCATTACCGGGGATATGATTGATGAGCTCGTCAATTTCTTTGGCGTTCGTTACATTGCATCGTCCGCCGCCGGATATTCCGAGCTTTCGTCCTAATTTGTCCCCCTTGTCGATCAGCAATACATTTGCTCCGTGGGACGCTGCGGCGATGCACGCCATGAGCCCGGAAGGGCCGCCTCCAACGACAATAACATCATAGGCCATCCTAATTTGGCTCCTTCTGTGCGTGTAATTTTATGTCCATTTTAGCGTTGATCCAACTCACAGGCAATTTTGTGTGCACTCGCAGGTCGAAAGTTGCGGCGGAATACTTGGCTTTTGCGCGATGTGCGCGTGCCGCTCGACAGTCTGTGCGGGGGCGTGCAGATATTGCCCGGGAAATGTCGAGCCATGATTAGCCCATTTCGCTAAGGTAGACATGTTTTGGCACACGCGGAAGTTGCGAGGTATAGCTCTTGCCCACAAATTGCGGCGCACGGACGTCGGGAAGGCCAGGCAGCTTTTGTCAATCCACGTGATCAGTTGTGAAATGAGGTGGTTTGCATATAATAAACACAATGATTAACGTGACATCAGCTTACGAGGGCGGCTTACAAGGGCACCCAAGAGCTTGAACCGCCGGGACGCGTGGCAGCGTGTCGCCTGGCTGTTAGGTCCCGACAATTTCTTTGGTTTGTAACACGCGTAAGCCTCGGCGTTGAAGCAAGTTGAGGCAGCCTGACCACGGGATGATTGACTGGCTTCCGGTTAGGGTCGGTGGGGCGGCCGGGTGTTTTCCCGCCCAGCATTTGTCCGGTGCGCCACCCTGAATTTGTGCAGGCCGTGGCCGCTGATGATCCGCCATGGGGATGTCGCCCAAAGACGGCGCAAGAGCGAGAGGGGCTTTGCTTTCATTCCTTGCCGATTGTATAATGGAACATATGGCTAGTTTTTCAAGACCCCATTGTCGTAAAGGAGTGAAAGTTTATGTCCATGTCATTTGAGTCATACATGAAAGACATGATCCAGCCAATGCGTGATGAATTAACTCGGATCGGGATCACTGAGCTGCGCACGCCGGAAGAAGTGGAGGATCACCTGCCCAACGCGAAAGGCACGGCGCTGCTCGTAATTAATTCTGTGTGCGGCTGCGCGGCCGGACAATGCAGACCGGGCGTGGCGCGTGCACTGCAAAATGAAGTAAAGCCGGATCATTTGTTCACGGTGTTCGCTGGACAGGATAAAGAAGCGACCGCCAAAGCACGCGAGTATCTGGCTCCTTATCCGCCGTCCTCGCCATCTATCGCCTTGTTCAAGGATGGGGAGCTCGTGCACTTCATTCAACGGCATCAGATCGAGGACCGTTCCGCGGAAATGATCGCTTCGGATTTGATCAACGCATTTCAACAGTACTGCAAATAATGCCCCAAACAAGACTCCCGACGACTGCGGATAACATCGCGGACGCTCCGGGAGTTTTTTGTATTTGCTTTCCTGTTCTAGTAAACTATACTTGAGAAAAACCAAGTGAGAGAGGTACGGTACAATGAGCCTACAGCAAGAGATTATTGCTAAGCTTGGCGTGAAGCCGAAGATCGATGTGGACGAAGAGATTCGCAAGCGGGTGGATTTTCTAAAAGAATACGTGTTGAACGCCCGAGTGAACGGACTGCTTATCGCAATCAGCGGCGGGCTCGACAGTGCAGTGGCCGCGGGTCTATGTGTCAGAGCAACTGATGAATTGACCCAAGAGCAGGGCAAGGAATACAAGACGGTAGGCGTGTTCCAGCCGTACGGCAAGCAAACGGACATCGCGGACAGCTACGCGGTTGCAGACGCATTCAATCTCAAGTATCGGATGGAAACAAACATTGAAGACGCTGTGAATGAAATCGCGCTGGAATCGGAATCCGCACTGAAGTCCATTGGAGAAAATCGTCATCTCAGCCGTGGAGGCAAAGGTAATGTCAAAGCAAGAACGCGGATGGTAATACAATACGCAATTGCATTTGAGCTCAACTTACTGGTGGTGGGCACAGACCACGCGTCAGAGGCCATCACGGGATTTTACACGAAATACGGCGATGGGGCTGTAGATATTACTCCGCTAAGCACGCTGAACAAGCGTCAGGTGCGGCAATTGGCTGCAGCGCTGGGCGTGCCGAAGAGCGTTCTGGATAAGGCACCGACCGCCGGTTTGTGGGAAGGGCAGACGGATGAAGCCGAATTAGGCATTACGTATGACGCCAACAGTGCTTACCTGGAAGGTAAAACGATAGATCCGGCCGAACAGGATAAGCTCGAACGGCAGTACCTCAAAACAGAGCACAAGCGTGCTCGAATACCGGGCATTTAAACGTAAATGCAGGACGGAACGTAGATCCGTTGTAATTTCAGCTGTAAAAGAAAGGGTCGGCACTGTACAATGATCATGGGCATTGGTACGGACTTGCTTGAAATCGCCAGAGTGAAAAAAATCATCGAAGGGCCCGCCGGCGACCGGTTTGTGACCAGGGTGCTGACTCCGGGCGAGCAAGAGCTCTTAGAGAGCAGAAAAGGAAGGCTAACGGAGTTTGTCGCGGGGCGGTTTGCGGCAAAGGAAGCCGTCACTAAGGCGCTGGGCTGCGGCATCGGTAAGCAAGTGGCGCTGCAGGACATAGCGATATTGTCTGATGAGTTGGGCAAGCCGCACTGCGAAGTAAGCGCGGATGCTCTGCGGCGCTTGCAGCTGTCACCCAACGCCATTATGATTCATTTAAGTATCACTCATACGCAAGATTTGGCTATGGCCTATGCTGTAGTGGAACGCACATACACATAATTTACGGGGTAAAATAATGAAAGAACAGCCGTGGACTGTTCTTTTTTTCGGGCCACTTTCTGCTGGCCGCACACGAGCCGCGTTATAGCGCAAGCCTACTTCGGCGCTGAGATATATCGCGATGCTGTGTAGCAAAGCCTTAGCTGAACAGATTTACTTCTTTCCCGCCAACCATTCTGCTAACGCGTCGATTTCTTCTGGCTTCAGCTTATTAGCAAACGGTTGCATGCCATTGCCGCCATTTTTTATCTGCCCGCTAATCTGTTCCTTAGTCATCCGACCGCCCACTTGCTGTAGATTTGTAGGGGGACCGACTCTGCCCTCGAGATTACCGCCGTGACAGGACAAGCAATTTTGCGTATACAGCGTCTTCACTTGTTCCGATGCTCCGGCCATGGCCTCCTCAGAGGTACGGCCTTGATTCTTGCCTCCACAGAACGGTTCGCGGCTATGATCTGTGCCTCCGCCGCAGCCCGTCAGAGTCACCATGACCATTGAGCCTATTAGTAGGGCGCGGCAGAGAGCTTGAATACCCTTCATGTCAAGACCCCTTCCTTCTCGTTCCTGTTCCATACTTGGATTAACCAGGCGAGCCAAGCATGCTTAGCCGGTCGAAGCCTCCTAATGACCGCCTCGTGCCGTATTGTGGTTGAATTTCCACCCATAGTCACCTCAAAATGCAGTCCGTCCGATGCTTTCAATCATTGGTAGGGTAGCATTTTTTGTCGGTAGACGTCAATGCTTTGATTGAGGGCATGACGCACATACCATCGCGTACGCTGCTCATTTGCCGAGAGGGGAGACGCGGTGTTTTTTTGCGTAATCTCGTGGTGACACTCCAGTCACTTTTTTGAATATGCGGCTGAAATAGAATTCATCAGTATACCCTACGCTACCTGCGATAGACTTCAACCGGTAGTCGAATAATACCAAAAGCTCTTTGGCGCGATCGACCCGCAAATGCGTGAGGTAGTCGATTGGACTGTATCCGATGTATTTTTTGAACAAACGGGAGTAATGGCTTACGCTAAGCCCGGCCATCTGAGCCAGCCCTTCCAGTGTCAGCGGCTCCTGATAATGCCCTATCATGTAATCCTGTGTCAGCTCGATGGCGGCAGTGGTATCTCCCGTTATTTTCTGAGAGCGGAAGTCTTGGATCAAGGTCAAGAAAAACTCCAGCAGTAATATTTTTCGCCGCATGGCGGTCATATGTCCTCTGCGTTTCCACAGCAGATCCAGCTGTTCGAACAAATAGATCAACTGAGGCGTGTTGTTAACGGTGTACATACCTTCCAGCGGAAAAGACGTTTCCCCCGCGCTGCGGTAAATCCACTGTTCCTTCTCCTCGTAAGTTTCCGTATAATGAAAACGGAGGAAGTAGTATTCGAGCGGATGTTCAGCATCAGTTTGCCGCTCTACGACCATGCCTGGGCTAAAACAGAAGATCTTGCCCGGCTCCGCGGGATAGTGCGTGCCGTTGATGGCGAATGTGCCCTTGCCTTTAATAATCAGCCAAATCGAATGATGTTGAATTGAGCGCGGCCATTGATGCCAGTCGGGACTACACTTTTGATGGCCTACGAGCAGAATGGAAATGACCAGCTTGTTCAGGCGTGCTGCCAGCTCGCCGGGAGTCAACATCCGCTACACCCCTCATAAGTAATAGATGCTTTACTTTAACCGTTTAAAAGGAGAGATCATGTACTCAGAAGAAAAGAAACAGTATTTTTCCACCGAGCTGCTGGGTTGGTACCGGCGGCATCGTCGTGACTTGCCTTGGCGGCGGAGCAACAATCCCTATTATATTTGGATTTCAGAAGTGATGCTGCAGCAAACTCGCGTGGAAACGGTAATTCCGTATTTTGAGCGGTTTATCGAACGGTTCCCTACGATGGAGTCACTAGCGAATGCGCCGGAGGAAGAAGTGCTTAAGCTGTGGGAAGGGCTTGGCTATTATTCGCGGGCTCGCAATCTGCAGGGAGCTATCCGCGAGGTGCAGGAGCGCTACGGCGGCACAGTGCCCGACACGAAAGAAGAGATCTCTTCGTTGAAAGGCGTGGGTCCTTATACATCGGGAGCCATATTGAGCATAGCATACAACAAGCCTGAGCCAGCGGTCGATGGCAATGTTATGAGGGTGCTATCCCGATATTTTCTTATAGAAGAAGACATTATGAAGAACAGCACCAGAAGCTCCATGGAGAAGCTGGCTGTGGAACTGATTCCCGAAGGGGCGGCGGGAGAGTTCAACCAAGGGCTGATGGAGCTGGGGGCGATGGTGTGCACCCCGCGTGCGCCGCACTGTCTGACGTGCCCGGTTAGACAACATTGTTCTGCGAGGGAAGCCGGTCTGGAAGAGGCGCTCCCTGTCAAAAAAAAGGCCAAGCCGCCACGGCCGGAGTACCGTATAGCCGCCTTGATCGAGGGCAGCGGAAGCAACTCCGGCAAAATATTGATACGGCAGCGTCCGCAGGAAGGGCTCCTTGCCCGAATGTGGGAGCTCCCGCATGTGGAAGTACCATATATGTATCCAGCAGCCCCATCGCTGCCGCGAGAGGTTCCCGAAGGTGTCAATAGTCTGGTTGACGCATTGGCCGGTGAGACCATCGGTTTTAGTCCGGAGCGCTGGTTTATGCAGGCGGAGCACACGTTCAGCCATATTCATTGGGAGATGCAGGTTGTTTTAGGCACACTGGAACGTCCGGTAGTGCCGGGCAGCCGCGATGCACATCTGCCGTCACATTACCGATGGGTCGATGCAGCGTCGATGGCACAGTTTGCTTTTCCCAACGTGTTTTTAAAAATCATCAACCGCTATTTTAGCAAATAACTGCTTTATGACGCCGAAAATTTGCTCGTTCGCTTACGCAACGGCTGCATCGTAACCTCTAACAATCTTAGGCTGAGCGTAGGAGAGCTTTCAAGAAACTGACAAAACTCGGCCCGGCCCAGCGTTATAAATGGTACTCGCCTCGAGTGTGTCCGCCGCCGCTGCGCGGGTCAGCCCTTTTTGTCAGAGAGATATTTCACCGAACAAGTCTCCGTCACGAACAAGGACTGCCGCCACATGATGACAAAAATTATGGAAGAACTCCCAGATACTCTTATCATACATGGGGCGGCACCATGTGAAAAGGTTCCACAGCCCCTTTACAGTGATTTTTCTATGCGAACCTACACACATGTCATCGGTTTGATGGGGTTGAATTTGAAGTTGTCGCGGAGCGCCATCAATCCGGCTATTAGAGGACAACACCAGCCGCATGTAGTCGGCGAAAACACAAAAAAACCGGGATCATTCGATCCCGGTGTGGAGTGTCGACAAAGTGCCGATAGAACCTTATTTACCTGTCGCTCCCGCATAACGCTGGCCCACTGCATCCCAGTTCACAACGTTCCAGAACGCTGAGATATAATCAGGGCGTTTGTTTTGATATTTCAAGTAGTAAGCATGCTCCCAGACATCCAGTCCGAGGATTGGCGTGTTGCCTTCCATCAGAGGGTTATCCTGGTTGGCTGTGCTGCTAATAACGAGTTTGCCTTCTGGAGTTACGGACAGCCAAGCCCAGCCGCTGCCGAAACGCGTTGCGCCCGCTTTAGCGAAGTCTTCTTTGAACTTGTCGAAGCCTCCAAGCTCGTTGCTGATGGCATCCGCCAATGCGCCTGCCGGTGCACCGCCGCCGCTAGGTCCGATCACTTCCCAGAACAAGGAATGGTTCGCATGTCCGCCTCCGTTGTTGCGAACTGCGGTACGAATGCTTTCCGGCACACTGTGCAGGTCTGAAATTAAGTCCTCAATGCTTTTGGATTGAAGATCAGGGTGGGCTTCCAATGCAGCGTTCAAGTTGGTTACGTATGTGTTGTGGTGACGGTCATGGTGGATCATCATCGTTGTCTCGTCGATGTGCGGTTCCAGTGCATTGTTTGGATAAGGCAGAGCTGGTAATTGATGTGCCATTCGTGAATCCCTCCTATAGGATATGTAATTACAGTGTCCATTGATTATTATCCCTTATTTTACATATCAAATCAACATGTATGTATAAAAAGTCTCAATCCCCACATACGCGGTCGACACCAAGTTAAAATTTCTCAGTTGATCTGTTTTTATACATTAATTATATGTAAGCGCCTAAAAAACAACGCTTACACTCGTATGCCGTGAAAATGTTAAGAATCTCACAGTTTTTTTAACAAATTAGCAGGGATTCGATGATTTTTGTCGTATTTTTATACTTTGTATCATTAATTAGTAGCTTGCCTAAATACTAGCCGCGGGGAGAGTGCAGAAATTTGGTTGTTCGTTCCTTCCAGTTGTCTGATTATATTTCCGTTACCGAGCTGTTCAAAAACGTACTGACTGAGTCCTGTTATGACGATACTATGGAAGCTTTCGCGAGACAGCTTTCCTGGGATAGTGAATTGGTGTTGGTTGCCCTCGAAAACGAACAAATTGCTGGTGTCATCATAGGGACGATCGACAACCACAATGCCTACTATTACCGCATAGCCGTCGGCGAACAATTTCAGCGCCGCGGGATTGGCAAAGCTTTGATCGAAGCAATGAGGCAGCGATTCTTACAGAGAAAAGTAAAACGCATCATGGTTACCGTCGATGTACATAATGAAATGGTGTTACCGGTGTACGAGTCGGCTGGATATCAAGCTGCCGATTTTTCACGCTCGGCGCATCGCCTGAGTATCGTCAACGGCTAATTGCTGTTGACATGATATTGAGCAATGATGCGCTTGAAGCTAGCATGGCCCGCTCACATAAGCAGCGGCCATGCTTTTTTGCGTTATGGTGAATTGTTGGCTCTTGAAAGCCGTTCGACATAGGTTTATGCTAGAAAGAAACGCCCGCCAATGTAACGTTGTGCAAGTGGCGAACAGGAGGCAGCGCCACCTGGATTAGAACACTGATAACAGTTTTGCAATAGCTGAGGCAAGCTGAATGTATAAATAGAAGGGTTTGGAGCTTATGTCGAAATTTTGTTCCTATATCATAAAAAGCTTCAAGCACGATGGTCATCTGCATCGCATGTGGGCGGAAAACTGGTTGGTTCCCCAAGCGCTGCAGCTTGAGCCCCATCAGCTCGAATCTATGCTTGTGCTCATCAACAGCCAGACTAAAATTGTAGAGGCGGACGGGAAGGAATGGGTCAGTAGAATACCGGCTATCTCATTTTTCATTCCCAAGCAGTGGTTTAACGTCGTTGCCTTACTGGAGGAAGCGGGGGTGCGCTACTACTGCAACGTGGCGTCACCACCCTACGTTTGCGGACGTGTCATCACTTACATCGATTACGATTTGGATGTGATACGTATGCCGCGCGGAGGAATTCATGTGGTCGATCAGGAGGAGTATGAGCGCCATAAAATGATTTATCATTACTCTGACATTGTGGACGAGAAGGTCAAACAGGGATTGCAGGACCTAATGAAACGCATCGAGACCAATCAAGCGCCTTTCTGTGATGATGGGGTACGTTACTATTATCGTGAATGGGAAAAGTGGAAAGGTCGAGAAACGGAGGCGTGACATGCGTTTTTTTGCGCCGAGAAAGCCGGACGGAGAGTTAACCGGGCATACAATGCCAATGGGGGGCTCTGCCGGTTTATTGGCTGAGGTTTGGGATTGGATGAAATCTGTCGTCATCGCACTGCTGGTAGTTGTGCTGGTACATCAATATGGCTTCCATCTATCGACGGTGAAGGGCGCATCTATGCAGCCTACTTTGGAAGAAGGGGAATGGCTGTTCATCAACAAGACCATTCGTTTTTTCGGCGCGCCTGAGCGTGGGGATGTCATCGTGCTGCGGGAGACTGACGGCATTAACTCCGATCATCCTTACTTAGTGAAGCGGGTAGTCGCGGTGGAAGGTGATGAGCTGGTCATCCAACAGGGGAAGCTGTTCGTCAACGGGGTTGAAGTAGAGGAAGCCTACACGGACACGCCGATTGAGGACGGCGGGTTTGATCCGTACACGGTGCAGAAGGGCTGCTTATTTGTTATGGGGGATAACCGTCACCGCCATGCCAGCTATGACAGCCGCAGCTTCGGAGCCATCTCACTGGAACAAGTGGAGGGACGCGTTGAATGGATCATCTGGCCGTGGGATAAATTCAAATCACTGTAAAAGAAACGAGGTGAAAATAAAATGATGTCGGAAGCTGCAGCAGATTGGAACGATATAGATTGGCACCAGCTGAAGCTTGACATGAAAGAGGCGGCCGAAACACTCGGGATCGACAAGATAGGCATTTCCAGTGCAGATCCTTTCGTTGATCTAAAAAGTATACTGAAACAGCACAGGGAGAAAGGCTTCGAGTCGGGGTTCGAGGAGCCCGATCTGGAGAAGCGGACTGAGCCTTCGCTCAGCTTGGCCGGACCCAGATCCATCATATCGATCACTGTGGCCTATCCTTCCAAGATGAAGGACGCCCCAAGGTCGGAGAAGGGCGCTTACCGGGGGATTTTGTCCCGTTCCGCATGGGGCATGGATTACCATCAAGTGCTGCGCAACCGGCTGCAGCGGTTGGAGGCATGGATCCTCGGGCGTGTGCCGGACGCCCGGCTGGAGACTATGGTGGACACAGGCGCGCTGGTAGACAGGGCTGTAGCAGAGCGGGCGGGAATAGGCTGGGTCGGCAAGAATTGCTCCGTGATCACACCCGAGTTCGGTTCATGGGTATACTTGGGGGAAATGATCACAAATCTGCCGTTGGAGCCTGACGTGCCGGTCACGGAGAGCTGCGGCGATTGCACACTTTGCATCGACGCCTGTCCTACCGGCGCGCTTGTCGGTCCAGGGCAGTTGAATGCGCAGCGGTGCATTTCTTTTGTCACTCAGACAAAAGGCCATATCGAGGACGATGAGTTGAAAGAAAAAATCGGCAACCGCTTGTACGGTTGTGATACCTGCCAGATTGTATGCCCTAAAAATAAGGGTAAAAACTGGACTCACCATCCTGAACTGCAACCGGATCCAGAGCAGGCCAAACCGCTCCTGACCTCCCTGCTGCACATGAGCAACCGTGAATTCAAGGATCGGTTCGGAACCAGCTCCGCAGCATGGCGCGGCAAAAAGCCAATACAGCGGAATGCGGTGCTGGCTTTAGGGCATTTTCGGGATGAAACGGCGGTGCCTGAACTCGTCGACCTGTTGAGACACGACATCAGGCCTGAGATACGGGGCGCGGCAGCGTGGGCGCTCGGCCGCATAGGGAACTCGCAGGCGATCGACGCGATCAATGAGGCCAGAGCCGAGGAGTCCGATGAAATAGTACTGAAGGAGTTGGACAAGGCCTATGCTCTGCATGAGGTATACTGAAATAGACTCTCCAATAGGTCCGCTGGTGCTTGGCACTGCCGGGAGCGCACTTTGCCTTATCGAGTTTGGACGTTTCGCCGATGTGGAACCCAAACTGCAGCAGTGGTCGCAGCGCTGGTTCAAGACGCGTGAGTGGAGGTCTGACCATGCCGCCCTGCGAAACGTGGAGGAACAGCTGCAGCAGTACTTTGCATGCGACCGCCGAACATTCGATGTGCCGCTGGATCTCCGCGGGACACCGTTCCAGGTTAAGGTATGGGAGGCGTTGGTTCGTATTCCTTATGGTACAGTGTGCTCCTACAAGGACATCGGACAAGCGATCAATGGTGTAAAGGCGGTCAGGGCGGTCGGCGGCGCCAACCATCGCAATCCTATACCGATTATCGTGCCCTGCCATCGCGTGATAGGCGCAAACGGTTCGTTGGTGGGTTATGGCGGGGGATTGAACGTGAAAGCCTATTTGTTGCAAACGGAAGGCTGCGAGATATCCTCTGCGCGCTAGGAACGGCGGTGCTGCAGCAAGCTGGGCTGGGATGATACTGGGTGATCACTTTCCGCTTGCAAAGTTTTCAGGGGAGAAAACGATGAGATACGTACATGTTGAGCATCTCGAGCCGGGGTAGTTTTTGGGGAGAACGATTATTCCGGCAACGGGGCGCGTGCAGCTTTCCGACATTCGCACTATGGATAATGAAATGTACGTCCACGCGCTCAACGTAACTATGATGTCGGTTTTGATAGGTAGTGATCATGCGACGGCAGCCACGTATGATAAGCGCCTGCCACGGCGTGCGTTAGCATTTGTGCACTTGAAGACTATTTGCTATGATGTACAATGGATAACTTCTGAAAAAGGGTGAATAACATAATGTGGGACTACATTATTCCGATCGTCACGCTGTTGGTAGGCGCGGTAGGCGGCTTTTTCGCCGGTGTGTATTACTTGCGCAAACAGATTGAGAATATGCAAAACAATCCGGAGATGCTGGCACAAATGGCTAAGAAGATGGGCTACAACATGAATAAACAGCAAATGCAAAAAGCTCAGCAAATGATGAAAAAACAAAAGTTTCGCCGATAAAAATATATGTGCCCGGGGCTTGGCGGTCACGGGCAACGTTGGAAGAGTTAGCCTAAGGTTAGGTTAGCATGAAGGAGGTTAAGTTATGCCGGCTAGAGAATATCGAAATACCCGCGTGGATGAAAACCGGGCTTTGATTGAAGGCCATGTAAGAGAGATTCTGCGTCTGATTGGTGAAGACGTGGACCGAGAGGGATTGGTAGATACACCCGCCAGGGTAACCCGGATGTATGAGGAGATATTTGCGGGATATGAGGCCGACTACAAAGACATCTTGGGCGTCGCTTTTGACGAACAACATGAAGAATTAGTGATCGTCAAAGATATTGTGTACTACAGCCAATGCGAGCATCACATGGCGCCGTTTTTTGGGCAAATACACATCGGTTACATTCCGAGCGGTAAAATCGCCGGCTTAAGTAAGTTCGCGCGGCTGGTTGAGGCCGTAACACGCAAGCTGCAGGTACAGGAACGGATAACCTCAGAGTTAGCGGATATCATCGAGTCTGAGCTCACTCCGCATGGCTGCATGGTCGTGGTTGAGGGCGAGCATCTGTGTATGTGCGCACGCGGCGTAAAGAAGCCTGGCAGCAAAACAGTTACATCCGCTGTGCGCGGGTTGTTCCGCACGGACGCAGCCGCACGCTCTGAATTTTTGTCACTTGTGAAACACTAGCCTACGAACCCGAGCCACTGTGATATTACGGTGCAGTATGCAGAGAATCCTCTTTTCGCCCGGAATGACGAATCCCGGAGCGGGAGAGGATTTTTTGCGCCGCATCATAACGATGGCCAATTGGTGCTGCGAGCCTGCGATAAGCGCTCGTTCACCTGCTGCCAGTCAACTGTGTGCCACCATGCGTCAATATAATCGCGGCGGTTGTTTTTGTATTGCAGATAATATGCATGTTCCCACATATCAAGCACAAGAAGCGGAATCACGGGCCACGCAGACAGATGGTTATTTTTATCGGCGTGAACGATTTCGAGTTGATTATTGAGCGGGCTCCATGCCATGACCACCCAGCCTGCGCCCTCTACGCTATTGGCCGCGGCGGTGAATAGTGACTGGAACACCTCAAAGCTGCCGAAGGAGCTGGTTATGTCCGCAGCTATTGTTCCTGTCGCTTCCCCTCCGCCCTGAGGCCCCATGCTGAGCCAGAATAGCGTGTGAAGATAGTGGCCCACGCCGTGCATCGTGCACTCATTTTGCCAGTGCTTCATTAGAACGTAATCATCGGCTTGGCGGGCGCTTGCGAGCATCAATTTCGCGTTGTTCAAGGCTTCCAAGCAACTGCGGTGGTGTTTATCGTGATGGAGCCGCATCGTCTCCGCATCAATGTAGGGTTCCAATGCGTCATACGCGTATGGCAGCGGAGGCAGCTTCTGCCCTTCGACTGTTATGGGCTGCTGGGAAGGGGGCTGTTGCGACCAAGTGCCTTCTCCTGTGGCGGTCAACGCCTCCGCCTGTTCTGCTCTGTCTGTTGTGTGGGGCTGCTGTTGGTGTGCAATCCCCGGCGCCGGTATTGCTGAGTAAGCATGGACCTGTGGGACACCATAGTACAATTCTCTAGGAGGATCATTGTTCACAAACTGAAATAGCCCAATGAAGTATTCGGATTCGCTGATGACATGCCGGACGACAGCCAAGTGTTCTGCCCTGGTACGAAGAACTTCGCTGTTCTCCTGCATCTTGCGAAGCAGTCGGACAAACTGCTGAGATTCGATGGTAGACACCCTGATCAACTCGAATACAGCATCAATATCGTATGGGCTGAAGGGGAGCCGTGAGTCGAGAGCTGCGCGGATCCATTGTACGGCTGTCTGTTCGGCCTGTTCAAATGAATGCTCCCATAATCCAAGAACCGACGTATAGCCGGCTTCCAGGGCCGGGACGACAGAACGGACCAGAAGCGAATGTTCCTTTTCACGCTTCTTCCAATTCCGAATCTCCTCTAAGACCCTGAGCGGCATCATACCCTCATACACCTGGAGCATCGAAAAAACCTCCCCCGTACTCTCGCAGCCCATACTGTCGGGCTATCAAGACTACATATATTCGGGGAGGCTTGGCTCTATGTTCAAGCGCGGCTAAGGCGCTCACGTTTGCGCTGCAGCAGTGTGCTGTCTGGCAGGCATATTCTTTAAGAATCCCATCGCTCGAGCGATGTATTCTTCCTGGTGGCCTTTGAAAATCAACTCATGTCCGTCGTTTTCAACAAGCCACAGCTTCGAGCCCGAAGCATCGGGTTGATTACGGTAAATTTCCCGCGCCATTTCGAAAGGCGCGCGCTCATCCTTTTGACTGTGGATGAAAAAGATTGGCATATCGTACTCGGCCTCTTTGACCTGGCCGTAAGGGATCTGGTTGAGGCTCACTCCGTTAATCAACGGAAAGAATAGATGTACCAGAGGCTGAGACGGAAACTTGGGCAGATTCGCCTCTTGCTTCATATTATGATAAAGTGTGTCCGGCTCCAGAATAAAAGTGCTATCCAGGATCATGCCGGAGATATCTTCTGTTTGCAATGCGGCCTGCAGTGCGGTTCCGGCACCCATGGAAAAGCCCCACACGTATACCTCGCCGGCTCCTCTCTCCTTGGCGAACTTGACCGCCCCCAACAGCTCTTGTGATTCGCGAATTCCTCCGGTGACGCTTGCTTTGGGCTGCACGTAACCGTAATCGAACATAAGCACATTGTAATTTTGCTTATGTAATTGTTCGGCCAAACTGTACAAGGGAACCCAGATTTCTTCCCGGTTGCCGCCGTAGCCATGCGAGAAAATGACGGTTTTACTGGTTGAGGAATTATGGTCTGCGGGAATAAACCAACCGGATAGAATAGAACTGCTATTCACACTGGGAAACTCAATATTCTCATACGCTGCCCCAATGGACAGCATAGGATTCGAACGCAGCTGGTCGATATGCGGCCGGGCAAGTGTCCATGCAATGTAAGCATGAAAGGCCATAACAAGGCTGGAGAACAGCAATACACATGAGACGAGAGCAATCAGCAGCTGCCTGATTCTGCGCCGGGCAATGGATTGTGGTTGAACCGTAGTTTCTACCTGCGTGGTGGCAGGGGTTAGTGCAACGGACGCTGCAGGGTTTTGTTCCATCGGAATCCCTCCTGTTTAACGTGGATGTCTTGTTGCTTTGTGGGCCGCGTACGGCGTGTGGAAAACATGAGGACTCGACGGGTCTTCATTCCCTTAAGTGTATACTAAAGCCGCTGTGCGCCTGCGTCAATCGGATACGACAACATGTAAGGTAGCTGTAATCTGGCTGTAATACAGCCTGTTCAGGTAATAATTCGCTTTACCCTGGGTGCGGGTTGAGTTATACTATATGTAACTGAGTTTCATCAAGTGAAACAAAAAGTCGGGGGATTAAATGAGATGGAAGATGGCAAATCGACAGTGCGCGCGGTGGAACGTGCTTTAGATATTCTGCTCTGTTTCACCGATTCAGAGGATTTGAGCTTGACGGAAATTGCTGCTCGTGTCGACCTTCACAAGAGTACGGTGCACAGGCTGTTGGCTTCATTGGAGGGCAGGGGGTTTGTCGTGCGTGATCCGGCCTCGGAGAAGTATAGGCTGGGATTCCGAATTTGGGAGCTGTCGGCGAACCTGACGCACAGCGATGACCCGGCGCTCATTCTTCTGCCGGAGATGGAGCACTTGCGGGATCAATTGGACGAGACGGTCAGCCTGTATGTGCGCGATGGCATGGAGCGTATCCGCGTCCAAGCGGTGCAGAGCAACCAAGCGATTCGCCGTGTGGCTCCGATTGGCGCGAGGATGCCGCTGTATGTTGGCGCATCCAGCAAGATCCTAGTGGCCTTCGCTGATCCGGAGGTGCAGCAAGCGATTCGGCAGGACCCCTCGTGGCCGGCCGGTATGGAGCAAAGCGTGTATATACGGCAGCTCGAAGAGGCGAAGACGCTCGGCTACGCGACAAGCTTCGAGGAGCGGGAGCCTGGAGCCGCAGCCGTAGCGGTCCCGATATTGAACCGCTCCCATCGTCTTGTGGCGGCGCTCGCGGTGAGTGGGCCCTCCAATAGGCTCACACCTGAGAAGATGAAAGCACATGCGCCGGTGCTAATGGAAGCCGCCCGCCGCATGGGCACGATGTTGAAATAAGCGTAAACGCAGCAAGCCCGATTGGGCTAAGGCTGCGTTTTTTGTTAGCACGACTTTCTCCGGCTTGCCCCCATGGTACGCTTTCTCCGGGTTCCCATCCATAATACGAAAAATCCCCGCAGCCGCGTTCGCTGCGAGGATTGCAAAGAAATTAGATTAGGCCATAATTTGACGCAATACCGTTTGCAGAATACCACCGTTACGGTAGTAGTCGATATCAACCAGGCTATCCAAACGAACGATGGCTTCGAAGTGGAAGCTGGTGCCGTCTTCCCTTGTTGCAGTCACATTCACGCGCTGCCCAGGCTGTACTTCGTTGTTCAATCCACTGATATCGAATGTTTCTGTACCGGTAATACCCAAAGTTTTCCAACCTGTACCTTCAACAAATTGCAGAGGCAGTACACCCATGCCTACCAGGTTGGAACGGTGGATACGTTCGAAGCTCTCTGCGATAACAGCTTTCACGCCGAGCAGGTACGTACCTTTCGCTGCCCAGTCACGGGAGCTGCCTGTGCCGTATTCCTTACCGGCGATAACGACCAGATTTGTTCCTTGCTGCTGATATTTCATCGAAGCATCGTAGATGGACTCCACCTCGCCGGTAGGCAGGTATGTTGTCACGCCGCCCTCGGTGCCTGGCGCAACTTGGTTACGAATGCGAATGTTCGCGAATGTACCACGCATCATCACCTCATGGTTACCGCGACGGGAGCCGTACGAGTTGAAATCTTCCTTCTTTACGCCATTCGCCAACAGGAACTTGCCGGCAGGGCTGTCAGCCTTAATGTTACCAGCAGGAGAGATGTGGTCGGTCGTCACGGAATCGCCTAGTAGTGCGAGGGTTTTTGCTCCGCGTATGTCGGCCATATCGGCAATACCTGCGCCAAGGTTCTCGAAGAACGGAGGATTAGCGATATAGGTTGACTTTTCATCCCACTCATACAACTCGCCTTCCGGTACGTCGATCGCGTTCCAGCGGGCATTGGCACGGAACACATTGGAGTACTTCGCACGGTAAATATCAGGGCTCATCGCCGACGCGATAGCCTCTTGGATCTCCGCGTTGGTCGGCCAGATATCTTTTAGGTAGACAGGCTGGTTCGCTTGGTCATAACCTATTGGATCGTTCGCCAAGTCGATGTTCACCGTACCTGCAAGTGCATAAGCCACAACCAACGGCGGGGACGCCAGGTAGTTGGCTTTTACCTGTGCGTGCACACGGCCTTCGAAGTTGCGGTTACCGGACAATACTGCCGCCACGGTCATGTCATTGTCGGCGATTGCTTGCCCGACTTCCTCAGGCAGCGGACCGGAGTTGCCGATACAGGTTGCACAGCCGTAACCCGCCACGTGGAAGCCCAACGCTTCTAAGGACTCCAACAGGTTAGCGTTTCTCAGGTAGTCGGTCACAACGAGCGAGCCGGGAGTTAAGCTGCTTTTTACGTAAGCCGGCTTTCTCAGACCGCGCGCCACTGCTTTTTTGGCTACTAAGCCTGCGCCAAGCATAACGCTCGGATTGGAGGTGTTGGTACAGCTGGTGATTGCAGCGATAACGACCGCGCCTGTACCCATTTTGCTGACTTCACCGGTCGGATGTTTGATTTCCACGGTTTCAGCGATTCTCTCGTCGCTCAAGCCGTAGCCGCCTTTCTCAATCGGTGTACGGACGATCGTGTTGAACGATTCTTTCATGGACGTCAGTTCGATCCGGTCCTGCGGCCGTTTCGGACCTGCCAAGCTTGGCACGACAGCGGACATATCAAGCTCAATTACGTCGGTGAACGTCGGATCCGGCGTAGCGTCGGTGCGGAACATGCCTTGTGCTTTATAATACGTTTCTACGAGTGCAATCTGAGCTTCATCACGGCCGGTACCACGCAGATAATTTAATGATTCGTTGTCCACTGGGAAGAAACCGATCGTCGCGCCATATTCCGGAGCCATATTAGCCACAGTTGCACGGTCTGCCAAGCTGATGTTGCTTAAGCCCGGTCCGAAGAATTCAACGAATTTGCCCACCACGCCTTTTTTGCGCAGCATTTCGGTGACGGTTAACGCCAAGTCGGTTGCTGTGGCGCCTTCCGGCAAAGTGCCTGTCAACTTGAATCCGATAACTTCCGGAGTCACGAAATACAACGGCTGGCCCAGCATGCCTGCTTCCGCTTCGATACCGCCAACGCCCCAGCCAACTATGCCGAGACCGTTAATCATGGTAGTGTGGGAGTCCGTACCTACGAGAGAGTCAGGATACACTTCTGTTTCACCGTCAACGACTTTGGTCGCTGCCACGGATGCCAAGTACTCCAGGTTCACCTGATGCACGATTCCTGTGGCCGGAGGCACGGCACGGAAATTGTCAAAAGCCGTTTGGGCCCAACGCAGGAAGCGGTAACGTTCCTCATTGCGCTCGAACTCATAGTTCATGTTTGTGTCCAAAGCATCCTTGTTTCCGAAAGCATCCACCATTACGGAGTGGTCGATAACGAGGTCAACAGGCACGAGAGGATTGATTTTCTTCGGATCTCCGCCCGCACGTTTCACTGTATCTCTCATGGCAGCCAGGTCAACGACCACCGGCACACCGGTAAAATCCTGCAGAACGATACGCGCCGGGATAAAAGGAATCTCCTTATCATCGCGTTCCTTGGCCCAGTTTGCGATTTGTTTTACATGCTCGGAAGTGACGGCTCTGCCGTCAAACTGGCGCACAGCCGCTTCCAAAAGTACTTTAATGGAAAAAGGCAGAGCCGAGATGTTACCCAGGCCTTGCTGCTCCAATCCGGGAAGGCTGTAATAGTGGTACGTTTTACCGCCGACTTCCAGCGGCGTACGTACCGAATACTGGTCTTTGTTAGCCATAATTACTTTTCCTCCTCATACTAGGCGATCTTAGCAGAAATCAAGGTGTTTCATCTAGTGAAACACGATTTCATATTTGCCGTACCTCAAGTATACATCGTGGAGGACGCTTCGTAAAGGCTAAATTGAATCATTTTTGGCACAAAACCTACATATATTTGGAATAATTATCATGCCTGCGACGGCAAGCCATAGTGGGGTTATTGTTGTCTGTTCACCAATGAATGGGGGTAGCTCGTATGTCTTGGAAAACGACGCTCTATGATTACGTCCACCATAAAAATCAAACGCACATGGATTATTCCATCGCACCTTTGCTGCCTTTTGTCACCGATACGAATTATTTGCAGAGTGAGATCAAGCGCTTGGCCCGCACCGCACATTCTGATCAGGACCGCCGCTTCGTTCCGGTGAAAAGTGAAACACGCCTGGCCCTTATCGGGGTGTCCCAGGAGCCGCAGGCGATCACCGCGGATATTAAGCTAAAAAGGACCTCGGTCGGGACGATAAGCAGCACCGAATTCGAGCAGCAGCAGCTGCAAACCGAACGGGTTGTGCTCGGGCAGTTGGATGATAAATGGTATGTTACGCAGATCAAGCCGTTAGACGCTGAATTCAGCACCGTACTGGACAGGATGAACCCGACAGAGTCAGCCACGGAACAATACGACAGCCTGCACGACCAAATCTTCCCGCGCCTCCCGTCCCAACCCTATTTAAATTACAATGTTGTGCCTTATCTGGAATCGATGGACCGCAAAGCATATAATCGGAACAAAGCGGTCGAATACGCTGATAGTTGGTGGGCGAAAGGTAATCCTGCGTACCTGGAATTCGAGGTAGATTGCACCAATTATGTCTCCCAGTGCCTCTTTGCAGGCGGGGCGGCGATGAACTATACTGGAAAAAGGGACTCGGGCTGGTGGTACAAAGGACGCTACCACGGGCAGGAACTGTGGAGCTTCAGCTGGTCGGTAGCACACAGCCTGCAGACATATCTCATGCATAGCCGGAACGGGCTGCGCGCTGAAGCCGTGTCTCGACCGGACCAGCTCCAACTGGGGGATGTGATTAGCTATGACTGGGATGGCGACGGCCGCTATCAGCATAGCGCAGTGGTGACCGCCAAGGATTCTAACGGCATGCCGCTGGTGAACGCCCATACCTCCCACAGCCGACACCGTTATTGGAGCTACGTAGATTCACCCGCTTGGACGGAGCGCACCCAATACCAGTTCCTGCACATCGCAGATCATGTGTGATAAGAGGCTCATGCCGCACTCATAACTCATTTTTATCGAACTTATTGCACCGGATTTTGCTGCTTGGCAGTCTTCTCGAGGCGGGTTGCCGTTGTTCTATGCATATACAATGATTTTTCGGAGGTTATTTATGAACGACAAAATTCGCATCGGATTAATTTACGGCGGGAAATCCGGGGAGCACGATGTATCTCTGCAAACCGCGCTCGCCGTGATCAAAGCATTCGACATGAACAAGTACGAAGTGGTTCCTTTCTACATAACAAAAGAGGGTGATTGGCGCCGCGGGCCGCAGCTGCAGGGACCAGTAGACCATGTGTCAGCCCTCACCTTTGATAATCAAGCGGCGCGAGGCGTTGGCGCGTCGGCGGCACTGCAGCCGTTTTTTGCCTCGCTCCAACCCGCAGCGGAGGCCGGTGCTGGCAATACGCAAGCAGAGCACAAGCCGCTGGATGTCATTTTCCCACTCCTGCACGGCACGTTTGGCGAGGACGGCACGGTACAAGGCTTGCTGGAGATAGCAAATATCGCTTATGTTGGAGCGGGTGTCCTGGCTTCCGCAGTCGGTATGGACAAAGTCATGATGAAGAAGATATTTGCTCAAGAAGGCTTGCCCCAGTGTGTATTCCGTCACTTTACACGCTCACAATGGGAAAAAGACCAGGCTTTTTTCCTGATGGAAATTGAGGTTTCTATTGGCTACCCCTGCTTCGTCAAACCTGCGAACTTAGGCTCGAGCGTGGGCATCAACAAAGCCCGGAATCGTGACGAGTTAATACAAGCAGTCGAAGACGCATTTCAATTTGACCGCAAGGTGATCATCGAAGAAAATATCAATGCCCGGGAAGTGGAGGTGGCAGTGCTGGGCAATGATGAAGCTCAGGCCTCTGTGGTTGGGGAAATTATGTCCTCGAACGAGTTTTATGATTATAAAGCCAAATACATCGACGGCAAGTCATCCATGGTCATACCTGCGGAAATTTCGACAGAGCTGTCGGAGGAGCTCCGGCAGATGGCCGTGCGCGCATTTCATGCGGTCGACGGCTCCGGTCTCTCCCGCGTGGATTTCTTCTTGAGAAAAGAAGATAACAAAATCTTTATCAATGAAATCAACACGATGCCGGGGTTTACTCCTTTCAGTATGTATCCTTTGCTATGGCAGGAGACGGGCAAACCTTACCGCGAGCTGCTCGACGATCTGATTATCCTTGCCATAAAGCGCCACAATGATAAGCAGCGACTGCGGTACAGTTTCGAAGTGCAGGCGTAATGGTGCAGGCCGATTCACATGGCATATCCGGGCGAACAGACCTTGCCATGGCCGTATAACTCACGTTATGCTGTATGCATCAGCAGTAAATGCCGCCGCTTGGGAGGAGAACAACAATGGGATTTCAAACGGAATTCAATTCTGTCTGCAAATTTAAGTCCGAGCAGGAATTATACGAACTGTTGGAATATGGCCGTGGTAAGATGGTAAAAAGCGGTTTTCGCGTATTTCCGACAGGGCAGATGGTCATCGCTTACACGCCCGACAACAAAGCGACGGCGATCGTGAAAATAATTGCGTCTATAGCGGAAATCAACTTCCAAGGGGAAGAAGTCACACAAGTAGAAATGGAGCTCGTCCGGCGGTTGACCGAGGAAGAGTCGCGAGTGCAGACAGCGCTGGCGCATGAAATGTTTTTCAGCTTGCAGCAGGCGTAATTCACATCATTTTGATAACATCTTTCCGGAGTGGGAAGGTGTTTTTTTATTTCCGCAAATGTATGCCGCCGTACGGGACGGCATCCCGTTAAAAAGCATCGACTCATCGCGTAATGGGCAATCTATGCCGTATAACACATTGAAACCGGAGCGTGAATGAAGATGATTGTTCGCTTGGGCTATGTTGCCATGTCGATGCTTGTCGCTAACGCCTCGCCCTCAAAAACAATGACGGCAACCAACTTTGCCAAGCTGCATGATCGACAAGCCGCAGTCCGCAAGCTGGAGCGTATTGCCGCCGAAAACATCCATAATACGCTAAGACTTTTGAAGCATAACCGCGCTTATGATATTCACGTATACCGCTGCTCCTCCAGGCTGATCCCGCTGTTAGGTCATGAGATGTTGGCCGATTGGGATCCGATGCCCGTGTTGAAAGATGACTTCGCCGAATTGGGAAGATATGCTCGGGAACATAATATGCGGCTGAGCTTTCATCCCGACCATTTCACTGTGCTAAGTTCTCCGAGGGAAGACGTGCTCAAGCATTCCTTTGAAGATCTAGACCGGCATGTATCCATGCTGGAAGCAATGGGATTGGGGGAATCGGCAAAATGTAACATTCACATAGGCGGCACGTACGGCAATAAGAAGACCGCTCACGCCCGTTTTGTCCAACGGTTCCAGGAGTTGCCCGCCCGCATTCAAAGAAGACTCACGCTGGAAAACGATGATAAAACATTTACCGCCGCGGAAACGCTGGAAGTATGTGAGCAGGTCGGCGCGCCCATGGTGCTGGACGTCCATCATCATCAGGTGAACCACGAGGAGGAGCACAGTGATCCTGCCGAGCTGTGGCCGCGGATTCAGCGCACGTGGCAGGGAGAGACCAGTCAGTACTACGAGCACGGTTTGCCGCCCAAAATTCACGTATCAAGCCCCAAAAATGAGAAAGATGTGCGCGCACACGCAGACTTCATTGACTTGCCGGTGTTAATGCAGTTTTTGCGTGCGATCGCCCCTCACACCCCTCGGTTGGACATCATGATCGAGGCGAAAAAGAAAGATCAAGCACTATTCAAATTGATGGAGGACGTACATGATGAAGCAGGCGTGAACGTATTGAATCAAGCGTCCTTTGAGCTGGCATAGCAGACATAAATGTGACTTGAAATATCAGGTAAAATAAGGTAATTTTAGTGAGGGTACAAGCCTGCGGCCTGATTTTATTTGAGAGGGGATTTCTGCGTTATGACTGAACTGCTATCCGGCAAAAACATACTTATTATGGGTGTGGCTAACGAACGCAGTATTGCATGGGCGATCGCCCAGTCGTTGGCGTCCCATGGCGCACGCCTTGCTTTTACATATGAGAGTGAGCGGGTGGAGGAGCGCGTGAGGAAGCTCGCCGGCACCATTCCGAACTCAGTGATATTGCCCTGCAATGTGACGGTGGACGCGGAGATTGAAGGTCTCGCAGCCGCGGTGAAGGAGCATTTTGGCGTGCTGCACGGACTTGTCCATAGCATAGCTTTCGCGAAAACCGAGGAACTGGAAGGCTTGTTTGTTGACACCTCCCGTGAAGGTTTCGCTTTGGCGCACGATATCAGCGCTTATTCGCTGGTGGCAGTGGCACAAAAATTGTACCCGTTGATGAACGAGGGCGGCAGTATTATGACAATGACCTACCTTGGTGCGGAAAGAGCAATGAAGAATTACAACGTTATGGGCGTCGCCAAGGCAGCTTTAGAAGCCAGCGTTCGCTATTTGGCCAACGATCTAGGGCAGTTCAATGTGCGTGTCAATGCGGTGTCCGCAGGACCTATTCGTACTCTGGCCGCCAAAGGCATCAAGGACTTTAACTCCATTCTACGCGCGGTGGAAGAGAAGGCTCCGCTTCGCAGGACGACGGAAACGGCTGAAGTTGGCGATACAGCTATGTTTCTCATGAGCCATCTTTCGCGCGGTATCACCGGCGAAGTGATCTATGTGGACAATGGCTATCATATAGTAGGAGTTTAGTAGGAGAGTCATACCGAGGGGCCATACCGCATAACCTTATAGTGGTCCAACCGTTCGCGGAGTTCTACCCGGTAACTCCGGCACTGACTGTTGAGTTTGCTCAACAGTTTTTGTTTTTGTGCTTTTTTTTCCGCTTGAGGCACGTTCTGCATTCTCCGGGTGTCTCTCGTGTGGCGATCAAGGTTGTGGCGTGTAATGTGTTTATATGAAATGACAGTGCTGTTTTATTACCAAAATTATAAAGCCGATGGTTTCCCGTTCCGCAGCGTATCTACCATTACCATGCTCGTGTGTGAGTGAGACGTTCTTGCAGGGCCGCACAAACGCTCCGCAGGTCGGTATCCGCGAAACAATATAGCTTTTAACACGTATATTTACTATACTGAGGTTGATAGTGAAATCTATTTTTTGCAAAAAAAGGGCTGATTGAGATGTCAAGCGAAACAAACCCTACGTTTAGCGTAGGCAGCAAAAACTTTACGGCAGTTGCCATAAACACGGCGTCGAAGGCCGGTGAGTGGATCCAAAGTAAACTTGGGGATTTCAACAGCTTACAAACAAAATATTCAGCTCAGGATCTTGTGACCGAAGTGGATAAAGGCGCCGAAAAAATGATACGCAATCTCATCCAGACTCATTTTCCCCAGCACTCTATATTGGGGGAGGAGGGTGTACAGCCGGGACCTGCCGCGTCGCAGCTGGCTCTGCAAGAGATGAGTGGCGCTGAATATCTATGGATTGTGGATCCTTTGGATGGCACAACTAACTTTGTCCATGGGTTTCCGTTTTTCAGCGTGTCCATTGCACTTGCACACAAAGGTGAAGTTATCGTTGGAGTCGTTTACAATCCATTATTTAATGAGCTTTTTGTCGCTGAAAAAGGAAAGGGAGCATATGTAAAAGGCAAGCGAATGCACGTCTCGCAGGAGGCCAGATTACTTGACAGCTTAATTGCTACGGGGCTGCCGGCCGACCGTACCGGGGCGCTGCCTGTGAATTTGCTCGGCTTGAATGCGCTGTCGTCCAAGGTGCGCAATATTCGGGTAGCCGGCTCAGCCGCTTTGCACTTGGCTTATGTTGCCGCAGGACGTTTAAGCGGTTTTTGGGAGATTGGCCTGAACTCTTGGGATATTGCCGCGGGTGCGTTACTGGTTACAGAGTCCGGTGGCACAATAACAGATACTGAAGGCAACCCATATCATCTCGGAGTACGCAATGTGATGGCCTCCAACGGGCTCATCCATCAGGAATTCCACACGGAACTTGCTCATGCGAACGCATTAAAAATCACGGTATGAGAACGTAGAACGATTTGGGCCTATTCCCTGCTTGCTGCGGGCTGAATAGGCTATTATTATGTGCATAAGTGCAGCTGCGCCAACATACTTTGATGTAGGAAAAAAATAACAACATTGAAATGCTTGCAATTGGTCTTTGATACATGCTATATTTATCTTCCTGCCATGAACGGCTGGCGTTGCGCATGTGAATATCGGTCCCACCGAAAAAATTCATGCTTGCAATGTGGTGGGTGAATGTGTTATATTAATTGGGTCGCCTTTAACGGAGACGTTGAGGTGCATGAGTAATTGCCCTTTGAAAACTGAACAACGAGTGAGTGTAAAATAAAGAGAATGAAAATTCTCGCTAGCATTACTTTTTGAGCTTAAGACAAGCTTAGCTGATAGACCGCTGCTAACGCAGCACTTTATTGGAGAGTTTGATCCTGGCTCAGGACGAACGCTGGCGGCGTGCCTAATACATGCAAGTCGAGCGGATCTCACCTTCGGGTGAGATTAGCGGCGG
>NZ_NHRJ02000012.1 GCF_002220865.2 Paenibacillus xerothermodurans | reverse complement strand
CTGCCGCCCGGGTACCGCCACCCGTTTCCCACTCTTCTATGATCGTGAATTTCTCAGTAGCGTTATATTCATTCTTTCTTGACAAAAAAACTCCCCTCCAAGCAGCGGTTTATTTATTAAACCTGTCTACTTAAAGGGGAGCATATCATCATTGGCGGTCTATTTATCTTTCCGACAGTATTGTCCAAGCTGTGTTAATCAAAACCGTTTTAACCATACTCTCCCTTGCGCATGATTTACCGCAAAACTATGATAGTAGATGTAAAAATCTAACTGCTGGGAGGGTCAACTGTGGCAGTGGACATCAATGTGTCATTAGTAAGTCGGTTGATTACAGAACAATTTCCGCAATGGGCTCAGCTCCCAATCAAGCCCGTTGATTTAAGTGGCTGGGATAATAGAACATTTCGTCTTGGTAACGAAATGAGTGTGCGGCTACCAAGCGGCGAAGGATATGCTGCACAAGTGGAAAAAGAACAACGGTGGCTGCCACAGCTTGCTTCGCACCTACGTTTTCCCATCCCCACTCCTCTTGCCAAGGGAGCACCTTCTGAGCAATATCCGTGGCATTGGTCAGTTTATCGGTGGATTGATGGCGAGAATGCGTCAATCAACACGATAGAAAATCTAAATGATTTTGCAAAGCAGTTGTCCAAATTCCTTCGAGACCTGCAAAAAATTGATATCGGTGGTCCTTCTCCTGGTCTCCATAACTTTTATCGAGGTGGACCAGTAAGCATCTACGATGAGCAAACTCGTACCGCAATTTCAATTGTTGGCAATCAGATTGATAAAGATGCTGCCACTGCTGTATGGGAAGAATCCATCAAGACAACATGGAACCGCCCACCAGTTTGGGTTCATGGAGACGTGCATCCAACAAACCTCCTTGTCAAAAAGGGGCGCTTATCTGCCGTAATCGATTTCGGCTGTTCGGCAGTAGGTGATCCCGCGTGTGATTTAACTATTGCGTGGACGTTCTTTTCTGGAGAGAGTAGAGAAATTTTCCGAGCAGGTCTCATGATCGATGAGGATACCTGGTCCCGCGCCCGGGGATGGGCATTATGGAAAGCGTTGATAACAATTGCCGACCACACTAATCCCAATCCATCAAAAATAGAAGAGGCTCGACGCACGTTGAATGAAGTTTTGTCCGATGAATTTTTTCACTAACGGGACACGTTAGTTGAGTAAAAAGCGGTAATCTAGGACTTTATCTTTCTGGTCCAAGGCTACCGCTTTTACGTATTCGAGTCAGTCTAATACTTATTGGGCGGGACCTGACGCTTTGGCTACGTTCCGCGTAAGATCAACACATTCAGTGTCAATACTTCGTTTTTATTTGACACTTCGAACGGAACCAAGAAGTCGACCATCTCGTGGTCGGCCTCTAATTATTCTATTGCGCGGTCAGGATTTGTGGACCTTCAGCCGTGATGGCGACCGTATGCTCGTATTGGGCGGCGAGCTTGCGGTCAAACGTCCGCGCAGTCCAGCCGTCCGGATCGATTGTCATGAAGTAGGTGCCTTCGGTGATCATCGGCTCGATCGTGAATACCATGCCTTCCTTGATACGGAGGCCTTTGCCGGGCTTGCCGACATGCACATAGTTCGGCTCCTCGTGCAGGTCCCGACCGATGCCATGCGCGAGAAGGTCACGCACGACGCCGAAGCCGTTCGATTCGGCATTCCGCTGGATGGCGCTCGTCACGTCGCCGAGCCGATTGCCGGGCTGCGCCTGCGTGATGCCGAGGTCAAGGCATTCCTTCGTTACGCGCATCAGCTTCTCGGCCGTCGGCGAGATCTTCCCGACCGCATAGCTCCAGGCCGAATCGCCGAGCCAGCCGTTGAGCTCCGCGACCGTGTCGATCGTCACGATATCGCCCTCCTCAAGTGGCTTATCGCTAGGGAAGCCATGTGCGATCACGTCGTTGACGGAGGCACAGGTCGCATATTGATAGCCCTTGTAGCCCTTCGTGTAGGGCTTGGCGCCGTGCTTCGAGATAATGTCCTCGAAGATGCGCTCAATCTCGTTCGTCGTGATTCCCGGTTTGATGAGCGGGGCGATCGTGCGATGGCATTCGGCCACCACTTGGCATGCCTTGCGGATGGCCTCGATTTCATGCTTGCTTTTTAAGATGACCATGTTCGTATCAGGACTCCTTCGTAATAGCTTGCATCGCGAGCTTAGCGATTCGATCGACGTCCAGCTCGGAAGTGCCCGCATAGTAGTACAGCCCGCAGCAGCCGACCAGCACGGCAAGCATATGGTCGATGCTGTCGTCTTCGCGCTGGGCGATCGATTGGAGCGGAACGTACAGTCGTTCCATGAATCGTCTCTTGGCGGGGTGCCGATCCGTCTCAGGTAAGCCTACATAATGTTCCGCCGCCATTTTATAGACGAGATATGCGCGTGCGTCCGACTGCCACAGCCGGAGCAGCGCCTTGCAATACGTCAACAGCTGCCTGTCATCCGGGCTGCCGCCGCAGATGCTTGCCCATTCTGTCAGGGCTTGCTCGCATCGCTCGAAGCCGCTGCGCAGCACATCTTCTATTAATACATGCCGGTTGGGGTAATAATGGTATACCGTGCCGTAACCGAGCTCGGCCTCGCGGGCGACGTCGCGAATATCAAAGCTGCCACCCGTGCGGAAGTAGGCGCGCGCGGCGGCGTCCAGGATCTGTTCTCTACGCTGCATGCGGATGAGCTCATTTTGTTCTTTGGTACGGGGGGACATGGGCGCGTGAACCTCCTTGTATAGACCTGCAAATTTGTCGACTTAAATCGTAACACATGGGGCGGGGATATGCAAATTATCTGTTGGCGAAAGAAAATAAAGTTATTTAATCGGTTTTCTGGGAGTGGGGTCCGTGGTGATTTAGATCACCGCGGGTTATGTTTTATCACAAGAAAAAGGACAACACATGGTAAAGCGGAGGAGGTGGGGTGCGCGGCGGTAGCAGCATTAACGGATACGTTAGTTTAACAACAATGCATACTGCCACACAGTTCGTGGCAGCATGCATTGTTAAATTCGGCAATTGTCGGGAGACTCCACATGTTCTTATGTATGCTAAAATTAAGAACGTTTATTTGAACAAATTGGAAATCATGTAGCCTTTAAACGGCATGCTAGCAGTTTGTTACTTTTGATCTTAAGAACCACACTACATTGTAGACTTCCCATTAAACTATCGTAACTATTAGCAAACGATTTATTTTTTTTCCATGACTGCAAAGTAATTCTCTTCATCGTCTGCAAAGTTAAATACTTTTTCCCCGGAAGGCATACTTACAACTTCCCCCACTTTGACATTTTTATTGGATAAGTCGGCGTATAATTGATCGACATTATCCGTGAAAAACATTAAAGAAGGTGTGCCGAGATTCATATCAGGCTCCATTTTAGCGACCAATTCCTTGTTTTGGAGAACGATGCTTGTTGCTGCACCGGTAGGGCCAACTTCAATCCATCTCATTCCTTGACCGTTATCCTCTTCTGCAATTACAGTAAATCCTACTTTTTCTGTCCAAAAAGCCTTTGCCGCATCTTGGTTGTTGACATACAACATAATTTGACCTACTTTGCTAATCATTGATTTTCAACTCCCCTTTCACAAGTTAATACTGGCGCCTGAATGACTGCCTGGACGGTGACTCTCGTTTCACTTGTTTCCATTGTGAAGCACCTCACTCGATTATTGTTTTTGATTCTCATTTACTTAGACGAAATCCGACTGCAATATTCATCGGTCTAATTGTTCAGGAAGTCGAAATCGGGAAAATAATTTTGTGTTGATAAAATTTTGGATGTGGAATATCTTCTTGTCTTTCATTACAATGACGTGAATTCCCCAGGGCACCAAGGAGGTTTTGTCGCTGCTCGGCACATATTGCGCAAAAGCAGGGTAACCGCCATTCACCGTAGTCGGCAAAAACCGGGACCCGTCACAATGCCAGCGTGTAAGCGAAAAAAACTTGAACAAATCGTCCTTGCCGCATACCCACATAGGAAAAGGCGGCATAGACATATGGCCTTCTTCATGAAACAAGGTTACCAGTGCATCGATATCAAATCGTTCAAAAGCTTCCACATACCGTGACAACAGTTCTTGATCAGGCTCGACATCCATCAAGCTGTATTCTTCAGAACGGAGTTTCGCCCGACCCATCGTTTCTCTGGCTCTTTGCAAGGCGCTGTTAACTGCTGCTGGCGACAATCCTAAGGTTTCCGCAATCTGTTTGGAGGACCACTCAAATACATCCTTCAAAATAAGAACTGCACGTTGACGTAGAGGCAAGATTTGCAAGAGGGCAATAAAACAGAGTTGAAGGGTATCTTTTCGAATGAGTATATCTTCCGGATTCTCCGAAAATGCGGGCGCAGGCCAGATCCAGGATGAGTCAGGCAACGTTTCGCTGGGTACGATAATCGATGCCTGGGGGTCGGAAAAGTCAACGGGACGAGTGCGGCGTTTAGCTTGTCTTAGCTTGTCCAGGCATATATTTGAGGCAATCCGATAGACCCATGTTTTGAACGAGGATTCCTGTCTGAATGAGTTCCAACTGTGCCAAACACGAATAGAGGTTTCCTGAACGGCATCGTCTGCGTCATCGATCGATCCTAGCATTCTATAACAGAACGATGTTAACTCCGGCTTCAATCGGTCAAATAACTGAAGTTCCAGCGCATGCTGCAGTGCGTTTTCGTTCATTTGGGCCTCCCCACATTTTTCTGCAATATCCTTCATCATTTGCAACTATGATCCGTTTGTTGAACTAGAAATTTTAATTAACTAATGAGTCTTAGAATATTTCCGTGGCATCAAGAGGTAAACATCTGAGATGTTTTAGATACGCCGTCATGTTTGTGTCGTCATTCAGTGGATATATAAATGAAAACTGTGTGGCAACGTCTATCGCTAAAGCACGAAACAAATCACAAGTCACAAATATGGAATTCCAGAAGTTTTCATAGTCCCCATTAGAAAATGTTTCTTTATACAACTCCCAATAGGCAGCAGGCAGATATTTTTTAAAATACTTCCCCAGCTTCCCACTAGAAATTTGGAAATCATATTTACTCCCAATCCACCAAGACACCATCTGATCCAGTGAAGCCCTGGTTGTTTCTTCGAACATACGCTTCGCATACGGTAATTCATCTCGCCTGATTCCTTTTGCGACATTCTGCAAACACCACCAAAAATCATTGGTACAACTAACGTACTGGCCTGCTGTTGGTTGTTTTACATGATAGTCAATGTCTGTCGGGGTCGGAATCTGCGGCAAACAGTTCTCCTTATCCAACAAAGGAACCGTGAGTTTATCACCAAAATAGCCCTCGATCATAGATTCTTTCGTTTCAATATGAAGGTCAATCCGATTACCGTCTGTAAAGAGCATCAAATACCCATATGACCTGTCAAAATCCACAGCCACACCAACACCTTGGGCTAGTTTATCGGGCTCTTGGATCATAATTAAATCGCCAAATATATGTATCCATTTGTCGTCTTTCAGAAAGGGGGCAGTTTCAGTCACCACATAAACAATATCGTAATCCTGAAAAATGTCTTTTGGAGCGTTGGGATTGGCTCTGGAACCGTTCATATAAACCGCACGAATTCGTTCATCATTTTGGGCTACATTTTTTATCAACTCAAACATTTCTTTTTCGTTTCTCATTGCCATAAAAATGCACCTCCCATGTTTTCTAAATCCAATGTTAACATAACGCACATATTTTTGGTTGAGAAAGTCTTTACACATAACTGTTTAACGCAAACCGCCGCCGATCGTTCTGGCCAGCCGCCGGCATTCCTTTATAGAGCTAGCGTTTTCCGATTGTCCAGCCTCACATGCGCGATCATCAGATGTTTGCACTTCATTACATTGCTTGTTGAGCGAGAAAAACCGTCAAACGCATACACGCATGACGGTTCTTCTACCCATAATAAAGCTGTGCTAAATTGATCCCTGCCCGACGTGTTTATTCTCTTTTCCTATGAAATATAACTTGATAAAAGTTCCGATCAGGATTACGACGATCCCGGCCCAGAAAAACCAGATCTGAACCCCGAAGCGATCGACGATCGGTCCGGCCAGAGCAAGCCCGATTGGTGAGGACAATAAGCCTATGCTTGTTACGAACGACAGCACGCGCCCCAGTTTCTCTGGTTCGTACGACTTCTGGATCATTGCCATGTAGGGACCGTTGAACAGAGGGGCTGCCGCTCCCATAAAGAAGGAAAGTACAACGAATAAGATAAACGCATGGCTTTCAATGATCCCGCTGAGCAAACAAGTCAACCCAATGACAACTAAACTCAGACTCATATACGTGGAATCCTTCCACTTGGAAGCAAGCACCGACAACAGCGCGCCACCAAGGATCATGCCGATACCGAATACCGCCTCAATCAAGCTGGCGCTATACCCCCCGCGGCCGAAGTGCGACAGCGTCATCAGGGGAAATAGCATGGCAAGAGGCATAAAAACAACGCTAAACACCGCCATCGCGACCGTAATCGTAACCACCGACTTTTCAGAGAGGAACGCTTTCCAGCCGAGGATAAACTCCTTCTGGAACGAAGGCGTTTGTATGATCTCCGGCTTCGGTTGATGAATATTGACCAGCAGCAGCATCAGATTGGCGATCAAGGCACCAACCACATCCAAGAGCAGTACCGTTCCTAGTGAAGTAGCCGAGTATACCGCTATTGCGAGTGCCGGTCCAAGTACGCTGGAAGCGGAGAACACTAACTGATGCCAGCCGGCCACCCTGGTTAATTGCTCTTCTGGCGCGATCAGCGGGATCGCGGCTTGGAACGAAGGAGCATGGAAAGCCGAGGCTGTCGATCGAAGTAACAGTATCGCATACACGACCCATAAACTTGGTTCACCCCATAAGTAATAAATGCCTAGAACCAAACTGGAAAACGCAATGACGCTGTCGGCAACCATCATGGTGATCTTACGATTCCATCGATCAAGCCAGACGCCAATGAACGGGCCTAGGAGCGCTTGCGGCAGGAATCCGGCAAGACCTGCGATCATCAAGACGGCAGCCGACCCCGTCGTCTCAGTCAAATGCCAGATGATTGAAAACTGAACCATAGAAGACGTTAAAATCGAAAAAATTTGCCCGCTGAAGATCAATGCGAATGTCTTTTTCCATTGCATATGCATAAGTGTTTTCTCCTTAATCTTCTCATTACTTCAATCGAACAAGCCGCCCATCATTCACCTCATACACCTGATCGGCGACGCCCTCCAGCAGACGGGCATCGTGCGATATAAATAAGATGGTGCCTACGTATTTTCGCATCATGGTCTCAAGCGCTTCCACGGCGGGAATATCCAGAAAATTGCTCGGTTCGTCCATAAGCAGGATGTTGTAGCGACCCAGCAACAATCTGGCTAGCTGCAGCTTGATGATCTCCCCGCCGCTCAATACCGACAGCCCTTTGCGCACATCCTGATGCGTGAACCCCAAGGATGCGAGTACCGCGCGAATGGCCGAAACGGCGTATTCACAGTTTTCCTGCATGTATGCCATTACGTTCTGATTCCGATCGAACTTGTAACCGGTTTGGACAAAATAGCCGATTTCCGCTTTGGGTGATAGCGTAATACCGTTCTCCCGACCGCTAATCATGTTGAACAATGTGGTTTTTCCAGCCCCGTTAGCTCCGGTTATCGCAATCTTGCCCCCGAGCGGGAACTGGAAGGACACGTTGTCGAAAATCACCTTGTCTCCGAACCGTTTGACGATCTCGTTTCCCACAATCGGAAATGGATTGTGCAATTCCAGCGCTTTGACCTGTCGGAATTGAACGCTTCGTATGGCTTCGGGCGCAATAACTTCGCCAAGCGCTTCGATTCGCCGTTCCATATTTTTGGCTGCGTTATGGAGCTTCTTCTGCTTGCTTCCTTGGGATTTCTGATGGCCGAGGCGCCCCCCACTTTCCGAGCTGTTTTTTTTATCTGCTCCCTTTGCCTTCTGATCCAGCTTCCGGGCAAGACTTCTCTTCTCTTCGATAGCCTGTTCCAGCCGCTCTCGTTCGGCCACATATTGTTTATATTGGGTAAGCTGACTTTGTCGTTCCTCTTCTTTCTGCATCAAATAGTCGGTATAACCACCCCAATATTCGGTGATCCTCCCGTCTTGCAACTCCCAGATCTTATCGACCACCTGGTCTAGAAAATAACGATCATGACTGATGATGAGCAAAGCTCCGCGATAATGTTTAAACCGGTTAACGAGGAAGTCGATGCCTTCCCGGTCCAGATGGCATGTCGGCTCGTCGGCAAAAATGCCATGCACCTCTTCGGACAGCGCCTGCGCGATCTTTAGCCGCGTCTCTTCCCCGCCGCTCATTGCCTCAGCATGCACTAGGTTGACGCCTAACTTGCCCATTATGGAGTAATCCTGTACATCTTGGACAACGGCCTCTTCCAGCTGAGGGATATAGGTAAACGTCCCTTCCCTTTCAATCTTGCCATGCTGCAGAGGAATTTTGCCTAGCAACGCTTTGAATAATGTGCTCTTTCCCGCTCCGTTCGCACCAACCAGACCGATTCGATCGTATTCATACAACTCCAACTGGTCAATATCGAGCACCTCGCGCCCCAAATATTCCACATAAATATCTTTTGCTTTTATCAATAACAATTTATTTATCCTCCTTCGAAAATCGCAGCTTCCGTGTTTTCAGTTCGCAGGCTGACCTGCGATTTTGCGAAGGGAAGATTATATAAAGAAATACCAGTGCATGCGTCGCATCGTCATGGCTCCTTTTCTCTTATTTTCATCGACAACCAAAGATTACCGCAATTAAAAAATGCAGACCCAAGGCCACATGCGGGCTTGAGTCTGCATAATTTACGCGGCAGAACAGTGCGAAACGAGGCATGGCAAAAAAGCCGTCTGGATCGCGGTCGATGTCCTCATACGTAAAAATAAGCAGCTCAAAAAAGGCCCACCTCAGTGGAAAATCCGTCGCGTGCTTACCTTAAACGCATGGAGTGAGTCATTGATCGCAATCCTCCTCATCATTAATAGTCGTATCTTAACATCCACGGCTGCAACCGTCAATTTGTACTGTTTCATATCCGCTCGAGTAGCCGGTTTATTTTTTTAAACCTGTCTACTTATAGGGGAGAATATCAATCCCGCGGCAGTCTTCTGTTTCGGTGTATTCAGCTTTCGTTTCTCCGCTAGCTCAGCTTCTTGATAAGAAGTATTTCCAACGGTTGTGTATCAAGTATTAAGCATCCTGCGTCTTTGTATACCTCAGCCATCCGATATTACGCTCATCTTGGTTCCTCAGAATGTATATTTCACTTCCCTTTATTTTTGACAATATTAATCTCTCAGCAATATGAAGGTCACGGTCTCGTATGTATTCATAGTCTGAGTCAGTTGCAAAGGTGACCTTCATCTTTTATCCCTCCTTTTACGTCATTTTCGCGAATCGTTTGTCCAACCTTCATCGCTGACGAGCAGGCCGATCGCATTTGCGATGTCCTTAGGTTCGCCAAGCCGTCCAACCGCATTCATTGGGCGGAACGAATCAATTAGCTCCTGGAGATTTGCCGTTCAAAAGATAACTCGGTCGACACTTGACCGGGGCTATGCAATTGATGACGATGGCCTCAGGACCGAATTCCTTCGCCAATTTGGCGGTTCAACTGCTCGACCGCACCTTTCGCTGCAGCATAGGGGCGCCTACGCGGGAGCATCGCGCACGACACGGAGGTCGAAAAGTTGATGGTCATCCCGCCTGTTTGCCATATGTTTCATCTCTTGTTGGCAGGCGAAATAAGTCCCTATTCACGTGGATGCGAAATGCCGATCAAACATCTCCTCTGTACGTCCGCGATTACGTTACACTCCATGTGCCGGCATTATTGACCAGAATGTCCACGCGTCCGAATCGCTCGAGCGTCGCCGAAAATAACGCTTCGACTTCGCTCACCTTGCTCATGTTGGCGCGTATTGAGATGCTTCGCCGCCGGATTGGGCCAATTGGATGGCCGCTGGCTAGCGACCCCTTCTAGGCAAACCCCCCGTGTGCGGCGGGAAGCAACACGTACTTCGCGCCTAGCCTTGGTCGGCGAAAGGGAACTCATAGTCATACCACAGTTTACTGAGATTCTTGGTTACATTCATGATCCGGTTGGTGTAGCGGTCGGTGACCCACAGGTCCCCATCAGTGCTCACATAGGCCGACCCGTACAAATCACTCAGCCTAGTGATTTTTCCTTTGGTGTCGATCTCATAGATGCCAAACCCGGGATTATCCCTTTCCGTCGCACGGGTATACGCGCGAAAAATGAGTGTGCCGTCCTCCTTATGGGAAAGCACTTCAATCTCCCTGGCGTTGAGTTGACGGTTTACGAGAACGGATTCGCCGCTTGGTTGAAGCAGGCTCAGCTCGCCAATCATAAAGCTATTTCGGGCGGTGATGTCGTCTACTGTGAGAGGTGTACTAGTCAACCACCAAGTTCCGTTTGGATTGGCTTGTACTCTTGAGATGGGCCAACGGGTGAACCCATCAACGGGCACCGGGCGCGAACTGCCATCCACGAAGAAATACCGGTAATGAGTGAAAAATTCGCGAGGAATGATGTTGTTTTTGTCCATCTCTCGTAACGACATGATCTTCCGCGCCGACCCCAGATCAAGCCAAGTTTCCGTATACTCTTTGTCTGTGGCAGCGCCCTCTGTGAACGGTAGGGAGGAATAACCGTCATTAGGCGTCAGCGAAAACAGCTCTTCCCCTTTGTAATAGTATGCTTTGTCCTTACGCTCTGTCAGCGGGGAGTCAGGAGCCTCAAACTGCGCTGCGGGCAGCACCTCAGCAGACGTTCGTTGGGGCAGACTGGTGAGCTTAGCTTTGTCATCGTTGGTAAGAATTGCTGGCCGCTCGGCGAGCGATTTTTTTATCTTCAACATCTGGACACCCGAGTTAATATACAGGTAGTCAGCGTCATCGTTCAAGATGGTACTCAAGTAGTGCCGCTGCGGCGAAACGACGGCAAATCCGTCCTCAGGGTTCCAGAACACATTCATCCAAAGCTCATCGTGCATGAACTGCCAGGTCATCGGGAAGTAAGTGATATCCCGGAAATTAAGCAGCGGATACGCCGCCGACTCGTTCTCAATTCGCTTGCCGTTTACAAATACGGGATAGGTGACCGGTACTGCGGTGTACGCCGTTTTCCTGTTATTACCTTGGGTATCCGCAGCCGGCCGCACTTGAGCCATTCCCCTGCTGGTGATGCGAAGTCCATCCGATTCACTCCACGTGTGCGATAGACCCAAGGTACGGGTATAATCCCAGGTCACCGGGAAATAGGTAATGTCCTTGTAAATGATAGGGGGATATTTCGCCTTGTAGGGATCGATAGTGAGTCCGTTAATTTGGACGGGGAAAGAGGGCAGGCCCACCTTCACCGGGTGTGCTTCTGCGGCCTGAGCAGTGGCAGGGACTACTAGTAGCTGGCAAGCAAGGAGGAAGGATGTGGAGCATGCAGTTAGAATGTTTTGTTTGCGTCCAAGCCAACTCTTCTTCATAGGGCGTCACCTCATGGAAAGTTATTTATGCATAGCTACAGACGCAAAATAAATCTAAAAGTTGCCATGTTTCCACACGGTACTGATCTCACGAAAATTATTTCTCAGCTTTCGTCTCTTTTTGTAGTGTTTTAATTTTGTAATTGATGTTTAATGCGATACCAGTCAATACGATCAGCAAAAAAATCACAGGTTCTAAACTATTAGTGCGGTAATGTACTCCAAGCAAGGATGCGATGCCTATGAAAAGAAAATAGCCCAGTGCGGAAAGAAGAATAAAAACAAACAGCAATTTGATGCCTCCTTCAGGGAAAAAAAGTTTAAAGTTTAGTGCCAACGCCGACGCCCTACGGTGTGAAATTCAGCTCGCCTGTCCTTCATCCAGACTATGGGTGTGAGCTGTCAGCGATGCCCCCGTTCAGCTGAATTGTCTCAAAAGCATACCTGCGTTTATAACAAACGCTTCTCCAGTATGATTTTTGTTTCCCCTTGATCGTCGGTGAAAGTTCCAATTATATCAAAACCATGTCGAATGTTAAGGATTAGCATGTTTCTCCATTTATTTTTCGTTTGGGTACGAACTACGTGATATCCATGGCTTTTACACCATGCGTGTTGCCTGCTCATCAATTCCGACGCAATTCCTTGACTGCGGTACTCGGGGTGCACTGCACCTAGCCAACTATAAAAGCGGTTTTGCCTGTCCTGATATCCTATTTTATAACCAACAACACGCCCATCATCAGCTGCGACAAGCACTAAGCGCTGAGGTCTGCCCGATAATTCAGCGTGATATATTTGGAGCTCTGGTTCCCCGAAAATACTATCGTGCAATGCACACATACTTTTGAACCAGTCAGAATTTGTATCTAGGCTTGAAAAAACTCTGCATTCCATTTTTGTACTCCTCCGTGGAAGAATGTAATCCATATCAACGATAATTTCCATAGCTTGAGGAGCAGCGGACACGTAAACTGCTAAGTGCTGCGCTGTAAAGATGCCGATAGTGTGTAGGCCCAAACACGGTTAGCCTATGGCTCGGATGTTGCCTTGCATAAAAATCTTCTCATGAAAGTTTACTTCAATACTTCGACGACAATCGTATCAAGCAGTCGTCCCTTCACGTATGGAAGTAACCGCCAACGCCCTGCTTCGGGTAACTTCATCGAAGTGACGACGTTACGGTCAGCTCCATTCAATTCACCGGCCAAGGCATTCGCTGAGCTTACCTGGTTTGAGGAGTAAACATTGATTATGTTGTCTGTACCTTGTTTTACCGCTTTCACCTCAAATGGCCCGTTCAGCAGATCTTCGTTTCCCCAGAAATGCCACATGTATTTTTGGGGTTGGCCGGCGATAAACCCGGCATCGATGAACCCGATCTTTTTCTCCACCCCGCGCATCATGTAAGAGCCTGACTGGAACTCAGGAGTCACGTCCCACGACGGTGCGCGCATGAATAGCTGCACGTTGCCATAAGGCTGATCGTCTAACAACACATGCAGCTCCCACATTCCCTCTAGCGGTAAAGCGAAATGGGTTGTGTAGCGATCCAGCCCCGGATACCCGGCGCTCGGCTTCGTAATGATCTCGGAAGACACCGTCTCCTTCACGCCCGCCAACCGATGCACCGCTTGAAGCGTCAACGTTTTTCCGATGAAGGTTTCCAAAGGCTCTTCAAAATGGATCATATAGCCGGCGATTTTGCCAGCCTCCGCGTTGGGTTCCGGATACAGTGTGAATAACACACGTCCCTGCTCATAATAAGCATTCCTTGTCGTCGGTCCACCGGATGCTTCACCTTGCGGAGCGACCCTGTAAGGCAACGCATGTTCCGTTAAATGCAACAACCCGATGACAAGCGATGCTGTGACCAGAGCTACACACACGGCCTTCATCGTAGAAAAACGCTTTCTATGTGACTCGCCCGCATACTGCAGCACCTTTTGCTTCAAATCCGGCGTGAACTGACGAATGACAAAAGGCGGATCCGCCATACTTTTGGCCCAATCCGGTTTTTCCTCGCTCATACTCTACACCTCCTCACGGGATAGCAGCTCGCTCATCCGTTTCTTAGCTCGATGCGCTCTTGATTTAACCGTACCTTCTGATACTTTCAACAAAATGGCGATTTCTTTGTGCTTCAGACCGTAATGAAAGTCGAGTACCAATACCTCTCTGTATTTGCGAGGCAGCTGCATGACTGCATCCCAAACTGCGCGGTTATCGAGACGGTTGAATACCACCTGTTCCGCAGCTGGAGAGGTACCACTTTTCAGTTTGTCGGTTAGGGTCACTTTACGGATGAAGGCGCTTTGCAAATAATGTAGTGCTTTATTCCTCGTAATCGTCAGTAACCAGCTTTTAACCGATCCCTCTCCTCGAAATCCGTACAAGCCGTTGTATGCTGCTATGAATACATCTTGTGATATATCGTCGGCGACATCGCAACGATTCGTCATAAAATAGGCAAAGTTCCACACATCGTTGCCGAACCAATCCATCAAGTCACGAAGCACGATACTACGGTCATAACCATGTGCTAGATGCTTTAAGTAATCCCAGTGGTCTGTCAATGCCTTCACCCCAATAAATAGACCGTAGATTACATCAAATGGTTCCATATTATGAAAATAAATTACGTCAAGCAAAGGTGACCCCTGCCGACAGTAACCACGCACCATATCCAATTTCACGAAAAGTTTGGTAAAACGGCTTGTCACAGGAATGAGCAATAAATGGGCTGAATTGGGAAATTACTATAACCCACGCTGAACAACTCCAGGTAAAATATACGTTCTCATGCAAACGAGAGATTGAGAAAAGACACGAAATTGATATAGGTCATCGTTGCACGAAATAAACTCGCGGCGCATGAATTGGAACAGTTTACAAAGAAAGGCTCTATACGGCTCGACTAGAACAACGTCATTTACGAGGGTTATTGCAGGAAAGGATTTGGTTGATGAACTAAAGCTCAATTCAGAAAGAAGACGAAATGCGGCAAAAAAAGAAGGCCGGACCCGCAAAGGTCACTTCCTCCTTTGGCCGCCTCGTTGTCTCGGCTACAATATCTTATCTTTGCTCTAAGTTTTTGTTCACGATGGTGGCGAGCATACCGGCATTTTGCACTGATTGCCTGCATGGTGGCCGCCAGCTCTCGCGTCAGAGCCATTCCAAAAATTCAATGCGATTTCCAAATGGGTCGTTTAGATAGAAGCGTTTTACACCTTCATCAGACCGTGCATGATCATCAATCACATAGGTGCTCTTTTGCAGTAAATATTCTCGCAACGAATCTAGGTTCTGCACATGAAATGCAGGGTGGGCTTTCTTTGCGGGGATAAAGTCCTTTTGAACTCCGATGTGCACCTGGTGACTTCCGCATTGAAACCAAACACCACCACGTTTTTTTAAGTTCTCAGGCTTGGGGATTTCATTCCAACCTAATAAGTCAGCAAAAAAGCTTCGCGCGTCTGCTTCGCAACCTTCAGGAGCCGCCAATTGCACATGGTCAATCCCAGAGAAAATGAAAGACATATAGCCCCTCCTTGTTTCATTTAATGAAACTAAGTTTCGATTCATAATTCCATTTTATAGAAACGTCGTTTGGGATCCAGTATATTATATAAACAATTTTTTATTCACTATTAGCAACAATCTTTACGAAAACAGCATCCGAAAAGGTCTGCTTCTCCGGCGGGTGTGCTGTTGGTATTGAGTGTGACTGCGGATGCCAATCCGTCGGTAGAGTTGATTGCCGCCCCCTGTTTTTTAATGCGGTCAGACCATAAATCTGTACCCTGATCCCCAAACGGTGCCGATATACTGGGGCTTGGACGGGGTTTCCTCAATTTTCTCTCTGATTCTGGCGATATGCACGGTGACAGTTGAAGCGTCTCCTAGCGCTTCCAGTCCCCAGATTCGCTCAAACAGCTCTTCCTTGCCGAACACCCGGTTAGCATGCTGAAAAAGAAATAACAGAAGGTCGAATTCCTTCTGTGTTAGTGTAACCTCGCTGCCGTTCACGAACACCCGTCTGGAGTCCTTATGGATCTCGAGGCCCCGGACACGCAGCGTGGTCTCCACATTGCCCTTGCCAAAGCGCTCTTTCATCCGCTCAAACTTTTTGAGGTGGGCGTTCACCCTGGCTACCAGCTCACCTGAGCTGAACGGCTTTGTGATGTAATCGTCTGCACCCAGGCCGAGGCCGTTGATTTTGTAAATTTCCTCTGCCCTGGCGGAGACCAAAAGCACGGGAATATCATCCCGTTCGCGAATGTTTTTCAACACATCGAAGCCGTCTATCCCAGGAAGCATGATGTCCAGTATCACGAGCCCAAACTCGTCTTCGGCAAGAGCCTTCAAGCCCTCCGCCCCGCTATGCACAATGGTCACCGCGTATCCGCTTAGCTCCAGGTAATCCTTCTGCAAATTTGCAATGCTCGGATCGTCTTCAACAATGAGTATCTTTTTCATCATAACCTCCAAAATGCTATACCTTTTTCAGAGATATCATCATGCGGGTTCCTTCACCTACGCTGCTTGTAGCCCAAATCTTTCCTTCATGCCCTTCCACGATCTGCTTGGCAATAGCGAGGCCAAGTCCGCTGCCGTCAGCATTGTTGCGGGCAGAATCCACCCGATAAAAGCGGTCAAAAATATGTTGAAGATCATCCGCCGGTATTCCCACTCCATTGTCCTTTATCTCCATGATGGCTGATGTTCGTGTCTCCCTGAGTATAATGGCAACCCGGCCGTCCGCCTTATCCAAGTATTTCAGCGCATTGCCAAGTATGTTTTGAATGACCCGCTTCAACCTTTCGCGATCCATCAACACTACAACAGGCGCATCTAACTCATTGATCAGCTCTAGCGTGATGTTGGCCTGCTCAAACTCATAACGATAATCCGCAACGCAGTCCGCGAAATAGTCTGCGAGGTCCGTATGCTCAAAATGATAAGGGATCTGCTGCAAATCAAGCTTGGAATATAAAATAAGATCATCAATCAGCGTGTTGACCAATTCAGCCTTAGAGCTAGCCGTTTCCAAATACTGCTGCATTTTCTCTGGCGTGTTGGCTACGCCATCTATGATGCCTTCAATATAACCTTTGATAGATGTGACCGGCGTCTTTAAGTCATGGGAAATGCTTGACACCAGGAAAATCCGGTTCTCATCATATTTTTGCTGTAAGTAAATGGATTCCTTCAGCTTGAGCCGCATTAGCTCCAGCGTTCTGCAGAGCTCCCGCACCTCCGCTTCCCCCTCCTCAGCAATGCCGAAGTTCAAATCGCCTTCGCTGATCTTTGCGGCGGCGTCCTTGAGCCGGGCGACCGGGTTAATAATCCCGCGCGAGAATCTGTACGATACCCAGAAATTCATCAATAGAAACACGCATATAAAAACACTGATCGTAAACATACCAAGCAGTATGTAAAAGTGCGTATTCAGCTGTGCCGGCGCTAACAGCAACAACGTCCCGTCATCGCCAGACGGCAGCTTGTAGTCTGCGCGCGCAAATATATACGTTTTACCGTCCGGCCCAAGCTCTAAGGTATCCTGATTCTGTGCGCTGCCAGTGAGCATTAAGGTTCTTCCGATGTCGATCGGGTCGAGCTTGGAGGTGGAGTATAACACTTCTCTGTTTTTGAGCAGGACAGCCGCGGCCCCCAAAGCCTTAACGCGTGCAGAGAGATTCTGCTGGTATTGCTTATCCAAGAGCTGTTCAAACTCGTAGGTCTGCGCTTCCCGCTGGATCTCAGTCATTGCTGTCCTGATCTCGAAGACCCGCTGTAATTCATTCATATACGCCTCACGGCCGACTACTTTCGTATAGACAGCAACAAAAACGATCACTGCCAGCACCGTCAAACCAATAGACAGCAGTACAGACAACGCGTTCATGACGAAAAAGCGTTTGGTTAAATGCATCTATCTCCCCTTCTATATATCCTTGCTGTCAAACAAGTAGTAACCTGCTGTAAATAGCATAATACCACACCCCGTCATGATTAGAATCTGGCGGACTATTTTGAACACGTTGACTGTTTCTGAGATCCAAAGTGTGTGCCAGCCGAACATCGAAGTAATAAAGAAGCTCGAATAGCTCGAAAACACGACACTCAGGAAGGTAAGTGCAATAAAAGCAATGACGGAGAGAAAAAAGACAGCCAGTCCGCCCCGCAGCAGATTAGACAACAGCACCACCAAAAGGGAAAATACAAAAACGGGAAAAAACGTCGCGATGTAAGACAGTACCACCCTGGCGATCCCGAGCGCGCTCGCCGTCGACATATTAAACAGGAAACCCGCGCATAAAGAGAGCGCCATAACAAAAACCAGGGTTGCAAAGATGAACAAGGCTAAATTCAACACCTTCGCACTAAACACGCCGAACCTGGAAACAGGCCGTGTGAGCGTGATTTTCATCGTATTGGACGAAAATTCTCCGCTAAACATATCAATTGCCACGAACGTAGCGAACAGCGGCAAGATCGTATAACTGAACATCGATAGAACTACCAATGGAAATTCGGTACTGCCCACAACTCGAAGTCCAAGTCCGTGTTTGATGGCCGTCACCGCAATCTGTCCGATCAGCACGGCAAGTATGGACAGAATGGCGGCCGCGATTATTTTTTTCTTCTTGAACAGCTTCACGGTCTCAATGTAAAATGCGGCTTTAAACCCTGCCATTCCTGTCCACCTCACTGACAAAATAGTTTTCAAGAGAAGAGTAATTCGCCAAAATGTTGTTCGTGTAATCCACATTGATCAGCTTGCCGCCGTACACAACACCGATTCTTGTGCAGGTAAGCTCCACGTCATGAATCAGATGGCTAGAAATGAAAAAGGTCGTACGCTCCTCCTGTGCGAGCTGTTTAATCAGCTTGCGCATTTCCAGCATGCCCTCCACATCGAGCCCGTTCAAAGGTTCATCTAGAATCAATAGCTTTGGTTTCGATAAGATCGCAGCCGCTATACCCAATCTCTGCTTCATCCCTAGTGAAAACCTTCTGGATTTTTCATTTTTGTATTTCGACAAGCCGGTGATCTCCAGACATTCATCGATTCGACGCTGATCGACGTGCGGGTAAAATCGTGCGAATAATTTTAGGTTGTCATTGGCCGTCAAGTAGGGATACGACTCAGCTGTCTCGATAATACAACCCACATGCTTCATTGCATTGACATAGTCCTCTAACACGCTGGCTCCGAAAATCTGCACATCTCCAGAGTCTGGCTTCAGCAGTCCCGCCATCACTTTCATCGCTGTAGTCTTCCCCGCGCCATTGGGTCCCAAAAAACCGAAAATGTCGCCATGTTGAACTTCTAAATTCAAATTGCTTATTCCTCTGCCGTTGTTATAAACCTTCGTCAAACCAGTGATCTTGATGGCTGTATTCATGTATTGCAACTTCCCCCTCCAAAAATGGTCAGGAGGCCGGGCTGCGGCTTCCCCAGAATGTCGACGAGTGCCCAATGTATGCCCATTCATCAGGCACTTGCTCGACAAGCTCAGGAAGCCGCACTAGCGGCTTCCCTTAGCAGGCTACTCCTGAAATACGCGGCTAAACTCCCCGTCGAAGTATGGTCGTTGATGGGAATGATAGGAATTGTCATCGGCGACCTTGATGTTCAGGTCGAGGTAGATCTTTCCGGAATCACTCGGATGCAGCTGCCCATTTTCCTGCTCGCCTTTGGCATTCGTGTAAGTGAAGAAGTTGGGCCCGGACTGCTGTGGCTTGTGCTCAAAAGTAAAGTTATATTGGTCTCCGTACTCGGCTGCAAACTCGGGTTTCACGGTTTCGAAATACTTGCCCGTGATTTTATCCTTATCCACGCTGTTTAGTTCGAGAGTTCTCTCACCAATTTTAATAAATTTACCGTCTTTCTCCATAACAATATTATTTTTGTATGTTCCAACATGCTTGCTGCTAAAGCCGCCCGTCTCGGTGACCTTTTCCACGTTTGCTCCTGTGAGGTCAGGCAAGGTGATCTTCGTAGTTCCGATGTTGGAAAGCTTGAACACCACATTGAGCGTTAAATCGTGCTGCACTCCGTTTTTGTCTTTCCCCGACAACACAACATCGCTAGTCACACTTTCCAATATACCCGATTTGTTTTCTACCGCGGTGCCTACCACCTTCTTCACAAACACATCACTCTCGATGTCCGGCAGCTTCGACTGCTGCTGCATGTGTCCCCGTTCATTCATCATCTGTTTTATACCGAAGGAAGACACAGCGTTCACCACCGCGGGTACCTGGGCCTCGGATAAACTGCCCGTGTAGACTCTGCCGCCGTCCGCTCTTTCTTCCGGCTGCACGTAGTCTTTTAAATTGCCGACCACGGCGTCCACGATTTTTTCAATCTCCGGCGCTCCCTTTTCGTTGAACGGGTTGGTGAATTTGTTAATGTCTCCCCTGTCCGCATCATCGGTGAATTCCGTTACATAATATTTATCCTGCGTCCCGCGGTTGGAAATTACGAGCTTGGGGTCTGCGTAAAAATAACTAGTGGCCGTCTCCCCATTGAAATTTTGTGTCACAGTCGTATTTTCAGATGCCTGCTTTTGTGAATCGATTTTCTTAGAGAGGGATGACTGGATCAGCGTTTGATCGTTATCCTTCAGCTCATACAGCGCTTCGATCGTATAGTTGCCTAATCCTTGCTCCATCTGGGCCGCTGTATACTTGGCGGAAGCTTTCAGCTGGTCGTAGCCCGAGCCCAGCAGCGTATCGGCGAACGCCGTAGATACAAACACACACGCTCCAAGCGTAAATGAGAGTGCGGTAATCGTTTTTTTTCTAAGTTTCATGTCGTAACTCCTTTATTTTCGTATTGGGGGAAACGTTTCCTTACTTAGTATTATAATGGACCACTATTGCATTTCTCTAAATAACTTATTAACAAAATATAAACTGTCGGCAATGAAGTGGACCGCATAAAGTTAGACGGTGGATATAGTTAGGCTGCTTGCAGGGCATCAACCCGGTAGGTACTGTACTGGCCTCAGGCCCTTTAGTTTCGCTTTAATCCGTTTGTGGTTATGTATATAAAACTCAGATTTCAAGATACCCCGCATTGAGGCATGTTAATAGATAGGGCGAGATTCAACGGCGTATGTAATCACCTCCCCGTTAAACAAATCTAGCAGATTGTGTACTTCGGCCGTAATACGACGATAACCATAACGCCCTTTGTGTTCATGATGAGATCGCTGTAATGCGGGATTTAAGTCTGCATCTTTGTCAGGGCGATCAAGTGTACTTATGTAGTAATAATATCGTACCACGTGGAATCTGAGCTATTTGAATTAACGCAGTAACTGGGTTAAGTAGGCATTCTCCATTCGTCAACATTGTTATGATACCATCTGCCAAGGCGCTGGCCCATGCCGACCTACCCGTTAATAGGTTTGCGTATCTTGGTTAATATTATTAGGTGAGACTGGGCTGTGTGCCCAACACAAGGAGGAATTCACAATTGGAGCGGCAGAAGCGAATCAAAAAACAAGCACCAAAATTAAATAAAGAAGACATTACCGTTGTAGACAAAAAAGTCATGAAAAGGGCTGTTGTCGCAACTGCCGTGGGTAACGCCACGGAATGGTTTGATTTTGGCATCTATTCTTATTTAGCTGTCACGATCGGGCAAGTGTTTTTCCCCGAAATGCACGGCCCGCTGCAGCTGGTGTACACTTTTGCTACCTTTGCTGTCGCTTTTATTGTCCGTCCCTTCGGTGGGATGTTTTTTGGCATGCTAGGAGACCGATTAGGACGCAAAAAGATTTTGAGCATCACTTTGGTGATGATGGCGCTAGCTACTTTGAGTATTGGGTTAATACCCAGCTATGCCTCTATCGGTGCGACCGCACCCATATTGTTACTCATCGCCAGGATGGTGCAGGGATTCTCAACGGGTGGAGAGTATTCCGGTGCAATGACTTTCGTCGCCGAATCGACACCGGACAAGAGAAGGGGCTTTTTGGCAAGTGGACTGGAAGTCGGGACCTTAACCGGATTTATTGCGGGATCGGGTATAGTGACGCTGCTCTCTGCTATTTTAGGACCGGAAAACATGCTGGCCTGGGGATGGCGCATTCCATTTTTTATCGCTGGGCCTATAGGTCTCATCGGTCTTTACTTGCGTAATCATTTAGAAGAAACGCCAGCTTTTGAGGCGCTGGAGAAAGCAAACAAAAAAAATGAACCAGGGTCTATAAAAGATATTTTTGTTTACCATTGGAGAAGTTTGCTTATTGCTTTCATAATTGTTTTTTTCTATAACGTTGTCGACTATATGATTTTATCCTATATGCCATCGCATCTGACGGCCGTGCTCGGTTATGGACAAACCAGAGGGCTGTTATTAATTCTAGTGGTCATGCTGATTATGATACCCATTGTGTTAACGGTTGGTTATGTCAGTGATCGGATTGGAAATTTACGGATCATTCGAGGGGGCTTGCTGGGGCTAATATTTCTGTCTATCCCAGCGTTTTTATTTATCGGAAGCGGACACGCTTGGCTGGTTTTTTTAGGACTAATAATTCTAGCCATCTGTTTAGCTTGTCTTCTGGGAACCATGCCATCGCTGTTGCCTTCGCTATTCTTCACTGAAGTGAGGTATGGGGCGCTTGCCATTACGTACAACATATCGGCTTCATTGTTCGGCGGCACGACACCATTGATAGTGGCTTGGTTGATTAACGTGACGGGGAATCGCATGGTGCCAGCTTATTATCTTGTGGCTACATGTCTGATCGGCGTTGTTGCGACGTATTTTGTTAAAGAAACTGCGGGCAGACCGCTTAGGGGATCACCGCCGGCAGTGGAGGAAAAGCACGAAATACAGGAGATTTTAGAAGAGCCTGCGGAAGCCTTATGGTGGCAAGAAGAGAAAAATAAAATAGATAAGAAGACAGAGGGATCCGACGGATGAAACTAAGAGTGGGAGCACACTTCTGCAGTGTGTTCTACTCCTGCCGTCCTTGAGTATTGAGTAGGCCCATGCGCAATTGCATGGGCCTCTCACACATGCGTACGTGCAGGTCGTCGCATACGACTCTTTCAGTGTTTACCCGGCTGGGGGAAGTGCGTTGTAAAGGTCTACCACGGGCAGAGAGCAATTTCCTTAAAACCAGACGTTAGGCATTGCAAGTTGCGCATGGTATTCGTGGGAATTTCTCTATGGCCATCCTCCGCCCTCCATGACTAACGGTGGAGGAGTTCACAATTAGAACACCGCGACTCTGTATCTCCATTCTTATAGTTTTAGACGGTGGGTGATGGATTTAGTTGCAAGGTTGACGAAACAGTTGTCTCAGACTTAAAATGTTGACTAAGGGAAACATTTTATAACCGAGTGAAGGGAGTGACAGAGATGACTGAGCACCTGCTGCTGGCGTTTGGACTTACGCTAATGGCCGGACTTGCGACCGGCATTGGAAGCCTACTCGCCTTTGTAACCACGACGACGAACACCAAGTTTTTATCACTAACGTTGGGTTTTTCGGCTGGCGTTATGATCTATGTATCGATGATCGAGATTTTCGTTAAGGCCCAAGAGGCGCTTGTCTCTGCAGCGGGCAACGTACCAGGACATTGGATAACGGTGGCGGCGTTCTTCGGCGGCATGCTGCTGATCGCCTTGATCGACAAACTCGTCCCGCAGCGGGGGAATCCGCACGCCGATGAGCATATGGAGGCCACAGGAGGTACGCGGGGCGGTGACAGATCGTTACTCAAGATGGGGACATTCACGGCACTTGCCATCGCGATCCACAACTTTCCGGAAGGAATTGCGACGTTCACCTCCGCTCTTCAGGATCCAACGCTGGGCATTGCGATAGCCGTGGCGATAGCTATCCACAACGTACCCGAAGGAGTCGCTGTATCCGGGCCTGTGTATTACGCGACGGGCAATAAGAAGAAAGCGTTCAAGCTCTCGTTTCTGTCCGGACTCTCAGAGCCGGTTGGTGCGCTTGCCGCCTATCTGCTGCTGATGCCGTTCCTGAACGACTTCCTATTCGGCCTTATTTTCGCCGCTGTCGCCGGCATCATGGTGTTCATCTCGCTCGACGGCCTGCTCCCGGCTGCTAAGAAATATGACGAGGGGCACCTGTCGATCTATGGCCTGATCGGCGGCATGATGGTCATGGCGGTCAGTCTTTTACTGTTTATTTAGATCCCATTTAGCAGCGATCCACGTGACGTGTGTGGGTGCTGAAGTTGAAGACGGCGCTGCAAGCGTCTGCTCGGAACGGACAGAATCAGCCATGGCTATAAGAGGCCATGGCTGATTCTCTTGATTATGTGGTATGCGTGACACCAACAGCTAACTTCGTCTATACGGTCACGGCCGCGTCGTAAATTTTCTGCAAGCCCGGTTTGCCCTTTTCCATCATGTAGGATGCGCGAGTGGAAATGTCAGCACCGGGCCGGGTGACGAAAGGCACAACCAGATAATCCGCCTGAAATTTTTCATGCGTGGCGGTGCAGCGCACGTAGCCGCGCTGACTATTGTAGAACTTAATATGGGGATTTTCCGCAAGTATGGCTTGTTGGGCGTCGGTTATGTCAAAACCGTCTCCGCCGGAAGTAATGGAGGTACCGACAAATTCGGCGCCGAGGATTTGCGAATCCGGATCGTTGAAATCCGCCTTAATATCGCACGCCCAATTCGAGTGCACGTCCCCTGTCAGGATGACCAGATTGGACAGGTTCTTCTGTTCAGCGAAGTTGATGATGCGGTCACGATTGGCCGAGTATCCGTCCCATCCATCCATGCTGAACTGCTCCCCGTCTCCGATCCGGAAGTCCCTCTTACAGAAAAACACCTGCTGTGGAATGATGTTCCACTGTGCCTGCGATTGATTGAGCCCTGAAAGCAGCCATTGCTCCTGCTCTTCGCCCAAAATGGAACGCTCCACGCTCGTGGATTCCGGCGTCGGAGGCTTGCTGCCGTCCCCGCTCGCCTGATCGTCACGGAATTGGCGGGTATCCAGCACATGCACATTAGCCAAATCGCCGTAATAAAATTGTCTATATAATTGCATAGTGAAACCGCTGGGCAGAGACGAGCTTCTTAGCGGCATATTTTCATAATAGGCCTGGAATGCTGCAGCCTTTCTCGCCAGGAAAGGTTCGATCGGCTGATTAGCCTCAGGAATCAGGCCGGCATGGTTGTTCTCGATTTCATGGTCGTCCATAGCAACCACCCATGGGAACTTCGCATGTGCGGCTTGCAGGTCGCTGTCGCTTTTATAAAGTGCGTAACGCTTACGGTAGTCGTCAAGTGTGATAATTTCGGGACCGTTATGGTAGCGTGGGCTTGGAGTTTCCGGCTTGGGACCCGGACCCTCATATATGTAATCTCCTAGGTGAAACACCATGTCCAAATCGTCGGCCGCCATATGGCGGTAAGGAGTAAAGTAACCCGTCGGGTAATTTTGGCAGGAAGCAAAAGCAAACGTCATTTTCTCAACGCGAGATCCGTATGTGGGCAGCGTTTTCGTGCGGCCTGTGGGACTAATCTCCTTTCCGGCTTGAAAACGGTAATAGTAGACTTGGTTTGGTCGCAGTCCGTCCACCTCGACATGCACCGAATGCCCCAGCTGTGCTCTTGCAAAGGCTGCGCCTTCACGTACGACTTTGCGGAAGTTATCGTCGAGCGCGACCTCCCATTTGACCGGAACGTCTTTGTCTAACATACCGCCACCATTCATCGGATCGGGCGCAAGCCGAGTCCACAGAACGACGCTTTCCGGCCACGGGTCACCGGATGCTACCCCTAAAGTAAATGGATAAGCCGTAAATTTGGGCGCTGCGTCCACAACACTGCCTTGCAGTGAAGCCGTGATAGCCAGCCCTAACGATGCGAGTGCGACTTTTCCTGTTGCCTGCAGAAAATCCCGGCGGTTCATCTTGCCTTCCCGAAAGCGTTCTTCCAGATCATTGAATAGTTTGTCCTTGTTCATTAAGCATCAGCTCCTTTGCTAGTTGGAACACCTTCTATTAAATCCATTGAGTTTTAACCTGGTGTCAACTCCACGTTAAGTTATAATGAAGCTCATGAAAGCAGTTTCAGTTTCGCTATTAACTCAGACTACTCTTCAACAATGTGGCAGTGTACTTGATGCACGGCACGGCAGCCGTCCCCTGCCTTCTTCAGTCGGATGAGTACCCTCCGTAGTTTGAGGTGACTTCATACTCACAAATTCGTAGGATTAGGCAAGAACACTAGCGGATTTGGCTACCGCATTTACGGCTGTGTACCTCATAATGAAAGTGTCCCAAGAGGATGGCTGAGGGGAGTCGGATGCAAAAAGTGAATCACATGCTGATAATGCTTCTAATATGCAGTTTGCTGCAATTCCCGGCTGGTAATCAAACGGTGGCAGGATTAGACAAGACCGCACAGGGAGAGTGTAAAATGGATCAATCTGGCACAGATAGGGAGAATCATCCATATGTAGGAATGTGGGTGACCAAGGACGGATATATCCGGCATGAGCTATTGCCCGATGGCCGTTACGACGAGGCCCGCGGCAGTCGGAAAAGCGCCTACCAAGGCCGCTATTGTATCGAAGGCGATCACATCGAGTACTTAGATGACACCGGATTCACGGCCGACGGGGATTTTCGGGACGGCATTCTGTATCATGCAGGGATGATTTTGTACCGGGAAGAATAGCGTACTCTCGCGATCGCCAAAGCGATCTATTGGAAAAAGTATAACGAGGAGGAACAACATTTGTCTAACGTAAAAGGAAAAGTAGTATTAATCACAGGCGCGAGCAGCGGGATTGGCGAAGCGGCAGCGAGGTTGCTGGCACAGCATGGTGCCCATGTGGTATTGGGAGCGAGACGCACCGACCGGTTAGAAAAGCTTGCTTCCATATTAATAGCGGAAGGGGGATCTGCGGCTTATCAAGCACTGGATGTCACAAAACGCGAGCAGATGGAAGCCTTTATACAACTCGCACTTGACAGATTCGGCCGGGTAGATGTCATTCTCAACAATGCAGGCATCATGCCATTATCGCCGTTGGAATCGCTGAAAGTGGATGAGTGGGACCGCATGATCGATGTCAATATCCGCGGAGTGCTCCACGGCATTGCAGCTGGCTTACCTGTCATGAAGAAACAAGGCTTCGGCCAATTCATCAATATCGCCTCCATCGGCGCTTACGCGGTATCTCCCACCGCAGCGGTCTATTGTGCTACCAAGTATGCCGTTCGAGCCATTTCCGAAGGCTTGCGCCAGGAGGTGAGCGGCGATATCCGCGTCACGCAAGTGTCCCCAGGCGTTACCGAATCGGAGCTTGCCGACAGTATCTCTGATAATGCAGCGAGACAAGTGATGAAGGAATATAGACGCATCTCAATACCTGCTTCTGCTATTGCAAATGCCATACTATTTGCCATAGAACAGCCGCCTGAAGTAGATGTCAATGAGATTATCGTGAGGCCCACTGCAAGTATTGCTTAGGCTTTTATCCGATTCGTACGTTAGTCCAGATTCGTCGGCCAATCCCCCCGAATCCTGAAAGGCTGTCCCGAAGTCATTCGACGTTCGGAACAGCCTTGTGCAAATCAGCCGCTTGGCGCAGCGGCAAAAACGTCTCGGGATTGTTATCCGTGCTGTTGATGATTAGTTGGTCGATCGTCATAAACGCTGCGCCTACCAGTCCCGCGGTTTTCCCCAGAACGGATTTGTTGATTTGCAAATTGCGGGCGGCCAGCGGCAAAGAACGCTGATACACACCTTGACGTAACGACGCGAGCAGTATGTCGCCCAATTCGGACACGGAGCCGCCGAGCGAAATCAGTGCCGGATTATAGAAGTTGGCCAGCGCCGCTACCACACGTCCGATCTGCATCCCGCTTTCCCTGACCAGCTTCAGGGAGACGGGGTCCAAGTTCTGCAGCCCGCTCCTGATGTCTTTCACCGTGATACCGCCTTTGGCGTTCAGGATGTCCAGCAAAAATGGGCTCTCCCCGGCCAACGCCAACGCTTCCCCTTTGGCTGCCAGCGCTTTTCCGCCTGCGATTGCTTCCAAACAGCCGTGGTTGCCACACCAACAAAGCACATCGCTGCCGACATCAAAATGCCCGATATCCCCTGCGCTTCCGTTCTCCCCTCGGTACAGCTGGCCTAAGCATATAATGCCTGAGCCGATACCGGCTCCGATCTTAATATAAATTAGATTATCGACTTCGAAGTTTACCCCCTTGGCATGCTCCCCTAACGCCATCACATTGACGTCATTGTCCACATAGCAGGGACAATCAAAATGCTTCGCCCAAAAGTCTCGAATCGGATAACGGTCCCAGCCCGGCATAATCGGAGGTGATATCGGAAGACCTGAAGCGAATTCTACCGGGCTGGGGATGCCGATGCCGATACCCATGACCGTATGCGGCTCCACTTGGTGCCTCGCCATCAGGTCTTTCACCCGCCCGCACAGATGAGCCAACACTCTGTCCGGGCCTTCACTAACATGGACGCCGCAGCGATGCGAGAACAATATATTGCTGTCGAAGTCACAGATGGCAACCCGGCCGCTGGATATGCCGAGTTCAATGGATATGACATGACCCACATTTCGATTGACAGCGTAAAGCTTTGGTTTGCGGCCGCCGCTGGAATTCCCGATCTCTGACACTTTAATTAACTTTTCAGCGTGTAAACGCTCGACGTGGTCGGACACGGCCGACCATGACAATCCGGATGCCGCCACAATATCCATTTTGGATACTGGATTTTTAGCTCTGCGGATGATTTGAAGGATACTCGCAGTTACGAGCAGCAGTTAACTCACCACTTTCTGTGCAAGCGAACGATAAAGCGCTATCTTGTCTTATCATACGGGAGCAAATCATCTTTGTCCATGCTTGCCTGACACGGCCTGTCACTTCTGATTGGCAGCTTTATGCACTATTTCCGGTGCGTCAGCATGGTAGACCGTTTTCCATGAATCCAATATGCCGTCTTTCCCTACGCGCAGCGAAGGCACAGCTACATAGGACGGCGTCTCTTTTCCGAGCAGCGCGTATCCCGCCAGAATGGCTTCCGCCACGCCTTGATCATAAGGCAGCTGCGCGCCCAGTCCTTTCACCATACCGTCCAGAGCAATTTCTACCGCAACGCTCATCCCTAGATCGATGGTTGTGATGGCGAGATCCTCTCTTCCGCCTGAACGAGCCGCGGCGAGTGCCCCCTCAGCAGGTATATCCCAGGGCACAAACAATCCGTTCATACGTGGGTGCTTGGTAAGAAGCGCTGCAGCCACCCTTTCTCCATCGTTCGGGCCCATGATGCCGCCGCGGTCAACAATATTGATATCCGGGTATTGCTCCTTTATCGTTTTTTCAAATGCATCGCTGCGTTGTCTGGTGACGAAGAAATCCGCATCATGGTAAATTACGCCGATGTCGCCCTTTTTGCCAATCGCTTCAGCCATAAGGTGGGCGGCTTGCACGCCATTGCCATAGTTATCCGCCGAAACAACGCTGACGTAGTCCTTACCGTGCTGCAACCCGTTAGGCTTGTTATCCATAAAAACCAATTTCGTTCCGGCCGCTGCCGCCTTTTTGAAAGCTTCGGCGGTGGATACCGGATCGACCGGGATACTCACGAGAATGTCCGGCTGCTTCGACATGATGGTTTCAATGTCCGCTACCTGCTTTTCCGCCTTGAAGTTGGCATCCGTCTTGGCGACGATTTTAATACCCATTCTGGAAAACGTGTCTGTCAGACCTCTTACTTGTGCTGTTGACCAGTCGTTACCCGCATAATGCAAGGAGATAGCTGCGGTGTGGTTCCCGTTCTTGATTCGTTCAATGTCGTCCACGGTAAGTTTGAGTGTCTTGGCAGACACCGCAGCTTCACTATCGGGGCCTACGCTCATAATTGGATTGTCCGGCAGATCCATGTTGATTGTGATAGGACCGGAAGCGGGAGCGGGAGCGGCGTCCATGCTGCTCCCAGTGGCGGCTGTGCTGGTGTCGCTTTTACCGCAGCCTGCTAACATCAAACTGAGAAGTACGGCGGATAAAAAAACTCCAGAGAACAGCTTTTTCATCTGTATCACCCCCATCTATATTCCGTTGCCGCTGAAAGCAGGTTTTATTTTCTGATTTGCTTCACGCCCGCTCATCATCTGCTGACGGCCTTGCGTCCGAAGGCAACGGCTAAAATAATAATAAGACCCTTAACGATCATCTGCTGACTGACATCCAGCCCCATAATAATAAGCCCGTTATTGATCGTGCCGATCATGAGCGATCCGATGAGCGTTCCGATCACCGTGCCAACCCCGCCAAACAGGCTTGTCCCGCCAAGAATAACTGCGGCGATAACGGATAATTCGTCGCCCTCGCCGAAGGTATACCTGCCTGCGTGCATCCGTCCGGCGTACAGCATTCCGGCAAGGCCTGCCAGCATACCCGATCCGATCATGACATAGAGCTTTATTCTAGATACGTTCACACCGGAAAATGCGGCTGCGCTCGGATTCCCGCCTGTCGCCAGTGTTCTTCTGCCAAAGGCGGTTTTACGAAGCAACACATGCCCGGCGAATACAATGACCACAGTCCAGATTAACAAAATCGGTACGCTGCCAACATCGCCTGAACCGAATAAATAAACGAACGTTTTATCCAAAATTGGCACGGGCGCGGTAGCCGTCACCCACATAGCCAAACCCTTGGCGATGCCCATCATGCCCAGCGTCACGAGGAAAGAAGGGATAACCACTTTGGTTACCAACAGTCCGTTAATGAGCCCAATGACGAATCCCGTGCCCAGCCCTGCGACGGTCGCGCCGATGATACCGAAATCTGCGTCCAGCGCCAAAGCTGAGGTCAATGATGATAGTGCCGCGATCGAACCGATAGATAAATCGATTTCCGAAGCACTCATGACGAACGTCATAGCCACGGCCATAATGGAAATGATAGCTGTTTGCCGCACGATGTTCAGGAGGTTGTACGTTGTCAGAAATCCGTCATCGCTTAAAGTAGCCGCGAAATAAACCAAAACGCCAACAAAGGCGATATAAACGATGTATTGGCGCCAATTAAAAAGGGCGGACAAGGGGTTGGCCGTCTTCCCCGGGAGCGAACTAGAAACCTTGGATTGCATGCTCCAAAACCTCCTCCGTGCTTATCTCTTCGCGCATAAATTGCTTGACTGCTTGTCCGCCGTGGAATACGAGCACGCGATCACTTACCGCCAAAAGCTCTGTCATTTCCGAAGAAACCAGCAGGATGCTCTTGCCCTCGTCGGCCAACTGCCTTATCATCTCTATGATTTCGGTTTTTGCACCGATATCGATTCCTATGGTGGGCTCGTCCAGCATGATGATGTCCGGTGAATTCGCCAGCCATTTCGCAAACACGATTTTTTGTTGATTGCCGCCTGACAGCAGGCTGGCTCTCTTGTGAATGGAATCGGTTTTGATTCTTAGCTTCGCCACCCATTCCGCAGCGATTTTGTTCCCCATGCTATCGTCCACAAGTCCGTTTGTTATTTGTGATAGCGAAGGCAGCAAAATATTATCCTTTACTTCATGTTCCAAGACCAATCCTTGTACTCTTCGATCCTCGGGGATTAACGCAAGTCCGTGATTAATTGCATCCTTCGGCGAGCGTATCACGGCTTTCTTTCCTTTAATATGAATCTCACCTGCAGTGATAGCATCAATGCCGAACAGTGCGCGCAAAGTTTCGGTTCTGCCGCTGCCCATCAAGCCGGCGATACCGAGCACTTCACCCTGGCGAAGTTCGAATTCCACACCGTTAACACGATTTTTGGTTGTCAAATTGTGCACTTTAAGCACGACCTGATTGCTGTTCATCGCTTTGCGCGGCTTCCACTCGAATTTAGCGACGTTTTTGCCGGAAATGTATGTAATGACACTGTCCATATCCAGATCTTTAATGTTGGCGGTGATCACGTGACGGCCGTCACCCATAATCGTGATGCGGTCACAGATTTGAAAAATCTCTTCCATGCGGTGGGAGATGTAGATGATTGAGATGCCGTTATTCTTCAAGCGTGCGATGAATTCAAAAAGCACTTCCGTCTCCCGCTTCGTTAAAGATGCTGTCGGCTCATCCATTACCAAAATTTTCGTTTGTTTGGATAGCGCTTTCGCAATTTCGGTCATCTGCCAGTACCCGACTCCCAGGTCCGCGACCAGATCAGTCGGCTTTATATCTACGTTAAGTGCCTGCAGCAGCTTCTTGGCCATTTGATTTGTCTTTTTATCATCGATGAAGCCCAGTGCCGTTTTCGGTTCTCTATTGATAAAAATATTTTGTGCGACGGTTAACGTGGGAACCAGGCTGAACTCCTGAAATATCATGGAGACACCGTGCTTTTCCGCATCATTCGTCGTGTGGATCTGCACCTCGTTGCCGTTAATCGTGATCCTTCCGCCGTCCTTTTGGTATACGCCCGTCAAAATCTTCATTAATGTCGACTTGCCGGCGCCGTTGCCGCCCATCAGGGCATGAACTTCGCCTTTTCTTAGCTCGAAATCCACATTGTTGAGCACTTTTATTCCATTAAATGATTTGGATATCTCGCTCATTTGCAGAATTGGTGTTTCCATACGAAGGTCCCCCTTTATGAGCAGCTGCCGGGATTGGGAGCAGCCCGGCAGCACCTGTTTTCGCCTCTGTGGGATTATATTGATTTCACCCATTTTTCGCTGCTTGCCGATTCCAGGATGGCATCGCTGATCACAGCAATCCGATAACCATCGTAGAAGTTCGGAGATACTTCCGTATCGTTCACAATGGAAGAGATAAAGTCGTGGCATTCGACGATTTTGGTCTCGGTATAGCCGACGCCAAGAGCCGGAATCGGCCAAAGGGCCTCGCCATACGGGTGCGCAGGACCGGTGTAGATCGTGCGGAAGCCTCTTCTGTCTCCCGGGTCGTCTTCGAAGCAGACCTGCAGCTCATCACGCCGCTCATAGTTGAAGAAGATGGAACCGCTCTCACCATGGATTTCAAAAGTGATAAAGTTATTGCGGCCCCACGCGTTACGTGTAGCCTCGATGCTGCCGACCGCTCCGCTATCGAAGCGGAGGAAAGTGCTGACCTCATCGTCTACGTCTACCGCTTCTTTTTTCACGTCGCCTGCTGCCTTGACCGTGCCGAGTTTGTCAACGCCGCCCGACTGAACGGGGCGTTCCTTGATCCAAGTGTTGGTCGTCGCCATAACTTCTGTGATGTCTCCCACCAAATACCTCGCGATGTCAATCACATGTGTTGCGATATCACCAAGTGCACCGGAGCCTGCAACCGATTTCTTAAATCTCCAGGAGAGAGGTGAATTCGGATCTGCTGACCAATCTTGCAGATATGTACCGCGGAAGTTGAGAATTTTGCCTATAGCACCATCTTCAATATATTTTCTTGCCAAAGCAATAGCCGGAGTGCGGCGGTAGTTAAATGCAACCATGTGCTTTACGCCTGCTTCCTTCACGGCATCCAGCATGCTTTTGGCTTCTTCCCCGTTACGGGCAAGCGGTTTTTCGCAAATGATGTGTTTCCCAGCTTTGGCCGCAGCAATGGCAATCTCCGCATGCGAGTCGTTCGGAGTGACGATATCGATAATGTCGATCGAAGGATCTTCGATGACCCGCCGCCAGTCAGCATAATGAGCTTCAAAGCCATAACGCTCTGCCGCAGTTTTCGCCATCTCCTCATTGACATCTACCACAGCTTTACGCACAGGTATCGCCGGGGCGGGCCAAAAAAACATCGGCATGCCTGCATACGCGATAGAATGTGCTTTCCCCATGAAGCCTCCGCCGATCATTGCTACGTTTAATTTACGCATGTGTGTATCTCTCCTTTTTTGGATGGATAGTTATAAGTACGAGTTACGCAAGATTTAATGTATCTTGTAAGTATGACTTGCTTATCTGAGCTGCTTGTAAAGGATCCTGGTGGCTGTCTAGCTCAACCAAGACCCAACCGTCATAGTTCGCGCCCTGAAGTATGGACAGCATTTCTGCAAAATTCTGGTCGCCCTCGCCGAGCGGCAGGAACTGGCCATCCTTGTAGTCTTTGAAATGGACATACTTGATTCGGTCGATATACTTCCGCATCACGGTTACCGGATTTCCGCCGCCCGCCTCGATGTGCGCCGTGTCCGGGCACAAAGCGATGGTTGTCATGCTCATGAGCTTGTCCAACTGCTCGGGCGCCTGCACGCAGGTGCCGAGATGCGGATGGTAGCTTGGAGTGAGTCCATACTTGACTGCAATTTCCTCGGCACGCGTTAACGACTGGGCCAGCACCTCGTAATCAGATTCCTGAATACCGCCCGAACGCACGGCACCTCCACCGAAAACAAGATGTTCTGCGCCGAACTCCGACGCCAACTTGGCGACTTTTTCAATTTTGGCGAATTCTTCATCCAATATATCTCTAAAAATGAAGTTTGCCCCGGTGTAGACACCAACCAACGTCAACTGCAGATCCGCCATCATTCGACGAAAATCGTCCTGCCGGTTCTCGTACTCCGCCAGATTGCCGTCAAACAGCTCGATCCCTTTGTAACCGGCGGAAGCAATATCCCGTGCTGCTTGCTCCGTGGAGCCGTTGGCCAGATAATAAAGATCTTTCACTGAGGTCACGCCGGCCGGGTGGCCGACTACGCCTCCCCAAGTGTTCGTTTGGTAGCCCAATTTCATTAACAAATCCCCCTTCAACTTCTGATCAAAACCGAGCTCGTGCTTACTATAGGGGCGCTAGGGAGTTCTCTTGCCGCCATGGTGTCTGCCTGTGACCCTTGCGCAGCTGCAACTCGGAAGTAAGCGATTGCATAACGCGTACCAAAATAACGCTGTCGCTTCGACCCTCCCCTCTTTTGGTGTAAACTCGGAATAAGAATACGCTTTCAGTTAATGATTTAACTATAAACAAAAATCTTTTACCAGTCAACGTTAAAAGCCTGTACATTATTTGAACATTTTGTTACGCAAAAATTGGCGTCTTTTGACGATGGTCGAGTGTGCCATAGCCTGGGGTCTGGCGTTGCGAGGTTTTCACTGGTGGAGATTCGAAATCGTGTAGCAATGCGAAGCTGCCTGTGACTATGGATGAACACTTTGGACTAAAGAATTGTATTACAGCGTCGATTCGGACTGCGGAGAGGGAAACAAGGTACTTCCAACGCGCCCAATCCGCGTACGCTGGCAGCAGTTAGTGTTCTCTGCTTCCAGCGTACGCGGACGAAGAATAATCGACGACGTGTGGACGTGGGAGAGCGAGGACAGGAGCTGAGCAGCTGGTCTCCTCCGCGCCGGGACCAAAGCCCGTATCCTGCCGGTTGCCGCCTGTCGAATCTTATACGAGGAGGACACGGCACTGACTACGGCGCAAGCGGACACCGCATTAACAAAATAGAACCGCTTTACTCCTTCTGCAATTCAAAGAAGTTTCCGTCCCATACCGTAATCATTGTTTGTTCGTCTTCCATAATTAAAACACTGCCCGGACTGGTCCAATCCCTGACTCGTACAACGTTGACCGATTGTGTATTAATTCCAATCTCACTTAGTTGTGTTCGGTACTCAGCAAAAAATTCATCGTTCGACATTTCCAACTGTTCGTATTGGGGGTTCACAATTTCATTATCACCAAAGGCAGCCTTTTCCTGCGTATACGTTGCATTCATGCCAATGATGCTTTTATCAGCTTCAGTGGATATGGGCGCGGAACCAACCAGCTTGTGGACGGTCCAATTGCCAAAGTAGGCAGGCGCAGGGTCCTCCTTCGGCGTAGCAGGTATGCTTGCGCTGCTCTTGCCGCAAGAACTAATTAACAGAATAATCATCAGCAGTGCCGAATAGTAGAACAATTTTTTCATGTTTGACCTCCATTTTTTTCGCTTCCCACTGTCAAAATCCCTTGCGAGTCAGATTAAGTCGCTCCTCAATACCTACAACGTGCAGGCTGTCATATTTGTTGCAGTATCATAAACAACAGCTCAAGGCCGACGAATTGATAAAATGTTGTTATAGCAACAAAGGAGTTGGTTGTTTGAAGAGCAAAATTGAATGCTTCTTTGGGAAAAAGCTGGCCTTATGAGAGATGAAATTGCGGAACAACTAGGAAGGATAAAACGAATGTCGCGCGAATGCTGTTTAATCTTGAACAAAAAGGTTTTATTCGCAGAGTAAGTCCGGAACACGACGGCGGTCGCTCCGGGTTTATTTAACCGAGGAAGGCAAACAGCTGGGTGACCAAATCATCCCTATTACGCATGAATTCAACGATTTGGTAATTCAGGGGCTTTCACAGGAAGAATTAAATGAAATCAAACGCATTCTTGCAAAGATCCGCAATAATGTCAGATAAAATGAGAATGAGGTCAGCCAGCTTTCACTGGTTTGACCTCTTATGCCGTATGATTTCAACGTGCGGAACCTGCTTACGGTGGATCCAGCCGCGCCACTCTAGCTGTGTGCCTGGACAGCGGGGGCCAGCGGCCAGCCTCCGTCTGCCTGCTGTTGGTCGATGAGCGCTGCCAGACGGGATTTGAATTTCCTGATTAGACACGAACTTCCTCGCGTAAGTGCCTATTTCGCGGACCAGGCCTCGATCAAGGCGTTGGCATCAGCCGTGAGAACGGCCTTCGCGGTATCGGAGACGTTATCGTCCTGAGATTTTTTATCCAAGTGCTGCAGAAAATCCCCCATATGATTCGCCGCCTTGTCCTTGTCTCCCTTTTCCAACTGATGCCGAGCCTGGTTCAAGCTGTTACGCAGCTGGTTGACAAGCGGTCCCTGCAATTCGCCGGCTGCGGCGTAGCGGTCAATCAAGCTGGAAACCCCCTCCGGAGTCACTGAAATCAGAAAGCGGACAGATTCATTCGTCGTATTACCGGCTTGGTCGGTGATGACAATCTTCAGCGTATGCGGACCGGGCTTACCGGCGAGATCCACGGAAGCACCGTTGTCCAACCGCTGTCCGTCTAGGACAAGCTCCTCGTTAACGATGCCGGACAATCCATCACTCGTGTCCAAGCGAAGTGCAATCGGACGGTCGTCGGAGAAGACAGCGCCTTCCGCCAGCGGCTCCCCGTTGGCCGTGAGCGCGAAGCTCGGTTTTGTTTTGTCTACCTTCACCATGAGCTCCTTCGTTTGTTCGATGTTCCCCGGAGCGTCGATAGAGCGGAACTGCAGCCGGTGCACGCCGTCATTTGTTATGGAGATTGGTTCGATATAGGTTTGCCAATCCGTATGCTCCCCGAGCTTGTATTCCGTTTTCGTCACATCGGAGACATCGTCATAGACCGTCAGCGTGACCGATGCATCCGTGTTCAGCCAGCCATTCCGCGGCGCCGGTTCAATCCGCGCCTCTGTCTTCGGCGGGGAGACATCCGGCGGCGTGAGCTCTGACAGCGTAACTTCAATATACGGCTGAATGTTTCTGCTGTTCGATATATCCGGGCCACTCAGTTGACCATAAATTTTATATGTGCCGACGGCGTCGGAGTTGTAGCCTTCCGAGCTCCATGTTACGTTCACCTTTGCTGTGTTGCCCGTGCTCAACGTCACATCTAGCTGCGAAGGCAGCGACAAATCATTGAACGCCGTGGCTGTGTCAGCCGTAACTGCGCTCGGCCGCGCCCATGCTACAACATCCTTAGGCTGTGAGTTGGGATTCCAACCATCGGGAAAGATGTAGCTATTTTCATCCCGTTTAATTAAATGTACATCGGCCAGATACATAGTGGCAGACTGGAATTCATCCGCTTGGGCCGCGTCTGTATACAATCCACGGTAAAGACCCCATTTGGAACGGTTCTGCTGGCCTGCTACAACAGGCAGGTCACCTCTCTCATTTCTGCCGGTAGTGGGGTTTTTCACTTCGGGCCGCCTGTATGTTTCCCCGGTCATGCCGCCTTCGAACAACACCTCATTTGTCGTCAGGTCGATAAGCTTACCGTGAATATAACCATTGTCGGCTGTTAAAATAGTCACTTCAAACTCAAGCCAGCGATCAACCACCTTTTCAAAAGGAATGGTAAACAATGGCTTAATTCTATCCGCGTAGCCGCCATCCGGATTGTTCCTGAATTCAAGGTGGCCTTTACCTCCACTTGAAACCAGAGAGAGGGTTGTGACCGGCTGCCCGGCTGCGTTACCTGCTACTTCTTTCAATTGGAATATGTGCCAAAACCTGTAGGGCACAATGAAATCTCCTGCCTTCTTATCACCAGCATCATTTTGGAAACGCAGAGTTTCCGACGGGAGCATCAACTTCCAGCGGTGAGTCATGATGTCGCCGCCCACGCTATTGGCATCAATGTTGGCTGCGCTGGTGTTGCTTTTGATCTCCAACCGCTGACGGTCGCTGTTCACTGCACCGCGATCGCCATCGTTTCGTTGGACACCTTCGGCAGTGACAAACGGCTTAAACGTATGGAAACGCAAAATGTCGGAGTTGAGTTTGTCCATTCCTGGAACGTTTGCAATCCCGTATTTTGTGAGCGCGTCGATATCATTTTTGCCTATGGTCTGCAGGTACATATGATCTCCAAGCCATGATTCATTCACTGTCAAAGCTAGCGGGTAGTCGCCTGAGCGGTCATATACTGATTCCGACCATGGCTTCCCACTGTAGGACGAGGGAACACCCGGTCCTTCTACAGCACCAGTCGTACTCCCATTACCAATTTTGGACGCGCCCATGACATCCCAAGCGTGTTCACCCGAGTGAATATTGAGCGGCAAATATTTGTCATTCGATCCCATTGGGCCTGTTATTGGTGGCAAATCAGTATCAACGGTAACCGTAATGGTATATGTACGGCTGTTACTACTGTTATGCTGATCAGTGACTACCAAGTAATACAAAGTAGTGCCGCCTGCTGAAAATTTGTCCATTTTCGCATCGCCTTGATTGATGCCGCTAGCGGCAAAAGCGATCGGAGATGTTCCGTCACTCCGGTAGAGTGCAGCGGCAGCCGCTGGATTTGTTGTGACATTCAGCATTTGGTACAGAGTACCGTAAGGCAGTGATATATCAACGGTTGCATTCTGAAGATCAACTGCTGCGTGCGCCGGCTTGTTTACCTCGATGTCCGACATGCCTAAGTTCTCTTCTGGCGCTGCGTATGCCGTTAACGCTGGACTCATTGATAGACTGGTAAACGAGAGTACAAATACAAATGACAAAACTGCGCGGAATAACACTTTTTTTCGAACTTGTCGCGTAAACATCTTCAAGAACATCTTGCAGCCTCCTTTATTTTGTAACTGCAATTAAAAACGAGCAACAGTCATCGCATCCCCCAGTTCCAAATTCCAATTTTTGTGGTGCATCGAGGGTAGTTATTTGGCAACGCTTTCAAAGCCCATCCTCCCCTCGCCGTGCAAATGGGTCAAGTTGATGTAAGCGTAACCATATCATGTTACCATTTTATCACAGTGAACCCTACGTTGTTGAAAATAATTGATATTTCCCATCAACAAAATAAAAGATCGGTCCGAAGCTCACCAGCTCGGTGTCTGCCCGGCGACGCGGTGCAATTCCGCCACAAGTAAAAAGGGAGATGTACGCCAATGAACATGACTGGCCCTGCAAAAATCCTACCTTTATCCATGTTTGGCCCACCAGTACCAGGCTGCTATGTGTTGACCGGCAAGGCAGCTATCACCAAGACTGTATCAAACAAAAAGCAGCCTCCAAGGAAACTGGAGACTGCTCGCTTATTCATATTGAACTGAAATAGGCTTTGCCCTTAACGCTGTCGTATTGTTTCTCCGACTTGGAGATGACAACGGCGGCGAGCGAGTTGCCCAGCACGTTAACTACGGTTCTAGCCATATCTAGGATTCGGTCGATTCCTGCAATGAATGCAAGACCTTCAACAGGAATACCAACGCTGCCCAAGGTCGCAAGCAGCACTACGAACGATACGCCCGGTACACCGGCAATCCCTTTGGATGTCACCATCAGCACAAGCAGCAGAGTGATTTGCTCCGTTAGCGACAACTGCATACCGTACATTTGAGCGATGAAGATCGCAGCTATCGCCTGGTATAATGTCGATCCGTCCAGGTTAAACGAGTACCCGGTCGGAACAACGAAGGAAGTGATTACTTTCGGGCAGCCGAACTTCTCCATCTTTTCAATGACTCTCGGCAGTACGGTCTCGGAGCTTGAGGTCGTGTACGCTAGCAGCAGCTCGTCCTTCAAAATTTTAATCAGGGAGAAAATGCTAGTTCCGGCCCACTTCGCAATGATTCCCAAAACAACAACAATGAAGAAAATCATCGCTCCGTACACGAGCAGTACAAGCTTCCCTAGCGGAATTAGGGAGGCCAGTCCAAATTTGGATACAGTCACCCCGATAAGCGCAAACACACCAAACGGTGCGAACTTCATAATTTGGTTCGTGACGTAGAACATGGCGTCAGCCGTACCCTGGAAGAACGCCAGCACCGGCTTTCCTTTCTCCCCTATCGCGGCCACTCCTAATCCGAACAAGACCGAGAAGAATATAACGGCCAGCATATCGCCTTTCATTAGCGCCTCAAAAATGTTTTTCGGCACGATGTTCACAAACGTTTCTGCGAACCCCGAATGCTGACTGTGTTCCGCTGTTTCGACGTAACTATTGATGTCAGTTTTTTGCAGCTGATCCATATTAACGCCGGCACCCGGCTGAAAAATATTCGCAGCAAGAAGACCCAGAATAATGGCAACCGTAGTCACTATTTCAAAATAAATAATTGTCTTTCCGCCAATTTTACCGAGCTGTTTCATATCCCCGACGCCGGCAACGCCGACAATCAAGGTAGATACAACAATAGGAACTACAATCATCTTGATCAAACGTATAAAAATATCTCCGATTGGCTGCAGGTACGCGGTGACATTGGGATTACCATAAAACACGGCTCCCACTGCGATACCCAAAACCAAGCCAGCCAGAATTTGCAAAGCAAGTCCAAACCTTTTCATAATCCGGGTCCCTCTTCTCTCATGTCAATTCAAGATGTTATTACTGGACAAAGGGTTAGATCCACTGTCAGCAAATATAACATATTGAATAATATATCAGTGTGACTCGTCTCTGGCAACTGGTAGTTCTCTCATATACCGCCTGGCGTGCGTCGCCATCCCGTATTCGTTTGCGGATTGATCAGCTATGCCGTCCCGCTATTTCAGCAGCCGGATCCAAGGATGTTCGATGTAGGTGAGCTGCAGCGCCGCACGGAGCCAGTGTTTTTGTTCCAAATTCATATGCTCACAAGTATTACTAAAGTCCGTCTCGTCCTTTGCTCTTGCATTTTTCGACTTGTATAGCAGTGTGATTTCGGGACTTAGAAAAGGTATCCCGTTCGGCGTTACCAAAATGGTTTTGTTTAAATCTCTGCGTATTCTGTTATCTCTACGATATATCCAGTGGTGAAAGTCACATTCATTCAGAAGTATCTCTATCTTCTCATTTGCTTTGTCCGCGTAGGTTTCATGTATAGGAGGATCTAACGTCTCACCTGGCGCCCATGCGGCAACTAGTCCGTTTCGCACTTGTTTAAAGCTCCAGCCGAGCAAATGCTCTTGCATAGCTAATTGATCGTTTCTAAAGATAATTATTTCGATATCAGCGTGGTCTCTCGTTTTCGCACCGAGAAAAAGGTCCGTTGACCAGCCGCCAGCGATGCCCCATGGTCTTTTGAAATCCTTCATTATGAAATGAATGAAATCGCATGGTTCCATATTGCCGCCTCCACTCTGCGCATAATTTTGTGCGTACAGTTATTCATGGCGACGTCTATTACGTGCCTGTGAACGAGACCGCCGATGACGGCATAGTCGCCTTGTGCCGCTGAATCCACGTACTTTCCTTAGACCTTTCTCCGCCATACAACGCCAGAACAAGTTGCGAAGCCACACTCGGTATAAAATTTCGTATGCTTGGAATCACAGGTCAAGGTTACGATTTCCAGCCCGACACGCTCAGCTTGTTCAAGCAATGTCTTCACTAAACCTTGACCTATTCCTTTTCGCTGATAGTGTGGGTGTACGATTATATCCTCCATATAGCCATGTTGAAGCCCCATACCGGCAACATAACCGAATGCTATGAGCTGATTTTGTTCATCTCTCAGCCCAGCCCAAAAATGACATCGGTCAAATAAAATCGGGTAATCACAATGTCGTCCGTTCCAACCCACCATTTCTCTCAAAGCAGGAACTTCGTGAGGTTCTATTGGTAAATTGATGACAATGTCTTGGTTCATTGTCTTATTCCCCCTTTCAAGGCACCTTGAAAAAAAGATTGATGTCAAGCAATCCTGCCGCTTTTTTGTGTGCTCAGGTCGCACCAGAAGCCATCGAGGTAAAAAAGAAGACACTCGTGTGTGGAAAAGATTCGGTAACGATGTCCGATAAAGAAGAGGCTCGAATGGGTCGAATTGATGATTGAGGATTAATAGGCTCTGTGTCTGGCGGATTATTTTGATTTTCCTCCTCCCACTCCGGTGACAAACCAAATAGGTCAGCCAATGGCTTTTCGAATGTCATAGTCGGTTAGATCGATATCGAATTCCACTCCTAGCGCTAGCTTAGCTAGCTGGCTGCCAATATAAGGGCCCATCGTCAATCCGGAGGCTCCGAGACCGTTTGCCGCAAGAAGTCCTTCCCAGCCTGGTACGGCGCCGATGACCGGAAGAAAATCGGCCGTGAAAGGGCGAAAGCCGACCCTTACTTCCTGGAACGTGCTATCTGCCAGAGCAGGCGCCAATGTGAGGCCTTTACTTAAAATTTCATGCATTCCGCCTGGTGTGATCCTGGTGTCGTAGCCTTCTATATCATTCTCATGAGTTGCCCCGATTACGATTTTCTGCTGCTCAAAGGCGAGCAGATATTGATCCGAAGGCGGCATAACCACCGGCCAGCTGCCAGTATTTTGCTTGGTGTCTGGCACCTGCAAGTGCATGATTTGCGCCTTCTGATACCTTACTTTGAAATCAATGCCTAAGGGTTGCAGCAGATGTCCCGCCCAAGCTCCCGCACAAACGATAACCATGTCAGCTGAGTAGCGATTTGCCCCGCACGTTACGCCCGTGACACGGTTCGATGCAAACGCAAGCCCAGCATCCCCATATATAAGCTTAGCTCCATTCCTCTGTGCAGAGCGAAGCAGCGCGTCACGCAATGCCCGGCCATCGACACGGGCGGCCCCACTAATATGAAGGGAAGAGTATCCCTCACCGAGCAACGGAAAGAGCTCTCGAGTTCTCTGCTCTTCTAGCCGGGTAATCTCACCGATTTCTGGCGCGTCTGCCAAACGCTTATAGGCTCGTTCTTCCATTTTGGTGATCTTTTCCGCATCCCTATGTATACTGAGGGCGCCGACCCTGGCATATCCGGTTTCGGTTTCCCCTTCGCTTTCAATCGCTTCAATTAGCACAGGGTAATACCGCGCGCCGGCTTTCGCAAGTCGGTACCAAGCCTGATTGCGCCGCTGTGACAGCCAGGGACAAATAATCCCGGCAGCCGCATCCGTGGCCTGTCCTGCATCTTGCCGATCGATAATGAGGACATCCGCTCCCTGCTTAGCCAAATGGTATGCAGTCGATGCTCCAGCAATCCCGGCTCCAATGACAATTACCTTCAATGATGATTTCATCCTTTCCTGCGATCGCTCTTCCCATTATAACCAGATCGGTATCAAATAGAATAAGCCGCTTATGGCGCGGCATTCGTTTGTGCCTATTTATAAAAATCACTAGTGTTATGTGCTGTTATTGACTGGAAGATCCTTTCGGGTTTTTCAATCGAAGTACACCGGATTTTGATTCTTCGGACGTGTATGAAAAGCATAAATAGTTTGGATCTGCCTCATATCCCACAAGATACTGCGTTACCCCTGCATCACTCATACCGTCTATATGTGGTTTTCCGAGAATACTTTTGACTTCAGCGGGAGAGAGATCCAATTCTGCATCGATTACATTTACCGTATCTCTATAAATGTAAAAAGTCGTTCTACCATACTTGTACTCTTCGCTGTTGGCTTTTTTAATCGAATCCGGTTCGCCCAGCTTATTAATTAACTCCTCTTTGGAGGTCCCGAGCGGAATGTCGATTCCTTGTAACTTCCCTTGACTTGCGATGGAGATCAACTCTTTATCTACGATCAGATTATTTACTTCGGTGGCACCTTGCTTAGTAAAGTCTAATGTGATCTTTGTCTCCTCAACTGTGGCACCTTCTTGATACCCAACTGTTGCACCGATTTTTTCAGAAACAAAACGGAGGGGGACATAAGCTTGATTATTGTAGTTGATCACACTGGATTCTTCAGGAATTTTTTGTTCCTCTCCATTAAAAATCACTTTCACAGGGTACAAGTAGGCTTGAATGGTATCAGCTGCGAAAACTGCTGTTGTACTGCTGGCTGACACGCCGAGAATGATCCCAAAGTAAACATCCTTTTTTTCATACTTCACTTTCCCTTCTTAGTGAGCCGCGCGTTTCTATGCCACTACTGATCAAAACAACTGCTCTTTTCTATAATATAGACGCTTCAAAGGCTGTATTAGTTCCCCGATAATTTCAAAACAGGACCATCCCTGGACCAGAGGATTCTGCGCTTGTACTACCGACCAAAAATAGATTGCCGACACTTCCCACACGGCTTTTGCTTAACGAAAAGGGCTAACTGAACACACTAAAGCAGCTAGCCTGTAAGAACTGTACTAGCTGCTTTGAATTTCTTTGATGGTGGCGAGGAGCTCCTTGCCGCTAAAACTGACTTATTTCATCTTTATGACTATTTTTCCTTTAGCATGATGACTCTCACTGATTGCATGCGCCTCTTTTATCCCTTGCTCACTGAATGGAAGGACGTGACCCACCGAAGGTTTTACAATTTCTTTTTTTAAAAGATCGGCCAGCTGCTGAAGCTGTTCTCCATTTTCATTAAGCCACAAAAAGGCTGTATTAACCCCATGTCGCTGTGCCTCCGCCTCATCCGGCGGTTCCACAACGAACACCAATTTGCCGCCCTCCTTTAACACGCGGTAGCTTTTCCGCAGCGTCTGGCCCCCCACGGTATCTACCACGATATCATAGCCTTCGAGTGCCTGTTCGAAATCGACAGCTTTGTAATCGATAACCAGGTCGGCGCCAAGGGAACGCAGAAGCTCATGATTTTCCTTACTTGCCGTTGTGGCCACATAGGCGCCGAAATGCTTTGCGATTTGTATGCCTAAACTTCCGACCCCTCCCGCCCCTGCATGGATCAATACCTTGTAGTCCTTTTGAACATTTGCAAAATCCACGAGGCATTGCCATGCTGTTAGTGCTGCAAGCGGGATGGATGCCGCTTCCACAAAAGTCAGATTCTCTGGGATCCTAGCCAGCAGATCTTCATCAACGGCTGTATATTCTGCGTAGGTTCCCTTGTCCGTGGTTGCCGGTCTTGCGAAGACTCGGTCCCCAATTTGGTAATTTTTCACCTCAGATCCTACCTCAGTGATTACCCCGGCGGCATCCCAGCCTAGAATAATGGGGAATTGTAAGGGAACACGTTCAGTTAAAAGCCCCTCACGAACTTTCCAATCAATGGGATTTATCGACGTCGCATGAATTTCCATCACCACTTGGTTCGATTTTGGCACCGGCTTGGGCACGTCTCGTTCCTTTAATTGCTCCCGGCCGCCATATTGTTCAATTACTACTGCTTTCATACGTTACACTCCTTTCCTTGCGAAATTCGAATGCCAACTGTAAACGCGTTACCCTTGCTAAAAAGGTTGTTTCGAACAAACTTTTTAACAGCCGTCCACGCCGCAAGCCATTCCTTCTGGGAAGTCCATTTTTTGTCTGCTTATTTCATCATTAATGATTTGTTCAAGAGTTTCCTTCGAACGAATACCTGCAATTTTAGTGTCACCTATCACAAAAGTAGGAACCGCCGTAATATCTGCTTCCGAGTAGGCATGTTCTAGTGCTCTACGATGTGCTTCTTTGTATTTTCTTGTTTCCAGAGCCTCTCGATACTCCTTCTCGTCCAATCCTATTTCACCTGCCAGCTTTGTCAACACGTCGATATTGCCGATATCTTGCTCTTCCTGAAAGAAGGCACGCAGCATACGATCATTGTATTCGTTGGCTTTTCCTTTTTCCTTCGCATATTGGTAGCCTTCAAAGGCTAAATGAGTGTATGGTTGGGGGGAAACTCTCGGCAGAACAATATCAATCCCCATACGTGCAGCCATTGGATACACAGACTGTCTCCAAGTGCTTTGCAGGTAATCACCTTCGGGTTTCAACGTTTCGTTAGGGTAGGGGCGCAACTCATACGGCATCCATTCCACTTCTACATCTTTTCCTTTAATGGCTTCCTCCAGAGGCTTTTCTGCCAAGAAACAAAAGGGACACACATAATCTGAATAAACCTTTATCTTCACTGTCACGGTTAACACTCTCCAATCCATCATCTACACTTCTCTGTATGTAACATGATTCCCCCAGTTCTAAGAGGACTAACCACATTTCACATTACTTTCACAGGCTAACGTAGTGTTATTCTGCCCTAATTGTAATGCACCACTACTTATTAGTAAAATGATAAGAATGAAGAAATAGTTCAGTAAAACCGAACTAAAGGGATGTATTTATATTGGAACTTCGACATTGTACAACCTTCCAGACCATTGTTGAAAAAGGCGGCGTTAAAAAAGCCATCTTAAATCCCTTGATCATAATGACATCACAACGAGCCTCAAAATGGAGACGTCGATTTGGCATTGGTAGTAGAAAAAGATGATTGGTGTTTACCGGAGCTTCATTCTGAAAAAGTAAAGGAACAACAAATGATATTGATAAGCCCAGGTTAGGCGGCGGAAGCCTGTGCCATAACCCGAAAAAACTCCACTCTTCTAAGAGTTGAAGAATGGAGTTAGTTCCCTCAGTGTTATTTAAAGGTGATTTTTTTCTGAGAAAGAGGTCACCAAAAAAGGACTGCCCTGTCTCAGTTTCTTCAGTATGATCAAACCTGCGCCGCCAACGCCAAATGTCTGCACAGCAAAGGATCGGACCGCTCATATTTGACAACGTAGGATGACGTCATCAGGTGAAGAAGGGCGCCATATCGCAGCTCGAAGCGCATCGTATCACCTACCTTTACCGGTGGTGCGTCCGTCACATCGACAATCAAGTGGTCACTGCTGGCTCCGAGAATATCAGCCCCTTCAGCCTCCGGGAGTAGTTGCTCCACCACCGCATCCTGTTTACCCAAGGCCAGAACGGCCCGGATGCGAAAGCCACGATCTTCGAATAACGGGACCCCACCGAAGGCGTCTCTGCCAGCTTCCCCTCGAGGTAGAGTAGGTTTGCATTGCAGCTCCACTACTTCGGCCTCCAATATAAAGGCTTTCGTATACAGACCCGGAATATTCTCACCAAATGCGGTTTCCCTGCCTAGCAGCAACGCCTCACCAATGCGCAAGTGATTTACTCTCCCCAAGTTCCCGCTCCCGAGTATTAAGGGCAGGCTGCTCGAATTGCCCCCGGAAACGAGTTGCAATGGATATTCCGTGAGTGCCTCAGCTTGATGCACAAGGTGCGTCAACTCCTTGTATGAATCCACACTGGGCAGAACGCCCCCATAGCACGTATAATTAACACCGATGCCGGCAAGTTTGATGGCCGGAATATTCACTATCTCCCTGACCGCGTCCAATAGGTGCTCCGGAAGCAGCCCTTCGCGCAAATCTCCCAAGTCGGTCATAAGTATGATCTCGTGGGGATGTTTCAGCTGCCTCGCGGCCTGACCAAGGAGACGGATTGTCTCGAGCTCCGAGTTTAAGCTCACATCGCACAATCGCACCACGTCATGTGCCTCGCTGGCTGCTGGCAGCCGCAGTAGCATGAGAGATACGTCGCGGCCGTAGGTGCGTCGTATTTCCGCTAGATTCTGCAGTCGAGAGTCAGCGAAATCACGGAAGCCGGCTCGATACCAAGCCGCCACAATCCGCTCATCTGCGCCGATGCCCTTTGTGACCGATGAACACTTTATTCCACGGCGCTGACAGAGGGCTAGGATTAGTCTGGCGTTATGCTCCAACTGAAATGAATCAAAGAAGACCGCTGGATATCTCATAGCCCGAGCCCCGCGATCGGATTAGTTACCTCGGTATATAGATAGGACTTGGCCGTGTCACTTACCCGCATGTTGAACAGCGCCTTGGTGCGAACCAGCGTACGCGTCACCGCCTGCCAATCCGCTTCAAAGTGAGGATGGCTCTTGTCGAAGCATTCCTCCAGCACTGCACGGACCGCCTTCCATAGCAGCGTCTCCTCCATCTGCAACTGTCTCCGAAGGCAGAAGATCAGATCGCCCATATGATTCTGCAACACCGCATGAACGAATTTACTATAGACCTCCTCCATATCATTAGTAAATATGCTCGCTCCGGCCAAACCCTCAGTCTGCAGTGAAGTCCCGTAGCCGGCCTCGAAGCGCCCTCTATGTACACGTATCCCACCGAGATCACGGAACAATGCTTGAGTCACCTTTCCGTTCGAAGTGCAGATGATGGTGTTTTGCATATGCGCTTCGAGTGCGATGCCGTACTGCTGTAGCAGCCGAACAAGAGGTCGCAGTAGGACCAAGGCGTATTGTTTCAGATAATCGAGCACCTGCGACGGGGACACAGGAGTTCGATCCCCGTAGTAAGTTTCCATCCAATCCATGATTACTGGCCGGTCGCAGAGCGGCGATGACGCCGTGAGGCTGGCAGCCACAAAACCGAAATCACCCTGGCGCATGTAACGCCTGGGATTCTCTCGAACCAAGAAGGCGAGATGTCGCGAACGCGCCGTATCCTCTTCTGAACCATTGGTAAAGTACGCACCTGCCATCTCCTCAATAAAATCAGCCCTGCCCAGCTTATCGCCTTCCCGGTCCCAAATCCTCCGCAGCATAGCTGATAACTTCGGGCCGTTAACCGTGATTTCCGGTGACACGGTTCGCACCGCACTAGTCGCCTGAGCCGCAACCGGTAACTTCACGTGGCGTCCACTGCCCTCGTTCAATGCGACAGTGCGAAAGGATAACGTGGCACTGCCGCTCATTACGTAAGGAATGGGAATAATTTCTTTCCGGCTGAGTTCGTCCACAAACAGACGTGGCAGCATATGCTCGTACTGCCAAGGATGTACGGGAAAGAGCACATAATCGCTCCCCACCTCGGGAGAAAGTACAGGCTCCAATCCTTGCAGCAAACGCTCTACCTCCGTGGTATCGCCTAGCAGAAGTTCGCACTCCGAGCCAAAGCACGTCTGTGTCCAACGCACCTTATCTTTGCGGACGAGCACCGTCCTTACGTGCAGCGGCTGTTCAAACTCCGGCGCATACCTTCTCACTTCCGGTTTGGATAATCCCCACTTCGTTTTAGTCAATGGGTGGAGAGGATGACCTTCTATGGCAAGCGACTCTGAATAAACCAGCTCGTCGAACGGCTTGCATTGTTTAAGTCTATCGATAAAGGCAAGCAGGTTATTCGTTCGTTGCTGATGATGAAACGCAAGCACGGTAGACTGCTGATGATGGGCCCAAACCTGCTTTTGCTCCAGACTTTCATATGCCATCCTCAGATTATCCCGGCTATTTAGCAATTCTCGAACGACAGAAGTCGGAACAGACATTCCTGCCTCCGCCATCCACTCGATCCATTGCTCTACACAAGTGATTGGTTCCCAACCTGTATTTTGCCTCCTCCAAACCGGGTAGGCCAGCTCATAACGTTCAAAAGCTCCTCGATGCAGTATGGGCATGAGCAGCGCATGCTGGCTATCACCGTGTGATAGCTGTAACCACTCTTTGATTTCGGCTGCTCCGCTGGATTGCGAATAGGTGCTTAGCATCATCGTGTCCGGCTTCGCAGCAGACACCCGCCAGTCCCCAGTCAGGACTGGCTCCCTCAGCAATACGTTAAACAAGCGATTCAGCATACCTTCTTCTGCTCTTAAACATCCCTGCAATCGTTCCTGAGAAAATAGCACAGTATCTACACTCCCTACCATGTTTTTCCGAAATGCATTGACAACGACTTGAGAATCATTATCATTGATAATGAGAATTATTATCATTACATTTCATAATATATATCAACCCTCCAATTCGTGTAAAGTAAAACTTTGGAAAAGATGGTGATCATTTAATGTCTGTGTCTGTATGCAACCAACCTTATCATGCACGCGTGTCGCGCTTACTTGAAACTACATTGGAAGATGAAGAAGCGAAGCTTGGATCCTTTCTGGCGCAGCATCGTCCCGAGCTGTTTGACCATTATCTCTCGATGATTCCTGAGGGCCGGGCAGGTATTCTCAACCGGTTGGTGTCCTCGATATGGCGCGAGAATATTAGCGGTCTCGCCAAGAAATCTTCTACCTTAGTTCGAGATGCATCCGGTTGGGCCATGTGCGTTGACTCTGTGGCAACCGAAACCGATTGCTTGGAGGAGCTATTGAATGCAGTCTATCCCCTTTTGCCCCGGGACGCAGATCGTATAGAGATACTTCCGCTGCCCAAACAGCAGCTCTATATGGTATTACCGGTGCAAAGGATCAGCGGCTTCGGTCGGCTCATAGTGAAAGGGCCCTACTTTATCTTGTCTCACAGCGAACCGCCTAGGCGTATCTATCATGCGCTGCAAGTATTGGCGTTGCTGTATGACGAGGGCTGGGAGGCGGACGCGGATGCGTTCCGCATGTTTGCGGATGATGTATGTAATAGCACCGCCAATCTCACGCTAGCCTACGCCTATCGTCAACATCATCAGCAGGGGTTCGGCGATGTCTCCACATCTTCCGCAGCGGTGTCGGATTATACACGTATGGAGCGATATGTGGTTGAGGGACACCCCTGCCATCCCGGCGCCAAAATGCGCAAAGGCCTTTCGCCGGAGGAGACGCTCGCCTATTCTTCTGAATTCGGCAGCGAAATTGCGGTGCACTTGCTCGCAGTGCATAATTCCCTCTACAGCCTCGCCACGCTTGAGGATGGTGTAGATTGGAACGCGCTTATTACGAGAGAAGTACCAAAGCTGCTGGAGCATGCCACGGAGCACCTATCTTCCTTAGGTCTATCCGTAGGTGCGTATGCCCTTCTACCCGTGCACCCTTGGCAGCTGAAGCATATTGTGCCGCAGCTGTACGACAGTGAAATCAAGAGCCAGGACGTCGTTCTGATTCCTGGCTTTCACTTGGATTACTACGCCAGCATGTCGTTTCGGACGCTGGTGCCTGCGGATCGTGATCAGCCGCATCTGAAGCTTACCGCTCAGGTCCACCTGACCGGTGAAGTTCGTACCCTGTCCGAGCAAACTATACATAACGGCCCATTAATGACGCGTATTCTGCAGCGGCTTATCCAGCAGGATCCCCTTATACCTCACGACCGCTTCCAAGCAGTCGCCGAGCTGGGAGGTCTGCACTTCCTGCATCCAATGGATGAAGAACCGGTTCAGACGGAACGTAGCGAGAATCTGGCTTGTGTGCTAAGAGAAAATCTGTATCGGTATGTTGGTGACGACGAAATTCCGGTGGTGGGCTCGGCACTAGTCGCAATCTCCTACGGCAGCGGACTGCCAGTCTTTGCCGAACTCATTGCCCGTTATCAGCAGAGTCGTTCCTTCCGCTCCGCCGAGGAAGCTATCTTTTCCTTCTACGACGCTTACGTATCACAAGCGTTATGGGGCTTGCTGCCCTTGCTCGTAAAATACGGTATCGGCCTCGAAGCCCACTTACAAAACACAGTGCCTGTCTTTAAGACCGATGGAACACCATCAAAGATGCTGGTCCGTGACTGGGAAGGGATTCGGGTACATCGTGACAGGCTAATCAGCGCCGGACTGGATGTGAGCATGTTCCACCCGAAGTCCAGGATCATCGTGAATGACTTGAAGAGCGTGCGCAATAAATTGTTCTATTCTATCTTCCAAAATCATTTGGGTGAGCTTGCGTTACGCCTGTCTACGTACTACGGCATCGAGGAAACCAGGCTGTGGAATCTAGTCCATACAATCGCCGCGTCCATCTTTGACCGTATCGAGCAACATCCGGCGTACCGGGAACAATCGAAGTCAGACAGAAGCGTTTTCTTTCAGGAGCAAGTCGACTACAAAGCCATCACGCTGATGCGGATGACAGGGGAGGCCCATCAGTATACCTATGCTAAGGTGCCGAATCCGCTGCATCAGGAGTCGTGACTATAATAGACGTAAAGAAGCCGCCCTTTTCTCATCATAGAGGGGCGGCTCTTTCGATATAGTCCAGAAAAAACCAACATTACATTCTCCATAATTCCTTTTTGTACAGAAGCACGGCCAATGTGACAGCGATACAGCTTCCACCCATAATCAGCCCCGCCGTATGAGGACCGGCGAACTCCGCAGCAGCCCCGATGAGAATCGTACCGAGGGGGATGAAGCCTCTGTCCATCAACGCTATACTTAAGACTCGCCCCCGGAGATCATCGGGCACCTGTTTTTGTAGCGTAATGCGGCTCATGGTACGGTAGGTTTGACCTGTCAAACCTACAGCAAGCATAGAGATGAGAGCCATAGTCAAATTAACTGACTCAATGAATGCAACCCAGGACAAACCAAAGGCAATAATGGACGTCACAAGCCATTTGCCGGTATGCCCTTGCGGCGCTTTCACTGATAGTCCAACCGAGCCGAGGAGCGCCCCGATAGCCGAAACGGACAAGAGCATGCCAAACCCTCCAGGACCGAGCTGCAGTAATTGCTGAGCAAAGTAAGGCATGAGGGATGTGTAAGGAAAAGCGAATAGCATTGGGATCACCGCCAGTGTCAGCAGTGCCTGAATCAGCGGCTGCTGCTTGATAAAGTGGAGGGCCTCTCTCAGACTGCTTGCTTGCTTTGCTTTGTCCGACATTATTGCAGGCAGCTGCGGCATTTTTGATAGTGACAGCGTGCCACCTAATATGCACAATCCTGTTAATATAAAAATCGAGTCCGCAGCCAGAAAGGATAACAATCCGCCGGCTACCGCGGGCCCAATCATTCGGGATAAGTTTAACACCGCGACATGCATAGATAATGCACTGCTCATGCACGACTCAGGAACCAGATTCGGGATAAGCGCGCCGCGAATGACCGGGTCCATTGCCTGGACGAAGGAGCGCAGTGTCACCAGCAGCGCAAATAACCCAAAAGGCGAATGCAGCATCAGCGCAGCGGCAAGCAGGAACGTGAAAACCGTACTAACCATATGTGTTCCGAGCAGCAGCTTTTTGCGCTCATACCGGTCGGCCAACATACCGGCTGGGATACTGGCAATGAAGGTAGGTAGCAGCCGGCATGCATTGATCAGTCCCAAATAAACTGAGGAGCCGGTCATCTGTAACACCACCCAGTTCAACACCGTCATATCCATCCAATCCCCGGTACGGGACACAAAGCTGCCAAGCAGGAAACGTCGGAATGCTCGGACCTGCCATGCATGGCCCGGCTCTCGGTTACCTTGGGGTACGTGTGGCACGACTTCTTGTAGTGTAGCTCTGGACATTAGCATCCCTCCCTTCCATATCGTAGCTCACCTTTACTTTGCAGAAACCCGAGCCGCATGTGTGGCAACATACTTCTCGATCCGTCGTGTATCACTAATTGTCGGACACGTATGCCAGTATCGGTCCTCTCCCACAAGACGATAGTTCATGCAGCATTTGCTGCGTAACAAAAGTGTGCTCCCACTAGTTTAATAAATAAGATGCCTGACTTTTAAGCCTGAACCGTTCTCTGCCGCGGGCTCGTCATGCTCCTTATGTATAATGCGATAATTAACTAACAGTACCTCGGAAAACGCAGTGAGCATCTCGACCTCTCCTTGTAGGGTGAATGGATGAAAAAAAGCCGACTCTCATCAAAGAATCGGCTTGCCTGCACTGGCAGTCTAATCAAGCTTAGACTTACAGGTTACAGTTTCACGTCATAGATTTTAGCCAGCTCTGTCAGCATCAGGTTTGCTGCCTTTACGCCGCCAGCGGTATTCCAAATGACGTCGCTCACCTTATGTGCGTTGCCGCTTTTTACTACGTTCATGTTCTTCCAAAGCGGGTCATTCAGCCATTCCTGTTCCGTTTTATTGGCTGTGCCGTCGCCCGTTTCATAGGTAAAGTAGAATAGAATGTCCGTATCGAGTTCAGGCAGTCTTTCCTTTGTGATCTCATCCGCGAATGTATTCTTAGCATTTAGCACCGTCTCCGGCCGGGCAATACCGATTTGCTTGAAAATCACGCCAGTAAACGTGTCCGTGTTATAAATACGCGTCTTGCCTGCCATAAAGCGAGCTACCGACACTTTCTTTTTGAGCTTGTCGCCTGCCTGCTTCTTGAATTCCTCAATACGATTATCGAAATCCGCAATCACTTTATCGCCTTCCGCCTTCTTATTCAGGGCTTCTGCGTAGAGCAGGAAGTTATTTTTCCACTCACCGCGGAGAACATCAGAAAAGACGGTTGGCGCAATCGCCTGAAGCTGGTTGTATACTTTCTCTTGACGCATTTTGTTACCTATTATTAGATCCGGCTTTAGTGCTATGATCTGTTCAATATTTGGCTGGGATTCGTCGCCAACCACCGTAACCCCTTCCATTTCAGCCTTCGTATGCTTATACCATGGGTCGCCGGTGAACGCCCTTACCGCGCCGACAGGCTTCACGCCCAGCGCCAGCAGTGCTTCGGTGCCTTCGTTCGTCAGGATAACAACACGTTTTGGCGTTCCTTTGATTTCCGTTTCACCCATGCTGTGCTTAACCTTTCTTACTTGCTCCGCGGGCGCTCCCGCGCTCCCTGTGCCGCCTTCTGCTGTCTTCTGTGCAGACGGTTGCGCTCCGCAAGCAGACAACAGCACGGTAAATATCAGCAGAAGGGCAGTCCAAAGTCCGCGCTTTCTTGCATTATGTAATTTTATATGCATCGCTACACCAGCTCCCTGACTGAGATTGATTATCATTCCGAGTACGAATGTACAAAATTCACCTAAATTTGTCAAGATGAAAATGAAAATCATTCTCATTTTTATTGAGAATGATTTTCAAATTCATTGACACTGAGTAATTCTGCCCTGTACAATTTTGTGTGAATATATCTACCCATTACCGAAAGTAGGAGTCTTATGAAATTCTTCGGACTTTTTCTCTGCTTGATTGTTTTGAGTATCGCTATATGCTGCAGTATTGTCTTTGGTGTCACGGATATCCGCTTTCAGACAGTGATCGAATCATACACTGGATTTAACGGATCTAACGAACATTTGATCATTCAGACCACCCGAGTTCCTAGAGCGGTCATAGCTGCCGCCGTCGGCGCAAGTCTTGCCGTCGCGGGAGCGGTCATGCAGGCGATTACCCGCAATCCACTCGCCTCGCCCAGTATATTGGGCGTGAACTCCGGTGCGGCCTTCTTTATCGTGGTTGCAGCATCCTGTTTCCATGCAAGCGGTTTTCAGGAATTCACCTGGATCGCCTTTATCGGTTCTGCTACAAGCACCGCTATTGTTTACGTTCTGGGTTCTTTAGGCAGAGACGGTCTAACTCCCATCAAAATCACGTTGGCTGGAGCAGCAGTGACGGCTTTCTTCCACTCCCTAACACAGGGCTTCTTGCTCGCGGACGGCAAAATGTTCGACCAGATTCTCATCTGGCTGGTTGGCTCAGTAGCGGGCAGGGATGTCGCCATGCTGCATGCCGTATATCCTTACATGATTGCCGGTCTCGCTATCTGCCTGTTTTTATCCAAACACATCAATTTATTGGCCTTGGGCGAGGATGTCGCCGCCGGACTGGGTCAGCGCACTGTTCTGGTTAAATTGACTGCAGCCGTTGGCATCGTTTTGCTTGCTGGGGCCTCCGTCGCAGTAGCCGGGCCGATTGCCTTCGTTGGCATCATTATTCCACATGTCGTCCGATATCTGGTAGGTAATGATTATCGCTGGATTGTTCCTTTTTCTGCACTCCTCGGTGCTATTTTGTTGGTGAGCGCCGATCTCAGCTCCCGCTATATCGCAATGCCCAGCGAGGTCCCGGTCGGCGTTATGACCGCTATTTTAGGTGTGCCTTTCTTCGTCTACATTGCCAGAAAGGGAGCGCGTGTTTAGTATGAGCCAATATATTACGCTGCGTGGCAAAGGTTACTCTGTTCTGCTATCTAAGAAAACATTACTCATATCATTGGTGCTTTTTCTATTATGTTTTGCCGCTAGCGTCATCAGTGCAAGTATAGGTACCATCCGCATACCTCTGCTCGACGTAGTAAAAGTGCTGCTGGGTGTTGGAGACCCGTCTGTAGAGATGATCGTTATGAAGCTGCGGCTGCCGCGGATTGTCATAGGCATGCTGGTAGGGGCGTCTCTCGCAGTAGCCGGAGCAATTCTGCAGGGCATGATTCGCAATCCACTTACCTCGCCAGACGTCGTTGGTATTACAGAAGGCGCTTCGCTTGGCGCGGTATGCTTCTTCTTTTTCTTATCGGAGACGGTGTCGATTCATATGCTGCCGCTATTTACGATTACAGGAGCGTTTCTAGGAACTGCGGTAATCTATCTATTGGCATGGAAACATGGAGTGTCACCTCTCCGCCTCGTACTGATCGGCATTGGGACGAGCGCCGTTTTTAAATCGCTGTCCTACATGCTCATGATTTCTACACCGAACTTTTTCATCGGGGCCAAATCGCTGACTTTCATGACTGGCAGCATCTACGGCACATCCTGGGATAAAGATGTAGCTATATTGCTGCCCTGGGTCGCGTTCCTATTGCCCCTCACCTGCATTCAAGCCCGAAATATTAATGTGCAGCAGCTCGGAGACGAGGTTACTGCTAGCGTGGGCGGCAGCGTCCAAGTACAACGCTTTATTCTCATTCTGCTCAGCATTGCTTTGGCAGGAGCAGCGGTATCGGTCGGCGGTGCCATATCTTTTATCGGTTTAATTGCTCCTCATATTGCTCGAAAGCTCGTGGGGCCGGCATTCGGCGGTGTGCTTCCGGTTAGCGCTCTGATTGGATCACTTATTCTGGTCCTAGCCGATCTAATCGCCCGTACGATACTCCCGCCGCTCGATTTGCCAGCTGGCATTTTCACCGCTGCCGTAGGCGCACCATTCTTCATCTATTTACTCTACCGCCAGCGCCATACGTAAATACCAATTTATCAATGGATAAGGAGTAGATCCCCATGACCGCATTGGAAGCCAAGCAACTATCGTTGTCCTACGGTGGAAATTATATTTTTAGCGACCTGAACCTTGAGATCCCAAAGGAACAAATCACGGTATTTATCGGCAGCAATGGCTGCGGTAAATCAACACTGCTGCGTTCCATGGCCAGGCTTTTAAAACCTCAGCAGGGAGCTGTGCTTCTAAATGGCAGCGACATTGCCACGCTGAAGACCAGAGAAGTCGCAAAGCAATTGGCCATATTGCCGCAAGGTCCAACCGCGCCGGAGGGATTAACCGTCCTGCAACTGGTAAAGCAGGGTCGTTATCCGTACCAGAGCTGGCTTCAGCAGTGGTCCCGAGAGGATGAGCAAGCGGTGGGGCTCGCACTGGAGGCTACCAACCTGACCGAACTTGCGGATCGTGCCGTGGATTCCTTATCCGGTGGTCAAAGGCAACGCGCATGGATCGCAATGACGCTCGCGCAAGGAACGGACATTATTTTGCTGGATGAACCAACCACCTACCTTGACTTGACCCACCAAATCGAAGTATTGGACCTGCTCTATCAATTGAATTCGGAAGAAGGGCGCACGATCGTCATGGTTCTGCATGATATTAATTTAGCTTGCCGATATGCTCACCATATTGTAGCCATCAGGAATCAGCGCATTTACGCGGAAGGCACGCCTCACGAGATCGTAACAGACTCCATGATCAATGCAGTCTTTGACCTTAAGTGCAAGATTATTTCTGATCCGATATTCGGCACTCCTCTGTGTGTGCCACACGGTAAAGGCAGGTCGTTTGCCGCCGCCCAACGAATCACGAAGTGAGAGCTTCTAAGTAGATCTTTTGCTTTATTCGGCAGCGGCTTCCGCCGCTACCTTTTCTCAGCTATCACGAACAAGTAATCACCCAAATCGCTTCTGTATCGGTCCATCACCTCTTGTATCCTTCCGCTCTCAATATCGATTTTAAGCCTTGTGCAGCCTATATGTATCTCATCACGCGAAGCTAAATTGGGAAAGGTAGAAATGCCTGCGCGCACGTTGGGGTTGAGATAAATGCTTGGTTCGTGCTTACCGCTATAAAGAAAAAAGTCCTGCAAGTCCGGCTGGATAAAGAATTTCTCCACTCCCACGATGCTAAACCCAAGCTTCCTCAGATGATCGACCGCCAGAGGAATCTCGGGCATCTGCCTGCACGAAGCGTGCATAGCGTCGGGAAAATACTCGGTTAGCCAATAGCGCTCCATTTGCTCCGGGGAGGAAGTAAAGATAACAAACCTGCCCTGGCTAATGACCCTGTACACCTGCTGGAACGCCTGATGCAAATTTTTAAAATGATGAATCGCTAAAATACATGTTGCACCTGAGAATGCGCCGTCCTGGTACGGCAAATGAAGCACATCCGCTTTGTCCCACGTCACTTGACTTGGTTTTTTGCGTGCTGTATGCAGCATCTCTTCCGATATGTCGGTGCCCGTCATAGTTAGACCCAGTCGTGACAGGGCAATAGTATAATTCCCTGTGCCGCACCCTACATCTAGAACCTGTGAATTTTTAGCGGCATCAAGGTGGCTAATCAGTCGTTGTGTGATCTGCGGGTCTGCTTTGCGTGACGTATCATAGTTGACTCCAATAGCATCGTATAACTCCACCACTGATGCACTTCCTCTCTGCGGGCTAATAATGATGATGTCCCCCACCGTCCCATCCACACGCAGCATACATATTTCCATTGGAGCTAGAAAACACTAAGAAAAAAACTGACAGGAGTGAGGAAACATGGACTGGCTACAGGGTGCGTGGGACTGGCTGAACGGTGTACCATCGTTCAGAGCGTGGCTGCGTGAGCTGCCAACCATGCCCTATCCGTTAAAGGCATTCGTGATTCTGTTTGTTGGCATTGCGCTGCTCCGGCTTGCTGGCAAAAGGTCACTCGCAGAAATGACCGTAGCCGAAGCGGTAATGAGAATTGCGCTCGGTACTGTACTAATTCAACCTCTGAGTCTGAAAAATGAGTGGGAAGCGATTTATGGAGGAATCCTGTTAGCCGTCGGTATCGTGCTGATAACGAAAATGATGCAATACATCCCTAGATTTAGGGACCTGATGGTAGGAGTGCCTTCTGTCGTCATCAAAGACGGCAAGATGAAGTTGAACGAGATCAAACGGGCCAAGTTAACTACCGATGAGGTGGAAGTAGCCCTTCGCCGAGTAAAAGTAAGCGATTTGAAAGATGTAGATGTGGGAATTTTCGAGTCAAGCGGCAGATTTTCCACTCTGCTGAAGCCGGAACAGCGCAGCGCGACAAAGAAGGATATCCAGACCATCCTTGATGTTTTAGCCGCAAACGGCTTTCGTATCACTGAAAAGAAGGTCACCGAGGTGCAGCCGGCAGGTTTGTTCAAAGAAGCGTATAAAGAGGCGAAAGACGCTGACTACAAGCCGAATAAGCCTTAATGCGCGTCCTCTAAATGTATTTTCATCATAGCACAAACATGTGCCATAAAACCCGGCTGACGGCACTGGTATTTTGGTCGCCCCAGTGAGGCTGGCAGCTCTAACATATTAGCGGCGGGCAAATTCTCAGTTAGGCAGGCCGATATGTTCCAGTTCCCAAACAAAGGAGCTAGCACACTATGCGAGATGATAACCAGCTCCTGCCGGAGGAGTCGGCTCCAGCGCATGCTTTGAACTGCCAAGATTGCATACAGGCTGGGCTGCAGCACAGGATCGTTTGGGGAGAGGGCCGCCCGAATGCAAAAATCATGCTGCTGCTGGACAATCCCGGCGCGCGTGAGGACAAGCACGGTAACCCTTGGCTGTGCGGGACACGTGACACGCTGCTCACCGGGCTGCAACAAGTGCACATCGACACAACCGACGTCTACGTGACCTATCTGCTCAAACGCCGTCCACATCGTGCATACGATAAGCCGCTGGCGCGGCGATTGTGTTTTCAACATCTGCGGGACCAGATAGAAGCAAAGCGGCCGCTGCTCCTGTTCGCGTTCGGGAATACCACTGTACACTTTTTGTTCGGGGACGATGAGAGGACGGACGTGAAGAGTATGAGAGGACGATGGCATGAGTTCGGCGGCATTCCAACGGCTGTGTCCTACCATCCGCTGGCCGTCAGGAGACGGCCCGCGATGATGAAGCATTTCATCGACGATCTGATTCTGCTGTCTGAGCAATATCGGCGATGCGTGCTTCCTGACGCATGAGCTATGAGGCAGGGGGGCTGGGCGCCCACCTGTCGTCGGGCGACCCGACCGAAGCCATGCGACAGCGTGTGTGTTGCACAGCATCGGCTGTGATGGGGCATCGCCTACGCCCTTTTTTTCACGCTCAATGCACCTTTACGATCTTGCTTTCCTCGTCCATGTCGAGCTCGTAGATTTCCTTTTCTATGGCCTCGGTGGAGTCGAATTTCGGAAATACCTTCAGTGGAATGCTGTTGTCCGGAAACACTTCTGCCACGCCCTGAATCACGATTCGGGTCCCCGGATTTTTGATTTTGCAAATGGAGAAGGTCGTCTTCTTCTTGCCGAAAAAAAGATACTCGTACTCCGCCACTGTTTCCAGGTCAGGGTTGTCTGTCACGGTCTTGTAACGTTCCGTTGAGGATACCAGGATATATTCGGTCATTGCAAAACCTCCCACTATATGTAATTTTGGTGTCATGCGTAACGTACGATCAGCTCGACTTCCACGGCCGCGCCTCCGGGCAACGCCGCTGCACCGACGGCTGACCTTGCGTGAACGGCTTGTTCACCGAATACCTGCACGAGAAGGTCGGACGCACCGTTCAGTACGTAGGCCAGCTCGCAAAAATCGTCGGCAGCACGGATAAAGCCTGCCATTTTGAGTACACCCTTCACCCGGTCGAGGTCTCCCAGTGCACCCTTTAACGTTCCCAGATGATTGACGATGCACTGGCGAGCTGCTTCATATCCCTGCTCTTTGGTCAAATCTGCGCCGACTTTGCCTTGATATTGCAGAACGCCGTTTACCTTGGGAGTGACCCCGCTCAAGTACAACAATGGCGGAGCCATAGTGTACGCCACGTAATTCCCGCTCGGCTTGGGAGCGGACTCCAACCGGATGCCCAGCTCTTGCAATTTTGCCTCAGCTTTCCCGTATGCCTCCAACCAGCGTTCCCCCCAGCGTCGATCTACGCCGACAGAGCGTAAGCAGTGTTATTCCTGCCGGATTTCGAGATCGTTCGTGATATACAATTGGCATGCCAGACGACAGCCGTCTGCGAGCTTGTCGCCCAGCATTTTATTTTCCTTCCAATTCGGTTCGGGAAGGTTTTCGGCACCCGAGATCACGGTGACCATGCATTTGGTGCATTTTCCCATTCCGCAGCCGTACTTCAGATGGGAGAACTTTTTGACTCCGGCTAAGACAACTAAATTGCTGTTTGCAGCCACCTCCTGCTCGTACAATTGTCCATTATGATGTAATTTCACATAGGGCATAGCGCAAACCTCCATATGCAGCAATTTAGCGTGTGATTGCTACTCTCTTTCCAATGCCTCGAGGTAGGCCTTTTTTGAATTTTCCAAATGTATCTTCGTGAAATTTTCCGCAAGCTCCGCTTCGCCGTTACGCACGGCCATGGCCAAGTTCCTGTGCTCTTCCATTGCTTTACGCATACGGCCCGGAACCTCATAGCCGACATGTGCGAAAGCACGAATGTAATCAGACAGCCCGTCGAGCATCTGCTTAAGTCTCGGACTCTGCGCCGCGCGGCAGATCACATCGTGAATGGCAAAATGGAACATCCGGTCCTCTTGGTCAAACTGCTCTTTGGCGAGCGAACGATCGATATTATCTATGATGCTCTGAAGCTCCTCGCGGTGGGACGGCTCTGCTTTTTGTGCAGCCATCTTCATCGCCAGGCTTTCTAACGCCGACAATATGGTAAAGATCTCAATGATCTCGTCCGGAGAGAGCTTCGAGACGACCACACCTTTGCGCGGCAGCGTCTTGACGAAGCCCTGGGACTCCAGACGAAACAACGCTTCCCTGATCGGAGTTCGGCTGACATTGAGTTGATCCGCCAGTTCTCGTTCAATGATACGTTCACCTGACTTATATACGCCCTGCACAATCGCCTGTTTAATATATTGATAGACCTTGTCGCGTATCGGACTCAGCTCTTCATCTTTCCATATGACCGGTGTATCTGGCATCTGGTATACCCCCGAATGTTGTTTCCCTTAGTTTAATCGATCTGTTCTTGTGTTTACAACATTCATTTCGGCGGCTCCGAAACCGATACTTAGCTCAAAAATACTCCGCCATACAGCAAGGCCACGCCTACGACAAGACCCGGATGAAGCTTGAGTTTTTCCAACGCAACAAGGCTAACCGCTGTGAGCGCCGCCGTTTGCCAGATTCCTGCCGATTGGTAAGCGCTGGCGAAAAACTGATAAGCGAGCGTGCCTAACAGCACCGCGACGATCGGGCGTACAATCTGGGTCATTGCTGCAACCTGCGGCGCGGACTTGAAAAACTGCAGAAATTTAAACAAAATTACCATGGCAATCGCCGTTGGAGCGATGGTCGCAATGAGGGCGACGATGGCTCCGGGCACGCCAGCTACCTGATAGCCGATATAACCTGCCATTTTGGTCGCTATAGGGCTTGGCAGCGCATTACCGAGTGCTAGAACATCCCCGAACTCCTCCAGGGTCATCCAGCCATAACGGTCGACTACCTCCGCTTGCAGAAGGGGAATAATGGGAGGCCCACCGCCATAGCCCAATATGTTAGCGACAAAAAAAGCCCAAAATATTTGAATTAGGATCATGCCGAATATCCCCTGTCCGTCTCGACCTGCTGTTTTTTCCGCCTTTTCACCAGGTAGGTGGATTCGATAAAAGCGTAGGCTAGGGCGACACCGATAAGCAGTCCGGGGTTCACATTCAGCAGCACAAGAGCAATTAACGCAATGACAGTCCATGAAATCGTGCGGCTTTTCGCCCACGTTTGCCACGACTTCACGAAAAATTGATAAGCCAGCACCGCCATCATCACCCCGATCACCGGCTGCACACCGTGCGTCATGCCGCCCACGATTCCGGAATCCTTCAGCTGATAAATAAGTCCGAGCAGCAAAATCATCGCGGCCAACACCGGTATCACCATGGCCAGGATCGCAATGAACGCGCCGGCGGTCCCCTTCACTTTAAAACCGATGTACCCGGCCATTTTGGTAGCGATGGGCCCCGGCAGCGCATTGCCCATCGCGAGCACGTCTGTGAACTCCTCGTCCGTGAGCCACCCGTATTTTTGCACGGCTTCAGCATGCACCAGCGGAATCATGGTTGGTCCTCCGCCATAGCCCAGCACGCCGATCCGGAAAAATCCGAGGAACAGATTCCGATATTCCATCTTCCCTCCCCATCCAATCCATTAGAGGTCAAGGATGCGAGCTGTGATTTATTTTTTGATGTCCGCCTGCGTGATGACTTCATAATCATTTCCCAGGTAATTCTGCAGCGCCTTAAGAGCTGCGGTGCCGACCGCCGTGTCCTGTTCTCCGTTACCGCCGCTTACGCCAACGCCTCCGACGACCTCTCCGTTCACGACGATCGGGAATCCGCCGACGAAGATCGCAAACTTGCCCGGCAGCATGGCATGAATACCGAACGCTTCACCCGTGGTGGATGCAGGTCCCCCCGTTTGATTGAACAAATGGGTGGACCGTTTGTGTCCGCCTGCCGTGAACGCCTTGGCCATTGCGATTTCAGGACCGGTGATGCGGGCGCCGTTCATGCGCTCCATCGCTATGACATAACCGCCGTCGTCGACTATGCAAATCGTCTCCAACGCGTTAACTTCTTCGGCCGCAGCTCGCGCCGCCTCCAACATAACTCTGGCTTCTTCCAACTCCAGCTTCAACGTTGTTTTCATATGTCGAGGACTCCTCCACTTTTGCGCAATCTCACACGTGTGTTTTGCATTCCTCCGCATGCTTGCGCTATTGCCATAAATCAATCGACGCTCTGCACGCCATGGTAAACAGTTTTTATTTGCGTGTAAAAGTCCAGCGCCCCGCGGCCTGACTCGCGATAGGTGGCCGTACTGGACATCTTCATCCCGCCGAACGGAGCGTTGATTGCATTGCCCGTTGTCGGACGATTGACCTTCACCACTCCGGCGACAATGTTATGGATGAAATGCTGAATACGGTTTTGATCACGCGTGCAAATCGCCGCAGATAAACCGTATTGCACATCGTTGGCAATCTGCAGGGCTTCTTGATATGAGCGGACACGAATGACCGAGATCACAGGACCGAAAATTTCCTCCTGAGCGATTCTCATGTCCGGTTTCACATTGGCGAAGATGGCCGGTGTGACAAAAAAGCCGTCCGCGTAGCTGCCATTCGTCAATTGCTCGCCGCCGAACACCAATTCTGCGCCTTCGCTTTTACCGATCGCAATATAGTCCAACACATTCCGCAACTGGCTGGCGTTGGCCAAAGGACCAACCTCGGTTCCGTGCTCCAGGCCCCCGCCGATCGAGAGCCTGCGCGTTCTTGCAACCAATTCATCCAGGAAGCGGTCATGCACAGAATCCATTACGATCACGCGGCTTGTGCCGGTGCACGCTTGGCCGGTCAGCTCGAACCCGCCTTTGATCGCAAGCTCAGCCGCCTGACCGATGTCTGCATCTTCCATCACGATCAGCGGGTTTTTTCCTCCCAATTCCAATTGCACACGCGTCGACAGCCGTACGGACTGATTGATTTTCTCGCCTGCGGCGGTAGAGCCCGTAAATGTGACGGCTTTGACTGCAGGATGAGTGACAAGCGGCACCCCGGTCTTCGACGCCGAACCGGTGACGAAGTTGATGACGCCCGCCGGCAGGCCCGCGTCATGCAATGCTTCCACCAAGCGGAGCGCGATCAGCGGTGTGTCCGATGCAGGCTTGAACACTACCGTGTTGCCGGTAACTAAGGCAGGAGCGATTTTACGTACCGGAATGGAAAGCGGAAAATTCCACGGAGTGATAACGGTGACAACACCTAACGGCTCTTTTTTCGTGTAAACAAACGTAGTCGCATCGTCTGAAGGGATCGTCTCGCCTGCTACGTTCAAGCCTTCGGATGCATAGTAGCGCAATGTCTGAGCCGACCGTCTCACTTCCATCCGGCTGCTGGCGAGCGTTTTCCCTTCTTCGCGGGTGAGCTCCTCTGCGTAGGCTTCCAGCCCGGCCTCCAGCCAATCCGCTGCTTTATACAAAATCTCTGCGCGTTTACTGGGAGACACGTGTTGCCAGGTTTGAAAAGCCCGTTCCGCAGCCTCGATCGCCCGGATGACGTCCACGCTGACAGAAGACTGAAACCTGGCCACAATGTCGTTGTTAGCAGGGTTTGTGCTGTGAAATGTTTCACCGCTTGCCGACGCCACCCACTGCCCATCGATTAAATTGTTGTATGTGTGTACCGCCGTTTCGATCGTCATGTGTATCCCCTTTCCATGGTTAGATAGGGCTCTATTACGCTGATTGTGGCTGTAATCCGAGCTCGCGGGAGAGGGCCGCGATGTACATTCTGCGCATTTTTGTCGCTTCTTCGACGATTTCGATGCAGCGCTGCTGGTCTTCCGGTGTTTTCGCATATTCCAGTACGATTTGGTAGCCTCGCTCGCCATGAATCTCATCTGACACGATGTGAAGATCGAAAAATTCCACCTCTTCATCCGTAAACCCGTAAACCTCACGCAAGGTCGGGGTCTGTCTGCGATAGATGGCAGGCACCTGAGATTCCAGGCCGACAACGAGCGCCGCGGTGGCAAACAGGAAGTTTTCTCTAAACGCCATCCGGTAACACCAAGATTGCAGCCCGATTGTTTCCGGCAGTAGGGCTGACATCGATTCGATGCGCTCGCGAGTAGTGCCGCAGGCTTCACCGAAACGAATCAGCAGATCCGTGTGGCGGTCGCCGCCTAGCTCTTCTTCCCACATATTTTGCAGCAAGAAATCTCTGGCGTCCTCGTGCGGACAGTTGGCATAAATGTAACCGAGGTATTCTGCGAACGGTCCCACATAAGCGTAGTGCTGCTCCGCCCAACGGGCAAAATGCTCTTTCTTCAGCTCACCGTTCGCCCACATGGTTGTGAAGGGGGCTTTTGCTACGGCATTGCCTTCAATAGCCTGCTCTAATGCGTGACGGAACTCCTCTTTGTTCATCAAACGTGGTTTTGTCATCGTTTCTGCCATCTTTAAAACACTCCTCTCAAAATGTAGAATAAGTGCGCTGACTTTACGCCGATCCGGGCTACGCCAGGACCGTTCAGTTGACTGTAGTGTTTGGTATATTGTATACCAAACACCTTATGTCCCTATTATTGTCCAGCTGGGCCCATCTGTCAACCCATTTTTTTCAAAATAAACGGCAGCGCCACTGACATACACAAATACACATTATCAAGGTTACATCACTTCTTTAATAGACGTCGCCAGCCGGTCTAACGCGGTCTCCACGATTTCCCTGCCGATATCCGCGCTCGCTTTGGTGGCATCGCCGATGCAGCCGTTGCGTGTCATCTCATCATAATAATAGAAGCCCTGCAGCGGGTTGCCCGGACGCAGATGCTGCCATCGCCCTTCCTGATAATCTGCCTTTTCCAGCTTCTCCGTCCGCACCAACTGCGGTGCCAGATACAGTGCCTCGGACACCTCACGGTCGCAGCTGTGCCCATACATTTTGGACTCGATTCTCCGGTCCATCACATCCTTGGCCGATGCCGTCGTTTTCGCGTAATAAATGCGGACGTTCAATTCGCTGGTCAACATATCTACCGCTACCCCCAGCGTCGCCTGATTGCCTCCATGGGAGTTGAGAATGAGAAATTGTTGTATGCCGTGCTGCTGCAATGATGTGATCATATCCCGCAGTATGGCAATAACGGTAGTGGGCTGCAGGGAAATGGTACCGGGAAAACGGATATGGTGCGTGGACACCCCCATATTAATAGTAGGTGCTAGGATAGCTTGCGGATACAGCCGCTCTGTCAATCGTTTGCCCATCTCCTCTGCGAGTACGGCATCACAGCTTTCGACCATGTGCGGCCCATGCTGTTCATGCGCTCCAAGCGGGATTATGGCGATTTTTACAGTGTGCAGCGCCTGCTGCACCTCCGGCCAGGTCATCTCGGTTAGCAAAAATGCTTTAGACACCATATCACTCCTCTCCCATTGATGAATATGGTATTCGGTATACCATTATGACGACAAAATTGACACATATTATTTTGCTTTCCGCAACTCATTTCCGATATTATAAAAAGAGAAAACATTCGCTTTCTGGAGTGGCGTTCCTCAGCATGCACAGCGAGAAGGAAGGTGAAGAACTCATGATGTATCACAAACATTACCTGGACAAAAAATCAGTCCCTTACATTTCGGATTTACTTATAAAGCATTACATGAAGCATCCGGTGTACACCGACATCGTCTTTGTCTGCATAGGGACCAACCGGTATTCCGGCGATTCCCTTGGTCCGCTGGTAGGCAGCAGACTGACGGAGCGGCTGGACGGACATCAGCGAATTCATATTTACGGCACACTTGAGCGCCCTGCTCACGCTTTGAACATGCAGAAGGTGTTAGCCCATATCGCCTTAAAACACAGCCAAGCGTACGTGGTCGCCGTGGATGCTTGCCTCGGGCAATTCTACAAAATCGGCACGCTGCAGCTTGTGGAAGGGCCGCTTGAGCCAGGCGTAAGCCTCAATAAGAAGCTGCCGCCCATCGGACATATTCATCTCAAGGGCATTATTAACAATTACGGTCCGTTAAACCATAAAGTACTTGAGCAGACCAGCTTAACCTTCGTGCAAGAGATGTCCGCCGTGATCAGCCGTATTCTTGTTAAGGCAAGTCAGGATATCCTGCCCAGACTGGTCAGCCGGCAGCTTCCGAACGCACCCGCAAGTGACCATTTATCTGCCGGAAGCTAGCCAACGGCCAAGCTCCGGCCTACCGCTGGTGAAAGAGATTAGCAGGTTGGGTGCCGCGCGACTTGCGAATTGCACCGTAGTTCAGCCGGTGTACTAGCGGTGCAAACGCCCAGAGCCTGTCCCAGGAAAACGGTCATAGAGTACCTGCCTGCATTCTGCAAATCTCACGCGCTAACAAAGGTATGGGACTCCGCTCAGTGCGACGCGCACAGGATCGCCACGCGGTGACCTGCGGCGGACCGTCGCCTACCAAATCATAAGTGCTGCCACAGTTGAAACCGATAGACCCAGCATCACAGGCAGGAAGTTTTTACGCGCCAAATCTATCACCGATACCCCGGCGAACCCCGCTACCGCAACCAGAGACGACCAGGCAATCAATGTTCCCCCGCCCGACCAAACCGACCCCATCTGACCGATAGCCGCTAGTGTGGAAGAATCCACGCCTACCGTCGGAGCTAATGCTCCGGAGAGGGATCCCGTTAAAGGAAGCCCGGAAAATCCAGACCCTTCCAAGCCGGCGATAATGCCGATAATTAGGATACCGAAAGCTGTCAGCAAGCCATTGGTTGGAATAGCGTGCTGCACCGACATCACCAGATCATACAGAAACGCCGGCGCAGCGGCATTCTCGCCGAGCGATAGCACGCTTTTGGAAAAGTCGGCGTTGCCGAGGAAGAAAAATCCGGCGATTGGAATAACCGGTCCCATGGCTTTAAAGGCGAAAATAAATCCCTCCGTCAAGTGATCGCTGATCCTGTCCAAGGCGTTGATCTTGGCGAACACGGTACAGGACAGAATAAGCAGAATGATCGCTACCCCACCGATAAATGCCGCGCCGTCCCCTCCTTCGAAGCCGCCCATGCTAGAGCTGCCGAATTTGCTTACCGCCATCACTGTCATCACGCCCAGCATGGACAAGGGGACAAGCAGCGCAAAGATCTTCGACCACCGGACAGTCGACGGCGGCAATGTTTCGACCGCAGCGGCCGCTTCCGCAAATTCGGCTGTGGCGGGTTGAGGCGCGGCGACGGTTGTAATATCTTGAGGTGCAGTATGCTCGGAAGGTTTACGAATGGCTTTGCGGTGCATAAGGTAAGCGCCTGTGATGGAGACGCCTCCCGTGATCAGCGAAAGCATCATCGCCTTGTCAGCAACCAGCTCTGTGGCTACGCCAGCGCCTTTGGCGCTCAGCATCGGGGCGATCTGCATCACGTAGTCGGATGACAACGCCATCCCTTGACCCGCGAGCGCAACGGCCATTGCCGCAGCCATCGGGGGCAGCCCGACCCGTATAGCGGCGGGAAACAGCAGTGCTCCAATAAGAGGCACCGCCGGAGTCGGCCAAAAAAACAGGGAAATCACATATGTAACCAGGGCCAGCACGAAGAAGGCGACATGACCGTTGACGATCAGCTTCTGGATAGGACGAATCATCCGATGATCCGCGCCGATATCCCGTAAAGACGCCAGTAAAGCCACCATGAAGGTGATGATCAAGAAGATCGTGAACAGCTCTTTGGCCGCCGTGAGGTTGGCATTATACACAGCCTTAAATCCGCTTATTACGTTCCCCTGGTACATCCAACCTACCAAAAAGGTGCCGACCAAAGTCGGTATGACAACCCCGCGCCTGAACAACATGACGACAATAACGGATAATGTAATAAAAGCATACATAAGGTGTGATAATGTGATCAAATTCCAATCCCCGCCTCTCTGAAAAATATACTTTTTCATAATTTTAGCATACTTTCTGGTTGGGAAACAGTATTTTTGGTTTTTGGTATACAATTAGTATTAATACAATCCTTCAAATGGTTGAATTAAGTGGTTTTCAACACACTATTGTGTTAATTATTCTTACATTGCCGGGCTTTGTGTTAAAACTACAGTTGCCTCCTCCTGTGTACCGCCAACGAATACACAGACATTATGGTGCGATTATCATACTCTCACCTCCCTATGAAACTCGAAAATATGAAAATCAAATAATGGAAGCGATTACATGTATAGTAACATATTATTATGCAGAAGAATAGGTGTATTGCACATTGTATACAAAAAACTGAATAAAAAAATACCTACTGCCCTTGTGTACCAGGCATGCAGGTAACGGCGATAGATATATCTCACGACATAGCTAGATCCGTTTATTGCACGAAAATGTTTTCTAAATAGTATTCCGTATGTTTATAAGGCACGCTGTAGTGCAGGGACACGGAGAGTGAGGAAAACGCGTCAAAGCCTTCCGGACGGACGTAATACTGCATGTTTGCCGTGAGGTCTGACTTATATGTAGAGCCTGACTCGACGTTACTTACCGTCATTTTACTTACCGCTGCTGCGTAATCGTCCAAGATTTCCTGTTTGTTCGCCGCTCTGTCTCCTGAGATTTTTTTACGCAAACTCTCCTTTGTGTCTTCTACGCCGGTCCAGTATTGGTCATCAGGAGGAGTTAGCATGGAAGCATCGAGAAACGCGTCGAGTTCGGCGGTCTGACCGGTTTTAAGAGCGTTGGCGTAAATTGTCATGAAGGCGAGAGCCTGCTGCTTGTTTGTGTTTTGTGCCGTTTCCATCGTGAAGTCTGCGGCCAATTTCGCTAAGAAGCCACTCCCTGCAGCAGCTGGTGCGGCTGGGGTCGTAGTGCCGGTCGAATTATCCTTGTCGGGCATGCCCGCAGTGGCCGGTGCGCCGCTCGTTGTCACTTCCACGGTTTGCGTATCGTTGTTCCACTTCACCGTGGCTCCCAGTGCTTCCGCAAGCGCCCGTGCCGACACATAGCTGTGCCCTTCATATACGAGCGGGTACATCATACCTTCTTCATACCTTCTTCATACCTTCTTCGCTGGACAAGTCCACCTTGCTGCCATTGACAGTGATGTTAAGCGCGGCGTTTTGATAGGCGGTGATCTGCTTCAGCGCTGAATCGGCGTAGCCAACGGCTCCGACAGCCACTGTCACCGATAATGCGGTGATAGCCACCATCATGTTACGTTTCAAACCAGACTTCATTTTTTCAAACACCTCTTTTTTCAAATGATAGGCATGGCCAGACAGCTGCGTTGGCCGCCAAAAAATACCATGAAGCTGGCCAACATTTCCATCCAAGTATAGTACTTATTTTCCATGAAGGTACAGCGTCTTTTATCCTGTTATTTACATTTTTTTAGCGATGCCTGGTCACTTGTCAGTGGGTGTTCGACTGCGTCTGAAGCACCATGCTCCTACCACATGTATCCGTCATTTTCAGCCGGGAATACCACAGTGGACTGAGACTCCAGTCTTAGCCCGATACAAAACTTCCACTATCAACGGCAATCCACAGCGCGAGCCCTACTGTTCTCCTGATCTGCTAGGGACACACCATTTTTCCAGTTTCTGCACTGCGCAAAAGGTGGGTTTGGGTTAGATGGTCTAGCTCTGCACATCAACAGCCGGACTCAAGGCGCGCCTACGCAGTGCATGCAAAGCCTTGAAAATGGCAAGCAGCGCCCCTAGCAGCAGACCCGCGAATCCGATAAAGAGCCACAAGATGGACGCAGGGGACAGATGATCCATAGCGTATCCGACCACGGCCGGGAAAACAGCTCCGCCGATACCGGCGAAGGCGGTCACGAGACTCGTGACTGTGCGCTCCATGCCGGGGAACGTGTGATTCGCATACACCATGGTGATGGAATACACGGCAGACATGGCGACGCCCAGGGAAAATATCACAACAAAGCCGGCAAACTGGTGCTGCACTTGCGACAGCCCAATCAGACTGAGCAGTGAGGCGAGGATACTGTACAACAAGTATCGCTCATAATTCAGGTGCTGCGCGACCCAGCCGATGGCCAATCTGCCAAGTACCATAGCGAGCCAAAATACCGACACGCTGAGTGATGCGTAATACGGAAGAGCGTCCAAATAGGTGACGAAGATGGAAGAGAGAAAGCTGTTCAAGCTGCCCTCTACGCCTACATACACAAAGATCATAAACAGGAAAAAAGAAAGGACGGCGTACTTTGACCGGCGTGTGCTGAAGTTGGGCGGGGCCGCAGTGCGGGCGTCCAGCTGCACACCTCCCTGTGCGTCCTCTAAGGCATATGTGACTGTGTTCCAGAGCCAGACCAGCAGCAGTGCGAAGCCGCCAATGATAAGAAATGCAATGCGCCACGCATCCCATACGATAACAGCGCTCGCCAGTAACGGCATGCCCAACGCCCCCAAACCGTATGCTACTTCCAATCGGCTCATAAACACCGCTCTTTGCCCTATGAAAGCCTCCATGATATAGGAGGCGACCGCTGTTTCCACCGCCGATATGCCGATACCGTTTAATATGGCCAGCACGTACACTAGTTCGATAGGGGGCAGCGTCAGCATACCCAACTGTGCGATCGCCACGACCGCAGCGGACGCAATTAGAATGTGCCTGTAATGGCTGCGCCCCATCAGAAATGACACCAACGGCACCCCGGACATAAACCCTACCGCTTGCAAAAACACTATAAAGCCGCCTGTCGTATAGCTCACCGCGTAATGCTGCAGCAGCTGGGGCATGATGGCACCGAACAGCACACCCGCCATCCCGCCAAGACTGTACATCCCATATGAAGCCCACACAAAACGTTTCAATTCCCGGTGCCTCCAATACTAGTTCGTCTAATTCAACCATATACGTTCCGCCTAATTATTACAACAGCCAGATGTAGTACAGCCGCACAATAATGCCGCACTGGAATTTGTCCCCAGCGTGGATCCCTGTAATGGTCTGCAGAAAAAAAGCTGCCCGCAGCAAAAAGTTTCACTTCCTGCCGGCGCAACTTGAGATGGTTTATGTATTAGCTGCGGTCTGCTTTGTTCATGATTTCAAAGCCCGTCGTATTCTCGAGAACCAGCACGTCGAAGCAATCGAACGAAGATTTTGAACGGGTAACTTTCAGTGACAGATGGCCCGCTCCAATTCGGATCCGCTCGGCTAGCAGCTCGTCCATCTGCTCCGGCAAAACGGATCAATCCGGATCTGCTTGGCGAGTGCATCCGGCTCGAGTCCAAGCATCGTTTGAGCAAACACCACTCTTTTTCCAGTCAAACATGCCGGTTATGGTAGATTCTCTCCTCTAGCGCTGACGTACAGAGAGTACCATTCTTCGCGGGTCATCAGCTCCGACTGGGCCTCTGCATGTTGGCAGGCGATGATGCGCTCGGTGTTCGCAGTCCCGATGACGGGCTGAATCATGGCCGGATGCTTCATCAGCCAGCCAAGTACGATGCCTTCCGGCGTCGTCCCCTTCTCGGCCGCCATTTGCCGGACCAATTCGGCGGTTCGCCTAATATTGTCCGGCTCGTGATCCACGGGCTTGCCGGTGAACCTGCCCTGTGCGAGGGGGGCCCAGGCCTGCAGTTGGATCTGCTGCATCCGGCAGTGCTCGATCAGTCCCTCGGGGAAATTTACGCCGGTGCCTGCCCGTTGGTTGACATGCACGCCGTGATCGAGCCAATCCAGATGGCCCAAACTCATCTCCAGCTGGTTGACGGCAAGCTGCTCGGGCAGCGCCTGCTGCAGAAAACGCATTTGGGCGGCGCTCATGTTGGACACCCCGAAGTAACGCACCTTACCCTCGGCTTTGAGCCTCGCGAAGGCTTCAGCCACCTCTTCGGGCTCGATCAGCGGATCCGGCCGATGCAGCAAAAGCACATCCAAATATTCTGTGCTGAGACGCTGCAATATGCCATCCACCGCCTGAGCAATATGCTGCCGTGAGAAATCGTACCGCCCAGGGATCGCGCCCTCGCTGAACCGGATACCGCATTTCGATTGGAGCACAATTTGCTCCCGCAGCCCGGGCTTGCCCTTCATGACATGCGCAAATGCTTCCTCCGCTTTTCCCATCTTGTATATATCAGCATGGTCGAACATGGATACGCCGATGGACAACGCGGCGTCCACCGCCTGCTCCGCCTGCAGCAAATCTTCTTTGGTAATGGGATCTCGGTTCCAGCCCCCGCCCAAAGACATGCATCCCAGCACGAGCCGGCTGGCGGCGAGACCTCTCTTTTGCAAAGGTAGTAGTTTCATACACCAGATCTCCTGTGTTATGTGAATTTTAATCATACTAATTTTATCATATCACCTGTCCAAAGTGCATAGACTCGGAATCGGCGGCATGCCGGCTATTATTGGGCTGTTGTGCCTGCTGCATGCCAACTATCCTGAGAACGAAGGAGAATCAACATGACCAAAAGCGGTAAATTCATCTGTTTGCTCATCGGTGCCATCGCTGCCGCGTCCGCCCTAGCCAGTTGCAGCACGGGTGATAAAGCTGCTCCAACAGCCGGAGGCACGGCAGCGGAGGCCAAGAAGTACACGTTCCGGTTAGCAGAGACGCAGCCCCCGGATTATCCGACAACGATCGGCGATAAAGAGTTCGCCGAGCTGGTGGGAGAACGCACGCAAGGCCGGATCAAGATCGATGTCTATCCGTCCGCGCAGCTGGGAGAGGAAAAAGCAGTGCTGGAGCAAGTCCAGCTCGGCGCAATCGAATTCACGCGAGTCAGCACAGGTCCTGTGGCGGAGTTTAACAAGGCGTTTGGCGTGTTCAGTTTGCCGTACATTTTCGAAAGCGACGCGCACATGTGGAAATTTCTCGAAGGCAGCGCCGGAAAGAAGCTGTTGGATGACTTAAGCTCTGCCAAAATGCGGGGGCTCAGCTATTATACCGCCGGTGCGCGCAGCTTCTATTCCAGAAAGCCGCTCAACAGCATCGACGATCTCAAAGGCCAGAAAATCCGCGTCATCCAAAACAAAATCAATGTCGATCTAGTGGGTGCCCTGGGTGCGAGCGCCACACCGATGCCGAATGGTGAAACCTTCAGTGCTATCCAAACGGGTGTCATCGATGCCGCGGAAAATCAATGGTCGCGATGAACCACTTCGAAGTGGCGAAACACGTTATTTTAGATAAACATCAACGTCTGCCGGAAATTTTGCTGGTGAGTGAAGCGGTTTGGAGCAAGCTATCGGACGAAGACCGGAAAATTATTAAACAGGCTGCTCTCGACTCAGTCAGCAAACAGCGTGAGGCGTGGGAGCAGTATGAAAAAGAGGCCGAAGCCAAGGTGCGGGCTGCAGGCACTACGATCACAGAGGTATCCGACCTAAAGCCATGGCAAGAGGCAGTGAAACCTGTGATCGACCAGTACCGGGGAGATTTCAAAGAGCTGCTTGAGGAGATCGAAAACGCCAAGGAGTAACACGCGTTGCGTGAGGTCCACTTGAACTTGGGGCGATGCAGGCGAATGTGCACGTGGTGAACTAGCTAACATGGAGATGAAGAGCCATGGCATCTGTGTATTGGTCTCAAAATCTGGTTAACATTAAGCACTGCATCAACCCGGTCAGCGACCTCTTCCGATGAATATGGTAATCATGCAAGGTTTCTAGTTTCTTCATAGTTACCAGAAGCTTAGACGGAGGTGGGCTTACTTGGCTACTACCTGGTTTGTGCCGACTGATTTTCCTACAATCAATTCGGCTTTGGCTGATCCTGCCGTCGTCGATTATGATACCATTCGTGTCGGACCCGGGGTATATAACAATGCGACAGAAGGCGGCCCCATCGTCATCACTAAACTCGTACAATTGCTCGGCGCACAAGCGGGGGTTGACGCCCGGTTGCGTTCGGCAGTACCGGGCACGGAGTCGATCATTGAGATTATGAGTGGTTCCGGCAGCATTCAAGTGAATCGGGAAAATGTTGTTGTCGATGGGTTTACCATCCGAAACAACCCCGTCGGGGTTGGAATTAACACCTCACCGCTATTCTCGGGATACTGGATATTCAATAACATCATCCAAAATAACGCCGGCGGTATATACTTGAACTCAAATACCAGCACACCGGACACAACATTTTCGCAGGTGAAATTTAATCTCCTTCAGGCGAACAATCAAGCCGGAGGCGGCGCTGGAGGAAATGGCATTTACACGGATATGGGCACCCAAAATCTTTACATTGAAAGTAACAGATTCGAAGTACACACGCCGGCCGCGTCTATTAATTTTGCCGCAGGCTCCAACGCACCGCCAGCGGCGCCACCGCCGCCACCCCAACGGAATATCGTCATCGCAAACAACCAAATGGTGAACGATAACTCAATCGCGCTGACTTTCACAACCAATATGAAAATCACGGAGAACATGATGAATAACACGCAGGGCACGGCGATCTTCATTGCCGGAGGTACAACGCTAACGGAGATTGAAGGCAACAGAATTACAAATAGCACCGGCAACGGGATCTCTGTGAATACCGTATTTACGACCACTCCGGTGCCTAACGCTGCCATTCGGGCTAAAAATAACAGTATTGCGGGAAACGCAGGCGCAGGACTGTTAGTTGATGCGGGTGCGTACAACCCCACGCCACGCAGATTGGACGCCACCAACAACTGGTGGGGCAGTCCCTCTGGACCGGGTCCGATCGGGACAGGGGATGAGGTTGTGGACCCGGACGGTGTGGTTGAATTTGTCCCATTCCTTAGCAGCGATCCGGTTCCCCCGCCGCCACCGGAACCGGTGATTGTACCGTCCGTGCCAAGGCAGGCCAGTACATCAACAACTACCTTTGCAGCAGCCTCAAAGACAGCTGCGGTTCTCGCGGCAATGTCCGGCACGGGGACGCTTGCTCAGGACATTGGTAACGTTAATGCGGTATGGCCGGAAATCCATGATTATGAAGCACCCAACAATGCCACGCTCTTTGGCTCTCCTCAGATTGTATGGGCGGATTTGAGTTTGGATCCGGGAGAGCTGAGCTATTTTGCCCAGGCATTTGCGGCTCCTAGTATTGACAGTCACGTAGTGGCCGCGACAGTCTTCGCCGACAACGCCCACAGACTATATATCGAAGAATATGACGCCGCCGGAACGCTTATTCAATCTATCACACCTCCCGGCGGATTAAATGACGGCAGCATGGTGCCAGGCAGCAGCCTCACCACAGATGCTGCGCCGCCATATAACTGGCAGCGGCTGCGGCAGTATACCAAGGTGTTCAATCCGGTCCAAGCGGGGAGTTCAATCGTCATCACAGTGGAAGCTCTGAACTATGTCACCAGCGGTCCTATCAATCCCGCCGGAGTATCTTTCGTCGCAGATTTTCTGAGAGTGAGCGGGTAGCAGTGAAAAGCAAATCCCCTGCACGCAGACAACAATTAGTTCTCGGCGTGCAGGGGATTTTTTGGTTCAGGCGTCGAAGCACGTTGCTATGCTGCAGCCGGCGCAGCAGCCGGCGCAGGAACCGGCGCTGCCACCGGCGCCGCTACCTTCTGAATTCGGCCTTCCGGCTGATATTCAAAAGGCTTAGGAAGTGATCTCACGTAATCCACAGTTGCCGTCAAATCTTCGGAACCGACCTCGATGTCGGTGCCCAGTTCACCTATGGCGTACTTTTGGTTGCCCGTCATATAATTATTGACTACGACTGTATACTCCTGTTCCTTATCGATCCTGCTTCCATCCGGCAAAAAGATGTCAACCACTTTGCCTGCTTTTGTGGCATCGTCATACGTGTAAGTGTATTTGAAGCCCGCCACATGGAAATCCAGCCCTCCGGTGATCTGGTTGTTCAGCACCGTCTCCAGATCGGCACCGCTCAGCTTCACTTTGTTCAGCACATTGCCAAACGGCTGTACAGCGAATAAGTCTCCGTATGTGATGCTGCCGGCGGGCAGATCCGCACGAACGCCGCCGCCGTTCATGAGCGCGAAGTCAGCACCCATAGCGGCTTTCATGCCATCAGCGATCAAATTGCCAAGCGCGACGTCACCGAACTCCCCTGCTATGGACGGATAGCCCTTCTTGAGCGGTGAGGTGGATGCACCTACGACCTCCGCCTTGATAGGTGCCACCAGATCCTGATACTTTTTCATGACCGCAGCTACGGCTGGATCGGGAGTATGATTTTTTTGATACACAGTTACGATTTCCGCATCCTTCTTCACGATTTCGCCTGTAACCGGATCGAGTTCCAGATCCACATCTGAGAACGCGGAACCGTATGAGTAGGCTTGCACAATCAGCTTGTTGTCAACTTCTTTATCCACTTTGACATGGTTATGGGCTGCAAAAATCACGTCGACCTCGTCATCCACTCGCTGCGCGATATCGGCAGCATCGTTCGACTCGGTCTTCCCCGATTGTGTAGCCGGATTATGGGCGAGAACAACAATCGCCTCGACTCCCTGGCTTTTCAGTTCTGAGGCGTATCTGTTGATTGCCTCTACTTCATCCCTGATTTGCAGCGTTTCATTTCCTTTTCTCACGATCATGTTCGGCGTCTCTTGAGTGACCACCCCGATAAATCCGATCTTCTTGCCGCCCGCATCTTTCACTGCGTAGGGTTCAGTGATCAGCTCGCCTGTCGCAGTGTCATAAGCGTTAGCAGCAACCACGGGGAAATTCATACCGTCATAGCCTTGCGTGCCCTTAGGGTGCTGTCCGCCGTGCAGCATCCGCTTGAGTTCAGCAATACCTTCATCGAACTCATGATTGCCGAGCGTACCTACATCGAAGCCCATCGCCTCCATGACCTCCACAGTCGGTTCGTCTTGGAACAAAGCGGAGATCAAGGGGCTGCCACCGATCATGTCGCCGGCGTGCACCAGCAAGGTGTTCGGATTTTCCGCTTCACGCTGTTTCATCGCAGCGGCCGTATACTCCATGCTCCCCGCCAAGTCGGCGCCTAACTTCGTGTCCGTATCCAGCTGTCCGTGCAGATCGTTTAAGCCCAACAACTGCACTTTTACATTCGGATCTGGCTGGGGCTCCGGTTGCGGCTCTGGTTGAGGCTGCGGTCCCCCTGCCGTCCCGCCCATATTCAACTTGAAAATAGCGAATCCCTTGTCATCCATCTTCTCCGTATACGTGATCCTGCTGCCTTCAGCAATGTACGCCGCTGCTTTAGGCGATGTGGTAAACGTAACATTTACGTTCTGTTCGATCGGAGCGACAGACCAGTTGCGGTCAGCAGTGGGCACCACTTCCTTTACTTCAGAGATGTAATCCATCAGAATTTGGCGGTTTTCGTCTGCCGAATCAACTACCAGTTCGCTGCCTTTGACGCCGGGGAAATTACCGCCTCCGCCGGCACGGTAATTATTCGTCACCACTATAAAGTCTTGATTTGGATCGACTGGCTGATCCTGATAGGTCAAGTTCAATATCCGGCTGCTTTCCGCGTTGACCAACTTGCCCGCCGGATCGTATTTTGCGGGTTTGGTTACGTCGATTTGGTATTTCACTCCGTCAATGACATCGAAGTTATACACCTGAAAATCCGGATTCAATAATGGCTGTTCCTGGCTCTGGTTCACATCGATCTGATTAAACTTGCCCGCGGACATCTCCAGCCATTCTTTCACAACGGAGCCTTTCACCTTCACCGCTTTTAACGTATTGTCGTAGAGATATAAATCCCCCGCGCTGCGAATCGTCAAGTCACCTTTTTTGATTTCCGTGTATTCATCCACCCCGTTCCGTCCTGCCTTGAAAGGGGCGCCGACAGAGAGGATCGGCAGATCTTTGTATTCCGGCTTATTGGCTGCTAAATATTGTTCTACATACCATTTCTGTGCGTTAGTCACCACTTGAATGGCCGGGTCATCCTGCACCAACGCAAAATAACTGTGAATATCATCAGTTGTTGTGCCAATGGGCGTGTTGACGTAGGCGACGGTTCCATCATGTTCGGCTTTTACGGCCTCAACGATCGCTGGATCAGGCTCGACTGTGCTGATGTTTTTTTTAGCGTCCAGCGGATGGGTCGTCCATGTCTCGCGTGTCGAGGATTGCGAGTCGGTAACGCGCCAGTTCCATAGACTTTTTTCAAGAGTCAAATCAATCAGGCCTAACGAGCCGCCGCCATATCCTGCCTGTACTGCCGCCACCCCGTTGATCGTGCCTTTTGCATTGTCTACGCCAGGCAAGGGCTTCTTGTCGGGGCCTAAAAATAATCCATCGAGGGCCCCCTCACTCTTGGCGGGAAATACTTTGTGGGTATGTGAGAAGGTGATCGCGTCAATACCCCACACCTTGCTCAGTTGATACACTGTGTCTTCCGTGCTCTCATCGCTGGCGCTGAAGCCGGAGTGGGCCATCGCGATGATGATATCCGCACCTTTCAGCTTCATTTCGGGAATGAATCGTTTTGCTGTGGACACGATGTTTTTGGTAATGACTTTGCCGTCCAAATGCGCCTTGTCCCACTCATTAATCTGTGGCGGCACAAAGCCAATGAACCCAACTTTGATGTGTTGCGTACGGCCGTTTTCGTCTACCACTTTTTTGTTCACGATCTTGTATGGGGTATACTTGGTGCGGTCGTTCCAAGGATTTTTGTCTTGATCATCTACATATACGTTCGCATTGATAAATGGGAATTTCGCATCATCATACACTTCATCCAGAAAATCCAAACCATAGTTGAATTCGTGGTTGCCCAGAGTGGCCATGTCATATCCCATGAGATTCATCGCCTGAATCGCAGGATGCACTTCCCCTTCCTGCAGCGGATCGATCTTCGCTTTGTATGTGCCGAGAGGGGTGCCTTGGATTAAATCGCCGTTGTCGACCAGCACACTGTTGGCGGCCTCGCTGCGCGCCTGCTTGACGAGTGAGGCGGTCTTGGATAATCCGAGCTTTTCAGCGGGCTGGTTCTTATAGTAGTCATAGTTCAAAAGATTTGAATGGATGTCGGTGGTTTCCATAATACGAAGCTTTACTTCGGAAGAGCCGAACTTCCCTTTTGCTGAAACCGGGTTCGACAGCACAGGCGCGGACAGCAGGCTGATAACAACTGCCGCAGATAAAATCTTGTTTAGCGAGGAGAGTTTGATCCGGTTGTTCATGTAAGCATCACCCTTCTACAAATTGTTCACACGCCATTTATCGGCGATGAGCCTGACAATATTCCCGCAGTCGATCGTAACAAAGCTGCATTAAGCCGGTGTATTGTGCACGTAAAGGCAGTGTAAACTTTGGATGCGCTGCGTAAGCTCAGGAACTGAGAATCGCCGCGGAATGTACAACAGGCAGCCGCACCTCCACGGTCGTTCCGACACCTAACTCACTGTTGAATATCATACTGCCGTTGTGCTCTTGGACAATCTGCTTGCATATCGTGAGCCCCAGTCCGGTGCCCTTCTCTTTCAAGCTGTAGAAGGGTTGGCCCAGCTTTTCGATGCGCTCTTTCGGGATGCCCGGACCCTCGTCTCGGATTGAGACTATCATTGCACCCTCTTCTCCATGCTTGGTTGCTATCACAATCTCTCCGCCACCAGGCATCGCCTCTATCGCATTCTTCAGCAGATTGATAAAAACTTGCTTGAGACGGTTTTCCACGCACGACAACGGCGGGAGGCTGTTTGCCCATGCCCTGGTTAACACGATGCTGTGCAGTAAGCATTCAGGCTGCAGCAGGGTGATCACTTGCTCCAGCATAGCATTCACGTTCGTTTGTTTTATGTCTAGCACTTGCGGCTTCGCTAAATATAATAGCTCGCTGGTGATGGATTCGATCCGATTCAGTTCCTCATGCATGACTTCCAAATAGTAGCTGTCGGACGTGCCTTTGCGCATGAGCTGAACAAAGCCCTTCAGCGTCGTCAACGGATTCCGGATTTCATGAGCGATCCCGGCGGCCAGTTCGCCGACGACCGATAGCTTCTCCGCGTCCCGGATGATCTCCTCCGCCTGCTTTCTTTCCGTAACATCACGGCTGATGAGAATAACCTTCTCTGCGCGGCCTGAGTCTCCGGCAACAGGCATGTAATGTGATTCAATCCATACCCAGTGACCGTCGGCGTGACGATAACGGTACTCGATCCGGCCGGGCTTGTTCGCCTGCAGCGATTGCGTACGGCACTGAATCACTTGATCACGGTCGTCAGGATGTATCAAATCCACCAGGGTTCTCCCTATGTATTCCTCGGTACGCAAACCAATCAGCGGGAGAAAGGACGGGGAAAGATATAATGCATTCCCGTTGACATCAAACACTCCGATCAAATCGGACGAATGCTCTGCGATCAGACGATAATTGGCTTCGCTCTGCTGCAGATATTCTTTGGACTGGCGCAGTTCTTCCACCACCTCGTAGGAATTCCACAATGATTCAATAAAATGATAGGACAACACACAGCCGAGTATGAATGCGCCGGCGAAATGCAGCAGATCCGTGTCAAAAAAGCTCGAATAATCGCCCCGCAGCCACAAAAATATATAAATTTCAACCGCTGCCGCCGCGGCGATCAGGTTCCACTGCCGGGGTCGTGGCATTTGCGATCTCATAACGATGCTTGCGATTGCGACCGTACTCATTAGACTCATGATGAAAATAGATACCGAAAGTAAGGTATTCCCATCACTTAAAATCACGCGGTATACAATTAGCAGCAAACTGGCGATCACCGTTGGAATCCATCCACCGTAAAACAGGGCGAGCAGAATGACAATTTGGCGCAGATCCGCCGTATCACCCTTTACCGCTTCATGCACATACATCAAGCAAACGCCGATTAACCCGTAAAAAAAACCCATCAATAGTTTGATCGACGTAGGAGACTGACGATTTAATGGCTGCTTGCGGTTGAGAACATATCGTGAGATGAGAAATAGCAATGATAGAAGCAGGCTGATGTAGATGATTAGCTCGAAAAGCATCCATGTATCCCCCTGGAGTTGTTACACAAATTATACACGATATCTACGTTCATTCGCGAAAAAAAACCAAAAAAGGAAAAAAACTGTCGCCTCTTATCGGTTCCCCCAGTTCCCTTTCCGGCAATACAACCGCGATCACCCGTGTATTCGGGATGCGTTGTTGCCGGTGCCACAATCGCGCTTCGAGCATGTGTATTTCAACGTTGATTTTTGCCTATTATAGTTCCATATACGATGCAAGGAAGGATCACTTATGCGCGCCACAAACCTCTTCCTGCAATACGCGCCGGCGATCATGGAACTACCCGTCGGACAGCCGTATACCAAGGAACAATTACTCACCGAGCAATTTCTCCTGCGCCGCGAAGGCACGATCGAGATGTATTACGCTCCCCATAATGAGTATGTGAATTCGGACGCGAAGGTCGTGCTGATCGGAATTACACCGGGCTGGCATGAGATGGAGCTCGCATATCGCACAGCGAGAGCCGGGCTGGAAGAGGGACTTGCTTTAGACGAGATCGGTAAGCGGGTAAAAATGGCCTCACAGTTCGTCGGACCGACAAGGGCCAACATTGTGACCATGCTTAACAAGCTCGGCTTGCATGCCCGGCTCGGTATCTGCGATTGTGCAGAATTGTTCGACGATGCCGATCATCTTTTGTATTCAACAGCCATTCTGGGATACCCCGTTTTCGTGTCGGGCAGGAACTACAACGGCCATAGTCCGGCGCTGCAGGCCGTCCCTTTTTTGAAGAATTGGGCGGTGGCGGAGATGACTGATGAACTCACGCAGATCAAGCACCCGCTGCTCATCCCACTGGGCAGGGCGGTGCAGGATATACTGCGCCTGCTGGCAGCGGCAGGAGTGATCCAAGAGCGCCGATGCCTGTGGGGATTCCCGCATCCGTCGGGTGCCAACGGACATCGGCATAGACAGTTCGAGGAAGCGTTCGGCGAGATGCGCCGGACGATTGCAGAGTTATCTTGGTGATTGTGTGACATATTATGGATGCTGGTGATGTATGCGACTGCCGGTTAGCAGGCACTACTTTTGATAGGGGGAGGCACTGTGCAATGAAAGCGATATCGATCAGACAGCCCTGGGCAACACTGGTCGCTCTGGGTGAAAAGCAATACGAAACCAGGTCGTGGCGCACGAAGTATAGGGGCCAACTGGGTATCCACTCCAGCCAAACTATGGACAAAGCCGTGTGTAAATACGAACCGGTCCGTTCTCTGCTGGCGAAGCATGGCTACACCGCGCAAAATTTGCCCACCGGATTCGTCATCGCCACCTGTCGGCTTGTCGATTGCAATAAGGTGATCGACAACCACGGCACGTCAGCCACATTGGACGACGGGAGTGTCGTGAGCGGTAATGAATTTATGTTGGGCAACTTTGGCGTCGGCCGCTTTGCTTGGAGGGTACGGGATGTCGAGATGTTGGAGCAGTTCATACCCGCAAAAGGCAAGCTGGGCCTATGGGAGCTGGGAGAGATCTCCGACTACAAATTGTAAAGTGAAGCCGGTCACAGATTGGTGCATCAAAGCAGGTAATTGTCGGCATACAATAGAAAGAACCTTCGCCGCGGAACGGTGAAGGCTTGTCCCCGATACCACGGCGCTCCTTAATCCAACGGCTTGAGCTCCAAAGCCCAGTGGAGGTCCATCCCAAATCCGGGCGCTGATGGAATATGCAGCAGTCCGTCCTGCAGGCGGTAACCGCTGAAATCGACACCTTCAGTTTCGTCCGGTACGCCTTCGATGGTCAGCACACCCGCTGTACCCGCGGCGAACTGAGCCGTGTAATGGGTTTTCAGCTTCAATCCCCAATTGTGCGGAGAAATTTGTACACCGGAATCGATCACCCGCGGCATGAGCCGGCGCCATTCGGTGAATCCGTAATAATCGATATCCATCAGCAGCACATCAACCAGTCGTTCCCCGGCCAGTGCAAACAGCTGCTGCACATCAGGTCTGGCTTCTCCATCGGCAATTTTGGTGCTAGGACTTCTTTTTGTTATCTGTTCCTTCAATCGCAGCAAATCCTCGCGGTTCTCTCTAAAAGGCTCCTCGATCCAATACAAACCGCAGTCCGCCACCGCGTTGAAGTACCGTAGAAAATCGTCAACGGAGTAACCGTCGTTGGCGTCCACCAAGATATCACAATCCGGGAAATGCTTGCGGATTGCGGTGGTCACCTCAATATCCCGCCGTATCCCCTCCTCCAGCGGCATCCACATGTTGCCGCGACCTATTTTCACCTTGAACGCTCGATAACCCATATCGTAATCTTGTTGGCAGTCATCCAGGATAATGCCCACGCCCCGATCCACCTGGCCAGGACTGATATCATTCATATAAATGGCACCATCGTAGCATGGAACGGATAACTGTCCGCCACTGCCCATCATTTCATACACTGGAACGCCGAGCACTCTCCCTGCCAGATCGTGCAGTGCGAAATCCAGCGCTATTGCCTCGTCAGCGATAACCCCAACCGCAGGGTCAAACAGCTCAGCCAACGCTTTCCCGATCAAATGATCCGTGGCCGGGAAAGTGGTACCTTTTATAATATGCACCCCGCCCGGCATGCGGTGGCGATGCATCCCCCATCCGACAGCTCCCTGGCTGGTCGTGACTTCGTAGATCATAAACTCGCTCCCGTAGGCGTGTTCCGGAAGCCTCGCGTTTTTACCATATAATCGCGGATACCGGTTGCGTAACCTTTTCAGGCGAATCTCCGTGATAATGTGTCTGGCAAGTTCCTCATTGCATTGCTGTGCATTCGGCATGATTTTGTTCCCCTCCCACTTAGTTATCCCTTTAACCCCGTCATCGCTATGCCTTGAATAAAATACTTCTGCCCCAGGAGAAACGCCAGTACGGCTGGTGACAAAACTACGTTTTTAACATGCAGATGCTTCCCCCCTAACACTTACCAGATGCAACGCTTGTGTTTATAAACCAGAACGCACACTGATGAGAGAAAAAGGCACACTGTGCGCTCTCCGCGGTCGTATGCCTTCTCTTTGCTTGCGCTATGCAGGCAGTCTTAACTAAAAAATCCAATCAGAAGCTCGTAAGCGGACCAAATGGTTAAGATGGTCGTCAGCGCCAGAACTGCATTCTCAAACCAGTTGTTTGTGTAGCTGCCCAAGTAACTCCTTTTATTCGAAATGATTAACAACCCGATCGCAATCGCGGGTAAACCCACCACGTTCAACGCGTTCACGAAAATTGTCAGCGCGACGAAGCCGGTCGCTCCCGGTATCGACCAAATGATCGGGGTAACCAACAGCAGTAAGCTGAACCACTTGAAAATTTTATCATCTTCTATCTTATGATTCTTATCGAAGCTCAGATCCTTTATTTTGTAAATGCAGTCTGTGATGACTTTTGCGTAGCCGTTAGCGGTACCGATGACGGTGCTGTACAGGATGCCGAACACCCCTAGATAGAACACCCACGCACCGAATGCGCCAAGATGAATAGATAATGCCTTGGATATATCGTCGATCGTCTCCACCTGAATGCCGTTGGGCCGCAGTATTTCCGCACCGACCACCCAAACCGAAAGGTTAATAACAATAGCTACGGAAAAACTGAAAAGCAAGTCATTCCGTTGAATCCTTTTATGGGATGGAGTCACCCATCCTTTATCCTGCAAGAAATAAGGGTAGATCAGATTCGTCATAGAACCGGCCACCGCTCCAACCAGTGAGATGCCGACCAACAATGTACCGTACGCCCCTGTGTTCTCCGGCATGCCGAAACCAATGGTGCCGATCAGCATTGCCCCGACATCGGGAACGGAATAGACCGCCAATCCGAGGAATGACAATGTCAGTACGGCGAGCAGCACTTTCATCACGATCTCAAGCTTGTTGTATACATCACGCCCGAGAATGAAAAAGCTGACCAGCAGTACAACAACAGACCAAAGGAAAGGAGACCCAAAGTTAAACATTACACTTAACGTTTCACCGGATCCCTTGATCATCACTGCGACAATGAGATGCCCGCAAACAAACGCCGCAACCGCGAAAAAGTAAGGAAATACCTTGTGTATTTTGGCATATCCTTGTAAAATCGTCATGCCGCTGGTGTTGAAAAGCTGGAATCGGGCCATGACGTTTACGATTACGTAGCGTATCAGCAAAGACCCGGCAAGCAGCCACATTAGGCTGTAGCCGTAGTTGGCCCCGGACACTGACGAGGTGATGAGATCACCAGCGCCCATCATCGTCAGCACCAGCACGATGCCTGGGCCATAAAGTCGCATCGCGGTAATCATTTTTTGCAGAAGGGACCCTGTATTGTCGATTTGAGCCTGTTTTTGCGTTTCCATCGCCAATACCTCCTCAATTGTGTGGTTAGCGTTGTGCCAATGGCATGTTTGGCCAGATGCTTCAACAGCGGTGTGGAACAGTGCGCTACCGCCAGCCAGTCAGGTGCATCATCTATTCGCAGAGATTTTGATATGCAGCTTCATGTTATGCTCAGCGCTTGTAGCCCCCTTCCATGCCCGCGATAGGAAGCGCTTACAAAAACTCCCGAAAACTGGCTGCGACACTTGCTTCGCCGCCTCCACCCAACCCAGAGTCATGCTGCCGGACGCGTCCATCTGCTTTTATTATATTTGTCAGACTGGTCTGACAGAACTGATTGCCTGTTGCGACGTTACCCCTTCGCCTCCCTTCCGCCGTTACGGCAGAGGGAGCGAGGGAGTGGTGTTGCGAGGAGACGGAATGGTGGGATGCCCATGTCCATTCCCTTCTCCCACAGCTAATCATGCCCCAAGCAGAGCTGCTATTGTCTCAAACCTGGCGGTTCCAGCGTTGTCAGGTGATCTCTCTCCTCTTTATATGATCTCCAAACCATCTCGATCTGGCAGCGGCGGGAAAGGCGCGGCCGGCGCCACCTGATACCAATACGCAACGCTGGCGATGTCATCCTGACGCGCCAGGTATCGCCGGTCAGGGCCTTTTTCGCTTCGCCAGCCCAAATCCTGAATCGTTACCTTGAAATCCTGCTCGAACCGGATCGGATCCATTACATGCCACCGATACATGGCGAAGCGCTGTTGGGAAATATAATGCCCGTCCGGCTGTATCACTTGGTGCATGCCAAGAAACGGTGTGGTGTATGTAGTATATTTGCCTTCGACATCCCAGTCGTACGCACCACCGAAATAATCTTCGGTCCCTGTGCCGCAAATCGTTGGATAATCGGTATCCCCATCCATGAAAAACTTGATTTCCCCCTCACCCCACCAGTTGTTTGCCCCGTTCAAGCCGACAACCAGCGCCGTGCCTACATAATGACCTCTGCCTTTCACTCCATCCACAATGACATGGTCCTGCAAATGCGGCAGCGGATTGGACCTCCGGAATTGGGCGTGGAAATAAGCCGCATTGTGAGGCACATCGGTTAAGGTGTAGTTGATCTGGTAGTAGCAAATCCGTTCCTTCGCGGGATGCAGATTTTCCAGTGTAATGCGGCAGTGCTTCCTAAACGGCATGACCCAGAAGCAGTTGAGCCCCTTGTTTGGATTCACGGCGACCGGCAGGGAGCTGATTTGACCGTGCGGCCCGCCAAAATGGCTGAGTTCACTGGATTGCATCCAACCGCTGGCGAAGAAGTCCGCCAAAGGACATTCCACCGCTGGATTTTCGTTGCCGTCCCAGTACATGCGAAGTATAAAATCACGGCCCACATAACCGGTGATCCACATGCTTTGCACCGCCCCCGGCCCCTGGATGTCGGCAAGTGTGAACACCTCACCCGGCTTGATGCTCACACTGGGCGAAACTTTCCATCCGACACCTAGATCGCGTGCACAATGCGCGCCGGTGCCTTCCGCAGCCATGCCGCCTTTTCCCTTGTCCCCGTTGAAGTTCTCTGCGCTAATCGAGCGGGTTTTAGCATTGGACAAGAGAGACAAGTTCCCCAAGTTCATTTCCAATCCGTTAAACTCAGCCATGCGTGTCTACCTCCCATGTTTTTCAATTTTGAATGGACTTGCTTACTAAATCTGCATCCCGGCGGCAACAGCCGCAGTCACCATCTACATACCAAATGACATGTATACGAGAATCTGGGACAAATTAGTATCCATGGGCTGTATTTTTTGCATCGTCACGGACCACGGAATGACAGAGGTTTAACGGGAACATCGGGGGATATAAAAAAAGCTTGGCCATTGGCCAAGCTTGCGTCGTCAGAGATCGCCGTTCGGGAGATACACGTTGTCTAGCGGCTGGACAAAAGACCAAACCGCAGACGGCAGCTCATCCGGTTCACAACGGAAATGGGTATGGGGTGGAAAAGCACCAGTGGTCGCCTTTGCAATCTTATTCCCACTACTGACATATAAAGATTAAGGAATAAGATTGCAACAGCGATTGGAGCCCCATAGCTATTTCCCTTCCCTCCATAACGTTGCCACAAAGCTATTTTTTTAGGCAGTGGCCCTTGCCTCCCCTGCACTCACCTGTGCCGTCCGGCCAGCCTTAGTGACTAAAGAACACAATCTGAACAAAGAACAGCACCGCAAACACATAAAAAATAGGATGCACATCTTTCCTCTTACCGCGAACTAACTTCAAGATCGGATATACGATGAATCCGATGCCAATGCCCGTCGCGATACTATATGTCAGCGGCATAAGCACCACGATCAGAAATGCGGGAAAAGCCTCTTCAAGATCCTGCCAATCAATCTTGCGCAGCACATTCATCATGAGAAAACCAACTATAATGAGTGCAGGCGCTGTGATCGCCGGAATATTCGCAAGCACAGCCACCGTCGGTGAGAAAAACAGCGTCAAGCTCAGCAGCACGGCTGTAGTTACTGCGGTCAGACCGGTCCGTCCGCCCTCGGCTACACCTGCGCTCGACTCGATATACGCGGATGTCGGGCTTGTGCCTAGAGCAGCGCCAACCGTGGTCCCAACCGCGTCTGCCATAAGCGCTCCGCGTGCACGCTGGAATTTATTATCTTTCAATAGTCCTGCCTGCTCGGCTACCCCGAGCATCGTTCCCGTCGTATCGAACAACGTGATGAGTAAAAACGTGAACACAACCGCATACAAACCATTCGTGAAGACGCCGCCAATATCTAACTGCAACGCAGTGGTGGAAAGACCACCGGGCAGCGCCACGAAGCTGTCTGGAAAATGAAGCATACCCGCACACCACGCAATAACGGCGGTAATAAGCATTCCGACAAACAGAAAGCCCCTTACCTGATAGGCCATCAGAATAAGAGAAATCGCCAGGCCGACAATCGTCAGCAGGGTCATTGGTTCCCGCAAATTGCCGAGCGTCAGCAGCGTAGCCGGAGAATCCACGATAATCTTTGCATTTTGCAGCCCGATAAACGTGATAAACAGTCCGATCCCCGCGGTTATGGCGTGTTTCAAACTCGTAGGAATCGCATCCAACAGCATGTAGCGGAATGACGTGAGAGACAACAGCACAAACAGCACTCCCGCCACAAATACCGCGCCGAGCGCTGTCTGCCATGAAACGCCGCTTCCGCCCACCACACTAAAAGCAAAGAAAGCGTTCAACCCCATTCCAGGCGCCAGAACAATAGGATAATTGGAAAATAGACCCATGATCAGCGTAGCCAATATGCTTGCCAGAACAGTTGCAATGAACACGCCTTGAAAATCCATCCCCGCTTGGCTCAGAATCCCGGGATTCACAATTACGATGTAAACCATGGTCAAAAATGTGGTAACCCCAGCCATGATTTCCGTCGAAACCGATGTGCCCCGTTCTTTCAGTTTAAAAAAGCTGTCCATTCATCCTCGCCTCCAAATAAAAATATCCTAACCGCGAACATAGGACACAGCTACACTTATCCTATATTCGTAGTTAGGATTCTTTGGCTCCTTGTAGAGACCCTCAAACCATGTTATTGAGGATATACGAATTTCGCATTGCACGGTATTCAATTAAAATCCTCCACTAGATTACTCCAGCGGATGCGCGGTGTCAATGGTTTTTGAGCGTTTTTTCAGCTATTTTCCGAACTTTCATAATAATCGGCTATAAAATGTTCGGATTTATCTCAGTGAGACTTTACCCCGAGCGGCGGATTTGAGTGCGCGGTCTGAGTAAGAAGTCGCAGTACACCGCGCGACTGAGCACAAATGCGGCGCTTCGTGCCGTTTGCTTGGACAACATAAACAAGGCCAACCCTATAGGTTGACCTTGTCATTTGTAATTATGCCACTGCTTCCATATGCTGCATGCAATGCTATGGACTTGACCTGCTGACCAGCTTATTGTTGGCATCCGTCGTATCGACCTCAAGTACGTCCAACAAAAAGATGAAAATCGGAATTCCGACGATCAAACCCCACACCCCTAGATAATGCTCGGCAAAAATGAGGACCAGAAACGTGTAAAACATGGGTAGGTTCATTTTAGCGGACATCAGCTTCGGGTTTAAGAAGTACCCCTCCAGCACATGCAGCAGCGCGATCATGGCCAGCACATAGAGGACCATCGTGAAGCCGCCAATATTGTAGCCGATGATACACAGCGGTACCAACGACACCAGAAACCCTGCCACTGGCACCAGACTTAACAGAAAGATCATGATCGATAAAGCGAAAAGGTACGGAAAGCCGAGAATCCAAAGTCCAACCACGGTAAATACGGTGTTACATAAAGCAATAAGAAATTGCGCTTCAATGACTTTGCCGAAAGACTTAATGAATTTGGTGCCGAAGTAACGCAGCTCCTCGTAGAACCAGGAAAGCTTGCTCGCTTGCATCCTGGTGGTGAATGCGATAATTCTATTTTTCTCAAGAATAAAGACCAGACTCAGAACGATCGCCAGCACAAACGTGGTTCCCCAATTGCTGATGCGCAAAATGTATTCGAACCCTTGTTTTGCGTAATCCTGCAGATTCAAATCTTTCACCGTCCGGTATACATACCGGGAGAACTCATCCTTCGGCTCCGGCATGTGAGAAAGACCCACCAAAACATCTTTTAACTCTATGATTTGAAGAAAAACCTGCGGAAAATAATGAATGATGCCCATAGAGAACGTCGCCACCATAATCAAGTACAGCAGTACGATGATAACCTTACTGTTGATGACGATGTATCTGCTAATTTTGCTGGTGACGAATTTCTGAAGACTGTTCATGATGTACGCTATCAAAAAGGTTAACAGAACGAGATTCAACATGTCCCTGATGCTAAACAACAGCACGCAAAGCAGAGTGAGAATAAAAAAGCGACGTACCGTTAAATTCACGAATAATTTCCTGATGTTTGCCATCAAACCGTCTGCGTTCAAGTGCCCCACTACTTTCTTGTCCTTTCCTCTTAGTTTACACCAAAGAAAATGGTTACAGCAATGGCATTCGAAATGGATCATTCAGTAGAGCTGCCTTTTTCACTCGTACATGGTCACACGATGCGTTGGCTCGACACCATCCAGTGATGACAGGCCCTCGTCATGCGAGCGAAAAATAATGTCATATCGTGCAGAGCCGTAGCGGATGCGGTGGCTATGTGACCAGACATGAGCTTGTGAACATAACAACACGTCATGTGAGGTATAAAAAAGGTGTAACTGACCAAAAATAGCAGCAACTTGAGAAGAAAGAGGTGGCCGTCATGCCGGAAAAACAACTCAGACGTGAAAATATTCCTGTAATAGGGGATGCTGTGGTTACCCCAAATGCAGATGTCGGGGCCCGCAACTATGACTTGGAGTCAAACCCGGAAGTCGGCTCGCCGCCACTGGCTGCAGACACCACGCCGCCTAGGCAAACTGAAGATGAACACGGGCCCGCCAGCCGGATGGAGAACTACGCGGAGGCCACACTTCATCCCGGCGGCCTGTTCGACACAGGTGAGACCTCTGATCGAGCGGATGTGTTAAACCGGGGAGCGACATTGAACAGACCGGACAGTAACGCCGGCCGGTGACAATCCCGCGGGCGGGACGGCAACGCCGATCGATGACAGTCCCGCGGCCCGCATGACAACGCCGATCGGTGACAATCCTACGGCCTGGACGGTAACGCCGATCAATGACATCCTACGGCCCGGACAGCAACGCCGGGCGCTAGTAGTCCCGCGGCCCGGACAGCAACGCCGGGCGCTAGTAGTCCCGCGGCCCGAACGGCACGCCGATCGGTCACAATCCTCCGCCTGTACGGTAACGCCGATCGGTAATACTCCCGCATAGAGAGAAGCGCTGCCAGCTATACATGCATCTGCGAAAGTGTAAACTCTAAGCCACCTACTCGGTGGCTTATGTTTTATTCTCCCTCGTTAACGGCATGCCTGCAGGGTGTTTTGTAAAATAGCAGGTCCTAACTGATTGGTCATCGAGTTAGAAAGGCGCACTTCAACTATCGTGTTAACAGGCAGCTCGGCTGATATCTCGTCAAATTTGCCGACCCAAGGCGTGCCGCCGAACCAACTTGGCACGTCCTCCTTAACCAAATACATTTTGAATCGCCAACTGATAACTCCAGGTATCTGCGCGAAACCTTCATACTGGTCGTAATCTCCAAACGAGGAAGGCAAGGGCAGCCAATCGGCGTAAATGCCGACACTCTGCCTTTCTCTGACGGGACTTGTGGGCAATTCGGCATATGTTTTTCTTACTTGCGTAATCAGAGCAGTACCCTGAGCGTTAGGTATATCATTCACCGCATGAAGAACCACACTGCACGGATACGATACTTGCGGTTGTGTTTGAGCATGCACAGTTCCTACGTGAGGTAGGCAAACGCAAAGCAATAGCACTAAAGTTTTTACCATTTTCTAGACTAACCACCCTCGGCTTTTTGGTTAGTTTAACCGGTTTGGTTTTTGGGAATCCGAATGCAGATGGATGAAAGTAGCCCCTAATTCATTGTTCTAATGATGAATTCTACATAATACAACAATAATCGACAAAAATGCAAAAACTAAAATTAGTTCTTTTTATCCCGTTTCACCTGATGTAATATAGATTTTACAAGGACATAATTCCATATCTGTGAGAGGTATCGGCCAAATGACGCGTAGCGAACTTTATTACTGCCTCCATTGTCGAAAGTTAGTACAAATCAACGAGCACTCTAGTGTGTTCAAAACGGGATTCACCTATGTCGAAAAAAAGCAGTATCCTGTCGGTTACTGCAAAAAAGAGCTGGCTCCCTCCATGTAATGCCCAAAAACCCAAGCGTACCGGAAAGCCGCTTGGGTTTTACACGTTCCTATTCTATCTACCCTTTTTCACACCATGATCTTGCAAATGTCGTTTGTGAATTCGACAGGATCATTCACCGGAAGACCTTCGATCAGCAGCGCTTGATTATACAGCAGATTAGTATACAGCTTCAGTCTGTCCTGGTCTTTTTCATGAGCATGCTTCAGCGCCTGGAACACCTCATGATTCACGTTGATTTCCAGCACCTTGTCGGCTTTGATGTCTTGGTTGTTCGGCATAGCCTTGAGTATTTTCTCCATTTCAATCGTCAGCTCGCCCTCAGCGGACAGGCATACCGGATGCGATCTGAGTCTCTTGGACGTCTTCACCTTTTTCACTTTGCCCGACAGGATGGTTTGCATGGATTCGAACAGGTCCTTGTTGCCGCTGTCCTCGGCCTCAGCCTGATCTTTTTCCACATCCGAGTCGATGCCCAAGTCGCCGCTGGACACGGATTTGAACTCTTTCTCTTTGTAGCTCATGAGCATTTTGATCGCGAACTCATCGATATCGTCGGTAAAGTACATGATTTCGTAGCCCTTCTCGGAGATAACCTCGATCTGCGGGAGCTTCTCAATGCGCTCGATTGATTCTCCGGCCGCGTAATAAATGTACTTCTGATCCTCCGGCATTCTAGATACGTATTCATCGAGAGTGACCAGCTTTTTCTCTTTGGAAGAGTAAAACAGCAGCAGGTCCTGAAGCACGTCTTTGTTGGCTCCGTAGTCGCTGTACACGCCGTATTTCAGCTGTCTGCCAAACGATTTGTAGAATTTTTCGTAGTTCTCTCTCTCGTCTTTTAACATGCTTTGCAGCTGGCTCTTGATTTTGTTCTTGATGTTTTTGGCGATCAGGCTCAGTTGTCTGTCGTGCTGCAGCATTTCCCTGGAAATGTTAAGCGACAAATCGTCCGAATCCACCATACCTTTGACAAAGCTGAAATAATCCGGCAGCAGGTCACCGCATTTGTTCATAATCAGCACGCCGTTGGAGTACAGCTCAAGCCCCTTCTCATATTCCTTCGTGTAATAGTCGAAAGGCGTGTTTTCGGGGATAAACAGGATCGCGTTGTACACCACCGCACCGTCCGCGCTGATGTGAACATGCTTGAGCGGCTTATCGAAGCCGTAGCGTTTTTCGGTGTAAAAATTCTCATAATCCTCTTGCGTCAGCTCATTCTTGTTCTTGCGCCAGATAGGGACCATGCTGTTGATCGTTTGCTCTTCGTGGTACTCTTCGAATTCATCGTCGCTGCCTTCCTTCGGCCGCTGCTTCGTCACGTCCATTTTGATCGGATATCTGATGAAATCGGAGTACTTCTTGATGATCGCTCTTAGCCGATACTCTTCGAGGAATTCATCGTACTGGTCATCCTCGGTGTTCTCTTTAATTGTCAAAACGATCTCGGTTCCAACCGAATCCTTCTCGCGCGGTGTAATCGTGTAGCCGTCCGCGCCCGTCGATTCCCACTTAAACGCCTCGTCGCTGCCCAACGCCTTGCTGGTAACAGTGATCTTCTCCGCTACCATGAACGCCGAATAGAAGCCAACCCCGAACTGGCCGATGATGTTGTGGCCGTCTTTCACTTCGTTTTCTTTCTTAAAAGCAAGCGATCCGCTCTTCGCAATCACGCCCAGATTGTTCTCGAGCTCTGGCTGCGTCATGCCGATCCCCGTGTCAGTGATCGTTAACGTTCTGGCGGCCTTGTCCACGGCGATTTTTATGTAATAATCCTCTTTGTTGAACACGAGCTGCTCATCGGTTAAAGCCTTGTAATACAGTTTGTCTATCGCATCACTGGCGTTGGAAATGAGTTCTCGCAAAAAGATTTCTTTCTGCGTATAAATTGAGTTGATCATCATGTCCAGCAATCGTTTCGATTCCGCTTTGAACTGTTTTTTTGCCATGAGTGGATCTCCTTTCTAAAGTCAACTGCCCTCAGCGTTAGCAGTCTGCAGTTTCGAGTGCTAATTCTTATTTTTTATATAACATACTGAGATTTTGGGTGTCAACTGTTTTGACGCTTCAGCCATCACAGGGCGTTTTTACCGTGGGCTGGGAGTGATCCTAGTGAGTGATCGGTGGAGAGAGTGTAAAAATATCGTGGGCCCGCAGCGTTCTTAGATTGTACGGCCGTGGCAAAAAGAAAATTGGTAGTTCAACTGCTGGTAAAGTTTGGCGGATAACGCCAGCCGGTTAACGCTCAAGCAGAATGGCCGTGTCACCATGCTGATTGTGCTGCTCACGCGTTAGCGCGATAGTATAATAATGTCTCGTCAAACACTGCGGAAAAGCATTCATCTTTCTTATGAGCACCTGTTTTGACAATATAATAGATCATTCCGCCCCGTCTCCATCACATCGTTGGAAACGGTCGGAAAAGCTTTTGCATGTGCATTATAGCACGACCGCAAAAAATATCCATATCGTACACCTAATTACTGGACAAAATTAACACCTGGCGGAGTTGCCCCCATCCCATACTCAGCCGCACGGAGCGTTTGTCACCCCCTGCTTCACAATTTCATTTTTTATTTATATTCATCTGACAATGGAGTAATAAATGCACGGTAAGCTAGAGTTATCCGATAAGCCGAAGTCAGCAAGGAGGAGAGTTCAGATGCGGATAGCTCTATTTTCCGATACCTTTTCCCCTGAAGTAAATGGCGTAGCGTTGACGTTAAAAAGGTTCACCGAACATCTCGAGCATCGTAACGTGCCTTTTCGGACGTTCGTACCCAAATGCACAGAGGAGGACATATTCACCAATGGCATCCAGCGTTTTTCCAGTCTTCCTTTTATGCTTTACCCGGAATGCCGGATCGCCCTGCCGAACTATTTTAAAATCTACAAGCAGCTACAAACGTTTCAGCCGGACCTGATTCATATCGCCACCCCGTTTAATATGGGACTGTGTGGTCTGCACTATGGGAGAAAGCATGCCGTACCTCACGTTGCCTCTTACCATACCCACTTTGATCGTTATCTCCAGTATTATCGCCTTCAGTTTGCCGCTCCTTTATTTCGCCACTATATCCGCTGGTTCCACCAATCTTGTCTCGTGACCTTTGTTCCATCGCTTGAAACAGCCGAGCAGCTGCAGCAGCAGGGCATACAGGGATTGGATCTATGGCAAAGGGGAATCGACTGCCGTCTGTTCCATCCCGATAGAAAGAACCCCGCCATTCGTGAGAAATATAACTTTCAGGAGCAGTTTATGTGCCTATATGTAGGCCGGCTCGCACCGGAAAAAGACTTGGATATCATGATTGAGCTTTGGAATCGGATGCCCGCCGCTCTTGGCAGCAGGATCCGCTGGTTTATCGTGGGCGATGGCCCCCTGCTAAAAGAGCTGCGAGCCGCGGCACCACCCAATGTCACTTTTACCGGATGTCTGCAGGGCGAGTCGTTAGCCGAGTTATATGCCTCAGCGGACTTATTCGTATTTCCGTCCAGCACCGAAACGTTCGGCAATGTTGCGCTGGAAGCGCTGGCTTCGGGCACACCCGTCATCGGCGCAAGATCCGGAGGCGTGCAGGAGATTGTACACCACGGCAAATCAGGCCTGCTCTGTGCGCCGCGCGATACGGATTCTTTCGTCCGTGCCATTGTCAGCGTGCTGGAGCAGCCCGATAAGTTAATGAACTTTGGACATGAGGGCAGGCTGTATGCTTCAACCCAATCATGGGAAGCCATTTTTGACGGTCTCCTGCTCAAATACGCACGGATCCTAGGCTCAACCGGCTCTATCTGTGCCACATCTTCCGCTTAACTTTCCGCCGTCGGCGTGCTCCGATTCCCACCGCCCATATTTTTATATTAAGAAAAGGGGCAATTGCTCCCCTTTTTGTGTGCTATTATTTTACAGTAAAATCCCTCTGATCAGTAAAAATGGCCACTTTTAACATGTTGTTATTACGCATGCTAAATTTTTATATATGTGGGGATTACCTTCAAATTGGCAGTGCATAATAAAAAAAACAATGCGAAGGGTTTGTTGTTATGGGTAAGGTGGGAATTGCATTAGGGGGTGGCGGCGTCGCCGGTACCGCCCATATCGGGGTGTTGTCCGCTTTGGAGGAAGCCGGCATCCGTATTGATTGCATTGCGGGCTCCAGCTCCGGTGCCATAATCGCCGCATTGTACTCGTATGGTTATTCCGCCGGCGAACTTATGACAATGATTCCAACCATTAACCGCAAGTGCCTTGATTATGACTACTTCAATTTCATACCAGCCATGATCAAGCGCCGGCCAAAATTGAAGGGACTAATTAAAGGAGAAAGAATACTAAATTTCATTGCGGACAAAACCGGAGAAGCCTACATGAGCGATCTGAAGCTGCCTGTGTCGATCACGGCCACCGATTTGAGCTATGGCAAGCAGATTCTGTTCGCTTCGCGGCCTTTACAGCGGGATTACACAGATGTGGATGTTGTCCATGATATTAGGGTAGCTGATGCCGTGCGGGCAAGCTTGTCGATACCGGTATTGTTCAAGCCGTATTTTTTCAAAGAGCGCGTATTAATCGATGGCGGACTAATGGATAATTGCCCGGTTGATGCCGTGCGTGCTTTGGGAGCTGACCAGGTCATCGCGGTGGATTTGATTAGTACGATTCCGTCGAAAGTGCCGGTCGACTCATTAAGATCGATTGTCGCCCGGTCGGTAACGATCAACCTCGCCCTGAAGTCCAAGCAGCATACAAAAAGTGCTGACATCGTATTACGTCCGGAGGTCGGTCCTATCGGCGTTTTCGATTTTGCAAAGCTTGGCCATTGTATCGATGCCGGATACGAGTATACCAGAGGTCAGATTAAACATATAAAAGAAGCGTTGAAATGGAATGCGTAAGCTTTTCCGATGAAACATTTGTGTAAACCCGCGTGAAACAGAGATGTAACAATGTCCGACCCGATGTGAAAAGAGCACCGAGAGCTGGAGGATGATTTGTCTACAGGGAGTGGAACAACAAGCATCAGACCATGGATACAGTCACGCGTATTATCACAAATGAGGCCCTGTATGCAGTACGAGAGGGCGTGCTCACCCTCAGCAAGAACATTCTGTGCTGCTGTGAAATCACCGGCCAAGGCGAAGGTCGACTTACAGGGCAAAACAAAAAAGATAAATCCAATCATGTTAGTAATATGTCTATTACGACATCTAATTGTTATGTTCCCTGCACGTGACGGGGCTGCGTTGTCATTCATCTTCAATGATTATCGCGGTGTCACCAGATTCATTTTGTTGTTCATGCGTAAGCGCAATTGTCCATGTGAGCGTCTCATCGAGCAGATACATATCTTGGGGAAAGGCGTTTATGTTGCTCAACAATACGCCCTTTGAACAATAGAACATATGATTGCGACCTAGCTCCATTATTTCATCCGAAATATCATAATCCCAAAACAATATAAAATTTTGAATGTTTTTGTCGTCTAAGAGTGTGCTAAGGGCACTGATAGGAAAAATGGCACGCTGTCCTTCTTGTTGCTTGTAGCAGCACCACAGGAAATATCCACACTTGACATATGTATAATCGTTGAAATATACGCTGCTGGTATTTATGAATTTTGTGATATATGTCCGTCTGAGCACGTCTGTTTTTGGTGTTTCCACTTTGTTTAGGCGATTTAATGAGAAATCTCTGTTCATGTGAATATCCACCTCCTCTTACAATGATAAAGGGGTAGCCGTAGACTATGCCTTGCGGGATTTAATCCCTTATTTCCACTCAATTATGCCAGTGATGTGGTCTATTCTCTGACCAAATTGGACTGAGTGCCAGTGATGTGCTCTCACTCTTTGACCAAATTGGACTGTGTGCCAATGAGGCTTATTTAATGGCTCATAACGCCTATCGGCGTAGAGATGTGCACTGTCCCACAGCGGACAATAGCCCGCCCCTGTCGCCGTACTAGCAACGGTTCTCGCATTTGTTAACACAGGGGAGTAGGTGTTCATGTCATAAAATGCCCTTAGCGCCGCGGCTTCCGAAGAGATTGGTGAACCAATCAGATTGCCGTCACCTGGTGCCCATCTGGGTTCTGTTACAAAGTGCCTATACTGGTTACTGCTAGTGTAGACCAGTGTTCTTGTCTGAGCCGTAGACTTCGCGGCGTCGGCTTTGTAAGTACTAGCTTCGTACACCCCACTGTTGTCCACGATTGCCGTGTCATGGGCCGCTACATCAGCCATAGCATAGCTTATTACCGCGGCTGCCCCTACTAAGGCGATAAAATCCGCGACTGGAAGCGGACCGTGTAATGCGGCAATGCCGCCCAAGGTCACAAAACGTCCGGCGCTGTGGCTTACCAAAGTGCCACAGGTCGGCTGTTTCCTTTCCATCTTTACTCAAAACTTTGCATGGCAATCGATAAAACGAAAAAAGGAGCGAGCAGAAATAACCCCTCTGCTTCCCCTTCCCTATCGAAAACAAATAACTCAGTTCACGCCGAGCTGCCCTCGAGCAAGATCATCTATTACTGAACAGCCTGTTCACATTCGGTTCCCAGATGGTGCATTACTGCACCCTTGCATCCCCTACGCATTTTCAAGCCAGGAGTGAACCTCAGCTTATGTCCTGTTCACAACGAGACGCCCAGGAGCCCACGTGTTAACTGAAAATCCACGTTACCCTGTTGAAACAGACGAGGAGTATAACTATGCTCGATGGTTTGCTTACAGCTCTCGACAATCTGGTCGTTCCAGGTAGCGGGATTCCCACTGAGCAGCAGATCCAAATCAGTCGCATACGCTTCCGGCATAGTCGGTTCCGAAGCCACTTGGAGCATAGGCACGAACGGATGCGTCTGCATCGGGCGGTGGACCAACGCTATCATTAATTCCACACCCGTTGCTGCTAAGCCCGTGACGGTCTCAACCCAATGCTCGGTCGGCGTCTCCATGATGTGGAAACCGGAGCGACGGGCATGTTCGCCATAAGCCAATGACGGCGGGACGTTGGCTGTATCGAATAAATTGCCATGGTAAGCGGCAGTTGCAAGCAATCCGCTGTTCTCGGGGACAACCACCATACCGCCTGCACCGACAATCATTTTCGTCAACATCGACAGTTGTTCACCAACTGCGTCTGTCACCGAGCCGTCGCTTAATATCCCAATTCGCAGCGCGTCCAGCCCGACAGTCTCTTTCGTGGATGGTCCAGTTGCTGCCAGACGTTCAGCAAACCACGCTTCCACCTTCTTAGTGACCTTATCAATCCCGCCGTCAAGCTGGATGCTAGCAAAGCCAAGGCGGCTTGGATCCACCCCCATCTGCTCCATCTCGTGACGCATATAGTCGTTATGTGTTTTCTCACAGCCATGTTCCAGTAGCAGACAGTGCTGGACTAGCGGGTGGGTAACATAGCCGATCATAGTGCGGGCATACAACTGCTCGGGTTGACCAGCCGAATTACCGCATCCTTCCGTATGAGCCAAGGCCACAAAGCGCGAGATATTCGAGGGCTGCCCAAGCCCCTTTTTGTTCAGTCGTAGTGCAATCATATTCGCCACCTGCCCGGCACACAGACTGGTGGGCAGGATTAAGCCAATGTGGTCACTCGCGCGATGGTTTTGGTGCCGTTTTAATGTGAATCGGATGGAGCCGGTATCCACGGCCGCTGCATCCGTCCGAATGGCGATCGGTTCACCCGTTGGCTGAGGCGCGTTCAGCAGCGTGTCCAGCTGGCTGGAATCGGTTTGCCGCCAGTTACGCCAGATCTGTACCTGGGAATGGCCGGCCTTTTCACCAACAGTGCGCTGACCGGAGGCTATTTTTATCGAGAGCTCAAATGCTTGCTTCCCCAGCTCATCCATGGAGACACCATCCAGGTACTGGCCGGCGTTGATATCCATATCATTGGCTAGTAACTGGAAACGACGCGTCGTTGTCACCACCTTGACCGTCGGCACAAAAGGAAAATTAGTGATCGAGCCATTGCCTGTCGTAAAAAAAATCAGATTGCAGCCGGAAGCCACCTGCCCCGCAATACTCTCGAGGTCATTACCGGGGCTGTCCATAAAATAATATCCAGACTCTTTCATGAGCGCACCATAATCAATCGCATAGTCAAGGCGAGTGGCTGGGTCTTTTTTGCGGGCAGCACCAATGGACTTGAGGTAAATGTTATACAGGCCACGGTATTTATTACCACCCGATGGGTTTCCTTCAGCGTTAGCGCCATGCCACGACGTACGCTCCTTGAATTGTGCTACAAGTGCTAAGAATTTACGAGCGGTTTCAACATCACGCACTTTTTGCAAGACATAGGGCTCAGCACCAATTAATTCATCGGTTTCAGCCAGGCTGGCGGCGCCGCCGTAGCGTATCAATTCCTGCACGATCCAGCCCAGCAGCGGATTAGCAGAAATACCGGAAAATGCGTCTGAGCCGCCACATTGTAGTCCAATCTTTAGATTGCTAATGGATTCTGGTGTCCGAACCATGGCGTTAACCTTTGGCAGCCAATCACGCACAATAGTTTCCCCTATGGTCAAGTTATCCTGAAAGCCGCCTGCAATGGACAGGAACCGATGCAGCACATCCTCCAATGGATAGTTGTGTTCGCGCATATACGCTTCTACCATCTCGTTCGTCACGGATTCAATACCGTAATCTACTATCAAGACCGCACCCACATTGGGATTGACGATAAAACCAGCCAACGTGCGCAGCAACAGCTCTCGGTTGTTAGGTTGTTCCGTACCGCCCTCCGTATGTGCCACGGGGACAATCCCATCCACTTGGGGATAATTCGTCAATTCTCCTTGTAAACGAGCGGCAAGCTGCTTCACATAGCTGCCCGTACGTGAGGTGGTGCCCAACAAAACTATCGTGTTACGGGTACCGACACCGCGGGCTTGGCTGCGCCGATAGCCCATGAAGGTGCGAGTTTCCGGGTAAGCGGGCAATGCTGGTGCCGGTTGGAAACTCCCCTCGTCAAGGACATACGGTGGCACTTGGTCCGCAAAATTGGGCGTCTCCGGCAGCGTAAATTTCAGCGAACGCACACTAAGCGCCTCCAACACATCCTTGTTGATCACATAATTGCCGGGCTGAATCGCGCGCAGAGCCACACCAAAGGGTAATTCCCAGGAAAGTAAGTCTTCGCCTGGGGCGACCGTCTTCACCGCGAAGCGATGACCTTCCATGACGGTGTAATCCAAAGTCAGGGTTTGACCCTGATAGTGAACGATGGTGCCCGCGTCCAGTTGTCGAGTGGCAATAGCAACATTATCTCCTGGTAAGGGAAGTCTACCGACTTCATCGAAGTGATAAGATACGTTCATTGGTTATAGCTCCTTATTTAAGATTTCGCTTGAGTTTCAACATCAATTCGCAGCCTCAAAGATGCGTGAACTGCTTGCTGACCGCCAAAGGGAGGGATTGAAACCGATTACACAAAGTTGAAATCGAGCATTCGTTTGACGCCTGCTTATGCAACTATTGTATCATAGGTTGACAATAACTGGCTGATGTTTTCTGCGCAAAGGGAAGGTTCTTTACATTGGTCTTTTCTGAAAGGACAGCTGCAGCGCTCGCTGTAATGAAATTGTGGCTATGCTTCTGCAATGCTTTTGCTCACCAGATGGACATTATGTATACCGTATCTGTCCTGTTCCCCCATCCCAACTCTTGAATCCATTAATAAAGGAATTCTATGTTAAAACGAATTCCGATATTCTGGCCCGTGACCGACAGTGGTGAAATGAAAGACACCTACTTTCGCTGTAGGTGTTTTTCACTGAGATATGGTAATAATGTGGCAACCGCCCGGTATTCACTCTGTATATAGTATTTCATCTCGATTGTGCTAACTGAACGCAATTTCGGTATCGCATGGCGAGTTAGTCTGATTCTGGTAGACTGTGTTACAGTCGGTTGAAGCCTGGATTCAGGCGTTTAAATCGCGTGAAATCATTCATTTGGCAGGGGTGCATTAAAATAGGCACTCCACCAGTGCCTAACATTGCTTCCAGTGCAGCTGGGTGGACTTGCAAAATTGCTTGCGGTTCTGATTAGCCTCGGCAAGCATAGCTCGAGCAGTTTTGGGCTAGTATGTTCGATTGCGTATAACATCTGATTCGTCACATCGGCATCACGTGATCTTGCCTCAGCCGCAGTTAATGTAATTATCCACATTGTTCATTGTGCGTTCATTCGCTCATGTTGAGTGGCAAATGTCCATATCATGGCCGAGCGGTTTGTATAACACTAGCAAATAGAATGAATGGAAAATTTCGAATTAACAAAACGGGGAGCGCGGCTCCAACTCGCTTACATGATATCGGCTCAATGTTGTGGATAGCTTCTCATTTGAAGCTAAACAATGTGTGGATAAGTTACTTTGTGGATATGTTAATAACCATATAAAAAGATATGCACATCAGCATCCTAAATGTTGTTGATTCTGTGGATAACGTTGTGGATAAACCTAGTAGCAAGATGTATCATCACGGAAGTCAGGTACACAATTTCGGAAATGGCTATCCCTCGCTCTTCACAGAGCATGAATTATTTTGAAACCAGAGTCTCGTCAGCATGAAGCAAATACATCAGCATTTCAATGCCGTCCTTTACTCCTTTTATGTAAAGCCATTCCCTTTGCAGCGCATCCATCTGGGTCTGGAGCTCCAGCCAGGCTTTAAGCTTATCTGTTGTGTCTGGGGACACCTGGGCGAAGATGATGTGCTCAATTGCGTTTGATTCCTCCTTTATTGCCGCGTATTGTGGTAATGTTTCAACTTCGTGCGAGAGCACATCGAATCTGTCCAACACCATCTGTTTGATTAGTCCGTGCACATGATCACTCCTTCTAACTATGCATTAATGCGATACGTATTTGCGTACCAACCTGGAAACAATTATATGGTACGTTATCGCGTATAGTCAATGTCTGTGCGGAGGTGCTGTGATCAGTGAAGAAGGTTGAAGTAAAAATACAGACGTTAACAAAGCAACGAGGCATATCATTGCGGGAGCTATCTCGATTAGCTGACGTTAGGCACGCGGCACTCAGTGAACTGGCTAGCGGCAAACGTTCCAATATTAACTTTTCACACATAGAAAAAATCGCTGAAGCCTTATGCATCAGCGATATTCGTGAGATTATTGATTTAGTCGAGGTCGGCCGGGATTAGTAAGACCAGACGTGTAGTTCCAGTCACAGGTTGGTAAGAAGAACAAATGCACCGTATGCGGGAACATGTGGACGTTGTTTGGGTTCTGTATTAGTTGGTTAAAACCGAGTCTGTAAAATATTTTGTGTAAACTCTCAAACCATACATTAAAATGGAAGAAAGGTTGGTTTGAGAGGATGGCTGAAATGGCTCGATTTAACAAAGACCAAGTGAAGGCTTTTGTAAAAGAAAATAACTTGAAAACCATGGATGACG
>NZ_NHRJ02000011.1 GCF_002220865.2 Paenibacillus xerothermodurans | reverse complement strand
TTCGGCGCCCCGACGTTCGCACCGAGCTGTTGATACTCCATTGGCGCTCCCATGTTCGGTGCTGCAAACGGCTCGTAACCTATCGGCACACCGACATTGGCCGCACCAAGCTGCTGGTTCTCCATGGACGCTCCTACGTTCGGCGCCCCAACGTTGGCTGCTCCGAACTGTTGGTATTCCATTGGCGGGGCCACATTTGGTGCTCCCACGTTAGCCACGCCGACCGGCCAGTGACCCATCGGTGCTCCCACGTTCGCTACTCCGAAAGGCTCGTAACCCATCGGGGTTCCCGCGTTTGCCGCGGCAAACGGCTGGTAGCTCATCGGCGGACCGGCATTTGCCAGCCCAAAAGGCTCGTAACCAATTGGCGCACCTACGTTTGCCGCTGCAAATGGCGCATAGCCCATCGGGGCAGCCATATCGAACATTCCATATGGTTGCAGCCCTTCGTCTATGTTCGGTGCTCCAAACAACTGGTAACCAGCCGGGCCACCCATGTTAGGCACTGTGAACGGCTGGTAGTTGGGGTGCGCGTCATGCAGTGCTGCGTATGGAGCATAATCCATTGCACCCATCTGCGAATAGTCTGCGAGCGCTGCACCGTGCCCCGGGATGCCGTCATAAGCTACCCCTGAGTGCTGAGACTCTTCTCCGATAGCTTGATCGTGTATCGGCGATTGCTGCGATTTTATTTTGACATTCTCGTGTTCTGTCTTTGACTTGTGAAACTGAACTTTAACGCCCTCATGTGCTACATTGGGTGGCGCCAAATGCACCGCACCTCCTTGATTTGCCGCGGGTTCCTCAGTGTTCACCGCTGCTCCGTCAACGGCGTCCTCTGCTGCCTCGTCGTTTGCCTCTTCAGCCTCTGCGGACTCCTCGGCTTCTTCTGTTTCCTCAGCCTCTTCAGCCTCTTCAGCCTCTTCAGCCTCTTCGGCCTCTTCCGCTTCTTCAGGTTCTTTGTTCTTCTCGGCTTCTTCTGTCTCCTTGACCTCCTCGGACTCCTCAGCCGCGTTGTCATCGGCCTCTGCCGCCTGTTCGGACTCCTCAGCCGCTTTGTCGTCTTCCTTTGCCGGCTGCTTGGATTCTTCTGCCGCTAGGACCGGTTCGGCGTTCTCTGATACCACGGCTGCTGCAGCTTCGACTGCGCCGTCGTCGGTCAGCGGTTCGGCGTTTGCTTGCAGGGCCTGCGCGTCGATGTAACCCTGCTGCTCATGCGGCGACTTCAGCTTAGGGATGTATACCGTTTCGCCTGTCATCAGCACATTGGGATTTTTTAACTGAGGATTGGCTTCGATCATTTGCTGCAGCGGCACGTTCCACGCTTTCCCCAGCTTCCATAGCGTATCACCTTGAGTGACAATGTGTTTGTAAGCATAATCGCTTGGGGGCTGCAGCTGTTTCGGCGCTTTGGGGATTTTGACTTTCACTCCGACATCAATCGCGTTGGGCTCGGTGATATGCGGGTTGCCAGCGATTAACGCGTCGAGATCGACTTGATACTTCTTGGCTATTAAATCTAGCGTATCGCCTTTCTTCACCATATGAATCTTCACGGCACTTACCTCCTTAAAGTTTTTCGGACCGACCTGTACTCGAATGTCAGCAAAAAAGTCGGTTGCATCTCCATGGATCGTACGCTTCGTGTGCATTGCAAGGGAACCGCCCGCAACGCGTGCAATCAGCGCGCCCGGACTGAGATTCCTCGTTACACATGCCGAAACAAAATGACACTACAGTCTATGCAGCTAGGTAGGCATTTGACCATGTTTTTGCAAAAAAATACATACAATCCCACGCCGCACTGGCGCAGCACATGAGTTGGGACGACAAAAAAAGCAGGAACAGAGCGGCCTAGCCGGCGCACGGTTTCCTGCTTTTAGTTAATCTATATCGTATATTCGTATTTATGAGCGATCCAATCATCGAATTACCGCAACTTATCACGGCTGACTCCACGCAGGTTGATACTCATACGCGGGATAACTCCCGAGCACGCGCACTTGACAGCCGATCGCTTCAATCTCTTGTAAGGCGGCAGGCAGTAATATCGAATCCATCGATGCTTGGATATCAATAAAAAAGTAATAAGTGCCTAATTTTTTCTTGGTGGGTCTCGATTCGATCTTGGATAAGTTGATGCGCCGCCAAGCGAACGCTGACAACAGCTGGTGCAGCGCTCCTGGATAATCCTCAGGCAAGGTAACCAGTATGGTAGTTTTGTCAGCACTCACTTCCCGGTTAGGCAATTGCATTGGCTCCCGGCCAACTAGCACAAACCTGGTGAAGTTGTTCTCATGGTCCTGCACGCCCTGGGCCCAAGTGTGCAGACCGTACATCGCTCCCGCGGACAACGGGGACAATGCAGCGACATCGGGTCGGCCGAGCTGTTTGACCAATCGTGCCGCTTCCCCGTTGCTGCCCACTTGCTCAAGCTCCACATGCGGTAGATAGTCATGTAGAAATTGTCTGCATTGCGTCAACGTGACGCTGTGAGATACCACTTTGGTCAAGCTCGCGCAGTCGACTGCAAGAGATCCCTCCGATTCCCGAATGCCATGCAAGCTAATGGAGATAGGATACACCCACTCGGCCTGAATCGGTAGTTCCATCTCATTTGCAAGCCAGTCCAAATGGAGTCTGACCGAGCCGTCGAATGTGTTTTCAATCGGAATAACTCCGTAGTCCGCTTCACCGTTCACCGTGGACATAAACACATCATCGATCATCTTGCAATTGAGATATTGAAATTGTGCCGTGCCGAGAAAATGATGCGCCGATTCCTCCGTAAAAGTGCCCGGCCCCAAAAGCGCTATTCGCTTCATGCACGGACCTCTCCTTTGATATTTTCGAATAGTGTACACTGTGGATCGAAATGTGTCATCAACTCTACCCCACTGCTCGACGGCTTAAGCCATAGCATTGTTGCCTCAATCTGCTCACGGCGCAGCGTCTCGCGCAGAAATCGCTCCAGCTCGGCCTTCCGGCCGCTGCCGCGTTCCACAAGCGCAAGCATGGTCGGGCCTGCGCCACTTAAGGCGACCCCGAGCGCGCCATGCTCCGTCGCCTCGTCGAGGATCGTGCTGAGCCCCGGCACGAGCGGAGCTCGGTAAGGCTGATGCAGCGCATCCTTCATCGCGCGCGGCAGCATGTCAAGCCGTCCCGTACAAAGGGCGGCTACCAGTACGGACGAATGCCCCACGTTGAAGACGGCATTCTCCAGGCTTTGCTCGCGCGGCAGGACATTCCGCGCCTTCTCCGTGGACAGCTGGAAGTGGGGGATCGCCACGAGCACTTCCAGCCTGTCGTCGGGCTCGACGCGGACATACTCCGCGCGATTACCGTCCCAGAAGGCGACGACCAGTCCGCCGAACAGTGATGCACCGACATTGTCGGGGTGCTGCTCAAGCGACGTCGCCATTTGAAACAGCGAGTCATCGGACAAAGGGCTGCCGATGAGAGCGTTCGCCGCGGCGAGTGCGCCAACGATCGCCGCCGCACTGCTGCCCAGCCCGCGCGTCAGCGGAATGTCGCTGTACATGGAGATTTCAAGCTCCGGCACTGCCACCCCGGCCTTGTCAAAGACCATCTGTGCGACTTCATATATGAGATTGGATTTATCAGTCGGAATCCCATCCATTTGTTCGCCGAACAAATGAATCTTCGTTGTATCGGTGACACCCATTTCAATCCACGCGTACAGGTTCAGCGCCATCCCGAGCGTGTCAAAACCAGGACCCAGATTGGCCGTACTTGCCGGCACTTTAACGCAAACTTTGTTAGTGCGAGTTTCCATCCCTCGTATGACTCCTTTAAGAGCAGCAAGCGCAGGATGACTCCCTGCGCTCCTTTGCTCCACTAAATATTTACTCCCGTCATAAGCCGAAAATGACCCCTTGCGTCTCGTCTTGCCACTACTGGGACATTTTTATCGTTAACCCTGCAGCCTCTGAATCGCATCCATAACGGCAGCTTCCGAATCCTTAACCACCATGGGCTCCGCCTTCACGCTTTTGATAGCGATGTTCGGATCCTTCAGACCGTGACCTGTGAGCACGCAGACGACAGTTTGTCCTTTTTCAAAATGGCCTTCCTTCTTCAGCTTCATCACACCCGCGATGGATGCCGCCGACGCAGGCTCTGCAAATATACCTTCGCGGGAAGCGATCGTCTTGTAAGCATGCAGGATTTGCTCATCGGTGACATAATTAATTTGCCCGCCGGAGTCCTGCGCGGCCGCAACGGCCCCTTTCCAAGTGGCGGGGTTACCGATCCGGATCGCTGTCGCCACCGTTTCCGGCTCGGCAATCGGTTCGCCACGCACGATCGCTGCGGAGCCTTCCGCCTCAAAACCGATCATTTTAGGCAGTGTCAAGGCTTTACCGGCCGCATGGTATTCCTTAAATCCTTTCCAGTACGCTGTAATGTTACCGGCATTGCCTACGGGAATCGCCAGATAATCCGGAGCTTTACCTAACTGGTCAACCACTTCGAACGCAGCGGTCTTCTGTCCTTCAATCCTAAATGGATTGACGGAGTTAACCAGCGTTATAGGGTGCTTCGCGGTAATCTCGCGCACAATTTCCAACGCGCGGTCGAAGTTGCCTTCAATCGCAATCACCTTCGCGCCGTAAATGATCGCCTGAGCGAGCTTGCCGAGCGCGATATTGTTGTTCGGTATCAATACGATACAGTTGAGTCCGCCCCGCGCAGCGTAGGCTGCTGCCGCTGCGGAAGTGTTGCCTGTCGAAGCGCACATAATCGTGCGGCTGCCTTCCTCCATCGCTTTCGCCACAGCCATAACCATGCCCCGGTCTTTGAAAGAACCCGTCGGATTCAGTCCTTCATACTTGAAATAAATATCCAGATCCAGTTCGTTGGACAGATTTTCCGCATGAATCAGCGGCGTGTTGCCCTCCTGCAGCGTCAGCATCGGCGTGTTCGCGTTCACAGGTAAATATTGTTTGTAAGTATGCAATAGACCCATATATCTCATAATAAGACTAAACCTCCACTCGGTATACGCTCTTAATCGCTTGGACAACGTCCATCGCTTCAAACTGCTGCAATACTTTGTTCATCGACGCCTGGTTGGCATCATGAGTGATAATGATAATTTCGGCACTTGGATTGGCGTCGTTGGGATGCTGCAGCAGCGATTCCAAGCTTACTTCGTGCTCTGCGAATACCTGCGTGATTTGCGCAAGCACTCCCGCTTTATCCTGCACATGCAGTAGGATGAAATGCTTCGCCCTGATTTGATCATCGGTCTTCAACTTCTTTTCCCGATATGGAGCGATGCCTCGCTGCCCGTTAATGCCGAGCGTCAAGTTGCGGACAACCGCGACCAAATCCGCGACGATTGAAGTCGCTGTGGGCATTTCACCCGCGCCGGGACCGTAAAACATCGTTTCACCCACCGCTTCACCATACACATACACCGCGTTGTAGACGCCGTTAACGGAAGCCAGCGGATGTGATTTTTTCACCATCGTGGGCTGCACGCTGATGCTGATCGCTTCATCATTACGCTCGGCAATTCCGAGCAGCTTGACTTCATAGCCCAACTGCTTCCCGTAGGCGATATCTGCCTTGGATACCTGGCTGATGCCGCGCACTTTAACATCGCTCAGTGCGACGTTAGCATGGAAACCGAGTGTGCCCAAAATAGTCATCTTACGGGCGGCGTCAAAGCCTTCCACGTCCGAAGTCGGATCGGACTCCGCATAGCCAAGCTGCTGGGCCTCTTTTAGCACGTCGGCGTAAGCGGCGCCCTCCTGGCTCATCTTGGACAGTATATAGTTTGTGGTGCCGTTTATAATGCCCATAATTTTGGTAATGCGGTCGGACGAGAAACCTTCCACCAACGTACGGATAATCGGAATGCCCCCGGCGACGCTCGCTTCATAGAAAACATCGCAGCCCTTTTCTGCCGCTCTCGACAAAATCTCCCTGCCATGCAGTGCCATCAAATCTTTGTTTGCGGTGACGACATGCTTACCGCGGTCCAACGCTTCAAGTATATATTGTTTGGCCGGCTCCACGCCGCCCATCACTTCAACGACGATGTCGATATCCGGGTTAGAGATGACGTCTTCCGGACTGTCCGTTAGCTTCTGAGCAGTAAGAGCAATATTTCTGGCCTTACTCTTATCCTGCACTAAAACTTTTGCAATTTCAATCTCCGCTCCTGTCTGGCTCACCAGGTCCTGCTGATGTCCCTCAATGATTCGAACCACCCCGGTACCAACTGTGCCAAGGCCCAGTAATCCCACTTTAATTGGCTTCATATGGTTTCCCCCTCCATGTGGTGCTTTCTATATTTTCACTTGTTCTCAGTCTCCCAGCGAGAGTCTGAGCCGCAAGCTTTCTCCCTGACTAACTGCACGGGCCTCGTCAAATCCAGCAATGCCCAACTGCTCCCGGTGCCTTCTCCATACTCCAGGAAGTAGAGCTGAGGTCCGTCCATTATCCCTGAGCAACCAAAGCTGCTCGGCTCACACCGTCCTGCTCACGTAAACGTTCCAGCAGAGCAGCAACACTATCGTCCATTCTGGAGGTTTCCACCGAGATCACAACGTTCGCTACACCCTGCAGCGGTATTGTTTGGTGGATTGTGAGCACGTTACCCTCGAGGCCCGCGATCATGGCGAGCACCCTGGATAGAATGCCCGAGCGGTGCTGCAAATCCATCGAGATCGTAACAATACGCTCCCGGTCCAGCTTGCTCAGCGAGAAAATACCTTCCTTGTATTTATAAAAAGCGCTGCGGCTCAAACCAACCTGCTCTACCGCATCAAAGATGGTTTTCACCTCGCCCCGGGCAAGCAGTTCCTTTGCCTGAACCGTTTTTAGCAGCGCTTCAGGCAATATATCTTCACGTACCAAGTAATAGTTTTCGTGCTCGTTGGGAATGAGTTCCGGTGATTTTTTCTCCAGCACGGCTTCAGTCCTTTCTACAAAGACGAATGTTTCTGCATAGTGGACATTATATCGGAAGCCAGGCGATTCGGCAATAGACATTTTTACGATGATGATTAAGAAGCGTCCCGCCGTGAAGCAGCAATAACCGCTGAGAAAGCATAACCGTAGCCAAGTACAACACTCCGTGCTAAAGTTAAACTGCTGGCCTGGTGCGAGCGATTCTCGTCAACCATGCACACTGGCACACCGAGGGGGAGAATGCACTGTGATCCGGACCCGTATGATCGCAACCGCCATGCTTTTTAACGGCAATGACATGTTGATGATGAAGAGATCGCCTAGACGGACGTTAAGTCCAGGCATGTGGGCAGCCGTGGGCGGGCACTTAGAGCCGCACGAACTAAATGATCCTCGCAGCGCCTGTCTGCGTGAAATATATGAAGAAACGGGATGGCGGGAGGAGGAGATCATTGACCTGAAGCTGCAGTACATATTAATCCGGTTAAATCAGCAGGAAATCCGGCAGCAGTTTGTATACACGGCTGCCGCGGCGCGCCGCGATGTCGTGCAAACCGCTGAGGGCGTGCTGCATTGGATACCCAAGACGGAAGTGTTCCAGCGACAAATCCCTTTTATTTTTCATTCTTTGCTGAAGCATTACTTCCAACATGGGCCTTCGTCGTGTGTTTGGGTTGGCACGGCTGGTTTCAGTGATGAATTGCACCTTCGGCCCGCAGTCCATTGGACGGCCCTGATCGATCCCGGTGTGCTGTAGCTCGTGCACCGCATAGATCAGATTCGCACCCTTCTCATCTGTAAGCACCGAAATGACAAAATCGCGCAGCGAGCATGGAGGTCAGAATGGCAGCATATGAAAAAACACCAGTCTCATCTCTCCGATGTGAGCTGGTGCTGTTTGTATTTGTTGTGCCGGTTATTCCTGTTCCACGAACTCGAATTCAAAATCTCCGATGCGAACCGGCTGACCGTCCTTCGCTCCACGTTCGCGAAGCGCTGCGTCTATTCCTTTTTTACGCAATATCCTCGCAAAGCGCGTAACCGATTCCTGCGTGCTGAAGTTGGTGCGTTTGATAAGTTTCTCGATGCTTGGGCTCTCCACCACAAACGTCTCATTTTCACGCCGGATGGTGAAGTCATCGTCATCCTCAGCTTCCAGCTTGTACACCTTGCGTTCGGCTACATCCGCTAATTCCTCGACTACAGGTGCATCAGGTATGGTGTCAAGCAAATCCATCACCTTGTACATCAGAGTCTGCACTCCATCCCGGGTAGCCGCAGAAACAGGTATTACCACAAGGGTCGGATTCACTTCCGCCAACCGCTGAGTGAAAGCCGCGATATTATCAACCGCTTCCGGCAGATCCATCTTATTCGCGACTACGATCTGCGGCCGCTCTTCCAGCTTAGCGTTGTACAGCTTCAATTCATCGTTAATTTTCACCCAATCGTCGAAGGGATCCCGACCTTCGGTGCCCGCCATATCCACCACATGCACGATAACCCGGGTACGTTCGATGTGACGCAAAAACTCATGTCCCAGTCCGACACCCTCATGTGCGCCCTCGATTAGTCCCGGCAAATCAGCCATCACGAAGCTGCGTCCGTCTCCTACGTCGACGACACCCAGGTTAGGTGTCAACGTGGTGAAATGATAAGCACCGATTTTCGGCTGTGCTGCGGAAACCACCGACAACAGCGTAGACTTGCCGACACTCGGAAAGCCGACCAAGCCGACATCGGCCATCACCTTCAACTCCAGCACAAGCCATCGCTCTACCCCTTCTTCGCCATTCTCCGCAATTTCAGGAGCGGGATTGTTGGGTGTCGCGAATCGGATATTACCCCGTCCGCCGCGTCCGCCTTTTGCCACCACCACTTGCTGTCCGTGCCGGGTCAAGTCCGCGAGTATCTCGTGGGTGTCATCGTCGATAACGACGGTGCCCGGTGGGACGCTAACGATCATATTATCCGCGTTCGCCCCATGTTGGCTCTTATTGCGGCCTTTTTCTCCACGCTGTGCCTTAAAATGCTTCTGGTAACGAAAGTCCATCAGTGTGCGCAAGCCTTCATCCACTCGGAAAATGACGTCGCCGCCTTTTCCTCCGTCACCGCCTGCCGGACCTCCCTCAGGCACATACTTCTCGCGGCGAAAGGCTACCAAACCGTCACCGCCGTCGCCGCCTTTTACATAAATTTTAGCTTTGTCTACAAACATGAATTCACCTCTTCACGGAAGTACGGGACCTCAACGTGCATAGCCGCATGCCCGCCCTCCAATCGCTCAATTCTCCATATCTCCGCTGATGTGTGCCTTTGTTTGACGTTCTCCAGTTCGGCCAATAACCGCTTCACCGCAATTTCCCCTGCATAGCGCACGTTCAGCTGTAAACAATCGGATTTCTGCGCGAGCTGCAGTGCCAGCTTCTGTTCACCGTCCGCGTAGAGCTGGGCGTTGCGCTTAAAGGCTTCGATCAAACCGATGCACATGCTGCTAAAGTCCGCCACATCCAAGGGCAGTTCATTTAGACGAATTTCCTCGCTCATGTCGACTTCGAAGAGCAGATCTTTCACCTCTGCTTGAACAGAGAGCAAGTAAACGATTAGCTCTGGAACGCCCAGTTTCGCAACGTTGCTCTCCCGTCGGACCTTTTCTTTTATTTTCTCCATCAGCGATTCCAATTTATCATATTTTTTTAATTTCACGTATCCAAACAAAACTTGGATGTCGTTCATCCAGTCATGCCGATAGTGATTGAACAAGCTGATTAGGCGGAGATTGGGATCCACTCCGGATTGTTCGTCAGCGGCACTGTGTCCTCGGTCATCTCGCTGTGCGGCTGGTTCTTCGCTATATAAGCGGTCTGTGCCCATAATCAACCTCTCCGTTCCGTCAAGTCCTGACTCCATCAGTATAACATTGTGCATCCATTATCGCTATTTGGGGCACCTGGTAGATGCAAAAAACCCCGGCGACACTAGTCGCCGGGGTTATCGTCGTTGACTATTAAACTTCTACTGTCGCAGCCACAGGAGCTGCGTCCACTGGGTAGACGCTAACTTTCTTGCGATCACGACCAAGACGCTCGAACTTCACAACGCCTTCGATCTTAGCGAACAGTGTATCATCGCAACCGATGCCTACGTTGTTGCCCGGATGAATTTTGGTACCGCGTTGACGAACCAAAATTCCGCCTGCCGTTACGATTTGTCCGTCCGCACGCTTCGCGCCCAGACGCTTACCAATACTGTCACGACCGTTCTTCGTGGAACCTACACCCTTCTTGGATGCGAACAACTGCAGATTCAATTGTAGCATGATGTCTACCTCCTTTATGATTTTTTTGTTTTGTTGTGTATTGCTATATATTCACCGTACGATTGTTCAATTGAGTGGAGCATGACGGTCATAGCGTTCAACAACAGTTGAACCTTCTCGTTCAATACTTGGTCCAGGTTATCGGGTATCCGAACATCAAGCATCCCATGCTTGGTGTCAACTTGCAATGTTATCCCCAATAGAGCCTCAACCGCATTAACGGTGCCGACAGTCACTGCTGAAACACCGGCGCAGACAATGTCCTTGCCAGGCTCGTCATACAATGCATGACCCTTTACCCGAAATGACTCTAGCGAGCCATCCGATGTGCGATTGATTGTTACTCGTATCATCCTACACCTTACGCCTGAATCTTGTCAATTACAACTTTTGTATAAGGTTGACGGTGGCCTTGCTTACGGCTGTAATTCTTCTTCGCTTTGTATTTATAAACGATGATCTTGCTACCTTTGCCGTGCTTCTCCACTTTTCCGGATACCACAGCGCCAGCCACTACTGGAGCGCCAAGCTTCAAACCGGACTCATTGGATACAGCCAATACTTTATCAAAAGTGACGGCATCGCCTTCACCAGCGTTCAGTTTCTCAATGTAAAGAACATCGCCTTCCTGAACCTTGTATTGTTTACCACCTGTTTCAATAATTGCGTACATTTCGTTGCACCTCCTCATGTCTCAGACTCGCCTTAGCCAGGTGACTCGCCCGTTCCGAGCGCGTACTTGTGAACCCGCTTCGTGCGGTTACAGCATGTTCACCAGCAACATACTTGAACATTCTAACACAGCCGCCACAGCATTGCAATGCCTATTTCAACCAAACCCAGCCGTTGCCGTCGCAGGCGCTGCATCGCGTGACATGAAGCTTTTGCTTGCCATCTTTGACCTTTTTGCGTGTAAGTTCCACGAGCCCAAGCTTCGTCCAGCCTACCACAACAGCCTTGGTTCGGTCTTTTTTTGTTTCTTCGACCAGCACCTCGAGCACTCGCTGTCGATTCGCTGCGAGCTCCATATCGATGAAATCAATCACGATCAGCCCCCCGATATCGCGGAGTCTTAGTAGTCTCGCGATATCTTTCGCCGCGGCGAGGTTGGTGTCGCAGGCGGTCTGTTCCAGATCGACGCTGCCGGTATATTTCCCGGTATTCACGTCAAATACGGTAAGCGCCTCGGTGTAATCTACGATAAGATAGCCTCCGTTATCCAACCAAACCTTGCGCTTAAAGCCGCTCTGAAGCTGTTCGTCCACATGATAGGACGCAAATAAAGAGCACCCTCTATTGTCAAAGAGCTTCACGCGCTCACTGAGCTTTGGCGCCGACAGCTGCACCATCGACAACAGTGTCGCGTAAGCTTCCTTCTCATCGACCCATAGCTGATCTACGTTGTCCTGAAAGCCGTCCCGGACCCAACGCGTGAGCAGCCCATAATCCGTGTACACCTTGCGCGGCAGCTTGCCTGGCTGATCAACCAACGAGCGCACGGCCGCCCAACGCTCGCGCAGTTCTTCCAAGTCGGCTGCGAGCAAGTCTTCGCTCACTCCCTCCGCAGCAGTGCGCGCTATGAAGCCTTCTCCTGGCAGCAGCCTGCGTTCGGCAACCTGTTTGAGTCTGCTGCGCTCCGACTCGTTTTCGATTTTTCTGGATACCCCCACGTAATCCGCATTCGGCATGTAAACACCCCAACGCCCCGGTATGGAATGATGGGTCGTCACACGCGCACCTTTGCTGCCCGAAGGCTCCTTGACAACTTGAACCAACAGAGTTTGTCCGGCCTGAATTAAATCCGTTATCGGTGGCTTATGTTTTGGTTGTTTGTCCATATGTGCAGGCAGTATGTCATCAATATATAGAAATGCGTTTTTATCGAGTCCGATATCCAAAAATGCCGCTTGCATCCCCTGGAGCACGGTCATTACGCGCCCGAGATACATGTTTCCCGCCAACTGCTCCGCTCCTCGCGCCTCGCTGTCGTACTCCACCAGCTTACCGTTTTCCAACACAGCCACTTCTATGCGCTGTTGTCCGCATTGCACCAGGATTTGCTTCATATTTTCCACCTCGGTCTCATTTTACATGAAAAGCTCGGAAATCGCACATCCCCGCCTGGATTCTGTGAAATAGGAAAGCAGCAAAGGTTTCTCAGGCAGTACGATGCGTATCATTCCGCGCTCATCCAATACATACACGAGATGGTACTTGTCCCGCACAAATAAACGGACGATGTCAGACACTTTCATCCGGCCGTTAACAATAATAGGCTGGGCCAAAGTGCCTTTATCAATAAGCGGGGCGACAGCGGTGTCACGATTGATCAGGAACCGCATGAAATGATATGTCAAGTTTTTGTGCGAGTACCAATTGGAATACAGTAAAAACAGACCGATGATCAGCAGATTCATCTGTATGCCGCCGCGCAGCACATGCAGAAGTGAAAGAATGATCAACAAGCAGCTGCATACCAAGCTCAATGCGGAGCTCAGCGCTATGGCACGGTAGTACGGCTGCCAGAGAGTGAGGCATGACTGCAAAATTTTTCCTCCGTCCAACGGCAGTATCGGCAGTAAATTGAACAACGCAATAAGCATATTGGCCTCTATAAAATAGGTGGCCCAGTCGTGGGAGATGACGCCCGCCCATTTGAGCACGTATGCCGCTAGTATCATCCAAACGTTCTGCAATGGTCCTGCGAGAGCCACGATAATTTCCTGTTTGACGGGCACGCTGCCCAGCTCATCCACCACGGCCACACCGCCGAAGGGCAGCAACTGCACCTCCTTCACACGCCAGCCGTAATTTTTAGCAGCCATTACATGACCGATTTCATGGACGAGCACGATCGCGAAAAGAGTAGCGGTTTCAATGAAATAGCCGGCTATAATTGAGAGCAGCATCACGATGGAAAAGAGCGGGTGAAAACGATAATATGTGCCGAACCACCGGTTCCAGTTAGTCAAAATTCACCACATCCGCGGGGTTGATAAATGTGTTATCTTTCGATACCGCGAAGTACACATAGCCCGTTTGTTGCGAGCTGTCTTGTGACACGGAGCCTAGGGTCTCCCCTCCTTTGATCCAATCGTTAACGCTGACGCGGCCTTTCTCAATCCAGCCGTACACCGATTGGACACCATCAGTGTGACGCACTATGACGGTAAATCCCGTATCCTCCTTGGCGCCGGCGTATACTACCAGTCCAGTATCCATGGCGCTCACCGTTGCGTCTGCTTTCGTCTCGACCGTCACTCCCAGCGTGCCCGGCTCGAACGGCGCGATTACCTTTCCTCTAACGGGGGCAAAATAATGCTTAGAATCCGCTGTAACCTTCTGCGCCTCCTGCTGATTAACCGGGTTCAGCGCTGGCAGCAGTGTGGGCGCACCTCCGAACTGTCGCTCATACCACGCGGCCACCGGGCGAAAATCAAACGACTCGTTCAGCGTTGCAGTCACGAATGCTTTACCTTTGTTAGCCAATGGATGATCAGATTGAAACATAGCCCATATCAAGGCAAATAGCACACAGCTGATAAACAGCTTGATGCGGATGCTACTTTTCGTCGGTATGAAGCTTTGCTCGTGATCCTGATCTTCATAATGTGTGGAATGCCGGGCCATCTCACGGTTCCATTTTAGTCGCCAGAGGTGCTCCGGGTCATTCCACGGTTCATCATCCGAACCATGTGAGGCCGGCTCCTGTGTTCGGGGTCGGGCGGGTGCGTCCGGGAGATTCGGACTATGGTTCTCTCTATTAGCAGGAGGCATGACATGCTCGCCATTACCGAATTGGCTCAGGTGGCGAATGCGCTCCATACGCCGTTGCCGCAACTTGTCTCTTTTTTCCACGGAAGGGCTCCTCCTCGAGCTCGGATCAACTTCATCACTATCCTATGAGCCTGTACATCCAAATATAACTTGCTCACACGGTAAAACGAGCGGCGGGCACGGCGTACCGGGGCCATGCTGCATCAGCGGAGAAGGCGCAATGTGATTTGAGCACAGTGGGAGGTTCATAACCGGATCGGTTTACATACGCAAAAAAGAGCCACATACAGTGACTCTTCATTTTCTTATTATCAGATGCAAAAAAAGCACCCTGCGAAAGGTGCCTTCCAGATGATCCGCCGGTTGGCGTGTGCGTGGTTTTTCACTTGTTCACTGGTGAGAGACCTCACTAAAAAATGCCTGGTTGAGAGATGCTGCTGTCAAAACGTCACTTGTTGTTCCTGGTGGACGCGAATACTCATGACCAAGCCGATACTCATCATGTTAATCAGCAATGAAGTACCGCCGTAGCTAATGAATGGCAGCGTGATACCAGTCAGTGGCATAATTCCGATAAGCATTCCGACATTCTCGAAGACCTGAAACACAAACATGGATACAATGCCGACAATGATGTACGAGCCTGCTTTATCATGACATTGAATTGAGATCAGAATCATCCTGTAGATCAGTACAAAATAGAGCAGCAGCAGGATGGATGATCCAACGAAGCCGAACTCTTCCGCTAGTACCACGAACACCGAGTCTGAGTACGCATATGGGATAAAGCTGCGATGCACTGACGTCCCTTTTAAATATTTTTCTCCGGTAAGACCGCCGGAACCGATAGCCTTAATGGAGTTTTCCACCTGATACCGTTGGTTCTTGTCGGCACTTTCGGGATCAATGAACGTGTCGATCCTTGCCACCCAGTGTGCTTTCTCCCGGTCGGAAAAATATTTTTCAATCGGTTCATGATAATGCGTAAACACATACAGAATCACAGCCAGACCGGCTATGGCTATCAATAGTCCAATCAGAAAATGCGTGTACTTCATATTGCCGATCCACAGCATGCCAATGAGAATGACGATAAAAATAATGGCGTTTCCCAAATCAGGCTGGATGAGCACCATGACAAACGGGACTAGCACGATGGTTCCAACCGGCAGCACATCCGTGGTGAACAGAAGCGGCTCCCCCTGCCGTTTCGCCAGAAAAGCCGCGACCACGATAATAAGTATCAGCTTCATTAATTCCGCTGGCTGAAACTGCAGCCCTCCGGGCAGCTGGAACCAACTTTTCGCCCCATTGATGTCCATGCCGAACAGATATACCGTGACCAGAAGTACCAAACCCGTGATATAGAAATAAGGTGCAATTTTGACCAGCGCGCGGTAATCGAGAAATGTCACACCGAGAAACGCGAGAATAGCAATCAGATAAATCAGGATAGTCTTGTTTAAATCAAACTGGATGTTCATGTCGCCCAAGGTCGCGCTGTACACCAACAGCGTGCTGATTACCATAAAGAGCAACAATATCGCAACGATGAGAAAATCGATTTTTTTAAATTTGTGCAGCAAAGCCGAATCATCCTATCCCGATAAACTTCTTCAATTTGCGAAGCATGCCCGGTTTTTCCTCCATCGGCATTAGCGGCACAGTGTCTCCCAGCATTCGCCGGGCTATGTTGCGGTACGCAATCGCAGCACGAGAGTTGGGATTCATCACGGTCGGTTCGCCCATGTTAGCCGCCTTAATAACGTATTCGTCGTCCGGCACAATGCCAAGAAGGTCGATGGCGAGCACGGAACAGATTTCATCGATATCAAGCATCTCCCCATGTTTAACCATATTTGCACGAATCCGATTGATGATAAGCTTCGGCGATTCAATCCGGGCGCCCTCCAGCAGCCCGATAATACGGTCAGCGTCCCGCACGGCAGCGTTCTCTGGAGTCGTGACGACGATAGCCTTGTCGGCGCCGGCGATGGCGTTTTTGAAGCCCTGCTCGATCCCTGCGGGACAGTCGATAATAACGAAATCGAATTCCTTTTTTAAATCAAGCACAATCTGCCGAATGGCGTCTGGAGACACCGCGTCCTTGTCCTTGGTCTGCGCGGCAGGGAGCATATACAGCTCGTCAAACCGTTTATCTTTGACCAGCGCCTGAGGCAGACGGCAGCGACCTTCGGCCACATCTATCAAATCGTATATGATGCGATTTTCCAGCCCCATCACGACATCCAGATTGCGAAGCCCGATATCGGTGTCGACCATGCAAACCTTTTTCCCCTGTAACGCAAGAGCCGTGCCGATATTGGCTGAAGTGGTCGTTTTCCCCACGCCGCCTTTTCCCGAAGTAATAACTATGGCTTCTCCCATGTTTTCAACTCCTCCGCATTACTGCTGTAAATCAAGTTTGTGCATGTGATGTATCTTGTCGATTTCCATCCTGCCGTCCTTAATGTAAGCAAACTCCATAAATGCCTCATTGATTCCCCACTCATCGGGAGGACGGCTGATGATGGTTGCGATGCGCAGCTGCGTCGGCCTGAAGTGTGATGCGGCAACGATGGCTTTCTCGTCGCCGTCCGCCCCGGCATGTGCCATACCGCGCAGAGAGCCCAAAATATAAATACTGCCCGAGCTGATGATCTGGCCGCCAGGGTTAACATCGCCAAGGAACATGATATTGCCTTCCTTGACCAAGGTCTGGCCTGACCGGACCATGCCTTTCACCAGCTTAATGTCGGCCATATCCGATGCGAGAGCCGAAGGAACTACCGTTTGCGACTCTATCGATTGAATCAGCAGGTTCCCCTTTTGCCCTATGATGTCCCGGATCATATCCTTTTGCTCGTCCGTCGCAATTCGGGACCCGAGTTTGACGTACACGTGAATAATCGGACCGGTGAGTATTTTCTGGTGAGTTCTCTCCAGCTTGTGCTTTAGTTCATGAATAACCTGCGCAAACTCGCAGGTGTCATCCAACAGGAAGACAAGTCCGTCTTTAACCCCTTTGATTGTAACATGATGCCTTACCGCCGCCATAGACGTTTAACCCCCCAGTCTATACATTTCGGCTTTTTCCCGATCAACTCCTGCTTTCCGCTTGAAAATTTAATTGTCTAACGTCGGCCGACTGCTTTGCAGACTTTCAAACAATTTGCGTACCGGAACATACACGAGCAGAGCGAATAAAAGATTTATCAGCATGCTGGGAAGCATTTGGTGGAAGAAGGACCATTGGAGGCTCAGATGTTTGACTTGGAATAACCGGTAAAGTCCGTAAATAATAAAATCAAAAAATAAATTTCCGAATGCAATGACCATCATGCTGACCGCAATATTGGAATAAAGCCGGCGGTGCGTCAGTCCTGCCAAATAACCAGCCAACCCCATAGCGAAGGATATCGGTCCAAGCATTGGAGAATAATAAAGTACATCCTGTAAAAGTCCAAAAACCAACCCATAGATCAAAGCAACATGTCGGTTAACGTACAAGCCTATGTACAACACGATAACCAGAACAACATGCGGTGCCACATACACTTTGGATTGCCACACCCCGGGTATGATCCACTGAAATATAGTGCCCTCAAGTATGAATAGTCCTGTCAGTATCAACCACAGCCAATTGCGCCTCACGTTATCCCCCCTGGTCCGGAGTGATCACGACAAAGACCTCGCGTAGATGATCAAACGGCGCGAACGGTTCAACCACCGCTTCCAGTGAAATACCGAAATTGCCCGGCCCTACCGAGACCACCTTGCCCACTTCGATGCCCTTAGGGAAAACCTGACCGAGACCGGAGGTCATGACAATGTCTCCCGGCTGCATTGTATCGTTGGGATAAATCTTCGTCATGATCAGCTTTTCAGTTGGCAAGTCATAACGCTCAAGGATGCCAAAGGACTCGTTCTCTTTACCCTTGATGGTAACTGAGATGGCCTTGGATTCGTTGGAGGTGTCATCCACGCCTTTCAGCAGCTGCACAATGGAATAAAAAGGGGTCACCTGAGTAACGCGTCCGACCAGACCCTCAACGGACATAACGGCCATGTTGGGCTTAACCCCGTCCTTCTCCCCCAAGTTTATACGGATGGTGTTATTCAACATGTCAGGATTGACGGCAACAACCTGTGCAATCCGAAAGGTGTAATTATTCGCCTGCTTCTGCCGCTCTGTGAAACCGAGAGCTTCCTGCAGCCGTATGTTTTCCTGTTCGAGATCGTTCAGCCTTGTAGTATCCCTGGCGTACTTGGTCAAGGTCTGTTTGAGTACCTTATTTTCTTCGAAGATCGTTCTCAATTGTCCGATGTCCTCAAAGAAACCCGCTATGTAGCCAGCGGGCTTATAAAATAATCCTTGTGTCCATGATACTGTGTCTGTGATGAAGCGTTCAGGCCACGACATTCGTTCCCTGTTCCCGAGCGTCAAACCCATAAGAGCGATAAAACAAATGAAGCCAAGCAGCAAAATGAGCAGCCTTTTATTCCCGAATAGTTTCAAAAGCAACCACCTTCTAATCTCTGCCGCAAGAATCTAGCGTCTGGATTTACTCGTAGGTCCGGATTTCGTTTTGAATAAATGAATGTTTTCTAGAGCCCGGCCGGTGCCGATAGCAACACAATCCAGTGCATTCTCCGCTACGATAACGGGCATGCCCGTCTCTCTCATCAGCAGTTTGTCTAGGTTACGCAGCAGGCCGCCGCCGCCCGTCAGCACAATCCCACGGTCCATTATATCTGCGGACAGCTCCGGAGGGCATTTTTCCAGAGTAACCTTCACTGCATCTACGATACTGTTGACAGTGTCTGTCAATGCCTCTGTGATTTCTTCAGAAGTGATAGACATCGTCTTCGGCAGGCCCGTTACCAGATCGCGGCCGCGAATCTCGAATCGTATTGCCGGATCCATAAGCAGCGCTGATCCGATTTCCATTTTGATGTGTTCTGCAGTACGCTCACCAATCATCAGGTTATATGTACGCTTGATGTATTGGGAGATCGCTTCATCCATTTCATCTCCCGCCACACGAATCGAACGGCTGGTTACAATGCCGCCCAACGATATCACAGCGACCTCGGTGGTGCCTCCGCCGATATCGACGACCATGCTGCCTGTCGGCTCCCAAACCGGCAAATCCGCACCAATGGCGGCCGCGAACGGCTCTTCTATGGTGAAGGCGTCACGGGCTCCCGCCTGCCGGGTAGCATCCTCGACAGCGCGCTTCTCCACTGCGGTGATGCCGGACGGTACGCAGACCATCACATTGGGATGACGTTGGAATAGCATACGTTGTTTCTGTGCTTGTCGAATAAAATATTTGATCATCGTCGAAGTCGTGTCGAAATCTGCGATCACACCGTCTTTCATTGGACGTATCGCGCGTATGTTGCCAGGAGTACGGCCGATCATTTTCTTAGCTGCGTCTCCCACGGCTTCAATGGATTTGGTGTCTGTGCGCAGCGCTACAACGGAAGGCTCCCGCACCACGATACCTTTACCTTTAACATAAACTAATGTGTTCGCTGTGCCCAGGTCAATCCCCAAGTCTTTTGTTAAACCACCGAACATGGATGGTACTCCCTTCCTGATGGAGGCTCCTGTCAAACAAACGTCATGCCTTGTACCCGGTACCTCGAAACATGTCGAATTTTGAACCAGCTTCCTTAGTTTCTATTATATTACATCAAGCCTTGCTCCTTCAAACTTACAAATGTCTGATCTCCGATAACGATGTGGTCGAGCACATCGATACCCACTATATCGCCTGCTGACACAAGCCTTTGCGTGATTTGGACATCTTCGGAGCTTGGGGTCGGATCACCGCTGGGATGATTATGTACACAAATAATTGAGGCGCTGCTACGTTTGATCGCTGCCCTGAATACTTCGCGGGGGTGAACAATCGAGGCGTTCAAGCTGCCCATAGAGAGCGTTTCTTGGCCGATCACGTGATTTTTGGTATTTAAAAATAAACATACGAAATGCTCTTTCTGCAGATAACGCAGCTCTTCCATCATCAAATCGGCTGCATCCTTCGGACTTCGTATGGTGACCGTTTCTTGCATCGCCGTGCGTGCCAGGCGGCGTCCCAATTCTATACCGGCTTGAATTTGAAGGCCTTTGGCCTGTCCGATGCCTCTGATCTCGGTCAACTGCTGCAAGCTCATGTCGACAAGACTGCGGAGTCCTCCCGAATGCCCCAGCATGCGCTGTGCGAGATGGACCGCCGATTCCTGATACGTGCCGGTACGCAGCAAAATAGCCAGCAGTTCCGCGTTGCTTAATGCTTGAGCCCCATACTGCATCATGCGTTCTCTAGGTCGGTCTTCGTTTGGGACATCGCGCAATGTCGGATTGTGCGATTCCATCCATTCCCCTCTTTCATTCAAAATGTGTGTGAGTTCACATTATAGCATGATACTGGCTCAAAGAACAGACATTCCAAGACGTTCTAGCAAGTCGCTCAAGAGTGCCATCGGCAGCCCCACAACCGTGAAATAGTCGCCTTCAATGCGCTCCACCATCGTCGCTCCGATCCCTTGAATCGCGTAGGATCCCGCTTTATCCATGGGCTCCCCTGTCTCCACATAGCGCTCGATCTGCCTGTCCGTCAAAGGCTTCATAAACACACTGGTAGCACGGTGGTCCACCAGATGGGTGCCGGACGACAGATCGATGCACGCGACACCGGTGAACACTTGGTGAGCCCGGCCTTGCAAGGCGTACAGCATTGACACAGCGTCTGCCTTATGCTTCGGCTTACCCAGCACCTGCCCATCCAGCGCGACGATGGTGTCGGATCCGATCACTATCGCTTCCCGCGGCTGCACACTTCTATACATTTCGCATACGGCCGACGCTTTTCGACTTGACAGCTGTTCCACTATTTCCCATGGTTCGAGCCCGGTAGCCGTATCTTCATTGACATCGCTGACACGTATTTCAAAGGGAAGCTGCAGTGTTCGAATTAGCTCCTGCCTGCGTGGGGAGGAGGAGGCCAAAACAAGCTTTTTTTCAACATTCATAGACATACATTGACTCCTTGTCACGGTATAAGTATAAGATCTGTCACGCGTACGCTGCTGTGTACGTTACAATTTGCGATACGCCCAAAATGCTGCGACTAGTCCAATAATACTGATTAAGTTAAGGTTTAAGTGGAAATCCAAATCATACTTGATCACGAGCAGATCCGCCTTTGGCTGCCACACAAGCGGTACGGATTTCGTCAAGAACGCCAAAGCGGGAACCGAAGCCAATGATTGACCGGCCAACGAGCCGGCTGCCAATCCTATGATGAGCAATAATACCAAAGTAAATGTATTCTTTTTCACGCCGCTGCTTTCCTCTTTCAATAATATGTATGATAGCTATAACAGCCAAGAGTTGATGAGCAAGGTTAATTATATCATATATTTGTCGAAATCTGCCTGGTAGATATGAGTCAAATCTGGCACCGTCCACTGCTTGAGATGGGTTGCAGCGATGGGGCAGCCGCCGCTTGCATATCACCTGCAAAAAACACCGAATCGGCAGCATGATGCTGAACCGTTCGGCGTTGCGTGCGATGCATTCCCGGGGCTAATCGGCGGCTGCGGTGTTGCGTGCGATGCATTCCCGGGGCTAATCGGCGTTTGCGGCGTTGCGTGCGATGCATGCACGGGGCTAATCGGCGGCTACGGCGTTGCGCAGCTCTTTTTGCGCCAACACGTACTGCATGAGTGCACCCTGTGTTTGCCACATATATGAGGTCGCGGGTGTTTTGCGATATTCGTCCAACGAACGCAGCGCGGTGCTCATCGCGCTCCCCATCTTTTGCACAGCGGCGCGCGCGTCCTCTGCCAAGCCTTCATTCGCGGCCGCCGTCAAGTCGAGCCACGATTGGTGTGCCGTTTTCGCAGTCTGCAGTGTGCTGGCGTTGATCGCGCTGGCTTTTTCTTCGTTCAGATGAGTGAGTGTAAGCGGGGCAATCAATTGTAACAGCTTGTCGCCCTCTGCGAGATAAGACGGTAATGCTTCAGATGGCTTGCCGCTCCATTTTATTTTGCTTAGCGCAGGGAGTTCCACGTTTTTGATAATGACATCCACCTGATTTTGTTCAAACTGCTTGGCTAATCCGGCTGCATCATCCCGGCTCATTGCAATGCCTGAGTAAACCGGATATTTGTCCCCCGTATCCTTCACTGCGGGAACACCCTTCTGCTTCAGATCTGCTAACGCGCTGTCCGCGGCTTGGGAGGTGCTGAACACGCCGCTTTGCAAAAAGGAATACGTCTTGCCCGGCACTGTCACTGCCGTTACCTCAGCGGCGGAGGATGCTTTGGCCGGGGCCATAGCAGACACCGCTGCAGAGTTCGCTCCAGGAGCCGCGGTGGAATTCGTCTGACCGCCCTGTGCAGTGGCAGCAGCAGTGCCGCTTCCGCCGGACACCGCGGCCGGTTGAGTCTGCGCGTGCTGCTGAGTATTGCCGGCATTAGGGTCGTTTTCATCGGTAAACATCGAAAGGACGAAAAAACCGAAAGCGACCCCGGTCACCACCGCGCCGGCGACGGAAGCAGCGACTTTCAGCCATGAACCAGAGGGCGGACGTGACATATACACGGTTTCCTCCGGCTCGTACCAATGGGGATCGGGTGCATTCCCGCGGATTTCTTTCCGGTCAATCGTATCCATATAATTTTTTCTCTCTAGATACCCAGTTTCCGCATCAAATGCAGTAGAGGAAGACTCACGTATCAACTTTTCTACTCGCTGCGTTTCGATGTCGAAGGAGCTTTGCCAGCCACCGAAATCATGCGTGTATTGGTTTAATGTCTGGCCGTCGATGAGCGTATCGGATACTTTTGCCGCCGCGGCTTGGGGAATGTCCGGCAGCGCTTCTTCTTGCACTGTGGTGAGCGTCTCTGGCGTGGGATTGCCGGCGCTTTCTATGACTTGGTATTCCTCGCTCCGCAGCGGGATTACATTATGGTGAGGTGTGGAAGATGTCTCTTTTATTTCACGCTTGGCATTGTGGTTGCGGCCGTGGTCGAATCGGAAGGTCATCTTTGCTTTGTTCATTTCTACTTTTCTCCCCTTTTGTCCAATTTCATATTACTAGACTATGAGAGTGAAAAATGAAATAGAACAAGTGCAGCACGAAAAAACACCCCAAAACAACATCGGACCTGCGCGATGGATTTTGGGGTGCTATGTCGCTCTCAGTGCTTTTTCTCACTTACTTGGTATCTGCACGATGAATTAATTCACGGGCCAACCCGTCCGCCGCCTTCCATATGTCGCCGGCGCCCATGGTCAACACCAAATCACCGCTTTTCACATGGTCGAGCAAAAAGGATTGAACTTCCTCTTTGCTCGGCATATAGCTAACATTCGTATTGCTATTTTGGCGTATCAATTCAACTAATCTCGCAGAGCTGATACCCTCGATTTGCTTCTCCCCCGCTGGGGAATAGATGTCGGTGATAATCACCTGATCCGCTTCGGAAAAAGCACGGCTGAACTGCTCAAACAAAAAGTAGGTTCGCGTGTAACGCTGCGGTTGGAATACCGCAGTGATCTTCTTTCCTGTCGCCTTAGCGGCGCTTATCGTCGCTTCAATCTCCGTCGGATGATGCGCGTAATCGTCGATGACCAGAATGTCATCCACCTCACCGAGCACTTGAAAGCGCCGTTTGGCACCACGGAAATCAGTGATCGCGCGTGCCACCTGCTCGAACGTAAGCCCCGCCTCCATACATGCGATCAGCGTCGCTAGCGCATTGTATACGTTATGTTTCCCCGGCACCGACAGCTGGATCGTCCCAAGAATGGCACCGCGACGTTCCACGTCAAAACGCACCTTCCGGTCGCCCAGTTTAACACTGCGGGCTATAAAATCGGCATCGGTTTCTATGCCGTAAGTAATCACTTCGCTCTGAATCTGCGGCAGCATTTGACGTAAGTGCGTATCGTCCTTGCAGATTACCGCTTTGCCGTCCGCTCTAACCTGGCTTAAAAATTGAGCGTATGCCTTCTTCAAGTTCTCAAAATCACCATTGTAATTTTCCAGATGATCCGCTTCAATGTTGTTCACCAGCGCAACGAGCGGGTGATATTGCAGAAAGGAACCATCGCTTTCATCGGCTTCAGCCACAACCCAATCACCTTTGCCGGCTTTTGCATTGCTGCCGACATTCATGATTTCTCCGCCAATAATAAACGTTGGATCCTGACCACACACTTCCAGGACGAGAGCGATCATGGATGACGTAGTGGTTTTACCGTGCGCGCCTGCGACAGCGATCCCCTTTTTTGCGTTCATCAAACGCGCCAGCATTTGTGAACGGTGCAGAATCGGAATCTGCATTTCCTCAGCAGCGACCATCTCCACATTATCCTTAGACAACGCGGTTGAGTAAACCACCACATCGGCGCCTTTTACATGATCCGCTTCGTGCCCAATATATACTTTAGCCCCTTTGGCAGCAAGCTTCTCCGTGAGCTCCTGCCCAGCCAGGTCGGACCCCGAAACTTCATATCCCATTTCAAGCATAACTTTGGCGATAGCACTCATACCATACCCGCCGATGCCGATAAAATGGATGTGCTCAGATGTATTCACGCCGCTCTCACCAGCCTTTTTCAGAATCGGTTTGATGTAGAATCCAGGATCTTACATCCCCTATCAAATATAATGTGCCGGAAACGACAGCCAGGTCGTCCTGTGCCGTTTTCTTTCTTACCAGCTCAACAGCTGCTTTCCAGCTAGGTTCTACGATGATTTCCACTTCAGAACGGCCCATCTCTCGTAAGAGCATTCCGGCTAAATCGGCGAGGCTAGCAGCGTCTTCTTTCTTATGCCAATCCGGCTCCGTAAGAATAAGGGTATCCACCAATGGTAGTATATGCCGCAAATAACCGGAATGATTCTTTGTCGAGAGCATTCCCATCACAAAATGTAATTTTTGGTACCGGTAAGTTTCCCGCAGAGCCTGGGCTAAGGCGGCTCCGCCTTCGGGATTATGCGCTCCATCGATCAAAATGCGCGGTTCCCGTGAGATCATTTCCAACCGTCCAGCCCATTGGGTAGCTTTCATTGCCTCAAACAGCACATCGTCTTCGACGATCAGCGCGTAATATTGCCGTAGAAGCTCTATAGCCATCAACGCAACCGCGGCATTTTGAAGCTGATGCTCGCCGTTCATCGATACTGCCACTCCCGTAATTGCCCGGAACGGGCCTGTAAAGTCAATCACCTGGTGATTCTCACCCGATGAGATGCGCTTGTAATGGAACTGCCTGTCCAATAGATACAATGTGCTCTGTTTGGACTTGGCCGTCTGTTGTACTACCTCTATTACGCCGGGCTGAGCTACCGCCGACACCACCGGGACACCCGGCTTGATGATAGCCGCTTTTTCGGCCGCCACCTTCTCCAGGGTGTCTCCGAGTACCTCCATATGATCATGACCGACGTTCGTAATAATCGTTAGAATAGGACTTACAATGTTGGTGGAATCCAGCCTGCCGCCGAGCCCCGTTTCCCACACGACGAAATCCGGGTAGACCACATGAGCGAAATACTCGATTGCCAACGCCGTCGATACCTCGAACATCGTCGGCTGACCCAACTCTGATGCGGCAATTTCGTCCACCAACGGCTTGAGGCGATTGACCACACGCAGAAGATCGTCTTCCGCGATATTCTCACCGTTGAATCGGATGCGGTCGGTATATTTCTCAATATACGGTGACGTGAACGTGCCGACGTCATACCCGCTTTGCTTGAGAACCTGGGTCAGATATGCGCAAACAGAGCCTTTGCCGTTTGTGCCGGCAACATGAATGAATTTGAGACGGCGCTCCGGATGGTCCAGCATTTCCATGAGCTTTTCCATGCGTTTCAGCCCAGGTCTAATGCCAAATTTGGCTAAATTAACGATCCAGTGCACGGCTTGAGCCGCAGTGGAAAATGCCGGTGCGGCGCTAGAAATATTTGCTTCGGCCATTGAACTCATCCTTTCAACTCTGCCAGACGCGCAATCACTTTATCCCGTTTATCCGCATAATCGGCGAGTTTGACTTTCTCTTCCTCAATGACCCTGGCTGGCGCCTTTGCGACAAACCCTTCATTGCGCAGCTTCTTCTCAATCCGTTCGACTTCGCCATGCAGTGTCTGCAGTTCCTTTTCCAGCCGGTTTAATTCCTGCGTGATATCAATCAAGCCCGCCAGCGGCAAATAGAGCTCCGCACCGGTGACGATGCCGGTCATTGCTTTGTCCGGGGTTTCCACGTTCAAGCCCACAGCAAGCACAGATGTGTTGCAAAAGCGCTGAATATACTCTTCGTTGCGATTCAGGATTGTGAGGGTGTCATCGCCGGACGGTTTGATGAGAAGTTCAATTTTTTTGCTCATTGGCACGTTGACCTCTGCCCGTATGTTACGCACAGTGCGGATGATGTCCATCAACAATTCCATCTCTCGCACGGCGTCTGCTGCTTCCCAGCGAGCTTCATGGACAGGCCACGCCGCCAATGTGATGGTCTCTCCTTCATGCGGCAGATGCTGCCATATTTCCTCGGAAATAAATGGCATAAATGGATGAATCAAGCGCTGGGTGCGATCCAGCACATAGGCGAGCACTGACTTAGTGGTCTTCTTCGCCTGCTCATCGTCACCGTATAACGACAGCTTGCTAAATTCGATATACCAGTCACACAGATCATCCCAGATAAAGTTATACAGCAGCCGTCCTGTCTCGCCGAACTCATAAGCGTCCATCAACCGGGTGACGTCACGCACAGTCTCATTCAAACGGTGCAGTATCCAACGGTCGGCTGTTTTCAACGGACCGCTCAAGTCGATATCTTCCACTGTAAAGTCGCCCAGGTTCATCAAGGCGAAGCGGGAAGCGTTCCATATTTTGTTGGCAAAATTACGTGCCTGCTCTACCTTCTCCCAGCGGAAGCGCAGATCTTGTCCGGGCGTCGAGCTCGTGGAAAGCATAAAACGCATCGCATCCGCTCCGTACTTCTCGATGACTTCGAGCGGATCCACGCCATTGCCGAGCGATTTGGACATCTTGCGCCCTTCAGCGTCACGTACCAGCCCGTGGATAAGTACATCTTTGAACGGAATCTCACCGGTAAATTCCAGGGCGGTGAAGATCATCCGCGCCACCCAAAAATAAATGATGTCATAGCCCGTCACGAGCAGACTGGTAGGATAGAACCGCTTCATATCGTCTGTGTTCTCAGGCCAACCCAATGTGGAAAAAGGCCACAATCCTGAACTGAACCAGGTATCCAGTACGTCCTCATCCTGTGTGAGATTCGTGCTGCCGCACTTGCTGCATTGCTCGACTTCCTCGCGGGCTACATGCACCTCACCGCACTCCTGGCAGTGCCACGCAGGTATCCGGTGACCCCACCATAACTGACGCGATATACACCAGTCACGCACGTTCTCGATCCAGTGCAGATAAATTTTCTCAAACCGGTCCGGAATAAACTGTGTTCCGTTGCCGGATTTTTGCGCTTCAATCGCACGCTCGGCTAGCGGCTTCATGCGGACGAACCATTGAGTAGACAAATAAGGCTCAATTACCGCGCCACTGCGCTCGCTGTGGCCTACTTGATGCACATGGTCTTCAATTTTCTGCAGCACGCCGAGCTCTTTCATGTCGGCCACGATCTGTTTGCGGCAGTCGAAGCGATCCAATCCGTTGTATTTGCCGGCATTCGCATTCATCGTGCCCGTTTCATCCATCACCAGAATCTGCGGCAGATCATGGCGTTGACCTACCTCAAAGTCGTTCGGATCGTGAGCAGGGGTGATCTTCACGGCCCCGCTTCCGAATTCTTTCTCAACGTATTCGTCAGCGACGATCGGAATTTCCCGGCCGATGATCGGCAGCACCAGGGTCTTACCGATCAGATGCTTATAGCGATCATCGTCCGGATGCACTGCAACCGCCGTGTCGCCCAGCATCGTCTCTGGACGTGTAGTGGCAACTACGATGTGTTCGCTGCTATCTTTAACGGGATATTTCAAATGGTACAGATGTCCCTGCACCTCTTTGTATTCAACTTCAATATCAGACAGTGCCGTGCGGGCAGCAGGATCCCAGTTAATGATATAATTGCCCCGATAGATGAGCCCCTTCTCATACAGCTTCACGAACACTTCACGGACTGCCTTGGACAACCCTTCATCCAAAGTAAAACGTTCACGCGAGTAATCTAGCGACAAGCCCATTTTCGCCCATTGCGAATGGATGGATTCCAGATAACGATCCTTCCATTCCCATACTTTTTCGACAAACTTCTCACGACCCAAGGTATGACGGCTTATGCCTTCTTCCCGCAGCCTTTGTTCAACTCTCGTTTGCGTCGCGATTCCGGCGTGGTCTGAGCCCGGCAGCCAAAGCGTGTCGTACCCTTGCATCCTTTTTGTGCGGATCATTATATCTTGGAGGGTACAGTCTAGCGCGTGGCCGATGTGAAGCATGCCTGTAACATTCGGCGGCGGTATGACTATGGTGTACGCTTCAGCATCAGCGCGCTGTCCGGCCGAGAAATATTCGCCCTTCAGCCAATAATCGTACCACTTACGCTCTGCTTCCTTCGGGTCGTAGGTGGTGGGCATTTGCGTCGTTTTTGCTTCTTCCATTATACGTTCCTCCATTTATCGTTGCTTTTAGTGTAATCGCGACTGAAATTTCATCGCGGGTTATCGCAAAGCTGAGCGCGGGTCTCACCACTGCATTAACACAGACTTTTGCTCCGCTTACATCTTCTTCCAAATATCGTATAAACAACAAAAATCCTTCCGCCTCAAAGGACGAAAGGATAGACTTCCGTGGTACCACCTTTATTCCGCACCGGCTCGTCACATCCAACCTGATACGGCTGGTGCTAAGATGACGTGAAACGAGAGCCCTGCGGCACTTCGACAGATAACGGCTGTGGCCGGCAATGTCTAGATGCCTCAACGCATCCGCCATACTCCGTTGAAAAGCGGGGTGGCGGCTTTGTTCCAGGCATGTGAACATTGCAACTCCAGGGCGACTTCGGCGAGTTACATCCAACAGAACCTCTCAGCGCTGCAGTTCCGCTCTCTTGTGGGTTGGCTGCCTACTATTCCCTCTCCAAGTTATTCAACCTTTTCATTATTCCTATGATAAACAACATTAACCCTAGAGTCAATACGGATTACGCCCATGAGCGTGTTATGTCCTATTATTACCAAAACGCACCCTAATCAAACCCGCTGCCAGGCTGATTTAGGGTGCCAAGTATGAGCATTAATCGAAGTGTCACTGTGGGATGTACACAATTTGGCCCGCGATCACGTCGTTGTCCCCGAGCCGGTTCAACAGTGCGATTTCGCGTGGATTGAGATCATATCGCTTCGCGATTGATTCCAGGGTCTCTTCCTTTTGTACGATGCACAGCCTGATGCGGCGGAACTCGTTCTGCTCTTTGTTCGAACTGAGCAGCAGCTTTTTCCATTCCAGCTTTTCGCCCTTTCCAGGCGGTTGAGCATCGGCAGGCGCTTGCGCCTCAGGCTCTTTTGCCTCTGTGTGGACGCTGTGCTGGCTCTGCAGCAGAGAGGTAAATCCGGCGGAACCAACAGCCGAGTCGTTTTCCGGCTGCTTGCCGGCAAAAGCAATTTTCAGATCTTTCTTGTGGTCCGGCTGGATGGTGGCGGGTTCCGAGGTCTCCGCGTTCACCGGCACCGCTGCAGTGTCGGCAAATGCCTCGGCCTGTGGATTCGCCGGCTCCGGCTCGACTATGTCCGCATTGGCCTGCTGAACGTCAGTCGTCTGATCTTCACTGTCGGTCGACTGGGTAGCAAAGCTCCCCTGGGCCGGCTCTTCCGGTCGATCATTGTCCGGCCTGTCGACACTCTGCACGGCACCACTGGGGGTATCCTCTGCCTCCTCAGCGTGGACACTTTTCTTTTGATCGCTCACGGTTTTCTCTGACCGTATATCGCCGGCCTCTGCCTGCTCACGTCGTAACTGTGCAGATGCAACGTCATGTTGGGCAGCAGGAAGTTGTTCTGGCACCGACGCACTGGCTGCCAAGCGGGTGTCGGGTATGGAACTGGCCGGCAGAGACTCCGGCTCCTCCGCTTTCGGTGCAGCTGTCGGCGCAGAAGCGATTTCGGATGCGGCTGGATTGGACGCGGTGTCAGGCTCGGCTTCCGCTGCTGTGGATACAACTGTTGTATCCGATGCGGATGGTATTGGCACGGACCAAGTCTGGACGGCCGATACTTTGGCATCAGATGCTGTTTCCTGAACTGTCGGTGCCGATAGGGACTCGGGTTCGGGCTCCGATCTAGGCACAGATGTTACTTCTGACTGAGATGGTTGCAATGTGTGCTGCTCCTGTGTCACAGTCTTCTGCGCAGCAGTCTCTGTCGGTGGGGCAGGCACCGGTTTCACGTTTGCCAATTCAGCCTTCGCCAGCGTCTGCTCCGCTTGTCCAAAGCTGACATTGGCGCTCGGATCGTCGTTCGCGTTGTGCATTTGTGCTGCAGTCAGGGGTGCCTCGCTGTCAGCAGCGTCAGGGGTTCGCCGGTTAGCGTGTGCCGGCTGCGGCGCTTCATGCACAAACACAACCTCGTCTTCCATCTCAGCCCATTGCTCAGAGGCGCCGAAGTTGACTACCTCCAGTCCGTGCAGAGACAACACACCCGTTATGTTCAAACTGCGCGCAGATAACAAGTCAACATCAAAATTTTCGATTTCCACCGCGATGTCTTCAACCCGATGTACCCTGTTCATGGGGAGCGTTATTTCAACCGGAATGAGATGCTCCAATGTCCGGTGCATTATATCCTGCTCGTCTAGGTATGTGCCTGTTAATAGCAGATTGCCTCTCAGCAAAGCCTGCTCGCCCTGCGGTAACACTTGGATATGCGGCATGAGCTCCAATTCTTCCAGCTCCTTAATGCCAGCGACTCCGTCTGACAAATGCACTCGTTCATAAATATCAAAACGTAATCCACCTTGCTGCTCCGCCAATGTCATGTCCTCCCTCCACAAACTATGCTAAAAAACCGAATCAGTCGGATGATCAGTTTCGCCGTCTATAATTTATATGGTTTGTGGGGAAGCAGCATGACTATATTTTTTGCAGCGCTGTATACAACTGCAACATATCTGCCGGCCAAGGCGCACCAACCTCTTCCCGGCGTCCGGTCAACGGATGAGCAAACGACAGCTTTTCACCGTGCAGTGCTTGCCTTGTGAACCGATCGAGTGCTCCTCCATACAAGGCATCGCCCACGATTGGATGGCCTATATGGCTCAGATGGACGCGGATTTGGTGTGTCCTTCCCGTCTCCAGCCGCAGCCGCATCAGTGCGGCATCCTTAAGGTGCTCCACCACTTCGTAGTGTGTCACGGCATGTTCCCCGCTCTGCGAAGCCCGGCGCCGTGATGCATGATGACGGTCTCTTCCGATCGGCGCATCGATGATACCCGACTGTACAGCCGGATGGCCCTCTACCAGAGCCACATACGTACGTTCTATACTTTTGCTCCGCATCGCCTCATCCAGCACAAGCTGTGACCATTCGTGCTTTGCATAGAGCACAGGTCCGGTCGTATTCTCATCGAGCCGATGAATGTGGCGCACTTTGCAGTGCTGGCCTGTAACTGCATAGTATGAAGCCACCGCATCCGCCAACGTGCTCTTCCCGCACCGGTCTTGTTGACCGTCCCCGTGCACCTTCATCGACGCCGGCTTGTTTGCAACGAGGCAAAAATCATCCTCAAAAAGCACTTCTAGCGGATACCAGTCCGTCATATCTTGTAGGGATTCATTTGGGAACAGACGGAGCCTGGCACGTGTACCTTTCATCGCTAGACCGCCGGAATTCTTCAACTTCGACAAATAACCGTCGGAGATATGAATGTATTTCTTCAATTCTTGCGCCGACTCCAATGTTTCAGGCAGTACGAGCTCCAGCCATTCACCTTTTTTTTGCCACGACAGCATCTATTTCCGCTCCTTTTTGTAATAGCACAGACCATATCACACTATGCCGGCCAGACACAGGACAAAAGGCAAACATAACCACCGCCATTTCCAATGTAGTACCATACAACGTGTATCGATTCACAACGTCTTACTCCACTTCTAGTCGACCGGGCCGCTGCAAAAGACGCGCGTTAAGTTTCTTCATTTTAACAAAAACCGCATTGGACCTCAAAAAAGCTGAATTTATAGCACTTTCCAATGCTTGCTAATCTATTAAACCAATAGATTCTATGGTAAAATAAACAAGATTTGGCTGAAATATCCGCTGCAGTTGACACTAAAAGCCCAGGAGTGAAATATATTGAGCACTGCTTTACAATTATTCAATACAGCCAGTCAACACCTTCGGTACTGGAGCTGGCTAAAACGGTCATTATTGCTCGCAGCTGTTCTTGGCTTCATGGCCTCCAGCTTCTTGTTCATGACGCCGCCGGGCACGGACATTCGTCTTTGGCTGGCCCACTCTGTGATTATCACTCAGCACCGCGAATGGGCATGGATTTTTGTAGGAGCTGCACAGCGCGATGAATTGGTGCGCAAAATGCATTTAGAAGTGGAAGAAAACGCACAAGAAAAACAAGACATGGGACTTATCACACACAAGCAGCACGAGCGCGAGCGCTCAATTGACGAGCTCATTAAGGTAGAGGATATTTCCGGCAAGCTGTGGAAAGGCAAAAAGATGTATGTCTTCGATCCGACGTCGATCCGCGTCATGACGCCATCGAAGCCCGGTGAGGGCGAGAGAATCACCTCCATGGTCAAACGCACGGGCGCTGTTGCCGGTGTAAACGGAGGCGGCTTCGGTGACCCGGAAGGACTCGGAAACGGTTTCGCGGCGCTGGGTGCGATCATCTCGGGTGGAGAAATCATCTTCACTGACCAGGACGGCAGCATTAAGCAACACATTGTAGGCTTCACCAAGGACGGCACTTTGGTTATAGGGAAGTATGATATGTTCGAACTGAGAGACATGGGCATCTCCGAAGCCGCTTCCTTTTATCCTCGTGTAATCGCTAATGGGAAACCGCTGCCGATCACCGACCCGAGCCGCGCTCCACGCACCGCGGTGGGACAAAAGGCCGATGGAACTGTCATCTTCATCATCATCGACGGACGGCAAGCGCATAGCGTTGGCGCGACACTCAAAGAAGTACAGACCCTCTTTCTGCAAGAGGGCGCTGTGAATGCAGGCTTTTTGGACGGAGGCGCCTCTTCAGAAATGGTCGTTGGCGGTGAACTGATTACAAAGCCTTCCAGCCGCTATGGCGAGCGCCGCCTGCCTTCAGCTTTCCTTGTGTACGATCGCCCAGAAGAAGTGAGAGCTCTTCGGGTATGGGACGGAATAGACAAAATTGATGCCGGTGGCGCGCATGACCATCCTGAGTTTTTGCAGGAGCAAGCTGAAAAGAAGACGAAGCAAAAAAACAATCCGACGACACCAGGCAAGCGGGAAACAACCGCGCCCGATGGGCCGGCTGTGCCTTCCACCGGCAGCTCCGCAACGAAGCCGGCGGTGACGAATAAGTCATCTGCTGAAACTAACAAGAAGGAATCGACCGCACCTAAGACAGTGCCGACAGATGCAAGCGAAGAGAAATCGTCTACCGATGCAGCCACCCAGGCACCCAGCGGCAGCAAAACGGTGCCGGCCAAGCCTGACGGTGATGACACAACGCAAAACAACGACATGAAAGCGAACACCAAACCGAACGCACCTCTGCCCGGCGCGCCGTCTACCAGCAGCGCCAACATACAAGATGGCGGCTCTCCAACGAGCGGCGGCAGCACCGTGCAAATGCGGGACACCTCCACGCCTGCCGCGCCAAAGCAAGCCGCGCCGCTAACGCCTGGCACACCAGCTGCGCCTACTGTGCCCGCAGCACCTGGGAGTGTCGGAAACTAACCAACTTTTGTACGGCAGCCAATCCCACCAGCTAGTGCCGAGAAACGGGGAACGGACGTTGCCTGAACCTCACCGCATTCATCCGCGCAGCCAGCGGCAATGGAGAAGCCAGGATTGTTTGCGATCATTCCAATGGTGCGAACGACAAAACGCCTCTCCGCAATGGGAGGGGCGTCTGGTTACATTTATAGTTGCTTTAGTGCTTGATGATGCGCATCAATCGTTGATTCGATGTCTTCGTCAGTATGGGCAGTTGACACGAACATGCCTTCAAATTGCGATGGCGCCACGCTTACGCCTGCATCAAGCATGGCTGCAAAATAACGGTTGAACCGCTGCAGATCAGCTGTTTTGGCGGTATCATAATTGACCACCCGCTGATCCGTGAAGAACGGACAAATCATCGAACCAACTCTGTTAATCGTTGAGGCTACACCCAACTCGCGTGCATTGGCCTCGAAGCCCTCTTGTAACCGGGCGGATTTCCGCTCCAGCTCCTCGTACACGCCCGGCATACCCAACAGCCGCAAAGTAGTGTAGCCGGCCGCCATAGCCAGCGGATTGCCGGACAATGTTCCGGCTTGATAAATCGGACCGCTTGGCGCAATCATTTCCATGATCTCCCGTTTGCCACCGTATGCGCCGACCGGTAGACCGCCACCAATGATTTTACCGAGACAGGTGAGGTCCGGCGTAATTCCATATAACCCCTGCGCACTATGCAAACCAACTCGGAAGCCTGTCATCACTTCATCGAAAATGAGCAAGCTGCCGTAACGGCTCGTCAGATCGCGCAATCCTTGCAAAAAGCCCGGTTGAGGCGGAACTACGCCCATATTGCCGGCCACCGGCTCCACAATGACTGCGGCGATTTCTTCACCGAACCGCTCGAAAGCCAGCCCGATTGACTCTAAATCGTTATAAGGTACCGTAATGGTATTAGCAGCAACACCTTCAGGAACACCTGGGCTGTCAGGAAGCCCTAACGTTGCAACACCCGAGCCGGCTTTAATCAGAAGCGAGTCGGCATGACCATGGTAACAACCTTCGAATTTTACAATCTTTGAGCGTTTCGTATAGCCCCTGGCCAACCTCAAAGCGCTCATCGTCGCCTCCGTGCCTGAGTTGACCATGCGAACCATCTCGATAGATGGCACTCGATCAATGACGAGACGAGCCATTTCGGTCTCAAGCTCAGTTGGCGCCCCGAAGCTCGTCCCCAGCTCAGCAGTCTCCTTAAGCTGCTCTATAATTTCTGGATGGGAGTGCCCTACAATGAGCGGCCCCCAGGAGCCAACGTAATCGATAAACTCATTACCATCGATATCGTATACCTTGGAGCCGACGGCCTTCTCTATGAATAACGGCGTTAATCCGACCGACTTAAACGCGCGTACCGGACTGTTAACACCTCCGGGAATAAGCTGCTTTGCCTCTTGAAACGCTTGCGCAGAGCGCGCATCCTTCCGTGTTCCTCTTTTTGTCATCTGAATCCCCCCTTGTACTTCCGTTGCGAATTGCGGCCTGCTCACCGCTTGCCGTGATTCAATCATCGGCGCACTTTATTGCAGTCTACTAAGCAGGCTTAGTTATTTGCCGAATCACATCATTTGCCGTCAACCAAAGCATATACCTCGTCACTCAATGTTGCCATATACAATGGATCCGTATTGAGAGAAGGCGTACGCTCCAGATGAATCCCAAGCTCACGTGCCGTTTTTTTCGCCTCGATATCAAGGTCATACAACACTTCAAGATGATCTGATACGAAACCGATCGGACACACTAACACATTTTTCACATGCTCTTCTTTGCTCACCGTGCGCAGCAAGTCCAAAATGTCCGGGCCTAACCACGGCGTCCCTGTTTGTCCTGCACTTTGCCAACCAAACTGCCAGTTAGTGACTCCGGTTTGCCCTGCAATTGCTCGTGACGTTTCCATAAGCTGGTCCGGATACGGATCACCCATCTCCCGTATTTTTTCCGGCAGACTGTGGGCTGTGAACAGCACTCGAATTTCATCTTTCGGCGTGTCGCCAAACCTGGCGAGTGTGTCGGTTACCCGCTCGGACAACGCCTGTATCAAACGTGGATGCAAATGATAGCTTGTGACAAACTTGATAGGCAAGCCAAGCTCAGCCGCTTTCGCCTCTGCCCGTTTAATATAGCCGCCGATGCTCATTACTGAATAATGAGGTGCCAATACAATGCCTACGGCCTCTTTAACGCCATCCTTTACCATCTGTTCCACGCCATCCTCGATAAAAGGAGCTGCGTGCTTCAACCCCTGATAACAGGAGAAAGCCAGCTCCGGATGGTCCGCGTTTAAGCGGTCCTCTAACGCTTTTACCTGCTTGTCGGTATTTTCTTTCAGAGGAAAGACACCGCCCACGATCGCCTCGTAACGATCTGTCAGATCTTTTAGCTGTTCAGCTGTAGGTGGATTTCCCCGCCGGATATGGGTATAGTAGGCCTCTACTTGCTCTAAGCTTTCCGGACTTCCGTAGGACATCACCAAGACGCCAATTCTGCGCTTCATGTTGTATCACCCTTTCTGACTCGTTTTAGCTAGCGCAACTCTGGAATAGGAATGAATGAATTCCGTCAGCTCGCGCAGTTTTTCAAGAGAAGCCTCGGGAAATAGTCCATGTCCCAAATTGAATATATAGCCGGGCTGTTGGATGCCCTCGTCGATAATAGATTTGGCCTGCTCCTGGATTACCTGCATGGGTGCGGTTAGCACATAGGGATCGAGATTGCCCTGAACTGCGTAGTTCGGACCTACCCTTCTGCGGCCTTCTGCGATGGACACACGCCAGTCGAGCCCTATCACGTCCGCATCAATGTCACCTAAGAGCGGCAGCAATTCTCCGGAACTCACGCCCGGAAAGTATATTTTAGGCTGCTCCAGAGCCTTAAGTTCAGCGAAAATGCGCTTCACGGTCGGCAGCACATACCGCTTAAAATCATTCGGCGACAAAGCGCCTACCCAGCTGTCAAACAATTGCACCGCTTTTGCCCCGGCCGCAATATGAGCTTTCAAATAGGTAATCACCATGTCGCCGAGCTTATCCATCAGTTTGAACCAGATGCCTGGTTCGCTGTACATTAGCGTTTTGGTACGGATGTAGCTTTTACTTGGTTTTCCTTCAATCAAGTAGCTCGCTATGGTGAATGGAGCGCCGGCGAACGTAATTAACGGAACCTTGAGCTCGCCTGAGAGGATTTCGATTGTTTTGATAATGTGTGACAGGTCCTTGTCTACCTGAATCGGGCGCAGTGTCTCAACGTCCGCAGCAGATTGGATAGGATTGTGGATCACGGGCCCTATGTTTTTGACAATATCAAAATCAATACCGATAGAAGCGACCGGGTTCATAATATCCGAGTATAAAATAGCCGCATCCACGCCCAGCTTCTTCACCGGCATCATCGTGACTTCCGCTGCGAGCTCAGGCTGCTGACAAATTTCAAGCAGACTGTATTTCTCCTTAATTTTACGATAATCCGGATCGTAACGCCCCGCCTGCCGCATATACCAAACAGGCAGCGCGTCGACGGGCTCCCGCTTGCACGCTTTAATAAACGTATCGTTATAATTCATCCGTATTCCTCATTTCCGTAAACTTCCTCTTGTCTAATCATATTATGCCCTATTTGGGAACCGCTAACAACCGGAACCCCCTATAGATTCCGACAAAAGTATGACAAGAACCGGGTCCGCAGATATAGCAAAACCTAGCACAATGCGCGCTAGGTCAGAGTCTCTAGAAAGTGCCTAAATGGAGCTGACAGAGGCTTCAACGCTCCTCGCGCAGCCATGCGGCTACGTCCTTGGCGAAATAAGTGATTATCAGGTCTGCGCCTGCGCGCTTAAAACCTATCATAGTTTCCATGACGATCGCGCGCTCATCGATCCAGCCCTTCATCGCCGCAGCCTTGACCATAGAATACTCGGCACTCACATTGTAAGCCACCAGCGGTAAATCAAACTGATCGCGCAGGGTGCGGATCATGTCCATGTATGCTAAAGCAGGCTTTACCATCAAGAAATCCGCGCCTTCGGCCACATCGGATTCCGCTTCGCGCAACGCCTCACGAGCGTTGGCCGGGTCCATCTGGTACGTTTTACGGTCGCCGTACTGCGGGGCGGAATGCGCTGCATCGCGGAACGGACCGTAGTAGGCGGAAGCATATTTCACCGAATAGGACATGATAGGCACCTGCTCGAAGCCAGCCTCATCCAGACCGTGCCGGATCGCGTCGACAAAGCCGTCCATCATGTTGGAAGGTGCAATGATATCCGCGCCCGCCTCAGCTTGGGATACTGCCGTTTGCACAAGCAGCTCCAAGGAGGCATCGTTGATCACTTCCGCGCGCTGCGTTTTCTCATCGAGGTGAACCACGCCGCAATGGCCGTGGTCTGTAAACTGGCAAAGGCAGGTGTCAGCTATGACCAGCAGATCCGGATAGAGCTCCTTCACGCGGCGGGTAGCCTGTTGAACGATGCCGTTCGGGTCATAAGCCGAGCTGCCATGGGCATCCTTACGCTCAGGCACGCCGAACAACAGCACGGCTTGAATACCTAGAGCGACGACTTCGTGAATTTCTTCGTCCAAGCGGTCCATTGACCAATGGTACACGCCGGGCATAGAAGGGATCTCTTCCTTGATATTCGTGCCGTGGGTAACGAAAATAGGATAGATTAGATCATTTACCGTGATATTTGTCTCTCTCACCAAGCTGCGCAGTGCGTTGGAACCGCGCAATCTCCGATTGCGAACGATTGGAAAACTCATACGACTCCCCTCCATGTTGGTTATATATTGTAAAAGCGATCATTGCTGTGCTTGATATATAAGCTTTTTACCAGTGCATTCACGGTGGCCTCATCCGGCATGAAATCGACGGACAATCCCGCGTCTGTTGCAGTTCGAGCCGTCATAGGCCCAATGCATGCAATCTGACAAGGTTTGAGAAGGTCTAAAGCATCATCTGCCCCAAGCTCTGTCAGAGCGCGCAGCAGATTGGTTACTGTGGATGAGCTGGTAAAAGTAATAATATGAATGGCTCTTTGCCGCAGCAGCTCGATTACATCCGCTCCCCCGCTTGTCTCCAAAACCGTCTCATACACATCCACTTCCGTGACTTCCAGCCCCATCTGCCGAAGCTTGGCAGGCAAATATTCCTTGGCTATATCCGCGGTTGGCAGCAGTGCCCGCTGCCCCGGCTTTAGTTCTGCCTGAATCGCAGCCAGCAGCTCATCGCCTTGAAATTTCGCAGGCAGTGCTTCTGCAAATATACCATACCGTTCAAGGGCTTCTGAAGTTTTCGGGCCAACCGCCGCCACGCGGGCGCCGGCAAGACCACGCACATCGATCCGGTGGTGGCGAAGCTGGTGAAAGAAATGCTCCACGCCATTCACACTCGTGAATAGTACCCAGTTATAATCTGCTAGATGGCGGAGTGCGGCAGCCAATGCCTCTTTGGCGTCTGGCTTGGATGGAGGCTGTATCCGAATGACCGGAAACTCTACAGCTTCGCCGCCCAAGTCCTCGATTTGGTTCACAAGTTCACTTGCCTGACTACGGGCACGCGTAACGAGAATACGTCGGCCGAACAGTGGCTTTTTCTCGAACCAAGCAAGCTTTTCACGCAGCCGTACGACATCGCCTACGATGATCACCGCAGGAGACTGGAAGTTGGCTGCTTTCACTTTTGCCACAATGTTGATGAGAGTGCCCGTGAGAGTCTCCTGCTCCATCCATGTACCCCAACGGATTAGAGCCACCGGTGTGGTTGGCAGCTTGCCGCCGTCGATCAACCTATTGCAGATGAATTCCAAGTTGGCTACGCCCATTAGAAAAATGAGTGTTCCCGACGCCTGCGACAAGTTCTCCCAGTTCACATTGCTATACGTCTTATTCTGATATTCATGCCCCGTGACGATGGAGAATGAGGAGGTAAAGTCCCGATGTGTGACAGGAATGCCCGCGTAAGCCGGCACTGCGATGGCAGAAGTAATACCCGGCACAATTTCGAACCGGATGCCATGTTCCGCCAAAAGCTCCGCTTCCTCACCCACGCGTCCGAATACGCTCGGGTCGCCCCCTTTTAACCGGGTGACGGTTTTTCCTTGTAAAGCTAAATCAACAAGCAGTTGGTTAATTTCCTCCTGCTTAAGCATATGTTTATCCGGCAGCTTGCCGACAAAAATTTTCTCCGCGCCCGGCTTCATATGTTTTAGAAGCCGCGGACTTGCCAAACGATCGTATACGACCACATCGGCCCGTTCGACAGCCTGAAGCCCACGAATTGTAATCAGCTTCGGATCGCCTGGCCCGGCCCCTACGAGATATACGACGCCTTTGTCCACAATCCTCAACCCCTCACCTTGGCCAGAATGTCCGCGGCGCCCTGCGCAATCAGTACGTCCGCTAACTCCTGGCCGAGCTTGATCGGATCAGTTCCGATCATCGTTTCCTTGAGCATGCGCTCGCCGTCCGGCGAGCCAACCATGCCCGTCAACGTGATCGTGGCGTTCGCGCCTTTGCCGGCTATTGTGGCGTAGGCTCCGATCGGCACCTGGCAGCCGCCGTTGAGTCTGCCAAGGAAGCTGCGCTCCGCCGCGACAGCCAAGGTCGTCGGCGCGTCGCTGTAGTGCTTGAGCAGCTCAAGCACGAAATCATCGCCGCCCCTGCATTCGACGCAGAGCGCACCCTGCCCTACGGCAGGAAGGCAGACCTCGGGCGGCAAATAAGCGCTGATGCGATCCTCCCAGCCAATCCGCCGCAGACCGGCGGCGGCCAGCAGTATCGCATCGAAGCCTTCGGATTCGAGCTTCTTCAGCCTCGAATCAATATTTCCTCGCATCGACTCAATCCGCAGGTCGGGGCGGTGGTGCTGCAGCTGGCATGAACGCCGCAAGCTGCTCGTGCCCACCTTCGCCCCGGGAGGCAGCTCGTCGATGCCGGCGGCACCGCGCGTGATGAGGCAATCCCGCGGATCTTCACGCAGCGGCACCGCACCGATAACAAGCCCTTCCGGCAGTTCCCAGGGCATGTCCTTCATGCTGTGTACGGCCAGATCAATCTCTCCATCGAGCAATGCCTGCTCGATCTCCTTCACGAATAAGCCTTTGCCGCCTACCTTGGACAAAGTAACGTCCAAAATGCGGTCTCCTTTGGTCACAATTTTTCTCAGTTCGAATTCGCATGCAATGCCATGCTTCCGACACAGCTCGCGCAAGTGATCAACCACTTGGCCTGTCTGTGTGAGCGCTAGCGCACTCTGTCTCGTTCCCACTACAATCTTACGCATGCCATCCTCCCTTTCCCCGGTGTATGTAAATTGCTCTCATGTCTCACCGTTTTCGTCTGCCATTTCTCTTAGCCAAACTCCCAGCCGCTCTATTCCGCTTACAGTGGGATCAACCTTTATCCGCTCTATCATCTGTCCCTTGATGAAGCTATCCAACCGTCCTGACCGAATCCAATCAAGCAGCTGCCACTCCAGCATCGCTTTGAACATTTGCTGGCGATAAGCGGCCTCGCGCACGCTCGATTGTATCTGTACACGGAGCTCTTGCAGCAGATCCAGATACTCCTCATATTCAGCGCCGAACGTGCGCTCCAATTCCTCCCGCACCCGCTTGGCAACGAGAGGGCTGGCACCACCCGTCGAAACGGCAATGACCAGCTTGCCCCTGCGCACCACGGCAGGTACGATAAAACCACTATGCAGCGGATCATCGGCCACACTAACCAGCTTACCCATCCCCTGCGCTTCCAAACGGACCGCCGAATTCACCGGCGCTTGATCAGTTGCGGCAAAAACCAGCAGGGCATTCTCCAATTGCGTCATGCCAGGCTCATAACTCTGGCGAACTAGCGAGACCAGCCCGTCACGGCTCCATTGCTCCAGCCGTGGCGTCCACGCCCGGCTGATCACGGTCACCGCCGCACCTGCATCTATCAATGCCTCCGCTTTACGCTCGGCCACGAGACCGCCGCCGATAATGACACACGGCTGTCCCGCCAAATCGAGCATCAGCGGATAGTAGTTTTTGTGTGTCCGTTCTATCAATTCCGCCCCTCCTCTAACATACTAGCTGCGAAAATTCACAGAACAGATCAGGACCATTGATGGAACGTAGAGTAAAAATTGGCGAACACCACATTCAATGCCATGATGAAAAATGCGGCCAGATTCCACATCGCCAATTTATTTCCCGGTGTATGCAACACGAGCCGTTGAAACAAATAGAAGATATAAACTAAAAGGACGAACCAAGAGTTAATCACTTTAGGATCGAAGAATAACGCCATATCTCCCTCCAGCGCGATCCACACAATCCCCAATGAGATTCCAAGGAGCAACAGCGGTGCTCCCAGAATGACCGAAACATATGCATAGTGATCCGTTTTATCCAAGCTGGGCAGCCGCTGCATCAGCTTCGACCACTTTTTCTCCTTCAGCTGGCGGTGCAAAAACAAGTACATCCCTGAAAAAACAGCTGCAACGGCAAACGCCGTGTATCCTGCGATTGACAGGCTTACATGTATAAACAATAATTCATCATTAATCTTCCATGAAGCGAGCGTCGGCGATACATTAGGATTGCTGAAAAAATTCAGCGCCAACACAGCAAATCCTATAACATTCACAAGAAACACAAACAGTTCAATCCGAAAAAACCGGTTTACGATCAGAGACACCGTTACGAGTAACCATGATAACATAAATAGTGTCTCAAACAGTGAATAGGCCGCCGTGCGGTTGTGCACCACCAGGTTGTAGATTAAATAAGCGGTTTGCAAAACCCATACAAAAGAAAGTAACCCTGCGCCCATCCGTTTTGCACTTCGATTCGGTCCGATAAAGTCCGAGAAGTAAAACAGGAGGCTCAGGGCGTATATATATAGTATAACATCATACAGCCAGCTTTTCGTAACCATTGACCAAGGCACCTCTTCCGATTACGATTTGGCCAAGGCATCGGCAGGATTCAATGTAACGTTTGTGATCAAATCTTCCTTCCAACGAACCTCAGTACTGCCTGCTTCCATCTGCCGCGCGGCTTGCTCCGCACGCTCCTGCTCCGCCAATTGCTCCTCAAGCGCAAATATTTTGGTGAAATACTCCAAAGCCTGATCGCCATGCTGCTCGGCTGCCATTTCTTTGATCCGGTTCACCGGGTCACGAAGCATCTGATTCACAATGCTTTTAGTTAGCTTGCGAATCACCTTCAGCTCACGCTCATCCAAATCCGGCAGCTTCTTCATCAAGCTGTCCATAGTTTCTGCATGAATAGCGTTAGCCTTCTTCTGTAAGGCTTGAATCACGGGACTGACACCCAAAGTCTTCGTCCATTGCTCGAACGCCTGTATCTCTGCGGAGATCATTTCTTCAATCAGTGCGGCTGCTTTACGCCGTTCCTGCAAATGATTGTCAACGATCGTCTGCAGATTATCGATATCATACAAAAACACGTTCGGCAGCTCGCCGATAGCCGGATCCAAATCACGCGGCACCGCAATATCGATCATGAACAAAGGTCTGGACCGTCGTTTTTGCAGTGCATCGGCGACCTGCTCACGCGATAGGACCAAGCCTGCGGAACCGGTGGAGCTGATGACAATGTCGACTTCCTCCAGGTAATCCAGCAGCTTGTCCATGGCACAGGCCACCCCGTGAAACTTTCCGGCCAGCTCCTGTGCACGGCTGAGCGTTCTGTTCACCACGATAACTTTATCCGCTCCGTTGGAGTACAAATGCTTAACCGTCAACTCACTCATCTTGCCCGCGCCTATGATCATCACTTTTTTATGATCATAGCTTCCGAAAATTCGTTTACCAAGCTCTACAGCAGCGTAACTGACGGATACGGGATTCCCCCCGATACCGGTCTCCGTGTGAGCCCGTTTTGCCATGGTTACCGCCTGCTTGAACAGCGTGTTCAGAATAACACCGGTTGTTTTAGTCTGCTGGGCTAACTCCAATGCATCCTTGACCTGGCCCAGAATCTGCGTTTCGCCAATGACCATGGAATCGAGTCCGCTCGCTACATGGAAAAGGTGATCGATAGCTCTCTCATTCTCATAAATATATAAATGCTTGCTAAACTGCTCCCGCGGTACGCCAAACCAATTCTCGATATACCCGCGCAGATAGTTGTCGCAGAGATTTTCACGATCCACCACTACATACAATTCCGTGCGGTTGCAGGTGCCTACTATGACACATTCCATTACGCTCTTTGTCTCTTTCAGTTTAATCAAAGCTTGTGTCAAATCCTGCTCCGCAAATGTAAACTTTTCACGGATTGCAACCGGGGCCGTGCGATAATTCAAGCCCGCTACAACAATATGCATAGATAATCACCTGCCCCCCGCAACATTTCTCGAATTATTATAGCATACAATTACAAGCTGACCGACAAACTTTTTGTATAAACTGTGAATGCGCAGCTGAGCAAAAAGCTGGCTGTCCAGGAAATACCTAGACACTTGTTTATTCTAAACCGCAGGCCGCTACATTATACTGTGACACGCGCGCGCGCCTGAGTAACCGCTGCTTTTGCCATACCGCTTACCTTATTGCAAAAGCTTTTTGCGGAGCAGATCCGCTACCGCTTTATCCGTCTTTGCGAGCTTCTCATTCTGTGAGGCCACGATTTGATTTCGCGGGGACATGAGCTTACGGTACGCTTCATACAGCTCAGCATAGTGGTGCCGAACCTCCGCCAGTGTCTGTGCTTCCTCTGCTTTTAGCGGCCTCTGTCCGCCAATCTGCAGTCGCACAACATACTGCATCAGCTGTGACAGACCCCGCAGCGGTGCCACCTCTTCTTCACCATATGCGAGAACCAGGTGTTCATGTGTGAAATTAGCCGTGTAAATCGCCTGCCGCAGCGCATCCAAGCGGCCAGTGTCCTGCGCTTTGTCCATGTCGTGCAAAAAACTGCCCAGCATCTCCATTTGAAACAGAGAAACCTGATACAACAGCTTTCCCGCGTCCTCCTTATGGGACGGCTGATTGAGCATGCCGTAAATCTGATACGCCGGCCAGCCAAGCAGAAAGAGAATAAGTATATAAGTGAAAAATTTAGCCTTTTTCATTGTCTGTTGTGCGCCCCCGTTCCTACCCGACAATGACATCCAAGCTCCACTTCAATAGTCTATGGGGACGCAAGATAACAAATAACCACGGATAGCTCCGTGGTTATCATTCTTTATCCAAAGATACTTTAATTTATTTCGTGAACTGTACTTGTTTAATTTCCGGTGTCTCCACAACAAGTTCACCCATGCCGCGGACAAGCTTCTTCGCGTGCGTCGTCTCAGGTTTCAGCACGGAAACCATATAGTCGATAGCCAACTGCGGATCAACTGTTTCACCGCAAGTGTAACAATCTAATGCAGCGAAACCTTTCTCAGGATAAGTATGAATGGAGAGATGACTTTCCGACAATAATACGAGAACTGTTGCACCTTGTGGTTCAAATTGTTTGGATTGCACCGACATTACGGTGGCCCCACATGCTTCAGCAGCTTCTACCATTTGGGCTTGTAACCATTCTGCATTGTTGAGAAGATCAAAGTCGACCCCCCAAGTATCTACAGCAACGTGTCTTCCGAAAGTTGAGTATTCCATCCTTCGGTTCCCCCTTCCTAGGAATAAAATGTTTGAAAAATTTCATCCGCTAGGACCTACGTCATTCACTTCCCGAGGGAATAATCTCTCGCAACATTCAATGTCCTGAGTGAATCCTGGTTCCTATTTTGTTTTCAACGAGAATAAAAATAACATCTATTGCCCAGAAATGCAATACTTTTTTGAAAAGTTTGCTGTTTAATCTCACCGCAGTTCACACAATGTCTAAGATATGCCAATGAAGTGAATCGGTGCAATCGACGATGCGGAACAAAAAAAAGCAAAAACAAATCTTCCGTCCCTCATTGGAGGCCGGAAGACTGCACGTAAGTCTGATTATATTGTCAAGCTTCGAGTACGAACAGGTGATGTGTAAGCTCTGCCAGACGGCGATCGATGTGTTCGCGCACGGCGGTCTCATCAATAGCATTTCGCAGGTCAAGCATGCTGTTAATTTGAAACTTCACTCGGCTAATTTCTTGTTCCACTTCATCCTTGCGGAATAACTGTTCAAGTTCGCCCATTGTATCCTTATATGCATAGATGATTTTCTGTTGGCTGTTCCTAAGTTCCATAATTTTCACGACAGTGCCCCGCTCGTATTCATACACCATTGTGTAAGTCTCATAATGGCGGTGGACGATGGCACTGCCCTTGAACGCAGCAACGGCTTTTCGCATCAGGTTAACCAAATTTCTGTTCGTTATCCGGCATGTTCCCCGGCAGACATAGGCGCCAGACTGGCGTTCAAACGAGAGAACAATCTCTTGGCCTGCATCATCGAGTAAAACTACTTCTTGGTTTCCGTTTTCCAATATTCTGACCCTCATTGAAGCCTGATGGTCGACAAACATCTGAATAAACATGGCCATCTCGGCTTCCGTCAGCTGTAGGCAGGTTTTGACATATTCAGTCGCTAACCTAATTGCCATAAAAATCCCTCGATTCTTTAATTTCGGACCTTGAAGCCTTAACACTATATTAATTCGCTCTATACATTATACTACATAAATATTTAATAGTCCTGCCGTCTTTTCATTGAATTCCGTTGAATTTCTGAAAAATCTGCTTTTTCTCAGCGGGATTTCAAATTATCATTTGAATCCCTCTGATTACCTTGCGAAGTTCTGCGCTTCCCTGCCTAACGTAAAAACATCGCACAGGCTTTTGCACCCAGACTGTACGGCTAAGAGAACCTTATGAGCTGCAGACGCAAACTCCCGCTCTTACAGTGGAATTACCTTTTTTGACTGCTTTCGAATCAGGGTGCTGTGTTTTTGTGTCGATGCCGTTCCGCCACCAACACAAAAAGCCATATGGCAAGAGCCATACAGCTTTATTTAATGTTGCCCGCGTTAACTCGGTGCAGACGATGCATCTTCTTTCTCGGCATCATCCGGTCCGCCGTCCGGTAGGATTTGGCGTTCGACCAATTGCCACAGCTCGTCCTTGCCCACGCCTAACTCGGATGAAAAAAGCACAAGCGGTTCATGCTTCTCCATGCCTAATGTTTCACGGACGATTTTCACGTGCTTCTGCCACTGGCCCTTCGTGATTTTGTCAGCCTTCGTTGTGACAACACACGTCGGGATATCATGATGCTTCAACCAATCATACATCGCTTGGTCGTCTTTGGTCGGAGGATGCCGCAGGTCAATAATGAGAAGCACCAGCTTTAAGTATTCGCGAGTTGTCAGGTACTCTTCGATAAACTTGCCCCACACCTCTCGTTTTGCTTTTGATACCTGGGCGTATCCATAGCCCGGCAAATCAACGAAATATAAGTCCGAATTAATTTTATAATAATTTAGTTGTTGGGTTTTTCCCGGCTTAGAACTGGTTCTCGCCAGATTTTTCCGCTGTATCATGCGATTGATCAGCGAGGATTTCCCCACATTGGAACGCCCTGCCAGAGCAATTTCCGGCAAGGCGTCTTGAGGGTACTGACTCGGACCAACCGCGCTGATGATAAATTCAGCCTGATTGACCTTCATTGTAGCTTCAACTCTCTCTGTATGGGAGGTGTTATATCAATTTAAACTTCTACCGGCTCGACGAAGGCATGCTGCAGCACTTCATCCATATGCGTGACCGGTATAAAGGTGAGGTCTGTGCGCACCGTGTCCGGTATGTCCTCAAGGTCTTTGACGTTGTCATGCGGGATAATCACCTTGCGTATGCCTGCCCGATGTGCGGCCAAGCTTTTCTCTTTCAAGCCACCGATCGGAAGCACGCGGCCGCGCAGTGTAATCTCGCCAGTCATAGCAACCTCGCGGGACACCGGCATGTTCGTCAGTGCCGATATTAACGCGGTCGCCATCGTGATCCCTGCGGATGGTCCATCCTTCGGAATGGCACCTTCAGGTATATGAATGTGAACATCCACCTTCTCATGGAAATCGGCTGCAATGCCCAGCTGCTCCACTCGGGAACGCGTATAACTGAAGGCGGCTTGCGCCGATTCCTTCATCACGTCGCCCAGTTTGCCTGTCAGAGTGAGCTTTCCGTTGCCCGGCATTACCGTGACTTCTATCACTAGCGTATCTCCGCCCACTTCTGTCCACGCCAGCCCCGTCACGGCTCCGACCTGATCAAACTCTTCCGCCATGCCGTAACGGAACTTCGCTGGTCCGAGGAAATCCTTCACATTTTCTTCGCGGACATGCACGATGTTGGTTTCCCCCGATACAATCCGCTTCGCAGCCTTACGGCAGACGGCTGACACCTGTTGTTCCAAATTACGCACGCCTGCTTCCCGGGTATATTCCCGTACGATCCGCATCAGCGCAGCCTCTTCAATCACCAGCTGGCCGTCCTCGAGCCCATGCTCCTTTTGCTGCCTAGGCAGCAGGTAGTTTCGCGCGATGTGGAGTTTCTCGATCTCCGTGTAACCCGGTATATATAGTACTTCCATCCGGTCCAACAGCGGGCGGGGAATATTATGAATCGCGTTGGCCGTAGTAATGAACATCACATGGGACAGGTCAAAGGGTACCTCGATATAGTGATCGCTGAACGTGTTGTTTTGCTCAGGGTCGAGCACTTCCAGCAGCGCGGATGCCGGATCGCCCCGAAAGTCCATCGCCATCTTATCGATTTCATCGAGCAGCATTACCGGATTGGTCGTGCCGGCATTCTTCATCCCTTGGATAATTCGTCCCGGCATAGCTCCTACGTACGTGCGGCGGTGTCCCCGGATCTCAGCTTCGTCACGCACGCCGCCGAGGGAAATGCGAATGAATTGCCGTCCCAGAGAACGGGCGATAGAACGGGCGATAGATGTTTTACCGACGCCCGGAGGCCCTGCCAGACAGAGAATCGGTCCTTTCATCTTTTTGACCAGCTGCTGCACAGCCAGGTATTCCAGTACACGCTCTTTCGGCTTCTCCAAGCCGTAGTGGTCTTCTTCCAGAATAGCCTCGGCACGTGTGATATCCAAATCGTCATCGGTGTAATTGGACCAAGGCAGACCGAGCAGCCAATCTATATAATTGCGAATTACGCCGCCCTCGGCAGAGGTTGCCGGCATTTTCTCCAACCGGTCGATCTCTTTTTCAATCTTTTCCTTTACCTTGTCAGGCACGTCCGAATTAGCCAGCTGCGAACGCAGCTCTTCGACTTCTCCGGCCCGGCCTTCTTTGTCCCCCAGCTCTTTCTGAATCGCCTTCATTTGCTCGCGAAGGTAGTACTCCTTCTGGGTTTTTTCCATTTGCTTCTTCACACGCTGACTGATTTTACGTTCGAGCTCCAGCACTTCCCGCTCATTATTTAAAATGGAGAGCAGCTTTTCCAACCGCGCCTTTACGTCTACGGTTTCCAAAATCTCCTGTTTATCGTTTATCTTAAGGGATAAATGGCTGCAAATGACGTCGGCCAATCGACCTGGCTCGTCGATATCTGAAACTGCCGCTAACGTCTCCGGAGTGACCTTTTTGGACAAACTAATGTAATGCTCAAACTGGTTGAGCACGGTGCGCATTAACGCATCTATCTCAGGGTCTGTAGTCTCCTGCTCGGGCAGCTCTTTCGCCTGGACTTCATAATATTCTTCATTGTTCAAAAATTCTGTGATTTCCGCACGTACGACACCCTCTACGAGCACACGGATCGTTCCGTTTGGCAGCTTTAGCATTTGCCTCACCTTGGCAATGGTTCCTATGCGATATATATCTTCCGTGGTCGGCTCTTCAATATTCACTTCGGATTGCGAGCATAGCAGTATCATGCTGTCCTCTACCATGGACTTCTCCAGTGCTTTCACCGACTTCTCTCTGCCTACGTCCAAATGCAGCACCATACTCGGGTAAACGAGGAGTCCGCGCAGTGGAAGTAACGGCAACCGGCGCGTCTTCATTTTGATCGGTCCCATCCTGGAGCACCTCCTAGCTGGCTTAGCAAAGTGTTTCTTTGCACAGCGTCAGCTGATTTTCGCAAAACATTATTTAAATGATAATTTACATTTTAACAAAATTAATTTCAAAACACCAATCGGTGCCGCGCGTGCGCGCCCGGGAAAACAGCCATGCACGATCAGCACCTGTGTTTCTTAATTAGGCATCCAAGCTGTCGGCGTGGAGCACAGTGACCGTGGCTGTAGGCACCGACTCCGGCTGTGCGGCAGAGATTTCCGGCAGCTCCGACAGTTGAACGCCGAGAGCATGAAACAAAACCTCTTCGACCGATTCCACAGCGATCACTTCGACATCACTCAATCCGCTGAAGATCTCCTGCCAGTTTTCCTTAGGTATGATGATCTTGGTCGCTCCCGCCTGAACCGCCGCCTCAACTTTGGCAACGACGCCGCCGACCGGCTTGACTTTGCCGTGAATACCTATTTCCCCGGTCATCGCTATATGGTTGTCAACAGGGATTTGCTTGATCGCCGAAGCAATCGCGACAGCCATTGATACACCTGCTGACGGACCGTCAATTGGGGTACCGCCGGGAAAATTGATATGCAGGTCATAATTGTAAGGATTCATGCCCAACCGCCGAAGCACGGTCAGCACATTCTCGACAGAGCCCCGTGCCATGCTTTTGCGGCGAATGGTCCGGGCGCCCCCGCCCATCTCTTCCTCATCCACCACGCCGGTGATGTTGAACTTTCCCGTATTCGGCTGCAACACGGGAATTGCTGTCACTTCGATTTCAAGCAGTGTGCCCAGATTCGGACCGTACACAGCCAAGCCGTTAACAAAACCAATTTCCGGTTTCGTGCCAATTTTACGCTCAGGTCTCGGTGGAATTTGCGAGCTGTTCACAACCCACTCAACATCCGATACTGCCAGTTCTCTTCGGCCGTCGGTTAGCGCCATGCCCGCGGCGAGTTGGATGATGTTAACCGCCTCGCGTCCGTTTGTTGCATGTTTTTTGACGACCTCGAGAGCCGCAGGATTGTCGGGAAAATCTATCTTTTTCATCGCGTTCCGGGCAATTTGTTCGATCTCGTCCGGCAGAAGCGGCCGGAAAAAGATTTCCATGCAGCGCGACCGGATGGCCGGCGGCAATTCTGAGGGATTTCGCGTAGTGGCACCGACTAAGCGAAAGTCAGCCGGCAGGCCATTTTGGAAAATGTCGTGAATATAACTGGGGATATTCGTGTCCTCCGAGTTATAATATGCACTTTCCAGAAATACCTTACGATCTTCCAACACCTTCAATAATTTATTCATTTGGTGAGGATGCAATTCACCGATCTCATCTATGAACAAGATACCACCGTGTGCTTTTGTGACGGCCCCTGGTTTGGGCTGCGGAATTCCTGCAACGCCCATTGCCCCCGCTCCCTGATATATCGGATCGTGCACGGAACCAATTAACGGATCGGCGATGCCGCGCTCATCGAAGCGGGCTGTGGTGGCGTCTATTTCCGTGAATTTAGCGTCATGCTTGAACGGGGAATCGGCGTGCTTCTTCGCTTCTTCCAATACAACCCGCGCCGCCGCGGTTTTACCGACCCCAGGGGGGCCATATATGATGACATGCTGCGGGTTGGAGCCGCACAGCGCTGCTTTTAATGCACGTAAGCCTTCTTTTTGTCCAACGATGTCTGTTATGGCGCTAGGCCTTGTCTTCTCGGCAAGAGGCTTGTTCAAACTGATGGAGCGAAGCTTGCGCAGCTTCTCCATTTCCTTTTTCGACTCTTTATCCACGGCCGTCCGATTGGATTGCTGATTTCGCAGCAAGTTCCAAAAATACAAACCGATTACGATAGCGAAAAACAACTGAATCACCATCAAAATCACGCTTATATTGTTCATGATAAACCTCCTGAGCGTTTTGTTCCTGTAAGGATACTTGGTAGTATTCCCCTCGCGAGATAGGGTTAATCGCAGCTGAGAAAGTTTTCAACGAGGAATGAGATTATTGGGCGGGAGTACCCTATCGGTAAACACTTATCTGAGGAGGTGCAACATGCGGCGAGTTCTGATCGTGTATTCTGTTATAGTGCTCAGTGTCATATTCCCGCTCACAACCGCTGTTACGAACTATTCGGAACGCGCGGTTTCTGGAGGGACAGCAGCCGTCAGAAGTCCCTTTTTCAGCAATGTGGATGTGTTAATTGACGTAGGCCACGGCGGTGTCGATTGTGGTACGCGCTACGGTGAGCTGTATGAGAAAGACATTAACCTGAAAATGTCGAAGCTCACCTACACTCTAATGCGTGAGAAGGGACTCCGAGTGCTGTGCAACAGGATAAATGATTATGCGCTCAGTGGAGAGAACTCGTGGCTTCGCAGCCACTCCCGCCACAGAAAAGATTTGGCTCAGCGCAGTCATCTAGCGAATGATCTAGGTCCCAAAGCCGTCATTAGCATCCATGTGAACTGGGCCAAACATTCGCGCGCGCGCGGGCCTATCATTCTGCATCAAAAAAACCAGCAAAGCCGACGGTTGGCCGAATGTTTGCAAGCCTCGTTAAATAAGCTGTACGGTACGTCCAACAAGGCTAAGCTGGGCAAATCCTATCATATGCTGAGGCACGTTCGACCTCCCTCTGTGATCATTGAGATGGGTTTTATCACCAATCCTGCCGACCGCGAGCAAATGACACAGCCGGAAAAACAACGGGAGTTGGCTGAAGCTATCGTCGCGGGGGTGCAAGCCTACCTGGGGCAAGCCTGACCCCTCCCTACTTGGCCAATTCCGATACCGGGGTAAATCGCGCTGCTTGCTGCAAATCCGGAATCAACTGTCGGAGTACGGCGGCAGTGTTTTTCCCCGGAGGGCCGACGTGACCTATGACCACCGTCTCATCATGTTTGGAGAGATGTTTTTTTACCTTAGCCGCTTGCTTTGCGATATGCCTCCGAGAATAGATTGAGTCCATGAAAATGTGGTTTTCCGCGGTTCTTACACCTAGTTCTTTCGCTACGGACTCGACCACACTTTTCGCCGTTGTTCGACTGTCCAAATAAACAAGGTTCTTCTCTTTGCAGACCTGCAGAATCACGCGCATTACCCGTTCGTCCGCAGTCACTTTGGAGCCCATATGGTTGTTCATGCCTACCGCGTAAGGCACGTCCTCGACAGCCGCCATAACCCGACGGCGGATTTCCTCGTCCGACAGATCCGTGGTTATTGCTCCCGGCCCAAGCCAGCTTTTCTTACCCCTGACGGGTTCCATCGGCATATGCACTAGCACTTCATGGCCAAGCCGGTGGGCCCACTCCGCATCACGGCGCGTTGTTGGCAAAAACGGCATAACTGCGGCCGTGAAAGGGGCGGGGAGCTCCATCATCTCCTTGCTGCCAAGCATGTCATTGCCAAAATCATCGATGACGATCGTGACACTTTTGCGAGGCGCAACGTCCGGCTCCGCCGCGGCCGGTATAACCCACAGGCTCACTAGAGCTGCGCTTGCCACAGCCAATATTACCAGCCGTTGTCGTTTGAAGTGCCTCACTTCACCATTCCTCCTTTTTTGTTGTTATTTGTTTCCCGCGGCTATGATATACATGAGCAAATAAAAAAGAGCAGCGTTTCCCCGCAATCGAGAAACCTGCTCTTAGTTAACTGCTATTTATTTGGTTACGGCTGCTGCAGCATGCTGCTTTCTGCCGGGAATTTCTCCCGTACGCTCGTAGTGTTCTACTATAACATCAATTTCCTTCTTCAGCTCGGACAACAGTGCGGCCTCCGGCACTTTGCGGATCATCTCTCCGTACCTAAACAGCATACCTTCCCCGCGAGCGCCCGCTATGCCGATGTCGGCCTCCCTCGCTTCGCCAGGCCCATTCACGGCGCAGCCTAACACAGATACCTTAATCGGCACTTTGATCTTCGAGATATACTCTTCCACCTCGTTGGCGATGGAGAACAAATCGATGTCTAACCGGCCGCAAGTTGGGCATGACACCAATGTTGCAGCATTGCTGATGAGGCCGAATGTTTTCAGCAGCTCACGGGCAACTTTGATTTCTTCCACCGGATCGGCACTTAAGGAAATGCGCAGCGTGGAGCCAATGCCCATATTCAGCAGAGCACCGATGCCGGCTGCGCTTTTCACCGTGCCGGAAAACAAGGTGCCGGCTTCCGTGATACCAAGGTGTAACGGGTAGTGAAACGCCTCCGCTGCCTTAGTATAGGCAGCAATCGCCATCGGAACGTCGGACGCCTTCAGAGAAACGATGATGTCCGTAAAATCCAGCTCTTCCAAAATGTTGATGTGGTACAAGGCACTCTCGACCATCGCATCGGCCGTCGGGTAACCGTACTTTTCCAGCAAATGATTTTCTAGGGAACCAGCGTTCACGCCTATGCGAATGGGAATGCCGCGTTCCTTACACGCATTGACCACGGCCTCGACCTTTTCGCGGCGTCCGATGTTGCCCGGGTTGATGCGCACTTTGTCGATGCCGTTCTCTATGGCTTGTAGCGCCAACCGATGATCAAAATGAATGTCCGCAACGAGAGGGATTTTGATCTGCCGTTTAATGTCTTTTATAGCTTCCGCCGCTTCTTTGTTATTCACGGTTACGCGGACAAGTTGACAGCCCGCCTCTTCAAGACGGTGGATTTCCGCGACGGTTGCCTTCACGTCGGCAGTTTTGGTGGTGCACATGCTCTGCATGATCACTTCGTTGCTGCCGCCGATAGTTAAATCGCCGACTCTGACCGGTCTGGTTTCCGTTCTGTGAAACATAATTTCCTTCTCTCCCATGATACCAAACATCCTCCGCTCCGTCATAAAGCAAACGGTGCCTTTATAACGGATTGGAGGTTGCTATGGTTTGATGTGAGAGCGCTGAAGTCAGGTCATGCCCGACTTACTTAGGCACTCTCTTCTTTTTTCTTCACAGATTTCTCTTTGTTGGACGATGTGATTTCGGGCGATACTTTCGCTTGTACCGCATCCTGGGTCACCACACAGCTGGCGTTCTCCGTAGTGGAAGGAGCTTCATACATGACATCCAGCATGATGCTTTCGATGATGGCTCTGAGGCCGCGCGCACCGGTGTTACGCTTAATGGCTTCGCGAGCGATTTCCTCCAGCGCTTCCGTGTGGAAGTCGAGTGTCACGTTGTCCATCTCCAGCAGCTTTTGGTACTGCTTGACGAGAGCGTTTTTCGGCTCTGTCAGGATGCGCACCAATGCCGGCTCATCCAAAGGCTCCAAGGTTGAAATGACAGGTAGACGGCCTACAAACTCAGGAATCAGTCCGAATCTGAGCAGATCCTCAGGCAGCACCATCGACAGGTACTCGCCCGGCTTCAAATCGGCTTTGAAACCGTCGGTACCGAAACCGATGACTTTTTTACCGATTCTACGCTTGATGATTTGTTCCAAACCATCGAACGCACCGCCACAGATGAATAGGATGTTCGTTGTATCAATCTGGATAAATTCTTGATGCGGGTGCTTGCGTCCGCCTTGCGGAGGCACGGAGGCAACAGTTCCTTCCAGAATTTTCAGCAACGCCTGCTGCACGCCTTCACCCGACACATCGCGGGTAATCGAAGGATTCTCTGATTTGCGCGCCACTTTATCGATCTCGTCGATGTAAATGATGCCTCGTTCGGCTTTCTCCACATCATAATCAGCCGCCTGAATCAGCTTCAGCAAAATATTTTCAACGTCCTCGCCCACGTAGCCCGCTTCCGTTAAAGAAGTAGCATCCGCGATCGCGAAAGGAACATTTAAAATTTTAGCCAATGTTTGTGCCAGCAGCGTTTTACCGCTTCCGGTTGGACCTAGCAGGACAATGTTACTCTTCTGCAGCTCCACATCTTCGATTTTGCTCTGTTGGCTGTTAATACGTTTGTAATGGTTGTATACGGCAACCGACAAAGACTTCTTCGCTTGTTCCTGACCGATGACATACTGATCCAGGATCGTACGGATTTCTTTCGGCTTCGGCACGTCCTTGAGATCAAGCTCTTCTTCGTGGCCCAGCTCTTCCTCCACGATTTCCGTACAAAGCTCTATGCATTCATCACAAATGTACACTCCGGGTCCGGCAACCAGCTTACGCACTTGCTCTTGCGATTTGCCGCAGAAGGAACATTTGAGTTGACCTTTTTCATCGTTAAATTTAAACATGGGATCACTCCTTTATCCATTCAATTCATTACGAGTGATAACCGCATCAATAAGCCCGTATTCTTTGGCTTCTTCCGCACTCATAAAGTTGTCGCGGTCCGTGTCACGCTCGATTTTGTCAAGCGGCTGACCAGTACGGTCCACGTAGATTTGATTCAGCTTCTGTTTTGTCTTGGCAATCCAGTCAGCATGGATTTTGATATCCGACGCTTGCCCTCTGACACCGCCGAGCGGCTGATGGATCATTACCTCGCTGTTCGGCAGTGCATACCGTTTGCCCTTGGCTCCTGCAGTCAACAGCAAAGAACCCATGCTTGCCGCCATACCCACACAGATGGTGGATACGTCAGGCTTAATAAACTGCATTGTATCGTATATACCCAATCCGGCAGTCACTGAACCGCCTGGGGAATTGATGTATAGATGAATGTCCTTCTCTGGATCCTGCGCGGACAAAAACAGGAGCTGCGCAATAACGAGGTTGGCAACGTCATCGTCAATGCCAGTGCCGATGAAAATAATTCTGTCCTTCAACAGGCGGGAATAAATGTCGTATGAGCGCTCCCCGCGGCCTTCCTGCTCAACAACCATAGGTATCAGACCCATTGTTCCAACCCCTTTGCTATAAAATTGTACTACAAATTCCATTGTATCATTTTTCACGTCTAAAGTCATTTTCATCCGTGCATATCATCACCTCTTAAGGAGGTCATCGCCAGAAATCCGCGGCGAGCGGTGGAGCCACCACGCCCCTGTGCCGGCTGTCCCCGCAGAAAAAGTGCACTGTGGATGTAAGTTATGTACTTTGATCAAACATTATGTGTGGCATTGCTGTTTTTAACTATAGAGAAGGGCACGTATACGAACACGTGCCCTTGCACTATATTACTTGCTCTTCTCAAGCAAGAAGTCGACCGTTTTCTTAATCACAAGATCATGCTTCAAATCTTCCAAATTACCATTTGCGCTTAGAATTGCGCGAAGCTCTTCAGCAGGGCGCTGGAATTGCTTGGACATGTTCTCCAACTCGGCCGCCACTTCTTCTTCGGAAGCTTCGATCTCCTCAGCTTTTGCGATAGCTTCAAGAACAAGATTGTTGCGAACGCGTTTTTCGGCATCGCCGCGCATTTGTTCTTTGAGCGCATCATCGCTCTGACCGGTGAATTGGTAGTACATCTCAAGGTTCATGCCCTGAGCTCGCAAGCGATTCTCAAATTCGCTTACCATTTGAGTTGTTTCATTGTTGATCATCACGTCAGGGATTTCAACTGTGGCCGCCGCAGCCGCCTTTTCCACAACTTCTGTCTCTCTGTTGCGCTGAAGCTCGGCGTCTTTGCGCTGCTGCAGGTTTTTCTGCAAGTCGCTTTTAAACTCTTCCAACGTATCGAATTCACTCACGTCTTTCGCAAATTCATCGTCCAAAGCAGGCAGGTTCTTGCGCTTAATCTCGTGGAGTTTAACTTTGAACAGGGCTTCCTTGCCTTTCAATTCTTCGGAATGATAGTCTTCAGGGAAAGTAACATTAACATCCTTCTCTTCGCCCTTGTTCAATCCTACCAATTGCTCTTCGAAGCCGGGAATGAAGCTGCCGGAACCGAGCTCGATGGAATACTTTTCAGCTTTACCGCCCTCGAAAGCTTCGCCGTTCACGAATCCTTCGAAATCGATGGAAACGACATCGCCCTTCTCAGCTGCACCTTCCTCAACAGGAACCAGCTCTGCGTGGCGCTGTTGCAGTCTTTCGAGCTCCGCGTTGATTTCTTCTTCCGTCACCGCAGCGTCCTTGGCTTCCAGCTTGAGGCCTTTGTACTTGCCAAGCTCAACTTCAGGCTTAACCACAACCTTAGCCTTGAACTTAAGAGCCTCTCCCTTTGCGAACTGCTCAACGTCAACCTCAGGACGATCTACAGGGAAGATACCGGTTTCTTGCACAGCATCGCCATATGCCTCCGGTACCACAATGTCGAGTGCGTCTTGGTAAAGGCTTTCCACGCCGAATTTAGATTCAAAAATGGAACGCGGCACTTTCCCTTTGCGGAAGCCCGGTACGTTAACTTTTTGGACGACCTTTTTGAATGCTTTGTCCAACGCTTCGGCTACTTTCTCAGCTTCCACTTCAACTTCAAGAACGCCAACGTTCTTCTCTATTTTTTCCCAGCTTGCTTTCATTTTATGCTTTCCCCTCCAAAAATTATCCATCACTTTTTTCACGACCGACGATGTGCCAGGCACAGTTTGTCCCATATCGCCATTATAACCATTCTATTATAACATAACCTATTACGTTTTCAAGTAAAGCTGCGGGAATTATTCACCGTCTCGGGCTGGGTGAAAATGTCGCAGCGACGAAGGATTGCATCACCCGGTAGGCCTGTTCCCATTGAAACATCAAGTCATTCGTGATCCCGTACCGATCTAATATTTCGTCCTTGTTGCCATCCTCGAACACCTTCTCTAGGAGGACAAAATGAAAAGCCGCCGCCCATACGTCCACACACTCACGTTCCTGGCGCAAAATTTGACGATACTGCGCGGTTCCATACAAATAAGCCAAAAACTCGTTCCAAGTCTCTTGAGCGAAATATGCTAATGCCGGCTGGTCCATTTGGCTGATATCTTGCACTCGTTCGATGATTTCGCTGATCGGGGCAGGAAAATCTTCAAAGCTGGATGGCGTCTCCTCCACATCGACAACAATGGTTTCCCCATTCTTGGTCAGCTCCAGCTGCCCCGTCATTCCACGCAGCTTCAAGGTTTGCAGCACTTTATATTGAATCAGAGGATGCCGTTCATCGGCTGTCACCCATTCGGTGAGTCTCTGATTTATTCCCGGATGTTCTAAAAAGGCGAGCTGATCCAGCGCCAACAGCAGGTTGTCGACGCTCTGCGGATATTGCTGCAGCGAGTCCAACAGCCGCTCCGCATAGCCGCTGTTATCCCGTTCTTTGTCAGCCATGCGCTGACGCAGCAGCTCGGCCTCGCTCAGTTCCTCATCCTCGAGTTCAGCCATTGGCAGCGTTTCTTCAGGAAACATCGTCTTCAACCACTGAAGCAGCGCGCGCCATTCTTCATGAATGCGTTCATCCTGATTATGGCAGGTGAGCAGAAAATCAAGCATTCGTATCGCTTCCCTATAGCGTTCCGTTTCCAGCATCCGCGTCAATTCAAATTGATAGTACTCGACGGTCTTAGGAAAAAGAATGACATTCTCGTTGATCTTGTCGGACAAAAAGAGACCTCCTCCCCGTGACTTGTTCTTCGACAGCAGTGTACCCGATTCCAACTTCGAAAGCAAAAATGCGGACTGTCCCTGCCGTCATAAACATTCCGCGAATGCCAACGAACAGGCATAAAAAAAGAGCGGAGGGACAATCCCCCCGCTGCTGCCAAGAAAGCTGCCGTTTAGTTAGTGATTTTCATCGCAGCTTGCAGTAATTTAGCTTTAATATTAGGATCTTGATCGATGAATGCATACATTTTGTCGACGGCTTCTTTGTTCTGCAGATAATCTTTTTCGCTCTGAATGGCTTCATGCGACCACTGCAGCAGGGCTTTCTCCGCAGCACCCAAATCATTCAGCGCATTATGTAGGTCGGTGGCTTCAATAAGCTCTTCAATTTTTTCCTGGGTCACCGTTCCAAGCAGTTTAACGGTCGCCAACTTATTTTGAAAAGCCCCATTCGCTCTCTCGAAGCGCTCTTTCGCTTCTTTGTATTGAGCTTGTTGCTTGGCTAGTTTTTGTTTCTTCATACGTGTAACCACCTCTTCATCTAATTGGTTCGGCAGAGTTCACAGCGTCCCGGCATGCATCGTGGCAAATCACAGGGTGTGAGGCAGGAGTACCTGCAAAAACCGGAGCGCGAATCGCGGACAAATAGTCAACACATGTCGATTTCTGCACTATCGGCGCCACATAATAGAATAACACAGGACAGAAGAACTTTCACTGCTTAGAACCAAGCCGCCCCTGTAATACAACATGTCCAACAAAGGGTTTACATTTTTGACAGAACCTGACTCAGTCCGACATTCTTGTCTACCGAATCAATCAGCGGCTGCGCAGACGGACAGAGTGCTTCATAGCTCTATTTCTCTCGTCTATCATCCTTGCACTGATTATCGTAGGAGGCACGGCTTTGTTCTATTCAACCAGAGCCGGCGGCTTTTGCGAACCATATCGGATAGTGTAAACGGTAATTTAGATTTTGTCTATCATTTCCTCACCTCGGACAGACATTTTCCGATTTTTTACAGCATAGTCATTATCATCACGCTGTCGCTGTCGAAACGTTCGTTGGTTACCGAGAAGACACCTCAGGAAAGGATGAAAAGCTATGTGCGGGATAACCGGATGGATTGATTGGAATAGAGATCTCACCATGTATCCGTCCATTCTGGAACAAATGACGGATACGCTCACGGCTCGCGGGCCGGACGCCTCCGGCACGTGGGTTACCCCCCATTGCGCTCTGGGCCACCGGCGCCTGAGCGTGATGGACCCTGCGAACGGGACCCAGCCTATGGTACGCCAGTATGGCGAAAATACGTTTACTATCGTATACAACGGAGAATTGTACAATGCTCCCGAGCTGAAACAAGAGCTGCAGCTGCGCGGCCATTCCTTTTCCACCACGTGCGACACGGAAGTGCTGCTCATCTCATTCATCGAATGGGGGCGCGCTTGCGTCGACAGACTGAACGGCATCTTTGCCTTCGCGGTCTGGACGTCACTGGACCAATCCCTGTTTCTCGTGCGGGACCGGCTAGGCGTGAAGCCATTATTTTACTCCTATTTGAGCGGTCAGCTGCTGTTCGGCTCCGAGCCGAAGGCAATCATGGCCCACCCTGAGTTCCATGTAGAAATCAGCGAAGAAGGATTGGCTGAAATATTCGCCGTGGGCCCCGCCCGGACGCCAGGACATGGTGTGTACAAAAATATGTCAGAACTGAAGCCGGGCCATTGCATGATCGTCGATCACAACGGCATCAGCATTAAGCCATACTGGAAGCTCTCAAGCAAGCCGCATGAGGATGATGTCGATACCACTGCGGAGAGGATTCACGAATTGCTGAAGGACACGGTGGAACGCCAGCTTGCTTCCGACGTGCCCATCTGCACGCTGTTATCCGGCGGCCTCGACTCAAGCGCATTGACGACATTTGCAGCCAACTATTACAAGGAGCGTCAGCTGGGCACGATCCACACTTACTCCATTGATTATGTCGACAATGCTAAGCATTTCAAAGCAAACGCCTTTCAGCCAAACTCGGACGCCCCCTGGATTAAGCGCATGACAGAATTTCTCGGAAGCGAACATCACTTCCTGGAGTTTGACACCCCCGAGCTGGTCGAGGCGCTGAAAACCGTTGTGTATGCGCGGGATTTGCCGGGGATGGCAGACGTGGACGGATCGCTGTATTTATTTTGCCGGGAAATCAAAAAACACGCGACAGTGGCGATTTCCGGCGAAGCGGCAGACGAAATTTTCGGCGGATACCCATGGTTTCACCGCGAGGACGCGTTGAATGCCGGGACCTTTCCCTGGTCGCTCGCGACCGCAGAGCGCGTGAACTTGTTGGCTCCCGACTTCGTAGATTGGGTGAAGCCTGAGCAATACGTGAAGGACCGCTACCGCCAAGCGTTATCGGAGGTGCCTCGCCTGTCCGGCGAAAACCAGGTGCAAAACCGCATGAGAGAGATGTCCTACCTGAACATAACACGTTTCATGCCAACGCTATTGGACCGCAAGGACCGGATGAGCATGGCGGTCGGACTGGAGGTACGCGTTCCATTTTGTGATCATCGGCTCGTTGAATACGTGTGGAACATCCCATGGGAGATCAAAACGTCGGGCGACAGGGAGAAGGGAATTCTGCGCCGCGCGCTGCGAGGCGTACTGCCGGAGGATGTATTAACACGCAAGAAAAGCCCTTATCCGAAGACACATAACCCGAGTTATCTAAATGCAGTTCGCTCATGGGTGCTTGACATACTGAACGATCCGGGCTCACCCATCCTGCCATTCATCGATGCCAGAAAGATACGTACCCTGGCCGAAGGCGACGCAAATGAGTTCAATCTGCCGTGGTTCGGGCAATTGATGACAGGGCCGCAGCTCTTTGCGTATTTGGCGCAAGTCGACACCTGGCTGCGGCATTATAAGGTGTCGGTGCACTGATGTACATGCCAAAAAAGACGGGATTTCCGCATCCCACGCGGATCCCGTCTTGGCTGTTAACTACTGTAGAGCTTCCCAGAGGCGCCGGATGGCATGGCCTCGGTGGCTTACTTTGTTCTTTTGCTCGATGCTAAGCTCCGCCATGGTTTTACCGTAAGCAGGGAGATAAAACAACGGGTCATAGCCAAACCCGTACTCGCCGCGGCCCTGCGGAAGAATGGCACCCTCACAATAATCTTCCACCTCGGCTACCGGCTCGCCATCCGCATTCACCAGGCAGATGGCGCAGACAAAACGCGCGGGGCTCAGGATCTCCGGCCCGCCCGCCTCGCTTTGACCGACGGCAGGCAGCTGCTTCAGCCGGTCCAGCAGCTTGCGGTTGTTTTGCTCGTCAGTGGCATGTGCGCCAGCGTAGCGCGCTGAATATACCCCCGGCTCGCCGCCCAATCTATCCACGGTAAGTCCGGAGTCATCGGCGATAACCGGGAGACGCAGATGCAGTGCGATGGTGCGGGCTTTGATAAGTGCGTTAGCCGCAAATGTCTCCCCATCCTCAATGATTTCCGGTAAATCATCAAAATCACGTAAGCTTTTTACCGCAATGCCCTTCTCCTGGAACAGAGGCGCGAACTCCTTGACCTTGCCTGCGTTGCTCGTGGCGATAACGATCTCATTCCCTATTTCCCGCACTCGAACCGCTCCTTATCCGTGCTGAGATGTCCGGCCCTAACACTGCCTCCTGCTGCCTGATCATCGATTGGATACCGCTTTCCGCCAGCTCCAGCAGTTCATCCAGCTCTCGGCGGGAAAAAGGCGCATCTTCTCCTGTGCCCTGTACTTCGACAAACTTGCCCGTGCCGGTCATAACTACATTCATATCCACCTTGGCCCTGGAATCCTCTTCATAGTTCAAATCCAGGCATGCCGTGTCACCCACGACACCGACGCTTACCGAGCCTAGAAAATCGTTGATCGGATACTTGGGCAGCTTCTTATCCTTGCACAGTTTATCAATGGCAAACGCCATGGCGACAAAGGCGCCTGTGATTGAAGTAGTCCTGGTTCCTCCATCAGCCTGAATCACGTCGCAATCAAGCGTGATGGAACGCTCGCCGAGCGCCTGGAGGTTCACTACCGAGCGCAGGGCACGCCCAATCAACCGCTGAATCTCCATAGTTCTGCCGCCCAGCTTGCCCTTAGCCGCCTCCCGCTGGTTGCGAACCTGAGTAGCCCGCGGCAGCATGGAATATTCCGCGGTCACCCAGCCTTTGCCTTGCCCCTTCATAAACGGCGGCACCCGTTCTTCAACGCTCGCCGTGCATATTACTTTTGTATCCCCCACTTCAATTAGCACCGAACCTTCCGCATGCTTAATGTAGTGAGCGGTTATTAAAACAGGACGTGTTTGATTACTTTCTCTCCCATCATTTCTCATACCGTTATGTATCCTCCTTAAGCATTTACAGCCTTTCCCATTGTAACAGAGTGCCCAGGCAAGTTCCAACAGAACGAACGGAGCGCAGCCCCCGAAAGCATCGAGAAAGTGCCCAATTGGCTCGCGAAGATTGTTGCAGGCGGGGTGGACGCCATCGCTCCTCCAGAGGATACGTGCCACCTTTATTTTCGCTATACCATTATATCAGGCACTTTCTCGACAAGTCAGGGGGCATGCGCCCCCTGATTCAATTTCGCTATTCCTGGTTAAGAGAAATAGGATACTATATTGCTATAGCTTCACCGAATTGACGGTGGAGGGCCGGCTTACCGGCTGGCTGTAGTTGACATCGCCGCTTGAGCTCACTTTGGCATTGCCGCCCACGGTGATTTGCACCTTGGTGGCCAGGCCGGCGTTTTCGGTCAAAGATAATACGACGGCGTTAAGCGCTTCGGCCGGAGCTTTTTTGTCGGCTCCCAGTATGCCCTCCGAGAAATCCACAGTGATTAGATCGTTCGCCTTCTTCAACTCTTTCAGTTCCGCACCTGGCGTCATCACACCGGCCAGGCCTGTCGTTTGATCCGGTCCGGCGATGAGCTGCTCAACCACTGCCTGAGCGACGTTGTCCGTACGTTTGATCATTCTGGTCACCGGCACATAATATTTGTAATTGTCTGTGTTTTGTCCCAAGAAATACAAGGTCACCGGTGTGGATTGACCATATTCAACGTCTTCGGGCTTCTCAAGATTAATGCCCATCGCACGGGTGAGCGGTTCATCCAGCGGCGTGGCACCCTGCGGCATTTCCTTGAGCGGTGTGCCCTCAACGCGAAGCTCCACTTTCTCGACGGCTGGAAAGCCTGTCATCGTCCACGTGATTGCTTCCAATATTTTACGTTCATCCTGCACATTATAATCGGTGAATGACTTGGAAAAATCCACAACAGCGAGTTTCTGATCCTTTTTGATGTCGATCCCTTTGACCGTTGTACCTTTAGGAATGATAGCGGTAAAGCCCGACGGCAGCTTGCCCGCAGACGGTCCGTCCTCGACCATCACTTCCAACGCTTTTTTGGCGACCTCGACGGAAGTGTCCACCATTACCCCGACAGGTGCGACAAAGCCATTGGCATCCGTTGCATATACAGTGACCGAGGACGCAACCTGCGCAACGGAGCCGCTTACGGCTTGCGCCGGCCCGGCGTCGGATTCCGCACCAGTCGGAGGAGGATCAATGGATTGGGTATGTTCCTTCGTTTCCGGTATGGAGCAGCCTGACGCCAGCAGTACAACGATGCCGGTGACTGCTGCGAATCGCGTCCACTTATGAGATTTCATTGAATAGTTCCTCCTTGATAATCGGGATTGTTTGTCCTTGTCTCTTATTCCCACTATACGAGCAGGAGACAAGTTTTATGCCAGTGATTTCTGTGAAAACCAAAACTTTGATACATATTGTATTGTAATGGGCGGCTGCTGTTTTTATAATAAAATGTGATTGCCGGGCCTCATGTTCCGCAGGGAACCATTTGCGCACAAACACACTGCAATAGTTGAAATATTAGACGAACTTTATTTCCATACTCCATAGAGGTGATCCGCTTGCATGTCGGACTGATTGGCCAAGATATGTTCTTCTCGCAGTTGATCGAACAAAGCAACGACCTAATTCAGGGATTAACACTGGACGGGATGGTGACATACAGCTCACCGTCGTTTTCAAAATTATTGGGAATTCCGGCAGCCTCCATGCTAGGCTCTCCAGGCGCAAGCTGGATTCATCGGGCGGACGCTCCCGCGTTCTATCGCGCTTTTGCCCAGCTGACACGGGATCTGTCACCGTTCGTGCTGGAATACCGATACGTCCGGCACGACGGTACCGAACTGTGGGTGCAGGGCAAGGCCAGCGTAATCTACGCAGGTGACGCTCCGGTGAGCGTGGGATTGATTGCCAGAGATATAAGCGGGATCAAGCGCGAACACGACAATTTGACGCGGATGGCTTACTACGATGCACTGACAGGCCTGCCGAACCGCCGGCTGTTCCACGACCGCTACAAACAGGCGATGATAGCTGCCAAGCGGCATAGCCGCCAGCTCGCTGTTCTGTATCTGGATCTGGATGACTTCAAATTAATTAATGACCGGTATGGGCATAGCGCGGGTGACGAGGTGCTTAGAATTTTGGCCTCCCGACTGACCAAATGTGTAAGGGCGTCCGATATGGTATGCAGACTAGGCGGAGACGAGTTCATCATTGTACTGCCGCAGCTCAAGCAAGCGGATGATGTGCATGTGCTTACCCGGCGGATTGCGGGCGCGCTGAACGACCCGTTATGTATTGCGCAGCAGCAAATTTCCGTGACATGCAGTATAGGTGCGGCGATATATCCTAGGGACGCCACCGACGGCATGGATCTGATCGACTTCGCGGATCACGCAATGTATCAAGCGAAAACACATGGTAAAAACTATATGCAGATCTAGCCTCTGAGAAGGATAGCCAAATTCGCCGGCGCTCGGCTGCACGCTACAGGAGGAACTTACATTTGCTGTATAACCTGAATTCACAGGCCGTGGCGGATGCATCGCTAGCATGGCTGTCACGTCGCGGCGTCGACTTGAAAGATATCGCTGAGCTGACTCATATGCTGCAAAAGGACTATTATCCGGATCTGTCCTTGGAGGAATGTTTGGAAAGCGTAGGAAAGGTCGTGGGAAAACGCGAGGTGCAAAATGCGATCTTGACCGGGATTCAGTTGGATATTTTGGCGGAACAAGGGAAGCTCATCTCACCCCTGCAGGAAATGCTGGAGAACGACGAGCCGCTATACGGGTGCGATGAGATACTTGCATTGTCCATCGTCAATGTATACGGCAGCATCGGGTTTACCAATTTCGGGTACATTGACAAGATCAAGCCGGGCATTCTTAAAATGCTTAACGATAAGCACGGAGAGCGTAAACATACATTCCTCGATGACATCGTCGGAGCGATCTCGGCCTCGGCCAGCAGCCGCCTCGCCCACCGCAAGCAGGAGGAAAAAGAAGCGAAAGCCCGTGCCGGCGTCGGGTCAGCTCTTCCGCTGGGTAATGCGTGAGACCAGGCGTACAATAGAATAAACTGACACGGAACGGCCCGACCATGTGAGTGATGGTCGGGCCGTTGTGGCTTGCGCGTAAACTACGCGAGCTGATCTGATCTTTTCGGGTTAAATATGATCCATGATACGCTGATACACATTAACCAATGCAAACTTGTTTGTCACTCACACCGGCATCATACACCACGTTGGGCATACCGCACACCACACAGGGACCCGGCAACTGCAATCTCTTAATTCCGTGCTTTTCTGCCACCGGAAAACCTGTTCAGCCAATCGACCGGTAGCGAGTGAGCCCGGCGTGGTCGATCTGTTCTACCAGCGCGGCTTCCCGTAAGAATATGAGGTGGGCCAGCGTTTCCGACAGCGCGAATCGCAGCTGATGCAGTGTCAGCCTGTCACCAAATGCCTGCAGGCACACCTCGTAGCCGGTGAGCGGCTCTGCGGACACCATGCTGCGCATCGTTTGCAAGCGTGTCTCATGATGGCGGATCAGATCACTCGCCCTTTTGCCGAAATCTGCGAACGGCTCCCGGTGTCCTGGATAAGCCATGTCCACCTCATAGCGGCTTATTTCATCCAAGCTGCACAGGAAGCTGGCGAGCGGATTCTCGTCAATTCCCGGCAAATAGCTCACGTTGGGTGAAATCTGTGGAATGACATGATCGCCGCACAGCATATCTTTCGTGTCACGGCGGTAAAAGCATACGTGCCCCGATGCGTGGCCGGGCGTATGAAGTGTCTCATAGTGATGATCCCCTAGCGGAAGCGATTCACCCAGCGCGATAAACGACACGTCCGGCTCAGGTGTCACCATCGGCACGAATTCGTCCATATGATCCTTCATTCGCTCAAGCTGGTCGGACGGCAGTCCGTGGCTTCGAAACAGCTGCAGAAGCGTCTCGGTCATCGGCTGATCATCAGCCCAGAGGAGGCGTGTTTGCTCATAGCCTATTTTTGACATTAGCACAGGCGCTTGCGAGCGCCGTTGGAATAACCCCGCCAGCCCGTAATGGTCCGGGTGGTGATGGGTAAGCACGATCTGTTCGATGTCCTGAAAGCCGATCCGCAACTCGCCGAGGACCCGCTCCCACAGCTGTACGGCGGCGTCGGTATGCAGCCCCGGATCAACGATGGTCCAGCCATCGCTGCCCCTTATCAAGTAGCTGTTGACCCAACGCAGCGGAAACGGCAGAGGTACTTTGATTTGGTAGATATCATCGTTATGTAAAATGTGCAAAGGATTCACGCGCTGTCACTGTCCTTTCCGGTGTCCGACGAAAATCATCCGCTTCGAGTCCTCATGATCATACGCGGACGCATCATAATTTCCAAACACATGCGCTGCTGCAAGTCCGGCCCGGTCCAGCATGCCCATAAAGTCTGCCAGATCATAAAGCTTCACCTGTTCCATATAAGTGCGTTCCGGTTTCCCCGGTTCACTGACCACGATTGTCTTGCGCACGAAACCGTCTATGATTTGACGGGACTCCTCAATACTCACGTCCCCGTCCTGCCGCCTGGAAAAAGGGACCAGATGTGTGCGAACATAGCCAGGATTGAGGTAATCGATAATAAACTGCCCCTGTTCCGGTGAAAGCAGCCTGTGGATTTCATGCAGCACTCTTTCGTTTTCGATATCCGCCTCAAAATAACCGAAAGATGTGAATAAGTTAACCACCGCATCATACGTTTGTGATAGCGGGACCTCCCTCATGTCCCCATGGATCCAGCGGACGTTACCATCTGTGTCGAGTCGTCTGGCCTGATGCAAAAGTACCTCGGATAAATCCACTCCTGTGACACGGTAGCCGAAATCGGCTAAAGCCATCGAATGTCGGCCCATGCCGCAGCATAAATCCAGCACCTGCGCCCCCGGCTCAAGCTGCAGCCAATCAATCATTCGCTTGACCTCATTGTAGGCCCCTTCCAAATCCCGGTGCTTGTATACTAACAAATAATCATTGCCAAAGCTTTTTTTGTACCAGTCCGACATGGTTGATTCTCCTCTCTCACGTGCCGCCGTCGGGATTGTGCGTCCTGCGACGGGACGACAAATCGTATATCGCATGCCTTGATACAAATAGTATCAATGGCACTTAAGTCTTTCTTTGATTGTGTTTACCGGTGCTCGGCAACCTTATCTTAACAAATTTTCGCGTAGGCGTCATAATGTATTCGTGCAGCTGCAGTGTGTCAGCGAATAGAGGGTGCGGTGAATTAGTTGAGTCGGCGGCCTCTGTGGTGAACCGCAGGGTAACTGGTGTATAATGCGGCTAGTGTGTTTTCAAGCTGAACCGCGGAGTATCACATGATTAAGTATTGGGGGATCGCGATGCATCACCATTTGATCCGAGAGATCGGAGGCCGCAAGCACAAAGAGATTTATGAGCTAATCCGTCGGCATGGCACCGTATCGAAAATCGATTTACTAGAGCAGAGCGGAATGACCGGGAGCACGTTAACGCGCACGCTCGAGGAGCTCACCGCGCAGAATTGGCTGTTGGAGGCCGGATACGGTGAGTCCACCGGGGGCCGCCGTCCCATTCTGTATCAGACGAATCCTAAAGCGGGCTATGTATTTGGGCTTGACATTTCTCGCCTGCACACCAAGCTTATTCTGTGCGATTTGCACCTGAATCGGCTGGACGCGGCGAATTGGTTGATGGATGAGAGTTTAACACCCGGGCGCCTGCTTCCGGAGATAGCGCAAACGGCACAGACCATGTTGAAGTCGCATGGGATTCCGTCTGACGCGGTACTCGGAATGGGCATCGGGGCAGTCGGTCCGTTGGATCGCGTGTCAGGTACGATCCTTGAGCCGCTGCACTTCCCCGCAGCCGGGTGGCGGAATGTTGAGGTAACCGGATATTTCAGCGAACGGCTCGGCTTCCCGGTGCTGCTAGACAATGGCGCCAATACGGCGCTTATCGGAGAATCGTGGTCCGACAGGAACAGGGACTATCGGCATTTGCTGTATGTACATGTAGGCGTAGGCATCCGCTCTTCAATGATGTCCAACGGCAAAGTAGTGTATGGCGCGGTCGACATGGAGGGCTCTAACGGCCAGATGATTATCCAGACCGATGGGCCACGCCTCGGTGATCACGGAAATTACGGATGTCTGGAGACGTTCGCATCCATTCATGCCATCGAACAGCAGGCACAGGCCAGACTGAAGCAGGGAAGATCGAGCTTGCTGCTCACCCTAGAGGACCATCCCGAGAAAATCAATTTCAGTCATCTGGTACAAGCATTGCGGCAAAACGACCCTCTGACGGTGGAAATTTTCACGCAGGCGGCAACGTTCTTTGGCATCGGGCTATCCAATTTACTAAATATTCTGCACCCCGAGAAGGTAATCTTAGGCGGTCCGCTGATCAGCAGCCATCCCAGCTTGTTCCAAACGGCGACACGCGTAGCTATTCGCAATACATACCACTATCCAACATACCAGGTTGTGTTCAGCCAGGGTCATCTGGGCGAAGAAGCGCTGGTTACCGGAGCAGCGATAATGGTGATCGATCAGTTGACGGAAGTGTGAGGCCAATCCATGTGAGAAAGCTCTGAGCCCACCCACACTGCAAAGAACCTTCCTTGCGCTCAGCCGAGCGGCGGGAAGGCTCTTTGTTTGCTTGTTCAGTGCTGGCTTAAGCGCTCGAGGCAGCGTCTCCCGCAGGTTCACCGTTCATCTCCCGGAACAGTTGGACCAATTTGCCGTGCTTGCGCAGCGATTTTTCATGTATCAAATTCAGTTTGCCATTGTCCAACACGCCGAACCGCTCGATTAACACGGAATTTTCATGTGACCAGTCGAAGCCTTCGAAGATGGCGAGGCAAGAGGTCCAATCCTTGGTATAACCGCCATTTTGGTATAGGTGACCGTGGGCATACAAAGCAATGCTCTCCTGCATCGCTCTGCTCGCCGAACTGAACTGCGGAAGTCCCGGCTGTTCGGGCATAAGCGGCAGCAGCGTGCTGTAAAACTGATGTAAAATTTCTACATATGTAGATGGGTCCTGCCGAATTTTACGGGCTAATTCGTAGGATGGCTGCATTTTACCGGTGAACAGCATCGTGGCCGTCGAATACAACCAGCTGAAGCACGAGAAGTTCTTGTTATACGACGTTAGATTCGCGCGACGTTCCACTCCTGCGCCTTTCAAGAACATGTTGTGGTCCACTACCTGCTGTATGACAAGGTTGAGCGGATCAATGCTGTCGAACGAGTGACCCAGCTCTTTGCTCACCAGCAGTACCTTCGAGTTGATATCGCCGAACAGCTGTTTCTCTTCCTCTTCGCTCAAGCCAATATAAATTTGGACCGCGAGCTCGCTCTCCATCAATTCCAGCCGGCGTCGCTCAATCTGCTCGACCAGCCCTTGCATTTGCTCAAGCTCCTGCTTGATTTGCTCATCACCCGGCGCCCTGCGCTGTTTGAGAACTAATGCCGCGACTTTTCTTTCATGGCTTCTTACCTCTTTTAACAGCTGTTCATTCACGTACCCCAGCGCTAAAATACGGTGCTGTCCATCCAGCACGCTGAGCTTGGAGCCCGGACGAAGGAACAAGCCCTTCTCCGCTTTCGTCAACAAGCTAACTTCACGCAGCGACAAGGTGACCGGCCCGAAGAACACGCGGTCGAGTTCGCGCTCCTGCAAATAGTTGGCTATTTTTCGCCGTTGGCCATTGCTCAGTTTACGCTGTACCATCGGATCAATCGACGTGTAGTTCAGCAGATCCTGCACCTGCACGGCGACTGTAGCTAACCCGAATTTTTCGCAAAACGGGTGAATTGTCATATTGAGGCACAAACCGTCCATCAACCAACATCCTCCTTCGAGCTATCATCCGCCACATACGCGGGCTCCGTCAGGTCATCATCCCTAATCAGAAACATATGGTGCTCCTGGTAAAATTCACTGATATGCTGGTATGCCTTCATAATGCGCGAACGTCTGGGCAGACGATCCTTCTCGTCTCCGGCAAAGATAGCGTTCCAGTCAATGTGCGGCAGTATTTTCATCGAGTACTCCAACGCGTAACGGTTGAAGCCGCCTGACTTCGTGACTTCCCCATGGAAAAACATCGCCAGCGCGATTTGCATATTTTCTGTCCAGCACAGCTCGCCCTTTGCAGGTTCGGGCAAATGACGCAGCAGAGCGTCAAAGTACATGGCTGCCAGCTTGTGATGCTCATCTACGGCAGCCTTCTCAAAATAATACCCGTTATTGCGCGCAGAAGACTTCAACCGTCCTTCGAACAAGCCCACAAGTATTTCCACCAACAGATGGTAGGAAAACAGAAACTCGGGACCTTTTCCCCGTTCGGTGAACATGTCCACGGGGATGTTTTTCATCACGGGCTCGCTCTGCGCCAGCTGTGTTGCGAGAACGTGGTAAAACCGTCGCTGCTCCCGGAGCACGGCGAGATTGCCGCCGATTTTGCGAGGAAGCTTGTTAATATCCGAGAATAGCTGGCGCTCCTGCCGGGCATTGATGTCCAGATAAATCATGGTCGACATTGGGAACGCGTACAGCTTACTCAGTTTGGCTGCGAGCTCTTCCATCCGGTCATATTCACGGCGGTCCTTCGCACGCGCCATGTTGCTCTGCAGCGTCTCCATCAACCGGCGAAACGCTGCCAAACGATGCTGCCCGTCCACCACGTACAGCTTTTCGATGGCCTGCAGACGGTAAACTTTGTGCTCGTCATCGTATTCCCCCGCTCCTCTGGCCGACAGGATCAATCCCGGAAAATAAATCCCCTGCATGTGATCCAGATAAAGCATAATGTAATCCATCAGCTTAGATAAGTTTTGAGGCACGATAGAACGTTGCACTTCCAAGTCTACCTCGTAAATCGAAAACAGCTTACTCATCGGCAGCGTTGTGGACAGCGTTTTGTGTCCGAAGGTCGTGGACGCCGCTCCCGGAATTTCGATGTAAGAAGAAGCTTTCTGCACCGCCAGCAGTTCTGACAAAGACGTCACTGAATCCATCCTCTATTTCCTCCTTTAGTAAAAGGCTAGCGCTATTAGGCAATGTTGCTTGTTTGGCATTACTAGGTTCATATAAATCCAGTATAGACCGAATTCATTCGAATCATTCAGCAGGCGGACGGATAATTCCGATTTTTCCAGGGCGCGATAGACGCAACGCAGCTGCGATGCTACTCACAAAAAAGAAAACCCCCGCCGTGCTCCTGGTCGGAAACACAGCCGAGGTTTAATCCAGCTAGTTGGTATAATCATCAATAATTCTGCAGCCTTGCATGAAACGGACTACCTTACCGGGCGGTTGTAACGGCGATAGAGGATAGAAGGTGCTGCCTTCGCATTCGTCGCAAGTGCTTTTGTGGCATTCGGACTGTTCCTCCAGTATCACGCCGCATTGACTGCATCGTTTGGACGCGTTCAATTCAAAGGGATTCATCGGTTCAACGGCCATTGACCACACTCCTTTGACAACTTATGCTTCCATTATATAATATAATTATTACTTTATGTTAACGCTTTCAGCACATATTTATGATTTCTTTACACCCATTTTATGATAGCCAATACCAGGAGATGAGCGGGGTAAAACGACAGCCAAAGCCAGCGCGGGACGGCAAATGGAATAATGCGTTGTTTTGCGTGCCCCGTGGTCAGCCAAACAGTAGATAACACGCTTAGAAATTGATACGACACCCCGATGCCGTAGCGCAACGTGTAAAGGCCGTTCAGCACCAAATGAACCGCCACTGCCCAATGCGCCGCGGCATACCGGTACATGAAGATCAGGGCGAGCGCGTAATTGCCGTAATCCGTAGGGACAGCCTCTAACAGCCAGATCGCCACACCGAGCACCGTCCAACGCCCAATGGACGAACTTAGACGATCAAACCAGTACAACGTCAGCACACACACAAAGAAAGTGCCAATTACATTGATTCTGTTCGCGTCCAGCGCAAGAGAGAACGGCACTTGTGAAATTAGAGCAAGCAGCCCCAGGCGAAGCATGTATTTTTTGACATTAGAGGTGTACAGATAGCCTTGGACGATGCCAAATGCGTACAATGGAAACGCAAGCCTGCCGATCATGCGCAGGATGATGTGCTCAGGAAAAAAGACCGCCCCGACATGATCAATCAGCATCGTCACCATTGCTGTGATTTGCAGGAGCTCCCGCTGCATGCCGAGGGGGCTGGTTTTCGCGAGCGCCCTGCCCGCGTTAGCCTTGTTCTCCATGCTGTTACCCCACTTTCGTTCTACACTTCGTTTAATGAAACCGATTTTTCCCTACAAAATACGCGCTCCATGCCGGTGCTCACCAGATACACGCCGATGCAGCTCGCAGTCGTTAGGATTAACGAAAACAACGTTTCCCTGCCGCCGATCACAAACAAACTCAAAGGATACACTGAAGCATCGATGACAAAGATCGATTTGCTCAATGAGAAGCCGTATTTCTGATGCACCATTTTACCCAGCATGGAGCCGCCGCCTAAGCTTGCATTCAATCTCGCCAGTATTCCAAGCGCGATACCCATCCAAAACCCGCCGACAATACTACCTACCCATATATTTTGAATTCCGTACGGCACCACGTAATTTTGCAGCACACCGACCGTTACCGACAGTACCACCATGCTGATCACCGAGTTATAGAACAAATGACGGTAGAAGACAAATGCGAGCACGAACAAGGGCACATTGAACAAAAAGAGAGTCAATCCGATGTTCGTATGAAAAACGTAGTATGCCATTTGGCTAAGCCCGGTGATGCCGCCATTCATAATATGATTCGGCACGGCAAAGAACAGATTGCCAAGGGCGAAAAAAACGATCGCGCAAAACAGATATGTGTAGCGCAGCCATGCCGTCTGCAATAGGATCACCTCACCCTTCACTCTACCACATCATGCGGAGTATCAACATACAAACGATTCCGATCACCACTGTGATCAGAAGACTGCGTGTCCAAATGGCTGCCGCAAATGTCAGTATTCCGCCTAATAATTCTATATTGTTGGAAAAAAGCGATGTCCTGCCGTCATGCGTAAACAGCTCCTGTCCGACCAATGCCGCCATAATGGCGATAGGCACGTGGTTTAACCACTGCATTGCCCACGCAGGCAGCTGGAAACGGCTAAGCACCGCCAGCGGCACAATTCTCGGGATGAACGTAACGGCTGCCGCTCCGACTATTAACAGAAAAATGTGCCATCTTATCTCCATTTCCCAATTACCATCCCGATCGTTGAAGCTAAAATTGTCGCCGCAATAATGCTGACGCTGCCGAATGACATCATGTTCATCACGACCACGATAACCACCGCACTCAGCGCCACCACAATGTCCACAGCGATTTTCCCGCGGCTAGCCATCTGCAGCACCAGAAGGCCGATAAACATGGCCGGCAGCGCGAAGTCCAGACCGAACTTCTCCGGATTCGTGATCCATTGTCCCAAGTAAGCCCCGGCGATATTCGCAGCGATCCAGTTTAAGTACGCCGTCACGTTCAAGCCATGCATCCACCGTTCGCTCAGGTACTGCCTACCCGCCGTATTGTTGGATGCCACCCCGAAGGTCTCATCGGTGAGTAAGCTGCCGATTAAAATATTTTTAATTGGTGACAGATGGCGAAAATAGGGCGAGAGCGCCGCGCTGAGCAAAATATGCCGCAGATTAACAAAAAAGATAGTAAAAATAATACCGGTTACCGAGGCGCTGGCACCAATCATCCCGGCAAAAATGAATTGAGCGGACCCGGCATAAAGGAGCACCGACAGCAGGGCAATCTCAGCGATGGATAAACCTGCGGTCTTCTCTACCACCCCCGCAGCGAAGCCGATGCTCAAATACCCCAACAGAGTGGGCACACAATCTTTCACTCCTTGTAAGAATGTCTCATTGTGCGATTGGCGGTGCGATTGGGGAGCGGTCACGTTGGTTTGCATTGTATACTCCCTCCGTTCAATCTTAGCATGCAAATAATAGTATACAATATTTTTCCCGTGCGTCTATCTGCACATGACAAAGAGCCCTGCGGTGGCAAGGCAAGGGCAATGCCTTATGGTGCATGAGGGGTGTGCGCGCCTCGCCGGCCGGCTTGGTCCTCGGTATAGACGCAGGGATAGTCATCAGGCGGGATCTGCGGTGGCGGCCAGAGCCCTGACCATGCAGGCACCCGCCGTTTTTCACTGTCATTCTGTGCTGCGTGCTGCGGAAGAACGACCCTCCGGTCAATCCTGTGGTTTGATTTTTGCTATTGCGCACCATAAGAGATCAATAGCAAAATCGGAAGGCACAACGAGAGCAAAGAACAAACCGTAGATTGGCAGCGCACGCATACCGGGCAGGCCAAAGCTCCGTGCAAAAGCAAAGAACCCTCTTGTTCACGCATACAATAAATGTAAGCGTCAATAAGAAGGCAGGATGTGATAAGTAAGGATCAAATTTGTAATTCCCCAAGCTTGATCAGCTCAACAACTGCCTGTGAACGACCTTTCACATTCAATTTTTGCATAACATTGGAAATATGGTTCCGCACCGTTTTCTCGCTGATGAACAGCTGCTGTGCGATATCTTTGGTAGTTTTGTCCTGCACCAACAGTTCGAAAACTTCGCGTTCACGATTGGTTAGTAAAAATTTGCTTTTTTGGTCGCTTCCCTTCAAGTGTCACCCCTCCTTGCCCGGGTTTTTGTATCATTACAAGGTGTAGGGATACAGTCAAAGTTAGTTTATGAAGGGCTGCTAACAATGGTGCGGTAGCGCCGAAAAATGGGCAATGGCAGGGATTCCGAGGCATGTGGGTTGGCTTCGCTAGCTGTCCGCCAAAGCGCTGTCCGAACCGGCCCCGTCGTATGAGAAATGGAGCATGTTCATCTTGCTAGCATTGCCAAATGCAGAAGATGCTAGAACATAGAAAAAACCATCCGACACTGTGCAGAAGTGTTCGGATGGCTATCGGTGATACTAATGCTGTGGAGCGGTATGGCCGCCCGTCAGTCGGGCATCACGCATAAGCGCGAGAAATCTTATCAGCGGCTCAACTTACGCTTCGACAGAGAAATGATGACAGACACCAGCGCCAACACCACTGCTGCGATGGATAAGAACAATGGTGTTGAATCGCCGCCCCCCGCTTCTGCAGATTGAGGGTGCGCAGAAGCAGCCTGGGCAGGCGCACTGCTATGGCCATGACTGTCTAGCGCCGTTCCAGCGGGCTTTGGAGTTACTTTGGTAACGGAAGCTGGCTTATCGGAGCCTTCAGCTCCAACCCACTCTACTGTGCTGCCGTCCTTGTAGGTCTGATAGGCTTTCCATTTGATTTCTGCCGCTGTGTCTGCAACTTTACCCTGCATGTAAAATTCACCAAACTCCGTAGCCGACAGGCCCTCACCTGTAGCAGTCCAAACTACGCCTGTGATTTTACCCGCATCATCCTTCGTCAACTCATATGTCCAACCCGGCTTCGGCTCGAATCTGGAAATGGAAACAGCCTCCACAGGGAATCTCACTTCAACTTTGACCGTTGGAATTTCCTTTTCCGTTGGCACGCGCACCGCGAACTTCTCGTATGAGCCTTGTACCGCCTCCTTTGGCAGTACGGTCACATGCGCGCTTACAGTCGTTGCACCGACAAACGTAAGCAGCAGGCAAAAGCAGACAAGATAAGCAATCCTTTTCATGTTATGTTTCTGTCCCTTCCAATGTCGTTAGATTACGTTATTTACTCTACAACAAACAGCCGATAGAGAGATATGACCCCTTCGGGCTATTTTTGCTTAGATATTTGACCATACTGTGTCAACCCATGGCGTACGGCATACGCAGTCAATTGCACCCGGTTGTCCAAGGACAGCTTTGAAAGCATATGCTTGATATGATTTTTTACGGTATTTTCTGTGATGGATAGCAGATCGGCGATTTCCCGGTTACTCCGGCCGGTAGCTACATAGGTCAAAATCTCTGCTTCCCGCGCAGAGAGCGCACTCGGCTTCGGAACCGCGGTATTGTCGTCTTGCGCTCGGCTTGATCGGAAGAGATGGAACAAACGGTCCGCCATACCTCGTGAAATGTCGCTATTGTCATCGAGCAATCCTCTGAGGTATTCCATCCATTCATCCGGATCCATGTTTTTGAGCAAATATCCCTGGGCGCCATATTGAATCGCGGTGAACAGATCAGCTACATCATCGGACACAGTGAGGATGACAATCCGCGTGTGAGGGCTGTGCTGCTTTATTCTCCGCACGGCCTCCAGACCGGTCATGATAGGCATCTGAATATCCATCAAAACGAGATCAGGTAAAAGCTCTTTGCACAAACGATCCGCCTCTTCTCCATTCTCCGCTTCACCGATAATTTCAAAGCCGGATTCATCCTGCAGCAGCGCTCGAACGGCCCTGCGTGCAAGAGGATGGTCGTCCACTATAAGCACCCGGTAATACATATCGCTACCTCCTTGCTTCGATGTTAGACACAAGCACCTCCGTGCCTCCTTGGTCATGGGTGCGGATTGTGAGCTCGGCGCGCAGCTCCTCCGCGTGCTTGCGCATGAGCGCCACACCATAGCGGTTCTCTCTCCCCCATGCTGTCTCGGCTATACCGGCACCATTATCACGAATCACCAGCCGCCAAACCTTGCCTTCGCCGGCCCCGCTGAATTCAATCGTGGCATGATCCGCCTGAGAGTGCTTGCGAATATTAGTAAACGCCTCGCGAATGATGGCAAACAATCGGACCTCAGTCGACGGCGGTACACCATCTTGCGGCATCTCAATGCTCTGCTCCACGGCAATCCCTGTAATCCGGCTCCACTGCTCCAGCCAGGCATGCAGCCGTGCGGCGAAAGTAGCTCCATCCTCGGGCGCCGTACGCAGGTTAAATATAGCCTGCCGTAGCTGCTCATCAATCTCCGACACGGCCGCACGTGCTTCCTGCAATTGACCCTTTTTTAGCTGCACGTTGAGAAAAAACAGGATCTGCGCAATATTGTCATGCAGCTCCTGCGCTAACCGCTCCCTCTCCTCATACACGGCGCGGCGGGATTGTTCGGCGGCAAGACTTCTGTTTATCCGTTCTATCCTGCGGAACATCCACGCAGCAAAAATATAAGATAACAGCAATGTCAGCAGTGTGATGTAGACGTTGCCGGCCTCCATCGACAGATGCTCCAATAGGAAGTCATGGCGGATAAATTCAAAGCCCCCGATGAGAAGCGGGGGAAGCAGGATGGTCAGCAGCTTGAGTTTACCAAGTGACATCGGCACATCATCTCACTTCAATATGGTATAAGATCCGGATTGTTTGAGATCCGGTTAGCAATTGCCTTCTATTATACACTGATAGAGACCCCGGGCGCATGAGCACTGCTAGGGTCCAACCCTGCTTTGTGTACACTGAGCGAGATCCGGGCACTGCCGGGGTCTAACCACGCTTGCGTACACTGAGCGAGACCCCGGTTGATGGGCACTGCCGGGTCCAACCATGCTTGCGTACACCGACAGAGACCCCGGGTGCATGGGCACTGCCGGGGTCCAACGTGCTGGTTACTCCTTCCTCACACTGCTTGTAAATTCCGTCCATGGATTTTGTACAGAGATCACAGTATCGGCCGTCTCAGTGTGGCCGCTTGCCCATACCGCGGTAAATCGGAAAATGTAACTAGCGTCAGGCAGTTTCTCGAAGTCATCTCTGAATATCTGTCCTGACCAATCCTTGTTGTTCCCGGAACCTAGTGGAATCTTTATACCTGTATCTATCATCGCCGCCTGTACTCTCCCCGCTGGTTCATTGGTGATAGCTTCAACCACGAAAGCCTCCCCCGACCAAAACATGTCCGCCGAGCGCGGCCGGTCAGGGTCGCCTGTGAGATCCAGATTGTAGGCCTGTCTGTTCAGTTCCCACTGCTCAGTGTGCCGGACAAATCCCTGTACTTGTAAGTCCCCCACCTGGACGATTTTGGTCACTGTATCCGCTGCCCCATGAACGTCACTCACAGTTAACGTCACAGTATAATCGCCGGGATGGAAATCCGTGGCCGATGATGGAATCAGAGCGTCGTACGCAGTCTGATCCGATTGATAATCCGGACCGTGAATCTGCCAGTGAGATGTGAAGCTATCTCCGTCGGGATCGCTGGACCGGTTGAGCAGGATAACAGTATCGCCTTCAAAAGCAGGATTCGGCGACCAAGTGAAATCCGCCCTGGGCGGTTGGTTGATCAACATCCATGTCTGCGGCGACCAGTTGGATGCAGCGCCGTGCTCATCCCACACGATTACCCTCACCCTCAACTTTTGTCCGGTAGGCAAGTCAGCCGGTACCGCCCAGCTGCCGCTTGTGGTAGTCGTTCCCTGCCACAGTCTGCCACTGTCCACAATGGTTACGCTGTTCGCTTCATTAGTAATCTGGATCTGAAAATAATCAAATCTTGCGCTCGGATCGGGATCAGTTTGGCTCCAAGTCAAGGTCGGCCGCAATGTGTTCACAACATTGGGTTCCGCTTGCGTACCGTACGGGAACGTCATGTATGCCGACGGTGGTGTGTTCGTCGCCATCCAGCCAACATTACTCCACGGTGACCAGGATTCTCCGTCAGTACTCCGTACCTGTACCTGATATTTCCGACCCATGGTCAGCGGATGGTCCATCGTCCATGCCCAGGTTGTGTTGGGCGTATCCATGAGCATGTTCGTCAGGCATTCCGTACAGCCTCCCCATTCATCTTTGATGTTCAGGTCAAACGTAGAAAAGATCGTGCCTCGATCAACATCGTTCTGATTCCAAGTAATCGTTGGCTGCAAGCTCACCGGACTTGGGTTGCCATGCGTGCCGCCGGGGAAGGTTAGATGAACCGTCGGCGGCGTGTTCGGCGGCGGCACACTGCTAATGACTACGGTCTGCTCATACCAGTCACTCCATGCGTTGTATTCATCGGCGACCGCCATGGCCACGGTGTATGTGCCTGCTTCGGTCGGCCGCACGAGCTTTGCATCCACGCGATTGCCGGTTGGAGTGATGTAGTAAAACTTCTTCCGCATGATACCGTGTGTGCTCTCATACCCTCCCATGCAGCTGCCTGTGTTATGGCAACGGTCCGGATCATAGCTATGATCGGTCCATGTCACGACACTGTTGCCGTCGAGTCCCAGTGCGAAATTGGCAATGGGTATGCGGTGGACGATAAGGTGCTGACTATACAAGTCCGAATATTCGGAGTACGCCCCAAATGTGTTATCACCTGCAGCTATGCGATGCTCGGGATGAGGATCATCGGGCACGCGGTAATCAATTTTGAAAACACCCACCCGGTCGAACTGAGGATACGTTGATACCACGGTCTGGTTCTCTAGAGCAGATGGCCCCGCACTGGCGATCGATTTGCCATCCCCGGCGTCCAAAAATTTATAGCCATCGACGAGGTGATAGGTCCACTGCGCGCGGTTGTCTATTTTAGGATCGCCTTCGGCATCACGGTAGTCTGTGGTATAGATCACATCCGTGTCGACGATCGCCACGCCGGGAGTGAGATAACTTGCATCCGCACTATTGGACTGGTAGTTCATGCCCTTAAATTCCGTGTTGTCGGCCACCGAGTATGGGCCCATTGTTCCTTGAGTGAAGGTGCCGTCATGAACATCAATCACTAGCGCCCCTTCTTCATAAATGCGGATGCGGTCTGCCACCAACCTAATTTTATAGCCATACCATTTCTCAGCTTGAATTCTGCGGTTGACCTGAGCGATCACCGTTTTGCGTCCACCCATGATCTTCACCAGCTGAAGATAGTTCTTGTTAGCCTCCACTCTGTACATATTCTTGTGATCCTGAATTCGGAAGCCCATCCCTGCATGAAAATTCGAATATTTGAGTTCCTGGAACTGCATATTCCACGCCACTGTGCCGTTGGTGATGTTGTGTGACCAAGGATTCACCAGCTGGCCGAAGGTGATCGCTTCATTGGAATGCACGGTTTGACTCGTGCTGGGTATATAGGAATACAGCGGGGCCCAATATCTGTAACTTCCACCTACAGGTGTTTGACCTGTTGCCCCTACGTACTTAGTGTCATTCAAAAATTTGATTTCATGCGGCACGGGAAGTGCATTGGTACCGTCTGTTAGCTCAATGTGTGACCCTTGGTCATACAAGTGATACTGTAGGAAATATGGATCAGCTGGATTACGCTTCACTGCATAACCGTTCTGATACGAGTGTGCTTTGTCTTCCAAGAAAACCTGGTAGTCGGCTGGCCTGTTCGTCATTGTACTGCCTGTGGCCAGATCCTGGTACACATCGGTACTGCCATACCCATCGTGGTTCGAATACCGCGCGTATTTTGCGTCCGCTGAAACACCGGCCAATTTGATTTCACCTGACGCCGCGGCAACAATTGGTCTTAGGACCGTCGGCATGCCGGTATTCGCGTCCCAGCGCACCAACGTGCTGCTACCGTTCAGGTTCATGATGTTATAATAATTGCCTTTCGCATCGATCGGCACATATGGTTGGTCTGAGTCTAACCATCCACTCATCGGACCCAGCAGCTCATCGTAACCACTTGGATAATCCTTCATCGGCAGTCCAGCGTAACTGCAAGAGTCTGGGCACTGCGTGTTCTTGGGCAGCGCGGGTAAATGGCTGTACGTCTCGATCTTGTATGGGTAGAGCTCATTCGGATGGAACGATTTAATCGTTCGTGTCGTCATGTTAATTTCTTTGTAATCAGAATTAAACTTTAACCGTGAAAAGCGGTTCGGTCTGTCACCGTTACCGTACTGCATCTTTGTGCCTGTCTGAGTCCAGCTGCCCATCGTGGTCGAGTACTTGATTTCGTAGTTGCCGCTGGCTATGTTCGTGGTGACCCGGTTGACTAAATCGCTTATCTTAAGTCGATACCATTTTTCTCGGTAAACAATGTAATTGCCCAACGGATTTGGCCCGTACGTCTCATAAAATAGGATCTCGTCAAGTTCCGGTCTAACTGAGAAAGTCGCCACGTTGAAGCCCAAATAGATAGGCTCATGGTTCATTCCTACTAAAAACATCTTGCGAATATCTCCGCTGTGCACACTCGAAGTAATAAACTCACCGTTTCCCAGCTCATGTTCAACGACAGCCGACTGCGTGGGCATAGGTATTTCCTGCTTGTTCAAGTTGAAATTCGCTGCACCGATCGGCAATGAAAACTTACTTATTGTATTCCAGTCGGCTCCCCGCCGAGCGCTAATCAGCCGCCCATCGGCCGTTGCGGACCAACTGTTTAGCATCCACGGCGTGTCCAAGGAAGAATTGGTCCAATGCATGAAATCGTTTGGATGAAACGGGCTCACATTGACCGGCATCGGCTCCGTCGCCGCACCTGTGACGGTAAACGAAACTTCCGGCGCCTCGTTGATCACATGAACCATGTAATCCTGGTATGCGTCTTTGCCACCTCCGCCGTCGATAACGGCTTCTTTCGCGTATACTCGGAAACAATAATTGCCAACACGATCAGGTTGGAAGGTGAAATAGTTGTTATCCGTGGAAATCAGCGATTCTAGCGCATTGCAGCCGCCGTTATTGTAACGATCATAGCCAAAGGTTACCTTATATTGTTCGATCCGGTCTCCATCGGGGCTGTATGATGCGTTTTTAAATTGCCGTGCTATTCGCGTCATGGTGCTAAGATATTCAAACTCGATCTTAGGCGGCATGTCAGGAATTACCGTTATGGTATGACGATCAGGGCTAATGGATTTTAGACCCGTGTTGTCATAAACGTGCAGTTCCACAACCTGCGTCCCTGCGGTTGAAAACACCTGATTGGGACCGGAATAGTTAGTCCATTCATCGCGGCTGTGGTGGATAGTTCGACCAGGAATATTACTGTAACTATCATTCGAGTGTAGGGCTGGTATCAGCTTTCTGCCTTCTTTCACAATCGTTGGACCTTTAATGACCGGGATCGGTTCTTTTCCTTCGACTTTCAGCGTGGCGCACGCGGCGCCTGAGCCCGCACCCTGCGTATCCCTGGCCGTAACGCATACTTGATGCAGCCCCGTGACATTCGCCACAATGCCGCCGTATCGTTCCCGGTCCAGTGGTATGTCCCAGTCATACGTTGCAGGTAAGCTGCTGGTCCAAGCGTCTTTCGTGAAGTCCCAGGTACGCTGAATGGGATCGCCATTGGGATCAGATTCATCGGTGACTTTGATCGCCACAACATCCCCTTCGACAACGGTGCTCACCGGCTCAGTACCGCGAAACCACTTGATTTCAATTTGCGGTGGAAGATTGTTGGGGTCGGCCACGAGCTGAAGGTTTTTCGGCCCTACGACCACATAGTGCCCGCAGTCAGTGTTGATGGTCATGTACACTTGGACCGTGCCTAACCCTATGCCGGCCGCGTAGCCGCGCACGTTGGGGTCATAGGAAAAAACATCTGAGTTTGTTTTTTGTGTTAGTGGAGGCGCATTATAAGTGTTTTCGCCTTGTTTATATGAGAACGCATGCCACACATAGGAACAGCCGGTAACTTCGATGCCTTCCGGTTGCGCAAAGACACCACTGCCCCAGTCAACTGTGGTTTTACTTAGTGTGAAGTCACCCTCAATGGTTATGTCTTTCGGCGGCGGCGCTGGAGCTTCGGGCGGTCCGCAGGAGTTGACGGCTTCAAAGGTAACGATCTTGCCGTTACTAGTGTTACTTTCGTCTTCTTCCTCGATTTCGCTCTCACTATCCACAATCACGGAGAACGATTTGGTCTTGGCCGATGAAAAGGTGTAGTTAAAAGTCCTGTTTTTGACTTCATTAGCACCTATGCCTGATGGAAAACGATGTGTCGCCACTTCGGTGCCTTCCGTCATAACCGTCACGTTGAACGCGGCACTTGTGCTTGGCCCCTGGTTGGTGATTTGGTAATTGAATGTGGTTGAGGAGCCAGCTTCGATACAAGGCTGTGGAGTACTAAGATTGGTGGCAGTTAAGTCAGGTTTAGCTTCCGGCGGCAGTGTGATCGCTACCACTTTCATTTTTGGGTATTTGTAAATGTTGCCGACGACGTTCATCTTCCACTTATTATACCAGCGTAAGACTCTGCCATTTGCATCATCGCTCGGCACCAAATCTGGCGAGGTATCATATACCGCCGTGAATGTGAAGCGATAATCCTGTGTCTCTTTATCGATGAAGTCAGTGTGAAGGTCTTTGATATTAGCTTGAGTCAGTCTACCAACCTGTACGAACGTAAAGTCATCATCAAAGTTTAAGTTATCTACGTCTGAGATGCTGACTGGTTCGCCGCTACCGACTACAGTGAGTGTCGAGATATGTAAGTTTCCCGTGCGGTACGCAGGCCCTTCATTGCAAGGTATTCTGGCTGTGGCAGTTATGTCGGTCGGACTTGTTGCGGCAATGCATCCGTTCGGCATTTGAGAGCTGTTGGGTGGCTGCTCAAATTCGCCTGGCCGGGTGCTCACATGGTAACGTGTTGCGGTCGTTTCGCCATACGGGATAAAATCATACATCCAAACCTTTTTGTTTGGATCACGAAACCATTCAAAGTATCCGGCATCAATCTCTATGGGCGAAGTCGTTTTCACCTCTATGGTCCCAGTATGATTTAGCGGAGCAGCTGCCTTATATTTATTACCGCCAATGTTAGCCATCTCTGCAATGACGTTGTCTTGCATATCTCGCAACTCTACTCGAACAATAGGATTGGCCGTGTTAACCTCAACGTCCTTTAAAATAATGCTGCTTTTGTTTGATGCAAACTCACGTCCTGCATTCCAGTCGAACAGAACGTCCGCTGATTCTAACTCTGCATTTCTGATAAATTCCACATTGGTTGATGCTCTCGCGCTATCTGTGAAAGGAAGGAAACAGGTAAACAAGAATGAGAACATGATTAGGCAGTACAGTGACTTTCTCACCCGTAGTTACCCCCCCATGAGGCCGTGGTCGACTTGCGAGACGTAAATATCTGTAGAGCCGTGTTCACCTAATTCCTGCGCAGCAGCCCTTCTAACAACGAACCCGGCGCCATTCACTCCGCCGCTCCCTTTCGGCACTAGCTGCCCCGTTACAATTCGCACATCGTGATGGCCAGCACCCAATTTAACGGCGCCCCACAGTAGGCCTTGTCGCGCACTGTCATAAGGGGCATAGGATGTGACGTTCAGCAAGTGCCCATTGCCATCGATGTTATCTATAATTCCATCAAAAGGAAGCACTGTTAAATGTGAAAACCGGAACGGATCGGCATCTTTTGCCAGATCAACAACAAAGTGATTAAAACTCAAAAATGCATATGCATTCGCTGGAACGTCTTTGGTGTAGTGGTATGTTTTGTTAAGTTGCTTATCCCACGTCATATCTTCCGGTATCAACTTCCGATTAGGATCCTCTGGGTCCCCCATATCCACAATGATGTATTTTTCTACCTCGGAGTAGCCGTTCGGGCCATCATAACGGAGTTTGTCTAACTGAAATGGCATATTGTGATCCTTGCCCCATCCAAAATACTCCGGAGCCATCGTGTACACATTGGTCTTATGCCAAGCGATTTCGGCGCTCGATATGGCATACTTAGCATACTGATCGCTCGGAAGTTTTTCGCCAGCCTTCAACGCTAACACACGCTCTATCACTTTCACTGCCTGAGCACGTGTCGTCGGTTGATCCTCACCTAATGTTCCCTGGTTATCCATGCCGGTGATTATGCCTTTGGAGGTGGCCAAATACATCCATTTGTTCTCCTCCGTAGTTTTTTCACCAGTCGAACGAACGGCTATCCTAGCCATCTCCAGCCGGGTGATTGGCTGATCCAAGTTATCAAATTGACCCTTATCGGACAAATCATTCGCTTCAGCGGCTGACAGGTAGCTTTGATACCACTCATGCCCTTGTTCCGCCGTTGTTTCAAAGCCCATGGCGTGCACGGCTAGTTTGATAAACTCTGCCCGGGTGATCAGTGCATCTGGACGAAATGTTCCATCGGCGTAACCATCGACATAGCCTGCTCCGACAGCTTTTTCAATCGAGACTCCGCCCCAGTGTCCGGTTACATCTGTAAAACTCTTGGCTGCATCCACGGTCGCGTTCACGCTGAGCATACTCACGGCTAACATAAAAACTAAGACTACTATTTTGATCATTTAAACAGTGCTCCTTTCGCTGGGTTGGAGCGCGCAGCTCGCACCCGCACAGAATAAAAAGCACCCCACACATCAGGAAAAAATCCCTCTGCATGGCGGTGCTTCCGTCCCGTGCTCAATGTATTAAGGTTCCAAAAATTTCCTCATATGAAAAATTATACTCGAACTTTGTCGGTTCTAGCAAGCACTAATTTTATTCGTGAGAGAAATGATCCAACGTAGCAACCAAGTGACGCCATTGTAACCCAGCTATTCTTAAGATACGAGAGCTCATGCCGCATGGCAGTCAGCAACCGGGGAGGACGGATACCTGTGCTGTTCAAGCGACCGCCTTCCAACAACATCCACCACCGCAGCCAAATCGCCCCCTACTACTGCGAAGGATGACGCTGGAATGCTTCAATCACACCGCCGCCCACACTGCATCCACCACTGCGGCCAAATCGCCCCTTACTGCTGCGAAGGATGACGCTGGAGTGCTTCCCTCAAACCGCCTTCCGCACTGCATCCACCACCACAGCCAATATCCCCCTACTACTATGCAAGATGATTGCTGGCGTGTTCCAATCGAACCGACTGCAATCATCTCCGCAGCCGAAATCGCCCCCTACTGCGTCGAAGAATCATGCTGGCGTGCTTCAACAGCTTCGCCTTCGACATAGGAGCGGTTGCGCAGCACGTCTTCGAAAGAGAGCCTGGCACCGCTCATGCCGGCGATTAACGCAAGCGCTTCTATATGATCACCGATGATCATGTCTGCTACAAGATTGCGGGTGCCGGTGTTGTGTTTGCGGCGCTTGTTCTTTTTGATCACATCCACACTGCCGGCCACGTCAACACGTAAACCATGATGCACGGCAAGCGCCTGAGCCTTCGGCGGAACCATCAGACTGGCGATGCCAAGCGTCTCGATTGCTCGTCTAGACAGCGCATGCGGTACGGCGGTCATCGAATTTGCCTGAAGATCGGACCGCCCCAAAGCCGTGTTAAGAAACTGCTTCATGCGCGTAACCTCGTCTCGTCTGGAAAACACGCGCAAGTACGGGCTTATATCATTCAAGGCTACATCCAAACCGTTCTCAATGCCGCCGATAAAGGGAACCATTTCCTCGGCCGGCAGCACCATGTCCCCGTCCAAGTACAGCAGAATGTCGGATTGCGCCAACTTAGCTCCCAGTGCCCTGCCGACGTCGTGCCCAAGCTGCTGCGGATAGGATACCACCACCGCGTCTGAATGCTTCCTGGCGCTGTCGAAGCTGCCGTCGGTCGAGCCATTTACAAGCACAAAAACTTCATTCAAAGGCAGCCGCTCCAGCTGCTGCAAAAGCCGGCCTATCGTCGCTTCCTCGTTCATCACCGACACAATAGCCGCCACCGAACGAGCGGTCGGCAGCATTAACCAATCCGGCGATCGCTGGCGTCGACTGCGAAAATAACCGTTAACGTAACCTTTTGCTGCATCGACGAAAGAAGCCCAGCCTGCGTCTGGCTCTCCCAACTCGCCCCACGCCTGAAGCCAATGTCGGTTGAGTGCCTTTTGCCGGCACGACTCGTGTTCCAACGAAAAGCGACGTGCATCCCTGCAGCCTAAGCGAAATCCCGCTTCAAACGCGGCAGAGGCATTGCGTGGCGGCGAGATGTCTTGGCTGTGGTGACGTGCGGCTCGGCTTTTGCCGCTGCTGCTCGGCCGCTTGCGCTTAGGCTGTTGGTGTCTGCGCTTCCCGCCGCCTTTACCTACGGGAGCGCTCCCTGCAGTGAGACTGCTGCATCGCAGGACGCGCCGCTCTATTTTACCGTGCCGATCAGAGCCAGTCTTGCCATGCCGACGCGGACGCACCCCAGGTTTTGTGGCAGTCGCATGTAACGTTGCACTTGTATCACTGTGTGATTGATCATGCGCCTCTTTGTCCTGCACGCTGCCTCTGTTCCGGCTTTGGATGTGCACACGAACACGCAGATCTGGAATGATGTGCGGCACCGAGCGGCCGTGTGACACCTCCTGTGACGCATTCAGGTGTATCCAATTTTTGCCGGCATCCCTCCCTCTAAACCGGCCATCCGAGGCTGAAGCAGCGGCCGGCCTAAGTTGACGCCTAGCGCGAACAGCTTCACCATTTAGCCCCACAATCGTCACCTCACCATGCTGCGGTTTCTGGCTAAATCAGTGCGCATTCCGCGTTTGTCGGTAGCCTGAATAAACCAGTGTAAGGCCTCCAAATGATCGCCCAATATTACATCCCGCAGCGGATCATCCTTCCCCCTGCGCCGCAGGGGATTCATTAACCCGACGGGGACCAGATGTACAGCCTCGACGCGCAGCCCCCGCTGCACGGCCATCGCATGCGCCTTCGGTGGAACGGCTAAGCTTTCCGCTCCTATCTCCGTCAGTGCCCGACGGCTTATAGCGTGCGGCACAGTCGTCATCGACGCCCCCTTCAAGTCGGAACGGCCAAGTACCGTATTCAACGCATGCTTAGCCATCACGACCGGGTGCACGTTGTGCTTACGAACCGGTCCGTTATATTTGTTCAAAGCAATATCAACGCCAGCTTCTACAGCTTGAATATATGGCTGCAATTGTGCCGCCGGTATGATGATATCCCCATCGATAAACAACAAAATGTCTCCGTGCGCCTCACGGGCGCCCACGCTCCTGCCGACGTCGTGCCCGAGCGGTTCATCGAATGATACAACGTGTGCTCCGCCTGACTGCGCGATAGCTGCAGAACCATCTGTTGAACCATTCACAATGGTGATGAGTTCAATATCACTCTGTAACTTTTTTGCTTCATTTAGTACAGCGGGCAGTGTGCTGCTTTCATTCATGACGGGGATGATCACGGACACTTTGGAGCAAATCCTCGCGCTCTTGCCCGCCCGTCCGCGTTTACGCGTTGGATGCATTCCTTACATCAACTCCCATCACTGTATGGTTGCTTTATTGTATGTACAAACGTCACAAGGGCAAGGGCAGCCGCGTACAAGGCTGAGAAAAGGGCATAACGACGCCCAAGGCTTAACCTGCCGCGACTCTCCCCTGCCTTCGCAACTACAGTAACCGCAAGTTGACGCCCCGCCAGGTGCACGGCGTAGCAGGCGTGTGCCACCTGCGCCTTCAGCGGAATTTGGTCGACCAATCGAAGCCGATATCCGGATCGTCATATGCCAGCCGGTACTCATCAGGCTGGGCGGGATTGTATGCCATGTTGGTGAAATAGACGATGGTCGCGGCGCGCGAGCCGAGCACCCTGTAACCATGCGCTACTCCTCTTGGGATAAACAACAAATACGGACTATCCTCGCCCATGTAGTTGACTTGCGTCTGACGGTATGACTCGGAATCAGGCCGCATATCATGCAGCACCACCTGAGCGTGCCCGCTTGGAAAAAACCAAATGTCATCCTGCAGCCGATGATAATGAAATGCCTTGATCACACCCGGGAATGACATAGACAGTGATGCCTGACCGAAGCTGCCATACATCTCATCGTCGTCGCGCAGCAGCTCCATAAAGAAGCCGCGATCATCGCAATGTTTTACGAGCTGTTTCTTCATCACTCCAACAATGCTTCCCATTGGCCAAATCCTCCCTGCGTTGATGTTGCTGACACTAGTAACGCAAATCTTCCAACAAAAAACTGCGAAGTGACTCCTGCCATGTGTTTAACCGGGTGAATCCGTTATTGCGAATCGCTTCGTCGTCTAAATCGGATCTCACGGGTCTCACTGCCGGCAACGGGAAACCATCCGCACCAACCGGAACCAATTTAACCGTGTTGAGCCCTGCAATGTTCAATATCTCCTGGGCGAATTCATAGCGCGAGCAGCAGCCACGGTTCGACACATGAAAAACCCCATACTGATTTCTGCCCAAAGCCTCCCGGATAAAGCCTGCCAGCTCGCTTGCATACGTCGGTGAACCAAATTGGTCATTCACCATCTGAAGCTCACTTCTCTGTTTTGCCAGCGCAAGTACCTTGGTAACGAAATTACTGCCGGAGGCTCCATACAGCCAAGAAGTGCGGGCAATGTAAAAGCGTTCGCAGATCATTTGCACAAACTTCTCCCCAAGCAGCTTGGATTGTCCGTAAATGTTGACGGGATTGGTGCGGTCTCGTTCGACATAAGCGCACCCCTTGGTTCCGTCGAATACGTAATCTGTGCTCACATACACCATTAATGCGCGCGCATTTTTGGCCGCAAGAGCCACATTGCGCGTGCCGAACGCATTGACCGCAAAGGCTTGCTCGATGTGCTGTTCGGCCAGGTCCACCTGGGTGAAGGCCGCCGCGTGCACGATCACATCAGGACTGCTCTCACGTACCGCGCGCATGACTTCCTCTTCATCCACGACATCCAACTCCGCACGTGTCTTCACAATCAGCTGATGTTCCGGCGCTAACGCACGGACTAACTCCCGACCCAGTTGGCCACCCGCGCCCGTGATCAGAATCTTCATGGGGTATCGCCTCCGTTCATCATGATCGGTCTGTTTGACACGGCTGGACGAGTGAGTATATCATCCGCGGTGGCCATGGCCGGCGCCGAAGCGGTGTGCGCGCTGCCAGGCTGCTGCCGCTGCCCCGTTGCCGGCGCATGTTGGACATCAACAACCGCGGAAGTGTTGTGCGGCATATTTGGCGCTCCAGACGCGGTCCCCGTAGCAGGCCTCCCAAGCTGCGGCTGAGTAACCAGCGATTTGTTCCACCACGCTCGATGGCTGACGTACCACTCCACAGTACGCCGGATGCCCTCAGCGAGCTGATAGCTCGGTTGCCATCCAAGCTCCCGCTCTATTTTCCTTGCGTCGATCGCGTACCGCAGATCATGCCCCGGCCGATCAGCGACAAATTGTATCACGGTTTCGGGCTTACCGAGCTCTGCCAAGATTCGCCGAACCATCTGTAGATTCGTCTGTTCGTTGCCGCCTCCTATATTGTAGACCTCGCCCGGTACCCCTCTCTCTATTACGGCTTCTATCGCCGAGCAGTGGTCCTCCACATGCAGCCAGTCACGCACATTCAATCCGTTGCCGTACACCGGCACCGGCTCATCCTGCAGAGCGCGTGTGATGACGGCCGGAATCAACTTCTCGGGATATTGGTAAGGCCCGTAGTTGTTTGAGCAGCGTGTAATGATGACAGGCAAGCCAAACGTTTCATAGTAGGCGCGCGCCACTAGATCGGAGCCCGCTTTGCTCGCCGAGTATGGACTGTTCGGTGCGAGCGGGGTCGATTCGGTAAACTTGCCTTCCTGTCCCAATGTCCCGTATACTTCGTCGGTCGAAATATGGACGAACCGCATTACCCCGTGAACCCGCGCCTGATCGAGCAAACATTGCGTACCCAATACGTTCGTACGGACAAAAATGCCCGGGTCCCCAATGCTGCGGTCTACGTGCGATTCTGCGGCGAAGTTCACGACGGTATGGATCAACTCTTGTGTAAACAATTGCTTCAGCTGCTGTTGATCCGTAATATCCCCGCGAACAAAATGGTAATTAGCGCTGTCTGGTAAGCCGGCAGCATTGTCTGTGTTGCCTGCATATGTCAAAGCGTCAAGATTGATCACCCGGTCCTGCGGACGCCTTTCCAGCCAATAACGGACAAAATTACTGCCGATGAAACCCATCCCTCCGGTCACAAGCAACGTCCTGCCGCTCATTCCTCTTCACGCTCCCAAAGCCTGGCGCCAGCTTCCCGCAACGCCTGGTGCGTCCCGGCATCTATCCACCAGCCGTGCAGAACGCTGTAAGTTAAAAGCCCCCACCGGGCATATTCGTTGTTGACATCCGTGATCTCGAGCTCCCCTCGTGCGGACGGTTGCAGCCTTCGAATAATTTCAAAAACACTGTTGTCGTACATGTAGATGCCAGTGACAGCGTAACTGGAAGGCGGTGTTATCGGTTTCTCTATGATCCGCACAATCCTTTCCCTTTCCAGCATTGGCACTCCATAACGTCCGACATTCTCCGCCCGTTTTAAAAACACATGAGCTCCGCTTCCTTCTCGTGCGAAGGCATGCGCTTCCTCTCTCAGAGAGTCCTCGAACAAATTGTCTCCAAGTATCACCAGCAGTTTTTCATCCGGACGGACGAAGTCCTCTGCCAGTCCAAGCGCCTGAGCAATTCCGCCCGCTTCCTCTTGAATTTTATAACTAACGTCTAGCCCCCATTGCCGGCCGCTCCCGATGTATTCCATGTATAAGCCCGCCGAGTGCCTACCCGTCACAAGCATTACTTCGTTGATGTCAGCCTCGGCAACTTTGTTTATCGCATAATGGATCATCGGGTACCGCCCCACTGGCAGTAGATGTTTGTTAAGCATGTTCGTCAAAGGACGAAGTCGCGTCCCTGTACCGCCAGCCAATATAACGCCTTTCATCCGATTGCCCCTTCCCCTGAAATTCGGTGCTGAGCAAATACCATGCTGCCATCATATGCAACGGTGGACTGACGCTAGTGGACGAAACTCCCTACACATAAAATTTGGCAGCTGCCCGAAGGCGTATGCTGCGCCCGGCGCATAAAAAAACACGATACCCGTGAAGGTATCGTGTATAGTGAGAGCTGGACTTTATTCTACAGTTTTTGCGTTTGCCAATATGTGTTGAAAAATGCGATTGAACTGCCGGAGATCGCTGTCGGGAAGCCCGGCCAACCATTCGCCGACGATCTTGTTCTCGCGCTCCGTGATGTCACGCAGCGTGCTCTGTCCGCGCTCAGTGATGGCTAAACAAACCACCCGGCGGTCTTCTGCTGAGCGCTGTCGCGTAACGCAATCCTGTGCAATGAGCTTGTCACTGAGCAAAGTCACGGCGCTCATAGATAAGGACAAGGTATCTGCCAAATCCGTGATTTTGATGGATCCTTGTGCATGAAGCACTTCACGCGCGCACACCTGCGATGCGGAAAAACGCTTGTCCGTGTATCTGCAGTAAGTACTCATTTTGCGCAAAACACTGCGAAACAGCTGCTTTGATTCAAGCTCAGGCTGCTCGATTTCCGATCCCCACTTTCTCTGCGTTGTTCCCCGCCTCATGTCGACCCGTGCAAATATTGTGCCATGACCAACCAGCGTACAAAAGCGCCACCGCTGTGCTAGCGCACGCTCGCCCGGCAGCACCGTTGCAAGTCTAGCGAACGTGATGCGGCGGCCGCTCTCGCTGTCACCCGTGTGTTAATCATCAAGCAAGTTGTTTGAGCGCGCAGCTTTCAGTTCCCGTAGTTATGCTTCCACAGGCTTGGCAGTGTGCATATCCTGTGCGGGTGGCGTGGACGGTGGCGTGGGCGGTCGCGTGCTCGACGCCGTCGGCTGTTGTGCCGGCTGGTTGGCGTCCTTTTTTTTCTCTCTTAATAAGAAGATTAGAGGGATGCACAGGAAAGCAGGAATGGCGGAAACATAAAACGTATCCGCGATGGAGCGAACCATGGCTTCCTTTTGTATTAGCCCGCCAACAAACGCTGCTGCCGTACCGCTCGCAGTGGCTGCATCTATGCCGCCTTGATACAACGCCCCGGACAATGCAGCCATGAGCTGATTCGCGCTCTCCGAGCCTGCAGGCACATTCTCTGAAATACGGACGGCGTGCAGGGAGTGCCGACTACTCATAATGGTAGTCAACACGGCGATTCCCATCGAAGCCATAACTTGGCGGAACACGTTGGAAAGCGGTGACGCATCCTTAATCTGCTCTTTTGCAATATCGGCCATGCCTACTGTAGAGATCGGCATCATACACAGACCGATACCGACCCCTCTTATCGTGAGCACGGCGTTAATCCATAGGTGAGGGGTGTCCGCAGTCAAAGCATGCAGCTCGTACGTCGTGACGCCGAGCACAGCAAGGCCGACGATGGCCAATGGAACGATCCCCGTTTTCGCCACCAATTTTCCGCTAATCGGCATCATCAACGCCATCGCCACGGACTGGGGCAGCAGTAATATACCCGCGTCCAAAGCAGACATCGACTGTACGTTCTGCAAATAAATCGGCATCAGGAACGTTCCGCCCATCATGGACATCATAACCAGTCCTGAAATAAGAACACTCGCTGAGAATTTGATATCTTTGAATACAAACAGATTTAGCAAGGGAGGCTTGGTGGTCGTCAGCTCAGTCCAAAGCAGGAGCGCCAAACTCACTGCCGATACAAAGAACAATGTAACAATGTACAACGATGACCAGCCTTCGGTTTGCCCATTACTCAAAGCCAACAGCAGTGTACCGAAAAAGGTCACCGAAAAAACAGCGCCGGCTACATCGAACTGCAATCCTTTGTGCTTGGCACTCTCCTTCAACAGCGTTATGCATGCCAAAGCCGCTATAATACCGATTGGCACGTTCAAAAGAAACAGGGTTCGCCAGCTGTAGTACTGGATAAGATAACCACCAAGCGTCGGCCCTAGGGTGGGCGCAACCATTGCGGCTACGCCCCAGATACCCATAGCTAAGCCTATCTGGTGTCGCGGAACGATTGTATATATAACAGTCATGCCTACAGGCATGATGAAACCTCCGGTTAAGCCTTGAAAAATCCGAAATGCGATCAAGCTGGAATCGTTCCATGCCAAACCGCACAGCAGCGAGCCGATGGTGAATCCGATAACGGACAGCACCAACACCTGCTTGGTCCCAAAACGTGCGGAAAGAAATCCGCTGGCCGGTATTACGACCGCTGAAGCGAGCATGAATCCGGTGACGACCCATTGAATAGTCGTTGTGGGTACGCCGAAGACGGTCGAGAGTTTAGGCAGCGCTACATTCACGAGACTGCTGCTTAGCACTGAGACAAACGTGCCTAGGATGATGGCAACCAGCGGCAGCCAAAATCCGCCGTCGCTGTTCGAGGCCTCGGTACCGGCAGAGGCCGATGCCCCAGCGGGCGCCGACCCGCCTGTGGGCGTTCCGCCGGCGGCGGCCCCGCCGCTTCCGGTGGCTGACCCAGCGGGCGCTAACCCGCGCGTCGAGTCCGCGCCAGACGTGGGCGACGACCCGCCTGTAGGCGTTGCGCCGGCGGTGGCGCCCTCGCTTCCGGTGGCTGATCCAGCGGGCGCTAACCCGCTCGTCGAGTCCGCGCCAGACGTGCGCGCCGACCCGCCACCTTTTTTATTTTGTGAATCCACTGTCACCGCAGCCGCCCCCTATTCCACTTTCACTTTACTGCCGTCCGTTAAAGCGTCGGTAGGGTTAACAATCACTAGCTGGCCTGGTTTCAGCGCGGTATTTTCCGCTACATGTACCCAATCCTCATTCTTCTCCTCAAAAGCAATCTCCACCGCTTTTGCCGCGTCCTGTTCAATCGTGAAGATGAAGGACTTATTCTCTTTATTTACCAGTGCCTGTTTCGGAATTTCCAATCGGCTGCCCGGAGCATCCAGCAGATGCACCTCCGCCGTCATGCCCGCTAGCAGTTGGCCCTCCGGATTAGCCACTTTCACCTTGACCGGAAATGTGCTGCTGTTCGGGTTGGACACAGGACTGACGAAGTCGACTTTGCCCGCGAACTCTTTCTCCGGCAAATTGCTGACCTTCACGTTGACGTCCGTACCGGTTTTCATACTTCCAATCACCGCATCTGGCACGCTCAGCTCCACTTGCACCTGGTCGATCTTGACCAGATGAAGTAAGAGCACACCAGGCTGAGCCATTTCGCCGGGCTGAATACTCCGCTTAACAATGACGCCGTCCATCGGTGCAACGATCGTCGCATTATTCAGCGCACTGTTAGCCAGCTCCAGGCCTGCGCCCAACCGGTCCACCTCCGCCTGCAATGCTTCCAGCGTATTGCCGGTCGCTCCGCTGCGCGCCAAATCCAGCTTTGACTGAGCGGCCGAAACCTGTGCTTCCGCGGCCTGCTGCTGCGCTAGTGCTTGCTGGCAAGCGGACTGCGCCTTTTGGAATTCGAAGGTGCCTTTATCGAGATCTTCTTTTGTGATTGTATTATCGCTGTCATACATGTTGCGGAGACGATTGTAATTTTTCTCCGCCAAATTAAAGGCCGACTGGGCTGTACCCACCGCAGCTTTCACTTGTTCGCTGGCAGCTTGAGCGCTTTTCACGGCGCTTTCCAGCCCTTGGATCTCTTGACTTCTTGCGCCGGCTTCGGTGTCGGCAAGTTTCGCCTGTGCAGCGGTTAAGCCGGATTCCGCTTGCTTTACCTGTTGAGACAAGTCGTCAGTCTCCAGTTGAACCAGCACATCTCCCTTTTTCACCACAGAGCCTTCGTTGACCTCAACGGCAGCGACCTTGCCAGCAGATTTCGATACGATTTTCACTTCCTGGTCGGGAATGATCTTGCCAGTGAGCCCGGATCCAGCCGTTTCGCCGAGCTTGATCGCCTTCACCGACAGCACCTGCGCCGCAGTGGCTTGGGATGTGCCCGTATCCCCGCAGCCGGCCAACATGACCACTGCACACAAGGACAGTAGAGCCGTTGTCCACGTTAATTGTTTTTTTCTCATGAGTGTATGTACGCCTAACCTTTCACATGTATTTTGATCACAGCGCTCATCCCCGGCGACAGACCCAGGCCTTGCTGATCATCGATTGATATTTTGATCGGCATGCGCTGCGTTATTTTGGTGAAATTACCGCTCGTGTTCGTTGCGGGCAACAAAGAGAATGTCGACGCAGTCGCCTCCCCGATCTCGATCACCTTACCCGACAAAGTGCTGCCGGCGAATGTATCGACCGTGAACTCTACCGTTTGTCCAACCTGTACCCGGTGGATGTCGACTTCCTCTATGTTAGCCGTAACATACAGTTCTTTTTTATTCACGACCATAGCTATCGTTTGTCCCGGTGAAACCACTTCGCCGGCTTTTGCCATCGTCTTGATCACCGTGCCGCTGATTGGCGAACGCAATGCAGCCTGATCCAAGTTACTTGTCGGAAGATTGGTGCTGTCCTGTTGCCCTACCACCTGATCCGTCAGCACGGTATCACCCTCAGATACCTGCAGCGAGGTCAGCTTACCTGCAATGCGGGGCATGACCCGGTAGATATCACCGGCAACTCTGGCATCCTCGGATTTCACAAAATAATGCGACTGATACCAGAACGAAAATCCTCCCCCGACGGCAGCCAATACGGCGACAGCCAAGATTAAGAACAGGACTGGTTTCCTTTTCATGATTTCTCCTCAACCTTCTTCTGTAAATAGGTAGTTAACAGCTCCAACGAACGAATTATGTTGTCGAGCTCGTGCTCAGGAAGATCCGCCAACAGATTTTCATAGAAGCTTTCCTGAAATAAATGCAGTTTTTCTTTGACGGCCTCAACCTTAGCTGCGTTCTTTTGAATCCATACGATGCGCCGGTCCGATTCATCCCGGATTCTTTCCAACCATCCGTCCCGCTCCAAACGATCGATAATGCCTGAGACGGTGCTGTAAGACAGCTGTGTGTTCTCAGAAATTTGACCTATCGTCTTGCGTTCAAAATACACCTGCCGCAGCGTGGTGATTTGCGCCGGTGTGAGACCGAGCTCTTTCAGATCCTTGTGCATCGTACTTGTAAAAATCTTGGTTAAGTTACGAATGGACGATCCGATTCTCATTCCGCGACTCATGCTTGTTGCCCCCTCATTATTTCGTCAGCGAAATTTTTAACCACAACAAATAGCACACCGATAACGGTGCGACAAGAAAGTCCTGGCATCATTCCCTCCACAAGTCAGTGAGCGCAGACTTTGCGTTCGGTAAGCACGTAAACCGGCGCACGTCCCTTCGAACGCACGCCGCAATCCGTTGACCGAAAATTATTTCGTATAAGAAATATTTCTACCCGAAAATATTATCATAACTATAATATTTTGCATAGTCATTATTTTCTGATATTGGTAAAAAATGCAGCAACTGTTCCGACACGCAATCATCCCGCCACCAAGATTGATGAACGGGATGATCCACTCCGCGCATTAGGCTGGCATTCCGATGGCAATCCAATTGACGATACCGGCCATATCCCCGCAATATCTGCTGCGCACGATGAAAAGTGTCGCCGAATGCGGTGTTTTCTCTCGCACGACCGCGTAGCTGGCCTCTTGATTGGTCGTCGCCACAAGCACATACCCCGCGTCGGCGAAAGGCCGGTCAAATTGTACTTGCACGAATACGCCCTCGTCTTCCACCCGCAGAACGAATTCAACGAGCCCGAACTGCTGAATTGCGGCCGTAGCTTGCACCGCCTGCACCGGTTGGAATGACAAGTGCTGCGGGGAAACTGCACCTGGCGCGATGTGTTCTTCTTGGATCACACCTGCTTCCAGCAAGTCGGCCTCCGGGGTTTCGGTTTCCACGGCCGATTGTGCGAATGCGATGTTCTCGGCAACCGCCCACTCATCCTGATCAAAATCGCGGCCCTCGTAATCTGTCGCGGGTTCGGCAGTCGATGTCTCAGGCTGCTCAAGCTTCGCCAGCAGCTGCTCCTGCAGCCCGTGTTCCAGATGCATCAGTGAAATACTGCCAGGCAGCAAGTGATAACCGGATATGGATTCCTGTTTGATGTGCAGCCCATTGATCGCATCGCTTCTTATATGGGCGCCGTGCACGGCTCCTGCTGCCAGCTGCTCGCTGCCGACCGCGCCAGCCACCAAGTGACTTGCGTCTATGGCTCCCTCAGCCAGCTTCTCTCCGGTCACCGCCCGATCCGCCAGCTGTGACGAACCGATCGCCTTTGCCGCAACATGCTCTCCGGTTACCGCCCCTGCTGCAAGGTGCCTGCTGTTCACCGCGCCCATCGCCAGATGTTCGGCAGCCACTGTGCCAAGCGCCAGGTGCTCGCCGCTTACCGAGTCCTGCGCCAACTGCTCGCTCCCAACTGCACCCGGCGCCAGCTGGATGGAATCCACCGCACCTCTTGCCAGCTTCGCCCGCGTGACGGACTCATCCGCCAGCTGCTTGCTGCCCACCGAGCCGGCAGCCAAATGAGCCGATTCGACCGCACCCCAGCCGAGCTTCGCTCCCGTTACCGCCTGATCCGCCAGCTGCTCCTCGCCGACCGCTTCCGTCGCGATATGCTCGGTGAGCACTGCGCCCATCGCCAGCTGCCTGCTGCCAATCGCACCGTCCGCCACGTGCTCCGGCTCGACCGCGCCCAAGGCCAGCTTCGCGCTTCTTACTGCCTCATCCGCCAGCTGCGCTTCGCCAATCGCCGCCATCGCTATATGCTCGCCGCGCACCGCACCCCACGCAAGCTGCTCACCGCCGATAGCTCCTGTCGCCACATGCGCTGTGTCTATCGCACCGAGCGCGAGCTTTGCTGCCGTCACTGCCTCATCCGCCAGCTGAGCCTCTCCCACGGCCGCAGCCGCGATATGCTGGCCGCCAACGGCACCGGGCGCGAGCTGCTCGCTGCCCACCGCACCTGTCGCGAGGTGCGCCGATTCCACCGCGCCCTGCGCCAGCTTCGCTCCCGTAACTGCGCCATCCGCCAACTGGGACTCACCCACCGCTGCAGCTGAGATATGCTCGCCGCCGATCGCGTCCGACGCCAGGTGCGCCGATTCCACCACACGCTGTGCCAGCTTCGTGCCCGTCACCGCGCCATCCGCCAGATGGCTCTCGCCAACCGCTGCAGCTGAGATGTGCTCGCCGCTCACTGCATCGGCTGCCAGCTGCTGCCGTCCCACCGCGCCTGCTGCCAGGTGCGCTGTTTCCACCGCGCCCGCTGCCAACTTCGCTGCGGTCACCGTCTCGTCCGCGAGCTGCGCTGTGCCGATGGCTGCCCGTGCCACATGCACGGCGTATACCGCTGCGGGCGCTAGCTGCTCACTGTGCACGGCTCCCGCCGCCAGGTGCGCTGACTCCACCGCGCCCAGTGCCAGCTTAGCCGCCGTCACCGACCGCTCCGCAAGCTGCTCCGTGCCGATCGCCGCTTCCGCGACATGCTCGCCGCGCACCGAGCAGAGCGCCAACTGCTCGCCTCCTACCGCACCCGCTGCCAGGTGCGATGACGACACTGCGCCTGCCGCAATCTTCGCGCCGTTCACTGCCGCATCAACGAGCTGCTCCGAACCGATCGCGGCTTCCGCGACATGCTTACCGGCCACTGCGCCTAGCGCCAGCTGCTCGCTGCCAACCGCACCCGCCGCCAGGTGTGCCGGCTCTACTGAGCCTTTCGCCAGCTTTGCCGCCGTGACCGCCTCATCGGCCAGCTGCTTGCTGCCGACAGAGCCCCGCGCGAGATGCACCGACTCCACCACGCTCCAGGCCAGCTTCGCGCCCGTCACCGCTTGGTCCGCGAGCTGCGCCGTTTCCACCGCACCTGAGACCAGCTTAGCAGCCGTGACCGACCGCTCAGCCAAATGGCTTTCGTCGATCGCTCCAGCTGCAATGTGCTCCGCTCTTACAGCGCCCGCAGCCAGATGCAGGTCGGCGACCGCGCCGGCCGCCAGATGCTCCGCGGACACTGCGCCCGCCGCCAGCTTTTCGCCCGTCACCGCTTGGGCGGCCAAATGCTCCGTGCCAATGGCTTCCGCTGCCACGTGCACGCCATGCACAGCGTCCGGCTGCAAATGCGCGGGACCCACCATGCCCGCCGCAATATGCTCCGACGCGACCGCGCCGGCTGCCAGCTTCGCTCCCGTTACCGCGTGGTCCGCTAAATGCTGCGTGCCGACAGCCTCCGCCACAATGTGCGCTGCGCTCACAGCCCCCGCCGCCAAATGCTCGCCGCACACGGAACCCGCTGCCAGATGCTGCGATGCAACCGCGGCTGCGCCGATCTTCGCTCCCGTCACCGCGTCATCCGCCAGCTGCTGCTCGCCGACAGCCCCCGCCACAATGTGCGCTGCGCTCACAGCGCCCTCCGCCAGATGTTCACCGCACACGGCGCCCGCAGCCAGATGCTCTGACGCCACCGCGCCTGCCCCGATCTTCGCTCCCGTCACCGCCTGATTCGCCAACTGTGCCTCGCCGATGGCCTCCATAGCCACGTGCTCCACGTTGACTGCGCGCCAGGCCAGCTTGGCGCCCGTGACGGCTCGCTCCGCCAGATGCGCCGTGCTGATGACCTCCGACGCGATGTGATCGGTGCTTACCGCGCCGGCGGCCAGCTGCTCGCTGCCAACCGAGCCTGCCGCCAGATGCGCCGCTTGTACCGCACCTCTCGCCAGCTTGGCGCCCGTCACGGACCAGTCGGCCATCTGCGCCTCACCGATCGCGTGTGGCGCAATGTGCTGCGCGCCAACCGCACCGGCCGCCACCTGTTCGCTGCCGACAGCTCCCGGCGCCAGGTGGGTGGATTCTACTGCACCTTTCGCCAGCTTTCCCCCTGTCACAGAGGACTCCGCCAGCTGCGTATCCGTTACCGCCGACGGCGCGATATGGTCGGAGTCGACCGCGCCCGCCGCCAGATGGATCGAGTCCACCGCGCCTCGTGCCAGCTTACCTGCGGTCACCGCGTGATCTGCCAACTGCCCTCCAGTGATCGCCTGCGGCGCAATATGCTCGCTGCTTACCGCACCTAATGCCAGCTTCGCCTTAGTGACCGCCTGATCCGCCAGCTGAGCGGTATCGATCGATTCCGCCGCAATGTGGTCGCTCCTAATCGCGCCAATAGCGAGCTGTTCACCACCTACCGCGCCATCGGCGAGTTGGGCCGATTTCACCGCTCCAGCCGCTAAATGTTCCGTCGTAATTGCCCCCAGAGCGATTTTCTCCTCGGTGACCGCACCCTCCTGCAATTTCTCACGGGTCACAGCTTCCGACGCCAAATGATGCGCCTTTACTACAGCTTTGCCCATGTGAGGCGACTGTACTGCGCCCGCCGCAATATGCTCGCCAAGCACAGCTTCGCGCATGAGCTTATCTGACGTCACGCTCGACTGCGCCAGCTTCGCAGTGGTGACCGACAAATTCGTCAGCTTATCTGTCGACACCGTCTCGCTGGCGAGCTTCGCCGTCGTCACGCTATGATTCGCCAACTGGCCCGACGAAATCGCGCCTTCTTGAATGTGCTGCTGCTGCACCGCACCGTACGCCAGTTTATCCGCCGTAACCACCCGGTCCTGGAGCTTGGAGCTGACGATCGATTGATCCTGCAGATTCTCTTTGCCCACGGATAGCGGGCCGAGATGTCCGGACTGCACCGCCTTGTCACTCAGATGTGCACTTCCTACAGCCGCATTAGACAGGTGCTCTCCCGTGACCGCCTTGTGGGCAATCTTCGAGGAAGTAACCGCTTGATCGACGATCTTCGAGGAGTAGATTGAACCATCGACCAGCTGTTCGTGACCTACACTGCCCGGTGCAAGCTTGCCCGTCGTGATGGCAAAGTCCGCTATATGCCGGGCCTCCACACTGCGTGGTTTGATATGCTTTTTGTCAATGACACCCTCCTGCAAATGCACCGCGGTCACGGATTGACCCGCAAGCTTTTCAGCAGTGACGGCCCCATCCTTCAAATGCACATTATGCACCGCATCTTCCGCCAGATGGTCCTCAGCTATTTGTTTCGGCCCGATATTTTCACTGCGGATAATGCCGGTAGCCAGATGCTCATGTTGAATGATCCGAGCTTGAAAATGTTCCGGTCCGATGCTCCACGGAGCCAGTTTATCCGCAGTCACCGCCTGGCTCGCCAGCTTCTGTTCGGTCACTTCACCGTCCGCAATCTTGCTCCCGGTCACAGAGTGATCGCGCAGCTTTTCAGTGGTGACCGCCAGATCCGCCAGTTTTGCCGTGTTGATAATATAATTCGCCAGGTTGCTCGCTTGAATCGTACCACTTTTTATTTTCTCCGCAGTCACGGATTGGTTCTGAATCAATTCGCCCGTGATCGCTTCCTCCGCGAAATGCTTACGTTGAATTGAACCTTCGGCAATTTTCATTGAATCGATCGTCTTATCCGCCAGTTTTTCGGAGGTAATGCTGTTATCTTGCAGCTTTTCTCCGCTGATCGCCCGTTCCTGAATTTTGTCTCCCGTAATAGCAAAGGAGGCTATATGTTCCTCAGTCACGACGCGTAGTCCAAGCTTCTGTGCAGTAACGCTGCGGTTCGCCAGCTTTGCCGTAGTCACTACATAGTCGCCCAATTGATCCTCACCGATCGAGCCTTGCTTTAATTTGCTGCCTTCTATGGCGTGACGTGCAATTTTTTCGCTGGTGACCGACTCGTCGGCAAGATCGTCCGTGTAAATCACAGCTCCCTCTCCTGCGGACGTTTTGCGCTCCCTCAGCACCGGCTGGACGGATAGTTCACGGGATGCCGGAACAGCCTTATCCGCTGCAACTTCCTCTTCTTTTTCCGGCGATTCGACTCTGCTGATTAATACGTCCGCGTCTTTTTTGCTGGGACGGACGACCTGGTCCCTCGTTTGGATCTCATCCAGCCATTTTAATTCATCGATATATGCTGAACTGCGTCTCCCTCTCACAGAGTTGGGTTTGCTGCCGGCGCGATTGTTTTGTTTCCTCATTCTGCTTACCTCCCGTAACGGTTTATCCAACGTCCTTTAAAAACCTTTGGAAACCACAAGTAGTCATATGTAACATATGCATTCACCCAGAAGGAAGTTAATGCAAGCCCGGAAAATAGGCGCCAACCCAACCCGCTTGCGCGGCATGCGGATCAGCGTACGTACGGCATTCAACCGGACTTTCAAGAATTGGCGGCTTTGCATCTCTAACGGGATTCTCGCGGGCACACACAAGGGGTGGCCGATCATGCGCCAGCATTGGAACCACCGCAATTTCAGGTTATAATCTAGATAGGAAACAGCAATGTATGGTATACTTTTGTCGCCAAAAAAAACTAATTAGGGAGCACTCATTATGGACAAAACACTGATCTTCGGGCATAAGAATCCGGATACGGATACGATTTGCTCCGCCATTGCGTACGCTGAATTAAAAACGAAGCTGGGAGCTAATGTGGAGCCTGTCCGCTTGGGCAGCATCAGCGGGGAAACTCAATTTGTTTTGGATTATTTCAAGGTGAAACAGCCGCGTGTGATTGAGGCCGCTGCCGGTGAAGTGAAAGACGTCATCTTGGTTGACCATAACGAACGTCAGCAAAGCGTAAGCGACATCGATCAAGTGCGAGTGACGGAAGTCATCGATCACCATCGTATTGCTAATTTTGAAACAAGCCACCCGTTATATTACCGGGCTGAGCCAGTTGGCTGCACCGCGACCATTCTAAATAAATTGTACAAAGAAAACGGCGTGGCGATTGAAAAAGATATCGCAGGATTGATGGTTTCCGCTATTATTTCGGATACGCTTCTTCTGAAATCACCTACCTGCACGGAGCAGGACGTGGCTGCAGCCGGCGAATTGGCTGAGATTGCAGGCGTCAATCTGGAAACATACGGTTTGGAGATGCTCAAAGCGGGCGCGGATCTCAGCGATAAGACCATTGAGCAGCTTATTTCCCTGGATGCGAAAGAATTCCAGATGGGAGGCGCTAAAGTAGAAATCGCACAGGTCAATGCAGTGGATGTGAATGACGTTCTCAGCCGGCAGGCCGAATTGGAAGCAGCATTGAACAGCGCTATTGACAAAAAAGGGCTGGATTTGTTCCTGTTTGTCGTGACGGATATTTTGAATAACGATTCCATCGGCTTAGCATTGGGCCGTGCGGCTGACGCAGTGGAGCAGGCATATAATGTCAAGCTGTCCGACAACAAAGCCGTTCTGAAGGGTGTTGTATCGCGTAAATCGCAGATCGTACCTGTGTTGACCGATATCTTCAGCAAACGATAAACCGCACTTATAGCATAAACTTATACTAAAAAAGCAGGCTTCCGTGTGTGAACTGCACCCCGTCAAGTAGACAGTACAAATAATTAAAATTGGTTAGGCGGCCTTGGTCCTGAATTCCATTGGACTAAGGCCGTTTAATTTTGCTTGTAATCGTTCGTTATTGTAAAAGTGGATGTAGGCGTCAATGTCCCTCTTTA
>NZ_NHRJ02000002.1 GCF_002220865.2 Paenibacillus xerothermodurans | reverse complement strand
ACCCGGGAACGTATTCACCGCGGCATGCTGATCCGCGATTACTAGCAATTCCGACTTCATGCAGGCGAGTTGCAGCCTGCAATCCGAACTGAGACCGGCTTGTAAAGATTCGCTCCACCTCGCGGTTTCGCTTCCCGTTGTACCGGCCAGAATTTGTATCCCTCGAGGAACTGGTCCCATAGGATCACGTGCTTCGTTAGATCGACAAGTATATCGACTTTTCCTCCATCGATGAAAAGGTGCGCCCACTTTACTGTGCGGACAACGGGCGCCCGCCCATTGTAAGAAGTGCGCTTCCCTCTCCAGAGGCACTCATGAAGAAGATATCGAGGTAATCAAACAAGCGGTCTTTGCATGGGTTGAAACGTGGCTCTATGTAATATAATCCTCAAGATCGCTCGCAGGAGGAATTCTTCTGATCATCCAAAGACTGATTAGGGCCACCGGGAATAGAAAAACTCCGGCAAAAAAGATAGATGTATTATAACCGATATGATCAATGAGGCATGGCGAGAAATTACTGGTAAAAGCCCAACCCAGCCAACAAGATGCTGAATTGACAGAGGCTCCGGTGCCTCTGGCGCGTGTAGGGAACGCTTCTGTGAACAGTCTGGGTATGACGCCCCAGATTCCCGCGCCGAAAAAGTTCCACAACAGGTACGCCGGCAAAAATGCAGCGTAGGTCACAGCGAATTTAGTCATCCAGATGGTAATCACAATCCCAATAGGGATGAATATCGTGTTGGCTGCACGTATGCCGACCTTTCCGCTCAACCAACCACATGCAATGAATCCCAAAATGCTGACAAGACTGCCGACGCAGGTGGTCCATGTCGCTTGGGCTGAATTGATCGCAAAAGCATCTTTTAACCAGTAAGGCGCAAACCAAATCAACAGGCTATATGAAATCACTACCGCATTCATATAGATCCATACCAAAATCGTATTTTTCAAGAGCTCTCCTTTAAAAAGCTGCTGCAAGGGCTTCTTAACGGCCTCCTGTTGGTTCACTGTAAAATCCATTTTGAGTTTCGCTATGCCCGCGTGTGTTCTACTGGCGGAGGCTTGCGCACGAATCCTATTAACATCCTTGAACCGTTTGGGTTCTTTAATATGTAACCGGATGACAATTACAATGAATGCCGGTATAGACGCTATAAAAAATGCGCTCTGCCAACCCAGAGAAGGAATTGCATATAATGATATGAGTGTGGACAGGGCAGTTCCAGCGGGCCATCCGGCCGCCATAATACCTACCAGCCATCCACGATGTTTTGCGGGCACGGACTCAACTAGTATGGTAGCTCCGACCGCATACTCCGCAAACGCACTGCCTGTTGCTAGCAGTCTGAACACGATTAACGACTCGAAATTCCAAGACAAGCCGCTGAGAAACGTTCCGATCGTCATGATGATTAAAATCCATTGAAACACGATTTTACGTCCGAAGTGATCCATGAGAGGACCAATGAAAAAACTGACAATGATAGCGATTAAGAAACCACCGGCGACGATCATGCCAAAACTTTGCAAACTCAAGTTAAATTCATGCGACAAGTATGGGGCGACGAAAAAAAATATGGATGCATCGATTGCCGATATCGTCCAGCCTAAAAACGCTACAATCGCCAAAAATATGTGGTAGCCATTTAATCTTTGCTCCTGCTGCATGGACTCCCCCTGATGCTAAAAAGTGTGTTTTTTTAGCTTCCGAAAATTGTTTGGAGTGTAGAGTGTTTCTTTCTTAAAAACATGGATGAAGTACTTCACATCATTGAAACCCGACGCTTCGCTAACTTCATAAATCGTAAGATCAGAGTCGAGCAGAAGTTGTTTGGCCTTGTCCACCCGTTTCTTAGTCACATAAGCTGTATAATTTTCTCCTCTAGCGTTGAAAATATTACTTAAGTAGGGTGTGGACAGATTGAGATAGCGAGCGACCGATTCGAGGGACAAAGAAGCATTCAAATAATGTTTTTCCACATATTTTACGGCCTGCAAAAAATGGTCAGGGGCCTTTTTTTGTTCAATTTTCATGATCTCATCAATCATCGGTTCAAGCCCTTTGTGTCGCCATATCTTCAATTCGTTTGATGTCTTTATATTCTTTAAATCGTGCAGCCACAGTACCTGCTCAGCAAATCCACTGGTGTTAGACACATATTTACCGAAAAAAAGGTAAAGTTGAAAATGGGCCACCCACTGCTGTTCGAAATATTCGCAGGTATGTAAGAACTGATTCACTTTGTGCAGGATCTTGTCTTTCTCCCTCGCTTGCAGCGCCTCCAGGAGATAAATTTCATCCTTACTGGATAAAGCTATGTCGTAAGGCATATGAGTTTTTAAGCTTATGCTATTTTTATCATTAAGAAGATAATCGTGTTCCGTTTCTTTTAGCGCCTGATAAAAGGAATGGTCCCTATACATCCGGATTTTGCTGATGCCGATGATATGGTTTTTGCGAATCGCATCGATTGCGTTCATGACACGCTTCTGCATTGCTTGCTCGGAACTAGCCATAAGAAAGTATAAATAGTAAGCCCCTAATGGAAGGGCGAAGTAAGTTAAACCCGGGGTGCCAAGTTGCTCAGATAGTTCCTGATACACTGAATGTATGGAAAATAAAAAGCAATAACAGGAGTTTTCTGGAAGTAAATCATGATTCACTTCACTCGTGGGGTGACTAATCCGTTCATAGACGTAATCCTTTATTCTTAATTTCCGTAAGTTATCGCGCTCCGATCTTTCAATTTTCAATTTATCTACCGCTTTTAGCACGGAGGCTCGCAGCTCTTTGGGATCTACTGGTTTTAGGATGTAATCCAAAACACCTTGCTTTATAGCATTCTTTGCATAATGAAAATCATCATACCCCGATATAATCATATATTTGGGAGTGGGATTGACATATTCCGCCAAGCTATCCATGAGTTTGAACCCATCCATCTTCGGCATTTTAATATCCGTAATCACAAGATCTACGCTGGAATTAACAATAATGCTGAACGCTTCCTGCCCATTTCTCGCGCATCCTGCGTATTCTATGCCTAGCTCATTCCAAGGTAGAATCTTCTCCAACGATTTTCGTATCCATGGTTCATCTTCAACTATTAGTAAGCGAAAAATCGTAGTCACCCCTCTTTATGCATGACCGCAGGAAAAGTTATTTTAACGGATAACCCCCTCGGTAGTAGAGCATGACAGGAGAGACCATACGTGTTCCCGAATGTGATTTTAACTCTCGAATTCACATTAAGCAGACCCACGCCTTTGGGACCCTGCCCGGAGGCTTCTTCTTCGATGACCACGCAGTCAAGTTTCTCATTGATTCGAGCTAACTGGTCGTTATCCATCCCGACACCGTTATCTTCAATAGAAATCGTTATCTTGTCGTCTTCCATACAGCCTCTGATAATAATTCGGCCTTGCTCGTCGAGATCCTTGAATCCATGAATGAAACAATTTTCAATTAGCGGTTGAAGTATAAATTTAATGCTCTGTTTCTCCAAAATTTTCTTATCGATATCCATTTGGCTCGTTATAATCCCATCGAAACGGATCAATTGAACATTTAAATAATTCTCTGCCTGCTCTAATTCCTCCTTAAAAGTTACGAAACCGCCTGCTTGCATCGTGTTGTAACGAAACATTTTGGAAAGCGCTCTCGATAATTCTGCTATGATGGGCACGTTCTCAATTAAAGCAATGGAATTAATCGTCTCCAGTGTATTATGGAGAAAATGGGGATTGATTTGAGATTGCAAGGCAAACAGTCTGGCTTGGTCGGACTTCATTTTAAGCTGATAATGCAAATTCATCTGATCTCTTAGGTTGTTGACGATAGCATTAAAGCTGCTTCCAATTTTCCAGATCTCGTCTTTCGCTACAACCTCCTGCTCATCCAGAGGGTCCATCCGCCCGTGCTCCAGGCCTTCCAGTTTCTTTCTCAACGTTCTGATAGGCCGCGTGAGATGAAATGAAATTAGGACGACAGATGCGATGCTTAAAACGAAGCTGAATAGAATCAGCACGATCATTAACCGCTGCACGGAAGACAGCTGTTCGTAAATAACGGCAGTGGGAGTGAGCACGACCATGTGCCACCGGGAGACCGGGTGACTATAATAAGTGACCAGCATTTCCTCTTCGTAATCGCGGGTAACAAAATGTCCATCTCGGCCCGACTTGGATAGAACCGTACTCTTTATATCACTGTGTGCTAAAATCTTATTTGAAGTATAAATGAGCTCTCCGGAATGATCCATAACCAAAATCTTGCTTTGTTTATCCAGACCTGAGTTGTCAATTAAATCACTTACGATGTCTCTGTTCTTTACTGCAGCGATCAAGGCGATAGAGTTACTTAGCTGTGAGACCAGTTTCGAATTGGAATCGACGATTGTATCATGCAGCTTTTCGGACCACATCTGATACACCCATATATGAAACATAATGATGGGCAGTATCGTTAGCATAGAATAAATAGCAATATATTTGTATTTTATGCTTATGTACAAATTTTCACCTCCGCCAAGTGGACTCCCGCGATCCCGGGTTTTGCCTGGTCCAGGTTCAGCCCGATTGACTTATTTCGACTAAGTTGATTAAAAATCATTCTATCACAAAGTGCAATGTTTGTTACAAAACGTAATCGGACTAGTTTAAAATAATGCACCTTGATTAAATATTCGGAATTTTTATTTGAACAACTTTGAACTATACTGAAAGCGTTATCAAACAATTACACGATCAGGAGGCAGGACCATGCAAAAAAGCGGAAAAGTAAAACTCCCTAAAGGTAAAAAAGTGGCAGTTAATATCGGGTGTGATTTCGATGCGCAATCTATTTGGATTGGTTCTTTTAACCAGACGTCGCCAGCCTACATGGCACGGGGCGAATTCGGGGCTGAAGTGGGAGCGCCGCGGCTGCTCAAATTGTTCGAGAAATATGGGATTAAGACAACTTGGGCCATTCCTGGTCATACGGTAGATACTTTTACCGATGTGTGCAAAGAAGTGGTGGCACGAGGGCACGAAGTTGCTCACCACGGCTATGTGCATGAAAATCCGGCCCCACTTAGTTACGAGCAGGAAGAAAGAGTAATGCAGATGGGCCTAGAATCCCTAGCCAAGATTGGAGTGACTCCCCGTGGATATAGATCGCCTTACTGGGATTTTAGTCCGAACACATTCAATATATTGCAGAAGTATGGATTCAAATATGACAGCAGCTTGATGGCCAACGACCTTCATCCTTACTGGCCACGACCGGTAGAAGTGAACGCCGACAAGGCTAATGTGTTTGGTACGGAATACAATGTTTTAGAAATTCCGGTCTCGTGGTATTTGGATGACTTCCCTCAAATGGAGTACTTAACCGGTGGGCAAGAAGGCCAGAGATCAACAAATGATATATTTGACCGTTGGGCGTCGATTTATGATTACGCATGCAATAATGAAGAGGGAGCTTGCTACGTGCTCACGACGCATCCGCAAACTATCGGCCGCGCGCACACTATTCAACTGCTGGAAAGATTGATTCAGTACATGGAGCAGCGTGGAGCATGGTTTGCCACATTAAGTGAAATTTACGATGCTTACGAGGACAATTAAATCAGACAGATCGGAGGAACCTCGTCATGAGAACAGTAAAAATATCCGCTTGTCAATTCAGTGTTGAGAAAGTAGATCACTTCGCCGCATTCCAGGAACAAGTCAGCCAACTGATGGATCAAGTTCCCCAAGATTCGGACTACGTTATTTTCCCTGAACTACTCACCGTCGGCCTATTGATGAGCTTGCCTGATTCAGATCAACTGAAGGCGGAAGATTTATATCGAATTGATGCATACACCTCTCAGTACAGAGAGTTATTCACCGGTATTGCCACAACCAGAAAACAAATCATCATCGCTGGTTCCCACCTCGAACGACGTGGGGACAAGTATTACAATATTGCTTATATTTTTAAACCAGACGGCACGTACATTGAGCACAAGAAAACGCATATTTTTCCGGCGGAGGCCAAGTGGCAAACATCGGAGGGGGACGACCTGGCCGTATTCGATATCGGGCCGGCTAAGATTGGGCTAGCCGTGTGCTATGAATCAGAAATTCCGGAAATTTCCCGCATACTAAGCGTGAATGGTGCTGAAATCATTTTCTGTCCTTCTTATACTTTTACGGAGTACGGTTTCTGGAGAGTCAGACACTGCGCTCAGGCACGCGCGATTGAAAACCAGGTATACTTTGTCCACTGTCCAACAGTAGGCACACCTGGAGAGCCATTGCCGAATGGTTATGGCCGGGCCTCCATTCTCTCTCCTTGTGACACGGCTTGGTCGCCTAACGGCGTGGTAGGCGAGGCTGAAACGAATAAAAACATGGTTTTAAGCGGATCTGTTGATATCGACGAATTGTATGCGAACCGCAGAAACGGTGCTGCAACCACGTTCGAAGACCGCACGCGTAGAAGAGATGTGTATAATAAATATGAACCCTTTCAGAGTTTGTCCCGGTAGTACCCGCTTATGAATCCACTCCGTGCCGCATGTGTGGACACATGTGGCATTGGCTCTACACTGGGCTTCCCCTCCGTGTTGTGTTGAGCTTCCAACATCATGTGCAGCTTATGAACAAATGTATAAACAGATCTCTTGATTATGTTGTGCTGTAATTTTAAAAAAGACGGGGTTTCTCGGCACTGTGAAGGCTGCCTCTGGCAGCCTTATTTGTCATCATTTCCGCCTAACCGAATATATTTAATGGCAGGGAAGCGGGAACCCAAATTCGCCGTGGTCTGACCATCATAAAACATGGATGGTTTGCACGGGCCACACACGTAAGGGGGGATGTCACATGTCGAGTAAGAAGGTCATTTATTTTGACAAGGTGTTCGAAGAGTTCAAGCAGCTGCTGCAAGAGCACACGCCGCCGGGCTTTGAATTGTGGTATTGGCAGGAGATGGATGCTGGGGAACGGGAGGCCAAGCTGGCGCTGGCTGATTATTTGTTGGTCGCCACCACCAAAATGGACGAAGCCATTTGCGCTAAAGCTGAGAAGGCACGTTACATCCAGAAGACAGGGATCGGCGTCGACAATATCGATCTTGAAGCGGCGGGGAAATACGGCTTGCCGGTTAGCAATACTCCTGGGGGAAATGCCACAGGCGTTGCGGAGCTGACAATTTTGTTAGCGCTTGCATTATACCGAAAAATTGTTCAGGTGAACGAGGCGACCAAGAACGGGCGCTGGCTAATGTGGGAATTGCGGCCGTCCTCTTACGAAATGGAAGGCAAGACACACGGCTTTATCGGCTTTGGGAATATCGGGCGGGAAACGGCGAAGCGCTCCAGGGCATTTGGCACCGAGCTTATTTATTATGATAAATACAGAGCCCCCGAACATGTCGAAGCGGAGCTGGGCGCAGCCTATTGCTCCATGGAGGAAGTTTTGCGGAGATCGGACATCTTGAGCCTGCACATTCCACTACTGCCCGAAACTCGGGGGTTGATCGGCACCAGGGAGCTTCAGATGATGAAGCCGACCGCGATATTGCTCAACATGGCCCGCGGCGGGATCGTGAAGGAGGCCGAGCTCTATCAAGCGCTGCAAGCTGGGGTTATCGCAGGAGCCGGTATAGACGCGTGGGAGTCTGAGCCGACCGACCCGGCGAATCCTCTATTAACTCTAGACAACGTAATTGCGAGTCCTCATATCGGAGCAGGCACACGCGATACGTTAAATAAAGTGCTGACGCTGGCATTTCAGAATATGGTGCGCGTTGATCAAGGGCTAGCGCCCCAGTTCGTGGTCAACGGAGTGCGCACGGCAAGGAACTCTGTCCAATAAAATTACCGGATGCGAGTATGAAGCAGTACGGTACATATTTGATCCAGGGAGGTTGCGTTTATGCGTCTTGCGTCGATAAAAACAAATGGTGTTGAAGCTGCCGCTGTAGTTGGGCACAGTGGAGTTATTTTGGTGGAAGCGATAAACAACCGGCTCGCGAAAAATTGGTGTACAGAGCTGTTCGATATGATTAAGACAGGGCAGCTGGACGAAATGAAATTTTGGTATCAAAACGGCGGCGCAGAGGAAATTAACTCGTTGAACGATGCAGTGATTCCGTTTGAGCGTGTGGAGTACGCTCCTCTGTATCGTCATCCAAGAAAAATTTGGGGCATAGGCCTCAATTATGTGGAGCATGCCGCTGATCTCCATGAAAAGGCGCCTAACACGGAGCCTGCGAGCTTTATGAAGCCGGACACTACGATCATAGGACCTGGCGATACGATACAGATTCCTCGCCAATCCGACCGGACGACAGCGGAATCCGAATTGGGGATTATTATCGGGAAAGAATGCAAAGATGTATCTGAGGAAGATGCAGAGAGCGTTATCGCAGGCTTCACGACCATTATCGATATGACGGCGGAAGATATTTTGGCTGTTAACCCGAGATATCTTACCCGCTCTAAAAGCTTTGACACCTTTTTCAGCTTCGGCCCGCAGCTGGTCACGCCGGACGAAGTGGATGAGGTGCTGGATCTGAACGTGTCCACTGTGATCAATGGCGGCATTCACCGGAAAAACGTAGTGTCGAACATGACGTTCCGTCCATGGTATCTCGTATCGTTTCACTCGAAGGTCATGACGCTCCTGCCCGGCGACATTATATCGACCGGAACGCCTGGCGCTGTCGTTATAAGGGACGGCGATGTGGTGGAATGCCATATCGACGGATTCGAGAAATTAGTCAACCCGGTCAAAGACTTAAAGGCTACTTAAGGAGGTCGTGACGTGGATTTAAACCTGCAGGGTAAAACGGCATTGGTCGTTGCCTCCAGCCAAGGTCTGGGCAAAGCGGTTGCCGCGCAGCTGGTACGGGAAGGCGCGCATGTCATGTTGACCAGCCGCAGCGAGGATAAGCTGCATAGCGCGTATCAAGAGTTGGCCGCTCTAGGCGGCGGCAGAGTTGCGTACTACGCCGCGGATATCACAAAAGCGGAAGATATCAGACAGTTGGTGAAGGCAACCCGCGAACAGCTTGGAGCCATCGACATCCTCGTGAACAACGCAGGCGGTCCTCCGGGCGGCAGCTTCGAGCAGTTTTCCGACGAACAGTGGCAGCAAGCGTTCGAGCTTAATCTGCTCAGCTATATTAGACTGATCCGTGAAGCGCTGCCTGACCTGAAGCAGAATGCAGGCCGTGTGATCAATATCGCATCATCCTCGATCAAAACGCCGATACCCGGTCTCATTCTCTCCAATACATTCCGGCTTGGCATTGTTGGCATGACCAAGACGTTGGCGGAGGAATTAGCACCCTACAACGTGCTCGTCAACACCGTGGCGCCCGGGCGCATCGCGACCGACCGCACCGCCTATCTGGATGAGCTGAAGGCCCAGCGAACGGGTCAGACGCGCGAAGAAATAGAGGCGCAGTCCAAGCGGACGATTCCGCTCGGACGGTATGGCACGCCGGAGGAATTCGCCAAGGTTGTGACCTTCCTTGTGTCTGCAGCCAGCACTTATATTACGGGCAGCTCCCTGCTCGTAGACGGCGGTATGGTAAAAGCGATATAATCCCGGCTCTAGAGTGACTGCCGGTGATCATGCCCCTTATGACCTGGGCTGCACACGTATGGGATCCATCGCCCGTGCCTCGGCAGGCGCCGGCGTGACGATCCCCGCGGTAGGCCGCATAGTTGCGATCCAGTGCGATCCCAGCGGAGGTTACGCCGCGGTACATTCACCAACGACGTGAAAATGGATGGCCGCCCTTCTTTTGTGTGCATCATCCCAAATGAGTATATAAGTTCTCATTTACATAAACTATTGCCTGAACGGAGGTGAGATGATGCCGACCAAAATTGAAAAAGTTAACCCTGGTACTGAAGATCACCCGTACAATGATGGCAATAATGGCGCCGGCGATGCGCTGGAAGTTGGCGGTTCTACAGACGAGGCGACTTGGGCAAACGCACGCAATCATGTACGCGCCCAAGAGCCGCTTAGCCCCAATGGCGATGCAACGCCGTAATTGAAACAATAGAGCGGAGGTGCTGCAGCACCTCTTTGCACTTATGTAAGAAAATAGGCGCATTTCGTGTGCTTTTTTGCATTTTGCCGATAAAATGAAGCATGCTGCTAGCAGGATTTGTCGGGATTTGAATGAAATCAGCCAAGTTTCTACAAAATTAGCTCATTGTATGTTGCACAGGTTTGGACTAGCATATAAGTTGGGAGCAGAACTAACCGCTACCATATAAATTGAAAGGTGGAGATGGTTTGTTACCGATTCGAATGAGAAGCACGGTTCAACGTTGGCTGACGGCATCGCTTTTAGTTGCCCTTACGGTGCCGGGCTCGATGAGCTTGGCCGCCCCTGCTGCAGGCCCGAATACGGCGGGCGACACCGTCGGCTCGGCAGTTATTGAAAGCGTCTACATTCAAGATGCATACGGTCAGACGCTGGGCAACTATGATACGGTGACACTCAAGACGGGCGATGAATTCCGACTGCAGTTGGGAGGCAAGCTGTCGAGCGGTGAGCCGGCAGACATGTCCAAGGCACAGATCGTTTGGCACAGCGCTAAAACGGAGACCGCTAACGTTGATGCTGACGGGATCGTAAGCGCTATCCAAGCGGGTGCCGCAAAAATCACTGGCAGGGCGACGCTGAACAACGTCACGAAAGAGTCCAGCGTGTGGGTAGATGTGTACGACCCGAGCATATTGCTCGTGGATGTGGAGATGATTCATCCGAATATCATCAAGGAAATCGGCAAACCGGCACTCGTGCGGCTCGGGGGCCAATATCCGGCGGTTGGGCTGGTGCCTCACACAGCGGGCAAGGTGTCCGCGTCGCTAGTTTCGTCGACCAGCGGCAAAGTGTTAAAGGAGCTGCCAGCGGAGCCTCTTGAGCCGGACGTAGAACAGCAGTTAGTATTCCCAGGCATTGTCGAGCAGTACGGTCAATACGAAATCCGGCTAAAATTTGAATTCGCTGAGGGCAAACAAGCGTATGACACGCTCTTCTTCACTGCACAAAACGAGCAGGATGTAGGGCCGGATGAAAGTGCGATTGCTTATGTCGGGGCGGATGGGAAAATGATTCACGTGCCCGATTACCGCGGGAATCGGATTATCGATTTCTCGAACGCCGGTTATATGGGCGGCGGTGTCGAGATCCCGGACGTGCAGGCGAGAATAGTGGTTGAACCGGGAGAAGGGGACGACACGGCACGAGTGCAGGCGGCGATAGATAAGGTTTCGTCGATGCCGCAGGCGGCGGACGGCTTCCGCGGAGCGGTTTTGTTGAAGAAAGGCACCTACGAGATCGAAGGCAGCTTGCGCATACGGGCGAGCGGAGTTGTTCTCCGGGGCGAAGGACAAGCAGAAGACGGCACAATTTTGTACGCAACGGGTACCACCAAACGTGACATTCTGCAAATCACAGGTAAGCCAGTTCAGCTGCTTACAGAGACGTCTGAAGCTGTCTCCGATCTGTTTGTTCCTTCGGGCGCACGGTCGTTCCACGTGGACGATGCAAGCGGTTTTAAGGTCGGGGATAAAATCATGGTCCGCCGTCACGGTAATTCCAGATGGATTCACGAAGTGAAGATGGACACCATATTCGAGAGATCGGGCACTGTACAGTGGACACCATTCCATCTTGATTTCGACCGGGTGATCACAGATATTGAGGATGACCGCATTACTATTGATGCCCCGCTGCCGAATTCTATTGAACGCCGATGGGGCGGCGGTGAGGTCATCAAATATGAAGACCCGGACCGTCTGGAACAGGCAGGGGTTGAAAACCTGCGTGTCGATTCCGCGTTCGATCCTTCGGTGACCGCAGAACACAATGGAAAAACCTATTTTTCAGATGAAAATCACGCTGTTAGCTTTGCGATCTTCAGCCATGTAAAAAATGCATGGATGCGCGAAGTCACCGGACTGCACTTGAATCACGCTCTTGCACACGTCAGCCGCGGCGCCAAATGGGTAACAGTGCAAGATACCAATTCCTTGGATATGGTAAGTGTAATCACAGGCGGAACAAGGTACCCTTATAAAATCAGCGGGGAACTGACGCTTATGCAGCGGAATCACGCTGAAACGGCTAGACATGCGTTTGTGGTCGACAGTCGGGTGCAGGGCCCCAATGTGTTCCTGGACAGCGATTCCGTGGAGGAATACGCGTCAAGCGAGCCGCACCACCGTTGGTCGGTCGGCGGCTTATATGACAACGTGAAAGCAGATATAGCCATCCAGGACAGAGGACAGCTTGGCAGCGGACATGGTTGGTCCGGCGCCAACTACGTCACATGGAACACGGAGGGCGGACTGATCGCACAGCAGCCTCCCACGGCGCAAAACTATGCAATTGGCCACGTTGGCAGCAAAGACAAGCCCTATTTGCCGAATTCGAACGACCGTCGTCCCCGCAGTGATGGCTATTGGGAACACCAAGGCACACATGTGAGTCCGAGAAGCCTGTATCTCACGCAGTTGCAGGATCGGCTGGGCGCTGAGGCAGTGCGAAACATTGCCCGAAGTCCGGTAGGCGGAGGCCGATTGAACACCCCTGTTCTTCCAGCGGATCTTCCAGAGCTGAAAGGGATCAAGCTTGAAGGATTGGGCAAGCAGGAGTTTAAACCCGGCGTATATGATTACGTCGTGGCACTACCGCCGGGCACCACGACAGTACCAGTCATCCGGCCCCACGACATGAGGCACCACGCTGAGCTGTTGCAGGCGTCGAGCATCCATGGCACCACGATACTCAACATCACAGACAAGAAAGATCCAACCAAATCGGTCAGATACAATATTCGATTTGCCGTGCAATAGCATTGAGCAGGCACCGGAAGGCTCCTTGCACACCGACAGGCCACCCAGAGTAATCTGGCTGGCCTGTTTTTTAGTGCCTAGTAGTGTAGATCATGCCCGCGGACCTCTGTCCAGCCGCAACTGCAATAGATAAAGCCCTCCCCGCCGGCCCTTCAATCAGCGGAATGCTTTAACGGCACGCTAAACTGCGCTTCAGGGATCCAACGCCTGTTGTGGAAATCCCTCCCCCGGATTCTTACCTCATCCTTGTAAACTTCAACGTACAGCCCTTCACTCGCCTCAGGTCCAAGTACGGTTTCGCCGCCATTGTTGTTGTCCGTCCAAGGCTGGATGACTGAAGACGAGTTCACCATGGTGAAGCCGTCACGCACCAGCGTGTCGGGTAATTTCAGTTCCCAATGAGTATGTGCTGTGAAAAAGATCACCTCAGGATACTCGGACAGAATCCGCTTCAACTCTTCGTGCTGCACGATCGCTCGATTGTTAACGCAGCAAAACGAGGTTCCTGCTACCGTGTGCGGCAGTGGCTGGTGGAGAAACACAAATACCGGTTTGTTCCCCGCGGCGCGTTTTTTCAAAGTCTGTTTGAGCCAATCCAGCTGGGTGTCCGACAAGTATGCATCCTCGAGGTTGGCCGGATCAGATTGCCGATACTGCTCTGATCCCAGAAAAATGAAAGAGTAGCCCTGAATTTGTCTCTCATAATAAACCTGCTTGAGGCCGGCGAAGCGCAGGAACCGCTGGATTGAGGCTTGCTCGGTTTGACCATTTGGAAAGTCCGCGGAGTTCCAATTCCCGCTGCTATCGAACCATGCTTTATAGAATTCATGATTTCCGATGGAATACATTACATGTTTTGCGTGTGGTGTCTCAGCTATTAACTCCTTCAGTTTGTCATAATCTGCGGGCATCCCGTTTGCCAGGTCGCCGTTGATGACTAAGGCGTCCGAATGCGCATCCACCGCATGCAGATCGGTGAGCGCTGATTTAAATTTTTGATGGGAAGCGCCATCCCAAGATTGGATATGAATATCACTGACAACGGGGAACGTGAGCCGAGGTTTTTTCTTAACTATGTCGGAGCCTGTAAAAGACTTGTTGTAGACTGAATCAGCCACCGACTCGTCGTAGACTGAATCAGTTACCGACACCGGCGCGTCAGCTGCGGCGAAGGCGGGCAGCAGGCGCGCGGCAATCAAGCAGAGCGTCAGGAACACGGTACAACTGAGCGTTTTCATTAATTCCCTCCATATCATTGGTTTAGCTGACAATCTCTAGGTTAGAACACCAATGTTATGGGAATGTCATGTCCTCATTTTGTTTTTATTAAGCAAGCGCACGTGTTTGGAAACAAAGAGAAAACTCGTCATCGGTAAAGTTTGGGAGGAAAAATGGGTAAATGAAAAGATACCCGTTTGTAAAGGAGTCACGCTGCAGTGAAACAGACACGCCACATGGAAAAGAACGCAACTAGTCAACTGGAGTCAGCCGAATCACTGCTAAGGGAACTGGAGAACCGACCGAGGGATAAATTGGGCGACGAGGATGTGCAAAGGGTGGCCCACATCGTGAACGAATACCAGAGAAAAATCAAAGCGCACCTGCATGAGCAGCAGGAAAAGAAGGCGAACCGGTTCGACATGTTCGCGGACCGGGTGGCCAACTTCTGTGGTAGTTGGAGTTTTTTGGTTGTTTGGGCAGGCATTATCGCCATATGGCTGGTGTTGGATCACAGCCGGAATTCATTGTTTTTGCTCAGCTTCTGCTTGTCTGTGTTCACCACCTTTCAGGCAGCCTTCATCCAGATGAGCCAGAACCGGCAGGCGTTCAAGGACAAGCAGGAGCAGATGCTGGACAACGCCATTAACTACAAAGCGGAGCAGGAAAATCGGGAGATACAAAATTATTTGCGAAAGATCGACGGGCGCCTGCGAATTTTGGAGAAAGGCCTGCCAGACCGCCCCCTGCAGCGAAGAAGGAAAAAAAGCAGCAACAGCTACTTCTGAGAGGGCTGAGTGAAAGCAGCGGCAGCTCCGAGCGCTATGTACACCCCGCCGGTAAGCCAGTTCCGGATTGCTGCTTTCATTGGGCGCTCCACCACCCACTTACGCGCTCTGGCGGCCAGCAGTGTATACAGCGCGTCACTGATCAGAGCAATGGCTAAGAACAGACAGCCTAAAGTAATAAATTGCAACGTGACGGAGCCCGCTCCCGCGATGATAAACTGCGGTAAAAAGGCGAGGGAAAACAGGGCCGTTTTTGGATTGAAAATAGCTACGACAACAGCTTCAAAAAAATTGATTTCAGCTGCTTGGGGTGAGTTGCTTGACCGCCGGACGGGGCAGTGTTGCTTGAAAACAGTTGTTTGCAGCCGAGATAAATCAAATACGCGGCGCCTGCATATTTCACGATACTAAACGCTAACGAAGATGCGACGAGCAGCGCGGAAACGCCTATGGCTGCCGCTGCCACGTGTACCAGGCCGCCGACCGCCATGCCGAGCACGGACAGCAGTCCGGCTGTTCTGCCGCGGTCGATACTCCTCGCGACAATGAACAGCACGGCGGGGCCAGGCGTCACCACCAGCACGACAACGGCAATGATGAATAACCATAAATGCGAAAATTCCAAGCCAGTTCACTCCCTTCTGAAAAAGACCATATTATGGCATTATTTTACCTGTTTTTCATCAATGCGTAAATGCGAGGAGCGACCTGCGCAACCGCCAGGGGGCCCCCCCTTTTGAGGCGGACAAAAAATTACCTGTCACCCCTTTAGACGGGCGACAGGTAATTTTTGAAATATTGTGTTGCTTGCATCTGACATTCGAACGTGTCAGGCTGCTTGTATGAAATCTCAACGGTGCCGTTGATTACTTGGAGGAGCCGGAACGTTGTTCCTCATTCGCGGCAGCTTCCATCGCGGATCGCGCCCTGTCATTATGCATAACAGCGTCTTCGCGGGCAGCGCCGGGTGATCCATACACGACGCCCTCGGTCGGATTGGACAAATCTTCGCGTGTCAGCTTAGGGATCGGCGCACTTTCTCTCTCCTCGAGATTACTCCTATTGTCTTGGTTCGCCATATCAATTCCTCCTTACCACGTGTGCATCAGACATCTGTGTATAGAGCAACAAAGCCTGCCACGCTGCCGCTTTGGCAGCTACTATGTTATTAAACGTGTTTATTATGTTATAAACATCTTAAGATTTATACAACGGGACATGTTTACTCTGCTCAATTATGGGGTATAAAAGAATACGTGTGCTTAGTGAATCCACCGAGCACGTTACACCCATATTGGAGGTTAATTAATAATGGAAACTGGTACAGTGAAATGGTTCAACGCAGAAAAAGGCTACGGTTTTATCGAACGGGAAAATGGTGAAGACGTATTTGTCCACTTCTCCGCCATCATGGGAGAGGGATTTAAAACTTTGGATGAAGGCCAGCGCGTGCAATTTAATGTTGTGGACGGCCAACGCGGGCCGCAAGCGGAGAATGTCGAAAAATTATGATATAAAAGGATTCGCCTGCTCTTGACGTCGTCCGGAGCAGGCTTTTTTTACGCCGCGCATCCACCCGTTCCACAGGTCTGCAGCCTGGGCATCGGAACCTGGGTATGGTCGCATACTCACTTCCTTTTGGGGACATGCTATTTCTTGGAAAGCGGAGGTGAGTGTTGCACATGGTCCAACAGGAATTGGCGGTACACGAAAAGATGGAACTGCACGAGCTGCTTATGTTTAAAAGCACATGTAAAACGAAATCCGAGGCGATGTCAAGCTTGGCCGCAGAGGGAGATTTGAAATCACTGCTTGACCGCCATGCGAAACAATCGGCTAACCACGTGAATGATCTTCGAACGCTGCTCGGCGGAATGACAATACAATAAGGATGGAGGCAGAAGGCAGATGGATGTTTTTATACAAAATATAACGGGAACCGAGCATCTCACTGACCGTGTCCTCGCGACCGACTTGTTGTTTGCGACAAAGACCGGGATCATCAATGACGCCCGCGCCCTGTCTGAAGCCGCTACCCCTGAGGTGCGCCAGGTGTTGAAAAATCATTTAAATGAATCTATTCATTTTCACGCGAGAGTATTCACCTACATGGTGAACAAGGGCTGGTACAACCCGTACAATGCTGAAGATCAAATTAAGATGGATATGAAGTATTCTGAAACGGCATTGAATCGCAAATAAACAAGGCGGCCTTGCGAGCCGTCTTTTTTTATGCATGTTGTGCCGCGGTGAACATATACTCAGAATGGAGCGATCGCTGATGAAAGAAAGCGTGTTGGCGCTGCTGGCCGGACTGGTCGTAGGTGCTGTGTTTACGCTGTTGAAGCTGCCCATCCCGGCCCCGCCTGTCTTGTCTGGTGTGTTAGGCATCGTTGGCGTTTATTCGGGTGGCGTGCTTATGCAGCGGTTGCTGGAATGGTTCAATAAATGAGTCGGCAAATGGTAATAACTTCTTGTTGCCATGTATGGTTTTGCATGTTATATTTAATAACCTCGGTGGCTGGAGTCCGCTAGGGCCGACCACCAATTCGTTGTCGCGGGGTGGAGCAGCCCGGTAGCTCGTCGGGCTCATAACCCGAAGGCCGCAGGTTCAAATCCTGCCCCCGCAACCAACATGGAGCCGTGGTGTAGAGGCCTAACATGCCTGCCTGTCACGCAGGAGATCGCGGGTTCGAATCCCGTCGGCTCCGCCATTCATTGTGCCGCCGTAGCTCAATTGGTAGAGCAACTGAATCGTAATCAGTAGGTTGGGGGTTCAAGTCCTCTCGACGGCACCAACTCTGACGGCGCCATAGCCAAGTGGTAAGGCAGAGCTCTGCAAAAGCTTTATCCCTAGTTCGATTCTAGGTGGCGCCTCCATCCTAACTATTTGATCCAATTATGCATGTGCCCTTAGCTCAGCTGGATAGAGCGTTTGACTACGAATCAAAAGGTCGGGAGTTCGAATCTCTCAGGGCACGTATTAATACTTCACGCCGGCGGGCGGCACGTTATGTGCACTGTATGTATGGCAAGCACCTTGTGATGCCGCTCTCGCCGCGCGATACTTTCAATTTACGGGACGTAGCTCAGCTTGGTAGAGCACCTGGTTTGGGACCAGGGGGTCGCATGTTCAAATCGTGTCGTCCCGACCACCTGCGGATGTAGTTCAATGGTAGAACTCCAGCTTCCCAAGCTGGTAGCGTGGGTTCGATTCCCATCATCCGCTTAATGTGTTTCATCTTGTGTATACAGATCTCCGGCCCCTTGGCTCATTCGAATCAGGGGCTTTTTTATTACACAAGCGACCGCTCTCCAAAATTACGGCTCCGGGGCCACGGCAGCGCACGACGGAGTGATGTAATGTCGTTTGCCGGGATGCCTGATCATGCAGACGGTGTTGGCTGTGCAAGAAAGAATGGATAATTCCCAAACTGATGTGGGAAACTCATACTATCACAGCCAACAAGGAGGCAATTTTGCGTGTATTTTTATAGAGAACGACTGATTAATGAAATCGTGCCGGACCGGCCGGATCCGGAAGCGGCGAAAGTGTTTCAGGAAATATTGGGCGGCCGCTTTGGCGAAATGCGCACCATGCTGCAATATTCATTCCAAGGCGCTAATTTTAGGGGACCGGCGACACAATTTCGTGATTTGATCAAGGGCATTTTTCTCGAGGAAATCGCACATGTGGAATTGGTGCAGCACACGATTAATGCACTTTTGAACCAGTCGGGCGATTCGCCGACACAGCAGGGTGAGATGGCGGCGCTGCGGGAGGCGGCTGAAGATGCCAACCCGCACCAATACATCATAGGCGCCCAAAGCTCCGTGCCGGAGGACGCGGCCCATAATCCGTTCCTTGGCACTTATGTGTACAGCCATGGGAATTTAGTCAGCGACCTGTTGGATAATCTGGTGTTAGAATCTACCGGTGTTATTCAGAAGACCAGAATTTATGAAATGAGCCATAACAAGACTTTGCGTGAAACATTGGCGTTTCTGATTGTGCGGGACAATGCGCATCAGAACGCGTTCGCCAAAGCACTGGAGACACTCGGTGTGAATTGGGGCAAGCTGCTGCCGATTCCGACCTACGATATCACACGTTTGCCTGAGTGCCGAAAGTACCTCGATATGGGTTATAATAACATTCAATTCAATTTCAGATTGGATGACACCCGGATTGGGGAGATCTTCCAAGGTACCTCGCCAAGCAAGGATGGCGGAGAGCTGCGGATGGTGGAGCCGCCGGCTGGATTCCCTGTGCCGGAACTGCCGGAACTGCCAATACATTATGCTCCGGATCCGCAAGTTAGAGCTAGAACCAATATTTAGAGCGTGGCTGCTGCGTCAAGCACACGGTAGTCAATAATTAACCCGCAGTATGACGATCTGGCGGACAGGTCCCGGTTGCTGCAGTTATCCATGTGCAGCAATACCAGGGGAGCTTGTTCCGCCATTTTCGTTTGGCCTATCCGCCCTGGGATCACAAAGCAGAAGGAGAGAGAGCGATGAAAGTGCTTGTAGTTGGATCAAACGGTCAAATCGGGCGTCAGGTGATCGACTTGCTGCTCAGCAGTGGGGAACATCAGGCGAGAGCCATGGTTCGTACGGCAGAACAAGCCGAAAGGTTCCGTGCACTGGGTGCTGAGACAGTGGTTGCTGACCTGGAAGGAGAGGTCGAAGCAATAACAGAGGCAGCACGAGGCTGTGACGCGATCGTGTTCACCGCGGGCTCAGGAGGGCATACGCCGGCGGACAAGACGCTCTTAGTGGACCTCGACGGTGCTGTAAAAACGATGGAAGCCGCCGAGCAAGCGGGTGTGGATCGCTTTATCATGGTGAGCGCCATTCAAGCGCATAACAGAAGCCGCTGGGCAGAATCGATTAAACCATATTATGCGGCCAAGCATTACGCCGACCGTATGCTGGAAGCGACCAAGCTCAACTATACCATCGTGCGCCCTGGAGGGCTGCTGAACGAGCCAGGCACCGGGAGGGTAGCCGCTGCCGAAAATCTGGCACGCGGATCGATCCCCCGCGCGGATGTCGCAGCGTTCATTCTTGCTGTCTTGCAGGCGCCTAATACATACCGACGTTCATTCGACCTCACATCCGGCGGCGTAGAAATCGCGAAGTCCGTCCAACAGCTATAGCGGTCAAGCCCACCTTGAGACTATACCGCGAGTGTATGTCAACGGTGCTGGAGACCTTGGACTATACCCCGAGTGTGTGTCAACTATGCTGGAGACCCTGGACTATACCGCGAGTGTGTGTCAACTATGCTGGAGACCCTGGACTATACCGCGAGTGTGTGTCAACTACGCTGGAGACCTTAAGGCCATACGAGTGTTTACGCCAAGTTCATCAGAAGCAATGGATTTGGCGCTTCCGTTATGTTGCGAGCATGAACAGTGCCGTACAGTCAACGGGCTCGGCCCTCGCGAATACTAGTATGTTTCTCCTTCGTTTCGACACAACACTGGCTGTGCCACGCCCGGGCAGCGGCTATAAAATGGTTGGACTTTACTAGTGGGTGTGGTATTTTATGTAATTTTAGTATATTGTTAAGGGGAAATTGTAAACGCTATCAATTTCATTTTTAACTTTTTGAAAGCGAATACACGGTGGATTGGGGGTGCGTGGGTATTCATAGCAAATCTGGAGTACGCGGTTGTTAACCTGTGCTTGCAGCTGAAGCGCAGAAGCGTACAGGTCGGCGCACGTGGGAGCTTTTGTGAAAGGCTGGATAACAAACGAGTAAAGGAGATTGTTTTTATGAAAAGAAGGCACCGTCAATGTTTCAGCTTAACCGTTGCCATGGCTGTTTCCTGCGTCAGCTTGTTCTGCCTCACCTCGCCAGTATCCAGAACGTATGCCGCAGACACCGAACTAACCAGAAAAGGCACGGGCACGATGGGCTGGCACGCCACCAATTATGGCGGAGGTTTTACCGAAGATCGAATGGTGGCCAACACCGAGTGGATCGCAAACAACATGAAAGATTTTGGTTATGAATACATTTGCCTCGACGGATGGATCAATGACGGCACCGATCACAATGAAAACGGCTATGTGGTGCGGTACAAGAAATGGATCCACGATTTTGCTTATTGGGCCAACTATGTCCATGCCAAAGGCTTGAAGTTCGGGGTGTATTACAACCCCACATGGGTGCTTAAATCGATTGCGGACGACCCCAACGTAAAAATTGTGGGCACTGATATACCGCTGAAGAGCATCGTTCATCCGGACGATCCGTCGAAAAGCTTTCAGGACTGGTACATGGTGGATCCGAGCTTACCTGGAGCGGAGCAGTACATCAAGGGAATGGTCGATTATTATAAAAGTGCCGGTGCGGACCTGCTCAAGGTTGATTTTATACGATTATTCGATGACGCGTATGGGCCGGAGGCAACCACTACTTTTTATAAATGGATGCGGGAAGCTGCCGGCGATGATATCATTCTATATTACGCGAATCAGAAAAACCGTGATCATGCCGCTGCGGAGAGTGAATATGCAGATATGATCAGAGCCAGCGAGGACTACAGGCAGGACATCTGGTTTCACAACAGCGTGCGTAATCGCGGCCAAGTGAAAGACAACAGCTGGCCTCCGGCTTACAATTTGTTTGACGGACTCGTGTGGCTGTCCGATAAATCGGGCAAGGGCAAAGCGATCCTTGACGGCGATTTTAGTGTACTCAGCTCTTCTACCAGCGATTCGGAAAAGAAATTCAGATTGAGTCTCCTGGCCATGGCAGGCAGCAGTCTTAACATTGGCGACAATTACTCCAATGTCGGAAACAACGACGTCTACTACCAAAACTGGGAAATTATCAATATGAATCAAGCAGGATTTATCGGCAAACCGTTGGTGAGAGATGTCAATGACCCCTTAAGTCAAATTTGGAAAGGTCAGATGCCTGACGGCAGCTGGGTAGTCGGTTTGTTCAACAGGGAAGATACTGTGCAGACTCGTTCCATTGACTTCGCCAAAGACTTGGGCCTGACAGGGAATTACCTGGTGAGCGACATGTGGACTCATGCGCCTTTGGGCAGCATGTCCTCCTATAGTGCGGATATAGAAGCGCATGGCGTCCGATTGATAAAAATATCACAACTGGCTATGGAGCCGAGCGGTGCGTTCTTCCATCGCTCACAGAAGGTGACGCTGCATGGACTTGATCCTAAGGCAAAAATCCACTACACAACCGACGGCAGTGAGCCCGACGCGAGTTCGCCGGAGTATAAAGGCTCCATCAAGATCGATAAAACTACTACGCTGCGCGCCAAAATCATCCAGGGTGACGGTCGGGGCTATGAAGCTGCGGCGAGGTTTATTAAAACCGATACTGACCCTATCGACAAAATTGCTGCCAACATTCAATCCATTCCGGCTCCGGATAAGGGAGCGGAGGCAATTATCATGCCGGCTGTGCCTTACGGTTACACAGTAGATCTCAAAAGCTCAGATCGTGAAGATGTGATTACCAGAAAAGGCTCAATTATCACCCCGAAAGTTGATACCCGGGTAGAACTGGTTTTCGAGGTGAAGCGCAAATCTGAGGGCGGCAAGAGGGAAATCCGCGTCCCGGTTAACGTGCGCGGCAGCGCCAACACGCCGGGCATAGTGATTGAAGGTGAGTCTATGCAGAACAGCACCAGCGGGCCGACCATGACAACCCTGACCGATACGTACGCCAGCCAAGGGAAGTTTCTGCAGACCAAGTCGGCTCCCGCAGTAAACGATTGGGTTGAGCTGACGGTGCATGTAGCCCAAGCCGGAACTTATCGCATGGCATTAGGATACAAAACCTATGGCAACATGGGTACCGCACAGCTGTTTGTCGACGGCAAACCACAGGGCAATCCGGTTGATCAGTATGCGTCCGCCCAGATCATCACGTCCGCCGATTTGGGAGACGTGACGTTCTCCGAGCCTGGCGACCACCGCTTACGTTTTGTCGTAACAGGCAAAAATGCGGGCAGTACCGGGTATCATCTCGGCTTTGATTATATTAAGTTAACCAACAGCAGCATGCCGCCTGTCACCACATCTCAGGCCGATCAGTCCGGCAAATAACGTGCTGGATCGCTAACAGCCCGCAAGGTGCAACCCGCTGGCTGGCTGCGTGGTCCTGCAGATAGACGCGGCAGCCAACAGTCGGCGGCCTCAAGCCCGTTGTGGCATAGCTTATAAACTAGCAGAGTAAGCGTCCGTCGTGCTGCAGCGATGCGCATGCTCAGACGCAAAAGAACCTTCATCTCCACTTCTGAAAGTGGTGAGAAGGTTCTTTTCGCTGACCCTTAGAACGTGATGTTGGAAAAAGGAATCCACAGGCCGACGCCGACCAGCATCCACTGGAACGCCGTTTCGCCGGCGGATCCTGTATCGACAGCGAGATATTTCGGGAGCAAGCGGATTTTCCACGGGAGCGGCCAGAACAGCTGCACTCCGTTCACATTCAGCAAGTCAATCAGCGGATGCGAGGCGTATGCGGCCATAAACACAAGAAAATACAAAGGCGGCAGCGGCAGAGTCAGCAATAGTAGTGCAAGCATGAATAGCAGTGAATGTGTCAACGTGCGGTGACGTACCTTCAGTACCTTGAGCAGTGCAGACAACGGGAACAATATTTTGGCCATCGTTGAGCCCTGCTTATCTACATCGGCCAATGGACCGGCTAAACACCCCAACAGGATAGCGCCCGCCGCCTCCCAGGACAAAAAAGCGACGTCTTCGTAGATGAGCACCATTTCGGCTACGACAAGACCCGCGGCGCTATGCGTTTTTTGTAAAATAATGCATTCCTCCCTGAGCAGATCTCACCTAGTTGTTGTTAGAACAGTATAAAGTTCGTAGCGTATTTGCGAAAACAGTACGTGATTTTTTGCCAGCGCGTTAAAAAAATGTGTTATCTTGTAAGAGCAGATCGGCATCTCATCGTATGCATCTTACATGGTCGACACGAAGGTGGTTTATATGACATGGAGTAAATTTGTGACGAAGTTCCTCAATCTCGGCTTGGAGCGCAAAGTGTGGATTATGACATCTATCGTCGTGCTGCTCACGGTACCGCTTACAGGGCTGTTCTCGTATCATCAGGCTGCTCGTATTCTTGAGACCTACGCGTACAATGCAGCGGAGCAAACGGTGAATCAATTGGGCGAATCCATGAATCAGCAGCTGAAAAGCGTGAGCCATAGTCTTTATTTGATCAATGCCAGCGACGAAATGAAGAAAACGATGGAGTGGGTGGATGGCAAGACAGAGGAAAAGGAACAGGTCAATATGAACCGCATGTATTCTCTTTTTTCTCGCATCCGCCTGACGGAAGACGATATTCGTACGATGTATATGCACACACCGAAAGGCGAGTTTTATGAGGGCTTGCCGTATGAGAAAAAACATGTCGCGTTCCAGGACACGCCATATTACACTGCGATGCAGGGGTCGTCGCTGAATAAGTGGGTTTATCTGGAAGAGGATCCCTTGTTCGCGGCCCCGGGTCCAGTCATCAGCTTGGTATCGAAGCCGGCATATGTGAATGAATCCGGGAGCTCCGAATCATATTTAGTGTTAACGCTTTCCGCAGATAAATATTTGAATAGCTTAAAGGCTATCCAGCTTGTGCCTGAGGGATTTTCCATGATTTTGGACGGTCGGGGCAGGCCGGTTCTCGAATCATCTCCCGACCTCGCGGAAGAACTGCTGAAGCACGATGCTTTTAACAATTTGCAAGCCAATCCTGCTCAGTTTGATGTACATACAGCGGAGCAAGAGTTTTTGGTGAATCATAGGGCAATTCCATTTGCCGGCTGGCACGCTGTTATCGTGCAGCCCAAAAACCGTCTGCTTGCACCGGTGCAATATATTAAATATTTTTCAATAATTTTGACCGTGACGCTGCTGGTTGCATCATTTTTTTTGATCCGCGTCATTGTCCGTTGGGTCAACCAACCGCTGCGCAGCCTGCACATCTTGATGAATCGGGTAAAGGAAGGCGATCTGGGCGTGAGATTCACGCCGAAGTACGCGGATGAAATCGGCGAGCTGGGAGCGCGTTTCAACGAAATGCTTGAAAGGATCAAAGAGCTGATCTTGCGCGTCAAGGAGGAGGGCGACGCCAAGCGGGCTGCGGAAATGCGCGTGCTGCAAGCCCAGATCAACCCTCATTTCTTGTACAATACTTTGGATGAATTGTACTGGCGGTCTCTGGAGTTCCAAGATAAGTCAGCGAGCGAGATGATCTTAGCGTTGTCCAGTTTCTTCCGCCTCAGCTTGAACCAGGGCGATGAGGAAACGACTGTGGCAAAAGAGCTGGAGCATGTAACCCAGTATCTCAAGCTGGTGAATTTTCAATATCAGAGGCAGTTCTGTTTTGAAGTAGACGCCGATGAGCAAACCAAGAATGTGATAGTGCCCAAAATTATACTGCAGCCGTTGGTCGAAAACAGTATATTGCATGCTTTTAAACAAAATGATTACAGCGGCTCTCACATTCTCATCCGCAGCAGACGGGAAGCTGCCGGCATCATACTGTTGTCTGCGGAGGACAACGGCTGTGGCTTGCCTTGTGAGCTGGTCACGCTATTCAACCGTCCGCTGAAAGAGGACTCTATGTTCCCAAGCAATAACTCCTCAGCAAAAGGTTATGCAATCAAGAACATACGCGGCCGGCTGTGGCGGTTTTTCGGAGAGCGGGCCTCGTTCTCGGTGAACAGCGAGAGAGACAGGGGCACCCGCGTGGAAATACGGATCTTCGATGAAAGGAGCAGCTTGAGTGATGAAAGTGCTGTTAGTTGACGACAAGGAAAGCGTTGTGCAGGGGTTAAGCAAGCATGTGCCATGGCAGGAGCTCGGCGTACATGCGGTAGAGACGGCACTGGACGGGCTGCAGGCGCTCGACATTTTTTCCCGTTTTCGAGCCGATCTGGTCATAACAGATATCAAAATGCCCAATATGGGCGGAATCGAGCTCATGCAGCGCTTATCCCGTGAGAGCGATTCCATCCGGTTTATCGTGCTGAGCGGCTATGATGAGTTTGAATACGCCAAGCAGGCCATATCTTTGGGAGCAAGCGAGTATTTGCTAAAGCCTTTCAACGTAGGAGAATTGATTGAAATTGCGGAACGCGTCCTGTCAGAGCTGCGCAAACTGCGTGAGCAAACAGTGCAAAAGGCACTGTATCAGCAAAAGATAGTGAAAAGCCTCCCTGCCCTGCGGGAGCAGTACATGGAGGAGATCATCCGCTTTCGCACGGAGAACAGCCATCAGCTGCAGGAAAAATGGGAGTTTGCCGAAGTCTCTCTGGAGCCGGATCGCTTGGGCGCACTGGTTGTGTCCATCGACGCGTTCGATGAAATATCCCGTCAAACCGTCAACGAGGTGGGGCTCACCCGATTTGTTGTCAAAAATATCGTCGATGATTGCTTAGCGGCTTGGGGGAGAGGGCTCTCCTTTTACTCCGATTGGAACCGGCTGACTGTACTGGCTAATTACGAAGAAGCCGCGCAGCCGGAGCGGGTCAAAGAGGATTTTCTGCACTTTGCCGATTACTGCCGGGACGCGATAGAAAGGCACTCCAAGTTGACCGTGACCGTCGGGGTGAGCTCATTGTGCCCTAAGCTGCGTGATCTGCCGCATGCGCATTCGCAGGCCAGCCAAGCGGTGGAACACATATTCTTTTTCGGCAGCAATCAAGTCATTCACTATGAAGATCTCAGTGAGTTTCGGGTTACACGGGTTGCTTATCCGTCGCAGCAGGAAAAGGCTCTGATCGATCTAGTCCGCGCTGGGCAAACAGACGGCATGCCTGAAGCGACGAACCGCTTTTTTGAGTGCCTTGAAAGCAAGGGGGTGCCGTCTGATATCCGGGCTTCCTGCATCCAACTCGTCACGGTGCTCTACCGGCAATTGTCGGCTTTGGGCATAGAGGACAACGCGTTATCCGATACGCTTGCCGTATGCTACGATCAGTGCGATTCGGCCAAGCTTCCGGAGCTCCGCCACACTGTACTGGCATGGTTCACGGAAGCTGCACACCGGGTGAAGGAACAAACTCAGCAGGGCTCACAGGACCTGTTGGAGCAGGCCAAAACCTACATCCGCGGACAATCGCTGCATTCGATATCATTGTCGATGGTGGCCGAACACGTGAAAGTAAGTCCGAATTACTTGAGTGCTGTCTTTAAAAAGGAGACGGGCCAGACGTTCATTGACTACTTGACCGACCTGAGGTTGCATCAAGCGAAAGAGCTGCTGGCTTACACGAATGATCCGGTATTTGAGATTGCCGAGCGGCTCGGGTACCATGACAGGAAGCATTTTCGTGCGCTGTTTAAGAAAAAGGTAGGCGTCACTCCATCCGAGTTCCGTGACCGGCCGTTTTGGAGCAGGCTGAACAGCTTAAGTAAGTGAAATAACCCCCCCTGCAGAAGAGAAAAATCCCCCTAGTTGATAGAGCAGCCCGGGTTTATACTGAATCACAGAAAGCATAGGGGAGTGACACGCAATGAAATATCTTAAGCTCACAAGTATTGTAATGGCGGCTGCGCTGGTGGCCACAGGCTGTGCGGCCAAGGAAGCGGCCGAGGGAACCTCGGGAGCTGCGGCACCCGACGGCAAAGTGAAACTGACGTTTTGGACCAATGCACGCCATGACGCGGACCTGATGGAACAAAAGATCAAACAGTTCAATGAAACAAACAAGAGCAATATTCAAGTGGAGTACCGCATCATGACCGATAACTATGAGCAAGCGCTGCAGGTAGCGATTCAGTCGGACGAAGCTCCTGATATCATGAACGCGAAGAGTAAGCTCAACATGCAAGACGTGGTGAAAATGAAAGCTATTGAACCGCTCGATGAATACCTGACGCCGGAGATGAAAGCGCGTTTCGGCGAACAGCTGCTCAATCTGGACCGGATTAACACGGTGGACGGCAAGCTGTACACTCTTCCAAACTATGGCTCGACCTTCCGCCTCTTATACAACAAGGACCTGTTTGCGAAGGCAGGCCTGACCGAACCGCCGAAATCATTGGACGAGCTGGTGACTTACGCCAGCAAGATCACCGAGGCCGGCGAGAATGAAGGCGTTTACGGCTTTGCAGTGAACATGAAAAATCCTGTCGCCGCTTTCGAGCGTGCATTGACCCCGTTGGTGCGCCTGGACGGCAAAGACTACTATGATTGGAAAACAGGGAAGTACGACTTCACTATCGTGACCCCTTACGTGGAAACATTCAAGAAGATCGTCGAAAACAAAAGCATGCTGCCAGGTTATGAGTCGCTAGATATCGACCCGCTGCGCAACCAATTTGCACAGGGGAAAATCGGGATGTACATGTCGCTCTCCGCAGAGCCAAGTGTATACGACACGCAATTCCCTACTAAAATCGACTGGGGCGTTGCGCAAGTGCCTACCATCGACGGACAAGCTCCGAAAGGCGCGAATTACATTCATGCAGCGGGCAACTGGCTGTATATGTCCGCCACAAGCAAACATAAGAAAGAAGCCTGGGAATTTATGCAGTACATGTACAGTGACGATGTGCTGGTGCCTTACTTCGAGCAGGGTAAAGGCGTAGGTATCATTCCATCGGTGGTGGAGAAAGCAAAAGAACCGACCTTGAAAAACTTCAAGGATTTCTCGCCGAAGGATGATGCAATCTGGCCGGCCACTTTAACTCACAAGGTCGAAGGTAAGGCGTGGCAGAACGTGATCGCCGAATCCATTCTCGGTGTCACACCTCTCGACAAAGCGATTGCAGACTTGAATAAACGCTATAACGAGGGCTTAGACAATGCAGAAAAAGCCGGTACCGTAAAGCGCGTTGTCATTCCGGATTTCAATCCGAGAAATCTCGTTACGCAATAAAAAGATACCGGTAAGACGCCGCTGCGAGTGCATCAGCAGCGGCTTTCATTTTATCAGATCAAAGAACGAGGAGGATTACATCTATGACCGCATTGAAGAAGGTATGGCGGGCACATTCAGGTCCGTATAGCATGGTGCTGCCCTGTCTGGTGTTCCTGGCGCTATTCACGATTTATCCTCTGGGATGGGCGTTCAAATACATATTCTACGAATATGACGGCTTCTCGCCGGCCACGTTTGTCGGCTTCGACAATTTTGTCCGGCTGTTCACGCGAGACGACCTGTTTTGGCGGTCCGTTTGGAACACACTTATTTTCGCATTCGGGAAGTTGATCGTCACGCTTCCGGTCGCACTTATTTTGGCGGTCATCCTTAATCAAAAAATATTTGCAAGAAATACGCTCCGGGCGATTTTCTTCATGCCCACCATCATAAGCACAGCGGTGATCTCCCTGGTGTTCTACCTGATGTTTAACTCCTATAACGGGATTGTTAACAAGATGCTGCTCCAAAGCGGTTGGGTCGATCAGCCGGTTGAATGGCTGGGAATTGATTATGCCATTATCACTGTCATCTTAGTGGCGATTTGGGGGGCTGTCGGTAATTACATGGTGTTGTTTCTCGCAGGCTTACAGGGGATTCCTAACGATCTGTATGAGAGCGCATCGATAGACGGTGCGAACCGCTGGCAGCAGTTTTACCACATTACGATTCCAATGCTGGGACCGGTCATGCAAGTTATCGTCATGCTGGCCATTGTCAACACGTTAAAAGGCTACGAAAGCATTATGGTGCTGACCGCGGGAGGACCTGCGAACCGGACGGAAGTCATGTATCTGTACGTGTACAAGCTGTTTTTCCCGATATCCGAAGGAGAAGCCGTTGTTCAGCAGTACGGATACGGGGCGGCGGTGGGCTTTGTGTCAGCTTTGATCGTGGGCGTCATCACCGGACTATATTTATACATGACCCGCAAAACTGCGCAAACCAATTAAGAGAGGAGCTTGACGGATGAGTACAGCAGCACATAGAACACCAGTTAACGCCCGGTCACATAGAGAGCCGGTCCGCCCGTTCGCCCTTATCAGCAAGTTGCTTTCGGTTGCGGTGATCAGCCTGTTCGTGCTAGCGATGCTAGTGTTTACGTTGTATCCTGTTGCGTTCTCCCTATTCGGCTCGTTCAAAACCAATATGGAGCTGATGAACAGCAGCAATTTATTACCGGCAGCATTGCAATGGGAAAACTATGCGGAGGCGTGGCAGCGTGCCAACTTCGCCAGGTATACGTGGAACAGCGTATTCATCTCGGCGGCATCCACGGTAATTACGGTTCTCGTTTGTTCCATGGCGGCTTATGCTCTTGGCAGAAGAGCTTTTCCCGGCAACAAATTGATCTTATTCCTGCTAGCAGCCACGATGTTTATTTCGATTGGAGCCATCACATACCGGCCCCTGTACGACATGATGAGAGAAGTGGGCATGCACAAATCGCTGTGGAGCGTGGTATTGATATTCGTGGGTACGCACCTGTCATTCAATATTTTTCTGTTGGAGCGGTTCGTGAAGTCAATACCTAAAGAGCTGGATGAAGCGGCAACGATCGATGGCTGCGGGTTTTACGGCATTTACTGGCGCGTCATCCTGCCGTTAATGGGCCCTGGGCTCGGCGTGGTCAGCCTGTTCTCGTTCCGTGAAGCTTGGAACCAATATATTCTGCCTCTCATCTTCACGATGACACGTCCGGATATGCAGCCGCTCACGGTCGGTGTAATTTCGCTGAAGTATTCTTCCAATGCGGCCGCCGAGTGGCATTTGATGCTGGCAGGATCGATGCTTTCAATGCTTCCGATTTTGTGCGTCTACTTTTTGACCAACAAATCGTTTATCTCAGGCTTGACGCAGGGTTCGGTTAAGGGATAAAGTCACACTATGGAAACGCTTGCGTATGAATTTTACCGTATCTGGAGGGAATCGGATGCCATGGATGGTTACCATCGCCCGGGAGCGCTGGAAAGAGTATTTTGACGTGGACTTTATTGTGAACAAAGCAGAGCGGTCATTGAGTGCGGCGACCGTGCACATAACGGATGCCGTGGCCTCGAAAAGTGAAGGGGGGATACACGACTATTACTCTAACGGCGACTACTGGTGGCCCAATCCCGACACGCCCGACGGGCTGCCGTACGTCAGAAAGGACGGCCAAAGCAATCCGGACAATTTCGACCGGCATCGGTTGATTTTGCGGGAAATGCGTACACACGTCGCCCAACTGGCGAGCGCATATGTGATTACCGGCCATGAAGAGTACGCGCATAAAGCGGTGATGTTTCTTAAGGAGTTTTTCTTGGACGAGCGTACGCGCATGAATCCTCATCTGTTGTACGCTCAGGCGATTCCCGGTGTCTGTGCCGGCCGCGGTATCGGCATTATCGACACGCTCCATCTCATCGATGTGCCGATGGCTGTTCAAGCGCTGATCAGCTCCGCGCACATGACGGATGACGTTCTTGCGGGGCTTCAGCGTTGGTTTGGCGATTACCTCTACTGGATGAGCCACCATGAGAATGGCCTGGAAGAGATGAATCAGAACAATAACCACAGTGTGTGCTGGTTTGTGCAAGCGGCGGCGTTCGCCCATTTCACGCGAAACGACGAAATGCTGCAATTTTGCAGAGCACGGTTCAAAGAGCAGCTGATTCCGGATCAAATGGCATTGGATGGAAGCTTCCCCCGGGAAATTGCGAGAACAAAGCCCTATGGCTACTCGATTTTTGTGTTAGATAATATGGTGACCTTGACCCATGTGCTGTCCACGCCGGATGACGACCTGTGGAAGTTTGAACTGGCGGATGGACGCGGCATTCGGAAAGCCGTCCAGTTTCTGCTGCCCTATTTGGTGGAAAAGGAACGTTGGCCGTTTGCTCAGGACGTGGAATATTACCAGCATTGGCCTGCCGCGATGTCCTCGTTTCTCATTGCCGGCTTAGCCTATGGGCTGGAGCCGTATCTCGATTTGTGGAATACGCTGGAGCGTGACCCGCAGGCTGGCGAAGTGCGGCGCAACATGGCGATAAGGCAGCCGCTGCTGTGGCTCGCTGCGTTCGAAGAGTGATGCAGCTGGGTTGGTTGAACAACAGCTGCCCGGCTGGCGCTACATGACATCGTCGGGGCTTGCTGCGCGCCCGGCGGTGCCCGCACCACCGGCCGGTGCCGGTGATCATGGAATACGCCACACACAGATGAATCTTTTGGGGAGGTGATGTGAGCGCGCTGATTGACACTAGGTGGCATTTGTGTGGGAAATCAATTTACAGCTGGTTAACTAATACTAACTTAGGAGGAATTGTATGAAGCGGTTTATTAAGCAACGTTTGTCCGTGCTGCTCAGCTCAGCCATCATTGCACAAGCATTCGCACTGCCAGGCGAAATCCATGCGTCATCTATTGAAAGCCCTTTCAATGATATTGTACCTGTGTCCGTCACAGACAGCAGCAATGATGGCAACATCCCTGCCAACGCGATAGATCACAACCGCGCAACCAAATGGGGCACGTCCATACCCGGCAACTGGCTTCAGTTTGACTTGGGCGAGCCGAAACAGATCGGCTATCTCGGGATGGCCTTTTACATAGGAGATGCACGGCCCAGCAAATTTGACATTCTCGTCTCTAACGACGGTCACAGCTGGCAGAATGTGTTGACCGGACAGAGCAGCGGCACAACAAACGATATTGAACCTTTTAAGCTCGCTGAGCCCGTCGAAGCCCGTTATGTAAGAATCAGCGGCAACGGAAACACGAAATCGACCTACAGCGGTATCACCGAAGTGCAGATCTATGCGCCGACATCCGATGGCAGCACGCCGGTAGTGTCAGTGCCAAGCTTCGACCCACCCAAGCCTGAAGGATATCAGCCGTTTACAAAAGCGGGAATGTATAACGCGGACGGGTCGGTGCACGCGGTCCACACCCCAAACGCGGTGACTGGCAGGACGATTAACGTGACGGATTTTAATGTCAACTTGGCAGACAATGATACCGATGATACGAAGGGTATTCAGGCGGCTATCGCAGCCGCCCAGCCCGGAGACGAGGTGTATTTGCCGGATGGCGTGTACAATCTGACTGCAAGCACAGACGACTACGCGAACACCTATAACATTCTTTTGAAATCCGGAGTCAACTTCCGCGGGCAGAGCGAGCAGGGTACCGTACTCAAAACAACGCTTGATAAAATCAAAGGGAGCACTGTTTTGAAAGCGCCTTCACTCAATAACATTTTGATTTCGGATTTAATGATCACATCCACCTGGAACAAGGCGTTTCCAACCACAACGTCCAAGAACAACCCCGACGCCGGTGGTCCCGACAATGCGATCACCATCGTTAACGTGGGGGAGCAACCAGCTTATAACATCACGGTCGACAATGTTACGATGGAGCGCTACATGCGGGTTGGGGTCAAAGTCGACAGCAGCCGCGACATCGTCGTACGGAACTGCCTGTTCCGGGATACCACGGACGCTGGCGGAGGGGGAACCGGCTACGGCATGAACTTCCAAGGCCGTCCGAAAGTAGATCGCACCGGTTTCAAGGATGATGCTGTTTGGAATTTAGCTGAAAATAACACTTTCCAAGGGCCACACCTGCGGCACGGAGTACTGGTGCAGTACATGCAGCATAACTCCGTGATAAGAAATAACACGTTCAAAGACATATGGCTCGATGCTATCGACTTACATGGCGAGGGTGAATACCTGAACGAAATCACAGGTAACGTCATCACCAACATTCGCAGCGGAGCCGGTATCGGCTTAGGCAACACGGGGGGCACTGCGCCATACGACCATAGTGCATCCGGTCACGGCAACTTGATCCGTAATAACATCATCACCGAGTCCAACGATGGAGTTACAGTTACGATGGGAACGCCTGGGACCGTGATTGAAAATAACGTCATCAAACAGAGTGACGACGATAACGGCTCCGGCATTACTGTGCAGAACGGTCCTGGCACCATCATCCGAGGCAATGAAATTAGCGGCAGCCCTGTTACAGGCTTCTGGGGCATTCAACTCAAGCATGATAATGGGGATAAAAATGCCGGCTACATCGGCAAAGGAGACCCGAAGGACGTACAAATCGTGTACAACCTGATTGTCGACAATGACAATGGTATCGATGTGCAGGCAGGTACGGGGATCGTGCTGAAAAATAACTATTTGAAAAATGCAACAAAAGATTATAACAAGGGTGCTTCTGCTGACGTTCGCGAGGAATGGCCTCTTGCAACACCTCTCCCACCGACTGTGGTTTCCGCTGACATCACCAGCGATGGGCACGAATTCATCGGAGATGTTGTGCTGAGCGCGCCTAAATTCATGCGAGTGGACTTGTACGCTAATGATAAGGTCATTGGTTCGGTGTACGGTCTCGGCCAACCCGATCTTATCATCCCGGTCCGGCTTGCCAACGGTGACTACACGCTCACTGCCGCTGCTGTCGACCCTTTTGGGCATGTGAGCAAGACAATTGCGGTAACACAGTTAGAGAGGGCGAAATCAGCTAATGCCCATCTTAGCAGTCTGACCGTGAAATCGGATAAGAAATACGGCACGCACGAAGTGGACTTCAACATCGACACTACAGAGTACCGCGTTCAGGTCGACGAGCCCGACAATAAGCTGGTGGTGAATGCGGTGACCGCTGATAGCAAAGCGAAACTGTTCATCGACGGACGAGAGCAGCCCAGCGGCCAAGATGTCGCGTTGGAGAAATTGAAAAAAGGCGACAACGCTTTCAAAATCCAGGTAAAAGCCGAGAACGGCCAGGTGAAAACATATACGCTGATCGTTCGGCGTAAATAGCCTTTCGGGGCCATACGCGAGACGTACCGGACAACGTTGAATAACAACGTTCTCCGGTGCGTTTGTGAAGATCGCGGTGAGAAGGGACAACGTGCCAAAGAAACATTGGGCGAATACACTAGAGCATCTAACCAACAAAGGGGATGTTTTCAATGTATCGTCCAATCAATGCGTGCCCATGGCCGCCTTATACCGTTCAGCCCGGCGACACCGTGCTGCTGCTGGTAGACAAATTCAAGGTGTACTGGAGAGATATCCTGTGGTGGAATCCGTCAATTGCAAATATCAGTACGATAGTTGTGGGGCAGCAGTTATGTATACCCAGAGGTATATGTCCGCCAGGATCCTTTAGCTATACCGTGAAACCCGGAGATACACTTTATCAACTGGCTCTCTATTTTGAGGTGCCATTAGCTCGTCTGCAGCAGGCCAATCCGCGCATTAATCCGAATCTGCTGCAGGTCGGTCAAGTCATTTGCATCCCGGACTCCACGCCTTACAAAGGGTATCCTTTCCCCCGCCACGCTAGAGGCGCTTATTGTTGGCCTGCGCCTGTGTGGGGCTAGTGCCTCGGGCTGAAACGTTGACAACGTATCATAAACCCGGGGGTCTAGTCGTGGTTGCATCTCCCGGCCACGCTCTTCAAAAAGTCAAAGTCACACCCCTCATCGGCTTGCAGCACATGCTGCTGGAACAGCTTTGTGTAGCCCCGTGGCGTGATCACCGGAGGCTTCCAAGCCTCACGTCTACGCGTCAGCTCCTCATCCGGCAGATGCAGATCCAGCCTGCGGTTTTCCACATCCAACTCGATGATATCCCCTGATCTCACCAATCCGAGCGGGCCGCCTGCAGCAGCCTCGGGAGCGATATGCAGAACGACGGTGCCAAAGGCGGTCCCGCTCATTCGGGCATCGGACAGCCTGACCATATCCCTCACACCCTGCTGCAGAAGCTTAGCCGGAATCGGCAGCATTCCCGCTTCCGGCATGCCCGGTGCGCCCACTGGGCCAGCATTTTGCAGCACCATGATGTCGTCAGGCGTGATGTCCAGCTCTGGATCGTTTACTCTGGCCTCCATATCCCGAGTGGAGCTGAATACTACCGCTCGGCCTTTGTGCTTTAACAAATGCTGCGAAGCGGCTTTCGGTTTGATCACGGCACCGTTTGGCGCCAAATTCCCATACAGCACCGCGATGCCGCCGGTGTTGTGTAACGGGCTCTCAAATGACCGGATGATGTCGCGATATACTTCGGAAACCGTTACATTTGCCAGGTTCTCACGCAGCGTTTTGCCGGTGACGGTCATTTCATCCAGGTACAAGAGCTGCTCAAGCTCCTTTAAAACCGCAGGGGTGCCGCCCGCCTTGGCAAACTCCTCCATCTGGTACTTGCCCGCGGGCCGCAAATTAGCCAAAAATGGCGTTGTTTGACCCAGCTCATCGAATAGCTTGAGCGGCAGCTTAATGTTGAGTCGCCCAGCAATCGCGACCAGGTGGATAACAGCGTTGGTGGAACCGCCTACGGCCATAAGCGCGCGAATTGCGTTTTTGAATGCATTTTCCGTCATGATTTTAGAAGGAGTCAGCCCGAGCTCCACCAGCTGTACGATTTGTTTCCCGGTCTCCTGAGCTAGTCTCAAACGGCGGTTGTCGGTCGCCGGTATAGCCGCAGCACCGGGCAGCATCATACCCATCGCCTCCGCACAGACCGCCATTGTGCTGGCGCTGCCCATTACCATGCAGTGGCCGGCGGTGGGCGCGAGTGCCTCGTTGATGCGGGCAAGCTCGTCCGCGTCAATTTTGCCTGCGCGGTATTCCTGCCAATAGTACCTGCAATCGGAACAGGCACCCAACGTCCGCCCCTCGTATTCTCCGTTGGCCATCGGTCCGCCCGTGATCATGATCGTCGGAATATCGGCACTGGCTGCCCCCATGAGCTGCGCAGGAGTCATTTTATCACAGCCCCCGATGAGCACCACTCCGTCCAACGGCTGTGCGCGGATCATTTCTTCCGTGTCCATGGCAGCGAGATTGCGGTACAGCATCGTTGTCGGGCTGGTAAAAATCTCACCAAGTGAAATGGTCGGGAATTCGAGCGGCGTTCCTCCCGCCATCAGCACACCTCGCTTGATCGCTTCCACAATTGGGCCGAAGTGAGAATGGCAGCGGTTTATCTCACTTTCCGTGTTGCATATGCCGATCACCGGCCTCTCAAAATCCTGTTGGTCATGCCCCAGATGGCGGTTAAACGCCTGCCGGATAAATGCACTGAAGCCGGCGTCGCCATAGGAAGTCAGATTGTTTTTTTCAGCCATATCCATCTCTCCGTATATACAAATTTATACTGCGCTACAAATGATATATATTGCACGCCAGTCTATTCAATAACTCGTTTAACCTCGGCCTATCCGATGCGTTATGAGCGTCGATCAACTCCTGAAAGGCAAACGGCGGCTCCTGCTGCAGCAATGGTCCGTACTGTACCACCATGTCAAAGCACTCATACCATAGCCCGGTGTGACGTGTCGCATCGAGCCTTTCAGCCAGATCGTACACAAAAACCAGCATGCACTGCCAAAAGTTGTCCGAACCCGATGATTGATCATACGCGTTCCCTCGAGCGGCCGACAAAAGAATGACTTGCCGGGCGAGCAACAGAGAGAAGTCGTAGTAATCACGCCACTCTGCCGGGCTGGGCCCCAGTCCGATCATGCGATGAGGGAGCAGACATAAGGGGGGAAGAGCCACAAACGTACCTTCGCCGTGTTTTGCCTCCAGGAAGCCGAGAATTTCCAAAACGCGTATTCCTTCCCGCACCGAGGAGCGGCTGACCTGCAATATTTCGCTTAGCGCCCTTTCGGCAGGCAGCTTTGTGCCGGGGGCGAGGTGCTGTGCTTCAATATATTGTGCTATCTGCCGGGCAACCTGCTCGAACGTCCGCGCTACTGCGGTCAGTGTGTAAGTTTTTTTCATCGGCTCAAATCCTTTTTAGATAGAATATACGTCGCCGATGTGCGCATATAACTACAGTAACCATCCATACACAAAAAAAATTGCCGCACGTGGTCAGACCACCATAAATTAGTTAGGGGTGAACGTATGAACAGAGCCGATACAACGGATCACAACGATCAGAAAACCGCGCTGGTCATTGATCCGAAGGACAATGTCGCTGTAGCATTGACGGATTTCAGCAAAGGAGATGAGTGTACGGTAATAACGGGGGAGCATCAGCGGTTAATCACTGTGATAGAGGACATAGCGTTCGGGCATAAGCTGGCCATTAAACCTATAGAGGAAAATGAAAGCGTTTTAAAATATGGTGAGGAGATCGGAAAAATGTGCGTGTCGGTCGCTGCCGGTGCCTGGATTCACAGCCATAACATGTATTGTGAAAGGGGGATGAAGCGTGACTGACAAGTTTATGGGCTATTGGAGAAAAGACGGTACCGTCGGCGTGAGAAATATTATCGCGGTCATACCTTCGGTGTTCTGTTCGTCCAAGGTGGCTGAAAGGATCGCTGCCCAGGTGCCGGGGAGCGTGTTCTTCCGTCATCCGGTCGGATGCAGCCAGGTAGGCGAAGATCTGGAAGTGACGGCGAGAACATTAATCCAAATCGGCAAAAATCCGAACTTTGCGGGAGTCGTTGTGGTTGGACTGGGATGTGAGCGGTTTTCGCCGTATGAGCTGGCCGAAGGTATCGCTCCAACTCAAAAATTGCTCGGGACGGTTGTCATCCAAAAGGAAGGAGATTCACTGGCGGCGATTCAGCAGGGCGTCAAATATGCCAAAGAAATGCAGCAATTGGCGTCCAGGCAGCAGAGGGAAGAGGCGGATGTCAGACATCTGACGATTGGCCTCAACTGCGGCGGGTCCGACATGACGTCGGGTTTGATTGCTAATCCGGCTTTAGGCGTTGCCTCCGACATGCTCGTCTCCAGAGGAGGCACATCCATTCTGGCCGAGATTACCGAGCTTATCGGTACCGAGCATATTTTGGCACGCCGAGCGGCAAACGAACAAGTGGCACAGGAGATTTATGCCATCATCGCCGCAACGGAAGCAAAGCTGGAGCGGCAGGTACGGGAATCGAGCAATGTGAAACGCACACATCTGATTTCGACCGGCAATTATGACGGCGGACTGTCGAGCGTCGTAGAGAAATCACTCGGCAGCATGAAGAAGGCAGGGAATGAAAAGTTCAGCGGCACGATCAAGTACGCGGAAACCCCGAAAACAAAAGGGCTGCTGTTGATGGATTCACCCGGCCAAGACGGGGAGGTGTCAACGGGGCAGGTGGCGGCAGGCGCACAGATGATCTTGTTTCCGACAGGCAGAGGCACGCCGACAGGCTTTCCGGGTGTTCCGGTGATCAAGATTACCGGCAATCCGATAACGTTCGACAAAATGAAGGAAAATATAGATATTAACGCGGGTGAAGTGCTGCTCCACCGCAAGACGCTTCAGCAGATGGGTGAACAAATTTACCGGGAGATGCTGGAGGTTGCGTCGGGAAAAATGGTAAAAGCGGAGATTCTAGGCCATGACGAGCAGTTTTGCGTGACCCGAATGCCCTGAGTGTGCGGGATGTGTGGCGGGCAATGCGCTGGCATGTGACATGTTGTGGGGAGCGCCGCGCCTTGCCGGGTGAGGACTTGCAACGGACTGTGTGCGCCCTGTTTTGTGTGAGTGCGTGGTCAGATCTGTGCCCAGCGTGCCTGCGGTACCCTTGCTTTCGGGCGGTGAGATGCCAAGTGGCGTAACGATCATCTAACAGCGCTGTAGGGGTATTGTGATAAGGAGAAAGGATACCAACCAGGAGGGATAACATGAAAAAAAGTACCAGCTTGCTTATGAGTATCGGGTTTGCGTTAGCGCTTACCGCATGTGCCGGGGGAACCAGGACGACAACGAATGAGGGCTCCTCGGCTTCGCCGGCTCCCGCAGCGCCGGCAGCTTCGGAAGCGAAATCGCAAGAGAAATATCCGACCAAGCCGATCAATCTGATCATCGCCTACGCGGCGGGCGGCGGCACAGATGTTGGGGCCCGTATGCTCATGCCGTATGTGGAAAAAGAGCTTGGCGTACCGATCAACATCATCAATAAGCCGGGAGGCGGCGGCTGGGTTGGCTGGACGGAGCTCGCTAATGCTAAGCCGGACGGCTATACCATCGGTTACATCAATACTCCCAACTTGATGACAGGTTACCTGGACCCGAAGCAAAAGCGTAAAGAGAGTTTGGACAGTTTCACCACACTGGCGAACCATATCACGGACCCCGGCGCCATAGCGATCTCTAAGGATGAAAAGCGATTCACGGATATTACTTCTCTGATTGAGTACGCGAAGAAAAATGCATTAACCGCAACATCGACTGGGGTCGGCAGCGATGACCACTTTGCCTCGTTGAAGCTGAACAAAGCTTTCGGCACCAAGTTTACCGCGGTGCAAAACGGCGGGGCCGCGGAAAGTCAGGCGGCGGTGCTGGGCGGACATGTGGATGTATTATTCGCGAATGTGGGCGAACTGACAACGCTGCACAAGAACGGAGAGATTAAGATTGTGGGTGTGATGACCGACCAACGATCTCCATTCCTTCCTGATGTTCCGACGCTGGATGAGAGCGGGTTCAAGGGGATCACTTCCTGGTCGGCCCGCGGGCTTGCAGCACCGAAGGGATTGGATCCTGAGAAGGCCAAAATTTTGAATGCGGCGCTGGAGAAAGGAATCAATAACGCGGAGCAGGTGAAAAAGCAGGGCGAGAGCGGCCTGCAGGTCGATTACAAATCAGGGCAGGATTATGCGGATCTGTTGAAAAAGGATGAGCAGGGAGTCATAGACTTAAAGGATTTGATGGGATGGTAATCCGGTAATCAAAAGGATGTGTGCCAAAAATGAGAAATGCAGGAATCTGGGTCGGTGCCATGATTCTCCTATTTGCCGGCACTATTTTTGCGCAATCCCTATCTTACGATTATTTCAGCGATTTTGGGCCGGGCCCGGGATTGTTCCCGCTGTGGCTCAGCGGCATGCTCATAGTCTCTGGGGTGCTGTACATCATTACGGCAATTCGTAAAGACAGAATCGATTTGTCAAAAGTGTTCCCGCCGGGACCCGGCTTGAGGAAAGTGATATCCATCATTGCAGCCGTTGTCATTTTTCTTAGCCTCGCACCTGTTGCCGGGTATATCCCGGCAAGCGTAATCATGCTCTTTATCCTATTTTTCGCTGACTACAAATGGTATTGGAATGTGGGAATCTCAATTGTGGTGACGCTGGCCATCTTCTACGTCTTCCAATCCCTGCTGAATGTGCCGCTGCCTGAGTTTTCGATCGGATAAAGAGAGGGGGAGGGATCGCAGATGGAATACTTGCTGTCGGGCTTTGCCGCAGCCATCACCCTGAGCAACCTGCTGTATTGCTTGATCGGCGTAACCGTCGGCATGGTGGTAGGGGTGCTGCCCGGGCTGGGGCCCACGACGGGAACCGCAGTTCTGCTTCCGCTGACGTTCGGAATGGAGCCTATACCGGCGATCATTATGTTGGCGGGCATTTACTATGGAGCCATGTATGGCGGCACGATCACGTCCGTGTTGATCAATACGCCCGGAGAGGCCGCTTCCGTGGTCACTTGTCTGGACGGTCATCCGTTGGCGAGGCAGGGCAGAGCCGGCACAGCGCTGGGCGTGGCGGGCATAGGCTCATTCGTGGGCGGAACTTTATCCATTATCGGCTTGGCCTTTATCGGGCCGCCGATCGCGCGGCTCGCACTCAAATTCGGTCCGCCCGAGTTTTTTGCCTTGATGGTGCTGGGGATGACTATGGTTATCGGTTTGATGGGGAAATCGCTCGTTCGCGGTATCATCGCCGCACTCATCGGCTTAAATCTGGCCCTTGTCGGTCTGGATCCGGTCACAGGGACAGTGCGTTTCACGTTTGATCAAATGGAACTGATGAACGGGTTCGATTTTGTTCCGTTGGCAATGGGACTGTTCGGCATCTCGGAAATTTTGATCACGGCGGAAAGCAAGCTGAAAACGGAGAAACCGCCGAAAGTAAAAGGACTTCTGCCTAGACGGGAAGAATGGAAGCCCATGATGGCGGCAATTCTTAGAGGCTCCGGGCTCGGCTTCATCATCGGTCTACTGCCGGGCACCAACTCGGTCATACCGGCTATCATGTCGTATTCGATGGAAAAGAAACTGGCCAAAGATCCGAGCCGCTTCGGCAAAGGCGCTATAGAAGGTGTGGCGGGACCTGAAACTGCGAACAACTCCTACTGCGGCGGCGCTTTAATCCCGCTGTTCACTTTGGGCATTCCCAGCTCACCGGTCATTGCCGTTCTGCTGGGAGCCTTCATCATGCATGGTTTGACACCGGGTCCCCAGCTGTTTCAGAAAAATCCAGATTTCGTGTGGGCCGTCATAGCCAGTATGTTTATCGGAAACTTCATGCTGCTGATCATGAATCTGCCGATGGCCGGCTTCTGGGCAAAGATTACAATGGTACCGTATAAGCTGTTGTTTCCGATCATCCTCGCGGTAGCCGCTGTGGGAGCATACAGTGTGAACAACAACATGTTCGATGTGGGGATTATGCTCATGTTCGGCCTGGTCGGCTATATTTTAAAGAAGGTGGATATCCCGCTGGCGCCGATCGTATTGACATTCGTGCTCGGCAAAATGATGGAATCTTCGCTCATGCAGTCCTTGACCATTTTTAAGGGGAATTTTTTCGCCTTATTTACTAGACCGATTTCCGGCACATTGCTGGTCATCTCCATTCTGATTTTTGCCGTGAGCATTTATGCCGGCGTCAAGAACAAGAAGGGTGTTCTCGCGGAGGATTTCGAAATGTAAGCGAACGATAGAACCACACACGGGAGGATGTTGTATGTCTGATAAAGCAGGCTCAATTCAGGTTTACCCTATCAAAGTGCACTCTCAGAGTCCGGCAGTCGAGGATATGGCACACAGCGTTGGCAAAGCGGTGGACACCTTGCTCAATGGCAGCCGTTCCCGCAATTTACAACCCGGCGCATCTGTAGCAGTGACGGCAGGAAGCCGCGGAATCGCTAATTATGTGGAAATCTTACGGTGCACGGTGTCTGCGCTGAAGGCGCGGGGATTTCAACCTTTCGTGTTCGCGGCGATGGGTACGCACGGACGGGGCGAGGCGGAGGGACAGCGAGAAATATTGGACAGTATGGGTATGACGGAGAATGTGCTGGGTTGTCCCGTTTCCTGTTCAAGCGAGGTTGAGCAAATCGATGAATTTGACGCGTTCGGCCGGCGCATTCCGGTATATTGTGCCAAAGAAGCGCTGCAGGCCGACGGGATCGTTGTGGTGAACCGTGTCAAGCCGCACACATCGTTTCGCGGCGAGTATGAGAGCGGGCTGTTAAAAATGATGACAGTAGGCATGGGCCGGGCGAAGGGCGCCGACATGTTCCACAGTCTCGGGGCCACCCATTTGGCGGATATGATTCCGCTGATCGGCGGCAGTGTGCTGCGGCAGGCGCCTGTCATAGGCGGGCTAGCGGTTCTGGAAAATGCCAAGGAGCAAACCACGGTGGTGGAGGGTATACCGGATGACCGCATAATGGAGAGGGAGAAGGCGCTGCTCGAGTTGGCGAAAAGCTTTATGCCGCGCCTTCCGGTAGATAAAGCCGATTTGCTCATCGTAGGTGAGATGGGCAAAAACTACAGCGGGACCGGGATGGATACGAACATCATCGGTCGAATGCGTATACAGGGAGTGCCGGAGCCGGCAAATCCGTTTTTTACCTACATCGGCGTACTGCGTTTGTCGGAGCCCTCTCACGGCAATGCAACGGGAATCGGTCTCGCGGATATGACCACGCAAACGTTGGTTGACGACATAGATAAAACCGCAATGTATTTAAACTGTGCGACCAGCGGTTTTATTATTCGCGCTGCGGTGCCGATGACGTTTGCCCATGACCGGGCGTTGATTGCCGCGGCGGTCGACATGCTCCGCATCGATGACACGTCACAGCTTCGGATGCTGTTAATTCGCAGCACACTTCATATTGAACATCTTTGGGTCAGCGAGGCTGTGTATGAAGAAGTCAAGAACGAGCCACATATAGAATTGACGGACGACCCCAAACTACTCGCCTTTGATGAAGCGGGGAATCTGATTTGGTGACTGTGGCATGAATTACCGTGAACAGTCGCAGCCGAAAGGGAAGGTAGCCGATGATGGCTCTGAAGCCGATTAAGAGGAAGCGTCTTTTTGAGGAAATCATTGTTGCCGTCGAGCAGTTCATACAGGACGAAAACATTCAACCCGGCATGCGGCTTCCGTCCGAGAATGAGTTGGCCGCCATTTTCAATGTGAGCAAAACCGCGGTAAGAGAAGCGATGACAGTGCTGACGAGCAATGGGGTCGTTGAAACACGAGCCGGCTCGGGAATTTACCTCAAAGATATGCAGGGCGAATCCATCGTGCTGCATGTCACTTACAACCTGATGCAAAAAAACGAGCTGCAGGATATTTTGGAATTCCGCAGAGGGTTGGAGGTTGAGGCCGCCGGCCTAGCGGCGATGCGGGGAACGGATGAGGACCTTCTGAAAATCAAGACCGCTCACGATGAGCTGGTGGCGGCTAATCAAGCGAGCTCGGTGGGCATTGACGAGGATTACCAGTTCCACTATCACATTATGAAGGCGTCTCACAATTCCATTTATCAGCAGGTGTTCAAGAGCGTTTCAACTAAATTGAAAGAAGGCATACGCATCAGCAAAATGCAATCGTTAAAGCTGCCGGCCGGGTTTTTGCCGGGCTACCGGGAGCATGAGGAAATCATCAGCGCTTTGTTCGCCCGCGCGCCCGAAGCCGCCTCCTCCGCGATGAGACACCATTTGACCCGGAATGAGAAAAAAATATGGAACACGTTTAACAGAAATCTCACGGTATAAAAGATTCATCCGAATGGGATTCGGGGCTCAGAGGCATTGAACGCTGAAGCGGGGGCGTATGCTCTCGCTTCTTTGCTGTAGGAGGTTCTTGGGGAGCGTTAACGTTACGCTGCTTGTCACATTACTGCAAACGCTTGCATATGCTGCAGTAGAATGTGTTTGGAGGTGCGGCGATGCGAGTCAAGAACGAACTGTCCACACTGATTGGCGCATGGTTCATGCTCACCCCGTGGCTTTTGGACTTTACCCCCTTCAGCAGCCAATATTATCTCTGTGCGATACTCGGCGGCTTGCAATTTTTAGCCTCCGCTGCCGCTGTCGTGGCGGCTCGGGGGCGGAAAACTATGGTACTCAACCTGCTGTCCATTTTGGTCGGAGCGTCCTTCATCATAATTTCCAATGCGTTCGAGCTGGATACGATGGAGTTTCTTTCATTCGAAATCCTGGCGTTCTCGACGATCATGATAAATTATTCAGCCATATATCCCGATTCATAATGTTTTTTGCAGGGCGGCCGGCGAAAAAGAGTAGAAGGCTCCGCATCAGACGCTGAACAGTATGGGCGCACTGCGAGCCCCGATTGCAATTGGTTACACCCACGCCTGGCCTCGGTCAGGCTTTTTTGCTTTTATTACCATGATTCATGAAAACAGTGTAAAAGATGCATTATACACATCAATAGATTCGGTGTATGCTATATAAAACTAAACAGAAATTCGGAAGGATATGAAGACCCCCGTGAGAGTGACATCGAACACGCAAATTTATGACCGTACAGCCAGAGCGGCCGCCCCTAACTCAGGCGATGAGCACACTGGTTATTTGCAAAGAGGCAGCAAAGAGTATCAGCTGGGCAGCTTGGCGTTATTTGCCGCGGGCTTGGCCACTTTTGCTATTTTGTACTGCGTTCAGCCGTTGTTTCCGATTTACTCACAGGAAATGGGGCTTTCACCCGCGCATGTATCCCTGGCCTTATCCGTTAGCACGGTTTTGCTCGCTGTATCGCTGCCTGTGGCAGGCTTTTTATCCGACCGTATAGGTAGAAAGGCAGTCATGGCCATATCACTATTCCTCTCTTCACTGTGCTGTTTATGCACTGCGTTCGCACCAAATTTCACCGCTCTGCTGATTATTCGGGCGATCCAGGGGATCGTGCTGGCCGGGCTGCCCGCCGTGGCGATGACCTATTTAGCGGAGGAAATGGAGGAGAAAAGTCTAGGCTTTGCGATGGGCTTATATATAAGCGGCAACACGGTTGGCGGGCTCTTCGGCCGGATTGCTGTGAGTACAATCACCGACCACTACTCGTGGCGATGGGGGATATGTATATTAGCACTGATCAGTCTGCTGGCTAGTGTTTATTTCTGGCGCAGCCTCCCGCCGTCTCGCCATTTCAAGCCCAAACGGATGAATCCCAAAGCGATAATCGGCCTGTTCGCCGCCCAGTTTCGGGACGCCGGCCTTGTGTGCCTGTTTGCATTGGGTGCAATTCTTATGGGAAGCTTCGTCACTTTATACAACTACCTATCGTTCCGGCTGATCGAGCCGCCGTTTCAGCTTTCCCAGACATTGGTAGGATGGACATTTCTCATCTATCTGGTGGGAACGTTCAGCTCCTCCTGGATGGGAACGATGAGCGACAGGCTTGGCAGAGGCATCGTATTATGGATTAATGTGATGCTGATGTTGGTCGGAGTTTTGCTCACCGTGTCTGCGCACTTGACGGTTGTGATCGTTGGCGTGGCAGTGTTTACTTTCGGCTTTTTCGGGAGCCACTCGACCGCCAGTGCTTGGGTGGGTAAGAGGGCTGCCGCAGGCAAAGCGCAGGCCTCCGCCTTGTACCTGCTGTTTTACTATGTGGGCTCGAGCATCGGGGGCACGGTGGGCGGCTTGTTCTGGGTGCGGTTTGAGTGGACCGGTATTGTTGCAATGATTTCTGTTATGCTCATTATTTCGATGGCAGCTTCGTTTTTATTAACGCACATACTACCTCAACGGGCTCGTTTGAGTGCGTGATGCCGGTGTGACATTCGGCTGTGAACAGGTAAAAAAGCCGTTCCTCCAGTGTTGCACAACTTTCGGAACAGCTGCGGTTTGATAGCTTATATTGCTTTAATCTCTGCTGTGCATCGGGGCCCGCACTCGCAGTTCAACCTCAATATTGTCTCTGGTTGCCTTGGAGTATGGACACACTTTGTGGGCGGCTTCCGCTAATTCCAGCACTTGTGACGAGCTCACGCCGGGAACGGCCACGTCCAGCTGCACGGACAGATAGTACTCGTTGCCATTTTGATGCAGCGTTACGTTAGCAGTGACTTCCGAGTGGCTCGTATCCATCTGCTTGCTTTTGGCGATACTTTTCAGCGCGCTGTGAAAACAAGCCGAGTAAGCCGCCCCGAACAGTTGTTCAGGATTTGTCCCTTTAGCCTCTCCTGTAGCAGGCCTACCGACTTGCAAGTCAATTACGCCATCCGACGAACGAACATAGCCGTCTCGTCCCCCCTGAGATGTAACCTGGGCTGTATAAAGTGTTCCCATTTGTAGTTTCTCCCTTCCTATCGTTATGTTTCATAATCCATTACCCTCTGCATATGGAGGCGAACCCGTCCACAATCGCGGTGCAGCGGGTCGGATCCCACACACCCCTGAATGATGCTTACTGCAAGCCCGAAGCTGTCGGATAAAAAGAGGCCCCACTGCACCCCCCGGCGGCAGCCGAGATAGCACGACAGTTCTTCCAAAACGGCAACAATAACCCTATAATTGAATTTGTCGGGAGCTTGATGCACACCATATTTTGATAGCGGTTACATATGTTTTGACAGAGCGGCAGCTGGAACCACGCCGCGCCAAGAAATTTATGAAGTATTTTAGAGGATGGAAGGATGGATGACAAATGAAGCTCTCCTTTACTACGCTGGGCTGTCCGGAGTGGGATCTCGAGACCATCATTGCACGGGCGAAAGAGTATGGATTTGACGGCATCGATTTTCGCGGGTATTTGGGTCAGATGAACATCTACAAGCTGCCGCAATTTTCTACTGATGTTCACAGCACGATTCAGCGCATCAAGGAAGCAGGTCTTGAGGTCACTTGTTTCTCCAGCTCAATCAAGCTGTTTGCCACTGAGCCAGAGCATGCAAAGTTTGTTGATGAGTTTCGGGCATATGCTGGTCTGTGCAAGCTGTTTGGCACCCGGTACATCCGCGTGTTTGGGGGAAAAATCGGGGATACGGACCGTGCGGAAGCGACTCGCATTGTGGTTCGGCATCTGCAGGAGTTGAGTGATGTTGCCGGCGAGCACGGGGTGAAGCTTTTAATAGAAACACACGACGACTGGACCGATTGCCGGGTGGTAAGAGATGTGCTCGAGCGGGCGAATCGCCGAGAAGCCGCGGCGCTGTGGGACACGCATCATCCGTACCGCACACTGGGTGAGCAGCCTGCTACTACCTGGGAAGTGCTTGGAGATTGGATTGAGTACACGCATTGGAAGGATTCGTTTACACGGAAGCCTGAAGACGGCGGAGGATTCCAATACTGTCCGATGGGGCAAGGCGACATTCCGCTGCAGCAGATTTATGAGCTGCTGCGCGACAACAATTACTCGGGATTTTTCACGTTGGAATGGGAAAAGAAATGGCATCCGGAGATCGAAGAGCCTGAGCTCGCTTTTCCGCACTTTGTCCGATACATGCGCAAATTGGTTGTATAAACACTCCAAGTCGGAAAAGGAAGCGCTGGACACACTACGGCCGTGCAAGCTTGTGGCGTGGAAGCTCTCCTGATGAAAGCCACGGTGTCCGACGATTAGCAAATCCCGCTTTGTAACCGGGCAAACGATCGTTCTGGATGGCGGGATGTTTATTGAGGTTGGAAGATAACATTGGCCTACTGCGGCACGGGTGAGCGATGTGCACAATAGCGGCAGCCATTCTGGTACGGCACTAAGCTGGCCGGTCTGGGCTGTTGCGCGCACGGCTAGCCCTTCCGGATACGACCGAAAGGGCTGCACGAGCGGCCGCAGTGCAGATGGCACGCACAACGTCCATGGGAGTTGGTCTCCGCGACGATGAACGCAACCGTTATTTCATCACAGCGCAGGCTACCCGGTCACCAGAGTTGCCGGAAGGATCTGTCTTGCCGTCATCCTCTTTGGCATGGATAATAAGCGATTTGCCGTCGCCGCCCAAGAGTGAATTAGTTTTGCCTGTGTCAAGTGTAGTAGTTTTGGAGATTAGCGTGGCGTTCACGCTGCCGTTAGCGTCAGCCTCGATATTTGGCAGGTCGCCCGCATGGCCTCCATCCGGCTGCTCCAATCCGTGCTTTTTCTGCTCAGGATTAAAATGGTCTCCGGCCGATTTGAAGTCCGGTCCCTCGCACTTGGCGAACTGATGTATATGAATCCCGTGTTTGCCTGGAGTTAGTCCGCTAACATTCAGCTTGATTTCCACACCCTCTGCGTGCTTCTTAAGCTCGGCGGTGCCAAGCGAAGCCATTTTCGTGTCTTTGATCTCCAGCTTAATAGGCTGATCCGATGCTTGCGCGCTCGGTGTGCCTTGTGGAGAGCTCTGCGGTGTGCCCTGCTGTACCGTGCCGGCACCGTTACCGCCGCTGCTCGTGCTGCTGCTGGCACTTCCGGTGGTGCTGCCGCTCGTACTGCCGGCGCCTGTCCCACCATTCGCGCTGCCGCTCGCACCGGTGCTGCTTGAGCTGCTGTTCGTATCGCTGCTGCTATTTTGGCCGCTGCTGCTTGGATTACCGGTGTTTTGGTTGCCGCTGGTGGTTTGTTCTCCCGTCGCACACCCGCTCATGCTTAAGCTCAATGCCAGAATGACCGCCGGGGTAATTCTGCTCCATTTTTTCATCAGACACCCTCCTCGTATAGTGTGCTCTCCCTAACCAATAACCTCCAGAAATAAAAATGAAACGATGCACTGCCGACGTGCTCTGGCACAAGCTCCCCAAACAAGGTATAGTTAGGTCACTGATGGAACGCATGGAACGCAGAGCGCACGCACGAGGAGTGCTGGAAGAAGTGAAAAGGGTACTTGTAGCCGGATATAAGGCTTCGGAGCTGGGCATTTTCTCACGCAAACATCCGGGTATTGAAATCATAAAGAACGCCATTAAGCAGCGGTTGCTGATGTTAGCGGACCAAGGATTGGAATGGGTAATCGTGAGCGGCCAGTGGGGAGTGGAGCTGTGGGCTGCTGAGGCTGTGCTAGAGCTGCGAGATGAGCACCCAGCGCTGCGGCTGGCCGTCATCACGCCGTTCATTGAACAGGATGAAAAATGGAGCGAAGAGAAGAGGGCAATTTACCGAGAGGTGATCGGAAGGGCCGATTACGTCAACAGTGTGAGCCGCAGCAAGTATGACGGACCATGGCAATTCAAGGAGAAGAACAAATTTTTGCTGCGAAACTCCGATGGAATAGTGGTTGTTTATGAGCAGGAGCAGGAAGGCTCGCCCAGGTATATGCTTGATCTGGCTGTACAGCATGCGAAACAACGAGACTATCGGATAATACAGATCAACGCGGAGGACTTGCAAAACATAGCCGACGAGCATAATCAAGACTATTGGGCGAATTGAGCGGAGAACAATCAAGGCAGGAGAACGATAAAAGCGGTCGCCTGAGGGCGCCGCTTTTGTCGTGTAAACTTTTGCATCACCGCAAAACGAAAGTTATTTCAATGTATTCTGAGCCTGAGAAGTCTGCTGTTGAGCCTGCTGTGCAGCTTGCTGAGCTTGCTGCAGCTGCTGTTGTGCGCTGGATTGTGTTTGCGTAGCTTGCATGGCTGTTTGCTGCACTTGTTGAGCCTGCTGTGCCGCTTGCTGGGCCTGCTGCGTAGCTTGTGCTTCAGACTGAGCCTGCTGAGTCAGCTTTTGAGCTGTCAACTGTGCTTGCTGTGCCGCCTGTTGAGCGTCTTGCTGCACTTGCGTTGCTTGTTTTACAGTAGACTGTGCATTGTTTTCCACCATGACTAATCCCTCCTTTATTGTTTCAAAGACATCTTTATCATGACTAAAGGCGGCCGGTTTTATGCAACGCGCCTGGCCGGTCATTGCCGCGGCTTCAAGCAGCCTCAACCCTGGCGTTGTCCGGATCGTTGATGACCATGTCTCCTTCCCTGATGTCGGCAACAAAGTGACGATTCGCACCGCGATGAGCGAGGTTTCGCCTCAACCCGAGAGCGTGCTCCCTGTTGTTGGCGACGCGCCGCATTGGAATTGTCACACATTCCCGTTACTCGTTCGGAATAACACAAGAGTATCAGGTAACAATAAGCCATATTCGACGATATGTGCCAACCGCAGTCCGATGCGTCTGACTGGCGCAGATGCAGGACATGGCGCACAACGATCGCAGATGAGGGTGAACCGACATGGCAAACGACGATAAAGTAGAAAATCCGGGCCTGATACAAGGCCATACCGCATACAGCTCACGCTTGGATCCGTTGGAAGTCGATTCTGACATTCACCAGGATCCGAGGCGCGAGGTTCTGCTGGATATGGCTATGGAGCGGACTCTGGAAGACGCACCCTCCGATGATAAGGCCAAACGGAGACTCCTCGATGAGGCGAGGTCGTCGGCACGTAAAGCAGCTGATGACTTGGATGCCTGACCGGCAACGGAGGGACTCGCTGGCCGCGCGTTCAGAGCCGACCGGCAGCGAAACAAGGCAAAAAATCATTGGCTGGAGGTAATTCCGCTATGAATAGTGAATTGCAGCAAATCACGCAATGGCTGAATGGATGCAAGGGGCAATCGCTACATATTCAGAAGCGTGAAGCAAATGATCTGGATGAAACACATATACAGCTTGAGCAGGTGACTGTGGCCAACGATTACCCCGACCGGCGCGATGATTACGTCTCACGTCATGAGCTTATCCTGCACGGACGCGGATACATCGTGAACTCGAACCCGGCGCTCAATGTCAGCCCGCCGCTGCCGCGCGACCGATATGAAATTCCGCTGCTGGGCAATTGGCGCGGGCAAGTACACAACGAGATGGTTCAGCTGATGACGGACCGTGCGAGCTACGAAATCACGCGGCAGCCGTTCAACCAGCTTGAGTAGACGGCAATCCGTAACGCCCACCGCATACCAAACAAGCCCTGCGAGAGAGTTGTGCGTTTTCCACGCACCGTGTCCGCGCAGGGCCTTTTTTTGGCGTTTCCTAGCTCATTTCGCAACAGGTTTTCCCCAGAGCCGCAGCACCTGCTGGATTTCTTGCGTCCGATAAGGTTTGCGAATAACATCCTGCATCCCGCTGTCGAGGCACATTTTTCTGTCCTCCGCTCTTACATGAGCTGTGACGGCGATGATAACCGGCTTGTTGTCGTCAGGCAGCAACTCCAGAATGTGCCGGGTCGCTCGCATCCCGTCCATCACGGGCATATCCACGTCCATAAATACGATATCGAATGAGCCGCGGGCGACCGCGTCAATCGCTTCGCTGCCGTTCGACACAGCGGTTACCGCATGTCCGAATTTTTTCAATATGCGTACGAGCAGCTGGCTGTTCACCGGATGGTCCTCCGCGACCAGAATGCGGAGCTGTTCGGAGCCCGAAGACGGCGCGGCTGACGCCCAGTCGGGTTCCCCGGCGGGCTCAGGCTCGCCGGCTATGTCCACCTGTTTGCTGCAGCTGGAAGCAGGCAGTGTAAAGTGGAATGTGGAGCCAACGCCTTCCTTGCTCTCCACCCATATATCCCCGCCCATAAGTTGGACCAGCTTTTTGCAGATCGCGAGGCCCAGCCCCGTGCCGCCGTATTTGCGATTGATGCCCGGATGCAGCTGCGAGAAGGACCGGAACAGCTGGTCTAACTTCTCCCCGGGGATACCGATGCCGGTGTCTTGGACTGTGAACAGCAGAATGAGATCATCCGGCTCTTCTTGCGGGTGAGCTTTCACGGATACTGTCACTGTACCTGTATCGGTAAATTTGATCGCGTTTCCGATCAGATTCAATAAAATTTGCCGTAATCTCACAGCATCCCCCACGATGCGCTCGGGGAGCCCGGGCTCCAGCTCAGTGATGAGCTCAATGTGCTTTTCCGCGGCCTTTGGCGCGAACAATTGATGAATGTCCCCGAGCAGCGGCCGCCAATCAAAAGGCTCTGTCTCCAACACCAATTTCCCGGCATCGATTTTGCTGTAATCCAATATGTCGTTCAGAATGCGGAGCAGAGCATCGCTGCTCGTGCGAATGATATCTGCGTATTCCTGCTGCTCTTGCGTGAGCCCGCTGTCTGCGAGGAGATCGGTCATCCCCATTATCCCGTTCATCGGCGTGCGAATCTCATGGCTCATCATCGCCAAAAATTCGGATTTCGCATGGGCCGCCCGTTCCGCGGACTCCTTGGCCTGCAGGATATCCCGCTCTGTGGTGATATCGTTAAAAACAACGACAGCACCCTTAATCGTTTGATTGTCGATGATCGGACTTACCCTGTACTCAGCCAAAAAGCTGGAACCATCCGGCCGCCAGAAAATGTCCTCCTGCACAACGCGGGATTTGCCGTCTTTGATCGTTTGGAAAATCGGACAGTCCTCGACTGCGCACGCGCTTCCGTCCGGCTTCGTATGATGGAAGGTGTGATGACTTTCTGCACCGATAAATTGTGCCATCGGTACGCCGAACATGTCTGCGCCTGCCGGATTAATGAACATTCCTCTGCCTTCTTTATCCAACCCGTAGATGCCCTCCGACACCGAATTCAAGATTAACGAATGCTGATAGCTCAGCTTCTCGATCTGGTCCAGGTAGCTTTTTTCTTCTGTTATATCGTAAGCGATGCCGTACACGCCCACGACCTGATCATCCACGATGATAGGGACATTGGTTACATGCAAGTCCAAAAATCCTCCGCTCTTGTGGATAACACACGTTTCATAATGCTGGGGAATTCCTTGCTTTGCCAGATCAAAATGGTGCCTCGTGTCTTCCAGATATTCAGGCCGGATGATCTGTTCAAACGACATTGTCAGCAATTCACTCTTAGAGTAACCGCTCACTGCTTCCAGGTTCGAGTTGGCTGTCACATAATTGCCGTCTAAATCAAAGGAGTAAACTGCAGCGGGATTATATTCGAATAGTGATTTATACCGCTGTTCACTTTCCTGCAGTTTCTGTTCGGCCGTTTTGCGGTCGTTTATATCCCGGGAGATAGCAACGATTTCTTTGATAGCCCCCGTGTCCGCATCATATGTGTAACGTCCGGTGCTTTCAAACCAGATGTAACCGCCGTTTTTTTGCCGTATCCGATACGCGACCGTGTACACTCCCGCGGATGCAAGATTCGCCGTTAAATACTCGTTGACCAGATCGACATCGTCCGGGTGAAAATAGTCATATGCGCTTGTGCCTACCAGTTCCTCCGGTTGATAGCCAAGCAAAGAGGCGCAGGAGGGGGAAGCGTACAAGTAGGTTGCCGTTTGGTCTGCCGAATGTACCGAAATAAAATCCAGAGAATGCTCGGAAATCAGCCGATGCTGTTTTTCGGTGACGTCCGAGCTCCAAGCGCCGATCCCGGCCGCGCGCTGTACCTGTGCCAGATTGGCCTCGCTTTTTCTGAGATGTTCTTCCGCCTGCTCAAAATGACGGCGCGCTTCCACCAGGGGGCTGACATCTTTGGCCAAGCAATAGACCCCGACAACATCGGACTGTGATGTGATCGGGGCGTAAGTGACCGAGATGTATATCCGTTTGCCATCCTTGTGGGCGGCGAGCATTTCACCGGCGGATGGACGGCCTGACAAAGCTTGCGCGAACAGCACGGCGGGCAGGTCCCCGCCTTCCATCGAGAATAACAGTTCTGGCTGCAATCGCACTAGCTCCTGTTTCGGATATCCGAATATCCGCTCCGCTGCGGGATTGGCATCGGTGTACCGCCCATCGGTATCTATTATAACAATCGCGTCCGGATGATTATAAAATAATGATTGATATGCGCCTTCTAGCGAAATGGTTGGTTGCGGCATGCTGTTGGTATCGTTCTTCAAAACGGGGACATCCTTTCTATCACGGTCGGTCATTCGTAAAATCTAGCCGTCTGGCGCGATATGATTTACGCGATTTGATTTAGTGGAAGGGAGGTGGGTCTGCAGCACAGCGCACGCCTAGCACCTCCTAATTCTATTACTCATACTATGATTTCATGAAACGCTAGGGAGGTGGAACTCATAGATAAATCTGTGCTTTATATCGGCGGCGTTTTCGGCGGCTTTGCGTTGGTACAAGCACCTACTCCAGGCATACTATCCGCTCTGAACCCTGTACTGGACGTAGTTGGAGCCGTTGCCATGATTGTATTTGCCGGCGGGTTGATCGTGCGTGCAGCTCGGTCGTTCACGTTGAAATGAAGATGATGGACCACGCCAAGCAGGCTGACTTAGCAGCCTGCTCACAGTGTCCAGAAAGTACCGAATACTCACTTTCTTGATAAGCTCAACAGGCTGTCTTGACAGCCTGTTTTACATAGACCTTTTAAGATTTGGTGCCTTTGCTCACCCAAAAAGTGACGTGATCGCCCTTGGCAGCGGGGGAATTTGGCAGCGGATCCTGTCTAAACACCGTGCCTTGTGCCTCTGGGTTCTCTTCCAGATAAAATGTATATTTCAAGCCGGATGACAGGGCTTGTTGCTCAGCGGCTTCCTTGGATAAACCGGTTAAAGTCGGTACCGAAACCCCATTTTCCGTGTCGGGTGCTGCGCTATCTTCCTGATTTTCCAGCGGTGCCTCCTGAGGCGGGCTGTTTTCGGCGTCTGTCTCGGGCGGCTGAGCAGGATCCATAGGCCGGTCAGGTTCAGCCTGCTCTGTGCCATCGTCGGGTTGAGCCGGCTCAGCGGGCTGCGCTGACTGCGATGGTTGTGTTGGCTTCTGATCAGCATCCGGAGCAGGCTTTGAGTTCGAAGCAATCGCGGACGACTGCGGGTCGTCGTCATTGCCGCTGAAATTGACCAGCATCGCGAAGACAGCAACAAACACGGCTAAACTCAACAGTCCGAGGGACGCGGTCGCGAACACTCGCCCCACGATTTTTTTAGCAGGTGTCGGCTCAGCGCCGTCATCATCGCTGGTTTCATACGTCTGCGACGCAGTCGGCTCCGCGGCTTTGCTTGTGACCGGTGGCGTAGCTCTGCGCATAGCCAGCTCGGCAGCTCTACGAGTCGATGTCCCTGCGCGTCTATCCGTGCCGGGTTCTGCAGGTCTGCTCGCCATCGGGGCCGCCGCTGCCGTCCCTTGCGCAGCCGGCACCGCATCCATATCCGCTTCGAGCGGCAAGCCGCTGCGCAGATCTTTCAGACACTGGATGAAAGACACCACCGGCAGGCGCTCTTTGTAAGCATTGCTAAGAACGTTGACTGCCGTCGCACGCTGAGCGGGGTCAAGATCTCTTGCAACACGCTGCAGTTGACTCTCGAATACTTGTATATCGGAAGGTGCTTTTTCGTTGTGAGTCAGCAATTGGTACAACAGAATGCTCAGCGGTTTCGCCAAGCGCCGGTTACCGCCCACTTTATCCCACCAATTGATAACACATACTCTCCGATCGTCCCCAAGCCACAGGTTCTCCGCCGAGAGACTAAAATCAATCGGCCGCTCCTCGTTGGCCTCCGACAAAGTTTCACCAAAATCTGCGATAATCGATGAGGCGTCCTTAAAATCGAACGAGTTTCTCTCAATCACATGCTTCAGAGATTGGCCGCCTTGATGTTTCAAAATCACATAGATATGTGTATCGTCAAACACGGCATCCAACACCTGCATGAATTTTGCCTGAGCCGATTTTTCAACCGCATTTCCCAATCCCACCAGGTAATTTTTTCGTGTTAGCTCTCCCCTGTAAGGAAGCATGTATATTAAAACGGTGCGCTCCAATGACAGGTCCTGCGCTTTGTGCAGCACGCCGCCGTTCAGCCGAGCGATGGATTCTGCGAGAACATATCGGTTTGAGATTGACTTCATCTTTGTTCACCCCAATATTGATCTTATCCCTAGAATGTTCGGGAATGATTACCCGTTTTAGGCAAAAATGATTCAAAAATTCGCGGATTATGGCGAAATACGCCGAAAAAACCAGTAATTATTCCAAAATCTCCTAAAAGCAAACAGAATCTCCCATTGCTCAAGCAGAATCTCCCATTGCAACTGTGAATTCTCTGAAAATTATTTTAGCACACATCGTCTATTCAGGTTAAGAACATGTTATAATTTACCACATGACATTGCAGCGCTTTTACCGTAACGTAGTAACTTGAATCTATAAAGAAGGTTGGTAGGTAACATGCAGATTGGAGAGGATACTCAATTGGCCGCAGGCCAGCAGAAAGGGACGGCTGAACGTTTCACACGAGCCGGATTTATTCTGGCTGCCATCGGCAGCTCCGTAGGTTTAGGCAACATGTGGAAATTCCCATACATTACAGGGCAAAATGGTGGAGCCGCTTTTTTTCTATTGTTCATTATATGTCTTATTGTCGTAGGATTGCCAATTTTGTTGGCGGAAATGACAATAGGACGTGGAGGCAGAGCTAACGCCGCCACATCGCTTATCAACCTGACCGGCAAAAAGTATTGGGGTTGGCTTGGATTTTTAACAGTTGGCACCGCATTTTTGATCATGTCTTATTACGCCGTGGTTGCCGGTTGGACGCTGCATTACACTCTGGAATCGTTCACGGGTGCGCTGTTCCAAGAAGGGGCCGACTACAGCAACAAATTCAAGGCGTTTGCCGGCGGCTACATGCCTGTGTTTTGGCAGGCTGTTGTCATGGTGCTCAGCGGGTGGGTACTTGCTCGTGGGGTGTCAGGGGGGATTGAAAAGTTAAATAAAATTTTGATTCCCGGGTTTTTAATCATTCTTTTGGTACTAATGGTACGTTCGTTGACGCTGCCGGGCGCAGGCAAGGGCGTAGAGTTTTTCTTGAAGCCTGATTTTTCACTGCTGACTCCAGAATCGGTGCTAATCGCACTAGGACATGCATTTTTCTCGCTATCTCTTGGCATGGGCTGCATGATTACGTACGGCTCTTACGTAGAGAAGCAGCAGTCATTGGGCGCTGCGACATTGGCGGTTGGCTTTGGAGATTTGGTATACGCGTTCATCGCTGGATTGGTCATTTTCCCGACCGTGTTCTCTTATGGACTGGCGCCCGGCGAAGGCGTAGGCCTGGCATTTATGGCGTTGCCAGCAGCGTTCTCCCAAATGCCGTTTGGTGCCTTCTTCGGCGGTCTATTCTTCCTGCTGCTGTCGATCGCCGCCTTGACTTCCGCTATCTCCATTATGGAAGTGCCGATGGCGTACGCTATGGACAAATGGCGTTGGAGTCGCACTAAGGCTGCGGTTGTGATCACCGCGCTGTGCTTCGTTATCGGGGTGCCTTCGGCTTTGTCCGTCGGCGGAGTTCTTAGCCACATTGAGATCACCAAAGATAAAACCATCTTTGATTTTGTGGAGTTCGTCACCTCCTACATTATGATGCCGCTTGGCGGATTGCTCGTCACTTTATTTACGGGATATGCGTGGAAGCGGGCGGGAGAAGAGGCCGGGCTGTCCGGACCTTGGTACAAAACCTGGATGTTCCTGCTTAGAGTTGTCGCGCCAATCCTGATCATTCTGGTCTTTTTATATTCCGTTGGCTTAATTAAGTTCGAATAGGTACTTGTCCGAAACGCCATTGTGCAGATCTAGGTCTGTGCATCGGCGTTTTTTTATTTGGATTGATATGGCATTGAGCTGTATGTCAGCTACTACCTGGCTGGCTTGCAACAGCGAACGTTCGCGTTGGTCAAGATGAAAGAGACCGGCAGGTTAATCCCACTATCATACTTTTGTTCACGTTCGCAGCCATCGTTACTCACAATATTCTCCGTGCGGTGACATATCTTCTTAGCCAGTACGGGCTTCGCCAACGTGTAATCGTGACCCCGGCCGGTGAAGCGTAGGTGTGGAGCATGTACCCTTTGCCAATATCCACCCCAGCATGGCCAATACCATTGCCTGAGCAGCCGTCTCTTCGAAAGAAGACGAGGTCTCCGGGCTGCACGGCCGACTGCCTGACAAACCGTCCCATGGCAGCCTGCTGTCGGCTTGATCTTGGCAGGGCTATGCCACAGCGCCCGAATACATATCTTACGAACGACGAACAATCAAATGCGCGGCTGCGCGGATACGGTCCGGCGCCCAACCGGTACGGGGTTCCGCGCAGCCGTACGCCAACAGAGATAATGATGCGCGCCAGCTCGCGGTGCTGTTTGATTTTCACTACTTTTCCGGGTTTACTGGCTCTGCCTGGTACCGGTGGGACACTAATTGTCGGAATGATGAGTTTGGTGCCTGCAGGCATCGGTTCTTGCAATACAGTGAGCTGCACTTTAGATCGGCGGATGCTCAATTTAACATCTCCTTTTCAATCTGAGCGTTTCCCCTGCGGCCGAGCCTCATAGTGCTCGCAGACCTTAACAATGCAGCGTACGAAAAGATGTGACTGTAGGTGTCGGCGTTCCTTAGGCGGAGCGACCATAAGAGAGATGGAACATCATCCGTTTTTTGAATGCGGACACAACGGTTATCTCAAGGCAAAGATTCTATATCAATCTTTCATAGCTTCTAGTGGGGTCTGTGTTTTTCGGAGGCGGCGTCAGAATCCCCTATGTGCCAAGAGAAACTGCACAAAATGTTGCATATGGCTTAGCAACACTATCCAAACTTTTTTGAATCTCAGATCATACGATATAACGTATTAAAAAAAGTTATAGAAGGGAGTTGCGGAGACATGGGCTATGGTGCAGGTGCAGCTGGTGCTTACGGCGGTCTGTTCACTTCCGTCGGTGTGATTTTGGTCCTCTACATTCTTTTGGTGATCATTGCCAAATCTTGGGTCATCTAATCTTGCCAGAGACATCCAATCCTATACGGAACACTGGGCGCTTGTCTAAACGAGGAGCATGTAGAGATGCCTCGTTTTCCAAAGGTTTAAGTGTCAAAGGCGTGAGCTTGGGGGTCACATGGCCCCCCATAGCTCACGCTGTTTGGTGTCTGTAAGGAAACCAAGTACCGCCGTGAAGATGCTTCGCAGCACGTCTTTCATCCCGTTCGGAACGGAGTAGATTAATAGTACGGAAATCAGGCCGTTGGGTCATTCAAATATTGTTTCACTTGCGTTAACACGCGCGATCTAGCAAAAAAGAACGCCTACAAGCTGTCGCTAATCGCTGTCAAAGAAATAATTTGGTCCTGCGCGGCAGTGTCTCTGTCCCAGACATAAACACTGATCGTTTTACCACAAGCGAAAGCAGAGCTGTTAGACGGTTATATTTCTATGGGAAAATGGGGGAGTCTATCATCAATGGGGAATTTAGAACGAAATTCGCCAATAGCATTGACTTGAACTGAATCTAAGTTTAGAATTTATATAAATGAACTATGATTACCGGAGGTCTATTCCATGAGCAGAAAAGGGCAGTTAACCATACAACGCAAAGCGATTTATGATATTTTGCAGGAGAGTGAGGATCACCCGACGGCTGCAGACATTATGGAACGGCTCCGGCAGCGGGACTACAGTTTTGCTTACGCAACGGTGTACAATTCACTTCGCTATTTAACGGAGGAGGGTTTGATCACCGAGCTCAAATTGGATGGGGACGCCAGCCGCTATGATGCATGTACGGAGGAGCATCAGCATATTGTATGCAGGCGCTGCGGCAGGGTGGACGAAGTGTTCACGAAAATTCCCGAGGATTGGCTGGAAGCAGTAGCCAAGGAAGTCGGCTATGACGTTGAACATGAGCGCGTGCTGTTGAAGGGAGTGTGCCCCACATGCAAAGGGAAAACGCAATGAATGGGCTTCGCGGCTCCAGAGTAACGCCGTTTAGGCCGATCGCTCCCGCAAACGACCAAGCGGCGGGGATGTACTGTGCGAGCACCAATCGAATCGTCGTCATTAGTCCGTATCCTTACTCACTTCGGGAGCTCGTGGGTCAGCTCACCGCCAAGTGCTATGACGTTATGGTGTTCCACTATCTGGATGAGGAAGCGTTAGCCAAGCTTGATGTGGATTTGATAATCATAGATCTCACCCAGGAATCACTCGTGACGCCCGGAGCGACCAACCGGCCGCTGCTGAACCACACCCCGGTGCTGCGGCTCGTTAATTCCCGGGACGAGCAGTCCCCGGCGCCGTTCAGTCCGCTGATGCACCATGCCGACTGGTCTTGGACGGAGGACGGAGTGGACGAGGTACTCGAACGCATACGGTCCTTGCTGCTGCACAGCAGCCGTCCGGCTGAGCAAAGGGCGGATCAAGTGTACTTGAAAGATATGCTGGTGGATTACAAGCGAGTCTCTGTGTATGTAGGCGATTCGCGCATTGAGGTGACCAAGACGGAGTTCGATCTCCTCAAAGCGTTGTTGGATGCCGGAGGCAGTGTGTTAAGCCGTCAGGAGTTGATGGATCGTGTATGGGGTGAGCATTACTTCGGAGGCAGCAACACCGTCGATGTTCATGTGAAAAGCCTGAGGCATAAGCTGAAGGACAATCCCAAAGTACCGAAATACATCGAAACCATACGGGGTGTCGGGTACCGCATCGCAGATTGACGCATGAAAACAAGTCCGCAGCCGGTTGCATTATAGCATGCAGTGCTGCGGACTTCTTTGTTTGTGTGGCCGAACCACGCAGATGGGCAGTGTTAACCCGTCAGCCGGACCGGTGAGCCTGCTCCCTCTCTCGGCTTAACAAATTCTTTGCATGGAGTTAACTTCGCGTAAACATGTCCACGCTATCATTGTCATGATGAAAACACACCGATCCGCGCCGCATGCTGGCACACATCGACGTGCTAGGACGGCGGCAAAAAAGAGGGGGTTCCCATGACAAATGCAGGGACAGCGTTGAAGAAATCTATCATTGTTGCCAGTGTCACATTGCTCTTGGCCGTACTCGTCTTCATGGCTGGTCACACGCCGATATCTGCGAAACGGGAGAAAAATCCAAGCTTTCAGTTCGGATTAATTGCGGATGTGCAATACTGCGATTGCGACACAAATAACACGCGATTTTACCGAGAGTCCCCAGGTAAACTGGCGGAAGCGGCAAAATTGTTCAACAAGCATGATCTCGCGTTTACCATCCAGTTAGGTGACATCATCGACCGGGATGCAGCGAGCTTTGAAAAAATTGTGCCTATGTACAACCAGATTAACGGACCGAAGTATCATGTGCTTGGCAACCATGACTTTCCCGTCGCGAGCGATAAGGTGGTCGGCCTGCTTGGCATGACGAAGCAGTACTATGATTTCAGCCGTGACGGTTGGCGCTTTGTCGTGCTGGACACGAACGATATAAGCACTTATGCCAACGCGGAAGGCACGACCAAACACAAGCGGGCTCAAGACGTGTATGATGTCTTAAAATGGGCCGGTGCACCTAACGCGGAAACTTGGAATGGCGGCTTGGGTTCGGAGCAGATGGACTGGTTGCGCGGGGTACTTCAACGGTCGGCACAGGCAGGAGAGAAAGTGGTGGTAATCGGTCATATGCCGATCTACCCTAAAAACATGCACAATGTGTGGAATGATGAAGCAGTACGTCAGCTGTTGGAGTCCTCCCCCAACGTTGTTGCGTACTTCAACGGACACAATCATGAGGGAAATTATGAACGGAAGAACGGAATTCACTATGTAAACTTCCAGGGCATGGTGGAGACGAAGAACACCAATGCGTACTCTATCGTCCGTGTGTTCCCTGACCGGCTGGAGATCGACGGCTATGGCCGGGAGCCGGATCGTGTGCTCGAGCTTCGCAATGACAAAATAGAGATGAATGACCACGCAGATGGGAGCGAAAACGCTGCGGCCCGGCAGCCGGGCAAAGATAACCACTAACAGCAAAATCAAAAGCAATTTTAACCCGACAATCGTTGGGTTTTTTGTTGTTATGCTTACGCAGCATCTTTAGATGGCGGCCACAGGGGCTGCATACAATGCTTCCTCACTTTAGGCACAGCCTTATGCCACCGAGCCTATAGCTATCAGAGCGCCAAGCAGCGCGGTCCCCACTGCGAGACAATATTTGTCCAATGGTTGAAGCACTATTTTTCCGCTGGAATCGCCAATGAGACGTTTCAGTTTATAGCCTCGGGCTTCCAGAGCAAAGGCCAGATCTTCCGCATGCTTCATCATCGAAAGGATGAGCGGAATCATAAATACCGGCATATCTCGCATCCGAATGGAACCTGCCTTGACGTAAGATTTCCCCCTTGCTCTTGTGATTAGAGACATTTTTTCCATCTCGTGGAAGAACATCGGGATGAATTTTAGCAGCAGAGCAGTGGCGAATGTGAAGATGGATACCGGCAGCTTAAACCTCTCCAGTACAGAGAAAGCTTGCTCCAAGCCGCGCTGCATCACTTGTGGCCCGGTGGTCGCTGCGAACAAAACGCCAAGTATCATAATAAGAAGGATTTCGGATAGTTTTTGCACCGTTTGTGCCGCCGCCACGAGTGAAAACTCAAACGCCCTCGGAATCAACGAGTCCGGCTGAAAGCTCAGCGTGACCCCGGAGATGCAGGCCGATATGGCAATAAAGATCAAGAGCGGCTTGCCTGGCTTCAGAATGGTATGGACGGACTCTCGTGACAGTATAAGGCACACCAAGGTAATAACTGCAGCAGCGCCGACACCAGCCCAAGAGTGCTGCAGCAAAATGCCTGCCGAAAGCATCATGTATAGAAGCCATTTGGTGATCGGATGCAGCCGTTGTGCGCTGCTGCCCGCTGCGTTGGCAAGTGTTGTGCCGGCGGATTGTGGCAATGCCGGGGCCTCGCCGTCCGGCACAGATCTCGCAGCGCCAATCTCGCGGGCTGTACCCGTATCGACTGCGTTCGCCGTGCCAGCGGCGGTTGCAGTCCCGGCGGAGGCAGCAGCGCCGGCGCCAGTGCCATCGAGAGGTGTACACGTGGCAGTGTGAGCTGTAGTGGAAGCCGCGCCACCGGACGCTGCATAGTGGGCGCAGTGAGCAGCGCTGGCAGCCGTGACAGTGACGGCTGACGTCTTAGCTAAGTGAGCTGTATTGCCGGCAGACACGTCGGCTGTGGCAGTCGCGATGCCTACGGTCATCGTCGATGCTTGAATTTGCCTGATGATCTCATCAGCCGCGGCTTGCGGAGACACACACGCAGACTGGAGAAACACCTCATGCTCCCGAAGCTCTTGCGCTAACTTTACCGCAGACGGCAGGCCAACGTTCGCCTGAAGCAGTATGTCCGGATTGGCACACAGCTGCTCCGGTGATACATCTGCGGCGAGTTTCCCTTTCGCCAGCACGAGCACCCGGTCCGCTATCGGGAGAAACGTGTCAAGATCGTGACTCACCACGATCACGCCCCCGTCACTGCCGCCTTTGCGGGACTCGAGCATCGTAAGCAGCAGAGGGATGCTGCGTGGATCAATCCCCGCCGTAGGTTCATCCAGCAGCAGCCAGTCCGGTTTCACGGCAAGGGTTGTGGCGGTTGCAACTTTCCGCTTTTGTCCGTCTGACAAAGCGAAAAACGAAGAGTCAAGCAGCCGTTCAGGCAGACGCATTTCATGCATGACCTCGCGAATGCGTGCCTGCTGCTCCTGCTTCGTCAAGCGCAGCGGCCGCAGAGAGTAGGCAAACTCCTTACGGATGCTCTCGGCGAACAACTGTCGTTCAGGATATTGAAACAGCAGGCCGGATTTAAATTTTACCGCATCGTTGACGTGCTTGCCCTTCCACAAACTTTCACTCCCGTATTGAACGGTGCCGGAATGAAGTGGGATGAGACCGGCTATCGAATGCAGCAGCGTCGACTTGCCTGAGCCCGTTTGGCCCACCACCAGCGTAAGAGTTCCGGGGGCACAGACAATGCTGATGTCAGATAAAATAGGAACGTCTGACCGGTTCGCGGGGTATACGGTTAACTGGCTGACAGTGAGCGTCATAACGCTCTCACCGCCTGTCCCAGCTGGGTCGTGGACACCGGCAGCGGATCGAGCTGAAAGCCTTGTTGGAGCAGAGCACGCGCGGTCTGCACCGAATAGGGCGGAACAAAACCAAGGCGCTCACAGCAGCTCGACCACCCATCCCTTGGAAGATGATGAAATTCTGTTGAATCATTGGGCGATGATGTCTCGGCAGCGGCTATGTCTAGGCCGCCCGCATACGATCTATCTGTCCGTTCAGCCCAATCACTGTCGCTAATACTTCCGTAGAAGAACTCCTTTGTCGACCCGTCAAACACAATTCCGCCGTTATGTAGGGCGACGACACGATCGGCATACGCCAGCTCATCGAGCCACTGGGTGATCCAGATGACCGTTTTTCCTTCACGATGCAGCTGCTGAGCCACCGCGGCGATCTTGGTGCGTGCTAGAGGGTCCAACATCGAAGTGGCCTCGTCAAAGAGAACTACCGCCGGTTGGAGTACAAGACAGGCGGCGATGCAAAGCAGCTGCTTTTGTCCGCCCGACAGCTGGGAGACCGGGGCGTCCGCGTGAGCTGCTAATCCCACTTTGGACAAAGCTTCTAATGCTCTTTCTCTCATTATTTCCCTCGAAATCCCGTAATTTTCCATGCCGAAGCAGAGATCCTCATAGACAGTTTCACCGATGATTTGTGCATCCGGGTTTTGAAAAATCAGCTGGATAGGCGGCCGCTCCTGCATATGATAACTGACGGCGCCGCGAGTGGCAGTGAACAGCTTGGCGATTAATTTGGCCAGCGTGCTTTTACCGCTTCCGTTCGAGCCCACTATAGTAACCCATTCACCGCGCTGTATTGAGAGATTAATATCGGTCACAACATCTGTATCGCCCCCGCCGGATGGGTAAGCGAATGAGACATGTTCTAACTCTATCAATGTTTGAGGATGAAAATTCACTGCAATCATACTCTTTTCTATGCCTATTGTTTGTGCTAGAATAGCAATTGTCAACCTTGGTTGGCAATAATAGGTTAACAAATAAAAGGAGAATTTGCAATGAAAATCGATCTTCATCTGCGCGGCGTTGTGTTCAGTGCGCTATTCGCTGCGCTGCTCGCCGCGTCGAGCTATTTCAACATCAATCTTGGCATTTCACCGGTGCCGATTTCGATGCAAAACTTTGTAGTTATGCTTGCCGGAGCCATACTGGGTCCATTGTACGGCTTCTTCAGCATGGCTCTGGTGATAGTGCTGACGGCACTCGGGATTCCTCTCATCCATGGCAGCGGGGGAATTGACTTGATTTTGGGGCCAACCGGAGGCTTTCTGTGGGCTTATCCGTTCGCTGCGCTGCTGATCGGGCTGGCCGCCAAGCGGATCAAGGGTCGGGGCACGGCCGCTTTTGTTGCCATGTTCGTTGCGATGGAACTGTTTGGTTCCCTGCTCCTGTACATAACGGCAGTTCCGTGGCTGGCACATGTAGCAGGTTATTCCATGCAAAAGGCAATGGTACAGGGCTGTTACCCTTTTCTTCCGGGTGACGCGGCGAAGGCTGTGCTTGGTGCGTTAATCGTCTTGCCGATACGTCAGGTTTTTCCAATGGCACGCATTGTCGGCGCCGGCGCGACCAGATCAGCATAATGATTTTGTACAAGGATTCCGGATAGCCGGCATCCTTTTTTTTATCTCACCTTGATCAGATACCCATACCCATGGGTGAAAAACGATATCTTGTGCAATGACAGAAAATTTTTATCATTTGAGGTGAATCTGTTCAGCAGGCCAGGGTGGTATGATAGAAAAGAATTAGCCTCGGGAATGCCATCAGATCTCCCTTTGTGTATGCGCATACAAAGTGCTAATGATATTATTCCGGGTGAAGGGATGGAAGCGGGCAAAAATATTCTGGAGCAGCTGATTGAAAAATGCTCAATTAGCCGCTGAGGAGGACAGGCCTTATTGCCACGATGCCGGGCTGACTGTGGTGTACGCCGATGTCGGACAAGATGTACATATTCAGGGAGGCGATTTCACCAGCGCCATACATGAAAGCATCCGGAAAGGCTACAAGGAAGGGTATCTCCGCAATTCGATTGTGTCGGACCCCCTGCTGCGTAAAAATACAAACGATAACACGCCGGGTGTGATTCACACGAGAATAGTGCCGGGCGAGCAAATGAAGCTCACAGTACTGCCAAAAGGCGGCGGCAGCGAGAACATGAGCGCTATGAAATTTTTGCTGCCGGGAGAAGGCGTCGCCGGAGTGAAAAAATTCGTGCTCGATACGATTATCGCTGCCGGCGGGAGAGCCTGTCCACCGCTTGTCGTCGGCGTAGGCATCGGCCCGCAAGGCCTGGGAGGAACTAATACGGCGATATGGGTCGCGGTTGAAACATACGGCTGTCATATCACAGCTCTTCCTGTCGCGGTCAACATTCAATGTCATGCAGCGCGCAAAACATGTAAGGTGATTTGACAGTTCACACTTGAAAGGGAGGTGTCAGGGCCATGGCCAAAGTAAGTTTGCAAACCCCTTTAACACGAGAGAAGGTCTTGTATGAGCAGGAAATCGCCAAATATAGAAGAGTCTGAGCCTGGACTGGCCTTATCGTAATTCTGCCTAAGCAACAGCCGTGGAGCACAGCGAAACCTCCGGGCGCATTGACTGGATTCACTTGAATGGATTCACCAATTGCGCTCGGAGGTTGTTGTTTTACTTTGGATCGATGCGGCCCAGATTTGCCTAACTGGAGGTGCCGTGGTTGGCACGCTGGTGGATCGCAGTTAGGATGATGTCGGTAGCAGAGTAACGGAGTTAGCATGTATCGGGACATAGGCGCCGGGCTAGTTCATGTCGCTATCCGTGAGAAGTCGCAGGTTACGGCCTCTGCCTGGTTAGATTACCGTGCCGTTGTCTTTTCTGGTACCATAGCCGGCATCATGATAATCGGGGTTTAATAACCGTCCGAGAATCCCCGTCTGTTCAATGTGCCGCTTGGCCTTATCGTCACCCAGCTGATAGATCATGTTATACATGTTCAGCATGTCACTGTTGAAGTCTTCCGTCGCTTTGTCGTGCTCTGCTGACTTATAAGGAATCGGTGCGCGAATGTGTGTGTTCTCTTCGTCATCCAGCACTTTTTGCATCAGCTCGCGGAGCTCGCGGATTTCCTCGTCGTTCGCCCGGATTCGGAATTCATAATCGTCCTGTAAAGCATCGTTCATGGTGGTCTCATCTTGAATCAAGCCGTTGGCGACGGAAACGTAGTACAGCGTTTTAGGCATATCATCGTCCTCCCAAATGAACAGATTAGTAAATATTAACCGCCCTCAAATGGGATGAACCTCAGATGTATGCCGGCATCGCAGTCAAAAACATTCGTAGCATGTACGCTGGATCCGCTAACAAACAGAAAACCGATGCGATGCCCCATATAGGGCAGCGGTCCGTAGGTCTATTATAAGCATCTCGCGCAGCTGTAAATAGCGGATACGTTACGATCTTGGCAGAGCGAACGTAACTGTCTCATCTTTGAACAATCCTTTGCCGTCGGCACCATAGAACGGCCCGAATTCCAAATCGAACTTTTTGAATATTTCGAACTCATCTTTTCGGAACATAAACACGTGATATTTCTCGCCTTGTGCGCCGGCTTTTATGTCTTGCGGTTCGCGTGGCTCAGCCATTCCTTCAGATAGTACGGTGCCACGGTTTTCATCGATACGCAGCTTGGAACCGATATTGTATATACTGATATCCTGTGATGACTGGTTGTCGAGCTTCAGCTTGACCGTCAACGCCACAATTCCGCTGTCCCCAAAGTTGCGATACCGCTCTTTGTTTGCCTCGGTCGGTATGATTTCAGTGTACTGAACGCCGTCCAACGTCACTTTCACGTCGCCCAGCTGTTTCGTTTCATTGATGCCGGTTTTGTCAAAAATCATTTTTTTATCGGCCAAGTTATCGACGGTGAGCCGGTCCGGGTAAAATTGCGGCTGACTGGCGACCTGCTGCTGCTGCTCGGCACTGTATATGAAATCAAAGGAAGCATTGCCTCTGAACGTTCCTTTAAATTCTTTGTTATCGGCAGCGCCGCCTTCGATGATAAATTTGGGCTTCACCGATTTTAAAGCATCGAATTCCTGGTTGGTCAATGTGAATGTGACGAGGCCCGTAACTTTCTCTTCTGCCGAATACTTGGACGCTTCAGTTTCCTGTTTGGATTTGACTTGATCTTCTTTTTTCACGAACGTTTTGTTGCTGTCCGAAGGGATGTAATCCGTGGCATTGCTTAATTGGATCCGATAATTGTTCGTGTAGTACATAGGCTTGCCGGTGGCGTTATCCAGGGTTACCTTGGCGGTTACGACATAGCCGTCTGTCTGATCGTCAAACGGAATCGCAAAGGACTTGCTCATGCCGGTCACTTTACGATCTGATACTCATGTACGGTCACCTTGAAGCCGTTCATATCATGGCTGTACTGCGGGTCCTTGTTCGTGAAGACCACCTGAACATCACCTTCAGATTCTTCAGCGATGGTTGGATTCATTAACTCGCCCACGCCCTCAGACGGTCCCTGCGCCGACGCAGGTTCAGGTGTTGGGCTGGCCGGTTTCTCTGTATTCGGCGCTGCGGCTTCTTCTGTGTTCGTTTTAGGACTGCTGTCGCTTGGCGGGGCTGCAGCCGGCTGATCTTTACCGCATGCAGTAAGAAGCAGCGCCGCCGATAGCATGATAGGCCAGAACAATTTCTTTTTCTTCAATTTTTTTCCCCATCCCTTTTTTTAATGTACGTCGTTCTTATTATAGAAAAAGGGTTTTGTATTACAATGGTTCCAGCGCACGAAATATTGGGCCTAATTTCCAGTTCTGACAGCTGTATTCTTCTGATTCCATCCAAAATTCTGGATTTTATAGGTAAATATTCACAGAGTGCTTGCCAGTTTGCCGTAGCACCGGCGGTGGCATGTGACGGCCTCAGGACCGAGGAGATACAATGGTTGACGAGGGGAGACAGGACAGAAACAGAACGCGACCGAGCGAGCAAGTCCCTGCAGAAATGGACGGTTATTGGAAAAAAATGCAGCTGTCCTCAAACGGAAGAGGAAGCTGCATTGGTCAAAGCAGTTCTAAGTGCGGGGCCGCGCACGATTGGTCGGTGCGGCAGTTAGCGGGTCTTCAGGCCAGTAGTGCTTGGGATAACGGCCTTTTAAATCTTTTTTCACTTCAAAATAAGTATTCCGCCAAAAACTCGCCAAGTCGCGTGTCACCTGTACAGGACGTTGGGCTGGCGAGAGCAGATGCAGCGTAAGCGCAACCTTGCCTCCGGCAATTCTGGGAGTTTCCTGCAGGCCGAACATTTCCTGCAGCCGAACGTGGAGAGCCGGAGCGGCAGGCTCGATGTAGTCGACCGGGATACGCGAGCCGCTAGGGACGACAATGTGTGTTGGAGCGTGGTCATCCAATGTGCGGCGCTGTTCCCATGTGAGCGCCGACTGCAGTACTTCGACCATGGACAGCCGCTGCAGATCGCTTCTGCTCTTCATGCCATAGGCATGAGGCCCGAGCCAATCTTCGAGGGAGGCAAACAGAGCCTCATCGGACACATCCGGCCAGCGGCTGTCATGCAGATGCATAAAACGCAGCCGCTCCCGGTACTGCAGTGCCGCCTTGTTCCACGGGAGCAGCGCCAGTCCTTCCGCTGCGATCCCGTCGAGAAGCGCCGTGAGAGTCTCTTCGGCAGCCGGCGCCGGGAGAGGTACTTCCTGCAGCAGCAGAGCGCCAAGATGGATCTGGCTGCGTCCCCGGACCGCCTGCGCCGTGCGATCCCAAGAGATGATGCGCTGAGTTTGTACTTGCCGCTCAAAGTGGCGCTCGAGCTCCTCGCGCTCCACAGGCGCGGCGAGATAAATACGGCTCTCGGTACCCGTATCGTCCAACTCGGCGGCCACTAAAAATGGTGCAAAGCTGAGCTGCTGCTGACGTGGCAGCACGGCGCCCCGCCCGCCGCTCAGCAAAAAACGCCCGTCAGACCGGCGTTGTCCGATCCGATCGGGGTAGGCGAAGGCGAGCAGTAGGCCGCACTTGTCGACGTCATTTGACATATTCGTCGGCACATGGAGCGCGTGTTTCCATTGGTCTGCCTGCGAGATAATTCGCCTGCACACGCTGATGTCCACCTGTGCTCCCACTGGCTCTGCGTGCTCCCCTGACTTCGCACCTGCAATGCTCCGCAGCACTTCTAACCGCCGCCGAAGATCCGCCTCCGCACCTACGCGGAAGATGTCCCGCTCGTTTAACAACGCGGCCAGCTCGCAGGCCAGCGCTCCTAGCTCCGGGCTCAGCGCGCAGGCTTGCAGCAGCATGTGCGCCAGCCGTGGATGCAGGCCAAGGTCAGCCATTCGCCGGCCTTCCGCGGTAATTGCGCCATCCGTACCGAGCGCGCCGAGACGGCCGAGCAGCTCGCGGGCCTGCGCATAGGCAGCCGCCGGCGGCGGGTCCAGCCACGCGAGCTCGTCCGGATCGGCTGCGCCCCAGGCGGCGAGCTCAAGCGCAAGCGGCGCGAGGTCCGCATCCAGCATCTCGGGCGTGCCGGATGGGGCCAATCGCCGGTCGTCGTGCGCGGTCCACAGCCGGTAGCATACGCCTGGTGCGAGCCGGCCGGCACGGCCGCGCCGCTGATCCGCCGAGGCGCGCGATACCGCGACTGTCTCCAATCGGGTCATGCCGGTTCGCGGTGAAAACCGCGGCACCCGCATCAACCCGCTGTCGACCACGATCCGTACGCCCTCCACAGTCAGGCTGGACTCCGCGATGGAGGTTGCGAGGACGATCTTGCGCACCCCTTCCGGGCTGGCCGCGATAGCCGCATCTTGCGACGCTTGCGGAAGGCTGCCGTGGAGGGGTGCAATCCGTACGCCGCTTCCAAGCTGCATCGCACGCAGAAGATGCTCAGTCCGTCGAATCTCCGGCGCCCCCGGCAGGAATACCAACAGGTCGCCGTTGGCATTTGCAGCCAGCGCTTCCTCAACGCAGCGAGCTGCCGAATGCTCAATGGGCCCGTCCACGCGCCGGTCTAGATAGACGGTGTCTACCGGGAAGCTGCGGCCCTCGCTTCGGACGATCGGCGCATCGCCCATCAGCGCTGCTATTGGCTCCGCATCGAGCGTCGCCGACATGACAAGGATACGCAGGTCGTCCCGCAGCAGTGCTTGTGATTGCAGACATAGCGCAAGCCCCAGATCCGCGTGCAGGCTGCGTTCGTGAAATTCATCGAATATGACCACGCTGACCTGCTCAAGCGAAGGATCGTGCTGCAGCATTCGGGTGAGCACTCCTTCTGTGACCACCTCGATCCTGGTGGCCGGGCCGACCCTGCTGTCCATCCTGACGCGGTAACCGACGGTTTCACCGACTTGTTCGCCCAGCGCTGCGGCCATGAAGCGCGCTGCTGAACGCGCAGCCAACCGCCGCGGCTCAAGCATGAGAATGCGGCCCCCGGCCGACACGGAGTCATCTAACAGCGCGAGCGGAATCCGTGTTGTTTTTCCCGCGCCCGGCGGGGCTACAAGCACTGCGTTTGGCCAGCTGCGAAGCACTCGGAGCAGGTCCGGTAAAACGGCTTCTATTGGTAATTTATTCATTGGCTCACTCCATAGCACATAAATTGTATCGTAATCTACGCCCGATTTCCGAATCGATTCTATGATTGTAGCTTATCGCGCAAGACATAAAATACGCAAAAAAAAATCTCTCTTAATAGAGAGACAAGGCAAGCGTATCTTTTTCGTTATAAGAATGCAGAATCGCCTCACAACCGACGATCTCGATGCTGATTAGTGATGCCAGACATTTCTTGATGGCTTTTCTTCCTTTTACGAGCTTCGCTTCCAATGCTGAAGTTAGTAGATTCAATTTCTTTTTATTTTTTTCGTCTGAATATACAGGTACGGTCTTGTTGTGAACAGTTATAAACAACTTCATTCTCTTCACCCACCTAATAATTGGATATGTTAAATAGTTTATATTACGATTATTAAAATAACATTAAAAATCTATGACAAATTCATAACATCGCAACAATGAACTGCTGAGATTATCATGTCATGTTCACACCATTTTACCCGTAAACCGGTTGTCGCACCAGCCCCCAAAACCATAAATTCTACAAGCATTTGCTGCCGATGCAGTCAACAAAGCGCAATCCAGGAAAAAAATACGTTCTGGCAGATGAGGACGAATATTTCTGGCAGTAAGGGAAAATCCATGTAATTTTTCATGGTGCTTTTAACTGGGACTCATCTCTTCTTAAGGTTGGCGGTTTACACTTGCCTTGCTAAGCCAATCCAACACATAGAGGTGGAAAGAACATGAAAGCAATCGAGAAAAAATTATTAGCCAGTGCGATCGCCGCGAGCTTCCTATTGGGCACTGCCGGTGTGATGACGCAGGCCCAAGCTGCCGACAACGCGTCGGGTGACGAAGTGCGGCCGACAGGCACAGAGCAGCGCGCTGAGTCATCGCACATAGACGGAAGAGCTGACTGGCACCACAAGGTCAACAATGTAGTGGCGCAGACCGCGACCATTCTCGGCGTGGAGCAAGACGTGGTGAAGGAAGCTCTCAAGCAAGGTAAGAGCTTGCTGCAAATCGCGCAGGACAAAGGCATAAACGAGGACACGCTGATGCAAAAGCTGATCGATGCCGAAAAAGAAGCGCTAGCCGCGGCGGTGAGCTCCGGTAAACTGACCCAGGAAAAGGCGGATAAAATCAGCTCGGGCATGGAAGACCGAATTCGCAAACAAGTGCATGGTACCGGTTGGGGCAAAGTGTTTAACGTCGATAGGAAGCACATGCACCAAGGCTTTGCTAAGCATGAGGTAACCCTCGGCCATGATACGGCTGAGATTCTTGGCGTAACACCAGAGGCTGTGAAGGAATCGTTGAAGCAGGGCAACACATTTGCACAAATCGCTCAGGGCCATGGCTTAAGCGAGGCCGATTATTTACAGAAGCTGACCGACCGTCATAGTCAAAAGCTGACGGCAGCGGTTAGTGCGGGTCGCTTGACTGAAGAGCAGGCGGAGCGGATTAAATCGAAGATCTCTGAGCATTTGCAAGAAAGAATCAATCAAGCGAATACTAAGGAGTTTCACCTGGAGAAACGCGGTTTGGCTCATGCCGCAAAACCTGAGGCATTAGCTGAGGCGATTGGCATCTCTGAGGACCAGCTGAAATCAGGACTGCAGGCGGGTAAGAGCCTATCCGAGCTCGCCCAAGAGCAAGGCATTAGCGAAGACCAGCTTATACAAAAATTAAAGGACGGTATGACAGACCAGCTGCGCCAATTCGTCCAGCATAAAAAAGACACTGTAAATTAAAGTGCGGTCATCGTTTATCGCACTGGCCCAGGCAGTGCTATAGCGTTACTGATTATACTCCCAACAATCCTCCCTTTCGTATCTTCTCGATCATTATTTGTGCCGTCCGTCTATCGGGCGGCTTTCTTTTTGGCCGTGTGCCTCGCCGAAGCAGCGTATAACGGCCGCATTGGATCATTCCTCGACCGGCCCCACGGGACGTCAACTTGTCGCACACGCCAGTCCTATCACCCTTGGGACGGCCGACCGCCTCGGCAAGATCGGCAAAGTCTGGCGCACTTTCAGCAATATTGATCGTTTTCATAATACCATTTTGTGCTAGAATAGGTCATGCCGGTCATAGTTTACTAGATCGGCCAAACGTCATAATTCGAGCGCAAATGAGGGTTTCCAATGATAAACATGCTTAACAAAGCATTAGAAAAGTTTATGCCGTTGCTTACGCCAAGCGGGGTCATACTCGGCTTGCTGTTCTCCGCACACCTGCACTCATATAGTTTTTTAGCTGCTTGGATTTTCGCAGGTATGTCCTTCGCGGGAAGCTTAGGTTCAAGTTTTAAGGATTTGGGCAAAGTGCTGATGCATCCGATGCCGATCATAGTCAACTTCGTCATTCTTCATCTGTTTATGCCGTTGTTTGGATGGGCTGCCGGTACCATCTTTTTTCCCGGTGATGATTTGACCCAGACCGGATTTGTGCTGCTGTTCGTGATCCCTACGGGCGTGATCAGCTTGCTTTGGGTGACCTTATACAAAGGTAATATGGCGCTAACGTTAGCTCTGATTTTGTTGGACACGCTGTTATCTCCTCTCGTGGTACCTTTCAGTCTTTCCGTTCTGGTCGGAGCTAAGGTGCAGATGGACGTATGGCACATCATGCAAGGACTGCTGTTTATGGTCGTTGTGCCGTCATTGCTTGGCATGGCCATGAATCAATGGACCAAGGGAAACATCAAAGTGGTATGGGGACCGAGGTTGGCTCCCTTTTCGAAAATCGGCTTATTCATAGTGGTCGCGTTGAACAGTGCGGTCGTTGCGCCATTTTTGAGCGAGATGAATACGAAGCTGATTGCCATCATGCTGCTTGCTCTAGTGTGTGCCCCTATAGGCTACCTGGCCGGGTGGGCGGCATCGGTTGCGCTAAAGTGGCAGCCTGAGGTTACCGTAGCGCTGACGTTCAATTCCGGCATGCGGAATTTAAGTGCGGGCGCTGTGCTAGCAGTCAGCTTTTTCCCACCCCCGGTGGCTCTTCCGGTCATTGCTGGTATGCTCTTTCAACAGATTATCGCCTCGTTGTACGGGCAGCGTTTGGGCAAAACGTATGGGACGGGCAGATTGGCAGTCACAAATGCCGCATGATATCAGTCGTGCCAAGATTTCGCAGCATCATTCAGGCGTTCCGACCTCTCTTGCCAGGGGCGGGACGTTTTTTCGCATTTGCAGGTCAGTCAGAAAACTGGATGTTTTTGTGTTATGACTAGCATTGTGTGCCCTGTGTCCGCTGGCGTGTTGATCTGAGGCGCCAAAACACGGGGCGTGGGTTTTATGTCCGAATTTGTTGTATTATATATAATTAGATACAATCTATAACAAGCTTGATGCAGAGGAGACTAACATAGTGCGAAATTCCAAACATACCGCAACCATCTCGCTTGCTGTGATGGCGGCTGGATTTATAGGGACTTTACTGATAGAAGGGCCGCCATGGGTGCGCTTTTTGCAGACCGGCTTCGAGGCCGGGCTTGTGGGCGGGCTGGCGGATTGGTTTGCCGTCACAGCGCTGTTTCGGCACCCTCTGGGCATTCCGATTCCGCATACGGCTCTACTGCCTAACAACAGGGACAAGGTGGCCAAGGCATTTATTTCTACGATACAAAATGACTTATTGAGCAAGCAAAGTATCACTAACAAGCTCGCTGAGATTCCTCTACTGCCGCGGCTGCTGAGCGCTGTCCAGGAGCAGCTAACGGTTGACAGCACTAAGGCGGCTATTGCAAAAGCGTGCGAGTTTATCATTCGGCAGCTGCCGCTGGATAAGCTAGCGGATTATGCCGAAAAGGAAGCGGCCCGTCTGATCCGTGAGTTGGATATGCGCCAGCTGTTGGAAAAGGGGTTGGCACAGGCGTACGCCAAGGGCTACGACGAGAAAACCTTTGATTTTGCGCTGGATATGGCGGAGAGGCTTGTGAGTAAGACTGAAATCCGTGATCGTATGGGTGCGATGGCAGCGCAAGCACTTACGCATATGAAAACGAACGGGCTCATGCAGTTTGCGATGAATGCCTTTGTGGGATTCTTTAACGAAGAAAAGCTTGGCCAACTCATTCAACAGTTTATTCTGAGCGGAATTGCCGGCATGCGTGACCGGGAGAACCCGAATCGCCAAGCAGTGCTCGAGTCGCTGCGCGGCTGGTTGAACGAGCCTGAACACCGAAGCGGCATCGCGGCTGAATTGGAAGGCTTGAAGGCACAACTGGCAGAGGAAATGCAGCTGAGGGGCAAAATAATGGATTTACTTGTGCGGCTGCAAGAGCAGGCGGTGAAGAGTGTAGGTCAGCCGCTGTTTGTGGACACGCACGTGGTGCCGTTCGTACAACGGCTGATCCAACGACTCGAGAATGATCCTGAGCTGCTCAAACGATTGGAGACTGGTTTGAAGGAGCAAATTGCCCGGTTGATCGAAGCCAACCATCATAGAATCGGCGTGTTGATTAAGGAGAACATCGACCGTTTCGACGATGAAACGCTCATTGAATTGATGGAGGATAAGATTGGAAGCGATCTGCAGTGGATTCGTGTGAACGGGGCTGTTTGCGGGTTTTTGATCGGGCTTGTACTGGCAGGCCTAGAGAGCGTTCTGCGCTGACGTCGGCGGACTAACACAGCAAGTGTAAGAAAAGAACTACGACCTGGTCCCATGACTAGGTCGTTTTGCACTTGCCCGGCACCGCCGCGGCACGCTGGGCGTACAACGCCCGGACAGTGCCCGGACGGTGCGCGCGGTGACAAGCCGAGCACTATGGGGGGTGTGCTGTCGCGCGCGGTAACCGCCGCATCGAGCTGTCGTACGCGCAATGGCTACCGGCCGAACGAGCATACCGTGCCCCGTGGGCTGCTCGTGTCACCACAAGCATGCCGTGCCCCGTGGGCTTCTCGTGTCACCACAAGCATGCCGGGCCCCGTGCGGCTGTTTGTGTCGCCATAAGCATGCCGTGCCCGCGCGGCCCCGACCGAACACATCGGGCGGCCGAGCTCCCGCTGCGCACTGTCGAGCGCGGCAGATGAGCGCGGCGGCTGGCTCACAACTCCGTCTCAGGCCTGCCGTTATCTCTGGGCCATCGACAGGAGGAAAGTCTTGGATCTAGCCAGAATTGTGCCTTTTTCATCTATAACCCGAACTTCCACTCCGAGCTGTTCCGGATTGCTTTGCAGCTCCTTCGGCAGTACAGCCGAGATGGTTTCCTCGCTGTGCCACGTGGTTTCCAGCTCTTTACCATTCACGCATACAACGCTGCCCATCCCGAAACGTCCGCCTGTTACCGTAATGGTGGCTGCCGCTGACTCACCGATATCGAGTGGGGAAGGGGAGACCGATTCGATGACAGGCTCGCCGTAACCAAGAATGAAATTCGCCGAAGCATGAGTCACAGTCGAAGACTCGGAGGCACCTGTGCGTCCGCCGGTTTGGTGTTTGAGACCGGTCCCTACTTCGGCAGGGGCATGCGGGCGATACACCTTTTCATACACGGAACCGGATACGTCCGGGGAACCGCTGTCAGGCACTCCGCCTGGAACCCCACTGGAACCGGCACCGGAATCCGCGCCTGCACCGGTCAAAATGCTCCGCTGCCACGCTTCGTAAGGCGCCAGCTCCGCTGGATTGATTTGCATTGCTTCGTAATACTTTCTCGGCGGTATAACGGGCGTTCGCTGGGACAAGTCTGCTAAGTAATCCGTATAGGCGCTGCCTGGTTTCTTAGCGAGTTGCAGAATATAAGGACTCAAAAAAGATGGGCTTATGTATAAATTGTCCTTGGGCCCAGTCATGTAATTGTTCCAGATAAGCACGGGAACGTTGTACATTTTCGGCAGGAAGTCCGGATCGTTCTCGCTTTCAATGTACTTGGTTTCACGATAAACGTAATAATCTTTCTCTAATTGCGGGAGATGGTCTCCGAAAAACACAAGGATTGTCGGCTCTTTCAACCTGCTGTAATGCTCAACCAGCTGCTGAAGCATGGCGTCCGCGCCGCTAGCCCCCTGGGCATAGGTCTCCAGTATTGCGAGGGCTGCACCGGGCACTTTCCCTTTGATCTGTACCGTGTTATTTTTAAATTTATTAGGCCAGTAATGATAATGGTTCTCCATGGTGTTAGCAAATATAAAATCCGAACCGCCGCTGCGCCTTGTTTCCTCGATAATTCTTCTGGCTACGGCATGATCGCCGATGTATGGCCCCACATATTCATCGGGGTTGAAAAACTCCAAACTGATATATCGGGAAAAGCCAAAACGGCGATACACGTTCGTGCTGTCAAAATACCAGTTATGAAACGGAGTAATCGCCGTTGACGTGTACCCCTGCCGCCCCAATATGCCCGCAAGTGAATCGACGTTATGTTTAACAGCGGTTTCATAAGCAATGTCATCCTCGGGCAAAAAGCGCATTGAGTTGCCGGTTAGCACCTCAAATTCAACATTGGCCGTGCCCCCGCCATACTGCGGAGAAAGCATTGTGCCGCTGGTGTATACCTTCTGCAGAGCATGATACACCGGGATGGGGTCACGGCTGAATTGCAGGCCTGCGATTTGGGTCGGGTCCCAGAACGCCTCGCTCAGCACGACGATCACATTCGGATCGCGCCGCAGTTCCTCCTCAGTCCATTCAAGAGTCGGTGCCATTATAGGTATAACGCTTGTGTCGCTGCCCGGTCCGGCAGATCGCAGCAGCGGGAGCATGAGCACGGCCAACAGAAGTCCGGCCAAGCGCCGTAAAACTAGTTTGTTCACACGCATCTGTGAAACTCCTATTCTGAGGAAACTATGGCCATTATAGCATGGCGCCGCACGGGCTGACATAAGAAAAACGCAGCGAGAGGGAGCGGGCTTGGAGCAACAGCTGCAGTAAAAAAGCCGTTGACGCCTTTGCAGCCATCCACTAAAGTTACAACCAAACGCAATTCGGTCGTTTCACACAGCGAATTACGGGCTTATAGAGAGAATACAAGGGGAGTGAGGGAATTGAACCGGAAAATACCGCTCAAAGAATACGCCGGGCTGCTGCGAAGCTATCTCAAGCCGCAGCGCAAAAGCATCATATGGTTATCTGTCCTATTAATCTCGGGCATTATCATGCAGCTCATTAACCCGCAAATTATAAGATACTTTATCGACACGGCTAAAACGCAGGAAAGCACGACTCCATTAGTGTACGCTGCCGTACTGTTCATTGTGGTCTCGCTGGTGCATCAGGGACTGACGGTCGCAGCCGCATATATCGGTGAGAACGTCGGCTGGATCGCCACTAACAAACTGCGCGGCGACGTTGCGGAGCACTGTATGAAACTGGATATGTCGTTTCATAAATCGCACACGTCGGGAGCAATTATCGAACGTGTCGACGGGGACATCAACAATCTGGCGAACTTCTTTTCGAATTTTGCCGTTTCCCTGCTTAGTAATCTTTTATTAGTAGCCGGTATGCTTGTGCTGCTGTTCCGGGAAGGATGGGCGGTGGGGCTTAGCATGACGGGCTTCATCGTCTTTGCCATTTATGCGATCCAATATATTCGCCGCTTCGCCGTGCCCCACTGGGGTAACTTGCGGGCGATGAGCTCGCGGTTTTACGGCTTCCTGGGTGAACATCTCGAGGGTACCGAGGATACGAGGGCTAACGGGGCGACGGGCTTCGTTATGCAGCGATTTCATTCACTTCTAAGGGAATGGCTCCCTCTGCGCGTTAAGGCTTTTCTCGGCTGGGCTTCGATGTGGATTACTACATTACTGGTGTTTGCCATAGGCAATGCGGTCGCCTTTGCGGTGACGGCTTATTTGTGGAAGCTTGGTTCGATCTCGCTTGGAACGGTTTACATGATCTTCTATTACTCTGAGCTGATGGCCAAACCCATAGAACAAATCCGCACGCAAATGGAAGATCTGCAAAAAGCTGACGCCAGCATCGTCCGGGTGCGTGAGCTTCTGCAAACACAATCGGCCATTCGCGACGGAGTAGGGGTGCCCCTGCCGAGCGGACCGCTGGCCGTAACGTTTGACGATGTCAGCTTCGGCTATGACGATGATTTAACTACGTTAAATCATATCCACTTCCATCTGCAACGCGGAAAAGTGCTTGGGCTGCTGGGCCGCACGGGCAGCGGCAAAACCACGCTGGCACGTATGCTGCTTAGATTTTACGATCCTCGCTCCGGCGCCATCCGGTTGGATGGGATAGATGTACGTGACACGACTCTGCCAGAGCTGCGAAGCCGGGTTGGATTTGTGACTCAAAACATTGAAATTTTCCAAGGCACGGTCCGCGACAACCTGACTTTTTTCCAAGATGACATAGATGATCAGCGTATTATCGCCGTGCTGGAGGGACTCGGTCTCGGACAGTGGTACCAGTCGCTGCCCAAAGGTCTCGACACTCCGCTGGAATCCAACGGCGGCGGGTTGTCGGCCGGTGAAGCCCAGCTGATCTCGTTTGCTCGTGTGTTTTTATCGGACCCCGGGTTGATTATTTTGGATGAAGCATCATCCAGGCTGGACCCTGCCACGGAGCAGAAGCTGGAACATGCAATCAGCCGGCTGCTGGTTGGCCGCACCTGTATTGTGATCGCCCATCGGCTGGCTACCATTCAGCGTGCCGACGAAATTCTTATTTTGGAGGAAGGGCGGATTATCGAGCTTGGCGACAGAGTCCGGTTGGCGGCCGACACGCGCTCCCGCTATAATCAAATGCTGCAGGTCGGGATGGAGGAGGTTTTGGTATGAGCACATTCGCTTTTCTCATGAAGCTGACTCGTTACCGTATCGGATTATATATACTGAACGCAACTGCATGGGCTTTGATTTACCTGGCACCGATAGCCCCGGGCTGGATAACGAAACAATTCTTCGATTCGCTGTCCGGCCATGCCGCATACGGCTTCGATGTATGGTTGCTGATAGCGCTGCTTTTGGCGGCGACGCTGGCGCGCGCTATGATGATTATTTTCGGCTTTATGACCGATGTGCATTCCCGGTTTCGTATCGGCAGCCTGCTGCGCCGCAATATGCTGAGCCATATTCTCAAGGAGCCGGGCGCCAAAGCCATTCCCTGCTCACCCGGTGAGGCGATCAGTAATTTTCGCGACGATGTCGAGCAGATCGAGGAGACTTTCAGCTGGTCGGTGGACGCGCTGGGGATGACTATGTTTGCATCGGTCGCTTTTTACATTTTGTATGACATTCACGCTGCCATGACGATGTGGGTATTTTTGCCGTTGGTGGTGGTTGTTACGGTGGCGCAGATATCGACTACGCTGCTGCAAAAATACCGGGCTGCCAGCCGGCATGCGACAAGCCAGGTGACAGGTGCGATAAGTGAGATGTTCAGCGCTGTACAATCGATTCAGGTGGCGGGCGCCGAGGAGCGGGTTATCGGCCGCTTCAGGAGGCTTAACGATAACCGGAGACAAGCGATGCTCAAGGATAAGCTGCTCACGCAGACGCTTGATTCCGTATTCTCTAACACGGTCCACATCGGTACCGGTTTTATCCTTCTGCTTGCGGCCGGCTCGATGCGCGAAGGAAGCTTTACGGTAGGGGATTTTGCTTTGTTCGTCTATTATTTGACGTTCGTCACTCAATTCATCCAAAATTTTGGAAAGTTTCTCACCTGCTTCAAGCAGAGCACAGTGTCGAAACAGCGCCTCGCTGATTTGCTGCAAGGAGCGGAGACGGAGAAATTAACGGAATACCATCCGCTGCATCTGAGTGCAGCAGTAGAGGAAGCACCGGGGGAAATATCGTCGGATAAAATACAGCGCGGTCACGGTGCCATCACGGCTCACCGCTCCGATGAGCAGCTGCACATGCTGGAGGCGGAGGGCCTCACATATCATTATCCGCAGACGGGCCGCGGTATAGATAATATCAGCCTCCGCGTGCCCCGCGGTTCGTTTACCGTGATCACGGGGAGGATAGGGTCCGGGAAAACAACCCTCGTGCGTGCACTGCTCGGGCTTCTTCCAAGGGAAGCCGGAGAGATCCGTTGGAACGGGCAACGTGTCGCGCAGCCGGGCGAATTTTTCGTGCCGCCGCGGAGCGCGTACACTCCACAGGTGCCTCGGCTTTACAGCGATACGCTAAAGAACAATATTCTGCTCGGCATCAACGCACGCAGGGAGCAGCTCGCCGCGGCCGTGCACGCCGCCGTGTTAGAAGACGACATCGCGCGGTTGGAGCACGGATTGGATACGATCATCGGACCGCGCGGGGTGAAGCTGTCCGGCGGTCAAGCACAGCGGACGGCAGCGGCCCGCATGTTCGTGCGTAACGCTGAACTGCTTGTGTTCGATGATTTGTCCAGCGCTCTCGACGTTGACACCGAGAGCAAGCTGTGGGAGCGGCTGCACGAGACGAGGCAGGCGACCTGTTTGGTGATATCTCACCGCAAAGCCGCGTTGGCGCATGCGGATCACATTATTGTGATGAAGGACGGCTGCATTGAAGCGGAGGGGACACTCAACACACTGCTGCAAACGAGCGAGGAGCTGCGCCATCTGTGGAACCGGGAGGAGACCGGAGGCGCAGCGGCCAACGGTTGAGCAGGTGAAAACGCATTTCCATGCAGCTTAGACCACATGGTCTTCGGCAATTATGCATGCTAAAGAAGCACCTCATCATCCTGCTGTTGGCAGGGATGTTAAGGTGCTTCTCTGTTTCGTTACCTTCGGCACTGTTTGTTCATTTCCCGGGGAAGCGCAAAAGCCGACATGTTTCTACAGCCGCTCAGTTGACGACTCTGAGCAGATTGGTGATTTTGGTTTCCGTTTCGGAGTCCTCAATCGGCGTGTATATACAGCAGCGCAAATCTGCTTGGGCATACACCTGAAACGAAGTAAGCTCGAATCTCATGTTCCCCGCTTGCGGGTGGTTGACTTCACGAATTGTATTGGGATCGGTTGAGGATTCACCCATATGCCATAGCTGGCTGAAATGCGGGCTCGCCTGCTTACAGTGCCGGATGAAATCATCGTACCAGGGATCCCAGCGATACTGTCCTTGGTAATTGCGCAGCATGGTCAGAAAGTCCCCCGCAAAATCCTCCCAGTTGACGACCAATTCCCGGAGCTCCTGCTTCATTAGCGACAACCACACTATGTTGCGATCCTCCCGGATGAGCGGTCCAATCTGGTCCAATATGAGGCCGGCCGCTTTGTTCCAGCCGAGCAGAGTGCAGTAGCGGTCGGCGATGAAGGCCGGGCAGGGATTTAAGTAATCGAGGATGCGCTGCAGCGTAGGATCTATTACCGGCGGCTCGGCATCAAAAAAATGTTCTAAGGTATGTATCCGATCAATGTCGAAATATGCCAAGTCATGTCACTCCAAACATAGTCGTAAGGCTTGATTATAAATTATGCAGGCCGAAAAAACAATCCGTAATCTGATACGTGTTGTTGGCATGCGGTGACAATTCAGTGAAGAGGCGTGCTGAAAGTAAGGATAGAGCAGCAAAATTGGAAAGTTATGGCCCGGCCACATTGCGGGATCGAACAATCCGACATTTTGTGAGTAGGCTCACCGGCTTTTTGGGTAAGGAAATATAAGGAACCAAATGAAGTATACCTATCTGAATAGAAGCAAAGGAGCGATGTGTGATGACTGTGCCAATTCAAGCGTATTTCAGGACGGAAGACGACGCGGAAGCCGTAAAAATACTGCTGCAAACGTATGATGTCCATAATTTGGAGACCGGCAGTGCCGGTACGGGGGAATACGACCGCCGCGGCGCCATAGTGTCCCCTCTAGCCGCGGGGCTCGGTACCTCTGGAACCGGATATGGGACTGATACCACCGACGTGCCCGGGCAAACACGAGGTTTGGCTCCGATCGCAGCGTTAGATGCGATGGATAACGGGGAAGACGACATAACAGATCGCAAACATGTGCTGTCGGTGCAGGTGCATGAGAAGGACTACGATGAAATAGCGCATGTGATCAGGAGAAACGGCGGCCATATTCCCGAGAAAACGGAGTAATGGGTTCGCTGGCGATTAACTTTGCAATCGTCCGGGTGATGGATGCAGCCAGTACCGAACAAAAAGACCAGCAGATCCAAGCCGACGCCGAAGCTGGCGCACGTGTGCGATCAGGCTGGTCTTTCAACATACATGCCAATTTTATATCTAGCCGCTAGACCAACTTATCCGGATTAAGGTTCTCCAGCTCCGGCACGACAAAGCGGCCGTCTTTGCGGATCAACCTGTCGTCGAAATAAATTTCACCGCCGCCCCATTCAGGCCGTTGGATGAGCACCATATCCCAATGTATGCTCGATACGTTACCGTTAAACGCCTCATCATATGCTTGCCCAGGGGTGAAATGCAAGGATCCGTCAATTTTCTCGTCGAACAGAATATCTTTCATCGGCTCTTTGATAAAAGGATTTACACCAATGGCGAACTCACCCACATAACGGGCGCCCTCGTCCGTGTCCAGAATTTTGTTCAGACGTTCCGTATTATTCGCAGTCGCCTCCACGATCCGCCCGTTTTCAAACCGCAATGTCACATTTTCATATACAAAGCCGTTGTATGGGCTGGGTGTGTTGTATGCGATAATCCCGTTTACGCTGTCTTTAACAGGCGCAGTGAACACCTCTCCGTCAGGTATGTTCATCGTTCCCGGGCATTTGATAGCGGGGATACCCTTGATCGAGAAGGTCAGGTCGGTACCGTTTCCTTTGATCTGAACCTTGTCCGTGTTGTTCATCAGTTCGACCAGCGGGTCCATCGCCGCGCTCATTTTGGAATAATCCATCGTGCATACGTCAAAATACAGCTTTTCAAATTCCTCTGTGCTCATTGAAGCCAGTTGGGCCATCGACGGGTTCGGATACCGGAGAACAACCCATTTCGTATTTTTGACCCGGATCATCGAGTGAACTTTGTGGTTGTACAGCTTGTTGTAAAACTTCATCTGCTCATCCGGCACGTCGGACAGCTCATAAATGTTATAGCCGCCGCGCACCCCGATGTAAGCCTGCATCATCTTCATTTGATTCGCGTCATATTCCGCCCATGTCGTAATTTGCTCTTCGGTTGCATCAAGCAGCAGCTCGCGGATCACTTGATGATCGCGCAGATTAACGTACGGCCGTCCGCCGGCCTTATGTACTTTCTGCACCAATGCCCGCACCAGGGCGTTATCGATGCCAAAGGCTTCTATCAACACATTCTCACCGGGCTGAACCTTTGTTGAGTAATTCACAAGCACGTCAGCCAAACGTTCTAATCTTGGATCTAACATTCCACTCACCCTTTGCTTTGGATTTTGTATTATTATATTCCTTTTCGCCGGATAACTCTAATCGCGCGGTGTGTTCCATTTGCGATACTGCAGAGGGGACATGCCGCACAGCGCTTTGAAAATACGTCCGAAATGCGTGCTGCTGTCAAAGCCTACTCTTTCGGTAATCTCGGTCACGGACAAGCGGGTTGTCTTTAGCAGCCGCTGCGCATCCTGCACACGAAGCTGATTCACATATTCGATTACGGTGAAACCGGTGACTTCTTTGTAGATACGGCATAGGTAAAACGAGCTGATATGAAAATGGTCGGCTAACGTCTTCAGTGACAGCGGCTGACGGAAATTTTCGTTAATGTGCTTAACCATATCCGATACTTTGCGGTGAAGCGTGGTAGGATGCTCGGCGATTTTGTTTTTGCGGTCGGTATGGCGGATGTGGCGGCTAATGAGCAGCAGCAGTTCGCCAAGCAGCACCTTGATGTAACCCTCGGCGTCCGGCTCCGCGTGTTTTTGCTCCCAAAGCATTTTTTCCATAATAGATTCGATCATCATCAACTCGCGCGCATCAGGGTGAAGCACAGGCCCTTCTTCAAACACAGTCAACAGTCCCGGGGCCACCTCATCATATAAACCTCGCATGAATACTTCTTTAAAATTGATCAAAATGCGCTCGTGGCTGGGTGAATCCGATTCCATGGTTTTATGCAGGACGTTGGGCGGAATCAGCACCAGATCGCCTCTTTTTACCCAATAGGACCGGTCCTTAATAAAATAAAAGCGCTCTCCGGAACGCATATAGTAGATTTCATACGAGTCGTGAGCGTGATTTTGCGTCATATTAAAAGGCCCGGTGCGTACCGAGTGGTGCAGGTGAAAAGGGTCTGTAGGGGCGAACAGCGCCCGCTGCGGATCCGTCGTGCTCTGTATATCCATCTCAACTACCTCCAGAGTCGGTCTCGTGCGATAGCAATATAAGTAGAATTTGTTGCAATGAAAGCAATTAACGTGCTGTTTTCACATATTTATTGCGGTATACTCACCATAGCATAAAGGAGGAGGTTGAAACAATGTCAAACCGCAAAAAATATGCGCTGATCGGCACCGGCGGCCGGGCAGGCTTCTTTTACAATGCGATCGCCCGTGATTTCAGAGATTCGTCCGAGCTGGTCGCCTTCTGCGACGTGAATCAGACACGGATGGATTTTGCGAATAAATCTGTAGGGGAGTTCGGTGTCGGACCGCTGCCGACATACAAAGCTCACGACTTTGATCGCATGATCGAAGAGACGAAGCCCGATGTCGTCATTGTCACCACAGTGGACCGGACGCACCATACTTACATTATCCGTGCCATGGAGCTGGGCTGTGATGTAATAACGGAGAAGCCTATGACGGTGGATCAAGAGAAATGCCAGGAAATTCTCGATGCGGTAAAAAAGACAGGCCGCAATCTGCGGGTAACATTCAACTACAGATACTCTCCACACAACACCAAGATCCGCGAACTGATCGAAGACGGCACCATTGGAGATGTGCATGCGGTTCACTTTGAATGGCTGCTGAATACGAAGCATGGGGCGGACTATTTCCGCCGATGGCATCGCGACAAGCGCAATAGCGGCGGGCTGCTGGTTCATAAATCCACCCACCATTTTGACTTGGTCAACTTTTGGCTCGGCACACAGCCGGCGACGGTATTCGCATTTGGCGACTTGATGTTTTACGGACGGGAAAATGCGGAAAAACGGGGTGTGACGAGCTTTTATTCCCGCGCCCATGGCAGCGAGCATGCAAAGAACGACCCGTTTGCGCTGGATCTCGCAGCCAATGATAAGTTGAAGGCCATGTATCTTGATGCGGAGCATGAAGACGGTTACTTCCGTGACCAAAGCGTGTTCGGGGACGGTATCAGCATTGAAGACACGATGGGAGTTATGGTGCGATACCGCAGCAAGGCAATTTTGACGTACTCGCTTTACGCCTACGCCCCTTGGGAGGGGTTCCGCGTCGTGTTTAACGGCAGCAAGGGCCGCATTGAGATGAACGTGGTCGAGTCATCGTATGTGAATTCCGGAGGTGAACAAGCATTGGAGGGCGCGGTGAAAGGAAAATCGATCATCGTCCATCCGATGTTCGATGCTCCGTATGAAGTTCAGGTGGAAGAGCGGGCAGGCGGCCATGGCGGCGGTGACCCGGTGCTGCTGAACGATTTGTTCGGCACACCGGAGCCGGACAGGTTCAAACGGGCGGCGTCCCACGTTGACGGAGCTATGTCGATCCTGACCGGCATTGCAGGCAACCGTTCGCTGAAAACCGGTCTCCCGGTGAAGGTTTCTGATTTGGTGCAGTTTTAAGCAGCAAGCCAATGTATCGGTCAGCTTGCAGGGTGAGAGCCGTTCAACGCAGCTTGCGATGGACGGCTTTTTTCACTTGTCCGTTCACATTAACGCGGCTTGGGAGTGAGCAATCTGGGTGTCACCGGCACGGGGATGAAAAGAAAGACCACAACCATGTAAGTAACTCAGATGCCGATGCCGCGCGGGTATTCCGCTGGAATTCGTTTTGCTATAATAAGCACAGTGTTTTAACGTCCGGAAAAGAGGAATCACACCATGAGTCGGATCACGGAAACAATCTGCGTTACTTTTATCGGTGGAGTGCTGTTCACTCTTCTGCATGTACCGCTCAGCTGGATGCTGGGTCCTCTGACCGCTGCGGTTGTGTGGTCGTCGCTGGTCCGCCGCCGGTTGACGTGGCCCGGTGGGCTGCGCAATGCGGGCTTGGCTCTGCTTGGCTACAGCATGGGCCTGTCATTCACGATCGACAGCGTAATCTCTTCACAGCTGCCGCTCATGTTGCTGGCAACTGCGCTCACTCTGGTGTTCAGTCTGGGTGTCGCTTACATCACCGCAAGGCACACTGGCATCAGCGGTGCAAGCAGCGTCATTGGCAGCGTGCCGGGAGGATTGTCACAGATGGTGGTGCTGAGCGATGAAGTAGAAGGCGCGGACACGGCTGTGGTGGCCTTTATGCAGACCATCCGGCTGCTCGCGGTGGTGTTTGTGGTGCCTTTCTTAGCCGTGCACGGTTTGGCTGGGGGTGAAGGTACCGGTTACGCACCTGTAGGGAATGGGGAAGGCGGATACGCTATGCCGCTAGGAGCGCTGCCTGGGGCGGGCGGACACACTGCGATGCAGGGAGTACCAGCCGTGACGGGTGGAGACACTGCGATGCAGGGAGTACCAGCCCTGACAGGCGGAGACAGTGGGCTGCTAAGTTCGCTGGCTGTGGCAGCACACACGGTGGTAGACAGGCCGCTGTTTTGTCTTCTGTTGATGGCGGCCGTGATCGGCGCAGCGTGGATGGCGGGGAAGCTGCGCTTTCCCACGCCTTATTTTCTGGGCCCCATAATTGCGGCTGGAGTGATCACCGTGCTCGGGCTTGATCCGCCGACGCTGCCGCCCTTGGTGGTGATACTCGCACAGTGGTGCCTAGGTGTTTCGATGGGTTTAGGAATCAAGCTCAACAGCTTGAGCAATTGGCGGCGCCTGCTCCCGTATTCACTGCTAGGCAGCATAAGCGTAGTTGCCTTTTGTTGGACTTTATCCTATGCTTTTAGCCTGCTGCAGCCTGTCTCTATGGTCACAGCATTTTTAAGCACCGCTCCAGGCGGTATGACTGAAATGGGCGTGACGGCTACCCTCGTGGGCGCTGACGTGTCGTTAGTGGTCGCATACCAAATGTTTCGCATTTTGTTCATCTTGTTCATTGTGCCCTACGCACTGCGCTGGGGCTTCCGGCGTTACGGCGGCGGTGGCAAAGCCGCCGGCACAACAGCGGACAGGTGACCCTAATCTCGCAGTGATTTATCGCCAGCTAAAACGCCCTGGCTGTCCGTTGAAGCCTTCCTGAACTTCGATCACTAATTGGCGGGGTATGCTCTGCACCGCATCGAAAGCGGCGCCTTGGACATCCCGGAATTCCGACAGCGGGAGACTCGAGGGGCCGCGCGGCACAATAGGGCTGGAGTAGAAGTACTGTTTGTTTAGCGTGATCGAGACATTTTTCCACACGTAGTCGTTTTGGTTATCCACGATAATATGCCGCTTGGTGAACGATATCGATGGGAGCAGGTCCTGCGTTTCAATGGCTGTCGGTTGATGCGTGCAACCGGACACAACAATCGGGCACGCAATGACGCATAACGCGATTAGCAGCGCACGTACAGTTGACAGCTGAGGGTGAGCGCAAGGTGGATGCATGAAGAAACGCGGTCGTACTGCACAAAATTTACTTGTATCCCCGTGAGGTGGCCTTACTGGGTTTAAGCTCATGCTTGAATTCGGCTCCTTTCGCTGACAAAGGTGAGTTGGAGACCGCAATGCACTGACAGCTGGGCACCGCCTTTGTGATAGCCTGATATGGGGCGGTTGGCTGACCTATTTTTTATAAGATAAACTCATGTCAAACCACATCTCCGGAGAGTCCGGGTGGCTCGTATGAACCTCCACTGCTAGCGTGTTCACGCCCGGAACGAGCAAACTCCGGTAGTTCGCGATGGAAATTGTTTCGAAAATGCCCCCATCGTGAGGGGACGCCAGGGAGCGGTGGTCAACCAGACCTGCTTGAATTGAGTCGCGTGCGATTTCCACTCCGTTTAGGTAGGCGACAAAGCCGTCTTCGAACGCTGTATGCAGCAGCCATTCTTTGGCGCCGGTCGCTTCTTGGTCGAGTACGAACGTTTTGCGGAAGTAATACACCGGCGACTGCTGCTGCGGGGGGAGCGGTGTGCGGATATTCCGGCTCCGTGTGCCATCCACGGAGCGGCCGAATGGCGCGCGCGCCCAGTGCCAACCGGAATCATCATATTCCGGGCTGCGCCAGTCCTCGCGCGAGGGGGGGACCTGACTCCGGGCAGGCGTCTCCCCGGTCAGGTCCAGCCCTTGCGGTACCTCGGCGCGGACATCGGGTCCGCCCGCGCGGTACCGCCACATGGCGCCGATGCTAACCGGCGCCTGTTCCTGCACAGCAGCCGTCTGGCGCAGCCCGGCTGCATCAAGCACCAGCCGGTCCGCGTCGCGACCGGCGCTGTCTGCGGGCAGCGACGCCTCCAGGCGGCTGCCCTGGCCGTGGACCATGAGCGGCTGCCCGCCTTGGCTGCCGCTCATGGTCCACTCCGCCCACCCGTGGTGGGCGGAGCTGCGGTAACCGGCCTCCGGCCGCACGGTTACCGCGCTTTCCGGCGCGTACAGACGCGCGCCGATGAGCACCAGATCGGCGCCGCTGGCGGCGAGCCGATCCCAAACCTCCGGCTGCGCCGGCTCCTGCTGGAGCAGCACGATCCGGTGCAGCTGCGGATTGTCCGCGGCGGTGCGATCCAGCCAATCGAGCTGTGCCGATGGCTCCTGTGCCAAACGCGCCGCGTTGAGAAACCAGAACCGCGCTTCGCCGTAGTCGACGAAGTACACGGTTCGGCCATATCCCGGCAGCTGTCCGTCCGGGATATGCGGAAACCGCTGCGCATCCGCTGCACCCGCGCCGCCTCCGTCGAACACCGGAAAGAATGAACGCGGCACTGGCTGTAACCCAACTTCATTTTGCTGCAGCCCCGGCACGGCTCCTGTCACTGCTTGATCCTGCTGCGCTGCATGGTTGACAGAGCCCGCCCAAAAGGAAACATGCGGATGCTGCTCCATTAACGCCAGCAAATGCTGCGTATCATGCGGCACTTGGGCGGCGCCGAGGTAAGCGAATGTCCAAGCGACTGCCGTGTGAGCGTGTTGCCCCCTTTCCATTACGCCGGTCAATGGGGGCTTGGAGACGAGCAGCGTCACACATAGGGCTGCAAATAAGCCGCCGAACAACAAAGTGATCGTATATCTTCGCCATCCTCGTGATTTTCTTCTCCCTTCGCGAGCCGTCATCATACCACTCCCCAATCAGTTCGCGTTATGCGGGCCAGCCGAAGATACGATGATAAACCGGCGGCCAGAGAAGCAGCCACAGGAGCAGCATGGCGCCGATGAAAACATACATCGTGAGCTTTAAATTGAGCTCCACCCGCTTTAAAGCGAAAAACAACACAAGCCAGCTGCCCAGCCATACCACAAGGGCAGCCATTTCTTTGCCTGCGTACGGCCCGATCCGCAGCCCTGCCGGCAGCCACGATCCCCAGCGGAGCAGTGTTGGATTGGCTTGGGCCGGGTCTGCGGCACTCCACCAATGAGCCGCTGTCAGCGCCGCCGCTCCCAGCCATACCGCTGCCAAGGCTGCGACCACTTCCCCGGATTTCGGCTGTTTGGCAGCCGCGGTTCGCCGCGGAGGGGAGGTAATTTTGTTCTCCCGTTCTCCGGATTCGTGTCCGAGCATATGATTTTCCCCCTTGCCTGATCAAACATATCTTATCTTCGCGAAGGCAGGCCTCCGCTCGTCTGCATGGAAACCTTTTTTGGTAGAATCCGCAGAACCCAGTCTCGTTTGGGCGTGGGGTAGCTCCGTCCGGATCCCGGAGTCGTTCGCCCATGGCGGCAGCTCCGTCCGGGTCCCGGAGTCGCTCGGCCATGGCGGTTGCATCACCCACTCAGGTTGCTACGCGAGCTTCCATTTGGCTAAAACCAAACCAAAGGAGAAACCGACAAATAAACAAAACCACATCATTGTGAGCAGCAGACCGATCACCGAACGAATGTGCCATGAGGTACTTGCGCACGCTGCAAATCTGCGAAGCAGTACGCTTGCTGCAATCCCCGGCGGGAAAGCGAGCAAACTGACGAATTCCTTGTATTCCATTATTACCCAATGCCCGGCTGGGGCGTGCAGTTTGAACCACTCCGCCGCTCCTTCCGGAGCTTGGTATCCGATGTAGAGCCAATTGCCTGCGATGAGAGTTGCGAGTATAAGCACATTAGTCATCCACAGGCGCCGCTCAAGTGTCGGCCGTACCGCGTCATTTCCTTTGGCATAGCCGTAATAAGCGTGCCATGTGTAAGTGGCCAGCAATAAGGTAAGAGTAGCCCCGAGACCGTGCAGCACTCCTTCTAACCGGTGAACGCCGGGAGCCAGAGCACTGGACAACGGAATAAGCAGCAGCGACACGAGAGCGATAAGCCCCTGCGCAAAAGCCAAGTCGCGGTAAGGGGAACTCAGCTTCATATTCATCCGCCTTCCTGCAGCCGGTCGTTATTTAACGCCGTACTGTGAATGAATCGATTTCATTTTGCTGCAGATCGTAGGTCTTGAACCTGGCTGTAGCGCCCGCCACATCCACGATCATATAATGATAACTGGCTTTGGGACCGGACAAGACCTGCTTGGTTTCCTTGCTTCCCGCATACAGTGGGGCACCGGCCCCGCCCAGCGTCAATTGATAAATCACGTTTTTAAAATGGTGGCCGCTCCCGTCGAAGTTAGCGTCAATCCGTCTACGGTTGTAATTGTGTTCATGACCGACAAACACCGCCGTCACATTATACCTGTCAAGAACTTCCCATAGAGCGTCGCGGGCGGCCGGATCACCGTCCAAAGAGTTGCCCAAATGTGCACCAACAGGGTACGCAGGCACGTGGACTTGCACGAAATAATGTGTTTTCTCCCGTGATTTGAGCAAACCTTCCAGCCAATCGAGCTGCTCCTTCCTGATTATATATTTGCCGCTTGCGTTCTTCCGGTTAGAGTTGAGAGTGATGAACCGGGCATTGCCGTGATCGAAGAAATAGGCGGTTCTACCGTACCCCTCCAGCTGTTCATTGGGGAGGGTTTGAAAAGCATCGGTAAATATTTTCTCATCATGCTCGTGATTGCCCAACGCGGGAAAGACAGAGGTCATAGGAAAGTAATCGTCTACCGCATTTCTCCACGCAGCAAGCTGGCTGGCGACATCCGATCCGCCCATTACCTGGTCGCCCGTGAACAGCACAAATTCAGGCGCTGGAGACTGCTTTTTGGCCATCTGCATCAACGTGCGCAGAGTGCTGTCATTCAAACCATTGGACAAGCCCCGGCTGTCACCCATCACCGCAAAACGGAACGGTTTGTCCAAAGGCGCCGTTGGCTGCGCAGGCGCGCCCGATCCCAAGCCCGGTAATTGGTCGGAATGCGCCGACCCGGGGGCCGGACGCTGCGGGTCTGCTCCTCCGGGGGATGAGGATGCAGCGTCCTGCCGGGACGTATGCTGTGATCCGGCGGGCGGAGCGCACCCGGCGATGAAGATCGCTGCTGCGATGACCGCCGCCACAGCACCAGTGCTAAATCGGCGGCGCGCTGCGGCAACTGCCACTTTAATCCCTCCTCCGTAACGCCAAACAATATTTTTTTGGCCTATGAGATGAAACTTTCCCGATGTCTACTGCGCCACTGCCGAATTTAGATAGCGCGGTGGTATTCCATGGTCGGGGGGGGTAAGTAAAGAGTAACAAGAAACATATTCAGAGACTACAACCTTAATAACCGAATAGCAGGAAGGACAAACAAATCGAATGTTCAGAGAGGTGAAGAGACTATGAAACGCATACTGAAAGCTTGTTTTTCGTTAGTGTTGGCAGCCGGAATGCTGGTGTCCGCGGGAACAACAGGCAGCGCCGCAGACGCTTCTCCGGAGTGGACCCGGTATCCGTTGATCGCCCATGCCTTGGGCGGAATCGATGGCGTTGACTATACGAACAGCCGGCAAGCTTTTACCCGCAACTATGATAAAGGGCATCGTGTATTCGAGATCGATTTGTCGTTGACAGAAGATGGACAATTGGTCGGACGCCATGACTGGATGCGGTACCTGGCCCAAAAGCTGGATCAGGAGATTCCGCAGGAGAAGCTGGATGAACCACTCACTTTGCGGGAATTCAAAAGCTATAAAATATTGGACAAGTATACTCCTTTATCGTTCAAAGATGTAGCACAGATCTTGCATGAACACCCGGACGTATATTTTATTACCGACACAAAGGAAACGGATCCGGAGCTTGTCAAACAGCAATTCACAATCATTAGGGATACGGTTGAACAAGTCGACCCTGCCATACTTGACCGGCTGATTCCTGAGATATATACGCCGCAAATGATGGACACGGTCAAAGGTATTATTCCATTCAAAAATGTGATCTTCTCCTTGTATTTAACTGAAATGACGCCGGATGAGATTGTGAGATATGTTCAGAACAACCAAATCCGCGTGGTAGCAATGCCTCCGGAGCGGGCACAAAAACAGTTTCTGCAAGATTTGAACAATGTGGGTGCTGTAAATTATGTGCACTCCATCAACGAGGCCGCAGAGGTGAAAAGACTGATGGATAACGGCGTCCACGGGGTTTACACGGATTTCTTGTCCTATCAGGATTTAGGCATCGACCCGACACCTTTGTATGCCGCTGCCGCTAAAGCAGCAAACGACAGCAGCGGCAACGAAGTACAGAAGCTGGACGCTGGCACAGCTGACGCCGGCTCCTCACCGGAGACGCAGGATATAGCGACGGGAGCTCCGCCAACCGTATGGGATAGACTGAAAGGCTTGTTCGCACAACTACTCTACTGACCGGGGGCTGGGTGTCACGCCGCATACCACGGTGAGCGTCTCCGTGATCAACTGCGATGGCGGCGCATCAAAACACCCAGGCGTGTCGCCCGCAAAACGGCTGTGCCCCGGTTACTTCACAAATGAGTGACCGGGGCAAAGCCATGCTCAGCTGTATTACTTCGTATGGAACGAATACACTTCCGACCTGCTTTGTCCGCCATACTGATCCCGCGCCACCGCAAACCAATGATGGGTTTGTCCGGGAGCGAGGCCGTGATACGCAACGGTGGCAGTGCCGCCGCTTGGGATTTCATGCACCTCGCCGATGAGGTCGTGCGTGCGCGAGTAGACGGCTATATAGTCAGTGGCCACTTGCTTTTCAATAGGCTTCAGTGTAATCGGGAGCACGAGCTCATCGTCCTCCGGCTTGAAGAAATTGTGTTTATTCAAGTAAGGGGAGTAGGTGTTGACGAACAACTGGCTGGTGCCCAAGTCAAATTGCAGCAGCCGCATGAAGCCCTGGCCGCCTTCAGGACCATTCTGGTAATCGCTTAACATCTCGAGCACATGACGGTCTCCGATTTTCTTCACATTGTGGGCAACACCGGGATTATGCCCGCCGAGCACCATAAATACGTTTGAGTTCGGCACGACGAGCTCATCCCATATCTGCTGTCCCTGACCGTAATAAGCTTTATTTGGTTTCAGGTATTCATGGGTGGCGATAATAGCGTTGCGGTCGGCATGCTTCTTGAGTACCGCATCCGCCCAGTCGAACGTTTTTTGATCGATCAGCCAGCCCAGATAAATGATGACAAAGTCGTTCCCGTTCACCGAGACCAAATCATAGTGATCCCGGTTATTGTTTAAATCCCCGCTAAAGGTAGGCTGACCTATGAAGCGGTCCCTTCCAAAGTACTTCCAGTAATCATCGTAAATTCCCGCATCATAAGCGACATCATGGTTACCGGCCACCACGCCATATGGAATGCCGGCATCATCCAAGTTACGCATACTTCCGGAGGCTCTTTCCCACTCTTCTTTGCTGTTCCAGTTGTTGACGATGTCCCCGGTATGAATCAGATAGCTCAGCTTTCTCTGCTTCCAATTCGCCACAGCCCATTCGATCATCCGGTCGAAGATGTTTGGATACTTTTCCGCGTAGTATTGAGTGTCCGACATCCATAGAAACGCGAAATCGTAATCTTCAGCGGTTGGAATTCGATCCTGAATCAGGACCTCAACCCGGCCGTTACGTATGAAAGGAGGGGAGAGCTTCCCATGCAGCGTGAAATCCTCGGTTCCTTTGTTCGAGTCCATGTCCTCCCAAACCGACTTATCGTGGTTCCACAAATACATGGTCACCAACCGCTCAGGCAGCGAATGGCCGCTCCAAACGACCTCGTCGTCGCCGGTTAGATTGTCCCCGACCTCTATAGAAAAACGGTGGTACGGAAATCTCTCCTTATCGTTGTTGACCAAATACTGCCCATCCCGGGAGGCCACCAAGCTGCGCTCTGCGGCGCTGAGGGCGTTTTCGCCGTCAAGCACCATCTGCAGCGGCGGTTCTCTGTCAGCGGCATGGGAGAAGGCTGCATGTGCGACTGCTTGCCCGAGATCGAAGCGGCGCGCTTTATAAAAAGACACATCGAGCGCATCGTCGGCGGTGTCACTCACCTGCACGCTCAATTCCGTACGGTCCGCATCCACGACGCTCAGGTCTGCCGGATGCACCGCCAATGGAGGTTTGGGCATCTCGTCAATTACTTGAAAGCTCACGGCAGCCTCTGTTTCATTGCCGGCTTTGTCCGAGGTCATAACCTCCAGTTTATGTGCGCCTGCCGTCAGTTTTTCAGTCAACACCTCCTCCGGCAGCACGATGACTTTGCCGTCCAGCTTCACAACGGTGTCGGCAGTGCCGGATCCCGCGTCATTGACTTTTAACGAAATGTTTACACTGTTTTTGTAGGTGTTGCCTTCTGCGGGTGACACGATCTGAACGCTGGGAGCGGTGTTATCCACCTGCACGGTGACAGCTTTGGATTTTTTGCCCGTTGGTTCATCGGCAATTAATTCCACCTGATGTGCGCCTTCCGGAAGCTGCCGTGTGTCCCAGATATGATAGTACGCACGGAATTTCTCGTCCTTTATCGTAAAAGTGAACCTTTTCTCGAGGGAGTTCGGCAGTCTGGAGGAGGGTGACCCGTCGCCGACCACATAAGTGGTAGATGTGTTATAGGCAGGGGCCTCCAGAACCGTTCCGTCTCCCAACTCGAATTTGAGAGAGCGAAAGCGCCAGTCATCATGCTCCATGGCTTCGTCCTCTGGCGACACCGTGCTTCCTGAGCGCATTATTACCTCGTTTTCGCCGGGCTTCAGCAAGTCTGCCGGAACGGGTATCAGCACTTTGGTGAATGTGGTCATATTTTCATTAAAAGTGTGAATACGCGCGCCGTTAAACCATACTGCATTGACATAACCGTTACCGCTTTCAAGATCACTGACTTCGAGCGTCAACAGTGCCTGCTGCTCCATCACCGGCTTTAATGGCGCTTTTATTCCGTCGATCAGCAATTCCATCTCCTGCTCGGCGGATGAAGCGGTCGCCAGTATCGTTTTTGATCCTTGCACGAAGTCGCCGTCATCCAACGACAGTGAGAATGAGGTGTCCTCGGCTGACAATTGCCGTACCCCGGGTTTATCGAACACGGTCCATCGCACAAGCCAGACAAGCGTGATAACGGAACAAATGACGGCAAGCGTGATCATTAATTTTTGTCCGGTCCGGATATGCTGGGTGTTCATGAAAGCGTTCCCCCTTTTAAAATTAAACGTGATCCTGCGGCTTTTTGTTACAATACTAGACAATTAGGCCACGAAAGACGAAATTCCAGAGCAAAAGCAGAAGAGCTCAGAAGGCAGGGCAAGCCGGCCAACTGGACCGCAGGTGCGGTCTTCGTCACCATTTTGGACCGTCGGTGCTTTGGATTTGTTGGCTGGTTTACCGCGTCACGTTGACATTAACCGTTCCGCTGCCTTTTTCATTAATAACCAATGCTCTGATGCACTAGACCCAAGGATAAGGGTGTATGATTGGTCCACGCTGAGCAGGGTTAATTAAATCATAAGCTTCCGCATTTGCCTGTCGATCAGGATCCACGGAAATGGAGGGTTAACATGCAAACGATATGGAAAGGCGCTATTAGCTTCGGTTTAGTCAACGTGCCGGTGAAAATGTACACGGCTACCCAGGATAACGATATCCCCATGAGGATGCTTCATAAGAAATACAACGTACCGATCCGTTATTTGCGCACCTGCCCGAAGTGCGAGCAGGAGGTCAACTGGAGTGACATTGTGAAAGGCTACGAATATGAGCCGGGGCACTATGTCACCTTTGACAAAGAAGAGCTGGAGAAGCTTGCTTCCGAGAAATCCAGAGAAATCCGAATTCTTGATTTTGTTCAGCTGGAAGAAATCGATCCGATTTATTTTCAAAAAAGCTATTACCTCGCCCCGGAAGAAAACGGCCAGCACGCCTATCAGCTGCTGGTGAAAGCATTGGAGACGACCAAAAAGATCGGCATCGCCAATATCACTTTGCGGTCGAAGAGCAGCTTGGCGGCGATTCGTGTGGTCGACGGTGTGTTAACGATGGCGACGATGTTTTATGACGAGGAGATACGGCCCAAAGAAGAAATTCCGAAGTTCCCGAAGGAGCAGCAGGTGGACGACCGAGAGTTGGAGATGGCCAAGATGCTGATCGGACAGCTGACTACCGAATTTGATCCTGGCAAGTATGAGGATGCTTACCGCGAACGTTTGCTGGACGCGATTGAGGAGAAGGTCGAGGGCAAAGACGTTACCTTCGCTCCGGAAGAAGAAAAAACACATGTTATCGATTTGATGGATGCCCTGCAGGCCAGCTTGAAACAGATGAAAGGCACGACCGACAAAGGGACAGCCCGGAGAGAAGCCAAATCCAAAGAGAAACCGAAGGCCGCAGGCAAATCCTCCGCCAAATCCGCTTCTAAATCCACCGCCCGCAAGCGCGCCAAAAAAACAGGAGCCTAACCAATGCGATCGTTTGTGCCGATGTCCCCTATTTTGACGGACCACCTGCCTGAAGGAGAAGGACATGGGGATACAGTCCGTGCCGAAAACATCGGGGGCGACAGGTGTGCAAATTTTTATACCGGTTACAGAAGCCCAGGGGATGACGCCTCAAGCTGTTAAGATGTCAGGGAAAATCACGTTGTTACAAAGTAAAGGGTGTGAGTATGATGCAACCGACTGTGGAAGCTTCGACCAGTTCGTCCATGCAGCTCACGGAAGGATGGGCAAAGGAGCTGCAAACGCTATATTGCAATGCAATAAAGTATGCCGATGCAGCAGTTTCATTCAAACATCCGGAGGACGTGCACCAAGCGCGAGTGCATATCCGCAAGCTGATGAGCCTTTTGAAAGTCACCGGAGATAGCGTAGTGCGCGACAGCCTGCTTTCTTCGCTGCGGAAGGCGCATAAGCTGCTCGGCCGGATCCGGGATCGGGACGTGCTCATTGCCTCGTTCAAGCAAAGGCGGAGGGCGGCCGTTCACAAGGAGCGTCGTAAGCTGCTGAAAGCGTTCATCCGTCATCAGAAGGACGAGCGCAAGCAGGCGCGCAGCCGGGCGAAGGCGAAGCTCCCCAAACTGACAAAAAAGCGGATTGCAAAGCAATGGGCTGCCTTCGTCAAACATGAATTGGGCGGCTCGCCGCAGCACGAACAAATGAACAACTATCTGCTTCAACTCGAGCGGCAATTCGATGAACACCGTATTCACTATGAGCAGAGCAAGCAGGGCCGGGGGATGACTGACGCCGAGACGCTGGAGGCTCTGCACAAGGTGCGGCTGCAGGTAAAGGAACTGCGCTATTTTCTAAAACATGTGGATTTGGCCGACAGTGTAGATATACAGCGCAAACGCCAGTACTACGAGCAGCTGCAGGAGTCGCTCGGACGGATCAATGACCGCAGGGTGTGGATTGCCCGTTGGAACGACATCGGTCCGCGCAAGCTGGAAGCTGATCCGGCGGCTTACCGCGCAATGGTGAGAGAGCTGGAGGAGGAGCTCACTCAGGAAATAGGGCGGCTGCAGATCGAGCGGCCTGCTATCGATTCGCACACGGCCTGTTACCAGATTAGGGGGGAAACGGATGAGCAGAAGGCTATTGGTTACCGGAGCGAGCGGCAGAATCGGAAAATGTCTGACTGAGGGATTACGAGGCCATGGCTATGAGATCATAGCTGCAGATATAAAGCCCGACCCGGAGCTAGGGGTAGTGGAGCTTGATATCGTTAATGCCGGCAGGCTGATAGAGCTTACCGAAGGTGTGGACACTGTGCTGCATTTCGGCTGGGCCAAGGATGATGAGGATTTTCTCGGCAAAGTGCTGCCGATCAATGTCACAGGCGCGTATAATTTGTATGAGGCAGCTCGGCACAATGGGGTGAAACGGGTTATTTTTGCAAGCTCCAACCATGCCACGGGCTTTTATGAGGTGCGCGATCAAGTGTACCCGGACGAGCCCTGCCGGCCCGATAGTTTTTATGGCTTAAGTAAATGCTACATCGAGCTATTGGGTAGGCTGTACGCGGATAAGTATGGCGTGTCGTCAATCAACATTCGCATCGGCAATTTCTCGGGCGATCACCACCCGCATTCTGAACGTGCGGCGCATATCTGGATATCCCCTCGTGACATGGTGCACCTGGCGGTGTGCTGCATTGAGACCGACAGCCGCATCGATTATCTCACTTTGTATGGTACATCCGACAACAGGGACAATGACTACAACATCCATTATTTAAAAGAAGTCATCGGTTATCAGCCTGTGGATGACGCAGCAGATTTACTGGCACAGGCAAAGCTCCGAAACGAGCGGATTGCGCAGGATGAGACTTATTATCAGGGCGGCGCGATGGTGGATAAAGAGCAGCCGGTCGACCGGTAGAGAGGCTTTCACACAGCTTCGTTTCCTACGAATGGGTAGAAGGACCTCTCCTAACCTGCTATAATGGTGGGTAAAACTGAGGTGAATGCAATGGCTCACAAAAAAAGCCGGGCTCACGCGGCGAAGCCTGCCGCCCAGGAGAAAGCTGCGACACTGAAAGATCTGCTGAACCCTGACGTGCTGAATAAGCTGAAAGAGCAGTCGGAACAATTGAAGACGGAAGAGCAGGGTCGCCGGGAAGCACAAAGGGCGCATGCTGAAGCGGCGCGCAAAGCCGAGCAAAAACGGCTGGACAATGATTTCGAGTATCTGCTTAACAACAGCAACGTTGATTGGCGTAAATATAAATAATTCGGCTGTGCGCTGGGCTGCTGTGCTGGTGACAATGAAATAAGATTGGTGTAAAATCCGCGTATGTAAGCGGATTTTTTTGCGGAGCACGGCAGGTTGTTTGCCCTGTGCTTCGAGGTGATTTGTTTTCCGCACTTGCGATGGTCATCGGAGGCCAGCGGTTAAGCGATGATCCATTGAATTCGTGCTTGTTCGTCCATAGGGAGGGGTATTTCTGACTTGTTCAACTAGAGTAGGCCTGGATGTGGGAGGCACGCTCATCAAAATCGCCTATTACAATAATGAAAAGCTGGAGCTGCTTAAATTTCCAGCTGTACATATGGATGCCGCCGCAGAATGGATTCAACTGCACTGCGCTCACGCAGAGATACACATGACGGGCGGCAGAGCGGAGATGTTCCAAAAGCTGATTCCACACAGCGTGCTGATTATGAATGAATTTGACGCGACCTGCCGCGGAGTATTGCATTTATTGTCCGAGTCTGGTCAAAGCGTCGATTCTTTTATTTTAACCAATGTGGGAACGGGGACTTCGATCCACTACGTGAGCGGTAAGGTGCAAACAAGGGTTGGCGGAACAGGTGTCGGCGGTGGCACTATGATGGGGCTATCCACGTTATTGGCCGGGATTAGCCGGTTCGAGGACATCGTTCGTCTGGCCCCTGAAGGCGACCGCGGCAACATCGACCTGAAGGTCAGCCATATTTACGAAGGCTCCGAGCCTCCGATTCCCGGAGATCTGACGGCCAGCAACTTTGGCCGGGTTGTGCAAGTCCCGACGGCAGAGAGAACCGCGGCCGACTATGTGGCGTCGGTCATAGGACTCATCGGCGAAACGGTCACCACCGCCAGTATTTTCGCCGCCGCCCAGTACAGCGTCTCTAATGTTATTTATATCGGCTCTTCCTTCGTGGACAACGCAATGCTCCAAGAAGTGGTGATCGATTACACCAAACTGAGGGGCGCACAGCCGCTCATATTGACCAACGGCGAATTTAGCGGGGCCATAGGGGCTTTATTGGCATTCAATTAATTCATGCCGTCGCACCATAAGAGAACGTGAGAACTCCTCGCCCAACGTGAGAGCTTTTGGCACGGCCGGGCGAATCAATATTGGGCATGTCACAACTACCAGTTACAGCGAGCGTTTGGTGATTTGGCGTAATCTTGATATCATACAAGTAGACGACGTAGTCCTATAGATGAAAAAACAGTTGCGTGACGCGGCGAACATAAATGCCACGCGGCACTTGACGCAGAGGAGGAAGCGAGAGTATGGAGCAAAATAAATTCGAATTAGCCACATTCGCCGGCGGATGCTTTTGGTGCATGGTGAAACCGTTCGATCAGATGCCAGGCATAATCAAGGTGATTTCCGGATATACCGGCGGACATAAAGAAAATCCGTCGTATGAAGAGGTGTGCGAGGAGACAACGGGGCATGCGGAAGCCGTGCAAATCGTGTTCGATCCCAGCATCATGTCGTATTCCAAGCTGGTTGAGATTTTTTGGCAGCAAATTGATCCCACGGATATAGAGGGGCAGTTTCACGATAAGGGACATTCGTATCGAACCGCTATCTTTTATCATAATGAACAGCAGCGGCAGATAGCGGAAGAGTCGAAGCAGGCGGTCCAGGCAAGCGGAAGATTTGACAAGCCGATCGTCACCGAGATCGTACCGGCAGGCACATTTTACCCAGCCGAGGAGTATCATCAGGACTACTATAAGAAAAACCCTTTACGTTACAAAATGTACCGGAAAGGCTCGGGCAGGGATGATTTCCTCAAACGACATTGGGCTCCGAAGAAAGACGAAGCAGAGCTCAGCAAATTGACTCCTATGCAATTCGAGGTCACTCAAAATAACGGTACAGAGCCGCCCTTCCACAACGAGTTTTGGAATCACAAGGAAGAGGGCATTTATGTCGACATAGTGTCCGGACAGCCGCTGTTTTCTTCGAAAGACAAATTCGATTCGAGCTGCGGATGGCCGAGCTTTACCAAGCCGGTAAAAGAGTCAGCGGTGCAAGAAGAAATCGATTTGACCCACGGAATGGTGCGTACCGAGGTTCGCAGCCAAGAAGCCGATTCACACTTGGGGCATGTTTTTAACGACGGCCCGGGACCTACCCGATTGCGCTATTGCATCAATTCCGCGGCGCTGAGATTTATACCGAAGGATCAGCTGGAAAAGGAAGGCTATGCCGAATACTTAGCGTTGTTCAAATAAATAGTCATATTCAGTCAGCGCCCTTCATCGTCGTAGGGTGCTTTTTTTCATTCGGGGCATTATTGACAACGATGTGGGAGAAAATTATACTCATAATTAGCACTAGATACTAATACTAGGTAATAATTCGAATTGAGGAGTGGACGGACTTGTTCCTGCAGAAAGCGAGCATTACCGCCCTTGGCACCTACGTCCCAGAAAGAAAATTGACCAATTATGATTTGGAAGGGCTCGTCGACACAAGTGACGAATGGATCGTGCAGCGCACCGGCATCCGTGAACGCCGAATTCGCCGGCCGGATGAATATACCAGCGATTTATGCGTGGCTGCGGTGGCCGATTTGGTCCACCCAACTCAACGGAGTCGAGCTCGGCTCCAGCCGATATCTGGTGCAAAATGGCAAGGAAGTGTTTCGATGGGCGGTGCGTACAGTCCCTGACGGCATTCGCTCATTATTAGAAAAAGGCGGACTCACCGCAGGCGAGGTGGATTGGTTTATTCCGCACAGTGCGAATTTGCGGATCATCGAGCCGCTCTGCGAGAAAAGCGGATTTTCCATGGAAAGGACTTTATACAGTCTGGTTCGTTTCGGCAATACGTCGGCGGCAACCACGCCGCTCGCGCTGGATCTCGGGCTTCGTGCCGGCAGAGTCAAGAGCAGGGACCGCGTGCTGCTGTACGGGTTTGGCGGAGGCTTGGTTCAGGCCGGCTTACTGTTGGAGCTGAAACTGCCTGCGCCGGTGAATCCACCTCGCATTTCCTACGAAATTGACTGAGTAAAGCGGGCCCCTCTCGCTTTCAACAAATGAGTTGATGACATGTCTAACTCATGTTTATGTATTTCTGATAGAACAGCAACGCAAACAAGCGCATCGTAAACTGCATTGATGTCCAGGCAGCCGACGATGCGCTTGTTTATTGACCAATTCTTTTATAACATGGAATTCGTACATAAAATAGAAAATATCATAAACAATTCCAAAAATTGCACTTGGAGGCATCATGTCTAATTCGATTTTACTGCTGCTCACGGGAGATATCAGGTCCGTTGATCCCGTGCTGCAGGAACAGGTATATGCTGAGTTTTACCGGTTGGTCATCCTATGATTATGTATGTAGTGAAAGAACATACCGCGGCGGAGGATATCATTCAGGACTCATTTATAGGGATCATCCGCAAATGCCCGCACGATGTGAACCGGGCCCGGCTGAAACCGTGGCTGCGTGCCATCGCCCGGAATACAACGATCAGCTATTTACGGAAAAATAAAAAAAAGCGTGACGAACTCCTTTCCGAGGACGTCTACATGGAAAACGCCATTCCTTTAATGACTGGCCACATAAATTCCACAGAATCTCAAATTGAAGCGAAACTGTTGAAGGAAGCTATCATTCATTATATTCATCAATTGAAACCGATTCACAGGCAGGTTATCCAAATGCGTTGGATCGAACAATTATCCTATAAGGAAATGGCAGAAAGACTGGGTGTGTCGGAGGAGAAAATACGCCAATCATTATTCCGGTCGAGAGAAGCAATTAAGCGAAAAGTGCAGCAGGAATGGAGGGTGGATGACACATGAGCAATTCCGATTTCGATGCCGACTTTGAACGGTTGTTCGATGAAGCGGCCGAAGATAGTGACCGAATGATGCCCTTCGTCATCCCAGAGCCACGCCCTTCTTGGATGGCCTTGCACACGAAACTGCAGAGGGAGTTGCGCACAGCAGCTTGGATTCGAACGGCCAAGTGGGGCACGCCGGGCAGTGGAAATCGAACTGACCGGCGGTGAATTGCTCAAGATGGTGCAACGGCTCGAACGAGCTCCGGTTTTGATTGTGATGACGCGCCCCGCTCAAGAGACATGCTCGATTTTCCAACAGAAAGGTGCTACAGTAAATGATATCCACACGATGTTGACAAAAGGAGACAACAGCTGCAATGATTATACTTTTCATTTTGTTCATCCTGATTATGGGGTCTTTCTACAGCGGGGCAATGCTCACCTTGTTTCAGAAGAAGCACAAGCTCAGCCTTTTGCTTTTTGTGTTAGGCATAATCACGACATTCCTTTTTTATTACGCGATTTTTGCAGGTTGGGTAACGCCTCCGCAGCTAGGCTGAAGCGAGCTTGCCAGCGGAAGCACATTTTGCTTGTTAATGGTCCAAGGCACAACCCTTTCTTCCTCCCGTCACATACAGTATCAGAGACAAGTAGGTTATTGCAGGCGATACCGCTTGAACAAGATTACTGGCAAAGGACTGGGATCTGTATGGAAAAAGGAAGTAGGGCACGGCAGAGTCAAGCTTCCAAGCGTTCATCCAAATACCGAATAAAGGCGAAGCCCGCGCGCATCAACCAACGTCCCGCCGTGAAACGTCCCAAACCGCGGTACGGGGCATCCCCTGAATTTGACGGGCTGTTCAACGTGCCGCCGGAACCGGCATATGATCGCGAACAGGCGAATCTGAGCGCGTGGAACGCGATTTCCACCGGGTGGTCATTTTTCAACGGCATCGGTGGTCTCGACGGGATTATGGCGTGGATGACGAAGGTGCAGAAATTCTATAAGCTGTGTCAGCAGATGGGACCGATGTTCAAATTGATCGGGTTGATCGGCGGGCCGAAGGCACAAACGGCGAGTCTTCGGGCGCTCCCAGCGGCTGCCCGGACGACCGCCGGCAAAAAGAAGACAATCAAAAAAAGAGGCAGCTAATGTGCAACTGAACTGGGTCGTTCAACGTGCACGTTAGCTGCCTTTTTTCCTAATCTGCGGGAGCTCATTGCTGCAAGATGTCTTCGATCGATTGCAGCACGTCGGCCGACAGCTCGATGCCGGATGCGGCACAGTTCTCGATCACTTGTTCCGGCCGGCTCGCACCCACAAGCGCGCTCGAGACGTTAGGCTGTCTGAGGGTCCAAGCTAATGCCAGCTGCGACACTTTCATGCCCAGCTCATCGGCAATACCGGCTAATTTCTCGACTTTGTCCAATTGGTCTGCCGTTAATTTGTCTTCGCCCCAATTTTTGCTCGCAGCGCGGCTTTCTGCCGGCACTCCGGCTCCTTTGCGGTATTTTCCGGTGAGGATACCCTGCGCAAGCGGCGAGAACACGACTTGGCTGATCCCCTTGGCTTCTCCTGTCGGAATGATTTCTTTTTCTATGTAACGGTTAAACATGTTGTATACCGGCTGATTCACGATGATGCGGTCCAACAAGTATTTATCGGCTATCGCGAGCGCTTCCACCATCTGAGCCGCCGTCCATTCGCTCACGCCGACATACAATACTTTGCCCTGCGTGACGAGATCATCCAGCGCGCGCAGTGTTTCTTCCAAAGGCGTTTCAGGATCGAAACGGTGGCAATAGTAAAGATCTACATAGTCGACTCCGAGACGCTGCAAGCTGGCGTTACACTGCTCTATCACGTGCTTGCGCGAGAGCCCGCGGTCGTTCGGTCCTTCGCCCATTGCCCCGAACACTTTGGTCGCCAGCACATATGATTCTCTCGGATAAGCTTGAAGTACCTTGCCCATCACTTTCTCGGCTTCGCCCCGCTCGTACACATTGGCGGTATCGAAAAAGTTCACGCCTAGATCATAAGCTTGCTCGATTGATTTTACCGACCTGTCGTTGTCAACGTATCCGCCGTAAGTCATCCAGCTGCCTAAGCTAATCTCACTTACTCGTAGCCCGCTGTTGCCAAGTTTGCGATACTTCACAGGATACCCTCCAATATACTTGATAGATGTGACGTAGTGCCATTATAGAGAACCGGCAGGTATTTGTTAAGTACTGAAAATTACTTGCCTTACTATCTCACCGGTTCTATCCTTACGCCGGGGTAACTTAATTAACTGATCGTCACTCCTTATATTTTCCATCATTTTTCTATAGAATGGAGACGGTGTGAGACCCAAAGGAGGGAAATGCTGATGCGGTATCGTACGTTGGGGAAAACAGGCATACAGGTATCCAGCTTATGCTTTGGCACGATGTCATTCGGGGGCAATGCAGACGAAGCGGAGTCAATCGCCATGTTCCGACGATGCAGAGAGGCGGGTATTAACTTTTTTGACTGTGCTGATGTTTACAGCAAAGGTCGTGCGGAGGAGCTCCTCGGGCGGTGTATAGCTGATTGCCGGGATGAAATCGTTCTCACGTCGAAAGTGTGCATGCCGATGGGTAAGGATGTCAATGCCCGCGGGGCATCACGCAGGCATATTATGCTCTCTGTCGAACGAAGCCTGAAGCGGCTTGGGACGGACAGGCTGGATTTGTACTTCATCCACCATTTTGATGCCGACACGGCGATAGAAGAAACGCTGCGGGCATTGGACGACCTGCAGCGCCAGGGCAAAATCCTGTATCCTGCAGTCAGTAACTGGGCAGCGTGGCAAATCGCTAAAGCGCTCGGCGTATCGGACAAAGCCGGGCTGGCCCGCTTTGAATGCATTCAGCCGATGTACAATCTCGTCAAACGACAGGCGGAAGTAGAAATTCTGCCGCTTGCGCAATCGGAACAGGTCGGAGTTATTGCGTACAGCCCGCTCGGCGGGGGTCTTTTGACCGGTAAGTATGGCAAACAGAAGAGGCCTGCCCAAGGTCGTCTGGTGGATCAGGAACTGTACGGTAAGCGATACGCAGAGCACATGTACTATGAGGTAGCGGAACGTTTCGCGGAGTATGCGGCGCTGCGGGAGCTGCACCCGGCAACTCTGGCGGTTGCCTGGGTAATGTCTCATCCGGGCGTTACCGCTCCGATTATCGGAGCTCGCAGCATAGAACAATTGGAGCCCTCTCTGGCGGCACTGGAGATTGAGATGTCACCGGACTGGCGCAAGGAGATCGACGCCTTAACGATCGCCCCGCCGCCCGCGACGGACCGGAGTGAGGAAAAATAAGTGTTCCGGGAGGAGAAGTACAATGGAAAAACGAAGGATGGGACGTATCGGCTACAACAGCTCGGTTGTGATGTTTGGCGCGGCCAGTCTTGGACAGGTGACTCAAGAGGAGGCCGATGCTTCCATAGCACATGCTCTCAAGCATGGAGTCAATCATTTCGACACTGCGGCTAGCTACGGCGATGCGGAACTGAGAATGGGGCCTTGGATGCCGCGCATGCGGGATGACATCTTTCTCGCGACCAAAACGGGCGAGCGCACCAAAGACAAAGCCAAGGCAGAGATTTACCGCTCGCTGGAGCGACTTCAGGTCGACGGCATCGACCTCCTGCAGCTGCATGCCGTCGGTACGATCGAGGAATTGGATAAATGCACGGCCAAGGGAGGATCGCTGGAAGCGGCATTAGAGGCGAAAGAAGAAGGGATCGTGAAACACATAGGTATTACCGGCCACGGCCACCAAGCACCATCGACACATTTGGAAGCGCTTGGCCGCTTTGATTTCGACACCGTGCTGCTCCCGCTCAACTACCGGCTGTACTCGCTGCCGGAGTACCGTGATCCGTTTGACCGGCTTCTTGAGGAGACCGGAAAGCGCGACGTCGCCCTGCGAGTGATCAAGGCGATCGCCAAAGGACCGTGGCCGGCGGATGCACAGCGCCCATACTCCACCTGGTATGAGCCCTTTGATAATCAGGCAATCATCGACGCATGCGTCCATTTCGTCATGTCTTTCCCGGGTGTGTCAGGATTCGCTACCGCCGGCGACGTACACTTATTCCCCAAAATCGTGGATGCGGCGCAGCGGTTCGGCTCGATGAGCGACGATGATGCCCATCGCATTTTGAGCGGAATTATTGGATACGAGTCTCCTTTTGGAGCACCGACATCTATAGCCTGATGAGAAAATGGATCAGGATAAGCGGATACCCGATTGTGGTAGCCGCTTTTTTTGCCATACTGTGCACATTATTTTTCATTCTTTCCTTATGATCTCCTATACTTCCACAAACCAAATCCCCGCAACACAGCCGCCGCGCCATTTTTTAACGTGTACTCACTGCAATTCAAAGTAGATTTACCGACACGCTAGCCATATGTAGGTCTAAGGTTTGATACTTATTATGCCACATCTAGTTCTTAAGTTGCTTTTTGTCACACTATGACTGGGTCTACTGTCTTAAATCCAACAGGGTGATCGTAAATTGTTATATGCAACACTGTAAATCGTTAATCACCTGTTATAAAATGAGGTAGACTGACCAATGCTGAACATCAGTAACAATGCACTCTGATTTGGCGGTCGTGCGATACGACTATTTTGAAGAGAAGGTAGGTCGTTGTCATTGAAATACATACAAGTTCAAAAATCAGGCCCGCTGCACGGGACTGTTTCGATACAAGGCTCTAAAAACAGCTCACTTGCCCTGCTGGCCGCTTGTTGTTTGGCTGATGCTGTGGTAACGCTGGAAGGCATTCCGGACATCTATGACTTTCGTGTCATTCGGCAAATAGGCAAAGATATCGGCTTGCATCTGGACCGCTTGCCGTCGGGAGACGTGGTATTGGATCCCCGCTTCCTGCACAGCACGATTATCGATCCTGGCAAAGCTTCCTCTTACAGGGCGTCCTACTATTTCGTCGGAGCGCTGCTGGCGAAGTTCGGCAAGGTCACCGTAGGTTTTCCCGGCGGAGATGATTTTGTGTCACGGCCGATCGATCAGCACATTAAAGCGTTTCGTCTGCTGGGCGCGGAAGTTACCTTTCACAAGGATTATTATGTGGTGGAAGCGAGAGCGCTGCGCGGCGCAGACATTTATTTCGACACCATTACGTCGGGCGCAACAATCAACGCGATGTTGGCGGCGGTGCGGGCGCAGGGCAAAACTCGTTTGTTCAATGCCGCGTTAGACCCGGAAGTCGTGGATACAGCCAACTTCCTCAACCAGCTAGGTGCCAAGATATCGGGGGCGGGGACGGAACAAATACGTGTCGAGGGCGTGCCTTTCTTGGGCGGTGGCTGCTACACGGTCATACCCGACCGGCTCATCGCCGGCTCGCTCCTCATGGCGGCAGGTATTAACGGGGGGAGCATCACAGTGAACAACGTCATCCCCGAGCATATGAGCTCGTGCACCGCCAAATTGCAGGAGATCGGTCTGGAGATCGAGGTAACCGACCAGAGCGTGACTGCACATTCGACAGGGCGGCTGCGGGCAACACGTGTCAGAACGGGCATGTATCCGGGCTTCGCGACGGATCTGCAGCAGCCTTTAACCGCGCTGCTCACGCAGGCACAGGGCAAGAGCATCGTAACGGAGCGGGTGTATCCGCAGCGATTCAACCACTTGCAACAGTTGAAGCGATTAGGTGCCAATGTGGAGCTTCGGAAAGAGAGTGCGTTTATCAAGGGCGGCGCTCCACTCAGAGGCAGCTGGGTGCATGCGACCGACGTAAGAGCAGGCACGTGTCTGCTGCTGGCCGGGTTGGCTACGGAAGGCATTACCCGCATATCCGGTGTTGAACATATCGAACGAGGCTATGACAACGCGATACAACTGTTCCGCTCACTCGGAGCGAAAGTGTCGTTGCATAGCGAAGCGGACAATGCGTACGACGGCAGCCGGAGCCAGCCGCTGTGAGCGGCTTGCCCGGTTAACCCCGTGCCGGAGGCTCTAATGAAGCGGACGCTGCAAGCTATGGTAAAGTTCTACCGCAAATTTATTTCGCCGCTGAAGCCGCCCACCTGCCGCTTTTATCCCACCTGCTCGCAGTATGCGCTGGATGCTTTGGACATCCATGGTTCGGTGAAGGGCACGTGGCTGACTGTAAAACGTATATGTAAATGTCATCCTTTTCATCCGGGAGGCATCGATCATGTTCCGCCTGCGGGTGACCCGCCTGGGAATGCCGACAAATCCGAGCAGGAGTAGCACATTGTGTCGTGTGCCCAGCCGGTACGGAGGTTGCCGAGCTGTCAGACATCGACAGCCGGGCTGACTTGACATAGAGCGGCAATGTCCGCTATATTTGGCTTAACCCTGAATATGGGATAACCGATGAACGGATGAGTACTTCGCAGGGAGTCACACAGAGAGCCGGCATGCTGAGAACCGGCAGGCTGATAGCGGAGGAAGATGGTCCCGGAGGTTACGACGGTAAGCAGTACGAGCGGCATACATCGATGCCGTTTTAATCAGTAAGCCGTCGTCGTGGTTCCGGCGTTAACGGAAAGTCGCTATATGACTGCTGAGCCCTGTCTTCCGTTTTGTGAGGAACAGGGGAAGTTGGGTGGTACCGCGTGGGCACAAGCTCTCGTCCCAAGATGGACAGGGCTTTTTTTGTTTTCTTTTTGACCGATCCATTTTTCGCATTATGTTAAGGAGGAGCGTTTTACATGCCAGAACAACAAAAATCGTTTTACATCACAACGCCGATTTATTATCCGAGCGACAAGCTGCACATCGGACACGCGTATACGACTGTGGCGGGTGATGCCATGGCCCGCTACAAAAGGCTTCGCGGCTTTAACGTAATGTACTTGACGGGCACTGATGAGCACGGACAGAAAATCGAACGCAAAGCTGAGGAAAAAGGCGTCACACCGCAGCAGTTCGTCGATGACATTGTCGCCGGTATTCAAGATCTGTGGAAGAAACTAGATATCTCCTATGACGATTTTGTCCGCACCACTGAGCCGCGGCACAAGGAATCCGTACAGAAAATTTTCGCCCGGCTAATGGAGCAGGATGATATTTATTTGGGTACCTACGAAGGGTGGTACTGTACCCCCTGCGAATCATTTTTCCTGGAAAACAAGCTGGTTGACGGCAATTGCCCGGACTGCGGACGTCCCGTCGAGCTGATCAAAGAAGAAAGCTACTTCTTCCGCATGAGCAAATACGCAGACCGGCTGCTGCAATATTACGATGAAAACCCGGATTTCATTCAACCGGAATCCCGGAAAAACGAGATGATCAATAACTTTATCAAGCCGGGGCTCGAGGATCTGGCTGTGTCCCGCACGACGTTTGACTGGGGCATCAAGGTGCCGAATGATCCGAAGCACGTTATCTATGTTTGGATTGATGCATTGACCAACTACATCACCGCGCTCGGCTACGGCAGTGGAGATGACAGCAAATACCATACCTATTGGCCTGCGGATGTGCACTTGGTGGGCAAAGAGATCGTGCGGTTCCATACTATTTACTGGCCTATCATGCTGATGGCGCTAGGGCTGCCTCTGCCGAAGAAGGTATTCGGCCACGGCTGGCTGTTAACCAAGGACGGTAAAATGTCGAAATCCAAGGGCAATGTAGTCGACCCGGTTAAGCTGATCGATCGCTACGGACTGGATGCGCTGCGTTACTACCTGCTCCGTGAGGTACCGTTCGGTTCTGATGGAGCGTTCACACCGGAGAGCTTTGTTGAGCGTATTAATTTCGACTTGGCCAACGATCTTGGCAACCTGTTGAGCCGGACCGTTGTGATGATTGACAAATATTTTAACGGCGTCATTCCTGCGTATATCGAGGGAGCCACAGAATTCGACGGCGCGCTGTTGGAGACGATCCGGTCGACGACGGCTAAAGTTGAGGAGGCTATGGAGAGAATGGAGTTCTCCGTTGCGTTAAGCTCGATTTGGCAGATGGTAAGCCGGACGAACAAATATATAGACGAAACCCAGCCATGGTCGCTGGTCAAGGATGAAGCGAAACGTCCGGTGCTCGGCTCGGTGCTATACTGTTTGGCCGAATCTTTGCGGATTACTTCGGTGATGCTGCAGCCGTTCTTGACACAGACACCACAAAAAATGTGGGCGCAGCTTGGCACCGCAGACCCTGCTCTCACGGCATGGGAAACGATCCACCGGTTTGGCTTGCTGCCGAGCGGAACGCGGGTTGAGAAGGGCGAAGTGATGTTCCCTCGTCTCGACTTAGAGAAGGAAGTTGCTGCAATCGTAGCTGCGATGGAGGGTACTGCCCCAGCCGCGCCGCAAAATGAGGCAGCCGGCGAAGGGAAGAAAGCCGCTCCGACCAAGCCGGCAGAGGCAGTGGAAGGCGTGCACGAAATCTCTATCGACGACTTCTTCAAGGTTGAGCTGCGCGTAGCGGAAGTGCTGGCGGCTGAACCGGTGAAAGGCGCCGACAAGCTGCTTAAGCTGCAGCTCGACCTCGGTACGGAGCAGCGTCAGGTTGTGTCCGGCATTGCCAAATTCTACACGCCTGAGCAGCTGCTTGGCCGTAAGGTTATCTGTGTGACAAACCTGAAGCCGGTAAAGCTGCGGGGAGAGCTGTCTCAGGGCATGATTTTGGCAGCGTCCCATGGGGATCAATTGACCTTGGCTACGATTTCTGATGCGCTTCCAAACGGATCCGTGGTAAAATAAGGATGCATTGTTCACGTTAACATGAACTGCATGCAATGATCCCATTTTATCAGGAGGTCTCAGCCATTTATGCAAACCAAAGACGGAATGAATTACGCACCGAAGGGCAAGCCGAATCCGGTGGTCGGTCCGGGTGAATTCGCGTTCGCCGCTATCGCCTTGGATCACGGCCACATTTATGGAATGTGCAACGGACTTATCGAAGCCGGGGCGGAATTAACCGCTGTGTATGATCCCGATCCGGCAAAAGTTAAGGAGTTTATCCAGAAATTCCCACAGGTTAAAGCAGTCTCCTCGGAAGAGGCAATTTTAAACGACCCCTCGATTCGACTTGTCGCCGCTGCGGCAGTACCGTCTGAGCGTTGCGCACTGGGACTTCGTGTTATGGAGCACGGCAAGGATTACTTTACTGATAAGACGCCGCTGGTCTCGCTGGAGCAGTTGGAGCAGGCGAAGGCTAAGGTCGAGGCTACCGGGCGCAAATATATGGTGTATTACAGTGAGCGTCTGCATGTAGAGAGCGCCGTTTTTGCCGGCGATCTCGTTCAGCAGGGTGCCATCGGCCGCGTGGTGCAGGTTATTGGCTTTGGCCCGCACCGGTTAAACGCTCCATCGAGACCTGATTGGTTTTTCAAGCATGAAAATTACGGCGGTATTTTGTGCGACATCGGCAGCCATCAGATCGAGCAGTTCTTGTTCTACACTGGCGCGAAAGACGCACAGGTCGTCAGCAGCAAGGTGGCGAACTACAAGAACAAGAACTACCCTGAGCTCGAGGACTTTGGGGACGCAACTTTGATTGCGGACAACGGTGCGACTAATTATTTCCGTGTCGACTGGCTGACACCTGATGGCCTTGGCACTTGGGGAGACGGCCGGATGACCATTCTAGGGACTGAGGGGTACATCGAGCTGCGCAAATATATCGACATCGCGCGTGATCCGCAGGGCGATCACCTGTATTTGGTCAATGGAGAAGGTGAGCGTCATTACTCGCTGCGCGGGCAAGTAGGTTACCCGTTCTTCGGGCAATTGATTCTCGACTGCATCAACCGTACGGAAAATGCGATGACACAGGCGCATGCGTTTAAGGCCGCTGAATTATGCGTCAGGGCGCAGCTTCAAGCGGTCCGAATCGAATAGAACTGACGTATTCATACGCAGTCACTGACCGGTCAGTTGTTTGGCCGGTTTTTGCTTGGTGCTTAATCGTAATAATTATTAAGAGTTGACAGTGTTCACGGGATGGACGTATAATCTTTTACGGAAGTTATTAATAAAAATAATTACGATTAACAATCGGGGAGCTACTGTAACATGAATGTTATGAGGAAACATAAAACTATATTTGTTTTGGCTTTATTGCTGCTCTGCTGCGCAGTGACCGCAGCCGGCTGCTCTAAGCCCCAAGCGGTGCTCGTGCCAGACAAGGTCAATGTGGTGACCAGCTTTTATCCGCTGTATGATTTCACCAAAAAAATCGGCGGTGATCACGTTAACGTGATCAATTTGGTCCCCACTGGTGTGGAGCCGCACGATTGGACACCGAAGGGCCGGGACATGCAAAATATATCCAGCGCAGAGATGTTCGTTTATTTGGGGGCGGGCTTTGAAGGCTGGGTCGAGGATACGATCCAAAGCTTGCCCAAGGATTCGAACGTTACTGTGGTAGAAGCCAGCAGCGGTGTTGAATTGATTCCAGCCGCGGAGGGAGACGGCCATGATCATGGAGCACCCGCCGCCGGGCATGATGGTAAGGAACACGGCGCTGGTGCGCATGGCGCACATTCCAACAAGGCGGATGCGCATGATGAACACTCTAACGAGGCGAACGCACACGAACACGAGGATCACTCTCCAGAGGCACAACCGAACGATGCACAGGCTCAACACGCGGAGGCGGAAGATGCACATGCTGCCAACGCACAAACTAGCGACGCGCATGCCGGCGATGAACATCAGGCGGATACCGCCGAGGGACACATGGATCCTCATGTATGGCTGAGCCCTATTACAGCCAAGCAGCTTGCGCTTAACATCAAAAACCACCTGGTAAAGGTGGATGCAGCACACCAAGCAGATTATGAGGCGAACTTCGACCGTTTCGCGGCACAGCTCGATGAACTTCACAACAAGTATGAGCAATCGCTCAGCGGGCTGCCAAGGAAAGAAATTGTGGTCACACACCATTCGTTTGGTTACCTGGCCAAAGAATACGGCTTGACACAAAAGCCAATTATGGGCTTGGCACCGGACGCAGAGCCGACCTCGAAGGATTTGATGGAGATCAACGAATTTATTCGGACGAATGGCGTGAAGTACATCTTCTTTGAGGAGCTTGTCTCCGACCGTCTTGCCAAGACATTGGCGAAGGATGCTCAAGTGGAGACACTTGTGCTGAACCCAATCGAGGGTGTAACAGAGGAACAAGAGAAAAACGGCGCAGATTATATCCAGATCATGAATAATAATTTGAATAATTTAATAAAAGCATTACAATAGACATAACAGTACAACCCTTTCAAGAAGGAGCAGCATCTATGGATTCTAATGTGAATGCTATCAACGGATGTCATCAAAGCATCGTCACTATTGATGATGTCTCTTTTTTTTACGAGAACAAAAAGGTAATAGAGCGGCTGAATTTCGACATTTATGAGCGCGACTTCGTCGGATTGATAGGCTCGAACGGAGCCGGCAAAACTACACTGCTCAAGATGATAGTCGGCCTGCTGAAGCCCTCGGCGGGGGAGGTTCGGCTGTTCGAGCAGCCGGCAGGAAGCTTCCGCGACTGGGAACGCATCGGATACGTGCCGCAAAAAAACGCCTTCAATCCGCTGTTTCCCGCCACGGTGCGGGAGGTTGTCCTATCGGGATTATACGGCAAGAAAAAGATGCTCCGCCGGTTAACAAAAGCAGATCACCAAAAATGTGACGACGCACTGTATGCGATGCGGATCGAGGATCTGGCAGACCGCCGCATCGGGCAGCTGTCGGGCGGACAGCAGCAGCGTGTGTTCTTGGCGCGTGCGCTGATCAATAACCCCGAGCTGCTTATACTCGATGAGCCCACGGTGGGCATTGATGCCGAAACCCAGGCAGGATTTTTTAATATGATCAAACACATGCATCAGCACCATCATATTACTTTTATCATGGTATCCCATGACATTGATATGGTACAATCTTATATCGGTCCCGAGCCTGCGCAGAAAAGCGGAGGATTATCATTCTATGTGAAACACACGCATGAGCTGCAGGATTGCAAAGAAACGAATTTGACGCATTCCATGCAGCAGCTGCGGGAGACAGCGGAAATGCTCGGATAACGAAGGCTAGAGATTAGGGGAGAATCGGGTGGATATTTTTTCAGAATATTTTTTTCAACGCGCGTTAATCGGAGGCGTGCTTATCGGGCTGACTGCACCGCTCATGGGTGTGTTTCTCGTATTGCGGAGACTGTCCATGATCGGGGATACGCTGGCGCACGTGTCGATCGCGGGTGTCGCTCTAGGATTTTTGATCAACGTGTATCCCATCGGCATCGGCTTGGTATTTGCGCTGTTGGCGTCCTTTGCCATTGAGAGGCTGCGCAAGGCCTACAAAACATATGCGGAATTATCGATAGCGATCATTATGTCGGGCGGCATTGCCCTGGCAACACTGCTGTTCACACTGGGCAAAGGATTTAACATTAACGTGATGAGCTACTTTTTCGGCAGTATCTATACACTCGACAGCTTCGATCTATGGGTTGTGTTTGGCGTGACAGTGCTTGTCGTTGCAGTCATCGCACTAAATTACAAAGAACTGTTCCTCATGTTTTTCGATGAGGATGCTGCGGGTGTGAGCGGACTGCCGCTGCGGTTTTATAACATTGTTATCACGATGCTTACGGCGTTGGTCATTAGCGTCTCGATTAAAATCGTAGGAGCGCTGCTTGTTTCCTCGCTGCTCACGATTCCGGTGGCCTGCAGCTTGCTGGTAGCTAGAAGCTTCCGGCATTCGCTGTTTTGGGCGGTGCTTTTTTCTGAAGCGGCTGTCGTCACTGGCTTGTTTGCCGCAGGCGTGTGGGACCTGGCTCCGGGTGCAACGATCGTATTGGTGCTGATCGGTCTATTGATCGTCAGTATGTTTGCTAAAAGGGGATTGCGGCTGTAAGCGGCCGTGACACACAATATTCAGATTCGAAACAATACTGTGTGTGCCAGTTCGCTATAATAAAGGGTACAAGGCTTAATTCGTTGGACGTAGGAGGCTCTTTATCGTGGAAATTAATTTGTGGATTGCGCTATGGGCCGGCATCGCTTCATTCATATCACCCTGCTGTCTTCCGTTGTACCCTTCCTATTTGTCGTACATTACCGGCATCTCCGTAAGTAAGCTGCAAGACACTGACGCGGGATCAGGTGTGCGCAGCAGAACTGTGTTACACACGTTGTTTTTTACTATCGGCTTTTCCATTATCTTTTACAGCTTGGGTTGGGGAGCCAGCTTTGTCTCCAACCTCTTTGTCGATTACAGAGATTTGCTGCGGCAGGTTGCGGCATTGTTAATTTTAGCGATGGGTCTGTTCCTGCTTGGCATATTTCAACCGCAGTGGCTGCTCAAAGAGCGGAAGCTGCAGTGGAAATGGAAGCCGGCCGGCTATCTCGGCTCGGCATTAATAGGCATGGGGTTCGCGGCGGGTTGGTCTCCCTGCGTGGGGCCGATTTTATCCGCGATTCTTGCGTTGGCGGCGACGGATCCGGACTCATGGATGCCGCTTATCACAGCTTACTCGCTTGGATTCGCAATACCATTTCTCGTCCTATCGTTTTTCATCGGTACGACGAAATGGATCCTGCGCTATTCAGCGCAGATAATGAAGGTCGGCGGGGCGTTAATGATCGTGATGGCGGTCCTGCTGTACACAAATCAAATGACACGAATCACGATGTGGCTGAACGGGATGACTCCGGAATGGTTGAAATTTTAAGCAACCACGCGCAGGGGCCGCTGGGCGGCGTTCGCGTTACTTTCTACTATCTCAGTTCCAGTATGGCCGATCAGCCTGTCAGGTCGTCTACGCATCGTCGCCTTGGTGAGCCGTTACCTAACCACACAAGGGATATGCTTGCGGCACGCCGTCGAGCATATCCCTTTGTTTTTACGTGAAATAATCAATATTGGCTTTCGGGAATTTTTCAAATATTTGCTCCGTGATGAACTCGCGCAGTGCGGTCGCCTGCTCATCAGGATACACATATTTGCCCTGACCCCAACGGCCCCATTTATATTTGCGCTTCGTCTCATCCAGCTCCAATTTGGTTTTGGGGTAACGCTGCTGGATCACCCGCTTTGCCGTTTTGGTGAACCGGTGCTGGATTAGCTCGAATGTCAGGTCGTCCGCGGCTTCCTCGGGCACGGCTTCTTTTAATTTCGCCAGAAGCTCACGATACCCATCCTGCCAGCCCTCGTGCCAAATGATCGGGGCGATGATAAATCCTAGCGGATAGCCCGCGCGTGCGACCTTTCCCGCCGCGCTTATGCGTTCCTGGAAATTGGATGTCCCGGGCTCGAAGTTCTTGATTACATAGTCCGCATTGACACTGAACCGAAAGCGGGTGTGTTTGTTGTGCCGGACGTCGAGCAGCGGCTCGACATGGTGGAATTTGGTTACAAACCGAAGCCTTCCCAGCGGCTGGTCAGCCATAAATTCTATGAGCTCTTTAAGCGACCCGCTAATATGCTCCAGCCCTACCGGATCGGACGTGCAGGCTGCTTCAAAACGGGTAATTTCCGGTGCCCGCTCTTCGATATATTGCTTCGCTGCGCTCAGGATATCGTCGGTATTCACGTAAACACGTATATAGGGTTTGGCGCCCAGAGTGGTTTGCAAATAGCAGTAATGGCAGTGAGCCATACAGCCGGTTGCGATAGGGATGGCATATTCGGCGGACGGCTTCGATGTGTCAAATTTCAAAGTTTTGCGTATACCTACTACCAGCGTGCGTTTGGCAATCCGGTATTTCGCCAGGTCGGTGTCGCCCGGCAGATCGGTAATCCGGTTGTGCGACGTCGTCATGTGAATCGGCAGGCCCTCGGCCTTGGCCCACTCGAGAATTTTTTGCCCTTTCGGATAATTCAGAGCGTCCGGCTCGAAATACACCAGCTCAGGGACGAATACCTGCGTTTGGCGCATGGGAGGCAGGAGTACTTCAGTCGACATCGGCGGACCTCCTTGTTTTTTATGTGACAGCGGGTGCACCGCGGCCAGCCAATAGCGTTCTACGGGTGTGCGGCTGCGAACAGCGGGTAAGCTTGCTTCCCGTGTAAATGCTGTGTTATAGTAATAGGCGCTTATAATAAGGTTATTTTCGCTGGAATACATACATTTTAGTCATGGAAAAAGGTTGTGTGCCGCCATGGCCTATGCAGTTTGATGATTTATGGGAGGAAAGCACAATGGCTACCCCAAGCATGGAGGATTATCTGGAAAGGATCTACAAGCTCATTGACGAAAAAGGCTACGCACGCGTATCCGACATCGCTGAGGGACTTGAGGTGCACCCCTCTTCCGTCACCAAGATGATCCAAAAATTGGACAAGGACAACTATCTGGTATACGAAAAGTATCGCGGTCTCATACTGACATCCAAAGGACAAAAAATGGGTAAAAGGTTGGTCGATCGCCATAAGCTGCTGGAGCAATTTCTGACTTTAATCGGGGTGTCCGAAGATACCATTTATAAAGATGTGGAAGGTATAGAGCACCATCTGAGCGAAGAATCTATCGCCTGCATTGAAACACTAATTGAGTTTTTCGAACGCGATCCGGAGCGATCGCAAGCCCTGATGAGACTGAAAAAAGAATTGGATGAATCCTGATTTATAAAATCAACGCAATCAAGCATTCCATCTGTGCGGATGGGTGCTTTTTTTGTTGCCCTGCGAAAACCGACATACGGCCAAGCCTGCTCCGCATATAGTGCTGTAAGCTATACGGCTCATGCCACTTCTAGCTGGGGGAAGGGATGATGGTGAAAATTAATGCGGTGTTCGAGGGCGGAGGGGTGAAGGGCATTGCACTGGCGGGAGCCGTGCTAGCAGTAGAACAGCGAGGCTTGCAGTTTCATCAGGTGGCAGGCACGTCATCAGGCGCCATTGTGGCATCATTGGTTGCGGCAGGCTACAGAGCTGGGGAAATTCGCTCGGTAATCGAGCAAACCCCGTTCAGAGCCTTTCTTAAGCGCTCCAAGCTGTTTGACACGAAGCTGCTCGGGCCTCTGACTCGTTTGCTGCTGAAAAAAGGACTATATTCCGGGGAAGCGTTGGAGAGCTGGATTTATGCACTTCTAGCGTGTAAAGGGATTCGCACGTTCGGTGATTTGGCGCCCGGGCAGCTGCGCATCATCGCCTCGGACATTTCGCATCGCAAGCTTCTTGTTCTGCCGGATGACATTGAGCAATATGGCGTGGACCCAAAGAAATTCGTCATTGCCAAAGCGGTGCGGATGAGTACGAGCATACCGTATTTTTTCGACCCTGTCATCATCCGAAAAGGGCCCGCGATGCGTAAGGTCGGCGAGTCCTTCGCAGAGCAGTTCGTCTACATCGTAGATGGTGGGCTGCTGAGCAACTTTCCGCTGTGGCTGTTTGATCACGCCTCGGCTCCGGCACTGGATTCAATGATTCCCACGATAGGCTTCCAATTGGTGGGCCGCGGCGCCAACCAACCGAATAAAATTGCGGGGCCGGTAACGATGATGAAGGCGCTGTTCTCCACGATGATGGACGCTCACGACGAACGTTATATCGAGGATGTGAACCGATTTCGAACTGTTAAAATTCCGACATTAGGGGTGACTACCACCCAGTTCGATATAACCGCCGAGCGGAGTCGGGAGCTGTATCAATCTGGTTACCGGGCAGCAGAACATTTTTTTACTAACTGGAAGCGAGCGGACTATAAACAAGGATATGTGCAGCATGTGCTCGCCAATGCAAGAACGCCAAAAGCATGAAAAAAACGGCGATCATATCGCCGTTTCAATGATACTTCGGGGGCTCATCCGAGCCGTCCTTGTTTCCGTCTATCACGCGAAATGAAGCATTTTTGCTCCTGCGCGGCCTCGCGCTGCCTGACGTGCGTCGATTCCTTTTGCCCCACGTGTTGGGAGGGAATTTGTACAGTAAAAAGATCACTCCAAACACCACGATTGGCACAATGAGCTTCGCCGCCTGGGCCGCCACCCCGATGAGCGCCAGTCCCAAAATGATATACACTGCAAGCGGATAACGTCGTTTCATCGAGGATTCCTCCCAAGTTCCATCTGTATACCTGTGCTCGTCACTGCAGTGCGCTCAAACACTTGTTGATCCAGCGCCCTCATACGGTTGAAGGAAGCGATAGAAACTTCCACTTGAGAATCATCGGGCTCTTTGGTGGTCAGCAGCTGCAGCCATAGCCCCGGGTAGCCCAAGACACGCAAAACGGGAACGTCGCGGAGACTGTTGGTGAAACGGAGCACCTCATAGGATACGCCGATGACCAGAGGCAGAAGTACGATCCGCTGCACGATACGCTCGATAAACGAATTGTATTCAAAGAATGAATAGATCACCACGCCGACAAGCACGGTAAACACGATAAAGCTGCTGCCGCAGCGATAATGCAGCGTGCTGAACTTCTGCACATTTTCTACGGTTAGCTCGACGCCTGCTTCGTACGCACTGATGACTTTATGCTCTGCGCCGTGATATTGGAACAGTCTACGGATCATTGGCGTTAAAGAAATAAAATAAATGTATGCAATCAACAGAATAATTTTAATTAGACCCTCCAGCAGATTATGGCCGATTTGACTGACAAAAAGGCGGCCGAACAAGACCTCCTCTATGATAGTCGGTACCAGAGTAAACACGAACTTACCGAATAAAAATGATAAAATTCCGACTACCGCCACGCCAAGTATCAGCGACAGCCGACCTGTCAGCGATTCCTTCTGTTCCGCTTTCGGCGATTCGGCCTCATCCTCGCCCTCTGCGAACGTCTCGGCGGAAAAATTCAAATGCTGTGCGCCTTTGGCGCTGGCTTCTACAATTCCAACAATGCCGCGGATGAGCGGCACCTTCTTTAAGGCTTTGACCCAACCGACCTCGGTTTTCGGCACTTCGAGGAAGTGGATGGAGTTATCTTTTCGGCGGACGGCCGTGACATGCACGGTTTGCCCCGCGAACATTACACCTTCAATCACGGCTTGACCGCCGTATATAGCACATGGCTGTTCATTTTGCGACAACGATTACACCTTCTCTTATAAAATGTATATGTGGATTCCTTATTCTATTGTATAAGATTCAAGCCCGGAAAGCTACCGGTGGGCGGTGAAATAGGTGTGCCAGCGCGAGCGCTGCGCGGCACATGGGTGAGCTGGCCCTAAGTGGCGGTGAACGCTGCGCCGGCATTGTGTGCTGCGGATTCGAAAAGGCGTGGTTTTAGCCTGGCAATAATTGCGCATAATAGCTTGTATCCATCTAGAAAGAATAGACCGATATTCCACGCCCGGACCGCGCGAGTCGACGGTGTCGCCCGCTGTTGCCGGCACACCGCAAGTTCATATAAAAAGAGTTCTCAAACCAAAGAAAGTTATGGTAAAATGTTTTGCATATGCCTTTTTTGGCATGGTTGATTGTGAGGGAAGGGCTGATCTTGTTGCGAATATTGGTTTTAAATGGCCCAAATTTGAACATGTTAGGCGTCCGCGAACCAGGCATTTACGGTTCTTCGTCACTACAGGCGATCGAGGCTGACTTGAACAAATTGGCCGCAGAGCTTGGCGTCGAGCTGGAATGCTACCAATCGAATCATGAGGGAGCACTGATTGATAAGATTCACGCAGCCTTCGGCACCAAGGACGGTATCATTATGAATCCGGGGGCCTTTACTCATTACAGCTATGCCATTCGGGACGCTATCAGTGCAGTGCAGCTGCCAACTATCGAAGTACATATCTCTAATATTCATAAGAGAGAACAATTTCGGCATGTTTCCGTCATCGCGCCTGTCGCTTTAGGGCACATTGCGGGGCTCGGCGCGGAAGGTTATCAACTTGCTCTTCAAGCTATCGTAAGCCACCTCAAGCCGTAGGAGGGAAAGACAATGCAGGAGACACGTTTGGATCGTTTACGCGTCGTGATGGCGGAGCAAGGCTTGACTGCACTGCTGATCACGAACGCTACCAACCGGCAGTATATAACCGGTTTCACGGGCAGCGCCGGCTACGTTCTCATTACCGAGGACGAGGCTTTTCTGCTGACGGATTTCCGGTACATGGCGCAGGCGCCTGCGCAAGCAGCCGGGTTTCAAGTGATCGAGCACGCTCCGAAAGCAATGGAAACCGTGCGTGATCTACTGTTGAAGCACCGTCTGTCCAACGTTGGATTTGAGCAGTTTGATATGAGTTACGGGAGCTACCTGTCCACAGCCGAGGCATTGCAGGGCATCGAACTTATCCCAAGCGGCGGGTTGGTTGAACGTCTGAGAATGGTAAAGGACGATCGTGAGCTCGCGATTATGCAGGAGGCCGCCGACTTGGCAGACCGCACCTTCACGCATATCCTGCCATTTTTGAAACCGGGCGCGGTAGAAAGAGATATCGCATTGGAAATCGAGATTTTCGTTCGCAAGCACGGAGCGGCATCCACTTCGTTTGATACGATAGTAGCCTCCGGCGAACGGTCTGCTCTACCGCACGGCGTCGCAAGTGATCGCGTAATGCAGAACAACGAGTTTGTTAAATTGGATTACGGGGCTTATTATAAAAGCTACTGCTCGGACATCACCCGCACGGTTGTGCTAGGTCAACCGACGGATAAACACAAAGAGATCTACAACATCGTCCTTGAAGCGCAGCAGACGGCCCTCGACCAAATCAAGCCCGGTATGACGGGGCAGCAGGCGGATGCCATAGCTCGCGACGTCATTAAGCGGTATGGGTATTACGAGTATTTCGGTCATGGGCTCGGGCACGGACTCGGCCTCGAGATCCATGAAGCCCCCAGATTGTCCATGCACGGGGATGTGGTTCTGACGCCCGGTATGACGGTGACGGTTGAACCCGGCGTTTATTTGCCGGAATTCGGCGGAGTGCGTATTGAGGATGATATTGTGATCACCGACTCCGGCAACAGGAGATTGACACATTCGAGCAAAGACTTGATTGTGCTTGATTAACATCATATAAATACCAGCAGCGCTTGTGTCGAACAGCATGTCGCTCAAGCCGTCTGCTCAATTTTTTAGGGAGGTTTTTCGCAGTGATTTCAGTTAACGATTTTAAGACAGGTCTGACTATTGAAGTGGATGGCGATCTATTCACCGTGCTAGACTTTCAACACGTGAAGCCGGGCAAAGGGGCCGCATTCGTACGCTCCAAGCTCAAAAACCTCCGTAACGGCAACACCGTAGAGCGCACTTTCCGCGCCGGTGAAAACGTCGGCCGTGCGCATATCGAAAACCGTGAAATGCAGTATTTGTATGCAAGCGGCACGGAGCACACATTCATGGATACCGAAACCTACGACCAAATCAGTTTATCCTCGAAGCAGCTGGAGTGGGAATTGAATTTCCTTAAGGAAAACATGATGATCAATATCATGAGCTACCAAGGTGAGATTCTTGGAATCAACCTTCCGAACAGCATTGAGCTGAAAGTGGTTGAGACCGAGCCGGGAATCAAAGGGAATACTGCGACGGGCGCAACGAAAAACGCGAAACTCGAAACCGGCCTGAACGTTCAGGTGCCACTGTTCATCAACGAGGGTGACATGCTGTTGATCGACACCCGCGACGGCAAATATATTTCCCGTGCGTAAAGCCTGAGATACTTGAGGTGTAGAAAAAAGGATTCACTGCTTTTGGACGAGCACTGCAACCGAACCGGTTGGAGCGGCGTCTGGAGGGGGTGAATCCTTTTTTGCAAGTATAGGGTATTGTGGTAATATATTCCTTGTACCAAAAATTTTAATATAAAGGTGTGGACTGGATTGCCGTCGGCTCTGCGCAAGCAACTGTTGTCTTTAGCAGCATGGATTTCTTTGATCAGTTATTCCTTGTTTATGATGTATTGGCTTTTTATTGGCTTTTCCAGAGAGCACAGGTCGGGATACATGTACAATCTCATCCCTTTCAAAACAATCAACAACTACATAACGGAATATCATCATTACAACTTTCACACGTGGGCCATTAATTTGTTTGGCAATGTTGCTGCGTTCATGCCTTTCGGCTTTCTTGTTCCCCTGCTGTTTCCCCGGTTTGCTAAAGCCAATCGGCTAACAGCACTTTTTTTGCTTGTCTTAGTTCTCATCGAAGCACTCCAATTTGCAGCTCAGGTAGGCAGCTTCGACGTCGACGACATTATTCTGAATATGGTCGGTGTGTGGCTCGGGACAATCCCTCATGTGAAGACGCGACTGAAGAGGAGGCAGGTTAGACCTGAGCAGGGAAGGGGTAATAATACTAAAATACTGTAACCGCTGTCGTTTGTCGGCTGAAAAAATATAGCCCCTCATCGCCGTCACAGATGTAAGATGAGGGAATCAGGCATACAATGAGATTATCGACTAGAGGCGAGGTGAAAGCTCGTGGAAATCATCTTTGTACGTCACGGCGAGGGAGAACATTCGGCACAAATACCTGAGAGCTATCAATTAACGGATCCCGGACTGACGGAACACGGCATACAGGAGGCGAAGCAGTTAACATCGACCCTGCCTCTCTCGGAGACAGATGCCGTGATAGCTAGTCCGACAAGGAGAACGTTGCAGACGGCCCAACTGTGGTGTGCCGGCACGAATGCCGAGAGGTATGTTCACCCTGCGATTGGTCCACGGCAATTTCCTATACGGTATGATTTTACAACGCTTCCTTGTGATACCACTTTTGAGCCGCAGCGGCTGACCAAGCTGTTCGGCGATTTTTTGCTGCCGAATGATGTTCCTGCTTATTTGTGGCTGCAGGGCATTAACACGGTGCCGGCGCTGCTGTTCAACAAATGGGCGGAGCAATTCATTGCATGGTGCAAACGGCTGAACAAGGACAAAGTATATTTGGTCACTCACGACGGCACCATTGCCGCTTACATGGAGTATTTGCAGGGTACGAAGGTTGCCCGCACCGCTCAGTTGAGCCAATCCGGCTGGGTTCCCCTGTCGGTTTAATCGACATTTTCCGCTTCAACCTCACCGGCGCTTGTGCTATAATGAGACATTGTTATGTAAAAGTATCGGTAGGGAGTGAACAGCGTTGTCTCTTAAAGTAATGAAATTCGGCGGGAGTTCCGTTGGTGATCCGGAGCGGATGAAGCGGGTGGCCTCCCGTATCGTGGAGACGCAGCGTGCGGGCGATCAATGTGTAGTGGTCGTGTCGGCGATGGGGGATACCACAGACGATTTGATCGATCTGACCAAACAAATCAGCGACGTGGCACCTCCGGCTCGTGAGATGGATATGCTGCTGACCACCGGGGAGCAAGTTTCTGTGGCTTTGTTGTCGATGGCTATACATAGCTTGGGCCAATCGGTTGTGTCGTACACAGGGTGGCAGGCAGGTATGTATACAGAAGCGGTACATGGCAAGGCGAGAATTACGGATATTCAGCCCAAGCGCATTTTCGATGCGTTGGAGCAGGGGAATGTGGTCATTGTCGCCGGCTTCCAAGGTATGACCGAGGATGGCGAAATTACGACATTGGGACGCGGCGGATCTGATACGACGGCTGTTGCCCTGGCTGCTGCGATTAAGGCTGATGTTTGCGAGATTTTTACTGACGTGGACGGCATTTACTCCACGGATCCTCGTGTGGTGAAATGTGCCCGCAAGCTGCCGGAGATCACCTACGACGAAATGCTTGAACTGGCGAATCTGGGCGCGGCGGTGCTGCATCCGAGAGCCGTAGAATATGCGAAAAATTATAATGTGCTGCTGGTCGTAAGATCCAGCTTTAATCATAACGCCGGTACGAATGTGAAGGAGGAAGCAGCGATGGAGCAAGGGATCGTTGTTCGCGGAATTGCAAGCGATAAGAATGTGGCAAGAATCAGTATCCTCGGGGTGGCAGAAAAACCGGGGCAGCTGGCAAAAGTATTCACCGCGCTGGCGGCAGCGCAGATTGACGTTGACATTATTGTGCAGAGCGGCGTGTTAAACGGCCTGGCTGATTTCTCCTTTACGGTAGCCTTGTCCGACAAGGAAAGAGCCGTGCGCGTGCTCGAAGGTATCCAATCGGAAGTCGGCTTCCGTGAGGTCACCTCGCAAGAAAACCTGGTGAAGGTTTCGATCGTGGGTGCGGGAATGGTGAGCACACCAGGCGTTGCCGCCAAAATGTTCGAAGTCATTTCGGAGTTAGGCTTAAGCATCAACATGGTCAGCACTTCAGAGATCAAAACATCCTGCGTTATCGACAGCGGCCGTCTCAACGAAGTCATTCAGGCGTTGCATACGGCTTACGGCTTGGACACCGATCAGCAGGCATTTGTGGGCGGACCGGCCGAAAGACGTTAATTTTGCCTTGGCGTAACGTGATTTCCATTAACTTGTAATTTATTCGGTCTTATCTGATTTTATCAAAGACAAAAGTGAACAGCTTTAACAAAAATGCGGTAATTCCCGCTGCCATGAGAGGGCCGACGGGAATGCCTCTGAGAAAAATAATACCGAAGATTGATCCAATCACCAGACCCACAATTAATTGTGGGTCTATTTTTAATAGTTCTAACCCTTTCCCATTCATATAAGTGGCGATAGCACCGCCAAGCAGCGCCAATATACCAGGCCATGAAGTGAACACGCTGGTGACATCCTTGACCGAGATTTTTTCGCTCGCAAACGGGACGAGCACCCCCATCGTCAAGAAGAGAAGTCCCAATTCCAGTCCTCTGCGTTCAATGGACGGAAGAAAGCGGTCGAGGCTAATGAGCTTGACAATGAGCAGTACGCAAGCTGCTGTCGTTATGATGTGGGAGCGTCCGATAAGTCCGATAATAATGAGCAGTACGAGTAGTATGTCTCCGTTCATTTGCCAGACCCCTTGTCTCATGGATTTCTTTCTAAGTGTACTGAGGGGGGGCTTGTTTTAGAACCGTTCAAATGAATTGATTGACGGGGATGCGATTAATTTACCGTCCTGCACGATGGGAACCAGACGGATTAAATTCATGCGGGAACAATAAATAATATCCTCAGTGAACCCTAAGCTGCATAACCGCCTTCCGTTCGCGCAATCCAGCAGAGCTTTTGTCATATCGCCCTGCACCTGCCGGAAGGCGTAAAGCATGCTTAGGCCGAAATCGTTAATGTTCAGCTCAACGCCCTCAGCCTGTAGACAATTCTGCAGCTCCTCAACGATCTGCCCCGCGCAGATGCCATCCTCCAGAGAATACACATCCTGTGTACCGGAACATATAATAACGATATTTCGCTTCAATGCGGCAGCTTCCTTGGCGCACGCTTTGCCGTTAAGCAATGAGGCTGCAATGATGGTGCTTGCCTTGAATGCCTTTTGTATGGCCCGAGTGCCGTTCGTGGTGGTCATGATGATGGTTTTTCCGGCAACTTGATCATCCATAAATTCAAACGGCGAGTTACCGAGATCAAATCCCGGGATTTTTTTGCAGCCCCGCTCTCCGCCTAGCAGATAACCAGGCTGTTGAAGCTGTTTCGCCTGCATTACCGTTTCCACAGGGTAGATTGCACTGCACCCGTGCGCCAAAGCCGTCAGCATAGTGCTTGTTGCGCGCAGCACATCAATGACGATGACGGTTTTATTCGCAAGGTTATCCGTGCGCGCCTCATTGACGCTGGGAATTACCATGATGTCCACAAGTTATTACCTCCTAAAACGTTCCCGCAGGAAAATCGATGCCTCACTAAGCCGCCAAGCCATGTTTCGCTAGTTTGACCTCAGCCGCACTCAGTTCAATTCCCGCGAAAAAGGTCGAGTTCGTAACACCGGCCACGCTCCGGCTGTTTGCGCCGTTCACAGCAAAGCCAAGTAGATTGCTCCCCGCTGATCTGCGGCAAAGGGGCAGGGCGTGCTATGCTCAATCAGTCTGCTGCAGCCCCGACAACATCCGAAGCTTCATCGTCAGCCTGCTCCTGCCCGTGCTGGAATCCGAATTGCATGGTGTCCGACCGCAAGCCCCGACGCAGCGCTTCCAGCGAAATCACCTCGTGGGGAGCGATGTTGCCCAGATTGATGTCTGTGCCGAGCATATTCAAGAGATGCACCTGTTGATCTTTGTGCGGAGCCTCCCAGAGCAGCGCATGTTTGCTGGGCACCTGCTGCAGCACTTGCTCGATCGCGTCGTCTTTGCAGTCCCCATTTTCGTCATAGATACCCACACCCTTACCGGACTCCCGTCCTTCGATCGTAATCAGACTCGCGCCCATCTCGGAATCGGTGATCACCGTTTCTATCAAAGCCTCGATCTCGATCGACGATCCCCAGCATTTTTTGCCGTATTCCGTGATCACTGTATAACCTGACTCACAGGCCCTGTCAATCAATTCATTGCGGAGGCTGCGGTCGATTTGAATCGTTCCGTCCGATACTTCAATTCCATTGAAGCCCAAGTATCCGATCATATCAAAGAAAGCGTCTACCTGGCCTTGCTGTATAGCGACCTCGAGGAAGGTGCCGCCGGGGTACACTACAATTTGATGCGATTTCGCCATAGCGATTTTACGTTTCAGCAGATCCGTTTGATACAGAGGGGATGTGCCGAAGCCCATTTTTAACATATCGAGATGATCTCCCGCCGTCTGCAGCAGATCCTCCAGCGCATGGATGCCCAAGCCCTTGTCTATAACCATAGTCTTGCCCAACATTCTTGGTTTGCCTGTGCGTGTGCTTGACGGATCGCTAAGCAGCGGATGCCACTTCAGTTGTGACGTTACCTCCATCTTGTTATCGCCTCGCTGTTTTTTGATTGGATTTCTGTTCATCATATGCAGTTCGAATATGTGGTGTGCCCACCATGCCTAAAATGAGACGGGCCTGCATAGATTGATAGAGAAGCTTGTCATGGCTGTAAAAACGCTGGATTACCGTTCTGGGAGGGAAGAGAAAGTGATTAACAAAATCGTTCTGAGCATGGCGTCGCTGCGGCTAATGTCGGGCAGTATCGAGATCATTGCGGCTCTATTGATGCTGCGCTTCAACCAAATCGATAAGGCACTGATGGTCAACACCGGACTTGCGATGGTGGGTCCGCTGGTTTTACTTACCACGACCACACTAGGGCTGGTGGGGCTGGCGGATAAGCTCTCTTTTAGCAAAATGATTTGGGTATTGGCGGGCGTAAGCTGCATTTTCATCGGCATTGTAAAAAAGTAAATCGTCATAAATATGTCGTCCAAGCATAGACATGTTACAAAGATGGACAGCTTGGAGGGATGAAAAGGATGCAGACGCTTCTCCAGCTTTTTTCTGTCCCGTTGCGCCAAAGACTATTAACTCTACCAACGGAAATTTTACAAGACATACAGGAAATCCGGGTTCGCGAAATGCGCCCCTTGGAAGTGGGTTTCGGCCGGAGTTATGGCTTCGTGCAGTCGGTAGGCGCGGGACTGTGCGCAGAGCCGGAGCGCGCTTACGTGCCGTCACGCGAGGATTGCGCAGTCCTGTTGGAGATGCTCACCCAACACTCTTTATATACATATGAAGAGGAACTGCGCCGTGGTTATATCACGGTGGTTGGCGGGCATCGCGTCGGCCTTGCCGGACGTACGGTGCTGGACAACGGCAAAGTCAAACATCTAAAGGATATCAGCAGCTTCAATATCCGAATCGCGAAGCAAGTAATTGGCACGGGGGAGCGGGCGCTGCCCTATTTGCTGGACGCTCACAGTGGCCCCGGTATACACCACACGCTGATCGTGTCGCCGCCACAGCAAGGTAAAACCACACTTCTCCGGGACTTGGCGAGAATCATTAGCAGCGGGGCATCTGATAATTATACCGGCAGCAGCATTGGCAATGGCGGAAGCGTGGCCGGCAAACATATGGCGATGGGACGGGGCTGCAAGGTGGGAATCGTCGATGAGCGTTCCGAGATCGCAGCCTGCGTGAAAGGTGTGCCACGCTTCGACCTTGGGCCTCGCACCGATGTGTTGGACGGCTGTCCTAAGGCGGAAGGCATGATGATGATGATCCGCTCGTTATCGCCGGATGTCCTGATGGTCGATGAAATCGGCCGCCCGGAGGATGCCGCTGCCATCCATGAAGCGATCCACGCGGGCATACGCGTCATTGCTACGGCCCATGGCCTGCATCAAGAGGATGTCAGACGGCGGCCCGTGCTGAGGGAGCTTCTGGCCGAGGGTGTGTTCGGACGCGTAGTGGTGCTGAACGACCGCGCAGGGTCCGGCTCGTTGGAGGGGGTGTACGATGCTCAAGGGCGCCGGGTTACGCTTGCTGCGGGAGAAGGTAATCATGCCGATGCCGGCCGGAGCTGCTCAGAGGCATCCGGATTAACCGCCGCACCAAAGCCCGATTCGAGCGGCAGTGGCGGACCGAACCGAGTATACCCGGCAGCGGTGATTAGAGGCACACGATGATGAAGCTGTTGGGCGCAATGCTAATATTACTATCCGGCACCTTGTTCGGCTTCTATAAAGCGCAGCAATATTCCCGTCGTCCTAAACAAATGGCGGACGTGATCCGGGGGCTCCAGAGGCTGGAGACGGAAATCGTGTACGGCGCAACCCCTCTGCCTGAGGCGCTGATGCATGTCAGCACAAGTTGTGCGCCACCGGTGCAGCAGTTGTTCCGCTTCGCTGCGGAGGAGCTGGGGCGAGCCGGCGGGAGGTCTGTGCAGTTCATCTGGCGGCAGGCGATTGCTGTGCATTGGAAGCACACCGCAATGCGCAGCGTTGAGCAGGATATGCTAAGCCAGCTCGGCTTCACGCTGGGGCTGTCGGACAGCGCCGACCAAGTGAAGCACATTCGACTGGCGGTCCAACAGCTGCAGGGAGAGATCGAACGGGCGCAAGAGGAGCGCAAGCAGTATGAGGGCATGTGGCGGAGCTTGGGGCTGCTCATCGGAGCGCTCGTCGTGATATTGATGTATTGAACAAGCCGGGCTTTGAACATCTGCGATTAGGTAGACGAAGCCGTCTGGGATGAACTTGTTTGGGAAGCTGTGAAATGGGCAAAGGGCTGCGATGCCGGGGGTGAGGTGCCACGCATGAACGTAGATGTGAACGCGATATTTCAGATCGCTGGGATCGGTATTATTATCGCGATGATACATACCGTACTGAAGCAGATGGGCAAAGAGGACATGGCACACTGGGTGACCGTCATCGGATTTGTTGTGGTTCTGTTTATGGTTGTCAGCCTGCTTGACAGTTTGTTCAAAGAAATCAAAACCATTTTCTTATTCCAGTAGGTGAACTGTCTTGGAGATCATACAAATCGTAGGTCTGGGTCTACTAACCACCGTGCTGGTCCTGATCATCAAAGAACAAAAGCCGATGTTCGCCTTCCTGCTCATCACTTTTACAGGAATTACTATATTTTTGTTTTTGCTGGGTAAAATCTCCTCCGTGATTCAGGTGCTGGAGGATTTGGCCATCAAAGCCAACATCAACATGATTTTTTTAAAAACGATTCTCAAAATTATCGGTATCGCCTATATCGCCGAATTTGGAGCCCAGATTGTGCGGGATGCCGGCCAGGAGTCAGTCGCTGCAAAGATCGAGCTGGCAGGCAAAGTTTTGATCATGGTTATGGCTATTCCGATTGTGTCCGTGATCATTGAAACCGTTATGAAGCTTCTGCCGGCTTAACATTCTATATGTAAAAAGAGGATGCCAGGAGATGACGCTATGACGCCGCTTAAGCTGTGCAAGCCGATCAGCCGATATTGCCGGGCCCGCCCGAAGAAGCCGCACACTGCGCTGAATGCACAAGCCAGACCGCGTTACTTGAAGCTAACGATGCTGCTGTTAATAGCCGTGTACTCTGTGACCTTCGGTTTGCCCGTGTTTAGCGCTGATGCGGATCATCAGGCATTTGCCGCAGCTGCCAGCGGTCCGGTGGAGCAAATCATTCAGGAGCAGGCCGAACGTCTGCAGACGGACCAGGTGGAGCAGTATTGGAATCAACTGATGAACAAATATGGAGGATATTTTCCCGATAGCAAAACCCCGACCTTTGTGGAGCTGCTCACGGGCACCAAAGAATTCGATATGAGCGCGATTTTTTCCGGCATATTGCGGTATTTCTTTCACGAACTGCTGTACAACGGCAAGCTGCTTGCTTCTATCGTTATCCTGACGATGTTCAGCATGGTGCTGGAAACGCTGCAAAGCTCGTTCGAAAAAAATACGGTGAGCAAAGTCGCTTATGCTATCGCCTTTATGGTTCTGATGATTATGGCCATCAACAGCTTCAGTGTTGCAATAGGCTACGCTAACTCAGCGATATCCGACATGATCCATTTTATGCTGGCGGTGATTCCGCTGCTGCTTACCCTGCTGGCGTCGATGGGCAACGTTGTCTCCGTATCGGTGCTTCACCCGCTCATTGTGTTTATGATCCATGCCGTCGGCACGGCAATCTACCTGGTGGTGTTTCCTCTGCTGTTTTTCTCAGCCGTACTGCATATCGTGAGTTCGCTGTCGGACAAATACAAGGTGTCCCAGCTCGCCAATCTGCTGCGGACGGTCAGCATCGGTTGCTTGGGCGTGTTCGTGACAGTATTTCTAGCGGTAATTTCGATCAGAGGGGCGGGCAGTGCGGTAGTGGATGGAGTTACCATCCGGACGGCGAAGTATCTTGCGGGCAACTTTGTGCCGGTGGTAGGACGAATGTTCTCCGAGGCATCGGAAACCGTGATCGGAGCATCGCTGCTGGTAAAAAACGCGGTTGGACTTGCCGGAGTCGTCATCATTATTGTGTTATGCGCATTCCCTGCTTTGAAAATAATGGCGTTAGCCTTGATATACAATTTATCCGCTGCGGTGATGCAGCCGCTCGGGAACAACCCGATCATCACATGTTTGGAAACTATAGGAAAAAGCTTGATCTATGTTTTTGCCGCACTTGCCGCAGTCGGATTGATGTTTTTTCTTGCTCTCACGATCTTGATTACTGCCGGAAATTTGTCGGTCATGATGCGTTGATACTCCAACGCTGATCCAAAGGGGGCGGACAGCAATGGATTGGTTGGCCGGTTGGCTCAAATCGATCATATTGGTCATTCTGCTCGCCACGTTCGTGGATATTCTTCTCCCGAATCAAACGATGCAGCGGTATGTGAAAACCGTCATGAGCCTGTTTATTCTGCTTTGTCTGCTGCAGCCGCTGTTGTCGCTGTTCGAAAAACAAGCCTCGGTCGACCAGCTGATGACGAACGTGGAAACGCTGTTTGAGCGCAATTCCAGCTCCACCGCAATTTCTGCTATGGCCACAGCACAAGGGGCGCAACCCGGTCTGAACACGTTGGCCGGTATACAGGAACAGGCCAAACGATTGAAAGATCAGCACGCGCAGCAGTCCGAGCGTCTGATGCAGCGGCAGATCAGCGATTTGATGAAGCGGGATATTGAGCAGTCTACAGCCGCGGACGTGCTGTCTGTCGAGGTGCAAACAGGCCGGGATGAATCCGGTGAGGTGCAAATCAGGCATGTGCAGGTTGAAGCGGCCGTAAAGGCCCAGCCGGAGGAGGCCGATAAGGCCGCTCCCCAGCCGTCCGCCGTTGAGCCGGTTGTGGTCGAGCAGGTCAAGCCGATACGCATCCGTATCGACCCTCTACCGGAGCCGGCGGCGGCAGGCTCGGGGGACGCCGGGGAAGCAGGCTCCGGGGTGCCGTCGGACGCAGCACAGGAAGCTGCCGCCGAATCCATCGCACAGCAGCAAACGAACATAAAAATGCTTCTGAATAAGCAGTGGCAGGTGCCGCTGGACAGCCTGAGTGTGGTTGTCACAGCCGGCGAACGGTAAACACATGACGAGGGCCGGGGGAGGTGGACTGATGGGCGGTATGATGAAGTGGTTGGAGAAATGGCTTGGCGGCGGGCCGGGCGGAGCAAAGCGCATTTCGACGTTTCGCTGGCTTATGCTGCTGGGTTTGACGGGCGCTGCGTTTATGATCCTTAACTCTTTTATTACGGTAAAAGACGTTGACCCCATTGGTGAGGGCAGGGCTTCCCCGCCTGAAGCTCAGCCGGCTTTCGGCATCACGGGCAGCAAGGAGAAAAGTCTCTTTCGAGACTATGAGGAAGCATACCAAGCGCAGCTAAAGGACATTTTAAGCAAAATTGTCGGCGTGGGTGAAGTGGAGGTCCTGGTGACGATAGATTCGACCGAGCAGGTTACCGTAGAGCGCAACACCAAGGACAGACAGCAGATCACCAACGAAAAAGATCCACAGGGAGCGACCCGTCACATAACAGATGTCGAGCGCAGCGGTGAAGTGGTGCTGTACGAAGTATCTGAAGGCAAACAGCCGCTGATTGTCAACACGATCAAGCCAAAAATCCGAGGGGTGCTCGTTGTTGCCAAAGGGGCCGAAAATTTAACAGTGAAGAAAATGATCACCGAAGCGGTCGCGCGCGGACTGGATGTACCGGCGAGCAAGATTTCGATTCTGCCGAGAAAACAATAGCTTTCGATTACCACCAATCCACATTTTAAGGAGGAAACACGCATGAATTCGAAAAGACAAACAATATGGCTGGTTTCCATGCTCAGTTTAATGGTAGTTCTGTCAGCCTACTATTTGTTCACAGAGGATGTTGACAGCCTTCAGTTCACTTCCACCGGCATCACCGATACCGCTGCTGGCAGCGCCAACGAGATCATCGTAGATACCGGCGATTTGACCGGTGCACCGGCTCCCGCTGGCGCCAGCACCGAAGCTCCCGCCCAATCCAACGCCGATGCGGCAGCCGGCGCTAAGACCGACACTGCAGCAGACGCCAAGACCGATGAGAAGACCAACGCTTCTGTCACACCCGAGGGCAGCGGGCAGCAGACGACACCACAGGCTGCAAGCGGCTCCGAACAGGAAAATACGCCGAAGCCGGACACCGCATCCAGTGCGAAGTCCGATGCGGCTGGGACGGGCGTTTCCAACTCAGCTGACGAGATGAGCGCTGCTGATGCAAAAGTGCTTGAGCAGCTAGCGTCTCAACAGCAGGCGAAGGGCGGAAGCGAATACTTCACCAACCTCGGCTTAACGCGCAATGAAGAGCTGGCCAAACAATCCGAGAAGTGGTTGACTATCATTTCTGATCCTAAGCAAACTGCGGAAGCAGCGGCCAACGCTCAAGCGGAGCTGAGAAAAATACAGGATAATGAAGCCAAAATCACCAGTCTTGAGGAAACATTGACGCAGCAGTTTCCGCAGGCCGTTATTACCGAAGAAGCCAGCAAATGGAGAGTGACGGTTCAAAGCAACAAGCTGGATAAAAGTCAAGCGGTCAACATTGTGGAACAGGTCATGAAAGAAATGGGAGTAGGCCCGGACAAAATCATTGTTCAATATGTGCCTTGAATAAATCAACCGAATAGAGCGTCACATATAAATAGAGTCCAGATTCCTGGGCTCTTTCCATTTCTTTTCTATGTGTTATAATAACAACATTGTTTCACCATCGTTGAAGGAGTGAATGTCGTTGTTTAAACTAAGTGAAATTAAAGAATTGATCAAGCTAGTCGATCAAACTTCTTTACAAGAATTAGAAATCGAGAGTGAAGGCGCGCGACTGTCGATTCGTAAACCTGATAAAACCGACACCGTGGTCGTGAATTCTGCGCCGGTACAGCAGACGTTTGCGCCGCCAACCAATCCGTCCGCTCCGCAACCCGGCGCACAACCATACATACCTGAGCCCGCCGCTGCACCTGCTGCTGTGGAAAAGCCGGTCGCGGCGGACGCCAATTTACATAAAATTGTTTCACCTATGGTAGGAACTTTCTATGAATCTCCGTCCCCGGGGGCGCCGGCGTTTGTTTTCAAAGGCAGCCAGGTTAAGGAAAAATCAATCGTATGTATCATTGAAGCGATGAAGCTCATGAACGAAATCGAAGCGGAAATCAAAGGCGAAATCGTGGAAGTTCTGGTAGAAAACGGGCAGTTGGTAGAGTATGGACAGCCGTTGTTTTTGGTGAAGCCGGAGTAGCTTTGCCGTCGATTTCTCGTTCCGAAGCGGAACCTTATACGTCGTACTTACATATGCCGCCTGCGCTCTGTGACAATTCAGCTTATGCTATCAGAAGCGGGTTAGGGCCGGCGAAACTTTTAGGAGGACACAGAAGTGAAGTTCCAAAAAGTATTGATTGCAAACCGCGGAGAGATAGCCGTTCGCATTATTCGCGCATGCCGTGAATTAGGTATCTCTACCGTAGCTGTATATTCGGAGGCGGATCGGGATGCGCTTCATGTCCGTCTGGCTGACGAGGCATACTGCATCGGACCGACCTTATCCAAGGACAGTTATCTCAATTTTACCAATATTATGAGTGTAGCCACGTTGACGGAAACGGATGCGATTCATCCGGGCTATGGTTTCCTCGCGGAGAATGCGGATTTTGCGGAAATTTGCGAAAGCTGCAACATTACATTCATCGGCCCTTCGCCGGATGCTATAAGCCGCATGGGGGACAAGTCTGTCGCCAAGCAGACGATGAAGGAGGCCGACGTTCCTGTAATTCCAGGCTCCGACGGTCTGGTGGAGGACTTGGATGAAGCTGTACGTATCGGCAGAGAGATCGGTTATCCGGTGATCATTAAGGCGACTGCCGGCGGTGGTGGCAAAGGCATCCGTATCGCGGATAACGAGGAAATGCTGGTTCAGCAGATCACGACGGCCCAGCAGGAGGCACAGAAGGCGTTCGGCAATGCTGGCGTCTATCTGGAGAAATATTTGACAGGTATGAAGCACGTTGAAATTCAAATTTTGGCGGACAAGCACGGTAACGCCGTGCATCTGGGTGAACGTGACTGCTCAGTGCAGCGCCGGCGCCAGAAGCTGGTCGAAGAGGCGCCTTGTCCGATCTTGACCCCGGACATACGTCAGCGCATGGGTGAGGCTGCTGTTCGCGCGGCGAAAGCCGTGAACTACTCCGGGGCAGGCACATTGGAATTTTTGCTGGGTCCGGACGGGCAATTTTATTTCATGGAAATGAATACACGGATTCAGGTGGAGCATCCGGTAACGGAGCTGGTGACACAGGTGGACATCATCAAGGAGATGATCCGGATCGCGGAGGGCGAGCCGCTGTCGTTCAGTCAGGAGGATGTGCGGATCGAAGGCTGGGCGATAGAATGCCGGATCAATGCGGAGGATTCCACGCGCAACTTCATGCCGTCAGCCGGTCAGATTCAATTCTATCTCCCACCGGGCGGATTTGGTGTGCGGGTCGATAGTGCCGCATATCCCGGTTATACCATTTCACCGCACTACGACTCTATGATCGCCAAATTGATCGTGTGGGGCAAAGATCGTGAGGAAGCCATTCAACGTATGAAGCGCGCTCTGTCGGAATTCACGATCGACGGCATTCATTCGACCATTCCGTTTCATCTCAAGCTGATGGAGCATGAGAAGTTCATTGCCGGAGACTTTGACATCAAGTTTATCGAAGAGCATGATGTGAACGACCCTCGGTCATAACTGGTAGTTTGTCATAACAATAGTAAAATGATATAGTATAAACTAAGACAAGTTTTGCGGATTTATGCATATGCATAGAGGGACGCGCGTATTAATCATCATTTTTGCGTTCGTAAAACTTCCAAGGAGGCACGGACTATGACAAGCATTGCTGCCGATTATGAAAAGACGGACATAGGTACGATTCAGATCGCACCCGAGGTTATCGCGATCATCGCAGGCATGGCTACTATTGAGGTCCCGGGTGTGGCGGGCATGAGTGGAGGGTTCGCCGGAGGTATCGCTGAATTTTTGGGACACAAGAATTTATCCAGAGGAGTCAAGGTGGATGTCGGACAGCGTGAAGCTGCGATCGATGTTTCAGTCGTAATTGAATTCGGCACTCGCATTCCCGAGGTTGCATCGGGCGTGCAGCACAATGTCAAGCAAGCCATTGAATCAATGACGGGACTGAGTGTGACCACGGTCAATGTGCATATCCACGATGTGATTTTCAAAGCCCCGGAAAAAGTGGAAGAAACCGAAGTTGTGCCAAATCGGGTGAAATAAAAACGAAATAAAGTTTTGGCTAACCCCCTTCAAAACTGCAAGGGGGTTTCCTTTAATTCGGAAGGAGCCGGTTCCGTGATCAAACTCGTTGACAGATTGCTTCTGTTACTATTTAGCCTAACTGTACTAACCGCATCGTGCATATTGTTAGCGTACGCGCTTGGGTGGATTCCTTTTGAAACTGTCGGCCGGCTCGCGCATGGAGTGTACTATGATTTGGGCACCGCACTCATATTCATTTCTTTACTGATCGTGGTGGCCTTAGTGAGCATTCGTTTTTTATATGTCTCTGTGCGCCGAGGCAGGTCCAGCGCCCCTTCCATCGATCAGCGCACGGATTTTGGCGACATTCGCATTTCCATTGAGACGGTGGAGAATTTATCCTTGAAGGCTGCGCGGCGCACCCGCGGTGTCAAGGATCTGAAGGCGAGAGTGAGGGTTAGTCCGGCAGGACTGGAGATCACCATTCGCGCGATCGTCGATGGGGAAAGCTCCTTACCGCAACTGACGGAAGAGATGCAGTCCGCGGTCAAAACCCATATCGAAGAAATAACCGGCATTCCGGTTGCTGCCGTCAGCGTGTTTATAGCAAACATCCAGCAATCATCTCCTACGTTTAAAAGCCGAGTGGAATAGAGGTGGGTTCCCCTATGTGGAGACAAATCTGGGAACACCTGTGGACCGGGCACCGAGGTAAAACCATTGGCGCAGCTGCCGGTGTTTTGCTTGGGCTGATCTACTTGCTGTGCGGACTCTGGCATATGTTAATTTTTGCCCTAATCGTATATACTGGTTATTATATAGGGAAACGAATAGACCGTGGCCAAACGCCAATTCCCGTTGAAGACATGTTGCGATGGCTAATGGACAAATGGAGATTAAGATGAAATCCCTGGGTCATTCCAAGGATTTTTTTGTTTCATGTACGGTAATGCGTGCGAAGTCAGTTTCGCTTACGCGAAACTAAGCGGATGCTTACGAAGTCAGTTTCGCTTGCGCGAAACTCTTAGGAGGAAAAAAAGAATGAGACGAAGATTGGCAAGGGAGCTGGCGCTACAAAGCCTCTACCAAATGGAAATGAACGGAGTGGACGCCACCGATGCGATCACACACGTAGTAGAAGAGGCACAGACCGACGACGAGGGTCAGCTGAAGCAGTCCAAAGATGTGATAGAACCGGAAGACGTTCGCGCACTGGTACAAGGTACCATCAACAACAAGGACCGCATCGACCAGCTGCTGTTGGATTATTTGAAAGGTTGGCAAATGGACAGGCTGTCCCGGGTTGACCGCGAGGTTTTACGTCTGGCTGCTTACGAGATGGTATATCGGGAGGACGTGCCCCCGAAAGTCGTAGTTAATGAGGCGATAGAGTTAGCGAAGCATTTTGGCACAGAAGAATCGGGAAAATTCGTCAACGGCGTACTTGGTAAAATGATTAAGGAAATCGAGGAGATCAAAGCAAAAAGCTTATAAATTTCGGATGAGGGGGACATCGTCATGCCAGCACAAGTCATTAACGGAAAAGAAATCGTCAGCGCTTACCGCACGGAGATTAAACAAGAAGTGGAACGGTTGACGCAGCAGGGAGTGCAGCCCGGCCTCGCAGTTATTTTGGTCGGTGAAGATCCGGCTTCTCAAGTGTATGTACGCAATAAGGCGAGAGCATGCGAAGAGGCCGGAATCTACTCGGAAGTGCACCGTTTGGCCGCTGCTACTTCGGAAGCCGAAGTGTTGGACCTGATCGGACAGTTGAATGACAATGCGCGAATTCACGGGATACTGGTGCAGTCACCGCTGCCGGCACATATCTCTGAGGAACAGGTGGTGGAGGCAATTGCTGTCGAAAAGGATGTGGATTGCTTTCATCCGGTGAATGTCGGCAACCTCATGATCGGCAAAGACGGCCCTGCACCATGCACACCTGCGGGAGTCATCGAAATTTTGAAAAAAGTCGGCGTCGAAATCGCGGGCAAGCATGCGGTAGTGATCGGTCGCAGCAACATTGTCGGCAAACCGATGTCTATTTTACTTCTGCGTGAAAATGCAACCGTCACGGTATGCCATTCCAAGACGGCCAACATGGCTGAATTTACCCGACAAGCCGATATTTTGGTCGCTGCTGTGGGCAAACCAAAGATGATCAAACGCGAGCACGTCAAGCCGGGGGCCGTAGTCGTCGACGTTGGCATCAACCGTTTGGATACTGGAAAACTCGCCGGTGATGTGGATTTTGACGATGTGCTTGATGTGGCCAGCTATATCACACCCGTCCCGGGCTGCGTAGGGCCGATGACGATCACGATCCTGCTCAGGAACACGCTCGAAGCGGCCAAACGCGCGGCGCAGGCGAAAGCGACTGTGTAATTTATGAAACCAAAAGACATTTACTCGATCAAGGATCTAAACAGATATATCAAAATGCGGCTCGAAAGCGACGGTATCTTACAGGATGTCTGGGTGCGCGGAGAGATTTCCAACTTCACTCATCATTCCAGCGGCCATATGTATTTCACATTGAAGGACGCGGACAGCCGGTTGAAAAGTATTATGTTTAGAACACATAATCAACGGCTGGGCTTCATTCCGAGAGAAGGCACCAAGGTGCTCGCCCGCGGCAACATCTCTGTCTATGAACGGGATGGACAGTATCAATTTTATGTCACCCAAATGCAGCCTGACGGTATCGGCAGTTTGTACTTGGCGTTCGAACAGCTCAAGAAGAAGCTTGAAGGCGAAGGTCTCTTCGCTCTTGCGCGCAAAAAGCCGATTCCTCGGTACCCCAAAGCAATCGGGGTGATCACTTCGCCCACAGGCGCAGCGGTGCGAGATATTATCATCACGCTGCAGCGCCGTCATCCGAATGTACCCGTGCTGCTCTATCCGGTGCTTGTGCAGGGGACTCAGGCTGCTCCATCCATAGTTAAAGCTATTCAGGCGATGAATCAAATGAACGAAGTGGACGTGCTTATCGTCGGACGGGGCGGCGGTTCCTTGGAAGAATTATGGGCGTTCAATGAGGAATCCGTGGCCCGCTCGATTTTCGCTTCAACGATTCCCATCATTTCGGCCGTCGGCCACGAGACGGATTTCACTATCGCCGATTTTGTAGCCGATCTGCGGGCGGCGACACCTACCGCGGCGGCTGAGCTCGCTGTGCCCCACCATCAGGAGCTGCGGCAGCAGCTCACTTATTTGCGTCAGCAGCTGCACAGCGGTTTGACGCGGCAGTTGACCCGCAGCCGTGAGCGGTTGAGCCGGGCGCAGCGGTCGCCGTCTTTGCAGAATCCTCGCCGGCAGCTGCTGCTGCAGCCTACACAAAGACTGGATCGGACCAGGGAGCAGCTGTCATACAAAATGAGAGCCCGGCTAGCAAGGCTGCAGGAACGGAGCATGAAGCTGGATAGGCGGCTATCCGCATTTAATCCGAAGGAACAAACGGTGTTCGCGCGGCGGCGTCTCGGCAGTTCGGTGCGCCAACTGCACCAGGCGATGCAGACGACGAAAAAACATAAGCGGCAGGATCTGCTGGCAGCCATCAGGCAGCTGGACGCGCTAAGCCCGCTCAAAGTAATGCAGCGGGGCTACAGTCTCGTGTATGACGAAAAGGAAAAGCAATTGATTAAATCCATTCAGCAAGTGCAAATCGGGGACGTTTTGAAGCTCAGATTGATGGATGGTAAAGTGGATTGTCATGTGTGGTCAATGGAGGAGAGACAAAATGACAAAGCAGGAAACGACGCCTAGCTTCGAGCAGGCGATGGATAAGCTTGAGGAGATCGTATCGCTGCTGGAGAGCGGGGACGTGCCTTTGGAGCAGGCTATTGAACTGTTTCAAGAAGGCATGAAGCTCTCGCAGCTGTGCGGTCAAAAGCTCGAGCAGGTCGAAAGAAAAATTGAAATATTAATGGAGCAAGAGGACGGCCTTGCCAAGAAACCATTTAACCCCGCATCCGATGAGAAAGGTGAATAGCAATGAGTGCTGGTTTATCGATAGAGCGGTACATTCAAATGAAAGCGGAACAGGTGGACGCGGAATTGCTCGAATCGCTGCCGGGCATCTGGAACGTTCCGGAAACATTAAGAGAATCTATGATGTATTCGCTTTTGGCCGGTGGGAAAAGACTGCGGCCGATTCTTGTCCTTGCCACAGTGGAAGCATTGCAGGGCAGTACGGAAGCGGCGCTGCCGGTAGCTTGCGGAGTTGAAATGATTCACACCTATTCACTGATTCACGATGACTTACCAGCGATGGACAATGATGATTATCGCAGAGGCAAATTGACGAATCATAAGATTTATGGAGACGCTATGGCCATTCTTGCCGGGGATGCTCTGCTGACACATGCGTTTTACTCCATCGTCCAGTCATATCGTTCCTATGGCGTTCCGGCGGATAAAATCGTCGACATTGTCGAGGATCTAGCAAAGCTCGCCGGGGCACCCGGAATGGTTGGCGGTCAAGCGGCGGACATGCAGGGTGAGCAGGGGATAACCAAGCTCGAGGAGCTGGAGTATATACATTTGCACAAAACGAGCGATTTAATCGTGTTTTCGTTGAAAGCAGGCGGCCACCTTGCCGGTGCTACAGCCAAGCAGCTGCAGGCGTTGGAAAAGTTCGGCACAAACATTGGGCTCGCATTCCAGATCCAGGACGATATTCTTGATCTGATCGGTGAAGAAGACAAAATAGGCAAGCCGGTGAAAAGCGACGAAAAGCAGCAAAAGGTTACCTATCCGTACTTTGTCGGCATCGAGGCTTCCAGGGACAAGGTCAATGAGCTGACTGAACAAGGAAAACAGGCTATTGCGGCCGCTCACTTTCCTAATCCGGACAGGTTGCTCGAGCTCGCCGATTATCTGACGCAAAGAGACCATTGACAGGCGACCTTTGACGACTGACGCCGCGTCGAATTGAGACGCCTGTTGGACTGTGCTATAATGGGGAAGATTTCATAGGTATTTGGGCTTCTTATCCAGCAGCTGCACTCCCTTCTGATGAAGGATTGTTATACGGACACATACGGTGGAATGAAGCGCGGATTGCCGTTTTGGTATCCCAAACAAGGAAGCGAGGAAACACAAAGTGCTGCTTGAACATATTAACGAACCAAAAGACTTGAAACGACTGTCCATAGAGCAACTGGAACAACTGGCTTCGGAAATCCGACAGTTTCTTGTTGAAAAGCTTTCGGTCACCGGCGGACACCTCTCGCCTAACCTTGGGGTTGTTGAGCTCACTATTGCATTGCATTACCTGTTTAACAGCCCTCACGACAAATTTATTTTTGATGTGGGGCATCAGTCTTATGTCCACAAAATATTGACCGGACGTATGGACAAATTTGATACCTTGCGGAAATATAAAGGGTTATGCGGCTTTATCAAAAGATCGGAGAGCGAGCATGACGTCTGGGAAGCGGGGCACAGCAGCACCTCTTTATCGGCAGCGATGGGTATGGCCATTGCTCGTGATTTGAAGGGCGATGACAATCGTGTTGTCGCTATCATCGGTGACGGTGCTCTAACGGGCGGCATGGCTCTGGAAGCGTTGAATCACATCGGCCATGAAAAAAAGAATTTGATGGTGATTCTCAATGACAATGAGATGTCGATCGCCCCGAATGTCGGCGCGCTGCACAACTATTTGGGCAAAATTCGCTCGGATAAGCACTACGTTAAAGTAAAAGAAGAAATCGAACATTTAATTAAAAGGATTCCCGCTATCGGCGGCACTCTAGCCAAAACGATGGAAAAGCTGAAGGACAGCTTAAAGTATGCCATCGTGCCCGGTGTGCTGTTCGAAGAGTTGGGCTTTACTTATTTGGGACCGATAGACGGCCATAATCTGCCGGCATTGCTCGAGACGCTCCAGCAGGCGCAGAACGTTGAGGGACCCGTCATGGTGCACGCGCTCACGCTGAAAGGGAAAGGGTATTCGCCTGCTGAGGCTGACTCGCATGCATGGCACGGCGCCAGCCCTTATAAGATCGAATCGGGTAAAATGCTGAAAGCGGTCGGACCGCCCATGTACACAGAAGTCTTCGGCAGTACGCTGATCGAGCTGGCGCGTGAGGACGATCGCATAGTGGCGGTCACTCCAGCTATGCCGGGCGGTTCCGGCTTGCTGAAATTTGCGAAGGAATTCCCGGATCGCATGTTTGATGTGGGGATTGCCGAACAGCATGCGGCTACACTGTGCGCAGCGCTGGCCAGTGAAGGCATGAAGCCCGTTTACGCCGTGTACTCAACATTTTTGCAGCGGGCGTATGATCAAGTGGTGCATGATATTTGTCGTGCTAATCTCAATGTCATGTTCGCTATCGACCGCGCCGGGTTTGTCGGCCCTGACGGAGAAACCCACCAGGGAGTGTATGATATCGCCTTTTTGCGGAGCATCCCGAATATGGTACTGATGATGCCCAAGGACGAGAGCGAGCTGCGGCACATGATGAAAACAGCGCTGTCCTACAATGAAGGTCCGATAGCAGTTCGTTATCCGAGAATTAGCGGACAGGGAGTTCCGATGGATGATACACCACGTGAGATACCAATCGGTACTTGGGAGGTACTCCGCCAAGGAGATAGCGCGGTTGTGCTTGCCGTCGGCCCTATGATAGCAGCGGCTTTGGAAGCCGCCGAACAGTTGAGCAAAGAGGGAGTCCACTTGCGTGTCGTTAACGCGCGCTTCATTAAGCCTTTGGATACGGCAATGCTGATGCAGCTGGCTGACGAGAATATACCGATCATCACAATGGAGGAAGGCGTGCGCTTGGGCGGCTTTGGCAGCAGCGTGCTGGAATACTACGCCAACCAGAATGTGTACGGATTGCAAGTGAAAGTTCTCGGCGTGCCGGACTACTTTGTAGAACACGGCTCTGTCAAGGAACAGAGAACGGAAGTCGGACTGACTGCTGAAGATCTCGTCGCCGAGGTGAAATCGCTCGTGCCGCGTAAGCGGCAGCATGCGTAAGCAGTGGAGCTGAATATAGGAGTAACAGCATATCATGGCAGCAGATAAGGAAAGGTTAGACGTATTGCTCGTTGAGCAGGGTTTCTTTGAGTCTCGGGAAAAAGCCAAGGCCTCCATTATGGCGGGACTTGTTTTGGTGGATAACGAACCGGTAGATAAGGCTGGCACGAAAATCGCCAGATCGGCGCAGATTATTGTTAAAGGGGCCATCCACCCGTATGTGAGCCGGGGTGGATTGAAGCTGGAAAAAGCGCTGAAGCAGTTTTCCATCGACGTGACGGGTGTGACGATGCTGGACATTGGAGCATCCACAGGGGGATTCACCGATTGCGCGCTGCAAAACGGTGCAGCGTATGTGTATGCGATTGACGTTGGTTACAATCAGCTGGACTGGTCCCTGCGCAACGATCCGCGCGTGCGGGTAATGGAGCGGACGAATTTCCGCTTTATGCAGCCCGGGGATTTGCCGGGACCGCAGCCCTCGTTTGCCTCTATCGACGTCTCGTTTATATCATTGAAGCTGATTTTGCCTCCTTTAAAAGGATTACTGTCCGACGCAGGGCAGGTCGTGGCGCTTATCAAGCCGCAGTTTGAGGCCGGACGGGAGAAGGTGCCGAAAACGGGGGTCGTCAGAGACGCGGCGGTGCACACCGAGGTGCTGCACACTACACTCAGCTTCGCGGCCGAGGCCGGGTTCGTGCTGAAGGGGCTGACATTTTCGCCGATCCGCGGCGGCGAGGGGAATGTCGAATTCTTGGCGTACTTCACCTGCAACACGGAAGAACCGCATCCACCGACGGATCTCGTGGAGGAGTGGATCCGAGAGGCGGTTAATGACGCACAAAAGCTGCAAAACTCATCAGGCTGATGAGTTTTTTTGTTTAAACTGGAGGAAATTGACATCGCGTGCTCGAATAAGTAACATATCGAGGTGGTGTGTGCCATGGAGACCGGAGATGGCTTGATCGTCGTGCTTATCGCCCTCGTGTTGGGCGCGTGGCTCTTTATTTATGTGCGGGGCAAACTCAAAGAGTCGCTGTATCCGCTGGGTATTGACATACCGGCGCATGAACCGGTGAACGAGAACGAAGTAACCAATCTGCTCACGGCGCACGGGTATGAAGTCATCAGCGGCAAGCAGCGTATTCCGATAGAAATCACGGTGAACGAGGACGAGCCATTGGGCAGCCGGCTGTTTATAGATTACTTTGCGGAGAAAGACGGAATTTATTATACTGTGAAGATAGCCAAGGAACGCAAGCCGCTGGAGATGACGGGCAGCTCACTGCGAGACCGCCTGTTGATTTATCACTTGGTTTATCCGCAAACGGCGGGCGTGTTATATGTTGAACTGAACCAGCGCAAAATCAATATAATCACCTTCGAGCTGCACGCGGAGGAGGTGGGTTGAACGTAGTGCGCAGGCTGATATAGTAAGTGTGCCTGCAATCATCGCCATATATGCTGTATGAATACGCTTTTCTGCCGGGCAAGTTATGGTAATAGCTGAGATACGCCGCTGCATTGACGAGTGGTATCTATGGGAACTTTTTCAGGGAGGTAAAGATGAAAGGCCAAAGACACATCAAAATCCGCGAGATCATAACCAACAATGAGATAGAGACGCAGGATGAATTGGTGGAGCAGCTTCGTGCCGCCGGTTTTCCCATCACACAGGCAACGATCTCGCGAGATATCAAAGAACTGCATCTCATCAAGGTACCTCTCGATGACGGGCGTTACAAATATTCGATGCCGGCCGACCAGCGATACAACCCGGTGAATCGTTTGAAAAGAGCTCTGAACGACCATTTCGTTCATATCGATCACACGGACAATCTGGTGGTACTGAAGAGCTTGCCGGGAACTGCGAATGCACTTGGGGCATTGATCGACAGCCTGGAGTGGACTGAGATTATGGGAACCATCTGTGGGGATGACACGATTCTTATCATTTGCCGAAGCCAGGAACAGCGCTCCAAGGTCGTTGATCAAATATTGTCTATGCTGAGTTAACGGGAGAGATAGGTATGCTGCTTGAAATGTCTATTAAAAATCTAGCCGTAATAGAATCGGTCCATCTTTATTTTAGAAAAGGGTTTCATGTGCTGACCGGGGAGACAGGCGCCGGTAAATCCATCATTATTGATGCTTTAACATTAATCGCCGGGGGCAGAAGCTCTGCGGATTTGGTCCGATACGGGAGTGACAAGGCATATATCGAGGCATTGTTCCAGATTGAGAAGGGCCATCCCGTGTGGGACACGCTATCGGAATTGGGCATCGATGCGGATTCCGAGGAGCATCTGATTATTCGACGCGAAATAACGTCACAGGGAAAGAGTACCAGCCGGATCAACGGCCAGCTGGTCAATCTCACAGGGCTTAAATCGGTAGGGGAATGGCTGGTTAACATTCATGGTCAGCATGAGCATCAGTCATTATTTAGGGTGGATCAGCACATTCGCTGGCTGGATCTGTTCGGCGACAATGCGATAGGCTCGCTAAAACAAGAATACCGCCAAGCCTTTCAAGACTATACACAAATCCGCAAAAGCCTAAAAGAGTTGGAGGAGACCAGCAAACGGTCGCTGCAGATGTTGGATTTGTACCGTTTCCAGGTGGAGGAACTTACAGCGGCAGATTTAAAATTGGGCGAGGACGAATTATTAGCTGACGAAAAGCGCAAACTATCGAATGCGGAGAAACTGTTCCAAAGCGCCGCCGAGTCATACGATGCCATTTATGGCGGAGGTCAGGGTCTCGACACGATCGGCAAGGTGGTGCAAAAGCTGCAGGATATCGCACCGCTGGACTCGGACAAACTGCAGCCGCTGGTTGAGCAGGTGCAGAGCGCGTTTTATCAGCTGGAGGATGCGGCTTATCAAATTCGGGATTACCGCGATCATATCGAGTTTAATCCGGACAGGCTTGACGCTATTGAACAACGTTTGGATACCATGGCCTCATTGCGCAGAAAATATGGAGAAACCACCGCGGATATACTGGCCTACTTAAATAAAATCCAGCAGGAGCTGGAAATGATAGAAAATAAAGATGAGAAAATGCAGGAACTGAAAAAACAGCAGGAGCAGGCTTTAACGGTTGTCCGTTCTTTGGCGCGCAGGTTGTCAGAACAAAGGGAACGTATAGCTGAGCGGCTGGCCGCTGAAATCGTAGCGGAGCTGAGAGATCTGCATATGGAAAGAACGCAGTTCAAGGTGCAGATCGGCTTCCGTGAAGACGCGCTTACAATTGACGGCGGCAATCAGGTGGAATTCCTGATATCAGCCAATCCGGGCGAACCGCTGCGTTCGCTGAGTAAAATCGCCTCGGGCGGTGAAATCTCCCGCGTGATGCTTGCTTTGAAATCTATTTTTGCGCGTATCGATCGCATTCCCGTGCTCGTGTTCGACGAAGTCGACACCGGAGTGAGCGGCCGAGCAGCGCAGGCCATCGCCGAGAAAATGTCACGGCTGTCCAGCGCCTGCCAAGTGTTCTCGATAACGCACTTGCCGCAGGTTGCATGTATGTCCGACGCGCATTTTCTAATACAGAAAACAACCAACGACGAAAGAACATTCACCCACGTAGAAGACTTGCAGCAGGAAGGGCGAATTCATGAGTTGGCTCGTATGCTGGGCGGGGTTGAAGTGACGGAGACGACGCTCCATCATGCTCAAGAAATGCTTGATATGGCAAACGAAAAAAAGGCAAGGATGTTAAGCTAAGCGTGGGATCATTTGCAGTTATAAAACGAAAGGTGTGGGGTTACCTTAAGTGTACGCAAAAGCGGTACTCTTCATGCCGCTGAGCCAAGGAAGCAAGGGAGCGTGACACCATGAGTGGCAACCAAAGAAAGAGAATCATTGGCTTAATGCTCGTCTTCTTCGTTTGTCTAGGCAGTTTGTCCACACCTTTCCAGAGCTTCGCGTCGTTTCCTGAAGAACTGCGGCTGTTCCCCGGTCAGCAGACGAATCTGCAGTTGTCCATGCCCGTCAATGCACAGCTGACCGTCAATAATCCGGAAATTGTGAAAGTTAACGGATCGGCCAAGCACTCATTCCAGGTAGATCTCCATAATCCGATTTCGTTGGAATCCTACAAAGCAGGCCAAGCTGAAATGAAGCTTAAACTCTTCGGCACCATTCCTCTCAAAACGGTAAAGGTCAATGTCGTCCCCGACCTGAAAATCATACCCGGTGGCCACACCATCGGCGTCAAACTGAAATCTGCAGGAGTATTAGTTGTTGGCCATCATTTGGTTACCATCGCGGAAGACAAGAAGATATCTCCCGGGGAAGACGCCAAAATCCAGCTAGGCGACTTAATCGTCAAAATTAACGGCAAACCGTTAACCGACGTCAACAAGGTGTCTGAGTTAGTGAATGACTCAGGAGAAAGAAAAAAGGCTCTTACGCTGACAGTGAACCGGAACAGCGAGCTTATGGATGTGCAGATCACACCGGCCTACGACGTGGTCGATAAATCGTACCGGCTTGGCCTCTATATTCGTGATTCAGCGGCAGGCGTGGGCACGTTGACGTTTTATGCGCCTGACCAAGGAGTGTACGGGGCGTTGGGCCACATTATCACCGATATGGACACCCAGACGCCGGTGGTGGTCGGTTCCGGAGAAATCGTACACTCGAACGTCACCTCCATCTCCAAAAGCCAGAACGGCGAGCCTGGCGAGAAGCGGGCTCAATTTTCCAAAGAAAGCAAAGTGCTTGGTTCGATCGAGAAAAACACCCAGTTCGGCATTTTCGGTAAAATGAAGGAACTGCCCGAGCACAGCTTCACTGAAGAAGCCCTGCCCGTGGCGTTCGCGGAGGAGATCAAGGAAGGGCCCGCTCATATTTACACTGTCGTGAACGCTCAGAAGGTGGAGCAATTTGAGATTGAGGTTGTGCATGTTGCCAAACAGGAATTTCCCGCGACAAAGGGTATGGTGATCAAAGTGACGGACCCGCAGCTGCTTGCGAAAACCGGCGGCATCGTGCAAGGCATGAGCGGAAGCCCGATCGTTCAGAACGGCAAGGTCATCGGAGCCGTGACTCATGTATTCGTAAATGATCCGTCCAGCGGCTACGGCTGCTTCATCGAATGGATGCTGCAGGACGCCGGAATAATGCTGCGTACCAATGAACCGACCGAGCTGAAGGCGAGTTAACCCGCGCTTTCAGCTTCACTTTTGTTAGTTTGCCACCGGATTTGTCGAAAGATGTATAGTTTTGGGGTAAATTTATTATTATAAAATAAAATAGAAAATAAATCTATAAAAATAATTTTCGACAGAAGGAATTTTATAACAGATGTCGAAAGTATACATGTAGAGATAAAACATGCTAAATTACACTTTGTGCTGCCATCTGAAGGAGGAAAAAACGTTGCAAACGATCGAAGTTTTATTAGCCGACGATAACCGGGAGTTCACTAACTTACTTTCCGAATTTATCGATGAACAAGACGATATGCATGTCGCAGGCGTCGCGTATAATGGGAACGATGTTCTGCGCTTGATTGAGCAAGGTACGCGTGTTCCTGATGTTCTGATTCTAGATATTATTATGCCGCATCTTGACGGTCTTGGCGTGCTCGAAAAGCTGCGTGAGATGGATCTTAATCCGCAACCGAAGGTTATCATGCTTACTGCGTTCGGTCAGGAAAATATTACACAGAAGGCGGTTCAACTCGGGGCGTCCTACTACATATTAAAGCCGTTTGACATGGAGATATTAACAAACCGAATCCGTCAGCTGGTGTCCACAAACCAGAGCAACTCGGTCATGTCGTCCGGCACCAGCTACAGAACGAATGTGGTGCAGCTGCCCAAAGGAAAAAATCTGGACGCCAACATTACCACAATCATTCATGAGATTGGCGTGCCTGCACATATCAAAGGTTATCAGTATCTGCGTGAGGCGATCACCATGGTCTACAACAACATTGAGATTCTGGGGGCGATCACGAAAACGCTTTACCCTGCCATTGCGGAGAAATATAAGACTACCCCGAGCCGTGTGGAGCGTGCGATTCGCCATGCAATCGAGGTTGCCTGGACGCGTGGCAACATAGACAGCATAAGCCACCTGTTCGGTTACACGATCAACATCAGTAAAGCAAAGCCTACCAACAGTGAGTTCATCGCCATGGTGGCGGATAAGCTCAGAATCGAGCATAAAGTCTCGTGAGAGGGTAAGGAGCAGTGAGCTTGGAGTCAGACGCCAGATGTAGGGTGGCGAATGCAGTCAGTTTTTATGGAGTTTCTCCGGCCGTCATGAGGAGATACGCTTGTGCATTAACGTCTGATAAATCGTATTGATTTTCGGGCGTTTTTTTTATGTATGAAGGATAAGGCCTGCGGTAGGAGCATAGGGGCAAGCGGCGCCCCTATGCTTGTTTTGCATGCGGGAAGTGGGAATTTTTGCTGGCCAGTGCGTCAGAGTTGCTGAACCCTGGCCGCCGCGTAGAACGGGTGGTACTAGATGAATTTAGTACTATGCACAGCCAAAAAAAGGATTAAACTATGGTATAAGAAATGAATCACCTGTGAACTGCGCATCTACGCGGCGCCTACACAGTGAAAGTCAGGGATGAGCATATGTGGACATGAAGAAGAGGTTATCCATCTTGCGGAAACACGAAACTGAATGTTATAGTGTGTGCCTGTATTTGCTGCAGTGCGAACGCATGGCGTGCGAAGCGGCAAAGGATGCGCTCTGGCATCTAATGAGGTGCGACTCTTTTTTCGCAGCCGAGAGGAGCGCGCAAAAGCAGTTGCTGCGTGAAGAGTCGATGAGGTCGGCGCTTGAGCAGAGGAAGAAACTTGTATGCACCCGCTGATTGTTGGGCAGATGAAGTGCAGCCTGCACTTCTGAATACTAATTTGCGGACTCGCGCTCTATGCCGGGAATTGTAATAGTGAACGTGGTCCCTCTGTGTTTCTCGCTATCCACCCGCACCTGCCCACGCAGTTCCTTGATCACATTGAAAATAAGCATCATCCCCAGGCCCGTGCCTTTCTCACGCTTAGTTGTAAAGAACGGCGTGCCGAGTTGGCTTATCTCCGCTTGGGTCATGCCGATTCCCGTATCCTTCATGCAGATGACCAGTTGGTCGCCTTGCCGCTGCGAGTGGATAGTTAACAGGCCGCCGGCCGGCATAGCTTCTATGCAGTTTTTGCTGAGGTTGATGAAACATTGGCGCAGCCTTTGCCGGTCGGCATTCACAAAATGCGGCTCCTGTATGTGCACCTGCATCTCCACCTGCTGAAAAAGCGCGTACGGCGCCATGACCGACACGATATAGTTCAATTCGTCAGCTATGTTCAATTTTTCAATTTCACCCTCATGGTCCTTAGCTAGACTGAGATAGTCGGTTATAATCTTCTGTGCGCGCTCTAGTTCAGCCAACGACAATTCAATGAATTGCGTCTTTTTTTCCTCTGTCAGGTCGATACCGCGCAGCAATTGAATAAAGCCTTTGGTGACCGTGAGCGGATTTCTTACCTCATGTGAGACGCTCGCGGCAAGCTCGCTAATGACTTTCAATTTCTCGGATTGCACGATCTGTTCTCGCATTTTGAAATTACGCCGCATCATTTCTACAAAATAAATCGTAAGCCAGACGCTGACCGCGTGGATACTAATGTACTGTAGAGCAAATACGGACAAATCTGCGCTGACACTGCTGTTGGTAACAGTCAACGAACCCAGCACGAGAATAGAATACATGATAGCCAGCAGCGTGCCGTATGAAACTCTTTGTTTCGCATTCCAGGTTCGGTAACGCGCACGCAGCATCATGATCGACACATAGGACATCAACCCCATCATGATGCTTAACAGCAAGCCGTCACCGCCAATGAGCGCACGGTAGCCCAGCAGCGTCACAAGCAGTACCAGGCCGACTCGCAATCCGCCGTAGAGCATGCCTATAATGAAAGGAACATGTCGCAAGTCGAAGAAATATCCTTGGGATGAGATATAGGGGAAGCTCATACACAGCAGCAGAGAAGTAGCCGCCAGTGCGCAAATGAACCACGGGCTCTGGATGTTTCTTTGATAACGGTCCAGCCAAAACATCTGGTAGAGAAAGAGAGGGAAGAGAATGAAGAACAAATTGAGAATAAGTTTGTATGTTATTTCGCTATCCATCTGAAACTCCCCGCTGCTAATAGTATTTTTATTATCAGTGAATTTGGTAATATTAACAAGTAGTATATGTAAGGTAATTATTTACATAGCTGTTAAATGAAAATGCTTACTTATAATTTTCACAATCCTGTCACATTCGTGCGACAAAGTTTTACAACCATTTACACCGTTTTGTTTTATAATGTCCGTAAAAAAACAAGAAACGGAGAATAAACGAATGAAACCGCTCATACTGGAAAAAATCGAAGAATTACGTCTGCAAATGATGGAACAAGCATTGGTGCATGGAGATCTCACAGATGAACACGTGGTTGCCCTCAGCCAACAGTTGGATACATATATTGTAGTCTACCAAAAGTTATAACAGCGGACGCCTATGTTAATGCGGCGCTGGGCAAAAAAAGCCCGCTCGTTAAGGTATACACCTTTCTGAGCGGGCTTTGTTGCGGTCAGCCGGTGACTTGTGCGGATGCGTTGCGGGAGGGAAGAGTGGGAGCGTCATCCGAGTACGATTCTTCGGCCCATTCCAGCCATCCTTCGGGCAGTTGTTCGGCAATGCGCGGACGCAGCTGCGGAAACGAAGCGGCAAGATCATGAATCAGCTTTTCGTAGGTTTGGAGTATGCCATCGAAATCCAGTCCGACGTCCTCCATCAGCAGTTCCCTCAATGCCGTATCGTTGTCCGTAAAGTGGCGATACAGTAAGCCATCATAGATTTCCGCAATCAGACCGTCCTCAATACGAACAATTTTTTGACATGATTTTTGCATTGGACCTACTCCTTACGCTAAGATAGGTCTGATTATAGCACGTGAAAAGTGAATAAAATGTAGAATATTGTAAACTAATCTGTAAAATTTTAATTATTTTGGGAGGAAATATGGTTTTTGATTATGTTGAATTTGACTCAGCCGGTGACAAGGACATTACAATTCTGGTTGGCTGTCGTTTTGCCGATGAGCCTGAAGAACTGTATGTGGTTGAAGTGCGTGCGCTAAAGAACGGACTGCTCAACGACTGGAGGTTGCTGTTTAACGGAATGGACTGCAAGTACGACTTTAAGCCGGACGAACGCGCAGCGGTACGTGACTACTTGCACTCTGTGGTTCCCACTACTGAATATGCGCAATGGTTCGAGGGAAGCTTAACTGTATGATGCGTCGGCAGTTTTAGCAGAGTGGGGGATATGTGCGTGAACACCGGATTATTGAATAAAAAGGTAGATTCGTACAAAATCGGCGTCGGCCGAATGAACGATAATATGCCAAAAATGGTAGATGCTTATCACCATTTTACGGCAGCCTGCTTCGAAGGGGGCGCGCTGTCGGAGAAACAGAAGCATTTGATCGCACTCGGCATAAGCTTGTTCGCGAACAATGAGGTGTGCACGTATTATCATGTGCAGGAAGCCGTTGCCAAGGGTGCTTCCGAGGCGGAGATCATGGAGGCCGTCGCGGTTGCTGCGGCGGTAGGCAGCGGACATAGCATGGCACAAGGTGTCACACGCGTCCAAACCGCATTGGATTCGTTAGGCGTAGCCGCACCCCAGTAGTGGGCGATGGAGAGTTTATGCCATACGGCGCTCCAACAACATTGAGACCATGTCGAGCAATCCGGGACCAATGCCTGTGATTGTTTTTTTGTGTTCCCAGGGATGAATGAGAAAAGCCTTTCCTACAAAAAATAGGGAGCAGCCGGCGGCTACAATTTTACAGGCATAAGAAAGCGAAGTGGTGCTATGGCAGTCAGAAGAAGTGTTGTGCAGGCCGAAATTGCCAGAGGGGTGGCGTACACGGATACGGTGACGAAGCGGCTGCTCCGCCAAATCGTTCCGGAAAGCATCGCAGTTATCCGTCATGACGATCTGGACGATCTGGCAGCGGATGGTTTGCTCCAGGCACGGGTGAAAGCTGTGATCAACGCTGGCTGCACGATGTCTGGTACCATCCCATCAGAAGGGCCACGGCGGCTATTGGAACAAGGCGTTCCCATCGTGGAGATCGCTCCGTCGTATTTTCCCCTGTTGCAAAACGGTATGGAAGTGTGTCTCATGAAGGATAGCATTCTCGCTGGCGGGGCGATAATTCCGAGTTCATTTTTCACCAGGGAGCGCTGGCATACACAATACGAACAAGCCAAAAATGCCCACAACGAGCAGCTTAAGCAATTTATCGATAATACGCTGACTTTCGCGGCACTCGAAAAGGAATTGGTGCTGGAGCCTTTGCGCTGTCCACATCTGAGAACGGTCCTCAAGGGGCGTCAGGCGCTGATTGTGATTCGAGGTAAACGACATCACGAAGATTTGGCCGCGCTCGGCAGCTACATCAGCCGTACACGCCCGGTGCTGATCGGTGTCGATGGCGGTGCGGACGCGCTGCTGGAGCACGGACTGACGCCGCAAATTATTATCGGGGACATGGACAGTGTCTCCGATCGGGCGCTGCGGTGCGGCGCGGAGCTGGTCGTGCATGCATACCGCAGCGGACGGGCGCCAGGATTAACGCGCATTATGGAGCTGGGATTGTCCGCTGTTGTCGTGTCATGCTGCGGCACGAGTGAAGATTTGGCACTGCTTTTGGCCCACGATTTGCATTGCGAACGTATCGTTACGGTGGGACTTCATACCAATATGTATGATTTTTTGGAAAAAGGTCGGAGAGGAATGGGCAGTTCCTTGCTGGTTCGCATGAAGGTAGGCCACAAATTAATCGACAGCCGGGGCGCTGCGGACATCATCAGTCTCCCCGAGTCAATCGTCCGGCCACAGGCTGCGGCGAATGTATTCACTCGCTGGTTCCCATTTATGTTTCGTAAGCTGTTCTCTCAGGTGAGAAATTAAGGAGGCCATTATAATATGAAAACGCACCCTGCGCTGTCCATTATCGTGCCGGCACGCAACGAGGAGCTGCGCATTGCTGAGACACTGGCGGCTGTTCGCAGTGCCAGCCAACAATGGAATGGCTTGTCCTCGATCCCTGAGCTGGAGTTAATCGTCGTCGATGACGGCAGCAGTGATATGACGTATAGAAGGGCCGCCCATTGGGCTGACGTTGTCGTACGCCACCCGACCTGCTGCGGCAAAGGAAAGGCTTTGTCCACCGGTAAGCATGCGGCGAGAGGGAATGTCCTTGTTTTTCTGGACGCCGATCTCGGTGCGTCTGCCCGCTTTTACCCCGAATTAGCTCTGCCGGTGTTGAACGGCCTAGCGGATATGGTTATAGCGCAGCTGGCCGGGGCGGCCCGGCCGGGCGGGCTCGGGCTGGTAAAAAAACTCGCCAAGCAGGGCGTGTATGGCTTGTCCGGATTCAGTGCTTCCGCGCCTCTGTCCGGTCAACGGGCTGTCCGGCGTGAAGTGTTGGAACGAATCGGCCGCTTATCGGGCGGGTTCGGCGTAGAGGTGGGCCTTACCATAGATGCGGTAAAGCTGGGCTACCGGGTACTGGAACAGCCGGTACCGTTCGCCCACCGCGAGACAGGCAGGGACCTTCACAGCTGGCTGCATCGCGGAAAACAATTATGTGCCGTCGGCGGTACGCTGTGGCGCTGGTGGAGGCAGCCCGTATGCTGACAGCAGGCTATGTCATACTGCTTATGATGTCTGTTGCTTTTGCGAGAGCCGCACTTGATCTCGTTCGACGGTTCTTGCAGGATCATGATATGGTGGACCTGAATTTTAGAGGAGAGCGTATCCCGACGGCCTGTGGACTGCTGCTGCCGCTGCTTCTCGCAGCGGAGGTCGCTGTGCGCTTGATTGCGGACCGAGCGGTCACAGCTGGCGGCACGGGACCGACCGTGGCGGCGGCGCAAGATGCAGTGGTGTTTTGGACGTATGGATTGGGGGTTGGTCTGGTGGCTTTCGTGGGGTTTATCGACGATGCGATGGGTGTTAAGCATGTCAAAGGTCTGTCAGGACATTGGAGCGAGTGGCGCGAGCAGCGCGTGATCAGCACGGGTGTGGTGAAAGCAGGCGGTACGGCGATAGCCGCGCTTTGGTTTGTTCTGCCGATCAGCCGGAATGAATCAATTTGGCAGATTGTCTGTCAAATTGTGATGCTTGCGTTGATGGCGAACGGCGTCAATCTGCTTGACGTTCGGCCCGGACGAGCGTTGAAAGTTTTTTTTCTGCTGTTCGCCGCAATCGCAGTGGAGGCTACCGCATCAGGTTATACCAGCTGGTACGGCTGGCAAGGCGCGCTGCCTTATGTACTGCCGGTCCTCGCCGGCGCATGCGCTCTGTTTCGCCCGGATTTGCAAGGCAAGCTCATGATTGGCGACAGCGGTGCGAATGTGCTTGGATTCGCCGCAGGCTGCTGGAGCATCATGTTTTGCAGCGCGGCTCTGCAAATCGCAATGTTGGCCGCATGTGTATTACTGCACGGGCTGGCATGGCGCAGCTCTCTGTCGCATGCCATTGAGCGCCACCCGCTGCTGCTATGGCTGGACCTTCTGGGCCGCGGCAGAACATGAAAAGAACCGTCTTATAATAACAAAGGGAGCCGCATCTCGCCGTGCTGGCTCCTATTGCTTTTTGCGTTTCGCTTTGAACCGGGGGGCGACATAGTTTCGTTTCCGGTCTCGGAAGAAGGTCCAGCCGCCGATGAACGCCGTGCCGGCCAAGAATAGTACGAAGCCGATTATTAATTTTCCCCACTGGATGTGGGGTTCAGTTTCAGCCGCTCCAAATTGGGCGAACCAAGCATCCTTCATCGAGAGAAAACCGTAGGTGGCCATCGCCCCTGGGACAACCAACAGCATCACGGCTACAAACCGCATGAGCGTATTTTTCATAATCATCTCCTTTTTCAACTATACTATCTCGCACCGCACGGAGGGTTATCTCATAGCGCCGCCGACAGTAATACGGCTGTCCAAATAAACTATACACTAAAGCAGCTTTCCAGCGCCAACAGTGAATTCCTGCTGGTTTCGGAAGATGGACTATATTTCTCATAGTAATTAGGGTTACAATAGGAGAATCATAGACTCAGGAGGTTTAAAAGCATGACGCAAGCTTTCGACATCGTCATCTTAGGCGGGGGCACGGGAGGATACATAGCCGCGATCCGCGCGGCACAGTTAGGAAAAACGGTAGCTGTCGTGGAGCGCAGTAAGCTGGGAGGCACATGCCTGCACCGCGGGTGCATACCCAGCAAAACGCTGCTGCGCAGTGCGGAGCTGTACGCCACCATGCGTCAGAGCGAGGATTACGGAATTGAAGCTGATTCCGTCAGGTTGAACTTTGCCAAGGTGCAATCACGTAAGCTCAGCATCGTAGAGCAGCTGCATAAAGGCGTACAATATTTAATGAAGAAACATAACATACAAGTTTATTACGGGATAGGCCGCATCATTGGGCCCTCCATTTTTTCACCGAGAAGCGGGTCTGTGTCCGTTGAGCAGGAAGACGGGGAGATAGTGACGCTAGTCCCTGACAAGCTGATCATCGCAACGGGTTCCAGGCCGAGGGAAATTTCAGGCATGGAGATAGACGGCATACATGTGCTTAGCAGCGATCACGCTTTGGAGCTGGAAGAGCTGCCCGCATCCATGATCATCGTCGGCGGGGGTGTAATTGGTGTGGAGTGGGCTTCGATGCTCGCTGATTTTGGTGCACAGGTAACGGTGATCGAGTACGCTCCGAATATTTTGCCAGCGGAGGATGCGGACATTTCGAAAGAAATGGAGAGGCTGCTGAAAAAACGGGGCGTCCAAATCATGACCAACGCCCAGCTTTTGCCTGAAAGTGTGCGTATCGATGGAGGACAAGTCCTGCTGTCCATTGCAAGCGGGGCAAAAACAAAGCAATTGCAAGCAGATAAAATACTGCTGAGCGTCGGCAGACAAGCGAATGTCGAGGGCATCGGCCTTGAAAGTACGGACGTGAAGCTTGACAATGGGGTAATTCGTGTAAATGATCACATGCAGACGACAGAGTCTCACATTTATGCGATCGGAGATGTGAATGGCGGTCTTCAGCTGGCGCATGTCGCCGGCCATGAGGGGATTGTCGCGGTGGAGCACGCCTGCGGCCTGCGACCTGACGCGTTCGCAGCACACCAGGTGCCTCGTTGTGTCTATACGCGGCCGGAGGCGGCATCCATCGGCTGGACCCAGGCGCAGGCCGAGGCTCAGGGCTACGATGTGAAGATCGGCCGTTTTCCCTTCTCCGCAGTAGGCAAGGCATTGGTGCACGGGGACACCGACGGCTTCGTGAAAGTCATTGCTGACAAACAAACCAACGATATTCTCGGCGTTCATATGATTGGACCACATGTCACCGATTATATTTCGGAAGCGGCACTCGCCCAGCTTCTCGACGCAACCCCGTGGGAGGTCGGGCACTCGATTCACGCTCATCCGACCTTATCGGAAGCGCTGGGAGAGGCAATGCTGGCGGTGGATGGGCGAGCGATCGGCATTTAACGCAAAATAATTGTGTTCATTTCACGATGAGATTATAATATACTTATAGCGGCAAGTATTAGTACCTAGTCATAAGTAGGGATGAAGAATAAGGGGGTTGCACCCATGTCGATCGGCCAGTTAATGAAGCACCGCAAGCTTGGATTGTCGGACGAGCGCGCAGTGGATATGTATAAATACATGCAGAAGGCTAGAAAGTTCGATGAGCGCGGCTTTCTGCTGCAGCGTTCCGGCAAAATTGCTTTTCATGTGTCCGGGATCGGCCAAGAGGCCGCTCAAGTTGCCTCAGCGTTTGCGCTTGAGCAAGGAAAGGATTATTTTTTGCCGTACTACCGGGATTACGGGTTTGTTTTATCCGTGGGTATGACCATGAAGGAATTGATGCTGTCCGTTTTTGCCAAGGCTGAGGATCCGAACAGCGGAGGCCGCCAAATGCCGGGGCATTTCAGTCACAAGAAGCTGAACATTGTGACGGGCTCGAGCCCGGTCACCACGCAGGTGCCGCACGCCGTAGGCTTCGCGCTCGCTGCGAAAATGCGAAAGAAGGATTTCGTTTCGTTCGTTACGTTTGGCGAAGGATCCAGCAACCAGGGCGATTTCCATGAAGGCTGCAATTTCGCCGGAGTACACAATCTGCCTGTGATCATGATGTGTGAAAACAATCAGTATGCAATTTCCGTGCCGATTCACAAGCAAGTGGCGGGGAGTATCGCAGAACGTGCCGTCGGGTACGGTTTCCCTGGCGTGAAAGTAGACGGCAACGATGCGCTCGAAGTGTACCGCGTGGTAAAGGAAGCACGGGAGCGGGCGGTTCGAGGGGAAGGACCTACCTTGATCGAAGCCGTCATGTACCGCGTGTCGCCGCACTCTACTTCCGATGACGATATGCTGTACCGCACAAAGGAAGAAGTTGAAGAGCAGCGTGCTAAGGACGCCATCCCCAGGTACCGCCAGTATTTGGTGAGCTGCGGATTGTGGAGTGACGAGCAGGAGGCGGACCTGCTGGAACAGCTGAAAAAGGAAATTAACGAAGCTACGCAGTATGCCGAGCAGGCTCCTTTCCCTAAGCCGGAGGACACGCTGCTTCACGTGTATGCTGAGGAGGGAGAGACGCGGTAATGGCGGTTATCACTTATTTGGAGGCCATTCGTTCTGCGATGTCAGAAGAGATGGCGCGCGACGAATCGGTTTTTGTGTTAGGCGAGGACGTGGGCAAAGGCGGCGTGCTCAACGCAACCAAAGGGATGCGTGACACGTTTGGCGAGGAACGCGTGATGGATACCCCGCTGGCGGAATCTGCGATTGCCGGTGTGGCGATCGGCGCGGCGATGTACGGGATGAAGCCTATCGCAGAAATGCAGTTCGCCGATTTTATCTTTCCTGCGACGAATCAAATTATAAGCGAAGCGGCACGCATCCGTTACCGCTCTAACAACGATTGGAACTGCCCAGTTGTTATTCGAGCGCCTTACGGGGCGACCGGCGGCGGCGCGCTGTATCATTCGCAGTGCCCGGAGTCGGTGTTTTTCGGTACGCCGGGGCTAAAGATGGTAGCTCCTTCCAACCCCTACGACGCGAAGGGCTTGCTCAAAGCCGCTATAAGAGATGCGGATCCTGTGCTTTATTTTGAGCATAAAAAATGCTACCTCGGCGTGACCGGTGAGGTGCCGGAAGAGGACTACATAGTGGAAATCGGCAAGGCCGATGTGAAACGCGAAGGAACCGATATCACAGTCATTTCATATGGAATTACGGTGCAATATGCCTTGCAAGCTGCGGATGAGCTGGCCAAGGAAGGCATTAGCGCGCACATTCTTGATCTGCGCACCATCCAGCCGTTGGATAAAGAAGCGATTCTGACAGCCGCCGCGAAAACAAGCAAAGTGCTGATCATACATGAAGATAACAAAACAGGCGGGGTTGGCGCCGAAGTGTCGGCGATTATCGCCGAGGAAATGCTGTTCGATTTGGACGCGCCGATCAAACGCCTTTGCGCACCGGACGTGCCCGCTGTCGGCATGAATCCGCCGATGGAGAAGTTTTTCCTGCTGAGCTCTGACAAAATAAAGGAAGCCATGCGCGAGCTGGCACTGTTTTAGCAAGCACTGATGATATACAGCAGAACTCGCTTTCCCTGCAGGGAAAGCCCGTAGGAGGATATGTACATGACACAAAACACCAGGGAAACCGAAGTGGCGGTGCCGCATCTTGCGGAAAGTCTGGTTTCTGCGACTATCGGCAAGTGGTTAAAGCAGCCCGGTGACTACATAGAGGAATATGATGCCTTGTGTGAGCTGATCACAGACAAGGTTACTACGGAAATGCCGTCGCCGGTTGCGGGCCGGCTCACTCGGCTGTTGGTGAGCGAGGGGCAGACTGCGGCCGTCGGCGAGGCGATTTGCGTGGTCGAGGCCGTTGATGGTGCCGATACTCAAAGCGGGAGGGCTGTGGCTGTGGATGGCGCCGCCGCCGTGGACAGCCGTGCGGTTGGACAGGGCGCCGAGTCGGCCGATGAGAGCATGCGAAGCCGATACTCGCCATCGGTACTGAAGCTTGCGGCGGAAAAAGGTATCCGCCTGGAGGAAGTCAGCGGCACAGGCTTAGGAGGACGCATAACACGCAAAGATGTTGAAGCTTATGCAGCAGCCGGACTTGGCCGTGCTCAGGCAGCGCCGAGCACAGGCACCGGATTTCAAGCTGCTGGCGCAGCCAAGAGTGGCACTGCATTGCAGGGTGCTGCGGCGTCGAACGACGGATCAGCCGGCAGCCGCACGCCGGTGGCAGACGCGTGGGCAGCTGAGCAGAGACCGAAAGATGAACCGCTGCGTTCCACAGGTATTCATCTTTCACATAACCCGGCCATCCCTAACATCGAGGTGGAAGGTCAACAGCTGGAGGGCCGCGGGGAATATTTGATCGATGTGACACCCATTCGGAACATGATCGCGAGTCGCATGCGCCAAAGCGTGAGTGAAATACCGCATGCTTGGACGATGATCGAAGTGGACGTGACTAACCTTGTGCATTTACGCAACAAGCTGAAGGACGAGTTCGTAAGGCAAGAAGGAATCAATTTAACCTATTTGTCTTTCATGATCAAGGCCGTCGTCAACGCGATAAAGGATTATCCGATCATCAATTCGGTCTGGGCTGTGGACAAAATCATCGTTAAGCGGGACATCAATATTTCTTTGGCGGTCGGTACGGAAGATTCCGTTGTGACACCAGTCATCAAAAAGGCCGACCAAAAAAATATTGCCGGTCTGGCCCGTGAAATCGAGGATTTGTCACGGAGGGCCAGAGCCGGCAAATTGTCGCTCGATGATATGCAGGGGGGGACTTTCACGGTTAACAACACCGGTTCCTTCGGCTCGATCGCTTCGTATCCGATTATCAACTATCCGCAGGCGGCGATTATCACTTTTGAATCTATTGTAAAGAAGCCTGTGGTAATCCAAGATATGCTTGCGGTGCGGTCCATGGCCAACCTGTGCTTGTCCTTGGATCACCGTATATTGGACGGTGTGATCTGCGGACGTTTCCTTCAGCGGGTTAAGGAGAACCTGGAATCGTATGACGAGAACACAAAATTGTATTAATCACGCGTCTACACGAATAGATTTACGGTAAATAATACTGAGCTCAGCAGCATGGAAGCGATCATGATGTAGATAATAATTTTAAACAACAGCTTGTTTCGCACCGAATTCAACTCCTCTTCATTTCAGTTACTTTTAGTAATATATTAACTTAAAGCGAGCATTGGAGGAAAGAGATGATTCAGGAAAATCGATTGGTACAGGAATTCATCGAATTGGTACAGGTGGATAGCGAAACTGGGCATGAGCAGGAAATCAGCAGGGTGTTGAAGCAGAAGTTTACCGAACTCGGCCTGAAAGTCGAAGAAGATGACGCAGCGGCCAAGACCGGACACGGCTCAGGCAATCTGATTTGCACCTTGGCGGCCACGACAGACCGGCAGGTCCCGAGGCTGTTTTTCACCTCCCACATGGACACTGTCACGCCGGGAAAGGGCATCAAGCCGCAGATCGGTGATGACAAGGTCATTCGCAGCGATGGCACAACGATCTTGGGCAGTGATGATAAGGCCGGTTTGGCAGCCATGTTTGAAGCGATACGGGTGCTGAAAGAGCAGAACATTGAGCATGGCTTGATCCAATTTGTTATCACCGTGGGGGAAGAGGCAGGCCTGAAGGGATCTCGCGCGATGGACGCCAAGTGGCTGCAGGCGGACTACGGTTATGCGCTTGATTCCAACGGTGACATCGGTGACATCGCGGTGGCTGCCCCTACTCAGGCAAAGATTGGCATCACATTCACAGGCCGCTCGGCGCATGCCGGCGTAAATCCTGAGAAAGGCGTCAGCGCCATCACCGTAGCCAGCAAGGCGATATCCAAGATGTCGCTCGGCCGTATAGATAACGAAACGACAGCCAATATCGGCCGATTTGTGGGCGGTGTGAGCGGCGCGACCAACATTGTCGTCGACCATGTCGAGCTGGAAGCCGAAGCGCGCAGTATCGTACAGCAGAAGCTGGACGCGCAGGTCGATGCGATGCGAAAAGCGTGTGAGGACGCAGCTGCTGCGATGGGAGCTACCGTCGATTTCCAGAGCGAAATAATTTATCCTGCCTACATGTTTGATGACACGGCACCGGTCGTGCAGCTCGCAATGGATGCACTGAAAAAAGCAGGCTGCACGCCGCGCACGTTTCACTCAGGCGGCGGCAGCGATGCCAATGTATTTAACGGTCTGGGTGTACCGACAGTAAATCTGGCTGTGGGATATGAGCACATCCATACGACGAAGGAACAGATTGCCATCAAGGATTTGGTGAAGGTCTCGGAAGTTGTGGTGCGGATCGTGCAGGAAGCGGCAAACCAGTCTCAATGAAAATTGGGAATCGTCACAGATTGTGTGGCGATTTTTTATTTGTGCGGCGCATATATCTAAAAGGTATGGAAATGGCGAACTCAAAGAGGTGATATGCGTTGCTCGAGTGGAAGCTCGGAACGGTTCGCAATGCCAGCGATGAATGTGAGGGCGTCGCCATGCAGGAAGCGGAAGTTGTGCTGGACGACGGTACACACGCGACAGCCGCACATTATACAGATGTGCTTCCTCGGCTTGTGTCGGGTGATCGAGTGCTGCTCAACACGACAGCCGTCTCCCTGGGTCTCGGCACGGGCGGAATTCATTTCGTGCACGCAATCCTGCCGCGCACCGGCAACCCTCACGCTGCGGCAGATATCTTTGCTCCTCGTGTGGAGGCTGTCGGCACCGGGGCCGTGCCGCATGGCGCGGCAGGGATACGTCTCCGCCGCACCGGCAGTCAGACAGCCTATCCGCCCAAGCCCTCGGGTGCCGCAAAACGCATAGCCCGTCAGCTGCCAGGGAGTACGGCCGCCTGTGGTACAGCTGCTGCCGGATCTGGCGCGGCTGATAACAGCGCGGTCTCAGACCGCTTTGCCAACAGTGCTATAGATGACCGAGGCGCACAGAGGCGTCACGCGAGGCGGGATTACTTCACGAATCAGGGGCATATCATGAAGCTGCGGTATACCTCCCTGCAGCGGGCGGTGCTGGCTGCCGAGGAGCCCGCGAGCCCGTATCACGGCCTGTTCCGCGCCGACCCGCAGACGTTGGAAGGAATGCCGGTGCTGGTAGGCGAACTTCACAGCATGCTTCCCGCCGCGGTATGCTTCCTCCGCCAACTGGCACAAAAACACGGCAGGCAGTGCCGTATCGCGTACATCATGTCGGACGGCGGGGCACTTCCCATCGCACACAGCAGGCATGCCGCGGCGTTGAAGAAGCTTGGCTGGCTGACGGGAACGGTCACCTACGGCCACGCCTACGGCGGTGATGTTGAAACCGTAAACAAGTTTACCGCTTTGCTCGCGGCTAAGCACGTGCTGCAAGCCGACATAGCTATCGTGGCCATGGGTCCGGGCAGTGTGGGTACTTCCACACGGCTCGGCTTCAGCGGGGCGGAAGTGGGGGAAATTCTCAACGCCGTGGCGCAGCTCCAAGGGCAGCCTGTTATCATACCCCGCCTGAGCTTTGCCGACCCCCGGGAGCGGCATTACGGCATCAGCCATCATACCATCACAGTCCTCCGAGATATAGCCCGCGATGGTATGCTGATAGCGCTGCCACAAGTAATAGCCGAGCAGCACATGCAGCATCTGCAGCAGCAGCTGGCGTTGGCGGGACTGGGCGAACGCCATAAAATCCAATGGATGCGAACAAGCTCCATTGACGAGACCGGTTACATTTTGAGCGCTTATCCGTACGCGATCAGTTCCATGGGGAGGCCTCTTGAGCAGGACCCTGTGTTTTTTGCGGCAATCGAGGCCGCGGCAGCGCTCGCCTGGAAGTTGGCTCCGGAATAATTAAAATGGTACAATGAAAGGAGGCATGAGCCTACCTCGCCTCGTAATCTGGACCTCACACACTGACCGAAGGTATGCGGTGGCCTAACGCTGCGTTAGTCCGCTTTGAGCACTGTAACCGGTCAATTCGGTCAAATACTCTTGTAATTTCATATCTGTATGTGCCCGCTGCCGAGCCAGCGTTAAATACCGCCTAATCTCCCACACACGGCCCACCAAGCGAATTTGGTTGTCGCTAACATATGTTTTCATAGAATATCGCCTCGTTTCATCATGATAAGATCGTTGATATACCTTATTCAATGGCTGGACGAGATATGCTAAGAAATCTATAAACATAGCGTTATATGGTATAATTAAGCGGATGTTACTAGCTTTTACCCACTTTTTTCTATTTTACATGCATAGGAGGCAATAAATTGTCAACACCTATAGATAAAAAATTTGAAGAGATTACCATCTCTTCTCAGCCGATATTTGAAGGGCGCGTCATTTCCGTTCATGTTGATACCGTGCAGCTGCCGAACGGGGCGATGTCAACCCGAGAGATCGTAAGACATCCCGGCGCTGTTGCGGTGCTGGCGCTGCTGGACGACCGTATGCTGGTAGTGGAGCAGTACCGTAAGCCGCTGGAACGAAGTCAGATTGAAATCCCTGCGGGGAAACTGGAGCCGGGGGAAGATCCGGCGGAGGCTGCAAAACGCGAGTTGGAAGAAGAAACCGGTTACCGCTGCGCCAATCTGAAGCATCTCAGCTCGTTCTACACTTCGCCGGGCTTCTCCGACGAGATTTTGCATCTATATGTTGCGGAACATCTCGTGGAAGGTAACATCCATCTGGATGAGGATGAGTTTCTGGAATGCGAAGCGATTACGCTGGAACAAGCTCAGCAGTACATCCGGGAACAACGTATCAGCGATGCGAAAACAGTGGCCGCGGTTTATGCTTGGCAGCTGTACAAGCTCACGGGGAGGTTCTAATTCGTGGAACTGAACCGTTTTTACGCCGACCTGCACATACACATTGGACGCACCGAAGAAGGACAGGCTGTAAAAATCAGCAGTTCCAAAGATTTAACGTTTTATAACATTGCGCATGAAGCCTCGGAACGCAAGGGCATGGAGATGGTGGGCATTGTTGACTGCCAGTCACCGGCCGTGCAGCGCGAAATGATGCACTATTTGGACAAGGGTGAAATGGAGGAGCTGGCCGGCGGGGGCATCCGTTATCATCGTACGACGGTGATTCTCGGATGTGAGATTGAGGTGCGCGATCCGGGCATGGGACCAGCGCATCTGCTAGCTTATTTACCGACGCTCGATGTGATGCAGGACTTCACCGAGTGGCTCAGCAAGCATATGAAAAATGTGAACTTGAGCTCGCAGCGCATTTACGTGCCAGCCAGAGTACTGCAAGCAGAGGTGGTCGGACGTGGCGGTCTGTTGGTTCCAGCACACGCTTTCACCCCTCATAAAAGCGTCTACGGCAGCGGGTCAACCCGGATGGAGCATCTGCTTGATCTGGAGCATATTGCCGGCGTAGAGCTTGGCTTAAGCGCGGATACCGAGATGGCAGGCTACATTTCTGAATTGGATTGCTTCCCTATCCTTACTAACTCGGACGCCCATTCCTTAGCCAAAATCGGCCGGGAATATAATGTCCTTCAACTGGCGGAGCCCACCTTCGAGGAGCTGCGCAAGGCACTGAGCAATCGGGAAGGCAGAGCTGTGGCCGCCAACTATGGCTTGAATCCGCGGCTGGGCAAATACCATCGGACTTATTGCTCGCACTGCAGCTCTATTTTGGATGAAGAGGATACTGCCGTGGAGCTGTGCCTTTACTGCGGCAGTCAACGTATTGTTCGCGGCGTGGTGGACCGCATTATAGCCATTGGCGATCGCCCGAAGGGACAGCCATGTGTACCTGCTCACCGTCCTCCATACTATTATCAGGTACCCCTGCAATACATTCCTGGACTGGGACCTAAAAAGCTGAACGCACTGCTGGAGCGATTCGGCACGGAAATGAATCTCCTGCACAAGGCTAGTCGAGCTGAACTGGCGGAAACAGCCGGAGCAGAAATTGCGGATTATATCGTTCTAGCGCGAAGCGGCTTATTAACACTGCAATCCGGCGGCGGCGGTCATTATGGCAAGGTGACGGGAAAGTGAGGAGCTGGTCATATTTTCCTTGGATTTGTCATATGCTTGTACCAATCGTCCAAGGGAGGCAGCCACATGAAAAGGAACCGTTCGCTGCAGCTGTATATGAAGGAGCATTTGTCGTTGTACATTTTCGTAGGGGTTATTTTCATCACGGGCGTTGTCTTCGGGGCAGTCATGGTGGGCGCGCTTTCACCGGAACAAAAACAGGAGATCCTGCGTTACCTGAGCAACTTCTTTTCCTCTGTAGAACAAGGCGTATTCACCGATGTGAAGTCTTCTTTCCAACAGTCGTTCGCGCTGCACATAAAATGGATATTGATCATATGGGTGCTCGGTATGTCCGTGATTGGGCTGCCGCTGATCCTTATTCTGGATTTTCTCAAAGGAGCATTGATAGGGTTTAGTGTCGGTTATTTAGTCGGCCAATTCTCATGGCCGGGATTGTACTTCGCTCTCGTTTCCGTAGCGCCGCAAAATCTGATCATCATCCCTGCGCTGCTTATCTGCAGTGTGACAGCGATAGCGTTCTCCATACATTTGGTCAAGCATCGTTTTATGGCCCGCAAAGGTACATTTTATGAGCCTTTCATGCGCTATTGCGGGACCGTCCTGGTGTCCGGCATATTGCTGGCGGGCGTGGCACTGTTCGAAGCGTATGTGTCTCCGGTGATGATGAAATGGGTGACTCCGATGCTGATCACCATAGCGTCTTAGTGCACAGTGATCATCCGAACGTTTGACTTTACGGTTGGCCTCCACCTATAATGTTAGTTAAAGCCCAGCAGATGCATTCCTGTCGGGTTATGGAACTGGGCGACAGGCTTACGCAGAAGGTTTTGTATTGTTATCGCAAAACCCGTAGGGGGAGGAACATGGAATCTCGCATCGAAAAAATAAAACAGCAATTGCAATCTCAGGGGTATAAACTTACTCCTCAGCGGGAAGCGACCGTACGGGTCCTGTTGGAGAACGAGGAAGATCATCTCAGTGCGGAAGACGTGTTTATGCTTGTGAAGGATAAAGCGCCGGAAATCGGTTTAGCTACTGTATACAGAACACTCGAGCTGCTGACCGAGCTTCATGTCCTTGAGAAAATGAATTTCGGCGACGGCGTAGCACGGTATGATTTGCGCAACGACAGCAATCATCATCATCATCATCATTTGATATGTGTGCAATGCGGCGCAGTGGACGAAATTATGGAAGACTGGCTGCTGCCGCTCGAAGAGCGATTGGGCAAAGAATATGGCTTTCACGTATTGGATCATAGATTAGATTTCCAAGGGATCTGCCATCGGTGCAGCGGCAAAAGCAAATAATAACAAATGGAACCAAACCTTCACTTCCGCGAAGTGAGGGTTTTTTTGTCTCTTTTTCATGCAAATCCCGCACAATGCAGAAAGTGCCCCCGAAGGGGCACTGCATGATCTGATTGATCAGATTTTGACGCCTAGCACGTGTTCCAGCGGAATGGTACCAATGTTGCGGCTGTCCTTGCTGTTATTCCGGTTATCTCCCATAACAAAAAGATGTTTTTCCGGCACTACGATTTTTTCCGTCGACGTGTAATTCATCCGCTCTTTCAAGTAAGGTTCGTCCACCGGTTCACCGTTGCGATACACCCGGTGGTCTTTGAACTCGAGGACATCGCCGGGCTTGCCGATCACACGCTTGATGTAAAAATGATGATCCGCCTCGCCTCGGAGCAGCGCTATCAACGGGTGTTCCAGCACATCGTCCACGACGCTGCGGTCGCGTGCCACACGGCTGTCAATGACGACGATATCCCCATAATTCGGCTCTTGCTGAAAAGTGTGCGAAATTTTCGAAACAAAAATCCGCTGTTCACTATGCAGCGTGGGATCCATCGAGTGTCCCAGCACATTGGTTGGTTGAATAATGAAAATGCCGATTAATAATGTGCAGAGGAACGCGATGCCAATGGAGCCGGCCCAACTGCGGATTTCACTTATAATTTTGTTCATTGCAGTCCCCTCCCGGCAAGATTCCCCATAAAGTATAGCACGGCGGCTTGCGTCTTTTCAAAGGTTGCAAGGCGATGAAAGGGGCGAATGGCATGGTCAAAGTGTGCACGATCGGTATCCCGAAAGAAATCAAAGAGAGCGAACTGCGTGTCGCATTAACACCCGGCGGCGCCGGCCTGCTGCACCAGCGTGGGCATCAAGTTCTGGTACAGAGCGGAGCCGGCGAGGGCAGTGGTTTCGCCGACGGCGACTACGCCAACGAGGGTGCTGTTGTGGTTGAACGGGCGGCGGATGTATGGTCACAAGCGGATATTGTGATGAAGGTGAAGGAGCCGCTTCCCGCGGAATATGTTTTGTTTCGGGAAGACCTCATCTTGTTCACGTACCTGCACCTGGCGGCGGAGCCAAGCCTCGTCGAGGCATTGGTAAAAAGCAAAGTGACGGGCATCGCCTATGAAACGATACAGCTGCCGGGCGGCAGCCTCCCGCTGCTGACTCCGATGAGCGAGGTGGCGGGCAGGATGTCCGTCCAGGTCGGGGCGCACTTTCTCGAGCGCTTTTATGGCGGCAGGGGCATTCTATTGGGAGGTGTGCCCGGCGTGCCTCCGGCGGATGTAATCATTGTCGGAGGGGGTACGGTCGGCACGAACGCGGCTAAAATGGCGCTCGGACTTGGTGCGAACGTCGTTATTATCGATCGCAGCGCAGAACGTCTGCGTTACTTGGACGATTTGTTTCACGGTCGTGTCAGAACGCTGATGGCTAATCCATACAACATCGCCAGCGCTGTGCAGAAGGCTGATTTACTCATCGGGGCGGTGCTTATACCCGGTGCCAGAGCGCCGAAGCTCGTCACCGAGGAAATGGTGAAGCAAATGAAGAACGGCGCGGTGATTATCGACGTGGCTGTAGACCAGGGCGGCTCCATAGCGACAGTTGACAGGGTGACTACGCACAGCGACCCGGTCTATGAGAAGCATGGCGTAATGCATTATGCCGTGGCGAATATGCCTGGAGCTGTGCCGCGGACTTCCACTCTGGCGCTAACTAACGCGACCTTGGATTATGCTGCTCAGCTGGCGGACAGGGGTATAGTTTCCGCGTTGGCTGGCAGCCCGGAGCTGCGGCTCGGCGTGAATACCTATCAAGGTCATGTTACCCATCCGGCGGTAGCGGCCGCGGTCGGTCTGCCTTATACAGCCATAGAAGCTCTGCAGCCCACTGCCGAAGATTGACACATAAAGCCCGTCTGACAGTCATAGTCTAACTATTAGGAGGCATGTCAGCTCCGAAGAAGGAGGCCATGCCATTGTGGTGCGACTTGATATGAGGAGGGGATTCCATGGTCTTGTATGTTCGCAGATGGGTGGAGTGGAGTAAGTACGTGATTTTGTTTGTCGTGTTCACCTACGCGCTCTATCATATGCTTATAACGGTGAGCCAGTGGATAGAGCCAACTGAACGTTACAAAGAGCCGACGGGGAGAGCGGTGAAGGTATTCAACAATCATCTCTCGCTCTCCGATCAAGGTAGCATGGGGGATCGTTTGAAATTATTTTATTGGCTCGGTGAATAACGTTTGATGCTGGCAGGATTCTGCCCTTGCCATGTTGAAATTCTACTATAAGGATTCGCCAAGTTTGGCATAGCTGAGTGGAATGAGATAGGAAGGGAAATCAGCATGAATAACGAATTACAGCGGTTTAATCAATTTTTGGTTAACGAACGGGGACTGTCCCCCAACACATTGGAGTCCTATGAGCGGGATATTGCCCAATACCTCGCTTTTTTGAAACAGCAGGATATACAATCGCTCAAAGACACGAAGAAATTACATATCTCGAATTATCTGATTCATCTAAAACAACTGGGCCGGGCAGCGGCAACACAGTCGAGAACCATGGTGTCTATTCGTGCATTTTACCAATACCTAGTGCGCGAGCGGCTGCTGGAGCATGATCCTTCGCTGTATATGGAGACGCCGAAATTGGAAAAACGCGTACCCACGGTTCTTACGATCGGCGAAGTGGAAGCACTGTTAGATGCGCCTCACACGGAAACCCCCAACGGCATGCGTGATAAGGTGATGCTTGAGGTGCTGTATGCAACTGGCATTCGGGTGTCTGAGCTCATTTCGTTGAACGTCGATAACCTAAATTTGGATATGGGGTTCATTCGTTGTGCGGGCAATTCATTGAAGGAGCGGATCATACCGTTAGGTGGGATCGCGGCGGACTACGCTGCGGCCTATCTGAAGACGATGCGGCCAAGGCTGCTGAAGCCAGACAAGGCTGAAGATGCTCTTTTCATCAATCACTTGGGTACACGGATCACACGGCAGGGCTTCTGGAAAATTATCAAGCGGTACGCCGCAGACGCACAGATCACAGCGGAGATCACACCGCACACGATACGGCATTCATTTGCGGCCCATTTGCTGGAAAATGGTGCCGACTTGCGCTCGGTGCAGGAAATGCTGGGACACGCGGACATTTCCACAACACAAATCTACACACACGTCACCCGCAGCAAAATGAAGGAAGTGTACGACAGCTCCCATCCGCGTGCAAGGCGTAAAATAGTTGAGCAGTGACGGAAGAAAGCATCCGTCAGCCTGCAAAGCCGCGGAAACGGGCACGAGGCATTCATTGCCACAGCCCGGGAGTTGGGCAGGCGACTTCATCCCCCTTTTAGCAGCGGACATGCAGCATAAAAAAGCTGTCTGCGCCGCTGAAAAGGGGCTTTTTCACATTGTCGTGTTTTTGGTCCTCCCAGTCCTCCCAGTCCTCCCATCTCCTCGCACGCTTGCCAAACCACCAACTGCCTACTTATTCTATCCCATCATCTCGCTGTCGCCAGTGCTCAATGAAGTCGCTCCAATGATTCTCTCCGGTATAGTGTAAACATTGCAAAAAAGTGCAAATTCCCGTTTGCGTATGGACAAAAAAGTGTCATTGTTTACAAGCCTGCCTATGCTATACAGTCAAAGAGGAGAAGAAGAAGACTGTGAAAAGCATAACGGGAGGACTGTCCAAATGAACATGCAGCAGTTTGAAAACCCTTCAGCTGAGTATCGAATTCATCCTTTTTGGTTTTGGAACGGGGCAATGGAGGACGACGAAATTCGCCGGCAAATCGCGGAAATGTCTGACAAAGGGGTGGGCGGCTTTTTCTTGTGCGCGCGGCAGGGGCTGACGATCCCTTATTTATCACAGGCCTGGTTCGAAAAGGTACGTATGGCGGTCGAAGCCGCTAAGTCTCACAACATGCATGTATGGCTTTACGACGAATATCCGTATCCGAGCGGCATTGCCGGAGGCGAGGTGATTTTGCAGCATCCTGAAGCGAAGCACGTGACGCTCGAGCATCGGACTGTGCGTGCCAAAGGCGGCGAGAGGCTATCCATCGAGCTTCCGTGGGGGCGGGTGCTGTATGCGAAGGCGGCGCCAGTTCAGGCGGACGGCGCGATAGCCTGGCAGCAAGCGATCGACATCGCATCGCACATAGGTAATATTCAGGCGGACCCCGTATTCCAGAAAACAGGCTTGACCGCGTACACGCAGAAGCGCTTTTTTACATACCGGACCGTGCTGCAGCTCGTTTGGGAAGTGCCTCCAGGCGAATGGGAAGTAACCGTTTTTCAGGAAAAAGAAATCGAAGATTTCAAATATTACGGCACGTTCGTCGATCCGTGCAACCGCGAAGCGATGGAAACGTTTATCCGGCTCACCCATGACCGGTATGTTCCGGTTGTCGGCGATCATTTTGGGGATACCGTTAAGGGCATGTTTACCGATGAGATCGGGCTGCTCGGGCGAATTCCGTGGTCTCCGCACATTGCTGCCGAGTTTGAGGCGCGAAACGGCTACAGCTTGCTCGCGCAGCTGCCGGCGCTTGTCGACGGTTCTTATGGCGACGCGGCGAAAGTCCGCTACGATTACTATCAGACCGTCCATCTGCTGCTGAGGGAGGCGTATCACGAAAAAGTACACGACTGGTGTGAGCGCAACGGACTGGAGTATGTCGCCGAAGTGCCGGCGGTCCGTCTGACGACCCAGAAGCACAGCCATGTGCCGGGCGGCGACTCGGCCCACGAAAAGCTCGGACGTTCGCTCGATTGGGTGCTGCGCAAATATTATGGCAGTATCCGGGCTAACCCTAAAATGGTGAGTTCCTTAAGCCGCCAGCTTGGTCGCACGCGCAATCTGATCGAATGCTTTCACAGCGTCGGTTGGTCGATGACGCTGCAGGACGCGCGCTGGATGATCGACCGGTTGGCTGCATTGGGCACCAATTTTTTCAATTTTCACGCATTCTATTATACGATGGACGCATTGGCCAAGCATGATGCGCCGCCATCGCAGTTTTTGCAAAATCCGTATTGGAAGCATTTTCGACTGCTGGGCGATTACACCGGTCGGCTCAGTTACTTGATGAGCGTGGGCAAGGCGGATGTGCGAATCGCGCTGCTCGATCCGGTCACCTCGATGTGGACGCACATGGGCAACCCGTTCCACAGCTTTGACTACAGCGGCAATGATGGCGATGAAAAAAGCCGCCTGGAGCTATTGAAGCGCGACTGGGCGGATATAGGTGTCGGCCTGCTCAAGCACCGCTTCGATTATGACCATCTCGACCCCGAGCTGCTGGCCGAGGCCGATGTGACGGGAGGAACGATCGCGCTCGGGCATGCCGCATATACGGTGCTGATTATCCCGCCCGTCACCAATCTGGAAGCGGCGGCTTGGCAAACCATCCGCGCGTTTCTGGAGGCGGGGGGAACCGTGATAAGCGTCGGGTTGCTGCCGTATGACGTGATCGAGGCCGGCAGCCCCGACGAGACGGAAGGGATGCTTGTGTTCGGCGTCGCGCAACCGCCGGCAAGTGCATACTGGGCGGGGACCCGCGCAGCAGCTGCTGGCGAAGCAGACGCAGCCGCTCAGCAAGCGGCAGCACAGGGGCCCTCCGGCGGAGCATACTTCCTGCCGGTGTCAGCCGAATGCGGTGTGGCAGGCCTGCTGCCGCCGCTGGTAGCGCTGCTGGATGAGGTGGAGCCCCGCCCCGTCACTGTGGACGCCGAGGCAGATGCGCAGTGCTTCCTGATGCAAACGCGATTGATGGGCGACGGCTCGGCGGTGGTGTTTATCAGTAACCAGGAGGGAGCCGAGCAGCAGGTGTCGATTACAGTGGCTGCCGAGCGGCTATTCAGCAAGGAAGCCGCCGCCGGCTGCTCCGGCCTGCGTGCCTCGCTGCTGGACTTGGAAACCGGCGGCTCGCATCCGCTTTCTGTGCAGCGGTGCGCAGCAGACGCGAGATGGCAGGCCAAACTCACGCTCGCGCCGTATGAAGCGCAGCTTGTGAAGCTGGAGGCTGATAGCGGTGACGCAGCCTCCGCTCCATCCACGGACAATACCGCTGTGTCGTCCGCATGGCAGTTGCGCATCGACGCGGCCGCCGCTTGGGACATTTCCCCCGAAACGAAAAATGTGGTGAGATTCGATGATTTTTTGCTGTCGACCGGGGAGAACGGGGAAGGGCCGGAATGGCCGGTCAAAACGAAAACGTTTATCGATCAATGCTCCGATCTCGCCGAGAACCGTTCGTTCGCCGTCCGCATGCAGCAGACGTTCGGTACGCCGATGCGGGTGAACATGGCGTATCCAGTGTCCTGCATCTACCGTGCCGAGTTCGTTGCGGGGACGGTGCCGGCCGACTGTGAGCTGTTTATGGACCAAAGCGCAATCGCCGGCGATTGGTTATTGTACATCAACGGTGAGCAGGTAAACCGTGACCGGTTTGCGGCAGCCGAAGTCTATGATCATCGTAACATCGCCGCCCCGATCGCGGATTTGCTGCGCACGGGGACGAACGAGATAAAGGTGCAGGTGGTCATTGCGCACGATTGGGACGGGGTCACGGACCCGCTGTATATTCGCGGCAGCTTCGGCGTGTCCTTCGGGAACGACGGCGGACCGGTGCTCGTTGAAGCTCCTCGTAAGGTGAACGCTATTGAAGGCGATCCGGTGATTGGGTATCCGTATTACGCCGGCCAGCTGTCCTACCGCCGAATGATTGAGGTCCCCGAGAAGCCCGATACGGAGCGGTTCGAGCTCGTTTTCGGCGGATGGGACCCGCATTTTCACGATTGCATGGAGGTGCTGATCAACGGACGCTCGTTGGGCGTACGGCCGTGGACGCCATACCGCTGGACGGGAGCTGTGGAATGGCTGCGCGAAGGCAGCAACGCCTTGGAGGTCCGTGTGACCAACACGCTCGTTGGCTTGCTGGACGGAACTACTTTTGACTATCGCTCTCACACGCTAAAACCGTTTGTGGAGGCCGCGCAGTCAGGCGGTGGTTCTCCCGCGCACGTGCGCTAGGCAGCAGCGCCGCAGCGGTAATTATCCGGGTAATACAAACTCTGCAAAAAAGTGCAAAGCGGAAGGAACCGCGGCGGTGAACGCCGCTCCTCCCGCTGCAAAAAAATATAATTGTTTTGCAAGGTTACGATGCTTTACGGTTAGAACATCCAAGACAAGGGAAGGAGGAGCAGCCATGACCAACAATAACCGAAACCAAGCGTCGCACATGATGGCGGACTCGCCAAATGCCGCACAATCCGTCGGCCGCAAGCCGCGGCTTTGGCTCGATCTGCGAAGGGACAAGTATTTGTATCTATTGGCGCTGCCCGGCCTGTTGTTCTTTCTCGTCTTCAAATATGTCCCGATGTGGGGCGTGCTCATCGCCTTCCAAAACTATTCGCCGTACACCGGGATGATGGAGAGCGAGTGGGTGGGCCTCGAGCATTTCGTCGAGTTTTTTTCCAATCCGGATTTCACGCAGCTTTTCCGCAACACGATGGCGATCAACCTGCTCAACCTGTTTCTGTTTTTCCCCCTGCCGATCCTACTGTCGCTGCTGCTGAATGAGCTTCGCATCGAAGCGTATAAACGGTTCGTGCAGTCCATCGTTTACATGCCTCATTTTCTATCCTGGGTCATTATTGCCGGATTAACCTTCCTTATGTTCGCCAAAGGGGAAGGGCTGGTCAACAAGCTGCTGGAAGCGCTGGGGTTCGCACGAATCGATTTTTTAACGAACCCGGATTTGTTCTGGCTCAATCTGACGCTGCAGTCGATCTGGAAGGAAACCGGATGGGGGACGATTATTTTTCTAGCGGCCATCGCCGGCGTTGACCCGCAGCTGTATGAAGCGGCTAAAATGGACGGTGCCAGCCGGATTCGCCAGATGTGGCACGTCACATTACCGGCCATCCAAAACGTAATCGTTATTTTGCTCATTTTGCGGCTTGGACATATGATGGACGTAGGCTTCGAGCAGGTGTTCCTGATGTACAACGGCGCTGTGTCGCAGGTTGCCGAGGTGTTCGACACCTATGTGTATCGCGTGGGCATCCAGCAGGGGCAGTTCAGCTTCAGTACGGCAGCCGGTTTGTTCAAATCGCTGGTCGGGCTGCTGCTCGTGGTTATCGCTAATAAGCTGGCCAAAAAATTTGGCGAGGAAGGCGTGTACTAGAGTTGTCACAGTGTACTAGCCGTGACTTTAACAGCAAGCAAGGAGGAGGGTGATACCATTGAGAATGTCATTGGGAGATCGAGTATTTAACGTGATGAACATTGGGTTTCTCGGGCTTGTCGCGCTGATTACGTTTTTTCCGATCTACTATGTGTTCATCGTGTCGTTTACGGATTCGACGGAATATCTGACCAAACCGTTCGTGCTCTTTCCGGAAAAATGGTCGCTTGACGCGTATCGTTACTTATTGTCAACGGATGCGTTCGTCCGTTCGATCGGCAACAGCGGATTTTTGGCTACGGTCGGCACCATGTGCAGCTTGGCCGTGACAGCAGCTCTGGCTTACGCTTTGTCCAGAAAGCGCTTACGGGGTCGGAAAACGTTTCTGATGCTCATCTTGCTGACCATTCTGTTTAATCCGGGCATTATCCCGAACTATTTGGTGGTGCGCGAGCTGGGGTTGCTGAACAGCATTTGGTCACTGATTATTCCGGCGTTGGCCAGCGGATGGAACGTGATTTTAATGAAAGGTTTTTTTGATAGCATTCCGGTTGAACTGGAGGAGTCGGCGGCGATCGACGGCTGTAATGACATCTCCATCTGGTTCCGCATCATTTTGCCGCTATCCTTGCCGGCTCTGGCCGCCTTCGGTTTGTTTTATGCGGTCGGGTTCTGGAATCAATTTTTTAACGCACTCTTGTATTTGAATGATCCGGAAAAATGGCCGATTCAGGTTCTGCTGCAAAATCTGCTGATTTCTTCGTCCAACAGCGAGCTGACGTCGGACTCGTTCATACAAGCGCCTCCTACGGAAACGCTGAAAATGTCCGCTGTCATTATCGCCACGGTCCCGATTCTGATCGTGTATCCGTTCCTGCAAAAGCACTTCGCCAAAGGTGCGATGGTGGGTTCGGTCAAAGGATAAAGAGCGGCGCACACTTTTAACAATTTGAAAAAAAGGGTGGGGTATTACATGAAGTACACAAAACAATCCCTTTGCGCAGTGTTGGCGTTATCTACCCTGCTTGCCGCGTGCAGTAGCGGAGCGGGCACCGATCAAGCCGGACAAAGCGCGGGAGAAGCCGGGCAGGAAGCACCGCTTGAAGTTAGCGTCATGGTGCACTTTTTGAACCAGCAGCCGGCGGCGGACGACAATCCGGTGAAGCAGCTGATCGAGAAAGCGACGAATACGAAGCTGAAAATCCAGTGGGTGTCGTCCAACAACTATAACGATAAGCTCAATGTGATGCTGGCCTCCGGCGATTTTCCGGATCTGACTTTTATCAGCGACCCGTTCACACCGGTATTCCGCAATACGGCTGCCCAGGGTGCATTCTGGGAGATCGGGCCGTACATCAAGGATTATCCGAACCTGGTGAACGGGATCAGCAAAACGGCCTGGGATCTGACCAAAATGGCCGACGGCAAAAACTACGTCATTCCGCGGCCCCGCCCTTCCGAAGCAGACTCTTTTTTCGTCGTGCGAAAGGACTGGCTGGATAAACTGGGCATGAAGGTGCCCGCTACCACCGATGAATTGTACGAGGTTATGAAAGCGTTTGTCGAAAAGGACCCCGACGGCAACGGCAAAAACGACACAATCGGCTTGGCCGCCAATACGGACCCGAACAATCAGGCGAGCCCCATCGGCACGCTTGGATATATCGAGAACTCGTTCACCGGAGTGAACGGTAAATGGAAATGGATGGACGGCAAAATGGTGCATACGTCGCAGCTGCCCGAGATGCGTAAGGCGATAGAGTACATGGCCAAGGCGTATCAGGAAAAGCTGATACCGGCCGACTTCGCATCGCTAAAGGGTACTCAGGTCCGTGACATGTTCGACGCCTCCAAAGCCGGAATCAGCGTGGAAAAAGCCGGTACGATGCGCGATCACTATGATCGGATCATTAAAATCGACCCCAACTTTAAGGAAACTGAGTTCTATCCGGTGACGAATATCAACGGCTTTAATCCGAAGGGACCGGGCTTTGCCGGTGCGCTCGCGATTTCCAAAAAGGTGCCGGAAGCAAAAATGAAACGGATTCTCAAGATGATCGATACTTGGATGAAGCCGGAAGTCTTTGATTACCAGCAATATGGCATCGAAGGCGTGCACCATACGGTAAAAGACGGAGCCAAGGTCGTAAATACGGAAAAGTACAACGCCGACAGCATTTCGGACTTCAACCAGATCGTCTATGTCGCCGATCCTTACGCGAGCTCGACCAAGCATTATTTCAGCAAGCAAGCGAACGAGTTGTACAAACAAATTCAGGACGAGCGTGCCAAAACAAGCGTTGCCGACATCAGCACGGGCCTGTTTTCGCCGACCGCACAAAAATCACTACCGGAGCTTGAGAAAAAGCTGGCTGATTTGAAAACGAAAATCATCCTTGGACGCGAGCCAATGACCGCGTGGGATGACATGGCGGCCAAGCTGAAAACCGATCCGGATTTGACCAAAATGAGCGAAGAGCTCACAGCAGCGTACAAGAAGCGCAATGGCCAATAGAGTACAGCACCTCACCAGCCGGAGGCAGGGTCATTTATCCCTGCCTCCGGCTAAGGTATTTTTTGTCACGGAGAGGCCGCTCATTCTCGAGCGGCCTCGGCTCGTTTTAGTTTACTCTGCACATGAAGGACAGGAAACCGGAGTCCGCTGACGAATACATTTATGACAAATCGTAGGGAGGGGGAGGGCTGTGGGCGAAAAGACCGATGGTTGGAAGCGCTTTATCAGGACAGAGAGGTATGCCCGCAAATTTTTTCGGCAAAGCCTAATCATGTTCTTATTAGTGACTAGTATTCCGGGATTGTTCACGGGTCTCATCATCTACTGGGCGTCAACCAGCCAAATCGAGCGGGAGCTGCAGGCGCTGCATGAAAAACAGATTATGCAGCGGGCGGAAAACATCGACGATCAGCTGTCATATTTGGAGCTGATGTTTTCCCAATGGTCGTTTGACGCTGAGTTTGACGACAGATTGAAGTATTTGGATTTTGTGTACGACTACGAGAAGGTTCACGCGATCTATCGGAAGCTTCTGGTCATGACGGGGTCTCATCCGTTGATCGACCGGGTGGAATTGTATTTGAATTCGCCTCGGCCGCTTGTATTCACGAAGGACATTTATACGTTTGTGGACGAGCGAGCTGGGGCCGAGCGACATGCAGGCCTGCTGCAGCACAAACAGCTGGAGTTCTGGCACGGCTCGTGGCGCAATGACAGCAGATCCCAGAAGGGCAGCGACGAGCCGGCTCTGTCGCTCGTCAACAAGGTGCCCAGGGGAAGCACTGAGCCGTTCGGCTACATTGTGGCCTTAGTGAATAAGGAACGGCTGGTCAACTTGTTGCAAACGCTAACACCGTATAATGAAGGCTCCACCTTCCTTCTGTCCGAGGACGGCGAGCCGATCGTTAGCAGCAGCGGTACCGTCTCCTCGGAGCTCGACCACGCGCTGCTGGAGGCTTACGTTCGACAGGGCGGCGAAGCCGCATCGTTTTTGTTGGACTACAAGCAAACCACCTATTCGGTGTCGGCCGGACATTTTTCCCGTCTGGGCCACGAATGGACTTACGTGTCCGCCGCCCCGCTGACAGCAATCACCGCGCCGGTACTGCTCATCTCGAAGCTCATTGTGTGGATCAGTGCCAGCGGGCTCGCCCTTGCGTTGATCATGTCCTGGCTTGCCTCCAACCGGCTGTATAGGCCTGTGGCGCGGCTCGTCGGGCTGCTGTCCAAGGAGCGGGAACCGCTGGACGCGGCGGACAATCGCGATGAGTTCGAGTTGATTCAGCGGAATTGGCAGGAGGTAACCAGCGAACGGCAGCTGCTGAGCAACCGACTTGAGGAGCATTTGCCTTTTATGCGCGAAGGATTCCTGCTGCAGCTCGTTCAGGGCTACCTCTATTCGCTGACCGAAAAAGAAATACGCGACCGGCTGCGCCATTACGGCTGGGACACCGATGGGCTGCAGTTTAGCGTGGTGCTGGTGCAGCTGCACGGCTTCTCCAACCTCGAGGGGCGGTTCTCAGTGGGCGACGAAGATTTGGTCACCTTCGCTTCGGCGAACATCGTGGCAGAATTGACGGAGCAGCACTTATCTCGGTTCCAGGTGCTGAACTTTCATGACTTGTCGTTCGGTCTGCTGATTGCAATTCCTGAGCGGGAGTCGGGCAGCGAGTTTCGGGCCGAACTGCGTCAGCTGTGCGCTGAGTGGTTTTATGCCGTCGCTCGTGTGCTGAAAATGCAGATGACGGTGTCGATCAGCGGCACGACGGAGCAGGCACGGCATATTCCGTTTCTGTTTGACGAGACGCGCCAGGCGCTGAACTACAGCGATTTGAAGGGGAGCAGTCAAATCATTGACCCGGAGCGACTGTCCGACAGCGAAGCAATGCATAAGTTCAGCTATCCGTTCGCCCTGGAGAAAGAAATTATTCACGCCGTGCGGATCGGGTCTGAAGAGCAGGCCGGAGCGCTCATCGAGCGGTTTCTCGATACGCTCACAGCGGGCGGTCCGGCAAAGCTGGTCGTGCAGCAGGGGATGATGCAGCTGCTCGCCAGCCTGCAGCACGCGATGCTGCATTCCGGCACCAATCCGCTGCAGCTGTTTGCGGGCATGAATCTGTTCGAGCAGCTGTCCGGTATTCACGATCCGTCCGATATGAAAACTTGGTTCCGTCAAAAGGTGATCGGACCCTATGTGCGCGAGTTGATCAGCAGGCAGGACCACCACCTGAAGCAGATGGTGGAGAAAACAATCATTTTACTGAACGAAAATTACACGAGCGTTGATTTGTCGCTGGAAGCATGCGCCGATCAATTCGGCACGAGCGCGTATACACTAAGTCGGGCGTTCAAACAAATTACGGGCGTCAATTTCATCGACTACCTGACCAATCTGCGCATCGAGAAAGCCAAGGAACTGCTGCGCGAAACTGCAATGAAAATCAGCGACGTCGCCAGCAAGGTCAGCTACCAGCACACCTATTTTAACCGCATTTTCAAAAAGTACGAAGGCGTCACGCCCAGCCAATACCGTGAGATGAGCCGTGCGAGGTCATGACGGTCCATTCGTCACACCCTATGTATTTTTCGCTGCAAGACAGATCGTTCGTGCTGTGTGGACGGTGCTCTGTCTGATTTGAAAATACGGGCTCGTGTCGTGCAGAGTTACTTTGCAAACGACTCAACGTTTTGCGATAATAGCGAAAGATGGATTTTACCAACAGGGGGTACAACGCATGACATTTCAACGCGTATGCTTGATTGTTCTCGACAGCGTAGGAATCGGCGAGCTGCCTGATGCGCCTGCATTCGGAGATGCCGGGGCTCATACGTTAGGCCACATTGCACAGAGCAATGCGGGATTTGCTCTTCCGAATTTGGCGCGATTGGGGCTCGGAAATATAGAGCGGCTCGAGGGTATCACAGCTGTGGAGGACCCGCTTGCGAGCTTTGGAAAGATGGCCGAGGTGTCAGTTGGCAAGGATACGATGACAGGACATTGGGAGATTATGGGCTTGCGGGTGGAAACTCCGTTCAACGTATTTCCGGAAGGATTTCCGCCGGAGCTGATTGAACGTTTCGAGAGAGAAACGGGCCGCAAGGTGATCGGCAATAAACCCGCATCCGGCACGGAGATACTGGATGAACTGGGCGAGGAACAAATGAAGACCGGCGCATGGATCGTTTATACGTCGGCCGACAGTGTGTTTCAACTGGCAGCGCATGAAGAAGTAATTCCTCTGGAGGAGCTTTATAAGGCATGCGAAATCGCCCGTAAATTAACTCTAGAGGATCCATACGTGGTCGGCCGGGTAATTGCACGTCCATATCTGGGACGTCCGGGGGCGTTCAAGCGCACGCCGAACCGGCATGATTACGCAGTATCTCCTCCGGCACCGACGGTGATGAACTACTTGAAGGATGCCGGACTCGCCTGTATCGCAGTGGGCAAAATCAACGATATTTATTCCGGTGAAGGGGTCACCCGTGCACGCACGACAAAAAGCAATCTGGACGGGATTCAGGCCACGATCGAATTTTTGAAAGAGCCGTTTCATGGGCTGTTATTTACGAATCTCGTTGATTTCGATGCTGTGTACGGTCATCGGCGCGACCCTGTAGGCTACGCAAACGCACTGAAGGAATTTGACGAGTGGCTGCCTCGCATTATGGAACAAATCGGGCCGGATGACCTGCTTATTATAACGGCGGATCACGGGAACGATCCGGTTCACGCCGGCACGGACCACACGCGCGAGTATGTTCCGCTGCTGGTATACACGCCTCGAATTAAAACCGGCGCATCGCTTGGAACTCGACGGACGTTTTCCGATGTCGGCGCAACGATAGCCGCTAATTTCGGCACGGGCAACACAGGGAACGGCAGCAGCTTCCTTAGCCAGCTTAAAGTGTGAAATCTTAATTAAATTCATGATCACAACGTCAAGAGGGGGAAAACGAATGGAACAGCAAAGCGTACTAACCAAGATCAAAGAGGCGGCGGCTTACATACGTTCGAAGTATACGGCGGCACCGGAAATCGGTCTGATCCTCGGTTCGGGCCTTGGTGTGATTGCTGATCTAGTGGAACAAGCGACGGTGATCGCCTACAACGACATTCCGCATTTTCCGGTGTCCACGGTAGAAGGACACGCCGGCGAACTGCTGCTGGGCACGATTCACGGCAAACATGTGCTGTTAATGAAAGGCCGTTTTCACATGTACGAAGGGTACGGAGTCGATGTTGTCTCGTTCCCCGTCCGTGTCATGAAAGAGTTGGGTGTCAAGACTCTCATCGTTACTAATGCTGCGGGAGGGGTTAACACGTCGTTCGAAGTTGGCGATTTAATGTTGATCAAAGATCATATCAACTTCACTTTCCGCAACCCGCTGATCGGACCTAACTTCAATGAATTGGGAGTACGATTCCCGGACATGTCCGAAGCTTACAGCCGCAGGCTGCGCGACACGGCCCGTGCGGTGGCTGCCGAGCAGGGGATCAAGCTGCAAGAGGGTGTGTATATCGGGCTGCTGGGTCCTACCTACGAAACGCCGGCGGAAATCCGCATGATGCGTACATTGGGCGCTGACGCAGTCGGTATGTCCACGGTGGCGGAAGTTATCGTTGCCCGCCATGCAGGCATCGAGGTATTGGGCTTCTCTTGCATCAGCAATATGGCTGCGGGAATCCTAGATCAACCGTTGTCCCATGAAGAGGTGATGGAAACCACCGAGCGTGTGAAGCCGAAGTTCCTTCAACTGATTCTGGGAATCGTCGCAAAGCTCGACTAACTGCACCTATAATTGGAAGGGGATCGAAAGAGTGGAAACCAATTACATACAACAGATTCAGGAAGCCGCCGAGTGGATTCAGCAGCGTTTGCAGGGAGCAGAAGCTCCGCAGATCGGTCTCATTTTGGGTTCGGGATTGGGCGACATGGCCGATCAGGTGGACAACGCGACTCGCATTCCATATAATGAAATCCCACATTTTCCTATATCTACCGTAGAAGGCCATGCCGGCCAATTTGTTATCGGCACTTTGGAAGGGAAATCTGTCATCGTCATGCAGGGCAGATTTCATTACTATGAAGGATACTCGATGCAAAAAGTAGTTTTTCCCGTGTATGTGATGAAACAGCTGGGCGTGCGCTCGTTGGTTATCACGAATGCCGCTGGCGGCATGAACCGCAATTACGAACCCGGCGATTTGATGTTGATTGCGGATCATTTGAATATGACGGGCGCCAACCCCTTGATCGGCCCGAATCATCCTGAGCTGGGCGTGCGCTTCCCGGACATGTCGGAGGCGTACAACCGGGAGTATCGGGCGTTGGCGAAAGAAATCGCACAGGATATGCGCAGCGTGGGCACGGACATCCGACTGCAGGAAGGTGTGTACAGCGGGATTACAGGTCCAAGCTATCTGCCTCCGGCAGAACTGACAATGCTGGCGAAGCTCGGCGGAGACGCGGTCGGTATGTCGACCGTCGGTGAGGTAATTGCAGCGAGACACGGGGGGCTCAAAGTGCTCGGAATCTCCTGCATCACCGACATGGCGATTGGCGAAGAGCTGGAACCTCTTACGCATGAGCAGGTCGTGGCGGTAGCCAATCGCACCAAGCCGATGTTCATAGAGCTGGTGCGGCAGTTCGTTCGCCGGGTGGCGGTTTAGAGCGCCGACAGCTATTGCTTTGCAGATGAAGCCGCTCCAACGAGCGGCTTTTGTTGTGCCGCCAACACACGTGTGGCAATGGGAATGCTGTTACGGCATACGGCTGGACAAGCTTTAGTGACCATGGCGTTGGCTTCGTTTTGTTTAAAACTGTGGCAAGATGGCTAAGAAAATTATACCGGATTAGTAAAATGTCACAAATTTTTCACTGTCAGGCAGAAAAAAGGAATAGGTAAAGCTCGTCTCTTTATGTACAATGATAGAGTACTTTGGATGGAAATAACAGTAAGGGGGATGACCGCATGCAAAAGTGGATTATGTTTAGTTTGTTTATCGTAGCCTGTCTGTTAGGGGCCGGGGTGCTGTTCGACACCATCAGCGAGCGACAAGCCCAAATGGCATCGGAAGCCAAGGCTGGACCGCAGTTGAAATTCGTGGCATCGAACTTTAAGTTTGATCAGGCTGAATATACAGTGAAAGCTGGCGAAACGGTGACGGTATCTTTGAACAACAAAGAAGGAATGCACGCGATGGAGATCGTCGGCTTGGGTGTGCACTTGGACAACAACACAAAATCAGCGGAAGTCAAATTCGATAAACCAGGCACTTATGATGTGATATGTGTTCTTCCTTGCGGTCCCGGTCATGCTGAAATGAAATCCAAACTGATCGTGCAGTAAGAACCCTTATGGGACGGCCTCCCGGCCAAAATCCGACTGTTGGGCGACGCTCAGCGGTCTTTTTTATCGAGCTCATGAGAGCTGTCGGGCAACAGGGTGCCGCAATCGGCGCCCGTATGCCCATACTTTCGCACGCTGAAACATGTAGATCATGACCCCGTATCGACCTCGCGAAAGCCAGAGCCGGTGATCACATGCAATCAATCCGGTTTAATCAAACCAGCCCTTGCTGCGAAACCACCAATACATACCGAACCCAGTCCCGATCATAAGCAGCAGGGCCCCGAAATACCCCCACCGCCAGCTGAGCTCCGGCATGTATTCGAAATTCATGCCATAAATACCGGCGATAAAAGTGAGTGGCATGAAGATGGTTGTGATTACAGTCAGTGTTTTCATGATTGTATTCATACGATTCGCGTTGAGGGAAATATAACTGTCCCGGATGTCCGCGGTCATCTCGCGGTTGGACTCTATATTCTCTGACAACTTCAGCAGATGATCATAAATATCGGTGAAATAGAATAGCTGCTCCTTTATGCCGGGGATTTTGTCGGTATTCATGATTCGATAGAACAGATCGCGCATGGGCACAATCGTTCTGCGAAGCTTCAACAGCTTGCTCCTGATTTCAAACACCTCATTCATCACTGCGTGGATGGAGGTACGCTTGCCTTTTACTTCTATTTCACTCAGCTGATCTTCTATTTGATGCACGCTCGGAAAATATTCATCCACCAGCTTGTCCATCACGAGATACGCGGCATACACGTGCCCTTTGCCCCGCAGCTCACGCGTCTCCGCCATGCGGCGCCACGCTTCATCGATCTCCCTACTCGGCGACGTATGAAATGTCACTATGTAATTCGGCCCCCAAAACAGATCAATCTCTGCCGCAGTAAACGTGAATGGATCCATTGCATGCAGCACGAAAAAATGAATATTATCATAATGGTCCAACTTCGGCCGCTGCAGCAAATGGAAGCAGTCTTCGATAGCTAATGGATGGAAATGAAAATGAGTGCCTAACAGCTCAGCCTCCGTCTCGGACGGCTGGTCGAAGTCGACCCAATACCACAGGACATCAGCATTGGCATCAAGCTTTTGCAGGTCGGAGACAGGTATGACGCTAAACTCCCGGTCTACGGCTAATATTCTAATCAATGACATTCGCTCCCCCTATGTATAAATTATATTCATAAAGCGGAGCGTGAGGCAACCAACGCCAACGCCCACCGTCTGCCTGCGGACTCGAGTGACCCACGGCAGTTTCCGCGCCCCCGACGCCCGCCTGCTGTGACCAGATCTGCTCCCCGACCGAGCTCCCATCACTCGAGTACCGGAGCACACCGGCAACCGAGCTGCGCGCGTGAACCATGCGCACGCATTTGCCGCCCTTACGCCCGCCTGCTCTGACCCTAGCCGCGCCCCCAACGCCCGCCTGGCGGCAAAGCCGAAGGGTTTGTGGTAATATAGAAACTAAATGGAAATACCTAAGTAACCGATCAGCTTGCTTTCCAATTCAACGGATGTGGGGTGGCATACATGAGAACAGTAGATCTAATACAAAAAAAGCGCGATGGCAAAGCGTTAACTACAGACGAAATTGAATTCTTAATACGAGGTTACAGCACAGGCGAAATCCCGGATTATCAGATGTCGGCGTGGGCGATGGCGGTTTTCTTCAACGGGATGACGGCGAAAGAGACCGCGGATTTGACATTAGCGATGGCACGCTCCGGCGACCAGGCCGATTTGAGTCCCATCGAAGGCATTAAGGTGGACAAACACAGTACAGGCGGAGTGGGTGATACCACTACATTGATTCTCGCTCCGCTAGTCGCTGCAGCGGGAGTCCCGGTTGCGAAAATGTCAGGGCGCGGTCTGGGGCACACGGGTGGCACCATCGATAAGCTGGAATCAATCGCAGGATATAGAGTGGAGCTGAGCAAGGAGGACTTTCTGCGGCAGGTGCAGCAAATTGGCGTTTCCGTAATCAGCCAATCGGGCAACATTACACCTGCCGACAAAAAGCTGTATGGTCTACGCGATGTCACCGCAACAGTGGAATCCATTCCACTGATCGCCAGCTCCATTATGAGTAAGAAAATAGCCTCCGGCACTGACGCGATCGTGCTGGATGTGAAAACCGGTGGCGGCGCGTTCATGAAGTCGCTGGACGAATCGATCAAACTCGCTCAAGCGATGGTCGAGATCGGGGGTCAAGTAGGCAGAGAAACGGTGGCAGTCATCACCGACATGGAGGAGCCGCTTGGCTTAGCGGTGGGCAATGCATTGGAAGTACGCGAGGCGATCGACACACTGCGCGGTGAGGGTCCCGCCGATCTGACTGAGCTGTGCTTAGTGCTAGGAGCGCATATGGTACGGCTCGGCGGTAAAGCCGCTACCTATGAAGAAGCGAGGAGCATCACCGAGGAGCTGCTGCGCAGCGGAGCGGCTCTGGACAAGCTAAAGGAGTGGTGGCAAGCTCAGGGAGGAAACCCTGAAATGGCAGATCACCCTGAATTACTGCCGACCGCGGAGTACCAGGTGCCGGTCGCCGCCGTGGACGACGGTGTCGTATCTGCGATCGATGCCGAGGCGCTCGGCGTGACGGCGATGATGCTGGGTGCGGGCCGCGCCAAGAAGGATGACGATATCGATCTTTCCGTAGGCATCCTCCTTCGCAAAAAAGTTGGAGATCGCGTGACCGCCGGCGAAACGATAGCCGAGCTTCACATGAACAGCAACGAGCCGATGTTCACAGAGGACATGACACAGCGCACTCGCGAGGTTTTTACGTTTGCTGCGGGTGAGATGCCGAAAGCGCCGCTGATCTACGCGGTTGTCACTAAGCACGGCGTCGAGCGAATTCATACGGACTAGACGGGGGAAAAACATAGCTGCAACTACGCCCAAGCCGAGGGATGGCGACATCCCCGGCTTTTTCTTTTTCCTCCTTGAAATGGAATAATTTACTTTCATCCCGTCAACACTGAATAGAAGCAATATAACCGTATCTATGGAGGGGTAGAAAGGTATGCTCAACAAGATCATCAAGGTGTTTGTTTCCATTCAGCTGTTGACAGCTCTGGTGGTGCCGCTGGCGTTCGCTGAAGAGGAGAAAGCGTCTGAGCCGCAGATTGATATGGCCCCAAACGCTGCGTCTGCAATCGTAATGGATGCGGACAGCGGAACGGTTATCTTTGAGAAAAACAAGGATGCCAAACTGCCTCCCGCAAGCATCACAAAAATTATGACGATGCTGCTGATCATGGAAGCGCTGGATCAAGGCAAAATCAAGATGGACGAAATGGTGAGAACCAGCGAATACGCTGCATCTATGGGCGGATCACAGATTTTCCTGGAAGCCGGTGAGGAGATGACGGTGCAGGATATGTTGAAGGGCATCGCAATGGCATCGGGCAACGACGCATCCGTTGCAATGGCTGAGAAGATCGGCGGCTCTGAGCAGTCGTTCGTACACATGATGAACCAACGCGCGAAGGAGCTCGGGCTGAAGAACACTCATTTTGCGAACTGTAACGGACTGCCTGCGGAGAATCATTACTCCTCAGCGCACGATATCGCTGTGATGTCCAGGGAACTGCTCAAGCACGAGGGGGTCACCCAATTCACAGGTACGTACCAGGACTACTTGCGCAAAGACACAGCGAATCCGTTCTGGCTGGTTAACACGAATAAGCTGGTCCGCTTCTACAGCGGCGCCGACGGGTTGAAAACCGGCTATACCAGCGAAGCGAAATTTTGCTTATCGGCTACTGCGAAAAGGGATAATTTCCGGGTGGTTGCTGTGGTGATGGGAGAACCTAACACAAAAACACGCAACGCTGAAGTATCCAGCTTATTCAACTATGCCTTTGCCCAATACACCAATCACTCCATCTATAAAACAGGGGATGCGTTGGGCGAATTAAAAGTGAGCAAGGGAGATCCGGAAATTGTGCCTTTGACGGCTAAACATCCGTACAGCATTTTGCTGAAAAAGGGCGAAGCAGGCGACGGCATCCGCCACGAAGTGCAGCTTCTGCCGGACCTGAAGGCCCCTGTCGCGGTGGGTCAGTCCATTGGTAAAATCGTCGTATACAAAGGAGATCAGGTGTTATCCGAGTTCCCTCTGGAATCGTCGGTCGAGGTCAAAAAGGCCGGATGGTGGATGCTGATGAAGCGGACAGCCAAACATTTGTTTTTCATTGATTAAAAGTGGTCAGTAAACGACTCGAAGCGCACACTTAGCAAGCAGTCTGTCGCATTTCTTCTTTTTCTAGCGCATTTCTTCTAGTTTTGTCGGGTGGCAGGAAAAGGTAAATCCCGTGTAGAAATGAGTGTGCATGAAAGGGAAGGAGTGAACAGCTTTGAGTCTTCACATTGAAATAGCGCAAGAACGCAACGTATTGGTCGTCCGTCTGAAGGGTGAATTGGATCATCATACCGCTGATGCGGTCCGGGTCCGCATGGAAGACGCGTTGGAGAGCAGCGATGTGAGCCACATTATCCTGAGTCTCAAAGAGCTGTCTTTTATGGATAGCTCGGGGCTTGGCGTTATTCTCGGGCGTTACAAGCAAGTCACAGCAAGAGGCGGCAAGATGGTTGTTTGTGACGTCAATCCGGCTGTGCATCGGCTGCTGGAACTGTCGGGGCTATTTAAAATATTGTCCATTCAAGATAGCGAATCCCAGGCTTTGAGCAGTTTGGAGGAAGTATCATGAGTGTACGCAATTTTATGGCTCTACAGTTTGCCAGCCGTTCAGAGAATGAAGCCTTCGCCCGGGTGACCGTGGCCGCGTTTGTCTCCCAGCTCGATCCGACGCTGGAGGAGTTAACTGATCTCAAAACCGTGGTCTCTGAGGCGGTCACGAACGCGATCATTCATGGCTATGATAATAGTCCGGACGGGGTCATCAGCATTCAAGCGGAAATCGACAGTGATACCGTCTACCTGACCATAGAAGACCAAGGCTCGGGGATCGAGAATGTGGAACAGGCCAAAGAGCCGTTGTTCACAACCAAACCGGAGCTCGAGCGCTCAGGCATGGGATTTACCATCATGGAAAATTTTATGGATGAAATCGAAGTGACCACTGCCGTCGGGGCTGGGACAAAAATCAAAATGAAAAAGCGAATTGAATCTAAAAAAGCTTTGTTCAATTAGGGGTCTGATCATATGGATGTCGATTTGAAACATGCCTCCCACAGCTATTTGGATGACACCGAGGTGAAGCGGTTAATCGCTTTAAGCCAATCCGGGGATGCGCTTGCCAGAGACACATTGGTTAACTGTAACATCCGTTTGGTTTGGTCTGTTGTACAGAGGTTTTTGAATCGGGGCTACGAGGCGGAAGATCTTTTTCAAATAGGCTGCATCGGTCTGCTGAAATCAGTAGATAAATTCGATCTGTCGTATGATGTGAAGTTTTCTACTTACGCGGTGCCGATGATTATCGGTGAAATTCAACGGTTTTTGCGTGATGACGGCACGCTCAAAGTCAGCCGCTCTTTGAAGGAATTGGCTAACAAGATCCGGAAGACGAAGGACGAGCTGTCGAAGCGCCACGGCCGGCTTCCCACGATTAATGAAGTTGCCGAGGAACTGCAAATCGCCCCCGAGGATGTTATCTTCGCTCAGGAAGCGAACAAGCCGCTGTCCTCTATACACGAAACGGTGTTTGAAAACGATGGAGATCCAATCACATTAATGGATCAGATATCCGATGAAGGCCAAGACAAATGGTTTGATAAGCTGGCTCTCAATGAGGCCATCGGAACGCTGAGCGAGCGTGAGCGGCTAATTGTGTACCTGCGGTATTTCCGAGATCAGACGCAGTCCGAAGTAGCTAGCAGGTTAGGGATTTCACAGGTGCAGGTATCCCGGCTGGAGAAGAAAATATTGCAGTCCATTAAGGAACAGATCGCGCAATGATACCGCCCTGGCAGGTGCCCGCCGTGTTGACAATTGACGGAAGTAACACAAAAAACAAGCCCCCGGTGAGGTTGAACCGAGGGCTCTTTGTGTCCAGCAGCCCGTGCGATAATTAATCACGGGTCACGTCAACCGAGGCGTACGCTTTATCGCCGTTGGGTATAAGCGCCGTTAGCGTGAACTTGTTGACATTACCGCGGATATGGACGGCGCCATCAGCTTCTACTGTTACGGTTCCAGCACTGCCGGCATCGGGATCACCTGTGATGTCTTCCGCGTAAAACATCGTGCCGAGAGCAAAATTATATTGTTGAATCTCGTTTACTTCGTATTCGATGCCGTAGTTATCCGTGATTTTCAAATCCATTTTCTCATATGCATTGAAATGGCTGGAATACACACCGCCGGTTACCGTCAAAGAGTGTTCGATTGAGGATTCCCCAGCTTCTATCATGTCAGCGGCTACGTTGACATCTTTCACAGTGACAGGTATCGTCATTTGCTTGGTTGCGCCGTTTACGGCTGTATAAACAATGCTGACTGCAGCCGTGCCCGCCTTGTTTCCAAGTACGAATCCTTTGCGATCTGACGAAACGGCAGCTTTCACGACGGCTGTATTCGATGAGCTGATCGATTGAATGATGCCCGGTATAGCGACCTCTTCTCCCGACGAGGTCGTTGCGGTTAATTCAATTTCTTTCGCGAATTTGCTCAACGTCGGGTCTTCGGCTTGAGCCTGTGTCACGTACCCTTGGGTGCCGGTCGCGGACGCGGTCAGCCCGCTGTCGATGACATTGCTCACCTCGTATAACTCCGTTACCGCATAAGTGATATTGCCGCTCTCAGCAGATGTGCCAATCGTGACCGTGCCGGTAGCGCCTTTGATCTGCGAGCCTGCCAGGCCGCCCAAGGTGACCGCATAACTGCCGCTTGAGAGCTTGGCGCCGACCGGCAAGGTTAAGACAGCCGATTTCCCATCCGCGGACCACGTGGTTGTGGCTGCGACAGCGGCGCCGTCTTTGGTCAGTGATAGTGTTGCTTTTGAGGTGTCGACCGCGTTGTCCAACAGCACTTGCACCGTGTGATCGCCTGTGGCTTGCACGGAGGAGATCGATACCTGTTCTTGTTGCTCAGCAGGTTGCGTAGGTTGAGCAGCTTGTAACGCTGCATAGGCACTCAACACCAAGTCGGCGCGGCTCGCTATCTCATCACCGGACTTGTTTGCCGGATGGATGCTTAATTGTGTCGCTTGTATCACCGCGTCCGCATACCACGGGCTCGCCGCGCCATTGACTTTTTTACCCAGGCCTTTCACGAGAACCGTGTCCAGCTGCCCAATGCTGACATGGTCACCTGGTGCAAACGTGGTGTCCGTTATCCCGTCAATCAGGCCGGCGCGCTTTGCTGCTTCGATATATGGGATCGCCCAGCTATTTGCCGGATCATCAAAACGCACATCGGAGAAGCTGGTGGTCGGGATCGTACTATCTACCGGCAGTCCAAAAACCAAACAAGCCACTTTTGCGAATTGTGCTCTAGTTATAGGTTGTGAGATTCCGAAACTGTCGTCCGACACGCCTTCAAACACGCCTTTGGCCAGCAGAGCATCAATTTTGGTTGTCAATTCTGAGTTGACCCCTGTCAGGTCGGCGTAGTCGGATGCAGTCTTTGTTGTGCCCGCCAGGGTTGTGGGTGCAAGTAATGACAACGCCACAGCTGCAGCGGCAAGCAGGGTGCAGCTTTTGTTCATAGCATATGCCTCCTAGAGCCAATTTAGGATGAGTCTACCAATTCAATCATACTACTAGTCTGACGTGAATGCCATCGTTCCGGCGGTATAAATAGGCCACGGCATGCCGTTTTGCGTGGAACGCTTCTCGAAGGCCCACGGGTGACCGGCCAACTCAACTTGAATTCATGCCACGGATCATTTTTACCAGGAAACGGCTGACTATCAGCATCACTTTTATTTCATACTATGGGTTAAATAACAATGGAAGTGATCGGGATGCAGCAGGCTACCAGCCCAACTTTGTATATCCGCTTACGTAAACGCGTAAGTGTTCGTCCCGGACAATCCGTACATCTCGGTCAAATCGCCCAGCTGCTGGTGGATGCGGAGTATGAACCTGCCTTGCGTCAGCTGTGGGTGCACAAACCTGAGGCACACGAGGGCAACATTATTCTGATCGATATGCTCATGATCGTGAAAAAAATAAAAGAAATGTACCCATTCCTGCAAATCGAGCATTTTGGCGACCCCCACTGTCTAATAGAAGTTGTAGAAGAACGTAAACCCCCTAACCTTCTGGTGATCGGTGTGGTTTGGCTGCTGCTTTTTACCGGATCCGGATTGGCAATTATGAATTTTCATGCAGATGTGAGTATGGCTGAGGTGCATCAACGCATTTATCAGCTGCTGACGGGGCATCGGGTGGAGCATCCTTTACTGCTGCAGATTCCATATTCATTAGGCATCGGCCTGGGGATGATGGTGTTTTTTAACCATTTGTTTAAGAAGAAATTCAACGAAGAGCCGAGTCCGCTTGAAGTGGAAATGTTTATGTACCAAGAAAATGTCAATTATTACGTCATTATGGAGGAGTACGGGAAAATGCACGAAAAGGAGAATAAGCATGACTGAGTGGTGGAGCATCCCGGCCCAGATGTTTATCGGCGTGGCCGCCGGCATTGCAGTCGGCAGCGGGATGGTCGCTTTCCTTGTCGTATTGGACCTGATTCCTCGTCTCGCGCAGATCTCCAAAACTTATCATATGATCCGTTGGTACGAGGGGGCCGTGGTACTCGGCTCGCTGTGCTTCACGGTAATTGATCTGTTCGACATTTCGTTTCCGCTTCTCCCGCTCTCGTCCGCCGTGTTCGGCCTGTTTGCCGGCTGCTTTGTTGGGATGCTGGCCGGCGCCTTGACGGAGGTGCTGAATGTGTTGCCCATTTTGGCGAAAAGAATTGGTATGGGCTCCTATATGATTTGGTTGTTGATGGCAATGATCTTTGGCAAAATCATCGGCTCTTTGTTCGATTGGCTGCAATTTTCGAAATGACCTGCTCGGGCGGCAGCATGGGGGAGCGCGGAAGCTGCAGGTGAGCGTATTGTCAGCAGCTACCGCGATGTGGTACTTTAGAAGTAATGTTTACGGGAAGAGGGAAGGCGAACAATGTACCTACATGGAACTAGTACTATAAATGATAGAGGACACTTGCAAATCGGCGGATGCGACACGACCGACTTGGTCGCTCAATTCGGCACCCCGCTGTATGTGATGGATGAAGCTTTAATACGCCAAAGATGCCGCGAGTACATGGATGCATTCCGCGCCTCGGGCTTGAAATTCCAGGTTGCTTACGCCAGTAAGGCGTTCTGTGTGATGGCGATGTGCCGCATTGTGGAGGAAGAGGGCATGTCCCTTGATGTCGTCTCGGACGGCGAGTTGTATACCGCACTGCAAGCCGGTTTTCCTGCGGAGCGAATTCACTTTCACGGAAACAATAAGACGCCGCATGAGATTGCGATGGCGGTCGACGCACGGATCGGATGCTTTGTGGTGGATAATCTCGTTGAGCTGCATATGCTGAATGCGGTTGCCGGGGAGAAGCGTCAAAAGGTGAACATTCTTTTCCGTGTGACACCGGGCGTTGAGGCCCATACACATGAATATATCTCCACCGGCCAAACGGACTCCAAGTTCGGTTTGGATTTGGACAACGGTTCCGCTTATCAGGCCATCCGCGAGGCGTTGGAGTTGCCCAACATTCAATTGTTAGGGCTGCACTCGCACATTGGTTCGCAGATTTTTGAAGTAGAAGGCTTTAAACTGGCGGTGGACAAAGTTGTCAATTTCGCAGCCAAAGTGCGCGACGAGCTCAATGTCGTCTTCTCCGTGGTCAATTTGGGAGGAGGCTTCGGCATTCGTTATGTGGAGGGCGATGCACCTCTGCCCGTTGCCAGCTATGTGCAGGCGATCACGGAATCCGTCATCGGCAACTTCAAGAAGCACAACTATCCGACACCGGAAATTTGGGTTGAGCCGGGCCGCAGCATAGTGGGCGACGCAGGCACGACGCTGTATACAGTGGGAACGTACAAGGATATCCCGGGGGTACGCAAGTATGTGGCTGTAGACGGCGGCATGACGGACAATCCGCGCCCTGCATTGTACAACTCCGTATACGAGGCGATGCTGGCGAACCGGGCCGACGAGCCTGAGCAAGAGGTGGTGTCCATCGCAGGTAAAGCTTGTGAGAGCGGCGATATGCTGATTTGGGACTTGAAGCTGCCTGAAGTGCGGACAGGCGATGTGCTGGCGGTGTCCTGTACCGGCGCATATAATTATGCAATGGCGAGCAATTATAACCGGATTCGCCGGCCGGCGGTTGTGTTCGTGAAGGACGGCGAGGCAGACGTGGTGGTGCAGCGTGAATCCTATGAGAACATCATCAGCAATGACGTGGTTCCTAATCGGATGAAGCAGGTAAGCAGAACTACGAAATAATGCGCAAACGTAGCGAGCTGTCGGCACGGCGCGGTTTACCGTCGCCGGCTTTTTTTGTTTGAACGATTTGTGCCGGATGGTCGGATATAGTACAATGAAACACATTGAACGATAAAAGGAGTGTACATATAACAATGGCTAAACAAGCACATATCAAAATGGAAAACGGCGGCGAAGTAGTTATTGATTTGTTTGAAAAAGATGCACCGAATACGGTTGCAAATTTCGAAAAGCTCGCTAACGAAGGTTTTTACAACGGACTGGTGTTCCACCGCGTCATCCCCGGCTTCGTAGCCCAAGGCGGATGTCCTCAGGGCACAGGTACGGGAGGCCCCGGCTACCAAATCAACTGCGAGATCAATCCGAACAAGCACGAGCGCGGTTCACTCGCTATGGCACATGCGGGACGCAACACAGGCGGCAGCCAATTTTACATCTGCTATCAGCCGCAGCCGCACCTGGACGGACAGCACACAGTGTTCGGCAAAGTCGTTTCCGGCATGGAGTTTGTAGACGAACTCAAGGGCAGAGACAAAATGGAGTCTGTCAAAGTGGTTGAGGTGTAATTTTCGCGTGTATATGTTGGACAAGCAGCCAGCCTTCTTACTAGAGGGTTGGCTTTTTATTATGTTTTGCCATCTGCCCACGCAGGTTCTCCCCTGCTGTGAAAGGCCGCAAATTTTTTTGCTTTAGCCCGCCGATGATTTTCGGTTGCCCGCACCTCACTTAAATATATCTACTAAATAAAAGTATGTAAAATCCCTTGCTTTTTGTCAGGCTGGGTGGTACAATTTTTGAATCAATCAGCTTAGTACTCTTACTAGTGATACAGTAAAAGAATAAGATTTCCTTCGGGGCGGGGCGAAATTCCCCACCGGCGGTGATACAATGCGAATTCTCGCGCGTTGTTCAGTCCGTGACCCGGCCGCGGCAGCATCTGGCGCATCCGGTGGACTCGGTGTGATTCCGAGACCGACAGTATAGTCTGGATGGGAGAAGGAAACGAGGACGGCGTTTTTCGCCGCAGGACTCAATTGGCACGCGCATGCATATTTTTTCACAATCGGTCATTCGATCGCTTAATTTGTGCTGCCCGTATCATCATATCCTGTAGAGCTGCGGAATTCTGCGTTTTTTCGTATACCTATCAATTTCAACAAGCCCCTTTTCTAACAGGAAAAGCGGCTTTTTTTATTGCATAACAACTAAGTAGCGGCACCGCTATGAGTGAACCTTGGGGGGATGGACATATTGCAGCTATTGAATGATGAGTATTATATGCAGCTGGCGATCCAACTCGCCCAGGGCGCGACCGGCCAAACTGGCATCAATCCGGTGGTGGGCTGCGTGCTGGTGAAGGACGGCCGTATTATCGGCATGGGCGCACATCTAAAACGCGGTACGCCGCACGCGGAAATTCATGCGCTGGATATGGCGGGAGCGGATGCCGCGGGCAGCACGGCGTACGTGACGCTCGAGCCGTGCAGTCATTATGGCGCCACGCCTCCGTGCAGCGACAGGCTTGTCCGCGAGCGGGTGAAGCGGGTTGTGGTAAGCTGCACCGATCCGAATCCGCTTGTGGCGGGAACGGGAATCGCCAAGCTAAGGCAGCATAGCGTTGAAGTCAGTGTGGGGCTGCTCGCAGAGCACGCCCTCCGGTTGAATGAAGTGTTTAATCACTTTATCTTGACACGCCGGCCGTTCGTTACATTGAAGACTGCCAGTACGCTGGACGGCAAGATCGCGTCGCGCACAGGCGACAGCAGGTGGATAACAAGCGGCGAAGCGCGGCAGTTTGTCCATACGCTGCGGCACCAGCATCAAGCGATTATGGTTGGCGTGGACACGGTACTGGCTGACGACCCTCAGCTGACCACCCGACTGGACGTGCCGGCACTGCATCCGATCAGGGTGATCGCAGATTCCCGGCTCCGACTCTCCACGGGAGCAAGGGTGGTGACAGAGCCTTGTGCAGAAACCATAGTTTTGACCACCGCAGAGGCGTCGCAGGCGAAACGTGCGGAGTTGGAGGCGGCGGGCGTCACGGTGCTCGACTGCGGGCCTGGTCCGCGGGTAAACCTGACGAAAGCGATGGAGCTCCTCGGCCAGCGGGACATCGCTTCGATTCTGCTGGAAGGCGGCGGCCAGCTAAACGGAGCGATGCTGGAGGCCCGTCTGATAAATAAAATGGTGCTGTTCTATGCGCCGAAAATTATCGGCGGCGGCGCGAAAGCTCCGGATAATTTTCAGTTCGGGGGCTTTGAGCGGATGAACGACGCGATCCGGTTGGAGCGCACCGAGCTGCAGCAGTTCGGTGATGATATTTGCATCACCGGGTATCCGCATTATAGGAACGAGGTGTAGGTGTGTTCACAGGCATTATAGAAGAAGTTGGCGTCATGCGGCGGATAACGAAACAAGGGCAAGCGATGGTGCTTACTATCGCGGCCAAACGCATACTGGAGGATGTCCATCTAGGCGACAGTATCTCGGTTAACGGTGTGTGCTTAACAGTCACACAATATGACGGGTCGTCTTTTACAGTCGATGTGATGCCGGAGACGTATCGTAAAACCACCTTGCGGACGCTGCGCATCGGCGAGCATGTTAACCTGGAGCGAGCCATGGCTGCAGGAGGACGGTTTGGGGGGCATATCGTGCAGGGGCATGTCGACTCTGTCGCAACGATCACCGGCCGCGCTCCGGAGGACAATGCCGTTGTATTTCACATCGAACCGCATGATAGTGCTATTTTAAAATATATGATCCCGCACGGCTCGATCACTGTTGACGGCATCAGTTTAACGCTGGTTGCGGTATCCGACTCTGGGTTTACGGTTTCCATCATACCGCACACACTGGCGCAAACCGTGTTGCAGCATAAGCAGCCGGGGGACACGGTCAATCTGGAGGCCGACGTGCTTGGCAAATATATAGAACGTTTGTTAACCTATCCCGACGGCCGTGATTCCAGCCGTAAGTCCAGCGGTTTAACGGAAGCTTTCCTCGCAGATAACGGATTTATTTAACATAGAGATGAGAAAGGCAGGGAGTGAGATGACCGTACCTATGAAGTTTCATCGGATCGAAGAAGCGATATATGATCTGATGCTCGGTAAAGTTATAATAGTCGTGGATGATGAAGATCGCGAAAACGAGGGCGATTTTATCGCCTTGGCTGATAAAGCAACACCCGAAGTGATTAATTTTATGATTACAGAAGGCCGTGGGCTTGTCTGTGTGCCGATCACCGAAGAACGGGCTAGAGATCTCGACTTGCCTCCGATGGTGTCCGAAAACACCGACAATCATGGCACGGCTTTTACCGTCTCGGTGGACCATGTTGAGACCACCACCGGGATTTCAGCATCAGAGCGGTCGCGAACGATACGCGCGCTGATAGATCCTGCTGCAAAGCCGCTTAGCTTTCGCCGACCCGGGCACATTTTTCCACTGATCGCCAAAAGAGGCGGCGTCCTGCGCAGGGCGGGACACACGGAAGCAGCAGTGGACCTGGCCCGTATGTGCGGTTCTTACCCTGCGGCTGTTATCTGTGAAATTATCAAGGAAGATGGAGAAATGGCCCGTGTGCCGGAGCTGATGGAGATCAGCCGGAAGCATGACATTAAAATTATTACCATTCGGGATCTCATCCAATACCGCAACACGAAGGAAAAGCTGGTACAGCGAGAGGTGGAAGTGAAACTGCCCACTGACTACGGAGTTTTCTCCGCGATTGCCTATACCAACGTCGTTGACAACAAGGAGCATGTTGCTCTGGTGAAGGGAAAAATCGACAGTTCGCTGCCCACGCTCGTGCGCGTCCATTCAGAGTGTTTGACCGGCGACGTGTTTCATTCTCATCGATGCGACTGCGGTCCCCAGCTGGATGCCGCGTTGAGGCAAATCGACGAAGCCGGTGCGGGCGTACTGTTGTATATGCGTCAGGAAGGGCGCGGTATCGGTTTAATTAACAAATTGAAGGCCTACGTGCTGCAGGAGCAGGGATTGGATACCGTGGACGCGAATTTGAAACTAGGGTTCGCTCCCGATCTGCGCGATTATGGCATAGGTGCTCAAATCCTGAAGGATTTGGGTGTCTCCAAAATCAGATTATTGACTAACAATCCGCGCAAGATCAAGGGTCTCGAAGGTTATGGCTTGGAGGTCGTGGAGAGGGTACCGATTCAAATGGCAGAGAATGAATCCAATTCCAACTATTTGCACACTAAACAGGCGAAGCTGGGTCACATGCTTGATTTTCACATTAAATCATAAGAATTCGGAAGGATGTTGAGAGACGATGGCGAAAGTATACGAGGGACATTTAATTTCCACCGGCCTGAAATACGGCATTGTTGTGGGTCGATTCAACGAATTTATTACAAGCAAACTTCTTGGCGGTGCGTTGGACGCGCTGAAGCGTCACGGTGCGACGGATGATGAAGTAGAGGTCGCGTGGGTGCCGGGGGCGTTCGAGATTCCGCTGATCGCACAAAAAATGGCCGAAAGCGGCAAATATGACGCCGTTATTACGCTGGGCACCGTCATCCGCGGTTCCACACCGCATTTTGACTATGTCTGCAGCGAAGCTGCCAAAGGGGTAGCCGCGATCAACTTAAAAACAGGGGTACCGACCGTATTCGGCGTGTTGACCACGGACTCGATTGAGCAAGCAGTGGAGCGCGCAGGCACGAAAGCAGGCAACAAGGGTTGGGAAGCGGCCGTGACAGCGATCGAAATGGCCAACCTGACCAAACAGCTGTCTTAAATCGCGCGGGCAAGCGGGCTTTTCCACCGAAAAGCCCGGCGCTTGCGGGCCAGGCAGACTGCTGCTAAAGCGAAACTCTTAGGGGGAACCGCAAGGTGGACAAAGTTACATACAAACTCGATACGTTCGAAGGCCCCCTTGATTTGCTGCTGCATTTGATAGATACATCGGAGATAGACATTTACAACATCCCGATCAAAGAAATCACCGATCAATACATGGGGTTTCTGGACGCGATGCAGGAATTGGAGCTGGAAGTGACCAGTGAGTTTTTGGTGATGGCCGCAACACTGCTTTCGATCAAAAGCAAGATGCTGCTCCCCAAGCCTCCTGTTATCGAATTGGATTACGATCACGATTATATGTTGGACGATGAATATGATCCGCGCGCGGAACTCGTGGCGAAATTGATCGAGTACCGCAAATACAAGGCTATTGCAGACCATTTACGGGATAAAGAGCTCGAACGCAGTCTAATCTACACACGGGAGCCGGAGGATTTGACACCGTATGCGCCGAAAGTGATCGAAAATCCGGTACGAGGGCTTCAGGTGGCGGATCTGGTGTACGCATTTCAGCGGGCTTTGCGCCGCATGACCAGCCGAAATATGGTGACGAAAATCCGCAAGGATGAAATATCCGTTAAGGGCAGGATGCAGGAAGTCGTTCGCTGGCTCGAGCGAGCGGGGGGCAAAGTGCTTTTTTCCAAATTGGTCGATGAGGACACGTCCCGTGAGGGCATCGTCACCACATTTCTCGCGTTGTTGGAATTAATGAAGGTTAAAGCGGTGGTGTGCTTTCAGCACCGGCTGTTTGAAGATATTGTGATTCAAGCAAGAGAGGAAGGCTTAGCGCATGGATTTACGGCAGATGAAATCAGTTATTGAAGGGCTCCTGTTCGTGGCGGGCGACGAAGGACTTGACGCCAAGCAGCTGGCTGAGGTGCTCGATCAGAGTGCTGATTTCATCAGGGAACTAGTGCTGGATCTGCAGGCCGATCTGCGCCGCGCCGAACGAGGCTTGCAAATCGTCGAGCTCGCCGGAACTTATCAGCTGACCACGCTGCCGGCTCATGCGCCATATTTCGAGCGGCTGGCTTATTCACCTTCCCGGTCATCCTTATCGCAAGCGGCACTGGAAACTCTGGCCATTGTCGCGTACAAGCAGCCCATCACGCGTGTGGACATCGAAGAAATTCGCGGTGTGAAGTCGGATCGGGCGCTGCAAACGCTGGTGGCGAAAGATCTAATACAAGAGGTGGATCGCGCGGACGCGCCGGGGCGGCCAATTTTGTATGGCACGACCAAATCTTTCCTTGATCATTTCGCATTGGCGAGCATCGATGAGCTGCCGGAATCGTCGTTATTCCATGACGAAGACAACTTGGAAGAGGAAACGCGGCTGCTGTTCGATAAGCTGGGCGGTACTGACAACCAGCTGACATTCGAGGATGTGACGGACACCGAGTAAGCTTGCCAAAGAGTCCCAGCGCATGTTTTACCATTATAGGGCTATACTAACTCCTGAACGAAGGAAGCGGTGCTTCTTTCATCAGGGGTTTTCTTTTTGTGGCGTGCCGCCTACGCGAGACGTGCGGCACAGCACAGGAAATGACAGCGGAGGGATGAACATGGTGTTTGCTTGGATTGCAGGTGTGCTGGTCGTTGGATTCATAATACTGCTTTCCAGCAAAGTGGAATGTCGGATTTCAGCGAGTCGGGAAAACAAAAACGATGAGATTTTGATTGACGTCCACGCACTCTACGGTTTAGTGAAAAAGCGGCTCGCAATTCCAATTATGAACTTTATCAGCTTGTCGGAAGGTCTTGGCGTGAAGTCGCAATTCATTGACAAATCGGAAAACCAGCTGCTCCTTGAGCTCAACAGGAACATCGATAAACGAACCATCCAGCAGCTTTTTGACAATCTTCGGCAGCTGTTGACACACTGCGTCCGGTTCGACCGGTGGTTGTCAGATACGCTTGGCCACGTGCATTGCACGCGCATGTACTGGAAAACGGAACTGGGCGTGGGCGATGCCGCGGAAACGGCGATGACCACCGGCATGGTGTGGGGGTTGAAATCATCGCTATTAGGGGTAGCTTTTCGATTCATTAAACTTCATGCGCGTCCTGAGCTGCTCGTGCAACCACATTTTAACGGAACAAAATTCACTACCGAGGTGACTTGTACAACTCATATTCGGTTGTTTTACGTCTGTGTCGCCGGACTCCATTTGGTGTATCGGATCTTCAAAGTAAAGAACGGGTTACGCACATGGCAGCGTGTCTTGTTCAAGGTATAGTGTACGCACACCCGCGGAATTCGGCTATGTTAGTTTTTGGCAGGTGGAGGCCTGGAATATGGCCCATGCTTGCAGGGAACTCTAACAATGCTTAAATAGAAAGATCATCAATATAAGGTCGAGGAGGACATCAAAATGACTGAGCATCCGATACAAGGTTTAATGAAAACCGCAATGGAAAATATCAAAGAGATGGTGGATGTCAATACTATTGTCGGCGATCCCGTGGAAACGCCGGATGGCAGTGTCATCATGCCGATCTCCAAGGTGGGCTTTGGCTTCGCTGCCGGCGGAAGTGAATTCGGCACCGAGGACACGACTGGCGTCGCCACTCGCACTGATGCTATGAATGCCAAAACTGCGCTTCCTTTTGGCGGCGGTAGCGGCGGCGGCGTGTCCATCACACCGATTGCATTTTTGGTGGTAGGAGCGCAAGGGGTTAAAATTGTGCCGCTCGATAACCAAACCCATCTGTTTGAAAGACTTATTGACGCCGCACCGAACGTAGTGGATAAAATCCAGAGCATGATCTCTGGCGGCATGAGCTCGATGGGTATGATGGGTGCCACCAGTGCGATGGGAACCACACCGCCTCCCGCAACAAGCACCACCGGCACTACAAGCGCCACAACGCCGACAACCAGCAGCAGCCAGAATTTCATTGTTTGATGTCCCTGGCAGGCATAAGTGGAATATATTGCTTCTTTTACCAGAAAGACTTCATATACACAGGGGAGTTTTTGTTTCATACTGATAAAGGAAGCAAACAGACATACTATAGAGATATGAAGGTTAGGTTACGGGCTGCTCAATTTTTTGGGCAGCTTTACCTATTTATCCGGCAGACAGGGTGGATCTAAACCATCGGCACGGGCGTGAGCGCAATTTGCGTTTGAAATACCGATTGGATTCTCCTATATTTAAGATAAAACTGCCCGGGCGACAGATGCCGGTTTCAACCGACCACGTTATGCCTGCCCGGACACCCATGGGTGATTGATTATGTGTGGACGTTATACCATAACCGTTTCTTACGAGGAGCTTGTTCTGCGTTTTTTGCTGCGCCGGGGTACGTCCGAGCTATATGCGCCGAGATACAATGTCGCACCTGGGCAATGGATTCCTGCCGTTGTCGATGGTACGAATGGTGACGGCGGCATAACGCACGGCAGCAGGTTCGGCTCTCTGCAATGGGGCCTCGTCCCCAGTTGGGCGTCGGGGGACAAGAGCGGCCCTCGTCCGATTAATTTGCGCTCGGAGACGCTGGCGGACAAGCCCGGGTTTCGCAAGCTCCTTTCCCGGAAAAGATGCCTGATCCCGGCCGACGGATTTTACGAGTGGTACCAAGCAGACGGCAAAAAAAAGCCTGTGCGCTTCACCCTGCGCGACCACTCCTTGTTCGGGATGGCGGCGGTGTATGATACTTGGTCCGGGGCTGACGGAAACAAGCTCCATACGTGCGCGATTATAACGGTGCCTGCGAATGAGACCATGGCGCACATACATCACCGCATGCCTGCTATCCTTACCGCCGAGCAGGAAAGCATCTGGCTGGATCGGACGGTCACGGAACCAGAGAGACTCCTGCCGCTGCTTGCTCCCTACACCGCGAAGCCAACTACTATTTACCGGGTGAGCACCAAAGTAGGACATGCTGCATATGATGCACCGGATTGCATCGACTCCATAGAGGACCGTGATTAACCTGCTGCAGCGTGGCTGCAGCAGGTTTTTTCGTGTGGACATAACTGAGGTGGATAAGCATATACATGTACAAGACATTGTTGAACCTGTGGGAGGATCATATGAGAAGAATCGGTTTGCTGTTCATCGCGGTGGCGCTGCTGGGGTCGGTGCTCCATTATCCGTTCAGCGTACAAGCCGCACCGCCCATTGCCACACATGCAGAGGCGGCCGCTTTAATCGACGTGCAATCAGGCAGACTGCTGTTCAGCCGGCAGGGAGACAAAACCATGCGTGTCGCAAGCCTGACAAAAATAATGACAGCGATTGTAGCCATCGATCACGGTCGGCTGTCGGACCAAGTGAAGGTTAGCAAAAGTGCATACGGCAAAGAGGGGTCGAGCATTTATCTCAAGCTGGGTGAGGAGATGAGCCTGAAGCATCTGCTGTACGGCATGATGCTGCGATCAGGCAACGATGCGGCTACGGCGATTGCGGAGCATGTCGGGGGCTCGATAGACGGGTTTGCCTATTTGATGAATGAAAAGGCACGTATGATCGGTATGGCCAACACCAGCTTTAAAAATCCGCATGGGCTGGATGAACCCGAGCACTATTCTACAGCCAATGATATGGCCAAGCTTACGGCGTATGCGCTGCGTAATCCCGTCTTTCAAGAAATCGTCAAGACGAAGGTCAAAAAAGCTCCTAATCCAAACGAAGCCTGGGACTATACCTGGTTTAATAAAAACAAAATGTTGAACCTGTATGAAGGCTCGGACGGTGTCAAAACGGGCTACACAAAGCTTGCCAGACGCTGCCTGGTGTCGTCGGCGACGCGCAATGGCCAACAGTTGGCCGTTGTGACGCTCAATGATCCCGATGACTGGTCGGACCATGCCAAACTACTCGATTACGGATTTAAACATTTTCCTCTGGCGGATCTGATACAAAAGGGAGAGCACGTACCGGGCACACAGTATGTGGCGGGGCTGAGGTTTAGTTATCCGATGCTGGCGAATGAGAGAAGTCAGATAACCACGAAAATAGAGCTCCACGATGCGAATTCCGTTCATTCTCGGCTGGGCGAGGCGGGCAAGCTGCACTATTTATTGAATGGCAAGGATATTGGAGATGTACCCCTTTTTATTGAGGGAAGCTCGAGATTACGCCTCCCCGACCGCTCGACATTTTCATTCAATGAAACACGGCAAGGCGAGATGACGTGGCCGGAAAAATGGCTTTACATCTTACAGTTTGTCGTCCGTGATTTGTTCATGGGGCGCACCACATAGCAGCAAGCACCGCCAGAGGAGGGTCATGACAATATGGTAAATTTCATTTGGCTGTTTTTTATTGTGGCAGGGTTTGTTGTTGCGGCCGCCCAAGGTAATATCGAACTGGTGACCCAGGCTACCTTCGACGGGGCGAAAAGCGGTGTGACCGTTTGCTTCGGTCTGATCAGCATTATGGTTTTTTGGCTGGGGATGATGCGTATCGCCGAGGATGCGGGGCTGCTGCAGCTTCTGTCATCTTGGCTCAGTCCTGTGGTCCGCTTTCTGTTCCCGAGCGTGCCGAGGAATCATCCGGCGTTGGGCTATATCACCTCCAACATGGGCGCCAACATTTTGGGGTTGGGCAATGCCGCTACACCGATGGGGATCAAAGCAATGCAGGAGCTGCAAACCTTGAATCCCAACAAAGAGATCGCGAGCCCGGCCATGTGCACATTGCTCGCGTTGAATACCGCCAGCATCACTCTCATCCCAACCACTCTCATTGCGATACGCATGAATTTCGATTCAATCAACCCCACAGAGATTGTTGGAACAACACTGCTCGCTACTTGTGTTTCAACGATTGCGGCAATCGCGGTGGACAAATGGTACAGGCGCCATCATACGATCAACATCCGGCCAGCGAAACATAATCCGAAAGGGAAAGGATGAACCGGATTGTACTCTTTAGTAAACCTGATCTCTGCGTGGGCGATTCCCGTGATTATCGTTTTCATCCCGCTATATGCTGCTTACCGTAAGGTGCCGGTTTACGAATCGTTTGTGGAAGGGGCAAAGGACGGCTTCGACACCGCCATACGCATCATTCCGCATCTTGTAGGCATGATGGTGGCCATTAGCGTGTTCAGAGCCTCGGGCGCCATGGAGCTCACGATCGGATGGGTGCGTCCGCTGTGCGACTGGATTGGTATACCAAGTGAGGTGCTGCCGCTCGCGATCTTGCGCCCGTTAACCGGCGCCGGCTCGCTGGCCTTTACGACGGATTTAATGCAGCAGTTCGGTCCCGATTCAATGATCGGCCGCATCGCTTCCACGATACAGGGCAGCACCGATACGACACTTTATGTTATTACCGTTTACTTTGGGGCCATCGGCATACGTAAAGCAAGCTATGCTTTGAAAGTCGGACTGATTTCCGATGTGGTCGGTTTTGTCGCTTCCATCCTTGTATGTTACTTAGTGTTCGCCTAACACCCTCGCTGCATTCCACTCATATACTGTACCAGCTAACGAATAGAGGTGAGCTGCGTGCAGTTTTTCGGTATCGTCATCCATCATTCCGCGTGTCCCGCGATCAACGGCAAAGGGTTTGATTTTTTTATCTCCCGCAGCGGCGGTATCACCCCATCTGCCGAGCCAACCGACTCGTTGTTCATTCATATCTGCCTGGAGGGAAACTTTCATGAGCGGCGTGCCACCTACACGGCGGAGGAAATGGAGCAGCTGTTTTTGCTGCGCAAACTGGCGCTGCGCTTAGCTGAGAGATTTCATTTCGAACCGGACGATTTTTTTCCTCACACACCGACCTGCCCAGGCGCTTTTTTTCCATGGTCCCAACTTGTGATTTCATCTGCGGATGGGTATCATTAGGTTTGAGGTGAATGGAGACTAATGGAGCGATTACAGAAGGTATTGGCTGAAGCGGGAGTAGCCTCCCGTCGAAAATGTGAAGAATTAATAACTGCTGGCCGTGTGCAGGTGAACGGAGAAGTAGTAACGGCGATGGGGGTAAAAGTCGATCCTACGCAGGATGTGATCCTGGTTGAGGGCAAACCGATCCGCCAGCAGAAAAAGGTATATGTGCTTTTCCACAAGCCTAAGGGTGTGATAACGAGCGCGTCCGATCCGGGCGGACGGAAAATCGTGACCGATTATCTGAAGGACATCAGCGAACGAATTTACCCGGTGGGACGGCTCGATTACGATACTGAGGGGCTGCTGCTTCTCACTAACGACGGCGATTTCGCAAATCTGCTTACTCATCCCAAGCACCATGTGCCGCGCACCTACCATGCCACTGTGAAAGGTGTGCCGCACGGAACATTGCTGGACAAGCTGCGAAACGGGATTGAGCTGGAGGACGGGATGACCGCGCCTGCCGAAGTGGAGTACCACGATATTAATCCGGAGAGCAACGAAACCGTTGTGTCGATTACGATCTACGAAGGCCGCAACCGGCAGGTACGGCGAATGTTCGACGCGATCGGCTTCCCCGTGGTCAGGCTGAGACGTGTGATGTTCGGTCCGCTGGCATTGACCGGCGTAGGCCGCGGCAGATATCGTCATTTAACCCCGCAAGAAGTAAAAGAATTGACGGATGATGCACGCAAGACACATAAAATTCAAAAAGGCAAATAAGATCAGCCGGCAAACTTCGATATAATGAAGCGAGAGAAGACATAAGTTTGAGGTGTCAACCAATGGGACAACATAGACGGTGGGTGCAGTTGACCATTTTTACCTGCGTACTGCTTCTCGGCGTCTGGACGCTGTGGAGCAGTTTGTATGCGTCCGAGGAGAAGCCGGTGGAAGGGAGTAAAGCACCGGATTTTACACTGGTCGGATCAGACGGCCGGCAGCATAAGCTGTCCGATTACAAAGGCAAAACAGTGATGGTCAATTTTTGGGGCACATGGTGTCCTCCTTGCAAACAGGAGATGCCGGCCATACAGAGTCAGTTCGAAAAGCATAATCCCGACAACGTCGCATTTCTCGGTGTGAATATTGGGGAAAGCCCGATTACCGTGCAAAATTTCATGCAGCAGCATAAATTAACTTTTCCCATTTTGTTTGACGATAACCAGGAAACGCGCCAGCGGTATGGCGTTATGAATTATCCGACAACATTCTTCATCGATGCCGAGGGAAACATTGCGAGAATTTGGGTGGGCGAAATGAATGAAGATTTCATAGAGCAGACTATCGCCTCTATCTCCGGCACGAACTGACTGCTATGGGCCTCATTAATAGATCATAGGACTACTGAGGTACAGGCTCAGCTAAGGTGACGATGCACAGCCGACCCGAGCGCGGGTCAACCGCGCCGGGCGGGGGCACGGCTGCTTCGGGCACGGCACACCGGTTTCGAAACGACGGTTCAGGAGGTACACATGATTCAAAATACAAAATGCGAGTGCGGCCACCAGAATCATGTCGGCACCGTGCTCTGCGAATCCTGCGGCAAGCCGTTGTATGCAGAGGAGGGCACCGCCCCGCTTGAAATGCGCTACGATGGAGTGGCAAGACGGTCGCAGAAAACGGACCCTAATCTGATAGACAGGGTGTGGAATTTTTTTTCCTCTGTTAAAATCGCCATCTACTTAATTATCATCACTCTGCTAGGTGCGGCTCTCGGTACCATTTATCCGCAAGAAAATACCTTTATCAATTTCGATCCATCCACTTACCATAAAGAAACATACGGGACGTTGGGCGAGATTTATTACATGCTCGGTTTATCACATACCTTTGAATCGTGGTGGTTTATCGGACTTTTATTTATGATCGGAACCTCTCTGGTGGTGTGCAGCTTGGACCGGGTACTCCCCTTATACCGTGCTCTAAGCAAGCAGCAGATCCGCAAACATCTCAATTTCATTCTGCGGCAAAAAGTATCGTATAACGGGCCGCTGTTTACCCGGCAGCACGCTGAACCCGGGCAAGCGCATGGCTCGACCGAGCAAGTCTGGGTCAATAACGCAGCCCAGCTTTTCAAGAAACGACATTACAAAGTGTACACTGACGGCACAGCACTGCTCGCAGAGAAACACCGTTTCAGCCGGTGGGGGCCTTATATCAATCATATCGGTCTAATCATATTTCTTATGGCTGTTTTGATGAGAAGCATCCCGGGATGGCATATGGACCAGCATATCGCGTTCCCGGAAGGTCAAATTGTGAAAATTCCTGAGACATCGTACTATTTGAAAAATGAGAATTTTACGGTTGAATATTACAGCGAGCAGGAGATGTCGGAAGAATTCAGGGACAAGCAGCAGATCGTTCCGAAAATCTACGAAACTCAGGCCGTCTTATATGAATGCACTGCTGATTGCGGTGCCATGTCCAAGGCTCCTCAGCTGAAGGAAGTTCACCGGCAAAACATCATAGTCAATGCTCCTCTTGAATATAAGGGCCTAATGGCCTACCAATTCGATTTCAAAGAGTCGCCGATGCTCATTTCAGTGAAGCCGACATTCAAAAACAAGCTTACCGGCGAAGCCTACGGCACGTTCGAGCTGTCGATGACAAGACCTGAACCGGAGTACCAATCAGGGGCTTACACTTTGAAGCTGAAGGCATACTTTCCGGATTTTGGTTTGGACGAGAAGGGTGTGCCGACAACGAAATCAAATGAGCCTAAAATGCCGGCTTTCATTTTCTCCATCACGGGCCCTGATCTGGCGCCGGAAGGAGAGCCTTATCTGTACTTCCCGCGGCAGGTGGACAAAGTGGCATTTCAACAGGACACAATTAACGGCGCGCTCGCGCAAAAATTTGACATATCCGTCAACTCCATGGCAGATGTACAGTTCTCGGAGTATACCAGCTATCTAAATATTCGCGTTGACAGGGCGATGCCGTACATATGGGTGGGCGCGGCGATTTCGATGATCGGGTTGGTGATGGGTTTTTATTGGCACCACCGTCGGGTATGGCTGCGGATTGACAACGGCGTTCTTGCCTTAGGCGCACACACGAATAAAAATTGGTTCGGGATTCGTAAGGAAGTCGCGGATATATTGCGAAAATCCGGCATAGAAGTGGAACCTAAATCGCTGGAAGCAGGAGTGGTGAAATAGTGGAGAGCAGCTTGTTTCTGTTAATAGCCTTTATCGTATATAATGCGGCATTTTTGACGTTCGTGATCTCCATCGTCGGGAAAAAATGGGGACAGCGTGATCCGCAAGCTCACTCTGCCAAGTGGGGTAAGATTGGGATTGTCATGTCTATTATAGGCTTTCTCGCCCATCTCACGTTCTTTTTCACTCGATGGGCGGAGGCTGGCCACATTCCTACCAGCAACATGTATGAATTTATGACATTTCTCGGCATGATGATCATTCTTGCTTTTATCATAGTTTACTTTATTTACCGGGCGCAAGTGCTGGGTGTTTTTGCGCTGCCCGTTGGGATTATCATTATTGCTTACGCTTCCGTGTTTCCCAACGAAGTGCAGCCTCTCATCCCGGCGCTGCAAAGCTATTGGTTGAAGATTCATGTAACGACCGCAGCAGCGGGCGAGGCGTTTTTCGCCGTAGGCTTTGCGGCCGGACTTATGTATTTGCTGCGCACGGTCAATTTCAACAGCAAAGAACCAGTGGATCGAAAGGAACAAAAAGGTGTTGAGTTCACTTTATTTGTTCTAGCAATGATTATTGCGTTTGTCGTTACGATTTTCGGTTTCAATGCCGCGGGATACCACGCGAAGTTCGTGAACGGCGTGGTTATAACCGATGAAGACGGCGTGGAGCAGACAGTCCAGCAGCCTGTGAATTACGTGCTGCCGCCGTTGGTAAAGCCTTATCAAGGAGAGCAGATTGAGATGGTGCCGTTCCTGGGCATGAGGCAGGCACCGTTTGAGGCGCCTTCTTGGATGGAGGGGGCTAACGCCGGACGGAAGCTGAACACAGTGATATGGTCCATTATCGGCGGCTTGATACTGTACGGCTTGCTTAGAGTCATTGCCCGCAAGCCGCTGGGTGCGGCGCTGAGTCCGCTCATGAATAACGTGGACAGCGAAGACATTGATGAGATCAGTTACCGTGCAATTGCGATCGGCTATCCAGTGTTTACGCTCGGTGCACTGGTGTTCGCTATGATCTGGGCAGCAGACGCCTGGGGACGCTTCTGGGGCTGGGATCCCAAAGAAGTATGGGCCCTCATCACGTGGTTATACTATGCGGCCTATCTGCATCTGCGCATGTCGCGGGGCTGGCAGGGCAAAAGGTCGGCGTGGCTGTCCGTGGTCGGATTTATGGTTGTAATGTTTACATTGATCGGAGTCAATCTGGTCATCGCGGGATTGCACTCTTATGCCGGCGTTTAATTTAGTTGGGAGAAGGGGTTGAGGATTCGATGTTGGATGTGAAAATGACGATCTTGGTGGTGGATGACGAAGAGAGGATACGGCGTCTGCTGCGGATGTATTTGGAAAAGGAAAACTTTGCTATAGATGAAGCCGAGGATGGGGAAACGGCTCTGAGAAAAGCTCTGGACACGGATTATGATCTAATTCTGCTCGACGTTATGCTGCCCGGCATGGACGGCAATGAAGTGTGCGCCAGACTGCGCCAGGTAAAATCGACGCCGGTTATCATGCTGACGGCAAAAGGCGAAGAGATGAACCGAGTGCAGGGCTTCGAAATGGGAGCGGATGACTACGTGGTCAAGCCATTCAGTCCCCGCGAAGTCATTTATCGGGTAAAAGCGATTTTGCGCAGGTCGTCAGTCACGGCATATTTGTCGAAAGAAGTTAACACAAGCAATAATATTGTTTTTCCTAATCTTGTTATCGAACACGATGCACATCGCGTCACGGCCGGCGGCCAAGAAGTGGCTTTAACACCGAAGGAATACGAGCTGCTCCACTATCTGGCGGTGTCTCCCGATAAAGTATTCTCCCGGGAGGAGCTGCTGAAGGATGTATGGAATTACGAATTTTTCGGTGATCTGCGCACAGTGGACACTCATGTGAAACGGCTTCGCGAGAAACTGAACAAGGTCTCACCGGAAGCAGCCGCCATGATCACAACGGTTTGGGGAGTAGGATACAAACTAGAGGTGCCAAAATAGCGTGTTCATATTTAGAAGCGTTGTAGGCAAACTGTGGCTCACTATCATTGGCTTGGTGGCGGTGGTACTGGTCGCGCTCAGCCTGTTTCTCGGGCAATACATTGAAACATCATTCCCCAAATCGCAGGAACAAACGGAAAACTTGCGGAAGCTGGGCGCCAAAGTCACGAGCGGCATCTCCATCAACGGGGAAGACGACCGCTACATCCAATTGGTCAATGACTTGCTCAGCGCTCAGGAGGCCAGTGTGTTCATTATCGACACGAATTTCCAGCAGATCAGCAGTCCGTTGGATAATTTGAGCATGGGCGATTTGCATTACGATGATTTCTTTACCAAGCAGACACTGAGTCACGTATTCGCGGGAGAAACGATTGATAACCAAGTGCTCGGCAAATCAGGAGCAAAACAGCGAACTAACAACCTGTATTCCGCGGTCGCGGTGCCCTTGCGCGATACAGCACAGCAGAACATTATCGGTGCAACGATTCTATATCAATCGACGCAATCAGTGGAAGCAACACAGGCCTTTGTCAAACGATTATTCGGCTACGTCGCCATCATCGGATTCTTAATTACCACGTTTTTTGCCTTTTTTCTCTCATCCCGAATTACGCAGCCTCTCCTGCGGTTGAAGAAGGCGGCAGATCTAATATCACATGGGGAGTACGGTACCCGGGTGCCGATCACTTCGTCAGACGAAATCGGCGAATTGGGTCGTACCTTCAATCGAATGGGCGAGGAGCTGTCGGAGACGATCAAGGCGCTGAACCATGAAAAAGAGCATTTGGCGAGCGTGCTCCGGAGTATGACCGACGCTGTGGTGACATTCGATGCTGAAGGCCACGGGATTTTGACCAACCCGCAAGGAGATAAAATCATTAGGGAATGGAACCAGATCCACTGGGACGCAGAGGAGTCCCACAGTTCAGACGGCCGGAAGACGGATGTGAACAAGCTCACCATTCCGGAGCCGATGCAAATGTTATTCGATCAAGTAATCAGTGGGGCCAAACAGATGTCATCCAAGGTACATGTGCACAACGAGGTGTGGTCTGTGGTCATGGCTCCGCTTTACTCCAGAGATGCCGTGCGGGGTGTAGTCGCTGTGCTTCGGGATGTTACGGAGGAGTTCAGACTGGATAAGCTGCGCAAAGACTTCGTTGCGAACGTGTCTCATGAACTGCGAACTCCGTTGTCGATGCTGCAGGGCTATAGTGAGGCCTTGTTGGATGGCATCGCAGCCACGCCCGATGAACGCCAGGAGCTGGCACAAGTCATACATGATGAGTCACTTCGCATGGGCAGACTTGTAAGGGATTTGCTAGATTTGGCCCGGATGGAGACAGGTAACCTGCAGCTCCATTTCCGGCAGGTTGATCTAATCAGCTTCGTTAAACGAATGCACCGCAAGTTTGCAGTCTTATCCAAAGAACAGGGGATCGCGATGACATATGAACTGCCGGACCGGGCGCTGATCCTGCAGCAAGCGGATGAGGACCGGCTGGAACAGGTTATGACGAACCTTTTGGATAATGCGATTCGGCACACTCCGCCTAACGAGGCAATTCGGATACGCGCAGACCGTATCACATTTAAGGGCAAGGATGCAGCAATCATTGAGGTGATTGACAGTGGTCATGGCATTCCGAGTGCGGATTTGCCTTACGTATTCGAACGATTCTACAAGGCCGATAAGGCTCGTACGCGGGCCGCAACCGGGGGCACCGGCTTAGGCCTCTCCATCGTTCGCAATCTTGTAGAAGCTCACCAGGGCACTGTTCAGGTGAAAAGCAAGGAAGGGCACGGTACGACATTTTCCGTTATTGTTCCGGTTAAAATTACGCCCAGCTGACAAAGAGAGCCTCCGATTTATGCATCGGAAGCTCTCTTTTTGTTGAATTAACCGTTATTATCTTGTTGTCCGTGAAACATACACCGATTATCTTAATGAAGTGCGAGTTCGTTGACTTTGGTCAGCTCAGGCAGTTGTTCTAGCTCGGCGAGTACGGCCTGCGGAGTTTGCTTGTCAGTGGTCAATACCATGATCGCTGAGCCGCCGATGACCTTACGACCAACCTGCATCGTCGCGATGTTTACGCCATTGCTTCCGAGCAGTGTACCTACCTTGCCGATGATACCTGGTTTATCGTTGTGTGAAATGAGGAGCAGATGCCCGCTTGGAGTGATATCCACAGGGTACTGATCGATCTGCACGATACGTTCACCGTAGCCCGCCAGCAGTGTGCCGGCGACCACGCGCTCTTCGTTCTTTGTTTTAACCGTGACGGACACCAGGTTGGTGAAGGTCTTGGAAGCAGCCGACTGAGTAGTCACCACATTCACGTCACGTGCTTTCGCCAAATGCATGGCGTTGACGATGTTCACACCTTCGAGCTGATTGGACAGAATGCCTCTCACGATATAACGGGTGAGGGGAGTGGTATCCACGTCCGCCAAATCGCCGGAGTAGCTCACTACGATTTCTTTTACGGCGCCTTCCGTTGTCTGTCCGATGAATAGTCCAAGCTTTTCACCCAACGAGAAATATGGCTGCAGCTGGTTCAGTACCGCCGCCGGCACCGGAGGCATATTCACCGCGTTTTTGAAAGGCTGGTCGCGTAATATATGCAGAACTTCCGCCGACACGTCGATGGCCACGTTCTCTTGGGCTTCGACAGTAGACGCACCTAGGTGTGGGGTGACGATGATCTTCGGATTGTTCAGAAAAGGATGATCGGGCTGCGGCGGCTCCTGCTCGTATACGTCAAAAGCGGCTTCTGCTACGATGCCCGCATCGATCGCTTCCACCAACGCCATCTCATCAATGATGCCGCCACGGGCACAATTGATGATGCGTACGCCTTTTTTCATGATTTCAAACTGCGGCCGGGCGATCATGTGCCGTGTCTCGTTCGTGAGCGGAGTATGTACCGTGATAAAATCAGCTTGTGCAGCGATCTCGTTCACGGTGCCCAATTTTACGCCGAGCTTCTCGGCGCGCTCCTCGGTCAGGAATGGATCGTAGCCAATAACCTCCATACCAAACACTTTCGCGCGTTTTGCGACTTCGCTGCCGATACGGCCCATGCCCACGACTCCGAGCACCTTGTTACGCAGCTCCACACCTACGAATGTTTTGCGGTCCCACTCACCGCTCACGGTTTTCTTATATGCTTGGGGAATGGAACGCGCGACAGCCATCATCATCGCGAAAGTTAGCTCACATGTTGCGATAGTGTTGCCGTCCGGAGCATTGATAACAACGATACCGCGTTGTGTGGCCGCCTCCAGATTGATATTGTCCACGCCTACTCCGGCGCGTCCAACCACTTTCAGTTTCGGAGCAGCTGCCATAATTCTGTCAGTTACCTTCGTCTGGCTGCGTACCATCAGCGCATCGTACTCGGCAATGATTTCGATTAACTCATCTTCAGTTAAGCCGATTTTTTTGTCCACCGTCACGTCCGGGGAATCATTCAAAAGCTGAATGCCCAGATCGCTTATTCCATCCATAACCAACACTTTAAACATTTGTCTCTTCCTCCAATTTCGAATAATATCGCACAGAAAGCAAATAAAAAAACTCCTCATCCCCATACGTTAACCGTATGCAAGGGACGAAGAGTTAATCTCGTGGTGCCACCCTAATTCGCTGCAAGCTCGCACCAGCAGCCTTATGGGTCCCGAAGACCCGGAAATGTAACGGTTTCTACCCGGCTGCGCCTACCGGCAGTTGACTCCGCAATGCAGCAGATCCGCCATTCAACGCAACAACTCTGGAGTGCTCCGTGCAAAACATAACGTCCGATTCGCACCTTCCATCGGCTCTCTGCGCGTTACCCGTTCTCACTGTCTCCGTCAATGTTTTGTTTCAAAATGAAATTTTTCATAAGCGTAACATGAGCTCCAACCTCTGTCAATACATGAAGAAGCCTGTCAGCACTGTACAGCTCCCTGCTGTGCACGTAGCATATTTTATGGCACTAGCGGCCGGAATGCAATGGTTTTCCCTTGATCAATTGTGAATTTTTCGTTATTGTTCTATCTATGAAATCGTCAGGCGATCATAATCGTGAGGAGCGGATTACGAATGGAGCGTATGCAGGCCATTTCCCCGGAAGATTTTGTCGAAAAATTAAACAACAACGAGCTCGAGCACTCGGCGATTATTGACGTACGCGAGCCTGTGGAATGGGATTACTATCACCTGAACGAGGCACAATTGATTCCAATGCAGTCCATTCCCACTCGGCTGGAAGAGCTGCCTAAAGACAGGGATCTGTACATTGTATGCGCTCATGGCGTACGAAGCACCCATGTGTGTTACTTTTTGCGCGAACAAGGCTTTAATAACGTGATCAATGTGAACGGTGGGATGGCGGCGGTAGCGATGCTGCTTGGCTTCCAGTACGACTAACCTGGCGAAGCAAGCAGGAGTGAAAGGCTTATACAGCTTATTAGCAGCCATCACATTGCTGATATAATCATTTTTCACTTAAGGCTTAGCGCACTCCACTCGGCCGTGGTCAGCGGCTGATTTACATCCGCCTGTTTCAACTGCGGATGACCGGCTTCATTTGTAAAATTCCATGTAGGGCTGATCAATGGTATGATATAAGATAGCGAATGCTGCTGATGATACGCGGAAGAGCCGCTGGCTTGCTCATGTTGGTTGAACAGAAGCTCTTCTTAGTGCGCGGCAGCACGTTCCTGTCCCATTCTGAGGCCAAAGAAAGCAATCTGATCGGGATAGCCGGTTGTTCATAACTAATTAGACGCCTCATTGTTATATTTTTCTATTTTTCAGTATAGGTGATTTTGTCGAAAAAAAGGAATAATTTGATGAAAAAATTTAATTTCAAATCGCTCAAATTTCGAAAACTGGACATAGCCGACATCGATGAGCGCTATCTTCTGCTTAACTTATATATCACTCAGTTGATTGTTTTTATTCTTGGCAGCTGCATCATGCTGTTGCAGAGGCCGTCTTTGCGGCAGCTTTTATCGTTTGAGCCCGGCTGGCTGATTGTGATTTGGGGCGTCGGCTTCGCCGGTGCGGTGCTGATCGTGGATTTGTTGATTTCGCGTTGGGTGCCTCCTGAGGTAACGGACGACGGCGGAGTCAATGAAAAAATTTTTAGAAACCGCCCGTTATGGCATATCGCAGTCCTATCATTCATTGTGGCAGTGTGCGAAGAGTGGTTGTTTCGCGGCGCCATTCAGCCATTTCTTGGACCATATTGGACGAGTATACTATTTGCGGCGATTCATATACGTTATCTTCAGCATTGGTTGATGACGGGGCTCGTCTTTAGCATCAGCTATGGGCTGGGGTGGATTGCTGTTCACACCGGCACACTGTGGACGCCGATCGCGGCACATTTCTTGATTGACTTTATTATGGGCTGCATTATTCGTTACAGGAGAGAGGAACAATGAATGACAGGACACGTGCTGTAAACGAGCACAACCAAAAAGAAGCGGCGCCCGATGAGAAGGACGACACCTTCCTGCCCCCGCGCAGAGCGGTACACCCGACAGAGAAGGAAACGTGGCTTCGTATGTTTTACCGATCCCTGTTGTGGCTGTTCATTATGTTGGTCACAGGCTTGCTGGTGTGGGGTTGGCAATCAGTGAGTATGGCATCATAAAGATGTATTATTCAGGGGTTATTGCAACTTAACATCTATCGTTGCGGGATCTACAAACCCGTACTGCTTTTTTCAACTGTGTGAGCAGTGAATCTAAAGCCTCAGCAGTCCACGGCAGCTCGTGCAATAGAATATTGCTGCCAGGCCGCAGCTGCTGCAATACATTGGCGACCACCTTTGCGGGGTCATTTTTTTTATCTGTCATTTCCCAGTCGAGCGAGCCGTTGGACCAAGTCATGTAAAGCATGTTCGCTTCTTTGACCACCGCTTTCCAATTCATCATGCCGGAACCGAATGGAGGGCGGAAAAATCGAGGTGCCTTGCCGGTGCTGTCATGCACGATCTTTTGTACATCGCCGACCTGCTGCTCCAGCTTCTTCCTGCCCACTTTTTTTCAGATCGATATGGTCCCAACAATGATTACCTATCGCGTGTCCGCGATCCACTATAAGCTTGAGCAAATCGGGGTTTCGCTGTACCAGATAACCATTGACGAAGAAGATCGCTTTAGCCTCGTGCTCGTCCAATGTTTTCAACAGCGATTCCAGTACCTCTTTGCTTCTTGGCGCATCATCGAACGTCAGGAGGACCACTGTATTATTGGTCGCCGTGGTGTCAATCGGCACGACGCGTAGTTTTCGGGACTTATTTTATACAGCTTACGCACGGTCTCGGGAAAATCTCGCTGATCCGGCTGCGGCTCTTGTGTCGGCACAGGCTGAGGCGGCGGCGGAGTCTGCGTTTGAGCTTGTGCGCCTGTGCCGTTCTTAGACGCCATGGTCTGTTCGGTTGGCGCCGTTGTTGGAGACGCCGACGGCGCGGAACAAGCTGATAAAGCCATGAATGTGCAAGAGGTGAGCGCTAACGCCCATTTTTTGTTAAGATTCAATATTTTCAAGCTCCCACGCTGTAATGTTTCCTAATATTATCATGTATGTTCGGTACTTTCCTAGCAAAAAATATCACGAAACCAAAAACGGATGGAGGTATCAGCATGAGATTAGGAGCTTTTTTGTTTGGCGGATTGTTAGGTGCCGCGGCCGTGATTTATTTGAATAACAAGAACAGGTCCATGATACTGGAGATGATGAGCAGCAACAATCAATCGTTGGGCGGGATGATGAACAAAGCGCAGAATAACATCGCTGACACAATGGGTAACAACAACCAAACCATGACAGCTGGCAGCTCGGCAGCGGCCACCGACAATATTGCGACAACCGGCAAGAAGAACCAGAAGGGTGCGAGCCTGGAAAGAGTGGAAGACATAGTAAGAGAAAATCCTGAACTAAAAGTTACCGTGGGTGAGATTCTCGCGAAAAACAACCAGAAAAAGGAGGTTCAGGAAATTCTTCAGCCGCATTAATTGGTACTTAAACGAATAAAAGGCTGGATATGGGCAGAAACTTGCTTATGTCGGCCTTTTTTTGATTGTGCGATAGATTTATTGTTATGATGTGATATAATAATCATATAAATTAAATACAAGCTGTTAAGCTTACTCACCTTTTTAACCTTACTTCATAAGCTGTTATTAACGTGACGGCAAGGGAGGAATCCTGTATGAAAATGGAGCGTTTAAGTCAAGACAAAATACGGATTTTCCTCACATTCGATGACTTGACGGAGCGAGGCATTCAAAAGGATGACATGTGGAGAGAGATTCCGAAGGTTCATGAGCTTTTCAGCGATATGATGGATCAAGCTTACACAGAATTAGGCTTTGACCCCTCCGGACCACTGGCCGTTGAAGTCCTGGCGCTTCCCGCTCAAGGAATGGTCGTCATTGTGACTCGCGGCAACATCGATTTCCACCACTCCAGCTCCTACGACGAGGACGTCGAGGAAATGTATGAACTGGAGGTCACACTCGAACAGACCGACCAGATTTCGTATGTCTTCCATGATTTTGAAGATCTGCTGCGCATGGCGAAAGTGCTTCTGCCACTGGTGACAGATGGCGGCATGTTGTTCTCGTATAAGGATAAGTGGTTTTTCCAAATGGATGCTGCGGAGATGGATGAAAGCCGGTACCAGGCTATCATCGCCGTGCTGTCCGAGTTTGGTGATGCTGCTTCCGTGACTCGGTCTATACTTGAGGAATATGGCAAGACGGTTATTGCAGCCGATGCGGTACAGGTGCTTTGTACGCATTTCAAATAGTTCGCATCAATACTTCAATCTCGAACGTTCAGAGCATTCTCAAAAACAGCGTTGTTTTTGTGAATGCTTTTTTTGCTGCTCATCGAAGCACCCACAGACCCGGTCGCGCGCTCTAGGTGGTTGAATACGCTTAGAACGGGCCCCAGTGTACCACAAACGGTCACGGCGCCGCAGATGAGGATGGCGAACAGATGGTAAAATGGCTATAATGTTGACCATATGGCATTTTGCCCCGAGCAAACCCAAACAGAATGGAGGTGACACGTTGAGCTTGTTGTCAGTGTTGACGGCGGCGGTAGCGCCAGGTGTCGCTCTGTTGGCTTACTTTTATCTAAAGGACCGTTACGACACGGAACCGATTCATCTCGTGGTGAAGATGTTTATTTTTGGAATATTATTGGTATTTCCCGTGATGGTGCTGCAGCGTGCCTTTGTGCACGGGCTGGGAGAGGATCCGTTTGTCTTTTCATTCATTATCTCGGCCGGTTTGGAAGAGTTTCTCAAATGGTTTTTAGTCTATGTCGTGATTTACCAGCACGCTTCCTTCGACGAACCTTATGACGGCATAGTGTATGCGGTGGCGGTGTCGCTGGGTTTTGCCACTCTGGAGAACGTGATTTACGCATTCCTCAACGCCTCCTCCATCACATCGCTGTTATACCGAGCCCTGCTGCCTGTCTCCGGACACGCATTGTTCGGGGTGATCATGGGATACCATCTGGGAAAGGCCAAATTCGATCGTGTGCATAAAAAGCGATATTTGCTATATTCTTTAGCTCTCCCGATTTTTTGGCATGGCGCTTATGATTATTTGTTGTTAACGGCGGAGACCTACTGGCTGTGGTGTGCTCTTCCGCTTATGGCTGTTTTATGGATGCGCAGCATTTGGAAGGTAAACCGGGCTAACGCGAAATCTCCTTTGCGCGTCATTCAAGGCGAGGAACAGGTTAAAACGTAACAGAGTTGTCTATACTGGTTAGTACTTTTCACTCACCGGGAGGTACTAATGGCAGAGAATGCGCGATTCAAGGTCACCATACGCTGTAAGCAGTGCGGTGAACGCTTTGTGTTAAAAGCGAAAAGAGACAAGGGCAGGATAGATACCGGCTTCAGGCAATGTATTTGCAGTAACGAGACCGACTTTGATATCGAACCCAACGTATGAGGAGAAGCCGTGACGGGCTTCTTTTTGTATGCATAAGATCTCCGGCTCCAGCAAAAGCTAGAACCAAGTTTGGCTGATGAAGGGAGATCTGACGAGTATGTACAAGAGAATGAGCGCCATAGCGTTCCCCATTCTGCTGATAGCGTTGTTTGGTACCGGCGTGTGGGGATACATGGAACACAGAGACAAAAACTCCATATTGGTGAAGGCTGAAACAGCCTATCAGCGGGCTTTTCATGATCTGTCATTTCATGTGGATAAGCTGCATACTGAACTGGGCAACACGTTGGCGCTGAATACCGACTCCCACTCGAGCTATCGCAAAGGTCTGACCAACGCATGGCGCATAACGAGTGAGGCGCAGAACGAAGTGAACCAGCTGCCGCTATCGCTGATGCCCTTTCACCGGACCGAGGAATTTTTGGCGAACACGGCTAATTTCGCTTATCGTGCGGCAATGCGTGACTTAGGCAAGCAGCCGTTGACGCAGGATGAGCTGGGCACACTGAATGCTTTATATAAGCATTCCGCTGAGATTTCTGCGGATTTAAGGGATATGCAGGCCAAGGTGCTGCAAAACAATTTGCGCTGGATGGATGTAGAGACCGCTCTCGCCACGCACAGGGAGCCTCTCGACAATACCATCATCGACGGCTTTCAGACAGTCGACAAAAAAGTGGCGGAATATGCGGACGTCAGATGGAGCCCGTCGCTGCTAAACGCATACCAGACACGGAATATGAGCTCGCTGTCCGGCAAAGACGTGACACCGGAAGAAGTACGGCAAAAATCCGCTCAATTCTTGGGCATCCAGGACCCCGCGCAGATTCAGGTAGTTGAAAGTGGAGCCGACACCGATTACCGAGTGTACACTGTGACAGCTCCTAAAGCCAATGCGCCGGACGGCGCTCAGATGGATTACAGCAGCAAAGGTGGACAGCTGCTATGGTTTTCCGCCGACAGGGGCGTGGGCAACCGGCAGCTCGATCTGAGGCAGGCGAGGGACAAAGCCGCTGAATTTTTAGATACTCACGGTTACAAAAACATGACGGCAATTAGCTACGATGAATATGGCAATGCCGTGAACATTACTTTTGCCACCCGCAACAATGATGTCATTAACTACCTGGAAAAAATGGCGGTACGCGTGGCTATGGACAATGGTGAAGTGCTCGGGCTGCAGGCGAACGATTACGTGTTCGAGCATAAGGATCGCCAATTCAAAGAACCCGCGATCAACGTGGCGGATGCACGCAAAGTGCTGAACAGCAATTTTCAGGTGCAGCGTGAGCAAGTAGCTTTGATCCGGAACGATGTGGATGAAGAGGTGCTGTGCCACGAGTTTACCGGCCGAATTAACGGAGGCATGTACCGGATCTACATTAACACCGAGACGGGCACAGAAGAGAAAGTGGAACGTCTGCGGGAGCTGGAGCAGCAGATCGACCAAACGGCCGTAGACGGCTGATGTGATCGCCATTCCATTAGGGGCACGTGCGTGCATACTTTTAGGAGACTTCTGGAAAGTCTCCTTTTTACTTTATATCTTACTCGATCGTGCTATAATACTTGCTAGGGTGTGGTATCCGGGAGCCATCTCTAAAGAACAACACGGGAGGTACAGATTTCTGCCATTGAGTCAGATTTTACATAGCGAGGGGAGCGCGCAGCACAGCTGTGATACTCCGGTCGCCTGTCAGGAAACTTTTTTACTATCCCGTCTGAACCCCTGCAGGCGAGCCGAGTACATACGTATGCGGCTGGTTGAATGGAGGTTTTTTTACTTGCCTTACCGTGGTGATACACCGCTGATGCGGCGTTATGTAAAGCGAAAAGCAGCAGCGCATGGTTTATCAAATTTTGGAGAAACTATGGTCCAAATTTAGTGTTTGGAGCTGTCGAAGGAAACATGAAAAACGCAGAAAATCGAAACAGGTACGAAGACTTATTTATAGAGCTGTCGACATGGGTAGAAAGGTGGGTGGTGCGGGCGCTCATCTGCTTGGCGGTCGTGCTGCTAATCGCCCAAACTCTGCTGTTATGCCCAGTAATTCGCCATTCGATGGTAAAGGTGGAGCAGCTGGAAGGGACACCCTTCGCCCGTTTTCCCTGATACAAAACGGATGAAATTGTCGAGCCTGCTCGCGCTGTGTTTTGCAATCCTTCTTTCACCTATGGTATAATTTGCAAAGATCACAGGCATAGGCCTGGTTATTTCAAGCTCTACCGTTCATTTCTTTTTTTATTGCTGGGAGGCCCACGTTTTGGATAAGTTTAATATTGCTATAGATGGTCCAGCGGGAGCGGGGAAGAGCACGATTGCCCGGCTAGTCGCAAACGCACTAGGATTTGTCTATGTGGATACAGGGGCCATGTATAGAGCTGTGACTTGGAGAATTTTACGCGCGGGTCTAACTCCAGAGCAGCAGGCGGAAGTGATCGCTCTGACCGAACGGATGGACATCCGGCTCGCGCCGGGCGAGAACGGTCAGCAAGTGTTTGTGGATGGTAACGATGTAACGACGGACATACGTTCCGCGGAAGTTACGAATAATGTATCTCCGCTTGCTCGAATCGCTGAAGTACGCCGCATTTTAACTGTGAAGCAGCAGCAGATGGCCGCAGCCAAAGGAGTTGTAATGGATGGCCGGGACATTGGCAGCCATGTACTGCCGGACGCGGAACTGAAAGTTTTTCTGACGGCCAGCGCGCGAGTCCGAGCCGAAAGGCGTTTTCAAGAAATCAAAGACGAACGCACAGACGTAACGCTCCGCCAGCTGGAACAAGAGATCGTTGCGAGGGACCGGATGGACGAGCAGCGGGAAACCGCCCCTTTAATTCAAGCGTCGGATGCCATTTTATTGGACACAACCGCCATGACCATCCTCGAGGTGGTCGATCGCATCTTGGATCTATGCAGAACTAAAGTGGGCGGAGGGAAGTAGTTATGCTGTATTCCACACTGCGTGCTCTATTTTATTTTATCTTCCGCACGCTGTTCCGTCTTAAGGTGGTTGGTGTGGCAAACGTGCCGCACGGACGGCCGGTGATCTTATGTGCGAACCACATAAGCAATCTCGATCCGCCGCTGCTGGGCAGTCCATTAGTCGGCCGGAGAGTGCATTACATGGCCAAAGCGGAGTTGTTCCATGTGCCTGTTCTGGGTTGGATTCTGCCCAAAATTAGCGCATTCCCGGTTAAAAGGGGCGGCGTGAGCAAAGAATCCATCCGCTTGTCTTTGAAATTGCTCGAAGACAATAAGATTATAGGTATTTTTCCCGAAGGCTCGCGCAATAACGCCGGTGGAATCGGCAAGAAAGGCGCTGCCAGCCTGGCTTTGAAATCCGGTGCTGTTGTCGTTCCTTCCGCTATAGTGGGATCATACAAACCTTTTAAACGAATGACGCTGGTATACGGTACGCCGGTGGACATAAGCGAGTTTGCCGACAGCGGAACGGAAGGTTTGGAGCAGGCTACCGATAAAATCATGGCCACCATAAGGCAGATCGTGAAAGAATACGAATCGAAATGATAAAATGTGGAATACTTTATACAAACAATTAACCGCGTATCTTTTTGCGCCGGTAAATTATATATGCACCAGCAATTGTAACTAATCACTTATTGGTTGAGGTTGCTAATCGAGGAGGGTATTGAACCATGTCAGAAGAAACAAAAGTAGATCAAAACTTAGAAAGCCAGGATACGCAGCAAGAGCTGTCCCAGGAGGAATCCATGGCGGATATGGCTGTGCTGAAAAAAGGCGATACCGTAAAAGGAACAATCATTAAAGTCGACGAGGATCAAGCGATCGTTGACGTAGGTTATAAGTACGATGGCGTGATTCCGGTGCGTGAACTTTCCGCCGTACCTGTAGGGAGTGCCGCGGATAGCGTGCAGGTTGGTCAAGAAGTAGAGTTAAAGGTGCTGTCCATTAACGATAGCAAAGAAAAGCTAGAGCTTTCCAAGCGTGTGGTAGACAGCGAGAAAGCGTGGGAGCAGCTGCAAGCGGATATGGACAACAAAACCATCATAGAGGCTAAAGTTGCCGAGGTAGTGAAGGGCGGCCTTGTAGTTGATGTTGGTCTGCGCGGCTTCGTTCCTGCCTCGATGGTTGAGCGTACTTTCGTAGAAGATTTCAGTGACTACAAAGGACGCACTCTTCGCTTGCGAGTAAAAGAAATGGACCGCGAGAAAAACAAAGTGATCCTTTCTCAGAAGGATGTTTTGGATGAAGAGTTTGAGGCGAAAAAGAAAGAGGTCATCTCCCAGCTGTCTGTTGGGCAAGAGCTCACAGGTACGGTGCAGCGCTTAACACAGTTCGGAGCCTTTGTGGATATCGGAGGCGTGGACGGATTGGTGCATATCTCCGAAATGGCTTGGCATCATGTAGAAACTCCTTCAGAAGTTGTGAAAGAAGGCGATCAAGTTAGAGTTCAAATTCTCAAGCTGGATCCCGAGAACGAGCGTGTGAGCTTGAGTATCAAAGCGACTCAGCCCGGCCCATGGCAGCAGGTGTCCGACAAGTTTAACGCCGGCGATATCATTACCGGTACCGTCAAGCGCTTGGCCCCATTTGGAGCGTTCGTGGAAGTTGCGCCCGGTGTGGAAGGTCTAGTGCACATTTCACAAATCGCCCATCGCCACATCGGCACACCATCGGAAGTGTTGGAAGAAGGGCAAGAGGTGCGCGTAAAAGTGCTGGATCTGAATGTTGACGAGAAGCGTATTTCCTTAAGCATCAAGGAAACAGAGGAAGCGCCTGCGGCGCCGGAGCGTGCGCCAAAGTCTGATCGTCCTCAAAGACAGCAGAAGGATGCAAAGATCGCAGATGAGTACCAGAATCAAGGTCTGAATCTGACACTTGGTGAGAGGTTTGGCGACAAGCTGAGCAAATTTAAATAAGCGGATCTGCTTATTGAAATGAGGAGTTACGGTGCGTATACCAAGGAAAATGGAGCATGTGCATCATGCTCTAGCGCTTGGACAGAGTGGAGAGCAAGGCTTCTCCGACATCAAGTTTATACCCAACTGTCTCCCGGACACCTCAGTTGAGCGTATCTCATTGCAAACCCTAATCGGCGAACTCTCTATGAGCTCGCCGATTATTATTAATGCGATGACCGGCGGGGCTCCGGAGACGGCGGATATTAACCGCGATCTTGCAATAGCCGCGAGAGAAACCGGGCTGGCGATGGCTGTGGGTTCCCAGATGTCGGCGATAAAGCATCCCGAGGTTGAGTATAGCTACCGTGTGGTACGTGAGGTTAATCAACATGGCATCGTCTTCGGTAATTTAGGTAGTGAAGCCACTCTGGAGCAAGCCGAACGTGCGGTCGACATGCTCCGTGCGGATGGTCTGCAAATTCATTTGAATGTGATGCAGGAGCTGATCATGCCGGAAGGCGATCGAGACTTCACCGGCATGCTCGAGCGAATCGCAGGCATAGCCCAGCACTTGGGGGTCCCCGTAGTTGTAAAGGAAGTAGGTTTTGGGATGGCTCGAGAGAGCGTCGCAGCATTGCTGCAAGCCGGTGTGCAAGCGTTTGATGTCGGCGGAGCAGGTGGAACTAATTTTGCGGAAATAGAGAATGCAAGACGGTCTAATCCAATGATTTGGCTCAATGATTGGGGAGTAAAGACCGCGGTCACGCTGCTCGAGTCATTGCATGCTGTCGAGCAATACAGAAACAGCGGGCTAGGCGAGGCATTCATCATAGGGTCGGGCGGCATACGCAGCGCATGGGAAGCATGCAAAGCGCTTACGTTGGGTGCATCGGCGGTTGGTATGGCCGGCGCTTTGCTCAGAACTGTCCGCACAGAGGGAGTTGCCGCGCTGATCGAACAAATCAACGAGACTCATCAGGAATTGAAGCTGTTGATGGCGGCGCTGGGCGCGCGTACGATACAAGATTTGTGGCAGCGACCTATTGTTATTTCAGGTGAAACTGCACATTGGTGTGACGTCAGAGGAATATCGATTCACGCTTATGCAGCGAGATCCGGATTGATAAAAATTACATAAACCAGCCATACTAAGATACGACAAGCATAGTAAATCCTTGTACACGATTTGAAGGTGGTACAAATGAACGCAGGATACTTATCGCTGTTGTTTCTCGTCGTATCGTTGATTTTGCTTGCCAGCGGCTGGAAGGATCTGCTTGTGAGAGGTATAACTACAAAGGTCATACTTCTTTTTTTTGTCTGCTGGATCGCTAGTATGCAGCTGTCGCTGGTGCTGCCTGGCGCCAGGATCGGTTTATGGGTTGTGGTGCTGTTCGCAGTGATCGCGTGTGTAGTCTATCGGTGCAGAGGCAGGCTGCTGAAATTAAACATTTTGTCTGTCGGCATGCTGCTGGGCTCGGTGTCCTTCTTTTTGTTGGAAACCATACATCTTTTGCCGTCTATCATGATTGGCAGCACTGAACTTTCCATGGCACTGCTGATTGGTCTGTTGGTTAGTGCGATTTTTAGAAGTGCATCGGTACAGATCGCGGTAGTGTCGTTGGGTCTGCTCATTGGCGAATCTCTGTTTCGGCTGGCACACAGAGAGCACATGGCTTTTCATCTGGGGAGTGCCGTTCTTCAGGATCGCTGGTGGTTGACAATTTATACTACACGCGGAATCTCTCTGCTCATCGCAAGTGTTGTGCTCGTTCTGACCAGAAGTGTTCATTGGGCCGCGGCAGGCATCAGGAAACGCAGGAATAACGGTGAATAGAAAGGACCGATGCTTATGTTAAATTGGCTGGCCGAGCAAGAGCATACCATAGGCATCGTGCTTGGTGTTCTGTTCGGGCTCATTGCCCGGCTTACCATGCTTCGCACCGATTACCGCCAATATCCGACGTATCCCCACGGCCGCATCATCCACGTGGCGCTGGGTGTGATCGCCGCCGGCCTGGGCTCTGTCGCCGTGCCGTCATTGATAGAAAGAGACTACACCGCGGTCACGTTTTTGTCCCTTGCCGCACAGCAATTTAGGGAAGTTCGGAACATGGAAAGGGAAACGCTGGGAAACATCGACGACATGGAGTTGGTCCCCCGCGGGTCGGCCTATATAGAAGGCATCGCAATGGTATTCGAGGGGCGCAACTACCTGGTCATTTTCGTAGCTTTCGTAACAGCGTTCTTCAGTATAGTGCTGGGTTGGTATTGGGGAATTGCGGCTGGCGCCGTCTCTGTTTATCTTGCTAACCGATTCAAAACAGGCAAAAGCATTCGGCATATCGCTACCGTGCACAGTGCGGAAGTACGCGTGGAAGGTCCAAACCTGTGGGTGGACGACGTCTATATCATGAACGTTGGTTTAGAAGAGACGCGCAAAACGATACGCGAACGCGGAATGGGTTTAATTTTGGTGCCAAAAGATGCAGACTGCCGTGTCACACTGGCCAATCTGGGGCAGCGGCAAGCGCTGCTGCACGATGTTTCGACGTTGTTGGGAGTCCACCGGGACGAAGGTGAACCGGCATTGCTGCCGCTCACCAAATTGGATCTCAACGATGGCCGATTGGCTTTATTTTTGCTGCCGCAAGAACAGGACATGCAGCGGGCCCGAAGCATCATAGAGGGGGCGCCCGTGCTGGAGAGCGCAATACGAATGCCTACGGAAACGCATTTGCGTCCCGCGGGGAAGGAAGGTGCTTGAGCCATGGGCAGAATTATGGCCATTGTGGCCTTCGACAGTAATCAGGTGGCAGGTGGAGAGCCCATTTTTATTACGAAGGATAAAAGTGAGCAGCAGAAAGTTGCGTTTTTATTAGAAAAAATTTTGGATGCCGCTGCGCATGATCTGGAGAATGGTGTTATGATTTTGGTGGATCACAGCGACTCCGACAAATAATGGCAGTTGGGAGATTGCATTGCTTTACTAAATAGCTAATGCTATGATGTAGATTGTGAAATTTTTCATGTTGCGCTTACATGTGGCGGCAACGAAAGGATGAAGCTTATGGCAAGGCCTATTGTGGCCATCGTCGGCCGGCCGAATGTGGGTAAATCCACCATATTTAATCGGATGATCGGTGACAGGCTTGCGATCGTGGAGGATATGCCGGGAGTTACCAGGGACCGTCTGTACGGCATCGGTGAATGGCTGAATCATCAGTTTAGCGTGATAGATACGGGTGGAATAGAAATCGACGGAGATGACGCCATCCTCAAATCGGTGAGGGCGCAAGCCGAATTGGCCATCGATGAAGCCGACGTTATTGTGTTCATGGTGGACGGCAAGGCAGGCGTTACAGCGGCCGATCAGGAAGTGGCCGAATTATTGTTTCGTTCCAAAAAGCCGGTCGTGCTGGCCGTAAATAAAATAGATAATATCAAGCGGCAGGATGATATTTATGAGTTTTATAGCCTTGGATTCGGCACGCCGTTCGGTATCTCCGGAGCGCACGGTACCGGGCTGGGCGACCTTTTGGACGAAGTGGTACAGCATTTCCCTGCGGACACGGAAGATGATTACGGAGACGAGGTCATACGCGTCGCATTAATCGGCCGACCTAACGTGGGAAAGTCATCTTTGGTTAATACGGTGCTTGGTGAGGAACGAGTCATAGTCAGTGATGTCGCCGGCACAACTCGTGATGCCATTGACAGCCCATTTGAGCGCGACGGGCAGCCGTATGTGATTATCGATACAGCCGGGATGCGCAAGAGAGGCAAGGTCTATGAAAACACAGAGAAATATAGTGTAATGCGTGCGATGAAGGCGATCGAGCGTGCGGACGTGGTGCTCATCGTTATCAATGGCGAAGAGGGTATCATCGAGCAGGACAAACATGTCGCGGGATATGCGCACGAAGCAGGTAAAGCTTCCGTGTTCGTCGTCAACAAATGGGATGTCGTCGAGAAGGACGAAAAAACAATGCAGAACTTCACTCAGAAGATCCGCGATCATTTTCTGTTCATGACATACGCACCAATCTTGTTTTTGTCCGCGAAGACGAAACAGAGGGTACATAAACTGCTGCCGGTTGTCAACCATGTAGCGGAGCAGCATGCAATGCGCATTCCTACACACGTGTTGAACGACGTTATCTCGGATGCAGTAGCCATCAATCCGCCTCCGACAGATAAGGGCAGACGTTTAAGAATCAACTATGTTACGCAAGTATCGGTCAAGCCGCCGACCATAGTTTTGTTCGTGAATGACCCCGAGTTAATGCATTTTTCCTATGAACGTTATCTGGAAAATAAGATCCGGGGCGCCTTCGGCTTCGAGGGTACCCCGCTGCGAATCTTGACCCGCAAAAAATCGGATGATGAATAGGAGAGATGACAGGTGTGGTTTGTCATACCCATCCTGCTCGGGTATTTGTTAGGCTCGATCAGTTTTAGCTATTTGGCAGGGAAGCTGTTGAAAGGTATAGACATCCGCGATCACGGCAGCGGCAATGCAGGAGCAACCAACACGTTGCGGGTGCTCGGCGTGGGTCCGGCCATCACCGTATTGGTGTTGGATGCGGTGAAGGGCCTGGCCGCGGTCAAGATAGGGCAGTGGCTAGGAGACGGTAGCGCGCTGCTGCTGGTGCTTTGCGGGATTGCCGCTATTATTGGACACAACTGGCCGATATACTTCGGCTTTCGCGGCGGCAAAGGAATCGCGACTACCATCGGCGTTATGGTCACACTAGCCCTCGTCCCCGCGTTATGCGCCGGTGTATTTGCCATTCTGGCGATTGCAGTCACTCGCTACGTCTCACTCGGATCGTTACTGTTTACGGCACTTATACCTGTTTTTATATGGTTTATGGACCTTCCGATTGAAACATTTGTGCTAAGTGTGCTCGTATTCGCGTTCGCTTTGTTCAAACACCGGACTAACATTGCGAAGCTTATTAAAGGTCAGGAAAACAAAATCGGTGTAAAAAAATAGCCGGAGGCGAGGATCATGTCCAACAAAGTGTCCGTGCTTGTGGCCGGCAGCTGGGGCACGGCTATTGCTTCGGTGTTAGCTGACAATCATCTGGATGTCGTTTTATGGTCCCGCAATGAGCAGCAAGTGACGGAAATAAATATGGAACACCTCAATCATCGTTTTCTCGGAGATGTCAAATTGTCTGAGCGCATTCGCGCAACTACCTCAATAGCAGAAGCTATCACAGACGCGAAGGCAGTTTTCGTCGTAGCACCTTCGGCAGCTATGCGTGACGTGGCGGCACAGATGCGACCACATCTGTCCCGGGACACACTATTGATCCACGCGACGAAGGGCTTCGAGGCGACGACCTTAAGCAGGATGAGCACCGTGCTGGCAGAAGAGCTGCCCGAGTACGATGCTGCTTCCATCGTAGTATTGTCCGGACCCAGCCATGCGGAAGAAGTGATTAAGCAGTCTCCGACCACGGTGGTGGTGGCGGCGGAGGATAGCACCGCGGCGGAAGCGGCGCAGGATCTGCTTATTAACAATTATTTTAGAGTGTACACGAATACGGATGTCATCGGTGTTGAGGTAGGTGGCGCGCTGAAAAATATTATCGCTCTCGGCGCCGGGTTGACCGACGGGCTCGGATATGGCGACAACGCCAAAGCCGCATTGTTGACGCGCGGTCTAGCGGAGATTTCTCGGCTTGGCACCGCGATGGGCGGCTCATCCCTCACATTTGCAGGCTTGGCCGGGGTCGGAGATTTGATCGTGACCGGCACCAGCAAGCACAGCCGCAATTGGCGCGCGGGTTACCTGCTGGCCCAGGGGCTGCCGCTTCAGTCGGTCCTGCAGCAGATGGGCATGGTGGTTGAGGGGATCAAAACGACCCAAGCGGCTCACACGCTATCTCGTAAGTTTGGCGTCACTATGCCCATCACGGACGAGCTATACGCTGTGCTCTTCGAGGGCAAGACTCCGGCATCCGCGGTGGAGGATCTGATGGGGCGGGGCAAAACGCAAGAAATTTAAGCGTCAATTTCTTATTAAACAAAATCACTCATGTAAACAGCCGCCTACACGGGTGCACCCCCTTGTTCATAAACTACCTTATAGTCTGCTCCGGCATTGAGGAGTGGTGAGGAGAAGGAGGGACAGGGGAATGGGCAACAAGAATATGTCCAAAGAAGTGCTCAACGTGGTCAAGAAAAAAACCGGGAAAAGTGTAAGTGAGAAAGATATATATAAACTGGCTAGCGGAGTGAAGCCATCCACAATGCAAAGCGACGCTCAGCTCCGGCAGTTGATCAAGCAGGTAGCGAGTCTGGTGAATGCTCCCGTATCCGATTCGACGATGAATGAGCTGATATCAGCAATCAAGAGCAGCCAAATCAATGCGAACAATATGGAGCAGTTGATGAAAATGATAGAAAAAAAATAAGACAGTTCGATGGCATAAGCTGCCTGATCAGGGCGCTTATGCTTTTTTTGTGTTATAATAGCGAATGGAATTTGCGGATTCCTTCGCATTCGACACGAAAGCCGCGTATGTCTCACACACAGCGAACAGTCGTTACATCATTCACAGTAAGGAGCCGTTTTTATGAGTCCAATGGATAAAATGTGGGCTTCGTTTGTTGCTATCGGCTTGATGGCGGGGGCTTCACTTTTGATTACTTTCGCCCGACACCGCACGTCCGGTATCATTAGGATTATTCTCTCTACCATAGCGTTTCTCATGTTCGTTCCTATACTGCTTTATATGCTTGTTTCCATTTTTTAACCGGAGGTTTCACATCGGATGATCATCTTACAGGGACGTAGAATACATAAAGAGATTACCGGGGAACCCGGGCTCAGTATACTGGATTTAGCGCTTAAGCACGAGGTGGATTGGGGATTTTCTTGCACGCGCGGCACATGCGCGCGCTGCCGTTGCTTGGTGAGTGACGGAGCAGAATATTTGAACGCTCCGACCGACGCCGAATTGGACCGGCTGGAGCCTGAAGAAATTGAAGAAGGCTATCGGCTGGGCTGTCAAGCTGTCTTAAAGCAGGATGGACCTGTGACGGTCATCAATAAGCCTTATTTTTAGCTGGAGGACGAGAAGCGCTTTCCAACCGCAAGATGGGCCAAAAGGGGATGAATGTGTTGGAAGGTATGAAGAAGCTACTGTTCGCTCTCGGACAAGCAGAGCATCTGCTTCGCAATGTCAGCGATCCATGGCTTCTTGGTGGCAGCTGCGGGTTGCTGCTGCAAGGTGTGCCGCTGCAGAAGACACCCCGAGACCTGGATCTGTATGCGGATGTTTCGGGCGCGAAAGAAATACATGATCGATTATCAGCGTACTCTATCGACGAACCTGTTGACGATGAGTCCGGTATTTATCGTTCCGTTTTGAGCCACTATGACATACACGGCATCATCGTGGAACTGGTTTCGGGGTTCGAGGTAATCGCATTCGACAGCTGTTACAAAGTAGAAGCCGCGTTTTTGCACTCGTATCATGCGCATGAGTTGGTGTTGACAGATGCATTAAGCAGCGGGGAGCAAGATTCCCCAGCGCCAGTGCGGCTGAAAGTGATGCCATTAGAGCATGAGCTGTTGTTTAATATTCTGCGTGATCGTCCGGATCGTTACACAGCAATCGCTGAAGAGCTAAGAGAGCGCAAGGGCGGGGTGACACCGGCCATGCGTGATTTGCTCGCCCGAAACGCAATCAGCGGGAAGGTACAGCAGAAAGTTCGGGATCTCCTTCTCAGGGGATGAGGAAGGAAGTGCAAGCAAGTGAAAGCACAAGTGACGTTCTTGCCCCACGGCAAACAGATTGAGGTGCGGCCTGGCACGACCATTCTTGCCGCCTCGCGCAAAGCACGGGTACAAATACGCACACGATGCGGCGGCAAAGCCGGATGCTTGATGTGCAAGGTGATAGTGGACGATTCAGCATGCACGGGCCTCGCCCCGATGAATCAGAACGAGCGGCTGAAGCTGGGAGAGCTGGCGGAGCAGGGCTATCGTTTGGCCTGCCAAGCCCAAATCACCGGCGACGTGCACGCTACCGTGCCTGAAGATCCGTTAAAAGCGGCGGTACGCCGGCAATTAGAGAGGCAGCGAGAGGAAGACGATTTATGAAGTGGAATGGAGTACCACGCACAATAACGCTGATTTTCGTCGTGCTGTGCTTATGCCTATCGGGTTGTATGTACCCAGACGAAATGCGCAAAGAGAATCAGCTGGCCACTGGGGAATCTGTGGTTGTCGTACAAAATGCGGTAGATCAGTTTAAGAACGGGACGGGGGTACTGCCAATTAAAAATAGCTGGGAAACCACCCCGCTCTATGAGAAATATCCGGTTGATTTCAAGAAACTGAAGGGACGGGGAATATTAAGCAGCGTGCCCTCCAACGCCTTTGAAAACGGCGGTACAGCGATCTACGTACTGGTTAACGTTGAGACAGCCCCTACTGTAAAAATGATGGATTTGACTTCTTATCAAGCCACAGTGGAGGTGCAGCAGCTTGTGGATGACTACCGTGCCAGAACAAAGCAGCTGCCCAAGGGCGACACCGTAGCACCTTCGTTTTATCACATTAATTTCGCCGCGATGGATAAGACACCGATAAGCGTACGCAGTGTGTACACTCATCAGGTAAACCTTCCATTTATTATGCATGAATCAGGGCAGGTGGCGATAGATTACGCGGAAGAGATAATGCGTTTAATTGATAAAAAAACACTCCGCTCCGGCCTAACCGCATCCGAGGATCTGCGCGAGCTGCTGGTTGAGGAATGGTTATATGTCCCAGCGCGCTCATACCCCTATCATTGGTTAAACGGAGAGCCGGTGCCGGTTGCTCTAGCGGAGCGATAGTATCCGAAGGGCTCCCCTTGCGTACAAGCCTCCTATCCCATCCGCATCGTCTCAACTGTGAACCTCTATGAACCGTTCTGGCATAGAGGTTTTTTTGTTGCTTCTAGCATATCCCTCCTGTGTTCTTCATATATTCACTTAGAGATCATTGGCGCGGCTGCGGAAGCCGACTCGAGCAGGGAGTGATTACATATCAATTCTCTGAACAATTCAGCATAATCTGCCAGCCAGTACATATATTTTACTAATCCATTAGTAGTGTGTACGTGTTTCGTCTTAAACCACCTGTAGGAGGGATTCTCATTGGAAAAAGTAGATATCTTTAAGGACATTGCAGAGCGTACTGGCGGGGATATTTACCTTGGGGTCGTTGGAGCGGTTCGTACGGGAAAATCAACGTTTATCAAACGTTTTATGGAATCCGTCGTGCTTCCTAATATTCAAAATGAGGCAGACCGCGCGCGAGCTACGGACGAGTTGCCGCAAAGTGCAGCGGGCCGCACGATCATGACTACTGAGCCGAAGTTTGTGCCGAATACTGCGGTACAGCTGCATGTCGCGGAGGGGCTGGACGTGAATGTGCGTTTGGTCGACTGTGTCGGCTATGTGATAGATGGCGCCAAAGGATACGAGGATGAAAACGGTCCCCGTATGATCAACACGCCCTGGTTTGAAGAAGCCATCCCGTTCCAGGAAGCGGCTGAAATCGGTACCAGAAAGGTCATTCAGGAGCATGCTACATTGGGAGTGGTCGTGACCACCGATGGCACAATTGCGGAAATTCCTCGTGAATCTTATGTCGAAGCAGAGACGAGAATAATTAATGAGCTGAAGGAAGTCGGTAAGCCATTTATCGTGATCGTCAACTCGACCAAACCAAACGGTGAGATCGCGCAGGAGCTCCGCAGTTCACTCCAGGCACAGCATGACATTCCAGTAGTAGCCATGAGTGTTGCTAACATGGATGACGACGATATGACCGCCGTACTGCGTGAAGTACTGTACGAGTTTCCGGTTCATGAAGTAAATGTGAATCTGCCGAGCTGGGTAATGGTGCTTGAGGATAGCCACTGGCTGCGCTCGCATTTTGAAAACTCTGTTCGTGAGACGGTACAGGACATCCGCAGATTGCGCGATGTTGACCGTGTCGTGTCCCATTTTGAGGAATATGAGTTCATTGACAAAGCTTCGCTAGCTGGCATGCACATGGGGCAAGGTGTCGCCGAAATCGACCTGTATGCGCCGGATGAGCTCTACGATCGTATCCTGATGGAGGTTGTGGGGGTTGAAATCCGGGGCAAGGATCATCTACTGCAGCTGATGCAGGAATTCAGCCACGCCAAACGTGAGTACGATCACTTCGCCGAAGCATTGGAGATGGTGAAAACGACAGGCTATGGTATTGCTCCACCGACTTTGGAGGAGATGGCCTTGGATGAGCCGGAACTGATTCGCCAGGGCTCACGTTTCGGCGTGCGGCTGAAAGCTACAGCGCCTTCCGTCCACATGATTCGCGTCGATGTCGAATCCGAGTTCTCTCCGATCATAGGTACTGAGAAGCAGAGCGAAGAGCTGGTCCGTTATCTGATGCAAGACTTCGAGGATAACCCGCTAAAAATTTGGGAATCCGACATTTTCGGCAGATCCTTGCACTCGATCGTGCGTGAAGGGATACAGGGCAAATTGGCGATGATGCCGGACAACGCGCGCTACAAATTGCAGGAAACACTGGGCCGAATCATCAACGAAGGCTCTGGTGGATTGATCGCCATTATCTTATGATTGTTGTCACAATTTCGGGCAAAAATGCACTCCCTGGGTGCATTTTTTGCATTTTCACTTGAAAAACAGGCTTTGGTATATTAATATGGTCTTGTTTGCTTGTTTTCCCTGAATTATATGTATAATTTTAAACAATTCGGTAAACAAAGGGTAATATGATACATGTTGGGGGGAGGTGAATGGCATGAATAAATCTGAATTGATCAACAAGGTTGCAGAAACTAGCGAACTGTCCAAGAAGGACGCGACTAAAGCGGTAGAGGCTGTATTTGAAGCAATCTCCGAAGCGCTGCAATCCGGTGATAAAGTGCAGCTCGTAGGATTCGGAAACTTTGAAGTTCGTGAACGTTCCGCTCGAAAAGGACGTAACCCGCAGACTGGCGAAGAGATCGATATCCCTTCCAGCAAAATTCCCGCTTTCAAACCGGGTAAGGCCCTGAAAGAAGGAATTCAGTAGAACTCAGTTTTTTCTACATATCAAATAACTCCAGTTAAACCAAGCACCTGAATCGCTGCCGATTTGGGTGCTTTATTTAGCCCGGCACTTTACAAGACAGCCCGTTTGATTTTATAATAAGTACGTATCGGGGTATGGCGCAGCCTGGTAGCGCGCACCCTTGGGGTGGGTGAGGTCGCACGTTCGAATCGTGTTACTCCGACCATACATATCTATGCCGCGGTTGTCCGCGTTGAATTTTCTTTCCCAGTCAAGGGCCATCCTTCTTGTTGTGTGTACTTCAGATAGTCAAGGAGGGTGGTTTTTTGCTATCTGCATAAAAGGCCGACCAATCTCCTGCCTAGTGTCGTCTTTCCTCGACGTGATTTACCATATTTCGTTTACTACGAGAGAAAAGGACAACATTTTTTGTGTCGGGACGCTGCCTGACGGTCCAGGAGTTTGCTTTTTGTTTTAGCGGAGATATGATTGACATCACCTCTATTTTTCTGCATCATACTAGTAGCAGGCTAGACTTATCCGGGAAGGAAGAGAATGATGGATGCGAACCAAAACCCTACGCAGGGTGATTATTTTGTTATAAAAGCCAAGGAAAACGGGGTCCAAGTCATCGGTTTGACCCGCGGCCACGACACGAAATTTCACCACACTGAAAAGTTGGACAAGGGTGAAGTGATGCTAGCCCAGTTTACAGCGCACACGTCGGCTGTGAAGATCAGAGGCAAAGCGATCGTGATGACGAAGCATGGGGTGCTGGACACGGAGGAATAAATTTCAGTATGGCAGGCATAGCCTGCTTTTTTTCGTTGTAGAATGAAAAGAGCACGGATTTCGGTCAAGCATTCACAGAATGTGTGGAGGAGGAATTGTCCGATGCAATGGTTGCCCCGGTTTCTTGTCACACTGCTGTTATCCGTAGGCGTGGCTATGCTGCTTTCATATCTGCCCCGATTGGAGAATGGAGCGACGTCGCCTTTGTATCGCGCGGCTAAAGCTGAATCCGTTTCGGACGCCAATATTGTGGATGTGATGAGTGGCATGCGGCTGAATGAGCGCATCCGCAGGGTAGAAGTGACCCACGCCATCGTATCTGTCGACGTACTCGCCTCGTCTTCTTCGACAAAAGAAGAAATCATGGGAGATGTGCATATGATCACACAAACACTGTTTCGCCGTTCCACGAATATCAATCAGGTTTTGATTCGGGTATTGAACGGTTCCACGGGCAGAACCGGCCCGACATTACTTCTTGCGGCAGATGCCGCACGCGACAAGTGGGAGCGCAGTGGTGCGGACGCCGACCAACTGACTCCTAGGGAAATGGAGCAGTATCTGCAGTCGAGCTTGCGCATGACGTATACTCCGCTATGGAGGGAGCTTTTCGACATAAAAAGTTAGCTCGGATTATGCGTCTCGGCAGCGGTTATGATATAATAATTTAGATATGTTCACGCTATTCTTCTCACCCGTTCGGAGGCTAATTATGAATTGTTATCGGATTCCGGAAATGGCCAAAAAATACATAGAATATGATATGATCCAAAAACATACCGAGTTGCCGTTGTTTCCGGAATTTCGCACCAGGCTGTTGTATGCATTTTTGAGTAAACACAGCACGCTTTCCGGCCATAGTGAGTTATTTGGCTTGGTCACTTCATTGGTCCAAATCGGATTGGATACGCATGATATGGTCAGCGTGACGAACCAAGCTAAGGAAATGCGAGCGGCGAGATCCCGACAGTTAAAAGTGCTCGCGGGTGACTATTTTAGCAGCCGCTTTTACTTTTTGCTCGCCCATGCAGGGCAAATCGAATTAATCGGCGTCATTTCACGGGCTATTTGTGACGTGAACCGGCTGAAGATCAACTTGTATCAATTGATGAAACAGTTGAAGCTATCGGCAGAAGATTACATAAAGCAGTCCGTTGAAGTCAAGACACAGCTGTATCTGGCATTTTCTAAACTTATGGAGGGCACGGTACGCCGTAAATGGTCGGAAATATTGCAGCTCTTCACATGCTGTGAGGTGCTGCTTCTGGAGATATCCAAATCGGAAAAAGTGCAGCAGCATCGGGAAAGCTGGGGGTTTTGGCATGTTTTTCAGCAGGCGACGAAGGAAGAGCGGAGGCATCTTCAGCTGGACGATCCCGATCCAAGCAAAATCCGTGCCATGTGGCTGAAATATAAAGTGACGACACAATTGTACCAAATGCTTGACGCCGCTGTGAAACAATTGCAGGAATACCTGCAATCGCTGGAACCGAAGGAGCTGGGCAAAGAACTTCTCCTAGTCGGAGAGCCGTTCAAGTTATACCTATCGAGGCCTAAAGCGTCGGAAGAAATTTGAGGTGAATGCAGATATGCAGCAGACGAAGTCGAAGGAAGAATTTGTTCACTCTGTTTTTGAAAACATCGCGCCCAAGTATGATTTTATGAATGACGTTTTGAGCTTTCGCCGGCATAAGGCGTGGCGGAAGTTCACCATGAATAAAATGAAAATAGCACGGGACAGCACTGCGATTGACCTTTGCTGCGGCACCTGCGATTGGACGATCGATTTGGCGACGCACAGCGGCACAGGCAGGATCGTTGGTCTGGATTTCAGTCAGAATATGCTCGATCACGGTGCAGTAAAAGTCCGGGAAAAGGGCTTGGACAAACAGATCACATTAATACGCGGCAATGCCATGCAGCTTCCTTATGACGATAATACATTTGATTATGCGACGATCGGGTTCGCGCTGCGGAATGTACCTGATCTGGTGACAGTCATCGAGGAAATGCAGAGAGTTGTGAAACCTGGCGGTATGGTGGTTTCGTTGGAGCTGTCCAAGCCAACCTGGCAGCCGTTCAAAGCGCTGTACTATTTTTATTTTCGAAACATTTTGCCGCTGCTGGGCAAAGTGATTGCGAAACGATATGAGCAGTACAAATGGCTGCCCGAGTCGTTGATCAACTTTCCGGATCATAAGCAGCTGGCCGACATTTTCAGACAGACAGGGCTCACCCATGTGCAAGCTTATCCGCTCACCGGAGGTATCGCCGCAGTTCATATCGGTATGAAGAAGCAGGAAGCGGAGTAACGGAATGGAGTTGGAGTCGACGTGCTATTGAGAAAGTCCAAAATTTTTTTGGAAATGATAAAATTTGAGCATACGTTGTTTGCTCTGCCGTTCGCATTTATGGGTGCGTTGGTCGGTTCCATGGTGGTGACCAGCGAACTGCCTGGCTGGGCGCAGATAGGGTGGATCATTATGGCTATGTTCGGTGCCCGCAGCGCTGCGATGGGCTTGAACCGTGTAATAGACAAACTGTACGATGCACGGAACCCACGTACCGCCGTCAGAGCCATCCCGGCCGGCTTGATTTCTTCTAACGCAGCTATCATTTTTATTGTGATTTCATTCACATTATTATTTTGGGCTACCTGGAACTTAAGCCTGTTGTCGATGAAACTGCTGCCGATTGCAGTATTTCTCCTTGTTTTTTATTCTTATACGAAAAGATTCACGTGGGCTTGCCATATCATCCTGGGCATGACGATCGGACTTGCCCCGCTGGGCGGCTGGGTGGCTGTCACGGATGACATATCGTTGGCGGCAATCGTGTTTTATATATCCGTCTCCCTTTGGGTTGCAGGCTTTGATGTGATCTACGCTTGTCAAGACGTGGAGTTTGACCGTGAGGAAGGTCTTCACTCGATTCCGCAGCGGTTTGGTGTGGCTCGCGCGCTGCAAACTGCCAGATGGTTTCACGCCGTAACCGCTGTCGGATTGTTTACTTTATTTTACTTGGCGAATTTAAGCTGGCTGTACCTGGTTGGCATTGTGATTGCTACTGTGCTTTTGTTTTACCAGCACAAAATTGTCACGCCGCACAATTTAAGCAGGTTAAACACAGCCTTCTTCACTCTAAACAGCGTGTTGAGCGCGGTCGTGTTTCTTTTTACCCTGGTCGATTTGGTGGTGTTGAGCAAATGAACAAGCCCTGGGTGGTTGGAATTACCGGAGCAAGCGGTGCGGCGTATGGCGTGCGGCTGTGTCTATATCTTCTTTCGCAAGGAGAAGATATTCATCTGCTTGTGACAGACGCCGGCTGGCGGGTGCTGAAAGAGGAGCTCGGCTGGGACGCGGCTCGACGCAAAGAAACGCTGGACGCTCAGTTCGGATCCGCGCCTGGTACATTGCGGTATCATCCCATTCAAGACATCGGAGCAAGTACGGCTAGCGGCTCTTTTCAGACTCGGGGCATGATTATTATTCCGTGTTCAATGGGAACCTTGTCCGGCATCGCGCACGGTGCTTCCGATAATTTACTCGAGCGTACGGCGGATGTGATGCTGAAAGAAGGTCGTCCGCTCATCATCGTGCCGCGGGAAACTCCACTGCATGCCATACATTTGGAGAATATGCTCAAGCTCGCTCGAATGGGAGTTCGCATCATTCCAGCTATGCCGGCTTTTTATCAAGGTCCGCAAACCGTGTCGGATATGGTTGATTTCCTGGTAGGCAAAGTGTTGGATAGTATAGGTGTGGAACACGAATTATACAAAAGATGGGGTATGCCGGATGCGCAGCACGGAACAACCGATCCAAATCAGCCGCAGTGATTGCACTGCCGCAACCGTCCTTCTGATTCGATCGGGAGTGGTAGTAGGGGGGCAGCTCACCCGGGAGCCCGGCTCCTATCGCTATAAAGGCGCCTATGCAATGATGGGAATGACAAAACTGTGACACAGGTGACAGAATGAAACTGATCGATTTGTATGCCAAAATGAAAAAGGATATTTCTTACATAGAGAAAGAATTGGAACGAAGCATCGACTGCGACAATGTGCTGCTGCGGGAGACCTCTCTGCATCTGCTGAAGGCTGGCGGTAAGCGGATTCGTCCCGTGTTTGTGCTTCTTGGCGCGAAGTTCGGCACTTATGATCTCGAGCGCATCAAACATGTTGCCATCCCGCTTGAGCTTATTCATATGGCTTCATTGGTACATGATGATGTGATAGATGACGCCGCGACGAGGCGGGGGCAGCCCACGGTCAAGTCCAAATGGGATAACCGGATCGCGATGTATACGGGAGATTACATATTTGCGAAAGCGTTAAGTGTTGTCACGCAAATGTCCAATCCCGCCATTCATCAAATCATGTCAAAGGCGATTGTGGAGATGAGTATCGGAGAGATGGAACAAATACGCTTGTTTTTCAATACGGAACAAAGCGTCAGGGATTATCTTCTCCGAATTAGGCGCAAAACGGCGCTTCTGATCGCAATCAGCTGTCAGCTTGGTGGAATAGCGTCCGGAGCTAGCGAGGCGGTCGCCAGAAGCCTATATGCGTTTGGCTACAACGTAGGCATGGCGTTCCAAATTCGGGATGATCTGCTTGATCTATGCGGTACGGAGAAGGAGATAGGCAAGCCGCCGGGCAGCGATATACGCCAGGGTAACATTACTATACCGGTCATTTACGCACTGCAGAACGAGAGACTGCGTCCTCGTCTGCTCCAGGAGATCCAGCGCATTCAGGAGATGAACGGACAAACCGATATCAGAGATTTTATCCAAGCTCTCCTTAGCAGCGGCGCGGTCCGTCGGGCGGAGGCGCTAGCATCCCGATACGTTGATAAAGCAATAGCAGCGTTAGACCGATTGCCGGACATCCAGGCAAAAAAGGATTTCACCGGCATCGCTCATTTTATCGGTGACAGGTCTTACTAGACAAGGTTTATAATGGCATCATATTATAACAATGAGGGGGAATGTATCATGGAACGCACTTTTGTAATGGTTAAGCCGGATGGGGTGCAGCGCGGACTGATTGGAGAGATCGTGCAAAGGTTCGAGCGGAAAGGTCTTCAGCTGGTGGGTGCGAAATTTGTCCAAATCACCAAACAGCAGGCCGAAACGCATTATCAGGAACATCATGGCAAAGATTTTTATGAAAAACTTGTTGCGTTTATCACATCGGGTCCGGTATTTGCGATGGTATGGCAGGGAGACGACGTCATAGCCCTATCACGGCAAATGATAGGCCGTACCAGTCCTTTGGACGCTGCGCCCGGGACAATTCGGGGAGATTATGCGGCTCATACGAATTTCAATCTCATACACGGCTCGGATTCCCCTGAAAGTGCCAGCCGAGAAATTGCAAATTTTTTCGGCACCGATGAACTGGTTACATACAACAAAGCGATACAAACGTGGATTTAGGTGGCGATGAAAGCATGGAAGATCAGGATTTTCTACTCTTCATTAAAAAAATCAAGGATTATACATGCATCGACTTAGCGCAATACAAGGAAGCTCAAATGAAACGCCGTCTGACCACTCTTCGGATGAAAAAAGGATATACCACGTTCGTCTCCTTTTTCGATGCTATGACAAAGGACAAGGAACTGTTTTACGAGTTTCTGGATAGAATGACCATCAACGTGTCCGAGTTCTGGCGCAATGCAAATCGCTGGCAGGTGTTGGAAAAGACGTTTTTGCCGGAGATGCTGCATAAAAGCCGCAAGTTGAAATGCTGGAGCGCCGCTTGTTCTACCGGGGAGGAGCCGTACACGCTGGCCATGATCCTGGCTGAGCTGGGCGCGCTGAAGGACGCCCAACTGCTGGCTACAGACATCGATGACGGAGCTCTGGGAAAAGCCAAACAGGGTATCTATTCGGATCGTGCGATTAGGGATGTGCCCAGAAATTATTTGTCAAAGTATTACAAGCAAGAAAATTTAACTTATTTGGTGTCCGATCAACTCAAAAAAGGGATTCGGTTTCAGAAGCAAAATTTGTTGACGGATACATTCGACACCCAGTTCGATTTAATCATCTGCCGGAACGTAATGATTTATTTTACCGAGGAAGCCAAGCAATTACTGTATCATAAATTTGCAAAGGCGTTGAAGCCGGGCGGCATTCTGTTCGTAGGCAGCACAGAGCAAATTTTCTCTCCCACACAATATAAACTGGAGCCGGCGGAAACGTTCTTTTACCGTAAGCAAGCATGATGTCCCTTGCAATGTATTTTATTTTCCATTATTCCCCATACTTAATGTGTGACTGCTCATGGCCGGAACGTAGAGCTGGTCTGGAATTTATACTTAGGAGGGGCCAGGGTGGACAAACGTAAAGTGATCGCCGCATATCGCAGGGGTATCATCTCCATCCATGAATGTGCGCAAATTTTGGGTATCGACTCTTTGAAAGTGATGGGCTTGGTGAACGAGGACGAGCAAGTTGACATATCCCACACGGCAAAGAAGCATTCCATCACCTCTTGATGCCTCCTCAGCAGATCTAATCATTTTACACTTAAGGATGCACCACAGCTTGGATAGCTGCACGGTGTGTCTTTTTTGTGTTACGGTTTCTTGTCAAACGGTGACGCCTATACTATAATTAGCAGAAGATTAGTACATAAAAGCGTTAAAGTGCTGCTAGTTTCGGCAGCAACTGCGTTTTTTTGGGATAGGACGAAAGGGGACAACGTAAGTGAGATATTTGACGGCAGGGGAAACGCATGGTCCGCAGCTGACAGGAATCATCGAAGGGTTTCCAAGCAATGTGACCATTGATTTTGAAGAAGTGAATTTTCAACTAGCTCGTCGTCAGAAGGGCTATGGGCGCGGCCGTCGTATGCAAATTGAGAAGGACACCGCCAAATTTGTGGGTGGCGTTAGACATGGGAAAACCACCGGAGCGCCAATCGCTTTGCTCGTCGAAAACAACGACTGGAAGCATTGGACGTCCGTGATGAATATTGAGCCAATTGAGGGCAATGACGAAACAAAACGGAGAGTAAACCGCCCTCGGCCTGGTCACGCAGACTTGAACGGCGGGTTGAAATACAATCAGAAGGATTTGCGTAATATTCTCGAGCGCTCCAGTGCCAGAGAAACCACTATGCGTGTTGCAACAGGCGCCGTAGCACGTCAATTGCTTGCCGCGTTCGGGATTAAGGTTGCCGGTCAAGTGATCCGCATCGGAGATGTCGCCGTTCAGCGTAAAGAGATGCCCATGGACGAACTGATCCGTATTACAGAGGAATCTCCGCTGCGTGTGACGGACAAAGACGCCGAAGCCCGCATGATTTCTGCTATTGATGCTGCGAAAGAGGATGGCGATACGCTGGGCGGCATCGTGGAATGTATCATTGAAGGCGTTCCCGTTGGACTAGGCAGTCACGTGCAGTGGGATCGCAAGCTGGACGGACGCATCGCACAAGCCGTTCTATCCATTCAGGCATTCAAAGGATGCGAGATTGGTATCGGCTTTGAAGCAGCGGAGCTCAGAGGCTCCAAGGTGCACGACGAGATCATGTATGAGGAAGGCCGCGGTTTTTACCGATCGACAAACCGGGCAGGCGGCTTGGAAGGCGGCATGACAACCGGTGAGCCGATCGTAGTGCGCGGGGTGATGAAGCCTATCTCTACGTTGTATAAAGCACTACAAAGCGTTGACATCGATTCCAAAGAGGCGTTCACCGCTCAGGTGGAGCGTTCCGATACATGTGCGGTACCCGCTGCCGGCGTAATTCTTGAGAATGTCGTGGCATGGGAAGTGGCCAATGCATTTTTGGAGAAATTCGGCGGTGATTCGATAGAAGAGATCCGCAGAAATTATGAGAGCTATTTGGAGCAGGTTAAAAATTACTAATACGGATGGTCAAACTCGGTTTTCTGGCCGTCTCTCAAAGAGTGGGGGACATGATTCGCATGAGAGAGCTAACAGTAGATTTAGGTGAACGGTCTTATCCTATTTATATCGGGCATGGCATTTTGGCGCAGGCCGGTGAACTGTTTGTGAAGCATGGGATAGGCAAAGGCTCGCCCTTGCTGATCGTTACGGATGAACATGTGGCCAAGCGGCATCTGTCGAAGGTATCCGATACGTTGGAGAAGACCGGTTATTCGACCGTTTCGTATACGGTGGCCGCTGGAGAGAGATCCAAATCGCTGCGCGTTCTGGAAGAGGTGGTCACAGCAGCTCTGCAGGCGGGACTGGACCGAAAGTCCACTGTCATCGCGCTGGGTGGCGGGGTCGTTGGAGACCTCGCCGGATTTGTGGCCGCCAGCTACATGCGGGGCATTCGGTTCGTGCAGATACCAACCACAATTTTGGCGCATGACAGCAGCGTCGGGGGCAAGGTAGCCGTCAACCACCCGTTGGCAAAGAATATCATCGGAGCATTTCATCAACCCGAAATGGTTCTGTATGATACGTCCACACTCCAAACCTTACCGGACCGTGAGGTTCGGGCAGGTCTAGCGGAGATGGTTAAGCATGGTTTGATTTGGGATGCCGAATTCACCACTTGGCTGGAAGAGAACGCGCAAAAGCTGGTTTCCCTTGATGCAGCGGCTTTGGAACACGGCTTATATCAAGGGTGCAAAGTGAAGTCTATCGTAGTGTCTCAGGACGAGAAAGAAAATGGTCTGCGTGCTATTCTCAATCTTGGGCATACAATTGGCCACGCGCTGGAAGCTGTCGCTCAGTACAATGAGCTGCTGCATGGAGAAGCGATCTCCATCGGTATGATGGGCTCCGCAAAACTAGCGGTAAAGCTCGGCTATTCCGAGCATATCTACACCGCCACCAAACGCATTCTGCAGGCATTCGGCCTGCCGACCAGGCTGCCGGCTCATCTTGACACCGATGCCATAATGAGCGCGATGATGCACGATAAGAAGTTTTCCGAAGGTAATATGGTGTTCATCGTGCCTACGGCTATAGGCAAGGTGGAAATTAATAAAAATGTGTCCGCGGCGTGGGTGAGAGACGTCGTGGATGAATTGAAACAGGAGGCCTGAGTCCATGTTCGTTCGGGGTATACGCGGCGCAACCACAGTTGAGCACGATGAGGAAAATGAAATTTTATCGGCAACGACGGAGCTTTTAAATCAAATTATTGCAGACAATGGTATTGTGCCTGAGGAAATTGCCAGTGTGTTCGTGACAGTAACTCACGATATAACCGCTACCTTCCCCGCGCGCGCGATTCGTGCGATGGCCGGCTGGGAACTGGTCCCGCTCATGTGTGCTCTGGAAGTGCCTGTTGAGGGCAGTCTTCCGAAGTGCATTCGTTTAATGGTGATGGTGAACACAGAGAAGCAGCAGCATGAGATTGTGCATGTGTATCAAAAAGAGGCAATGCGTCTCCGTCCTGATCTTTCGAAATTGACAAAAGCATAAGTTCAATTGTATAGTTGTAGTAGTTGAAAGCAAGATCGTCTGAGCAGAGCAGAGTAGTTGGACCAGAGCAGAGTAGAGATGAGCCGAGTGTAACACCGACGTCCCGTGCAAGCCATCGTTGTGCTTGCTGATATTTATTTGATATTGCCATTTTTTCGGCGCGGGAGTCTACGGTAATGATCATCTGCCAAACCACCTCTACTTTGACGTAGAGGTTTTTTTATTTTATACGCGCGAACCAAGCTGGTTAAGATCAATTGAGCTGAGTAGAGGAGAGAGTGAACCATGTATACGCCGGAAGCTAAGGAAGTTATTCGTCTGTCAAAGCAGTACAATTTGATCCCTGTGATGCGTACTTTGATGGCCGATACGGAAACCCCCATCCGGGTATTCCAGCACTTTTATCAGGAGAACCGGGCGTTTCTGCTGGAAAGCGTGGAAGGTGGTTTAAAATGGGCGCGCTATTCCTTCATTGGGACGGATCCGTTTCTGATGATTACGGCAAAGCACGGTGTGACCACGATAGAAACCCAGACTGGGACTAAACGGTCGGCTGAGAAACCGATCGACGTGTTGAAAGGCTATCTGCGCAGTTACACCAGCCCTGCCCTGCCGGATTTGCCAAGATTCACAGGCGGAGCAGTAGGTTTTTTCGGGTACGATTTGCTGCAATATTATGAAAAGCTTCCTGCCCACAGCGTAGACGATCTGCAGATGAATGATATCCAGTTCATGTTCTGCGATCAAGTGATCGTATTCGATCATTTTAAACAGCAGCTGAAGGTAATTGCGAACGTCCATGTGCCGGACCACGGCACAGATGCACAGATCGCAGCTGCATACGAAGCCACCTGTGCAAAAATTGAGGCAACCATTGAGCGGCTGAAGCGTCCGCTGCCGGCACTGTCCATATCACACCAGCAGATTCCGGATGACGTGGAGCTCGATGATATTCAGTCCAATGTTACGAAGGAGCAATACATCGCGAACGTGGAACGGGCTAAGGAGTACATTCGTGCAGGCGATATTTTTCAGGTAGTGCTGTCACAGCGTTTTGCGATTGAGACGGATGTCTCTCCACTGCATGTGTATCGGATTTTACGCACCATGAATCCTTCCCCGTACATGTACTGCTTGAAAATGGATGATGAAGTCATTGTGGGCACATCTCCCGAGCTGCTCGTGCGGGTCGAAGATGAGAAGGTGGAGACCATGCCGATCGCAGGCACGCGTCCTCGCGGAAAGACTGAGGAAGAGGATGAGGCGCTGGAGAAGGAATTGTTGGCGGACGAAAAGGAAAGAGCGGAACATTTAATGCTGGTTGATCTGGGCCGCAACGACATTGGGCGGGTATCGGAATTCGGCACGGTGCATTGTGATAAATTGATGGAGGTCGTCCGCTATTCTCACGTTATGCACATCGTGTCCAACGTCTCGGGCAAAATCGCGAAGGATAAGGATTTCTTTGACGCTTTTATTTCGTGTCTGCCAGCCGGGACTGTCTCCGGCGCACCGAAGCTGAGGGCAATGGAGATTATAGCAGAACTGGAAAATGAAGCGCGCGGAGCTTATGCCGGTGCAATCGGATATTTGGGTTTTTCGGGAAATATGGACTCGTGTATTACGATTCGCACGATCATATTCAAGCACGGTAAAGCTTACGTTCAAGCGGGAGCTGGTATTGTATGGGATTCCGTTCCAGAAAAAGAGTATGAGGAGACGGTGAATAAGGCGAAGGGGATGCTGAAGGCGATTCGTACCGCTGAACTGGTTTTCGCGCCGAGACCGTATGCGCATGCGGTGATTAACCATGATTATTATCAATGATAAGATTTTGTTATAGCTTACTTGATCTTGGGGGAGGCAGTTGGCATGGAAACGAAGCTGAGCGTTCAACAGGCGATTCAGAAGGTGATCGCCGCCCAACATTTGACACGCGCAGAGGCTAGAGGTGTGATGGCCGACATGATGGACGGTCTGGTGACGCCAGTGCAGATCGGCGGTCTGTTGACCGTACTGCGCATGAAGGGGGAAACGATCGAGGAGATCACAGGCTTTGCCGAGGCGATGCGGGCGCGGGCCAACCGTGTCCACACGGAGCAACGCGATTTGCTGGATACATGCGGTACCGGCGGCGATGGGGCGAACACGTTTAATATCTCGACCACGGCGGCCATCGTTGCGGCTGCCGGCGGATTACGGGTGGCAAAGCATGGTAACCGGGCTATGTCGAGCAAGAGCGGTAGCGCCGATGTACTGGAAGCCCTGGGCGTCAACATTGGGTTGAATCAGGCTCAGGCAGCGCAATGCTTAAGTGAAGTGGGCATCTGCTTTATGTTCGCGCAGTTGTATCACCAATCAATGAAGCATGCGGCGGTGCCACGCAAGGAGTTGGGGATCCGCACCGTTTTCAATCTGCTCGGACCGTTGACCAATCCAGCGGGTGCTGATCGCCAGGTGCTGGGAATCTTCGACCGTGCAAAAACGGAGACGATCGCCTATGTGATGCAGGCATTGAATGTGAAAAGGTCCCTTGTCGTAGCCAGCTACGACGGTTTGGACGAGATCAGCATTTCAGATGCCACGCAGGTCACCGAATTGAAAAACGGCGATATCACGACTTATGACATAACCCCGGACGCACTCGGCTTGCGCTCATATGACATGAAAGAGGTGGTAGGCGGGGATGCCACGGTCAATGCGGAGATCGTGCGTGATATATTCCGAGGCGCCCCCGGAGCTTGTCGTGATATTGTGTTAGCGAATGCCGGCGCTTGCTTCTATGTGACCGGAAAGTGCGGCACCCTACAGGAAGGCGTGAAATACGCGGCTCACGTGATTGATTCGGGCCAAGCCGCCGCCAAGCTGCAGCAACTAGTCCAATGTACGGGAGAACTCAGCTATGTTTCTTGATAAAATCGTAGTCACTAAACAACAAGAAGTGAAGGCGTTAAAAGAACGCACTACAATCAGTGAAATGGAAAAAGCAATCGTGTCGCTCCCCCCATGCCTTGGGTTCGAGCGGGCGTTGACCGCCAATCGCAGACGTGCTATGGGGCTCATCGCGGAAGTGAAAAAGGCGTCGCCTTCCAAGGGATTGATCCGTGCAGATTTCGAGCCGGTACAGCTCGCCAAGGCGTATGAGGAGGCAGGGGCGGATTGCCTGTCGGTACTCACCGATGTGGACTATTTTCAAGGGTCCAATGAATTTTTAAGTCAGGTGAGACAATCTGTGGCACTGCCCATCCTTCGTAAGGATTTCACCATCGATTTACATCAAATCTATGAAGCACGATTGATTGGGGCCGATGCGGTGCTGCTGATTGCCGCGATTTTGACCACGCAGCAGTTGAAGCAGTTTTCGGAGACCGCCAAAAGCATTGGTCTGGACGTTCTAATCGAAGTGCATAACAAACAAGAGCTGGCCCGCGTGTTGGAGCTGGATGCGACCCTGATCGGGATCAATAACCGCAACCTCCACACATTCGTGACCGACATAAAAACGACCGAGGAGCTTATGACTCACATGCCTAAAGGTATCACAGTGGTAAGCGAGAGCGGTATTTCCAAACCGTCAGAGATCGAATACTTACATTCTGTCGGCGCCCGCGCGGTCCTCATCGGCGAACACTTCATGCGACAGCCGGTGGTTGGGCGAGCTGTGCACGATTTAATGGGCGCCTATACGTCAAAGGAGCAGTGACCACCCATGAGCACCGTCAAAATTTGTGGATTGCAGCAGACGGAGATGGTCAGGGCCGTGCTGCACCTGCCGATCGACCATATCGGTTTCGTGTTCGCTCCCAGCAAACGGCAGGTGACGCCGGAGCGGGCGCGTGAGATGATACGGGTATTGGTTGAGCGACGAGAAGCCGGTATGCCTGTGCCATTGACCGTGGGCGTCTTCGTGAATCCAACGCAGTGCGATCTGACAGAGGTGATGGAAAAGGCGCCTTTAGATGTCATACAACTGCACGGGCAGGAAAGCCCGGAACAGTGCCGTTGGGTGAAAGATGCGTTCCCAGCTGTACGTGTATGGAAAGTGGTTTCAGTAGCGCAGCTGCAAGTCGAGTCTGACAGGCGGACGCCGGGAGAACGATCTCACACAGTGAGCGGTGCTGCTGAAGTGTCAAGTGTGGCCACATGCGCGACAGCAGATGTGGCAGCCGCAGTTTTAGAACCATATCGCCACGCGGTGGACGGGATTGTGTTAGACACGTTTGACCCGGTGTATGGCGGCGGCTCCGGCAAAACATTCGCTTGGGACGCTATTCCGCCATATCAGGAGTGGTGCCGGGCGAACGGCATTGAACTGCTTGTCGCGGGCGGACTTCAGGCTGGCAACGTGGGTGCGCTTCTTGATGCTTACGCGCCCGATGGAGTAGACGTGTCGAGCGGTGTGGAGACGGATGGAGTAAAGGATTTGAACAAAATTATCAGCTTTGTCGAAAGGGTGAAGCAGCATGTACAATGCACCGGATGAACAGGGACGGTTCGGTAAATTCGGCGGACGGTATGTTCCTGAAACGTTGATGAATGCTCTGATTGAACTGGAAGACGCCTATAAAAAGTACGTGAATCAAGACAAATTTCAGGAGGAGCTGAAGTATCTGCTGCATCGGTACTCCGGCAGACCTACGTCGTTGTTTTATGCGGAGCGGCTGTCCGCGCATTTGGGCGGGGCGAAAATTTATTTGAAGCGGGAAGATTTGAACCACACCGGTGCGCACAAAATCAACAATGCATTGGGACAGGGCCTGCTGGCCAAATGGATGGGCAAAAAGAAAATCATCGCGGAGACCGGCGCCGGCCAACACGGCGTAGCCACGGCCACTGTTGCCGCTTTGCTCGGCTATGAATGCAAAGTGTTCATGGGCGAAGAGGACATGAAGCGTCAGCAGCTAAACGTGTTTCGGATGAATCTTCTAGGCGCGGAGGTCGTGCCTGTCACATCCGGCACAAGAACGCTCAAGGATGCCTGCAACGAAACGCTGCGGTATTGGGTGAGCCACGTCGATGACACGTTCTACATCCTCGGCTCTGCAACGGGACCCCATCCGTATCCTATGATGGTTCGGGATTTCCAGCGTGTGATCGGCGATGAATCCCGCAAGCAGATTCTCGAGCAGGAAGGCCAGCTGCCAAATGCGATTGTCGCCGCAGTCGGCGGCGGAAGCAACGCAATCGGCATCTTTTACCCGTTTATTGGCGATGAGAAAGTGCGTCTGATCGGTGCTGAGGCTGCGGGGAGAGGAATTGAGACCGAGCAGCATGCAGCAACGATGACCAAGGGCAGCCACGGGGTATTCCAAGGCTCCATGAGCTATTTGCTGCAGGATCAGTACGGCCAAGTTCAAGAGGCTCACTCGATCTCGGCGGGTCTCGATTACCCCGGCATTGGACCGGAGCACTCATATTTGAAAGATGCGAATCGTGCGGAATATTATCCGATCACAGACCAGGAGGCATTGGAGGCGCTGCAGCTTCTAAGCCGCACAGAGGGCATTATTCCGGCATTGGAAAGCGCACATGCCATTGCACAGACGATGAAAATCGCTCCAACTATGGCCAAGGACGAAGTCATCGTTGTGAGTTTGTCCGGACGCGGAGATAAAGACGTGGAGGCAATCATGAAATATTTGGGAGGTGCGCCGAATGAATCGCATTGATGCTGTTTTCGCCGACTTGAAGGCGAAGAACAAACCGGCGTTTATTCCTTTTCTTACAATCGGCGATCCGGACGTTCGCACCTCGGTCGAGATTATCAAGGTGTTGGAGAAAGCTGGTGCCAGTATGGTGGAACTAGGCGTCCCTTACTCCGATCCGCTTGCCGATGGACCAGTCATTCAGCGCTCCTCGATGAGGGCGCTAAAGAATAATCAAATTTCCATCTATGATTGTTTGCAAGCTGCGAAGCAGGCAAGAAGTGAAGGCTCCGAGCTTCCTTTTATTTTGTTCACTTACTATAATCCGGTACTGCAGCTCGGGCTGGATAAAATATTTTCGCTGCTTCAAGACAACGATATCAGCGGTTTGATCATTCCGGACCTGCCGATGGAAGAGGACGGCGAGGTGCGGGAGTTGGCCGGCCGTCATGGTATTCATTTGATCCCGCTGGTTGCTCCCACCTCGAACGACCGGATCAAGCGAATCGTATCGCGGGCAGCGGGCTTTGTATACTGCGTGTCCTCATTGGGTGTCACAGGAGCAAGAACGGAGTTTCACAGCGGCATCAATGAGTTTCTTAGCACCGTCAAACAGTCGACTGCTCTGCCCATTGCTGTAGGCTTTGGCGTCTCGACCAACGAGCAGTTCAAACGATTCTCGCAGTTGTGCGAGGGGGTTGTGGTCGGCAGCGCACTGGTTCGCCAGGTGGAAGAAGTGCTGCCTTTGCTTGAAAAGGAAGAAACGCGTACGCAGGCACTCTTGCAAATTCATGATTTTGTGCGACAATTGATTAGTGATTGACCATTGAGACGCAAAGGGAAATACCAATTATTCGAGTGGGGTGAACCATTGTGCGGCCTAAAAAAAATATTGTCCACCTGCCGGTTTACAAACCAGGCAAACCGATGGAAGAAGTGAAGCGTGAGCTTGGATTAACAGACGTAATCAAATTGGCATCCAACGAGAATCCGTTCGGGTGCTCGCCGAAAGCCAAAGAAGCGATTATCGCTCATGTTGATCAGACAAGCATTTATCCTGACGGCGGTGCAGTGGAATTAACGGCTGCGATTGCAGAGCATTTTAACGTTGAGACAAACCAAGTGATTTTCGGCGCGGGCTCCGACGAAATTATTATGATGCTAGCCCGGGCCTTTTTCGAGCCAGGCGACCAAACGATTATGGCAGAGACTACCTTTCCACAGTACAAACATAACGCGGAAGTCGAAGGCGCAGTTTGCGTGGAAGTGCCTCTGAAGGATGGAGCGCATGACCTGCCGGCGATGCTTGCAGCTATCAACGGTCGGACCAAAATTGTGTGGCTGTGCAATCCTAACAACCCGACAGGAACCATGCATTCACACAATGAAGTGGCGGAGTTCTTGCAGCAGGTGCCTCCTCATGTGATGGTAGTGTTGGATGAAGCATATGCGGAGTACAACGTGAGCGGCGAATATCCCGACAGTGTCGGTTTGGTTAACCAATACAAGAATGTGATTATCCTTCGTACATTTTCGAAGATTTACGGTTTGGCTACTTTGCGGATCGGCTACGGCATAGGTCATCCGGATGTTATCCGCTCGATCAATCAGGTGCGTGAGCCGTTCAACACTACTGGTTTCGCACAAAAAGCAGCACTTGCCGCACTTCAGGATAAGCAGTTTATTACGGACTGCCGTGAGGCGAACGCCGAAGGCATCCGGTACTTGACCGGCGAGCTTGACCGCTTGAATGTCTCTTACTATCCGGCACATGGCAACTTCATCATGGTCGATGTGCAGCGTTCCGGTGCTGCGGTGTTCGAATCGTTGCTAAGAAAAGGTATTATCATTCGTCATGATTCAGGGTGGAAACTGCCAACTATGATTCGGGTGACAGTGGGAAGCCAGGAGCAAAATGAGAAATTCATCGGCGCCCTCGAGCAGGTATTGGACGAAGTGGCTGTCGGAGTCTGATGATCGCTGCGATGCTCGCCTCAGCGCATGCACAGACGTCTGAAGATACAAAAGGCGAGCCTGTCGTACGTCACAATGAGATAGAAGGAAACTATTCATGATAAAAATAGCTATCTTTGGCGTTGGCTTGATCGGCGGTTCCCTGGCGCTCTGCTTCAAGGGCAAGCCGGGCGTGACCGTTGTAGGTCATTCCAACAACCCGAAGTCGGTGGAAAAATACATTAAACGTCAAGTCGTAGATCATGCTACAACTTCTATGGAGGAGGCGGCAGCGGATGCCGACTTCATCTTCTTATGTGTGCCTGTCGGTAACTTGGATGATTATTTGATCCAATTGTCCGGCCTCCCGCTCAAACCAGGCTGCGTCATTACCGATGTAGGCAGCACCAAAGCCTCGATCGCCTCTTGTGCGAAGAAGCTCAATTTCAAAGATGTGCATTTCATCGGCGGACATCCGATGGCGGGCAAAGAAAAATCGGGTGTGGAAGCTGCCACTTCATACTTATTCGAGAATGCGATTTACGTGCTCACACCGGATTCGTCAACGCCTGCGCACGCTTATGACCGGCTGGTAGAGCTGCTGCAACGGACTCGTGCTCTGTTGATCAAGGTTGATCCGCTGGTGCATGACGAAGTGGTGGGAGCGATCAGTCATTTACCACATATGATAGCAGTGGCGCTGGTCAACCAAATCGCCGGATACAATGAGTCGAACAGCTTGTATCAGCAGCTTGCGGCAGGCGGCTTTCGAGATATTACGCGTATTGCATCGAGCGATCCAGTCATTTGGCGTGACATCCTGGTCAATAACAGGGATGTGGTGCTTAGACTGCTGCATGATTGGAATAAGGAAGTATCACGATTCATCGAGCTGCTGGAGCAGCGGGATGGCGAAGGCATTGCGGCACAATTTGCCAAAGCAAGTGAATTCCGAAACAGCTTGCCAGAACGACGGAAAGGTGTGCTGACATCCGTGTACGAGATCTACGTGGATGTGCCGGATCATCCGGGAATGATTGGGCAAATCACAACGCTGCTGGGCAACCACCGCATCAATCTTAGCAATATTCATATCATCGAAAGCCGTGAGGATGTGCCGGGTGTGCTGAGACTAACGTTTCGCGACGAGCGCCAGATGGACAGAGCGTTTGAACTGCTTACACAAGAGAACTACACTATCCACGTGTAGTTCTTTTTCGCACCAAAAAAGGTATAAAGCGTTTACAAAAAAACATTGACAGTTTGTAAACGTATACATATAATAAAAGTACAGTATGGTTTCTCTCCACTCCTATCCGAATAATGTGCACACTGTGCAGCCGCCTTTTATGAAAAGGCGGTTTTTTTTTATTTGCCAGCTATTTTTTTCTTTATCAAAAAGTATACTTATTCTAGGTACTTGACCTATTTTTGGAAACTTTTTGACAGATGTCGCATAAGCAGGAATTTTGGCTTCTTTTACCGAATGTTATAGTTTAAAGAAATATTTGCTAAATATTTTCACTTTTGCGCAACTTTTTTACTCCCGTCCAGTACAACTTTTTAGTATCGCTGGGAGTAAGCTAGGAATCACAAGGAGGGTCGTATTGAATGACCGATTCCCAGTTGATCAGAGAGATCAAGGACGGTAACGTCCAGCTATATGACGATTTAATGCGACGTTATGAACGTAAAATTTTAGCTTTCATTTATCACATGCTGAAGAGCGCACAAATGGACTCGCTGGCGGAGGATTTGTGCAATGAGACGTTTTACAAAGCGTATCGCAGTCTGCACTCCTTTCGGGAGGTGGAAGCGACGTTTTCTACGTGGCTGTATACGATTGCCAGAAACACGGTGCTGAGTGAACTGCGCAAAAACAGGAACACTAGCGTATCTTTGGATCAAAGCGGTCTTGAGCCTCATGCCGGAACGGACGCGATGCCGGAGATGAGTGCCTTGCGGAATGAGAAAGTTTCGATGGTTCGCAATGCGATCAATAATCTTCCCGAGAAACAACGTTCTGCCCTCATTCTGCGTGAGTATGATCAACTGGATTATCAGGAAATTGCCAATATTCTTGGGCAAACGGTGAGCTCGGTGAAATCCTTGCTCTTTAGAGCGCGCGCAAGCGTCAAACTCCAGCTGGAACCATACTTTCTTGATCCGATTTCTGAGGAGTATGAAGGGATGAAACAAGGATGAAATGTGATGACATACAAGAGCGGCTCGGCATTTATTGGGATTTGCCTGAGCATGATATAAATAGACAGGTTGTAGATGAGCATATTACACATTGTAAAGTTTGTGCGGCAGAGTTCGAGATATGGCTGGAAAGCACGGCGCTGATTAAATCCGTTGCTGAGAATGAAATTCCGCTCAGACCAACGTCGATTTCAAAAAGCGTGATGGAGCGGATTTACAAAGATGAATCATGGAAAGTGCCGGTGGTTGAGAGAATATACGCTTTCTCCTCTCAATTCCGGAGAAAAGTGGCAGCGGTGACCGCATGTTGTTTGGCATTGTTTGTATTTTGCTTTCTGTACTCGGTCTCGTATGAACAACACGGTGCAACGGTAGCTGTCGCCCCGGAACCCTCAGTGTTTGGCACCATCGGTGACCCGGTAGTGGTGACGGCGTCTAGCGGCGGCGAGCCGCAAGCGATGAACATAAGGACGATGCCTTCCGCTGTAGCGAGCTTGCAAGGTTTTAATGAGCCTTTTATGTATCAGGCCACATCGGTGCACACCTACAAGGACTACTTGCTGTTCCTGTCACTCATCGGTTTCACCTCGGCGCTTTTGATCATGAACTGGCTGTCCCGGACAAGATCATAGTATGCCTAAGGCCCCGTTATCGGGGTCTTTTGAATTCAACTAAGGAAAGCGGTGCTGCGCAGTGATTACTTTAGGATTTATACGGCATGGAACGACGGAATGGAACCTTGCCGGCCGGATGCAAGGGCAGATGGATACGGAACTGGCTGAAGTTGGAGTTAGGCAGGCTCACGAGCTCGCTAATCGTCTCAAATCTGAGTCTTGGGACGGTATCGTGTCCAGTGATTTAATACGTGCGAGACAGACAGCGCAAACAATCTCCGATGTGACGGGCATACCGTTTATCGGCGTTGACGCGAGGCTGAGGGAGCGACGTTTCGGTGAGCTCGAAGGCACGACGTTACAGGAGCGCGTCGACCGCTGGGGTGAGAGTTGGAGAGAGCTGGATCTGGGGATGGAAAGCGACGCGGATTTGCTCAAGAGGTGGGTAACGTTTATAGAGGAGCTTGAGGAACAGCATGGCGGCAAGCGCATTTTGCTGGTGAGCCATGGGGGCTACATCGCTCCGGTATTGGAATTCATGATTGGTGAGCCACTCACCTCCCACATCAATAACACCTCCCTGACCGTAATGGAGCGCGATATTACCGCATGGAGATGTCTTCTTTTAAATTGCACCGCGCATTTGGAGCAAACATGATGCTTAGGCTCGCGTATACCGCGGGTCTTTTTTTTGCAGGAAAATGTTTTTTCAAGCCCCCCGTTTAAATTCAGCGTATCTTCCTATAATGGTACTAAGCAAGTTCGGGGAGGTACAATGCCATGAATCTAGCTGATATGTTGAGTTACGCGGACATTCACGATTTGGGAAGGATCGCGGTCACATACAACTGTGAATGCAATGGGCATTCCAAGAATGAGCTCATCCAATCGATTTTGTCTACGATCAGCCGAAGAGAAGTGTTCGAGCGTCAGGTCACTGACTTGTCGATAGAGGACATACGTTTCTTAAACTCTCTTATCTTTGATAAGCGCGGCACGTTCAGTCTTGAGGAATTGATTGCGCGGGTTCAGCAAAGCCGATTTGTCAAGGATGACAATGTGGCATGGAACCCGCGGGACATGATCGCCAGGTTTAAGCAGCGGGGGTGGTTGTTCAACGGATATTCCCGGGACACACGTTTTGTGTTCCAAGTGCCGGCGGACTTAAAACGCCGTTTTAGCGAAGCGCTGGGCAACCAGTTGAAGCAGCAGTTGGAATTCACCGACGAACCTGAGATTTATCGGGATGAACAGAAGCTGATTATTGACGATATCTATTTTTTTCTGGAATTCGTGCACCACAATGAGACGCTGCTCACCGCTGAACATTACATGTACAAGCGTTACCTGCAACAAATATTGAATCGTTTGTCTGTAAAGGAAGAACCTGTGCGGAAGACGGCGTGGCGTTTCGGCTACGGCCGCATGTTCAAGGAGTATCCCAACCGTTTCTCGTTCATCTACGATTATTGTTACTACCACGATTTAATAACGGAACATCATCAGGTGCTAGCTTTGAGCAGCAAAGGCAAGGAACGGCTGGACGGCGGGCAAAAGGAAGATTTGCTTCAAGTGTACCGCTTCTGGTTAAGGTTGTATAAAGGGGCCATCCCGAATCTGCAATCTCTTGTTTTTTGGCTGGAGAAGCTCACCCGTTCTTGGGTCACCATTGCCTCCATACATACAGCTTTACACCCGTTAGTCCGTCCTTTCTATTACGACACGCCGGACTCGATACTAGAACAGCGCATCTTGCGGATGATGATGCATCTCGGTTTACTACGAATCGGTGAAAAGGAGGAGAAAGGGGCAGTAGTTCAGTTGACCAAACTTGGCAGCAGTATCATTCAAGGTACCTATGTCGCAGAAGACGATCTCATCGTACTTCCGATGGAAAAACGCTAAGGCACTTATCCGGTACAACACGGGATCGTCGATCCTTGGATCGGTCCTAGCAGCGGTATTCAGGCCGATTGGATCGGCCCTGACGGCAAAAATTAGCCGCTCATAACTGAGAGGCAGAAGCGTCTGAGGGAGATGCAGCTAGTATTAAGGCCACTTAGTAGGTAGAGGCACATTCGTTAGCATCGGGGCAGCAGTACTTCACGGCGCCGATGTCGATGAATATGCTTTAACAGGGGCAGATTCTTTGGTGGCAGAGAATGAGCAGCTCACTTCTAGAGCCCTATCATTAGGTTCTTTGGCCAGAGTGATGCGTGAAGTAGCAGAAGTTGATTTCTAGCGCAATCGCAGCGAACATTGGAAGGGTGCGTATAGCACACGCCAGCAAAAGAATAGCAAGCTTAATGCTGGCAAGGTGATAACGATAATCTGGAGAATGACCCGGCTTGGAGGTAGGTGCTATGGGCAAAATGAACGTTTCCCATGATATGATGTTAAGCTTGTTTGCAGAAATGGTATTGGATGAATCAATACGCAAGTATAAGGAACAGGTTTTGTACGAAGAGATAGATCTGGCTCTTGCCAAGGGGGACGAGGATAAGTTTATTGCCCTCACCACAGAACTCAAATCACTTAGGCTCGCATAGTCGATAAACTTGTCTCCCGGGACCTTAGGCCAAGATAAAAATGGATAAAGGGCATATGAACATTGTTCATATGTCTTTTTTTCTGTGTTAAAGTAGATGAGGTGATAAAAGGAGGAAGAGAGTATGAAATTCAGTGATGTAGCCCAATCGGAATGGGAGAGCTTACGGCCATACGTAGACACATGCTTGCTGCCGGTGACTGGCTTAACAGGCAGTGAAGCTCCGTGGGAAGCAACGCAGGCGCTCGAGCATCTTAGAGATGCGCTGGATTGCTTCGAGATTCCTTATAAAGGCAGAATACTTACCTATCCCGCATTTCATTTCGTAAGTCCAGAGGAAGACTCGTCACTATTAAAGCAGGTGTGTACGAGACTGAAGGACAACGGCTTTGCTTTTGTGGTTGTGGTGACCGCGAAAGCGGAACTGGGGCATTCGTTAAATACGGTAGGCGCCGATCTCTCATTCGCGTTGCCGCCTCAGGTGCTAAATAAATCATTGCTACAAGTACAGCAGCAAATCTCCAGGAAGCTCCAGCATATGTGGTCTCATAGAACGCAGGAATAAATGTTTGTTAACCGGGGCGTCGCTGCCAGATCTATGCACAATATGTATTTTCTGTTTCGGTAAACAGATGTGACAATTTAGTTAAAACTTACCACACGTACGGGCTTGCGGGTTTTGAAAGGGTGTCCAAAATTCTTGACGCACCCTAACTCCTAATATATTATTAATTATGTCCTAGTAATTGTTGTAAAGTAATGTCGAACGACGTGATATATGTTGGCAAAAGGGGGTAGATCGAGAATGAGTGAGCACAAGAAGCAGGATGCGCAGCATCAGGGAGAATTCCCGGTCAGACGTCGCGAGATGTCAAGACGGCAATTTCTCTCCTATACCCTGGGTGGAGCAGGAGCGTTTATGGGCGCCGGAATGATTGTTCCTATGCTTCGCTTTGCCGTAGATCCGGTCCTTCAACCAAAAGTCGAAGCGGCATGGGTGAAGGTTGTGGAGGCGGCCAAAATTACCGAAGTACCAACATCCTTTAAGTTCAAAGTGCACCAGGTCGATGGCTGGTATGAGAGTGAGCCTGAGTTGGAAGCTTGGATTTCCAAGGACAAAGAAGGCAACATTTTCGCCTTGAATCCAACCTGTAAGCACCTTGGATGTACGGTGAACTGGAACGGCAGTCCCGAGTTTAAGGATCAATATTACTGTCCATGCCATGGCGCGCATTACACCGCGGATGGAAAAAGCCTCGCTGTTGCACCAGCGCCTTTGGATCAATATGACCTGAAGGTAGAGAACGGTTTCGTGTACGTTGGACAGCTTGGTCCGAACAAAAGGGTATAATAAGGAGGCGTAACATCAGATGTTTAAAAATATGTATAACTGGATTGATGAACGTCTAGATATCACGCCGATGTGGAGAGATGTAGCCGATCATGAAGTACCTGAGCACGTGAACCCGGCACACCATTTTTCCGCATTTGTCTATTGCTTTGGTGGCTTGACGTTTTTCATTACAGTTATTCAAATTCTATCAGGCATGTTCCTGACGATGTATTATGTGCCAGACATCAACAACGCATATGCCAGTGTCGACTATCTGCAGCACAAGGTAGCGTTTGGTGTGATCGTGCGCGGTATGCACCACTGGGGAGCCAGCCTCGTTATTGTCATGATGTTTTTACATACTTTACGCGTGTTCTTCACAGGCTCTTACAAAGCCCCTCGGGAAATGAACTGGGTTGTTGGGGTGTTGATTTTCCTGGTGATGTTGGGTCTCGGTTTCACCGGCTACCTGCTGCCGTGGGACAACAAAGCCTACTTTGCTACTCAAGTTGGTATTAAGATTGCCGCTTCCGCACCTTATATCGGTGAGTATATCAAAACCTTCCTGCAAGGCGGCGAAATCGTAGGAGCGCAAACGTTGACTAGATTCTTTGCTTTACACGTATTCTTCTTGCCAGGTGCACTGCTGGCACTGTTGGCAGGACACTTCTTTATGATTCGTAAGCAAGGTATTTCCGGTCCGCTATAAGAGAAAGCAAGGAGGTGCGTCTGGTGGCACATAGTAACAAGTCTGACGAAAAAATTGTTTATGTAGGAGATTCTCGTATACGGGCAAGAACCTCACGTTTGCCCCAACCTGATTTCTCAGCTTATCCGGGCAAATCGGAAGTATTTATTCCTAACTTTCTACTAAAAGAATGGATGGTAGCGGTTGTAGTGCTCGTCGGCATTTGGACACTGGTCATCTCTGAGCCAGCTCCTCTCGGTTATCCTGCCGATCCGACCAACACACAGTTTATTCCGATGCCTGACTGGTATTTTCTCTTTTTGTACCAGCTGTTGAAATATCCTTATGCATCCAATGACTTTGTCGTTCTTGGTACCGTTATCGTACCGGGGATCATGTTCGGCGCCCTTGCGCTTGCTCCTTTCCTTGATACCGGCAAAGAAAGACGTTTCTACAGACGTCCGATCGCATCGTCCTTGATGATTTTGACATTGATTGCGTGTACATACCTCACGGTAGTATCCTGGAGCCACTATCAGCACGAATTGGAGTCGAAGAACATTATACCGGAACACATCAAGCGTGAGGAAGAGATGCACGCGAGCAAAGCCGAGGGCGGTGGCGGCGGCGCAGCCAAAAAGCCCGCTGGAGCTCCAGCGATCGTGGCCGCTGATGATCCAGGCGCTGAGATCTACAAGAAAGCGACATGTGTAACATGCCATGGCACGGATCTTAAAGGAATTCCGTCCTCAGGAATCCCAGCACTGCGCGGCGTAGGTGATGAGCACGATGCTGCCTCGATTCTTGGGATCATCAAGAACGGCCAAGGAACCATGGAGCCCCAATATGACGAGAACATCAAAAAAGGCTTGACTGATGCGGACATAACTAAATTGTCAGAATGGTTAGGAATGCAAAAATCTCAATAAAGTACGAACCTGGCCGTATGTACGGTCAGGTTTTTTCAATACAGGACGGGAGGAGCTTCCTTGTTACCTACAACTAGTAGAGCGTTCTTTTCAACAGAGTTTTTAGCAACCCGTTTTATGCTTTGGAGCTTATTTTGGGTCAATTTACTTGGCACAATATATGGATACATGTGGTATGGCAATCAGTTGGTTTTCACTGTCCGTGAACTGTCTCCCGCATATTTACCGTTCGTGCCGGACAGCCCCACGGCGAGCCTCTTTTTTACACTAGTGCTACTTTTTCTACTCCTCGACTCATATCGTGGCCGCGCCCAACATCAAGCTGCCGATTGGTTTCGGGGCTGCGTGGAAGCGCTGGCCGTGATTACCTCGTTCAAATATGGCATTTGGGCAGTGAGCATGATATGGGCCGGCGCGTACCAAGGGGACCATGTTGACTGGGCGGGGTGGATGTTAACCTTGTCACATCTGGGGATGGCGGCTGAGGTGTTGTTGTATATGCGCCTGTACACGTATCGCACACTGCCGATCATTATCGCTGGACTATGGACATTGTTGAACGATTTTATGGACTATACGGTCGGAGTTTATCCTTGGCTTCCGGATGAGCTGAACGATGATTTGTCGATGGTAGCCGCGTTTACAGTGGAGTTGAGCTTTGTTAGTATAATCATTGCGTTCGTCATGATGAAGCTGCGCACCATTCTGACTAAACGGCAGGTCTAAATGCGGACATCCCCCCATACCATGATGGTATAGGAGGGATGTCCGATGTTTTTTTATGTAAGGCGGGCAGGGATCGGAATGCTGTTGGCAGTGCTGATTTGCGCAGGTCTGCTGGCAGGCTGCGGTGCCATAAGTGAATCCGCACGAGAGCCCGCTGTGGCGGAGCCAAGTGAGGAGCAGCTGCGGCAAATGGCGATGTTAAATCAAACGGCGGACGACATGTACCAAAAAGTGATGCAGGGCGATGTAGCCGGCGGACGAGCTGTGTTACAGCAGTTGGGCGATCAAATACCGCAGCTCAGTTATGCAGGCATAACTTCTATTGAAGGAATGAACGCTTTGACGTCTGCCGTCACCGAAGCGAAGCGGGTGTTCAACGCGGTAAATTTAGCGCCGGACGCGGTACAAATTTCAGCCGCGCAAATCCGGCTGGCAACAGACGCTCTGACACACAAGGCTCAGCCGATGTGGCTGCAGTACTATAAGCTTATTCAGGAGGATATTGAACGCCTGTCGGCAGCGTCCACGGCACATGATAAAAAGCTGGCACAGAGCGCCGCAGCTCAGCTCGGACTTAGAATTTCAGTTATCCATCCGAGTGTGGCCATTAACCGCGACCCGAGCGATGTGGAGAAGCTGGATTCGCTCATCAGCTTTATTTCGAATCAGGCAAAGTTACCGCAGGTGCCGTTCACACAAATCAACAATGTCTTGCCCGAATTGCGGCAGCATATCGATAAGCTGTTTTTAAGACAGGAGGCCACGGCTTACCTTCCCATTATCGATGAACAGAGCCCTATCCTGTGGATAGTGGCAATCGGATCGGCCATCGTAGCGGCTCTCATCTTTGCGGGTTGGCGTCTTGCGAAAAAGGACGGGGGGATGGTACCGGTCCGTAAAAAAGACGATGCCTAACTTCCTTATTCCGGTCTAAAGCCCTCTCCCAGCACATCGTTAACTTCATTTATGATCACAAACGCATGCGGGTCAATGGATCGCGTAATATCTCGCAATCTCCTCATCTCCTGCCTATACACCACGCAGTAGACTACATTTTTTTTCGCTCCGCTAAAACCTCCGACTGCGGGGATAATAGTAGCCCCCCGGTCGGTTTCCCGTGAGATCGCTGCTACCATCGCTTCCGCGTGGTCGGTGATGATCGTGAACGCACGCGCCGCGTATGCACCCTGGATGATGATATCAATTACCCTGCTTGCGATAAACACCGCCACGAGCGTGTACAATATCTTTACTATCGGAATGAAGAATAGTGATGCGCCGATCACACACACATCAAATAACAAAATCACTTGCCCCATACTCCAACCCTTACGCTGCTGGCCGATTCGGGCTATAATATCCACGCCTCCTGTAGTGCCTCCGTAACGAAACACCAATCCTAATCCAACGCCCAAGCTCACTCCCGCGTACGCGGCAGCCAGGAAAAAATCCTGCTCCGTATGAAACGGAGTCAGCCAGCCGTTTTTGATGAACCTTTCAATCAGCCACAGAAAAAAAGATAACGCAAATGTCCCGATAATAGTGAAAAACATCGGCTCTTTGCCGAGCGCTTTCCAACCCACAACAAACAGCGGCACATTGAGGACTAGGGTCGTGATTGAAGGAGGAAAACCGAATATATAATTTAAAAGCAGAGCAACCCCGGTAAGACCACCCTCCATCAATTGGTTCGGGATGACAAAAAAGTGCAGGCCAAACGCATATATAGCGGTTCCTAGCAGGATTGCGGGAAGCGATTGCAATCTTTCTGCGGTTAATCGAAATGCCATAAGAAGTATACCCCCGTTCTCTCGTTTCGCATGTTCGTGTCCACTGCCATGCGCTGTCGGTCAACTGATATCTGTAAGTAGTATGCCTGATTTTGTGTCAAAAAAAATTTGTCATCCCCACACGTTTGCGTTAACATGATAAGAAAGGTTAACACTACGTTTATTCCGCCAATTGGGGCGGTTAAACGGATAGGTTGGTGACAATCTCCATATGACAAAGAGATCGCTACAAGAACTCCAGTTGGAAGTAGATCAGTACATATCGCAGTTTAAAGAAGGCTATTTCAGCCCGCTGGCCATGCTGGCGCGAATGTCCGAAGAAGTTGGAGAATTGGCCAGGGAGGTCAATCATGAGTTCGGTGAAAAACCTAAAAAGCCCTCGGAAGAAGCCAATTCCATTGAGCTGGAGCTGGGAGATATTTTGTTTATCACCATATGCTTCGCCAATTCCCTCGGCATTGATTTGACGGAAGCGCATGATAAAATAATGCATAAATTCCGCACACGGGATGCGGACAGATGGACCAAAGTGAACACCGAGGAAGCGAAGTAAACATATGCTGTACCATCACCTTTTTTGCGGGAGGGATGGGCATATGGATGGGGAACAAGAAATCAAGAAGGCTTACGCGTCCATTCTGATGAATGACTTTGAACAGGCCGTCGAGTGGTTCGAGCAGGCTATCGCGATCGCCCCGTGCAACGCCGACTTTCACCATAAGCTTTCGATCACTTACGCGAGAAGCAATAAATTGAAGCCGGCGGTGGAGCACGCGAGCCTCGCTGTCCGTCTGGTACCGGGTGAGGAGCAGTACCGGCATCACTTGCAGCATTTGCAGGCCAAAGAACTGATTCAACAGGCCGAGAAATATTTGGAGGAATCTGAGCCCCGGCTATGGGAAGCGATCAGTTCACTCAAACAAGCGGTGGCGCTTGACTGCTTGTCAACGGACGCCTGGTTGATGCTTGGATTAGCATACGACCGGCTGCGGGAATATGATCAAGCCGTGCTAGCGCTGAAAGAACTGCTCAGGTTGGATCCGCAGCATGAAATAGGCATCACGCTGCTCAGACAATTTACAGAAAAGCTAAGCAGCATATGAACTCCTAAAAATATATTACCCAAACGTTAAGAGATGAAAGGAACAGACCACACATATGAGTCGAATTCGAGTGGCAGTAGCAGGAGCAAGCGGACGAATGGGCCGCGAAGTAGTAAAAATGGTTCTGAATGATGATGAGCTGGAACTGGTGGCAGCGGTAAATTATTCTTCCGGGCTTGAAGTGGACGCGGGTCGGTTTGTTGGGTTGGAACCATGTGGCGTGACCATGAGCACAGACTTGGAGCTTGCACTCGTAGAGGGAAAACCGGATGTGCTGGTTGACTTCACGACACCTCATTCTGTCGTAGCCAACACAGCATTAGCCATCAAGCATAAAGTACGTCCGGTGATTGGCACCACGGGCTTCACGCCGGAAGATATTGAACACTTTGACAGGCAGTGCAAGGAGCAGGGGATCGGAGGACTGATCGCACCGAATTTTTCGATCGGCGCCATCCTCATGATGAAATTCGCGGCGCAAGCTGCCAAGTATTTTCCTCATCTCGAAATTATCGAATACCATGGTGACCAAAAGCTGGATGCTCCATCCGGCACGGCGGTGAAAACGGCGGAATTGATAGCACAACATCGGGAAGAGCTGCGGCAAGGAAACCCCAGGGAGCAAGAAACTATTGAAGGTTCCCGCGGTGGGCTATACAATGGGTTCAGAATACATAGCGTTAGGCTGCCGGGTGTATTTGCACAGCAAGAGGTGATCTTTGGAGCCTTCGGCCAATCATTAAAGATTCGCCATGATTCATACGATCGGGCCGGATATATGCCGGGTGTCAAGGTGGCCATCCAAAAGGTGATGGAATATACCGGCATTGTGTACGGTTTCGAGCATTTTATAGATTAGAAGCAAGGGAGTCGGGCAGTGCGTTTAGCCGGCGCTCGAAGCCCCCGCGTTCTGAGAAACATAAAGGAGTTTGGGTGAGAGACTATGAATATTGCTTTGATCGCGCATGACCGCAAAAAGGACGAGATGGTGAATTTTGTTATCGCTTATGAGCCGGTGTTTGAGCAGGGGCACCAGCTGTTTGCAACGGGTACCACAGGAACGCGAATTATGGAAAACACCAAGCTGCGGGTTCACCGGTTCATGTCGGGCCCGCTGGGAGGAGACCAGCAGATCGGTGCTATGGTTGCTGCTAATGAAATGGATCTAATTATATTTTTGCGTGATCCGCTGATGGCACAGCCCCATGAGCCTGATATCACTGCGCTGCTTCGCCTTTGCGACGTGCAGGGCATTCCGGTAGCGACCAATGTTGCGACAGCTGAAATTTTGGTAAAGGCGCTCTATCGCGGTGACTTTGCCTGGAGAGAGCTGGTACATAAATATAAGCCGGGCATAGAAGAATGAGCGAGCGGTTAGACATTCTTATTTTTGGCGCGCACCCGGACGATGCCGAAATCGGCATGGGGGGCACCATCTGCAAGCACACTTCGGCCGGCTCCCGCGTCGGCATTTGCGATCTAACCTACGCGGAGATGTCATCAAACGGAACGGTTGAACTGCGGCAAATGGAAGCGGCGGCAGCCTCGCAAACACTAAGATTGGCCGTACGGTCCAATCTGGGTTTGCCGGATAGAGGGTTGTATATGACACCGGAGGCAATAAAAAAAATTGTTCTGGAGATTCGGAAGTATAAGCCGCGAGCTGTGTTCGCACCTTATTGGGAAGACAGACATCCGGATCACATCGCATGCAGCAAGCTGGTGCAGGAGGCATTATTTAACGCCAAGCTGCGCCGCTACGAACCGGATACGGAAGCACACAATGTGGAACAGTCCTATTATTATTTCATTAATGACGTGTATGAGCCGGATTTATTGGTTGATGTGACAGAGGTGCACGCAAAAAAAATGCAGGCACTGCAAGCGTACCGCACTCAGTTTGAAGCGGCCGGAGCCAATAATGATTTCGTCAATACCCCGTTGAATCAAGGATATTTATCACGCGTAGAGGCGAAAGACCGCATGCTTGGCCAAAAGCGGATGATCTCGTATGCGGAAGGGTTTGTGAGCAAGCTTCCTTACGTAATCGATTTGTTTTGACGTCGGGGGCGTACATTAAAACAAGGGAGGAAGCCGCGTGAATGATCGGTTGAAGATCGGCATTACCTGTTACCCGACTCTGGGCGGATCGGGCGTGGTGGCAACGGAGCTAGGCAAACTGCTCGCCGAAAAAGGCCACGAAGTCCACTTCATTACACACAGCATGCCGTTTCGCTTGGGAAAGTTCGACAAAAACATTTTTTATCACGAGGTCGAAGTAAACGACTACTATGTGTTCAAGTATCCTCCTTATGATCTGTCGCTTGCCAGCAAGCTGGCGCAGGTGGCCCAGCTGCAGGACCTTGATTTACTTCATGTGCACTATGCCATACCGCATGCGGTATGTGCCATTCTCGCCAAACAAATGGTAGGCGACCGGTTGAAAGTCGTGACCACTCTGCATGGTACGGACATCACCGTGTTAGCGCAGGATGAATCGCTGAGTGACTTGATACGGTTTGCAATCAATCAGAGTGACGCGGTGACGGCGGTCTCGGATGATTTGATCCAAGAGACTCGTAAACTGCTGGCTATCGACAAGCCAATAGACCTGGCCTACAATTTCGTCGACAAGCGTGTGTATTACCCTCGTGAGGTGGTGGCTCTGCGTAAGGAATTCGCCCACCCCGATGAGAAAATACTAATACATATCTCGAATTTCCGTCCGGTCAAGCGGGTAACCGATGTCGTCGACATTTTCGCTCGAGTGAGCGAGGATGTCCCTTCGAGACTGCTGTTTGTCGGGGAAGGTCCTGAGCTGTCGAAGGTGCTCTGTAAAGTGAAGGAGAGAGGTCTGCTTGACCGCGTCACGTTCTGCGGTAAGCAGGATGATGTGGCACAATTATTATCGTTGTCCGATGTGATGTTGCTGCCCTCAGAGAAGGAGAGCTTCGGCCTAGTCGCCTTGGAAGCGATGGCCTGTGGCGTACCGACTGTAGCATCGCGAGCAGGCGGTATTCCGGAGTTGATCACGCATGGTGAGAGTGGATTTCTCGCGGAGATCGGCGATGTGGAGCAGATGGCGCAATACGCAAGAGCGCTGCTTACCGATCAGCCGTTGTACGATAAGATGCGGGAGGCCTGCTTGCACCGCGCTCGGTTCACGTTCTGCAATGATGTAATTACACGCCAGTATGAGGAGATTTATTATCGGGTACTGGAACGGCCTCTGCCGGAAGAATTAAAATTGAAACCCGTGAATTGTTAAAAGGTGACCGAATGACGAAATCGCTGGTGAGCGGAGCAAAGTTAATTATTGAAACATTGCTGGACCACGGGTTTGAGGCTTATATGGTGGGCGGCAGCGTCCGTGACATGGTGTTAAAACGCAATGTGAAAGATTATGATATTGCGACCTCGGCCAAACCAGAGCAGGTACAGCAGCTCTTTACGCACACGATCCCCACGGGGCTGCAGCATGGCACTGTAACCGTCGTTTGGGGCGGCCATGTATACGAAGTCACGACGTATCGCAAGGAGTCGGGCTATGAGGATTTCCGGCGGCCGTCCGAGGTGGAGTACATCGATAACCTGTACGAGGATCTGCGCCGGCGTGACTTCACGATGAATGCAATGGCCATGTCATTAGAAGGGGAAATCATCGATCCGTTCAATGGTATGGCAGACATAGACGACAAGGTGCTGCGCTGTGTTGGTGAGGCCCCAGAACGGTTTCACGAGGATGCTTTGCGAATGCTTCGCTGCATCCGTTTTGCTGCGGAATTTGAGCTGCATATTGAAGAGCAGACCTGGGCGGCATTGCTGGCTCAGGCGCCGCTGCTTAACCATATCGCCATGGAACGGGTGAGAATGGAGCTCGAGCGAATGGTCGCGGGCGCTAATCCGGAAAGAGCTGTTAAACTGCTTGCATGCAGCCGCCTATTAGCCTTAACTAAAGAAGCCCTATTGCTCGCGCATCTACCGCAAGAGCAGCTATCACCCGGTTGGGGACATCTCCCGGAACCAGCAGTCAAGTGGGCGTATCTCTATCTGCTTGTGCGAGTTACACCGGTTCAGCTTGAGCAGGAGTTGCGGAAGCTGACCTTCGCGAAGCAGCGGGTGGAAGAGATTCGCAGAGTGGTAGCAGCTGTCTATGAGCTGGCCGGTCAGCCAGGCCAATCTGACGTACGCTCAGCTCAGGCTGCGGGCGGTCAGCCGGTGGGGACCACCGGTGAGTCACAGGCGGTGGCCTTGACGGAGACGGCTGCACCGCTTGAACGTGGATGGAAGCTTGCCGCGCTCGAGTATGGTGCAGCAGCTTTGGGCTCGGTTATAGAATTAGCACGGCGCGTGCCGCAAGTGCTGCAGCTGTCAGGGATAAGCGCGGAAGCCTGCAAGCTGATCTCGCAGCATGGAGCCGATTGGCTGCAGGAAATGCCGGTGCAACGAATCGACCAGCTTGATGTGCGCGGCAAGGAATTGCTGTCTCACATCGGACAACCAGCCGGTCCGTGGGTCGCGCAGGTGCTGCAGCACCTGCTGCGCGAGACAGCTCTGCAGCGCCTTGCTAATGATAAGCCTGCGTTGTTGGCGGAGGCGGAACGAATTGCAAAAACGTTAAACACAGCCCAGTGAAGCCAAACGGATCACGCTGCGAACTATGCTTCATATACGGGCTTGTACTAACTGCAGCGGGAAAGCGGTTGATATGAACATAAATAAGCAGTTGCTGCGTTTGTTTGAACAAAAAGCCGGCGGCTTTGTGTCCGGCGAAGAACTGAGCGATACGTTGCAGTGCAGCCGTACAGCCATTTGGAAACATGTTGAACGGCTGCGTAAAGAAGGCTATGTGTTCGAGGCGGTGCCGCGCAAAGGCTATCGTCTCTTGGAGGCGCCGGATAAACTAGACATCCCGGGTTTACTTGCGCGGCTGCGTACCCAAGTGCTGGGCCGTCAGATCCGGTACTATGACCAGATAGATTCGACGCAAATTAAAGCACATGAGCTGGTCGACCAAGGTGCGGAGGAAGGGGTGCTGGTCGTAGCCGAGCAGCAGACTGCCGGCCGCGGCCGCATGGGCCGCAAATGGCATTCACCCCAAGGCAAGGGCATATGGATGAGCCTGGTGTTGAAGCCTCGCATACCACTGCATTTCGCTCCTCAATTGACACTGTTGGTCGCGGTTGCGCTGTGCCGTACAATCCGCAGGGTGACGTCACTGCCCGTAGGCATAAAGTGGCCGAACGACTTGCTGGTCGACGGCAAAAAAGTGAGCGGCATTTTACTGGAGTCCAGCGCGGAGGAAGAGAAGCTGCAGTATGTCATAGTTGGAGTTGGCATCAGCGCAAATTTGCGGGAACAAGACTATACGGACGAGCTGAAGCCGATAGCGACCTCCCTGAGCATCGCATCGGGCCGCACGATCGACCGTACTGAGCTGCTGTCCGAATTTTTGTATGACCTGGAAAAACTATACGAGCTCTACCATGAAGCCGGTTTTGGACCTATCAAAACCTTGTGGGAACAGTTGAGCGTCTCGCTTGATCGTGAAGTGCGAACCCAAACTTCGCAGGGTCCGTCCGAAGGGACCGCCATCGGATTGGACGATTCAGGCGCGCTGATCGTGCGTATGAAGGACAATTCCGTCACCAAATGGTATTCCGGCACCGTTGAATTTGCCAACCCTCCTCACAACCAGATTAATAGAAGAAGTATGCCACTATCGCGTGAATGAAAAGTTTGGTATAATAGCACTAATACGAGGCGGTATCCGTTTAATGGAGTTGCACTCGTTGCTGTTAAGCTGTCATTACGTGTAATCGAATATTCACTTGAAAATATGTCGGATTCTGCTCAGAGCCTAACGGACCGAGACAGAAGGATCATATGATGACTTTGCCATGTGAACCTTTTTGCTCCCCGTGGGCGAAAAGGTTTTTTGTTTGACTTATTCGGAAAACATATATTTGAGATCCTCGGAAAGTCGGTGCAGGTATGGAAAAGCGTAAAGCGGCGACCATCGCGAAGTTTAAAAAAATGAAAGACAATGGAACACCAATATCCATGATCACTGCCTATGATTACCCCTCCGCACAGCTTGTAGAGGAAGCTGGCGTCGACGTCATTCTGGTGGGCGACTCGCTCGGTAATGTCGTGCTCGGATATGACTCAACGGTCCCGGTGACGCTCGATGATATGATTTATCATTCTCGTGCGGTAGTCAGAGGGGCGCCGTCCACGTTTGTGGTCACGGACATGCCCTTTATGACCTATCACGGAAGTATGGATCTGACACTGCGTAACGCGGCCCGTATTATGCAGGAAGGACTCGCGAAAGCAGTCAAGATGGAGGGTGGCCGGGAGATCGCCGACGCTGTCCGTGCCTGTGCCAAGGCGGGAATTCCGGTTATGGCCCATATCGGGCTGACTCCGCAGTCGATCCACCAGATCGGCGGGTACAAGATCCAGGGCAAAACCCGGGCGCAGGCCGATAGGCTTTTAGATGACGCTAAAGCGCTACAAGAGGCTGGCGCGTTTGCTGTCGTACTTGAGCTAATGACAGAACAGCTCGCTGCGTACATTACAGAACAGCTCTCGATTGCTACCATTGGTATTGGCTCCGGTCCGCGCTGTGACGGGCAGGTGCTGGTATATCATGATGCTCTCGGCTATAATACTGACGCATCTCCAAAGCGGTTTGTCAAAATGTACGCAGACGTCGGCAGCACGATTCGGGAAGGGCTCAAACAATATGTGCATGAGGTGAAAAGCCGCAGCTTTCCGACTGCCGATCATGCTTTTCATATGGAGGATGAGGTGGCCACCGGATTGTACGGCGGCAACAAATAGGAGGATCACGCGATGCAAGTTATTCATCATATATCCGAGCTGCGCGCTGCTATCAGGCTTGCCAAAGCAGAGCAAGGCCGAATCCGTGTCGGTTTGGTTCCAACGATGGGATTCCTTCACCGGGGACACGCCAGCTTGCTGGAGAGCGCACGTCGTCAGTGTGATCTCGTCGTTTTGAGCATATTCGTCAATCCGCTTCAATTTGGTCCAAATGAAGATTTTGAGCGGTATCCGCGCAACGAGGAACAGGATCTCGCGCTGGCGAAAGCAGCGGGAGCCGATATAGTATTTTTACCTTCCGTAACGGAGATGTATACGCGGCCGACCAAAACAACAGTTTCCGTCGCGGGTGTGACAGAACCCCTCTGCGGTGCCTCACGGCCCGGTCATTTTGACGGAGTGGCGACGGTAGTGACCAAGCTGTTTAACATCGTACAGCCGGACGCCGCTTTTTTCGGGCTGAAAGACGCTCAGCAGGTGGCTGCGATCACACAGATGGTTGACGATTTGAATATCCCGGTCGATATCGTTCCGTGTCCCATCGTGAGGGAAGAAGATGGTTTGGCGATGAGCTCGCGTAATGTGTATCTGCAGCCCGAGCAGCGCAGGCAAGCTCTTGTCTTGTTCTCCGGCTTGCGGTTGGCCGAACGGCTCATTCGAGAACATCACGGTGAAATGGAAGCCGCGGTAGTGAAGGAAGCTCTGGTCAAGCACATCTCCGAGGCGCCGCTCGCGGAAATAGATTATGTGGAGCTGCTGACTTATCCTTCGCTCGAGCCCGTAAACAGGATTGCCGCTGAGGCTGAGATCATTATTGCTGTTGCCGTACGGTTCGGCGCCACGAGGCTCATTGACAATGCCATTATACAAATCCCCAAGCGCAATGATATGAAATAGGCCAGGAGGTCATCTTATGTTTAGAACTATGCTGAAATCTAAAATTCATCGTGCCACCGTCACCGAGGCAAATCTGAATTATGTGGGAAGTATCACGATCGATGAGGATTTGCTCGATTCAGTCGACATGCTCCCTAACGAGAAGGTACAGATAGTAAACAATAACAACGGAGCGCGATTTGAAACCTACATCATTCCAGGGCCGCGCGGATCGGGCGTGATTTGCCTCAATGGAGCAGCAGCGAGACTGGTCCACGTTGGCGATACGGTGATCATTTTATCATATGTCATGTTGTCCAATGAGGAAGCCAAGACGCATCAGCCCCAAATTGCTATCATGGGCGAAGACAACAAAGTGATTAGCGTGCTGAAAGAAGAAATTCATTCCACAGTGCTGTAACGCATGAAAAAGGCCCGCCGGACACAAAATGAGGGTACCTCAATGTTAGGTGGGATGCAATCATGTTTAAACATTTATTTGCCTCCATGAACGAAATGTTAGATGACATCGTGCAGCGGTACCATACGGCGTCCGGCGCTGAAAAGCAGGAGCTTGAAGCACAGCTTCATACGTTAAAAACTATGAGTGATACGTTCATTGAAGAGTGGCTTTCGTTTGAAGAGAAGCTGGCCGGTTTTTATCAATCGCCTGACGGCGCGGCGACGGTGATCGATTTGTTGGATCCGGAGTTGGCTGGTAAGCGCACGGACGAGTTTGTAAGAGGGCAAGGATTTTATCAGCTGTTTATGTATGATGAGGCCATTCAGGAGTTTTCCCGTATTCTGTTGCAGAGCCCCGATTTCACCTTGGCGCGTATTTATTTAGCTATGAGTTACCTGCACAAGGGTGACATGGCCGAAAGCTACCGTGAGTTTCATTTTCTTTCGCAGTTAACGGATAACAGCAAAATGAAGGCCATTGCCTACAATGCCTTGGGCTGTATTCAAATGCTGCACCAAAACCTGGACAAAGCGCTGGAGTATTTCTCGCTGGCGTATCAGAGCGATCCGTACAGCGTGAATCCGCTGGTTGAAATGGGCGTATGCAGTGATAAGCAAGGAAAATTGGAGTACGCGAGTTGGCCGGCACGCACCTAATGCTGCAGCACAAGCAGGTTGAAGTTTACTATTCCCTTTTCCGGGCAGTATTGGTATGCTAGAAGAGAGTGGGAATGAAGGGATTGACAAAAGGGGAATGAAATTCGCCGTTTTGGATTTTGAAACGACCGGGAGCCAATCTACGGACCGTATCATCCAGGTTGGCCTCGTCATTATAAATGATGATCAAATCATTGACAGGTATACCTCCCTTGTGAACCCGGGGCTGAGTATACCTTCTTCTATAACTGCACTAACAGGTATTGACGATGATATGGTCCGGGACGCGCCGCCGATCGAAAGCGTCACTGGCGACATTGTGCCCATGCTGCAGGATTGTGTACTGGTCGGCCACAATGTAGCGTTTGATTTGGGATTTTTGCAGCGTGCGTTAGACGAGCAAGGCTATTTTCCGTTTGACGGAAAAGTATTGGATACGATAGACGCGCTGCGCGTGCTGTATCCTTCACTATCCAGCCTGCAGCTGACACTCGTGTGCCATGCATTTGGCATCGCACACGAAAGGCCGCATCAGGCGGACAGCGATGCGGAAGTGACTGCGCTGCTTTGGCTGCAATGTGTTCAGCGGTTCCAGCGGCTGTCGCTGCTCACGCTGCAGCGTCTCGGCCTGATTTTCGATCACGTCACCAGCGACTTCGGTTGGTTTGTGCATGAAATGAAAGCGTATAAGGAGACGTTCGCCGCACTTGATTCCAACGCGGACCGATATTTCCGGCAGTTCGCTTTAAACGTCGACGACTGGGGAGAGGAAGAGCCAGTGCGCCACCACAGCGACGTAAATGGAATGCCGGACACATTTGCGGAATTTTACGAGCAGCTGAAGCAGGCGCTGCGTGCTCGGTTCAAGAGCTATGAAGACCGCGAAGCCCAAGAGCGGATGCTTGAGGAAGTGGAATCTGCGTTTCAGCAGGGGCAGCATCTGATGATCGAAGCGGGAACGGGAACAGGCAAGTCTCTTGGCTATTTAATCCCATCCTTGTATTATGGCTTAAAACAGGATAAAAAGGTTGTGGTCAGCACACATACCATCAACCTCCAGGAGCAGATCAGGGAACGAGATATACCGCTGCTGCAGGATTTATTTCCCGTAGGGTTTCGCGCGTCTGTGTTGAAGGGAAGAAACCATTACCTATGTCTGCGCAAATTCGAGTCTAAAATCAATTTGCAGGATTTTGAAAACGGGCGAGACGACCGGATTACCGCGGCACAAATGGTGGTATGGCTCGGAGAAACCGAACGCGGCGATGACGAGGAATTGTTTTTCTCGAATAAAGGCCAGCAATTCTGGCATTCCGTGTCAAGCGATGCGGATTCCTGCCTGAACCGGAGCTGCCCATGGTTTAAAAAATGCTTCTATCATAGGGCCAAACACCAGTCCAACACAGCGGATCTCGTAATAACTAACCACTCTTTGTTATTTACCGATATGAAAGCCGAGAACCGCCTGCTGCCGAGTTACAAAAATCTGGTGATCGATGAGGCGCACCATTTCGAAGAGGTTGCCAGCAAGCATCTCGGTATCGAATTGTACTATGGTGCATTCGTCAGCACGCTGTCGTGGCTGTACAAGGACAGCCGCAGCGGCCAGTTATCGCTGCTTCGCGGCAAGCTGCAAAGAGATGAGCGAGAGCAGGCGCAGGCGTGGTGCGAGAAGATCGACGCGATTGCGCCGAAGCTCATCCGCATAAAGGATGAATGGGATGAAATGATGGAGCTGTTGTATCAGGTACTGGCATCCCGAACCGACCCGGCGCAAAGCGAGGTCGGCCAGTTGGTATACCGTATTAAAAAGGAGCACGTCCCCGTCGGTTGGGATAAGCTGATGGTGTTAGAAGACAACCTGTTTATACAACTGAGTGATGTGCTGAAACAAATGGATAAACTGTTTGGCGAGTTGAAGGAGATGCAGGATGAACTGGATATGCAGAGCTTGCTTACCGATGTGAGCGGGACTCTCAAGGAACTCTACGCACATCGTGATCACCTGCACTTTTTTATGACAATGCCGGACGATAATTATGTATATTGGCTGGAGGCCGGGAGCGGCAAGAGCAAATCCCTGCAACTGGTTAGTGTGCCAATAGACGTCAGCGGCATGCTGCAGCAGTACTTTTTTGACGTGAAGGATAGCGTAGTGATGACCTCCGCCACGTTGTCTGTCGGGAAATCGTTTGACTACACCTGTGAGCAGCTGGGACTACGTCCGGAGGACGAAGAGGGTAGGCTGAAAACTTTGCAGCTGCCGTCGCCTTTCAATTACAGGAAGCAGGCACTGGTGGCAATTCCACGGGACTTCCCTAGCATTCGTGGAACTGCCGGCGAGAAACAGTTCGTGGAACATTTAAGCCAATCGTTGGCTGAAGTTGCGTTGGAGACGAAGGGGCGCATGCTCGTGCTGTTTACGTCCAACCGAATGCTGAAGCAGGCGCATGCCGCGTTGAAGGACAAGCTTCAGCCGTTCGGCATCCAGGTTCTGGGACAAGGCGTGGACAGCGGCAATCGCAGCAAGCTCACACGCTTATTTCAGAGCAGCCCGGCGAGTATATTGCTCGGCACCAGTAGTTTTTGGGAAGGCGTTGACATACCTGGCGAAGCTTTAAGCTGTCTGGCGATCGTGAGGCTGCCTTTTCAACCGCCGAATCATCCCTTGGTGGAAGCCAAGACGGAAAATTTGAAAAAACAAAATTTGAATCCGTTTATGAAGCTGTCTGTGCCGCAGGCAGTCATCCGCTTTAAGCAGGGGTTTGGGCGGTTGGTTCGGACGGCCAAAGACAGAGGGATTGTTATCATATACGACACGCGGGTGATTGATACCACCTACGGCAAGTATTTTTTGTACTCCCTGCCCGGTCCCAAAATCGAACATATGCCAACCAATCAATTGGTGCCAAGAATCAAGGAGTGGATGGGGGAGAACGGGGCATGAAAAACATGAAGATTTCCGATGCGGTGGTGCGAAGGCTGCCGATTTACTTGCGATTCCTGAATGAATTGAGCAAAAGAAACGTACACACGGTCTCCTCGCAAGATTTGGGCTATAAGTTAGATTTGAACCCGGCGCAAATTCGCAAGGATCTGGCTTACTTTGGTGAATTCGGCAAAAAGGGAATTGGCTACGATGTCGATTACTTGATTGAAAAAATCCGACAGATTTTGAAGCTGGACAAAGTCATCCCGGTAGCTCTGGTCGGGGCCGGCAATCTTGGTAGAGCTTTATGCAACTATAACGCATACCTCAAAGACAATATGAAAATTGTAGCAGTGTTCGATTCGATGGCTGCAAAAATCGGGGAATCGATTAATTACCTAAAGGTGCAGCCGATGAACGAATTAAAGCAAACGATTCAACAACTCAACGTACGCATCGGTATAATCACTGTGCCGGCGGTAGAAGCACAAAGTGTGGCTGATCAGTTTGTCGCCGGCGGGGTAGAGGCGATTCTCAATTTCGCTCCGATCATTATCAAAGTTCCTAATGAGGTCCGCATCCACCACGCGGATTTCACTACAGAACTGCAAAGTTTGGCTTACTATTTAGATTGAAAAGGATACAAGAAAAGCCTGCATGCCCATGCAGGCTTTTCTTGTCCATTTTTCTTAGAAAAAAAGAAACACGACCTGGTATATTAAAAATGCGAACACCATACTGATTGGAATGGTGATAAACCAAGTCATTACCATTCTCGACACGGTGGCCCATTTGACATCATGGAATCTCATAACTGCTCCCGTACCTATGATGGAGGACGAGATGACATGAGTTGTCGATAACGGCATCCCCATTGCAGTCGAGGTTTGAATGACAATGGAGGAGTTTAAATCTGACGCAAAGCCGTTAATGGGTTCGATCTTGATCAGCTTTTTACTTACCGTCTTAATAATGCGCATGCCTCCAACCGAAGTGCCTACACCCATCGCAGTAGCAGCGGCTAGCATGACCCATAGGGGAACATCCATATCCGTTTGGTAACCCATCGCAACCAAGGCAAACACGATGATGCCCATTGCTTTTTGCGCGTCATTACCACCATGCGAGAAAGCCAACAGGCCGGCGGAGAAGATTTGAAAAAAGCGGAAAGACCGGTTCAGCTTGGATCTGGAGCGGTTGCCGCCCAGAACAATGAGCTGCCGGGTAAGCCACATAATGATGAATGCTGTAGCGAACGCCACGATCGGGGACAAAATGAGTATCAACACAATTTCCCCAAAGCCTCCCCAATTCACGCCGGTCAGTCCAGCACCGGCAATGACGGCACCCGCCAAAGATCCGATTAGGGTATGGGATGAAGAGGAGGGTATACCGAAATACCAGGTAAGCAAGTTCCAAATAATCGCACTAATCAGAGCCGCAATGACTATGGGAACACCATTCGCTATGGTGGCCGGATTAGCTACACTGCCGCCGACCGTTTTGGCTACCTCGGATGAAAATAGCGCGCCGCCGAAATTCAATATGGCTGCATAGAAAATAGCAATTCTCGGAGTGAGTGCTCTGGTGGATATTGACGTGGCTATTGCGTTAGCAGTGTCGTGAAATCCGTTAATGAAGTCAAACGCCAGCGCCAACGCAATAACAATGAGCAAAGTAATTAACATGGTTTCCTCCTACTCATAGACGCTGCTTAGGAATAGCGCAGTACGACACTTTCTAATATATTTGCCACATCTTCACAGGCATCTGTTGTTTGTTCCAAACGCTCGTACAATTCTTTGATTTTAAAGTCATGGTAAGGATCCTTAGGGTTCAGGAAAATCTCACGTATGCCTTCCCTCATCAAGCGGTCGGCTTCGTTTTCCAAGCTGTTGATTTGCACAGTGTGCTCGGTCATCTGCATGTATTTTTTCTTGGCGAGCAATTTGAAGGCGTCCAACATATGCTGACAGCTGGCCACCAGCACACCGGAAAATTCCTTCATATAGTTATCGCTGAACGTGATGTTTAAGTAATCGAATCTAGCAATGGTCGCTTCAATTCCGTCAAGTACGTCGTCGACCTTCGAGGCGAGCTCCAATATGTCCTCGCGATCGATAGGTGTGATGAACACCTTATTGAGACCTTTGAAAATTTGATGCGTGATCTGATCTCCCTTGTGCTCAATGTCCTTGAGCTGTGGAGAAAAGGAGGCCGGCGGTTGGTCACTCATCATGGCGTTCCGAAACATTTGAGCTGCATTAAGTGTATTTTCGGAAGCTTTAATTAGTAGCAGCAAGAAATCCGTGTCATTTTTTTTGGCAAAAAGCATGTGTCACTCTCCTTCGGGTTTTATGTTACCAAAATTGTAACGAATATTTTGGCTGATATGTAGAAATATGACGAGAATTTAAGCGCAAAGTTAAAAATAACACAACCGATTAACCGTTGCAATTAGTTTATCCCAAACAGGCATATGATCATCACCTTATTATTATGTGACACTAACAAGCTGCATAACAGAGTGTTGCTTGCTTTTCGTGGAGTGAACATGTAGAGTTAAAATTGATTGTATTGCATGCGAAGGGATATGAGAAACAGTGAGTAAAACGATCATCACAAATGGTGTATTTCTTACGTTGGATGAGACACAGCCTGTTATAGAAAAAGGCAGCATGGTCATAGAAAACAACCAGATTACATACATCGGCGATGCCCCGCCGCTGCCGCTCGAACAATATGACGCAAACATTGACGGCTCAAATAAGTTATATATGCCGGGCTTGGTCAACACGCATAATCATGCGGCCATGTCACTGCTTCGCGGCTTTGGGGATGATCTAGCGCTGCAGGTTTGGCTGCAGGAGAAAATGTGGCCGATGGAGGCCCGGTTCAGCGCGGAAGATGTGCGCTGGGGCTCGCTGCTTTCTATCCTGGAGATGGTCAAGGGCGGCACAACAACATTCGTCGATATGTATGACCATATGAATGAGGTGGCTCGTGCTGTGGAAGAGAGCGGTATACGAGCTTGCTTAACACGTGGTGTGATCGGTTTGTGTCCCCCAGACGTGCAAGATGCGAAGTTGGCGGAAGCACGTCAGTTCGCACAGGACTGGCATGGCAAGGCAAACGGCAGGATCACGACCATGATGTCTCCTCATGCGCCTTACACGTGCCCTCCGGATTACATTGAGAAATTCGTGCAAGCAGCGCATGATTTACAGCTTCCGATCCATACGCACATGTCGGAAACAGCTCGCGAGGTGCAGGATAATGTAGATCAATACGGTGCCCGACCGGTAGCACACTTGGCGAAGCTCGGCGTGTTTTCAAGGCCTGCGTTAGTTGCGCATGCCGTTCATCTGACGGATGAGGAAATTGATGTTTTGGCACAGTATGATGTTCGTGTCTCACACAATCCGGGCAGTAACTTAAAGCTGGCGAGCGGTGTCGCCCGGGTGCCGGAATTGTTACGCAAGGGAATTAAGGTGTCGCTGGGCACCGATGGTCCGGCAAGTAATAATAATCTCGACATGTTCGAAGAGATGCGGCTTGCTGCGTTGATTCACAAAGGCGTTACCGGGGATCCCGTGGCAGTGCCGGCCGAAGCAGCGCTTCGGATGGGTACGTTGGACGGTGCGCGATCCATCTGGTTGGATGATGTAGGCGCCCTCAAATCGGGCATGAAGGCCGATTTCATCGCCCTAGACATCGATCAAGCACATTTTTACCCGAAAACCAACTATATCTCGCACGCGATCTACTCGGCGTCCGCAAATGATGTAGCGGATGTGTGGATTGACGGCCGTTTGATTGTGGATAATGGCGAATGTCTTACTTTGGACCAGGAAAAAATTCTTTTCGAATCACAGCGCTGCTTTGAGCGGCTAGTGGGACAACTGTAGCGCGGGCAGGAGGCTGAACCCGTGAAGATCAGAATTGCCGCCGCCGCTGTTGTCATTACCTCGCTGCTGCTGTTTTTCAGCATACGTTTTGTCAATTCTGTGCAGGAGGATGAGTGGAAAATCCAACGCACAGCCGTACTGACCGCCTACGAGAAAACGATTTTGACCAAAGTGAATAAGGTGGAAAGATTTGTCGGCGAGAAGCCGTACACTGTCATACAAGGCGAAGATAAGATCGGGCACAAAATGATAGTATGGGTGGGCGAAGACAGCCTTCATACGCAAATGGCCTCCGAAGGGCTCGCTGTAGAGAACGTCGAGCCGCTTGTTCTCGCCAGGCAGCCTGGAGCGGAAGTATTGAGGTCCACACCTGGTATCCTTAACGGCATGTTCGTGTGGGAGGTATTTTATAACGTCAGCTCCGAGGAGTCGGGCGATGACCGGTATTATTATGATTACTACAATTTTAAGGACGGCTCCCACATCGATACGTACCGTTTAAGTATCCAATAATGCATAGAAGCGCTGCTGCTCAAGCTGAAGGATGAACCTATGGCTGATTTCGCGGGCGCTTCTTTTGTCACCGCGCCCATCATGCAAGCCCAGCCATATTTCTGAAACATCATAGGTCTTTACTACGTCTGATTTAATGTCTCGCGGAAAAAAAGTCGAAAAAATCTGTTACTTTTCACACACTTTCCACACTTTGCATCAGCATTGGTATATATCTTATGATATACTAATTGTAGACTGAAATTGATATATTCATAGAAAGGGGGACGATAGCTCTATGAAGTTACGTCTCTTGCCAATTGTACTAAGTGTTGCTATATCGGCAATCGTGTTGTTTGGCGGTTGGTTCGTATATCAAAGTGTTGCTATGGAAAATCCTCTGACGGAAGTCATTAATAATACACCGGGTGTGGAATTGGTGAATACACACATTACAAACGGCAAAGCCGAGCTGGAATTGAAGCTTCAGCCGGGCACCAACTTACGGGAAGTGTACAGCCGCATTCAAAAAGAAGGGGCTGAGATTTTGGGTGACCGGGTGTTCGCTGTGAAAGTGGTCAATGAATCCTCTCCGGAAATCGACTCCTGGTGGTCGTCGGCACTGTTCGACGTAGCGCAATCGATGGAAACGAGACAATATGCTGAAATCCCGAAAAATTTGCAGGAGCGGGCAGCAGCGTCCGGCGGTAGCATAAACGTGTCTACGGAGATGGATGACAAGTATGTGTACATTGCGTTAACCGATGGCGAGAAAAGCAAGTATGTAATGCTGCCCAGAACGCCTACATTAATGGGGGTATGGCCTAATGAGTAAAATCTATAAAGAGTTATTTATCGGAATCACTCCGGTAGTTTTTATATTTTTGTATTTCATCGGCATTGATATGATGCCGCTGGTGTTTATGACCGTAATTTTAACAACTATATTTTTAATGACGCGCATGCGGGCCGGCGGAGGTTTTCGCGGATCGGACCGCAAAGCGAAAAGTGCCTCCCCCAGTTATATGACGTTTGACGATATTGGCGGGCAGCTGCGCGCTAAGGGCGAGTTGAAAGAGGCCCTCGATTTTCTCATTAAGCATGCAGATATTCAAAAGCTGGGCATTCGTCCGTTAAAAGGTATTTTGCTGACAGGCCCTCCGGGCACAGGGAAAACGTTGATGGCTAAAGCGGCGGCACACTATACGAACTCGGTGTTCATGGCCGCGGCGGGCAGTGAATTTGTTGAAATGTATGTCGGGGTCGGGGCGAGCAGAATCCGCGACATGTTCAAAGAAGCACGGGCTCGGGCTGTGAAAGAGAATAAAGAGAGCGCAATTCTGTTTATCGATGAAATCGATGTGATCGGCGGCAAACGCGACGGCGGTCAGCACCGTGAGTATGATCAGACTCTCAATCAGCTGCTGACTGAGATGGATGGGATTCATACAAGCGAATCACCGCGCGTGTTAATTATCGCTGCCACCAACCGAAAGGAAATGCTCGACAGTGCGCTGCTCCGCCCTGGGCGTTTCGACCGTCACATCGAAGTTGACCTGCCCGATAAAAAAGGCAGACTGCATATTTTAAATATTCATGCGAAAAACAAACCGTTGGCGAAGGAGGTCAATATGGAGCAGATCGCCCAAGAAACATTCCATTTCTCCGGCGCACAATTGGAAAGCGTAATGAATGAAGCTGCAATTTACGCGATGCGCGAAGAATTATCCCTGATAGAACAGCGGCATCTATCGCAAGCTGTCGATAAGGTCATGATGGGCGAGAAAACGGATCGCGAATCTACCAAAGAAGAACGCGACCGCGTTGCACTGCACGAATTAGGTCATGCGATCGCAGCCGAAGTAGTGCGGCCGGGCTCAGTGTCACAAGTGGCGCTAAGTCCGAGAGGCAAGGCGCTGGGGTATGTCAGACACAATCCTCAGCAGGACCAGTACTTATATACCAAAAAGCATTTGGAAGATCAGATAATGATTGCGCTGGGCGGTGCTGTGGCTGAGGAGATGTTCTATGGGGGACGTAGCACTGGCTCCCGAAACGACTTCGAGCAGGCGCTGCATCTGGTAAGGACTATGATGGATTCCGGTCTTACGAATCTAGGTATTATCGATCGGGAAATGGTGACCAAAGAAGAGCTGATGAAAGAAAATGCAGCTATTCTTCAGCAATTGACAGAGCGTACGAGAGAGACACTGGAAAGCCATCGTGCTGTGTTCGAGCAGTCGCTGCACATCTTGATTAAAGAGGAAGTACTGTCCGGAGATCAGTTCCGGGCGCTGCTGGAGCAATCTCGTCTAGTTCAGATCGCGTAATTAATCAGCCGTTGGGGCCTACCGGCCGCTAACGGCTTTTTTGTATACATATAGCCCCGTGAGAAACTATTGGATTAAACAAATGACAGTTTACAAGAGTCTAAACCGCAGCTTATGCGACTTTAGGCTCATTTTGTCATTTCTCGAAACTTTTTTGTTTTCTGGTAGTCTAACTATATGGCAGAATTCGCCACTTAACGCATACCTACTAATTACTTTCTTTTGTTAATTCTAATATATACCAGAGCTGAGGTGTACGATGAGAGTTTTAACTGCATTGATTTCTTTGTTGCTGATGTCCATCCTAGCGCTCCCCGTAGTTGTTTTCGGGGCTGAGCAGCCGATCCAGCTGTTCCTCAACGGCAAACAATTGTCCGCCGAGGTAGCGCCGCGAATTATAAAGGACAATACAGTTGTGCCGATTCGTATTATCGCAGAGTCTCTCGGATCGAAAGTAAAATGGGAAGAAAAAAGCCGCAAAGTGACAGTAGCTAAAGCCAACACTACCATCCAGCTTTATATTGACAAAAAGGATGTTACCGTCAACCAAAAATCCTACAAACTAGAAACGCCACCAACAATTGTGGAGGGGAGCACAATGCTTCCCCTGCGATTCATAGGCGAGCAGTTGGGGCTGGACGTGACCTGGGATGATTTAACCCGTTCGGTGTTTTTGAAGGAACCAGACAACGCAGAGCGCGAAAGACTGGCTGCGGCCTCTGAAGATCGTGAGGACACGGCCGGCGAAGCAACGCCAGCGGACGGTGAAGACGATGCAGGTGGGGCCGATTCCGGCAAGAACATTACGACCGGGGCAGCGTCCGCAAAATCCGAGGACAAGAAGCCTGCCAGCAGCATTGCTGCGAACCCCGGTGCGGTTGATGGCGATCGCGCACCGATCGGTGCTGTATTCAGCTCTCAGACGACAACAGGAGAAGCCAAAGCTGGCGCCAGTGCCTCCGCGGACAAGCCTGCCAACACCGCAGCTGCAGCCGGTCACAATTCTGATGATGCCAATGAGGCAGAAGATGTGCAAGCGGCACTCAGTACGGTGCACTCTCTGGCCGTAGCGGGTGACCGATTCGTAGTGAATACGAGCGGTGGGAAAGCCATTCCAGAATTGTCTTATGAATCAGAACCACACCGTGTTGTCATTAATATTCCGCACGGTCAGCTGGATCCCGAACTGAAGCTCGGCGACAACGGCCAGGGCACCATAAAGATCGATTCCGAAACGGTGTCACAAATTCGCTATTCACTATTTTCAAAAGAGCCTTATACCGTTAGAATAATAGTAGATTTAACCAAAAAGGTAGTGTTCAAGCCTGTGGTAGACGTAACAGGGACGCAGCTGGCATGGACTTTAATCCCGCCCAAAGACAAGTACAGGGTCGTGATCGACCCTGGCCACGGCGGCAAAGACACAGGGGCTATCTCCGTGAATGAACGGCGTGAGAAGGATTTTGTACTGTCGTTGGGCCTAAAGATTGAGAAGCTTCTGCAAAAGGAACCGAAGATTGAAGCGTTGTTGACACGCACAGACGACACGTTCGTCGAATTGGCCGACCGTGCCGCTTTTGCTAATGATAGAGAAGCGGATGTATTCGTCTCTGTGCATGGCAATGCTGCTGCCAAAGAATCGGTGCGGGGTGTGGAGACGTATTATTATACGGAGCAAAGCATGCCATTTGCTAGCATTATACACGAGCATCTGCTCGAGGCGACAGGTTTTCCTGACCGAAAGGTAAAGCAGTCGGGATTCTACGTGGTCAAGAACACAACCATGCCGTCAGTTCTGCTAGAAGTCGGCTTTCTCTCCAATCAAACAGAAGAAAGTATCATGTACCAGGACGCTTTTCAAAATAAGGTTGCCGCATCCATCGTCGCTGCCATCAAACAGCAGCTGAAGATCGGCTAAGGAGAGGGTAAGATGCACTATCGTCTGCTGAATGCAGCAGTACTGAGCGTTGCGATGCTCGCACTGTTGTCCGCTTGTGGACAGGTAAAAGACCCGGCGGGAGACAGTTCGACACCAGAGCCGACACAGATGAATGGATCACGGACGCCACCGGCATCTGCCGCCGCGCAGCACCACAGACAAATGAACGTCAAAGTCTACTATGGCGACGTGGACGCAGAGAGATTGATAGAGCACGAAACGACTATCTCTTACCAGGAAGATACAGACAAGTATGCTTACGCCATTAAGCTGCTGGGCGAGAGCGATGACAGCGAACGGGTGGCTCTGTTCAAAGGTTTTACCGTGAAATCGGCCCAGTTCAAAGATGGACTGCTCACCGTCGATATGAGTATGGCCCCCGAAGCCAGAGTCGGTTCGGGGGGCGAGGCTTTATTGTTAGATGCATTGAAGAAAACGGTGTTCCAGTTTTCAGAGGTGCAAAGCCTGGAACTTTTGATGGACGGGCAAGCTGTCGAAAGCTTAATGGGGCATGTGGAGCTGCCTCATCCGATACAGCGCGGCACTTGACCTTGTGCAACGCCGATTTAACGTATAAATACCGGGGGGAACAAGAGGAATGAACAACAAGCGCAAACAAGCACGGAAAATAGCTGCGGCTGTGGTTGCTTTATCTCTAATGCTGAGCAGCCCTGCCTTCGCCGCCGAAGCCCCGCCCAAGCAAGAAGCAGGGGCTGACACCCCAGCCAAGTCTGCGGCCGACAGCGGGCAGGTGACTGGTTCGGATGCATCCGCACTGTTTAAAGATGTGAGCCCCCAGCATTGGGCAATCAAGCATATTACGAAGTTATCAGCGCTTGGAATTATCGAAGGCTACGAAAAAGGCGAATACCGTCCGGAAGCTTCGGTTTCTCAGCAAGATGTACTCATCATGGCTATTCGTATGATGGGATTGGAAGACGAGGTGCTGAAAAGCAAAACGGAGACTGTGCTCCCTTTCACTGTCGACAACTACGCAAAGCCTTATGTCGCATATGCATTTGATGTGGGACTGATCACCACAAATGAAGAAACTGAGAGCACCGGCGTCACAGCAAAAACCGCATGGGGCTCGCGTCCCGCTACCAGAGAATGGGTGGCGAAGTTGGTCATCAGGGTGATTAACAAGCAGGATCTCGCTGAAAAGGAAGCTTCGACTCCTTCGGCGTTCAAAGACGCCAAAGACTTTTCCGACTGGGCCGTGGGTTTTGTGAATGCAGCGGTCTCGTTGAAAATCGTTGACGGTGTGGACGACAACAACTTTCAACCGAAAGGCGCGGTCACCCGGGCACAAATGGCAACATTTTTGAGCCGGGCCGACAAAGAATTAACCACCCGTTCCAACAAGGTTGCAACTGGCTATGTTCTTGAGCTCAGAGATGAAAAGCTTACGATCCAAAACGAACAGGGTCATTCCCAGGCGTTTACCTTAACCCCGACAACAGTCATCTATCACGGCAGGGATGACAGTCGTATACCATCGTCCACACTGAAAGAAACGCACGAGGTGTACATTATTGCGAAGCAAGGCACGGCGACTTACATAGAGCTGACAAACGATGAGGAGAAAATGGGATCTATCGAGGGTACGCTCAAGGACCTGTATCTAAACAATATGCAGATCGCTGTCACACAAGGAAACGGTGTCGAATTAAAAGAACTGGCACCGAATGTTACCGTGACAGATAAGGACGGAAGAGGACTTAGCATCGGTTCTATCCCGCCTGCCAGTATCATTGAATTGAAGTGGAGCCTGCTGAAGCCGGAGGCCAAAATCAGCCAAATTATCGTGAAACAAATGCCTGTCAGCAAAACGGCGGAAGGTACGGTAGACAGCATTCAGAAGGACCAAAACAGCGTTACTTTTGTGGAACAATCAAGCGGCCAGAAGGAGACGTACACGCTAGCCGCGTTGGTACCTGTTAGCTTGCCTGACGGTGCCGCTTCTGATATAAGTAAGCTGCGTGTAGGTGATGTGGTCACTTATGAGGTAAAGGCCAATCAACTTGTCAACCTGACGCTTCGAAAGCAGGCGGACGTGAACGCAACCGTGGAAGGGACATTAATGAGCATCAGCGATGACAAGAAGAGCATGACGATCAACATTAACGGCAAGAGCTTGGGAGCTTATTTTATTGCAGATAACGCAATTGTTGAGATCGATGGGCTTAGCAATGCCGGTTTTTTCGATCTCGAGATAGGTGACCAGCTTAAGCTGGAGCTGCTCAACGAAAAAATTGTCCACGCAGCGGTGACAAATCGGTCGATCAAGCAGATGACTTTTGCTACAATCAGCGTGTACGATCCAGACACGCAGCTTCTCGCTGGAACATATGAGAACGGAGAAACGTTCGCGTTCAAACTGACGGAGGATACCGCGTTAAAAGAGGGAGAGACCACGGTCCCGCTGAAAAACTTCTCTGCCAAGTTTGAGAAGGGCGACAAGATTGACCTCACGGTGTCCAAAGATAAGGTCATCACGCTAGCGTTGACGAAACGCGTTGAAGGCACGCTCACACAGGTGAACAGCACTTCCGATGAGGTATCGATCAGAACCGCCAGCGGACAAAATATTACCTTTGATGTCGATGAAGGGGTGCCGGTATCGGTGTGGGGCAAGGACAACGCAACACTGTCCGATTTACAGGTAGGAGATATCGTAGTGGCTGAATTAAATGGGTCGCAGGATGAGCTCATGAATATCTCGCCTACCAAAACAGCAGTATACAAGACGTTAGCGGCTAACGCAGACACGAGACAGGTGAGTGCGAAAGACGAGAATGGCGGCTTGTTTACATTCAAAGTGGACTTGAGTGACAAGATCTCAAGCCCTGGCAAAAGTGCGGCGAAATTCGACGATATCGTGCAGGATGAATATATAAAGGTGACTTATGTAGGTAATACCGTAGATAAAATTGTCCTGCTGAATTCCGTCCGCGGTAAATTGACCGGCATCGACACTGCGGCCGGCACAGTCACTGTGGAGGACTATAACAATGGCGTGCAAGTGGTGCCTGTCGGTGAGCAATTTGTCATCAAGCACAATGGGAACGCTTCGGCCGCTTTGACTAACCTGAAGCCTAACGATCGAGTAGAAATCATCAAGGACGCAGGCGACAAGACAACGATTTCTGTGGCAACCCCATCAAAACGTACGGTGTCGTCCTATGACACGCTATTGAACCAACTGGTATTCAAAGCCACCGCGTCCGATGACAAAACGGCCTTTAATTTTTTCCCCAAAGCATATCTGCATAAAGGGACCGAGACCGTGACGGCAAATGCGTTTACCGAAAACGAAGAAGTCACTATTTATGTGTTAGATGGTAAAATTGTCGAAATCGAAAAGTAGATATTTGTTGGTGCAGCTGTAACCTTTGGCTCCAAATGACCGTCTAGAGGGTGAACTGGTAGTTCTCGCCTTTCTAGGCGGTCTTCTTTATTAACTATTGATTAAAGTTAACTAAATTTTCTTCAAATGTTCGCATTTTGTCAGGTCAAGTCATTGATTCCTTTCCGCGGATTAGGTAAACTGAATCTCATACAACCGGAAAGAGGTAACCTCGCATGAACAAGAAACAGGTTCGCACCATATTAGACACCATGGGCGACATGTTCCCCGACGCACACTGCGAGTTGAACCATACTAATCCTTTTGAACTGACGATAGCGGTACTTCTGTCGGCACAATGCACTGATGAAACAGTGAACAAAGTGACGGCCACCCTATTTCAGAAGTACAAACGCCCGGAGGACTATCTAGCGGTCCCTCTGGAGGAATTGGAACAGGACATACGACGAATTGGACTTTTCCGTAACAAGGCCAAAAATATACAGGCTTTGTGCGCCCTTTTGTTAGACAAGTATGGAGGGGAAGTTCCTCAACTGCATGAGCAGTTGGTCGAACTGCCCGGAGTAGGCCGCAAGACGGCGAACGTTGTAATATCGAACGCCTTCGGCGTGCCGGCTATTGCCGTCGATACTCACGTGGAACGTGTCTCCAAACGGTTAGGAATGGTTAACCTAAAGGATTCCGTGCTGGAAGTGGAGAAAAAGCTGACGAAATTAGTGCCCAAAGAAGAATGGACATTAACACATCATAGGCTTATTTTTTTCGGAAGGTACCATTGCAAGGCTCAGAACCCGCAGTGTGCCGCATGCCCGTTGGCAGATGTATGCCGGGAAGGAAAAAAACGTATGAAATCCGCCAGCCATAGGAAACCTATAATATGAAATATTTACCACAAAGAGCAGATGAAGGATGGGATCTACAATGAAATGCATTTCCGTTTACACAAATGATTTTGAAGTGTTTTCCGATATTTATGAGAAGGTGCTGAATACCCCGTTCGAGGAGAATGAGGAGAAGCAGGTGGAAGGCGTTACGGTAATGGAATCGGGCGATGTGCCGGATAACTATCTCGACCGTATGAAAACGAAGCCTGAAGTGGTCGTAATGAAAGTACGCGACCGCGACATAACCATTTTACAGCACAAAAATTTGTTTGAAATCTTCATTCCGACTAATGAAATTGTGGTACACTGAAAACCGAAGAGATTCGGTTTTTTTCTTTGTTGACAGTTACCTTACTACGAGGAGATTGGTATGAGCAACGCAAGTGTACTCGGGGAAACGTTAGGAGAGGCGATCCGCTCGCTGCTGCAGCAGGTGACGGACGCCGGTGACGCTGAAAACGGCAACAAAATAAGACAGCTGCTGCAGAAAGCGGAAAGCGGCCATTTGTATATTGCTTTTTGCGGCCATTTTTCGGCCGGTAAGTCAAGCTTGATCAACAAGCTGGTGGGGTACCCGCTGCTGCCATCCAGTCCAATTCCAACTAGCGCAAACATCGTGAGTATAAGCAACGGGGAAGCAGGCGCGTCGGTGGTGCACCGGACAGCTGCAGGCACCGAAGATACACAGGTACGCAGCGTGCCCTTGTCGGAGCTTGCGGCCTATTGCCAGGACGGTGAAGCGATCGAAACGGTGGCATTGCAGTATCCGATCCCTTTTTTGGGCAAGCATGCGGCGCTGTTGGATACGCCGGGAATCGATTCAACCGACGATGCGCATCAGCTTGCGACCGAATCGGCCTTGCATCTGGCGGATGTCGTTTTTTATGTGATGGATTACAACCATGTCCAATCAGAGATTAATTTTGCATTTACGAAAAAAATGAAAGAGTGGGGCAAGCCTCTCTACTTAATTATAAATCAGGTGGATAAGCACAGGGATCAAGAACTGTCATTTTCCGCTTATCAGTCAGGGGTGCAGGAGGCCTTTGAGAACTGGCACGTTCAGCCGGACGGCATTGTCTATACCTCCGTGAAATCGCCGGATCATCCGCACAGCGAATGGAGCAAGCTGGATTGGCTGCTCGAGCGGCTGATCGAACAGCGGGATCCATTAACTCTGCTCAGCTTGGACAAGTCAGCCAAGCATTTGGCTGTGGCACATGCCGATCGTATGGCGGAGCGAAATGACCCGGTGAAGGATGATCTGCGTGCCCGGCTGGCTGCTCATGAGGGTGTAGAGTCCGCGCAGAGCCAGTGGGCGGAGTTAAGCGAAGCCATAGCACAGGCGGAGGCCCGTCCTGAGGTGCTGCGGGCGGCTTTGCGCAAGGAGACGGTTACGATATTGGAGAACGCCAACATTACGCCTGCAGTGACGCGGGATCTGGCGCATGAGTATTTGCAGAGCCGTAAGCCTGGTTTCAAAATTGGGCTGTTCGGCAGTGCGGCCAAGACCGCGAAGGAAGTGCAGCGGCGTTTGGAAGCGTTCCACTCCGATTTCGCCGGACAAGTCGCCTCGCAGGTGGAACGGCACCTGCAGCAGACATTGCTGAAAGCGACGGATGAAGCGGCTTCGGTCGATCCGGAGCGCGTAAGGGAAGGCGCGGAACGGATTCAAGTGCATGTGCAGCCGGAATGGTTGGCGGCACAGGTGAATGAAGCGGCTGTGTTCGGCGGCGAGTACACATTAAATTACGCGAAGCAGATTGCCGCTGAAGTGAAGCAGCAGTACCGCAAGCGCGCTTTCGAGGAAATCGACGCGTTCGCGGATGTGCTTGCCGCAGCGCTGCAGCCGCAGCTGCTCGCCTGGCGCGGGCAGCTCGAGGCGCTGCAGGGCCGCCTGGCCAGCCTGCGCGAGCTCGAGCGGCTCGCCGCCGCAGAGGCGGCTTACGCGGCAGCGCTCGCTGCGCCGCTCGCGGCCGTGCGCGCGCCGCAGCCGGCGCTGCCGGACCCGGCCGCCGCAGGCAGCGCCGCCGCCGCGCAGCCGGCCGCGCGCAGCGCCGCTGCCGGCGCCAGCGCCGTGCTCGACGCTGCGCGCGGCGCGCTCGCGGCCGTGGCCGCTGCGACGGGCGGCGCCCCGCGCGCGGGCGCAGCGCCGCTCGCGCAGGGCGGGCAGCGCGCCCGCCTGCGCGAGGCGTCGGCGCAGCTGGCCGCCGGCGCCCGCGAGCTCGCGGGGCTCGMGCCGCTCGCGAGCGTCTGCCGCGCGCTGCAGGAGAAGGTCGAGCGGCTCGAGCGCAACCGCTTCACCATCGCGCTGTTCGGCGCATTCAGCGCGGGTAAGTCATCGTTCGCTAACGCGTTAATCGGCGAGCGTATACTTCCTGTGTCGCCTAATCCAACGACAGCGGCGATTAACAAAATCATGCCGCCGGAGCCGGAGAACGGCTGGCCGCACGGTACAGCGAAAGTGTTGATGAAGAGCAAGGAACGGCTGACCGAGGACGTCATTTATTCGCTGGAGATGCTTGGCGTCTCTGCATCTGACCTGCAGAGCGCGCTCGCCGCGATTCGTCGCCTTTCCGCCGATCAGGTATCGGCAAAGGGCAAGCCCCACTATACGTTTCTCAAGGCTGTGGAAAGCGGATGGGATGACGTTGAACGCGAGCTGGGCGCGGAGCTTCGCATCGACGCCGAGCAATTCGGTGCATATGCCGCGGATGAGCGCAAATCTTGCTTTGTGCATCTGATCGAGCTGTACTATTCCAACCCGCTCACCGAACAAGGCATTGTACTGGTCGACACGCCGGGAGCGGATTCCATTAATGCGCGTCATACGGGTGTTGCATTTAACTATATTAAGAACGCTGATGCGATTCTTTTCGTCACTTATTATAATCATGCTTTTTCCCATGCGGATCAGCAGTTCCTGCTGCAATTGGGCCGGGTGAAAGACAGCTTCGAGCTGGACAAAATGTTCTTCATCGTCAATGCTGCTGACTTAGCTGCTTCGGCAGAAGAGCTGGACGGTGTCGTGGCCCATGTGAGGAGTAACCTGCAGCAGCACGGCATCCGTCAGCCGCGAATTTATCCGCTGTCGAGCTACTACGCCTTGGAAGCCAAATTGGCAGGTGACGAAGAGACGATCCAGGCGTCGGGCATTGCTGCGTTCGAGCAAGACTTTGTCCGCTTTAGCCTGCAAGAGCTGACTGAAATCGCCATACGTGCCGGTCAAACCGACCTGCAGCGTGCCGCTGATGTGCTGGAGCAGTGGATATCCGCCGCACAATCGGATGAGACCGCACGGCAAAACCGCGCATCCGCCATACGGCGCACACTGGAGAGAGCACTGTCCAGCCTCGGCGATCTGTCGTTGGAGCCGGAAGAACGTGAGCTGCGCAAAGAAATTGATGAGCTGCTATACTACGTAAAACAGCGGGCGACCTACCGCTTTGGCGAACTGTTTTTGCACGCCTACAATCCGGCTCTGTTCCGCGAGCAAGGCCGCGACATCAAAGCATTGATGCAATCGGCTTGGGATGACCTGCGTAAGATGATCGCTTTCGATCTGTCCCAAGAGGTGCTCGCCACCACACTGCGCGTCGAAAATTCGCTTCATCGCCAGGCTAGCAAACGCAGGCTGCAGTGGATTCAGTCGTTTGGGAATGAACTGGCAGGCTTTGAACCTTCCGCCTACGCTGCCAATCCGTTTGCCACACCGGAAGCAGAGGCTCCATTTGCCGCCGATGCCGTGCAGCTGAAATGGTTGACCGGGTTCTATAAAAATGCGAAGCAATTTTTCGAGGGCGATGGAAAAGAGCAGCTTCGCCGGGAACTTGAGGCCAAATTGAACGAACCGCTGACCGTCTACGTGCAATCCCAAGCGGACAGGCTGTATGCAGCGTATAGGCCGCAGCTGCACGCATGGTATACGCAACTGGCCCAGCAGCTTCGGATCGAGCTCCAGGAGTATGCCGCAGGCCAGCTCGACGCATTAACAATGCAAGTGGATACAGCTGAACTTCAGTCCAAGCAGGCAAAATTACAGCAATACTTCGTTTAAATTGTTATCATCTCACGTCGGCACAGCCGGTTGTCCCCTAGTTGGATGGCCGGCTGTTTGTTTTTTTGATAAAATGCTTTCCAAACCGCAGGCATTCGCATTATGTGCGTATAAAAGATGGATTGGAGCAGCATTTCGGGGCAATCTGCGAAATTACCTTGTTAAAAGGGTAATTATGGCAACTCATTTTGTTGCCGCTCTTTATGGTAGATGATACGATTCAACAAAAGCGAACGCTTTCGGAGGGACCCCCTTCGGGAGCAATTTTTGCTTTTACGGCCAATTTTCAGCTGAACCTGGCATATAGAGTTGGCTGTAGAAACCCAATTTTTGAGGAGGTTTTTATGGAAGTTTTCAGGCAGCTGAAGCAGTTTTATTGGCCCGAGAGAAAGTATTTGTTTGCGTCGGTCGTATCCCTCATGATTGCTACAGCTCTGGGATTGGTGTATCCGAACCTGCTTCGGTACCTGATCGATGAGATCATAACCAAGGAACAATTTGCGTTGGTGCCCTCTCTCGCGCTGGTGGTGGTCGGCGTGGTCAGCTGTAAGGCGCTGTTTCAGTTTCTGCATGGTTTTTCGAGCAGCAGACTGGGCAACAAAACCGCTTATCACCTACGCAACGCCTTATACGAGAAGCTGCAGTATCTGTCGTTTCAGTACTATGATAAGGCGCGAACGGGGGATTTGATGTCACGGCTGACAGCAGACTTACAGGCTGTGCGTGACTTCATCGGCTTCGGCTTTGTGCAAATTCTCAATGTGCTGATGATGTTCACCTTTGGCACGGTCATGCTGCTCATGATCAACTGGCAGTTGACGCTGATGACGATGATTTCAATGCCTTTTTTAGTGTTTACGGCAATCCGTTTCGAAGGTAAAATCCATCCTGCGTTTCGGTCTATACGCCAATCTATGAGTTCTATGACAACCTCCGTACAGGAAAATATCACTGGCGTGCGTACCATCAAATCATTCGCACGTGAGCCGTATGAAATTGAGAAATTTGCCGACCGCAACGAGGATTACCAAGTCAATAACGTAACGACCTCGGGAATTTGGGCGCGCTATTTTCCGTTAATGGAGCTGCTTGCGAATTTAAGTGTTGTGATCCTTCTCGCGACAGGCGGCTATCTGGTTATCACAAAGTCGATCACATTGGGTGAGCTTGTTGCGTGCTTCAGTTTGATTTGGTATATTATCGGACCGCTGTGGCAGATTGGCTTTCATATTAACAACTACACTCAATCGAAGGCAGCAGGCGAACGGCTTCTGGAAGTGCTGCACCACTATGTGCATGTGAAAAACAATGAGAACGCGATAGTGCTGGAACCTGACCGAGTGAAGGGCCATGTGAGATTTGAAAGCGTTACATTTGCTTATCCCGAGCAGCAGCCGGCCCTGCATCAGTTTGATCTTGATGCGAAAGCGGGCTCTGTTATAGGGCTGTTGGGTGGAACCGGGTCAGGTAAATCAACGTTGATTCAGCTGCTGCTGCGGGCCTACAATGTCAAAGAAGGGTCCATCACGCTGGACGGCGTTGATATTCGCGACATTTCCCTTGAAAGTCTGCGGGAGCAGATGGCGATTGTTTTTCAGGAGACGTTTCTTTTCTCATCCACTATTCGGAACAATATCGCATACGGTGTTCAGGATGTGACGATGGAGCAGATCGTGCAGGCGGCGAAGCTGGTCAAAGCACATGATTTTATTATGGAGCTGCCGATGGGTTATGACACCATTGTGGGAGAGCGTGGCTTGGGGCTGTCGGGAGGGCAAAAGCAGCGGATTGCGATTGCCAGGGCATTGTTGAAAAACCCGAAAATTTTAATCCTGGATGACGCCACCAGCGCGGTCGATATGGAAACGGAGCATGAGATTCAGCTGGGCTTCCAGGAAGTAATGAAGGATAGAACGACATTTATTATCGCTCACCGCATCTCGTCTCTCAGGCACGCGGATGAGATCATCGTGCTGGATCACGGCCGCATCGTGCAGAGAGGTACGCATGAACAGCTTATGCAGCAGGAGGGGCGATATTTGGAAACATATAAAATTCAATTCGCCGACCAAGCGGATGCAGTACAGCTGCCGGGGATGGAGGCACTTGTGCCATTCGCGCGTGAACGACAGGCCGGTTGGCACGGTGCAGCAGGCTATTCGGACAGAGGCGGGAGGTACATACAGTGAGCTTATCCACCAAACAAAGTGCGCAAAGCGGAGGGCAACAGTCAGGACGACGGTTTGTGTACCAGGATGACGAACTGCTGGATAAAGGCTTTGATTGGCATCAGGTAAAACGGCTTGGTCACTATCTCAAACCATACAGCAAGCAAATACTCCCGGTCATCGGGATCATGATGGTGGTCGGCGCGTTGACGAAGTTGTTGAATCCACTGCTTATTGCGTATGCGATCGACCATGTGCTGCGGGAAGGCGGGTCGCATTACGGCGATATGACGCTGCTGGCTCAGTGTGTGGCGGCGATGCTGGCTCTGTATGTCATACAGTGGGCGGCAAACAATTACCGAATCCGTTTTACGAACAAGATCGGACAAAAAGTGATCTATGATCTCCGGCACGATTTGTTCCGCAACATCCAAAGCTTATCGTTCCGCTTTTTCGATAAGCGTCCGGCCGGGTCGATTTTGGTAAGAATTACGAATTACGTTAACTCCCTGCAAGAGCTGTTCACTAACGGAGTTGTGAATCTTATGATAGATTGCGTGCAGCTGTTCGGGATCGTGTTCATCCTGCTGTTTTACAATGTCAAGCTTGGCACTGCGATTATCGTCACCGTCCCGATTATGTTTTTGGTATCCACCAAGCTGCGGGTTATGATCCGCCGTTCCTGGCAGGTTGTGCAAACGAATCAATCCAGAATCAACGCGCACCTGAACGAGTGCATCCAGGGTATCAAGGTGACGCAGGCGTTTACGCAGGAAAAAGAAAACATGGCATTCTTCGAGCAAATGAATACGGACAACTATAAAGCGTGGAACCGTGCTGCTTCCTTAAACCAGGCGTTCCATCCGATTATCGAAGTGACCGGAGCGATAGGCTACTGTATTCTGTTTTGGTTCGGTGCCTACCTCATCCAGCAGCAGGAAATCACTGTTGGCTTGCTTGTCGCCTTCGCTACCTACATTGGACATTTCTGGGAGCCGATCAACCGCTTGGGGCAGATGTATTCACAAATGTTGATTGCAATGGCATCCTCGGAGCGGATTTTTGAGTTTATCGACGAGCGGCCCAGTGTAGCTGAAGCAGCGAACGCGAAAATTTTGCCGACGGTGCAGGGCAATATTGAGCTGTCGCAGGTAGAGTTCGAGTATGAGCCCGGACGCCCCGCGTTGAAGGGAATCAATCTGAATGTGAAAGCGGGACAGTCGATCGCACTTGTTGGCCATACCGGCTCCGGCAAAAGCACGATTATTAATTTGCTGTGCAGGTTTTACGACATCAGCAATGGCACCATCACCATTGACGGGCACAATGTCCGCGATGTGTCTATCTCCAGTCTGCGTTCGCAGATCGGTATCGTCTTGCAGGACACCTTCATCTTCTCAGGCACGATTCGCGAGAATATCCGATTCGGACGGCTGGATGCCACAGATGAGGAAGTGGAGTTTACCGCAAAGGCGGTTCGGGCACACGATTTCATCATGCAGCTCCCGCAAGGCTACGATACCGAGGTGCAGGAGCGCGGCAGCATGCTTTCGATGGGGCAGCGGCAGCTCATTTCTTTTGCGCGCGCTCTGCTGGCCGACCCGCGCATATTAATTCTGGATGAGGCGACGGCGAGCATCGATACGGAGACCGAGCTGAAAATTCAGGAGGCGCTCAAAACATTGCTCGCCGGGCGGACATCTTTTATCATCGCTCACCGGCTGTCCACGATCCGAGGCGCTGACAAAATTGTGGTCCTGGAGCATGGTGTGATAAAGGAACAAGGCACTCACGAGGAGCTAATGCGGGAGATGGGCATCTACCACGGGTTGATCCAAGCGCAGTACCGTTTCTTGCGGGAGGTCGGTTGATCTTACCGACCGGCCGCGACCACCCTGGCTGCAACCATTTGCGGTTCAATCGCTGCTTTTGTCGAATTAGACGTCCTTACCAGGGGGTGAGCTCGTGGAGTAAGTGCCTCATCGCTGGAAGTAACACAATACTTTCTCCACACTCTTAACGTCCTTATAGGGCGTTTTTTGTGTACTACCGGGCTGATTCGATGAATAGACTGTTGAAAAGGTTGTATACTTTCCACCATTACACCGCTTTATGGGAGGTACAAGTGGATTACACAACAAGTTGGATGAAGGAAAAGAGATGGATTATCAGCTGCGGCAGTTTGGCGGTCCTCGCCCTGATATTTTCTTTTGTCTATATGTATATGCTGCACCACACTGTGACACGTTACCGGGTGGTCGCGGGAACGGAAGCTATAGGCGCGGTGAGCAATCCCGATGTTGTGTGGCAGTGGCTCGAACGCAAGAAAACTGAGGTTGCATTGGCACATCCCAGCGTGCAGGCGGAGGTGAAGCTTCCGGACCTGCAATTTGTGCGCGAACGTGAGTACGAAGCGTGGTATGATGATGCACAGGCGATTGCGGCGTTAAACAAAAGGGCACGAATTCAAATGAACGGTGTACAAATTCGTATCGAGGGCAAACCAATCGGATTTGTCAGGGATGAAGCAGCGGCAGTGGCGTTACTGGATCAGGTGAAGCAGAAATACATGGGCGGCGCCGCCAACGGAAATAGCAGCATTTTGGCTCGCACAGCAGAAGGAACAGTTCAGGCGCCCAACGCAGCGGCCGCGCAGCAGCATCAGCAGCCGCCTGCAGCCGACAGCGGTCCTGTCATCGAATCCGCGGAATTTGTGCAACAGGTCGAGTTTGCAACGATGGAGGTAACGCCATCGGATATATCCGACACGGGCACACTGTTCAATACGATTGAAACAGGCCATGTTCAGCCAGTCAAATATACGGTTCAAGCCGGAGACTGCATTTCATGTATCGCATACAAATTTCAAATAAGCAGGCAGGCGATCTATGACAATAATCCATCTGTCAAAAACAACATCATCCGGGCCGGAGACGAATTAGATCTTACGGTGAGGCAGCCGCTTCTGTCCGTGAAAACAAGGGAAAAACATACGGTCACCGTAGAGGTGCCCTATGAAATTACATATATCGATGATCCTACATTAAGGGCTGGCGTAAAAGAAACCAAGATCCCCGGGGCGAACGGACTGAAGGAGGTCACTTATGTGACAACCAGGATCAATGGCGAATTTCAGGAACAGTCCGCAGCCAACGAAACACTGCTCCGTCCGATGACGGCAGCCGTGATGCGCAAAGGCACTAAGGTCATTCCAGGGGTAGGCACCGGCACGTTCGCTTGGCCGGTCTACAGAGCGAAATTAACCAGCGTCTACGGAAAAAGGTGGGGCGGGTTCCATCCGGGCACCGACATGGTATCCGACCACACTGCCATTATGGCAGCAGACCATGGAAAAGCGGCATACGCCGGCTGGAAAAAAGGCTATGGTAACTGTATCATTATCGATCACCAGAATGGATACAGTACGCTGTACGGACATCTGAGCAAAATACTGATCAGCAAAGGGGATGCCGTTGAGAAGGGCGATAAGATCGGAGTGATGGGGACTACCGGCAACTCTACCGGCGTGCATCTGCATTTCGAGGTGCGAAAAGGAGATGAACAGCAAAATCCGCTCAAATTTTTGACTGACAGTCAATAGAAGACCTGGCCCGCCGGCGAGGGATGCAGTAGAGCAGGCTGGAAGCATAGCGCTTCCAGTCTGTTTGCATATGCAGTTTGCAAAATCACTTTGGAACCGCTACTCTAAATGATAGACTGGAGCTCTGTCGAAGCACGGGAAGGGGAGGGTTTGATTTTGTTTTCCACTCGCTTTATATGGCGCACGGTCGGTTTGGCTGCGCTGCTGTCCACGCTGATTTGTATATTTGGATTTGTCTATGCCGTTAATCAGATCATTTATCCGAAGCCCGCCGTTTCTACTGAAACGCAAGCTCCTGCAGAGACGGAAAAGCCCGACTCGCCGCCGATGGCGGATAAAGACAAAATCAACATTGTGGCGCTGGGCGATTCACTTACCGCAGGTACAGGGGATTTAACGGGACGCGGCTATGTGGGCCAGACCAAAGAAATGCTGGCGGACCGGCTCGGCAAGCCGGTATACGTTCTGAACAACTTCGCCATACCCGGATATCGCACCACGGATCTATTGAAAGACATGGATGCGAACAAAGGGATCGGTACCGCGGTGTCGGAGGCCGATATCGTACTGTTGACCATAGGTGCTAACGATCTGTTTCAAGGAGGACAAGACATATTCTCCGGAGAATCCGATGAGGGCTTCAATCCGGGTGCGGGCGTCGGCCGGATGCCTGCAGCCATGCAACGTTTGGAACAGATCATTGACCGCCTTCACCAGTACAATCCGAACGCAATCATCTGCTATGTCGGCTTATATCATCCGTTTCTGGACATTGATACGAAACGGGATGGCGGGCCCATAATCCAGCAATGGAATTCTGAGGCATTCCAGCTGGCGAATCGCTACAGCCATGTCATCGTTGTTCCCACGTACGATTTGTTTGAACTGAATCTAAGCAGATACTTGTATACCGACCACTTTCATCCTAATCAGGACGGTTATGCGCGCATAGCCGAACGCATCGCACAAATTGTGCATTGATGAACTTATAATTTCATTTTTTACAGCCGGGGAGAGATGATTCTACCATGGGAGATGAAAGAGACATCGTATTGTCGGTGAAAGATATAAAAAAAACGATAAAAGGCAAAGAGATTATAAAAGGCATTTCATTCGATGTATACGGCGGGGAAATATTCGGCTTTCTCGGGCCGAACGGCTCCGGTAAAACCACGACAATACGAATGCTTGTCGGCTTGATCGCACCTACCGCCGGCTCCATCACGATTTGCGGCTGCGATGTCCATAAGCAGCACAATGAAGCACTGCAGCACATAGGGTGCATCGTCGAAAATCCGGAGCTATATTCTTATCTGAGCGGATGGGAGAACTTGGAGCATTTTGCGCGCATGCTGCCCGCGGTCACCGACCAGAGGATTCAAGAAGTTGTAGACATCGTAGGTATGGACGCCCGAATTCACGATAAGGTGAAAACATATTCGCTCGGTATGAGGCAGCGGCTCGGCATCGCGCAGGCGCTGCTGAACAATCCTAAGCTGCTCATCCTGGATGAGCCCACTAACGGCTTGGATCCACAGGGGATCAAAGAGATGCGGGAGTTCATCCTGCAGCTCGCGAAAACCGGTCTGAGCCTGTTCGTGTCGAGCCATTTGCTGAGTGAAATTCAGCAAATGTGCGACCGGGTAGCGATCATTAGCCATGGGGAAGTCATCACGGTAGGCGAGGTCGATGCGCTGATCGACGAATCGGCGAGCCGCGTCGTTTGGCGGGTGGCGCCACTTCAACAGGCGCTTTCGATGCTTAATGAAGAGCCGGATGTTCAGGTGCTGTACGCCGAAGAGGGCACGGCGGAACACCATACAGCAGCGCACGTGGTGACCCAGCTGAGCCCAGAGGCTGTTCCCGATGTGACCCGGCGATTAGTGGAATCAGGTATTCACATATTTGGCGTGGAAACGAAAAACCCCACACTGGAGGATCTATTCTTGAGCTTAACGGAGGGGAAGCGCATTGGTTAGTTTATATCCTTTAGTGCAGAACGAGTGCATCAAGATTGTCAAAAAGAGACGCCTGTTTGCCGTTCTGCTTATTTTAGCCACTCTCATCCCCATGTTCACATATGCGCAAATGAAGGTGGCGGAAGAAAACCTGAAACGATTCGGTACAACTGATTGGCGTGCTGAACAGCGCGAAAAGATTAACGATTACACACGCAGCATTGGCAGTGCACGAGTTCCGGAGGAATGGAAGCAGTTCCGGCGGGTGCAAGTGCAGCTGGCGCAATACTATTTGGATAAAGATGTGAATCCTGCAGCTCCTAACGGGGTAACCTTTACTAGAGAATTCATGAAAAACGCGGTCGGACTCTTTATTCCGCTCATGGTTATGGTCATAGCCTCCGATCTCGTATCTTCCGAGCATTCGACCGGGACGATCAAGCTGCTGTTGACGAGGCCTGTCAGCCGGTGGAAGATTTTAATGAGCAAATTGATCAGCTTGATATTGTTCACATCGCTTATTGTCATATGCACCGCACTGCTCTGTTATCTGATATCCGGTGTCGTGTTCGGTTACGGCGGTTGGGATATGCCGGTGTTCTTTGGTTTTCAAATCAGCGGCACGGAAGTAGACACCAGTTTCGTCCGGCCGATAGAGCAATGGCTGTACCTTCTAATGGAGTTTGGTTTGGTGTGGTACTCGGCTTTGATAGTTGCTGTTATGTCGCTGATGGTATCTGTGCTGATTCGCAGTACCGCCGCGGGCATGGGCGTGATGCTGGCGGTACTTATATCGGGAACGATCTTAACCAACATGGTATCCTCGTGGGAAACCGCTAAATACTTATTCATGGTCAATCTGCAGCTTACCGATTATTTAACGGGCAGCCTTCCGCCGATCAAGGGCATGGATTTAGGGTTTTCTTTGGCTGTTCTTACGGTCTGGGGTATAGCCTCGATTATCGCGTCCTTTGCAGTCTTCACGAAAAAAGATATATTGAACTAGCAGCGCAAGATGTTTATAATGCACAATAGAAACTAGAGCTTCAGCTTAAGGGAGGCTGCAATGGCCGAGCAACTTGATTTGTTTGCCAGTAAGACAACCACGCGGACGGATTATGGCGCCGACGATATACAAGTATTGGAAGGGCTTGTGGCAGTTCGTAAAAGACCGGGTATGTACATCGGAAGTACCAGTACTTCCGGACTCCATCATTTGTTATGGGAAATAGTCGATAATGCTGTCGACGAACATTTGGCTAAGTTTTGTTCCAAGATCGATGTAATCATTCAGAAAGACAACTCCATCACGGTGCAGGATAACGGTCGCGGTATTCCGACGGGGATGCACAAGACAGGGATTCCCACCCCGCAGGTGGTGTTCACGATTCTCCATGCCGGAGGCAAGTTCGGCGGCGGGGGCTATAAAAAGTCCGGGGGCTTGCACGGCGTGGGCGCCTCCGTAACCAATGCACTCTCCGAGTGGCTGGAAGTGACAATCTACCGTGACGGCAAAATCCATCGCCAGCGGTTTGAATACTGGGTGGACGAGCAGGGTGTCGAACATGTCGGGGAGCCTGTGACAGGGCTTGAAATAACCGGAAATACAAGACAGACCGGAACCAAGGTCGCTTTCAAACCGGATAAGCGCGTCTTCCAAGGCGGCATTGCGGTAAATTACGATACGCTGCTCGAGCGCTTGCAGGAAATTGCATTTCTGAATTCCGGGCTGCAGGTAACGGTGAAGGATGAGCGCGCGGGTAAACAAGAAGTGTTCCAGTACGAAGGCGGGGCCAGCCAGTTTGTCAAGTTTTTGAATGAAGAAAAAACGGTGCTGCACGATGTGATTCATTTTACCGCGGAGAAAGATGACATCGAAGTCGAAGTTGCACTGCAATACAACGACGGCTACACGGAAACCATCGTTTCGTTCGTGAACGCAATCCCCACGCGGGGGGGCGGTACGCATGAGACGGGGTTTAAAACGGCATATACCCGCGTGATGAATGATTACGCCCGGAAAACGGGTATTTTGAAAGAGAAAGATAAAAATCTCGATGGCCAGGACTTGCGCGAAGGCATGATGGCCGTGATTAACATCAAAATGGGCGAGGTTGAATTCGTCGGACAAACGAAGGATCAATTAGGCAGCGCATCAGCGCGGAGCATAGTGGATTCGATCGTGTCTGAGAAAATGGCGGTGTTCTTGGAAGAAAATCCGCAAGTCGCCCAGATGGTGATGAAAAAAGCGGTGCAGTCTGCCAAAGCCAGGGAGGCGGCGCGCAAGGCTCGTGAGGAGGTGCGGAGCGGCAAGAAAGGCAGAAGCGAGAGCTCCAACCTTGGCGGAAAGCTCACGCCTGCTCAGTCTAAGGATTACAGCAAAAATGAGCTGTTCATTGTAGAGGGAGACTCTGCCGGCGGCTCGGCAAAGCAGGGGCGTGACTCGAAGCATCAGGCGATTTTGCCGCTCAAAGGAAAGCCGATGAATCCGGAGAAGGCCAAGCTGGCCGATATTATGAAGAACGATGAATATAAGGCGATCATATCCGCGATAGGCGCTGGAGTCGGCCCCGAGTTTGACGTAAGCGAAAGCAATTATGCGAAGATTATTATTATGACGGACGCCGATACGGACGGTGCTCACATTCAGGTGCTGCTTCTGACCTTTTTCTACCGCTACATGAAGCCGCTCATTGACGCAGGCAAGGTGTACATAGCCCAGCCGCCGCTTTACAAAGTAACGAAAAAGGCCGGCAAAAACAGCTCGGTCAATTATGCTTGGACGGATGACCAGCTGGCTGCACTCACAAAAAAGCTGGGCAAAGGCACCGAGCTTCAGCGTTACAAAGGTTTAGGCGAGATGAACCCGGACCAGCTATGGGAAACGACTATGGACCCGAGCACCCGCACTTTGCTGCAGGTGCAGATTGAGGACGCGGCCAAAGCCGAACGGCGTGTGTCGACGCTAATGGGGGACAAGGTCGACCCCCGCAAGCGTTGGATCATCGAGAATGTCGACTTTACCGAGTTCGAGGAGTAGATAAATCGTGACGATATTGGAAAACTTTTTGCCTGCATTTTTAGAAGAGGTGGTTGGCGACCGCTTTGGCCGCTATTCCAAATATATTATACAAGACCGGGCTATTCCCGACGTACGTGACGGGTTAAAGCCTGTGCAGCGGCGGATCCTTTATGCGATGTACGACGCCGGGAATACGCCCGACAAACCGTATCGGAAATCCGCGAAAACGGTCGGTGATGTCATGGGCAATTACCATCCGCACGGCGACGCGTCCATTTATGAAGGCATGGCGCGGATGGCCCAGCCGTGGAAGATGGGGCATATGCTAATAGACGGTCACGGCAACTGGGGCTCTATCGACGATGATCCAGCCGCGGCGATGCGCTACACCGAAGCGCGTTTGTCGGACATCGCGATGGAGCTTTTGCGTGATATTGAGAAACGCACGGTGCAGTTCAAAGACAACTTTGACAATACAACGAAAGAGCCGGTAGTATTGCCGGCCCGTTTTCCTAATTTGCTTGTCAACGGTGTCAGCGGAATTTCCTCGGGCTTCGCCACGGAAATTCCACCGCACAATCTGCGCGAGGTGATCGATGCTTGCGTTGCCTTGATCGACCGTCCGGCCATGGAGCTCGATGAACTGATGCAAATCGTGAAAGGCCCCGATTTTCCGACAGGCGGAATCATCATGGGCTCAGACGGAATCCGCGAGGCTTTTCGCACCGGCAAGGGCAAAATTTACCTGCGCGCACGCACCTCGATCGAAAGTGTGCGCGGCGGGCTGCAGCAGATCGTCATCACGCAAATCCCTTACCAGGTTGTGAAATCGAGACTTGTTACGGCGATGGAAAATATCCGCCTGGAGAAGAAGATTGAAGGTATTTCTGTCGTACGCGATGAAAGCGGCCGGGAGGGTATGCGGATTGTTGTCGAGCTGAAAAAGGACGCCGACGCCCAGGGAATACTGGCTTATTTGTTTAAAAAAACCGATCTTCAGGTGACTTACAACTTCAACATGGTGGCGATCGTCAACAAAACGCCGCAGCAGCTGGGAATCCAAGAAATTCTGTCAGCCTATATTGAGCATCAGAAGGAAGTCGTGACGTATCGCTCACGGTATGATCTTGAAAAGGCGGAGGATCGCGCGCACGTGCTGGAGGGCTTGGCTAAAGCGCTGAACATCCTGGATGAGGTGATCGCGGCGATCAAAGCTTCCAAAAACCGGCAGGACGCGCAGAACAATTTGGTAGCTCAATTCGGCTTTACGGAACGTCAGGCGGACGCGATTTTGACTTTGCAACTGTACCGACTGACCAATCTGGAAATCCATGCGATTGAAAAGGATCTGAAGGAAGTTCAGAAAACGATAGACTATTTGCGCGCCATCTTAGGCAGCGAGAAAAAGCTGCTTGCAGTGATCAAGCAGGAAATGACTGAAATCCGTAACAAATATGGCATAGATCGTCGTTCCGAGATCCAGGACGAGGTGGAAGAGCTCAAAGTGAACCTCGAAGTCATGGTGACGGCCGAGGACGTCTACGTCACATTGTCCAATCAGGGCTACATTAAGCGGACAAGCAAACTGTCCTTTGCCCGGTCGGGCGGCGAAATTGAGACGACGGGACTCAAAGAGGGCGATTATGTACGATATTTATTCGAAGTAAATACGCTTGAGAATTTGCTTATTTTTACGCAGAAGGGGCAGTATTACTTGCTGCCGGTGCATCAGGTGCCGGAATACAAATGGAAAGATAACGGTACGGCAATCGTTAATGTCATTCCTATATCGAGAGATGACCGTATCGCCACTGTCATCCCGGTGAAGGACTTCGACGAGCCTGGGAAGTCGCTTGTTTTTATAACCAAACGTGGTCAAGTGAAGCGCACGGAGCTCAAAGAATACATGACCAACCGGTCCAGCGGTATTGTAGCTTGCAAAGTTGCTGACAATGACGCTGTCATCGATGTCCATGTCAGTATGAACGATCAAGACATCATGTTGGTCACTAAGGCAGGGATGGCGATCCGATTCCAGGAAAACGAAGTGAATCGCATGGGACGGGCCGCAGGCGGTGTCCGCGGCATCCAGCTCAAAGACGGCGATGAGGTAATCAGCGCACAATGGATCAAAAGCGAAGAAGGGGAGCTGCTGGTCATTTCTGACCTCGGCTACGCCAAGCGTTCTCTGATTCTCGATTATCCTGTCCAGGGCCGAGGCGGCAAGGGCATCGTAACATTCGAATTCCGGGACGGCAAGAAGGCCAAAGCCAACGGCAATGAGCTGGTGAAGGCTTACATCGTGAAGGAAGAATTGATTCTGTCCGCTATTCTGCAAAGCGGAGAACGGGTGTCCTTTTCTTCTGAGAAAACACCGATCGAGCAGCGCAAATCCACAGGCAGGCAAGTGATTTCGGTCCCGAAATCAGATGCGATCACGAATGTGATGAAACTCGATTAATCGTAGCTGTTGTATTGCGTTTCAAATTTCTCTGCGAACTTCACCAATATATCTAATACGGCCCACACCGGCATCGAGTCGTCCAACTTGTCGAGCCACTGTGGGTCGTTTATAATTCCGGCCTTTAGTGCCTGTTCCCCAATTACTTTCTTCCATTCTTCCATTTTTTGCATCTCCCCCCTGCGCATTATGACAAGCTCTGCATTTGGGCTCGTGCCCATAGAGCAATATATGTTGAACGGCGTCTAATGTTCCTCGTTTTTAGCGATTAATGTCTTAAAATATTTATGTAGTTAACCTTTTTTCCGCACAATCGGAGTGCTATAATCAGTTGCATGAACGTTGAAAATAATGGGATAATCAGGAGTGATGTTTACATGGTTACTCAAGAATTCGCGAAGCTCTGGCGGAAGCTGTCCAAAGACTTGCATACCCATATGGATACGGCGTTGGCGCCTTCGTTGACCGAAGGGCAGTTGACCGTGCTTGAGCTGTTGACGGGACAAGAGCGCATGAAGCCGTCTGACTTTATCAGTCATCTGGCAACGACTCCCGCTGCAATTACGACGTTATTGGACCGGATGGAGCGCGCGGAATTGGTAACCCGGGAGCGGGATGCTAAAGACCGGCGGATCGTGTGGGTAAAGGTGTCCGAGAAGGGAAAAGCGGAATGTGCACGAGGTCTGCAAATTCGCGAAAACTTCCTGCAAAACTATCTCAGCCGCATATCCGCACATAACCAGCAGTTGCTGGTGTACTTATTAGGTAAGGTGGCGAACACCTGAGCAGCACGATTTGCATGCATAAGGAGAATAATTTCCTTACAGCTGCGTTACACTAAGCTAAAATAAGGTGACCCTGGCAAAGGCGGCCATATTAGACTGTTGATGACGCTGAAGCGACGGCGCCTGAGCAACCGGCTGGCGAATAAAAGTCACATATACTGTCATAGCAAAGGAAAGGGACAGTGCCCTTGCCTTTGCTATTTTTAAGTCCAGCACTTCAGGAAGGAGCGGGATTGTGAACCACACTCCCATATTGGAAATAGATGATCTGCAAAAAACGGTGTTGGAGAATGAACAGCGGCGCTATCTATTCACCAATGTATCGGCAAAGATAGAGGAGCCCACAATCGTTGCGTTAATCGGCGCGTCGGGGCAGGGCAAAAGCACCCTGCTGCGTGTTATCGGCATGCTTGACGCTGCAGATCACGGAACGATCCGCTACCGCAATACATTGGCCGATGACTATGCCCCTCGGCATTGGCGCATGAAAGTCAGTTACGTAGCGCAGCAGCCGGCCATGCTGGATGGATCGGTAGATGATAACCTTCGCTTGGTAAGCAGGCTTCATCGGCAGGCCTTTGATGATAAATTGGCGCACAAACTAATGGAGGCCGTAGGTTTGGGCGCGATGGACCGGAGCAAGCGCGCTGCGGATCTATCCGGCGGGGAAAAGCAGCGGATAGCGTTGATAAGAACACTTCTTCTCAAGCCGGAAGTGCTGCTGCTCGATGAGATCACCGCAGCACTCGACCCGCAGAGCAAGGAGGCGGTCGAACAGCTGCTGTTGGATTGGCATAAGCGAGAGGCTGCCACCATGCTGTGGGTGACCCATGACCGCGAGCAGGCTCGGCATACGAGCCAACGTGTATGGTTGATGGCTGAACACACGCTGCAGCAGCAAGCCGATACGACACGTTTTTTTGAGAATACAGCTTCCGGCTCCGACGGCGGTCTCGCATACAGCAACGCCGGGGAGGGATAACGGGAGAATGAACAATTTAGCGCTGGGTTTCACGGTCGCATTTGTCGCTGTGGCCATAGTTCTTTCCATGTGGCAGAGGTTGGGATTGGAGCGGGAGATTCTGGTCAGCACCGTCCGGTGTGCGGTGCAGCTGTTGTTAGTCGGCTATGTGCTGCACTATGTTTTTCAGTCTCGCAATCCGCTCCTGCTGCTATTGATACTGGGTATTATGACGACAGTGGCCGCCTGGAATGCCGGCCAGCGGGCCAAAGGGCTCGCTGGCATCCGTTGGAGAGTATGGCTCGCGCTCGTCGTGACGGAAACGGTCACCATGAGCATGATGGTGGGGCTTGATATCATCGAGCCGGTACCGCAGTACATCATTCCGATAAGCGGTATGATCATCGGTAATGCTATGGTGGTGTCGGGGCTTCTGCTGAATCAGATGAAACGCGAGGTCGAAGCGTCGAAAGGGGAGATCGAGACACTGCTGGCACTTGGCGCGACGGCTCGTCAGGCCATTCAGAGGTCTCTAAAGCGCTCTGTGCGAGCCAGTATGATTCCCACTATCGATGCGATGAAAACAACCGGATTGGTGCAGCTGCCTGGCATGATGACCGGTATGATTATCGCCGGGGCCGATCCGGTCGAGGCCGTACGTTACCAGATTTTGATCTTGTTCACCATCACCGCATCAGCCGCCATCACAAGTATTATTCTAAGCACACTCAGCTACAAGCTTTGGTTTACTGAGGATGAGCGTCTGCTCCCAGCCGGATGAGAAAAAGCCCGCGGCTCCTGTTAGGAACGCAGGCTTTTTCACGTTGGTCCCGCTCCCATGCCGCCAATGGTGAACATGTTGATTGAGGTTTGGCACCGCCAATGTCGGCACAGACATCGGGAATTACAGCCACCGCTCCTCCCACAAAAACCATGGGAACGCTTTGGGCGGTGTGGAGGTGAACGTTAACATCTCCTTGGTGACAGGATGCTCGAAGCTGAGCTTCGTTGACCAGAGGGCGATTTGCTGCCCGGGCTTGGTCAGATGCATGCCGTACCGCTGATCTCCTACCAGCGGACAGCCGATGGCGGCAAACTGCACACGGATTTGATGGGGGCGTCCGGTGTGCAGCTCTACTTCAATCAAAGATAGACCGTCGGCATGATCCAGCAGCCGGTAATCTAAAATCGCCTCTTTGCCTCCGGCTTTGCTCTCAGGCACCACGCATACCATATTAGATTTCGTATCCTTAAGCAGATAGTGCCGGAGCGTGCCTTGCGGCTGCTTGGGCTTGCCGTGGACGACGGCCGTGTACCGTTTGCCGATCGAGCGGGTGCGAACCGCATCGGACAGGCGGGACGCCGCCTTGGACGTCTTCGCGAATACCATGACACCGCCGACCGGCCGGTCCAGCCGATGCACAAGCCCCAGATACACGTTACCAGGCTTGTGGTGTCGTTGCTTCAAATCCTGCTTGATCAGTGTCAACAGATCAGGATCCCGCGAATCGTCCGCTTGGGTCGGGACGTTTACAGGCTTCACTACCACGATCACGTGGTTGTCCTCATACAGCACGGGCACCTCCGGCAGTGAGGCTTGCGGCATACGTTAAGCCTCCCAGCGAGCGAGGATGCCGCAGGGCAGCATCAGCTTTGACGCGGTTATGGGCAGACCGATTTCACCGCACGTGATATTACCGCCATACCTCGTCCCAAGCGACATGGCCAATATATTTTTGAGCACCGTAGCGGATATGCCGGTGGTGTATGAGTTGATCAGCATAAACAGCGGCCTGTCGGACATGATCTCCATGCACGATTCGACGAACGGAAACAAGTTCGTTTCAAGCTTCCAGGTTTCTCCGCCGGGACCACGGCCGTATGAGGGCGGATCCATGATGATTGCGTCGTATTTGCTTCCGCGGCGCTGCTCACGCTGGACGAACTTAAATACGTCATCCGTGATAAACCGTACCGGCCGCTCTCCGAGTCCGGAAAACTGCAAGTTCTCCTTCGCCCACTGCACTACTCCCTTGGAGGCGTCGACATGAACCACATCCGCGCCGGCGAAGGCACAGGCAACGGAGGCGCCCCCTGTGTATGCGAATAAATTTAATACACGAATCTTGCGGCCGGCGCCTTGGATTTTCTCCATCATCCACTTCCAATTGGCCGCCTGCTCCGGAAACAAGCCGGTATGCTTAAAATTGGTGGGCTTGATGTGAAAACGCAGTTTATCGTAACCGATAGTCCAGCGTTCCGGTAAATCCTGCTTATATTCCCATTGGCCGCCGCCGCTTGAGCTCCGGTGGTAGTGAGCGTCCGGGTTTCTCCAGCGCCCCGTTTCTTTCGCTATCGGCCAAATGATCTGCGGATCGGGCCGGCGCAGGACAATGCTGCCCCATCTTTCCAGCTTTTCTCCGTCGCCTGTATCGATAACCTCATAATCCTTCCAATCGTGTGCTGCAAACATTACGGTACCTTCCTTCTGTCTTTTTCCCCTAATTTCCATGAGCTGATAATCCCCTCATATTGTACACGAAATTGCTTGGATTAAAAAGTTGGGCTCACACCACAGTTTTTCGCCCGCATCAAACATATATTTAACGTTCCTGAATATACTTCAATCGGTGTCCCATCGGCCAAAATGCAATTATATGAAAAACAGCATTTAAATGGCAGTGTACATTCCTGCTTCTGTGGGTAATAGAGAAGTGGAGTGCGCAGCACTTTTTATCCACATCATCAACAAATTTCAAGCAAAGCAGGAATTTACAGGGGCATGTAGTATTTTTTAGGATAGGCAGATAATTTAGAGAATAGGGGATGAAACCATCTATGTTAAGCACAATCCCCGGTCCGGAAGATCTCTTCTTGTTTCACGAAGGCAGCCTGTATCACAGCTACCGGGTACTGGGTGCTCAAGTGATGAAACAAGGCGATGTGCGAGGCGTGCGGTTCGCCGTGTGGGCGCCGCATGCTTTGGAAGTACGCGTAATCGGCGACTTCAACGGGTGGGACGGTACGGAATACAGCATGCGCAAGATCAGCACCTCGGGTGTATGGAGCCTGTTTGTGCCAGGCATAGATGAGGGCGGCTTGTACAAGTACGAAATTGTTACGCGGTATGGAGAAGTCATCCGTAAAGCGGACCCGTACGCATTTCAATCCGAACTGAAGCCGGGCACCGCATCACGAATTGCTGCCTTAGAAGGATACCAGTGGCATGACGACGATTGGCAGCACAGCAAGTCCGCGAAGCCGGCCTACAACCGCCCGATGAATATCTACGAAGTTCATATGGGCACCTGGAAAAAGAAGCCGGACGGTGAGTATTACACGTACCGTGAACTCGCCGATGAGCTGGTGGACTATGTGGTTGATATGGGCTACACGCACATTGAGCTGCTCCCGCTTGCGGAGCATCCATATGACCGGTCATGGGGCTACCAGGCGACCGGATATTATTCGGTGACCAGCCGGTTTGGTACGCCCAAAGATTTTATGTATTTCGTCGACCGATGCCATCAGGCCGGAATTGCCGTCATTCTGGATTGGGTTCCCGGCCACTTTGTGAAAGATGCGCACGGTTTAAGGCAATTCGACGGCGAACCTCTGTATGAATATAACGACCCGCGGCTCGCGGAAAAACCGGAGTGGGGAACACTTTCATTCGATTTTTCGAAGCCTGAAGTCATCAGCTTTCTAATCTCCAACGCTTTGTTCTGGATGGATATGTATCATATCGACGGTCTGCGGGTGGATGCCGTGGCCAGTCTGCTTTATTTGAATTTCGGCAAGCCTGAGTTGCACTGGACCAAGAACGAGCACGGCGGTGACGAAAACACCGATGCGATAAATTTCATCAAAAAGCTTAATCAAACCGTGTTCGCTCACTACCCCGATGCGCTGATGATGGCGGAGGACTCGACGGACTGGCCGCAGGTGACCGCTCCGGTGCACGACGGGGGACTGGGCTTCAATTATAAGTGGAACATGGGCTGGATGAATGACATGCTGCGTTATATGGAAACCGACCCGTATTTTCGTTCCGGCAGCCACAATCTATTAACCTTCTCGTTTATGTACGCTTTTTCCGAAAATTATGTGCTGCCGTTGTCCCATGATGAGGTTGTGCACGGCAAAAAGTCTTTGTTAAACAAGATGCCCGGCGATTACTGGCGCAAATTCGCGAATCTGCGCGTGCTGTACGGCTATATGATGAATCATCCCGGCAAAAAACTGCTGTTCATGGGTGGCGAGTTCGGACAATTCGATGAGTGGAAGGACCTGGAGGATCTCGATTGGGAGATACTCGAGTACGACAGCCACCGCTCGATGCATCAGTATGTCCGCGACCTTAACCGGTTGTATTTGCAGGAGAAATCATTATGGGAACTTGACCATCAGCCGGAAGGTTTTGCCTGGATCGATCCGCATGATAGCGGGCAGAGCATAGTAACTTTTATGCGGAAGTCGGCCGATCCGGACGATTTTTTGGTTATTCTCTGCAACTTCACTCCACAGACGTTCAATACGTACCGTATCGGAGTGCCTTTTGCCGGTGTATATCAGGAATGTTTTAACAGCGATCTCCCTGCCTACGGCGGGTCAGGGCTCATAAACCGCGGAAAGCTCAAAACAGAGGCCTTTTCATGGCATTCACAGCCGTTCAGTCTGCAGATAGTTGTCCCACCGCTGGCGACCATCGTACTCAGGCCGGTGCAGATTGGGCGGAAAGCAAGCAGCACCAAGAAAACGAGAGGGGATCGTGTTGATGCGTAAAAAGGAAACGGTAGGCATGCTGCTTGCAGGCGGCGAGGGAAGACGGCTCGGGGCGCTGACAAGTAAGCTCGCGAAGCCCGCGGTCCACTTTGGCGGGAAATACCGCATCATTGATTTCACGTTGAGCAACTGCACAAATTCGGGCATCGATACGGTCGGCGTGCTAACCCAGTATCAGCCTCTCGTGCTGAACAATTATATCGGCATTGGCGCACCTTGGGACCTTGACCGGCAAAACGGCGGAGTCAGCCTGCTGCCTCCATACATGGAGCAAACGGGCGGCGCATGGTACTCCGGCACAGCCAATGCGATCTATCGCAACATTTCCTTCATCGAACAATACGACCCGGAATATGTGTTGGTTATTTCCGGCGACCATATTTATAAAATGGATTACGATGTGATGCTGAATTTTCACAAATCAACGGGCGCGGACGCGACGATCGCTGTGATTGGAGTGAAGTGGGAGGAAGCGAGCCGTTTCGGCATCATGAATACCGACCCATCGCATCGCATCACTGAATTCATCGAAAAGCCGAAAGAACCCCAAAGTAATCTCGCTTCCATGGGCATTTATATATTCAACTGGCAGCTGCTCAAGGACTACTTGATCAAGGATGAACGCAATCCTGAATCCAGCCACGATTTTGGCAAAGACATCATTCCCTTAATGCTGAGGGAGCAGAAGAAGCTGATGGCTTATCCGTTCCAAGGCTATTGGAAGGATGTAGGCACGATTGACAGCCTCTGGGAAGCCAGCATGGACCTGCTGGAGGATGAGCCGGAGTTCAACCTGAATGACCAGGAATGGCGCATTTACTCGGTGAACCCTTGTCAACCCGGACAATACATCGCCCCTACGGCACAAATCCGGCGGTCACTGGTGAACGAGGGATGCAGCGTGTTTGGCCAAGTGGATCATTCCGTGTTGTTTTACGGTGTGGAGGTTGGTGAAGGGAGTCTGATTAAAGATTCCGTTATTATGCCCAACGTACGCATTGGAAATAACGTGCAAATATATAAATCTATTATCGGGGAAGGTGCTGTAGTCAAGGACGGTTCCATTGTCGGAGCGCCAGGCGAGCAGCAGACCATCACTTTGATAGCCGATGGCGAGATTATCACTCCACTAAAGGCCGAGATGAGAGGATGAGTCCTATATGAAGCGTATGATGGGCGTTATTAACTTAGTGAATGAGCCGGACGAATTGGAAGAGTTGACCTATACCCGCTGTGTGGCCTCCGTGCCGTTCGGCGCCAGATACCGGTTGATCGATTTCGGGCTGTCAAATATGGTGAATTCCGGCATCGATAACGTGGCGGTATTTACACAGCACAAGTACCGCTCCTTGATGGACCATTTGGGCTCGGGCAAAGAATGGGATCTCGACCGAAAGCGCGGCGGATTGTTTACTTTGCCGGCGGTGCTGCAGGAGACGACGGGCATGTCTCGGGGCGATTTATTCCAATTTTATAGTCATCGTGATTATTTCTACCGTGCCCGTGAGGAGTATGTGGTCATATCACGGAGTCACATCATATGCAACTTGGACTTCAATGACGTACTGGACTATCACCTGCAGAACCATGCTGATATCACGGTCGTGTACAAAAAGGCGGAAGAGGAGGAATTCGGCAGATCTCGCCGACTCGCCGTCACGGATGATGGCAGAGTGACGATGATACAGGATCAGAGCGGACGTCTTCGTACGGACAACATCTCCATGGAAATGTATGTGATAAGTAAGGAACTCTTGCTTGATATGGTGGAGTCGTGCCTGGCCCAAGGCTATGACCATCTGGTACGTGACGGTGTCATGAAAAATATAGAGACACTGAACGTTTACGGCTATCTGCACGACGGTCACACAGGAACTGTCAATACAATCCAAAGCTATTATAAACACAGCATGCAGCTGTTAAATCCTAGAATCTGGCGCGAGCTGTTTTTTCAAAAAAATCTGATTTACACGAAGGTGAAGGATGAGCCGCCTGCCAAGTATACAGAGTCATCGCATGCGCGCAACGCGTTAATCGCCAACGGCTGCGTGATAGAAGGCAAGGTGGAGAACAGTATTTTGTTCCGCGGCGTCAAAATTCGCAGAGGCGCATATGTGAAAAACAGTATCATCCTGCAAAACTGCGAGATAGAAGAAAATGTGATCATCGAAAATGCTATTTTGGATAAGGACGTGTTTATCAGCAGGGGACGTGTGCTCACTGGGGACAAACAAGCACCGTTTATTGCTTCCAAAACGAAAGTGATTTAACGGCGGTGCCCGGTTGCTCAGTGCATACGCGAGACGGGTGCGTTTTGCTGCTCAAGCCAGCTGACGCACCTCAGGAGTGACAAGCGGTTCCCTTTTAGAAAAAAAGGAGTGGTGGAAAGCGATGAAAGTGTTATTGGCCGCATCGGAAGCTGTTCCATTCGTCAAAACCGGAGGTTTGGCTGATGTCATCGGGTCGCTGCCCAAAGAGTTGGCCAAGCAGGGGCAAGATGTTAGAGTCATGCTGCCAAAATACGAAGGCATACCGGCCCATTATACCGAGCAGATGGAACGTGTGGCCGAGTTCACTTTGCAGATGGGCTGGCGTCAGCTGTACTGCGGGATTCTGAAGCTCGTGCACGAAGGGATTATTTTCTATTTCGTTGATAATGAATATTACTACCGCAGAAGCGGCTGCTATGGCTATGGCGATGACTCGGAGCGCTTTGCATTTTTTTGCAGGGCTGTGCTGGATTCACTGCCGCACATCGATTTCATGCCGGACGTGATTCATTGCCATGATTGGCAGGCGGGGATGATTCCGGTGCTCTATAGGGCACATTTTAGCTGGCAGCCCCATTACGCCAATATCAAAACTATCATGACAATTCATAATCTCAAATACCAGGGTGTTTTTAGTAAAGAGCAGTTTAAGGATTATTTCGCGTTGGGTGACGAGCATCTTGGCGGTTACGCCTTGGAGATGTACGGGGGAGCGAGCTTTATGAAAGGCGGTCTGGTGTACTCCGATGTGATCACAACCGTTAGCCCTACCTATGCGGAGGAAATTCAAACGCCTTATTATGGAGAATATTTGGACGGACTTTTGCGAAGCCAACGGCATCGAATGTGCGGTATATTGAATGGCATTGATTATGCGGAGATGGATCCGATGACGGACCCCCATCTGGAGATCAACTATCGGGACTCCCATACGAAAAAGCAGCTGAACAAAGTCAAGCTGCAGGAGCGGCTCGGACTGCCGATCAACAAGGATGTGCCCATGATCGCTTTGGTGACGCGTCTTGTGGATCAGAAAGGCTTGGCTCTGGTCGACCGTATGATCGAGGAGCTGCTGCGAATGGATGTGCAGTGGGTAATACTGGGTACCGGCGAGCACAGATATGAGCAGTTGTTCCGTTGGGCTGCTGACGCTTTCCCTGACAAAGTGTCAGCGAACATCATGTTCGACGAAGGCTTGGCCCGGCAAATTTACGCAAGCTCCGACATGTTCTTAATGCCTTCGCAGTTCGAGCCTTGCGGAATCGGGCAGCTGATTGCGATGCGTTATCGTTCGGTGCCCATCGTGCGAGAGACGGGCGGGCTGAAAGATACCGTGATGCCGTATGATGAAGCCACGGGAGAGGGGACAGGCTTCAGCTTTGCGAACTACAACGCACATGACATGCTATACACGATTGAGCGCGCCGTGGCGTTTTATCACAGCCCCAGTGACTGGAGCAGGATTCTGGCCAACATCAAGAGAAAAGATTTTAGCTGGCGCAAATCCGCGTCGCAGTATGCAGCTTTGTACAATCAGCTCGTGAAGCCTAGCACAGAGCTCGTCAAATAAACCAACACCTTCGGTGTTGGTTTATTTGAATGCGCAGTTTGCTGCCGCACACGGTCGGCAGGTGCAATGAAACGGCGAAAGCCGAGCTCTCGCGAGGCTCAGCTTTGCGCTTGCAGCTCGTCACGCCCCGCTGTTGGCATGATTGGATGTAGGATCATCATAATACATCGTTTCAGCATTGAAGGCACGGTTGATAGCCAAAAAGGCATGCATGAGCTCAAACAATTCCGTTTGGCCTATTTGCAGTGTTACCGGCTCGCGGTTCTCTTCCTTCGAGATCACGTGCAGCCGAATGATTTTGTAGTCCGGGTTGACTTGAATCTCCCAACGCTCTTTTTGCAGCACACTCTCCCACATGTCTTGCACCTATCCTTCTCTCTATAATATTAGTCTAAATACTGCATACGAGAAAGATTATATGCACCGCATACATGAATTATGTTTACAACATGCGTGACGTGAAAGAGCACGGTAGAGTGATTTACCACCAACTAGGGCACACGCTGCCGGACATCGTAGGAATGTGAAAAAACCTGTGAGCAGGTAGTTGCTCGGATAAAAAAAGGGGTGCCGTGGTTCAGCCCCGTGAGGCCGACCGACACCCGCTTTGCATCTCCATATTATCTGCTATAAATCAAGTCCTCGGCCAAGCTTGTGAATACCTCGCCAATAGGCGAATCTTCATCATACACGGCCGCGCCCACATTTTCCTCCGGCTGCGCGAACGGGACTCTCGCTACGACTTGAGTTTTCAGCTGTGCAGCGAGCGTGTCACCGCCGCCTTTGCCAAAGAGGTACGTTTTGTTTCCGTCTTTGTCCTCATAGTACGACATATTTTCGACCACGCCGACAATGTCATGTTTGGTATGCATGGCCATTGCACCGGCTCGCGTAGCAACAAAGGAAGCCACGTTATGCGGCGTAGTGACAATGATTTCTTTTGCCTGAGGAATCATGGCAGCGACGTCAATCGCAACATCGCCCGTGCCCGGAGGCAGATCCAGGAGCAGGTAATCCAGATCACCCCAATGGGTGTTCACAAGAAAATTCCGGATCCATTTGTTTAACATCGGACCGCGCCACATCACTACATTGTTCTCCGGTGCGAAAAAGCCCATCGACATCACTTTCACACCATGGCTGACCGGAGGCACTGCCGTTTGGTCGATCATTGTGGGCTTCTCGCGGATTTGCATCATGGCCGGCACACTAAAGCCATAGATATCGGCATCCAGAATACCGACTCTTTTACCCATGCGTGCTAATGCGGCAGCCAGGTTGATGGTCACGGTAGACTTGCCCACGCCTCCTTTTCCGCTCGTCACAGCGATAAACGTCACACCGGACTCCGGCCGCAGCATCTTCGGCATGCCCGTGTCTGTAGTCGCTTCTTTTTTCAGAGACTGTGTCAGGGCGGCACGTTCTTCCGCGGTCATGGCGCCGAAAGTCAAGGCTACGTCTGAAGCACCGATCCCGCGCAAAGCTTCTTCGATATCTTGCTGAATTTTCGCCTTCAGCGGACAGCCTTGGATGGTCAGTACCACCTCCAGCTGAACGCGGGTGCCGTCAATCCGGATGTTTCTTACCATGTTCAATTCAACAACGCTTTTATGAAGCTCCGGATCCTGCACATGCTTAAGAGCCTCCAACACTTGTTGGTTTGTTATCATCACGTTCATTCCTTTCTAATGCCACTGCGTGGCTGTATTTACCATTATGGACAAACTGCCCCAAAACAAAAACTGCTGCAGCTTCCGCCGTCCACTGAAACGAAATGCATTTGCACAATCTTATTTATGAAAGGAACCTTTCAGCCTGTTTGAGACGAAAGGTTCCTTGCACTAATTATTCTTCTTTTAATCCTTTACCCAGACCTTTCATAAAATGAATACCGAAACCGATAGCGCGGTTAATATCCGGATCGTTTAACACTTTTACCAGGTCCAGTACACTGATTTTTTTATTGCTCTGAAGGTGCTTGTTGCCTTCGTCGACGCCCGTTGACACACCGCTAAGCAGCCTGTTCGTGAACTCAGGGTCAAGGCTGGTGAGGGCAGCAGCAGCGCCCATCAGATTATTGATTAGATTGGTTACCGGCTCACGTGTGACCTGCCCGAGAGCGATTTTTGCAATCTGCTCTTTAGCTTTTAGCATGGAGTCCGCAGCCTCAAGCACACCGGTGTCGTGCAGCTCGCCAACAATGTCAAATATTTTATTCAATGCTTGTTCGTTCTCGGCGAGCAAACTGCTTAATGCTTCCAGCTTTTGCTGTTTCAGTTCTTCTTCACTTGGTTTATATTTTTTTATCGATGCGATAGGGGATGCCATTGTGCAATCCTCCTTTTAATTATTAGTTAAGTGAACATAGCCCGGACGATTCCATTTTCGCTGAACCTCAACGCCATTTTGCGGGTGACGTTTTTTGTAGCGAGGGTTAGTCAGCGGCAGCGGATTTTCTCCGTCGGTGCTGAGAACTTCCAAGCGAACCTTTGTCTGCTTATATGCAGGCGTATTCGTACGGCGATCGACCGCGGGACCTGTCAAGAAGTTGATGGCAGAGTTTTTGTCCGTCGAGTTCATCGGCAGGAACAATTCATTTGCTTGCACGCGATTTGTCACAAGCGCCGGCAGCTTCAGCGCTCCGAACGGAGACACCAGCCGTACAAGTGCGCCATTTTTAAATCCGCGTGCTTCGGCCAACTCCGGCGACACTTCAACGAAAATCTCAGGAACTTTCGCTTGAATACCGTTCGATTTGTTCGTCATGTTTCCTTCGTGGAAATGCTCCAGCATACGGCCATTGTTGATGTGAAGGTCATACTCTTCCGGGAATTCGGCAGGCTCTACCCAGTCGGACAGGGCGAAGCGGGCTTTCTTATCCGGGAAGTTAAAGCCATCCACATAAAGCAGTGGTGTGCTGACCCCCTCATGGCTGCCCCACAGGAAGCTGTTCCAGCCTTCCAGCACTTCATAGTTCGCTCCGCTGAAGATTGGAGACAGGCTCGCCATTTCAGCATAGATTTCACTTGGATGGCTGTAGTTCCAGTCGGCACCCAGGCGGTTAGCGACTTGCTGGATGATCCACCAGTCCGGCTTGGAATCTCCGAGAGTAGGAAGTGCTTGGTACAGTCTCTGTACACGGCGTTCCGTATTCGTGAAGGTTCCGTCCTTTTCAAGAGAAGGAGTCGCAGGCAGAATCACGTCGGCGTATTGAGCCGTTTTGGACATGAAAATATCCTGAACTACAAAGAACTCCAGGCTGGATAAAATGTCATGCACATGATTCGCGTTGGAGTCCACCAGTGCCATATCCTCACCGACCAGGTACATGGCTTTCATTTCGCCTTCTTCGATCGCGTGCAGCATCTGAATGTTGTCGCGGCCCGGTTTGCTATCGATTTTCACGCCGTACGCCTTTTCAAACTTGGCACGGGCTACGTCATCAGTGATGTGCTGATAGCCTGGCAGCCAGCCTGGCAACGTGCCCATATCGCAAGCACCTTGCACGTTGTTATGACCGCGCAGCGGATAGGCACCGGCACCCGGACGACGGTAGTTGCCTGTTGCCAGAAGCAGGTTGGAGATGGCGGCGGAGGTGTCGGAACCACCTGTGTTCTGAGTGACGCCCATACCCCACAGGATACAAGTACCGTCCGCATCGCGAATCATTTCGGCGATTTGAATGAGCGTATCTTTGGAGATACCGGTGATCTCTTCCGCATAACCGAGCGTATACTTTTCAAGAACAACATTGAAATCCTCGAAGAAGTTGACATTTTCATCGATGAATTTTTGATCATGCCAGCCTTGATCGATCATATATTTGGTTACGGCCATCAACCACACTTGGTCTGTGCCTTGTTTTGGTCTGATGTGAATGTCTGAACGTTCCGCCATTTCGTTTCTGCGAATGTCTGCAACAATCAGCTTCTGGCCGTGCAGCTTATGTGCGCGCTTGACACGGGTAGCCAATACAGGGTGGCCTTCCGCCGGATTCGCACCCACAACAATAACCAAACCTGCTGCAGCGATATCTTTGATGGTTCCCGCGTCACCGCCCATACCTACCGTGCGGAATAAGCCGTCAGTAGCTGGTGATTGACAGTACCTGGAGCAGTTGTCCACGTCGTTTGTTTCAAATACTTGACGGGCTAATTTTTGGATCACGTAATTTTCTTCATTGGTAATCTTAGAAGAGGAGATAAAGCCGATAGAACGGTTGCCGTGTTGTTCTTTAATCGAGCCCAATCTGCTTGCCACCAGGTCGAGCGCTTCGTCCCAAGTGGACTCGACGAACATACCGTTTTTGCGGATCAAAGGCTTGGTGATACGTTCTTCGGAGTTCACGAAATCCCATCCGAACTTACCCTTCACACAGGTGGAGATTGCGTTAACCGGTCCTTCGGAAGGTTGAACTTTCAAGATCTTGCGGCCTTTTGTCCACACTTCAAAAGAACATCCTACGCCGCAGAAGGTACATACTGTTTTCGTCTTTTTGGTGCGGGTGTCGCGCATTGCCGCTTCCACTTCGGAAACTGCAAAAATACCGCTGTAGCCCGGCTCTACTTCTTTAACCAGATCGATCATCGGCTCAAGCATGTCAGGCTTCAAACCGGTCATAAATCCGGCTTCGCCGAGCATCGATTTCTCCATCAACGCATTACAAGGGCACACCGTGACGCACTGGCCGCAGCTGACACAGGAGGAATCGTTGATTGCCGCTCCGTCATCCCAGATAACCCGGGGGCGGTCCGCTTCCCAATCGATGGACAATGTCTCATTGACCTGCAAGTTCTGGCAAACCTCCACGCACTGGCCGCAGGCGATACATTGGTTAGGGTCGTAGCGGTAAAATGGGTGGGACATGTCGACGTCGGTCAAGTCCACTTTCGGCGAGTACGGGTATTTCTGATGCTCAATTTCCATCATCTCTGCTGTATTGTGCAGTTTGCAATTACCGTTGTTGTTATCACAAACAGTGCAGTACAGCAGGTGATTTTCCAACAAGCGGTCCATGGCTTCGGTTTGAGCTTCTTTCGCGCTCTTCGACGACAGCTGAACATTCATACCGTTCATAGCGATCATGGAACAGGACCGTGCAAGCTTTCCATCGACGTCTACGATACAGGTATCGCATGTCTGAATCGGATCGACTTCCGGTACGTAACAGATCTGAGGATGCTGGATCCCGTTCTGATTAATGATCTCCAGGATCGTTGAGCCCGGCTTGGCTGAATAACTTTTACCGTCGATAGTAATATTAACCATGTTGTCTTTCATGGTCGTACCTCCTCTGAGAGAATAAAAAAAATCCACCACACAGCCACAAACCTCTGAGGTACGTGACAATTGTGGTGGAATAGTTTATTAGCACATCTTGCTAATATACCAATCCATTGCTCCATGGAACGAAAATTGATAGAACCACAACATATGTATACCATGATTCCATCGCAAACATTTTTATTATAGCGCCCGTTGTTAAAATAAACAATATAAATTATAAAACTCATGTCTTGGGTACTTTTGCCTAACCCGAAAAATAGCTTTTCGCTTTTTTTTCACCTGAGGTTGATTTATTATTAAAAGATTGTAATGTAAACATAGAGGCAGCTTCAACTGTCTTTCTATATCTGGGGGAATTTCATCATGTCAAAAATGGTACATGAATTCAATGACATTATTCGTAAGCTGCGCAAGGATTTGTTCGGCAAAGGACCGGAAAGAATTCACACTGTGTTCGTCGAAAATATGGCAATCTCGACGCTGTATGGGAATTTAACTCCGACGGAGAAGTTCATCGCCAGCAGTCCGGAAGGAACAGATATGGTGCATGTGGCTCGCACAAAAATGATACAAAATCTGTATTCCGTCAAGCCTCCGGAAGGTTTGGAGGAGCTGGTGGGGGCGAAGCTTGTGCATCTTTTTTCGGATATGAAGGTCGAAGAGGATATCGCAGTGTCCGTGTTCGTCTTTGATAAAAATATAGCGGTGGACAGGGGATGATGAAATGAATCCGACAGAGGTAAAGCGCGAAATCATCCGCTTTGAGAACGGGCAGATCAAGCGTGCCGAGGACACCATAGTAACGGAATTCGCTGTGACCGTCAAAATCAACGGACAAGAATTGATGACGATGGTATGCACACCGGAGCACATCGAAGATATGGTGGTCGGTTATCTTGCGTCCGAGGGCATGATTCGAAGATATGCGGATATCGATGAGATATGGGTGCAGGAGAAGGAAGGCTTCGTCCATGTGAAATCATCCAAAATCAATCCATTCTCCCGCGAGCTGCAGAGCAAACGGTACATCACCTCATGCTGCGGGATGAGCAGGCAAGGATTCGTATTTGCCAATGATGCATTGACCGCCAAAAAAATGAACGACATCAGGGTGAACGTGTCCCTAGACGATTGCTTCCGTCTAATGTCGGAGATGCAGCAGTCTGCAGCGACATTTCATAACACAGGTGGAGTGCATAATGCCGCGCTATGTGATGTGAACGGTATTGTACTGAGCCGGATGGACATAGGCAGACACAACGCGCTGGACAAAATCTACGGGCACTGCCTGAAAAACGATATTTCCATCGGGGATAAAATTATCGTTTTCAGCGGCCGTATATCCTCTGAAATTTTGCTGAAAGTCGCTAAAATCGGTTGTGAAGTGATTTTGTCAAAATCGGCTCCGACGGAGCTGGCATTGCAGCTGGCCGAGGAATTGGGGATCACCACCGTCGGATTCATTCGCAACCGGTCATTGAACGTATACACCCATCCGCAACGAATAGTCAATATTGATTAGTCGCCCTCGTACGAATCGCAAAACAAACAAGAAGTGAGGGATCAACATGGAACATGTTGTCTCGGACAAATTGCGGCGCCCGCTAAGGGATCTTCGCATATCGGTCACCGACAAGTGCAATTTTCGTTGCCGGTACTGTATGCCGGAAGAGATTTTCGGCCCGGGGTATGCTTTTTTATCGAATGATAAAATTTTGTCTTTTGAAGAGATAGAACGACTTGCACGGATTTTTGTCTCATTGGGTGTACAAAAATTGCGTATTACAGGGGGAGAGCCGCTTCTCAGAAGAGATCTGCCCAAGCTCATCGAACGGCTGTACCAGATCGACGGAGTAGAAGATATTGCGCTCACAACCAACGGGTCGCTGCTGAAGAAGTTCGCGGCTGCGCTACATAAAGCCGGCTTGCCGCGCGTGACAGTGAGCCTGGACTCGCTCAATGAAGAGCGTTTTGCCTACATGAACGGCAACAAAAGCAGTGTGAAGACGGTGCTGGAAGGCATAGAGGCCGCCGCGGAAGCAGGCATGCAGGTAAAGGTCAATATGGTGGTGCAAAAGGGCAAGAATGACCAGGATATCGTTCCTATGGCACAATATTTCAAAGAGAAGAAGCATATCCTCCGGTTTATTGAGTATATGGACGTGGGCAATTCCAACTCTTGGAAGCTGGATGAGGTTGTGTCCAAGCGTGAAATCTACGAGACCGTGAATGCGGTGATGCCATGCAAGCCGATAGAAGCGAATTACACTGGGGAAGTGGCGAGCCGTTATCGTTACACGGACGGTGATCAGGAGATGGGCATCATCTCATCGGTGACCGATTCGTTTTGTTCGACGTGCACTCGAGCCCGGATTTCGGCTGAAGGCAAGCTCTATACGTGCTTGTTTGCTTCTGACGGATATGACCTGAGACAGCTGCTGCGCGCAGATAAAACCGATTCGGATATTTACAATGAGATCCTAAAGGTTTGGAATAACCGGTCGGACCGCTACTCTGACGAACGGTTGAGCGGCACACATACACAGCTGTCACGCAAAGTTGAAATGTCCCATATCGGCGGCTGAGTGCATGAGTCGACAAAATAAGGATTGCCAGTCCGAAGTTTATTTGATATGATGAGCAGCGATTAAGCACTTAGCGTTCATATACATGTGGAAATGGAGAGTATGCACGTCCTGTAGACTTTCTCTTCCAAGGCAAAAGTGATGATGATTTGGTCTCCCTGTAAAGAAAGTGCGGGGAAATTAAGCGGCATTCGCAAACCCTTGATCCATCAGGGGTTGTTGATGCTGCTTTTTTATATGTCAAATAGGTGGAGGGATTTCTAATGTCGTTTCACAAGCCGGCAGACATTGCCGGAATCGCAATTGAGGCTGGTGTCCAAAAAACTAAGTTGTCATTATCTCAGCTGCTCATGCTCGGTTTTTTGGGCGGAGCGTTCATTTCAATCGGGTTTTTGCTTGATATCCGGGTGATCGCCAACCTGCCGGCAGAATGGGGGAGTCTGGCAAACTTTTTGGGCGGGGCCGTGTTTCCGGTAGGTCTTATGTTAGTTGTCCTCGCGGGAGGGGAACTAATCACCGGCAATATGATGTCGGTAACCATGGCGTACTATGCCCGGAGGATTTCGCTTACCAGAGTACTGAACAATTGGGTTTGGATCACTTTAGCGAACCTGGCCGGCGCTTTGTTCGTGGCTTTTTTCTTCGGACATGTTGTCGGTTTAACGGAGAGCGGCCCATATTTGGCTAAAACCGTAGCCATCGCACAAAGCAAAATACAAGAGTCCTTCGTTCAAACTCTAGTATCTGGGATAGGGTGCAACTGGCTGGTCTGCCTCGCGATTTGGATCTCTTACGGGGCTAACGATGTGGCAGGTAAAATTGCGGGCATATGGTTTCCTATTATGGCATTCGTTGCCATTGGATTCCAACACGTAGTAGCCAACATGTTCGTCATTCCAGCAGCGATATTTGCAGGCCATTTCACATGGATTGATTTTGCCGGCAACGTCATCCCGACCTTCATCGGCAATGTTATCGGCGGAGCGCTGTTCGTCGGATTTATATATTTTGCTTCTTTTACCAAAGTCGGGCGCACCGAAGCAGTAATAAAAAAGGCATCATAGCAATGATATATGATTAGCATGATATGATTAATGATTGTCACTGTTGCGTGGGGGGGGAAATCCATGAATAACCGGGTTATTAATGGGTTCCAATATATACTGAATGGGTCCCTAATTATTTTAGGTATTATGTTAACTTTATTGATGATACGAGAGCTAGGTATTATACTGCTGTCAACGCTGGCAGTGTCACTCGACATTCATCGGGTTTTACAGGACGTGCTCGCTTTTTTCCTCTACTTTGCGTTTCTGTCCATGATCGTAAAGTATTTCCGGGAGGATTACCATTTTCCCATCCGGTATCTTCTGTACATCGGAATCACCGGTACGCTGCGGTTCATAATCGTACACCATGAAAATCCAGTGGACAATCTTATTTTGTCGTTCGTCATTCTGGTGCTCATGGTCGCTTATTCGTTGAAAGTATCCTGGTCCAGGCATTGAAGGGCCGACACAGCAAAAAGACGCTACCGAGGGGTAGCGTCTTTTTCAACTAGCAGCCATCTGCTGCAAGTGGAGTTTCTTAAAATGTGAGCTGTGTCGGTGGAACCAAGTTTTTCTCAATCCCCAAGGCGAGCTCAAGGTCTATTGCGTGTTCTTGCTCCGTCACCACGATATCCCTGATTTTTTGTGCCGAGTCATACATACCTACCGCTTCAAGTTGGTGGATTCGCTGCAAATAGCGCCGAATTGCATCGTATTCACCTTGCAGATCTTGCCGCAGCATTTCATTATTGTCCATGGAAACGGCAACAGGGGCGACTCGCGTTGTAGGAATGCCACCTAGATACTGAATCAATTCATTTAACACGATGGCGTGACCAAACTCATCCTTTGAATGCTCCTGCAATTCTTCCGCGACCGCAAAGTAAGCGGCACCTCTTAACAAGCTTGCATGTTGGGCATATTGAATGCCTGCTGCATATTCCCACGCCAGGTCGAGATTGAGTCCATGCACAATTTGTTCTAACGCCTGTTGATTTGCCAAATTCACACTCCATCCTCTCCATACAACAAATTTAATACATTGTATGCAACATGGGCGTGTGTGACACAAATCAAGGTCTAACTGAAACTGCGTGATCCATAAATAATGCAAGTGGATGCCAACAAGTTCAATACAGAAAAAGTGAACCGCCGGGATGCAATCATCCTGGCGGTTTTTTGCCATAGTTGGTATCTCCTGTAAATTTTTCTGATGACCGCTGGTCCTTAATTCAACTATCTCCGCCGTTTTACCCGTCTGCTCGACAGGCGGCGTAAGATAGTAGGCGCGATCCAGACGGTTGTGGGGTGGTTGTTGTGAACGACAGACTTCGTTTTGTTGGGGCTAATGAACATTGGGCGCATCATCTCATGGTCTTCATGCTCCAGAATGTGGCAGTGCCACACATATTCGCCGGTAAACGGCCCGAAGCGGGCAATGATGCGGGTTACCTCGCCGGGATTGGCTCTCACCGTGTCCTTTAATCCCTTTTCATTCGGATCAGGCGGCCTGGAAGGTCCCGTGAACATAAGTTTCCCATTGGCGTTGAACTGAGCAACATCGAACGGCTGTCTGTTAACTATCTGGAAGTGCACAAGGTGGAGATGGATGGGATGCGTATCCGGTGTGGTATTAATTAAGTTCCATACCTCCACGCTGTTCAATCGTGGTTTCTCCGTGATCGGGTCATCCCATCTCTTGTTATCCAGTAGCAGCATCAACCGTCCGAACCGATCAGTAGATTCCACCAGAGGCAGGTTCCTGACTCTGCTTGCTTGGTGAGGAAATAGCGGAGCTATGCGGTTTAACCGGACGGGAACCCTGCTGTTATCCTTCTGCTTCAGAGGTTGGGTCACCCGAAACTGCATAACCAAACCGGTCGTTTTGGGATCTACCGGATCGCCATTTGGAAATGGTGCCCGTGCGTTGTTTTTTAGCGTAATGGTTTGGCCCTTGTACTTGGAAAAATCCACGATGACATCCGCACGTTCCGCGGGACCCAGAATGAGCTTTTTCACGAGTACGGGCTTCGGCAGCAGTCCTCCATCCGTTCCAATTTGAATGAATGGTTGGCCAGACGTGAACGATAACGTATAAAATCGTGCGTTGGAACCGTTTGCCAGGCGTAGCCGATATTTGCGGGGTTGTACCTCAAGGAAGGGCCAAACCTTTCCATTCACCAGGATCGTATCACCGAAAAATTCCGGGACGATGGACGGAGTTGGACTTTTGGGAGGAGCGGGTGTCGGCTTTTTGGGATAAAATAAGGATCCGTCCTTATTAAATGACCGGTCTTGAATGAGTAACGGAATTTCGAATTTCCCTTTGGGCAACTGCAAGGATTTTTCATGCTTATCGCGAAGCAGATAAAATCCCGCCAATCCGGCGTACACATTCAACCTTGTGATACCTAGCGCATGGTCGTGGTACCACAGGGTCGTCGCTTGTTGACGATTGGGGTAGCGCGAAATTTTCCGTCGGAAGTACGGTCCTGTCTGCTTGAACCCCCTGGTAAACCATGCTTCCGGATGACCGTCGCTGTCGGGTGGAGAAACTCCATCATGAACATGTACCACGGTTCGTACTTCCGGAGCCCCGTGGTTGGCGCCATGAATGGTTTTATCCACGGGCAGAAGATGGCGGCTGGGGAGTTTATTAAGCCATAATACTTTGATCAATCTGTTTTTGTGAGTCTCGATCGTGGGGCCTGGGTATTTGCCTTCATAGCCCCACAATCGGGTGGGGGGAAGATCGCGGTGTAGCTTTTGTCTAAACTCTGTCATTCTCACTATATAATTGGTGCTGATGCGATTTTGCGACACCGGCTTAAGCACCCTGGGTATGGGCAGTCTATCCACGAACGGGATAAGACCACTAAGTGGCATTCTGCATCTCCTCTCTTCGTTCATTTGACGTTACAAAAACATGTTTATGTGTTACTGACCGTCCCTGCTTGGACTTATGCCCTGGGGGTGAGCTGCGATTGATAAATAACAAAAATGAGGAGAACCCGATGAATGTCCTAGTTTGATCCGGCTGCACATAATCCTGTGGATTTGCATTGAGCGATAAACTGATTGTCTGCCGCTTGAGAAAGTACGTTATCTGATTAATTTGCCGTCAAGTAATACAAAAACCAAACGGCGTGGTTTTGTTCGTCTGCCGAAGCACGGCGGAATGTTTCTCTAATGTATGGTTGATTCGTTCTATCAGCAATATCAAGATAAAAGTCCGTTGTCATTTGTTCATCCTTGAACGCGGCCCTTAGACCTGCTTCATAGTGTGCCTCGCATTGTTCGATTATTTGGGGAGTAGGCTGTCTGCCAGTTAATGACGCATAGATTTGTGAGAAAGATTTATAATGATTGATTTCATCATCTCGAATTTCAAGAATTTGATTTCTTGCTTCCTCGTTAGGTGCAGATTTCGCTAACTGCGCATAACAGAAAATCGCACTATATTCTCCGTTGATTGCTTTGGCAATATCCGCAATTAAATGCATATTGGCCGATGTGTGCGCGGAAAACAGATTGTTGTCATACATCGTCGGAATATCTCCCTTCGTGTAGCCGTGTCTGACCAACTCATACCATGGTCGAATAGGCATTTTACATTGGTACTTCATCGTTCAATACATTGTATACAATATCATGGGCGAATGTGTCACAGAGGACGTGCAAGCGTACCGGGCGACGGCTGCTGCCAGCAGTGGAGGTATCTACTCCTCCGGTCGGGGTGCAACTGCAGCAAAAAGCCCGAGGCACTCCAGCTAATACAACTGGGTGGTTCGGGCTTATACGTTCTACTTTTGCTGAATCATCATCTTCCACAAATGTGCCGAATCATAGCCAAGCCTCCATGCGGCGACCCCGGCAAGATCGTACTTTTTGGCAATATCCAAGCGGGCTTTCACCGTCTTCTCATCTTCCAACCAAAATACGAATTGGTTGCCGTTTTGAGTATATTCCACCTTGTTCTGTCCAAATCTCGCGTCATAGGTGATCACTGCGTTTGTGCTTGCGATCAACGCAGGCACATCCTTCAGCAGTACCGCGCGATTGCCGATGAGCTTTCCGGTGCTGTCTATTTGCCATTCACGCACATAAAACGGAATACCTACGATTAATTTGTCTCTTCGGATGCCGTAGGAGAGAAACTCTTTTACACCTTCCTCAACCCACTGCAGACCTGCCACAGAGCCCGGTGCCGTACTGCCTTTCCAATGCTGGTCATAGGCCATGATGATCATGTAATCTACTATTGAGCCTAGTTTTTCGTGGTCGAAGGCGGTTTGAGCGTTCCATTTCACACTGCCCCGCGGCAGGTCGATGGAGATGAGCAGCTGCTTCTCATGCGCCGCATTTGTTAAGTTTTGCACAAAGTTGGTGAAATTGGCCCTGTCTTTACCCGCAAGACTCTCGAAATCGACGTTGATACCATCCACGCCAAGGGCCGCACATTTGTTCACTAGATCCTGGATGAATTTGGCCTGAGCCTGCGGATTCGCCAGAAACTGTGTAGTGAGTGCAGCGTTGAACTGATTGTTTACCAGCGGCATAACTTGATGCCCTTGTTTCTTAAGCCAATCCACCGTTTCCTTGTTGGATGTATCGGTGATGGTACCGGTGCTGTCTGCCAACACAAAATAAGTGGGTGAGACGGCATCTAGGCCCAATGTGTTGTTTACCTGACTTTGTATGGTGCCGTGATTCGAGCTTCCGTTCCAACCCCAAAATTGCAGATTTCTAAAATTATCCCAAATGATCGTGCCGCTGTCCGAGAGACGAATAGAGGCGTTGCTGTAGCCCTTGGCATAATTCAATGCACTAGCAACATCAGAATATTCAGAGATCCAGTTTTCATTTTGAAAAACCTGATAGTATGGGTAATTGGACCAAATGCTCCGATTGGCATGGGAGGACTCAGAATCATAAATGTTCGTGTGCGCATACAGCTCAGCGTACGCTATGGCTTCGTCGACACTCATAAAAGAGCCGATCAACGTGCTATTTTGATAGACTTTATACCTTTGGGTATTGGAAAAAACCACCTGATTGCCCTTCTCTTTGTTGACCACAGTCGAGTTGGCCCATTTTAGCGATTCGTTGATAGCATCCTCCAGATATCCGAATGCCCATGCGTCCGTGGTGTAGGTACCTTGATATACTTGATAGATTTTCGAGCGCGAACGCTGTTTCGCTTCTTCCGATGAGGTGATATTATCCCATACCCACGCATGAGTGCGAAGGTCGATTATATGTGCGTTGCCCCATTTGCGCGCCTCCACGATGGCCTCAGACAGGGTAGCGAACTTCCAATAATCCAGCGTTATGTCCCTTTGATAGACACGATAGTTCGGATAGTTATCCCACACCCAGCCTCCCGATTGTAGATCACGTACGCTGGCGTGCGACCAGTTGGCTGCCTCGCGAATCGCTTCACCGTAAGTGGCAAATTCCCACGCAGAGCTGCTGTATCCGTTTTGATACACTTTGAAGCGGGGATAATTGTGCCACAGCCATTGGCGGGAACCGATTTCTTCGACATAGCTGCTCTTAAATTGCCTCGCGTAGTTCTCAGCAGTTTTATAATCGGATGTTTCTAGGAGAATATGGTTATCCTGGTAGACACGGTATTTGGATGTTTTGTCCACCGCCATAACGGTACCGGATGAGGAGATGAACAGCGCCAAAACGGACGCGATAAGTGCGGTCTTGCGATTCAACAGGTATCAGCCTCTTTCTACTAATCTACCTATTAAACGCAAAATCTACGTAGAAGTTGCATTCGAAAAATAGTAGAATAGGCATTTTGCTTGAAATAATATGTGGGCGGGATACACCGATGGAAAGGGCCGCAAATAAAAAATCCCCCGCAACCGGCACGATACCGGTCACGGGGGATGCTGTCATAATATTCTCAGGTCAAGACGTCAATGAATATCCGCTACGATTTCTTCTTCCAGCTTCAAATGGATTTGATCCCGAAACACGCGCGTATTGAGTTGGTTCAACGCGTAGCGCTCGATTGCCTCCAAAATGTTGGCCGCCACAATGATCTGACTGCGGCCCTCGGTGAACACTTCGGCGGAAAAGCCGTACTCTTCGTCCCACATCAGTTCGACCTCGACTTGGTTCGGCTGCAATTGTTTCCGCTGGGCGATATTCAGGCAAATCGCGTTAATAATTTCCTGCTCGGATAGTCTCATGATTAAACGACCTCATCAATCAAAATGGATTAGTAACGTCTTGGTTGATCGTTGAATTTGCGTCTGTTTTTGAAGAACTGAACCAATTTCACTGCCAGAACGATAATCGCCATAATCGCCATTACGTTCACGAGCAGACCAAGGATGCTTCCGAGCACGCCCATGTTAGCAAACAAGCTGCCGAACAACAAGCCTGCCAAACCGCCCACCAGCATACCCTTCATAAAACCGCCGGCAGAGAAGCCGGGTTTGGTCGCAGCAGCAGGATTAGTAGCGCCTGGGGCTTTTGTCGCAGCATTCGGCTGATTCTTGTCAATGCCGCTGTTTGGCGTCTGCGTAGTGGAGTTGCTTGGAGCGTAGCTCTTCTTCGACGACGAATATGAGGACTTCGGCTTCGCGTCCACCACATCTGCCGCACTGAACGAAAAGGCGATAGCACACGCCATCATGAGAAGCGATAATTTTTTGAACATTTGTTCTTCAGCCTCCATTTAGAATAGTTGTGTTGGAAGTATACTATGATTACTACGAATAATCTAGTCAAAGGTTTCAGTTTTTATTCCTTCTTGTTACAATATGAGTAACCATTTTCCGAATAAGCCAAACGTGCCGATAAAGTAAATATGATGAAGAGGCGGGAAATCATGTCGCACTATCCACAGGCTTTTATAGATTATCTTATCCATTTCCATGCGGAAAGGGACTTTTTTGAATGCCATGAAGTGTTGGAGGAGTACTGGAAGGAGCATCCCGATGACCCCCTGAATAAAGCGTATGTCGGCTGTATCCAAGTGGCCGTGTCGATGTATCATCAGCGGCGGGGCAACCTGGCGGGGGCGGTGAAATTGCTGAGGAACGCGTTGGGCAACCTGACGGATGAAGATATGCACAGGCTGGGGATCGAAGCAGCGGCGTTTCGGGAGAGATTGCAAGAAAGGCTCAGGGAGCTGAATAAGCCGGATTTTCAATACCGGGATTTAAATATCCCTTTAGCCGATCCTGATCTTCTCAGCTTGTGCCGGGAACGGTGTGCAGCGACGAATCTCACATGGCAGTGCCCAAGCAATTTTGACGATACGTATCTGATTAATAAGCATACTTTGAGGGACCGCAGCGGAGTTATCGCGGAGCGGGAACGCAGCCGGCATGCGAAAACAGCTGCAAGGAAGGTCCGCGAATGAACCACGATGCCAAACTGGGCAAGATTGTCGTTGTTGACGACGAACCCAATATTGTCGAGGTCATCCGTTTATATTTGGAGCACGCGGGTTATGATCCGATCATAGCGTGGAGGGGAGGCGAGGTACTGCAGGCACTGCAGGAACATAGCCCGGATTTGCTGCTGTTGGATGTGATGCTCCCCGATTACTCCGGTTTTGAGCTGTGCGGTCAAATTCGCAGCGAAACGGGCGCGTTGGCACAGACGCCGATTATTTTTCTCACAGCCAAAGGTGAATCGATCGACAAGCTGCGTGCGTTCAATCTGGGGGTAGACGACTACATTGTCAAACCATTTGATCCGAACGAGCTTATCGCGAGAATTAAGGCGGTGCTGCGCCGGACCAGGAATCAAACTCCCACCGGCAGCGCCTTGCCTGGGTCCCATCGCCAATCGTTAAACATTGGAGCAATGACGATCGACCCCCTGCAATATAAGGTGACCGTTAACGGTCAAAGGATAGATGTCACTCCCAAAGAAATTGAACTGCTCTATTTTCTCGCGTCCAATTCCGGCAGGGTTTATTCTCGTGAGGACCTTCTCGGTTACGTATGGAATTTTGATTTTAGAGGCGGCACCCGTACGGTTGACGCGCATGTGAAAAATCTCCGCAAAAAACTAGGCGCAAGCCAGGAATGGTCCATTCAGACGCTGTGGGGAATCGGATATTCGTTTGAGGTAACTCGACATGCTTAAACGATGGCTGAAAAGCTTTTACATCAAAATCTTTCTTTCATTCCTCGTAACCTGCATTCTATTTTTCGTTGGTCTGGCGTTATTTTGGAACGCCTACTTTACGGACTTATTCTATATGGATAAAAAAGAGCTGCTCGCAGCCCGGTCCGCAGAGGTCGCCAAGCTGCTGCCGTCTGTGCAGGAGGGGACCATTTCGACCCGCGAGCTCCGCTTTGGCATCAGGATTATCGCACGCAGCATCAATGGAAGTGTGTGGTTGGTCGACGCCAAAGGGAACGTACTGAACGGCTCCTCAGAACGAGACGGGACAGTTATTCCGAAAACGATGGACGCGTTGTTTATCGAGGGCTTGAAAGGAAACACCGGCTTTGTCGCGGCACCTTACAAGCTCGACGAGAATGCCATGGAAGGCTTCCTTACGCATTATGCCCCCGCACAGCTGAACGGACAGCCTGTCGTGATTTTCCTGCACGTGCCTGCAGTCGAGGTGAGCGAGGCACTCGCCGCAGTGCGTTGGAATATCGTCGTACCGCTGCTGTTTTCACTGCTCACCGTAGGAATTATTCTGTACATCTTATCGCGCAAGCTGGCCGGGCCACTGCAGCAGATAAACAGGGCCGCGTTGGAGCTCGCCGCGGGTGACTTCTCTGCACGGGTGCCGGTAGGCTCGAATGATGAAGTCGGGCAATTGGCCAAGAGCTTTAATTTCATGGTGACCCAGTTAAACGAATGGGAGGATACGAGACAGGAATTTCTCGCCAACGTTTCACACGAGCTGCGATCCCCGCTCACTTCACTGCGCGGATTGATTATCGCTATGAATGACAAGGTGATACCCGCGGATAAGTACGGCCATTATTTGAAAATATGCGGTTTTGAAGTACAGCGCTTACAGCGCTTAGTCAATGATTTATTGGATCTGGCACGCATTCAGAACGGCATGGATGTGATCCGGCTGCGCCCGTTGGTGTTGAACGAAGCGATTGCCGAGACTTTGGAATTGCTCAGCACGATAACGCGGGAAAGGAGCCTGATATTGGAGGCTCGCGTGCCGGACCCCGCTTTGCAGCTGCTTACAGCTGAGCTGGATCCCGACCGGTTCGCACAAGTGCTGCAGAACCTGCTGTATAACGCAATCCAGTTTACGCCCGGAGGCGGAACCATAACGGTCGAATTACGTGCGCAAAGCGAAAATGCAGTAATCCTGGTGCGTGATACGGGAATTGGCATGCACGAGCATGAACTGCATCGAATTTGGGACAGATTCTACAAGGTGGAGCACGCACGTACCCCTTGCTCCGAGGGCACAGGCTTAGGACTTACGATTGTGAAGCATCTCGTGAGCGGTATGAAAGGAAGCATATCGGTTACCAGCCAGCCAGGGGCCGGCACGGAGTTTATGCTGGCTTTTCCGCTGATTCCGGTAGGGAGGTAGGGGCATGAACAAAACGCAATCAGTGGCAGCAATTTTGTTGGTAATCATCGGTTTGAGCGGATGTGGCCATCCCAAATCTATAGCGGAGCCGGCCAAGGCTGCTGAGACAGCAAAAGATGAAGTCCAGAGCGTGAGTGAACGAGAAATGGTCATATTGTTTCAAATTTTGATTCGAATGGATAAGCACAACCATCTAACGCTGACGGCCGTACAGGCGGAGCAGCTGCTGCCGCTGATTCAGCGCAACAGCCGGGAAGGTGAAATGACGCCGCTGCATGAGCAAGAGATTCTCTCTCTGCTCGACACCAGGCAAAAACAGTTTGTCCTGGACTGGCAAAACCGAGCGCACCGCCGCATTGAAGCTTTTGAGGAGTTTAAGGGAAGGCAGGATATAACGCCCGAGCAGCGCGACGCTATGATCAGCGAATTCCGGTCCCGGCGCAGTCAAGAGAGGGCGGGACATTTTACACCGCAGCTCTCGCCAAGCCATAGGGAAGATCACGATGCACTGGATAACGGGGCAGTGCCCGCCAGGGGCGGCGTCAATTTGGAGCGTGAGTTGATGGCTCTGCTGGAGGGCAAGCTCCGGTCGGGTGAGAACAAATAACATAGGCGTCCGCTGAATCGTGCATACCGCAGAAAAAGGACTACGTGCCGCCGTAATCGCGGGAACGTAGTCCTTTTGCATCGTTCATTGAACTATGATTTGTAACCGTTGTCTATGATATCCAATCGTCCGGTTTCGGGATGAATCAACAGACCGTGTACCGGCAAGTTATTAGGAAGGAGGGGGTGCTTGCGGATCAAATCAACGCTTCTCACTACTCCATCGTGCACGAATTGAAACCCCGTCAAAAAGTTATCCAGGTTCACGCCGGCATTCCCCAAAGTGGCAATAACATCTTCGCTCACGCCACGGCTTTTCGCTTTCTCCAGCACCGACTGCGGGTTCAGCCCCGTCATGCCGCATTCGTGGTGCCCTACGACGAACACTTCCTCGGCCCCAAGCTCATATACCGCTACGATAATGCTGCGCATGACGCTGCCGAACGGATGGGACACGATGGCGCCCGCGTTTTTTATAATTTTTGCGTCGCCGTTGCGCAAATTCATCGCTTTCGGCAGCAGCTCAGTTAATCTCGCGTCCATGCACGTGACGATCACCATTTTTTTATCGGGAAACTTGGTTGTACGGAACTGCTCGTATTCCTTTGTTTCTACGAAATCCTGGTTATGTTCGATAATGGTATTGAGTAAAGACAACATTATTCCCCTCCGTCTCTGTTTTCCGGAATCTCCTATCCCGTAATCTTAGTGTTGCTGACGTTTGTCCACTAGGCGCATTTTGGCGTTGTAGATTTGCCCCCTGCTCTTCAGCACGAAATCACCACGCGACGGCTCGTAGTCGAGCGTCATGCGATCTTCGAAGTAAAGCTCGTGGTGTTTGTCGTACCAAACCGGTATTGGAGTACCCTCTGCGCGCACATCCTGCTTGTTCGGCCGGTCAGTAATCCATAGAGTTGGCACGCCGGTTACCGCGCAGCCGCAGTCTTCGGTGTCGAATGCCAGTTTCAGTTCTCCGTCGCCAGCGGGAAGCTTGTTTTTGATCTGTTCCACGGCTCCATCTGTCATCGTGATTTGCATTGGTTTTCACCCCTTGAAGCTAGTTTACCACAAATCTCAACAAATTTGCTTCTGTTTGGCAGACGCAGTATGATCAAAGCAATACGTTTGAGAGGAGTGTATGATATGCCGAACACGAATTTTGAGCAAAAGCTTTCACAATTCAAGACCTATTTGAAAAAAATGAAGAGCTATGATGAAGCTATTGGATTGATGTATTGGGACATGCGCACCGGAGCGCCGAAGAAAGGTATTGCGATCCGTTCTGAAGTTGTAGGTGTACTGTCCGGAGAGCTGTTTCGGATGTCGGTGTCCGATGAAATGGGAGAAATGCTTGGATACTTATCGGAACCGGAGCAACTCAACAAGCTGAGCCATATCGAACAGCGAAGTGTCACAGAATGTAAAAAAGATTATGATCGCAGCAAACGCATCCCGGCGCAAAAATACGAAGAGTACGTTGTTTTGACCTCGCAAGCGGAATCTGTGTGGGAAGAGGCCAAAGAAGAGGCGGACTTCGCGAAATTCCGACCGTATCTCGAAAAAATAGTAGCCACAAATCTGGAATTCATCGACTTATGGGGTTATAAGGGCCACAAATACAACACACTGCTAGATATGTATGAGCCTGATATGACGGTCGCAAAGCTGGATCAGGTGTTCGGCGCCCTTCGGGAGAAGGTTGTGCCGCTGCTCGCGGCGATCCAAGATTCGCCCCACCAGCCGAACACCGGCTTCCTGAAGCAAACGTTTAATAAGGAGCAGCAGAAAACATTCAGTTTGTTCATCTTGAAGCAAATGGGCTACGATTTCGAAGCAGGACGTTTGGATGAAACGGTGCACCCGTTCGCGACGGGACTCAATCCGGGCGATGTCCGAATCACAACACGGTATGTGCTGAATGATGTGAACAGTGCCCTGTTTGGCACGATTCACGAAGGCGGGCATGCCCTGTATGAGCAAAATATTTCTCCAGATCTGGTCGGCACGCCGTTGGCAACAGGGGCATCTATGGGGATACATGAGTCACAATCCCGCTTCTGGGAAAACATGATCGGACGCAGCCGTCCGTTTTGGAACCGGTATTACGGCGATCTGCAAAAGGCCTTCCCCAGCCAGTTAGATGCCGTGTCTGTGGACGATTATTACAAAGCCACTAACGAGGTCAGACCTTCGTTGATCCGTACTGAAGCGGATGAGTTAACGTACAATTTGCATATCATGGTGCGCTACGAGATCGAGAAGGAATTGTTCAGCGAGCAAGTGCGCGTCTCGGATCTGCCGGAAGTGTGGAACCAAAAATACCGGGATTACCTTGGAATTGCTCCGACGAACAACGGGGAAGGGGTGCTGCAAGATGTGCATTGGGCAGGCGGCTCGTTTGGCTACTTCCCGTCGTACGCTCTGGGCAATATGTATGCGGCACAAATCAGAAGAACAATCCGCCAAGAATTGCCTGATTTCGACAGTCTGGTTGAAGGTGGCAATCTGCTGCCGATCAGGGATTGGCTCACTGAAAAAATCTACCGCCATGGAAAATCACTCACCCCGGCGGAGATCATCACTCAGGTGACGGGAGAAGAGTTGAACCCCGACTATCTGGTTCAATATTTCAATGACAAGTTCGGTGAACTTTATAAGCTCTAGGCTTAAAGATGATTTTCTCACCCTCCGCTTTTTGCTGACGGTTTCGGCACATGGGGCAAAATTGCTTTTCCACTCGCCGCGCAGCGTTTCGACAGACACAGCAAAATACGGCTCCGCCGCGCGGTGACCAACCTCCGCGGTGGAGCCGTATTTCGCTTTTCAGCTCATGCTGGGTTACTGTCTGCCTTTAAACCAACCGAGCGCCTTTTCCGCTGTGTCCTTATCTTCGGGACCTTTATTGAATTGTTCTACCAGCTTGTCAAGCCGTCCGATCTGATAACAATAATCATACATGGCTGCAGCCACAATTGATAATCGAAGCTGCCCGTCGTGTCCCTCGTTGTACCCTTCAATCATGGTGCGCATGAACTCTTCGTTCGCTTCTTCCATCCGCTGTGCTTCTTCGTGCTCAGGCTTTAACTTATCGTCAAACTTAAGCATCACATGCTCATGGTATTTGGTGAGCCGTTCCAGATAGTTGTCAAAATACCTGTCCATGTCAGGTGTGTGCGCCGATTGGAAGTAATGCTCCTCCACCGCTTCCAACACCGCAATGCCTTTTCGGACAGTGCTCAACATTTGCTTGTATACGACGAGATGCCGAATTCTGCTGTATTTGGGACGCTTGAGCTTTTTGAGCTCTTCCTCGAATAGATTGTACTTCTGTGCCAAGGAGTTATAAGCGTTGTCCAGGCTCTCCTTCTCATCGCGGAACACGTTTTCTTTTATCTCGTCCGAAATAAAGGTCCTTAAAAGCAGGGACAGCTTAGAGAAAACACCCTGCACTTGGCTGACAAACTGCTCCTTGGGCTTTGGCGGAATGAATAAAATGTTGATCAAAAAGGCCGAACCAATCCCGATCAAGCTCAAAATAAACCGGCTTAGCGCAAACTGCCACTGCCCGGACGCCTCCATCACCGCAATAACCGTGACCAAGGTCAGACCGATGGTTTCTTCCATTTTCAGCTTTAGACAAATCATGATGACCAATACACATACAAGTCCGATGAAGAATGGGTCATTGGAGAATAGACTGCCGGCCACCATAGCCAGTGTAGCTCCGAGTGTGTTGGTCTGAATCTGGTCTATAAAATAGCGCCATGATCTATAGATAGACGGCTGCATGGCAAAAATGGCTGCCACGGCAGCGATGACTGGCGCCGTAAATTCAAGCAGGCTGCATACATACAGCGCTAGGGCAACTGCTATCCCCGTTTTTAATACTCTGGCGCCGAAAGCCAAGCGCACCCCTCCTCTGAGCGATAATTTTGCTGTTCTCATAATACATAACAACGGCCTTGCAATGCAAAGTTTTCGCCGCGCCGGTCATGCATACCGCGACTGGCCCTCAGCCAAGTATGATGCCCCCGTGTGAAGCCTCACACACCTTACTATTGCATTAACCCTTTTTCGAGCTACTGCATAGTCTATCACAGCAAAGCAAGCTCAATGGATCGGGGGACGTGCCCATGTTCAGACGCAGATGGAGCGTTATCGTCACGGGATTGTTAATATTGTGTTTAATTATACCCGCGTGTTCGCCGAGCAGCATGCAGGAAACCGCGAAGGTGCGAATCGGAGAAGTGACGAGATCTGTATTCTATGCCCCGCAGTACGCCGCGATTACCAAGGGCTATTTTCAGGAACAGGGGCTCGATGTGGAGCTCACCACAACGCCTGGCGGCGATAAAACAATGACCGCGTTGTTATCCGGTGGTATCGACATCGCTTTGGTGGGTTCGGAAACGTCCATTTATGTACAACAGCAGGGCAGCGGCGATCCCGTCGTCAATTTTGCTCAGATGACGCAGACGGACGGAACGTTTCTGGTATCACGCAACAAGGTCGAGGGCCCATTCGACTGGAGCAGTTTGAAGGGAACCACATTTCTCGGCCAGCGCAAAGGCGGCATGCCGCAGATGGCAGGGGAATTTGCACTGAGAAAGAACGGCATAGACCCGCACAAGGACTTAAACCTGATACAAAACATTGACTATGCCAACATTGCTACCGCGTTTGCGTCCGGAACAGGGGAATATGTACAGCTATATGAGCCGACGGCCACTGTGTTCGAGCAAGAGGGCAAAGGTTACGTCATCGCTTCCTTCGGTGTAGAAAGCGGGAAACTTCCTTATACAGTATTTATGGCCAAGAAAAGCTTCATCGATAAAAACGGCGTAACGATTGAAAAATTCACCAATGCGCTGCAGAAAGCGCAGAATTGGGTGCAAACGGCGAGTATTGAGGAGATTGCGGATTCCATTGCGTCTTATTTTCCCGACACCAAAAAGGAAGTAATTATGGGCTCCGTTCAACGTTATAGAGACCAAGGCTCTTTCGCCACTGACGGTATCGTCGACGAGGCGGAATGGAACAATTTGCTCGACATCATGCAAGGGGCAGGCGAACTGCAGCAGCGCGCCGACTATAAGACACTTGTGAACAATGAATTTGCTCAAAAAGCGAAGGAATCGGTGAAATAGAACGTGCAAGCCGGCAGATGACACGTGGAAGAATGTGTTAGCCATAGATACGGAGCGGGAACCGGCGTCGGTTTCCGTTTGGTCTTTTTTCTGTGAGAAGGAGGGAATTATCCATGCGAGCGAGCGCGGCGGTAGCGGTGGAACTGGAAGGGGTTTCTCACGTGTATGTCAACAGTCGGGGTGCGTTCCCCGCTCTGGAAGAGATTAGTCTACAGGTGGCTCAGGGTGAATTCGTGAGCTTGATTGGGCCGAGCGGATGCGGTAAAACGACACTGCTGTCATTGATCAGCGGGCTATTGACACCGACAGCCGGACTCGTCCGTGTGGCCGGCGAGCCTATCGAGTATCCAACTTCCAGAGTAGGCTACATGCTGCAGCAGGACTACTTGTTCCCCTGGCGCACTATTTATGAGAATGCCTCACTGGGACTTGAATTGATGGGGAAGCTCGATTCGGCCGCGAAAGAGCTAGTCCTCGAGCTGCTCCACGACATGGGACTATCCGAATTTGCAGATAGATATCCGCATCAACTGTCAGGCGGAATGCGCCAGCGTGTTGCGCTGGTGCGCACGCTTGCCACGGAACCGGACATATTGCTGTTGGATGAACCGTTCTCCGCTTTGGACTACCAGACCAAGCTGCAGCTGGAAGATTTGGTAGCGATCACGTTGCGGATGCGCAATAAAACAGCCATTCTAGTGACGCACGATATCACCGAAGCGATTGCGATGAGCGACCGTATCGTAGTGCTGCAGCCCAACCCCGGGCGGATCAAGGCCTTTGTGGATGTGCCGGCCGCGATCCGAGAAACACTGCCCTTTCAAGCGCGCGAGAAGCCCGGATTTCACGATTTGTTTCATAAGCTGTGGGGCTTTTTCCATGAGATGGATGTGAGAGGAGAGACCGCTAATGGATAAGGAAGGCAATGCCGCTTCTTTCCACGCCGGTAAGAACCGTGAGCGGGAGGCGGGGTCCGCCGTTGAATTGTTGGCACGGCGGGAATACGAGCGCTACTTAACCTTCGAACGCAAGGACACCTTCCGAGTTCGCCTGACGCAAATCGCAATATTTGTCGTATTTCTCTCTCTGTGGGAGGTCGCGGGGCGGCTGCAGTGGATTGATGCGCTGTTATTCAGTTTTCCAAGCAGAGTGTTCCACCTGCTCTATACCAAAATTATTGATGGTTCACTGTTTATTCACGTTGAAGTCACTCTTCTGGAGACTATAGTTGGATTTGCGCTTGGCACGCTGATCGGTACGGCTGTTGCCACTTTAATTTGGTGGTTTCCATTTTTGTCGAAGGTGTTGGACCCTTACATCGTGGTTCTCAATAGTCTGCCTAAAGTGGCGTTAGGTCCTCTGTTCATCGTCGCCCTCGGTCCGGGTCTGTTGTCAATCATCGCCACTACGCTCTCCTTAACGGTGATCATTACCATTCTAGTGGTGTATAATAGTTTCAGACATGTCGATCCGAATTTTGAGCGCGTCATCAGGCTGTTCGGAGGACGCCGAGCGCAGGTGTTTCTAAAGGCGATCCTGCCAGCCACCTATCCTACCATTGTTTCCACCCTGAAAGTGAATGTCGGCCTGTCCTGGGTAGGCGTAATTGTTGGGGAGTTTCTGGTTTCCAAGCACGGGCTGGGCTATTTGATCATCTACGGCTTCCAGGTCTTTAATTTCACGCTTGTCATAGGCAGTGTGATGCTGATTGCGGTATTCGCCACGTTCATGTATCAGGCTGTCGCGTATCTTGAATGGAAACTGATTTCCAAAAAATAAGCAAATAGTGAAAGGTTAGAAATGTGTTGGAGCTTTTGCTGCGTTTGTTTTTTTCTAAGGTGAAACAGGACAATCCTCTTAACCCTGCGCAGGGGCTTAAAAATAACTCGAATTTTGTTGTGAGCCGAATGCCGAACAGCTAAAATAGGATTACACAACTTGTGAAGAGGGACAAAATATGGGAATCCGCATCATAAAAACAGCTGCTGCCGTGATTGTTGCTATCTCGTTGGCACAAGCGCTCGGTCTGCATTCGCCGCACTCCACCGGTCTTTTGGCAATCCTTGGGGTGGATGTCACGAAGAAAAGAGGGCTCCGTACCTCGTTTCAACGGCTTGCCGCCTCACTGCTGGGGCTGCTCCTGGCAGCGTTTTTATTCTGGTGGTTCGGTTTTTACTTGTGGGTTGCCGGCTTGTACATACTTCTTTTATTTTCACTGTTGGCACGGCTTGATTTGAAAGACGGCGCCGTTACCGGATCGGTAGTCATGTTTCATCTGTTCGCCGCGCAACAGCTTAGTGCGGAACTCCTGCTGAACGAGGTTGCGCTGCTGGTGATCGGGCTAGGCACAGCGACATTAATCAATATCATTTATATGCCGAGACAGGACAAGCATCTGCTTGAACTGAGGGAAAGGTTGGAAAGCTGCTTTTCTACCATCTTCAGCGAAATTGCCACGCATCTGAAAGATACCAAACACATATGGAGCGGAAGTGAGCTGCTTGAGGCAGGCGATATTATTCAGCGAGGACTCCGCGGCGCCCAGCGGTCCGAAGAAAACGCACTGTTTGGCGAAGATACGACATGGGCGGTATATTTTTACATGCGGCGCCAACAGCTGGATTCGATTAATAGAATGGTTCAATGCGTGGCGCAGGTGTATGAAACATTACCGCACGGTGAGCGTCTGGCCGCAGTGTTTGACGAGTTGAGCGAGGACGTCAAGGGGGGCGACTGTACGGGCCGTGCGGCAAAAACATTGGACGCATTGGAACGGGAATTTAAGCTAATGCCACTGCCGGCCACTAGGGAGGAATTCGAAGTGCGTTCCGCGCTGCTGCAGCTGTTGGTACAGTTAAAAACTTATTTGGCTGCGGCTGCACAGGACAAAGAGCAGACGGATTCGTGAGAGAATCAATCTGCCCAACAAAATGACTGCTCTGTGAAAATATTTGTCACCCTAGACGAATGTCCTGCATACAATTTTAATGAATGATTGTATGGAGGAGGTTGAACAGGATGTCATTAGATAAAGATTTGCAGTGCAGAGAGATCTATACGAAGGCTGTCTGTGGCAAAGGACGGAAATTCTCACAAGTAACGAACACGGTCACTCCGCCTCATGCTCCAACGAGTATTTTGGGTGCGTGGATTATCAACAACCAGTACGATGCGGTGAAATCGGGAGATCACGTGGAGATCGTTGGCACCTACGACATCAATATTTGGTATTCTTATGACAAAAATACCAAAACCGATGTGGCGAAAGAGACGATATCTTACGTGGAGTCGGTCGAGCTTTCCTATTTGGATAAGAAGCACAGACCGTCCACATCTGAAGTGTCGGCTGTCGCCACGCAGGAGCCAAACTGCGTGGAAGCGAACATCTCCCATAATGGTAACACAGTCATTATCCGGGTGGAACGTGAATTCAAAGTCGAAATGATCGCCGAAACAAAAGTATGCGTTGTGGTATGCCCGAACGGATGCGATCATTACGACGATAAGGACGTTGACTTTGAACAGGCGGATGAAGGTGACTACGAGGATCTTGATACCGATCTGTTTGATGAAGAATTGAGCTGATCTCTGCTTACAGTATATGTCGAAAAGTTCGTTTCGGCAGGGGGCGTTAGCCCTCTTTTTTGTGTATAACGCAGTTTTTTTCATAACGCCGCTATGAAACAATGATCGGAAACGAACGGAGGTGTAATATTTGGACCGTATGGCTGTATGGCTGCTTCATTCAAACGAACCGACACTGCATTTGCTGCTGGAACGCTTGGCCTTGCCTCATGGCAACCACTATCCTTCACTCGGGCAGGATGTGGTGTGCATTCATTGGGGCAGTGGCCACAAGGATAGCCCTGGACGTCGTGTGCTTCAGCCTGTTGACAGTATAGTTAGAGCCGAGGCCCCCCGAACGCTCAAGCGAATACTGCGGCTGCACGGCGTCAGCTTCAGCGCGGCGCCTGACAAGCTGCGCCTCACTCACGAGTATTTGATCCCCGTGTTTCATCTGCAGGCTCTTGCGCTGTTCAAGAAAGCCGCCGGCGTGTTCTACGGCGCTCTGAATCCGTTCCAGCCTAAGGGAAAAACTGAATTTGAGGAAATGAACGTGGAAACGCCGCCCTATCACGCGGCTCGCGCGAAGCGGGAGGCGGTGAAGGCGATTTACGCGCTCGGGCTCGATTACGGTGTCGTGCGCATCGGAGTGCGGCCGGAAGGGGAGCTGGTCGTATTGGAGCTGCAAGCCGTACCGATCCTGACGCCGCGGCTGGCGGAACTGTTTGCAGATGCGATGCGACGCTTCGCAGAGGAGCTGGCAACGCTGCCGAAGCAGACAGACGCGATGCTCGGCGCGGACCCGGAATTTGTGCTGCGGGATGAGCGGGGCAAAGTAGCTTTCGCTTCGCGTTTTATGGAGAGAGCCGGGCCGGTCGGCTGCGATGCAATAGTGCTTCCAGGGTTTCGCAAAGTGTACCCGCTGGTGGAGCTTAGACCCGAGCCAAGCCGGGAGGTTGGCGAACTGGTTGCCAATTTGCGGCATACGATGAAGCTCGCTCGCTTAACGATACCGGATACCGGTCTCGCATGGCTGGCCGGCGGCATGCCTGTGCATGGTTTTCCGCTCGGCGGGCACATTCATTTCAGCGGTGTGTGGTTGAACGGCGAGCTGCTGCGAGCCCTGGACAATTATTTGGCACTGCCACTAGTGTTGTTGGAGAATACTACCACTGGACTCAGGAAACCGAAGTACGGCTTCCTCGGAGACTTTCGGCGGCAGTCGCATGGCGGCTTCGAGTACCGTGTCCTGCCGAGCTGGATGGTATCGCCAACGCTGGCACACGGTGTTCTGGCCCTAGCAAAGCTGGTGGCTGATCACTATTCTCTTCTGTCTGCCCGGCCGTTAAACCAGATTCGTCTGCAGAAAGCATATTACTCGGGCGATAAAGCGTTCATTCGGCCGCTGGTTCCTTCACTGTTGTCAGATGTACTGAGGCTTTCCGATTATCATCGCTATAAGAAGTACATCGCTCCGCTGCAGACGATGCTGATGCGAGCGGAAGCGTGGAATGAGCAGGCGGACATACGTGAGCAGTGGGCGATAGGGCCTTTTGCGAGAAAAGAAGAATCGTCTAATCGTTTCTGATATAATAGAGGAACACGGCTGGTGCTGTCGAGTATAGTAGAAGGAAGACGGCTGGCAAGAGAGGCAAAACAGCGCCATCAGCGCTTAGCCGGCTGACGGGCCACAGCGGATATGCTGTCACCGGTCGACCGCCGCTCGCTTGAGCGCACGCATGATAGCCGGTAAAACATGAGAGAAAAGACTGGGATTACGCGGCGGCAGGCCCACTTGCTGGCTTGCCGCCAAAGCCGTGCCGCCAGCTGCTTCTGGCCAGCTTAGGCACCTTTTTCATGCGGTACTGCAGGCAATTGCACATAGTTTTCAAAGTTTTACACATAGTATGCAAGCTGGAAGCACTAATTATGGTTAATAGATTGATAGAGCACAGCAGTTGGAGGTTGGATTCAGGCATGGCAACTTATACGCCGATGATCGAGCAATACCTTGCCATCAAGGCGGAAGTACAGGATGCTTTTTTGTTTTTCCGTTTGGGCGATTTTTACGAACTGTTTTTTGACGATGCGATACAGGCTGCAAAAGAGTTGGAAATTACATTGACAGGACGGGGAGGGGGAGCGGACGAGCGAATACCGATGTGCGGCGTCCCCCATCATTCGGCGGATAATTACATAACCCGACTGGTAGAGAAAGGATTTAAGGTTGCCATCTGCGAGCAGGTGGAAGACCCGTCTGCCGCGAAAGGCGTGGTGAAGCGAGAGGTTGTCCGTATTGTAACGCCGGGAACGGTGATGGACGAGCGCTCGCTTGGGGAAAAAAATAATTACATTGTCTCGGTGGTGGAAGCCACAGACGGCAGTTTTGGCTTTGCGGCGTGTGATATTTCCACGGGAGAGCTGTTCGTCACCAGGCTGGACGGTACACTCACACTTGTCATCGATGAGATGAACGTGTACCATCCGTCGGAGCTTGTGGCTGCGCCAGAGCTGCTGCAGCGGGTACGTGAATATGCCTCTGGCTGGGCAGCTTCGATTGTGATGACCCCCAGGGCGGGGGAAGACGGCACAGCCCCGCTAACGCTGCGCGAGTACTTCTCCGACGACGAACTGGCCGCTCTGCCCGCTGGCGCCGAGGCGTGCCTCCGGCAATTGATGGCCTACCTGATCGAGACACAGAAGCGATCGTTAGGGCATATCACACATGTCCGCGTTTATGAACAGAAGCAATATATGATCATGGACCCGTTTACCCGCCGCAACTTGGAGCTGGTCGAAACCGTCAGGGACCGCGCCAAGAAAGGGAGTCTGCTGTGGCTGTTGGATCGAACCGTGACCGCGATGGGCGGCAGGCTGCTGCGCCGGTGGATCGAGAAGCCGCTCATGAGTGCCGGGGCGATTGAAGAGCGGTTGGAGGCGGTGGACAGGCTGTACCACCAGCTCATCATCCGCGACGAGCTGAGGCAGTCGCTGAAGGAAGTGTACGACCTGGAACGGCTGGTGGCGCGAATTGCCTATGGCAGCGCCAACGCACGTGACCTGGTCGCGCTCAAGAGCTCGCTTCAGCAGGTGCCGGCGCTGAAGCAGGTGTGCGAGGCGTCGGGCTCCACGACGCTGCAGCAGCTGGCGGCACGGATGGACGCGTGCCAGGATGTCATGGCGTGGATCGAGGACGCCATCGTGGACGAGCCGCCCGTCTCGGTGCGGGACGGCGGTATGATTAAGGCGGGCTACCACGCCTATCTGGATCAGCTCCGGGAGGCCGACACGAGCGGTAAGCAGTGGATCGCCGAGCTGGAGCGGCAGGAGCGTGAGCGTACCGGCGTGAAGTCGCTGAAGATCGGCTATAACAAGGTGTTCGGCTATTACATCGAGGTGACCAAAGCGAACCTGTCCTCACTGGAGCCAGGGCGCTACGAGCGCAAGCAGACGCTCGCCAATGCGGAACGTTTTGTGACGCCGGAATTGAAAGAGAAAGAGGGTCTCATCCTCGAAGCTCAGGAGAAGATGGTGGATCTCGAATATGAACTGTTCATCCAGCTGCGGGACAGGCTGTCCTCCCACATTCTGCGGCTGCAGCAGCTGGCTGAGCAGATCGCGTCAGTGGATGTGTATCAGTCGCTGGCGTCCGTCAGCGCCGCCAACCGGTACAGCCGGCCGCAGATCGGTGATTTTTTTGAGCTTCATATTGAGGAAGGCCGCCATCCTGTGGTCGAGGCTGTGATGGCAGACAGCGCATTTACCGCCAACGAGACGAGACTGAGTCCGCAGGACGGCAGCATGATGCTGATCACGGGGCCCAACATGGCTGGCAAAAGTACATACATGAGGCAGGTGGCAATTATTTGCCTGATGGCTCAAATCGGCTGTTTCGTTCCCGCTGCCAAGGCGTGCGTGCCGATCCTTGACCGGATTTTTACGAGAATCGGAGCAGCCGATGATCTCATCGGCGGGCAGAGTACGTTTATGGTAGAAATGATGGATATTCAAGTGATGACCGAGAAGGCAACCTCAAAAAGCCTGGTCATCATCGACGAGCTCGGCCGTGGTACGTCCACCGGGGAAGGTATGGCGATCGCGCAGGCGGTGATCGAGTATCTGCATGACGAAGTGGGCTGTAAGACATTGGTTTCCACCCATTTTCATGAATTGGCGCATTTGGAACAGACGCTCGGTTCACTGCGAAATTACTGCATGGCGGTAAAAGAAAGCGGTCGGCAAGTGACATTTCTCCGCAAGCTGGTGCCCGGGGCGGCCAGCACGAGCTACGGCATCTACTGCGCGCAAATTGCCGGGTTACCGGCGGACATCATTGACCGCTCGTACGAACTGCTAACCGCGTTTGAAGCCCGCGCGGAACGGATCGCGGAGGAGCGGTCGACCGCCGGTCAATTGGACGCTCAGTCCAATCGCACCGCATCGCACCAGGACACTAGTGCAAACATGCAGTCATCGTTGCCTCGGGCCGATTGGCTGGGACAGGAGCGGCCGGCGTCCGCACAGCCGGATATAGCGCCGGATCACGCCGCATTGCACCCGGACGAGGTCACCAACATGCAGTCATCGCCGGCGGGCGCACTCGTGTCGGCGAACACGCCGGACAGCTTGGACCGCGTGGCCGAATCTCTGGCTGAGGCGGCAGAGCAGAGCACCGGTTTGGGCCTTCACAAACGCTCCTCTGAGCCACCGCCGGAACAGGTGAAGGAGGACGCCGTCGTCCAGCTCAGCTTTTTTCAAGAGAAGGAGCCCGTTGCCGCACGCCCGAACAAAAAAGAAGACTCCCGCAGCGAAAAACTGCTGGAGCAGCTAAAAGCAGCCGACTTAATGAACATGACACCGATGATGGCGATGAATTTTTTGTTCGACTTGAAAAAGCAATTGTCTTAAGTCATTCATTACAACGCTCTTTTGAGATGAAAGGAACAACATTATGAAATCACATGGCCACCCGGCAATATGGCGGCGCACTGCTGCCGTTGTACTTAGTTTTACACTGCTTTTTCCGCCTGCGTCCTCTTCCATCGCGGCTGTCGCAGCGGATACCGAGTCGGCGCGCATTGAGGAGGTAATGAATCTGCTTCAGCAGAATCATGTGGCTAATCCTAACCCGGAGCGCTTGGCGGACGTTGCCATCCAGTCCATGGTTCAATCATTGAATGATCCGTATACAGTGTACTTCTCCGCAGAGGAGCTGAAAAAGTTTGAGGGCTCTTTGCAAAATAACTACGTCGGCGTGGGAATCCGGGTACTCGAGCAGCCTGACGGCGTATATGTGTCTGAAGTATTTGACGGCCCCGCACAAAAAGCGGGTATGCAGGTGGATGATATGATTACCGCAGTGAACGGGGAGCCGGTCACAGGGTTAAACATCGACGAGGTGACGAACAAAATAATCGGTCCCGAAGGTACTCCGGTCTCCGTCACCGTGCAGCGGGGTGCACAGCGCGTGGTTCTCGAGATGACGCGCCAAACGATCCAGCTCCCCGTCGTAACACACAAAAAGTTCGATCCTGGCATTGGTTACATCCGGGTAACTAGCTTCTCATCCGATGCGGACGAGTTGACGGCTGCGCAGCTGGCAGAGCTTAAACAGAGCGGCATCAACAGCCTTATTTTGGACTTGCGGTACAATCCCGGAGGAATCGTGGACACGGCCGTCAATATGGCCCGGCTGTTTGTGAAGGAAGGCATTTTGATCCATACCAAGGATAAAGATAACGTGGACCATCCTGTCAAATTTGCCGATGGAACGACACAGCCGTTTCCGGTGTACATTCTGGTGAACGAATACAGTGCCAGTGCTTCCGAGGTTTTAACGGGTGCGCTGCAGGACTACAACGCCGCAGCGAAGGTCATCGGTATGAAGACATATGGCAAAGGAAGCGTGCAGACCTTGTTTCCCCTCACCGGTGGGGGCGCGCTGAAGATTACGATCGAAGAGTATTTAACTCCAAACATGCGTAAGGTCAATAACGTCGGAATAGCGCCGGACATAGAAGTTGACGGCGAAGTGCCGCAGTTGGTGACTGCGCTGCAGCAGGCGGGAATTGGCAAGGTCAGCCTGGTGGTGGATGAAAGAGGAGTAAAAGTCAACGGTATCGCGGTGGATGATGAGATGAACGTGGTGCGGGAGAACGGCGTGTACATTCCCTCGCGCGTGCTAAGCGCACTGCTGGGCGGGACAATTGCTTGGAATGAACAAGCCCAAGCGATTGATCTCGCTGCGGCCGGCGCTGCACATACGTTCCAGCAGGCCACCGGCGACCTGCTGCTGAAGGATGGCATAAGCTACGTCAATATGGCGAACGTCAGCGCCAGCTTTCCACAGCTGCAATGGTCAGACAACGAAGGACAGCTCGCGTTAACGGTGTCCTGATAAGGAGCGGTTTTATGGGAAAAATCAGGGTTTTGGATGAGCACATCGCCAATCAAATAGCGGCAGGGGAAGTGGTGGAACGCCCTTCCTCCGTTGTCAAGGAGCTCGTAGAGAACGCAATTGACGCAGGAAGTACTCGGATCGATGTCATGATCGAGGAAGGCGGCCTGGGATTAATTCGGGTCATCGATAATGGCAGCGGTATGGAGCGGGATGATTGTGAGGCCGCTTTTTTTCGCCATGCGACAAGTAAAATTGCGAGCAGTCAGGATTTGTTTTCCATTCGTACCTTAGGCTTCCGCGGCGAAGCACTGCCGAGTATTGCAGCGGTGTCCAAAGTGACTTGTGTCACGTCCGCCGAACAGAGCGGGCTCGGCCATCGGCTGGTGATGGAGGGGGGTGCGGTAAAAACGTGTGAAGACACGGCCGCCCAACGGGGCACGGATATTCAGGTGCGCGATCTTTTCTTCAACACGCCCGCAAGGTTGAAATACATGAAAACCGTGCAAACCGAGTTAGGCCATGTGTCGGATTATATTTACAGGCTCTCGCTCGCTCACCCCGACATCGCCTTCACGTTGAAGCATAACGGCAACCTGCTGATTCAAACTCTTGGGAACTCGGATATGCTGCAGGTCATTGCTGCTATTTACGGCTCCGCGGTTGCGAAATCGATGCTGCCAATCGAAGGAGAGCATCTCGATTATTCGATCAGCGGATTCATAGGTAAGCCGGAGACGACCCGCGCCAACCGCAACGGCATTTCAACCGTGATCAACGGACGTTATATCCGCAACTACACAGTGATCCACGCGCTGTTGCAGGGATACCATACCTTACTGCCGATCAACCGTTTTCCGGTAGCGGCGGTTCACGTCCGCATGGACCCCACGCTGGTCGACGTCAATGTGCATCCTGCCAAGCTGGAGGTTAGATTCAGCAAGGAGCAGGAGCTGATTCAGTTTGTGGAGCAGCAGGTGCGGCGTGTGTTGAACCGGCAAGTTCTGATTCCCGGCATGGGCGAGAAAACGAAGCAGCAGCCGTTGATCCAGGAACAGATGGAGCTTTACCGCCCCGACGCGCCACAGACTGCCACGGCTGCGGGGCTCGCATCGGCGAACCTTCCCGCATCTCCTCATCAACCGGCGGGAGACCGCTCGGCTGCGAGCGCACGCAGTACGGCCGACGAGACGGCAGCCGCAGCCGGCAGCGGCAGTCATCCGAATAGCACGGCGGCTGACGAGAGAAGCTTGTTTGACAGCTATGGCGGCCGCCCGGGAGATGCTGGCTCCGCAGCGGGAACCGACGATGCGGCACGACTCGCAGACTATCGCACAACAGGCGGCAGCGAGCACCGAAGCAGCAGTACTTCCGCCGACGCCCGAGGCTCTCACAGTGTCGATGCGCGTGCACGCGCGGAGCGGGAAAGAAGCACGCCAAATCGGGCGGTAGCCGGCGAGGAGGTGGTGCGCGCGCTCCATGTGAGCGGGGAACGGGACACGCCTTCACTGCCGGCGTTTCCAAGGTTGTCTGCGATAGGACAGATGCATGGGACTTACATTATCGCGCAAAACGAAGAGGGATTGTTCCTGATCGACCAGCATGCTGCGCATGAGCGAATCAATTATGAGTACTACTATGAGAAGTTCGGTCAACCGGCAGAAGCGAGCCAGGAGCTGCTTGTGCCGATTACAGTTGAGTTCACCCCTTCCGAGGCGGAGCGATTGAAGGATAAGATAGCGGTGCTCCAGCAGGCAGGAGTATATATGGAACCGTTCGGAGGCAATGCTTATTTGGTCAGGGCGTATCCGCACTGGTTTCCGCCAGGAGAGGAAAAAGCGTTAGTGGAGGAAATGATCGAGTGGCTGCTAACCGAGCGTAAAACAATTGATCTTGGAAAGCTCCGCGAAAAGGCTGCGATTATGTGCTCCTGCAAGGCCTCGATCAAGGCCAATCAGGGCTTGAGTACGCTGGAGATCGAGGCGCTGCTGGACCGGTTGGCAGCCTGCCGCAATCCTTATACATGTCCTCATGGGCGCCCTATTGTAATCAGCTTCTCCACCTACGAGCTGGAAAAAATGTTTAAAAGGGTGATGTAGTTGCTGGTAACAACTTCCTATGATCCGGGCCCCGAGCAGGTGGCACTAGCTGAATGCCTGGTGCGGCAGCTTAGGGAATTACCGGAAATAGCGGAACCGGTTCGCCCTGTGGCACGCAGGCGGCAATCGCTTTCCCGGATCAGCGAACGATATGATGACACAAGCATCCTGCTTGTATCCAAGGAGCGAATAGAGTATTATCAGGAGCAGCAGCCGGTGCTGTTTTTTCATCCAAGCCTTGCGGCCATCCGGGTGAAACGGCTGCTGAACGGCGAACCGGACACATTGATTGAGCTGTCTCGGCTCAAATGCGGCGACCGCGTGCTGGATTGTACGGCGGGACTCGGTTCCGATGCGATTGTTTATTCCTTTGCACTGGGGAGCAAAGGAGAGGTAGTCGCGTTGGAAAGCCAGGCGATCCCTTACCTGCTGCTTCAGCATGGCCTAAGCGCATATCACTCCGATATTCCCGGCATGAACGAGGCTATGCGTCGAATTCAAGTACAGCAGGCGGATCATTACGATTTTTTGCGGAAACAGCCTGACAAGGCGTTTGATGTGATCTACTTTGATCCAATGTTCCGCAAGCCTATCCAGGAATCGAATTCGATCGGTGCCATACGAGGGCTGGCTGATCCCAGGGCGGTGTCTGAAGCCACCATTCGTGAGGCTGTGCGGGTTGCGCGGCGAACGATTGTGTTGAAGGAACACCGCGACAGCAAAGAATTTGCACGCTTGGGCGTCACTGAAGTGCACCGGTCCACCACGAAAATAGCGTACGGAGTGATACGACTGTGACACAGGCTTTGGACAAGCCGCAGCTGCTTGTTTTGGTAGGCCCTACCGCGGTAGGAAAAACACGGCTCAGCCTTGAATTGGCGGAAGAGTATGATGCGGAAATCATCTCAGGTGATTCCATGCAGGTGTACCGGGGGATGGATATCGGTACGGCCAAAGCAAACCTCCAGGAAAGAGAGCGGGTTCCGCACCATTTGATTGATATCCACGATCCCGATTATCCGTTTTCGGTCGCTGAATTTCAGGAACGTGCCCGCGAGTGTATTCTGGACGTTCATGCCCGTGGCAAACTGCCCTTTCTTGTCGGAGGTACCGGGCTTTACGTTGAATCCGTATGCTACGGCTTCGAATTTAGCGAAGTGGGCTCGGATGAGGGGTTCCGGGCAGAACAGCTGCGCTACGCCGAGCAATTCGGCCCTGACGCGCTGCTCGAGAAGCTGCGGAAGATTGATCCAGAAACAGCGGAGAGGCTGCATGCCAATGATCAGCGGCGCGTCATCCGGGCATTGGAAATTTTTCACTTAACAGGAAAATCACTATCTGAGCGGCTCAAGGTACAAAAAAAGCAATCACCCTACGAACTATGTATTATCGGGTTGACAATGGATAGAGCTTTACTATATAAACGAATTGAAGAGCGCATCGATCAGATGATCGGGGAAGGTTTGGTCGAAGAAGTGGAGGGCCTGCTCCAGAAGGGCTACGGCAAAGACTACATATCTATGCAGGGGCTCGGATACAAGGAAATAATCTACTATCTGGAAGGCCTTTTGTCATGGGATGCTGCGGTGCAACTGCTTAAGCGGGACACACGCCGATTTGCCAAACGTCAGCTGTCCTGGTTTCGTCACATGAAAGAAATCCAGTGGGTAGATGTTAGTGAACTGGGGAATTTTTCTGCCCATTTGAAAGAAGTTCATGCTATAATAGCAGATAAGTTAAACATCGAACGCTAATTCATTGAGGGGGCCCATGATGAACAAATCGATCAATATCCAGGACACATTTTTGAACCAGCTTCGCAAGGAAAACATTCCCGTGACCGTCTATTTGACGAATGGTTTTCAAATCCGGGGGGTCATCCGCGCGTTCGATAATTTCACCATCATCATCGATAGTGAAGGCCGCCAACAGATGGTTTACAAGCATGCGATCTCGACCTTCACTCCGCAGCGATCAGTCTCGCTGATGCAGCAGGACAGCGGCACTGAAAGCTAGGCGGCCGCGCGGTTTTAACTTCTTGCGAAACCTTTGCGATTCATTTTACGTCTAATCAAATATGATCCGCAAGAGCAACCCCGTTTATTAGGGTTGTTCTTTTATTGTAAAGAGAAAAAAGGGGTGACGGAGATGTCTACTGTCAAGAAAGCAACGACGGGCAAAACCACGACCAAAAAGAAGAAAAAAATGGGCGTGGGGAGAGCGCTCACGTTGGCATTTGTAGCTGCCTTGGTTGCGTTGATCTGCGCGCTCGGGGTCTATATCTTTATCATCATCAGCGGTAATAAGATTTTGAATGAAAATTGGAATAAGCTGGATATGGATCAAGCTTCCCATGTGTATGACGGCAGCGGGGCCGAATTAGCGTTATTGCACGGTGAATATGAGAACCGGGAAATGGTAACGACGGAGCAAGTGCCTGAGAAGCTGCGGCAAGCCTTTATAGCAACAGAGGACCAAAGGTTCGAGCAGCATGCGGGGATCGATTTCTTGGGCATCGGCCGCGCACTGGTCAAAGATATCGTAGCGCGCAGTGCGGTGGAAGGCGGAAGCACGATCACTCAGCAGCTGGCTAAAAATTTATTTCTGAGCAATGATAAAACATTCTTTCGTAAAGCCACCGAGATGTCCATCGCCGTTGCGCTGGAAGACAAGTACACTAAAGACGAGATTCTAACTATGTATATGAACCGCATATTTTTCGGCCAACGGGCTTATGGTGTCAAAGCTGCAGCAAAAAGATATTTCAATGTTTCCGATCTGCAGCAGCTAAAAGTGTGGCAAATGGCGACTCTCGCCGCTATTCCGAAGGCACCAAGCGTTTATAATCCGATCTCCAATCCCGAGAAATCCAAGGAGCGCCGCGCGGTTGTGTTGCAGCTGATGCTGGACCAAGGGTACATCACAGAGCAAGAGCGTGCTGAGGCCGCCGCTGTGGACTATCAGCCCCCTCAGACGACGAGCGGCAACAAAAATTATTTAGCGTTCATCGATTATGTGATTAATGAAGCTAACGAAGTGCACGGCATTTCTGAGGATGAGGTGCTGCGCGGCGGGTATAAAATTTACACTACTATGGATGCCAACGCGCAAAAAATTATGGAACAAACCTTTGCGAATCCGAAGTTTTTCCAAAAGGACGGACCGCAGCAAAAGATGCAGGGGGCCATGGCTATCATCAACCACAAAAACGGCGGATTAGTCGGGTTGGTGGGGGGACGCGATTATGTGGCTACCGGACTTAACCGCGCAATGATCATGCAGCAGCCGGGCTCTTCCATCAAGCCGATTCTAGTGTATGCTCCTGCTTTGGAAACCGGTAAATATACGCCTTACAGTATGCTGCCGGACACCAGGGAAAATTACAACGGCTATTCGCCGCGAAATTACGATGGTGTATATAGAGGCCAGGTGACGATGTACGACGCTGTGAAAAGGTCCATTAACGCACCTGCGGTCTGGCTATTGAACGAACTTAATGTGAGGAATGGCATCCAGTTTGCTGAAAAACTGGGCATCCAGTTTGACAAAGCGAAGGATAACCATTTGGCGATTGCATTGGGTGGTATGACACATGGAGCCACGCCGGTACAAATGGCGGCTGCCTACGGTGCGTTCGGCAATAACGGTTACTTCAACACGACACACTCTATTGCCAAAATTGTAAATAGAGACAACGAAACCGTGTTTGAATTTAACGAACAGAGCAAGGAACCGGTGATGAGCGCTAAAACGGCGTACTACATGACGCATATGATGCAAGGCGTGGTGGAGCCGGGCGGCACAGGTGCAGCAGCGAAGTTCAACCGTCCTGTGGCGGGCAAAACCGGTTCAACACAAAATGTGATCAAGGGTCTGGAGAAATACAACCGTGACTTGTGGTTTACCGGTTATACGCCAGAATGGAGCGCGGCGGTGTGGCTTGGTTTTGACAAGCCCGATGCGAAGCACTATGTTTCCATGAACAGCGGTGCGCCTGCCGTGATTTTCAAGGAGGTTATGTCCAAGGCACTCGCCAAGCATGAGATGACCGAGTTCACGAGGCCGCAAGGCGTGAAGGAACCGGTGCCTCCTCCAAAAGGGGTAACTGATCTAAAGGCGGAATATGTGGAAGGGCCAAGCCCGGCCGTGGCGTTAAGCTGGTCCCCCTTGAGCGAAGGCACAAGCTATCAGATTTTGCGTAAGGAGGAGCAGGAGGCGGAATTCTCCACTGAACCTCTTACCACGACGGAAGCTACAAATGTAAAAGATATCTTGGTGACACCGGGCGTTACTTATCAGTACGCGGTGGTACCGATCGATCGCAATAGCGGCGAACCTGGCGACAGATCTAACCTCGCAACGGTGACGGTGCCTGCTATAGAAGGAACCGATCCCTTGCAGCCTGGAGAAACACCAGGCGAGTTCCCAAGTGAAGGTGAACTGCCGGGCGAGGGCCAGGTTCCGGGTGAAGGCGAAGACCTGCAGCCGGGTCAGATGCCGGGCGACGGAGATCCCGGCCATCTGCAAGGCCGCGATGGGGAAGGCCGCGGGACGCCAGGCCAAGACACGCCGGAGCCGGGTGACCGGCGCGGCGGTGCTGGACCGGGCGGGGCGACCGCGCCCGGTGGAGACCCTCGCGGTACCGACGGCGCCGGTACCGAAGATCCCGGTACCGCAGCGCCTGGCGGCGGTACCCGTGAGCCCGCTGCCGGACGGGGCAGCGGCAGCGACGCAGGGTCAGGTGCTTCGCAACCTGCACCTGCGCCACAGACGGGGTCGCCTTCGGGCACGACCCCGTCAGGACGCACCACCCCGGGCACGGGTGGTGGAGTTCCTGTCACCGGGCAGAGCGCCGGTGACAGAGGGACGGATCCCGCGGCTGAGCCGGGATCCGGTGCCGGCACGCGCTAGGCCGTAGGGGGCTGTCGGCCCCCGGCCCTGCACCGTGACATCGCCCTTGCCCGCACGACGCGGCAAGGGCTTTTTTTTATGTTCTAGCGTGCGGCATTTTGTTATATAGCACTTCGCCGTAGTATAATAATGGATATGGCTTGGTCCATAAATCAGAAAGTATATGGAGTTGAAGTCTGGATATGATAGCAGCAATTGCAGTGAAAACGGCGAAATGGGCCGTAGTGGCGGCCGCTTGTGTACTTCTGCTTTCAGCTTGCGGCACGAAATACGCGGAGCAGGGCGCGGCAGCGTCGAGCGGACAAGGAGGCACCTCAGGCAGCGCGCAAGGACAGTCCGGCGTACAAGGTAGCACGTCAGCAGGCGATGCGGCGCCGTCCAATCCAACCGCGAACCCAGGCGCGCAGAAATCGTGGACAACCCCTCCTGAGATGCAAATTGACCCGAACAAATCTTACCAGGCGACTGTCACAACAAACAAAGGGACTTTCACGATCGATTTATTCGCCAAGGATGCGCCCAAAACGGTAAACAACTTCGTATTCTTAGCCAAGGAAGGCTTCTACGGGGATATTATTTTTCATAGGATTATATCGACGTTTATGGTGCAGACCGGCGATCCGACGGGTACCGGCACGGGCGGTCCGGGATATAGGTTCGAGGATGAGCTGAGCTCGCCGCATAAATACGAACCGGGCATAGTCGCGATGGCCAATGCGGGACCGAATACGAACGGTAGTCAATTCTTCATCTGCACTGGCAAAGACAGTATATCGCTCAACAAGATACCGGACTACACTATCTTCGGCAGAGTGTCTGAAGGGATGGACGTGGTACGGCAGATCGCAGCCACGCCGGTGTCTCTTGACGATAGGCCGACGGAGAAGGTAGCTATTGAATCTGTGACCATCACAGAGGAATAATTCAGCCGTTTGCAAACAAAGGAGGATTCGCATGTCATCAGGTCACTTAACAGAGTTGGATCGCTATCGGGGATGCTTGCTCGGATTAGCTGCGGGCGACGCGTTGGGAACAACATTGGAATTTAAAGCTCCGGGCACATTTGCGCCGGTCACCGATCTTATCGGCGGCGGCCCGTTTCAATTAGATGCGGGACAATGGACGGACGATACATCGATGGCGCTCTGTCTGGCGGAGAGCTTGCTGGCATGCGAAAAGTTTCATCCTTATGATCAAATGCAGAGGTATGTCAGGTGGTATCGTGAAGGTTATTTGAGCAGTACCGGCACCTGCTTCGATATCGGTAACACTGTGCGAGATGCCCTGGAGCGCTTCGAACGCACTGGGGAAGCATTCAGCGGTGTAATTAACCGGACGGCATCAGGTAATGGCGCGCTGATGCGCCTTGCGCCTGTACCGCTGTATTTCGCGCGAGACCCGGAAGAGGCGATCATCCGTTCCGGTGACAGCTCGCTGACGACGCATGGCTCAATATTGTCAGTGGATGCCTGCCGCTACTTTGGCGGATTGATAATAGGAGCATTAAGTGGCGTTCACAAGACGGAGCTGTTGTCTGAGCGCTACTCGCCGGCACCTTCTTTCATGGAGAAGCGTGGGTTCGTCCCGGAGATCGATGCCATCGCGTTGGGCTCTTTCAAGCAGCTGCATCCTCCGGACATACGGGGAACGGGGTATGTGGTGCAGTCACTGGAGGCGGCGTTGTGGGCGTTTTATCACAGCGGCAGCTTTGCGGAGGGCTGCTTGATGGCAGCCAATCTAGGAGATGACGCGGACACGACTGCAGCGATATACGGCCAATTGGCCGGTGCCTACTATGGCGTTGACGGCATTCCCGCTGCATGGTTGGATAAGCTTGCTATGCGAAGCTTCATAGATGACACGGCGGTTAAGCTGTATCATGCCGCAGGAGAGGAGTCCCGCTGTGGATAACAAACAATGCCTTTTGCTGCATGGCTTTACCGGCGGGCCTTATGAGGTAACACCACTGGCGGACCACCTCGCAGAGCTGGGGATGACTTGCCATGTTCCGGTTCTGCCCGGCCATGATCCGGAGCTTCGTACGTTGGGACAGGTCAGCTGGCGTGATTGGCTGGAAGGCGCTTCACAGGAAGCTGATCGGTTGACCAAGCGGCACGGACGCATCGACTTGGTTGGCTTTTCTATGGGCGGACTATTAGCGGCCTACTTGGCTAACCGGTTTCCTGTACGCAGACTGGTTCTGTTAAACGCGGCCGTATTTTATTTTAGTCCCCAGCGCTTCATCAAAGACATCCGGCGGCGCATAAAGCTGCGCGACTGGGCCTTCTGGGACTGGAAGATCAAAAAAACTCCACTTCCGGCCACGCTGCAGTTTGTAACATTGAATAGGCGTATGCGGCCGGAGTTATCGAAGATCGAGGTGCCCACACTGATCGCACAAGGCGCACGGGATCCAATTATCCATCCGAAAAGCGCCATATATTTGTACCAACACGTAAAGGGAGAAAAGGAGCTGCACGTGTTTCCAAACACGCGTCACATGATTTGCCTTGAGCCGGAAGCGCCGATTGTTTTTGCTGCGGTTGCACAATTTTTGGATAAGCCGTGATGGCGCGACGGTGGCACGTTTGCGGAGATTCTCGCGCTACGAATGATGTAGTCTACTTGCCTAATTGCTGGATTAGGCTGACGACGCAATCAGTCTACAACGTCTTTGGTGGAGCAGCGTGCCGGTCATTGTGGCGACGTGGGCAACTGTTGTCGGATGAAAAGCGGTGGCCGTTTTCGAGGCTTTGCATGGCGGACACCAATCATACTAACTTCAAAAGGGCTGACTGGACATATGAACAAATATGAGGCTGAATTCAGTAATTTAGTGCGAACCTTTCGCAAATCGCAAATGGGCAAAGGCCCGGAGAAGATCGTGACGACGTTTTGTAAGAACTGGGCGATTTGTGAAATGGAGGGGAACTTATCACCGGTCGAGAGGTTTATTGCTGGTGCTGATCAAGGCAAACAGATGGTACGGGCAGCGAGAACGGAAATGGTCAAGCAAACGTACAAAGACAGCCCACCGGTCGAAATGGAAGACCTGCTCGGTGCGCGGTTTGTCGATCTGTTCGTGGACATTGATATTGACAGAGATTTTGGGATGTCCGTCTTTGTCTTCGATCGAAACATCGAGGAAAAATTTAGCGTGAAGCATTAAACTAGGACTCAGTGATAGCTGACATCTAGCCCGAGGTGATTTAATGGATGAGTACGGGATGGAGTTGAAACTGTCTCGATTCAATGCTAGTCAATTCGCTGAAAACAATCCAAGGAGAGGATACGAAAGTATATTACTTGGGGAATATTGTTCCGTACTCATTCACATTAAATCCGCCGGCGTCTGCCAACGCATTCGAGCAATGGAAGAAGAACTGATGATGCACCGAGTCCATGCTAAAAGCCGTCGCCCTACCAAGGGGAGATAACCGACGGCTTCTTATCATTGGGGAGAGGCAGTCGGTGGCGGCGTCTCGAGTTGTTAAAGAAAGCTCCAGATGCAGGATATTTTAGGTAGCTCGAAGGGTTTCAACATGGCGGTCAAATGAATATTTTATCCATTATTGAGGATAGTATCTTAAAACATTCATGGAGGTTTCGACATGCCGTTAGTGCCTTTTGAACCGTTCCGCCAGCTTGACAACTTTAGACGGGAATTGGACCGCTTTTTCAACAATGACGCGGCACTTTTTCAAACAGGAACGCTTGGGTTCGGGAATTTCAATGTTGATGTATATGAAACAGAGGGCGAGGTCGTCGCCAGATGCGATATTCCAGGCTTACAGAAGAGAGAAGATGTAAGTATTGCTATAGACAACAACGTGCTTTCCATCAATGGCTCGGTGCATAGGGTGAACGAAGTGAGGGCGGAAAACATGCACAGGCAGGAACGTTTCACTGGTCGTTTTCAGAGAGCCGTCGCCTTGCCTGCAAGCGTGTCTCCTGAAGGTGTCAAGGCGACATATAAGAATGGAGTGCTCGAAGTACGGATGAAGAAGTCACCGGTGAATTCCCAGAGACGAATTGACGTTGAATTTTATTAAGCAACAATTCATTGCCTGACCACCTCGTGGCCGCCGACGAAGTTGATAGAAGCACCCAGTGCACGTGCAATCGACTGCATGCCACTCACTGTTATTGCTTTGGACTCAAGCGTGACAATTGGGCATGCTCCCGTCAATTGCAATCAAATAGTTAGCGCTATTATTTCCCGGCGCGGCGTTGACAGACCTCAGCAGCCATTGCTTCTGAGAAATTGAAGGCCTAGCAGAATAATTTAAAGCGTTTGTCCTGCAGATGGAGCTCAGGACATTCGCTTTTTTTGTGCTTGAAGCCGCGACCATGGTACCAACAAGCTCTTATTCGTAATGAATACTGTTTACAAAAGCGAGTGGATCGAGTATCATATGTTTTGTAATTGTAATTATTACAATTAAACATACATATGAGGAGCGAATGTAATGGCTAACGCAGACAGCAAGATTCCCGTCACCGTGCTAAGCGGATATCTGGGTACCGGTAAAACTACGATATTAAACCATGTGCTGAACAACCGCGAGGATATCAGAGCCGCCGTGATTGTCAACGATTTAAGTGAACTAAACATAGACGCAGACCTGATCAAAAATGGCGGGGGCTTGTCACGTACCGAAGAGAAACTCGTGGAGATGTCCAACGGCTGCATATGCTGTACGCTGCGTGAGGATTTGCTGCGCGAGGTGGAGCGGCTGGCACAGGAGGGCCGGTTCGATTACATCCTCATTGAGTCGACCGGCGTGGGCGAACCCGTTCCGGTAGCTCAGACATTCTCTTACATAGATGAAGAGCAGGGCATTGATCTCACCCGGTACTGCAGATTAGATACGATGGTTACTGTCGTGGACGCTTATCGGTTTTGGCATGATTTTTCCAGTGGCGAAACATTGGTAGAGAGACAGCAGTCGGTGGGTGAGGACGACACGAGGGATGTAGTTGATCTGCTTATCAGCCAAATCGAGTTTTGTGACGTGCTTGTACTGAACAAATGCGATCTTGTAGATGAGAACTCTCTCAGCCAGTTGGAGCAAATCCTTCGCAAGCTTCAGCCGCGGGCGGCCTTGATCCGCACTACGAACGGGCGTGTTGACCCACGGGCAATCCTCAATACCGGTCTTTTTAATTTTGAGGAAGCGAGCACATCTGCAGGGTGGATGCAGGAGCTGGAGCAGGAGCATCACACCCCGGAGACGGATGAATACGGGATCTCATCGTTCGTGTATGAGCGACGCAAGCCGTTTCATACGGAGCGGTTTACGGAGTGGATGGCGGAATGGCCGGAGCAAGTGGTCCGTGCAAAAGGAATCGTATGGCTCGCAACGAGAAATGAGCTGGCTCAAAGTTTGAGTCAAGCGGGCCCATCCATTCAATTCGGTCCGGCCGGGCTATGGGTTGCCGCGCTGCCGGCGGCCGATCGGCAAGCCGCACTGCGTGAGGAGCCGGAGCTGCAAGAGCTGTGGGATGAGACATACGGTGACCGAATGACGAGGTTTGTGCTAATCGGCCTAGACCTGGATAAAGAATCGATCATTGCACAGCTCGATCAATGTCTCCTGACCGACGAAGAAATGAGCTCTGATTGGAGTGCGATTCCAGACGAGCTGCCCAACGTATCTCCCGAGCAGATCGAGCTGCTTTTGTCCGGTGCGGCCGAATAACACTGCTTGGCTGCTCATCGCTAATGTCGCCTACGACATCATCGCACGTGTTTTTATCACTAGTGGAAAGGGGGAGAGACTATGCGTGTTATCGTAACGTTAGCCTGCACGGAAAGCGGAGACCGCAACTACACGACCACCAAGAACAAGAAGACGCATCCGGGGCGGCTCGAGCTAAAGAAATATTGTCCACGCCTAAAAAGAGTCACCCTGCACAGAGAAGTTCGTTAAGTCTACTGCCACAGCAGCGGGCTGAACAGGATACGCTGCCTTCAATCAGTGCGCTGCTAGTTGCGGCGCTGTCTTTGCCCTTGACCTGGCTTCGGCCAGGTTTTTTCTTATGCCAGCGGTGCGCTGTACAGCATAGCGTTGGAGATATTGGGACAGCATAACATTGCTGAAATGTGGGATTGTGGCCATAAGATAGGAGGACAAAGACATATGAAGTCTGACGTTAACATTCCGTCCATTTATCCGTACACCGAATGGAGTATTCGCGAAGACGAGTTTCTAATACAGAATAATATGCGCAACGAGGCCGTGTTTGCCGTCGGCAATGGCTATATCGGCATGAGGGGAAACTTTGAAGAAGAATACCGCGGACCGGAGGGCACCAGTATCAGCGGTACATACTTGAATGGGTTTTACGATTCGGAGCCGATTCACTATCCGGAAGATGCCTACGGCTACGCGCGGAACACACAAACCATGCTCAACGTCACGGACACAAAAATCATAGACGTCCTTTTGGATGGCGAACGGTTTAATCTGTTCACTGGCAAAATTCTAAACTATCGGCGTGAACTGCACATCAAACGCGGCCACTTGACGCGTGAAGTGGAATGGGAATCTCCTACCGGTAAGAGAATCAGCATCAAGGTGCGCAGGATCGTCTGTTTGCAGCGTAAACATGTCGCAGCGATCCATTACGAGGTCACACCGGTAAACTTCGACGGGCACGTTACCTTTGAATCGATGATCAACGGGGAGGTGACCAATCTTGGCGGCAAGGATGATCCCCGTCTTGGTGCGGCGTTCGCTGAACAGGCGCTCAGAACAGAAGAACTGGATGCGCAAGGCACGCGGGCATGGATACGTCATAAGACAAAAAACACAGGCTTTACGTTAGTCGCCGCAATCGATCACGACGTGTTATCCTGGGAGCCGTATAATTTATCGGTTACCACCGAGGCGCAAAAAGTAAAGATGTCATTTCAAGTTCCCGCCAAACAGGGTCATACAGTCGCACTCACAAAGTTTATTACATATCATACCTCCCGGGATATTCCGGTGAAAGAAATTATGCGGCGCGCCAATGATGACATGGACGAAGCCAAACGCACCGGATTCCCCAATTTGGAAACGGAACAGCAGGAATTTCTCGATCGTTTCTGGCATAGGGCCGATGTGCAAATTGAAGGCGACCCGGCGCTGCAGCAGGGAATCCGTTTTAATGCGTTTCAGCTGCTGCAGTCGGCAGGCAGGGATGCGAAGACGAACATCGGGGCGAAAGGCTTGACCGGAGAAGGCTACGAAGGCCATTATTTTTGGGATACGGAAATCTATGTGCTGCCGTTTTTTACGTATACCAACCCGGAGATAGGCAGGGGCTTGCTGGAATATCGCTATAGCATTTTGGATAAAGCGAGAGACCGCGCCCGGGAGATGTCGCAGAATGGGGCTCTGTATGCGTGGAGAACGATTAACGGGGAGGAGACCTCAGCATACTATCCCGCAGGCACCGCGCAGGTACATATCAACGCAGATATTATTTACGCAGTGCAAAGATATGTCAATGCCACCGGAGATGAACAGTTTCTGCTTGAAAAAGGGGCGGAGATGGCCTTCGAAACCGCAAGGTTCTGGGTCGATTTCGGCTATTTCAATCCGCGGAGGAACGGTCTCTTCTGCATAGACGCCGTCACTGGGCCGGATGAATACACGGCTATAGTGAGCAACAATGCCTATACGAATCTGATGGCGCAGGAAAATCTGGCGTTCGCATATAACACGGCCATACGGATGCAGGAGCATTTCCCGGAGCAATTCAGACTACTGAGTCAGCGAATTGATCTAGGGGTGGATGAGATCGAGCAATGGAAGCTGGCGGCAGACCGCATGTACGTTCCCTACGATGAGGAATTGGGGATCACGGAGCAGCACGAGGGATTTCTCGACAAGGAAAAGTGGGATTTTGCAAACACGCCCAAAGAGAATTATCCGCTTTTGCTGCATTACCATCCGCTCGTCATCTACCGGCACCAAGTGTTAAAACAGGCAGATGTGGTTTTGGCGTTGTTTTTGCAAAGCGATCATTTCACTCTGGCAGAGAAAATCAGGAACTACCGCTACTACGAGGCGATCACGACTCACGATTCCTCGCTGTCGCCATGTATTCACAGCATCGTGGCTGCCGAAATCGGGCTGGTCGAGCAAGCCTATGATTATTTTCACCAGACCGCCCGGATGGATTTGGATGACATCAACCAAAATGTGAAGGATGGCCTGCACACGGCCGCAATGGCCGGCGCTTGGCTGTCCATAGTGCACGGATTCGGAGGGATGAGAGACTTCGGCGGCGAACTGCATTTTGATCCGGTACTGCCAGAGCAATGGACCGGGTGCGGTTTTCGCATCAGCTACAAGGGCCGCTTGATCGATATCCATATTTCGCGTGACACAGCGGCGTACACCTTGCTCGAAGGAAGCGCAATGGACATCGTGCATCGGGCATCGAAGGTTAGTTTACTTCCCGGCCGCACGCACCAGGTCAGTCTGCTTAAGCGGTTGGAGGCTGCTATCTTTGACCTGGACGGCGTGATCACGGACACAGCGGAACTGCACTATTTAGCCTGGAAAAAGCTTGCCGACGAGCTCGGCATCCCGTTTGACCGCCAGGTGAATGAACGTTTGAAAGGCGTAGGCCGTATGGGCTCGCTGGAGCTGATTCTGCAGAACGGCGGGGTCACTGTGCCGGATGAGCAGAAGAAAGAATGGGCCGCGCGGAAAAACGAGTATTACAAAAGCATGATCCAAACCATAACCCCTGACGACCTGCTTCCGGGTATCCTACCCTTGCTGGAGGAGTTAAAGGCTGAGGGCATAAAAATGGCCATCGCCTCCGCGAGTGAGAATGCACCCGTCGTGCTGGACAAATTGGGCGTGCGGGATTACTTTATCGCGGTGATCGATCCGAAGGCGCTGCCGAAGGGCAAGCCTGAACCGGATATTTTCTTGGCGGCGGCTGATCAGCTCGGGATTGAACCCGGCAATTGCGTTGGCATTGAAGATTCGTCGGCAGGGATAACCGCTATCAAAACCGCCCAGATGAAAGCAGTGGGGATCGGCAGCGGCAATGGGTTGGCGGAAGCGGACATCGTGCTGGACGGCACAGAGAAGTTGAATTTGGCAATGCTGCGCAAGTTATTTGAGTAGTTCCGATACGCTGCTCGCTCAGCGGGGTTACACGCAACGCCGGCATGGTCACCGAAAGGGCGGTCGAACGTTTTCGTTCACCGCTCTTTTTGTCAAGCCATCTGTCTTGCGTCACACTGTGTGGCTGCAGATGCACAAAAACCGCTTTTTATGTTATAACCTGATTTGTAATCGACATGCAGACGTGGTACGTTATGTTTCTATGCAAATTATTTTTTACCATGCAAGCACGCGCGAGCTGTTTTATATTTAGATAGGTTGATCTGAAAAAAAAGCACATTCATCTGGGCCTCCTGCGTATACTGCTAACACCAAGTAAAGAGGTGATGCGCATGAGTGGACGTGTCGTGACGACAGATCAAATTCATATAACGAAGAATGCCCACCAAATCAATGTGGTTTTGCGTAATCCGGAAGTGAATACGCACTCTGACGCGGAGCCTCATTTTCATGGAAAGCCCTTGTCTCAGCAGGGCCATTTCGGAGAAATCATGAAGGAGCTTGACCGCATGGTCGGCTTGGATAATGTAAAGGAGCTTGTGTTCGAAATCTATGCGCTGCTGCGTGTGGCAGGGCTGCGGGCGGAGGTTGGGCTGACCGCGAAAACTCAGGTGTATCATATGATTTTCAAAGGAAACCCCGGGACGGGCAAAACTACGGTAGCACGAATTATAGCCAAGCTGCTGCAAACCATGGGCGTGCTGACTAAAGGACATTTGATTGAGGTCGAGCGTGCAGATTTGGTGGGTGAATACATCGGGCATACAGCATTGAAAACCAGAGAGCTGGTCAAAAAGGCCATTGGCGGCGTGTTGTTTATCGATGAAGCATACAGCTTGGCGCGCGGCGGTGAGAAGGATTTCGGCAAGGAAGCGATCGACACATTAGTGAAGGCTATGGAGGATCATAAAAATCAGTTTATACTTATTCTCGCGGGGTATGGCGAGGAGATGGAACGGTTTCTGCAAACTAATCCGGGGCTGCCGTCACGTTTTCCTATTCAGCTGGATTTTCCCGACTATACGGTGGATCAGCTGATGCAGATTGCAGAGATGATGGTTAAGGAAAGGGAGTACGCCTTAATTCCGCAAACTGAGATAAAAATCCGACAGCAGATTATAAGCGAGAAGCAGCAGGCCGAAGCGGAGACCTCTTTCAGCAACGCACGATATGTGCGGAATCTCATAGAAAAGGCAATGCGCAATCAGGCGGTCCGACTGTTGAATCAGGGCTCTCAGCAGCCGAGCAAACAGGATTTGATGATACTGCGTCCGGAGGACGTGAAGCTGGAGCGAAAAACGGCAAAGGAGACATTTAAAACTTTATGAAACCAACCACACATACCATTGAACACGAGCAGCCGAGGGCTGTATTAGTGAGTTTGGTCACCCAAGAGCAGAAACGGCAGGAGGCGTACGAGGCGGAGCACTCATTGGCTGAGCTGGTGAGCTTATCGGAAACGGCGGGTGTTCAAGTTCTGGCCACTATGAGTCAAAACAAAGAGACTGTAGACTCAAAATGGTTCATCGGCAAGGGAAAAGCCGAAGAGTTGAAACAGTTGATCGAAGAGCGCGGTGCGAACACTGCTGTTTTCGATCAGGAGCTTTCCGGCGCTCAGGTGCGCAACTTGGAAGAGTTTTTGGATGTAAAAATCATCGACCGCACCCAGCTGATATTGGATATTTTTGCACAGCGGGCCAAGACGAAAGAGGGCATCATACAGGTCGAGCTCGCGCAGCTGAGCTATCTTTTGCCGCGTCTGTCGGGACAAGGCAGGAACTTGTCACGGCTTGGGGGCGGCATCGGCACGAGGGGCCCCGGGGAAACGAAGCTGGAAACGGACCGCAGACATATCCGCAATCGGATCACTGAACTGAAGCACCAGCTGCAGGAGGTAGTCAAGCACCGGACTCTGCATAGAGAGCGCAGAAAGAAAACCGGTGTCTTTCAAGTGGCTTTGGTGGGCTACACCAATGCTGGCAAATCGACATTGCTCAGGCAGCTGACAAATGCTGATGTCTATGTTGAGAATCAGTTGTTTGCGACACTGGATCCAACCTCGCGCAATTTCGAGCTTCCAAGCGGTAAGCAAATTGTGTTGACCGATACGGTAGGCTTTATTCAAAGCTTGCCTCATGATCTTGTTGCCGCCTTCCGTGCCACGTTGGAGGAGGCAAACGAAGCGGATCTCATACTGCACGTGGTAGATGGTGCATCGGACATGATGGCGACGCAAATGCGTGTGGTCGGGCAGGTGCTTGAGGAGCTGGGCGCACATAAAACGGAGCAAATCACACTGTTTAATAAAGTGGACCTGTGCTCGGCGGAACAGGTTGACATGCTAACCACGGGTGGCGAATGTATGCGGATATCCGCATACAATGAAACTGATCTGGAACGCCTCAGTGAACGTATCGAGGCTAAGCTCATGGGCGAATGCAAAACCTTCCGCGTGCCGGCTGAAAAAGGCGACGTAATTTCGCTGCTGTATCGTGTCGGCGAAGTGCTGGAAAATGAAGTAGAAGGCGGCGATATGCTTATTCAGGTAAGGGTTAACAACAAAGAATACGATAAGCTGGGGTACCTGCTGGCTCATTATGCCATGGATCAGCGGGAGAATGAGGGAGAGAATACGGAACATGTTTAACGAACGCATCACCGCGTTGATGGAGCAAGCTGAACAAATAATCGAGGGCAGGGTTAAACAATTAGACCGGCTGGTCGACCACAATCAATGGAAGGTCATCCGTGCGTTTCAGAAGCATAAAGTTAGCGATTATCATTTTACCGGATCGACCGGCTACGGGTATAATGACCGCGGCCGTGAGGTGTTGGATTTAGTCTATGCCGATGTGTTCGGAGCGGAGGCCGCCTTGGTGCGGCCGCATTTTGTGTCCGGGACACATACGATTGGTACGGCGCTATTCGGTGTGCTGCGTCCCGGCGACGAGCTGCTGATGATTACCGGAACGCCTTACGATACGCTGCATAAGGTGATTGGCACACCGGGCGACGGCAAGGGCTCTCTGCAGGACTGGGGTGTCACGTACAACGAGGTCGCGCTGCTGTCCGACGGCACACCGGATTACGAACGAATACGTGCCGGCATTTCACCTGATACCAAAGTGATCGGTATCCAGCGCTCCCGGGGATATTCCTGGCGGCCGTCGTTCTCAGTCGCGGAAATCGGAGAAATGGTGCGCTGCGTGAAAGATGTGAAGTCCGATGTCATCGTGTTCGTAGATAACTGTTACGGGGAATTCACCGAGACACAGGAGCCTACACAGGTGGGCGTGGACCTGATGGCCGGGTCACTGATCAAAAACCCGGGCGGAGGCATCGCCGCGACAGGCGGCTACATAGCGGGTAAACAGCAGTATGTGGAGCTGGCCGCATACCGGCTGACTGCACCTGGCATCGGCGGCGAAGTGGGCGCCATGCTTGGGACCACCCGTTCGATTTACCAAGGGCTGTTTTTGGCTCCGCACTTAGTCGGACAAGCTGTGAAAGGATCTATCTTTGCGGCCGCTGTGTTTGAGCAGCTTGGTTTTGTAACGCATCCCCAGTGGAACGATCCGCGTACCGATTTAATCCAAGCCATCCAATTCACCAGCGACAGACATTTAATCGCGTTCGTGCAGGGCATCCAGCAAGCGGCGGCTGTCGACGCCCACGTCGTGCCGGAGCCGTGGGATATGCCAGGGTATCAGCATCCGGTGATCATGGCCGCAGGCACGTTTATTCAAGGGGGAAGCTTGGAGCTGTCCGCTGACGCCCCTATCCGCGAGCCATATATCGCCTACATGCAAGGCGGCCTCACTTATTCGCACTGTAAGCTCGGAGTTCTCACAGCTCTTAACAATATGTTGGAGCAAGGCTTGTTGTGACTTATTCTCACATTGAAACTCCATTAAAACCTAACATCACTTGACATGTTTTTGTAGGGAAGTTACAATATAAGTAGGTTTCAAGTCTACAGAGGTGATGGGTCATGACGGATGAAATTCGCCGCAATATGGCGCTTTTCCCGATTGGAATTGTGATGAAATTGACTGATTTAACAGCAAGACAAATCAGATACTACGAACAGCATGAGCTTATCATACCGGCGAGAACCGCAGGTAATCAGCGGCTCTATTCTTTTAATGATGTTGCACGCCTGCTGGAAATCAAAGATTTGATCGAAAAGGGAGTTAACATCGCCGGCATCAAGCAGGTGCTGCTGCCTGTTTCGAAGGACTCTGAAGACGCTACTGTGATGAACGAGCAATCCGAGGTTAAGCGCCGCGAGATGACCGACACTCAGTTGCATCGCATGCTTAAGCAGCAATTATTGGGCGGAGGCAAGCGGCCGGGTCAGGTTTCTCTGATTCAAGGCGAGCTTTCCAGATTTTTTAAGAAGTGAGCGTGCCCTGACTGGTTGGGGGATGTTTTCCAAACCGGCAGGGCTATGCTTGTTTTCAATTTGAGGAGGGATTTAGGCAGTGACGGTCAACAATTACACTAAAGAGGATATTTTGCGCATTGCTGAGGAAGAGAATGTACGGTTTATTCGCCTGCAGTTCACCGATTTGCTCGGTACGATCAAAAATGTGGAAATTCCGGTCAGTCAGCTGGAGAAAGCGTTGGATAACAAAATGATGTTTGACGGTTCTTCTATTGAAGGGTATGTCCGCATTGAAGAATCTGATATGTACTTATACCCCGATTTGAATACTTGGGTTGTTTTTCCTTGGGTGGCTGAAGACCGTATCGCGCGTTTAATATGTGATGTTTATCTGCCGGACGGAAAGCCGTTCCCAGGGGATCCTCGCGGTATCCTGAAGTCTGTTCTGAAAGAAGCAGAGGAGATGGGTTTCACGTCGATGAATGTCGGTCCGGAACCGGAATTCTTCTTATTTAAGACCGATGACAATGGGTCTCCAACCATGGAGCTGAACGACCAAGGCGGATATTTTGACCTGGCTCCAATGGATTTGGGCGAAAACTGCCGCCGCGAAATTGTGTTGACTTTGGAGGAGATGGGCTTTGAAATCGAAGCATCTCACCATGAAGTTGCACCCGGCCAACATGAGATCGACTTTAAATATGCCGACGCGATCAAAGCAGCCGATCAGATTCAGACTTTCAAACTAGTAGTCAAGACCGTTGCAAGACAACACGGTCTACACGCGACCTTCATGCCGAAACCTTTGTTTGGCGTAAATGGATCGGGCATGCACTGCCATCAGTCCTTGTTTAACGGCAGTAGCAACGTCTTCTACGATGAGAGCGATAGCCTCGGCCTAAGTGACACCGCAAGGCAATACATGGCTGGCATACTCCGCCATGCCCGTGCATTTACGGCAATCACCAATCCGACTGTCAACTCCTATAAGCGTTTGGTGCCCGGATATGAAGCACCATGCTATGTAGCATGGTCTGCGAGCAACCGCAGTCCGATGATCCGGATTCCTGCTTCCCGCGGACTTAGCACACGTGTCGAAGTGAGAAACCCCGATCCTGCGGCAAACCCGTACCTGGCGTTAGCTGTTATGCTGAAAGCTGGTTTGGACGGCATTAAGAGTAAAATGCAGCTGCCGGCGCCGACGGACCGGAACATCTATGTGATGACCGAAGACGAACGCGAAGAGCAAGGTATTCCTAGTCTTCCGGATGATCTGAAAACTGCGTTGGACGAGCTGCTGAGAGATGATGTCATTTGCGACGCCCTCGGAGAGCACGCGCTTGCTCACTTCGTCGAACTGAAGGAAATCGAGTGGGACATTTATCGAACACAAGTACATGCTTGGGAACGTGACCAGTACCTGACGTTGTATTAAAAATGCGCCAGTGTGGGCTGGTGCGACGAGCCTAGCACTGAGCTGTTCCGAACACGGCAGCTCCTGTCTACTGAACTTGCGTTCATCGGTAGGGGCTGTTTTTCATTTTCAATCACTGATTGCGCTGCGGTGATTTTCAGCAGTAAGCGGGAATACAAAAAACAAGAGCCAATGATCACGTGCCACGTGATTATTGGCTCTTGCTCGTTCTCACTGACTCCGAATACTGCTAAGCAATTTGCTTGTTACGCCTTTAATGGATGTCCCGAAATAACCCTACCACCCGGCCAAGAATAGTGACCTGCTTCAGCAGTATCGGTTCCATCGCAGCATTCTCCGGCTGCAGCCGGATGTGGTCCTTTTCCTTGAAAAAACGTTTAACCGTAGCCTCATCATCCTCCGTCATGGCGACCACGATGTCTCCATTGTTTGCCGATTGCTGTTGGCGTACGATAACATAGTCCCCGTCATGGATACCGGCGTCTATCATACTGTTGCCTACCACACTAAGCATAAATACATTATAATCTCCAACGTAGTGGCTCGGGAGCGGAAAGTAATCTTCAATGTTTTCCGTGGCCGTGATGGGGATACCGGCTGTGACACGGCCGATCAAAGGCACTCTCGCGACGGTAAGATCAAATTCACCACCCTCGGCGAGGGTGCCGTCGGTGATCTCTATTGCGCGCGGTTTGGTAGGATCGCGTCGAATAAGTCCTTTTTTCTCCAAACGTTCCAAATGTCCGTGTACTGTTGAGCTGGATGCTAGGCCCACGGCTTCTCCGATCTCACGCACGGAAGGAGGGTAGCCCTTGTCTTTCACTTCATGCTTGATAAAATCCAGTATCGCCAGCTGCCGGCTGGACAATTTGCTCATCAGTATCACTCCAATATTGGTAATAATTATTTGAAAGTATAACACAGAACCGGAGTTCGTACAAACATAAGTTCGAGAGGATGATTGACACAAACAAATGTTCGTGTTAACTTAAAAACAAGAACACTTGTTTGGGGGATTGATTTTACATGTTTATGAATGAACAACTGTTACATAAGTCTACACCATCAGCGAAAGCAATGGGTGCGATGCGCCGTCGTCTCTCCGCGCCATCGATAGGCACGTCTGGCCATAGCGGTACCAATCATAGTCTTATGCGCGTTTTTGGCTTGCTTGGAGCGTTTGTGATTATTGTGATTCTGACGGTCTGCCTCGCATTCGTGGGCGTTGAGCAGGACGTTCACGCAGCGGCCGACGAAAGCGAAATGTCACGGACGGTCGAGGTAGTGCCGGGAGACACATTGTGGGATATCGCAAACGAGAATGTAGAACAAGGACAAAATGTCCGAGACTATATGAATGAAATCAGAACACTGAACGACTTAGCCTCCAGCACACTACAGATAGGGCAGATTCTAAGGCTGCCGTGACCCGCGTGGAGGCTGTGCGCCTCTTGACAATAGCATGTGGGAATGTCAAAGTAGAATGTGGTGTTCTGACTACCGATTTGGCGTTGAGCACCGTGTTAAGCGGTATAGGTTCGATAACCGGGAGGATCGTATGAGTAATGAAACGCAACATGAGCAAGATGTAAAACGTATTAATGAACTGGCCCGTAAGGCCAAAGCCGAAGGCTTGACCGAGGCGGAGTTGGAAGAACGCGCTGTGCTGCGAAAGCGGTATATCGAGGGCTTCAAAACGTCGGTCCGTGACCAGTTGGATAACATCACTATCGTTGACGGGGACGAGAAGCGTAAGTAGGGGTGAGAGGGAGCTCTATGCATTTTCGGGTGTTAGGTAAAAGCGGGATTGCCGTGTCTGAGCTTTGTTTGGGTACCATGACTTTCGGCAAAGCCACCAATGAAGCGGATGCAACAACGATGATACACAGGTTTTTGGACGCTGGCGGTAATTTCTTGGACACGGCCGACGTATATGCTGGCGGCCGCTCTGAAGAAATAGCGGGACAAGCTATTCGCGACCGGCGGTCGGATGTTATCTTGGCCACCAAGGTTCGCTTCGCCACGGGAGATAATATCAATCACGCGGGATTGTCACGAAAGCACATTTTAGATGGCGTTGAAGCAAGCCTGCGTAGATTGAAGACTGATTATATCGATTTATATCAGGTACATACATGGGATCACATTACGCCAATAGATGAGACATTGCGCACATTGGATGATCTGGTGACATCTGGAAAGATCAGATACATTGGATGCTCCAATTTTTTGGCGTATCAATTGATGAAAAGCCTGAGTCACAGTGATTTCAATCGTTATACCCGTTTCATTTCCATTCAACAGCAGTACAGTCTGGTGAGCCGGCAAATGGACAGTGAACTTCTACCTTTATGTGTCGAGGAAAACGTGGGAGTTATTCCGTGGGCCCCAATCGGCGGCGGATTTTTGACAGGTAAATACGTGCGCGGCGAGAAGCCATTGCATGGCAGACTGTCAGTGGACGCAGGGGAAAGCAGCTGGCAGCGGCGCGGCACGGAGCGGAATTTCCGCATCCTTGATGAGGTTATATCTGTGGCAGAGGACATTGGTAAAACACCTGTTCAAGTTGCACTGAATTGGCTGATTCACCAACAAGGTATCACCTCCCCAATCTTTGGAGCAAGCACTCTAGAGCAGTACGACGAGAATATGGGAGCCGTTGGTTGGAGGCTAACCGACGAGCAATGGCATCGCTTGGATGCGGTCAGCGCGTTGGAGTACGACTACCCGAACCGTTTTATCGATAAGTTCAAACGGCGGATATAACACACAATAAATAGCTGCGAGGAGACAAGCTATGTCACGTAAGTGGGAACGGATGGTACAGAAGAACACTAAAACCATCAACAAAAGCAGGAAAAAGCACGGCCGGCCGCTATTGAGTGAAACGGTGTCAGATGCATCGGTGACGATTAAGGGACGCAGTTGGACGCTGCCTATCTTTTTAATTGCTGTCGGCATATTTTGCTTTGTGGCGCTTCGGGGCACGCAACAGGATGCGACTTTGTATTGGCTGACAGGCGGAAGTTATATCCTGCTGGGATTGTTCATTTTTTGGGTTCGTCGGCCGTTTCTACAAATTGGTAAAAATTTTCTGATAACGCGCCGGTTTACAGGCAATAAGAGAGTGGAAGCCGCGGACATTCAAGAGATTTCGATAGGCAGAGATTCCGCGCTCATTTCACTGCGCGGCAAAGGCGGGAATTGGGTGTTCTCGCGTTTTTATCATCGTATGGACATTCATGCTCTGGCTGAACGGTTGAAGGAGTTTGCCGAGCGGAACTCGGTTACGTTTAAATCGGAACGCTAGCCGGTGCCGGGATTATTGGCGCATGACCACGCAGGAAGCAGCATTTCATAGGAGAAGAGGACGGACACAATGAGTATTCAAGCACTGTTATTTGATTTGGATGACACACTGCTGTGGGATGAACGTAGCGTAAGAGAGGCTTTCAAAGCTACATGTGAAGAGGCTGCAACGCATGTGTCGGTCGACCCTGTCGCTTTGGAACAGGCTGTGCGCAGAGAGGCAAGAGCACTCTACGAATCGTACGAGACATTTCCGTTCACCCAGATGATAGGGATTAATCCGTTCGAGGGTTTATGGGCGAATTTCACAGAAGGCCACGATGAGAATTTTCGTGAGCTGCAGCGGCTGGCGCCGGCATACCGCACGGCTTCGTGGACGCAGGGGCTGACAGCTCTTGGCGTTGACGATCCGGAGTTAGGTTATCGTCTTGGCGAGCTGTTCCCGGCAGAACGGCGGAAGCGGCCGATCGTATACGATGAAACGTTCGAGGTGCTTGAGCAACTGAAGGGTCGGTATAAATTACTGCTGCTCACGAACGGCTCACCTGATCTGCAAAAGGAGAAGCTGGCAGGCGTGCCACAGCTGGCCCCTTACTTCGATCACATTGTGATCTCCGGCAATTTCGGCGAAGGCAAGCCGGCTGCTTCTATTTTTCATCATGCTATGGCGTTGTTGGGTATTACATCGGACGAGGGTGTTATGGTGGGGGATAAACTGACTACTGATATCCTTGGTTCCCATCGTGTGGGCATGAGGAATATATGGATTAATCGCCACGGCATGCAGCACACCGGTGATGTCATACCAGCACACGAAATCACGGATTTGCGGGAAATTGAAGCAATTATTGCGGCAGTGAATTAGCTCCTAAAATGAAAAACCCGTCACCCCTATTATGAACTATGCCAAATAAGTCGGACACGTTTAGCAATGTGCCTGCTTACAGCGGCTGTTCACCACTTGTGGATGCCGGGTTTTTTGTCATCTGTGAGCTATGCGTTTTGGAATGAAGGGTCGGTGAATGGGTGTGCAATCCAGCCTTCTGTTTCGATGAACAAACGCACCGCAACAATCTTACGGTTTTCCATCAGTGTAAAGAAGTGTGGTTTGTGCTCGGGCACCGAGATCACGTCACCGGCCTCCAATTCGACATCGAAGTATCCGACGTCATCAGTACCTTTAATAATAAAAATGCCTTTGCCGGCAGTGATCGCACGCACTTCATCTTCCGTGTGAGTGTGAACCTGCTCGAATTTTTTCAGCAGCTCGTCAAGATTCGGTGTCGCGTCGGACAGGGCGATGACGTCCCAAGTCAGGTAGCCGCGGCGGCTTGCCAAATCTCTGATTTCATCGTCATAGGTAGCTAGGATCTCCGCTTTTTCCTCGTCAGTTAATACAAATTTCTCTTTTAATGCATCAGGCAGCTTGTTGGCATCCCAGTGCTCGTACAATACCTCTTGTTTCTCTAAAAATGCTTTGACATTGTCTTCGCCAGAGATGCGAGCGTTGGTGTGACGAATGCGAATTTCAGCCATTGTCATCCCTCTTTCCAATAATTATATGAGTTCTAACCTGTATTATAGTGGAATACACATCGTCTGTCGATGCATAAATATGATAATTCCGATAGGAATTATGATACCGGCCGCTAGAAAGCGTTAGGATTACCTTTTCAGGAGTAAAGGTTTCTGTTACACTTAGTTTTACATTTATCTCATGTATTCGTGGAGTCATTGGACGGATGTCGTTGAAAGGAAGAACGCTTATGATTAAACCTTCATTGCAAGAACAATTACAAAAAAAGATCATGATTTTGGACGGCGCAATGGGTACCATGATTCAACAGGAAGACTTGACCGCAGACGATTTCGGCGGACCGGACTGGGAGGGATGCAATGAAATCCTGGTTGTCACTCGTCCGGACGTTATTTCAAAAGTACACGAAGCTTACTTTGCCGCCGGTGCGGATATGATCGAGACCAATACATTTGGCGCCACAAGTGTAGTTCTGGCAGATTACGATATACCGGAGCGTGCAAGAGAGCTGAATCTCGCAGCTGCCCGCTTGGCTGTTGAAGCAGCCAACAGATTCAGCACACCCGAGTGGCCCAGATACGTCGCCGGTGCGATGGGGCCTACGACGAAAACGCTGTCTGTCACAGGCGGTGTTACCTTCGATGAACTGACCGACAGTTATTACGAACAAGCAATGGCGCTGATAGAAGGTGGTGTGGACGCGCTGCTGCTTGAAACATCTCAAGATACGTTGAACGTGAAGGCAGGCAGCATAGGAATTCGGAGAGCGTTCGAAACCTGTGGTGTCGAGCTGCCCATCATGATTTCGGGGACGATAGAGCCTATGGGTACGACGTTGGCGGGGCAAACCATTGATGCATTCTACGTATCGTTAGAGCACCTGAAGCCAATATCCGTCGGACTCAATTGCGCCACAGGCCCGGAATTTATGCGTGATCACATCCGCAGTTTGTCTGATCTGGCGGACACTGCGGTAAGCTGCTATCCCAACGCCGGACTGCCCGACGAAAACGGGAAGTACCATGAGTCGCCGGAGTCGCTGGCTAAGAAGCTTGCCGGTTTCGCCGAGCAGGGTTGGCTGAATATCGCAGGCGGCTGCTGCGGAACGACCCCTGAACATATTCGGGCGATGGCGGAGACGCTGTCCTCTTATCAGCCGCGTCGGCAGGCTGAGCCGCATCTGCCTGCGTTGTCAGGCATTGACGCGGTGTTCATAGAAGAAGCGAACCGCCCTTATCTGGTCGGAGAGAGAACGAACATTTCAGGATCGCGGAAGTTCAAGCGTTTAATTAAGGAAGGGAAATTCGAAGAAGGCTCCGAAATTGCGCGTGCACAAGTCAAAAATGGAGCCCAGATCGTGGACATTAACCTGCAAGACACCGACATAGATGAAGCGTACGCCATGGAGAGCTTTTTGAAAGAAGTGGTGAAGAAAGTAAAGGCTCCGCTGATGGTTGACTCTACCTATGACCACATCATCGAGCTTGGTCTTAAATATTCTCAAGGCAAAGCAATTATCAACTCGATTAACCTCGAAGACGGTGAAACGAAGTTCGAAAAAATTGTCCCTCTCATCCACAAATACGGTGCGGCGGTCGTCATGATCCTGATTGATGAGCGGGGACAGGCTGTATCGCGGCAGGCCAAAATGGAAGTGGCGGACCGTGCGTACGATTTGCTTGTGAATAAGTATGGCTTGAAGCCGCATGATATTATTTTTGACCCGAACATGTTCCCTATAGGTTCCGGTGATCCCCAGTATATCGGTTCGGCCGTTGAAACGCTTGAGGGCATCCGCATGATCAAGGAGAAATACCCTGAGTGCAAGACGATACTGGGCTTAAGCAATATCTCCTTCGGACTTCCACCGGCGGGCAGAGAAGTTTTAAACGCCGTATATTTATATCACTGCACCAAAGCCGGTCTGGATTACGCTATCGTGAACACTGAGGCGTTGGAGCGCTATGCGTCTATTCCTGAGGAAGAGAGAGTGTTGGCGGAAAACCTCATCTATAACACCAACGATGACACATTGGCCGAATTTGTCGCTCACTTCCGTGTGAAAAAGGTCGAAAAGAAAGAGAAGATTTCGAATCAAACGCTGGAGGAACGGCTGGCTGCCTATGTGGTGGAAGGCACGAAAGAAGGCTTGATTCCTGATCTTGATGAAGCGATGAAGAAGTACGCGCCTTTGGCAATTATCAATGGTCCATTAATGCAAGGGATGGAAGAAGTCGGCCGTCTCTTTAACAACAATGAGTTGATCGTAGCAGAGGTGCTGCAAAGCGCTGAAGTGATGAAAGCTTCAGTTGCGCATCTCGAGCAATTTATGGAGAAGAATGAATCAGCTGTAAAGGGCAAGATCATTCTGGCCACCGTAAAAGGCGACGTCCATGATATCGGGAAAAACTTGGTAGAAATCATTTTATCCAATAATGGGTATCAAATTATCAATCTAGGTATCAAGGTGCCGCCGGAGCAGCTGATTGAGGCGTTCAGACAGGAGCAGCCGGATGCTATCGGCTTATCCGGATTGCTGGTCAAGTCGGCGCAGCAGATGGTAATCACCGCCCAGGATTTGAAAAACGCAGGCATCGATGTGCCGATCCTCGTCGGCGGGGCCGCATTAACCCGCAAATTCACTAAGACCCGCATCGCGCCTGAATATGAAGGCATGGTGCTGTACGCGAAGGATGCCATGGACGGTTTGGATATCGCTAACAAGCTAAGTGATCCTGCGCAACGGGAGCAGTTGATTAAAGAACTGCGTGACAGCAAGGAATCCGATGTCATGGAAGCGGGTAAGAAGGAGCGGAGCATGCCGACGCTTACTCGGGTAAAATCCTCCTCTGTCGACAGAACTGTGCCGGTGCAGACGCCGCCTGACTTGGAGCGCCGTGTCATTCGGGACTACCCGATCAGTCATATAATGCCGTATATTAACATGCAGATGCTGCTTGGTCATCATCTGGGCTTGAAGGGGAAAGTGGATAAGCTGCTCGCCGAGCAGGATCCAAAGGCAGTCCAACTCAAGGAAACAGTGGATGGAATTCTCGCTGAAGCGCAAAAAGAGGGCACTATCCGTGCGCACGGGATGTACCGCTTTTTTCCGGCTCAATCGTCCGGTAACGATGTGTTGGTGTATGAACCGTCTGAGCCCTCTAAGGTATTGCAGACATTTTCCTTCCCGCGTCAGGAGACGGAACCATATTTGTGTTTGGCGGATTATTTGAAATCCGTAGACAGCGGAGAAATGGACTATGTCGGTTTCTTGGTGGTTACTGCCGGACATGGCATCAATGAAAAAGCCAGGGAGTTACGGGAGAACGGGGACTACTTACGCTCGCATGCACTGCAGTCTACCGCATTGGAGATAGCCGAGGCGTTAGCCGAACGGGTGCATGAAATGATGCGTGACGTTTGGGGCTTCCCTGATCCGGCTAGCATGACCATGCAGGAACGGTTCGGTGCGAAATACCGCGGCCAACGTTTTTCCTTTGGCTATCCAGCCTGCCCTGATCTAGATGATCAGCAGCAGTTGTTTGCGCTGTTACAGCCTGAGGACATTGGCGTGGAGTTAACCGAAGGCAGCATGATGGAGCCGGAGGCATCCGTATCCGCCATAGTTTTCGCCCACCCGGAAGCGAGATATTTTAATGTAGACAAAAGTTAGGCATGCTATGACAGAGTGGAGCGCCACCGCCTCCACTCTTTTCCTTGTATTAACGAAACAGATCATAGAACGGAGACGATGTGTCTTGGAACTTTACTTTCTTGGCACCGGAGCAGGAATGCCATCCAAGGAACGGAATGTGACATCAATCATTCTGAATCTGTTGGCCGAGCGCAACACATATTGGATGTTCGACTGCGGGGAGGGCACACAGCATCAGGTGCTGCGGTCTCCCGTGCGCGTCAGTAAGCTGGAAAAAGTGTTTATCACTCATCTGCACGGCGACCATCTGTATGGTTTGCCTGGGCTGCTAAGCAGCCGTTCTTATCAAGGCGGCGAGACGCCGCTCACGGTATACGGCCCCAAAGGGACGGAACAGTTTGTTCGGACCGCGATGGAGATCAGCCAATCCCATTTGATTTATGAAATCATTGTTCATGAATTTGATGCCAAAGAAGAAACGATTCTGTTGGAGGACGAGCAATTTCAAGTGAGTATCGCCCCCCTGGTACATCGGATAGAGAGCTACGGCTACCGCATTGCGGAGAAGCCGCAAAAAGGCAGGCTGCAGGTGGAACGGCTCAAAGAGCTAGGCATCACATCGGGTCCTCTATTCGGCAAACTCAAGCAGGGATTGGATGTCTCGCTGGAAGATGGTACGCTGCTCAAAGCAGAGCAATACATAGGACCGGCTTATCCTGGGCGGGTCGTCACGATTCTCGGGGATACCCAACCGTGTGAGAACTCCGGCAAGCTCGCACGCGGCGCCAACGTGTTGGTGCACGAGTCTACTTTCGCAGAGCAAAAAAAACAATTGGCTGTGAAGTACGATCACTCCACGGCTATGGATGCGGCTCGTACAGCTAAAGAAGCAGGGGTAGAGACGCTAATTCTGACGCATATCAGTTCGCGTTACCAGAAGGAAGATGCGGATTTGTTAGTTCAGGAGGCGCAGCAAATTCATCAGGATACTTATCTGGCCCGCGATCATTGGAGCTTTCAAGTACCAAGGCGGAAAGGCAAGTGATATATGCGCCGATAGCAGGTTATACAAAATCCCCATCAATAGATGGGGATTCAGGTAACTCAGCGTCACCCGCAGCTGCGTGGAAATGGCACGGGATTTACGATGCCTGTGTTATTGATTGCGTATAAATGCCGCTTCATCCTGGATCTCTTCGCGGTAAGATTCAAGGCTTGCCTCGCGGCGTTCATTTCTGTCGACGATGTCCTGCGCGGCTTCAGCGGTAATTTCATCGGCATGTGCCTCCAAATACTCTTCGGCCTCGTTGTGATTTTCGATAGTATGGTTTATTGCGCTTTGAATGTTTTCCACATTATCCGCACGGTTGTCCGGTTTTGGCATGGGAACAGCTCCTTTTTGTTGGAATTGGGGTGCATCGGCATGTGTGACATACCATATTTACGTTTCCCACATCCATGGAACTAATATGCATGCACGGAGGCGGTCGTGCTCAGAACACGGCGTGCACCAGTGCATTGGAGTTAAGGCACAGGAGGGAATGCACTTGCTTGGGTTTGCTATTTTAATTGGATTCTATTTGCTGGGGATTATTTTACACACCACGTTACATATCCCCGTACCGGCCAACGTGATCGGCCTCATTTTATTTACAGTTTGTCTTTTTTTGAAGTGGATTAAGTTGGAATGGGTTGAGACCACGGGCCAATTTTTAATCCGACATATGCTTTTGCTCTTTGCCCCGTTCGTCGTCGGTACCATGGTGTTTTTTTCTTATATCGGAGAGCATGCGCTCGAGTTATTGGTGAGTTTGTTTGCCAGCACATTCGGGGTGCTGCTGTTAAGCGGGTGGTCCGCCAAGCTCCTGACAGGAAAGCGAAAGGAGCATGAGCGTCATGAATCTTCATAACATTACGGAACAACCGGTGTTTGGCCTGACACTATCTGTGGTTAGTTATACCGTGGCATTATACTTGTCCCGAAGATGGTCTTGGCTGCATCCGCTGTTTGTTTGTTCTGGTTTGATTGTGCTGTTTTTATTCGTCAGTGGCATCCCGTATGAGGCATATCGTAACGGCGGCGAGATTCTCGTGCTGCTGCTGGGCCCCGCTACGGTTGCATTAGGGATCCCCTTATACAAAAATGCCCGGCGTATCAGTAACAGCTTATTATCGATATTGGGAGGCATGACCGTTGGTTCTATCAGTGCTCTGCTGCTGTCAGCGGTGTTTGTGTGGGCATTGGGGGGCAGCAAGGAGTTGATGGTGACCATGATGCCGAAGTCGGTGACTTCACCGATAGCGTTGGAAATATCCCGCCAGGCGGGCGGCATTCCTGAACTTACAGCCGTTCTCACGGTGCTGACCGGATTGATCGGCAGTATGTTCGGCCCGGGGCTGCTGCGTTTATGCGGTGTAAGGGACGATATATCCATCGGCACGGCGATCGGCACGGCATCCCATGGCATCGGCACCGCACGCATTATCAGGGACTCCGAATTGCAGGGAAGCGTCGGCAGCTTTGCGATGGGCGCTGCAGCCATTGTCACTTCGTTTTTGTTTATTCCACTCTACATATGGCTGCATTAATGTATAAATGTGGCCGCAGTGGGGTAATATAGATGTAAAAGAAATGCTGCTCACAAGGGGGACTGCGGTATGGATTTTACTAGTCAAGATATCGCCGTAATCGAAAAGGCTTTGCGTTTGGCCATGAATACCGTGGGAACGGATTCCCAGGCCCGCCATTTTGGTGAGGTTCTGGTCAAGCTGCAAAAAAACGCTGCGGTGCCTTTGACGGGAACGTATCGTCGGACCTTATTCAACGGTGGAGTTTGCTACGATTATGATGATTCGTCAGAAATGCTGTAACCCTGCGCGGCCAGAGACAGGGCCTTTGCTTTAGTCGGTTGACACACGCGGCCTTGGTCAGACAGCCGACACATATCGGCCAGCAGATATAAGTAACTAAAAAAATATATACACGCCCTGATGGTATACACCGATCAGGTTTTTTTGCCGTGCTCATGCCGAACTGCCGAAGTGGGGCTTCCAGAGCATACCGTGCGCTCAGATATAAGCAAACTTAGTTCAAACCTCGCACGCATAAGCGATTGAAATGCGAACATGCATTCGATATAATAGAATAAGTGAAATTGTGTGCAACAATAAGGAGTTTGAGTTTATGAACAGATTAACCGGAAAAGTTTCCACGATTGATGAAATGATAGAGCTTGTCAAATCCACTCCTGAGCTTATGTCTCAGGTCACATATTGGCATACGATCCCGCCCCGTGATGCGTCTTATGAAGCTTTTCCGGATGGCGTGCATCCACTGCTGCAATCTGCGTTGTTGGAGAAGGGAATAGACCGATTATATACCCACCAAGCCGAATCCTTCCGCGAAGTCGCGGACGGACGGCACATCGTGACAGTTACGCCAACCGCATCGGGTAAGACGCTATGTTACAACCTGCCGGTGCTGCAGGGCATATTACAAAATGACAGTGCGCGCGCGTTGTATCTGTTCCCGACGAAGGCACTCGCACAGGACCAGGTGTCTGAGCTCCAGGAGACGGTCAACCGCATGGGAGCCGACATCAAAACGCATACATATGATGGGGATACTCCGCCCACGGTGCGCCAGGCCATTCGGAACGCGGGCCATATCGTTGTCACCAATCCGGATATGCTGCATTCCGCGATTTTGCCGCATCATACCAAATGGGTTAAACTGTTCGAAAACATCCGCTATATTGTCATCGACGAATTGCACTCGTACCGCGGTGTGTTCGGCAGCCATGTAGCGAATGTAATTCGCCGCTTGAAGAGGATATGCCGTTTTTATGGCTCGTCGCCCCAATTCATCTGCGCGTCGGCCACGATCGACAACCCCAAAGAGCACGCCGAACGGTTGATCGGCGAGCCCGTGACGCTAGTGGACCGCAATGGGGCTCCGGCCGGGGAGAAACACTTCGTCTTCTACAACCCGCCTGTGGTGAACCAACAACTTGGCATACGCAAAAGCAGTGTTCTGGAGACGCGGAAAATCGCTGGTATGCTGCTCAAGCAGGGTGTGCAGACGATAGTGTTTGCCCGCAGCAGGGTGCGCGTAGAGATTCTGCTCACATATTTGCAGGAATTAGTGCCGCATGAGTTGGGCACCAAAACCATTCGCGGCTACCGCGGCGGCTACTTGCCGCAGCTGCGCCGTGAGATTGAGCGAGGTCTGCGCAGCGGTGAGATCCGCGGCGTGGTCAGCACAAACGCGCTCGAGCTCGGCATCGATATCGGACAATTGCAGGCGTGTGTGCTGAACGGCTATCCGGGCACGGTAGCCAGCACCTGGCAGCAATCGGGACGCGCGGGGCGCCGGCAAGAAAGCTCTATCACGTTTCTGGTTGCCAGCAGCAACCCATTGGATCAATACATGATCCAGAACCCGCGTTTTTTCTTTGACCGTCCGCCTGAACAGGCATTGATTCATCCCGATAATCTGATAATTCTCGTCGACCATGTGAAATGTGCGGCTTATGAACTGCCTTTCGAAGAAGGTGAGACGTTCGGCGGGGAAGAGTTAAAGGATGTTCTGGAATTTTTGACAGAGGAAAGAATTCTGCATTATGTGAAAAACCGCTATTATTGGATGGAGCAGTCGTTCCCGGCTCACGATATTTCGCTGCGATCGGCCGCACAGGAAAACTTCGTAATTATCGATATGACTAACGGCAGCCGGGTAATTGGGGAAGTCGACCGTTTCAGCGCTCCGACGATGATACACGAGGAGGCCATCTACATCCATGAAGGGGTTCAGTTCCAGGTGGAAAAGCTCGACTATGAAGAGAAGAAGGCTTTCGTCCGCGAGGTGAATGTCGACTATTTCACGGATGCCAGCTTGGCGGTACAGCTAAAGGTGCTTCATGTGCATAGAGAGGCGGAGGACATGGGGCTCCTGCGGCAATACGGTGAAGTCACGGTCAACGCTAAGCCGACAATCTTCAAGAAGATCAAATTGAGAACCCATGAGAATATCGGCTCAGGTCCTATTCATCTACCGGAAGAGGAGCTGCATACCAGCTCATACTGGTTCACATTTTCCGATGAGGTGGCCGCAACCATGACCACCAATGATATGCAGTTCGCATTATTGGGTCTCTCCAACGTGCTTGTGCATATCGCTCCGCTATACTTGATGTGCGATCCGCAGGATATCAGGGTTGTCCCGCAGGTAAAGGCGGTGCACAACAAAAAGCCCACGCTGTTTTTCTACGACCGCTATCCGGGTGGGGTCGGACTAAGCGAGCGTCTGTATGATGTGCATGGAGAGCTGATCGCGCAAGCGAAAAGCCTGATCGCCACCTGCGGCTGCATGAGCGGCTGCCCAGCCTGCGTCGGACCGATTGAAGAGGTCGGTCTCACCGGCAAGCAGCTTTCGCTGCGGCTGCTTGAGCAGCTGGAGGCAGATCGATGAGCGGGCTGCGCGAAAGGCTGCTGAGGCACAAAAAGCCGATAGGGGAACGCGCTGCCGGGGCGCCGGAGGCCGCGGAGGCTGCCGCCGCCGGTGCTGCCCGCGAGGCGGAGGATCAGGAGTGGGCGGCGATCGGCGCCCATATGGAGCAGGGCGAGTGGGGCGCATTTGTGATGCGGCGCCGGGAGTATGACACAGCCGCCTGCCACGGCCGGTATGCCTTAAATGAGCTGATAGGGCAGTCCGATCAGCTCCATGTGCTGCTGGCGCGACCGGGCACAGACTCAGACCCGACGGAAGGCCAACTGCCGCACGACAAGCTGCTCTTTGTCGACACGGAGACCACAGGCCTCGGCATCGGAGCGGGGAACGTGCCATTTATGATCGGCATTGGATTTTACACACACGAGCGCTTTGTGGTTGAACAAATGTTTATTCGTGATCCCGGAGAGGAAGTGGCCATGCTCCATTATTTGCACAGCAAACTGCAGAGTCATCCATACCTCGTATCCTACAACGGGAAAACGTTCGATTGGCCGATCATTAAAAATCGCTACATAGTTAATCGAATGCCTGTGCAGCCGGACATAGCCGGGCATTTGGATTTTTTATATCCGTCCCGCAGCCTGTGGAAGCATACGCTGCCTTCTTGCCGCCTGGGCAAGGTTGAAGAAGAGCGTCTCGCTGTGATTCGACAGGATGACGTGGCGGGATCGCTTGCACCTGCTTTGTATTTTCAGTATTTGGCTGAACGGAAGGCTTTGATCGTTCAAGGCGTGTTTGTTCACAATGAGCTCGATATCTTATCTTTGGCAGGCTTGTCCATTCATTTTGCGGGCGCATTGAACGGTAAAAGCAATCTGGAACAGATGGATTTGGAAGAATTATACCGGCTCACGCTATGGTTCGACAAACTCAATCAGCCATCTCTGGCGGCTCCGGCAGTGCAAATGCTGACGGAGCGAGTTTGTCGCGAAGAAACCGAACACGCTTCCGAGTATCTACTCCCGCTGGCCCAGTTGTACAAGCAGCGGCATTGTTTCACTGATGCTTGCAAGCTGTGGACGCTATATATTCAGCGCAGGGGTGCGCGCAGTACGGCTGCACTTGAACCGTATATTGAGCTATCGAAGCATTATGAGCACAAACTGAAGAAGCTGGAACAGGCGCTGGATTATGCTGAACAGGCTTTGCTCAAAGCACGGCAGCGGCAGGTTTTAACGCGCTCGTACGGGACGGCGGGCTCAGGCTTAGCAGGCCGGTCTGCCGCAGCACGGAAGAATACCAAAGACTACGAGCAGCTTGTCAGCCTGGAACAACGTATTCAGCGGCTGCAGCTGAAGCTTTATCGCTCATCGGCGAAGTCAAAGCCTACGCGAGGCACCCAACGTCCCCCGCGAAAGCAAACCTCATCTGCGGCGCAAGCCAGTGCGGGCTATGTGATGGATAGCTTAATTTGATAAATATGCTGCTGATGCTGCTCACCGGATGGGATAAAGCGGCGCTAATCTGGTGAAATATAGAGAGACAACGTCTGCCAATCAGCTGCAACCTGCTTGGGAGTTTTTGTTTTTTATTTTGCGCGGAGGAGCTATCACCATGCCGGAACTGCCGGAAATGGAGAACTACAGGCTACTGCTTAGCCCTAGAATCGTAGGAAAACCGATCACGGGCGTGGCCGTGACTCGGGAACGTTCGGTGAATGTCCCTGTGGATTATTTTGAGCAGCACGTATTAGGTACGTCAGTCCGTTCTATCAAGCGAAGGGCAAAACATTTGCTGTTTTATTTAAGTAGCGATAAAGTTCTGGTGCTGCATCTTATGTTGGGTGGCATGTTGTTCTTTGGCAGATCTGAACAGAGGCCCGAGCGTTCCATTCAAGTTACATTAAGTTGGCACGGAATGCATCTCTATTTTATTGGTTTAAGGCTTGGTTACCTGCACATACATGAGTCGGCGGATATAGACCGCGTAATGCAAAAGTTGGGTCCGGAGCCATTGCAGCCGGGCTTTACGCCCAGCATGTTCAATCAACTCCTGCGGCGTCAGCGGGGGACATTGAAATCGACACTAGTGAATCAGAGAGTGATATCCGGCATTGGTAATTGTTACTCTGATGAAATTTGCTTTGCAGCCGGGCTGCTGCCCGCTCGACGGTGCTCGGAACTGGAAGAAGAGGAATTAACTCGTCTCTATGGGGCCATTCGCCATGTGCTGGGAGAAGCAATCCGGTACGGAGGGTACATGGAAATGCCGCTGTTTGTAGGCGACTCTCTCACCGGCGGATATGACGAACGGTGCGCAGTGTACGATTGCGAAGGAGAGCCCTGTGTCCGCTGCGGTAATCCGGTGGTGCGAAGGGATGTGGCATCTAAGAAATCGTTCTGCTGCCTAAATTGTCAACGCTAACCAGCTAACTACACCAGGCAGAAAATGATCTGGGATACAACGCTAATTTTCGACTGATAAATGCGTTATTTTAGCGGCTCACCGCGATAGACGACGTGTGGGGGGAGATTGCAATGAGAGTAGGTTGTCACATCAGCATCCGTAAAGGTTACGCAGAGGCGGCCAGAACAGCCCTCCAGCTTGGGGCGGGAGCGTATCAGTATTTTCCTAAAAATCCACGCAGCTTAACCGTAAAACGATACGATCCCAAGGACACAGATGCGTGCGCGGAGCTGTGCCGGAAGCACGGTATTCTTTCTATTGCCCATTCCCCATATCCAACCAATCTGGCGGCAGATGATCCCAAGATGCGCGAGGCAAACATCAGGTCATTGCGTAACGACTTGGAAATCGCCGATGCTTGCGGCTCCGTCGGCGTAGTGGTGCATTTCGGCAAATATAAGGGGCGGGACCCGTTACAAGGTTATAAAAATATTATACAATGTTTGCATGGCGTGCTCGTTGACTGGGAGGGACAAGCCAAGCTTTTGATCGAAAATCAGGCGGGCGAAGGTATGAGCATGGGTACTACATTAGAGGAACTCATGCAGATCCGGAATTTGTCGGAATTCAGAAACCATATCGCCTTTTGCTTTGACACCTGCCACGCTTACGCAAGCGGTCTTTGGAGTACCGACGCGGGTGGCTGGAAGCAGCTGTCCGACAAAGCCGAGGCGCTCGGTTACTTCGAACATTTGAGGGCAGTTCACTTGAACGACTCGATGTATCCCGGAGGCATGGGCAAGGACAGGCACCAGAATATCGGCCAAGGTCACATCGGCGCAGACAGGTTTCGTGAACTGCTGCAGTCATCGGCGGTGCGTGCGCTGCCGCTGGTTTTGGAGACGCCTACGCCAGCGAATGGGTCGCATGCTTCGGAAATAGATTATGTCCGCACTCTAGCCGACAGTTGAACCGGCGTGAGCAGACGGCTTCGGACAGGCACTTCACATGGACTAGGACGGTGATCTTCATCATTCATGTTTATTTGGACGATTTAAGACCTTGCCCTCAGGGGTTTGTTCCCGCGCGAAGCGCAGATGAGTGCGTTTTGCTGCTGCAGGAATGCGAGGTCGGTGTGCTGTCTCTTGATTTCGATTTAGGGTGGGGAGAGCCTGACGGTTTACAAGTCGTACGATACATGGTGGCGGCCGAGCGGTTCCCGAAGGAGATATACATCCACACTTCCAGCGACAGCGGCAGGTCAACAATGTACCAAATGCTGTATCAAAGTAAGCCGGATTATGTGAAGCTTGTCAACAGTCCTATGCCATATGACATACTTCAACAGATTGCAAATAATGTAAAAGAATAGGTTGTGATCCCCCGTATGCAGGTCTTATCACTAGAAAATATTCATTTTATAAGGGAAGAGCGTTCCATTTTGTCCAACGTGGAACTGCAAGTAAAGTCCGGCGAGCACTGGGTGATACTTGGCAAAAACGGCTCGGGTAAAACGACCATCCTCGAGCTGATCAACGGATACCAGTTCCCTAGCCGCGGCCAGGTCAAGGTGTTGGATCATATATATGGTAAGTGTGATGTCAGAGAAGTACGCAAACATATCGGATATATCAGTCAGTCATTGTATGAAAAGCTGAACCCAGCCGATCAAGTGTGGGAAGTTGTTGCCACGGGCGAGTTTGCTTTCTTGCGTTTTTACGAGGAAATTCCGGAAGAGGTGCGGGGCAAAGCGTTGGAAAGGCTGAAAGACGTGCGTTTGTCTCATCTGGCTGATCATCCTTTAGGCTCATTGTCGCAAGGTGAACGCAAGAAGGTCATGCTGGCACGGGCGCTGATGACCAACCCGTCCATACTGATCATGGATGAACCGTGTTCCGGCTTAGACTTGTTTGAGCGTGAACGGCTGCTGGAGTCGGTGAATGGTTTGAGCCGGCAAAACATTACGGTATTATATGTCACTCACCACATTGAGGAGATTATGCCCATGTTTACGCATGTGGCACTAATAGACGACGGCCAATTGATTGCCTCCGGAACAAAAGAGGAAGTGCTCACACAGGATAATTTATTCAAGGCGTTCCAGGTGCCGGTTGTATTGGAATGGTATCAGGGCCGTCCATGGATTAAGGTGCTCCAATGACAGCATCCGAATACACAACACAGAGCTTGTTCATAGGTACGGCCAATCATGGATATGCACAGCAGGCGCAGGAGGAGATTCGGCGATTATTCGGCACCGGTACGTTATTTAACCAACTCACGCCGGCTGAAACTTATCTCTTCCAGCTGCCTGTGGAGAAGTCTGAAGCCATTCGTGTCATTTTGGCTCAGGAGCCCATGTTTCTTCGCCATATGCAGCCGGTGGATGCGGAACTGGAGTGGGACGGCACGTTAAAGGCGGTGCAATACTGGATCGTACGGGAGTTTTCTTTCAGCTTAAATACCAAACTCGCGATTCAAGTGCGGAAAACGGAGCATGCCGCACCTGCGATTTCCACAGGCACGTTGAAGCAAGCACTGGACTCAGTGCTGGTTGAGGCTTACTCGGTAGAGCCTGTGACTAAGGAGGCAGACTTCATTCTGTCTGTGTATCTGACGGCCGGCAAAGTTTATGCTGGTCTTTCCAAACCGGAGCATAATTTGTCCGATTGGTCTGGCGGAGCCATCCGTTTCCGCAAAGAAGCGGGACAAGTGTCGCGCGCCAAATTCAAGCTGCTTGAGGCAGAGCAAGAGTTTGGGCTGGATTTTGCGCAGTATCGGTCTGCTATCGACATAGGTGCCGCGCCGGGTGGTTGGACTTCGCTCCTGTTAGAGCGCGGCGTCAAAGTGACCGCAATCGACCCCGCTAAGCTGGACGCATCGCTGCTGAAGCATCCTAACCTCACTTATTTGAAGAAAAATGCAGGCGATGTCAGGCTGAACACGGATGCATACGATTTGCTCGTTTGCGACATGAGCTGGAGCTCGCGGCAGATGGCCAAGCTGGTAAAGGGGCTGTTGCACTCGCTGCAAACCGGTGGCACAGCGGTGATCACCGTAAAGCTGATGCACAAAAAGCCATTTCAAGCAATGCGTGAGCTGGTGGAAGACTTAGCGCCGGAGTTAGCTTTGCAAAAGGCGAAGCAGCTTTTCCATAACCGTGACGAGCTGACTGCATTTTTCATCAAAAATTAAACGATCTGAATCATGGCCGCGGGTTAAGGGGATGAGAGTTATTAGAGGCTTTTTAGTGGTGCGCGTGCTTGTGCCAGTTGCTTTGTTCGCAGCAATTTCTCTTCTGGCTGTCCTTTTTTTGCATACCGAACACTCTACTGGTGATAATTCTGTGTCAGCGCCATTCAGGCGAGGCATTTGAACTATACAATCTAAATTGTCGCTAGTTGGCATGCTGAGCGTTTCTCGACGCTGCTGTGAAATGCTGGTATGATGAAGATGTCGATCATGTCGATCATATGGTGTGACTACGGGGAGGCATAGTAATGAAAGCCATTTACGCCGGCAGCTTCGATCCAATTACGTTAGGTCACTTGTCCGTTATTGAACGGGCACTCAAGCTGTTCGACAACGTACATATAGTTATTGCTAATAACCGTGCAAAACAGCACCACTTTTCTCTGCAGCAGCGAACGGAATTGGTCAAAGCCTCTCTTGAGGACGGCTATGAGAGCCGGACCAGCATAGTTCCCTACGAAGGGGTTGTGGCGGATTATATCAATCTGCACGAAATCGATGTAGTAATAAGGGGAATCCGTAATGTCACGGATCTGGATTATGAGCTTCAAATGGAGCAGTTCATTCGCAATACGACACGTGCAGACACAATATACCTCTCGCCTTACACACCGGACATGCTCACTAGTAGTTCGCTGGTCCGTATGTTTTTCCAGTCGCGCAAATCCGAGCTGGCGCAGAAGTATATGCATCCGCAAGCTTATGCTAAAGCGATGGACTATTTGAAGCAGACATTGCACCAGAAGGCATAGCGTCCCTATGGCACAGTGGTTCATTGTTTGCGCCAACGTCTCCTCCAGTATTGCATTGCTGGTATTTCTAACAAAATCATAGTTGATATTTCCATTTTATGTGCTATAATACATTCTATATATAATTGCAGATCAGGCGGAAGCACCGCTGACCAAGATGAATTCTTGTTCAGACGGTGCTTTTTTTGCGTTCTCTGCAAGGGAGGTGTGGCTGAATTACAAATCAATGGAAGGTTGCCGTTCTGCTGACTATTATGTCTGCGGCATTGGTCATTGGAGGAGTTTTGCAGCTAATGTCAGGAGTGTGACTGTCGGTACAACATCAACATGAATATTTTTGAACGAAAAAAGGGAGGTGACATTGATTTATCATGAGTAAAATGCAATTGGTTCTGCTGGAGCAGGATGCATATTTCATAGATATGTTCTCAACGTACGTTCGAAGCTCCGAGCAAGCGGAACGATTCGCTATGACTGTGTTCACGTCAAAGGAGCAAGGGTTTGAGTTCATCAACCGCAGCCGTGAAACGTACATACTGCTGGCTCACGAAAGCTTTATGCCTCTTCCCGAACGGGCGTTTCAACATGGCTGTTTGATCATCCTAAGCGAGACGCCGGTCAGCATAGATATGCTCGAATATCCCGTGCTGTGCAAATTCCAACCGTTAAACCAGCTATTGTCTCACGTGGTGTCGCATTTCAACGAATACACATCTAGCCGGATGCTGACAGGGAACCGAAAATCTGAAGTGATTGCCGTTTATTCGGCGGTGGGCGGCTGCGGCAAAACGTTAACTGCGGCACATCTTGCACGGGAGCTGGCGTACCAGGGAAAGCGGGTTTTTTATTTGAGTTTCGAACAGCTGCCCTCGGCAGCCTGGATGGAGCCGAGCGCAGCAGCTGACGAAAACTACTTTTCCCGTATGCTCTACTATGGAAAAACCGATGCCCGCGTGCAGACAGCCAAAGTGGAGTTGTACAAACGTCGGCATGGAATCATGGGGTTTGATTACTTTCCGGGTGTATCCGAGCCGACTGAAATGGATGAGATGACGGCGGAGGATACCAATTCGTTAATCCAAGCTGTGCTCGCGACAGGGGGCTATGATACCGTGATGCTAGATTTGGAGTCATCTCTGCATCCGCGAGTGACAACTGCGCTGCGGCTCAGCGACCATGTGCTATGGCTGGCCGTGGATGACCGGATTCATTTAGACAAAACCAGGATGCGGCTTAAACAAATGACGGCTGTCAGCCAGGACCAAGAGATGATCCACAAAATGCAGTTCATCATAAATAAGTACAGCGGATCCATGAGTAACGCTGCTGACTCGTTGCCGCTCCCAGTATCCGGTTTCCTGCCTTATATTCCGGAGTGGAAAACTTTCAGCTCCGTAGAATCGCTGCAAGTGCGAGGGGAATTCAGTGAAAGTTTAGCGGCGCTTTTCCGGATTAGCGTGTCTGCAGCGGAGGCGGATAACCTTGTGGTCGGATGAAGTCGTACAAGCCCTGAAGGGCAGCATCAAAGAAAAAATTGATTTGAGCTTTTCCGTTACGGACGGTCAACTCATGGAAATGATTGAGCAGGAAGTATTTGGTTATCCGTTTGACACCTACTTGACAGCAGGGCAGAAACATCAGCTCGTAGTTAGGTTGTTTCACTCTTTTCGCGGACTCGATGTACTCCAGCCGTTGGTTGACGACCCTAGCGTGACTGAAATCATGATCAACCGTTATGATCGTATTTTTATAGAACGGGACGGCCAGGTCAGGCTGAGTGACGTACAGTTTGAAAGCAAAGAGAAGCTCGAAGACGTTATTCAGGCCATCGTCGCTCGCGTGAACCGTGCGGTAAACGAATCGAGCCCGATTGTTGATGCAAGACTATTGGATGGCTCACGCGTTAATGTGGTGCTTCCACCGATTGCTCTGGAAGGCCCTACGATGACCATCCGAAAGTTCCCGGAATCTCCGATGACACTCGCCGATTTGGTCGCCAAAGCCGCTATATCCGAGCAGGCAGCCGAATTTCTCACCAGACTAGTGCGGGCGAAGTTCAACTTGTTTATCGGTGGCGGAACGGGCTCGGGGAAGACTACGTTTCTCAACGCATTATCCCAATTCATTCCGGATGGTGAACGGATCATCACAATTGAGGATTCGGCAGAGCTGCAGGTCCGCACCGTGCCCAATCTCGTCAGGATGGAGACCCGCAACGCTAACACGGAGGGCAAAGGGGAAATTACCATTCGAGATTTGATCCGTTCCTCACTGCGTATGCGTCCCAACCGAATTATCGTCGGTGAAGTGAGGGGGGCGGAAGCATTGGACATGCTGCAGGCAATGAATACCGGACATGACGGCTCGCTCTCCACCGGGCACGCGAATTCCACGCAGGATATGCTCAGTCGGCTTGAAACCATGGTTTTGAGTGCAGCTCCGCTTCCCGTAGAAGTGATACGAAAACAGATCTGTTCGGCGATAGATGTAATGATTCACTTGACACGGCTGCGGGACTCCTCACGGCGCGTGACAGAAATCGCCGAAATCATCGGTTTCATAGACGGTGAAGTACAGCTCAACCCACTGTTCCAGTTCGTGGAGACAGGCGAAGATGAGTACGGCAGGGTGATTGGAGAGCTGCGAGCCACAGGCAGCGACTTGCAGTGTATTGATAAGTTAGCCATGGCAGGGATCGCAGTGTAGGGCAACGATGGGTGTATGTGGCAACAAATGAGTCGCAAGAGTCTCGCATTTAGGACTTAATCGCATACTTGGGTGGTGTTTAGACTGTCATTATCTGTTTTCAATAGCAGCCAACAGGCTGCAAATCAGCAGGCTGCAGGTCAGCAGGCTGCAGGTCAGCTAGGTCAGCAGGCTGCAGGTCAGCAGGCTGTCAGACAACAAGTAGGACAACCCGCCGGTGATCGGCGCAAACTCGGTTGGAATGGTATGCTGCAGCGGCTGACGACTTCCGCGGGCACTCGGGTCCATGCCAGTCCGGTACTCATCAACTATGACGAATACGTCATGTCGATGACTCAGATTGTGACCGCGGCAGCTGTTGCATCAGGGGGCCTGGCGATTGTCGGTTATATTTTTTACAAGCACGTGTTCGGTGCGCTGCTGATGTCGCTGGCAGGATTGTACTTTCCGGTGATGCGTAGGAAAGAATTGATCCGCAAGCGTAAAAACCAGCTGCAGCTGCAATTTAAACAAGTGCTCGCTTCTTTGTCCTCCTCGCTGGGGGCAGGAAGATCAGTGGAAACCGCATTCAGTGAAACGCTGTTGGATTTGCGTTTGCTATACCCGGATCCACGCGCGCTTATAGTACGTGAACTGGAAACCATCAACCGGCGTATCGAGAACGGGGAGACCGTGGAGGCGGCACTAAAAGATTTGTGTGAACGGGCGGGACTGGAGGATATTCAGCAGTTTACTGACGTCTTCGTGGTATGCAAGCGGACAGGCGGTAATCTGGTACATGTGATGCGGCGCACCGCTGCGATCATCCAAGAAAAACTCGACATCCAACAGGACATTCAAGTGTTAATGGCTCAAAAACGCTTTGAATCTCGGGTGCTTGCCTTCGCGCCTTTGGTCGTTATAGCGATTCTCAGCTTCAGTTCGCCGGATTATATGGAACCATTGTATAGGGGCGCGGGCGTTTTAATCATGACTGTCGCGCTGCTGGTACTGATTGGCTGCTTCGCAATTACAAAAATGATAATGGACATTAGGGTGTGAGTGGCATTTGGCTATGCTAGTACTGCTTGGATTTGAATTACTGTTAGTGGTCTTTCTGTTGTCACTCGCTTCTGCGAAATACAAGGGATTTGTGAGGCAGCATCGGCAGTACATAAAGATGTCGGTTCTGGCGCCCTGCTCCTTTTGGCTGATGGATCGACTCAGATTGACAGATCATCTGTCAGACACGCTGGCTCGGATTCATCAACTGATGGTAGGTCTACATGGCAGTAAAACTGCGCTGGCCCGGACTAAATGTTTTGCGGCTCACGTGCTGTCTCTCATCATGGTGGCGCTCATCGGCAGTACGTTACTTGCATGGGCATCCGAAGGCGGCGTCGAGACATTGCTGTATTGCTGCATTCTAATCTCGCTTATGCCATTCGTGTTATTCAAAGAGCTCACAGGGCGGCTGCAGAAGAGAAAGAGATCGATGCTGCTCGAGCTGCCGGAGATGTTAAATCAAATCGTTTTGTTGGTGAATGCGGGAGAAACGGTCCAAAAAGCGCTGCTGCGCTGCGTCGAGAGTCGGGCAAGTGTGGCGGACAGCCCGCTGTTCACCGAGCTTGCACAAGCTGCACATGAAATTGGCATGAACGCGTCGTTTGCGAAGTCGATGGAAGACTTTAATAAACGCTGTGGTGTGCAAGAGGTGTCGTTATTTACAACTACTTTGCTGCTGAATTACAAAAGGGGCGGCGATGAATTGGTCATGTCGTTGAAGGAGCTATCCTTCACTCTATGGGAGAAGCGCAAGTCGCTCGCCAAGACGCTCGGAGAAGAAGCATCGTCCAAGATGGTTTTTCCAATGGTGCTTATATTTCTGGTGGTCATGGTTGTCGTAGCCGCCCCTGCGGTATTGATGATGGGCTAACAATAAATTTGATCGGAGAGTGCGAATGATGTTGCAACAAATCAATGAGGTAGTGCGGAAGTTCTGGGAGGAAGAGGACGGATTAGGTACGCTTGAAATTTTGTTGATCGTGGCGGTGTTAGTGATCATTGCCATAGCCTTTCGTAAGTGGATTATGCAGTGGGTGGAAGGGTTATTCACAAATGCGAACACTGAAATCACCAACCAGTCCGGCAGCATTAAAGGCGATGCGGACTCAATCAGCCCTCAGACTCCATGATCTGGGCAATACTTTGATGTTGAAGAAGTTCAAATGGTTCCGTGATACACAAGGCAGTTTTACCATTGAAGCAAGCTTCGTGCTGCCCACCATACTGCTTAGCACAATCGCACTGCTGTTCCTGGCGGTGTATGTCTTTCAAACGGCGTCCGCGTATCAATCAGCCGGTCTCGCTGCTGACAGGGCGGCATTCGTATGGGACAACAGCAAAAAAGACCCTATCACCGGAGCTTTCGCCTTGGGCGAGGACGATGGACTGTATTGGCGGCTGCATAATGACAGCGTGTCCGATCTCTTTCGATTTGTCATTCCGAATCGCGCTGCGGAGATTTCCCTGCCTGCCAAAGGACCGTCCGGCGGGACAGGGCCGGAGGGCAAATTGCAACGGGCGGCTGCGGTACTTGCGTCAGAGTGGCAAGGTCTGATGCGCTATCGTAACAGCGGAATCATGCGTGAAGTAAGCGTGGACCTGACGAAACCTTTCCACTCTCCAACCTACGTGGAGAACAAGCTGGCTAAGGACGTGGAGTCCAACGCACAAGCACAGGTGGTGGACCCGGTGGAAACCATCCGCTTAGTGGATCTCACACGCACATTTATTCAGGAGATTCAAGGCCGCATTGAACCTGCAGCTGCACTGCAAACAATGGTGGAGCCCCAGACAGTACCTGAGGCACCGGTGGTTATAAATAGTCATAACAGTGCCGCCCGATATTTGCAGACGCTGGTCACCGGCACCGAGCAAACGGTGCAGGTCAATCCCACCACGCAGCGTGTGGTAGATGCGCTCGACGGTAATGCTGTGGCGCACCAAGCATTTTATACGTTCAGCGAAAGTCAACTGCGAGGCGAACAGCTACCTAAAGACAAGGAACTGCTCACCAACGGTGCGGTGAAAGGGGTTGTGTGGCATTTTTTTAAACAATCAAAGCACACACAGGTGAAGCTGTCTGCAGGCTTACGCCAGGAATTGGAGCGCCAGGGCATTGTGATCGTCGTACATGAATAATTGTTCGGGTGCCCGCAGGAAAACAGACGGCAAAGGAGGAGCTAGTCTGAAACGGTTGAAAGCATTCGTGACTGAACAACACGGCGCCGTCTCGCTCTATTTGATTATGATTTTGGTTCCGATATTTCTGTTCTGTGCTCTGCTGATCGATTTTGCCCGTTTGAAGGTGGCAGAGAAGGAGTCTGAAAATGCGGTAAAAGCCGGCGTCCGATCGACACTTTCCGCTTTTTCCCCCGGGCTGCAGCAGTATGGTCTGTACGCGCTGGATCAGGGAGATGAAAAAACGAAAGAAATGTTTGTTAAGACCGTGTCTGAGAACATGTCCGGATCGGTCGCCGCCGAACATTTCGGCTTTATCGACCAGCGTGTAGAGCCGAGTAATACGAGCATTACATCGATGTACTCTCTTGCAAACCACATGGTCCTAAAAAAGCAAATATTGGAGGAAATGAAATACCGGGCACCGATGATTTATTCGCTTGAAATCGCTGATAAATTCAAGAAAACAGGACTGGCCACGAACCTGCGGCAAGCTTCTGACTATTCGAAAAATGCTGTGAAAATTGAAGCTCTTCTGGATGAACGGAACGGCCATCTGGACCGCGCATGGAGGGAATGGAAAAATATTCATGCCAAGGCAGCTGCGGTGCATCCTTTTTATCAAAGCCATCTGGCCGAGCTGAACGAGCTTAGCGCCAGAGTCGGCATTCACACGGTCGCGGAGGTACGGCAATCATTGACCGCTGCCAAGGCAGATCTCACAGAGTTGAAACAACAGCTGGAAAAGACGAACGATAAGATCGCTGATTTAATCGCGGCGGGCAATGCATCAGCTGCTGCTTTAGGCAGATTACGGGACACTAAAGATGCCCTAAAAACCCAGATGTCTGATCTGACGGATAAGATCAGCGCTTTGGATCAGCTGCTCGAGGACGTCATCAAGTACACTGAATTGCTGGCTATGCTCAAATTGAAATCCACTGGAGACCTGAGTGACTTAAAGGCGCACCTGACTGCATTCGACGAAGCTATTAACAAGGCTAAGACAGCGAACGATCAATTGAACACAGAATTGCGTACCGTTCAAACCCAAAACGCTTCAACCGGAGCCTACAAGCCGAACGAAGTGTTCCAATCTATCGACATCATACAACGGCAGGAATTAGACGAGTATGGCAGCGAGGCGGCATCTGTCGTGGCGCTCTTCTCCGGACTCCAAGCGCAGCTTGGCAGCGTCCTGCTCTTTGACGCACAGAACTACCAGAATGCAGATGGAGCTATTCAGTCATTTTGGCAGAAGGCAAATGATCTGTTCGTTAGACAAGGACAAAAGGAGAGTCAGCGCACAAATAAACAAACCGCTGCTAATAGTTCCAAGAGCGAGCAGCGGCAAAAGGCGCAGCCCTATCTCGACCAAGTAACACGGGTTATGGGCGTTTGCAGCTTAGTGAATGCGGCGGACCCGTTCAAAGAGCACTACACCGCGCTGCAGGGCGATCCGGCGGCAGGAAGCACAGGTTTCTACCAAGCTTACATGACCTTGAATAAAAGCACAGACATGGCTCAGCCGGTGCCGGAAATAAATGTGGAAGACGCTGATAAAGCCGGGGCAAGCGCGATGAATCTAGTTGCATCATTGGAGGGGCTGTTGACCGAAGTACGGGATGAATTTTATGTGGATGAGTATGCCATTAGTAAGTTCAGCTATCGAACCTTAGGATTAGAGAAGGACGCGTCAGGACAAGCGAAACAGTCCAAAGAACTGTCCCAACCAGAGAGTCACGCCCTGGTTAATCAGGAGCTTGAATATCTGCTATACGGGGCGAGCTCTTGCGCCGGCAACTATGCGGCTGCGTATGCGGAAATGTTCGCCTTTCGACTTGCTGTGGGCACGGCAGAGGCGCTTACCGAGCCGCATATTCAAGCTATGAACGTGGGTTCCCCGCTCGCGATGCTTTTGGCCGCTGTCGCGGAAGGCGCCATGCAAGCGCACATGGACATGACTAAGCTGATTGATGGTGAGGCTGTGCCGCTATCGAAGAAGTTAGGAAGTGCGATCAGCTTATCGTACAAAGATTACTTGCGCGTTTTCTTGTTGCTCCACAGTCGAGATGCGGTGATGCTGTCGAGACTGCAGGCGTTGATTCAGTTGAACACGGGCACTTCATTGGAGCATGGCACCACTTATCTGTCGGGCACTGCCGCCTCGTCAGTGAAACTATGGTTTCTGCCCAGCGTGATGAAACTGCTTGGCGCTTCCGGGTTGTACTCGTGTCAAGTGGTGAGTGACCGCTGCCATATGACCAAGACTGGAGTTATGGCCTATTAACCAGTGATTAGAAAAAACGGTGTGAAGAGGAGGCTGCGCGTGAAAATAATACGTGACGACGAAGGGGGTATTGTACTGGAGGCAGCGTTGGTGCTGCCTTTATTTCTCTCCTTCATATTAATGCTTATAGCATTCATTCAAATTTCGCTCGCCGAGATGGCGCTGCAGTCCGCAGTATCAGAGACGACCAAAGTTCTGGCAGTCAACATGTACCCCGTCGATTTGCTTTACGCGCAAGCGAAAAATCAATGGGATCAAAGCGCCGTCAGCGTATGGCTAGATCAAGCGATAGGCCGGGTTAAGGCTGTGAATCAAACAGCCGCAGACACTGAACAATTTGTTCAGGACTATGAGCAGTGGATACCGGAGCCGTTAGTAAAAGTAATGGGGTGGGAAAAAACGCATCGACAGCAGCTGGAAGCACTGAGCCAATCCGGTACGGAAGAAGCCAAGAAACAGGTGAGGGATGCCTATCAGCCTATTTTGAATAGCACTTTTGCACCTTTGGTTGGAGTGTATGCGAATAAGACGAGGTTGAATATGGATCGGCTGAAGGTAACCAATGTCATACTGCCCGACTTGAATAACACGGAAGAGGCGTTCGTCGGCGTTGAGGCGCAGTATGAACTCCCGCTGCATGTGCCGTTCTTTCGCAAGACAGTGATCATCCGCAAGAAGGCTTATGAACGGGCATGGGTGGGTGCAGCAGGATGATCTTTCACATTGTAAGCGGAGCACTCCTGGCGTTAGCCTTCGTCACGGATATAACCAAACAAAAAATACCCAATTATCTGACCGCTTCAGGTTGTATCATAGGTGTGCTGCTACACTGGTGGCTTGCGGGTATATCCGGAGCGGCATATGCGTTATTGGGCACCGCGCTGGGCTTTATCCCCTTGTTCATTTTATATCTTATTAACGCTGTAGGAGCAGGGGATGTCAAGCTGTTTGCAGCGCTAGGAGCGTTAGTAGGAACCGAGTTTGTGTTGCAAAGTGTGATGTACTCGTTGATCTATGCAGCTTTGATCAGCTGTGTGATTCTTCTGTGTCGCTGGGAATGGGAAGAGCGGGGGCTGGCGATCATGAGATTCTTCTCTGTGTTATTTCTTGTCAAAGACAGGCGGCTTCTGAAATCGCTCACGAACTCCAAGGAGCATCTTAGATTCCCGTTCATGTGGGCGGTGGCTCCAGCAGCGGTAACTGCGTACCTGCAATCTATTTAAACGAAAGGAGGGAGACCAATGAATGCACATGTCTACGGCTTAGATATAGATTTTGTCACCCGGAACGGTCATTTTATGGTGGTTACATCTCCAAGCGGAATGCACAGGTCGGAGCTGTCGGCCTTTCAGGTGAATATGATGGTAAGTAATAAAATACCTCACCTGCTCGAACTTCAGGTAGAGGAATGGGATCAAAACATGAAGCTCTACTACAACATTACCGGAAAGCGGATGCTGACTCACTGGATGCGCTTTAACCACTTTACGATCAAGCAATTTTTTTCGTTTATGTATCAGATCGTTGATATCGTTGCAGCGAGTAATGTGTACATGCTGCAGGAGAGCAGGTATATACTGCAAGAGGATTATATTTATTGCACTGAGGACGGTAGCGATCTTCAGCTCACATATATACCTATGGAAGTGCTGCCGGAAAAGAAGCCCCTGCCGGCAGAACTGCAGGAACTGGCTTCCCGCCTTGTGCATAAGGTGACCGAACTAACAGGAAATGGCTATCAGGAATTGATGAATTACTTAATGGATGATTCCTTCAATCTACCTGTGCTGAAGCAGCTATTACTGAAACACATGACTCAGCTGGCAGCGGGGAACTACTCCGCGGGAATTCATCCCTCTCACACGGAATCGGGGCGAATAACCGGTCGCGCGAGACAGCCGCAGATGGCTGATGAAGGTGTGAACGGTTCACATTCCAAGCGAATTGATAATTTTATCGTGCCACAAAACCTGAATACAACAGGTGCCCAATTTCTGTCGGTCGCGCCGGCACCTGCTGGTGCGATGGCTGCACGGCCACCGGACCACACACCTTACACGCCAACGGACACTTCAACAGTTGCAAGAGGGCTACACGCAAAGCCGTATGCTACGGCGCCAGAAGACGCACCAGCCGCGCCCAAAGCAGAAGCCCAGCCATTCGCCCCCCCGGCAGCTGGGTACGCTCAATTGAAGCCGGGTGCTATAGACGAGCCGATGGCGGATGAACCGGCTGACAGTGTGGATCAGCATCAGAAGTTAAAACTCCCTGTGTTGTTGATGGGGGTACTTGCTTTATGTCTGATTTGGAAGCTGTATTTGGATCAGAGCGGCGAGCCGTGGTTGCTTATTTGCTCCGGTTTAACTGTGTTGGTGGTGAACTTGGCTTTCATTGTGTTGTGGATTTGGAAACCGCCAATGCCGGAAGAGGATGATCAAGCGTTTTGGCAGGCTTTCGGGGGAGGACACAGCGAACCGGATACTCTCGGCCACCGTAATCAGAGAGCCGATGTGGTGCCTTTCTTCACCCCCGCACAACCTAAACAAGCTGCGGTTCCAAGCGCGGCGGCTGTGCTCGATCGCCATGGCAGGGATCTGTCGCATTCTCGATTGGACAGCAAGCTGAGCGAGCGTGCAGCGTCCGTGTTTGAGGCTGCACCAGCCTATTACCGCAGTCTTGAGCAGCGCACCACGGTACTAACTCCGCCCGACAGCACTGTATTGTTGAGCCAAGCCGCAGCGAAAAACGAAGCCGGAGCACTACCACCCTATTTGCAATGGACAACAGCAGGTGAGCTGCAGAAATGCGAAATCACCAAGGCCTCCTTTGTCATTGGCAGAGCTGGACAAAACGTCGATTTGCAGCACAACGTCGAAGGTGTTTCGCGGATTCATGCGGAGATCGTAAAAGAAGATAATATTGTGCACATAAAAGATCTTGGCTCCCGCAACGGCACCGATCTCAACGAAGAAGCATTGGTGCCGTATCGGATATATCCCTTGCAGGCGGGCGATATTATTCGGATCGCGAATACCGAATTTATTTTTAAAACGGGGAAAGTGACGCCTCATAAAGCTGATAAGGAAGCTCCCGGCGACCGAACGCACAGCCCGGTAGTCTCTCCATAAGGTTACTATGCCACACGCCAAATGGGCAGAAGCGATGCTTCTGTCCGTTTTTTGCGTTATGCATGGCTGATAAGCTGCTAGATTGTGGCAGCGTTTGCGTGATGCAACAGATTGTGGGGAAAGTAACAAAATGGTCGTAATTTGATTTGTTGTATAGTAAAATGTTACAAGTAAGCCTGAGAATATCTAGTTTATCCGCCATACGATTTAGCTCCATGCATGGCCTCTGTTAACCTTTCCGGGTCATGTATGAGATACCAATATAATTGTTATATTAATAGAGAAATAAGAGCACCTATGGATAAGATTGTGATTTAGTGAGGATCAGTGATGCTTAACAATTTCAGCGATCAGGAACTTGTAGACGTTTACACGAAATGTTTACTCGAGAATTTAAGCGATGACTTCAAAGCAATATTGGAAAAAGAATTGAAAAAGCGGAAGTTATTTGTCACTGTTGAGCAGGAGTTGATCTCTTTGGCCTTTGGAAAATCAAATTTGGATTTTTACCAACTTGTGAAATACTCATTGGATAGCTGCTTCGTCCTGCAGGACGACAAGGTGATTTACATCAATCAGGCAGGATTCGATCTGCTTGGATTAAAATATCCCGAACAGGTAATAGGCGAAGCCTTCAGCCGTTTTTTACATCCTGACTTTCATGGGATACACAAGAAGCGGCTCGAGACGGCTCTCAATGGCGAAGTCACGGAGTTGATGGAGCAAAGGATGCTGAAGAGCGACGGAGAGACGATCGATGTTGAGGTTATGGCGGCCCCTTATGCTATGGACGGTCAAAACCTGGCACAGATCATTGTCAGGAACATTACTCAACGAAAGCAGACCGAAAGACGGTTACATAATCTAGAAAAACTATCCTCGATCGGCCAAATGGCGGCGGGTATAGCACACGAAGTAAGAAACCCTCTGACCGCGGTAAAAGGGTTCGTGCAGCTGCTGGAAAAGGAATTGGTTCACCCGTATTTACCCATTGTTGTAGAGGAGCTGGATAACGCTATTAAAACGTTAAACAATCTTCTTCAAGTAGCGAAGCCGGATCTGAACAATGAACCGGACGTCATGATAAATCTCTGCTCCGAGTTGGAATCGCTGATCTTCTTATTTCAAGAGCAGCTTTACAAAGTCACAGTGAACAAGCACTTTCAAAATTGTGATAAGGAGTTCCGGGGAAAAAAGAACTTAATACTAAAAGCATTTTTCAATCTACTAAAGAATGCGATAGAAGCCATAGATGGCAAAGGTGAAATTACGTTAGAACACTTTTACAGAAACAATATGATACATATCAAAGTGAGAGATACGGGTTCCGGTGTGCCGGCGGCTAAAATCAAATTGCTGGGGACACCGTTCTTTACGACAAAAGAAGACGGAGTCGGGATGGGGCTTACCCAGGTGTTTACCACGATTCATGAGCATGGCGGTCATATCCATGTGGAGAGCGAGGAAGGCAAAGGCACAGAATTTCACATTCAGCTGCCTGCGCCTGTGTAATTCGTCTTCCTCGGTTATGCTGGCCGGGCCATGATAAGACGCTGCAGTGACGTCTGGCGGCCGCTTTTTTCCGCCGCGTACGCCTATCTATGTGCTCTTCCGCTGCCACTGCGCCCGCAGCTCGGCGGAGACACTAATGTGATTTTTCGTGTGCGGGCGTTTGTTCTTCCGCGCCGGTCCCCGCACATTCCCCGTCAATATGAGTCGTGCGACCCTGACTAGCATTATTCTGCACTGCCTGCTCTAAGATGTTTTACCGAAAATCGGTGTCAAAAGCATGATAGAGTTATTACGGCCGAATGCAGTGGGACAAGCCTGCATTTCTCCTATCGACCATTCTTGTCTGCGAGGCAGTGCAGCGTGCGGAACGCACACGGTTCTCACGAAAAGATGCGGATCGAGTTGCCCAACAATACTTTCGTCTTGTGAGAACGGCGGACTGCCGATCACCGTTAATCTGCGGCTGTCCAGGCGAGGTTTCTTACCGATGCGAAAATTTTTACATGCTATTCCCTGCACACTGGCAACAGTGATATAATAAACTGTCATACTGTCATACTGTCATACTGTAATACTGTCATACTGTCATAGTTTCAGGTCATAGTTTCATACGTCCATAATGGCAGTTCTCATGTGTTATGCATCACATTAATCGGATATGCTAGTTTTGTAGTAGGTTGAACTTCTATAACTGGTCAGTCCATTTATTATATAAACATGAAATCACATATAAAATCACATATACGGATAGGGGATAATAGAACAGCAATGAGTTTGTTAACAGTAGAAGACTTAAGCCATTCATTTGGTGGCAGGGTGTTGTTTAAAGACGTCTCATTCCGGCTGCTGGCTGGCGAGCACGTCGGTTTGGTAGGAGCTAACGGGGTAGGCAAATCAACGTTGATGAATATTTTAACCGGCCAGCTTTTGAAAGACAGCGGTAAGGTGGAGTGGACTCCGCGTGTAAATTATAGCTACTTGGATCAGCACACGAAGCTCACGCCAGGCAAAACGATTCGTGACGTTCTAAAGGATGCGTTTTTGCCGCTGTTCGAAGAGGAGCAGGAGATGATTCGCATCACCGAACAGATGGCTGACGCCGATCCGGAAAAGCTCGAGCTGCTGCTGGAACAGATGGGGGAAATTCAAGACCGATTGGAAAACAGCGGATTTTATTTGCTGGACGTAAAAATAGAGGAAATGGCCAATGGACTTGGCTTGGATGCTATCGGTCTGGATCGTGACGTAGCACAGCTGAGCGGTGGGCAACGCACCAAGGTTTTGCTCGCCAAGCTGCTGCTGGAGCAGCCCACGGCACTGCTGCTGGATGAGCCGACGAACTATTTGGATGTAGAGCATATCGCTTGGCTGACCAACTATTTGCAAAATTATCCGTACGCATTCATATTGATCTCTCACGACACGGAGTTTATGAATAAGGTCGTCAACATCGTGTACCATTTGGAGTTTTCAAAATTGACACGGTACGCCGGCAACTACGAGAAGTTTCTGCAGATGGCGGATATCAACAAGCAGCAGCACATCGACGCCTATGAAAAACAGCAGGAATACATTAAGAAGCAAGAGGATTTTATTCAACGCAATAAGGCTCGTTACTCGACGTCCGGCCGGGCGAAAAGCCGTGAAAAGCAGCTGCAGCGCTTAGAACGTATTGATCGTCCTGACACGGCGGCAAAGCCAACGTTCCAGTTCAAGGATGCGAGGGCAAGCGGCAAGACTGTTTTCGAAGGCAAAGATTTGGTCATCGGTTACAACCGTCCGCTGCTGCCGAAAATGAACATGACGATCGAACGTGGTGAGAAAATTGCGATTGTGGGCTGCAACGGGGTCGGTAAATCGACATTGCTCAAAACGATCATCGGGAAGATCGCGCCGTACAGCGGTAACACATATCTGGGAGACTTTCTGTTCCCCGCTTATTTCGAGCAGGAAGTGAAGGCGCCGAGCATGACGCCGATTGATGATGTGTGGAATGAGTTTTCTCACATGAATCAGCACGAAGTACGTGCTGCGCTCGCCCGCTGCGGATTGACGAACGAGCATATTACCCGCCCGATCAGTATGTTGAGCGGAGGAGAGCAGGCCAAGGTGCGTTTGTGCAAGCTGTTAATGCGGGAAAGCAACTGGATCGTATTTGACGAACCGACGAATCATTTGGACGTGGTTGCTAAGGACGAGCTTAAGCGCGCGTTGAAAGAATTCAGAGGCACTATTCTGCTTGTTTGCCATGAACCCGACTTTTACGAAGATTGGGTCACCAAAGTGTGGGACGTAGAAGAGTGGTCTAACCAGGCGGTAGGCAGTTGACAGGAAAGAACAAAACCGGCTCGGGTGAACATATTCACCACAGAGCCGGTTTCATTATCATCAGCCACAGCATGAGAAACAGGATAAACAAATAAATATACAGCGCGCGTGCGAGCTTGTTGATTAAAGCCGTATCCGGTGCATCAACCTGCCGCAGATGGTGAATCGTGGGAGAAAAGGCGCGTGCCATAAAGAATACAGAGCCGATAAGGACAAAGAATGTCGCGGCGATCCATGGTGTGTTCCACGGCCACCCTCCTAGCCAGAGCAGTAAAAGTCCCGAGAGTACCAGCACATGTCCGGAATGCTTGCATAAACGAACAACGAATTGGAAAGTGTCCAGGTAAGAATGAAGCAGGCTGCCTTCCGCGGTTCTGAGCTTAGATAGTAAGGGGATAAGAACGATAAAAGGGCCAATGGAGACCAGGGCGCTCACCACGTGAATGAAAACGAGTGAGGGATACAAAGCGGTGGGCCTCCAGACTTGAAAAGGTATATGAAACAGTGTAGCATCATTTTAATGAAAACTACACTGTTTTTCGTTCCGAATAGGTTGTGTCTGAATCAACAGATTAAGTTAGACCGCGCGGAACTCGTGCACCCACACCTTCATCTGCGGCAGCCATGGCATGCCGGCATGCATGGATAAGATATAATTTTTGTAGCTGTCGAGGCTTTCGTAACCTTCGGATTGCACCGCTTCGTCGGTCAATTCACCAAGTGGCTGCTGGTACACGTTATAAACCTCGAATCTGTGGCCTCTCAACTCCATGATCTCACCGATGTCGGCGTAACGACCGTTCCGGCGCGTTGCCGTTTTTTCGCCGCGCATGACTTTTTCGACATCTTCTTCTTTCGTGATCAGTCGGTCGATGGTACAGGTTTTCGGCGGCAAAATTTCAGACATTAGGTAACAACCTCCTTCTAATTATTCATTCGTAAGCTTACATGAAAATTTTGCCCGAATCAAATAAGGGGATGAATACATTGAATATATTGACGATAGAGAATTTTCATAAAAGTTACGGCGAAAAGATATTATTCGACGATATCTCCTTCCAAATCAACGAGCGGCAGCGCATTGGCTTGGTTGGGGTGAACGGCACCGGTAAATCCTCGCTTCTGAAGGCTATCGCAGGCTTGGAACCTGTGGATTCGGGTAAGCTGGTGCACGCGAATCATTTTCGTGTTGAATATCTTCCGCAAAATCCTGAATTCGAGCCTGATTCTACGGTGCTTGAACAGGTGTTTTTTGGCGATACGCCACTTATGCAAGCCCTACGCGATTATGAGCAAGCCTTGTCATCACTGCAAGAAGCGCCCGAGGACGAGAAACGGCAATCCCGTTTGTTCGCGGCACAGCAGCAGATGGATACGCTGAATGCCTGGGATGCCAGCACGTTGGCGAAAACTGTGTTAACCAAACTAGGGATACACAACTTTACACAGAAGGTTGGTGTATTGTCCGGCGGACAGCGTAAACGCGTCGCTATGGCGAGAGCCTTGATACAGCCAGCGGATTTGCTCATTCTTGATGAACCCACCAACCACATAGACCATGATACGGTCGAATGGCTGGAGGAATTTTTGAGCAAATGGAAGGGAGCTTTACTGCTTGTCACGCACGATCGCTACTTTCTTGATCGCGTAACGAGTCGCATTATCGAGCTGGACCGGGGTAAGCTCTACAGCTACGACGGTAATTACGCCGTGTTTCTTGAGAAAAAGGCGGAGCGGCTGGAGCGCGAAGCGGCCGAAGAGGACAAGCGGCAGAATCTGCTGAGGCGCGAATTGGCGTGGCTGCGCCGCGGCGCAAAAGCACGAACAACGAAGCAGAAGGCTAGAGTCGAACGGGTTGTCGAGCTGCGAGACCGCGAGCTGGATGGCCCGTCCACACAGATGGACATGGCGCTGGGCGCCAGCAGGCTGGGCAAAAAGGTGATGGAGCTTGAAAACGTGTCCAAGTCGTTCGACGCTCGCACGATTGTCCGCGATTTCAGCTACATCGTTATGCCTGATGACAGAATCGGCATCATCGGTCCCAACGGGAGCGGCAAGTCCACGTTTCTTAACATGCTTGCCGGCACATTGCAGCCTGACCAAGGAACGATCGATGTCGGAGCTACGGTCAAGCTGTCTTATTATACACAGGAAAGTGCTGAGATGGACGACAAGCAGCGCGTTATCGAATATATTAAGGAAGCCGCTGAAGTGATCCGAACTGCCAATGGAGATACGATCACCGCCGCACAAATGCTCGAACGGTTCTTGTTCCCTCCTGCGCTGCAGTGGACGCCGATCGGTAAGCTGTCGGGTGGAGAGAAGCGGAGATTGTATTTGCTTCGTACCTTGATGGGCGAGCCTAACATGCTGCTGCTGGACGAACCGACGAATGATTTGGATATCCAGACATTGACCATCCTCGAAGAGTATTTGAACGAGTTTCCGGGCGCTGTCATCACCGTATCGCATGACCGTTATTTCCTGGATCGCACGGTGGATCATCTGTTTGCGTTTGACAACGGTGAAGTTCGACGGTTTCACGGTAATTATTCGGAGTATCTGGATGCGGCTCGTGCATCAGAGCAGGCGGAAGCAGACGAGCGTAAGCGGCAGTCGGCAGAACAGTCCAAGCAAAACCACGCGGCGGCACCTGCAGCAGGCGGTGACCATCGCGGAGCCAATCGGCCCCGCAAGCTGACGTTCAAAGAGCAGAAGGAATGGGACGAAATCGAAGGGAAGATTGCCGGGTTGGAGGAACGCTTAGCCAAGGCGCGGCGGGACATAGAGCTCGCTGGCAGTGATTACGGCAAAGTGCAGGAGCTGTACGCCGAAGAGCAGCAGTTGAGTGAGCTCTTGGAACAGTCGTTGGAACGCTGGAGTGAGCTATCCGAGCTGGTCGAGCTGATCGACCAGAGCAAGTAGCAGCTCAACTGCAGCCCTTAGATAAATTTTTCCAGATACGCATAATAACATTAGGAAACACATGCTTATTTGTGTTATAATTAATGTTTGGAAGCGCTGGATGCATCCTCGGATTACTTTATGAGAGTAGGGAATAACGATGATTACAGTATCTAATGTAACTTTGAGATATGGCAAGAGAGCGTTATTTGAAGACGTAAATATTAAATTCACTCCAGGCAACTGCTATGGTTTGATCGGCGCGAACGGCGCAGGGAAGTCAACGTTTTTGAAAATACTATCCGGTGAGCTGGAGCCAAACAAGGGCGAAATCAGCATCACGCCGGGGGAACGAATGGCGGTTCTGAAGCAAAACCATTTCGAGTACGATGAAGTGGAAGTGCTTCGCACGGTAATGATGGGCCATACGCGTTTGTTTGAAATCATGGAGGAAAAGAATACGCTGTACGCTAAGCCGGATTTCTCCGAGGAAGACGGAATGCGTGCTGCTGAGCTGGAAGGCGAATTTCAGGAGCTCGACGGCTGGCAGGCGGAATCCGATGCCGCCGAATTATTGATCGGACTGGGCATCGGCAAGGATTTGCATGAGATGAAGATGAAGGATCTCGGCGGTAACGAGAAGGTCCGCGTTTTGTTAGCACAAGCGTTGTTCGGCAACCCGAACATTTTGCTGCTCGATGAGCCGACGAACCATTTGGACATTGAATCCATCGACTGGCTGGAAAATTTCCTCGCCAAATTTGAGGGCACCGTTATCGTTGTTTCCCATGACCGTCACTTCCTGAACCAAGTCTGCACGCACATCGCCGATATCGACTTCGGTAAAATTCAGCTGTATGTCGGCAACTATGATTTCTGGTATGAATCGAGTCAATTGGTGCTGAAGCTAGCCCGCGAAGCAAACAAGAAAACCGAGGAAAAGCGTAAAGAGCTCGAAGCCTTCATACAGCGCTTCAGCGCCAACGCATCCAAGTCCAAGCAGGCTACGTCGCGCAAAAAACAGCTTGAAAAGCTCACGCTCGAAGACATCAAACCTTCGACGCGCAAATACCCGTTTATTAAGTTCCAACCGGAGCGAGAAGCTGGCAAGCAGCTGCTGACGGTGGAGAAGCTGACAAAATCGATCGACGGAGAATTAGTGCTGAATAACATCAGCTTTACGTTGAACAAAGGCGATAAAGTAGCGTTGGTAGGCCCGAACGGTCACGCGAAAACGACATTGTTCCAGACATTGATGGGTGAGTTGACTGCTGATTCCGGCGAATATACTTGGGGTGTGACAACAACGCAAGCATACTTCCCAAAAGAAAACTCAGCGTATTTTGACTCCGACTTGACGTTGGTAGATTGGCTGCGCCAGTATTCGAAGGATCAGGATGAATCGTACCTGCGCGGATTTTTGGGCCGCATGCTGTTTTCCGGTGAAGAGGCGCTGAAGAAAGCTAGTGTCCTGTCCGGTGGTGAGAAAGTGCGCTGCATGCTGTCAAAAATGATGATGAGCGGAGCGAACGTACTGCTGCTGGATGAGCCAACGAACCACTTGGATCTGGAGTCCATCACAGCACTGAACAATGGTATGGTCGATTTCGACGGCACTATGCTGTTTGTTTCGCACGACCATCAATTCATCCAGACAGTCGCCAACCGTATCATTGAGATCACGCCGAACGGAATGATCGACAAGATGATCACGTACGACGAGTATCTACAAAACGAAGACATCAAGAAACAGCGCGAACTGCTATACGCATAAGCTGGTGAACACCAAAGAAAAAAGGATGAGCTTTTTTGCAGCTCATCCTTCTTTTTAACTACCGCCGGTGCGGCGCCGTTGATTGTTCGGCTTCTTGTTATGTTGGCTTTTCATCACTGCACTGTCACCGCCGCGAAGCTGTGGATTTGACTGTGCTGCGGCTTGTTCTTGTTTCTTTTGGGCAAGCTTGTTTTTAATGGCGTCTGCCAGACTGATTTTTTTAGGCTGCTGCCCTTCCGTATTCGTTTCGTCGGCCATGCGTCTGCACCTTCCCTGCGTCTAGATGCTTTTATTGTACTGATTTGTCCAAGCCTAAGCAAGCGAAAAAATAATTATACATAACATACGGACTAGGAGAGACATCATGTTTGACCCAACTGTTTTTGATAATTTGAGGGTTGTCTTTGAAGGCGCGATGTATGATTTGGATCTCAATGGTCCGGTCCAAATTACACAGCGCATAGACCGTGTCGAGTTAGCGACAATGTCGCGAAGCTTCGCGATGGAAGCGATGCGCAAAGATGGCGGTATCACAAAGGGAAGCTTCATGCTGACCGCTTCACTCGCTGATTTATCCGCGGAGATTTTAGCTGAGGCAGGCAAGCAGCCAGGTTGCGCATTGGAGCTGCGATTTGAATTTCCCATCCGGGAGTTCGAACGCGATTGCGCTCTGGCTGCGGAGAGGATCGAAGCAGTGTGGGGGACGGAGCATAGCACCGCGCAAACCGTGAGCCGGGATTACGGGCGGGCACCGTCGGATTTAACGGATATACTGCGAATTCGTTTTGCACAAAAACTCGACGAGCGGCATATCGATGATATTCCCAGGCTGCTGGAACATCTGCTGCTGAGCTTGGAGCGGCTGGATGATGCTTTTGCTGTTTAATCGGGGTGTTTTTACATAAAAGCTCTGCTATGCTTAAATGGGAGGGGAGCGATGTGACAGAGTGGACGGAACGTGAGCTGCAGCAGTGGTGTAATGAAGCGTCGGAGCGCACATTTGTGTACTTTTACACTCCCTTTTGCGGGACGTGCCGGGTGGCGGAACGCATGCTTCAGGTGATTCTAACCATTAAACCAACACTGCCTATCGTGAAATGCAATATTAATTATTGTCCCCAGGTCGCGCAAAATTGGCAAATAGAAAGTGTGCCCTGTCTGGTGGATGTGGAGGCTCAGAGCGTGTCACGCAAGCGGTATCGGATGCAGGATGTGAATGAGCTGCTTGCTTGGTTTCAGAGCGGCACGGACTGATTGTGAAAAAAAGGAGGAGACAATGTGAGTAACCAATTGCAAGTAGGTACCAGAGTGACCGCACAATACAAAACCGGGGAGTATGTCGGAGAGGTGGCGGAGGTGTCCCCGTCCGGCAAAATAGCTGTTAAAATCCTCGCAGTGATAAAGCATCCAACCCAGGGCGATCTGCACAATCCCATGGATCCGCATGTGCCCTTCTTTCACCAGCGCCGTGCATTAGCTTACCAAGAGATTGCGTTAATTCCGCCTCATACGGTCAAGCCGTTTCACGCGACGGTTCAGGATTATCGCGAATCGCTGGAACAGGCGCTGCAGTCGCAAATGAACTCGCTTAGACAGACGGCGGATTGGGCGGAACGCAGCCTGCGGGAGCTGCAACTACTCAAACAGGAGTATAATCTTTAATAGATCCGCGAAGGCAGGCTGGGACAAATCCGCTACAATAGGTATAATGTGTAATTGTAAAGCTTTATCACCATTATGCTGTTTTGAACGGAAGTGCCCGATACGATGTTGTTTGTACTGATTGGTTTGTGGACGATCGGCTTGCTGCTGCTAATTACGGACCCAAAGCGTTCCACCACCCGCTGGATAGCGAGCATCGCTTTCACCGGCGGGGCGGGGGCCCTGTCGGCTGTGATTCATGATCATTTTACGCCTTACTTGTTAGAGCGGCAGCTCTTAAATGACACCGTGATGATCGCGCTCGGCGCGGCGGAGTCGGCGTCTTCACTCGTGTGCTATTATGGCTTGCCTTATACGTTTCTCATGTTCTGTGTTATCTATCATCCGCAGGCTGCGCAGTGGCGATGGAAGCGAGCGCTTACCTGGATTCTGCTCGTCCCCGCCGGGCTGTCCTTCGCATTTGAACCGGAGGCCGGCAGGCCGATTCCATATCATTTTGTTACATACTGGACCGTTCCCTATATATTGCTGGGAATTGGACTGCTGCTGCATGCCGCATTTAAGGAAAGGAATTCATTCCTCCGCAAACACCGGATGCTCACCACGCTTGCAGCCGCGCCGACGTTATTTTTTGCAGTATTCACCCTATACGTGCTGCCAACTTTTTTCGGACTTTACGAGTCATGGCGCTATAACGCGCTCGTTATCGGGTTTACATTGGCGGTCATTTTGTTCTCCAGCTTCCGATACGGTTTTATGGGGCTGCAAATTTCCATCCATAACCAAAAATTGGATTACACACTCCGTGCGATCACGTCAGGTACAGCCATATTAAACCATGCCATCAAAAACGATGTAGGCAAAATACGGCTGTTCAGCGAAAAGATCAAATCGGAGGCTGGCCGGAACGACCCAGCGCAGTTGATAGATGATATCGACGTGATTATGAATGCCTCTCAGCATATCTATGACATGATTTATCGTATACAAGGACAGACACAGGAAATCGACATTCGGCCTGAACCTCTGGAGCTGGGGCCATTGTTGGAGCGGTGTATTACCATGCTGGAACCGGCTCTCGCGGATATCTCTGTTGTCAAGGAGTTTCATAGCGAGGGGCGAATGTCCGGCGACAGGGCACAATTGGTCGAGGTACTCACTAATGTGATGACGAACGCAATAGAAGCTATGCCCCATGGCGGAACGCTCACGGTAAAACTCACAGAGACCAAGCGAAATCTAGTGGTGGAAATTAAGGACACGGGCAGTGGTATGGACAAAAAACAGCAAAAGCGCGTCTTCGATCCGTTCTATACGACGAAGTCTGGCAAGAAGCTCAACTTCGGGCTCGGCTTATCATACTGCTATGCGATCGTGCAAAAGCATAAAGGTTCGATGGAGCTTCACAGTCAGCCGGGGCACGGCACATCGGTGTTCATCAATTTTCTCAAACGAAAAGGCGGTGCAGCAATATGAGTCGAATCCGTGTCGTCATCGTGGAGGATGACAAGGATTGGCTGCGGGGGCTGAGCAGCTATCTTGGCAAGGAAGAGGATCTGGAGATTGTAGGAAGCGCATCATCCGGACGATCGGCGGTCGAACTGTTGGAGCGGGTTGAAACGGACGTCGTGCTGATGGATATTATGCTGTCGGAGAGTCCGGAAGGAATCTGGGCGGCGGCGGAAATCGTCCAATGCACAGGTGCTAAAGTAATCATGCTCACCTCGATGGAAGAGAACGAGCTCATCTTCGAGGCGTTTAAGGTGGGAGCAGTTGACTACATGGTGAAGTCCAATTTCACCGAGATTCCTCAGGCGATACGTAACGCCTACGCCAACCGCAGCGCCATTCATCCCAGCGTAGCAGCGAAAATGCGCGAAGAATTCCGACGGCTAAAGGACTTGGAGCACGAGGTCCGGGTGAAGGAGCTGCGCAGCCTGCTTACGCCAACAGAGGTTCAGGTACTCGATTTGATCGAAAAGGGGCACACCCAGACGCAAATCGCAGAAATCTTTGTAGTTTCGATTCGAACAATTAAAGTGCACGTGGGCAACATCTTGCGCAAGCTCGGGGGCAAAAGCAGTAAGGAAGCAGCCCAAAAGGCTAAAGATATGGGCATTTTGTAGCGGTCTTCGCGTCTCGCGGCGCATGAAGGCCGTTTTTTCATTGGCGCGGCTTTCACGCTTTATGGTATATTATGTTCAGTTTGTACTTACTCAGACGAGGAGGACGATAGACCATGAGTGTGAATAATATCATTCAGATTGGCGTCATTGGGGCCGGTAATATCGGTAACGTACATATTCATGAGTTCAAAAAAATACGTGAGGCTGCAATCGCGGCTGTCACCGATGTGTATTTACCCCTGGCCGAATCCAGAGCCAAGGAACACGGCATACCGAAAGTTCACGCTTCATATGAGGAAATGCTGCAGGACCCGAGTCTGGATGCGGTAATTGTAGCTGTGCCGAACGAGATGCATGCCCCCATCGCGATACGTGCCTTGGAGGCCGGAAAACACGTACTTCTCGAAAAGCCCATGGCAATCAACGGCACCTCGGCAAAACAAATCGTGAAGGCGCATCGCGCTTCCAATAAAATTTTAATGATTGGACACCAAATGCGTTGGGAATCCATCAACCTACAGGTGAAGGAGCAGATCGACAAAGGCGCACTCGGACAAATTTACAATGTAAAAGCCGGTTGGATGCGCCGCAAGGGCATTCCTGGCTGGGGAACGTGGTTTACGCAAATGGCGAAGTCGGGCGGCGGCCCCTTGATTGACATTGGAGTGCATATGCTCGATCTATCGCTGCATCTGATGGGCAGTCCGAGACCTGTTTCTGTATTCGGCACTACCTACGCCGAATTCGGGCCGAAGCGCAAAGGTATCGGAACTTGGGGAAAGCCGGACTGGAACGGCACCTATGACGTGGAAGATTTGGCTACGGCCTTGATCAAGATGGACAACGGCAGTACGCTCACACTGGATGTAAGCTGGGCTGCACATAGCGACATGCTGGACAACCAGCCTTACATTTATGTTATGGGCTCCGAAGGAGGAGCTACCTTGCGCGGCAAACACGGCAGACTGTTCACTGAGCTCTTCGATAGGACGGCGGAAGTTGAATTGAGTGTGCCTGACAACGACGAAGGGGCTCGTGTCCGATTGAGCCGTCATTTTGTGGAATGCATTTGCGAAGGAAAGGAACCGATTACATCTGCACTGTCGGGCTTGTCGAACAATTTGGTGCTGGAAGCAATTTATGAGTCTTCGCGCACCGGCAGTGTCGTGACGTTAGATTGGAACATTTGATATAAACCATGGACTTATTGGAGCTTAATTTACAATTATTCAGCATCATAGGTACGGTAGCTTTCGCCATTAGCGGCGCGGTCGTTGCTATGGAGGAAGAATACGATATTCTTGGCGTTTTTGTTCTGGCTCTCGTAACCGCATTCGGGGGCGGCGTCGTCCGCAATTTGCTGATCGGCGTACCTGTCACCACACTATGGGAGCAGGGCATGTATCTGAAAACCGCGTTAATTGCAGCAGGACTGGTATTCATTGTCCCGGTGAGTTGGATTCGCAGGTGGAAAACCTGGGAATCCCTTTTCGACGCGGTTGGATTGGCCGCGTTCTCGATCCAGGGCGCGCTGTACGCAACCAATATGAATCATTCGATCAGCGCAGTGATTGTCGCCGCAGTAATGACCGGAATTGGCGGTGGCATCATCCGGGACGTGTTGGCTGGTCGCAAGCCTCTTGTTTTACAGGACGAAATTTATGCGGTGTGGGGAATGTTGGCCGGCCTCATGGTCGCGCTCGGCTGGTTCCAGGGCTCTGTGTATTTATTAGTATTATTCGTAATTATTGTGGTGATGCGAATGCTTTCGGTTTTGTTCAAATGGCGTTTGCCGCGCCGCTCATTAAAGCTGGCGGATGCCTGCGCGGCCATGTATGCCACCGCAGACAACAGCAGAGAGAGCAAACGTAGCGATAGCATGTGACAGAGAGGAGGAACGGGCTATGGATGTATCGTTCTCGGAATTAAAGCGGGTTCCATCCCATGTGCTGCAGCAGCGCTTGGAAACCGTGAAGGAATTGAAAAACGATCCGTTAGAGATGTATGAGGTGGCCAAGGATAAACTGACGGGCGAACACTATCTACACTATGCCTACTTGCACAAGCAGGTGGCTGCTATCGGACCGCAAAGCACAGGCGAAGAAATATTCCACCAGCTGCTGCCGCTGGACACTGATGATGTGCTGGGAATCATCGTCGGCGATGAGGCATACATCTATCCGGAGGCTTGGGATCGCGCGTTTCTGCGCAACGGACCTGAAGGAGATTATGTTTGGTTCGATCCGGCTTACACCGAAGATGAGACACAGAGCGAACTGATTGGACGAAGAATACAGGAGACGCTGCTGCGTTTCAAACAATCTGCCGAGCTGTCGCCCCAAGCCGTGCAAAAGCTGATGGAGGAGCTTGACCGCGCGCGCCGGCGTGATAACAGCGAATAGTAGCAGCTAATAAAAAAACTCCTGCAGATCATGCCGGCTGCCGCAGATCTGATGAGGAGTTTTGGTGACGGTTTTTCCCATCGTCGATCTGCGCAGGAGCGCGCCCGTTCTGGCGGCCAGCTGCCGCATGCTGAACGGTTTACATAAGTAATCGTCCGCACCTATGACAAGTGCTTTCACACCGTTCGGAAACCTCGCTTTTACCGGAGATCATCTTGATCGGAACAGAGGATAAGGCACGGAGCTGCCGGCACAGATCAATTCCATTCGTGTCAGGGAGCATCACGTCCAGCATGATTAAGTCCGGCTGCCCGGTGGCAAATAATTGTTTCCCCTGGCGTCCGTCTGCGGCCCAAACCACTGTGTAATCTTCCTCCGACAAGTAAATGGAAATCATATCCGCGATACTTTGATCGTCTTCAATCAGTAATACTTTAGACATGAGTTCCTCCTCCGATGGCAAAAATATGCTCGTCTTACTGCTGTAACGTAAAATGTCAACCCAGACAAGCCGTCTTAACCAATACTTATGTGCTTTGCATCCGAGGAGGAATATGCCCATGTACTTTTTCCGTGCAATTCGAATCAGCAATATATAACCACGTGCAAGAGCTGCAGCGTCTGATCTCGGCGCAAGGTAAAGCTCTCACAGAGCCCGAAGTGGCCGCCACTAGTATGGAGTTGGACTTACTGATTCTTACGGCAATGCGCAGCCAAAAAAAAGCTTTCTGCAAAACGAAGCTTCTGAAGTAAAATAGTTATGTACATAGACGATCTGCCATAGACCGTCTTTTTTTATTATTCATGTTGCACCTGGGGAAGAACAGTTCGCGTGCCAGCTGAGTTTGAGTTGTTCTGCATAGTGAGAGCTTTTATCCGGCTAAGAGTAAGTTTTGCATGGTGTTTTGTAAAGCGGTCAGCGGACTCGAGGAGACTGTGCCTGCGGTCGGCGGTTTATTCGCTTCCCCGCACCTTCGAGTCGTCACACTCCACCTGCAGCCAATTGTCGCCCCACTGCTGTACGGCTTGCATGACGGGCTGCAGCGCTAGCCCCTTTTCCGTTAATTCATATTCGATGCGGACCGGTGTCTCCGGATATACATGGCGATGAATAAGACCGGCTGCCTCTAATTCTTTGAAACGCTCTGCGAGCATCCGATCGCTCATGCCGGGTATCATTTCTGAGATATCCTTAAACCGTCTCGGGCCATTCAGCAGCGAATGGATAATCAGGCCTGTCCAACGCTTTCCCAAAATTTCAAAAGCAGCTTCAAACTTAGGACAAAGCTGTTGATCGCTCATAGCGCTCATCTCCTTCTTTTTATCATTGTAACATAAGTAACTTGACAAAAGTAAGCCCTTTTGTTTCAGCAGTGCGTTGGCAGCGTATACACAAAGGACTCGCTCAACGCGCGAGATAGATGCGAAAGAAGAGCAAGTAAGCTATAATTTTTTATGAAAATACTGTATACAGCAAATATATACCTCAGGGAGGAATTATAACACATGTATGGCGCGCCATTGTCAGGACAAGCCAAAAAAATGCTGCTGCTCGGATCAGGGGAGCTTGGCAAAGAAGTAGTGATCGAGGCGCAGCGGCTCGGAATCGAAACGGTAGCAGTGGATCGCTATCCGAATGCTCCGGCGATGCAGGTCGCTCACCGCTTTTATGTCATCAATATGCTGGACGAGGCGCAGCTACGGGAATTGATCGAGCGGGAACGCCCGGATTGGATCGTACCGGAGATCGAGGCCATCGCCACAGACGTGCTCATTCAGCTGGAGCAGGAGGGCCTTCGAGTGGTACCGACGGCAGCCGCCGCCCGGCTTACGATGGACAGGGAAGGCATACGACGTCTAGCGTCTGAAACGTTGAAGCTGCCAACGGCCAAATATGCTTTCGCGGACAATCTCTACGAATTGAGGACGGCAGTAGCGGCAATTGGTACACCTTGCGTCATCAAACCGATTATGAGCTCCTCCGGGAAGGGGCAAAGTGTATGCCGTTCCATAGAAGACGCCGAAGCTTGCTGGGCTTACGCTATCGAAGGCGGCCGAGCGAAAAACAGCCGGGTCATCGTGGAGGAGTTTATTGAGTTTGACTCTGAAATCACACTGCTGACGGTTCGTTCGGTATCCGGTACAACATTTTGCGCGCCAATCGGGCATGTGCAAAAAGACGGTGATTACATCGAATCCTGGCAGCCGCATGCAATGAGTGATGAGCAGATCGAGCAGGCACAAGCTATCGCCAAAGCCATAACCGACGCACTTGGAGGTACGGGCATTTATGGAGTGGAGCTGTTTCTCAGCAAAGACCGGGTGTATTTCAGTGAAGTGTCCCCACGGCCGCATGATACCGGTATGGTCACCATGATTACACAGGATCTATCCGAGTTCGCACTTCATGTCCGTGCGATCCTCGGTTTTCCAATTCCAACGGTACGCCTGCTCACACCGGGGGCATCGCATACATTGAAGGCTTCCGAGGAGGCACAGGTTTATGAGGTGGGCGGTGTGTCGGAAGCACTGGCGCTGCCCAACACGCAGGTAAGAGTGTTTGGCAAGCCGGAGACGACGGTCGGCCGCCGCATGGCAGTGGCTCTAAGCTCCGCCGATGACGTGGAACAAGCGCGGCGAGCGGCAGCCACGGCGGCAAGCCGATTGACACTGCACTATAAGCGGTAACACGGGCCGCAGAGACTATGGAAATATGCTCATTCGCGGCGGTATGATATACTTAGGGAAAAGGAGGGTATACCTGGCATGAACGCACATGAGATCGATTATGAAATTCACGGATCGGAAATGCAATATGTCGAGATCGAGCTCGATCCGCAGGAAAGTGTGATCGCTGAGGCCGGCAGCATGATGATGATGAGCGCGAGCATCGACATGCAGACCATCTTTGGAGATGGCAGCGAGGCTAACAAAGGCCTTGTGGGCAAGTTATTCGGTGCGGGCAAACGTCTGCTGACCGGCGAGAGCCTGTTTATGACCGTGTTTACGAACCGCGGTGCGCGTAAGGAGCGCGTTGCATTTGCGGCACCGTATCCCGGCCGGATTCTGCCGATGGATTTGTCCGAGCTGGGAGGAAGAATTATCTGTCAGAAGGATTCCTTTTTGTGCGCTGCCAAAGGTGTATCGGTCGGAATCGCTTTCCAAAGAAAGCTTGGTGCCGGTTTCTTCGGCGGGGAAGGCTTCATTATGCAAAAAGTCGAAGGCGACGGTTTGGCGTTTGTCCACGCGGGCGGTACGATTTGCGAGAAAGTGCTGCAGCCTGGAGAAGTGCTTCGTGTCGACACCGGGTGTCTTGTTGCGATGACGCAGGAAGTCGACTACGACATTGCGATGGTCAAGGGCATCAAGACCGCTGTCTTTGGAGGCGAAGGACTGTTTTTTGCAACACTGCGCGGCCCCGGTCGTGTGTGGATTCAGTCATTACCGTTCAGCCGCTTGGCGGACCGCGTTCTTGCCGCGTCCCGCGGTGGGGGCAAAGAGGAAGGCGGCGTCCTTGGCGGCTTGGGCAGATTACTTGACGGCGATAAGTAAAACAAGCTATTATTCAAGATACGTGTGACAGGAAGACACTGCTTTCTGCGAACTAGTGACGTTACCGGGAAGCTGGAAGACATTTAGATATAAAGAGAGGTGCTGAAACAATGGCATATCAACCACAGGTTGTGGACGCCAAGCTTGTCAGCAACAACCCGAAAAACGGATTGTTTGAGCTCGTGGTGACTTTGAAAGACCGTACTTCATGCAGATTAATTTATGAGACCGACGCGGCAAGCGGCGCGAAGAATGCGACGCATATTAACCGTCTGCAGAATGAGCCTTGCCCAATCTGCCGAAAAGACTTCCTTTGCAACTGCATGTCCAAATTCAAAGATGAGATTTCGACGCAGGCGATGGCAAAGGTCGAAACGCCATAGTACATCAACAAGAGACCCGTGGGCACGAGCCCATGGGTTTTTTTCCAACAAAGAAGGAGGCGCAAGACGTTGCGGATTGGGGTCGTGTCTGACACACATATGTTTCCCAGAGCCAAGCAGCTGCCGCAGGCACTGCTAGACGGTCTGCAGGGCGTGGATATGATCCTGCATGCCGGCGACTGGCAGGAGGAGCGGGTGGTCGCCTTATTTGAGCGTATAGCACCTGTCGATGGAGTGGCGGGTAACAATGATGGCAGCGCCATACTCGATCGGTTCGGGCGGTGCAAGGTGCTGCGAGTGGCTGGCTATCAGGTAGGATTAGTACATGGAGACGGGGCACGGAAGACGAGTCTGGATCGTGCTATCGATGCTTTTCGAGATGCAAGCGTCGATGTAATTGTATTCGGACATTCTCACATTCCTTACCGCGGGATGCACGATGGCGTGTTGGTATTAAATCCCGGTTCGCCTACGGACAAGCGCCAACAACCGCAATACTCATACGGGATACTGCAGTTGGGAGAAACGATAGAAGCGGCAATCCATTATTATGACAGTAAGCTATGAGAAAACATAAATACATACTTGGAGGCATCGGCCATGGCTCAATGGAGAGAAATTACCAGCAATGAAGAATGGAACCAGTTATTCGAGGGCAGCGTGAATAAACCTGTGGTGGTGCTCAAACACAGCACGACATGTCCGGTGAGCGCAAATGCACTACACGAATTCGACAACTATTTGAGCAAAACGCCTAACGCGGATGTGGAGTATGTTCTGGTTAAGGTAATCGAGTCTCGTCCGGTTTCCAATCAGATCGCCGAAAACACTGGTGTGAAGCATGCCTCACCGCAGATTCTATATGTAAAAAATAAAGAAGCGGTTTGGAATACGTCGCACTGGTCTGTGACGCAAGCCCACATTAGTGCTGTGCTGGATTAGACAAAACGGCAAACTGGAGGTATTGTATGAGCGTCCGACCGCACTCTTTTTTTTCAGCCGCATTGTATGCACGCACATCTTGTTTTGTGTATCTGCCGCAGGGCTATGATGATTCCGAACGGCGCTATCCGGTCATTTATCTGCTGCATGGTTTACACGGTGCGGAATCCAGTTGGCTCGTCAAAGGTGAAGCCGAGCAGACCTTGGATCGTATGATGTCATCGGGAGAGCTCCGGCCCAGCATCGTGGTGATGCCTAGCGACGGCGGATACGGGCACGGGACATTTTATGTCGACTGGTATGACGGGAGTGGAAATTTTGAACAGTATTTCCTGTACGACCTGATACCCGAGATCGATCAGAAATACCGGACCGTTGCGAATCGTTCGCATCGCGCGGTATGCGGCCTGTCCATGGGAGGATTCGGCTCGTTCTCTCTGACCCTGCGTCATCCTGACACGTTCGGCGCGGCGGCGAGTTTGTCCGGTGCCTTGATATCAAACCATTTTGTCTCGGAGCAGGTGGCGCAATCTGAAGCCGCCAGGATTATCGGCCCGCCTCGAGGACAGCATGCGTTGAATTATGATTTGTACGTTCGCGCCAACGAGCGGGTGAATGAGCCAGATCAGCCGCAGCTGTACTTTAGTTGCGGAACAAGTGACTACTTATACTCATTGAACACCGCGTATCATCACCATTTGGATGCGATAGGTTACGCGCACGTCTACGAGGAGTTTGACGGGGCCCATACTTGGGAGTATTGGACGGAACATTTGCCGGATGCTTTGCGGTTTATCGAGTCCTACTTGAACGGGCGCCCAGTGCAGGATTAAAACAAGCTGCAGCCGCGCCTGTGGCACAAATAGAATCCTTACGACCAGTGTGAGTGGAGCGTACTCCTCACGTGCCGCCGGATTCCGCGGCAGGCTTCGCGTGATCCCTCTTTTTGCCGGGGAAGCCCTTCACGCTCTGGTGCTGAAGGGTTTTATTTGTGCTTTTCATTTATAAAAAAATATGTTTATATAGTAATGCGTTCAACAGACACCAGTGAAAGAGAGGAACCAGAGGATGAAAATTGCCATAGCTGGCGGTTCTGGTTTTGTCGGCCGGCATTTAACCAAATATTTCCTTGATCGTAAGTACTCACTCATCCTTATCTCCCGTGCCAAACACAATTCCAATCATCCGTTGATCCGGGACACCACTTGGTCTGAGCTCAGCAAAGATGTCGCGCTGATGGAGGGAACGGATGCTATCGTCAACCTGGCAGGTGAATCGATAAATCAACGGTGGACGAATGAGGCCAAGCAAAGAATTCTTCAATCCAGATTGGATATCGTTGCTCAAGTAGCGGATATTGTCAAGCGTATGGCTGCAAAACCTGCGGTTGTTGTTAACGCGTCTGCGGTAGCAATCTATGGCACCTCGACGAGGGAATCATTTGTTGAGCACAGCGACCCTCGTGTGATGGACTTTTTGTCCGGCGTCGTAGAGCAGTGGGAACGGGCCATGGATGAAATACAGAACACACGTATAGTTAAGCTGCGTCTGGGAATTGTACTTGGCAGGGACGGTGGTGCTCTTCCTAAGATGATGACGCCTTACAAGTTCCGAGTGGGAGGCAGGATTGGCAGCGGCCGGCAGGTACTGTCATGGATACATATTTTGGATTTATGCCGTTTAATCGAATTTTGCATCGAAAACGAAGATATTATCGAACAAATTAACGCCACAGCGCCTCAGCCTGTGACGAATGACGAATTCGGCCGTGCTCTCGCCGCGGCGATGAACAGTGCTCATTGGCTGCCTGTGCCGGCGTTCATGATGAAGCTCATATTCGGGGAAATGTCCACCTTGCTGCTGGACGGTCAACGTGCGCTCCCGATGCTTGCAACAGATTATGAGTTTCAATACAAGTTTCCTTTTATTGAACAAGCGGTGAAGGATCTGGTAAAAAAATAACCACAAGGCTGGGTGCCAGCCAATGTGATCCAGAATGAGGTGTGACATGATTCAATATGGAGCTGTAGAGAGCGTGGACCTAAAGTTTGAAAACTTCAGATTTATGATCGAACCGAGAGAGTCCCAGTGGATCGACGTGGTGTTAAGGCCGCAATTAAGTCGGGGTTCCAAGCTGCCAGCCGACATTGAGGAGTTAACCGCGCTTTTAATTTGTGCCTACTCCGGTGAGATCGTACAATTCGTGCCGCAGGACGAGGGGCGCGATTGCGAATATCAGTTCACGCCGTCCGAAAAGGAGCAGCTGCGCCAGTTTTATGATGCTCATGTGCGACCTCTGCTGCTGCAGCAGATTAGCGCCGGCGACACAACATAAACGGCATACAAAAACAGAGGAGAAGGCCTGATGCCTTACTCCTCTTTTTGTTTTTGCATTGCGGCTTGCAGCGCGTCCGCCAGGCTTGAGCTGACGGTCGTGTTATCGCTGTACTGCCGGATGAGTTGGGAGGCGTTACGCTTCGCTGCTTTGCCGCCTTGCCGCGGGCCGTCACCCAGCATTTCAATCACGTTACATTGACGGCATTGCGCGAATTTTCCTGCCTTACCGGTTCGGATTTCCATTTTTTTATGGCACTGAGGACAACGCTTATTCGACAATTGAGGCTCAGCGGCACGCTTGTAACTGCAGTCCCGGTCGATGCACACCAGCATTTTTCCCCGTTTTCCTTTGATTTCCTGTAGATTCTTCCCGCATTCCGGGCATTTGGAATGGGTCAGATTATGAGGTTTATACTCGATGCTGCTTTGTTTCACCAGCTGAACCATTTCGGTCGTCTGCTGACGAATCGCTTGGATAAATTTTTTCATGCTGCCCTTACCCTTCGCGATGTCCTCCAGCTCTTGTTCCCAGTGTGCCGTCAATTCCGGAGAACGCAGCGCAGGGACTACCAGATCGATTAGTTGGGAGCCTTTGCCGGTTGGCTGCAGAACATTCATCTTACGCTCGATCGTATCTGTTTGCAGCAGCTTCTCGATGATGTCCGCCCGCGTGGCAGGTGTTCCGAGCTTATGCTTCTCCATCACCGACAGGAGTGCTGCTTCCGTGTAGCGTGAAGGCGGCTTGGTCGCGAACTTCTCCAAGCTGCAGCGGGTGCTTCTCAGCACATCTCCCACATTCAGCTGAGGAAGCGTTTGGCTCCCGTGTGCAGCGTCCTCATGCCTATCATCCTCATCATCTTCCGACTTCATTGCTATAGTGTCTGCGCCGTATACCGTTTTCCACCCGTTATCCCTGGTCACGCGGCCTTTGGCAAAGAAGTTTTCTCCACCTAAGTCTATTGTGACGGCAGTCTCATCATACCGGTAAGCCGGATAGAAGAGGGCGATAAACCGCCTCACGATCAAATCATACAGCTTGCGCTCATCCGCACTTAAAATATGCAGCAGTGGGGCCTGCTCGGTAGGGATGATCGCATGGTGATCGGATACTTTGCTGTCATCCACGATCCGCTTGGTGACATTCAGTGCTTGCCGCAGCAGAGGTTTCACCAGCGCGGCGTAAGGCTGCACACTCAGGCTGTCGAGGCGGCCCTTAAGCGTGGACACCATGTCCGAGGTGAGGTAACGCGAATCGGTTCGCGGGTAGGTGACAAGCTTATGCTGTTCATATAACCTCTGCAGCACGTTGGAGGTTTGCTTGGCCGAGAAGCCATATTTGCGGTTGGCGTCCCGCTGCAGTTCGGTCAGGTCATATGCGAGAGGCTGTGGCTCACTCTTTTCCGTGACTTTCAGCTGTGATACCTTGGCTGTCATGCTCTGCAGCCTGGCTGCCAGTGCCTCCGCCGCAGCTTTATCGAACAGCCGTCCGTCCGGGTTTTGCTTGCTTCGCCATACGGCATGGAAGCTACCCAACTGTGCCTTTAACATCCAATAGTCTTTGGACTGAAAAGCGCGGATCTCCTGCTCGCGCTCCATCAGCATTGCCAGGGTAGGCGTCTGTACCCGTCCTGCCGCCAGCTGCGCGTTGTACTTGCACGTCAGTGCACGGGTGATGTTGAGACCGATCAGCCAGTCGGCTTCGGCGCGGCATACGGCTGACTCGAACAGCGCGTCATACTCGCGGCCGGGCTTAAGCTTCGCGAATCCGTCCCGGATGGCCTTATCCGTCTGCGACGAAATCCATAGGCGGCGAAACGGCTTGCGCCAACGGATTAGCTCCATGATCCAACGGGCCACCAACTCGCCTTCACGGCCTGCATCCGTTGCGATAATCAGCTGATCGAGATCTGCCCGATTAGCCAGCTGGGATATCGCGCGAAATTGCGGAGTCGTTTCTTTTATGACCTTGAGTTTCATTTGATCGGGTAACAACGGCAGGTCTCCGAGCTCCCAAGTCTTGTATTTCACATCGTAATCTTCCGGCTCGGCCAGCGTGACCAAATGGCCCAGCGCCCAAGTGACAACATAGTTCGGACCTTCTATATAATGTTTCTGTTTTTGATTGCAGCCTAACACCCGGGCGATTTCTTTGGCTACGCTCGGCTTTTCGGCTAGTACCAGTGATTTCATAAACACTCCTTGAATATATATAATTTATTGGCACACAAATTAGTGCTCAGCAAGAATGCTACATTTACATTACTGGAAAAAGGGGCTGATGTCCATTGCACGCACTCGTATCGCAAGCAGGGAGGCATCAGATGCGGTCGGTGCCTGCAGCTTACAATGATGTACGTGTGTACGTAATACGGAGTATCGCGAAAAAGCTGCTATTTTCAATTCCGAAATTGTTTCATATAATTAGCAGTGAATCCGCATTCATTTGCGTCAAAAAAGGAGTGGTAGATAAGATGGCACAACGTAAGCTGCGCTGGGGAATTCTCGGCTGCGCCAATATTGCGAAGCGGGCGGTCATCCCCGGCATTCAGCAATCTGCGACCGGTGAGGTCACAGCCATCGCCAGCCGTAACGAGAGTACCGCCCGAGCAACGGCGGATGAGCTCGGCATACCCACCGCATACGAGAGCTATGAACAGCTGCTTGCCGATGACAATATCGACGCGGTGTACGTACCTCTGCCGAACCATTTGCACAAGGAATGGACAATCAAGGCGGCCGAGGCGGGAAAGCATGTGCTGTGTGAGAAGCCCATTGCGTTGAATGCGTCGGAGGCGGAGGAGATGGCCGAGGCATGTGCTCGAGCAGACGTGAAGCTGGCGGAAGCTTTTATGTATCGCCATCACCCGCGGTATGCGATGATCAAAGACATCATCAAGTCCGGTGAAATCGGCGAAATTCGCGGAATTCGTGGGGCATTCACGTTTAACAGCGCACGCAGCGGAGAGAACGTCCGTTTTCATCGGACCATGGGCGGAGGCGCGCTGTATGATGTGGGTGTATATCCGATCAGTGCGGCCCGCTTTGTGCTCGAGCGGGAGCCGGAAGCGGCCACCGTACATGCCTTCTTCTCGCCGGAACACGACAACGTGGACATGATGGCTGCAGGAGTGCTGGAATTTTCGGGCGGCGTAGCTTTAACCTTCGATTGTGCCATGTGGGCGGCGGGCCGCAACGTGCTGGAAGTGTTGGGCACCGAGGGCCGCATCGAGCTGCCAAGTGCATTCGTGAGCAAGCTGAACGAAGAGGATCATTTGTCTGTCACAGTGGGCCGGGAACGCAGGGAAGTAATCGTGCCTTACGTGAACCAGTATGCGCTGCAGGCGGACGATTTCGGACGGAGTATTTTGCAGGGCACCCCGCTGTTGTTTGAACCGTCGGATGCGGTGCTGAATATGCGAGCGGTTGATGCGTGCCTGAAGTCTGCACGGGAACGGGTAAGAGTCGTTTTATAAAAAAGGAGTGCTGAATCCATGGAAACCATCCGCATTCAAGGACTTTCAATACCTGTGAGCAAATTGATACAGGGCTCGGACTTTTTTACGCATGACAGATATGAGCAAGTATGCGACGTATTGGATCGCTTTCGCGCGCTTGGCGGAACCACGATTGACACGGCCCACATCTATTGCCGCGGACAGAGTGAGGAGACGATCGGACGTTGGATGAAGGAGCGCGGCAACCGGGCGGAGGTAGTCATCCTGACGAAAGGTGCCCACCACAATGCCGACGGCCCACGGGTCAATCCTGAAGCGATTGCCAGCGACTTGAATACGAGCCTGGAAAGACTGGAAACCGATTACATAGATTTGTATGCGCTTCATCGCGATGACACAGCGGTTCCAGTGAGCGTCATCATGGACGCGTTGAATGAGCATATAGACGCAGGCAGGATTCACGCGATCGGCGCTTCGAACTGGTCGTATCAGCGCCTGCAGGAAGCTAACGATTATGCGGCTGAGCGGGGACTGGTCGGTTTTAGCTTCAGCAGCCCGAATCTTAGTCTGGCCAAGCCGAACGAAGCCAGGTGGGCGGGATGTATCTCTGCCGATGGTGAAACCTGCGCTTGGCACGAGCGGAATCAGATGCCGCTGCTATCCTGGTCCTCGCAAGCAGGGGGCTTCTTCACTGGCAGGTTCGCTCCGGACATTCTCGACAACAAGGAAATGGTGCGAGTGTACTACAGTGACGCCAACTGGCAGCGCCTAAACCGTGCGGAGCAGCTGGCGAAGCAAAAAGGTGTGACTACCGTGCAGATTTCTCTGGCGTACGTGCTGAATCAGCCGTTCCCGAGCGCAGCACTTGTCGGAGCGCAAAACGAAGGAGAACAGCTGTCCTGCTATGAGGGTTCGAAGCTCAAGCTAACTGCCGAAGAAGTAAATTGGCTCGAACACGGTTGATTATGGTTCTGCAGTACCCTCCTTCTCACGTCCGCGCGTGCATTCGGCGTTGCCGACAGTCGGACTTAGAGTAATGTCATAATTATCGTGTGTGATGGGCTGCAGTTGCGATGCAGGGGCGTGGCGTCCGCTGTCAAAATCGAAACGTTGTGATGGAATTGATGATAGCCGTGAACAAGCGAAGAAAATGTGAGGTGCGCGAGCTTGCCAAAGAGCTCAACGTATTTGCCTGCACGATTATGCGTGATCTGCAGGAGTTAAGTGCAACTCGGCATCCCGCTGTACGCGGAATATGGTCCGCATGGCGGCTGGTGGTTCCTCCACCCCAAGTGGCGGCGAACATAAAAGAGACGGTGCAGCGCATGGCGCACGCCTATGGTTTCTCGTGAACCCTGGGCGGCGCCATGTTTTTTGCACCGGCTAATACGTAGAGTTCTGTTTCACTTCACCTAGCGCCTCATACAGCGATTGTGCTCCAGCACCGGACATTGGCAGCACGGGATGGCGCTCCTGCCAGGCCTATCGGCTGATGACAGCCGCTGTGGTTTGCTCGACATCCGGCTGCATGTTGCATCTTCCTTTCAAGAGAGATGTAAGGCCACGGCCGACTTCCAAGCCTGAGTCTACGATTTTCCAGCAGGATAGTTTTATTGGTTGGCAGATGTTATAATATCTGCACTAAATAGTCATGAATAGGCAAAGGGCTGATGCGCATGGATCCCCGGGAGTTGTTCGGTGATATGGATATATATTTGTTCGATCAATTGTTAAAGGGTCGAATCCCCAAGGATAAGCGCATACTCGACGCCGGCTGCGGGTCGGGCCGTAATCTGGTGTATTTCTTCAGGACCGGCTATGACGTTCACGCGGTGGACAGGTCCGCTGACGCAATCCGGGACGTGCGCATGCTGGCCCGCAAACTGGCCCCACATTGGCCCGACGACCACGCCCGCGTCGAATCCATCGAGAAGCTGAGCTTCGCCAACGATAGCTTTGACGTAGTTATCAGCAATGCCGTACTGCATTTTGCAGCAAGCGAAGCAAATTTCCATCAGATGGTACATGAGATGTGGCGAGTGCTGCGGCCCGGAGGCTTGTTATTCGTCAGGCTCGCTTCGCGCATTGGCATGGAAGACAAGATAGAGGTGCTTGGCGGCGAACATTATAAGCTTCCGGATGGGAGCATACGGTTTCTTGTTGATGAGGCCCAACTGCATAGAACGGCCGAAAAACTGCAGGGCATACTGCTCGAGCCGATCAAGACGGTGAATGTTGGGAATCAGCGGTGCATGACGACTTGGTGCTTGAAAAAGCCGCATATTTTGTTCTTCGATCCGATTGAAGAGATTCAGCCGGACGGCGAGCATAGCAGCCATCAAGCAACCTGGCCGGAAACATGATCAACCAAAACAAGCGACGGCAGGAGGAAAATAATGAAACTGAGAGTATCTGCGGTCCAGTACCATTTGCATACGATCCACAATTTTGAGGAGTTTGCCGCTCAGGTCACTCACTATGTGAAAACAGCAGAAGAATTCGAAGCCGATTTCGTACTGTTTCCCGAGTTGTTCACGACGCAGCTAATGTCTATCGGAGGCGGCCGTAATCATCCGGCTGCGCTGACAATTGATGAATTGCCGCAATATACGGAGCAGTATAAACAGTTGTTTGTCTCCCTCGCAAAAAGCACGGGAATGCATCTGATCGGAGGTACGCACATCATAGAGGAAAACGGACGGTTGTATAATACGGCCTTTCTCTTCTATCCGGACGGCTCCGTTGGCGAGCAGCGCAAGCTGCATATCACTCCGACGGAAGTGAAAGAGTGGAGTATGGCTCCCGGAGACGCACTCCATGTGTTCGATACGGCCAAAGGGCGGATCGCGATACTGATATGCTATGATATCGAATTCCCTGAAATCGTCCGGATGGCACGTGCGCGTGGCGCTGACGTGATTTTTTGTCCGTCCTGCACGGACGATCGCCATGGCTTCCACCGTGTCCGTTACACTTGCCATGCGAGAACAATTGAGAATCAGGTGTATGTGGTGACCACCGGCACTGTGGGCTCATTACCTACGGTCGACTTTATGAGAGGCAATTATGGGCAGGCCGCAGTGATCACGCCAAATGATGTGCCGTTTCCGCCTGCAGGCGTGATGGTCGAAGGGGAAATCAATCACGATATGGTTGTCACCGCAGATTTGGATTTAAGCCTGCTGCAGCAGGTCAGAGATAAGGGCTCCGTAACAACATGGCGTGACCGGCGTACGGATTTGTATACCGATTGGTCATAAAAAGGGGGCGGAGCGGTTGTACGTTAAGCATGTGTACGTGTTTGACCGGGATCGGCCGATGAAAGCAATCGTGCGATCGTATTCGCGAAGCGATTTCGAAGATCTCATCCGCATTCAACAGGAGAGCTTCCCTCCGCCTTTTCCAGCGGACCTTTGGTGGAACGAGGAGCAGCTCACCAATCATATCACGCTGTTCCCGCAGGGAGCGTTGTGTGCTGAAATCGACGGGCGAGTCGTCGCGTCAATTACCGGGCTGCTGGTCGATTTTAATCCCGAGCATGCGGAGCATACGTGGGAGGAAATGACGGATAACGGCTACATTCGCAATCACAATTCCTCCGGAGATACTCTCTATATCGTTGATATCAGCGCTCTGCCGGCTTATCGCAAGCTCGGCCTGGGCAAGCTGCTGATGAGCTCGATGTACGAGGTGGTGGTGGAGCGACGGCTAAAAAGGCTGCTCGGCGGCGGACGAATGCCCGGTTATAATCGTCATGCGGATGCAATGACCGCTGAAGAGTATACCACGGCTGTGTTGTCAGGCGCTTTGCACGATCCTGTGCTTACCTTTTTGCTGCGCTGCGGTCGGATGCCCGTGAAGTTGGTTCCAAACTATCTTGATGATGAGGAGTCAAGAAATTACGCGATGCTGATGGAGTGGCGCAACCCGTTTGTAGAGCAAGCATGACTGTTTGGCATATGAAGGTTTAGCTGTTCTCCAATGGGCAACACTGACAGGTGTTAGAGTTACATTATCCAATGGAGGACGAGCAAGATGAAAATCGTAAACCGAGCAGCCGTGGTGTTCAGCGTAATGCTGCTCTTGTCTGCGTGCGAGTGGTCAGCAGAGCCGGCCACCGGCACGCATCAGGTCGGGGACAGCGGCATCGAGCACACTCAACACGGATCGTCGCCGACGGCAGAGGAAGCCGCCAATGATACCGTGACTGATATGAAGCGAATCGACATCATCGATAGCCAGGGCACTAAGGTTGGAAGGGCCGCGTTAACGGAGACAGTGGAAGGCGTGAAACTGCAGGTGGAAGTGTCAGGTTTGCCGCCGGGCAAGCATGGACTGCACTTTCATAGCGTCGGAGCATGCGTCGCACCGGACTTCAAAACAGCGGGCGCGCACTTTAATCCGGAGACCAAAAAGCACGGCTTCGACAATCCGGAGGGCCATCACGCCGGCGATTTGCCTAACCTCGAAATCGGCTCCGACGGCGGAGGGAAGGCTGAGTTTATCAACAAGAAAGTGACATTGGCGCGAGATAAAGCCAACTCCCTGGTTAAGCCGGGCGGAACCTCGCTGGTGATTCATACGGGTCCGGACGATTACAAAACCGACCCTACCGGCGAGTCCGGCGGCCGTATCGCCTGCGGCGTAATCAAGTGAGCGCTCCCTCTCGCATTGAGCATTGCCGCGTATTTCAACCTGTGTTACGATGAATCAACACCCGCCTTAGCGGCTTTCGAAGCCTATGGGGTGGGTTTTGCTTTGTCATAGGCCTAATTTATACGCATACACAGGGGAGCTGTACACACAATGAATTTTGAAGTGGAATACATATCTTTTTTCGTAATTCAGGTGGAGGGTGATGAAGCGCAGGGAGCAAAGCGCTGCAAGCATTACCAGACATTGGACGGTGAGGATTACGTTGACAGTGAGTTGAGTTCGTTTCTGGGCGGTGAATTTAAGAAAATCGCAAAGCGGACCGCCGAACGCAATCCGAAGGCGGAGCAAGTGCCGACCAAGATCGGTCGCTTCACCGTGGAGCCTGGCTACGATCTCGACAGCAATCCAAATTACAATTTGTTCGCCCGCCTTCGGATGTCGGAATCCATGGAGCAGTACATGGAGAATGCCGAGTCCTTGGTCCAGGCTTACATGGACGCGAGCGGCATCAGAGGCGGGGCCATGTTTGTCGTGCGGGCCAGGCATACCAAGCTGTTCGACGAGCCGTTTATTTTTGTGCTGAAATGCGATTTTGAGCAAAAGATCGCCCGGGTCACCGATGAACGCAGCCTTTTAAATAAAGTGGAGATGGCAATTAACGCCAAGAATATGAAATCGATTATGTATCCTCACATGCCGGAGGAAGGGATGCTGGAGCCATGGGAGATCAAGATCCATCAATCTTCCCATGCCCGTTATTTTGAGGATTTTTTGAAATACGTCGAGTACGAAAAGTCGGTGCCCGAAATTATGAACGAGCAGGTGCTCGGATTTGTACATCAATATATTGAACAGGCGTATGAAGATAACCCGGAAGAGCGTGAGAAAGAGATGGAGGACGTGGAGCTGTGGGCGCACAGCGAACAGAGGGAACTGCAGGAGAAGTGGTCTCATGAGCAGGTGATGGAAGCAGCCTCCATTATGATCGAACAAAAGCCGGACATCGAGCTCAAGCTAAAGGTAGGTCATATGTCGGTAAAAGCTCTGCTCGCCGATTTCGGGGACAGGCTGCATATAGCGAAAGTGGCTGGCCGTTATGTGGTTGTCATTGAAGGCGAAGGTCTGCTGTTTGACAAAGGTATCCTGCCGGTTGAGCTGCTGCAGCCGGAGCCGTTGGAACAGATTGTGGATAAAATCAGCCGCAAAACGGAAGAAGAATTATATTGATCATTTTGAATGTCGCCTGAACGACCCAACCATTGTGAGATCTGGGTAAGTGCCGTGCTCGGCCAACAATGAAACAGAGCGACCTGCGGTCGCTCCCAGATTGAAGACAAACTCCCTTTTTTATCATCATTATGTTTGCCTGGAAATTGATCCGCTCGGTGCCGTTACCCAATCTTTAATTAGGACTTTTTTTGTCCCGGTCCGGCGGATGTTGGGTATTCCATTTTTCGGCTTGAGGTTCGATGCTCTGTCCCTTTTGCCGTTTTCGCTGCTGTTCTGGTGATTCCGTTTGGCGCTCGGCTTCGGTCTTCTGCTGTCGCATGTTTTCACTTGGCATGTGAAGTCCTCCTTTCCCGGTGTAATAGTTACTACCCGCCGGCCTCAACTAATAAACAGAGCTGTCATCTTACGCAGACAAAATCGACTCTCATCCCACATGAAACTTGCATTTGCAAATGCAGCCCGCAAGTTTTATACCGCCCCTCTTTCGTGCTATGATAAGTTCAAATGAGATAGGAGGGTTCACATGTCATCCATTTATGATATTTCCGTAGAGACTGCGGACGGTAGCACCAAACAGCTCAGTGAATACAAAGGAAAGGTGCTGCTCATCGTCAATGTTGCATCCAAATGCGGATTCACGCCACAGTATGCCGGATTGGAGCAGCTGCACCAGGCTTGGAAGGATCGCGGTCTCGTGATACTTGGCTTCCCGTGCAATGATTTTGGCGGACAAGAGCCGGGAACCACGGAGGAAATCCAACAGTTTTGCCGTATGAATTATGGAGTAACGTTCGAGGTAATGGGTAAAGTTGAGATCCTCGGCGATAACAAACATCCTTTGTACAAGCTGTTGACACAACAATCGGCGCCGCCAGGTGACGTCAAATGGAATTTTGAAAAGTTTCTCATCAACCGGGACGGAACTGTAGCCGCCCGTTTTTCGAGTAAAGTGGCACCGCAGGACGGCGAATTAATACAAGCGATCGAACGGTTAATTTAAGCGGGCAATTGGCTCATGCTGACGGCAAGGATATTGCATACATACACACCGGGGCAGGCGAGATCCAGCAGGTTGTGATCCACGGCCTGCTTGCCCGGCTTCTTCCTGATATCACTCATGAGGCATGATTTGCGGAACGTTGTGAAAACGCTTAATATTTATTTCCGGATCTGAGCGTCATCCTCTTTTTCAGTGGCAAAAAAAGGTCTATAATAGAGAAAGTTTTGTACGAACGAGCGATTGACGAGAGCTGGGGAGGAATTATGATGGAAACCATCGAACAAAAATATGCTAAACTCGGTGACATACTTAAATCGATGGAGAAGGTTGTCGTAGCTTTCTCCGGCGGTGTTGACAGCGCTTTTTTGTTAAAGGCGGCTTTAGAATATCTCGGACCGGATCGCGTGCTGGCCATCACCGCCGATTCGGAGACATATCCCGCACGGGAAAAACAAGAGGCGATCGCGCTTGCGCAGGAGCTGGGCGCAACGCATGCCGTCATCCACACCAGTGAATTGGATATTCCCGGCTATGCAGAAAATCCGACGAACCGCTGTTACTTTTGCAAAAATTCACTATTCGATCATTTAATCCCAATTGCCCGGAAGCGCGGTTATCAGCATGTGGTGTTTGGCGCCATAGCGGATGATCTCGGCGAACACCGGCCCGGTTTGCAGGCTGCCCATGAACAAGGCGTTCGCGCTCCGCTGCTGGAAGCGGGCATCAAAAAATCGGAAATACGTCACTTGTCGAGGCAATTTGGGCTGAAGACGTGGGATAAACCTTCCTTTGCGTGCTTGTCTTCCCGGATCCCTTACGGTGAGGCGATTACAGCGCAAAAATTGTCGATGATCGATCAAGCGGAGGATTTTCTCATTCAATTAGGCTTTAGACAAGTCAGAGTGCGGCAGCATGACAACTTGGCTCGCATAGAGGTGCCCGCTTCGGATTTGGCGGAGGTGTTGGCAGTTGCAGATACAGTTCATGCGAAACTAAAACAGATCGGATATGCCTACGTTACGATGGATTTGAAAGGGTATCGTTCCGGCAGCTTGAACGAAGTGTTGAACCCTGAACAGCAGGCGGTGCACTCAGAAGCGGTACAATAATGCTGGAGTTGGAGGAGCAAAAGTGTCAACTAAACCGAAAATTTTTTCAAACCGGCCATTGCCGGAAGTCGTTTTATCTTATTTGAACGAACATTGCGAGTGCACAGTATGGGATTCGGAGACCCCCCTGTCACGTTCGGAACTGTTGGAGCACATCCACGAGTATGAGGGATTGATCATGACCGGCGTCCCGGTCGATGCGGAGCTGCTGGAGCGTGCGGCAAAGCTGCGTGCCGTGAGTACGGTTTCCGTGGGCTACAACCATTTTGACTTGGAAGTGATGCAGGCTAAAGGCATTATCGGAACGCACACCCCTCATGTGTTGGACGATACGGTAGCAGACCTTGTCATGGCGTTAATTCTAAGCGCGGCCCGACGAATCGCAGAGCTTGATGCCTACGTAAAGCAGGGGAGATGGACATCAGGCAGGATTAAAGAGGATGAGTGGTTTGGAATGGACGTTCATCACGCTACGCTTGGCATTATCGGATTGGGCAGAATTGGAGAGGTGATCGCCAAACGTGCCGTCCGCGGCTTCGATATGGAGCTGCTGTATCATAACCGAAGCCGTAATCTGGAGGCGGAAAAGACGTATGGAGCACGCTATTGCTCTCTTGAGCAGCTGCTTAGGGAATCGGATTTTGTGCTGTTGATGGCTCCGCTCACTCCCGCTACCGTGAATTATATTCGTCAGGAGCATTTTGAGATGATGAAGTCCAGCGCGTTTTTCATCAATGCGTCGCGTGGGCAGACCGTGGATGAGCAGGCATTGATCGAGGCGCTGCGCAATGGGGCTATACGTGGCGCCGGTCTCGATGTATTCGTACAAGAGCCGGTGGCGGCCGACAATGCACTGCTAACACTTCCGAATGTGGTGACCGTGCCGCATATCGGTTCCGCCACGGCAAAAACGAGAACGGACATGGCTATGTTAGCCGCACAAAATCTGGTCGGCGCATTGACCGGAGGGAAAGCTCACGTTGTACCGGAATTGCAGGCGCTGGTCCAGTCGAAGTAACACAAACGCGGGGACATGTGTGTGACAGTCGCACCACAGAAAATAATCTTGCCCCGATGCACCATGATGCTGCTCCAACCAGGTGATTGGGGCACAGTGAAGCGGAACGGGATGCTTACTGCAAGGGCATCTCCGAGCCAAAGATGAGCAAAGTGCGATATTCCAACCCAAACGCCGTCTCCGGCGACAGCGGAGGCGGTTTTTTTGTGCCTGCATACACGATAATGCTGCTCAACCGGCATATTGCCAGATGTCACAGGTTACAAAGCGATGGCAGATATGCTGAGAATTGACGCGAAACCGAAAGGTTTCCACCAATAGAATATGAAACAAAAGGGTTTCTAATTATTGTAGATGGGAGGATACATAATGTCAGATAATATGACAAGCGACCTGCCGGATATTCGTCACACGCTCGTGTTAAACGCAGCAATCGACAAGGTGTGGGAGGCCGTCCTACGTCAGAAGGCATCGCGGCATGGCTTATGCCGAATAATTTTGTACCTGTCACGGGCTTCGAGTTCATACTCCGCTCCCCGTACGGCGATTCGCCATGCAAAGTCACCGAGCTGGACGCGCCTCATCGATTGTCATTCTCATGGGGGAAGGACTGGCAGGTGACGTTCGAGTTAGAAGAGCAGGGCGGCCAAACCAAGCTTACTCTCGTTCATTCCGGTTGGTCAACCGGCACAGCAACGGAAGCCGGGGAGTCGCACTCGGTAGTTCGCGACAGAATGGATCATGGTTGGGAGAAGCGTTCTGCCTAAGCTGCGCGAGCAGGTCGAGGGTTAAATGTCGGCCACACCACCGAAGCACGATGTTTTTCACGCAATTGCCGATCCGACCCGCCGCAAGCTGATGCAGCCGCTGATTGACCAGGAGATGTCGGTGACCGCGATTAGCGGACATTTTCCGATTAGCCGTACGGCTGTGTCCAAGCATTTGCGCGTACTATCCGATGCAGGTCTCGTGCGGGAGAAGAGAGTCGGCAGGGAGACACGATACAGCCTCCAGCCAGAGCCGCTGTTGGAATTAAGACAATGGTTGTCGTACTACGAGCGATTTTGGGAAATAAGCTATCTGCGTTAAAAGAATTCGTCGAGAGTCGGCTGCCGGGCGGCGAAGTAAACGCTGGACGACCTTCCGAATGATCACAAGCCCCGCATGCAACGGCTAACCGGGGTGTTTTTCACATGCATGCATAGTTCTTACACCTTTTCCCAATAATATGAGGGACAAAAAGGGAAGCAGGGTGAATTATGGATACAGTTGACTTAGCGAGGGCCTTGTTCGGATCATCCATGGCGTTCCACATCATTTTTTCGACGCTTGGGGTGGGTATTCCGGCAATGATTGTGGTGGCTGAGCTTTTATATCATGTGAAAAAAGATTCTGATTACTCACTGATGGCTCAGCGATGGACCAGGGGATTGGCCATACTGCTCGGTGTTGCGATTCCATCCGGCACAATTGTCGGGGTTATGCTAACCTTGCTATGGCCGGGATTTATGGAATACGTTGGCGAAGTTATTGCACTGCCGTTTCAGATCGAACTCTGGGCGTTCTTTCTCGAAGCTTTATTTCTCTCGATATACGTCTACGCTGCGGACAGGCTGCCCCCGGTCATGCGGATAGTCAGCGTCGCGTTTGTCGCGTTCGGGGCAGTGGCGTCGGCTGTGCTTATCACTGATGCCCACTCCTGGATGAATACGCCGCGGGGCTTTAGCGTGGTAAACGACCAGATCACGGACGTGAATCCGTTGGCGGCTGTGTTTAACCCAAGTGTATGGACGACAACCAATCATGTGGTGACGTCGGCTTATATGACAGGCGCGTTCACGATTGCCTCGGTGGCTGCTTACAAGATGCTGAGTCGGCGGCTGTCAGAGCGAGAGTTTGCCTATCACGGTAAAGGCTTGTTCATGTCACTGCTCATCGGCGGTGTCATGGCGGTGTTGACAGCGGTCGACGGCCATTCTACGGCGCAGATGCTGCATCATCACCAACCGGAAAAGCTGGCGGGAGCCGAGGGGCTGTTCGAGACAACTGCCTATGCTCCGCTAGTTATCTTTGGAACAGTGGATCCGGAGATTCAGGGCGTGCGGGGCGGCTTAGAGCTTCCTTGGGCATTGAGCTTCCTTGCCACGAACAGGTTCTCAGGCGTAGTCCGTGGGTTGAACGAATTCCCGCCTGAGAACTGGCCGCCTCTGTACATCCATACATTGTTCGATACGATGGTCATGATCGGTTCCATCTTGATCGTGATGGGGTTCGTGCCTTTGGCATATCGGATGTGGTTTAAGAAACCGTACCCGAGGTGGATGACCATGGCATTAGTCACGGCAGGACCCCTCTCAATGCTTGGGATCGAAACGGGATGGATTTTCAGCTGCACGGGACGGCAGCCGTGGACCATCTATCATGTTCAGCGTACTGCGGAGGCCGCGACTAGAGCGGGAGGGCTTGGCGCACTGCTCGTGATGTTTGTCTCCATTTATGTGATATTGCTGGTAACGACAGCGGTGGTGATGCGGCATTACTTCAATAGACATCCTGTCGGTCCGGAGCTGACACAAGACGGGAGTGTGTCTTCACGATGAGTTATGCTATCGTAGCGGCTAGTATCATATGGGTATTCGTGTTTATGTATGCGATTCTCGGCTCTATCGATTTTGGAACGGGCTTCTGGGCGATGGTGTTCGGTTACAACAAAAAACATAAAGTCGCGGATATCGCAAATTTGTATCTGTCCCCGACATGGAAGGTAACGAATGTGTTTTTGGTGCTGCTCGCGGTGGCGCTGGTTAACTTCTTTCCAAGGGCAACGTATCTGCTGGGCTCCATCTTGGTCGTGCCGGTGTGTTTGGCGCTGATCCTGCTGCTTATTCGCAGTGCGTTCATGGTATATTCTCATTCCGTGCGCAGACACAGCCGAACTCTCACACTCGTCTCCGGCATCACCGGCTTGTTGATCCCGGGATTGTTAATCAGCATACTGCCAGTGACCTTGGGAGGATTTGTCACCGTCGAGGACGGCGTACCCATATTGGAATTGACGAGACTGTTCACTTCGCCGACCGAGTACGCACATTTGGCTTTCGGGCTGACGACAGAGTTATTCCTGTCCGCTTTATTTCTGGCCGATTATTCACGCGAGGCTGGCGATGAATCCGCATATTACACTTTGCGGCATTTGGCCATCACGTTCGGTCCCACCACGTTTGCTTTGGCCATTATGACCACGCTTGTCATGGCTCCAGAGGCGCAGTGGATTGTGGAACGCTTCCGTGAGCTCTGGGTGTGGTTCGCTCTTTCGGCAGCGGCTTTCGTTATTGGATTGAGCGCCCTGTGGTGGCGCAGGCCGGACGGCAAAATAGGCTATCCGCGTGTCGCGGTAATTGCCGTGGTCATCCAATACGCACTGGCAAGCTATGCCTACGGGAGGGCTCATCTGCCTTACTTGGTGTACCCGTATTTGACCATCGAGGAAGGTGTAGTGAATCCGGCGATGTTTCGCTCGCTGATTATCTCGTATGCGGTGTGTACCGCCATTCTAGTGCCTGTGTTCATTCTGTTTTGGCGGCTGTTCCTCAAGGATAAGAGGTATCTGAAACCTGAATAGGTGAAAACAGTACACCTGCTGCCTCTCTCGGCAGCAGGTGCTTTTTTTCGAGCATGTCAGGTTGAGCTGTGCCTGCTGACAAAGTCTCCCGCAATGTCGGCGATCAAAGGGGAGGCTTCGCCGCTGTACCACAGCTGCAAGTCATGCAAAGCACGCGTACAGGCCACGTAGAGGAGCTTGGCATCCCGAGTGCTGGCAGGATAATGCTCTGAATCCGCATCGACCACAATCACCGCATCGAACTCAAGCCCCTTCGCCATAAACGCGGGCACAACCGTAATCCCGCCCTCATAGCGCTCGTGGTCAGCGCCGATCAGATTTGCTCGCAATCCTCGCGCTTGCAGCTGTGTGTGCAGCTGCTTGCACCGCTCGCCAGTGCGGGCCAAAATAGCAACGGTTTCAATTGAGCCGGCAAGAAGCCTGTTGATTGCAAGATGAAGTGAGGAGACGAGGTCTGAGTGGTCCGTCTGTGCGATGCGGACCGGAGCTCCACTTCGAAATACGGGGACAGCCAAGGTCGCCGGCTGCTCCGGGGCATTTCTCAGAACTTCGTTGGCAAAGTAAATGATCTCCATTGTCGAACGATAGCTCCGGTTCAATTGGAAATACGCTGTTTTATCGGCACCGAATAGATCAGTGAACTCATTCCAAGCCCTAATGCCCTGATATTCGTGAATGCCCTGCGACAGATCGCCCAATATGGTAAAAGACTGGCTGCGCGTATGCATGTTAAGCAGTGCAATCTGGAACGGCGAGAAGTCTTGCGCTTCGTCGATCACGGTATGGTCGAAAGTCAGCTCGCCATGAATACCGTAGAACTTTGCGCGAATGTATAGAAGCGGCGCCAAATCCTCCTGCAGCACCCGCTTTTTCTTAAGATAGGCTGCCGTAGCAGAGAGCAGATCTTCTGGAAGCCGGGACCGGAGTTCCTGCGACAGGAAAGACGGCAGTGAGCCGGCTTGGAACAGCTCCCGGTAAAAGCCCAGCGGAGAATATTCCTTCCACAGCTTTGTATACTGCCGGAGCCGTGCGGCGCCCTTTTTCTTGCATTCTTTCTTTAGCTGCGCCGCCCAAACCTTATCCGACTGCATGTCCATCCATCGTTTGATACGCGCGATCACCCGCTCACGCCGTTTCATTAACGGCTCGTGCTTATTTTCAACGTCATACCATTGGCGGATCATCTGTGCCCGCAATGTGTCGGCTCCATCCCACGGTGTGAAATCAGAATCCGGCACTGCCATCCGTTCATACTGGCCCAATACCTCGTCCAGCCAATGCAGAAAGCGGGTTGAGCCTTTCCAGCGCCCGGGTGCGGTGTCATCGATCACCGGCCTGTGGGCACCCGTCTGGAACCAATATCGCAGCCGTTCGGCCTGATCGGCCAACTCGGGCTCATGATCGAGCAGATCGAGTGCCCAATCGGCGAACGTGGTCTGTTGGATGTGTCCCACTCCAAGCTCAGGCAGAACGCTGGAAATATAATCGAGGAACATCCGGTTGGGCGCGAAAATAATCATACGTTCTGCACGCACCTGATCGCGGTAGTGGTAGAGCAAATAAGCAAGCCGGTGCAGAGCTACAGTCGTTTTGCCGCTGCCCGCCACGCCCTGAATGATTAATGCGCTGTTCTTCACCGCCCGGATGATCGCATCCTGCTCCGATTGAATTGTGGACACAATATCCCGCAGCTTGTTGTCCTTATTCTCGCCCAGGCGGTAAAGCAGGAATTCGTCTGTCACCGCCATACTGTCGCCTGAGCGGTCGAATGTATCGACGACCCGCTGTAAAATTTGTTTGCGGATCACCAGGTTGCGCTTTAAATAAACAAGCCCCTCGACGAGTCCGTCAGGGGAATCATACTGCACCGGGTCGGATCCGCCCGTGAACGAGTAAAACAAGCTCGCCACAGGGGCGCGCCAATCGATCACCATCAGCTCCTGTGATGCGTCCTTTTCAACACCCACCTTGCCTATATACAGGGGGGCAGGTGAGGTCTGTCCTTTTTCCTGAAAATCCAATCGGCCGAAATACGGTTCAGATTGCGCTGCGGCTAAGCTGCGGCGCCGGGATTCACGGACCGATTCAAGCACCTGCTCCGTGTGATCAGTGCCTGTGTAAGGCGGGATCTGTTGGAGTACGGCCAGCTGCCGATCGATCTCGGCGAACGTTTGTTCCAATCGCCTCATTTCTTCCTCATACGCGGTTTGCATACTGGATTCCAACTAAGAACCTCCGTTCAGGCAGTGGATTCAATCAATTTTTGGAAAAACAAATATATCATAAATGGTTTGGGAATTGCAACCAGATCAGGATGGCTGATACAGCGTCAAGAATGGCGTTCACATGATGGCTAATTGAGTGATGATGTACTACAATAAAGATGATGAAAATATTCGTATATTAGCAAGGAGTATGAACGATGAGAACAGACAATCAAATCAAAAGGAAGCTCAATGAGCTGTTAATCAGCAGGCAGTCGATCGCGGCGAGATACACCGGCTTGACGGAGACCAACCCGGATAACGTGGAGCAGGCCAAAGCATTGCAATCCCAGCTGGACCGGCTCGATGAGTCCATTTCTCTGCTGCAGTGGGTATTGGACGAACCGACGGGGACGTATCACGCTTAACATTTTGAAATAACTGCAAAAGATGCGGTGGGTGGATGCTTATGGTATTGCGTGTCGTGATTTTGATCGCATTCGGCTTCCAGGTGATGATTAACCTGACGAGACCGGTGATCACTTTATATGCTTCCGGTATGGGGGCCTCCGCGTTAGATATCGGGGTGTTAACGGCGACCTATGCATTTTTCCCGCTTATTTTCGCAATCCATATCGGCAAAATCGCTGACATGGTGGGTGATCGTCTTCCGACCTTGCTAGGAACGATAGGTATGACCATCGGTGTCGCGTTTCCATTTGTTTTTCCTGCCATGTGGTCCTTGTACGTGTCGCAGGCAATCGTTGGAGTGTCGCAAATTTTCATTAACGTTTCTCTGCAAAATGTGCTGGGGCACGCGGCTACGAAGGAGACTCGTGATTACTATTTCAGCATGTGGGGCATGTCGGTCGCGCTTGGCAGCGTGATTGGTCCGGTACTGGGCGGGTATCTCGCTGATCATTACTCCTACTCGTTCGCTTTTCTCACTGCTTCACTGGCCGGAGTGCTTCCCATTGCGGTCTCGTTTTTCGTGCCGAATGCAGCACGTCAAAAAGCTGCTTCCAATGAAACTGTACACCAGGGCTCCGCATTCGATTTATTGAAAATACCGATGCTGCGAAAGGCATTGGCCTCGAGCGCGTTAGTGCTGTACTCCCGCGATATATATGTCGCGTATTTCCCGCTGTTTGCGAGCGGGCTCGGCTATTCGACGGCGACGATCGGATGGATCATCACGGTGCAGGGCGTTGCTATGGTTACCGTGCGATTCTTTTTAGCGAGGTTGTCGACGAGGCTGGGGCGCGGCCACGTATTGATGGGCTCGATCTTGTTGGCGGGCTGTGCGTTTTTGTTCATGCCTTTCTCGGGGCACGCTTATGTGTTTGCGTTGTGGAGTGCCTTGATGGGAGCGGGCTTGGGGTGTGGGCAGCCGCTGTCGATGACGACGACGTATAACGCCTCGCCAAAGACGAGAACCGGAGAGGTGCTTGGCCTACGGTTGGCATGCAACCGGTTATCGCAAATGATTGCGCCGTTGTTTTTCGGTCTGGTCGGCTCTTGGGTTGGGCTGGTGTCTGTGTTTTACGTCAGCGGCCTGTTTCTCATCGGCGGTGCCTTTTTGACAAGATCAACAGACAAAACCGACCGGCCCGTAGAAACGTCGATGTGATCCAATAAGGCGGCAGACACGCCGTGGACGTAAGATCTTGTTTGCGCTGGTCGAGCAGCGCCGCAATACTAGATATTCTTTCGGCATTTTTGATAAGATGGAAACTAGGTTTAATTATGCGGATAAAGGAGAATGGGCGATGGATTTGGGATTGGCAGGCAAAGTGGCACTCATCACCGGAGGAAGTAAAGGGATTGGTTTTGAAACCGCTTTAACATTGGCTGGAGAAGGAGCGCGTGTCGCTATAGCAGCCCGCGCTAAGGAGTCCTTGGACGTGGCGGCTGCAGCCATCGCTACGGCCACCGGCTCCGAGCCGCTCGCCATTCAAGCGGATGTTACTGTACAGGAGGATTGTCAACGCGCGGTCACGCAAACCGTTGCACGTTTCGGTCGACTGGATATTTTGGTCAACAATGCAGGCGCATCTGCGGCACATCCGTTTGACAAGGTGGATGCCGATCTCTGGACGGGTGATTTGAGCTTAAAGCTGTTCGGGGCGATCCATTGTTCCAAGGCCGCGGTACCGCACATGCGCCAAGCAGGCGGAGGGGCCATTGTGAACATTGCTACGTCGTCCGCCAAAACCCCTCCGGCGGGATCGCTGCCGACTACGGTGAGCCGCGCTGCAGGATTGGCGCTAACCAAGGCGATGAGCAATGATTTAGCGGCCGATGGCATCCGTGTCAACGCGGTATGTATCGGGCTTATACGGAGCGATCAGATCGAGAAAAAATGGCAGCGGGAAGCTCCGGAGCTCACATGGGATGAGTACGCGCAGCAGCCGCGGCACCAGATTCCGCTTGGTCGTATCGGCAAAACGGAGGAAGCGGCCCGAGTCATCGCATTCCTCGTGTCGAACGCAGCATCTTACGTCACAGGCACCGCGGTAAATGTCGACGGCGGCAAAGGAGCGGCACTGTAGATGCGGCCCGCAGACGCTACTTGGGGGGCGCGGCGCGGCATATAGGACGGCACTGCGCGAGCGCACTGCCGAAGCGACACCGGAGAGTAATTGGGGAAAGAAGTGACAAGGCATGGCTGAGATTTATGGAGTACATATGAGTCGTCCGCCGCGCAGCGGCGAGGTAGAATACATGTTGTCTAACGTATCGGAAGAGCGACGCGCCAAGGCTCAAAAGTACGTGAAGCCGGATGACGCCCACCGGTCGTTAATCGCAGAGTATTTGATTAGAGCTGTTATCCGCAGCAAGCTCCATCTGAGCAATGCAGAAATCAGCTTTGTATCGGGACCATACGGAAAACCTCGCGTCGGAGGCATTCCATCGTTTCATTTTAACATCGCACACTCCGGAGCCTGGATCGTCTGTGCCGTAGATAGTGCACCTGTCGGTATCGACGTCGAAGAGATCAAGCCTATGAGTTTTGACGTCGCACAATTTTTTTCCGAGCAAGAGATTAGATGGCTGATGTCGCACCAAGAAACGGCACGCACATCGTGCTTCTATGACCTGTGGACGTTGAAAGAGAGCTACATCAAGTGGGTCGGCACAGGATTATCTTTGCCGCTCAACTCATTTTCAATCATGTTAGACGGGGATGCCCCGGTTTCGGTACAGCCTGCTGAGCTGCACGGCCCTTGTTTTTTGCGACAGATGGACATCGCTCCCGGTTACAAAATGGCGGTTTGTTCAACCAAGGACGCCGCAGCCGAACAAATCATCATCAGATCCGTCGATGAGCTCCTGGCAGGACCATAAGGTTTACAAAACGGTCGTTTTTCGCTACGATTGCGAATGATGACCTTTTTTATATATGGCAGGGAGCGAGACCGTGAAAACATTAGTCATAGCTGAAAAACCCGACATGGGGCGCAACATAGCGGCGGCGATCGATCCAAAGGCTAAGAACCACCGGACTTATATAGAAGGCGAGCAGTATATTATCACGTGGGCGATTGGCCATTTGATCGGACTAGCCGAGCCGGATGCATACGACGTAAGGTACAAAAAATGGAATATAAATGACCTTCCTATCATCCCCGGGAAATTTAAATTGACTCCAAATAAAAAAACAATAGATCAACTGCACGTAATCGCAGATTTAGCTAAGCGCTGCAACCTGTTGATCAACTCATGCGACGCGGGGCGAGAAGGGCAGTATATCTTTTCGCTGGTCCAGCGGTATCTCAAACTGACGCAGCCGGTGAAGCGGCTCTGGATCTCAGACTTGACTCCGGAAACGATTCGAAAAGGCTTCGCTGAGCTCAAAGACGGTGCCGAATATGAAAACCTGACGAAAGCCGCACAGGCACGGAGCGAGGCGGATTGGCTGATCGGTATGAATGGTTCGCGTGCCTTCACCACCAAACATAACGCACTGCTGTCCGTGGGAAGAGTGCAGACTCCGGTGCTGGCTTTAATCTATGACAGACACAAGCAAATCGAGGCGTTCTCATCTTTGAAGTTTTTCGAAGTCGAAGGGCATTTTACGCAGGGCAGCTTAAGTTACAAAGGGATGCGGCAGGGTGAACGGATCATCGAGCAGTCGCAAGCGGAAGCATTGGCTGCCAAAGTAAAATCCAAACAGGGCCGCGTCGCCTCGTACGAGGTCAAGGAAACTAAAGAATATCCGCCAAAACTGTACGATCTGACTTTGCTGCAGCGTGAGGCGAACGGCAAGTATGGTTTCTCCGCCAAAAAAACATTGGACACCGCGCAAGCACTGTATGAGAAACATAAGGTCATTTCATATCCACGGACGAATTCGAACTATGTCACCGAGCAAAACATACCCGAGATGCATAAAACGTTATCTACACTGCAGGGTACCGCGTACGATGAACTCGTCAAGGGAGCAAGCCGGAGCTTGGTTCACAAGGGCAATAAATTCATTTGCAATCCCGGCAAGGTAGAAGATCATCATGCGATCCTGCCCACCCACCGCAAAGCTTCCGGGTTAAGCAGCGACGAGCAAAAGCTGTACGATCTGATCGTGCGGAGATTTCTTTCACAGTTTTATCCTGCGGCTGAGTACAAAATTCATACCGTAATGACCGAGGTTGAAAACGAGCTGTTTAAAACGACCGTGAAAGAGCTGCTAAGCATAGGCTGGAAGGTTATCACCGCTGACCAGAAGAAAGAAAGGGCGAAAGCATCGAAGGGAAAAGACGAGAAGGAGGCGGATGAAGAGGAGATTGAAGTGAACGAGCCTTTCTCCGTTGCATCCAATGCTGAAGTTATCTGTGCCGACGCGATCGTGAAAGAGAAGGACACACAGCCGCCCAAGCATTATACGGAGGGTACCTTACTGAAGGCGATGGAAAGCGCCGGCAAGCAAATCGAGGATGATGAGCTGCGTGACGCTATGAAAGACTCTGGGCTCGGTACGCCGGCAACTCGCGCGGCCACAATTGAACGGTTGAAAAATGTCGGCTACGTGGAGATGCAGGGCAAGAAAATTCAAATCACACAAAAGGGCCGCACAGCAATCGAATTGATTCGTGGCGCGGGCGTAGAACTGCTAACCTCGCCGGAGATGACAGGGCAATGGGAACGCCGCTTGAACGAGATATCCCGGGGCACTGCTTCCGACAAACAATTTATGGAGAACGTGAAAAAATTTGCGACCAAAATTGTCGAACAGGTCCGTGTGCAATCTCGCGCTGCCAAGACATCTTTTGAGAGTTCAGCTAATTCTAAGTCGGGCCCTAGTCATGCCCGAGGTAAGTCCGCACGCCAAAGCTCAGGGACAAACGGCACGGCAAAGAGCAGCAGAGCGACTAGTACGGCGAATTCTGTGGCTGGTACGGCCACTGTGACTGCTGCGGCTGCGACCAGGGTCAGAGTCCGGAAAGCAGCAGGCGCCGAGTCCGCCACCGTGCCCCCGAATATGATCGCCACGTGTCCACGCCCGGGCTGTGGAGGCACGATTTTCATGGGGCGGAAGGGTTACGGCTGCAGCCATTACAAACAAGGCTGTAAATTCGTCATCTGGAAAGAGAACTACGGGCGCAAGTTGACCGATACCCAAGTCAAAGCGCTGATTGAAAAAGGCAGGACCGGCAAATTGAAGATGACACTGGCAGATGGATCTACGCAGGACGCTAAGCTGCGGCTGCAGAACGTGGAAACCGGAGAATTAACGGTTGAGTTGGTGTAGTGTGAGAGCGGTGAGAAGCAGTTACAACTGAATACACAGAGTCAGATAAAGCAAGCGCCCGATCATCGTTGGTACAGGCCGTCTACCGGCACTGTCCTGGTCGGTGCTTGTTTTTGCTGCCTGTGCAGCCGGCAGTGAAGCACGGTGTTTTATCTGCCTGTGCAGCCGGCAGTGCGGCGCGGTGTTTCATCTACCTGTGCTGCCGACGTGCAGGCGCTTCTTTTTTTGCTCTGGCTATTCTACCGTGATCAAGCACGGCTGCGCCGCTTCGTTTGCCTGCCGCTCCGGAAACAGCCATAGTTTAGGCGTATCCGTGATCTTACCTATCCACAGGTCAAACCTGCCACTTGGAAAACACTCACTCTCCAACAACACGGTGTTGCCATCCACTTTTACCACATGAATTGTACATTGCACTTGCGGCTCGCTGTCCCTCATGATCCGGTAATTACTGGCCAACCCCGCAGTCTCTGGATCAACCCTCTTTTGGAAACAGACTACCACCCGTTGTGAACCCTTACGCTTCGCCTGCACTGCGACCGGCGGCTCTGTGTACATATATTTTCCCAAATGATACTCATATGCCGTCCATGTCGAGTAGCCCAATGCTTCCGCCGCTGAAGCGAAGTCCTGCAGCCAGCCTCGGCTGCGCCGCATCGGCCGAAGTGAGCCTATATCGGTCTGCAATCCCAAAGGGATGCTCGGATGCATCGCGCGTATTTTCGCCACAAATGGCGTATACCGCTTGGCATAATCGGCCGGCAGGCGCCAGCGCATCCAATCAGGCCAGTGGGTTTGGATGAAATGCATCTCAGGCCTGACCACGGAAATCATTGCTGCCGCATCCAGCCCCTGAAACTCCCGGAGCTTCTCGACCGAATCAGCGCCTGCATCGACAGCCAATGACCACGTGGCGATGGGAAGTCCGGGCCTAGCCGCCCGTACACCGTCCTGCCCATTGATCAGCTCGAACAGAAACCGGTTCACGGCCGACACCCTGAACTCCATCCACTGCCGGTACAGGATAGGATTATTTTTGTAGTACTGCTTTGATGATTTATGTTTGAAGTCCGGAATATCGGAGCCGTATTGCTGCTTGAAGGCAGCTCTCGCGTATGGGCCTACGTCACCATACACGCCTGTGGAAAGACCGTTCCACTCGGGGAAATAAGGCTCGGCCACTTCCAAACCGTCGAATGGATAGGATGTCACCAGATTCGCCAGAGCTTTCTTTTTCCACGCGACATAACGATAGCTGAACGGGGATAGACGATAGTAGCCATCGTTCACAGGTTTCAACAGCGTCATCTGCCAATCCGGCCAATCTTTGGGTAAATGATCCGTGATGTAAGTGCCATTTCCGAACACGGTCGCCCATACTTTGAAACCTCTGGAGTGAAGTTGGTCGAGCAGTTTCTGATTGACCCTGGTTTCATCGGTGACAAACAAGTGAACCACCCTAACACCTGTGCACTCCAGCTCGTCCACAATGCTCTGCTCGGAGCGGTGCTGATAGTAGGGGAAGGCGGGGTCGATCTGAATAGACGGTCCAAGCAAGTTCTTCATACAACCTTAGCCTCCTGTATGATGTGATACTGATGCTTGCAATCTCCATTGTAACAAAATAGAGGAAATAAGCTTTATGCATTTTTCGGGCAGCGTCACCTGCTGATAATGCTGCAACCACGGTCAGAAGATTAATAGTAAGAATTACTCTTAAGTTTGACTTTCTTACTGTAGCAAGCTACAATTTTCTACATATTCATTTTTTAACTGCTGTCGGGGAGAGAATTTACTATGAGAAAAGTCGTACCTGTCCATATATTATCCGGTTTTTTGGGGAGCGGCAAAACAACGCTGCTTACACAGGCCATCGAGTACTACAAGCTCAGAGGCAAAAAACCGGCTGTGCTGATGAATGAGCTCGGCGATGTCAATTTGGACGGCATGCTGGTGGAGGACGGGGTACCGATGACCGAAATGCTCAGCGGCTGCATCTGCTGCACGATCAGAGGAGATCTCGGTATGGAGCTGCGTGAATTGATATTGGAAAACGATCCGGATGTCGTGCTGGTCGAATGCACAGGGGCGGCGAATCCTATCGAAATCATCGATGGTGTCACCGACGCCTCCCTGTTAACTGAGCTTGAGCTTGCCTCTGTGATTACGGTTATAGATGCGGCTGTGCTTCTGGAGCGCCACCGTGCGGGTCAGGGAAAGACTTACCGTCTGATGAAAGAACAGATACGGTGTGCGAGCCAATTAATCTTGAATAAAGTGGATCTAGTGGAGCCAGCTGAATTACATGAACTCCAGCAGGCCGTTCGAAGCTGGAACCCGGTAGCTCCTCTAACGGCGACGGTGCGCTGTGACATCGACTTCACGTTGTTTGACCGGTTGGGAGCTGCACCTGGCAAATCGTTAACAGCGCTTGAGAATATTGCCGCAGCCGACGCTGTTGCCGATGCGGAACGACATCTGCAGGACGGCCACCATAACCGCGAGCAACACGATGCCAAGCACGAATCCGAGCGCGAATCGGAGCATAGGCATCGCACAGATGGTCGTACCCATGGTCACCACGCTGATCATCAAACTGATGATTCTCCGCGGCATTCCTCAGACCACGAACGCAAAGAGGATGATCACACTGCAGCCGCGCATCACTCGCACGATCATGTGATGGTGTACACGCATTATTTCGAAAGTGCTATTGATAGTGAACAATTTGAATCGCTTATCGGCCGGCTGCCGGCGAACATATACCGTGCCAAGGGAATACTGCGGTTTTCCGACACAACGAGTCCGTTCATGTTTCAGTACGCTTACCGGGAAGCGGATTTTATGAAAATCACTCCTAAGCAGGAGGTTCCCAATGTGGCGGTGTTCATTGGCGAGCATTTTTCCAAGCAGCAGCTGGCCGCAGAGCTGTCTGCGTTGGAGTCGGCGGGCGAGCGGTCACATTGACGCGGCGCACAATCTAAGGCATTATGAACTTAAGATTATATGCAATAGAGGGATAAAACATGGAAAATCACGAGCATAGCGTACAAGAAGCGGTACAGGAAATGGTACAAACCATGGCCAGCAAAGGCTGGAGAATCACCGATCAACGGAGAAGTCTGGCAGCGCTGTTCGCAGAAGCACCGGGCTACTTATCTCCGAAAGACGTCTATGAATCGATGCGCCAGAAGTATCCGGGCGTAAGTTTTGATACGGTATACAGAAATTTGCGGTTGTTAAGCGAGATGGGCGTGCTGGAACAATTTTATTTGAATGACGGTCTGAAATTCCGGGCTCGCTGTCACTCGCACCATCATCATCATATGATTTGCCTTCAATGTGAAAAAACAATGCCGTTTGAGTTTTGTCCGATGAAACAGCTGTCTCATCTGCCCGATGATTTTCAAATAGTGAATCACCGTTTCGAGATTTTCGGTTATTGCCCAGAATGCGCCGGAGAGCGCGCGGCTACTACCTGATCTGCCTAGCCCGGACACCACACAAAGCCTGGTGCTCCGGGATTTTTCTTGTTGTCAGCTTGGCCATAATCCAGCTGTAAAATTCATTGACACATATCTCCACGGGTGGTACTATACTGACTATATAACAAAGTAAACACATCGGAATTAAGTGAAATTCGCGCTGCAACCACGCTAATTTTTTTTGGCATAATACCAAGTGTTCTGATAAGGATAAAATGAATTAAAATTGGAGGGAAGAGTTGGCATGGAACATCAGATTACAATACGGAGCGACCAAGAAGAACTTGCTGCGACTCTTCATTATCCCGCTCGCACCGGTGCTAAGAACCCTATCATCATTATAGCGCACGGCTTTGTCGGCAGCAGGATCGGGGTTGATCGGCTGTTCATCAAGGCTGCGCGCGAGCTCAGCCGGCAGGGGTACATGGTATTGCGCTTTGATCACGGGGGCTGCGGAGAAAGCACCGGCGAATATGGAGCGGGAGGATTGGACGCTATGATTGATCAGACCAGGCATGTGATTGATTATGCGCTCAGTATCGACTGCGTTGATCCCGCTCGGGTGGTACTGCTTGGCCACAGCTTAGGCGGCGCGGTTGCGGTTCTCACAGCTGCAAGAGATAAACGGATTAAATCTCTTATTTTGTGGTCCGCTGTCGCACATCCATTTAACGACATTGTGAAAATTATGGGGAAACAGCGGTATGAACACGCGGTGCAAGTCGGCAGTGCTGATTACTTGGGCTATACGTTCAAGCCGTCTTTTTTCGATTCATTGACCCGGCATCAACCGTTGGAGCAAACGCGCAGATTTAATGGAGATGTGCTTGTTATTCATGGCACGAATGATGATGTGATCCCGGTGGACTACTGTCTTTTATATCAGAAATTATTCTGGCTGCGACCCCAGGGACAATGCGACAAAGAGATCATCTTCCAAGCGGATCACACTTACTCCTCGCATCAAGCTTACACAAAGCTGGTCGGCACAACCGTGCAGTGGCTGCGCTCGATCGAGCAGCGCAAAAGTGATTGGCATGATTGGTCGATTTAGATGGACGCGGACTTGACGTTTACTGGTTCGGGAAGTCTTTTCTTTTGGCACTGAAATCAACTGGCCGAGCACGTGGGGAAACACGGCGCATAGGCAGGCTGGAATTATCGTCGTTCAACCTCTGTGGTCTACGCGTGGCTCGGCTGTTCCACAGCACGCTCGAATTCGGCCCGCACCGCCGACAGCAAATCCGGACTGGCCATCACGTCATAAGCGGTGTAGGCGAGAGCCTTCGCTGCCAGCAGCATGCTTGAAAAGGCATGATCGGTCATAGCCATGTCGCGGAACTCCGGCGTATGCAGCAGGTATTTTTGTTCCATAATTTTTACATATGGGTGTATGGTTGGGCATCGCCGTGATACGTTACCCAAATCCAGCGAACCGTTGTCTTTATCTGATTGAATGTCACTATCTTTGACGCCCAAGCTGATCAGATTGGAAGAAAACGTCTCGGACAGCGGGTTATTTGTCAGCAATTCATCATAGGAGTACTCGTAGTTGGTTATTTTCAGCCTGCACCCGGTTTGTAGCGCCGCACCCTCCGCAGCACGCAGTACCTTTTGCACGACACCATCCGTATACGGCCTATTTCCCGAACGAATGTAAAACTGCGCTGCCGCGTATTCAGGAATAATGTTAGCTGCTTTGCCGCCATCGGTGATAATACCGTGAATCCGCGTGTGACTCTGCAGCTGCTGCCGCAAACTGTTGACGGCGTGAAAGAGGAGCAGAACGGCATCCAGCGCGTTGACGCCTTCGTCCGGGTTCGCGGCGGCATGCGCCGCCTTACCGAAATATTCGAACTGCACGGCATCCATCGCCAGAGAGCTTCCGGATTTTTCGTACGCGTGATACGGGTGGGCCATCAAGGCGAAATCCACATCGTCGAACAAGCCGGCGGCTGACATCGGCACTTTCGCTCCGTTAGTCTCTTCGGCGGGCGTGCCATATACACGGATGGTGCCCCCGACTTCGTCAATCACTGACTTCAGACCGATCGCAGCCGCCGCGCTCATCGTACAAATCAGATGGTGCCCGCAGGCGTGGCCCAGATCCGGAAGGGCGTCATATTCGCACAAAAAAGCTACGGTCGGACCAGGCTTGCTGCTCCGATAGCTGGCGATAAAAGCGGTACTCAGGTCCAATACGGGGTTTTGCATGTCGAAGCCATTGGCGATCAATAGTTGCATGAGGCGTTCCGACGCCAACCATTCTTCGTTGCCGAGCTCCGGGTGCTCTCCGATATAGCGTGCAATGTCAATATACTCGTCAGAGCGGGCGTCTATGGCCGCACCTATGTTTTCTTTCAGAGTAATCAGCTCCTGACTATGGTTGAGTTATTGTCATTATATATAAAAAAACCTTTGGCGCTCAATTTGGGCCGGCAAAGGTTTGTGGCAATCGTGTATGTTATTGGAAAGACTGGCGGTTAGGCTCATGAATAAACTCATGGTCCAGAGATTTCTTGATTTTTTGCATTGCTTTGACTTCCAACTGGTGGTTGTGAGGGAATTTAACCCCCGTCAATGCTAAAGCCTCATTGAACGTCAATTCGACTGAGATCTTTTTCTCTGATACGTTCGGTGTCTCGTAGTTCATATTTCATCGCTCCTTTGCTTATGATCGTTGGCTGACCAAGAGGCGGGAACAGTTGCTGCGAATGAACTGCTGAATTAGCGGAAACCCTTGATTTTGCTTGGTTTAAATATAACATAAGGTGTAACGTTACGCAAGAGCGTGAGACGAAATTGGCGTATTTTTTTGGCAAAAAAATAGATGCAGGTTGACTGAAGCGAAGTGGCCGACCGTGAAGGGTCACACAGATTTATCCTCACTTTGCTTCATCATCAATCGCTGCATCGCGATAATGACATCATCGATTTCCTGGCTTAATTGTATCACTTGCGGATTGACAAAGCTCCCGGTCTGCTCGACCAAACGATACAGGCGATCCTGCATTCGTTCCATATGTAATTTGAGTTCTGTGTCCTTCATGTGAACATAACCCCATTCGATAATCATATTTCTTGGACGCTGTGCCATTATAATATGAATCTTTTATAAAATATGTAACTTTTTGTCGATATTAAATATAAAATTTTTGTGACAGACGTAGAATGTTGGCATTGCGTGGTGAAAACACGCGTAGTGATACCCCAGGGCGCGCAATGTCCGACAACCAGCCGAGCCGGTGCGGAGCAATACCGGCTTTTTCCCGTGCCTGTAGACTTGCCGTTTTCTGCCATGGTACTATTCTTATGTTCATAGAATTTCAATTGCTAGAATGGAGGAGACAGACATTTCAATACGTTCAACATCGAGCACGATCAGATCTGGTTTACCTTATTTCGACATGGAGGAGTTTACACGCATATGCATCGATTATTCACAAACTGGAAAGCGTCCGGCGCGATATTGAGCTCCGCCTTGGCCATCGGACTGCTTGCACCTCACAGCGCTGCCGCAGTATCCATGTCGCCCATGACGCTTCAGCTGACAGCCGGCGCCGCAGAGGGTGCGATCAACGGACATACAGTGCAGCTCGACGAGCCGCCAGCTGTTGTTAACGGCAAATTTTATGTGCCCGCCAAATGGGTGGCAGACGCTCTCGGCTTAGCCATGGAATGGGACAATGCGAGCTCAACGATTCGCTTCCTCGCTGATAAAGCTTATATAGAGTTCATACCCGGCCGAAACATCATTACTGTTAACGGCAGCGAGCTGTCGTTTCAGTCGGTGGCTGAAATCCGAAATGGCCGTCTGCTCGTCGACATCGAATGGCTCTCACAGTATGCAGATATAACATACCGTTTTAACGCTGAGACAAACTCTGTACAGCTGAATTACATAGGCCGGCCTGCCGGGCCGTACGAGGAGTCCACGCTGGTGAAAGACGAGGCACAGCCGAATTCGCGACCGGTGGCGCTGTTTGCTACGGGTAAGCAGACTTACCGCTTGGGCGAGCCTGTGGACTATGTGGACTTGAGCTATGATCCGGACTCAGAGGGACTGCCCGTCTATGATTGGACAGGCAAAGAGGACTCCTTCTTCACACCGGGCACGCACACCGTCACGCTAACAGTGAAGGACGGCAAAGGTAATGTCAGCGCACCGTTTTCGCGCACGATCAACGTAACTGACGAAGTTTTCGTCAGTGAAAATGAATATCCGTTGTATTTCAAGCCGGCTGGTACACTGTTAAACAAAAGCAGCCTGCAATTAGCCACACCAAGCTTGGTGACGCCCAAGCCTGCAGAGCGCTTGAACAGCTCCGACCACCCGGCGCAGGCGCGCTCCTTGCTGCTCGGCAGCAGCAGGGAGCCGGTCACGCAAAAGGGCTTCCTTACACATGGTCCTGTTGACGGACTTACACGCTTATACCCGCAATACGTCAATGGTACAGATAGTGCGGTCCAATTTGCTATCCTACTCAGGAATACGGATGTGAGCAGCCCGGTCACCGTCAGTACGTCTCGTGCAGCCGAGGCGCCAATCTCTGTATACACTTCCGTGCAGCCACATCGTATAATAGAAGACTTTTTAGGCGCGGAGGGCAGCGCCATAGCGGATATGACGGTACAGCCGGGACAGGCCGTGTTTTATAAACTGAGCAGTGATGTCGCGCCTGGGCAGGCATTCCACGGCATCTACGACATATCTGTAAGCGGCCCGCTCGAAGCTTCTTATGTCATGATCTCCCCGGGCGAGCAGCCATACGATCTAGGCAAGTACGACAATGCCCTGCTTTCGGGCAACGTGAAGGGCACCACCGCCTCTGCGGACGTCGACTTGGAGGTGGATGCGCGCTACGCCGCCGCTCCGTTGGCTGTCGGCTTAGGCGCGATTACACCGACGGATGAAGCAAGCAGCGGCGCAGGTCAGCCGTCATCAGGCGAGACGCCGGGGACAGATGCAGACGGCAGCTTGCCCGCAGATAGCCGCTCAGGCACCGGCGCACCGACCGCGGATGGCAGCTTAGATGTGACGGCAGGCGTGCGCTATCGTCTCGGAGTTGACACCACCCGCAGCACAGCGGTACTGTTGAGCCCAAGAGACGGCTATTTTCAAGGGGCCGCGAAGGTGAACGGCAACATGATCATTTTGCCAGCGGGCGGTCTTACTCCAAAAGATGCAATACTCCTGCATCGGACCGAGCCGACAGACACATTCGTTGATATTGAGCTAATGTCAGCAGGGGATACCAGCACTGTGTTGGATGTGCTGATCGTTCCGCTCGAAAATAAACAGTAAACGTGGCATTCTTTCTGCCTCATAAATAAAGGAGTATTCATCAATGGATTGGAACAACAAATGGTTGGTCGGCCTCTTAAGCCTGGTGTTCGCTGTCGGCTCGGTTACAGCAGTGCCGGTCAGAGCGGCAGCGCCTGAAAGCACGTCTGCACTGATGTATTACGGCGACTTGGAGGGCTATGTGAACGGGGAGAAAGTGACGCTGCCCGCACCGGTAACACAAATAGATCATAGAACGTACTTACCTGCCGCCGCGCTGCCGGATGTGCTGGGAATCCCGGTGAAGTGGGAGCCGGCAAACAGCAGTGTGCAAATCACGACACCGGCCGCTTTTTTGTCTTTTGATATAGCTGCGAATAAGCTCAGTGTTAACGGCGAAAATGTGAGCTCCGAGGACGCCGCGATTATCCTGGACGACCGGTTATATCTCGAGCTGACATGGCTGAACCGCTATATTAGCTATAAAGCGACGGTGAACGAGGAATTGCAGCGCATTGAACTGCTCTACATTCACCATGGCAGCACAGGGTTTCACAATGACACTATGCCAAATACGAAGCCTGTTGCTAAGTTTACGGTGGATAAGCAAAAATACCGGCTCGGAGAGCCGATCCGGTACACGGATCTGAGCTATGACCCCGATGGCGACACGTTGACGAACGTGGAATGGACGGGTAAAGCTGAGGCCATTTTTGAGCCAGGCCTGTTCAAAGTGTCTTTGCAGGTCACCGATAGCAGAGGGACTGTGAGCGAGGTCTATTCGCATAATGTGGAGATTGTGAACGAGCCGTTTCTTGATCCTTTTCAGTACAAGATATATCATGAGCCGGTCGGAACTTTTGTGAAGGAAGAGGAAGCGACACTGCGTAAATATTTGCGCGGCATTCCACAACTTCATAAAGAGGTCACTGTACATGACGACCGTCCGCTAATCGTGAGCGACAGTCCCGAGACATTTGAGAGCAAGGGCTATCTCTACCAGGAAAAAGTCAACGGAAAGGCACGGCTCTATGCGGATCATGTGAATGGAATGAAGGAAAAGGTGCAGTTTGCAATCGTTGTGCGTAACCCGAATCCGGATAAATCGGTCACCATAAAAACGACCCGGCACGGCGAGGTGTATCCGTCTATTTATGCCAACTTGATCGGTAATGAAGCATCTGTCGAGTTTCTGCAAGGCGAACAAAAACCGGATACTATGGTGGTCGGCCCAATGCAAACCGCTTATTACAAAAAAATGCCGGAGTTTTTCCCCGGGCAGGGCATGAACGTGATCTACGATGTGGAGACGGACGGCGAGGTATACTTCTCATTCGTGGCAATGGACGCGGGAGCGGGGCTCGACTCGATCGGGTCGTATCCACAGCTTGAGTATAACGGGCATGTCAGAGGTACGTTTGACAGCTCAGACGTGACTTGGAACGTGTATGCCTCATCTTTTGACCAGCCGTCCAGCTTGGCGATTGGAGATGGCATCACCGATACATTTGTTACCGGAACCGACTTTTTCATGAAAAAGGATTCATTGAACTTAGGCAATTATGGTGTGGTGTACAACATACACATTGACAATCCTCGTAAGATGGCCATACTCCTTCTGCCGCGCGGAGGCGTGTTCAGAGGGCCGTTCGAGATCGACGGTAAAATTGTGCTGGCGCCGCCTTCTGGCATCATGATGGATTATCAAGGATATACCATTCTGGCGCGCACCGACGGCACCGAGCCGGCGCTCGACATCGAGTTCACGCCGCCCGCAGGCTCCGCCTTCCCGGTGGACGTGATCTTCTATCCGTTAGAAAATAAATAATGGTATATCACAGCAGGAGAGAGCCGCCGGGTGGCGGTGTCTCTCTTTTTTCTGGATTTCAAGCAGTTGCCCACGGAGTAAGCTATACCCGGAAACTGAGATGTCTATAATAGTAGGCAGTGAGGAACAAAGGTGAGAGGAAGAAGGTATCGGATGATCATTGTACGCAATCTATCGAAAACGTTTCCACCTAACCAACCAGTTCTATCCCGGATCAGCTTTCAAGCCGATGAAGGGGAACTGGTTGCTCTCCTGGGAAGCAGCGGCAGTGGTAAAACGACCCTGTTTCGCTGCCTGATGTTGAAGGAAAAGTGGGACGACGGCCAATACATATATGCCGGTCACGATATTTCCGGTGCAGGCGTAATTGAGAAGTTGAAGCTGCGGAGAGATTGGGCGTTTCTCGAAGAAAAACCGAAGTTGAACCCTAAGAAGTCAGCACTGAAAAACGTGCTGAGCGGCTTATTTTTTCATAAGGCATGGTGGCGCATCCTCAGTGGGACGACATCCAATGAGGACCATATGACCGCTATGGATTATCTGGACAAGGTGGGCCTGTTGGACAAAGCACATGAGCCCGTAGAACGCTTGAGCGGGGGCGAACAGCAGCGTGTGGCAGTTGCTCGAGCTCTGATACGGGGCGCGAAAGTTATTTTCGCCGATGAGCCCGTGTCAGGCCTAGATCCGGCTGCGGCGGCGCTAGTGATGGAGGATCTAAAAACCATCTGTCAGCGTACTAAAATCATAGTGTTCTGCAGTTTGCATCAGGTAGAGTTGGCGGAAAGGTTCGGTTCGCGAATTTGGGGGCTAGCCGGCGGTAAGCTGGTGGTCGATATCGCCGGCCGAAGGTTGACGCATGTCGAGAAAGAAAAGATTTTCTAAATGAGAAACACGATCATGGCGGTGAGCGGCATGGATCGTGTTTTGTTGTGTGCTGCCTTGTCTTGCGAGACAGCGCGCCTATGAGGTGCTATCGGCCTTGCCGGCGATGTGCCGTGCGATTTTCCCGCCATGTAGACGGCCGGTCTCAATGAACACCTCGTTAGCGTTACTGCCTGAGGCGGCCACCCCCGCGATATATAGTCCAGGCACAGTAGTCTCCATGGTGTCAGGATCATGCACCGGCGCCGTGGATTCCTCATTGATACGCGCACCGGCAGACACCAGCATTCGCCTATCGGGACGAAACCCTGTCAGTGCGAGAACGAAATCATTGCTGATCTCACGCTCGACGCCGTTGTGCCGAATCGTGACTGAGCGTTCATCAATTCGGATTACTTGGGACTGAAAGTGCATGTTGATACGCCCTTTGTTCACCATACTTTCAAAGATAGGCAGAACCCAAGGCTTAATATTGGGTGAATAGCCCTCTCCACGGTAAACTACGGTGACCTCGGCTCCAGCCCGCATGAGATCCAGCGCCGCGTCGATTGCTGAGTTGTTCCCCCCGATGATAACCACCTTCGTGCCTGTGTATGGATGTGCTTCACGGTAATAATGGGTCACCTTCGCGAGTTCTTCACCGGGTATACCGAGAAGGTTGGGATGGTCGAAGTAGCCTGTTGCCACAATAACATATCGCGCCTTAACCACCGACGCCTCTCCGGTCCGGCTGGTGACTTCAAGCGAAAACGTTCCATCGGCCTGCTTCGCGATGTCGTTTACGGTATGGTAGGGCTGGATTCTCAGTGCGCTGTGTGAAGCGGCGTTGCGGTAATAATGGAGCGCCTCGAGCCGGGTTGGCTTTTCATTAGGCGTTGTGAACGGGATGTCTCCGATTTCCAACAGCTCCGGGGTGCTGAAAAATTGCATATACGTCGGATACAAATAGATGGAATGAGCAACGACTTGCTTTTCAATGATTAAAGGCTGAATGCCAAGCCGCTGCAGTTCAATAGCAGCTGACAGTCCGCAGGGTCCGGCCCCCACGATAATTATTTCTTCCAATGCGCACACCTCGTTCGTCGATTACAATTCGAGCGCCAAGGCACTCACTTTTATATAGTAACCGATTCGGGTGGGCGAAATCTACACTGTAACGGCTCGCAGATATCTTCATTATTTTTTCCGGCAGACATATACGAAAGCGGGCGGCACATTAAGCATCACGAATCGGATCGACTCGACATGAAACAATTCGCTTAACTGTTTTTTCATCTGCAGCGAGTATTGGAAAGCAATGAAATGACCGCCCGGCTTCAATGATTTTACGATCTGTGACATCAACTCGTCCCGTATCAGTTGAGGAAAGTTGGCAAAGGGGAGACCGCTGATGATGCAGTCCAGCTGTCCGATGCCTTGCTTTTGAACAACGCGGTGCAAATGCTTCGCGTCAGGGTATGTATCATAGCCGGGATATTGAGCGCGTATCTGTGCCCTGAGATAGCTGTCTCTTTCAAATAATAACACCTTGGTGTCAGGGCGCGCGGCGTCTTTTATCGCCCCGGTGATTACGCCGGTGCCGGTTCCCAGCTCGGCCACGCTGTTCACGTCATGCCACGGCACCGCTTGAATCATCTTGCCGGTTAAAAAGCGGGAACTTGGTGTGACACTGCCGATGCTTTTAGGCGTTTTAATAAATTTATATAGAAACAGTACTTTTGCCATAGCCGAGGTGTGGTTTGCGCTCAAGCCAATTCCCCCTTTTAATGTGATGCTATTCCTAATCTTAGCGGTGGAACCTTAAAAACAGCTAAGTTTTTTATTAAAATTTTCTTTAATTGGTAAGATGCACCCAGCCGGGTGAACACGTACTGGAAGCTCTGGCGCCTTTCTGCTATTATTGCCCCGCGTTTGTGTCATTATGCCGTTTAGCTTAATCTAGCAGCGCATGATTTCCCTTTTTGATTCATAGAGTATATTGCTAGCGCTGTATCACACTATGTTTGAAAATGGAAAAGGGGCTAATCCGAAAAGGTTAGGCCGTGATCGAGCGGTGGATGGTATTTTTCTCGATGGCGACGGCTCTGGTCAAATGCGCCTCCCTCAACAGCAGCTGGCGGGTGATTCACGGGAGGTGTATCAAATGATTGCATTAAAGAAGACATAATATACTCCTGATACACAATAGCAAAAAAGTTCCCGCTGGCGAACGCGGCGCTACCGGAGTCTATACACAAAAACTAGTAGAAACATGCACGGAAACAGGCTATCATAATTTATGTTATCGCTTGCATTGTGACATTGTCAAAGAAAAATATGGGTGAAGGATGGATGAATAGATGTCGGTCAATTTTTGCTCGTCTTGCGGCCATGCTATGGAAAATCGGCTGGTGGACGGCGTGGAACGCCGCGCATGCACAAGCTGCACATGGGTGCACTGGGGGAACTACAGTGTTGGCGTAGGTGCTCTGGTGGTGAAAGATGATAAGGTTCTGCTCGTACGAAGAGCCCAGGAGCCGGGGAAAGGAAACTGGACCAATCCCGGAGGATACATCGAGCAGCTGGAGCCGATTGAACAAACCATAGTACGCGAGGTATTGGAAGAGGCGAACGTGCAAGCCAAGGTGAAGCGGGTTGTCGCCCTGCGCGACCAGCCGCGTGCGATACATAACATCTACATCGCGTTTGAAATGGAATATGTGGACGGAGAACCGCAACCGGATGGTTTTGAGGTGGACGCAGCAGGTTTTTTTTCACTGGAGGAAATGCGTACGATGCAGGTGGCGAACTTTACCCAGTGGCTTGTAAACATCGCTTTGAACGGTAACGGCACAGGCCTGGAGCCGGATTTGGAGCCGATTGTCAATTTGCCCGGCTATGGATTGTTCAAAATTTCGTAACAATTTTTATGCGTGCAACAGGAATTTGTCATTCAATTCAGAATATAAATAGTATTTGAAGAAATAGAATGATTTCGGGCTTCTTCCCTTTGATGCAGGGCATCATGTATGCGCAAGCGGGAGTATCCACGCTGCAGTGTAATCTCGAAAGGAGTCGAGCAATGGTTACGTTACCTAAAACTAACGAACTGGGCTTTTTTGAAATTCGGCTGGAATCCATAGGGGGCCTTGGAGCCAACTTGGCCGGCAAGATGCTGGCGGAAGCAGGAGTAGAGGGCGTCGGTTTGAATGGCGTGAGCTTCTCGTCGTATGGCTCGGAGAAAAAAGGCTCGGCCGTGAAGGCACACATCCGCTTCTGCGATATCGCCACGAATATCCGTGATACCTCTCCGGTCGAGCGGCCACATGTGGTAGGCATCTTCCATGAGGCATTATCCAAAACGGTCAATGTGATCAGCGGAATTTACGAGGACAGTCTGGTACTGGTCAATTCGACCAAATCGCCGGAGGAGTTAAAGCAGAAATTGAACATGAAAGCGGGAACCATTGCCGTCATCGACGCCATCGGCATTGCATTGGAAGAGAAGAACCGCGTGAATATGGCCATGCTTGGCGCATTGTTCCGGCTATGCCCTTTTTTGAACCCGGACACCATGAAGAACGTCATCCGAAAGTCGCTCGAAAAGAAGTATCCACTCGCCGTGCAGCCTGCACTCAACACTTTTGAAAGGGGTTACAATGAAGTGATATTTCAAAGCTTTGAGCTGCCTGCAGGTGACCAGATGCCAAGCTTTATCCGCATGGATACGCCTGTGCTGGGTTTTGCAACCCAACCGATGGGCGGCACAATCACGAATCCCGGCAACAGTATTTTGAAAGATTTAAGTATTTCGCGGGCGGGCATGATGCCTCATTTTGAGGAGGACAAATGTATCCATTGCGCGGCGTGTGATACCGTATGCCCGGATTTCTGCTTCGTCTGGGACGAGCAAGCGGATAAAAAGGGGCGGCCGCAAATGTTTTTGCAGGGAATTGATTACCAGTATTGCAAAGGCTGTCTGAAGTGCGTGCAGGCGTGTCCGACGGAAGCTCTGTCAAGTGAAAGGGAGGCGGACGGCTACGCCGAGGCTCACCGTGTGCCGCATCGTTTTGACTTGTCTGTGCAGTAACCACGCAAGCAAATCTAAGCTCAGGCAAACTGAAAGGTGGAGTTCCAGTTGGCAATCGAGATGAATAAAGAGGTTTCGCAGGGTAAAGTGGAGCAGCGTATTGTTTACGAGTCGGGCAACGAGATGGCGGCATATGCCGCGCACCAAATCAATTATCATATTATGGGTTATTTTCCGATTTCACCGTCGACGGAGGTTGCCCAATTTCTGGACTTGATGAAAGCTAACGGTCAGCATGACATTACACTGATTCCGGCGGACGGCGAACATGGATCTGCAGGCGTGTGCTACGGCGCTTCTACAGCAGGCGGGCGTGTGTTCAACGCGACCAGCGCCAACGGATATTTATACATGCTCGAACAAATGCCGGTACAATCCGGTACCCGCTTTCCTATGGTAATGAATCTGGTCTGCCGTTCCGTCTCCGGCCCTTTGGATATTCACGGCGACCATTCCGATCTCTATTACGCGCTCAACACCGGCTGGCCGATTCTAATGTGCCGCGACCCGCAGGCGGTCTATGATATGAACTTGATGGCGTTAAAGCTTGCGGAAGATCCGGAGGTTCGTTTACCGGTGTTGGTGGCGTCGGACGGCTATTTCACCTCCCACCAAAAGCGCCGCGTGCAAACCTTCGCCAAACGGGAAGATGTTCATGCATTCGTAGGTGCACAGCCCCCGGCAGGCTTCCCCGATACGCTGGACCGGAACAATCCGATCACGGTAGGGCCGTACATGAATGAACCGGACTACATCAATAACTGTTACCAGCAGTCTGCCGCTATGTATAGCGCGGAGCGTGTGTATGATCGGATTCGCCAAGAATATGCCGAACTCACCGGCCGGGATTACCCCATTCTTGACCTGTACCGGATGGACGATGCCGACGTAGCAGTGTTCTTGCTGAACTCGGCATCGGAAATTATCAAGGACGTGGTCGATCAACTGCGCGAAAAGGGAATTAAAGCGGGTTCGATCGCACCCAACATGATTCGTCCTTTCCCGCAAAAGGCGATCGCCGACGCATTGAAAAACGTGAAGGCCCTGACCGTGGGCGACCGCGCGGATTCATACGGCGGCCATGGCGGCAATATGGTGAACGAGATCAAAGCTGCGCTGTTCACCCACGGTAATACCAACACAATGGTGATCAGCCGTATTTACGGTCTCGGGGGCAAAGATTTTTATGCGGAAGACGGTCACAATCTATTCCAATTCGCACTAGATGCGGTCGCTAAAGGCGGAGTCGACGTTCCGTTTGACTATTACGGGCACACTGCGGGTGATCCGGCGAAGGCGCCGAAGCGGGTGCTCAATCCGATGAAATACGAGGATTTGAAAAGCGGCTTGATCACGGTGAAGCAGGATGAGACAACAGGCAAGCTCAATGTCCGAATTCCGCCGCTGCGGGCGTTAACGAAAAAGCCGAAGCGGATCGCACCGGGCCACGGCGCTTGTCCGGGCTGCGGTATTTTCTCCGGCCTGGAGCTCTTTTTCAAGGGAATCGAAGGGGATATCGTCGCATTGTTCCATACCGGCTGCGCCATGGTCGTCACGACCGGCTATCCTTATTCCGCGCATAAGGCGACGTATATTCACAATCTGTTCCAGAACGGCGCGGCTACACTGTCAGGCGTTGTGGAAATGTTCTGGGAACGCAAGCGCAGAGGCGAACTGGCTCACTTGAATTTGCCGGACGATTTTACGTTCGTCATGATTACCGGGGACGGTGGGATGGATATTGGCATGGGTCCGGCAATCGGAGCTGCACTGCGTAATCACAAGATGATCATTCTGGAGTATGATAACGAGGGCTACATGAATACAGGCGCGCAGTTGTCCTATTCTACCCCGATGGGACACAGAACCTCCACGTCTAACGTAGGCACGAAACAGGGAGGTAAAGTGTTTCATCATAAGGATACCGCACAAATCATGGCCGCAACCCATATTCCATACGTGTTTACCGGTTCTGAAGCGTTTCCCCAGGACTTGGTGCGAAAGGCGGCGAAAGCGCAGTGGTTTGCGCAAAACGAAGGGTTAGTCTACGGCAAAATTCTTATAGCATGCCCGCTGAATTGGTTGTCCGAAGATCAGCAGGGCTCTAATATCGTGGGCGCCGCGGTGGACTCCTGTTTCTTCCCGCTATATGAAGTGGAGCACGGGGTGACTACCATCACCTACAATCCGGAAGACAAGAGCAAGAAAATCCCTCTGTCCGACTGGTTGAAGACGATGGGCAAAACGAAGCACATGACCAAGCCGGGATATGAAGAGTCGTACAAAATGTTTGAAGCGGAAGTGGAGCGCCGCTGGAACATGCTGAAGGCAAAGCACGAGAGCCCTTATCTCTGATATAAAGGCCACGCCAGGCGGGGGCCATGCCGGGGTGACGGATTTGTTCACTTCTCAAGGTAACAGCAGTGCTGCCAGATAACAGAAAGGCACCATCTCCACAGGGAGATCGTGCCTTTTACTTTGTGATATAGGAGAGGAACGCATGCCATTTGTTTTGAAGCATCGCACCACATCGCAAATATACACCTGCACATTGGTGAACAGTTATCGTTTACCCTATTATGGAACGAAATACTGGGATCACGAAGAAGACGCGGCCGCGGAAAAAACGGCTTTTCTGCAGTCACAATCGGTCGGCTCTCCCGAGGAATGGAGCTTGTTCGAGCTCTCAGACAATCAGCTGAAGCTGTGCAATGTCAAACTCAAGAACGACTCGCGTCTACTGCTGCGCTGGGAGCAGGAGAATCAGAGGCCGGGTGTAAGTGCTTCTCCGTCAGGATCGTAAGCAGCTGAATTCCGACTTCGTTATGTCCGCCTTCCGGTATGATGATATCGGCATACTTTTTGGACGGCTCGATGAACGCTTCATGCATTGGCTTGACTGTAGATAAATACTGATCGTATACAGATTGGATGGAGCGGCCTCGATCCTGAATATCCCGCAGTACACGCCGTAAAATGCGGACATCCGGATCGGTGTCCACAAATACTTTTATATCGAGCACACCACGAATCTGCTCGTCCGACAGCACGTGTAAGCCTTCCAGTATGACAATGCGTGTTGGTCGCAGCTCTATCGTTTTTGCGGAACGGGAATGGGTCGCGAAATCGTACACCGGCGACTGCACACTGTGATGATTTTTTAGCTGGATTAGATGCTGCAGCAGCAATTCGTTGTCGAATGCGAGTGGGTGGTCATAGTTGATCTTCTCCCGCTGGCTCAGCTCCATTTGGTTATGATCTTTATAATAGTTGTCTTGGGAAATGAAAGTCACTTGGCTGCTTCCGAGCTGTTCGATCACCGAACGCGCTACCGTTGTTTTGCCAGATCCAGTGCCTCCTGCGATACCGATGATAAGCATACCGATATTAGAACCTCCTGCTCAAACTTTTGTAAAATCGTATTGTAGCATAAACGGCGAACCAACACGAGGAGCAACCGGCAAAACGTTCTTCACGTCTCCCGCGACCGGGCTGAATGTAGTTCGTCCGACGGCTGCGGCGTGATTGGGGCTTTTCTTGTATGTACCATAGTTTCCGGCCGCGGTTTATGGTATGCTCTGTGACAAGCAGCGCGATCCCACAGCTGTGTGTGAAAAGGAGGAGCCACCGTGAATGAAAATTTCATTTCAATCAAAGCGATTGACGGAGATCTGAAAATTTCCCACAAGAAAAGGGATTTCGGTATCACCGTATCGACCAAGGAGCTCATTTACCAAAAGCCTCATGCCAACTATCATATTAAGCTGGAAGATATCTTGAGTATTGTGCCGTTTGATACCGCTGGCGTCAAGGCCGTGACGTTCCATAACCGCCGTGCTTCCGGCGAGGAAATTATAAATATGTCCGCGGGGATTCCACATTACCGTGTTTATGCGCGACAAGCCGTGCTGCATAACCGCAGCGGCCTGTTTCCTATGGGCGGCACACAGCTTATCTTGCCCATTCTAAAGGATTTACTGCTGGCCATTTCCAAATACGGCGGATTAAATGCGGTGACCTGAGGACCACGAATAACGATCGACTCATTTCATGCAAACATTCATGCAAATGGGTCTTTTTTTGCGGCGGATATGGTACTCTTGGTTCATGTGTAAAAAATTTCATAAAATGACGTCAAAGGAGGCATTGAAGTGTCAGTTGAAACGGCAAAGGCGGTAACAGTAACCGCTAAAAGCAAGCTGCCCGTTATGGTCAGTATCGTCTTAGCCATGCTGGTCGCGTCGATGGACACTACCATTGCCAATACGACCATGCCCGTCATTGCGCAGGAGCTTGGCAATTTTGAGCTGTACGCCTGGAGCTTCGCGTCGTATATGGTTATGTCGACAGTCGTGTCTCCGGTGGCTGGACGCATATCGGACATTTATGGGCGTAAAAAGATATTTGCGATCGGCATTATTTTGTTCCTGTTTGGCTCATTGTTGTGCGGCTTCGCGAATTCGATGCTCCAGCTTGTTATTTACCGGGCGGTACAAGGAATTGGAGCCGGGGTTATGATGCCATTTCCTGCGATTATCGCCGGGGATCTGTTTTCTGTGGAGAAAAGAGGCAAAATTCAGGCTTTTTTTACCGCTATGTGGGGGTTGTCCGCTATACTGGCGCCTATGCTGGGCGCGCTGTTCGTGGAGTACGCTAGCTGGCGGTGGATTTTTTTCATTAACATTCCCATTTGCATCGTTTCAGTGGTGCTCCTTGCCGCGTACCAGGAAGCGTATGAGCCGAAAAAAGCTAAGGTAGATATATTCGGGGCGCTAATTTTCGCCTTGGGAGTAGGGTTGCTGCTTCTTACTGCCGTTGTTCAACAGTATGCTGTATGGTACGGGGCAGCCGGGGCAGTCGCTCTCTGCGTTTTCTATGTGTTTGAAAAGCGGCATGTTTCACCGATTGTGCCGTTGTCACTGTTCCGTAACCCTCCGATTGCCTGGATGATTGTCAATTCGTTTCTCGCGTGTCTGTCTCTCTTCGGTGTATCCAGCTATATTCCAATGTTTTTGCAAAAAGAGGGCTATTCGTTAATTGCGAGCGGTGTGGCGCTGCTTGGCATGTCGTTCGGCTGGATGGCCGTGGCTGTGCCGGCGGGCAAATGGATTATGCGATGGGGATACTCCAAATTACTCATTACCGCAAATATTATTCTGGTTGCTTCCGGCATGATGCTGCTTGCGCTAAAACAGGGCACCGGCTTCACGTATATTTTCGCCGCAATGATCGCACAAGGCTTAGCTTTTGGGTTGATATCAACTGTATCCACGATCGGCTCGCAGCAGCTGGTCCAGCCGCATGAGAAAGGGATTTCCACTTCACTGCAGCTGTTCTCCAGAAATATCGGAACGGCCGTCGGAGTAACTATTATGGGTGCGATTCTAACAAAAACAAGTGATTTCTACGTCGGCTTTCACTCCTTATTTTTATACGGATGCATAGTCAGTTTGTTCGCTTTCGCTTCTTCATTTATGATACGGCGGGTGTAATGTTTTGCGGTTCATTTCATTGAGATGAGAAGGGCGGCCTGCCTTTCACTTTCCAAGGGAGAGATGAGGATGGCTCACCACATGAGCACCGCACTGACGGAAGGCCCCATCGGCAAACGGTTAATATGGTTCGCCCTGCCGGTGTTGATGGGCAACGTGCTGCAGTCGCTGAACGGTACTATTAACGCCATTTGGGTAGGCAACTACCTGGGTGAGAGCGCTTTCGCAGCCACATCGAATGCGAATAACATCATGTTCTTCCTGCTTAGTCTCGTCTTTGGCCTCGGTATGGCGGCGACCATACTGATAGCGCAGAGCGTGGGCGCAAAAGATGAACGGCAGACGAAGAGGGTGGTTGGGACCAGCGCTTTGTTCTTCATAGGGATTGCTATAGTGATTACGGTGCTCGGGTTATTTTTGTCGCCCTACATTTTGCAGGGCATGCATACACCTCCCGATTCGCTGGGCTACGCAACATCGTATTTACGTATAATTTTTATCGGTTTGCCGTTCATGTACGGCTATAACGTTCTGATGATGGTTATGCGCGGGGCGGGAGATGCAAAAACCCCTTTTTACTTTCTGCTAATTTCGACGGCGCTTGATATCGCTTTGAATCCGCTGCTCATCTTCGGGCTCGGGCCGGTGCCGGCTTTCGGTATTGCCGGGTCCGCTATGGCTATGGTAATTGCCCAGTTCGTCAGCCTAAGCTGCCTGATCGCGTATTTGTACATGAGAAAGCATTTCCTCCGGCTCACCCGGGCTGAACTGCACTACGTGCGGTTCGATCCTCAAATCATTGGCGCGCTGGTGAAAAAGGGACTGCCCATGGGAGTGCAGATGTTAATTGTGTCAACTAGTGCTTTGGCTATCATTAATCTGGTTAACAGCTTCGGCTCCGTCGCCACTGCCGCTTTTGGAGCGGCGATGCAGCTGTCAAGCTACATTCAAATGCCGGCGATGGCCATCGGAGGCGCGGTATCCACGGTTGCGGCGCAAAACGTGGGGGCCGGAAACTGGGACCGTGTGCACAAAACAACTATTATTGGTATTATGATCAATTTCATCATGACGGGGTTGCTGGTAGGGTTGATCTATTTGTTCAACCGGGAAGCGCTGAGTCTATTCCTGCAGGAGCAGGAGGCGATTGAAATCGGGATGCGGATCAACTCGATCACCTTGTGGGCGTTTATCCTGTTCGGCGTGACATTCGTGGTGTCGGGCGTTGTTCGGGCGACCGGCGCGGTGATGGTACCGCTATTGACAACCTTTTTGGCGCTCTGGTGCGTGCGGATTCCGCTGTCTTATTACCTTGGAGCGGAATACGGCTTGGACGCCATCTGGTGGAGTTTTCCGATAGGTTTTAGCATCGGGATCGTGTTGTCGATCTGCTATTACGTTTGGGGGAACTGGCGGGAGGCGAAGATGATGGAGAGCAAGAGCGCTTGAAATACGGAGCCGTCGTATCAGAGAAACCGTCTCGTTGGAGGCGGTTTTTTGTTGCTGCGGTCCTGTGTGCGCTGGATTCACCTCAGCATAAGAATATATGTTCGCCTAAAGGTGGAAAATGTGGTATGATATTTATTAAAAGGGATTGTGCTCCGTGCCCTAACTCATCGGAAAGGATGTACATTGACGCATGATGGGAAGAACGCACTTGATCGTGAGTTCGGGTATGACCCTGTCTATCCTTAGTCTCACGGGGCAGGGCATCACCCTGCCTTCTGCAGCCGTAGCCATAATCAGCTCCCTGCTGCCCGACATTGACGAACCGAACAGTTTGCTGCTGCAGAAGACCATGCCAAAAGGGCTGTTGAGCAAACTCAAGCTGCTTTTGGTGGCGTTCGGCGTCGGCTTTTTGGCTTATTCCTATTATCGGTCATTTTACACCCCGTACAGCTACGGCCTTGGTGTAATGATGATCGCTGTATGTATAGTGCACCAACGGTTGTTCCGACAGCTGCTAATGGCATCCATAGGCGGGCTGCTGCTTTACATAGGCTTCGCCCTCAGTCCGTGGTGGTTAACGATAGGAGCGCTGCTGATGGTATGCGCTGTGCTGCCGCACCGGGGATTAACCCATTCGATGTATGGGGTGTTGATTTGGGGCGGGTTGCTGTATGTGGCGTCCGGCCGGCTCGGCCATTCGTTCTGGGCATCCGGCGTGATCTCATATTCGCTGCACCTACTGTGCGATGTTCTGACAAAACAAGGGATTCAACCATTGCCTCCGTTGAAATGGAAGTGGCGTGTACCGTTGATGAGCACCGGTAAGTTTAGCGGGTTTTTGGTTGAGAGCATATGCATCAGCTTGACTTTCTTTCTCATGTGGACCGCGTTTGTCTCGCCCGCGGGTGCAGAGGCTCTATCACTGCTTGAGGGTTTCCGGGAAAGAGTGAATGCGGTATGGGCCAGAATATAAAGACGTGAGGGAAACGCATCACTCTTTGCATGGTAACTCGTTCGTGGCGGCCAGGATGTGTGAAAGCGAATCAATGTACGTGCCCGAACGACGTGTGTGGTGTCTGCTATTTCCCGCCGATGCTACATTTCCCGGGCAACCGCAAGAGTCGATAGGAACGGAATTGTTTCGACATACGAAACTGAAGTGTGGCGTACACACCATGGGAGAGACGTTGTACGGTGTCGAACACTCGGGCTTTTTACAGGACACCCCGGGCTAGCGCTCGTTAAGAACCGACATCAGTTACCATGGTTTGAATTTTTTGCAGTCGTAGATATTCATTTTTCTCCAGACCCGGGCGAAAATAACTGTACAAATAGGCCGCCTCACCAAAGGAAAGACCGGGATGGCACACTACTTCGTGGATCGTGTACGGGTTATCGAGTATCACCTGCCACTCGCCGTCCCGATTCTCTTTTGAAATCGTGCGCATTATGCGGGACTTTATCGCTAGCATCTGTTCCAATTCTGTCCAGATGTGCAGCCATGAAGGGCTGAATGCACCGGGGTCCGGAAACAGCCGTCTGGCCGTGGCTAACTGCCGCTGCAGCTGTTCCACCTCGTCATCTTGCATTTCTTTCAGGGATCGCTTGCATCCCTCGAGCAGTAGATGAAAAGCCGAGTATCCGCCGGCGCGTACGTCGTTTTGCAGCTCCACCAGCTCCTGCTCGGATTCCGCTTGTGCTAATCGTACCCATGGGTTGTTAACCATTGATTCTATCATCCCTTATCAAAGAGTAAAAAAGCTCGGGCTTGTGTTGTATTAGCATATTTGTTAGAACGAAAAAAATAGCAGCCTATGGCGGCAGTGTTAGTCCATGACTCGAGTGGTGCTGGGGTTCGGTGCCGCTTTTAACGCCCGGTTGCTGGCATACACGCCAGCGAGAACTAGCGCGGCTCCGAGCAGGTGGTATAGATGTATTCGCTCACCGGTGAACGTTAGCGCGAAAATGGCGCTGAACAAAGCAATTAGGTTCAGGAAGCCGGCGCAGCGAGACGGTCCGATCATGGCGATCGCCTGGTTCCACGCGGTAAAGGCAACAAGTGAGGCGAGTACACCGATGAACAGTAAGCCCGAGATGAGCCCCACGGAGAAATGCAGTTCCGGTTGACGTACTACAGTCTCAATAACTGCTGCGGGCAGCAGAACAATCACGGCCACCACAATCTGCCAAAAAAACAATGCATTCGCTGAGAATTTACCGGCGGCTTTCTTCATACCGACCGAATAAAATGACCAGCAGATCACGGCAGCCACCATCCATAAATCACCTGCGTTGAACGTTAAGTTGGTAAAAGCCTGCCAGCTTCCCCGGCTGATAATCCATAGCACACCCACTATTGATAACAGGATAGGAGGAATTACAGTCGCGCTCACCCTTTCGCGCAGCACCGCCATTGAGATAAGAATGATTAAAGCGGGTGTTGCGGCATTCATCAGTGAAGCATTGATCGATCCTGTGTACTGCACCGCTACATATGTAAGTGTGTTGAACCCAGCCACACCGGTCAGCCCTAAAAATAACACCGTTTTCCAATGAGCAGTCATGATCTTACGCTGTGACCACATCGCGCGACCCCAGAAAGGCACCAACGCCAACAGAGCGATGCACCAGCGTATAGTGGCTAATAGAATGGGAGGCACTTCAGTGACGAGTACTTTTCCCACCACGAAATTACCGCCCCAGAGACAGGTAGCAGTGACTAGTAAAACATACGGGGATCGCAAATTCATAGGTAAAATTCTCCTTATCTGGTGCTTAATCTTCTCAGTGTACATGGCAGTACAGCACGAAATCAAGATATGTTTTACTTTACATGTTAAAATTTTAATGTGTATAAATAGATACAATGCTAACGAATTGGAAGTCATTTAGCACTCAGGCTTTGACTTTAAATCTGTGCATGTGTACCATTTAAGGTAGCTAGTTTATTCCAACTTCCACATATTCAGAATATGAGAGGAGATGTTATGTATGTATGAAATCGTTATCATCGGGGCTGGTCCGGCAGGGGCGAGTGCAGCGTTATTTTTGGCGAAAGCGGGCAAGAAGACATTGGTAATCGACAGTGATCAAAGCATGACCCGACGAGCATGGATGGAGAATCATTACGGGGTCGCAGAAATATCAGGTCCTGATCTATTGGAAACGGGGCGCAAGCAGGCTGCAAAATTTGGCGCTGAGTTCGTCCAGGGAAAGGCGACGCAAATCTCACGCACCGCACAAGGCTTCACCGTATCCACCGAAGCAGGCAGCTATGAAGGGAAATATATCATCCTTGCAACCGGTGTTTTAACTGATCTGGCGGAGTCTATTGGAGTGGCGACAAAGCCGGGGACCGAGCCGAGGATCAAAACAATTTATGACGTTAATGCTGAAGGCAAAACTTCCGTAGATGGCATTTGGGCAGCAGGCACAGCGGCGGGAGTGAGTGTGCACACAATCATCACTGCGGGTGACGGTGCCAAGGTTGCGGTTAACGTAATCAGTCAATTGAATGGTGAGCGATACGTAGATCACGATGTTTTGAAGTCCTAATCCGCTTACTTAGAGTTTTCTGGAGAAGTCTTTCCTGTGAGCAGGGTGTTGTTTATCGATATGACAGATGCGAAAGAATAATCCTGGAGTAAAAAAATCGGAGCCGCTGAGCGGCTCACTTTTTGCCTGTAGTGTGGTGCCCTATTAGCGCACCAACCGGTAAAACAACCAGCACTAATGGTACCGATGAAAAAAGCAACATCTGCTCCTTTGATTATTAACGTGCTAAATAGTCGACTAGACTATGCTCGGCATGACCTTGATACCTGCGTCCAGTTTGGAGAGGAAAATGAAGCTGGGATTAAACGTGAAGATTCGTTTGATCCGGTGTGTGATGAGAACCACTGCAGTCAATGCCTCACTGAGCGATAAGCGAAGGTCGGGGCAGTCGGTGAGCAAGCGACGTGACTCCTGTTCATATTCAGGGCAACCGGAAATGATGGTCAGCGTATTTTTGGCTAACGCTTTCTCGAGTGTGTCCAGAAAGAATTGTGCGTGCTCATAGCCACATTGATTTTTCAACCATTGATGGGCATCCACTAAAACATAATTGGTGGTAATTAGCGGTCTTTCCAGATCATCTAAATCCAAAAATAATGAGCGGGCCTTCGCGTAATACGGGTCCGTGGGGTCCATAAATGACGCGAACGCGGTTTCGTCGACGAATACGGCTTGTTCATACTTCAATTGTTCAAGATTGTTCATATTGGGTCTCTCCAAACGGTTTGAGTTCTCGCTGCGTCAGCGCATCCAACAAGAATAAGGGATTACGATCCATTTGCTCGCGGGATATCATCGTAGGAAGCTCATTGTTCTTCTTCAGCCAATGTTGTTCCAAAATTTCATTCACAATGTGGTTGACCGTCGTTTGCCGTTCTTCCGCTGCCAGGCGGCATTTGTCAAGTATGGCAGGGTCAAGTTCGATGCTGTGGCTGGTTTCCTCCGAGCCGGAAATGAGCTGACTCGCCATCTGCTTCCAGCGCTCCAGCTTATTTTGCAGGTTTACTTTGGTAATGCTCATTTGTTGCACCTCCATCACGAAAAACCATGATACAAGAAAAATGAATGATCCGTTACAATATTCGTGTATTTTCGGCATTTTCAGGGGTTCTACGCCAAAATTCAGCCCGTCTCGTACGCCCTTTGGCGACGCAGGTGTCTTAGCCACATGCGCTATTGCCGGCCAAGCGCTGCTCACGCGATCTATTAGCGCGGGTCGGCGGCGTGCAACGAAAAACTGCGAGCACGGCGTCTGCCTGCACTCGCAGATTGATAAAGGTTGCCGCTCACGCGCTGCTCTCCACGCCTCCATAGCGCGGGTCGGCACCGTGCGATGAAACGCTGCGCATGGCGTCTGACTGCACCCACAGTTCATAATCACTTTTTCCGCTTATCAATTGCTTCAGCCATTGTTTTGTCGGTCAAATGGGCATATATCTGTGTTGTTTCCGGTGAGGCGTGGCCAAGCTGCTCTTGTGTTTTGTACAAATCGTTGCGCATATAATAATCGGTCGCAAACGAATGCCGCAGCTTATGTACGGACAAGTAAGGTTTGCCGAATCGCTTTGCGTACTTGATGACCATCTCCTGGATCGCCCGCTTTGTCATGCGCTCACCTTCTTGTTTTCCGTTGGCGATGGCGAGAAAGAGTGCTTTCTCCTTTTTCGGCGCCTTATATTGCACGCTGCGCAGTTCCAGGTATCTGGTTAAATCCCTCACAGCTTCCTGTCGAAAGTATACCGGTGTTTTGAATGACTCGTCATTTTTACCCTTCCGATAAACGTGGGCGAGATGCTTTTTCATGTCAAGGTCGTCTATATTAAGATTTACAACTTCTGAGACGCGCAGGCCCGAATTCAGAATCAGGCTAACAATACAGCAATCCCGGATTCTATTTTTATGGTACGAATACAGCGCCTGCTTGTTATTTGATACATCCGCACCGTAGCCTATGCGAACATATTGCAAAAATTCACGGATTTCGTTGTCCTGCAGCAGCTTTCCTTCCAGCTTCGCCGCGGTGTCCTTTGGTTTATAAACGCGCTTGATTTCAACCTTGGCCATCACGTTGCGCTTCAGCAAGGGGTAGAAGTTCTCATCCTCAGCAATTTGGCTAAGATAATGGAACAGCGAACGGAGGGAAGACAGTTTGCGGGCAACGGTAGTTTTACTGTTTGCATTTGTTTTACGGGTCAACAGAAACATACGAAAGTTATCTATGCTCTCCATATGCAGCTTCTCCAAGGCTTCAATCGGTATTTCCTTCAAGGAGTCTGCTTGAGCGAGCCCTTCGGCCAACAGCCACGAGAAAAACATCTCGTAATCGCGCAAATATTCCAACAAAGAGGAAGGAGACAAGTCGGGCAGTTTATAATTGATGAATTTTTCAACGTACCATGGCATCAACGGAAGTTTTTTGTCCAGTTCTTGGCGGTCTTTCACTTTTAATACGTTCACAGCTTCAGCACCTCGGGTGAAATGATTGCGACAATAAGCGCACAGTTTTATTATAAAGCAGGGGCCACTGGATGGAAAGTTGTGCTACTCTGCATGGAGCTTGGCCAATGTGATGTGGTGCAGTGCACGAGAAGGCATCTGGTAGGATGCCGTTTGCGGCGGGTGGACGGACACACACTTGGATGCCGATGTCGCGAGGTGGAGATGGAGAGAGAATAGCCGGATGACGATACGGTTACGTGGAGCCACGGCCATACAGCTGGATGCCGGACGAGGAGATGGAGAGAGAAAGCAGCCAGCCGGATGACGATATGGTTACGTGCAGCCACAGCCATACAGTTGGCTGCCGAGGTGGAGTGAGAGAGAGAAGAATAGCCGGATGACGATACGGTTACGTGAGCCACAGCTATACAGCCGACGCCGGCGATGCTTACGGGTGGTATGGTTGCAGAAATTATGTGTGTGGGCAAAATATGGATGAGCGTAGGCACCAGTCACATGCGTCGGAGGGATTACAGTTCCGGTCAGGACGACATAGACAATGCTCGGATGACGCAGACTAAGCGTGGAGATTGTGAGCTTGCTTGGCGGTCACGCATGTATTTAGCAGAAAGGATGTGTTAGGGAAATGATCTCAGTATTGAATGCAGGTATGGAGCACAGCAAAGAGGATGGTTACATAGGACGAGTGGAGTTTACGGTGGAGAATCACAAGCAGCCATACGAAATCACTTTATACAGTAAAAATGGAAACAATTGGTCATACAGCCTGAATTTTTTAAACGAGTCCGGCGGCGAGGAAGAGATTGATCAAGTCGAAGAAATACTGGAGGAAGACGACGAACAGTATGAGAAGATAATCAGCGCTGCAAAAAGCCAATTAAGGACCTAACACTGCGAGTGAGAAAATGAAAATGAATGAAAACGATTACTTGTACTGTTCATGCGGCGAATTGTGTTGTAACATGTGGATATACGCGAGACATCATCTGCCGAACAGCCTGTAGTTAAAGGAGGTAGAGCAATGAGAGTACACGAGATCCAAATTTATCAGGACTTGCCGGCGCAGTACGTACAGGAAATCGCTTTGAAGGCAGGCGCTTTCCGCTCGGACATCAAGATTAAATTTGAAGAGCAGGATATCCAACTTGACGCAAAAAGTATTCTTGGCATGCTGCTGCTCCCCTTTCGCACCGGAACAAAATTGAGAATTCAAACCAAAGGCACAGATGAAGAAGAGGCGATTGCTATGATGTGCGACCTACTGGAGATGAAAACGGTCCAGGAGTAGCGATCCTGCGGTATACGCTTCAAGCTAAGGGGCCGTCCCAAAAGTAGTGCTTCACTGCAATTGGTCGCCCTCGTCTTTCGAAGTTTTAAGTGACAAAGGCGTGAGCTTGGGGGAACATGGCCCCTAAGCTCACGCTTTTTGGTTCATCATCGCCCACATGAGCAGTTTATGGGCCAGTGAACGCCACCCGAACATCGAGACTCAGTTTGCGTAAGTCGCGAAGCAGAAATCGCCGGAAGTTTCGGTTGCCGTTCATTTGTCCAAACACACGCTCCGGTTCAATCATTCGGCGAACAGAAAGTAGGTACCCGTCGACAGATTCATGCTCCAGCTCACGTACCCGGCTTCTATAAGGAACCGAGTAGCCGGTACAAACTTATGGTACTCGTTTCAGTCGCGCATCAAGTACGAACGTACCGAAAGGTATGAGCGAGGCGATGATAGCACCAACCACGCGCACCACGGACCAACGTTGGGCAAAGCTCACATGCGCTAATGTCAGCATGAACAAGATAAACAGCACACCATGCAGCATGCCAACTACTTTTACAGCTATCGGCCAGCCTGCAAAATGTTTTAACGGCATCGCAATCCCAAGTAACACCAGAAACGAAATCCCTTCATACAGTGCTACGAAACGAAAGCGTCCCAGCGGCGTCGTGAACATAGGCAGATTCCTCCTTGTATGTATGAAATTGATATATAACCCATTATACATGAAATCCATGAATTCGCCGCAGGTACAATCCTGCTTTTTACTGTGATGGCGGATGATTGTGCACTTGGTAACGAAAAGTTCTTTGGTTTTGGCTCGTTGGCATGGTATTGTTGTAAAGGAGGTAGTTGCTTATGAATTATATTGTTATGGATCTCGAATTTAACGGCAGAAAACATTATGATATCTATCCAATGGAAATCATCGAAATCGGTGCGGTTAAATTGGATAGAAATTTGAATATTATAGATACCTTTCAGAGCTACATCAAACCGAAGTTTGAAGTCAACCGTTTTGCTTTGAAATTCTGCGGCATCGAAAAAGCCACGCTGCAAAAGAGCGACTGTTTTACCGACGTCATAAGCCGTTTTATTGATTTCTGCGGCGATGACTACAAGTTGTTCGCCTGGGGCGGCAGTGATTTTTTTAATCTGTTCGTGGATTGCAAAGTGAACAGCTTGGACAATCAGTGGCTTAACCGCCTGATCGATTTGACTCAGTTTTACGACGGCGGTCTGCAGCAGGCGTTGGAAGCTCACGGCCTGACGGCGCTTGGTCAACACCACTCTGCTTTGGATGATGCTCTTAACGCGGCGCAATTAGTAAAATTGAAGCCGGAAATCCTTGAATCGGAGCAGTATTTCATGCCAAATGAGTTCAAGATCTGCACCGGAGGCATCAAAAAGTGGATTTCCATGTCGATTGACAAAGCGGTAAAGGACGGTACGCTGTTGACGTGGCAGCAGTTCCGCAGGAACCCCAAGACAAACGCCTATCTCTCGATCATGAACTTGAATCCCGCTGAGGTAGGAATGGTTGAAACGTTGTTCAACAAATTTTGGTCGCAAAAATACGGACGTAAGCTCAAAAAATTGCAGCTCGCCTGATCTACCGGGAGAGCTGCTTTTTGTATGTACATAATTATCTGTGCAAAAGGCCATTATAATATCTACCAACTTGACAGGGGAGGTCCGCTGCATGGAAAAAGATACGCTGAAATTCGAAGAAGAGCATGATCAAGTCGACTCAGTTGTAGAGGAAGACATTGAAGCTCATGACCGTCCCGGTCTGAGAATCGATGATAACAGTGAGCATGTCGATTTGGACGAGCGCGGACATATTCAAACCCATGACCATCAGGATGTCTGGACCTGACTGCGCGCTGGCAACGAACTTCGATTGAGGCACCCTGTCCGCGCCACAAGTATTGAGTGGGGCAATGGACAGGGGTCTTCGATTTTATTTTAAGAAGCGCTTTGCAATATTTTTGCTTCCAGGTTAGCACGGATCATACCAATTCTCTGTCGCACGTAGAAGTCGTACGCCGCGCCTCGCAGGTCGCTGAGAGATAATTGCAGATCCGTGTGGTTATCTATGATGGTCATCGATCCGTTCTCGAAAAATTTAAAAGTCAAATCAGCCCACGTGTAAGAAGTTGTATCTAAAATTTTGTCAATTTGGCTTTCTGTCATCTCTTCGCTGTTGGTCATCATTAAATGTTTATAGTAATCGCGCTCAATAAACCTCATATTTGTTACCCGCAACGGTCTACACCCCTCTCACATAATACGAACATTAGTTCTGTATGTTTAATTATACCAAACATTTGTTCGTAGTCAAGTAATAGTTTCCAAAAAATCCCCTACCGACCATGAATTAGACTGGAGTGGCAGTCCACGGCCAGAATGACTCAGATGCCGGAACCACGCGCGCCACATAGAACAGCTGACATACTCGGATGTTCACGCGCTGATGCTGTCCGGACGCAGAAGAGCGCTGCTTCACGCGAGCATCGGTGCCTTCGCAGCTGTTTAGCGTCCGAGCGTCCACACTCTGTCGAACATTCACGCATCGTCTTAATGACGCGCCTAAAGTGCAATCGCCCGCCCGGTCGTGGCCGGCAGAAGGCCCAAATAACGGCTGATATGCTATAATATATGGAAATGCTTTCAACGCTGAATAGCGAATAGGGAGGGGTCAAGCCGAGGTGTATGTAGTTACATCAAAGGAAATGAGAGAAATGGACCGTTATACCATTGAGCAGATTGGTATTCCTGCACTGGTACTAATGGAAAACGCAGGCAGGGCTGTCGCTGAGGAAGTGCTATCTTACAACCAACCAGCTCTGCAAAGGGTCGCAATTCTGCTTGGCAAGGGCAATAACGGGGCTGATGGGATCGTGACGGCCCGGCACTTGTTGGACGCAGGGCGCGAGGTTAGGTTGATCTACGCCGTCGATCCGGCGGATTTGGCCGGCGATGCGGCGGTTCAGCGCGCCATTGCTGAGAAATTGAACATCCCCTTCGATATCTATGATTCTGACTCGATGATGCATTGGGATGATTTTGACGGCATCATAGATGCTTTATTGGGCACGGGCAGCCGTGGAACGCCCCGAGACAATATCGCGTCGCTAATACGGGCGGCGAATGCTAGCGGGCTGCCGATATTCGCGATTGACGTCCCAAGCGGGCTAAATGCAGATACTGGTGCCGTGCATGATCCATGCGTTCACGCGACTATAACTGTCGCCTTGGGTTTCACTAAGAGGGGTATTGAGCAGCAGCCCGGCGCAGCGTACGCGGGACAAGTTGTGGTGCGTTTTATTGGTATTCCTCGGGACACAGCTGCCAGAGTAGGCGTTTCTACGTTCCGGACCAATGAACGTTTGCTCACAGACAAACTGCACGTGGATAGGCACTGGGCACGGAATGCCAATGCGCACAAAGGCTCTTATGGGCATGTGCTGGTAGCGGCAGGCAGCAGGCCCATGGGCGGAGCCGGACTACTGTGCGCTATGGCGGCCCTGAGGGCGGGCAGCGGGCTGGTCACGTGGGCGCTGCCGGACAAACTGCTCGATCCGATGCTCGGACGATTGCCTGAGGCCATGCTGCGGGGACTGCCCGACGGCGGGCTAGGAGATTGGCGGGAAGTCCGTGCTGAGCACCTGACTGAACTGGCGGCGGGCAAATCCGCCATGGTGTTCGGTCCGGGAGTTGGACGCTGGGAGAACGATTCGCATTGGCTGCGTAAGGTATGGGAGACAACGACATGCCCGTTAGTGCTTGACGCAGACGCTTTGAACATGATCAGCTCCGCACAGGATTTTGGCCGTTGGCCGGCCCGCACAGCTCCGGTCATTTTAACGCCGCATCCGGGCGAAATGGGGCGTCTCGCCGGCAAGGAGACCGCTGAAGTTCAGCGGGACCGTATTGATATCGCACGCCAGTATGCAGAGAGGCATAATGTCACGCTTGTGCTGAAAGGTGCCCGGACGGTGGTAGCCACGCCGGAGGGAGAAGTGTTCATCAACCCGACCGGCAACCCGGGTATGGCTACTGGCGGCACGGGAGATGTATTGGCCGGTATGACGGCGGGCTTGTTGGCGCAAGGCATGTCATCGGCTCAAGCGGCCGTGCTGGGCGTGTATTTGCACGGAGACGCGGGCGACCGGGCGGCCGCCGCCAGACGCTCTGCGGCGTCGCTCGTCGCCAGCGACATTTTAAACTATTTATAATCGAGCTAATCAAATCAAATATAACATGACCAAAAGCAGGGCGTAGGCGGAAGGTTGATCGAGCTTGCACTGAAAACAGCGGCAGATCTAGGATACGGTGTGCTCCTGCTGATTGGGGCACCGGGTTACTATCCCAAATTCGGATTTCTCCCCGCGAGAGCTCACGCACTGGACCTGCAACAGTTTAAAGTGCCCGACAATGTGTTTATGGTTCGCGAGATTCGGGCGGGGCAGCTTGCTCAGATAAAAGGGCGAGCTAACTTACCCACCGGCGTTTTTTGACAGCTGACAATGTAACTAAGGAGCGTGTGTGGAATGGAATACGGCAGATTGGGCCGCAGCGGCTTACGGATTTCTAAAATTAGTCTTGGTTGCTGGAATTTTGGCAGTGCGCATCCCCGTTATGGCATTCCCGGCAAAGTCACTCCCGAGAATCGATCCGGCTAATCCACCACGCCTATGACCTTGGGATCAATCTCATTGATAACGCGAACCGGTATACCGGCGGTGTAGCGGAGGAGATTCACGGCAGGGCGATGAAAGGCCGGCGCACCGACTTTGTCGTGGCCACGAAGCTGGTGAAGCGTGTCGGTCACCGCCCGAATGATGAGGGACTGTCACGGGTACATATCATGCAGGAAGTGGAAAATATTTTGCGGCGGCTTGATACCGATTATGTAGATCTGCTGCAGGCGCATGATTGTGGACTGGGGCACGCCGCTGGAAGAAACGCTGCGTGCTTGTTGACGACTTGATTCGTCAGGGCAAAGTGCGCTACATCGGATGTTCCAATTTTCCGGCTTGGATGCTGGCGAAGTCTCTGTGGGTCAGCGATGTGAAAAACTTATGCAGCTTTATCTCAGTGCAGCCCAAATACAATCTTATCAGCCGTGAGGCAGAAAAGGAGCTCCAGCCGCTTTGCGTGGATCAAGGTGTTGGCATGATCATTTACAGTCCGGTGGAAGGCGGGATTCTGACAGGTAAATACGACTGTGGGATACCGGCGGGCAGCCGGGTGGATGAGAGCAATCCGCAGCTGCTGGATCGGGCCGCCAAAATGCGGTTGCACGTCCAACGATTGCAACAGCCGCTGCGAGTGCTCAGGGAGGTGGCAGACGAGCTTGGCAGAACCCGGTCACAGGTCAGCTTAAACTGGCTGATCAACCGGCCTGCCGTATCATCCGCGATCATTGGTGCAACGCGCCCGGAACAGATTGAGGAAAATGTTGGCGCGACAGGTTGGACGATGCCTCCGGAGCTGGTCAAAAAGCTGGAGGATGCGTTTGAGTTATGAAGGTCCTTCTGTACGGCTGCTTGTTACATACCCACTTCGCCCGGCACCGAGTCCCACGGCTAGCAGCAGAACGCTTACGATAACAAGGGTCATCAGCGGAACCGCCCAAGCCTGGGTTAAATCATGGAAAAAGCCGAATGAAATAGGGCCGAACGCTGCCAGCAAATAGCCGATCGATTGCGCCATGCCCGATAATTCTGACGCTTGCTGGGCGCTGCGTGTTCGCAGACCGAAGAAAGCGAGCGCCAAGCTGATGCTCGATCCGACCGCAATACCGATGCAGATAATCCAGACCCACACAAGTGAGGTGTTGCCGCTTAGCAGCCCTAGATAACCTATCAGATGAAACAACACTGTCACAATCACGATGCCTCTTTGGCTGGCTCTGTGCGCCGCGAGAATTGGAACGATAAACGAGGTTGGCAGGCTGACGAATTGCATTGCCGACAGCATCCAACCCGCCTCTGCGACGTTCATACCCCGTTGGTGCAAAATTTCGGGCAGCCAAGTGGCGTTGATGTAAAACAACCACGACTGCAATCCCATAAACAAGGTCACCTGCCATGCCAAGGCAGAGCGCCAGATCGAGCCGCCGGCAGCCGAGGCGTAAGATGTATGGCGTGCCCGAAGCTGCGGCAGCCAACATAGTATGGCCAATCCGCCAAGCACCGCCCAGCTTGCGAGGGAACCGCGCCAACCGAGTCCGGCCCCGACCGACAGCGGAACACTAATGCCAGAGGCTAGGGCGCCGAATATATTCATCGACACGGAGTATGCACCGGTCATCGCCCCCACATGTCCGGCGAAATCCCGTTTGATCAGCCCCGGAAGCAGCACGTTACCAATCGCGATAGCCAAACCGATAATGAATGTGCCAATGAATAAGGTCAATACCGTCGGATACGAGCGCATTAAAATACCAAGCGTTAAAACTATCAAGCTTGCGAATAATGTCTTCTCCATGCCGATCCGTTGAGCGATTTTGGGCGCGATTGGGGACAGTGCGGCGAAAGCAAACAGCGGCAGAGCAGTGAGCATGCCGGTGATCGCATTCGACAGATCCGTGTCCGCTCGAATCGCTTCCACTAAAGGCCCGAGTCCGGTGATGGCAGCCCGCAGATTGGCAGCTACCAACAAAATACCCAATACCAGCCATGCAGTCTTAATTCTAGAACGGACTGGCTGGCTGGTTTGAGCTTCATTAACAATCATATAGAAGACACCCGCTTTCTTGTAAGAAACAAACGATCTCTTTATCATATAAAAAAAAGCTAGAGCGGGCAAGGTAAGGACAGACAGCAGGTCAATCAGTGGCCGCTGTTTTTTGTGCTATGGCATGGACTGGATTTTTTCGAATGAACTGTGCAAAAATAGAGGGGTTACGTTGCAACTAGCCGCAAACTCGGCTTTATTCCCAATCAGGAGGTATTTTTGCAGCATGAATATGAAGTGGCAGTTCACTGCAGCCTTTCTCGTAAGTCTCGCATGCGCGGTTGGCTTCGGCCTGGTAGCTCTTCTCGTTGACGCGGAGCGGCTGGCACAATTCGATGCAGTCGTGATGAGCTGGATCCAAGGGTGGCGCTCACCTGCTCTGACAAGTGTGATGAAGTTCTTTACCTTCATTGGTGCAGGGCTGCCTGCGGTGGTCATCTCCGGATTTATCATGTTTATTCTTTATACGCTGCTTGGGTTTAGACGAGAGTTGATCTTTTTCTTATGGGTGACCGTAGGTTCGGCGCTGCTCAATGTGGCGCTTAAGTCGATCTTTCAGAGAACGAGACCTGATATAAACCGTATCATTGACGCCAGTGGTTACAGCTTTCCAAGCGGACATTCCATGGCAGCGTTCAGCGTGTATGGTGTTGTTACTTTCCTGCTATGGAAGCATATTCACAATAAGGCGGCACGAGTGGCACTGCTGTGTGCGGCGGCTGCCATGATCCTGGTGATCGGCATCAGCCGTGTTTATTTGGGCGTACATTACCCCAGTGACGTGGTAGGAGCCTATTTGGCAAGCGGCTTTTGGCTTACCTTCTCGGTGTGGTTTTTTCAACGGTATGAGCACCGGCGGGGGCGCTGACTGAGATGAAGGCGGTGAGCCCTTTAAAGCTGCCGCACAAAAAGTGGTCAATTCCCAGACAGGTTAGGCAGTGTCGGCATAGTATACATAGATCAGCGAACATCTCTTGTCGATTCCCCAACCGTGAGGTGATAACTTTGCGTATTTTGATGGTCGCTCCCGAACAGATCCCCGTTCCTGGCAGCGGTTCGGTGGAAATATGTATACTTGCCATCGCGAGGCGCCTCGCCCAAAAGCATGAGGTAACGATTGTGAGCAGACAATCGCCTCATTTGAGTGGAACAAGCCGGATTGGCAATGTGACTATTATTCGCGTGCCGACAGGCACCGAGGAGAAATATACCGCTTCTGTACTGGAGTATATAAGAGACAAGACGTTCGACGTCATTCAAGTGGATAACCGGCCTCATTGTATGGCGCAAGTAAAGTCGGCTGCACCGCACACCCCGGTAGTTTTATTTCTCCATTCATTAACGTTTGTGCCGCGGAGACAGAAGGTTGCCGACAGCTTGCGGCACGCCGATTTGATCATTGCCAACAGCCGGTCGCTGAAGCAAAATTTAAGCCGAATGTTTCCAATCTGCCGGCATGTCATACGTACGGTCCATCTCGGGGTAGATCTGGCGAGGTTCAGCACACCTACGACGCAGCAAAAATGGCGAAGTAAACGAACCTATAAGGTGCGCCGCTCGTTCACCGTGCTGTTCGCCGGAAGAGTGATTCCACGCAAAGGTGTGAATGTGCTGCTCGACGCGATGAGCATAGTGCGAAAGGTGGTACCATTCGCGCGGCTGTTGATAGCGGGTAGGGGCAGTAGGAGTTATGTCGGCAGCTTGAAGGCCCACGCCCGACGCCTGCGTGTTCCGGCAAGATTCATGGGCAAAATCCGACATGACAACATCCACCGCATTTACCGCGCAGCGGATTGTTTCGTTTGCCCTTCGCAGAGGCATGAAGCGTTTGGCCTCGTCAATGTGGAGGCCATGGCTACAGGTGTGCCTGTTATAGCGTCCAATATCGGCGGCATCAAAGAAATTGTAAAGCATCGGCAAAACGGCTATCTGATCAACGACTACCGGAATCCGCTCAAGTTTGCGCTCCCTATCATCGAGCTTGCGAGGAACCGGAGGGCGGCGAAAAAAATGGGCGGCGCAGCCCGGCGCACGGCACTCAGCCGGTTCAGTTGGCGCAGAACGGCTGCCAAATTGGAAAAATTATATGCCCGGTTCTAGAGCCCATCACTGGGCTCATTTTATCGCGGCGGCCGCCAGCGGCTGCTGTGGAGCCGCGGCAACTTGCCGGCGGTAAGGCACATACATTTCGACTTGTGTGCCAACGCTTGGAACCGCTGTGATGTTGAAGTCAATCTCATTGTTATAAGCGAGCAGAAAACGGCGGTATACATTGTAGATGCCGGTGTGCTTCTGAAAATAGGGATCAATAACTTCACCTTTTGACTGTATCAATGGTGTCAGCTTTGCCAGGATGTCTGCGGGTATACCGCCCCCCGTATCGCGGACCGCAATATACAATAAATCCCCTTTGAGCTCGGCTTGGATCGTGACCAGGAACTCATCGACACTCATGCTCGGGCTCCAGCCGTATTTAATGGCGTTTTCGACAAACGGTTGAATGCTTAGTTTCATAACCGGAATGTCCAAGCACGCCGGGTCCACCAGGAATTCGGCGTAGACATCGCTGCCGTTGCGGTAGTAGTGAATCTTCAGGAAGTTCTTAATATATGAGAGTTCATCTTTTAGGGGGGACCATCCGCCGTCGTTCCTGACATTGTATCTCATCATTTTGGAGACCGACTGCACCATCTCTCCGACCGCTTCACCGTTATTACGAGCGGCGTATGATTCAACCGTTTCCAGCGTGTTGAACAAAAAATGCGGATTAATCTGGGCTTGCAGCTGCAGCAGTTCGCGCTCTTTTTCTTTTAATTTGCTTTGGTAAACCTCTTGTTCCAGCCTTTGTAATTCCACCAGTGTCTGATTGTAGCGTGTGACTAGAAAGCCGATTTCATCGTTGCTGTGTTTAATATCGATGGGGGAGTAATCCCCGCAGCTGAGGCGTCTCATGCCTTCTTTTAATTTGTACAAGGGCATCAGAACAAATTTCATGACCGGAAACGCGATGACCAGGGCGGCCGCAAGACTGGCCAGCGCAATCAGCAGCGTAAGATGATACGATTGTTCCACGCCTTTATTGATGCTGTTCAGAGGAGCTAGCCAGACAAGCTTCCATCCGCCGTACGGAATATCGGTGAATGTAGCTTCATACTCAACATCCTGAGAGGTGAAGATCACCTCTTCGTTACGAGGCGATTGCCTATCCAAGGCGTAACGGAGCTTTTGCAGCAGTTCCGGCTGGACGCTCGTATGCGACACTGAAGTCCCTTTTGTATCATGGTATAATAACAGCTGGCCTTCTTGTCTATATGTGGTTCCGTTTGCGCTGAGCATGTTTTTGATGGCGTCTTCGCGGATCTCGATGATAAACCATGCAGTGATTTGTCCGTTATTTAAGTTGACCACAGGTCTCACAAAGGAAAATACGTTTTCCTGACTGGCAAGCGTGTAACCCATAGCGTGAGGCGCGGTCAATTCAGGTTTCCGCGTCAAGAGTGCCGACTTGTACAGAGGGTCTGCGGCAAACGAGTAATTTGGATTAAGTTGTTTTTGATATGAGTAAAAATAATGTTTTCCTTTTTGATCAAGGTACAAAACACCCAATATTTCGTGGTGGAACGGCAGTGTTTTTTTGAGAATTGGTTGAAACTGAATGATGTGGTTGGCCTGCGCCACCAAGTCGTCCGCCGGAGTGTCAAGAAATTTTTGGAAGTCAGCGTTAGTGAAAAGTTCATCGAATGACCGGCTTAGCTCCTGCAAATAGTTATCGATATCCTGGGAGACGAACTCCACATACTGCGATGATATGGACGCTGAATGCTCCGTGCTGGAACGAAACATGAAATATTGGGAGCTATAACCAACTACCATGGTGGGTATGATAGAAATGGTTGCTAATATGACAAAAAGCTTCTGTTTCAAAGATAGGTTTGCCATGTGGCGTCTTACTGCATTCAGAATTTGCCGCACGATTCATCTCACCTCGTACATAGAAGGATTGCTTGTCCGTATCAGAGATCTATTACTGGAAGCGTGTTAGGAGAAAGACGCTATGAAAATATGTATTGTCGACGATGAAAAGGAAGTCCGTTTGAGCATCATTCAAAAGTTGAAAACGTTATTTCCGCTGGCAGAGATTTTTGACGCGGGTTTCGGTCGTGACGCTTTGGCACAGATCACGGTGGTACAGCCGGATCTCGTCTTCATGGATATTCGCATGCCGGAGATGGACGGCCTGGCCATATTGCGTGCGCTGAGACCGCTGTACCCCGACTTGCAGGTTGTCATACTGTCCGGCTACGATGATTTCGAATACGCCCGGCAAGCATTGCATTTGGGGGCGACAGGATATTTGCTCAAGCCTGCCGACCGAGATGAATTAAGAGACATTGTACACAAAGTACAGTTGGACATGCAGGACCGATTTATGAAGGAAATAGAGGGCCATCTGCGCAGGCTGTCGGCCCAATATATATTTGTTCACGATATTCTCTGTTATAACACAAGCTTGTGGTTTGACGAAAGGCGATACAAGGCGATTTATTTTGGGAATACCGATGCACTGCGCAAGCGATGGCAGGAAAATGCGGGTGACATACTGGCCACCTTTTCGATTAACTTCGATTATGGGGGTGCTATTGTACAACAACAACCGGGCGCCGGCTCAGCAGGCTTTCGCGCGAAGGAGGACTTTGCAACTGCTTTGATTGCCGGCATCGAGAGATGGGAAAGTGAGCGTTTTTTCGATGGCGTCCGGGAGGACTCGCTTGCTAGAGGTAAAGCCCGCAAAGATGCGCACAAGCAGGCTGCACAGCGTCGTCAAGACATACTCGCTGCTGCGAAAACCGGCAATTACGAGCAGCTTAAGTCCGCTCTAGAAGAGTGGCTCGGGTACCTGGAAGACTTGGATTTCACCTCGCTGAGGAAAGAATGTGTCAATTTGATGGCATTGCTCGATGAGGGGCTGTCAAAGCCGGATGTGGTGTTTTTGGAGGAAGAAAAAATTCACTATTGGTGGCAGTGGGTCGCCAAGCATAAAACCTGGGTCGAGCTGCGGGAAAGAATTCGGCACTTTGTGTTGGATGGGATATACGCTGTGCTCCGCCTCGAGAGCCAGCCGAGTTTGCATTGGTTCGAGCAGGCGCTGCAGCTGGTGGATACATCGCACGACGCCAATCTCAGCCTGGAGTCTGTCGCTGAAGTAGTCGGAGTTCATCCTGTGACGTTGAGCCGGATTTTTAAGCAGCAGACCGGAGTCAATTTCGTCCGCTATATTGTCCGGCGCAGAATGAAACACGCACAGTACATGCTGCTGAATACAGATAAGAAAATCAATGAAATTGCTGAAGAAATCGGGTATGTAGACCATCGTTACTTCAGAACGTTGTTTAAGAAAGAATTCGGACTGACGCCGTCGGAATTCCGAAAACAGCACGGCAATAGTACTGCAGATGAAGCGGATTGACTTGGGAGGTTAAAAATTTCTCCCCCCAGGTTAAATTATTCCGCTTATTTGGCGTTTCATGAATTCTTATACTGTGTGTAAGGCAGCTGATGAAGTTACTTCTTAGACTGTGAGATGAAAGGAAATAGCGCTATGAACAAGATCAAAGTTGGAATCATCGGAACCGGATTTATCGGACCCACCCATATAGAGGCAGTGAAACGGCTGGGTTTCGTGGAGGTGGTGGGAGTGGCAGGCCGAACCAGGCAATCCGCCGAGAAGACGGCGGCAGAGCTTGGTATTCCGAAAGCATATGACGATCATCACCAGATGCTGGCCGATCCTGAGATACAAGTAATTCACAATTGTACTCCGAATCATCTTCATTTCTCGATTAACAAGGAAATTATTTTGGCGAGCAAGCACGTGCTATCGGAAAAACCGCTGGCGATGTCGTCGGCTGAGACAGCGGAGCTGCTTGCAATGGCCCGCCGGCACAAAGTTGTGCATGCTGTGAATTTCAATTATCGCCAATATCCGCTCGTGCAACAGCTTAGTGCGATGATACAAAATCAGCAGCTCGGCAAGGTGAACTTGATACACGGCAGTTATTTGCAGGACTGGCTGCTGTACGAAACGGACTATAACTGGCGGCTGGCTCCCGAAGCAAGCGGCCGGTCTAGAGCGGTAGCAGACATCGGTTCGCACTGGTGCGATACGGTGCAGCATGTAACCGGGAAAAAAATAGTGAAAGTGTTTGCGGATCTAGCCACGGTTTTACCTGTCAGAAAGAAGCCAAAAGGCAGCGCTGCAACGTTCGAAAGCATGCCAGACCAAGCTGAATTCGAAGACGTTGCGATAAACACTGAAGATTATGCCTCCGTTCTGCTGCACTTTGATGACGGCGCAAGAGGGCATTTCACCGTGTCCCAAGTAAGCGCAGGCCGCAAAAATAGACTGAGCTTCGAGGTGAACGGCAGTAAAAGCTCAGCGTACTGGAACCAGGAGGAGCCGAGCAGGCTGTGGATCGGTCATCGGGATAGGGCCAACGAAATACTTCTGGCAGACCCCGCTTTGCTGTCACCGGACGCAAGAGGCTTCATCCATCATCCCGGCGGACATAACGAAGGCTGGCCTGATGCTCTAAAGAACATGATGTTTAATTTTTATCATTTTATCCGGGAGGGCAAAAATCCTCTCACCGACAGAGCTCCTTTTGCCACGTTCGAGGATGGCCACATCTCGATGTGTATTACGGATGCGATTTTGGAAAGCAGCGAAAAAGGTAGCTGGGTCAGCGTCAACAGGTAAGCTCGAATTGGAGAATATGGACAGACGACAGTCGACCAAAATGGAGGGATTCACATGAGTACTATGAAGGGCGTCATTTTTCCAGGAGATAAACGAGTCGAAATTAAGGAGTTTCCGATCCCGACACCGGCTCAGGGTGAAGTATTGGTGAAGTTGAAAGCGTCGGCAATCTGCAGAAGCGATATGAGTTTGTATTACGGGAACGGACAAGCGGTCGTTGGAGGCGACGCAGCCAAGACCGGCGCGATCATTCCCGGGCACGAGCCGGCAGGTGTGGTCGAGCGAGTTGGTGATGGTGTGAACAGCATTAAGGAGGGAGACCGGGTAGCAGTTTACTTGGCTGACGGGTGCGGTGAATGCGCTCACTGTAAAAGCGGTTATATGATGTTCTGCAAATCATGGCAATGCATCGGGTTTGACCGGCATGGAGGAGACGCGGATTACATCGTCGTACCTGAGAAGAATTGCATGAAACTGCCGGATGGTTTGAGCTATGCGGCTGCTGCGGTATCGACGGATGCTGTTGGAACTTTGTATCACGCGCAAAAAAGATTAGGTATCTCCGGCAGAGACACGTTGGTGATCTTCGGTCTGGGGCCAATGGGTGGGGCAGGCATACTTGTAGCTAAAGCGCTTGGTGCAACCGTTATCGCAGTGGATATGATCGACGAACGGTTGGAGCTCGCTAAGGAGCTGGGCGCCGACTTCACCTTAAACGGAAAACATGTGAAGGTTGTCGAGGAGATTATGGCCATCACAAACGGCAGAGGGGCCGACGCTGCAATTGACTGTTCCGGGAACACACATGCGGAAAATCAGGCTCTGGATTGCGTACGGCCGCATGGGCGGGTCGCATTCGTCGGAGAATGCAAGGAATCGACCATCCGTCCGAGCGAGCAGCTGATTCGCAAACAAATTACGCTCATTGGCTCATGGTACTTCCCGATCCAGGAGTTCGATGAAATCACGGAATTGATCGTGAGAAAAAATATTCCGGTTGAGAAACTCATCACCCATACATTCCCGCTGGAAGAAGCGGCGACCGCATTCAGGCTGTTCGATGAACGCAAAACTGAGAAAGCAGTATTTATTTGGGAGTAACCATCACACTGACAGGAGGACGATCAACAATGAAAGGTATTTCATTCAATACTTGGGTGTACAGCTCTTTTCCTACTTGGGTGCCATCGTATCCGCTTGACGAAGTTATCAGAAGATTATCCCGTATGGGTTACGATGCGATAGAGATCGGCTGCGCCAGCCCTCATGCTTGGCCGGATTATGTGTCCGCCGAGCGCCGCAAAGAGATTGCAAAGTGCTTGCGGGAACATAACCTGGCAGTGTCCTCCATGCTTCCTGCGCCAGGGGGCGGACCGGGGAACAATCCCAGCTCTCCGCTGAAAGAGGAAAGGGAGTTTACGATCAAGCATTACAAAGACATCGTTCGATTGGCCAGCGATTGGGAATGCCCGACAGTCATGTGGATCGCCGGCTGGGTGGTGTACGGTATGAAGCAGACGGATGCATGGAATTACTCGGTGGAGGCACTCACGGAGGTCGCGCGTTATGCGAAAGAGTTGGGCGTCACGCTGGTGGTGGAGCCAACGCCGACCGACAGCAATCTGGTTGAGACGGCTGATGATGCGCTCATCATGAGCGAGCAGTCGGGTGAGTCCAATGTGAAAGTTATGTTTGATACGTTCCACGCATTGTACAGAAATGAAGTGCCAAGCGATTATGTTTACCGGATGAAGGACAAGCTCGGACATGTGCACATCAGTGATATCGACCGGCTGCCACCTGGGCAAGGCACATGCAACTTTGACTCCACGCTGAAAGCGTTAAAAGAAATCGATTACAAAGGCTATTTGGCGATGGAAGTCGGGTTCCACACCCGCAAGGCCGATCCGGACTGGTACGCGCAAACATCGATAGATTATTTGAAGCAAAAAATCACAGAAATTGGATGGAAGCAGCCGCTAGCAAGATAACATGACACAACGCCTTCGCCGCATGTCAACGTTGCGGCAGGCACAGGCGTTGTGTTGCACACTATCAGACAATTTGGGGTGGTAAAATGAACGCGCTTACGGGCAAGGAACGCAGTCTGTTCGGTCTGCCGATGCCGCTGATTTGGGGATATATCGCGACGCTAATTTTTATGGTGGGTGACGGGCTGGAGCACGGTTGGCTGTCTCCGTACCTGGTTGAGCAAGGGCTAACGATTCAACAATCGGCCACTCTGTTTACCGCCTATGGCGCCGTGTTGGCTGTCGCGTCTTACTTCTCAGGAGTACTGACGGAGGCTTGGGGACCGCGAAAGGCCATGATATTAGGTCTGGTGATATGGTTGGTCGGTCAAGTACTGTTCATCAAATTTGGATTAGAACAGCATAATTACGCAGTCATGCTGCCGACTTATGCGATACGCGGTTTCGGTTATCCGTTGTTTTGCTACTCGTTCTTGGTATGGGTCACTTACCGGAGTCCGCAAAAAGTGCTCGCAACCGCGATCGGAGTATTTTGGGCGGCCTGGATTGCAGGCTTGTACGTGGTGGGCAGTTACTTCCCGGCATACATGATTCCCAAAATCGGGTACATCGGCCTGCTATGGAGTGCTGTAGCTTGGGTTGTAGTCGGCGGTTTGATCGGAATCTTGGTGGTCAAGGGTGAGGTTGGCGAGCGTTCCACTAAGCCTAAGGAAACGTTCAAGAGCTTGATCAGCGGCCTTACCATTTGCGTGGAAAATCCCAAGGTCGCCATAGGCGGGATCGTTCGCACAATCAACACCACAGGTATCGGTGCTTTGCCAATATTTTTCCCGCTGTATTTGAATTCGCAATATGGATTCACCACCGAAGAATGGCTGCAGATGTGGGGAACAATGTGGGTTGCCAACATTGTATTTGACATAGTTATCCCTTGGATTAGCGACAAATGGTTGGGTTGGCGCAAGACAGTCATGTGGATCGGCAGCTTCGGCTGCGGCGTAATGACATTGGTTATGCTGTATACTCCGCAAATTTTTGGCCACAACTTCTTGATGTTAACGATCGCAGGCATGCTGATGGGTGCGGCGCTGACCGGATATGTGCCTATCTCCGCACTGGTCACGTCGCTGGCGCCTGACAAAAAAGGCTCCGCGATGGCCGTTGTCAACTTCGGTGCAGGCCTATCCTACTTCATAGCGCCGGCCCTCGTAGGCGCATTTATCGCTAGCATTGGTGTGCACGGAGTTATGTGGGTATTCGCGATCCTGTATTTTATCAGTGCGATTTTGATGCACTTTATGAAACTGCCTGCTGAAGAAAAACGGGAACAAGCTGGCGGGCTGGCTGGGAATTTGGCTGGCTCGGCGAAAGGATAACATTTGAAGTAGAGCTGCCGGGAGCCAGTCCGGCAGTTTTTTGTTGCACCTCCGGTGGCGACAATTCCCCCTTTGTTTTCAGCACAAGCATCTCATATACTCTTAATTAGAAGGCGACAGGGGGGATATCCAAGTGAAAAAAATGACAGTAAGTATACTGCTTTCACTATCCCTGATGCTGTTGTTAGCAGGCTGCGTCGGGAGCACACCTGATAACCGAGCGGAAGGCGGCGGCAGCGCGAGCGCTCCGTCCGGTGATGCTAAAAGGGTGCTTCGGATACTATACGCGACAGGTGAGGCGGGCTCGGAAGCGATCGCAGACGCCGTACAAAGCTATGAGAAGAAAACCGGCTGGAAAATCGAGGTGCATACTTTTCCATATAATAACCTGCAGGCCAAAGTGTTCTCCGAGTTAGCTGAGCAGAGTGGGCATTATGATTTGATCGCCATCGACACACCATGGGTGCCGAGAATTATCCAACACTTGGAGCCTATGACCTCTTACATCCGGACCTCACAAGCGCCGGACGCGATACAGCTGGAGGATTTCATCGCGAAAGCGTTTTTGGACACCTCCGTGTTCAAAGCAGATTCCCCTCAGACTAATCCTCCGCAGATGGATGAAATTAATTTAGAGCATATTGTGTCATCGGGTTTTGACATCTGGAGCCTACCGGTGCAGTCCAACGTGTTGACCGTCAGCTACAGAAAAGATTTGTTCGACAATCCGGCCAACAGGGAACAATTTAGGCAGCAGTTTCACCGTGAGTTAGCCGTGCCGCAAACACTGGATGAATATCTGGAAATTGCCAGGTTTTTCACGCGCGACACCAACAGTGACGGGACGGTGGACATGTATGGCACCACTTTAATGGCAGATATGAGTGAGGCGAACTTTGTTGATTTCAAATCATTTCTCAGCAGCTATGGGGGCACCATTTTCGATGATAACTTAAAACCGGCATTTAACAGCACCGAAGGTGTCCGCGCCTTGGAAACGTATGGAAGCTGGATTAACCAGCACAAAGTAACACCTCCGGGTGCGCTAACGTATACGTGGGAGGAAGTCTCAATCGTGTTCAACTCGGGCCAAGTGGCTATGGGCATGAATTATCACGATATGAAGCTGGACCCTAAGGTCGGCGGGCAAGTAGGCTACTTTCCTTTTCCGGGTGTAAAAATGGGGGAGCGCATCGTGCGCGGGCCGCATTTTGGTTCTTGGGGCATCGGCATAAACAAATACTCGAACAATAAACAAGCAGCCTACGATTTGGCGCAAACGCTGGCAAGCCCTGCAGCGCAGAAAGACTACTTAAAGTTTTACCAGCATGTCACGCGAAAATCGGCGTTCGACGCGGCTCGGTCTTTGCCAGATGCCAGCACCAGAGAGTACTACCAAGCGCTGGGTGAATCTCTCGAAGTCGGGGTGGGCCGACCTCGGATCACGAACTATGACCAGGTGTCGCAAGCCGTACAAGCTGCTGTCAACGACTATTTGACGGGCAAAAAAGATGCACAATCCGCTCTGAACGACGCAGCGGCCGAAGTCGATCAGTTGATGCAGCAAGCTGGGTATTAGCTGCGGACGAAGCGATGAAACAAGCCGGGGTTCAACCGCAGCCTAGCAAAGGTTTAACTGTGGTGAGAGCGTTGGGACGCGACCGCCCATCTATATTGGTAATGCATGTGAAAAGTCAGGTCGGTTGGCAGCAGGATTGTCAATTGGCTGGTGGATACGGACAGACAGTTAGTTGACGGTGGAAGCTTAGTCGGTTAGCGGTGCGCGGAACATAGTCGGTTAGTCGCGCGTCGGATGCGCACGTGACTATGGCGTGAGAGGTGCAGGGGGCTAGCAGTTAATTCTCATGATGAAAATAGTCCATGACAAATTGCAAAAAATGTTTGGCCGAGGGAGACAGATATCTTTCTTTGACCCACGCGACACCGATGATTCGTTGGCAGTGGGGCCAGATCACGGGTATCTTCACCAGGTTATGATTATTTACGCCTTTGACATCCGGTATCAGAGCAACGCCAAGCCCGGCTGCGACAAGCCCTGCCACAGTGGGCACTTCTTCTCCTTCAAAAGCGATCTTCGGCGTAAACCCGGACACCATACAGAGTCTGTCGATGATTTTCCGCAGTCCATAGCCGTTCTTGAACGAGACCATCGGCTCATCGGCTATCTCTTTCAATGCGATCGATTCGCGCTGCGCGAGCGGGTGGTCGATGGGCACAAACACGAACAGCTCCTCGCTCCATAATTCCTTCCATTCCACCCGCGCCGCCTCTGATGGAGATGAGAGCAGACACAGGTCGAGCGAACCGTTGACGAGCTGCTGCAGCAGCGATGAGCTGTTGTTCTGATTGAGCTGAAAACGCACATTCGGCAGTTTCTCACGGAACGCTACGATCAAATCCGGTATCAGATGGGAGCCAAGGGTATGCAGGAATCCCAAAGTGATCTCTCCCGCTTCCTCATCGAGCAAATTTTGAATTTCCAGCCTGCCCTCGTCATGTTCTTTTAAAATACGCTGCACCCGCTTGAGAAACAGCTGGCCGTAGCGGTTAAGCGTGATGGATCGGCCCTCGCGATGAAAGAGCGGAACACCCAGCTCCTGCTCCATGCGTGCGATAGAACGGCTTAGTGCTGACTGCGAGATAGACAAAAATTGAGCGGCCCTCGTCATATGCTCCATGTGGGCCACGGTCTGGAAATACTCGAGCTGCTGCCACTCCATTTGGAAATTCACCATCCTGTTTGATCTGAATTTTGTAAACTTAGTCCTAGTATACCACGGCGATGCAAGAGAACATTAGAATGAGATACTTTCACGGAGATACTTTGCGACGCTTGATTATTAGCTCCGGGTTCGTGATTCAAGGAAATATGGCTGGTACGATGGAACGCCTGTTGAGGCGGGGGGCGAGCACATATTCGTCTGCGCCAAAGCGTAGCCGTGTGGCTCATAGTTTACGTTCGCAATGGCAGCGCTGCGGGCAGATTGGATTTGGTTAAATTACACCTCAATATGTTAAAATAAACCTATCTCGCGTCAAGGAGGAATATGGCAATGGTTGATTTTAATGAAAAATTAGAAAAATACGCTGCTTTGGCAGTGCAGGTCGGAGTCAACGTTCAGCCAGGGCAAACCCTGGTTGTCACCGCGCCTCTAGCGTCTGCTGCATTCGTCCGCATGATCGCCAAAAGGGCTTACGCGGCAGGTGCGAACAACGTACATATTGAATGGTATGACGACGAAATCACCCGCATCAAATACGATATGGCCCCGGCAGAAACCTTTAAGGAATATCCGATGTGGCGGGCCAGAGGCTGGGAGGAAATGGCTGAGAACAATGCGGCATTTTTGTCCATCGTGGCGTCAAATCCGGATTTGTTAAAGGGCGTGGATCCGCAGAAGATCGCTGACGCCAATAAAGCTGCCGGGCAAGCGCTGCAAAAATACCGGAGTTATGCCATGTCGGATAAAATTAGCTGGTCGATTGTGGCGGTGCCTTCTGAAGATTGGGCGGCCAAGGTGTTTCCCGATGCAGACGAAAATCTTCAGATGGAGTCGCTATGGAACGCAATATTTGACGCGACTAGAATTAACACGGAAGACCCGATCGCCGCGTGGAGGGAGCATACGAAAACACTCGATGCCAAGGCGGCACGCTTAAACGAAAAGAATTACCGCGCGCTGCACTATCAAGGCGAGGGCACTGATCTAACTATTGAGCTGCCGCAGGGGCATCTGTGGGTAAGCGGCGGAAGTGAGAACGCGAAGGGAACTCCGTTCGTAGCAAATATGCCGACGGAAGAAGTGTTTACAGCTCCGAAGAAGGATGGAGTAAACGGCACGGTCCGCAGCACGAAGCCGCTTAGCTATGGCGGGAACTTGATCAAAGACATCTCGGTTACGTTTGACAAGGGAAAGATTGTCGACATACAAGCGGCAGAGGGACTGGATGTGCTGAAACGCTTGATTCAAACCGACGAAGGCGCGGCTTATTTGGGCGAAGTGGCGCTCGTTCCGCACCGTTCTCCGATCTCGGAAACGAATCTAGTGTTTTACAACACACTGTTCGACGAAAATGCTTCCAGCCATTTGGCTATCGGCAATGCCTATGCCTTCTGTCTCGCCGGCGGCAAAGAAATGTCTGAGGAAGAGCTGACGCAAAAAGGGTTAAACTCCAGCATTGTGCATGTCGATTTCATGATCGGCTCGGCAGATATGAATATTGACGGCGAGCTGCCGGATGGCACGAAAGAAGCCGTGTTCCGCGAGGGAAACTGGGCTTTTTAAGCGCAATCGCGCAAACGCGGTACCATCGAACTCCGGTCCAATTCTGACGTTAGCAGTGTATCAGTTGCATATGATCCCTTCGTGGACGGTTGGCCAGTAATAGAGTGCAGTGTCACATTGCACCGTATGGGCTTCTACTGCGAGGGGATTTTTTGCGTGCTAGGAGGCGGATCGTCCGGTGTTGGTAGGGCTGGGGGAGTTCACCGCTTCCCTCGGCCGGAGGTGGGATCGGCGGCGAAGTTCACGTTCATCTGAGCAGCGTCGGTGGACAGGGGGTGGACGTCAGAGCCATCCCGGCGGCGCCGTCCATTCCCGCTGTCCTGCTTACCTTGGCGCCCAGCGCTTCTTGCTCAGGTCTGGCCGAAGGCGGAGTAAAATTGCAGTATGACAGCGTTCTGAGCGCCCGCCAATGGAGAGCGCTTTCTTCAGACTGCCGGCCGAGTGGCGACTGTGCAGCAAATTTGGGAAGGGTGAGCACAGCCCCATGCGGCCGTTGCGCTTACGTTAACCTCGCTTGTCCCACAACCGTTCGATTTCTTCCAGTGATTTTCCTTTTGTCTCAGGCACTATGGTCGCACAGAATATAACGGCAATAACAGAAATGACCGCGAACAACCAGAATGTCGTGGTCGGTCCCAGGCTCTCGATGAGCATCGGGAAAAATTGTGAGACCATAAAGGTGGCCAGCCACAAGCTGAATGCAGCCACGGCTGTCGCCCTGCCCCTGACACGAGTCGGAAAAATCTCTGACAGCATCACCCAGACGACCGGTCCGAAGGACACGGCAAAGGCAGCCACATAGAGGAGGATAAACAGCAGTATCATAAGTCCCGCATCGGCTCCTGTGTAAAAGCCGTAGCCAACGGCAAACAATGACACCGCCATGACGCTGCCCCCGGCAACCAACAGTGCTTTTCGCCCGACTTTATCGATCAGCCAGAGCGCGAGCAAAGTAAATACAAAATTGACGACACCGATCCAAATGGTTTGCACAAGTGCGGCATTGGTACCGATACCCGTTTCCTCAAAAATTTCAGGCGCGTAATACATGATTGCGTTAATACCGGTAATTTGCTGAAGCACAGCGAGAACGATCCCGATAAACAGCGGCATCCGAAGCGACGGCGCTAAAAGCTCCCTGAGCGTGGCTGCATCCGTTTCTTTTAGCTTCAGCATTTCCTGCAACTCCGATTTTGCCGCATGTTTACCGTTCATCCGTTCCAAAATATCCAAGGCGCGAACTTCTTGGTTTTGCTTCATCAGCCAGCGGGGAGATTCCGGAATAAACATGAGAAGCACCAAATATAGAACACCCGGCACCACGCCGAACGCGAACATCCACCGCCACGCGTATTCAATGTCCCAGGGGTCGTCGCCGAAGCCGGCGATAAAGGCATTCACAAAAAAGGTGACGAAAATGCCTGTCACAACGGCCAACTGATAAATCGATACCAGCCTGCCGCGGTAGGCGGCGGGAGAGATTTCGGCGATGTACACAGGAGAGAGTGTGGATGCCATTCCTACACCGATTCCGCCAATGATACGGGCAATGACCAGCCCGGCCGTGGTATTCGGCAGTGCGGAGCATACTGCGCCGACCGTGAACAGCGCTGCGGCCGCAATGAGAATTTTTTTTCGCCCGAATCGGTCACTGAGCACGCCGGTTACTGCTGCCCCGCAAGCCGCCCCAAGGATCAAGCTTGACACGGTCCATCCCAGCATAGCGGCTCCCAATCCGAAACGGACTTCAATAAAGCCGATTGCCCCTGATATGACCGCCGTATCGTATCCGAATAAGAAGCCTCCGATCGCGGCCATGGTCGCGTAAAATGTTACATACCAGGAAAACGGTCTTCTGTGTTGCAATTCTTTGGCCATACATGTTTCACTTCCTTGCTTGCGTGATAAACCAGCTTTGCCAGCCATGGAAAGTCAAGGCGTGCTGTCATAAAATGTGTATTTGCGCGGGGGTTTATGCTAATCTCGAGTATTTTTTTACTGTGTTCAGCTGTTGTATGGCAGCCCAAACGTCGCTGAATGCCTACTGTTTCCTGTCGCGTGGGAGGAGCCCTTCGGTTTGGTGATGGTTGAAGCGATGGCGTGCGGTACACCGGTGCTCGCGTTGCGAAAGGGAGCGGTGCCGGAAGTGCTCCGTGGCTTCCCTCAGCTGATTTGCAGATCGCTGGACGAAATGGCCCGCAAGGTAGAGCAGCGCCGATTTCCAGCTCCAGAAGCATTGCGGAGGTATGTAAAGCGGCGGTTCACCAACGCGAAGATGACCGACGGTTACTTAAAGGTATACAGACAAGTGCTGAGCTCCTGGGAGAGGACAACGTTTTCCGGCACAAAAAATCCTCCCAAGCTGTGCAGCGCGTTGCCCGCAGAAGAGCTTGAAAGGATTTTGTGCCTACCGTGAAAGTGACACGATCTATTCGTTCGACAATTTCAACATCTCCAACAGCTTGAAGAACACACTGAGCACGATCGTAACGACAGTAGCGAGTGCCATTCCTGTGAGCTCAAGATATCCAAACTTGAATGTAGCGCCGCTAAGGCCGATAACGAGCACTACGGTGGTTAAAATCAGATTGACCGGCTTGTTGTAGTCAACTTTGGATTCCACCAGCATCCGGATGCCTGAGACGGCAATGACGCCGAAAAGCAGCAGTGAGACGCCTCCCATTACGGGTGTTGGTATGGTTTGAATCAGCGCTGATATTTTGCCGATAAAAGATAGTACGACGGCAAGCACCGCGGCTCCTCCGATCACCCATACGGAGTATACACGGCTGATCGCCATCACTCCGATGTTTTCGCCATATGTAGTGTTCGGTGTGGAGCCCACTACAGCAGACAGGGTGGTGGACACGCCGTTGCCCAGCAGAGATCTACTGAGGCCGGGATCTTTGGACAAATCCTTCCCCACCATATTCCCTGTCACGATCAAATGGCCGATGTGCTCGGCGATGACGACCAAGGCGGCGGGTGCGATCATTAAAATACTCGGTATATGGAAGCTTGGGGCGTAGAAGGTGGGCCGCCTAAACCATTCCGCCGCCTCCAGCGCTTCTCCGACATGCACCAGCCCCATCCAAGCCGCGAGCACATAGCCTGCCACGATCGCTACCAAAATTGGAATGACCTTGAGCAGCCCGCGAAACACGACGGTACCGATCACCCCAACCAAAAAAGTGAAGATGGACACCGTGACGGTCGCCGGATCGGGAGACCAGTCTGGTGCCGCATCGCTCGGGGCCACGAACCCGGCCATTTCTGCGGCAGTCGGCACCAGCTCGAGTCCAATCACCGCAACTATGGCGCCCATAGCGGCCGGCGGAAACACAACGTCAATCCATCGTGTTCCAGCTACCCGAATCAGAAGAGCAACGATGATGAAGATGAATCCGACCACAATAAAACCGCCCAATGCCGTGCTGTAACCGTATGAAGCCAGCACAGCGAGCACCGGGGACAGAAAAGCGAAGCTGGAGCCTAAGAAAGCGGGTATTTTTCCTTTGGTGATATAAATGTAGAGCAGAGTGCCAAGCCCATTCATTAACAGGATTGTTGCCGGATCGACCTCAAACAAAATCGGTACGAGCACGGTTGCTCCAAACATGGCGAATAAGTGCTGCAAACTGAGCGGAATGCTCTCCCCGATGGAGGGGCGTTCATCTACTTGAATGGTGCGAGACACGGTGAGACCTCCCTTGATTAACTTCCCGTACGATATCTTACCATAATTCAGATGTAAGCCAAGCAAAAATCTGCAGTATGCGATCCTTTCCGACATTTTGTGCGGAGCGCCCGACAAATAAAGCGTTTTCATAATCAAGTCTTTTATACTATAATAGATTTTGTGTGATCAGACATTTCATAGAGGGAGAGACTAGAGATGAACAATGCGGCATGGAAGAAACTTATCGGCTCCGGCGCGGTGCTTGGCATGCTGGCACTGACCGCGTGTGGGGCGGGCGGCGGCAGCACGGCCACGGGTGGGGCTGACGCGCCCCAAGGCCAGAAGCAGGAGCCGGCGGCAGCGCAGGGCAAGCCGGATTTTCCAAAAAGACCCGTCACTTTTATCGTTCCCTACGCAGCTGGGGGCGGAACGGACGCTACCGCCCGTGCGTTGGCTAAAGCTGCCGAGCAGAAGCTGGGCCAATCCATTGCGGTGGTGAATAAGACAGGAGGAGGCGGCGCTGTCGGATTCAGTGAGGGAGCGAATGCGAAGCCGGACGGGTATACGGTGACAATGGTGACGGTGGAGTTGGCCACACTGCACCATCTAGGCCTCGCACCAATCACATATAAGGAATTCAAACCGATAGCGCAGATCAACTTTGACCCGTCGGCAATCTCCGTGAAAGCGGATTCAAGATGGAGCACGGCGCAGGAATTTTTAGACTACGCCAAAGCGAACCCTGGTCAAGTAAAGATGGGCAACTCCGGTCCCGGCTCTATATGGCATTTGTCTGCCGCGGCAATTGAGAAGGCAGCCGGCGTCAAGTTCAACCACGTACCCTTTGACGGTGCAGGACCTGCGGTAACGGCTTTGATGGGGGGCCATATCGACGCTGTTCCGGTGAGTCCCGCTGAAGTGAAGACGCATGTGGAAGGCGGCAAATTGAAAACCTTAGCAATTGTCGACGCGAAGCAGTCTGAGGCGCTTCCCGGCGTCAAGACGCTGGAAGAGGAAACCGGCCTCAAACCGAGCTACTTAGGGCCATGGAGGGGCGTTGCCGCCCCGAAGAACACTCCGGACGACGTCGCCAAGGTGCTGGAGGAAGCGTTCATGCAAGCCGCGGAGGACCCTGAGTTCAAGGATTATATGAAGAAGAACGGTCTGGGCCTGGTCGTCAAAGACAGCCAAGGATTCGGCAAGCTGTTGGAGGACAGCGACATGTCCTTCGGCGAGCTCATCCCAACGCTTGGCATTGCGAAAAAATAGCCGGCAGCGGATAACCGCGTAAAGGAAGTGATTTCTTGAAAAATGCAGGGCTCTGGTTTGGTGTATTCGTGCTCGTACTGGGCTGTGTGTTCATGTGGCAGTCCTTATCGCTTGATTACAGCAGCTCCATCGGGCCGGGACCGGGCTTGTTCCCGCTATGGTTGAGCGGCATACTGATTGGCTTGTCGCTGCTCTACATCATCGATTCCATCAGAAAAAATGTCATTCACATCACCAGCATTATGCCTAGGGGCAAAGGGCTGGGAAATGTGGTGACGATCCTGCTCTCCATCGTCATCTTCATGATTGTGGTCTCGTTCGCCGGCTTTGTAATTGCGGGAACCATTCTCATTTTCATGCTTCTGGTGCGTGAGTACAAATGGTACAGGGCGCTGGGGCTCTCTGTCGTCATAGCTCTTTTAACGTTTTTCGTGTTCCAAACCTTGCTGGATGTACCGCTGCCTGTCAATGAACTTGGTTTTTAGGGGGACGTAGAATGGAGCAATGGTTATCAGGATTTGCCACTGCGCTGACGTTGTGGAATTTGCTGTATTGCTTGATCGGCGTCACCATCGGCATGCTGGTCGGGGTGCTGCCTGGGCTGGGTCCTACCACCGGCACCGCAGTACTGCTTCCGATAACTTTCGGCATGGAGCCCGTGTCGGCCATTATCATGCTGTCAGGCATATACTACGGCGCCATGTACGGGGGAACGATCACTTCGGTGTTAATCAATACGCCTGGTGAGGCCGCGTCGGTGATAACCTGCTTGGATGGACATCCTTTGGCAAAGCAGGGACGCGCTGGAACTGCTCTTGGCGTGGCCGGCATCGGATCTTTTATCGGCGGCACTGTATCCTTGTTAGGCTTGGCTTTTGTCGGTCCGCCGTTAGCCAGCTTTGCATTGAAGTTTGGGCCCCCGGAATTTTTTGCTTTAATGGTGTTGGGTTTGACGATGGTCATCGGGCTGATGGGCAAATCATTGATGCGCGGTATGATCTCAGCGGTCATCGGCCTGAACCTGGCGCTCATCGGTATGGATCCGGTGTCCGGAGCCTTGAGGTTCACATTCGATGAGCCCCACCTGATGAGCGGGATCGATTTCGTCACTGTTGCTATGGGCTTATTCGGCTTGTCCGAAATACTAATCACGGCGGAACAAAGCTACAAATCGGAAACAGTTCCGGCGGTGAAGGGCGTTTTACCCAATCGCGAAGAGTTAAAGCCAACGTTTAAGGCTATCGGCCGAGGCAGCATCTTAGGCTTTTTTATCGGCTTGATTCCGGGGGCCAATTCGGTCATCCCGGCAATTCTTTCCTATTCGCTGGAGAAAAAGCTGTCAAAAGATCCATCCCGGTTCGGCAAGGGAGCAATCGAAGGCGTTGCCGGGCCTGAAACGGCAAATAACTCATACTGCGGCGGCGCGCTCATTCCATTGTTCACGTTAGGCATTCCAAGCTCGCCAACCATTGCGATACTTCTCGGGGCATTCATCATGCACGGGCTGACGCCCGGACCGACGCTTTTTCAGAACAATCCGGATTTTGTATGGGCCATCATAGCGAGCATGTTTATTGGGAACGCACTGCTATTGATCATGAATCTGCCGATGGCCGGCCTTTGGGCGAAGGTAGCGACGGTGCCGTTCAAGCTGTTATTTCCAATCATCTTAATTATTTCGGTAGTAGGCGCATACACAGTTAGTAACAGTCTGTGGGATGTCGGAGTGATGGTCGTATTCGGAATATTGGGCTATGTCATGAAGAAGATCGACATACCGATGGCCCCGATAGTGTTGACTTTTGTGTTGGGGAAAATGATGGAAAGCTCATTGCTCCAATCTTTGACGATGTTTCAGGGCAGCTTTTTCGCCATATTTGAGCGCCCAATCGCAGGCACCCTGTTGGCACTGTCCCTTGTGATCATCGTGGTCAGCTTTATCGCAGGTCTGCTGAAAAAGAAGGGAATACTTGCGGCCGATGTCGAAATGTAGGCCAGCTGAACAACCAAAAATCAAGAGTGGGAGATGCGGGGATGACTTTTAGACAGGTGGCAGTTGTGACCGGCGGATCTTCAGGTCTAGGTCTTGCGGTGGTGCAGCGCTTTGCCGCGAAAGGTATGACCGTTGCCGTGGTGGATATTTCTGAGGAGCAAGGCAAGCTGCAAAGTGATGCATTGAACGCGGCTGGTTACGACGTACGCTTTTTTCAAGCGGATGTGTCCAATCAGGAGAACGCCAGGCAGGTGACTGCGGAAATTTCGGATAGCTTGGGCGTGATCAACAAGTTGGTCAACGCAGCCGGAATTATCAGACGTACTCCCAATGTGCAGGTGGCCGACACTGAGTTTGAGGCTGTGTTAAATGTCAATTTACACGGAACCGTTTACATGTGCCAAGCGGTGCAGCCGACCATGGCTGCGAGCGGCGGGGGAGCTATTGTGAATTTTGCGTCTATGCTCGCGCATTACGGCAGTAAAAACTTGTTGTCGTATGCAGCGTCAAAAGGCGGGGTAGTGCAAATCACCAAATGCTTGGCTGTTGATTGGGCCGAGCATCAGATTCGCGTGAACGCCGTAAGCCCCGGTTATATCGAAACACCGCTGTCGTCCGGTGCGACAAGGGATCCAGCGTTCAAGGAAAGGATTCTGTCGAGAACACCGCAGCGCCGCTTCGGCCGGCCGGACGAGGTCGCAGCGGTGATAGACTTCTTAGCATCAGATGATGCGAGCTTTATTACAGGCGTTGTGCTGCCGGTGGACGGTGGACTTCTGGCAGGCGATCCTTCGTTGTTTCCACCTGCGTAACCAAACACAAATAGGAGGCGATTACAATGACAAACGCATTAAATGAATTTACGAAAATGGTTGGACTGCCGGATCAGGCGATCGATATCGACGATATTCCTTGGGTGCCTCAATCGGATCGCGTGTGGTTCAAACCGGTGCGCTTTGACCTGGCGTCCGGACAATGGATCAATCTGCTCAAGGTAAAGCCCGGAGGCAAAGTCAACCGCCACCGCCATACTGGCGGGCAGGTAATGGCTTTTACGATACAAGGGCAGTGGCACTATCTGGAGAGAGACTGGGTTGCCAAGCCCGGCACGTTCGTCTATGAGCCGCCCGGCGACATTCATACGCTGGTGGTGGATGGCGAAGAGGAAATGATCACACTCTTTATTCTAGAAGGCACAGTTCAATACTTGGATGATCAAGATCATGTCTTTTATCAGGATGATGTATTTACCAAACTGAAGCTGTACCAGGAGTACTGCGAAGAGCACAATATTCCGATGAGAGATCTGAAGTATTAGAAGCAGCATTATTCGCTATCCCAGCTTTCGGAGTCGGCAGATCCTTCATCCCGGACACCTCATTCATTGAGGTGTTCTTTTTTCGGCGCCCTGGCCTGGTGGGATAACATTATGTGCGGGTTGGAAACATAAGGTTACGCACAGCATTCACCTAGCAGGGAAGGGTAAAGACAAAAATGGATTTTATCATTGGTTTAGTCTGGGCGATCGTGGCCCTGGTCCTGGTTCTGGTCGGACTTATTGTCTTCCGCCGCCGGCGCAGACCTCCCGGGAGAGATCTCGCTCGAGTGAAGTCGTCCTCGGGCAGTACCAAGAAGGTCATACTCATTGTTGTCGATTCCTTGCTCGCCAATTCATTGCAGGATGGGATCAGACAAAACCGGCTGCCCACTTTTAAATATTTGATTGATCATGGACAGTATTACACCGGCTTCGTCAGTTCTTTTCCCACCATGTCGGTCACCATTGACAGCACCTTGCTGACAGGGACGCATCCCGACCGCCACCACGTGCCCGGGCTAATTTGGTATTGTGCAGAAAAACAACAGTTGATTAACTATGGGACTGGTCCGATGGAGATATTGCATCAGGGACTAAATACCGTGCTATTAAGCTCGCTCGTGGACCTCAATCAACGGCAGTTGAGTAAAAATACACCGACCATATACGAGGACCTCTCTCAGATGGGCCTCACGTCTGGCTCGATCAACGGCATGATCTACCGTGGGGCAGCGGAGCATAAAATGTACTTTCCCGCTTGGTTGAGCGGATTTACCGCATTGCCCGAGAAACTAACAGTCAAGGCTCCGGATTTTTTTGCGTTCGGCTCATTTTCGAACCCGTTGAGAGGCATTGTCGACTTGGCCGACGGTTTTACCGTCCGGCTCGGGCTGAACAGCAAATTCTCTGCGGCGACGGCAGAGTATCTGATTAGGCACAATAAGCTGCCGGATTTCTTGTATATTTATTTGCCTGATATCGACAAGCCGCTGCACAACAATGGCCCTTCTGATCTGACATACGTAGAACAGGCTGACGGGCAGCTACATAACCTGCTCCAGGCGTTCGGCTCGCCGGAACAAGCCAAGCAGCAGGCGATTTTTGTCGTAATGGGCGACAGTGGCGTGGCTGCCATCGTATCGGGCCCCGAGCGGGCGATGATCGACTTATCCGCGCAGTTAAGCGGCTACAAGGTGCTGCGCACAGGAGAAAAGGTGAGTGACGACACCGAGCTGGTTTTGGCTGTCAATGAGACCATGGCTTATGTTTACAAGCTTAAGGCACGCCAATCGTTCCGTGAAGTCGCAGACGTGATTCGGCAGGACGATCGAATCGATCTGATCGCATGGCAGGAGAAGGGCTGGATTCATGTCCTCACAGCCGCTCCACAGCTGGAGATGAAGTATCAGCGCGGCGGCAGCCTGACTGATCGGTACGGTCAAGCCTGGACAATCGAAGGGGATCCCGCTGCGCTTGACATCACGGTGATGGGCGACCAGCTCGAATACGGTAATTATCCGGACGGACTGGAGCGGCTGCGAGCTGCTCTGTATTCTCACGCAGGGGATCCGATGGTGGTCACAGCGAAGCCGGGACACGAGCTAACGGACAGATACTCGCCCAAGCACTACGGGGGAGGCGCCCACGGTTCCTTACATAGAGCGGAAACCGACCTTCCGCTGATTGTTTACGGCACGGAGCGGAAGCCGAACACGAATCGTATGGTCGACCTAAAATCCTACCTGCTAAGCCTTATCACGGAGCAGAAGACTTCTTAGCTTGGCCAGCCATGCCTCCGCGGCGTGTTTAATTATCTTGCCAACGGGTAATTTTCTAAGGAAGCCATCTTGAATACCAGGAGGTAACTGCTATGAACAAAAAGCTAATGACTGCGTTAGGAATGGGAGCCGCTTATCTGTTAAAGAACAAAGAGTCACGCCAAAAAATAATGAACTTTATTCAATCTGCTGTAGGCTCAGCTAAACGGACAAACATGAAACCGTAATAATTCAGTGTATCAGCTGGCACCGACTCCCGGTGCCGGCTTTTTTCATGCGCGTGGGCTCGCTGAGTGTATATGGGAAGGGTCCAGCCGCTGGCTAAGCTGGAAAGCAATTGCCGCTGCTGAGAGCTCATAGCCGGCGTCACAACAGGTCAACCTATCTAGTATTAATTTCTGCGGCTGAGGAGAGTCTTTCGGTGATGGACCAATGAAAACGCTGGGAAGAGGCAAATATGTCGTTGGCTTGATCATTTTTATACTCCTGTTAGCGGTTGGACTTGACCAGACAGGCACCGCTATGGATGCCGAACAGGTGGGCACTGCTTTACGCAGCGTGCGGCAGGCCGAGTCCAGCGCGCCCAATGCCGGCCGGTTCGTGGTGCCTGATCCGCCCATACCGGATACCCCGCCGGACGGCCCCAGTATACTGCCCGACCGGCTGCGCATCCCGGCGATCAAATTGAACGCCCCAGTTGAGCCAGTGGGTGTGCTAGCGAATGGCAGCATGGGTGTGCCGGCAGACGATAGGAAGGCGGGCATACTTTCGCCGTGGACGAGGCCCGGTCAGAAGGGCAACGCCGTTATTTCCGGCCATCTGGATAACCGAACAGGTCCGGCGGTGTTCTTTTATTTAAAGCGGTTGTCGCCTGGCGACAGGGTTTTCGTCTCCGATGTGCGCGGCCGGGAGTTTACCTTCGTGGTCAAATCGGTAGAGGCTTTTAAAACGGCGGAGTCTCCGTTAGAGCGAATTTTTGGTCCGGCAGATACACCGAACCTGAATATGATTACGTGCACCGGCCGATACAACAGAAAGACCGGTGACCACGAACAACGGCTCGTTGTGTTCACTGAGCTGCTGGCACGCGACACGATGGCGCCGCGATCACGCTAGCATGGTCAGGTGTGTCAATTTGTGCGATTTTTTTGATAGCAATCGATGTAATAATTTGCTTCAAAAAGGACAATATAACAATGGCTTCACGAAAGATGTTTCACAGCGCGTAACCAGAGAAGGAGGTGAAACTCACATGAAAAAGATTCTCGCTTTAGCAATCGCAACATGCGTGGCATTCTCCGTAGTGCCAATGGCGTTCGCTGACCAACAACCTCCTCAAGGTGGTGGCGGCGGTGGCGGTCAAAACGGCGGTGGTGGCGGCGGTGGCGGTCAAAACGGCGGTGGCGGTGGCCAAGCCGGCGGCGGTGGCGGCCAGCCAGGCATGCCTCAGACAGGAATGGGTGGAACAAGCAAGTAATGTTTACGCAAGTGCAGGAAATTCCTCGTGGATTTCCTGTTTTTTATTGGGACGATGGCATATCGGGGAGAGGCATAAAGGCCGCGTCAATTGGGCATCCATAAATGGAACGGAACTGGCACATACATTTCGATATAGGGGAGAAAAATGATGACTGGTTTAGAAATAAAAGAAGCTGCGGCGCACACGGACTGGGAAAGCGTGAAATCCCTGTTTAACCTGACTCCCGACTACATCCATTTGGGTGCAGCGCAATTTATCGCTTCCCATCCTAAACCTGTACGCGAAGCCATCGAACGTTATCGCAGGGCATTGGACGCAGATCCGGTGTATTTCGTTCTGGATCACGAGAATCAATACTCCCAGTCGGTTCGTATTGCGGCTGCACGCTACTTAGAGATGGAACACCCGGATCACATTGCGTTGACGGACAGTACGACGATGGGTCTCGGGTTGGTATATACCGGGTTGATGATGAAGCCGGGCCAGGAAATCTTAACTACCGAACATGACCATTACTCCCATCAGGAGGCGATCCGCTTAGCGTGCGAGCGGGCAGGCAGCCAGCACCGGCAAATCTCTCTGTTTAAGGATTTGAAAACTGCGACGGAAGATGAGATGGTGGACGCGCTCATCCGAGAAGTGAGGCCTACCACCAGAGCGGTGGGGCTGACCTGGGTGCATTCCAGTACGGGTCTCAAGCTGCCAATTAAAAAGTTCGCTGACGCGCTCGCCCGCCTGAACAACGAACGCGAGCATATCGACAAAGTGTTACTCGTCATTGACGGCGTTCACGGATTCGGCATCGAAACGGAATCTTTCGCCGAAATGGGCTGCGATTTCTTTATTGCCGGCTGCCACAAATGGCTGTACGGGCCGAGAGGCACCGGAATCATAGCAGGAACGGCTGAAGCATGGAAGCATGTCATACCCGTCATTCCTACATTTACGTACGTTATGGACGCCGTGACCTTCGGAATGCCGCGGCCAAAAGAGTTTGACGGCAGACAAATGACACCGGGAGGCTTTCATTCGCTGGAGCACCGCTGGGCGTTAAAGGATGCGTTTGATTTTATACACTCGCTTGGGAAACAGCGGATAAAGGACAGGGTGTATGAGCTTACCCGTCAAGTTAAAGAAGGATTGGCTGAATTGCCACACGTGAAGATCCACACCCCGATGGACGCGACCTTGTCGGCAGGGATCGTGGCATTCGAAGTGGACGGATATACGACGGAGCAAGTGGTGAGCCGCTTGAAGCGGAAAAACATCATATCTACGTCATCACCCTACCTGAAAAGCTATGCACGGTTTACACCGGGGCTGTACATTTCACCCGATGATGTGAAGCGTGGGTTGGAGGCAGTGGCTTCACTTGGAAAAGGGTGAACATAGCACAAGGCAACCGCACATACACATCGCGCAGTTGCCTTTTTTTCGTCGGCACACATTCATGCCATAGGTGTCTTACACTTTGCCTGGGTCAGGCCTGCTCAGCGGTTTTTGTCCTTGTCCTGTCAGCAATGCATACAGGCGCAGTCCCAACCACTCCCAAGCTGATGTCACCTTTGTAAACGGCCTGCTGTCCACGATCACATCCGCAAGCTTCACGCAGACGTACGCAAACGCCACACCGGCGACCACATCGATAACCCAATGGATCTTCAAATACAGCGTGCTGAAAATAATGGCTGTGCAAAACACGGTCATCAGCCCCCGATACAACCGGCTGTTTTCCCGCTGAACGAGCAACAATGCCGCAAAGGCGATGGACGTATGCATGCTCGGGAAGCAGTTTACGCTATTTATCCCCTGCTCCACGGCATCCCAGCCCCTCTCAAGCATATCCGGTGTTCCCTGCACATACCAAACCTCCTGAAGCAGAACGGTGTTATAGAACGGTAGAATGAGCGGTACCTGCAGCAGGTAGCCTGCCAGAGAGTAACGGGCGAACCTTTTCACATCTTTCGTGAAAAAGGCGCGTATCACACACACCCAGTACGACAGAGTGAATCCAAACATATATACTGCCTTCAATACAGCGGTCAGCCACAGAGGCTGCCATTGACGGGCGAAGACCGCATCATTGCCAGGTATCGCATTAAAAGGCTCATTCCAATGAAACCAATGGCGGATCGACTCCGTTTGCCAGGCAACCACATGCTCCCAGAAGCCTCCTGCGTTTGCATAGATCAAATAGAACATAGACAGGGATAGACAGCCGGCAGGCATGAAAATCGGCCACGGTGTATCTTTGGCGTCATGGCGAACCCCGATTAACGACAGGAGCAGGATCGCGAAGCACGCGGCCCCCCAATGTTCAACACGGGTAACTTTATACAAAATTACAGCGGTCACAAGGGCCCAAGAGCCGGAATAAGCGAGTTCACGGGGTGACATAGATCCAGTCCTCCTGGCGAATTTTGTGTGTTCCTAGTTTGGCAGAATAAGCCGGATTTATTCCCGGCGGCTTCCAATCGGTACTGCAGCAAGCCAGTTGAAGCCAACAGAATGCCAGATGACCCTGCAATCCGCCGCGTGGGGGTCGCTATTTAATTGGCACACGAACAAGGCTTTTTACAATGATCTAAAAGTACTGTCCACGCAATATAAATATTAGCAGGTGGTGCTGACATGCTCGCAGCGCTGTAAGGCTTCACATTTTCATAATAAATATGGGAGGAACAATCGGATATGAATAACATTGGTTTTCGCATTTTCCCGAAAGTAAGAAAGGTGCCTGACCCGGTGCTGGCACAATATCATGAGTTTGTCACGGCACATCTGTCGGACAATATGAACCGCTTGAATGCAGTGCACGCTGCCATTCGTCCGATCCATACGAGCGGCAAATTAGTTGGCTCAGCGTTCACTGTCAAAACGAGACCAGGAGATAATTTAATGGTACATAAGGCGATCGATATGGCGGGCCCCGGGGATGTGATCGTGGTAGATGCGGGCGGTGACCAGACGAATTCCATGATGGGGGAGATTATGGTCAACATCGCTAAAAAGCGGGGAGTGGAGGGCTTCATTATCGATGGAGCCATACGCGACTTTGAGCAAATACGCGACCTCACTATCCGCTGTATGCCAGAGGCGTAACACATCGCGGTCCTTACAAAGATGGCCCCGGCGAAATCAACGTGACGGTTCAAGTGGGGGGAGCGATCATTCGCCCGGGAGATATCATTTTGGCAGACATGGACGGCGTTGTTGTTGTACCTTTCGAATACGCAGAAGCGCTCATCGATAAGGTCCGGAAGACAATGGCGATGGAAGCGGACGTTATGGAGTCCATTGACAATGGGACAGTGGATCGCAGTTGGGTGGACGAAGTGCTTCGTAAAAAAGGCTGCGAATGGATGTGATCGTAGAATCCGGCCTCGATTGAGCGGTCAGTGTGGCGGGAAAGTGCTGACTGGAATAGCGCAGAACACTCAAAACGGGGGTATCCTCTTCCGGCCGTATCTCTCCTCCAGAGGATACTCACCACCGTATCTGTTCGCTATTCCATTGATGAAAGCAGTTCTGTACTCGAGCTCCGGCGTCGTTGAGGCCGGTTTTTTTGTGTGGCAGCGGAAGGAAAAAGGATCGCACCACCGAATAATTTTACATATATGGTAAAAATAGTTAAACAACTGCACATCGCCATAAAATTGCATATCATGTTGTCTTAACTTTTGCACACTGGCAAACGCTTACATATTTCTCCCGGTATCCTCTCTGTAATATGTTGTGGACAAGTTGGTTTTCCCGCTCGGTTGTGCCCCATGTGATTTGCCAGGCTCGGAAAGGGGGTGGTTAGCGTTTACTAACAAACGGCTAAAGGCAGCTAGAGAGTTCACGTGGCATGGAGCAATGGCGGAATGGTTTCGTGGTTTTTGTGGATTGCGGGAAAAAAGTCGAAGAACAATGAGGAGGAGTACGTTAAATGATCCGGAAAAAAATGTTGGGTCTTACACTTTGTATGAGTCTCACAGCATCACTGATGCCGACGGTAGTAATGGCCGCGGAGAAAGCAGAGGCGGATGCTGCTGCAGCGAGTGTCACTGGAAATGTATATTGGGACAACTCTAATGGTACCGGCCTCTATGGCGATCTGCCGTATGTCGGCAGCTTCGCTATCGTATACGTGTCCAACTCGGAGCAATTAACCGCGGCGATAGCTAAAGTCTCCGCAGGCACTCTCATCATCCTGGCCGACGGCAGTTATACCAATTCGGGGCCGTTCGTGGTTCAGAGCAAAAATGGCACAAAAGAGAAGCCCATCCTGATCCGGGCACTTCACCGCGGCAAGGCGGAGATCACCGGCGGCGCCTACTTTGAAGTAAAAGGCTCCTCCCATATCATCCTGGACGGCCTCAAGTTTACCAATACAGACAACACCTCCGTTGTGTTGGATGCCTCCAACAATGTTCGGGTAACCCGCAGCACCTTTGCGTTAAAAGAAAACGGCAAAACGTTGAAGTGGCTGCAGATCAAGGGCCAGAACAGTCATCACAACAGGATCGATCATAATGAGTTCGGTCCCCGGCGCGATCTGGGACAAATGATTTCGATTGAGGGCCACGGCTCCCAGGTGTCGCAATATGACACGATCGAATACAATTATTTCCATGATTCCGCTCATCAAACGGCTAACGGCGGTGAAACGATCCGTGTCGGCCTGTCCGGGCTGTCCATGTCCGACGGCTTCATTACGGTGCAGCATAACCTCTTCGTCAACTGCAACGCAGACCCCGAGGTTATTTCAGTAAAAAGCGGGCACAACACGATCCGATATAATACCTTCATCAATAATGCGGGCCAAGTGACAGCACGGCACGGCCATAATAATAGCTACTACGGCAATTTCTTCATCGGCGACGGCGTTAAGCCCGGCGTAGGCGGATTCCGTCTGTACGGCAACGACCAGAAGGTGTATAACAACTATCTGGCCAACCTGACTGCAGATGCGATCAGCATCGACGGAGGGGATTTTGACGCAGGTCCGGAGGGCAAAGAGTATACGAATGCCAACTTGACGGCACATTGGAGGATTTACCGCGCCCAGGTGACAAATAACACCGTAGTCAACAGTACGACGGGCATTGTTCTCGGCAGAAGCTACAAATTCGCGCCGGTAGATAGCGTTGTGGCTAACAACATCGTCAAGAATTCCTCAGGTACCCTCTACAATGAGGTGAAACAGGTGAATACAGCCTTCGAGGGCAACATTGGTTATGGCTCAACGGTCGGTAACGTGCCGCGGACGGAAGCTGAAATCCGCAATGTTGATCCTCTGTTGGTAGAAGTGAACGGCCTGCACAAGATCTCTGCTAACAGTCCGGCAATAGATGCTGCCGTTGGTTCTTACCCATACGTGACAGAAGATATGGATGGGCAAAAGCGCTCAGCCAACGATGTCGGCGCGGATGAATACTCGAAGCGGCTGGTTTGGCGCGCACCGCTGACTCCGGCACACGTAGGCCCGAATTCGATCCACATTCCCATCGACTGATGTGCCCAAATGTTCGCTTGCACTGCTGCGAGTCCGATTATGCCCGCGTCCGGGGCTTGCTTAGCTGCGGCAAACGCACGCACTGCCCCGAATCCACCCCATTGCTCATAACGGTTCACGGTGGTACAGGAATATCAACCTGTTGTCCTTCGACTACGCCTTTCCTTGGGGGAAACTTGCGGCAAGATTCAGAACTGGTGTATGCTAACAATGATGTTGGGCATATTATCCTTAAATGGTTGGAATGGGAGGCTATGTTTGTATGAGCAAAAAAGTGTTGATTTTGACGGGAGACGCCGTAGAGGCTCTTGAGGTGTTTTATCCTTATTACCGCTGCTTAGAAGAAGGGTTTGATGTCACGATCGCATCCCCGGCGGTGAAGAAGCTTTACACCGTTAGCCACGACTTTATCGAAGGCTTGGAAACATACGTGGAAAGACCGGCCTACAATCTTGATTCCCATGCAGCTTTAGCTGATATTGATCCTGAGCAATTCGATGGGTTAATCATACCGGGAGGTCGGGCACCCGAATACATTCGCATGAATGAAGCTGTGCCGGCGATTCTGCGTCATTTTTTTGAAAAGAACAAACCGGTTGGAGCAATCTGTCATGCGGCACTGATGCTTGAAGTGATTCCAGATGTGATGAAAGGCCGGGAGTATACGGCTTATCCTGCTTGTAAGCCGGATGTGCTGGCGTGCGGCGCCACGTATATCGACCAAAATCTGCACACTCACAAAAACCTTGTTTCCGGCAAGGCATGGCCGGATTTGCCAGGATTCATGCGGGAGTTTATTCGCTTGCTGAAGTAATCTCACATGTGGCTTGGTCGCCACAATGCCTATCTGATCCCCTTGCGGTACACAGTGATTCAGCGTCCATGGTGTTACGGACTGGTCACTGTCGCCCCGAGGGGATTTCTTTGTTTGGCATGCAAAAAAATCACCGTTCCAGCAGGCTGTCTTACATCGTTGGGGCGGCCTGCACGTGCATTGATCGGTGCACGAGGTGAACACTACCATGCCGGTATGTTAATCTTAGTACAATAAGATAGCCGCACCGGGAGGGCAGTTCTATGAAAGTGATCGACCTATCCATGCCGCTATACACAGGTATGCCTGTGTATGATGGTGATCCGCAAGTGACATTTGACATTGTACATACACACGAGACGCATAGCTGGGAGCTCAGACAGTTGAGTTTGGGATCCCATACCGGAACGCATGTGGATGCCTTCTCTCATATGCACAAAGGTCAGGCGACGCTGGATGATATGCCGCTAGAGAGATTTTTTGGTAAGGCGCAAGCGGTCACTCTGCACTGCGATTGGCCGAGCAATACAGGGCTGTTGTTCGTAGGGGATGTTGGACCGGGCTTAGCGGCTGACATCATCAGCCGCAACCCGGGTTTTGTCGGCGGCAATATCCACGAGGATCTGGAGAGAATTTTGCTCGGTCAAGGAATCGTCACCTATACCAACTTGGTCAATTTGGAGCTGCTGCCACTTGGCACGGCTTTTATGTTTTACGGATTGCCTCTGAAAATTCACGCCGGAGATGGATCACCTATACGGGCAATAGCTATACTGCCCGGGCAGCAGGAAGACACCGGAAGTTAAACCGCGATCATACCATCGAAGAATGGAACGGGCGACGATTTTGTGTTATCGTTACCGAATAAGGATGAGTTTCACTCGATAGCGGCCGAGGCCGGAGATTGCAGACCATTAGAAGGGTGAGTCACAGATGAACTTGATAGATCAGCTTTCCGGACTCTCCTGGGAAGATATCGAATATATATTGCATCAGTATGAGGGCCTAGGGCCTTTGCCGGGAATTTTCGGGGCGTTTCTCGAATCGTTCCTCCCCATTTTACCGTTAATTGCAATTATCGTGGCGAATGTCAATGCTTATGGCTTATGGGAAGGCGCAGTTTATTCATGGTTTGGAGTTGTTGGAGGCGCTACGTGCGTATTCCTGCTTGTGCGCAAATTCGGAGGCCGCTTCCGCGGCTTCATTGAGAGCAGATATCCTAAGTCGAACAAATTCATTCACTGGGTAGAGACGCACGGTTTTACTCCCATTTTTATACTGGCATGTTTTCCGTTTACACCATCCGCATTTATCAATATAGTCGCGGGTATATCAAAGCTGCCTACCAGGGTATTTCTGATCGCCACTGCGATGGGGAAAGCGGTCATGATTTTATTGGTGTCGATTGCTGGACATGATCTTGGTAACCTGCTGGAACAGCCTTGGAAAATCGTTACCATCGTTGTGCTGTTGGCTCTTATCTGGCTGATGGGGCGTAAGTTGGAGTCACGGTACACGCGATGACAGCAGACGTACAACACGCACACGTGGACTAGCTGCAACAGAAACCACTGCAAATTCACATTGTTTCTTTTGTTTTATCATACCACTGGTTGAGGAGGAAACGCTTGGACCGGAGGTCCAAGCCGCTGCAGCTGTGGCCGATCTACGTTTGGCTGACCGGATGAGGCGGAACATCAACCAAGCACACCTGAGCGTTTACCAGGCCTGATAATTGTAAACACTGGTTAATACCAAACATGCTAAGGGCGTAGCGCACCTATCTACACCTGGCAGCAATCTATTAGGTGTTATTTGTGGTAAGAGGAGGGAGCCTATGAAACAATATGCGCGCTTTATCGAAGAGACCATTAAATCGAATCCGGTATACATAGTTGGAAGCGGTTCCTCTGCTGGGGCAGGGATTTCGGGCATGGGTGCGTTAGCTGACTATCTCGTAAAAAGTGTGTCTCTCACGCATTTTGCCCCGGCTGAAGCAGATGCATGGCAAGAGATTGTTCACCGCCTGGTCAATGAAAACAAGGGATTAGAACAAGCGCTGCAAGAGTCCGGAGACAGGATAAGCACAATGATCACCAATGAGATTGTGCAGCATACTTGGCGCTGCATCTCTGCAGACGAGTGTGAGCTGCTCATGCGATACGCTGCCGGTGAAGATCCTATTGGATTCGGAAGACTTTTTCACTACTTAGTCAAATAATAAAGTCGTTCATATCATCACAACAAACTATGATCATCTGATAGAATGGTCGGCGGCAGCCCACGGCTGGCAAATATGGGACGGATTCAACACAGGCGCTATCGCCGAGCCATTGAGTTCGACAGAGTTGACTGAACGAATGAGCCGAAGTATCAAAACAGGCAAGCTGCATAGCACTGAAACGATTCAACATCTCAGGATCTACAAGCCGCACGGATCTCTTTCCTGGTTCAGAATGCCGGACGGTGCCATAAAGAAGGTGAGCAGCGTACCAATGCATCAGCTGCATAATTTGAGCCGGGCAGGTATCACCCCTGTGATAGTGACTCCGGGAATGGGCAAGTACCTGGAAACACATTTTGAACCGTATTCAAATATCCTCGCGGAGATGAAACGAGCGATTGACAGGGCGAGCGGTCTCGTGTTCGTGGGATTCGGGTTTAACGATATTCATATACAGGGCAATTTTCTTGCTGCGCTGAGAAATGCTGCTGTGCCGATACTGATCATCACCAGGACACTGAGCCCGGCATTCTTCAATATGGTGGCAGCCGGAGAAATTCGCAACTATGTTGCTATACAAGAATTAGGTAAAAAAAGTCAAGTGTTCAGCGACATCATGAATGTCGATATTGTGGAGGAACCAAACCATTGGACTTTGAAGGGACTGCTGCGGCAGGCATGGGGGGATGACAGTGAGTATGCAGCTTCTGTTTAACATGGCTGACGACTGCTGCGTGGGCGTCGTAAATAGAGTAGACAGCTACCGTGTGCACATCGCGGTGCCTGACGATATGCTGCTGCGCAAAGTTCATGTCAACGGATACGTGCTGCTCCATACTTCTGATCCAAACACCAGGTTAGTTGGGCGGATCGAGCGGGTTGTTTGGCTGGAGCCGGAACAACAGAAATTGGAAGAGGACGCAGAAGAGCAGTACGAATATATCGTAAACAACGATGTCTGCGTGAATGCCCTCGGGACATTGAAAGGCCCCGGCGGAGGACGGGAGAAGACGTCGTTCACCAGAGCGGTAGAACTGCTGCCGGAGATTGGTGCCAAGTGTTTTTTGCTGGCAGGGCCCTATCTCACGGCTTTCACCGGGTTGGTTGCAGAAGAAAGTGTTGGCTTGAGCAATCCGCTATGCCTAGGGTCCTATACTATCGCTCCTGACGCCAAGGCGATCATTGACGGCAACGTCTTTTTTCAACGGCATGCGATGGTCGTTGGATCCACCGGGTCCGGCAAATCATGGACAGCAGCCAAGATCATAGAGCAAGTGGCGGGCCTTGATTCGTCAAACATGCTGATCTTCGATTTGCATGGCGAATACGCACCATTGACTGATCATCCAAATATCGTACGCTACCGTATAGCCGGCCCGAGCGATTTAGAGAGCCCTGGAGATGATGTAATCTTTTTGCCATATTGGTTGCTGGGCTATGAAGACATGCTCGCTCTGGTGCTGGATAGATCAGACGACAATGCCCCTAACCAAGCTATGGCTTTCAGTTGTGCAGTGATTAACGCGAAAAGAAAAGCGCTGCAAGAAGCAGAGATGCTGGAGGAGCTGCGCACCTTCACGATAGATAGTCCTGTCCCCTATGATATGGAGCATGTTGCTGCCGAATTGGATTACTTGAACCGCGAGAAAGTATTGAATCGCAGCACCGGAAAAGAAAATAACGGCCCCTTTAACGGACGGTTTAGCCGCTTTTTGCCGCGGTTATCTGCCAAAAGAAGTGACCGCAGGCATGGATTTTTGTTTCATCTCGGGGGCGAACAGCTCCAAGCTGATTATTTGCATAAGCTGGTAGATCAATTGATGCATTATAATCGTCCACCGCGGGCGGGTGTGAAAATCGTTGATTTTAGCGAAGTTCCGTCCGATATACTTCCGATTATTATCAGTTTGGTAGCGAAATTAGTTTTACAGGTTCAACAATGGTCACACGCCGAAAACAGATACCCTATCTCACTAGTATGTGATGAAGCACATTTGTACCTTCCGAATCGTCACAGCGCCGGCGCGGCTGAATTGCGTGCTTTGGCACACTTTGAACGTATTGCCAAAGAAGGCAGAAAGTACGGCGTGAACCTATTAATAATCAGCCAGCGGCCGTCGGAGCTGAGTACTACGGTGCTGAGCCAATGCAACAACGTAGTGGCGCTGCGGCTGTCAAATCAGTCCGACAAATTGGCGGTGTCCAATTTATTGCCGGAAAATCTCGGCGGTATCCAAGAAATATTGCCCACGCTAGGCGTTGGCGAAGCGGTAATTGTGGGCGATGCCTGTCTATTGCCAAGCAGAATAAAAATCGATGAACCTGAGTACAAACCCAGCTCGGGCTCGGTGCAGTTTTGGGATATTTGGGCAGAGCCAAATGCAAAGCAGGATTTGACTGGTGCGGTGCGCAACATGTGGCGGCAAAGCACGTAGACGCCGGAGCAGTAACGGCATCGTGCAGCCCGACAGCAGCAAATCGCTGGTTTTGCAATCTGAAGTCACCCTTTCACCGAGCCTGCCGTGATGCCCTCTATGAGCGTACCCGCAAACTTTGTCACCGACAGCGTAATCCAACACCTCGCCGCCAACCTCAGTGCTCCGTCCTACCCATTGGTTGCCCAAATTCCATTGCCCATAGCTGCCATGCCCAGAGGGGGTTCCAGTGCGCGGGAGAAAGGCATGCCACTCCTCATCGTAATACTCGTCGATGTGCGGGCTTTCGTTGCGGAAGGCGGCAAGTTCCGAGCCGTGTTTTGATGAAGCAAATTCAACGCGAACTCTGACTTCATCGGGCTCAACTGCACGGCTGTCCGCATCCAGAATAGCCGCTTGGCGCGGCGCTGTGGCTATTAATTGTTTTATCATGGAGAAACCTCCCGCGGCGTTGTTTAAAAGCGCTTACAATTGAATTATATAACGGGACTGGAGGATTGAGATTAGCCAGGATACATCATTTTTTATCACTTTTACAGGTACGCAAAAGTAATTCGGCTATGAGGTGGATGCTGAGGCGTAATTCCGTCAAGCAGGGGAAATGCAATCAAAAACATCCACAGCTAACGGCAGCCATACGCAGGAGGGCTCCACAGACTCGGCCGGGATGGCCTGAGTGTGAAGACCTATTTATACTCTGCCGGACAATGGAATATTAAATATCCCAACCCGGGAAACATTCCGTAGTGTTCACCAACATTTTGTGGAACAGGTGGGATATGATTTTACTCATTGTATTATGTTTCGACAAAATTTGAAATAGAGGAGTGAGTAGGGGCGTACGATCTGAATACTCAACGTGCTAAAAGAACCACGAAATAAAAAACACCTAAGATGTGCAGACACCGGCGATAAAGGGAGTGAGCTCCATACGGCGATGTATATGTACAAAGGTGAAGGAATGATCGGAGCAAACGCGAATCTGATGTTCCAGGGTGGCCAGTTTGAATCCAAAGCACAAATGGGCTTGTTGTAAATTACGAGTATGGTATGATCGAGATAGGGAGAGTGAGCGGACATGACTAACGAAGGATTACTGCAGCAGATCGCTTCTAAGATGGACGGGTTGCGTGATGAAGTGAAAGGCATCAACGCACGGTTCGAAAGACGGTTCGACAGAATGGACAATAAAAAATAACATAGAGAACACGAGCATATAACTTCCGCACGAATATTCAACCCCTCTGCAATTCACCAAACGAATTTATCGCTACCGGTGTAGACCCTTTTCATCGCGATCAAGCGGGCTTGTCTCGTTGTGCGATTCGTCATACTACGGCCTGTGGTTGCGGTCATTATACATATAAAGCTGATCTGTTAGGGAGTTGAGCGTTTGAAACAGTTGGAGTTGCTGCAGAATCCGAAACACCGGAAATTGCTTGTCAGTGCCGGCTTAAGCTGGTTGTTCGATGCCATGGATGTCGGCATTATTTCATTCATCGTGGCGTCGCTCGCGGTTGAATGGCAGTTGTCACCTCAGCAAGTGGGAATATTCACAAGCATCAATTCGATAGGGATGGTCTTTGGTGCAGCCATCGCCGGGTATATGGCCGACCGATTCGGCCGTGCGCCGGTGCTCGTTTGGACGCTTCTCGTTTTCTCTGTGGCAAGCGGTTTATCTGCGCTAGCGACCAGCTTTGTCGTGCTGTGCGTGCTGCGTTTTGTGGCGGGCGTCGGATTGGGCGGCGAACTTCCGGTTGCCTCAACACTCGTATCCGAAAGCATGCCGGTGAAAGATCGGGGAAGAGCCGTGGTGCTGTTGGAGAGCTTTTGGGCAGGCGGATGGCTGGCAGCCGCATTAATTGCTTACTTCGTCATCCCGCGTTACGGCTGGCAGGCGGCTTTTGTTATCGGCGCGCTGCCCGCGTTGTATGCATTCTACTTGCGGCGCACTATCTCTGATCCTCCACGATTCAGCAGCAACCGGGCCGCCCGTGCGATCAGCTATAGGGAACGGTTTCTTGCCGTGTGGGCTGCAAAATACCGCAGTTCCACTATTATGCTGTGGGTGCTATGGTTTACCGTTGTGTTCTCTTATTACGGTATGTTTTTATGGCTTCCGACGGTGATGGTGTTAAAAGGGTTCGATTTGGTCAAAGGTTTCCAATACGTGTTGATTATGACGCTGGCGCAGCTGCCCGGTTATTTCACGGCCGCATATTTTATCGAGCGGTTCGGCCGCAAATTTGTCATCATCACTTACCTCGTTCTGACGGCGGTCAGCGCGCTTTGGTTCGGCAGTGCGAACTCCGAGGGGATGCTGATTGCGGCAGGTATTTGCTTATCCTTCTTTAATCTTGGAGCGTGGGGAGGTTTATACGCCTATACTCCGGAGCTATATCCCACCGCCGTGCGGTCCACGGGAGTTGGCTTAGCGGCCTCGTTCGGGCGTGTGGGCGGTGTGGTCGCACCGTTCCTTGTGGGCACTCTGGTTACGGCCGGAGTGGGGATACAGGGCATTTTTATCATGTTTTTCGTTGCGATACTGATCGGTGCACTAGCTGTGTTTGTGCTTGGTAAAGAGACAAAAGGACAGGAGCTGTTGGGGTAATCCTGCAACTCGTCTCACATTATTTGTCATTTTTTTCGCACGACGTTCTTTAACCAGCTTCTTACAGCGAATACTGTAAATAGGCAGTAGTCAGGCCCAAGTTCTAATAACATAAGGAGGAGCCGATGAACAAACAACTATGGAAAAAGCGGTGGCTGGCGGGTGCACTGACCTTTGCCTTAACCACAGGGTGGAGCGCGGGATCCGCCGCAGCAGCCGTTGCTGTGCCGCATGTGGAGTGGGAAAAGACGTACGACCACGTGCCGGGTGAGGCGCAAAGTACGGAGGACGGAGGGTATATTATGATCGGAGAGCCGCAGTTTACCCATCCCGATTCCTTCGTCAAAACTGACGCCGGTGGAAAGGTTGAATGGGCGAAGCCGATGCACGGCCATACCATTGCGGCAACCCAAGATGGAGGCTACATTACAGGCGAAGGCGGCGGTACCAAAGTCGATCCAACATTCACCGTGCGGAAAACGGATGCGGTCGGGACGGTGCAATGGACCTCCACGCTCAAAGGCAATGTCATCAAATATATGACACAGATCCGGCAGACGCGCGACGGAGGATTTATTTTCATAGGGTATGACAGCGTGGTCAAGTTAGATCAAAGCGGCCAAGTGGCATGGCGCAAGGCTTCGGACGACTTTTACAACCTCGAGTCCGTTGAACAAACAGCGGACGGAGGATATGTTTTGGGAAGCGGCAACTCTAACGGATTACATCTGTGGAAATTGGACGAGATGGGCAATATCACGTGGACGCGGAGTTATCTGGCATCAGGTAAGGGTAATGCTCTGACGGGCGCCGGACATGCTGCGCAAACACCGGATGGAGGTTACGCTATAGCAGGTAACAAGGACGGACAGTTTGTGCTCATCAAAACCGACGCCACCGGCCGGTCACAATGGTCCAAGACCTATGGCACCGAGCGGGATGAATACATTGCCTCGCTTCGTGTGACCCGGGACGGCGGGTACCTGCTCGGTGGATACGCTCTTACCCGCAAACTTAATTATAGACAAATGTATGAAAATGTTGTCATTCAAACAGACAGCGCCGGCAGAGAGTTGTGGTCGCGTGTCATGGACGATGGCAACGCCCAGACAGAGACTATGATGGAGCAAGCCTTTCCGACTCCGGACGGCGGAGTAGCCGTGTATGGAAGGAAAACGACCTACTCGCCCCAGGGTGCGTATCAGCAGAGCTCCGCTCAGCTGATCAAGCTATCGCCCGGCTCACCGTCACCTGCAGCCGGCTTACGGTTGGATTCGGAAGAGTACAGTGTAATTGTAGGCGGGCAGTTGGACACCGTGGTGACAGCAACTTACGGAGGCCAAAAACGAGATGTCACGAAATACACCCAGTTTAAGGTGGACAATGGGGACATCGTATCAGTGGATGCCGCCGGGAATATCACCGGGTTGAAATACGGCCAAACCGTACTAACGGCTACCTACAACAACTTGGAGGCTAGAGCGACCGTGTATGTCTATTAAAAGCGGCGGTCTATGTGTGAATGATTTAGGTATCCCCCCGACGAGGGTCGGGTTTTTTTTGCTGTGGAGCGCTTTCGGGACTGTGTAGATAAATCATTACCCGGCGCTGCAAGGCGTTGTACTTTTGGCGTATCGCCCTGTTAACGAAACACCGAGCCCTGGCCCGAGCCATCGGTTGTGCTCGTTACTTCCGGTAACCCGAGGCAGCCAAAACATTTTCCCATAACGGCTCGTCATTATGTATAATTTGCAAGTAACGAATTTCCGAGAGGGGATGTCAACGATGATCGAGTTTCAGCATCTGCATCATGTCAGTCTCGCGGTGAGGGATTTGGCAACGGCGAGGAAATTTTACGAGGAAGTGCTGCAATTGCAGCAGATTGAACGTCCGCCGTTAAAATCCAAAGGCACGTGGTACGCCATAGGCAGCCAGCATCTTCATCTGCTGGAGAATCCGAATGGCGAAGCCTTGCGCGAAAGCGGCATAGATACGATTGACGGCCACTTCGCCATCTGGGTGAAAAGTCACAGCGAAACGGTCCAGTATCTAGAAAAGTCTGGAGTGCCCTATGAGGCACGACCGAATAGCGTCGTGGGCTTCACCCAGATTTACATCCTGGACCCGGATAATAATATTATCGAGTTCGATGCCCCCTATGACTCATAGCTATTCCAGCATGAATCGGAACCGTTTCCTGTAGTCCCTGGGCGAAATTTTCTCATATTTGGTGAAGCTAGAGCTGAAATAGGAGGGCTGCTGAAAGCCGACCTGCTCGGCGATACGGGCCACGGGCAAATCTGTCTGGAGAAGCAGAAGCTTGGCTTGCTCCAGACGATACTGCATCAAGTACTCAAACGGTGAACATCCGAACTCCTTTTGCATGCATCGGGCAATGTACACGGGATGAAAATTTAAGCTCTCCCCAAGCATTTTCGCACTAATGTCTTCTTTGTAATGCATTCTTAGATAGGATGCCGCCTGGTCAGCCACCCTAACGCCGGGTGCGGTGGCATGCACGTCGAGCGAAGCGCTAAGCAGCTCGAGGATCTCTTGAAAGATCAGCTGCTGTCTCCAGCGTACTTCGTTGCTGTATGAGGTTTGTCTCACTTGCAGCAGCTGATGAAGCTTTTCGTAGCAGCTGGACGGCTGTAGAAACCTCACAAATTGGGGGATCAATAATGTAAAGGTTTCCATTGTTAAAGTATTTGTGGTTGACACCGGCTCCGGGCGGGCAGCGCTCTCATCCGCCTGCCCCCATTTACCCAGCGTGTTAAAATGCAGCCAATAGTGTCCCGTTTCAACAGCGCATGCCTCAGCCGGATAGTGATGACGGTCAGGACGAAGAATTAACGCATGACCTGCCGAAACCTCGTACCGCCGGTCTTCCTCACCGATGTACAAGCAGCCGTGCGTTACGATCAGCAGATCGAACACGCCGATGTTTTTCCGGTTTAAGTGTTGTTGTCCCGGTTCAAATACCGCGAACCCGCCGGCGATAAAGTGGGGCAGCGGGGGAGCGTTAAACTGCAGTATGGACAAGTGTTATCACCTCGGCTATCCGAAGTTGGAATAGTGAAAGTTTTGGTTCAAATAATGAACACATCCATCCCAGTATAGCGGTTATACTGTGGAATGACCAGCTCGAAAGAACTGAGATCGATAAGGCACCAGCGGGGAGCGGGAGGCGTTTTTGCATGCAGAGGAATGACCGGAAGATGTCGCTGTGGATGCTGGCATGGCCGATTTTTCTGGAAATGTTTTTACAGTTTTTGCTTGGCACGGCAGACACATTGATGGTGAGCCGTATCTCGGATGATTCAGTCGCAGTGATCGGTATTTCAACGCAGCTGTTTGCTGCCGTCAATATTTTGTTTATGGCGGTTGCCAGCGGAACAGGGATCCTGGTTGCCCAGCGTTTAGGCGCCGGCAAAGAAGAAGATGCGCGGTTGATCAGTATTATCGGCTCGAAGCTCTGCATAGGGATTGGGCTGGCGCTCAGTTTTGGGCTGTACTTCGGCGCAGGCGCCATCGCCGGCTGGCTGCAGCTGCCTCCGGAGCTGCAGCCGCTCGGGCAAACTTATATCTCCATAGTCGGCCTGGGGATGGTGTTTATGGCGGCGATGACGGCTTTGAGTACCGTGATACGCAACACAGGCAACACGCGCAGTCCCATGTATATTGCCATTGGCATGAACCTTGTCCATGTGGCGCTGAACTATATAGTGATCTACGGCGCGTTCGGCGTACCTCAATGGGGCCTGGCTGGAATCGCGTGGTCTACTACGATCAGCCGTGTGTTGGCGGTTGTCGCCTTGCTGTTCGTTTATCGTTATTCCTTCCGGCAGCGCATTGAGTGGAGCGACATCCGATTATTCAATCGGCCGTTGTTCAAGGAGACGTTGAAACTAAGCTGGCCGCTCGGCATCAGCATGTCATCGTGGTGCTTTACTCAGCTGCTGATTTTTGCTTTTATAGCTATGCTCGGAGCGAGGGAACTCAGTGCTCGGACATACCTGAATACAATGGAATCGTTTTGTTTTTTGACCGGGTATTCCATCGCATTGGCAGGACAGATTCGAATTGCCCATCTATTCGGCTCGGGCGATGAGACGGCCGCTTATCGAAGTGCCTACCGTGTAATGTGGATAGGGCTGATGTTTGTTCAGGCGAACGCATTGCTGCTCTGTTTATTCGGCAGGGAGGCGATAATGCTGTTCACCGACGATACGGAGATTGTGGCGATGGGAGTCGCGATGCTGGGGCTGAACCTGCTTTTGCAGCCGGCGAAGATGCTCAATATGGCGATAGGCAACGCCCTTGTAGCGGTAGGGGAGACGCGCTTTTTTATGTACACCGGTTTAGGCTCGATGTGGATTGTTGCTGCTGGACTCTCGTATTATTTAAGCATTCACCTCGGGTGGGGATTATACGGTGTCTATGCGGCCATGATTGCAGATGAATTGCTCCGCGGAGTGCTGGTTTTATTGCGGTGGAGATCCAAAAAATTTATGACCGAATCCAAAGTGCGGGTGGAGTCAAGAGCGACGGTTTCGATGCCGTAATCATGCGGGGACAAGCAGGAGGGACAGGGACACAGCCTGTCCTTTTTTATTTTGCAGTGGGGTACACCTCAATTGTAGATTGGTTCAGGCATGCACAGCGCTGGATGGTTAATTTTTGACAAGGATCAGGATAACAATTGTCATGCGGTGGCGGTTTATTCTTAGTGTGCTGGCGATCGCGCTGCACCTTGTGGCGGCATTTCGCCTTACCGCGCGATTAGCGCGCAACCACCATTCCAAAAAGGGAGGAAGCCACAGATGCAAAAAAATGAGTCACGCAAAGGTCAACGCAAAATGGCAGCGCTTACTATCGCCACTAGTCTTGTCACGGTACCCTTAAGCGCTGGTTCTGGCCACGCAGCGGCACAGCGGCCGCACGAGTTGGAAACGTCCGTATTCTCCGAATCCGCCAGGGCCGAGACCCGTGCCTACGGCAGCAAGCCACGAGGCAGGGCCACCCAAGTTGAACGAGTCGCGAACATGACTGAGCTGGCGGCAGCGATGGGCAGGATACAGCCGGGCGGAGTAATTGAGATGGCGGATGGCGTGTGGAAAGATGCGGAGATTGTCTTTCGGGCGGAGGCCACAGCGGATCGACCTGTTACGCTGTGCGCTAAAACGCCGGGCAAAGTCATCTTGGAGGGCAATTCCAAGCTGAGCGTGCAAAGCCCGCATCTGATCGTGGACGGTCTGCACTTCAAGCAGAGCACGCCCACGAACACAGGTGTCGTCATCTCGCTGAATTCCGACTACGGCCGGCTAACAAACACGGCCATTGACAACTACAATCCGCCAAACACCAACACCAGATACCAGTGGGTTTACATTAACGGGGATTATAACACGGTAGACAACAATTATTTTGCAGGCAAAAACCACAGCGGCCCGCTTCTTGCCCAGCACCGCGACTCCAAGCATAACACAGTGGCGCGCAATCATTTTAAGGACATTCCTTTCCACAACGAGAATGGCCGTGAAATTGTCCAGGTTGTCGGGTACGGGGATAATGAGGAGTTGGGGAGCGACGGGGCGTTCATGACCATCGAATACAATTTGTTCGAGCACGCTGACGGTGAGGGCGCCGAAATCATATCGCTCAAATCGAACCATAACCTCGTCCGGTATAACACTTTCCGCGGTTCGAGAGGAGGGATAGTCGGCCGCAGCGGTAACAATAACACGATCCAAGGTAATTTTATTTTAGGGGAGAAAATAGAAGGTACCTCAGGGATCCGAGTATCAGGTCAAAACCACACGGTCATTCAAAACTACGTCGCGGACACAACCGGAATCGGGCTAACGCTGACATCAGGGGAATATTATGTTGATGCTGATGGTAAGCCCGGATACTTGACACCCAGCTATGAGCCCATCTTTCGTCCCAATACCCCATATGGACTTGTGCCGACCTACGGGCAAGTGAAGAACGGGTTATTCGCATTCAACACATTCGTGAACAACGGCAGCGAGGACATTCATATCGGTTATTGGTACAAAAACCATTGGCCTAGGAAGCAACTCGTCCTGCTCCCGGAAAATAACAAGATCCAATATAATCTGAGCTACAAAGCGCCTGGGAGTGTGCCCTCTGTAACGAATTCCGTATACGCTCCGCCGCAGGACCGCATGCCGCCGCTTGACGTATTTGAGTTCCAGCCAAATCACTACAAAGGCAATGCTGTGATAGGCGGACAGGTCGCCCTGCATACGAATCAGGGTACGCAAGGTTTTCAGATACTTAACAGCAAGATGCGCAAATTGGACAATGGAATACACGAGTTAGCGCCGGGGCAGATGGACATCAACGCAGGCCGCCGCCATTTCCAAACGGACCATGATCAGAAGTTGCGCTCCCGCGGCGTTTGGCTGGATCCGGGCGGCGATGGCTCGGCGATCCGCGCGCTGCTGAACCGGCCATTGACAGGGGCGGATGTTGGGCCAAACTGGATGCCTTGATTTTTCGTTAATAAAAAGAGAACTTCCCGTGCCAATAAGCAGCACATACCGCGGTCAGAGCGGCTACCAGCGAAGCTACCGGTGAGCTGGCAAATCCCGCGATATGTCACAGTGGTGCGGGATGTTTTTTGTGCGTCAGCGGCTGCGCCTGTCGTCTATGGATCCTGGTGATGTCGTCTATCCGCTTGGTTGGGTGTGTTCGCAGGGTGCACCTTGCCACCGGTTCGCGGCCGGCGTATCCCGTAATGCCATAGTATCTGTCCGTTCGGCTTGTGCTCCGGCGTGCAATCTGCGGTAATCGGTCGGTGTGAGCGCGGTGGCCTGTTTAAACATTTTTGCAAAGGGAATCGGCTTCATACCGATGATGTCCGCGATTTTTCCCACGGACCATTTTGAATTTTCAAGCAGCCATTGCCCTTTTTCCAGCCTCATTTGAGTGATGTACCGGTGGGGAGAAACATGGAAAATGGACTTGAAGTACCGGATAAAATAGTTAGGACTGTAATGAAACGCCGCCGCCAATTGTTCCAGGGATAGAGGCCCGGCGAGATGTTCTTCAATGTAACTGTGAATTCGATAGCGCTGAGCGGCGGTCACCACCGGGTTCAATCTCACTGGGCGGGCGCGCTCTATCAGATAGATAATGAGATCGGATAAGCAATTGTGTATTTTCAATAGGGCTGTGATATCTTCAGCTTCCTGCTTGGCGCTGAGCAGCCGGTCGAATAAGTCCCGTAAATCATTCCCTTCACTTTCTAGAACCTCGATGTAAGGTGGGAATTCGAGCATTTGGAACATTTGCATATGACCGATTTTGGCCGAAAAATGACACCAGAACTTGACCAGTTTCTCACCGCGAATTGAGCGGTAAGAGAGTGGAAATCCAGCGGGAATCACAACCAGATGTCCTCCTGAAGCCACAAATTCCCTTCCGGCGGCTTTGATGCTGCACTTTCCTTCCACAACATAATACAGCCTATTATAGGTTGGCACGAACTCCGTTCTTCCCCAGCCTTGTGATACTTGACCAAAGCCTGCGAGCACCAGCTTTAAATGCAGGTCTTCGAAAACACTTTTTGCGACTTGCAGGTTATTTGTCCGCATAATACCAGCCCCCCTTATCAAGCTAGTGTTTTTTGACCGCTGCGAAGGTTGCACAAGCCTCATGTAAAACCATAGTAGTACAAACTCATCCAGAAGATAAAGTGCTTTCTGGTCTTGGATCGGATGACATGCATCGGCGGTTCGAGGAAAAATTATCCTTAAAAACGGAAATAATTAGAAACTTTTGCTCTTTTTAGAGCGTATAGGTTACGTACAGTTACGTTTCTTTGATTGAGGAGGTCGCCAATGATGCTCACACTGTATTGGGCATTGCTTATTACTGGAGTGCTGTTCGCCATCGTCAGTGTTCTGTTCGGCGATTTGCTAAGCAGCGCACTGGATGGTCCGCTGGATTTTTTGTGGGGCGATCATTTGCACGCCTTGCAGCCGACGGTTGTGCTCAGCGGCCTTACGGCATGCGGCGGCGCGGGGATTCTGCTCACCCGTTACACCTGGTGGGGGAGCGCGGCAATTCTCATCACAGCTATCACATGTGCCGTTGCAGCTTCCATACTGGTCTATTTATTCTGTGTGAAACCCATGCAAAACAGCGAGAATTCGGTGGCTTATTCGATGCAGGATTTGGTAGGAAGGGCCGCTGAAGTGTCTGTTCCCATACCGGCGGAAGGCTATGGAGAGGTAGTAATGCGCGTTGGCGCGGGAAACACCAACCACATCGCAGCGAGTTATGACAAAGTGGATATCGGGGCGGGCACGAAAGTGGTCACCGTCGAAGTGATTGACGGAACGCTTTTCGTCACCTGCTTAGATACAGAGGTGTAGCAGCAGCCGCACCTTCAACATCATACAAAAAAAGGAGGCATGGCAAATGCCGGAAGCGTTAGTAGTTCCCGCTATTGTGGTGGGTGTCATTATTGTATTGGGGTTGGCTTTTTGGGCGAGGTACAAAACGGTCAGTCCCGACGAAGCAATGATTGTCACCGGGTCATTCTTGGGTGCACGCAATGTCATGACGGATGAATCGGGACGCAGAATCAAAATCGTGCGCGGAGGAGGAGCGTTCATCCTTCCGATTTTTCAACAATCGCAGTTTTTATCTCTACTCTCTCATAAGCTCGACGTTTCCACACCGGAGGTGTACACGGAGCAAGGGGTGCCTGTCATGGCCGATGGCGTGGCGATTATTAAGATCGGTGGTTCGGTGGAAGATATTGCGACCGCAGCCGAACAGTTCATGGGTAAACCGACCGAGGCGTTGCAAGGAGAGGCTCAAGAAGTATTAGAGGGTCATCTGCGCGCTATCCTCGGTTCGATGACGGTGGAGGAGGTGTACCGCAACCGCGATAAGTTCGCGCAGGAGGTACAAGGGGTCGCAGCCAAGGATTTGAAGAAAATGGGGCTCCAGATCGTATCGTTCACGATCAAGGATTTGCGCGACAAGCATGGATATCTGGATGCGCTCGGCAAGCCCCGGATTGCCGCGGTGAAGCGCGATGCGGATATAGCGGAGGCACAAGCGCTGCGGGATGCCCGTATCCAGAAAGCACAAGCGGAGGAAGAAGGGCAGAAAGCGGAGCTGCTGCGGGACACAAACATCGCTGAAGCTGACAAGGATAAGGAGCTGAAAATAGCTTCCTTTAAGAAAGAACAAGATCAGGCCAGAGCGGAAGCGGATCAGTCCTATCATATCCAAGAGGCCCGCTCGAAGCAAAGTGTCGTTGAGGAGCAAATGAAAGTCGAGCTCGTGCGCAAAGAGCGCGAAATTGATCTGGAGGCGAAGGAAATCCTTCGCCGCGAGAAGCAGTATGACGCCGAAGTCAAAAAGAAGGCGGACGCAGACCGTTACGCTGTCGAGCAAGCTGCGGAGGCCGATAAGGCGAAGCGGCTTCGCGAAGCGGACGCGATGCAGTACCGCATCGAGGCGGAAGCCAAAGCCATGGCCGAGCAGAAGCGCCTTGAAGGCTTGGCGGTGGCGGACGCGGAGCGTGCGAAGGGTACTGCCGAGGCGGAGGTCATCCGCCTGCGCGGTTTGGCGGAAGCGGAAGCGAAGCAGAAGCTGGCAGAGGCGTTCGAGAAGTTCGGTGAGGCCGCAGTGTTAGACATCATCGTGAAGATGCTGCCTGAGCTAGCGGGCAAGGTCGCGGAGCCGATCAGGTCGATTGATAAGCTGACTGTCGTCGACACCGGCCACGGCGAAGGAGCAGCCCGTGTCAGCAACTATGTCACATCACTGATGGCAACGGCGCCGGAGATGTTGAAAGACGTAAGCGGCATCGATCTGGATAAGCTGGTGAAAGGATTTGCGGAACGCAGCAAAATGAAGACCAACGTGCCAGCCGCCCAGCCGGCAAACACTTCGAATCCTGCGCTGACAACCGAAGTGTAGTTAAGGTGCCTGCGCATACCCCGCGAATGCTCGGACGGAGGGCTGGTTTATCATAAGTGCATCTGACTGCTCACGCGAGCGCCCTCCTAACTTCCCATATAACGTCCATCCGGCTATTGTACCGGCAATTCGTGCCTAGCAGAATGTCCGCTAGGTTTTTTTTGTCATAATAGAAGGTATAAGTTTTGGGGAGCCTTAGGGTTTACCTTTTTTTGGTAAATAAGAGTATGGAGACGAATATCTTACGACAAATATTTTTTGATGAGCACCAACATTGGGAAGCATTCGTGAAGAAGCATGGGAAGAACATACGAGCGGTAGTAGTGAAAGAAGTAGAAAGGTTCAAGAATTGCAGAAATCCTAAGAAGGGATTCAAATTATTAGTCTGTGAAGGCTGTCATGACATGAAAGTGATTCCGTATCGATGCAAGCCGGTTTTGTACAACATGCTCATGCGGTGAGACCGAGGAATGGAGTCGAGTGTTGACGGAACTGAATCGTATCTCTGAAATATCCAGATCTCCAAGTTCCTTAAAAAGAATCCTAGTTGCAATGCGTATGCCTTCAACGTATTTGGGCTAAAGCCCTGGATCCGCTTTTCAAATTCATACGCCTGCCATAGTTCACTCACAGCATCTAATTTCTAGTTTGCTCTTATAGGAGGCTTGTAAGCTCTTCCTTTGAACTAGCGTTATCCGATACTTGAATAAAACGTTACACTACGACACTGTTGCTACCCTATTCAATGTTATACTTACAACCATCTCAGCGGAACCTCCGGAAGAATGTCCGCAGATCTCTGACGATCAGATCCGGTGCCTCAATTGCGGGGAAGTGTCCTCCACGTTCGAACTCGGTCCAGTGTACGATTTTGTACTTGCGCTCCGCGAGGCGGCGTACCGGTAGCACAAGATCATGTGGGAAGACGGCCACCCCTACTGGCACAGGGCAAGGCATTTGTTGGCCCCTATACGCGGCAGACTCATAGTAGAGCCGAGCTGATGATCCAGCAGTGCCCGTGAGCCAGTAAATCATCACATTGGTGAGAAGCCGATCGATCTCGATCCGACATGCTGGATCAATCCATTCGTTGAACTTTTCTGCGATCCAGGCCAGTTGTCCAACGGGTGAGTCGGTTAGTCCGTAGGCTAGAGTCTGTGGGCGAGAGGCCTGGATCTTCATGTAGCCAGCGGGTTCGGCTAGATAGAGCTCAAGCCTGGCCAGTCTAGCCTTATCCTCCTCGGATAGGTTGCCAACATCACCCGCAGGGATGGTTGGAAGATAATTTACGTGTACACCAATGACGTGCTCAGGGTCCACCCCGCCCAGCTCGCGAGAAATTGCCGAACCCCAGTCGCCACCCTGCGCGCCGTACGCCACATAACCCAACCGTTTCATCAGCACGCTCCATGCAAAGGCAATTCGGCGTACGTTCCAGCCAGCCTCACGGGTGGTGCCGGAAAAACCGTACCCAGGGATGGACGGGATCACTAGGTGGAAGGCGTCGGTCGAATTTCCCCCGTTGGCACGTGGATCGGTCAGCGGACCGATCACGTCAAGGAATTCTACAATAGACCCCGGCCAGCCGTGGGTGAGGATAAGAGGCGTTGCGTTCTTTTCGGGTGAACGCACGTGTAAGAAATGTACATTTGCACCGTCGATCGTTGTGGTGAATTGTGGAAATTGATTCAACTGAGCTTCGTACTTGCGCCAATCATATGAGGTTCGCCAATACTCTGTCAACTCCTTCAAATGCTCCCTCGGTACACCATAGCGCCAGCCTGCGTCGGGCAACTCATCGGGCCAGCGGGTACCGGCTAGGCGATTTCGCAGACCGTCGAGTTCATTTTGGGGGATCTCTATGCGGAACGGCCGTATAGACGGATCCGATTGATCAACGGTACTACCGCCTTTATTTGAATTGTCCATGGAAAGCCTCCTTTTAGTTTCTCCAACCACCGCATGTATCGTTATTCATCACCTTTGGTTTTGGCCAAAGCGTTCGCCGACATTCGTTTTATTTTTTTGATCATGTCGTCTGTTTCTTCTCTTGTGAATCCGGCTGATATCGTTTGGGTCCAATTTCCCAGCTTGCTTTTAATAAAATTTCGCATCTCTAATCCTTTGGTCGTCAACCTGACCAGATAAGCTCTGCCGTCTAATGGATCGCGTGTTCTTTGAACGTAACCGAGGTCTTCTAGCCGACTGATAGCGCGTGTTGTAGCGGCTTTATTAACGAATAGGTTAGAGGACAGCGTCTCTTGCGAAACACTGTCTTTTTCATAAAGGTTGACCAGAAAGACATATTCAGACGAATTAATATCATACTCCCTGAGCTCCCGGTTCAGATAAATTTGAAATTGCCGATGCAGCACTGAAATCCACTTGGCGATGCTTTGCATTTCTTCCGGCATCTGCACACTCCCTCACCATTAATTTACAAGTCGACTATAAAGAAAATATAACGAACAACGGTTGATATGTCAACTAATAAGGCGCAATCAACTACTCATTTGTGTGGTTATCATGTTTATATTCGCTTGGATGTCGGTGCGTAAAAATGCTTTTGCTTCTTCGTTTCCTGACAATTGCAGAAAAATCGGCTTGTCCTCGTTACTTGCGATCACCGTAGATAAAAAATACCGGTACCTGTTAGGAAGGGGCATGTCTTTGTGCTGCGGCAATATTCATTTTTGTGCTTGCTCGATTCGCTGAAAATTGGCGGGGGTTATTTGTCATGCAAGACAGGGTATCGTTTGTTCCCGAGGCAACATTCTCTTGAGGTTTTTTTGTGCGCGCGGTACGCTTAATTTATTCTAATAAGGCAGGTGACTGGGCGCTGGGCGGAACATTGATTATTAAGCTTATCATCTCCGTGTTCATTATCGTAGGCCTGGCGGAGATATCAAAGAGGACAAGTCCGCAGGTAGGCGGAATTATTGCGGGATTACCGCTCGGCACCGGGCTGTCGATTTATTTTATCTCGTATGAGCAGGGTGTCGGCTTTGCCGTGGCCGGGATGCCATGGGGCATCGCAGGACTCGCGGCTTCTCTCATATGCTGTTTAACTTATCTAATTACTGCCAGGGGCGCTGCTCGCGGCAGCAGGGTCCTTGCGATTGGCTATCCCACGGCAGCCAGTATAGCCGTATTTGCCGGCGCCGGCGCCATTTTATTTTCGTTGGAGATGAATGTCCTACATTCGACAGCTGCGTTCGCGGCTGTGTTTGTGCTTAATTTGTTCATTGTCAATAAACTGGTGAACACTCAGCCGCACCTGAGCAAATCTGTCAGTAGCATACTGGAGCTCGTAATGCGAGGTATCATCGTAGGTTTGATTCTTTTGTTTATCACCAGCATTGCCGCTGTCGTCGGGAGCAAGTGGGCCGGCATTTTCAGTTCGTTTCCATCCACGCTTTTTCCATTAATTTTGCTGCTGCACTATGAGCATGGTAAAGATTTGTTTCCACATGTAATCCGCGGCTTTTCCTACAGTGTGAGCACGCTGCTTGTGTTTTATCTGGCTTACTTGCATCTCGTGCCTGCGTATGGTCTCAATGTTGGTTTTTTGCTCGTGTATGCTGTTTGCGCTCTATATTTGTGTTCGCTGCGCCTTTTGGCGGCTTCGTATAAGCGGGCACAGTAGGGTTTGCCCAATCATCGGCTAAGCGGGCGCAATAGGGGTTTGCCCAATCATTGGCGAATTGAGCGTAATATGATAGCAAGGGACCATCGATTGATGGCCAGAGACCGGCGGCGCAGATGAGCAGCCTGGGCGCAGCCCACGTGGGTGAAGGAGGGCTTATGTACACGAAGCTAATGATAGTCGCCCATCCGGATGACGAGAGTATATTCGGCGGCACACAGCTGCTGCAAAGCAAAGGCTGGAAGGTCATATGCGTCACTAACGGTTACAATCCGGTGCGAAGGAAAGAATTCGCCAAGGCCATGGCTAAGGCGGGCGCCCTGTTTGAAATTTGGAAATATCGAGACCGGCGGCATGGCGGTTTTGACTGTGCGCGGCTGACAGTGGATTTAAAACAGGCCATTTCCCGCAAAACAGTGGCAAAGGTGGTCACTCATAATTTAAATGGCGAGTATGGTCATAACCAGCACAAAGTTTTGTCTAAGCTGGTGCACACGCTGGTCGCTAAAAATTTGTACGTGTTTGATCCCGCGGGCAGACGGCTAGACAAGCGCTTGTTAACGCAGAAAAAAACGTTGTTGGCGATGTACACGAGCCAAAAATTCAATTTGCGAAAGTTTACTTACTACGTGGAACACGAGGGCTTGAAAAGGGTGAAATAAGAGCTCCGGCGTGCCGGCCAACTCTGCCCCGGCCCGAGGCCAGGTTTTTTTCGATGGCACCAGCACAGTTAAACAGCCCCAAGCGGCGTATAATTTTCCGGTATCCACGTCACAATAACGCTAGACTTTTCTATTGGGAGGTGCCCAACATGGCTGAAAACAACCAAAACCAGAATCAAGATCAAAACGGAATGCTAGAGAATACGACCAATGCGGTGCAGCAGAGCGTGGAATCCGTGACAAACAACTTTAAGAAGGTCGCGCAGAACATGACTGGCAACAGCGAGAATGCTCAGCAAAACCAGCAGACCGGATCCCAACAATAGCTGTCTCGATAGCTGACAGAGACCAGGCCAACCCACGCAGTGCAATTGTGTGGGTTTTTTGGCAAGTGACCAGCCAAAAAAGGCGCTGAAGCAGGAAAAATAGTCAATTTTGGCCGTTGCGGGGCTGGATGACGGGATAAATTATGGTAAAATGGCATGAAGACGTTCAGGAGGGAGGAGCGATACAATGAGTGGGAAGGTTAATGAGCAGGAGCTGGTCGACTACATAGTAAGCCGGACGAATGCCGATCCCGAGAGTATTCAGCTGGTTTTGAAACACGCTGAGTCGTTCATAAACAACGCAACGGCCGACGCTAAGGGTGAAGTAGACATCGACAGTGATGAGCTGGTGGATTATGTGTTAGCGCGGCCGGATGTGAAATTGGACGAGCTGACCGTTGAGACGATCTTGGAATCCGAAATGGATTATTTGATGGAAAAGGGACTAGCCGGATACATCGACTAGGATGCAGCTTTTTTTCGGCAGCGGCTTATGCGCAGTTTGCTTGGAGAAAAGAAGCGGTCCACGACGCGCAATGCAAATGGTCCTAATTGTTCCAAATAGGTTTCATGACGATTGCATACGCACATTTATACCCCTACTAAACAACCTTACTCCGATGCAGAAGTAAGGTTTTTTATTTCTACGTGTAAAACCTACATGACCGCGCAAGCCCACAGCGAGAGACTTCCCGTGCTGAATGCCAAGGAGCCCCTGGTAAAACCGGCCAAGTTTTTTTAAACGCGTTTTTTCCCTTTTTGCCGCATAAACCATGAGTTAACATTGCAACTAGTTAATGTAAGCTGCTTCGGAGAGGAGAGAACAACTGTATGCTTGCAGTGCTAGGAAAGTTAGGCTGGTTTTTTCAATTGGAATGGAAGCGCTACACCATCGCGATTTCTCTGCTTATAATAGCTGGCGTGATTGAGATCATGCCTCCCAAAATCGTAGGGGATATGATGGACAGGATACAGCAAGGCACGCTGAGCTGGGAATTGGTCACAGAAACTCTGCTCCTGATCGGGGGGCTGACCGTCGTCATTTATGTCATAACGTACATTTGGATGTATCGGTTATTTGGCGGCGCGTTCGTGGTGGAACGGCTGCTGCGGTCCAGCCTGATGCGGCATTTTCTTGCAATGACGCCTGGGTTCTATGAAAAACACCGGACGGGTGACCTGATGGCGCGGGCGACCAATGATCTAAAGGATGTCGCGATGACCGCCGGCTTGGGGATTTTGACGCTGGTGGATTCAACTGTGTGGGTATTGACGTTAATTACCGTTATGTCGGTTCTCATATCGTGGAAATTGACCCTGGCCGCCGTTGTTCCGCTTCCAATTCTGGCTGTCACCGTACAATTGTACGGAAAATGGATGCACCAGCGGTTTAAACTAGCCCAGGACGCTTTCGGCCGTATGAATGACGGCGTTCTGGAAACGGTCTCAGGCACCCGTGTAATCCGTGCATTCGTGCAGGAGCGGGCGGCGGAGCGGGATTTTCGTGCGGTGACGTCCGATGTGCTTAACAAGAATATCTCCGTCGCCAGGATCGACGCGCTCTTCGAGCCCACCATTAAAATCGTGGTTGCCGCCAGCTACCTCATCGGTCTCGGCTATGGCGCTTATCTTGTGTTCCACAGTGAGTTGACCGTCGGCGCTCTAGTCACTTTCAACGTCTATCTCGGGATGTTGATTTGGCCGATGTTTGCCATTGGCGAGCTGATCAACATCATGCAGCGCGGCAACGCGTCATTAGATCGGGTCAACGAGATATTATCAAGTCCTGCTGACATACAGGAATCGGCACATCCAATCCGGCTTGATCAGCCGGGCGACATCCACTTCGATAAGGTTACGTTCCGGTACCCTGCTTCGGAGGCATATAATCTCAGCTGTTTAACGCTCAGTCTGCAACGCGGCGGTACGCTCGGCATCGTAGGCCGCACGGGCAGCGGAAAAACGACACTGATCAAACAGCTGCTCCGGGAGTACCCGATGGGTGACGGCCAAATTCATATCTCCGGGGAGCGGCTCACAGAGATAGCTTTGGATGATTTGAAAGGATGGATCGGCTACGTGCCGCAAACTCCTTTCTTATTCTCCGGGACGATACGGGAAAATATTCTATTCGCCGCAGGCGATACTTCATCAGGGGAATTGGCCAGAGCATTACAGTTGTCTGCGTTCGAAAAAGATTTGCAGTTCTTGCCGAAAGGGCTGGAGACGGTGGTAGGCGAGAAAGGCGTGGCGCTGTCGGGCGGGCAAAAGCAGCGCATATCCATCGCCCGGGCGTTGGTGACCGACCCGCAAATTTTGATCCTGGATGATGCCTTATCCGCGGTGGACGCTAGAACAGAGGCTGAAATCATCTCCAACATAAGGTCATCCCGACAAGGTAAAACGACACTGATCGCCACGCACCGCCTGTCGGCTGTGCAGCACGCTGATCATATTATCGTTCTGGACGGCGGTCGAGTGATTGAGGAAGGTGCACACGAGACGCTGTTGAAGCTCGGCGGCTGGTACCGCGCGCAGTGGGAGCGCCAGCAGGCGGCAGGTGTGCGGGAGCTGTGCTGAACCCGCAAGCGCGCCTAATCTCAAGCTCTCTTAGTCAGCGACATGACTAAACAATCGAACAAGACAGCGGTATTTCTGATAGGCAGTCGAGGGGGGACGACAATGAGCGAGGATTTGGAAATGGAGATCGACCGCGACGAAGTGCGGCGGGCCCGGCCGGGCCGGAAGCTGTTTCAATATGCAATGCTGTATTGGAAGACGATCCTAGCCGCGCTGCTCATGCTGGCTGTGGCGATCGGCACGGAGCTAAGCGGTCCGTTTATCGCCAAGCGTATCATCGATGAACACATAGCCGGCATCCAGAGACCATGGTACCAGGTGCAGAGTGCCGGTCCACATAGCGTGCCGTACGCTGGCGCTTTTTGGAGTCGGGAAGACCGGGTGCCGATGAGCGACCGGCAGGGCCAAGCGAGGGTGCTGCAGATCGGCCGCGACTTCTTTTTCGTGCCTGGTGGTATCCGCGAGGACGGTCCGCGCTCCGTGTCTGTGGGCCAGGATGGAGAAGCTGTGATCACCATAGCTGCAGCCGATAATACCGCCCAGTATAGTGCGAGGCGACTCACGGCCGACCAACTGTTTGCTTTTTACAAACCGGAAATTGCAGCGATAGTGGACCTGTCTCTGATTTACTTGGCCCTGTTGGCAGTGTCGGCATTGTTCAGCTACGGACAGCGCTATTGGCTGCAGGCATCGGCGAATAGAATTATCCAGAAAATGAGGGATGACGTCTTCTCGCATATTAACCGTCTTCCTATCCGCTATTTCGATAATTTGCCTGCAGGCAAAGTGGTTTCGAGGATAACGAACGACACCGAGGCGATTAAGGATCTGTATGTGACGGTGCTGGCTAACTTTTTTTCAGGTGCGCTGTATATGCTAGCCATTCTCGGAGCCATGTTGTTGCTTGATGTGCGATTGGCGCTTATGTGTGCGTTGATCATCCCGGTGCTCGCCGTATGGATAGTGATTTATCGAAAATTCGCTGCGCATTACAACCGGGTAATCCGGACAACGCTCTCTGATATGAATGCGATGATCAACGAATCCATTCAGGGCATGCCGATTATCCAGGCTTTTCGCCGGGAGCAGAAACAGCAAGATGAGTTTGAACGATTCAATCTGCGCTATTTCAATTTTCGCAACAAAATGCTGCATCTTAACTCTCTCACTTCGCACAACCTGGTCGGCGTCTTCAGAAACATCGCGTTTGTCGCAATGATTTGGTATTTTTCGGGCGTCTCTCTCGATATCATAGCCGGCGGGATTTCGCTGGGCGTACTGTATGCCTTTGTTGATCTGTTGAACCGGATGTTCCAGCCGATCGTGAACATTGTGAATCAGCTGCCGAATATGGAGCAGGCATTTGTCAGCGCGGAGCGCGTGTTTGTGCTGATGGGGGAGGAGGGAGAAGAGGTATCCGGCGAAACCATGCCGCGCTACGCAGGGAATGTTAAGTTCGACAATGTGTGGTTTTCTTATACAGCGGGCGAGCCTGTGTTAAAAGGCATTTCATTCGAAGCAAGACAGGGCCAGACGGTAGCACTTGTCGGACATACCGGGTCGGGGAAAAGCTCGATTCTTAATTTGCTCTTTCGATTCTACGATATAGATTCCGGCGCGATTACAATTGACGGGGTGGAGACTCGAGCGATACCGCGGCAGACGCTGCGCCAACACATGGGCATTGTGCTGCAGGACCCGTTCCTTTTTACAGGCACCATTGCCTCGAACATATCGCTCAACCACCCCGGGATCTCACGTGAACGGATAGAGAAAGCATTGCGGGACGTAGGTGGGGATCGCGCTCTGGCGCACCTGCCCGGCGGCATCGATGAACCGGTGCTTGAAAAAGGAAGCACATTGTCCGCCGGCCAACGGCAATTGATTTCGTTTGCCCGTGCGCTAGCCTTTGACCCGGCGATTCTTATTCTGGATGAAGCGACCTCGAACATCGACACGGAGACCGAAGCGGTTATACAAGACGCATTGGACGTTGTGAAGAAGGGCAGAACAACGTTCGTTATTGCACATAGACTGTCCACTATTAAGAGTGCCGACCTGATACTAGTTCTGCACCACGGCGAGATTGCGGAACGCGGTACCCACGATGAGCTCATAGCTGCAGGCGGCTTGTACTATCAAATGTATGAGCTCCACCGGGGAAAAGAAGCGAATCCCGCCGCGTCGGCATCAAGCGTGCGTGGGGCGTCAACCGCCGGCGCGCTGTAGCAGCCCCGGCGCGCTGCCGGCAACGCAGGTGCGCGAACAGCCAGCTTTCGCGGACCGATTAGGCAGCGCTAATAAAGGCAATACGTTACTGTCCATTGGCAATGTATCCGCCCCATGTTGTAAAATGGTGACTAACATTCTGCTAAGGGAAGGATGACCTATGGACAGCAAACGGTTGGCCGGAGAAGCCGCGGTGAACTATGTGGAGGACGGAATGCTGCTAGGCTTGGGGACGGGCTCCACCGTTTACTGGAGTCTGCAGAAGATTGGAGAATTGGTGCAAAGCGGGCTGCGCATACGAGGTGCTCCCACATCGGCGGAAACCGAAAAAATCGCTCGGCAGTTGGGCATTCCATTGATTGCCCTGTCGGAAGTGAGCGAATTGGATTTAACCATCGACGGCGCGGATGAAGTCAACCCGGACTTTCAGCTGATCAAAGGTGGCGGCGGCGCACTATTGCGCGAAAAAATGGCAGCCTCGATCTCGCGCCGTTTCATCGTCGTCGTCGACAACAGCAAATATGTGCCCGCTCTCGGACAGTTCCCGCTGCCTGTGGAGGTGGTCCCGTTCGGTTGGCAGATCACCCGCCGCCAGATCAGCGGATTCGGTTGTGAGCCCGTGCTTCGCCAGGTGCATGGCAGCCCCTTTGTAACAGATAATGGAAACTATATTCTTGACTGCCAGTTTGCAGCGCTGGAAGCACCCGAGGAACTGCATAGGCAGTTGAACTTGATACCCGGGGTCGTGGAAAACGGTCTGTTTGTCAACATGGCCGACATGGTCATTATAGGCGCCAGTGACGGATCTATTGAAACTAAAGTCAACACCGGGGTTTAATGGTATAATCTTAAAAACGAAATTGAGGTGATTTATCGTGGCATTTAATTTTGATGAGTTGATTGACAGGCGGAATACGCGCTCTTATAAATGGGACCAAGGCCAGCAGCTGTTTGGTGCACCTGATGTGCTCCCTATGTGGGTGGCAGACATGGATTTTCCCAGTCCGCCTGCAGTCCGTGAAATACTGAAAAGGCGTGCCGACCTGGGCGTGTATGGTTACGCGATCCACACCGACAGCTACTTTGATGCGATTGTGGATTGGTTCCGGCAGCGCCATAACTGGGAAATACAGCCAAGTTGGATCACAGACTCGCCTAGCATCGTCACATCACTGAGTTTGGCGGTGGAGCTGTTCAGCGAGCCCGGCGCACCGGTGGTCATTCAGTCACCCGTGTATTATCCGTTCTACGACGTAATTGAAAGCAATGGCCGGGTGGTAGCAAAAAATCCGCTGTTGCTTCGCAACGGACGCTTTGAGATGGATTACGAGCATTTGGAATCGTTGTTCAAATCCGGAGCGAGGCTGCTGCTGCTCTGCAGTCCCCACAATCCGGGCGGGCGTGTTTGGGACCGCGACGAGCTGATTCGGCTAGGCGAGCTCTGCCTGCGGTATGAGGTGACCGTCATATCCGATGAGATTCATTGCGACTTAACGTTCCCGGGACATCGGCACGTTCCTTTCGCGTCACTTTCCCCGGAGATTGCGAATGTAACGGTCACTTGCCTTGCAGCTACAAAAACTTTCAATTTACCGGGACTGCATACATCATTTATCGTAGCATCCAACGCGAGCTTAAAGCGCAAAATCGAACGCCGGCTGAAAACGCTAAGTCTGCACATGGCTCAGCATTTCGCACAGGATGCGGTTGAGGCCGCGTACAGGGAAGGTGCGGATTGGCTGGATGAAATGCTGGAGTATGTCAAAGGGAACCTTGATTACGGGATCGATTATTTACAGGCACATTTGCCGCAAGTCAAGCCGCTCAGGCCGGAAGGCACGTACTTGCTGTGGGTGGACTGCCGGGGACTTGGCTTGGACATCCAGGGGTTGAAAGAGCTGATGTTCCATGATGCGAAAGTGGCGTTCAGCGAAGGTTCTGTTTTTGGCACGGAAGGCGAGGGCTGGCTGCGCATTAATTTGGCCTGCCCAAGATCTATCGTGGAGCAAGGGCTGCGGCAGTTTTGCGATGCTGCCAAGAGGAAGCTGGCACGCGCTTGATAAATAAATAATACGTTATTGCGCACTCTTCAATCATGTTGACTGCAACCCGTCGGATGGACGAAGCTTGGACAAGCGGACCATTCGGTTTTTTTGTTTGCAGCAGGCGAATGAAACGGTGCAACATACGGTAAGCTATCCAAAGGTAACCGCTGAACAAAAGAAGGAGTGACAATAGCCTTGGTTAAGCTGGACAGCGAACGCATTCAGATGAACTACTACGAAAAGTCGGACTTGGCTATCCGGCATCTGCCCGTGGCATTCCATGAATGGGAAGAGAAAGCCAGGCATATACTCGCAGCCGGTCCGTTCGGCTATGTGCATGGCGGCGCGGGGGCAGGAGACACGATGCTTGCGAACCGGAAGGCATTCGATAAGTACCGTATCCGGCCGCGTATTTGCTGCGATATTTCTACGCGCGATTTAACAATCGAAATTTTCGGCCGGAAATTCCCGGTGCCTTTTTTGCTGGCGCCTATTGGCGTGAACTCCATATTGCACCCCGAAGGCGAAATCATCCCGGCGAAGGTATGCGCTGATGCCGGAGTGCCGTACGTGCTGAGCAATGTCTCGTCACGTTCGATGGAAGAAGTGGCTGACGTGATGAAAGATGCCGTACGCTGGTTCCAGCTGTATCCGCCCAAAGATCTCGAGCTGACTCGAAGCTTTCTGGATCGGGCGAAGAAGGCGGGTTATTCGGCGATCGTCGTTACTGTAGACTCCACGATGTTGGGCTGGCGGGAGACGGACCTGAGAAATGCATATCTCCCTTTTCTGGAAGGGCATGGTATGGGGAACTATTTCTCGGATCCCGTGTTTCGGTCGAAGCTCGAACAACCACCTGAGAAGGACAAAAAAACCGCAGTACTCAAGGCGCTGTCCGAGGGCAATAATACCTGTTTCACGTGGGAACACTTTGCGGAAATACGTAAACTGACGGATCTGCCACTGCTGCTCAAGGGAATGACACATCCGCATGATGCCCGTTTGGCCATTGAACATGGAGCGAATGGGATTATTGTTTCCAATCACGGCGGGAGACAGCTCGACGGTGCGATTGCCACTTTGGAGGCACTGCCTGAAATTGTGGACGCGGTAGGCGGGGATGTTCCAATCGTGATGGACAGCGGCATCCGACGTGGAGCAGACATCCTGAAGGCTTTGGCACTCGGGGCTACGGCGGTGCTGGTTGGGCGTCCTTACGCATACGCCTTAGCTGCTGCCGGCCATATAGGTGTGAAATCAGTCATAGAAAACCTGGTCGCGGAAACGGAGTTTCAGTTAGCCATCTCAGGAAGATCCTCGCTGCAGCAGATCGATTCCTCATTGTTGACAGAGATTGAAGTATAAGAAGCTGGGCAGCTTAGGCGCACATCGTCACGTCAACTCTGGCGGTGTGTTTTTTTATGGTGCAAACGGCCTCATGTCGCCCTCTCAACGGCTAGTCCTGCGTGCTAAGGGGCGGAAAGTCTTCCTGCAGCGCAGTCTTCGCGGAACCCGAAATCAGGCGCGCCGCGTCGTCCCTTTTAACATGTCAAGGCATAAACTGGTAAGCAAAAGTAGAAGGAGAGCTGCGAGTTGAAGTACACCGTGCAATATGTACCTATTAGTAAGATTATGCCCGGGCCTGTTGGAAAACTAACCAAGCGCACGCACGAATTACGCAAAGCGGCACAGGATTGTATGCATTTGTTGATCGTGCGTAAAAACAAGAAAAACAAAGGTTACATTATTGTAAGCGGACACAACCATTATGAGTACCTCAAAAGGCATACCAGAAATAAGCTAGTTCCCTGTCTCGTGGACGGAAATAAACTGTTATTGACTTTATCTACGCTGGTGTCTAGATTGCAGCTGCCAATGCTGCCCAATGACGCGCGGGATATGATACCAACCGGCAGCAGTTGGACGATCATCAAATCCTTCTTGAAGCAGGAGCCCCGGTTTAGACGCCTCTCCCGCCGCCAACAAATAAGAGTGCTTCGGCTGGGCTTACAGTATAAGAGCACCACGCTATCGGCAATGAGAGCCAAGGTGGATGATTTACTGCGGTAGCCGGTGTCATTCCGGCGAAACTGCGGGTGTGAATAGACTGCTGAGCCCTATATGGGGAAAAGGTGTAATCTCACTTTGGCGCAACATACACACCTACATATGAATATGAGGGGTATTACAGGTTTATCAACCCAACACACCTTGACAATAATTCATTTGTCCGATAACTTCAGTTTATTGGATGTGATTACAAATTATGAATTGTGGCAGGTGGATACTATATGGCCCAACCAGATGGAACATTTCGCACCGTCAGCCGGATCTTCGCTGTACTGCGCCTGCTATCCAAGAAAACGGAAGGGCTATCGTTCACCGAGATTATTACGCAATTCGAGGACATACCCAAAAGCAGTATGCATAATTTGTTAAAGCAAATGCACGCTCATGGATATGTCTGCTACAACGACCGGGCGAAGACGTACTCCATCGGCGGCGGGATGATTGAGCTTGCATCTTCGATAGTACATCATTTCACAGTGAAGCCGTTAGCCAGACCGTATCTGGACACGCTGGGTATACAAACGGGGGAGGATATTTATCTCGGTATTCTGAGCGGTGAGGAAACGGTATATATCGATAACGTGAAGGGGACGCACCCCATCAGGTTCGACATTCCTGTCGGCTCTCGCAGGCAGCTGTACAGCACAGCGACAGGGAAATTGTTTTTGGCGCACATGAGTGATCACGATCTGAGCCGCTACCTGGAGAACAAGCCGCTGGTACCTCTGACCAAACGCACGATTACCGAGCCGTCCGAACTCAAGGAGCACCTAAAAGCCATCCGGTCTGCGGGGATCTCCATCAGCTATGAGGAAAACATGGATGGTATTGTCGGCATTAGCGCTCCCATTATGGACGAATTCGGACGTATGGCGGCCGGCATCGTCATTTCCGTTCCTAACGATAGGGCAGTCCCTTCGCAAGTGGCGTTCTTGGTGCAGCACGTGAAAGAGACGGCCGGTCAAATCACGCGGCGCGTTGGCGGAAAAGTTCCAACGTGTTGAGCTTGATGGGCGAGATACCTCGGGTAATGCGGAAACCGCTGGTTACACCCGCCTGCAATGTTTTCTATATCGTTCGGCACTTTGTCGACGCTCTGAACCGCTTACCGCCGGGTAAGCGGTTTTCTGCGCGTTCTCACCTAAATTGCGAGAAAACACGGTTCTAAATTGAACAGCAGTTCAATAATATGAACTATGTTTACCAACACATGACAAACAGTTGCCGCATAATTTATCCCGATAGGTTGTCAACAAATATGCTTTCAACACATATAGTTACACGAAGGGAGCCTGAAACACATGGCTTTAAAAGGATTCAAGGTCGTCGACACCGACGCACACTACCTCGAGCCGATCGACCAGCTGGCAGACTACGTCGATGATGTCTGGAAATCACGGATTAAAGGGGTGAGTCCGACCAGGCTTTTGCCGATGACGCTTGGAGATAGAATGATGGAGGGCCGGATTAGGCGGGAAGACATGGACTACAACTACCAGATCGGTGCCAACAAAGACGGTGAGATCAGAGCTGCGATGAACCGGCTGAATATTGATGCGTCCATATTTGTGCCGAATCACCTGATAGCCATGGGCCACACCCCGGTGAGAGATCTCGTAGTTGCGCTCTGCAACGGCTACATCGATTATATGCTGGATAAAGTGGTCGATCCGGACGCGGGAATCTACACGATGGTCATAGTACCTTGGCAGGACCCTGAGGAAGGCGCTAAAATCATCGATCGCACGGCCCATCACCCCGGCGTCGTCGGAGTATGTTTCATGTGCTCCGGCGCTAACCCGCCGCTCGGAGATATCCGGTACGATCCCGTGTATCAGGCTGCCGAGCGGCATGATCTGCCTATGGTGTTCCATTCCGCTCCGGGCTTGACTCTGGTGGAAGGCGCATCACCAGCGGATGGTTTTCAAAGGCTGATTGAGTCGCACTCGATAGGCTTCGCGGTGAGCAACATGGTGCAGCTAACAAGCTTGCTGATGCAGGGTATTCCGGAGCGTTACCCAAAGCTGAAATTTGTATTTCAGGAGTCCGGACTGTTTTGGGTGCCTATGATGATGTATCGGCTTGACGAGTATTACTTAAAACGCCGACTGGAAGCCCCACTATTGAAAGCGCTACCTAGCGAGTACATGCTCGACCGATTCTACTTCGGCAGCCAGCCGATTGAGATGCCGAAGCAGATGCGGCACTTGCAGGCTGTGTTCGATATGGCTAACGGGTACGACCATTTCATGTACGCCAGCGATTATCCCCATTTCGATTACGACGATCCTTCCGTCGCTTTTCGTATGCCGTTCCTGGACAATGAGGCTAGAGCAAAATTTTTGGCCGGTAATGCAATGAAAATATTTAACCTGCGGAAGGGCGGCGTCAAGCGATGGGAAAACACGTGATTGGTCAAACGGATGAATTCGTCGAGGGAACGATCAAGGTGGTCAGCCTGGAAGGCAAATCCATTGGCGTGGTTTACGCCCGCGGCAATTTTTACGCCCTTCGCAACCTTTGTCCTCACCAAGGCGGGCCCCTATGCGGCGGCGTGTTTCCCGCTTTAAAGGCAGCGATTCAGCCGAACGGCCGGATACGGGAGTATCATGATCACGATGAACCGGTTGTCGCTTGCCCGTGGCACGGCTGGGAGTTCGATGTGAAAACCGGCGAATGCTTGGCCGACCGCAGTCGACGGGTGGCGACTTATGAAACCAGCGTGGAGGATAATGCTGTAGCGGTCATCATTCCTTAGTTGGCAAATTCCTGTGAAACCTTGAGAGGAAAGGAAGAGGACGCATGACTCACTTTAACATGATAGAAAGCTATGAAATCAACGTGCATTCGCAGCACAAGCGATTGCGGCATATCGAGCTGAGCAATCAAGCGGTGAAGCAGTTTCTGCAAGCGGTGGAGCATATGACGATTGAAAGAATTGAGTACGTCCCGTTCGAGCGCTTCTATCTATCTGCCCGGCTGCAGGAAATATTCGGCTCCGCTCTCCGGCAGGAGCTGCGTGACATTCTGCATGATCGCAGCAGCGGCGGATTTACGATCGGACTTGAGGAGCAAACCGACTGTATCGATGATTATATAAAGTTTGCCACAGCAGTAACTCACCACCTGGGCGTGCCGAATCACGACGCGATGTCCGGCAAATTTTACGCCAGGTTTGCAGTGCAGCAGACGGATGACAGTGATACATATCTCCGCCAGGCGTTTCGTGTGCTGGAGCTGCATACGGACGGCATTTTCGTGGATGAGCCGACGGATTGGATTCTGATGATGAAACTGGTCGAGCACAACGCGGCTGGCGGAGAATCACGCCTTTTGCATTTGGATGACTGGGAGGATCTGGCGAGATTTAGCGCGCATCCGCTGGCGTCCCACATATATAAGTATGACTACTCCGATAGAGGAAGCAAGAATGTCAGCAGTGCGGTTCACAACCCCACTTTCTATCAGCGGGATAACGCCGTCTGCATGCGTTATAACCATCAATGCACCCATCCGCAAAACATAGAAGAAGCAATATATCTAAAAGAGATTCAAGAATCGATGGAGAACAGCGCCGGCACGCTGCCCATCCGGTTACCGGTCGGTCAATTGGTTGTGTTGAACAATCATTTCTGGCTGCATGGCCGCGAGGCGTTTGCGCCGCACGCTGGTCTGTACCGGGAACTGATGCGCCAAAGGGGCGTGTTCGAAAGCGTTGGAGCCGCGGCACTCCAGGAGGTGATACCGCGTGAGCACTAACGTAGTACGAGTTCAGAAGGAACAATTGCAGGATTTTGTGTACCGGATTTTTATCAGCTCGGGGTTGGATGAGAACCAGTCCCACGTCATTGCCCGCCACTTGGTATTGGCTAATCTCAGGGGTGTGGATTCACATGGAGTGAGCCGGGTAGCGATTTACACCAAACGTTTGGACCTGGACTTAACTAATAAACAGTGTGATTTGCTCACAGTTAGAGAGTCGGCCGCGTCCGCACTTCTTGATGCGCGCAATTGTTCGGGGATCGCTGCTGCTACCAAAGGCATAGAACTTGCGGTGCGAAAGGCCAAGGAAAGCGGGATCGGCGTAGTTGGGATTTATCATTCCAACCACTGCGGCATGCTGGCCGATTATACGATGTATGCGGCTGCTAACGATTGCATTGCACTGGCCATGACGAATGCCCGGGCTAACATGGCTCCATGGGGAGGCCGGGAGAGATTTTTTGGGACGAACCCCATATCCTACGGCATTCCAGCCGGTGAAGAAACGGATATTGTGTTTGACATGGCGACGAGCGTCGTAGCGAGAGGAAAAATCATTAACGCACAAAAAAATCAGCAATCCATCCCGGTAGGCTGGGCGATTACGAAAGAGGGGAAACCCACGAGCGACGCCACTGAAGCGCTCGAGGGATTGGTTTTGCCTGTCGGTGGCCACAAAGGCTCGGGGATCGCGATGCTGGTCGATATTTTATCAGGCTTGTTCACAGGAGCGAGGTACGGGCCCCATATAAGCGATCTATACAACAACTTTGAAGAGCATCAGAATGTCGGCCAGTTCTTCATGGTAATGCGCGCCGACTTGTTTCAACCGCTAGAGCAGTTCAAGGCACGTGTCGACGGTATGATTCGTGAAATACGGCAGGTGCCTTTGGTTGAGGGCGTCGAGAAAATATACTTGCCGGGCGAGATGGAACAAGAAGTGATGGCTGAACGTCTGCGGGATGGTGTACCGTTGTCGGCGCAGGTGTATGACGAGCTCGCACAGGTGAGCAGACGTTATGATCTGCCGCAATCATTGGACGTAATTTAGCGCATGTGCATTTTTGCACAGCTGCTGCTGTGTGTATTATCCTCGTCTTACCGCTGAGATCCGAACACCGCCGGTGGTCGAATCCTTGCAGCGTTGAGCCGGGGAATTTTTTTATTGAGCCTGTTCCCGCGATGCCGGCTCCCTGCCCCCGGTGGTCAGCCAGCAATTGCATTTATTTTCTTACCGTCGCTGGGTGAAAATAAACTTACATCTGAAGGAGGGGGATCCCATTGAAAAAAACTTTCCTGCTTGCGCTAATTTGTTCGCTTACGGCACTCGCTGGTTGCAATGACGACGGGCAAATGAACATGCAGGACATGACAAATAATATGGCACACGATGAGTCGGTGCAGAGAGCCTTTTCCGATGGCAGAATCGATGTGATGAACAAGGACGAGCAAACCAAACGCTCCATACTGCAAAATACGATGGACGAGCAGAACATGATGATGAACGATCCGCAATTAAGCGAGCAGTTTGTTGAATTAAACATAAATACGAATCGAATGATGACGAGCAGCCCCAAAGGCCAAGAGCAGCTGAAACAGTCGACATTGACGGTATTGGACGGAATCAACCAAGATTTTAATGAGCTCCGGAGTCTCACCCGGATTCAGGCTGCTTCCCGAAGACAGGCGGTCACCGATGCGGAGCTGCGGAATGTCATCTTACAGCAAAATGTGCAGGAGCAAGCTCTGGCATTGAATCATGCTGCGACTTCGCAGAACGTCAAAGAGCTGTCGCTGAAAACTACAAGTGCCATAATGAACGACAACGTGCTACGGACAAGCCTGTTGAAACAAAATGTTCAAGCATTCGGCGGCATTACCGGCACGCCCGCTTTGCGTTCGGAAATGGCGACCGCAATGCTGCCGCTGCTCAAAGATCCTAAAATAGCTGCAGAGTTAGAAAAAATGATTCAAACAGCGGTCGCGAAGGAAGCTCAAAAAATGCAGGCTGAGATGAAAGCGAAGATGCAGCAGATGCAGCAGCAAATGCAGCAGATGAGACAAGAAGTCCCTCAACAAACGGAGCAAGCAGCGCCCCAGAAACGGCCGCCGCAGCAGCCGCAGAACCAGCCACCGCAACAGCAAGAGCCAGAACAGCAGCAATCAGCGCAGCAACAGCGGCCACAGAAGCAGCAACCGGCGCAGCGTCAGGGCCCGGCAGATCCACAGAGCAATGCGAATCACGAAGCGAGTACGGCTGCAGCCCAGCAAGTCGCTGGGGAAGATTAGCGGCGCCGACATGCCTAAAATCGTTGAGCTAAGCTGTGTCGCGGCGGTCCCTTTGCACAAGCGGCGGTCGGACAATAGCGTGCGTACCGCCACTGCCGGCCGGCCCATTCCGCACGCGGCGCCCGGACAATAGCGTGGATACCGCCACTGCCGGCCGCCCATTCCGCACGTGGCGGCCGGACAATAGCTGGAGGGAGGGAACACGATGAAAGTCACATCAGTGGGAGCATTCATCACAGACGGCCGGTCCTATCTGGCCTGCCACTCCACCGGCAACTCATTCTACGATCTGCCCAAGGGCCTGAAGGAAGCTGATGAGCTGCCGATTGACGCCTGCTGCCGTGAGACGAGAGAAGAGACGGGGATCACACTAAATCCGAATCAACTGACGGACCTGGGGGTTTTTCCGTATCTAAAAAACAAAGATTTGCATCTGTTTTCATGGGTGCCGGACCAACTGCCCGATCCGGACGACCTGGTATGCAGCTCTTTTTTCGAACATCCCAAGAGCAAACGGATAACACCTGAAGTCGATGGATACCGGTATGTGCAATTTCACGAAACAGACGCTCTGATGGCTAAAAACATGGCTCGCATTATTCACCAACTCGTGGATAAACAAATGTTTAGGCGCTGAGCGGGTTTCATTTTTCAGTCAACAAGTACTAGAATGAATAAGGTAATAATGCCGTGGTACACAGGTACAGGTTAACGCTCTGCAAGACGAAGAGAGGAGATTTTGCGGATGGACATTCGACTGCTTACGGATTTGATCAAAGATGAACGGGGTAACTATTACGTGGCCGTGGCTAAGGAAGGCACACAATTGACGTTGGTCAATGCCTTGGTCGAGCGGTCGTACCAAACACTGCTGGAATTCAATGAAGACTTTGCAAAAGCGTATGCCGAGTATGATCACCAGTTTATTGGAAAAATCACAACCGATATACTGCGGCACGACGTGGTGTTCGCGCAGAACGAGAGGGGCGACAGCCGACTGTACGATTTGGAAACCATCAGCCGCACGTACCAGCTCACCTTCATCGACAGCATCGAATTTTACCGTCACCCTCGGGCAGCGCGCGCTTGATACATCGACCGGTGTATTCTGGTTGAGCTGTCGGGGCAGCTGACCCAACGCAAGCCGCTACCACGAAACAGCGAGATCCTTCCGCGGGCTCGTTTTAAAGATGCCGGGCATCATCCCGCTGTGCGAGGCGGACCGGGTGTGGGCAGCGCCGGTTGCAAAGAAGTTCAAAGATATGCGCTGGCAAAAGAGTTTGTCAATCAGCCGAGAGTGATGATAAAATTTGCGGTGTAAACGGATTCAGAAACCGGCATGCTGCTCAGGTCCGTCCACCAGTGAAACACAGTCGAAGGAGGAATCAAGCCCATGGTCTATGAAATGAGAACTTATACGATTAAAATTGGCAAATTGCAGGCATATCTTAAGCATTTTGAGGACGTCGGCATACCGATCATCTCTAACTACGCCAAATTAATAGGCTACTGGTATACGGACATCGGGGAATTAAATCAAATTGTACATATCTGGGAGTACGAGACGCTGGACCAACGAGCCGAGAGGAGAACCGCTTTGTACAATGATCCCATATGGGTGGAAACCTTTTTGCCCATCGCCGGACCGATGTTGGAAAAGCAGGAGAGCAGGATTATGTATGCCGCTAACTTTTCTCCGATCAGATAAGAAGGCGTGTGAAGAGCCAACAGTTCGGTGACGGCGCGGCGCGAAAAGTTAGGGATACCGTTTAATAGCCAAATGGAACTGCGCTGTGCGATCGCCGAATGACAGGAATGCTGATGTAATAGCCAAAATGAAGGAATGCTGATGAAATAGCCAAATGGAACAACGCTTTGCAATAGCTAAAATGAAAGGAATGCTGGTGTCATAGCCAAATGCTGGTCGTTTAAGCAAACCGGCTGCGCCGCAGCCGGTTTCGCTCATTCCGCACAACTTATTCCAGCTCCCGGCACGCATCGGCCTCCGGCTCGTTGGCATCAGCCACGAGCTGCTCGTTGACTAAGTTAAGGTCTCTGCTGTTGTCATTTTCCAGCCTGGTTTCGGCATCGTTCTCGGATTGATTCACAAAGTTTTGGTTCTCCAGCGGCATTTCGCAGACCTCCTTTTTTGTATTAGCCTGCGCATTATGCAGCGGAATATGAGTGCTTGGATTTACCAGTGTACTACCATGAAGAGCCGTGAAAAATATATGGGCGGACACCGAGAAAACGAAAATTTCACTGTAGCGGAACAGGACAGCCTTTTTTTGCAGGAGCATCCTTTGATGGAGGTGTGTACAATATGGATGGAGTGAATCAAAACGATGACCGGGAGCGGCATCAAGTATTCAATCAGCTGCGGCCCAGGGACCAGGTGCAATCGCGCAACCAGAATAACCCGCAGTACAACAAAAGGGAACGAGTCGTCGCAGCAAGAACGACGCCGGACGGGAACGTTGTTGCAGTGCGGCTCGAGTCTGGCCGGGAGCTGAATTTCGACGAGGCCCTTGCAGAAACCAAGTTCAATCATATTACGGGCGTTCATGTGTTTAACATGGATGGCCGGGACTTGCTCAGGCCTGACCAGAGACAGGACATGGACCAACTTCCCTCGTTCTAGTTTCGACCCGGGCGGTCGCCGGCGACGCACTGGCGTTTGTGCGCAAGCCAAAAAATCGGTGATGATCTGTGACATAACAAGAACCCTGCGCAGCGGCGTAGGGTTCTTTTATCGTGGGAAGCCGTAATTTGTTATCGTCGACATTCATTCAAATTTCAGGAAACATTGAGCAGCTTCGGTATTTTCCCAAGCTCTGAGAGAACTTGTTTGCGTCGAAGAGCTTTTAGTTTTTTCATCCTCTTGAGAGAGAACATGGTATCAACCAACCTTTCGGAATCACAACTCGTGTTGTCCGCTGTTTGATTATTACTTATTACCACTTCCCACTTATTGTATATTACCCCGGTTTGCTGATGTTTAAACAGGTTGGATGGAATCAATGGAAAATTTGTGATTGCGCGCAGACGCAGTGCAAAGTGCATAGTTTCAGTCGATGTCGGAAACTCTATGCTGTGGCAAAGCAGGGGAGGTGATCCACAGTGGCCGAACAATTGGCGGTGCACGAGACGATGGAACTGCACGAGTTGATGATGTTTAAGACTACTTGCATGACGAAGTCGAGTACCATGCAGAAGCTGGCCGAGGATGAAGAGCTGCGTACGTTAATGCAGCAGGATGCAGAACAATCATCGCGAGCCGTGAATGCGCTGCAGACTCTTTTATCACGCACGCAATCATAAAATGGAGGTGACCGCCGGATGAATACCGTAGAAAATAAGACGGCAATGCAGCCCCTCACGGATCAGGTGTTGGCTACGGATCTGTTGTTTGCCGCGAAAACCGGGATCAAAAGCTATGCGCTCGCACTAAGCGAGGCTGCCACACCGGAAGTGAGACAGGTGCTGCATGATCAGCTGGAAGAGACCATTGCTATGCATGGCAGAGTGACCAGCTACATGATGAACAAAGGGTGGTACCACCCTTATAACGCCAATGAGCAAATTATGACGGATATGAAGTATGCACAATCAGCGTTAAACCAGCGTCAAACATAAGCGGGGCGGCTATCAGCCGTCTTTTTTGTGTTGAGCGCAGCCTTCGCAGCCTGCTGCAGAAGCAATAGGCAACATGCACGCACGGCCTGCCGACAGCAGAACAAACAAAAGGCAGTTTCAAGCCGTCGGGCTTGAAGCTGCCTTCGTCGTCTAAGTATATGAGCGAGCATGGCAAATATTCTAATTCAGCACCTCAGATGGAATGCGCGATGCTGTTCCCGGGCAGTCAAACCACATCCGCCGACAGCGTGCTCAAAGGTCCAGGCTCGGCAGCGATCGATTGGACTTCATAAATGGAGATAGGGAACATCGGGAAGCCGACATAATAAGGGGAGATTTCATACAGCTGGTAAAAGATTACCAATGCCTTATCGGCCAAGTAATAGTCTTGGTCGGGACGGACGGACGGCGGTCCTTGCAAAAGGGGGATATCTCTCTCGTTCACTTGTTCAGCAATGAGCCGAGCGAGAAGCTCCTGGTAATTGGATCCGGGTTGAAACAAGTTGTGCAGCTCGTACAGTTGCCCGGTGTTTACGTCAAACGTGAGTGACTTGGCTATGGTGAAGCCATGCGCCATGGGGTAGGAGTAGGCGTAGTTGGTCAGCATCAAGCTCAGTATGCCTCTTTCATTCGTCTTAATTTCATACCGTCCGGTCATTTCCATATTGGTGCCGGTTTGCACTTTGAGCTGCGCCTGCTGTAATGCTTGCACGGATTGAACGATGGTCCGATTCAAGTATGCTTCCACAGTTTGGTCGCGGAGCCCATACACTACAGGATAATATATGGACGTACGGGGAGCCGTAAACGACGCGGTGCGGATGCCGACCGGGAACTGAAAGGTTGCCATAGGGCGTATCTCCTTTGTCAGGGAAAATGAACTGATATTTCAGCCTATTCAAGTCCCGGCCTACCGGTGCTGCCAGGCAAATCATAATTGCCCAATCACTGGACACACTAGTTATAACCTTAGGCGCATTGAGGAGGCGAAACGTGGTGAGTTCACTGATAGGGTTCGTCGGCATATTATTTGTTCTGGGATTGTGCTTTGCGTTGTCAATCGACAGGAAAAACATCAAATATAAATCGATTGGGATCATGCTTGTGCTGCAATTTGGCTTGGCATGGTTTATGTTGAATACTGCGGTCGGTCAGGACATCATAAACACGATATCGGCAGGGTTTAACGAACTCATCCGTTTTGCCGGAGTCGGTGTTACTTTTGTGTTTGGCGGCATTACCGATGCACCGTTTGTGTTTTTCCTTAATGTGCTGCTGGTCATTGTATTCTTTTCGACTCTGCTCTCCATTTTGACTTACATAAAAGTTCTGCCTGTCGTCATTCGTTTTTTCGGCGGGTTGTTATCCAGGATCACAGGCATGCCCAAGGTCGAATCGTTCAATGCTGTGAACTCGATGTTTTTTGGACAGTCCGAGGCGCTGTTAGCCATCAAATCGCAATTTCGTCAACTTAGCAAGGAACGGTTATTCATAGTGTGCGCTTCAGCGATGGGATCGGTGTCCGCGTCGATCAGCGGCTCTTATATGGAACTTGTTCCCGCCCGGTTTGTCCTGGTGGCGATGGTGTTAAACGCGTTCTCAGCGCTAATTATCTCATCCCTGCTCATGCCGGTGCGGGTGCCGAAGGAAGAGGACGTCATTACCGTCAATGAGGTGGAACAACCGAGAAGTATATTCGAAGCCATGGGTGACGGCGCGCTCGACGGTCTGAAGATTGCCGCCATCGTAGCCGGGATGCTGATTGCCTTCATCGCTACAATGGAACTGGTCAATGCAATTATTCAGTATATAACGGGCTTATTCGGTTTTCGCACGAACCTGCAGGAAATTTTGGGTTACATTCTGGCACCGTTCGTGTATCTTAGCGGTGTTCCCGCGGAAGAAGTGATCCAGGCCGGCGGCATTATGGGAACCAAAATCGTAATCAACGAGTTCGTCGCCATGCTTCAATTTCAACCGTTGATTCCCATTTTCTCCGACCGAACTGTCGCTATTGTTTCGACCTACTTAATATCGTTCGCGAATTTCAGCTCAATAGGTATCATCGCCGGATCGGTAAAAGCGATAGATGATGAGAAAGCGAAAGTAGTCGCAGGCTTTGGTCTGAAGATGTTGTTCGCGGCGACACTTGCATCACTGCTGTCAGCGATGATCGTGGGGATCTTTATCGGCTAGTCCGATCCTTGCCGGTCTTTCTATTGGCGCTTTCGGAGGAGTAAGGCCGTTCTTGTAACCTATGGCTATTCCAGCGGCACTTCACTTTGTTAGCACTGTCGTGCGCCTTGTGCAGGGGTGCCTTTGTGGATGCACCGGATTTTTCTACCAAAATGGGACACAGAGTAATTATGTAAGTATTTTTCAGTATGAATTGGCATATTACGAAATGGTGCCTAATATAAATATCCTCAAATGAACTGCCCAACAACTTAAATGAGTAGCGGACGTTGAATTCTGATTGGCCTGGTGTAATAGTATGAGCTGAAAGATGCTGAAAAGAGACGAACATCGATGGGCTTATTTGGAATCGCTTACAAACAAGTAAGTTCACACGGCGTTAAGATGTTGAATGTGGACGTGCACAATCGCTACAGCTTGGAAGCAGCATACCACTAATGGCTAAACAATTGGAGAGGTACGGCGAAAAAAGCTCCTGTTCACTGTCCCATAAAGATGGGCAACTGCTGGCTGAGTCGTCGATGTGAACGGAGTAGGAAACCCGTAGCAATATTGCAGGCTGGGTTTGCGGGGGAGGGGGGATGTTTACCAAACGGCAGCTAGAACGGCGACACGGCTTCGGAGAGAAGCCTAATTTATTGTGTATGTGCGGTCAAAGCCAGGTTTATCCTCGAAGTTCGTGACGAGAGGGACCGGGTACAATGACGCTAAAAAGCGAGCTAATTCACTTTTAAGCGCGTCAACGTCTGTTCCAGCCGCTTCTTCGCGGGGAAGACGTACTGAGTAAAATGCACGCGCGTACATTATAAAATAGTTGAAATAAATTTTTAAAATAAAAATTTAAAGGATGGTGCAGTCCTTTATGCGCAAACAAATTGCTTCTTCTGTTTTGATTGGTTTTATGGGTTTAGCCATCATGATATCGGGATGCTCTTCTTCAACGGCGACGAATGAATCGGCCGATAGTGCGAATAGGAAAAGCAGCTCCACTAAAGAAATTACCGTTTGGAGTTTTACTGACGAAGCTAAGTATGCTATTCAGAAGTTTCAAGAAAAATACCCCGATACTAAAGTGAATTTTGTTTATATTGCAGGAGATCAATACCAGACCAAATTGAATTCTGCTCTCCAAACCGGGGCGAAAGCGCCAGACGTTTTTGCGATGGAGAATGCATTCGTGCGTAAATTTATTGATAACCCGGCTTTAACTGATTTGGCACAATTTAATGCAAAAGATCTTATTACTAAGCAATATCCTTACATTCAAGCAACCGAAAAAGATTCTAAAGGTAATATCAAAGCGATTGGATATCAGGGTACACCCGGCGGATTTTATTATCGTCGAGATCTTGCCAAACAATACATAGGCACAGATGACCCAGATAAAGTGAGTGAGGCCATTTCATCGTGGGATAAGGTTCTGCAGCTTGGACAAAAAGTCGTACAAGAAAGCAATGGAAAGATCCATGCATTTGCGCACTGGAATGCTATTATGACGGTAAATAATGGAAGTGTGAAAGAACCGTGGGTTAGGGACGGAAAATTAATCATCGATCAAGCACGTTTAGATGGCTTGGATGTAGCCAAAAAAGCATATGATACCAATGTTACTGCTAAATTCGAATCTGGCAGTCCTGCAGAATATGCTAGCATGCAAAATGGTGAAGTCATGTTTTATCCAGGGCCGACTTGGTACTTGCAGTACGTGCTAAAGAAAAATGCGCCTAAAACTTCAGGGCAATGGGGATTGGCTCATGGTCCGGGTTCCTTTTATGGAGGCGGAACATTCTACGGCATTTACAGCAAAAGCAAAAATCAAGATGCGGCATGGCAATTTATCAATTTCTACTCTTTCGACCAGGATTTCTTAAAACAATTGGGCAAAGAGCAGACTTATTTCACAAGTAATAAAGAGGTAAATTCAGCGTTAGCGCCGGAAGTGAAAGATGACTTTATAGGCGGTCAAAAGTATTTTGAGTTCTTCAATATAGAAGGGGATAAAGTCCCAAGTGTGACCAGATCCAAATATGACGGCGACATCGACACTATTTTCACAAAAGATGTGCAGTTGTACATGAAGGGCGACATAAAATCACGGGATGAGTTGATCGCTAGATTTAAAGAAGATGTGAAGCATGACTTCCCGGAGTTGAACGTAGACTGAAATTTTATTTAGCAGACCCGGCCGCCACCGGGTCTGCCCGTGAAGGTGGTGTGCTGACTATGTTTTCTAATCCAATTCGAAAAGACAATTATGGATATTTATTTATTACTCCATTCTTCATTCTCTTTCTGATGTTTCACATTTATCCAATCCTATACTCTTTTTATTTGAGCTTTACAAATAGTGACGGTATGAGCCCACCTGAATTTATTGGTACTGCTAACTATACTCGCGCATTAACGGATTCTGTATTTTACCAATCTTTATTCAACACATTTATGATTTGGATCCCGTCTGTGATTCCGCAGTTGACAGTGAGTCTAGTTTTGGCGGTTATATTAAATGAGAGATTCCTGAAAGGGAAGGACTTTTTTCGGGCTGTCTTTTTCTTTCCAAACATTGTTACAGCAGCTTCAATAGGCCTATTGGTCAGTTTAATGTTTGATTGGCAATCGGGAAGTGTGAACCACATGCTTGCGAGCTTCGGCCTAATAGAGGATCCAGTGGATTGGAAGAATAACCCGGTTTTTATGAGATTTTTGATCTCAACTATTTTATTTTTTCAATATTTTGGTTATTCCATGCTGCTTTATATTGCTGGGTTGCAGGGAATTTCATCAGATTATTCCGAAGCGGCTCAGATTGACGGAGCAAATAAGACCCAAATCTTCTTCAGAATCACCATTCCTTTGCTTAAACCCATTATTATATTTCAAATTATTACTTCCCTCATTGGAGGGATTCAAATCTTTGACCAGCCTTATACTCTGACAAATGGTGCGGGTGGGCCTGATAATGCCACACTAACAAGTGTCATGTATTTATATATTACCGCTTTCAAACAAAATAAATTCGGCTATGGGGCATCAATAGCATTCTGCTTGTTTGTACTTATTATCATCCTTGCCATCATATCATTCCGTCTGACAAATGGAAAAAATAACGAACAAGCGAGGTGAAAAAAGATATGTACGCGTCGCACAATTCTAAGCGTCTGTTCAGCAATTTTTTAATTTACTCGTTTTTAATATCATTAGCTCTTTTATGCATTATACCTTTTTATTTGATGTTAATTTACTCCACTCATAGTAATGAAGACATCGCAGCAAAATTTATTTATTTACCCGGCAATTCCTTAATTGACAATTTTGCAACAATGATGACGAATGTCAATATTGGGCGTGGCTTCATAAACAGTATCATTATCTCAGTTTCCTCCACTGTCCTGAACTTGTATTTCGGTGCATTAACAGGCTACGGTTTTTCCAAATTTAATTTCAAAGGTAACAAGAAATTATTTACTTTTCTGCTAGCCACTATGATGGTACCTGGTCAATTATCCTTAATAGGAAGCTATCGTTGGATGAATACCTTAGGTTTACTGGATTCGTATGCGGCGATCATACTGCCTGCAGCGTCAAGTGCGTTTACTGTTTTTTTCTTAAAACAATTTATCGACAGTTCCATACCGAACGAAATTTTGGAATCGGGGCGAGTGGACGGTGCAGGCGAGTTTATGATGTACAATAGAATTATACTACCAATGCTTTTGCCTGCCCTGTCGGCATTGGGGATATTTTCTTTTATCGGTTCCTGGAACAATTTTATGGGACCATTAGTGTTGTTATTTTCCGAAGATAAGTTTCCACTGCCCGTGATAGTATCTCTAGTTCAGAGTTATTATGGTACGGATTATGGGCTTCTTTATTTGGGTGTTGCTCTGTCTGTTATGCCTATAATTATCGTATTTTCAATATTCTCCAAGAGAATTATGGGTAGCGTTGCAATTGGTTCAGTCAAAGGTTAGTTAGCTCTATTAGGACTACGGACGGGCGGTTAAAGCATTTAGTGTGGCATATTCGCTCCGCCGTTGGCATATATATTCGATGGGACGTAATGACCTCCTTGGGAGAGGAGAATCTGGACTGAGTGAGCCATCTTAACGGAGATGGAGGAGAGTTGTATGAGTTCAGAGCTCATCGATCTGCTCACGCTGGTCGTCATGATCATCGGGCTTAGCAGAAAGGACTAGTCATTCAGGTTCCTGCAAAGGGAGATGCTCTTCGGAGTAACTCCCTTTTTTTTCTGCCCAATCCCACCCATATTTACAAAATCTCAATAGCTGTACCATGCAAGCCTGCGTGCCCGGCATACAATGTAAACGTTAAAACCGATTTGGATAAGTGGCAGATCATATATCCGCGTAAAGGAGTACACCATGAGAAAAACACAACAGCTAATGGCAATGCTAAAATCCACAAGCCTTGACTTTATAATGGAGGCTCATAACGGGTTATCCGCTAAAATAGTAGAAGAGACCGGGTTTAAAGGCATTTGGGCGAGCGGTCTGTCTATCTCGGCATCACTCGGCGTGCGTGATAATAACGAGGCTTCGTGGACCCAGGTGCTGGATGTGCTGGAATTTATGAGCGACGCCACATCGATTCCGATTCTGCTGGACGGGGATACGGGCTACGGCAACTTCAACAATGCAAGACGGTTGGTGAAAAAGCTGGAACAACGCGGGATCGCCGGGGTGTGCATTGAAGACAAACTTTTTCCAAAAACCAACTCCTTTATCAACGCCTCAGCACAACCACTGGCAGATATCCACGAGTTTTGCGGCAAAATCAGGGCTATGAAAGACATGCAGACTGACGACGATTTTGCGGTCGTGGCAAGAGTGGAGGCCTTTATTACAGGCTGGGGGCTCGAAGAGGCGCTGCGTCGTGCGGAGGCCTACCGGCAGGCGGGCGCAGATGCCATACTTATGCACAGTAAGCGCGCGGACACGCTTGAAATTGAAGCGTTTATGCAAGAGTGGGGCGGAAGATCGCCTGTGGTGATCGTGCCGACCAAGTATTACACCACACCAACAGTGAAGTTTCAGGAGCTCGGCGTCAATCTTGTGATTTGGGCGAACCATAACCTGAGGGCGTCGATCGATGCCATGAAAAAAATATCCGGACAAATCATGCGGGAGCACAGTCTGGCGCATGTCGAGGGCGTGGTGACCCCACTGGAAGAAGTATTCCGGCTGCAAGGGGCTGATGAACTGGAGATGGCGGAGAAAAAATACCTTCCTGCCGTCGAGCCGGGTGCGGATGATCGCCTATGATGTCAACAAGCGACTTTGGAGAAGAGTTGAAAAAATTAGGGTTCACGCTGTTTACCGGCGTGCCCTGTTCCTTTCTGAAAAGCTTGATCAACTATGCTATCAACGAATGCGAATATGTCGCCGCTGCCAATGAGGGCGACGCGGTGGCTATAGCGGCCGGCGCCTATGTGGGCGGAAGGAAACCGGTTGTGCTGATGCAAAATTCAGGGCTGACCAATGCGGTATCGCCGCTGACTTCGCTCAACTATCCTTTTCGCATCCCTACACTTGGTTTCGTCAGTCTGCGAGGGGAACCGGGAATACCGGATGAACCGCAGCATCAGCTGATGGGCCCGATCACGACGAAGATGCTTGATCTGATGCAGGTGGAGTGGCAGTACCTGTCCGACGATTTGGAGGAGGCGCGGCGGCAGCTTGCAGAGGCCGACAGGCATATTGCTAATCACCGAACATTTTTCTTTGTTGTCAAAAGAGGAACACTCGGTCCGCAGGATTTGGGTCCTCAGTCATCATTTGTTCGCGTAAATCAGCTGAAAAAGAAAAGCAGCGGCAAGAATCAAATGCCCGCGCGCCGTGAAGCACTTAGCGTGATCAACGCATTGAAAGACCGGCACACCGTGCAGCTCGCCACGACCGGCGTCACCGGCCGGGAGCTCTACGAGGTAGAAGACAGCAGCAATAACTTCTACATGGTAGGTTCCATGGGATGTGTCAGCTCCTTCGGACTCGGTCTTTCTTTGGCTCAAACTGGCAAAGATGTGATCGTGATCGATGGCGACGGCTCCCTGCTGATGCGGATGGGAAGCCTCGCTACAAACGGTTACTACAATCCATCGAATATGCTGCATATTTTGCTGGATAATAATGCACATGACTCCACGGGAGGACAGAGCACGGTATCCCATAACGTTGATTTTATCGAAATCGCCGCTTCGTGCGGATATACCAAAGCATTGCACGTCCACAATCTGGATGAATTGGCCGCTGCCATGACAGAGTGGAAAAAGACAAAAGGATTGACGTTTCTATACATGAAAATATCTAAAAGCAGCAGTGCTGACCTCGGCCGTCCCCGGATTAAGCCTTACGAAGTGAAAGAACGGTTGCAGCGGTTTTTGAACATACCAACTACGGGAAAATAAGGGAGAGGGAGACGAATGCGGGCGACAAAGAGAACGATTTTGCTTAATCCTGGTCCAGCTACCACCACTGACAGTGTGAAATTAGCGCAAGTAGTGCCGGATATTTGCCCCCGTGAAAGGGAGTTCGGCTTGCTCATGGCAAATGTTTGTGAAGAGTTGACCCGGCTTGCTGCCGATCCCGACCGGTACACGGCGGTGTTGTTCGGCGGTTCGGGAACCGCAGCGGTCGAGTCGATACTCAGCTCGGTCGTGGATGATGGCACAGTAGTGATTATAAATAACGGCGCATACGGCAGACGTATGTGTGAAATTGCGGACGCGTACGGGCTGCGATATTTCGAGGTAAAAAGTCCGCCGGACGAGATGATTGATCTCGAGGCACTGGAAACGGTCATCCGCAACAATGACAAAATCTCGCATCTTGCCATCGTGCACCACGAGACGACGACAGGTCTGCTGAACGATATTCATGCCGTCGGGGCGCTGTGCAAGCTTCATGGAATCGATATGATTGTGGATGCAATGAGTTCATTCGCCGCCGTGCCGATCGACATGCAGCAGATGAACATCTCTTATTTGGCCTCCAGCTCAAACAAAAATTTGCAGGGGATGCCGGGTGTGTCGTTCGTTATCGCTGAAAAAAGGAAACTGGAGCTTACACAGCATTTACGCAGGCGAAATTACTACCTTAATTTGTATGACCAATATGCATACTTCGTGAAGCATTTGCAGATGCGGTTCACCCCGCCCGTTCAAACCCTGTACGCGCTTAAACAAGCGATCGAGGAGCTGAAGCAAGAGGGAATTCCAGGCAGATACGGCCGATATGTGGAGTCATGGGAAACCTTGATTCGCGGAATTACCAGGCTGGGTCTTTCTTTCATAGTCCCCGAATCGCTCCACTCGAAAATTGTCACCGCGATCGTGGAACCTGATTGTTCAGGCTATGACTTTGAAGCAATGCACGACTATTTTTACAGCCATAACATAATGATCTATCCGGGCAAGCTCGACGGGTTGAAGACGTTTCGGATCGCCAACATGGGGGACATCCGTTCGGAAGATATAGAACATTTCGTCGGCCTGTTAGAGGCGTACCTGCGCAGCATCGGATTCAATAAGGGCGAAGGGGATGACGGGCGTGCGGAGTATTAAAAGGGATAAGTGGTTCAAATTCCGGGTGCTTAAAAACCTCGACGAGCTGGCGGCACATATACCGGAGACACATATTTTCACGGAAAAGCGGCTGTGGCTCTTCGTGCGCAAATACAAGCACGTCATCGTCAAACCTGTTTCCGGCAGCAGAGGGCGCGGTGTGATCCAAGTGTCCGCTTTAGGTGACAACAGATATTTGCTGCATTATGACAACAACAAAGACACATTGCGTGGAAAAGACAGCGCATATACGTATATCAAGCGCTTAACCGGCTCCGCCAAATATTTGGTCCAACGAAAAATTTGTCGTCCTAAGATCGACGGCCGGTCATTTGATATGCGGGTCATCACCCAGCGCGACCCAAGCTCCGGGGAGTGGAGGGTAACCGCGAGAGTGGCGAAAGTCGCAGGCAAAGGATATATTGTGTCGAACATTACGAGGAGTAAGGGCCAACTGCTGCTGCCGTCAACGGCCCTTAAGCGTTCCACCATCCAACATCTGCCGGAAAGCACTTTACTAGCTGAGATTGACCGGATTGCGCTGCAAACCAGCAAGGCATTAGCCCGCTATTACAAGGGCCACCGCATCTATGGGATGGATATGGGTCCCGACCGGAACGGGCATATATGGATTATTGAAGCGAATCTGTTTCCATCTATATCTCACTTCGTGAAGCTCAAGGACACATCGATGTATCGTCGAATCATCGCATTTCAAAGAGCAGGGAAAGCAAAGCAGCGCAATTCGCTCACGAAGGAGCATTCGGCGTGGTCCGGTGACAACGATGGCATACGTGCCGCGCGGCCCGGTTTCAACCATGGCACGCATGCGGAATGGCCCGTGTCGAGAGAGAGCGAACGCGCTTTGTGGGCCGGCAGGAGTGACGGCAAACGTGCTGAGCGCACCGGTCGCAATGACGGCCCACCTTCGGCATCGCCCGGTAACAGCACACCAGCTGCATGGCCTGGTCCGAGCGGTGGCAACCAAGCCGCACAGCCCGGGCCCCGCGAGGGCAAGCGTGCCGCAAGGCCCGGTGCCCGCGAGGGTAAGCGTGCCGCACAGCCCGGGGCCCGCGATGACAAGCGTGCCGCACAGCCCGGGGCCCGCGATGACAAGCGTGCCGCACAGCCCGGGGCCCGCGATGGCAAGCGCACCGCAGGGCCCGGCGCACAAGAGGGCAAGCGTGCCGTAAGGCCCGGCGCACGCGAGGGCAAGCGCACCGCAGGGCTCGGCCATGGCGCCGGTCCGCGCGCGGCGCGGTCGGACAACGGTACCGGTGCCGGCTCGCGGAACAGACCGACCCGCTCACAGCATGGCATGCGTGCTGCGCGCTCGGACGGCCGCACAGGCGTAGGCTCTGCGCCGATTCGACCGTCGGTACCGAGCACTCCTGCACCGCTTGGCCATGTTCTTTCCTGATTGGCACACACGTGACCAGTGGTGGCAAGACTGAGTAGTCCATGGCCGTGGGAATAACTAATTGACAACGAAAAGAGGCCTAAGTTAACATGGCATTATAAACTAATGTAAAAACGTTTTTACCAAACAACAACTTCAAATATGAGGATTCACGATGAAAATTACGATAAAAGATGTTGCAACGGAAGCAGGAGTTTCCATCGCCACGGTATCCAGAGTGCTGAACAAGAAAAATAGGGTCAAACAAGAAACGAAGCTCCGTGTGCAACAAGCGATTCACAAGCTCAACTTCCAGCCCGACCATACGGCTCGCTCCATGATTATGAAAGAAACCAGAACAGTCGGACTGATTGTGCCTAATCTCTCTAACGAGTACTGGGCGCTTTTGGCTGAAGTTATTCAGGATAAGCTGTGGGAGCACGGCTATTCTCTCATCGTATGCTCGACCAACAAAAGTGCCGACAAAGAGATGGCGTTTGTGAAATCGTTCACGGTACGAAGGGTGGACGGCGTTGTATTCGGATCTTCTACACTGTTCGGCAGCTCCCGACACGACGAACAATTGGCAAATATGTTGAAGTCTTTGCCTACCGTTTCGATTGATCCTTCCATATCTGGTTTAAACAGCGTGGTCGGGGACAATCTGCAAGGGGCCACAGATGCGGTGGAGCATTTAATTGGACTCGGCCACCGGCGCATCGCTTACATCGGCGGCCCCACCGTATCCAAGCAGAGGGAGCTGGGGTACCGTAACGCGATGATGAACCACGAGCTGCCGGTGCTCGAGGAATTAATCAAAAGAGGGGACGACAACACAATTGCGTTCAGCTCGTTTGGCTATCATTCGATGTTATCCTTGTTGGAGTCCGGCGAGAAGTTTACGGCTGTTTTCTGCGGTAACGATTTGATCGCAATCGGTGCGATCAGGGCATTGGAGGATCGGCGTATTCAGGTGCCTGCAGATATTTCGGTCATCGGTTACGACGACATCAATATAGCTGCGCTATACAAGCCGTCTCTGACCACGGTCCGTCAGCCGATGCGCGAAATGGGCAGCGCCGCTGTAGATATGCTGCTTGAGTTGATACAGTGTCCGGACGGAAATAACGTGCCGAAGAAGATTGTTTATCAAAACCAATTGGTGCAGCGGGAAAGCAGCGGCCCCGCTCGGTAAAAACAATATCACACTCTCTCTTGCATCCAGGTGCCTGCCGGGCGGCGGGTGGACTTCCCCTTGGCAAGAGCCCTAATTCCTTCTCCTATGCGATAACGTCTACGTCTCTTTCTTCTGAGATGTAGGCGTTTTTTGTCGTCCTCCGGAGGTACCAGCTCAGACAACAAAAAATTGATTGACAAACGCAAACCGGTAAATATATTATTACGTTGTAAAAACGTTTTCACTACTTTGAGGTTGGGCAGGCTGAATCAACAGGTAGCTGCCCGGTACCAAAAAATACGATAGAAAGTGAGGTTATTTGGCTAGTCCTGAACTGGTGACTCTGTGTGCTGGTGAGACGCTTGGCATTCTTGATTTATGTATGCGCTTTAATTTTGTGATTGTGAGTAAACGTTTTTACTTAACACGAAAGGGGCAAGTGTATGCGAAATAATCGAGTGTGGGGAACGGTTTCGGCAGCACTGCTGGCGCTGTCAGTGGCGGGGTGCTCCTCGGCGCCTGCAGACCAAAGTGACACGAACGACGTGCGAAACGGTGAGTCCAAGCAAGCTGTTGAACTTAAGTTTTGGGATATGGTGTGGGGACCGCCGGAGTACATACAAGCAGCGCAGAAATTAGTGGAAAAGTTTAATCAGGAGCATCCAGGCATCAAGGTCTCTTATCAATCGACTCCATGGGACAATTGGTACCAGACGTTTACTACCGCGATCGCATCGGGCACAGCTCCGGATGTGAGTACGGGAGCCGGCTATCAGGCCTTTCAGTTCTATCAGATGGACGCAATTTTACCGATTGACGATGTGGTGGAAGATATGAAGAAGACCGGCAAGTTGGACGACTTCTACGAGGGCACCGTCGAAACCTTGAAATACGACAATCATTACGTTTCACTGCCGTGGGCTCTGGATATCAGGGTGCCATTTTACAACAAGGAGACGTTCGAGCAGGCCGGAGTCGCCGTGCCCAAGACTTGGGATGAATTACGCGCTGCGGCCAAAACATTGTCCGGGAACGGTAAATACGGCATGGTTATGCCGTCCGACACGGGTGGAACACAGTATTTGTATGCGTTGATGCTGAATAACGGCGGCGGCATGTTCACGAAAGAGAAGAAAGTGGATCTGATGAATGAACGAAACTTGGAAGCGATTACACTTATCGGCGACTTGGTCAAGGATGGCTCCATTAACCCCGCCGGCGCAGGCTTTAAAGGGGATGACGCGATCAAATCGTTCGGACAGGGTGATGCGGCCATTCTCATCCGTAATCCTGGGTTCAAAGATGCGCTGCCGGAGCTGAAGGACAACATCGGAATCATTCCGCCGATCAAAGGTCCCCATGGTGACACAGGCACGATCCGCTGGGTGAACAACATGATGATCTACAAGCAGAGCAAGCATCCTGAAGAGGCGAAGCAGTTTATGAAATGGTGGTCCGAGAACAACAAACCACTGTGGACCGAGGGACATTCCAATCAATTGCCTGCCCGCAAATCCGTGGCACAAGACGACTACTTCCAAAAAGACGAGCATGTCAAGTTCATATTGGATCAATATGTGCCCATCGGCCAGAGCACCGGCTCTCAGTATCCATCCGCATTTCCAGAGCTGAATGAGATCGAGGGAGAAGGACTGATGCAGACATTGACGCAGGAATTGATCATGGGGAAAGACCCGGTTGAAGCGATGAAAAAGGCGGAAGCGAAAATGAAGGAAATTATGAAAGAAAAATGAGAGCGTCCGATGCAGGCACGACCCTACATGATGAAGAACATCGTGGAACGGGCGTGACGGGTATCACCGGAGACAATCAATCGGGGGGATAGCTTTGGATAAGGTGAAAATTGCAGATCACTACACGGGCCGGTCTGCCCTACAAAAACAGAGCGTGAGCTGGCTTCCCTATTACTTCCTGCTCCCATCGATCATCTTAATACTATTAATTAATTTCTATCCTTTTCTCTCCGGCCTTGTTTACAGTGTGCAAAACGGTACCTTGCTAAAGCCCGGAGAGTTCATCGGCATCCATAATTATGCCAAATTACTGACAATGCCCGACTTCTGGCATGCGTTGTATTTCAGCTCCGTTTTCGCGGTGTTCAGTGTCATCGGAAGCTATGTGATTGGACTAGGCTTTGCGATACTGCTTAACAAAGATATCATCGGCCGCGGATTTTTCAGGGTCGCTCTGCTGGTTCCGTGGATACTGCCCTCGGTTGTGTCTATCGTTGGGTGGCGCTGGCTGATCGGGGACCAGAACGGTCTGTTCAACACAATCCTGGTTGGATTTGGCTTTGAGCCGGTCTTGTTCCTGGGCACGGAAGGCTGGGCGATGTTTTCCGTCATTATGATCAAAGTGTGGCGAAGCTTTCCTTTCATGATGATCTCGTTGTTGGCAGGCTTGCAAACCATTAATCAGGAGTTGTATGAATCTGCACACATGGACGGCGCCGGCAGGTGGCAGTCTTTCTGGTATATCACGCTGCCTCAGCTGAGAATGATCACGGTCGTATGTTGGATTCTAATGACCATTTGGTGTTTCAACGACTTTGATACCATATGGCTGCTCACCCAAGGGGGACCCGCGAACGCGACAGAAAATTTGATCATTTTAGCTTACAAATACACATTTTCGAAAAACGCGGTTGGCATCGGATCAGCCATTTCTATTGTGAGTTTGGTTATTTTGATGGCGTTAGCTGTACTGCTGTTAAAAAAACAGGAGCAAGAGTGAGCATGGGAGGGCTGTCATGAGCGTTAAACAAGTGAAGAGATGGGCGTTATTTTTCCTCATGCTGATCGTAGTTCTGCTGGTCAACTTGCCGATACTGACAATGATCATCAACTCGCTCAAAAGCAACTCTGAAATATTGAGCTCCAAGCATATTTTTCCTAACAGGATCACGTTCGAGAATTATGGTTTCTTGAACACCCGCACTAAATTCTGGGAGCAATTCAAAAACAGTTGGATCGTCTCGTTCTATGGAACCGGATTCAGTATATTGATTGCGGCCTTCGCAGGCTATGCGGTGTCGAGGTATCGTTCGTGGCTTATATCCGGATTTTCGCGTTCTCTACTGATGCTGCAAATGTTTCCGATCATACTGGTGCTGATTCCTCTGTTCATCATGTTCCGCAAAATGGGCTTGATCGACTCTCACTTTGCTGTCATTCTGCTCTACATCACGGTGCATCTGCCGTTCGCGATTTGGATGTACAAAGGCTTTTTTGACGCAATACCAAAAGATTTGGAAGAGGCCGCTTGGATCGATGGATGCACCCGGCTGCAAAGCTTTACTAAAGTGGTTCTGCCCATTTCGGGTCCTGGTGTGGCCGCGGTTGCGATCTTTTCTTTCTTGTTCTCATGGAACGATTATTTGATCGCAAGCGTGTTTCTGAGAAACGAAGGCTTGATGACGATTCCGGTTGGGCTGCAGCTGTTCATGCAGCAGTATGCGACGGATTGGGGCAGCTTGACGGCGGCGGCAACGCTTGCAATGCTGCCGGTCTTCATTTTCCTGCTGTTCGTGCAAAAGTACATGATACATGGCGCCGTGGCAGGCTCGGTGAAAGGGTGATCATACGCTGCATATCGGTGCAAGGGAAGCATGCGCTGCATATAGGTGAAAGGGTAAGCATGCGCTGCATAATAGTAGACATAGGCACTCGGCATAAGAACCATCTCAAGCCGTGTGCCGCACCTGCACCATCCGGCTCGGCAAATACACAAGACAGGGAGAGGAACAATATGCGCAAGGTGAGAGTGGGAATTATCGGGCTGGGGGAGGTTGCACAAATCACACATCTGCCTATTCTGGAGTCGTTGTCCGACCGATATGAGATAGCTGCGCTGTGCGACATTTCGCCTCAGCTGCTGTCTCAGCTTGGAGAGAAATACACCGTCGAGAGGCTCTATTCGGATGCTTTCGAGCTTACCGCGCAGCCGGATTTGGACGCCGTGTTCGTGCTGAATAGCGACGAGTATCATGCGGAATGCGCTATCCGGGCATTACAGCACAACAAACACGTCCTGATGGAAAAGCCGGTTTGCCTGACACTTGAAGATGCGGACGCGATTATACAGGCGAGGGATGAGGCGGGCGTACAAGTAATGGTTGGTTACATGCGGCGATTCGCTCCGGCTTTCATGCAGGCTGTAGACGAAGTCAAAAAGTTGGATAAAATCAACTATGTTCGCATACGGGACATTATCGGCGCCAATCGGCTAATCATCGATCAAGCCAGCAACGTCATTCGCCCGAGCGATATACCTGCCGCAGCGCTGAAGGAGAAGCAAGAACGCGCCGAACGGATGGTCCGTCAGGCGATTGGTGATGTTTCCGCCGCGCACCAGAGCGCCTATCGCCTGCTCTGCGGTCTGAACAGCCACGACTTGTCTGCCATGCGGGAGATCATCGGCTTGCCTAAGCGCGTAATTGCCGCCTCTCAATGGAACGGAGGCCGGTTTATCAACGCAATCCTGGAGTTCGACGGTTTCAATGCCACGTTCGAAACGGGGGTGGATAACCAACGCAGATTTGATGCGCACATACAAATTTACGGCGATAGCAAAGCAGTTACGGTGCAGTACGATACCCCGTACATCCGCCATCTGCCGACCACAATCATTATTGAGGAAACGGTGGGGGAACGCTTCGAGCGTTCGGTTGGGCGTCCGACATTCAAGGACGCTTACACGGTCGAACTGGAGTATTTCTATGACGTCGTCACGAAGGGTCTGGTGCCAAAAACCACGGTAGAAGATTCGCAGGAAGACCTGAAGCTGATCAAAATGATCATCGACGCATTGGAATAACGGTAGACAGGAGGTGCTTTGATTGAAGATAGCGCAGTTGACGGAACAGCGATCGTTCATAATAGAGGATCTACCGACGCCTACTCCCGGCCCAAGGCAGATTCTCATCCGGGTCAACATGTGCGGCATCTGTACCGGTGAGCTGCATGTATGGGATGAGGCCCAGCTCAGTCATGTATATCCTCTCTCTTTGGGGCATGAAGTGGCCGGTGTGGTGGAGGCTGTAGGAAGCGCTGTGACGGAATTTGCGGCAGGTGATCGGGTGGCGGCAATAAACCAGCGCGCAGGCTTTGCGGAACATTGTGTGGTCGATGCAGATCATGCCGCTGTTCTACCCGATAATCTGGAGACGGGGGCTGCTCTAGGCGAGCCTATCGCTTGCGCAGTGAATGCGGCCCGCCGCATCCGGCCGGGTTTCCAGGATACCATTGTAATCGTGGGCTGCGGCTGCATGGGGCTTCTGCTCATTCAGTGTTTGAAGGCGCAGGGTCCAAAGAAAGTTATCGCGGTGGATCTGCGGGAGGAGGCTGCGGCCCAGGCGTTGAAATACGGCGCTGACGCTGCACTCCTGGTCGGACATGATCACTTGCAGACCAAGATCCTGGAATTAAACGGCGGCCAGGAGCCGGATATCCTGGTGGAGGCTACCGGGTTCCAAGCAGGCCTCACGTTATGCGGTGAGCTGGTTAAAGTACGCGGAAAGCTTGTCATCTACGGCTACCACCAAGGGCCACCCCGCTTGGTGAATATGCAGCTGTGGAACTGGAAAGGTCTGGATGTGATAAACGCACACGAGCGGGATCCACTGGTCTACGCCGCGGGTATGAAAATCGGATTAGACCTGCTGGCGAGTGGGAAATTACGGACAGATGAGCTCATTACCCACCGTTTCTCTCTCGATCAGATCAATGATGCCTTCCGGTTGTCCTGCCAAAAGCCGGCGGGGTATATCAAATCAGTTATCATCATGTGACGCTGCGCACCATAGCAGGTATGTGTCCGGGGACCATCCGCGTTTGTTTGCGGAGGTCCTTTTATTCGTCGTTTATCGGTGCTATGCTTTCTTTTGAAACATCACTCTGCGAAAAGGCGGGAACAATATGATATTTGCGATCCCACTGTTGGTTTAGTAAATCAAATTGGGCTAGGGTGTCACGAATACGGGAATTAAAGAGTGATGACAAATATACGTGAGGAGTGAATGTCCCATGAAATATCCGAAGCTCTCGCAGGAAAAGCTGCTGCAAAGACTTGAACATCCGAAGGGGAAGGTCCGGATCGTGCTCGACACGGACACCTACAATGAGATGTGACGATCAGTTCGCCGTCATTTACGCGCTGCAATCCGCGGACAGAATGGTGGTAGAAGCGTTCTACGCTGCGCCCTTCCACAACGAGCTGTCAACCGGCCCTAAAGACGGCATGGAGAAAAGCTACTTGGAGCTGCAGAAAATTTTGACGGTGATGGGCAAAGCAGGCCAATATCCTGTGTATAAAGGGTCGGAAGCTTACCTGTCGGACACGATCACACCTGTGGACAGTGAGGCTGCGCGCGATTTGGTAGAACGGGCGATGGCGACGGAAGGTGACACGCCGCTGTATGTTGTCGCGATAGGGGCCATTACGAATGTGGCATCCGCCATTCTGATGGAGCCTAAAATCATCGAGAAAATCGTCGTCGTCTGGCTAGGGGGACACGCTCTGCATTGGCCGCATACCAGGGAGTTCAATCTTCGTCAGGATCTGCACGCCTCACGAATCATACTGGACAGCGGGGTGCCTCTCGTACTGGTGCCTTGTATGGGGGTTTCATCGCACCTGTTGACCACATTGTCTGAGCTCCGGGATTATGTGCGCGATAAAGGCACAATCGGTGAATATTTGTATGAGACGTATAAAAATTGCAGTGATGACCATTTGGGATATTCCCGTGTGATTTGGGATATCTCCACCATCGCTTATTTGAACAACGACAGCTGGACGCCGAGCGTATTGACCCACAGTCCGCTGCTGTCTGAGGATTGCCGCTGGAGCGTCGACCCGACAAGACATTTCATCCGGTACGTTTGGAGCATCAACAGAGATGGCGTGTTCAAGGACTTATTCAGAAAGCTCACGCCGTGATACACTTTATGGTTGAATGATGGAAAAATACGGTGTATGATCGGGTTAAGCGCTTAACCTGGTTGAGTGCTTAACCTCCAAAAGAAACGGGGATGGTACTTGTAATGCAGAAAATTCGGCTTACAATGGCGCAAGCACTGCTGCATTTTCTAGATCGGCAGTTCGTTTCGGTAGACGGTGTGGAGTATAAATTCATCCAAGGTGTGCTGGGCATTTTCGGCCACGGTAATGTCACGGGAATTGGTGAAGCGTTGGAGAGAAGTCCAGGAGAATTATTATACATACAGGGGAAAAACGAGCAAGGCATGGTGCATGCTGCAACCGCTTTCGCAAAACAAAAGAATCGGCGGCAGATTTTTGCATGCACCACCTCGATCGGACCGGGAGCATTGAATATGGTCACCGCAGCGGCCACTGCTACCGTAAACCGTATTCCTGTCCTGCTGCTGCCCGGCGACAACTTTGCCTCACGGCAACCCGACCCCGTTCTGCAGCAATTGGAAGTGCCAGGCGATTACACGGTGTCTGCCGCAGATGCGTTCAAAGCGGTGAGCCGGTACTGGGACCGCATCGCGCGGCCCGAACAATTAATGGCGGCTGCCGTCCAAGCCATTCGTGTGCTCACCGACCCGGCGGAGACGGGTGCGGTCACTCTGGCGCTTCCGCAAGATGTTCAGGCTGAGGCTTACGAGTACCCCGCTTCTTTCTTCGAGAAAAGAGTGCATTATATCGACCGGCGACCGCCGGCCCCGAATGCACTAGTGCGAGCGGTGCAGCTGCTGCAGGTCAAGCGCAGGCCGCTAATTATTGCCGGCGGCGGCGTATTGTATTCGTCGGCCACGCAGGAGCTGGCTGAGTTTGCCGAGACCTTCGCGATTCCTGTCGCGGAAACGCAGGCGGGCAAGAGCTCGCTGGCCTGGGATCATCCTATGAATGTCGGCGCTATCGGTGTCACAGGGTCGCTTGCCGCCAATCGGCTTGCCAAAGACGCTGACCTCATTATCGGAGTCGGCACCCGCTATTCGGACTTCACCACCGCCTCTAAATCCGCATTTACTCATCATCAAGTTCAGTTTATTAACATAAATGTAAGCGATTTCGACGCGGCAAAGTTACACGGCATTGCGCTCACCGCCGATGCCAGGGAAGGCTTGGCGGCGCTGCATAAAAGTCTGTCCGCATTACATTACCGCGCCGCTTACGGGGTAGCGGAAATTGCGGACTGGAAACAGCGGTGGGATGCCGAGGTTGACCGTTTGTACGCGATCGAGCACAACGAAGGGCTGGCACAAACTACGGCGCTTGGCGTGATCAACCAAACGATTGAGCCTTCGTCTGTAGTCGTGTGCGCGGCAGGCAGCCTGCCGGGAGATTTGCACCGGCTGTGGCGAGCGCCCCAGCCAAAAACCTACCACATGGAGTACGGCTTCTCCTGCATGGGCTATGAAGTGAGCGGAGCGTTCGGCGCCGCCCTCGCGGAGCCCAACCGTGAGGTATACGCGTTAGTCGGCGACGGCAGCTACTTGATGCTGCATTCCGAGCTTGTCACGAGCCTCCAGGAAGGGCGAAAAATAACGGTGCTGCTGTTTGACAACCACGGGTTTCAATGTATTCACAACCTGCAGCGCGGGCATGGCAGCGACGGATTTGGCAATGAGTTCCGTTATCGGGAGTCGTCGACAGGGCGGTTGACAGGCAGCTACCTGCCGATCGATTTCGCTGCTCATGCGCGCAGCCTCGGCGCGAAGGCTTTCAAGGCTCGCAATGCCGACGAGTTGAAGCAGGCGCTGCTGCAAGCCAAACACGAAACGCTGACTACACTCATTGAGATATCCGTCGTACCCGGCACGAACACGGACGGATATGAATCCTGGTGGCAGGTGGGCGTACCCGAGGTGTCCGCGTGCGCCAAAGTGATCGAGGCACATCAAGACATGAAAGCACGGATCGACGCGGTAAAACTAATTTGAAGGCAAGGGGGAATCCGTAAGATGTTGGAGCTGCCGTTCAAACTAGGTATACACCCGATCAACTGGGTCGGTGAGGATGTCAAAGAACACGGGGAGTCGACCACCTTTGAGCAGATTGTGGATGACATTCAAGCTCTCGGCTTGACCGGAACGGAGATGGGGCGCAAATATCCTGCCGACCCGCAGGTACTGAAAAAAGCATTATCCGCACACGGCATTCAGTTGGTCTCCCAGTGGAAATCTGTTTTGTTTTCCGATCCGGCATATCGGGACCAAGAACTACGAGCGTACCGCGCGCACGCCGAGTTTCTCAGCGCGATGGGCGCAAGCGTCATCAGCACCTGCGAGGTCGGCGGCTCACTGCATTTCGACCCGCGGCGCACACCGCACGAAAAGGAAGTTTTGAGACTTGACGACACCGCCTGGCATCATCTTGCGGACGGGCTGAATGCCGCGGGCGCCATTGCGCAGGAGTACGGGTTGAAGCTGACCTATCATCACCACGGCGGTACTGCTGTGGAGCAGCCGGATGAAATCGACCGGCTCATGGCGATGACTGAGCCTTCCCTGGTCTACCTGCTGTACGATACGGGGCACGCCTATTACGGCGGTGCGGACCCTGTTGCGGTTCTGCGTAAGCACTATGACAGGATCGCTTATATCCATCTAAAAGATATACGGCAGGACGTACTGGATAGCGCGCGTGCCGACAAAGCAGACTTTATCACCTGCATTCGAAAGGGGGTATTTACCGTGCCGGGGGACGGCTGCCTTGATTTCGCCCCGATAATTCAGGAGCTGCTTAGCCGTGGCTACTCAGGATGGACCATGATCGAGGGAGAACAGGATCCGCAGCTGCATCCGCCTTATGACTACGCCAAACGCTCGCTTGAATACATCGAATCCTTAATTCATACAGAAAGAAGGTAAGCGGCTTATGAGCTATGTTTCTTTTCCGTCCGGCAAGCAGTTCGACTTTGTTGCGATCGGCAGGCTGTGTATTGACTTGAACGCCAATGAAATTAACCGTCCGATGGAGGAGACGATGACGTTCACGAAATACGTCGGTGGATCTCCCGCGAACATCACGATCGGCATGTCTCGCTTCGGGATGAAGACAGCTTTTATCGGGAAAATCGCTGACGATCAGATGGGGCGGTTCATCGCCTCTTATTTGCAGCGCAACGCAATAGATACGAGGAATGTCATCACCGACCGCACAGGCGCGCTCACGGGGCTTGCTTTTACCGAAATCAAGAGCCCAACGGATTGCAGTATACTCATGTACCGGGAAAACGCCGCCGATCTGAAATTGACGCCCGAGGAAGTAAGCGAGGACTTGATCGCTCAAACCAAGGTTCTGCTTATCTCTGGCACGGCATTGGCGGCTAGTCCGTCGAGAGAAGCTGTGTTTCAGGCATTGTATTACGCAAAAAAGCACGGCGCCGTGATCGCATTCGACCTCGACTACCGGCCGTACACTTGGACTTCGCCGGAGGAAACGGCTGCATATTACAATCTGGCGGCCGAAAAATGCGACATCATCCTGGGTACGAGGGAAGAGTTCGACATGATGGAGCGTTTCGAGCAAAATCCGGAGCGCAGCGACCATGTGACGGCATCAAAATGGTTTGATCATTCGGCGAAAATCGTCATTATCAAGCATGGGAAGGAAGGCTCCATCGCATACACACAGGATGGTGTGGGACACCGCGCACAAAGCTTCCCCGCCAAAGTGGTGAAGACGTTTGGTGCGGGGGACTCTTATGCGGCAGGCTTCTTGTATGGAGTTATGCAGGGCTGGACGTTGGAAAAGAGCATGGAGTTCGGCAGTGCCGCCGCATGCATTGTTATTTCTAGTCACAGCTGCTCCGACGCCATGCCGGCTGCGGCTGACGTTCATGATTACATCGAACGGTGCAGCCGCGGTGAAATCACGGCTTCCTAAGTCCTCGTCGTGGCGCGGATTTACTGCACCGAACGGATTTGGAAGCTCTGCGGGGCATACGGTGGGCCTCCGATAACGCACTACAAATGAAGCGTCACATGGAGTTTCGCTCGGACGACGTGCTATGGCCATAGCTCAGGCGGCGACACGCTTGTTAGAAACGGAATATCGAAGAGGAGGAGAACTGCAGCATGCCACAAGCTCTAAAAAACTGGATCGGCGGCACATGGGCCGAATCGTCGGCTTCGCATAACGAGCCAGTGTTCAATCCGGCGACGGAGGAAATTTTGGCGTATGTGCCTTATTCAACAAAAGAGGACGTAGATCGTGCTGTTCAAACGGCAAAAGCAGCGTTACCGATGTGGAGTGGCACGCCGGTGCCACGGCGTGCTCGTGTCCTGTTTAAATATCAGCAGCTGCTGGTTGACCATTGGGAGGAGCTTGCTCAGCTAGTCACCAGAGAAAACGGCAAAAGCTATAACGAAGCGCACGGCGAGGTGCTGCGAGGGATAGAATGCGTGGAATTTGCTGCCGGAGCCCCAACGCTGATGATGGGCAAACAGCTGCCGGATATCGCGTCCAATCTCGAATCCGGCATGTATCGTTACCCGGTGGGCGTGGTCGGCGGCATCACTCCATTCAATTTCCCCATGATGGTACCCTGTTGGATGTTTCCGCTTGCCATAGCGTGTGGTAACACTTTCGTGCTGAAGCCGTCGGAGCGTACGCCGCTTCTCGCGAACCGGCTGGCCGAGCTGTTTCGAGAGGCGGGTCTGCCGGACGGGGTGCTGAACGTAGTGCACGGCGCCCATGATGTGGTTAACGGATTGCTCGAGCACAACGATGTGAAGGCAATTTCGTTCGTCGGCTCCCAGCCCGTGGCTGAATATGTGTACAAAACCGCTGCGGCGACCGGCAAACGCGTCCAGGCTCTGGCCGGTGCTAAGAACCATTCGATAGTGATGCCTGATGCCGATCTCGATCTGGCAGTGAAAGAAATTATCAACGCCGCGTTCGGATCCGCCGGTGAACGCTGCATGGCCTGCTCCGTCGTGGTCGCGGTTGGCGAGATCGGCGATACTCTGGTGAATAAGCTGGTGGCAGCGGCGGATCAGCTGGCCATTGGTAACGGACTTGATGACGGCGTATTCCTTGGTCCGGTGATACGTGAAGCGCACAAGGAACGTACGCTCAAATACATCGAAACCGGTGAAAAAGAGGGGGCCCTGCTGTGCCGTGATGGCAGAAAAGACAGCGCAGCTATGAATAATGGATATTTTGTCGGGGCCACCATCTTTGACCAAGTAAAATGCGGAATGAAAATCTGGGAGGACGAGATTTTTGCTCCCGTACTATCCGTCATCAGAGCCGACACGCTAGCGGAAGCGGTAGAGATGGCAAACCGATCGGAATTCGCGAACGGGGCCTGCATTTTTACACAGAGCGGCAGCAGCGTGCGGCAATTCCGGGAGACGATTGATGCCGGCATGTTGGGTGTGAACCTTGGCGTGCCCGCGCCAATGGCGTTCTTCCCGTTTTCCGGCTGGAAGAAGTCATTCTATGGCGACCTGCATGCAAACGGTGCTGATGGCGTGGAGTTTTATACCCGCAAAAAGATGGTCACAGCGCGCTGGTAGCTTCAGCGGCTGTTAGAACGGGTCATTTAAGATGGCAAGGGTCTCAGCGGCTGGCAGACTTTATCATCGAGATAACAGCGGCCTTTAGAAGCTGGCGGGGTGCTATAACCAAAGCCGACCAAAGGAGATGGAAACATGGCACTCGTGTCAATGAAGGAAATGCTGAATCAGGCGTTGGCAGGACGCTACGCGGTGGGGCAGTTCAATTTAAACAATCTTGAGTTTGCCCAAGCTATCCTGCTGGGAGCGCAGGAAGAAGAGGCCCCGGTAATACTCGGAGTGAGCGAGGCGTACATTCCATATATGGGCGGGCTGCCCTGCATTGCGGGTATGGTGAATGCTTTGGTGGAGCATTATCGCATTACTGTTCCGGTCGCATTGCACCTGGACCACGGCTCCACCTACGAACTCTGCATTCACGCGCTCCACGCCGGCTTTACCTCGGTAATGATCGACGCATCGCATCACGCGCTGGAGGAGAACATCCACATCACCGCTTGCGTCACTCAGGCCGCCCACGCACTTGGCGCCACCGTCGAAGCCGAGCTGGGCCGGATCACCGGCAGGGAGGACGATCTGGTGGTCGACGACGCGGAGGGCATGTACGCTGTGCCGGCGGAATGCGTGCAGCTGGTGCAAGCCACGGGAATCGATTGTCTGGCGCCGGCGCTTGGCTCGGTGCATGGGCCGTATCGCGGCCAACCCAGACTGGGCTTCGAGCGCATGGATGAGATTCGCAGACTCACAGGCTTGCCACTGGTGCTGCATGGCGGCAGCGGCCTTCCGGACGACGAGCTCAGGCAGGCCATCTCGTGCGGCACCGCCAAGATCAATGTGAACACAGACAATCAAATGGCATGCACGGCGGCCATTCGAAGCTATCTCCACGACCATCCGGAGGCCTATGATCCGCGCAGCTATCTGGTGCCGGCGCGGGAAGCAGTGAAGCAATCGGTGAAAGCGAAAATCCGGCTGTTCGGCAGCTCCGGAAAAGCTGGAGGGGACAACTAATGGAACGGGTCAAAATCGGAGTGATCGGAGCAGGCAGAATCGGCAAAATACACATAGATAATTTATTACGGCTGCCTCAGGTGGAAGTCGCCGCTATCGGCGACCTTTTTGCCGGACCGGAGCTGCTCGCGTGGGCTGCTCAGAGAGGGATTCATAGCGTGACGCAGGATGCCAGTGCCGTGATTAATCACCCTGACATCGCCGCGATTTACATCTGTTCATCTACGGACACGCATGTTCCGTTGATTACACGCGCGGCGCAAGCTGGCAAGCACATTTTCTGTGAAAAACCTGTCAGCATGGACATCGCGCAGACCGAAGAAGCGCTGCAGGCAGTTCGCCGTGCTGGCGTGCAGCTGCAGGTCGGGTTCAACCGCCGCTTTGACCATAACTTTAAACGGGTACGTGAGCATGTCCTGGCGGGAGCGATCGGGGAACCCCATATCGTGAAAATCACCTCGCGCGACCCGAATCCGCCGCATAACGATTATATTAGAGCTTCGGGCGGCATTTTCATGGATATGATGATCCACGACTTTGACATTGCCCGCTACGTTTGCGGCAGCGAGGTGGAGGAAGTCTACGCACAGGGAGGCGTGCTGATTGATCCCGTGTTTGCCGAGCACGGCGATATAGACACGGCGGTCGTCACGCTCCGCTTCAGCAATGGCGCACTTGGCGTAATAGACAACAGTCGCCGGGCGGTCTATGGGTACGATCAACGCGTGGAGGTGTTCGGCACCAAAGGCAGCGTGTCCATAGCAAACGACCATCCCAACACGGCGGAACTTAGTACGGCCGAAGGCATTGTGCGCGAGAAGCCATTGTACTTTTTTCTTGAACGTTACAGTGAAGCATATATGGAGGAGACACGCATTTTTGTCGACTGCCTTGTCAGCGGTAAGCCGGTCCCGGTGGACGGCGGCGACGGACTACAGGCCGAGCGTATTGCTTCAGCCGCGAAGCTCTCACACCGTTTGGGCCGGCCTGTGAAGCTCGCGGAAATCGGTGCGCAGTTGGAACAAGCGTCAGCCGGCGAATGAATAATCGTGCGAGGAGATTTGCGCTATGACGAAACTTATTGTTAGACCACACCCGGACCCGGATGGCGAAGGCAGAGTTCTGTCGATCACGCCGGAGTCGGCTGGATGGGAGTATGTCGGCTTCGAATTGCTGCGACTCAGTGAGGGCCAACAATTGTCTAGGGAGACCGGCTCGCAGGAAATTTGCCTCGTGATATTAAGCGGAATAGCAGATGTCTCGACAAAGAACGGGGAATGGTGCGGCATTGGAAAACGCATGAGCGTGTTTGAACGCACTCCGCCGTATTCGGTATATGTGCCCAACGGTGACAAATACGACATTCATGCACTAACGCAGCTGGAGGTCGCCGTGTGCGCAGCGCCTGGTCGTGGCAACCACTCTGCAAGGTTAATTGCTCCGGAACAGGTGGGTGCGGAGATCAGGGGCGCCGGCAGCATCGAACGCCAAGTGCATAATATACTGCCTGAGAACGAGCCGGCCGACAGCTTGCTTGTTGTGGAAGTGTTTACGCCGAACGGACATTGGTCCAGTTATCCGCCGCATAAACATGACCGTGACTCGCTCCCGGATGAATCCATGTTGGAGGAAACGTACTACTTCCGCGTGCAGCCTGACCAAGGTTTCGCGCTGCAGAGAGTTTACACCGACGACCGCTCGCTAGATGAGACGCTTGTTGTGAAAGATGGCGAGGCGGTGTTGGTGCCTGAAGGCTACCATCCTGTGTCCGCGCCTCCAGGCTATGACGTCTACTACTTGAATGTAATGGCGGGTCCGAAACGCACCTGGAAATTTCACAATGATCCGGACCATGAATGGATTATGACAGCGTCTCATACGAGCCGGTAGGCAATGACCAGGTTGCAACTTTATCTCCGTGTCATCATAATAGAAGCAGCTAAACGGACTTTCATAAGCAAACACGGGCGGGGATGAACGATGAGAGCAACCATATATGATGTCGCGCGGGAGGCGGGTGTATCTATAGCCGCAGTTTCCCAAGTTCTTAACGGAAAAGGAAAAATCAGCGAGGAACGCCGCAACGAAATTTTTCGCGTGATGGCGAAGCTCAACTTTCAGCCGAGCGTGATTGCAGCAGCATTGACCGGCAAAAAAACATACACTCTGGGGCTGCTCGTACCGGACATATCCAATCCCTTCTTTGCGGAAATAGCTAGAGCGGTTGAGGATCAAGTGCACGGCCTCGGTTACAGCCTCATGATTTGCAGCACGGATAACAAGGATGACCGGCTGGAACGGTACTTAACGCTTCTGCAGCAAAAAAGTGTCGACGCCGTTATTATCGGTACCGGGATCCAAGATACGCAGATGTTGGCTCCGCTGCTGTCTAAGGGAATGCCTACCGCTATGATCGCCCGCGAGACGCCGAACATGGACGTGACCACCGTCGTTGCCAATGATTTTGCCGGCGGCGCGGCGGCGGCCCGCCATCTGCTGGCTTTAGGGCATACACACATAGCTGTAGTGGCGGAGCGGTCGAGAGTGCGCAGCAGTCTGGAACGGATACGGGGGGTGCGGCACACGTTGGTGGAGGCCGGACTTTCATTGCCCGATGACCTGGTGAAGTATAGCGGTGACGCACTGATCAAGGACGGTAAATATAAGGCTATGGAGCTGCTCCAGTGCGAAGAAGCGCCTACCGCGATCTTTTGCTGCAATGATTTGCTCGCCATTGGGGCTCTGCAGGCTGCAAAGGATTTAAGCATTCGCGTACCTGAGGATTTATCTATCGTCGGCTTCGACAACACCATTCTTGCCGCCGTCGCGGATCCACCATTAACCACAGTGGCGCAGCCGACGGATGTGATGTGTAAAACCGTCGTCGAGCTGCTGATGCAGCAATTAAAACATCAATCGCCGGTAAACAGGCGGATCGTTCTGGAACCGGAACTAGTCGCACGGCAGTCGACATCCGCGCCGCGGGCGTCTAATACGGGTCACCAGACTACGTGATACAAAGGAACAGAGGTGTGTAGCTTGTGTATGCCTCTGTTCCTATTGCGCTATTTTTGAAAGCGCTTTATATTTACTTGTGGTGCGCCATCCGCGCGTCCGAACAATAGGAGGGGGCTAGTTTTATGGATAAAGGAGACTACTCATTCTCAACTTGCTGGAACATCAAACGCCATACCGCAGGGCGGAGCATGATCGAGGAAATTAAGTCGCTTGGCTTTCACAATGTGGAGTTAAACTACAACGTGGACGACCAATTGCTGACTACGATCGAGCCGATGGTGGAACGGGGAGAGATCCGGATTTCCAGCGTACATAATGTGTTCCCGTTCGTTACAGATAAAGAATACGATACTGACTCCGTGATGCTTGGTTTCGACGATGAAGCGAAGCGCAGCCGCTCGGTGGAGCTGTTGCTCCGTTCGATGGAATACGCTCAGCGTTACGGCGTGAAAGCCGTGGTTGTACACCCGGGCGAAGTGCCATTTACTAGCAACATTGATGCCGAACTAAAACAACTGTATCGCGAACGAGGCAAGGATTCGGAAGCCTATCGCACACTTTGGCAGACGATGATGGAGCGCAGGCAAAGTTTGAGTCCGCATTACTTGGATCGAATACAAAAGAGCCTAGAGCAGGCCTGCGAGCACGCGGCGAGAAAAGGATGGAATGTCACCATAGGTATTGAGACGCGTTCGCGGTGTTATCAGATGCCGACGCTGCAAGAAGCCGAGCTCTTATGCGAGCGGCTGAACGGCAGCGGCGTGAAGCTCTGGTTTGATATTGGTCACGCGATGATGATGGAGCGGATGGGGCTCTACAACACTGATGGTGAGCTTGACCGGGTCAAACACCATGTTTTCGGTGTGCACATCCACGAAACGCTGGAGTTATCCGACCATTGGTGCCCCTACATACATAGCAAGGATCTAAGTTATTTTGATAAATTTTTGGATATCATCCGTCGGGCGGAGGTAAAGGTGTACGAATTAAAAGCTGCTTGCCGGGCAGAAGAGATTCACGCGAGCCATGAGCTAATCACCGGCAAAATGCAGGCACAGTGAAGATGCAAGGATGGTGCAAAGATGCAAAGAACATGGTACAAACGGATGCTTCTATCATTTTTTCCACTGTTATTGGTTACCATCTCAGCTATCATTTTCATTTCCTTTCTTGTGGTGAGCGAGATTTCCATGAAACAAGCGGAGAAGGCGAATCGGATTTCCACGAATTATGTCGTGGATGTACTGCAGTCTACTGTGTTAGACATTGAGAGCAGGGTGTTGAAGGAAATAGAAACAAACCCCCGTATCGCTGATTTCATGACTAAAAATCCGGCGGAGGACATGCGGCTCACTCAGTACTACCTGTCAAATGAGATCCAGAAGATCGTGGAAAACAATCCCTACGTGCATTCGATCTATTTATACCGGGCGGATGATGATCGCGTGCTCACCCAAAGTTTTCTCTCCAATGCGGGGGGATTCACCGATCAGTCATTCATTCGCCAGACATGGAGCACGGATTATAACCCTTCGTGGTCCCCACAGCGCATGTACACAGATTCTTCTCTCACTCCTGCCGAGAGGGTGATAACGCTCAGCAAACGCACCCCGCTGCCGCTCGGGAGCCAAGGGTTGGTGGTGGTGAACGTAGATGTTAAACGGCTGCTGAGCATTGTTGATGGCATGCTGAATCAGGAGCTTAGCGCGTTGAAGATCAGCGATTCGTCCGGCACCGTTCTTTATGCGGCGGGGGAGGACGACGGTGCCAATCACGCCGGCAGCATGAGCAGCCTGATGGACTCAAGCGTACTCGGCTGGACGTTTGAAAGCGGCTTGCGTGCCGGACAGTTATTCGGCTGGGTGTCAGTGATCTCCTACATTTGGATTATTATTGCGGCCCTGATTGTGGTGGCGAGTATGATTGCCGCAGTGTATGTTTTTAAACGAAATTACAAACCCGTCGAGCTCATCATGGAACGGATTCAGCAGTATCAGCTGCGCAATCTGCAAAAAACGAAAGGATACGACGAGTTCTCTTTTATAGAAAAAGCATTGGAGAGCTTAGCACAGCAGACGATGGATTATGAGAGGAAGCATCAGGAGGATGTCCACGTACGCCGTAAACAATTCATACGCGATTTGCTTGAGGGGCAGCGCACAGTCACCGCGGCCGAGTGGTCGGACAACGCAGCATCGTTCAAACTGCCGCATTCGTTTCAGCGAGCGGTCGTTGCAGTGATGGAGATTGACAAGTTTTCCGAGTTTCAGACCGTGTATCCGCTGCGGGACCAGAATCTATTGAAGTTCGCACTGACCAACGCGGTGCATGAATCTGTGCAGCAGGAACACCGGCATGCGTGGGCAGAATGGCTGTCCAATGACCGGATGGTGTTGATCTGCTCATTTGAGAAGTCAGGCGATAACGAAGAAGAGCGACTCGCACAGCTGCTGACCGAGTTCTCCCGTTGGGTGCCTGAGAACCTCAAATTTTCCGTTACTATCGCGTTAGGAGCAATGCACCACGGTCTGGACGGTATTCAGACTTCTTTCCGTCAAGCTCTGCACGCTCTGCAATACAAGCTGTTGTTGGGCGAGGAGAAATTGATTCATTATTTCAGCCGCCCAACCAGAACCGGTGCGGAGCTGCCCAAATACTATTTGCGCATCGCGGAGTCTGTGCAGCATTTCCGTATGTTAAACGACACATGGTGGGATGAGACGGAGGCAATCTTTCAGCATGTCCGCGACGAACTGTTGACCGACGAAGAGATACGTGCCGTTATGCGGTACTGGATTCATCTGTTGCAGACAGAATTTCAGGATTGCGGACACGAACGCAGCGGTCCTGACGTCCAAGCGTTGGTGGGAAGTCTACACACCGTGGTCAACACAGCGGGACAATGGGAAGAGCTCGCCTCCGCCTTCTCCGGGCAGCTCACCGGTTTTTATCGGACTTACCATTTATACCGGTCATCACGCAAGCACCGTCAAATTTTGCTAGGCATGCGCGAATACATCGAAAAGAATTATGCGAACCCCGAGCTGTCGTTAATCCACTTAAGTGAGAAGTTCGATATTAGTGCCAAGTACGCGAGCCAGTTATTTAAGGACGAGTATGGCATCAATTTCGTGGATTTTCTGGTTCAGCTGCGAATGCAAGAAGCGAAGAATCGACTGCACTTGACGGATGAATCGATCAATGGGATAGCCGTTAGAGTTGGTTATACCAACGCAGTGTCTTTTGGGCGTATGTTCAAGAGAGTGATCGGTGTTACTCCGGGAGATTATCGCAAGCTGAAGCAAACTTAAAAGTCTGGGGAGCCGCCAACGGGTACCAGACTTTTTTTGTTTTGCCATCCGATAGCGTGCGTTAGCCGACACTCCAACAGAGCCACCGCCCGCCTCCAGGATTGACTGAATTGGCTAACGGATATCGGCACAGACGCGGAATCCGGTTGGGTTAACAACCGCGAAAACCACTCTGGACCAGACTTTCGGATTTGAGCTTGGGCAGCAGAATCTTGCTTATTGCACAATATTGCCGTACCAAGATATAACCGAATTGACACCACACTCACGGGCTGTGGCAGATAGTTCCAAGTTCCATAAGGATAAAAAGGAGGGTTAGTTATGACACAAGGTTTTCATCAAAAGTTCGGCGCTCCCTTACTGCCGCTGGTCATGGCATTGGGCATACTGTCTGGTTGTTCAGGCGAAGGGTTTGAAAGCGCATCCAAGTCGTCAGAGAGCGGCGGGTCTGCTACCGGCAAAGACACAGTTACACTGAGAATTGAAGTGTTTGACAGAGGTAATGCACCGAGCGGTTTGGCGGCGAACAAAAACGCCCTAACAGATTACGCACAGGAGCATTTCGGCACCCCGAATAACATCAAATTGGAATATGTGCCGGTGCCCCGCACGCAGGAAACTGAAAAGCTCAACGTCATGCTCGCCGCCAACGAGGCGCCGGATATTGTGTTTACCTATGATTCCAATCTTGTGTACAAGTACGTAGAACAAGGCGGATTGACCGAAGTAGGCCAGATGCTGAATGAGCACGGCAAAAACCTGAAGCAGTTTCTTGGCGGCAAAACGCTCGAGTACGGCTATTTCAAAGACGGTCAATATGCGATTCCATCGAAACGGGTGAGTATCGGCAAATACGCATCATTTATCCGGAAAGATTGGCTGGATCAACTCGGAATGCCTGTACCGCAGTCCACGGCGGAAGTCTATAACACACTCAAGGCATTCAAGGAAAAAGATCCGGGCAACACCGGCGGGCAAGTCGTACCGTTAGGATTCTCGCTCACCCCGGCCTCGTACGAGCCGATTATTTGGGCCTTCATTCGGAAAACGTCGGATGAGGAACGAATAACCAAGATCCAACAGTTAAGCTCGCGAGACTATCCTACCTTACTGCCAGGACACAAAGAAGGCGTGCAGTTTTTGAATAAGCTGTACAACGAAGGCTTGATGAGCGCGGACTTTTCACTCGATAAGGACAAAAAGAAACTGAATCAGGACGTCATGACCGGGAAAACAGGAATGTTCAGCGAAGACGCGGTAAATCCGTTGAAGTCGACGCCTGGCGTATACACCAATTTGCAAAAAAATGTCCAAGGAGCCAAGCTGCAGCCGATCGACCCGTTCACCAACGAAGACGGCAAGCACGTGAAGCCGATCTATGAACCTGCGGGCATGTATATTATGATTCCGAAAAGCAGCAAACGTGCGGTAGAAGCTATCAAATACTTGGATTGGATGGCGCAGAAGGATGTTCTCTTTTTCCTGCAAAACGGCGAAGAGGGGAAGCATTACACGATGGAAAACGGTATCCCGGTTGGCCTCGACAATGAAGATACCAAGAACAGAAACTTCAATAACGGTGATATTGTCATCATCAGCAATGGACGCGATTTCGGCGAGCCGGTGAAGAACAAGGAAGGCAACGTGGTAGCGATCGAGAAGAAGGAATTCTGGGATGATGCGCGCCGGATCCAAGACATTATTGAAACGGATGGAATTCCGCCGATCAGGTTCCCGAAGCCGATTCCGGCACAAGTGAAATACGGAAGCTCACTGCTGGAGAAATATCACGAGCTGCTGGTTAAAAGCATACTCGCCAAACCGGCAGATTTTGACAAAGTGTACGAGGCGGCTTTAAGCGATTATATGAGCAGCGGCGGCGAGGCAATTCTGAAAGACAGGCAGGCGGCGTATGCGGAAATGAAGAAATAAAGGGGGTGCCGATATGACAACCAGCTCCGTGGATCCGGCAGCGCCTACCATAACCGCGGCTCGACCCGCTCGGCCGAAGAACCATCAGTATTATCGAAGACATTGGCAGCTTTATGCGCTGCTCGGGTTGCCTATGCTCTATTTTCTTTTATTCAAATACGGACCGATGTACGGCGTATTAATAGCCTTCAAGGACTTCAACTTTTTTCAGGGAATTTGGGCGAGCAAATGGATCGGGTTGGACACGTTCGAGGAAATTTTCAAGCGCCGTGATTTTTACATCGCACTGAGAAATACGTTTATGTTGAATTTTCTTGATCTCATCGTTTCTTTCCCTGCGCCGATCGTGTTAGCCATCATGCTGCATGAACTGAAGGTCAGCTGGTTTAAAAAGGTGTCCCAAGCGGTGCTTTACCTGCCGCATTTTATTTCCTGGGTCATTATCGGCGGTATCGTTTATCAGGTGTTCGCCACCAACACGGGGATCGCCAATCTGCTGCTGATGAAGATGGGCCTGCCGGCAATACCTTTCTTATCGGACAAAAATTACTGGCTGCTCACGTATTTGGGGACTGGCGTCTGGCAAAGCGCAGGATGGGGGACGATTATTTATTTGGCGGCGCTGACGGGGATTAACAAGGAGCTTTACGAAGCGGCTGAAGTGGATGGGGCCGGCCGCTTCACCAAGATCCGGTACATCACTGTGCCCGGGTTGAAGCCCACCATCATCACGCTGCTGATCATGAATCTTGGGCACATGATTCAAATCGGTTTCGAGCGGCCCTATGTCATCGGGAATGTGACTGTGCGGGAGTATTCTGAGGTGCTGAGCACGTTCGTCTACAAGATCGGGCTGCAGTCAGGCGAATATTCGTTGGCCACGGCCGTTGGATTTTTCCAGGCGGTTGTCGGGCTAGTGTTCATCCTGTCCGCCAACTGGATCGCGAAGAAGACGACCGAGCAGAGCATCCTGTAACAGTGCCGGTTACGGAAAGGAGTTGTCGAATATGACAATCGCAACGAAAAACCGGATCATAGACAGCGTGAACTTCGCCTTGATTTTGCTTATTTCGTTCTTATGTCTGGCACCGTTCTTGCATATCCTAGCCATCTCGCTTAGTTCGAATAATCCGATCATGTCGGGCAAAGTGCTGCTGTGGCCCATTGAAGTGAGCTTCGAGGCGTACAGCAAAGTGTTCGAGGACCAATCCATGTACCGTTCCATGGTGTTCACGGTGGCGCTTACCCTGTTGTATACGTTGATCAGCATGGCGATGACCATAGCAGCGGCATATCCATTGATGCGGACCGATCTCAGGGGAAGGAAACTATTTATGTTTATCATTGTCGTGACGATGTTTTTCAGCGGCGGTATTATTCCCGAATATATTCTTATAAAAAATCTGCATTTGACCAATTCGATGTGGTCACTGATCCTGCCCGTGATGATTAATCCGTTTTATTTGATCATTATGATTACATTTTTTCAATCCATACCGCGCAGCTTGGAGGAGTCGGCTGAAATGGACGGGTGCAGCCACATAGGGACGTTAAGTAAAATCATCGTGCCTTTGTCGCTGCCGGTGATCGCCACATTGAGCTTGTTTTACGCAGTCAACCGCTGGAACGGTTTCATGGACAGCTTGTTCTATATCACGAGTCCGGAATATTATCCTCTGCAGCTAAAGCTGTATCAATTAATCGTAAATAACATGGCCAACGATTTGCTGCAGATGGAAGGGACACGGATGGTGCAGCTGCTTCCTGAGAGCCTGAAGGCAGCGAGCGTGATGTTCGCTACCGTTCCGATCCTGCTTGTGTATCCTTGGCTGCAGCGGTATTTCGTGTCAGGCATCATGCTTGGCGCAGTGAAGGGATGAGAAGCTATGGCCACAATCAACAGTTCACGAGAAGTCGACCGGCAGATTTACGAGAGAATCGTGGCGCTCAATGACAACTGGGTAGACACACTAGTCACCCGGCAGGTGCAGGATCCTGAGAGCCGGCATTACGGAGGGATAAAAGGGGAACAGACCGGCGTGCCCAGCCCGACTCACGGCGGGACGGCCGGTAATATTGCCACGTTCGCCGCAGCACTGGTGAATCCGGATTCACGCTATTATCACCATCCCGCCTTGCTTCAAGTATTGGAGCTGGCCGTGCAGTATATGTTAAACCGGCAGCACCCGGACGGCACGATATCCCTGGGAAGCACCAACTACAATTCACCTCCGGACACGGGTTTTGTAGTCGTCGGCTTGGCTCAAGTGTACCACGTGCTGAAGGGGCATTCTTGGTCTTACGTGCAGCCCGCGGCGCTGAATGTGAAGCATTTTTTGGAGCGGGCTGTACCTGCTATGCTGACGGGGGGATGCCATACTCCGAATCACCGTTGGGTAATGTCGGCAGCGCTCGGGCAATTATTTCAAATCTTTGGACTCGCCGGGTTGGTTGCCCGGGCTGATGAGTGGCTGGCTGAGGGCATTGATTGCACGGCGGATGGGGAATGGTCGGAGCGAAGCAACGGCATTTACAACACCGTCAGCGACGTGATGCTCTATTATACGGCTAAGACGCTGGACAGACCGGAGTTGCTGGATCATGTCCGGCGCAACCTGCACATGATGATGTACCTGATTCATCCGAACGGCGAGGCAGTGACTGATTATTCCGGTCGCCAAGATTTCGGTCAGACTGTAGCATTGGCGGAATATTTTGTGGTGAGCCGTCTTATGGCAGCCCACGATCGGGATCCGCAGCTGGCTTCGATGTCGGATCTGGCAGGGGCAACTATGGCGCGAATGGGGCCTGTGAACAATCATGCGATGCTGGGCTATTTGATGTTTCCCCAAATCCAACTGCAGGATTTGCATCGCCAACCTTTGCCGGAGCAATACGTCAAAATTATAAATCGGAACCATCCGTATCAAGCGGACTTGCTTAAGATGCAGCAAGTGGGACATCATTCGCAGTTACAGCATAGTGCTGTTCACACTTCATTCGGCGCACCGATTGTACGGTGCAGGAGCGGCCGGACGAGCGCGACCATCATGACTAAGGCGGCATCGTTCTTCGCACTGCGCCACGGCGAGGCCAATTTCAAGGGCGTACAGCTCGTTACATCGTTTATGCCGGGAGTCGTGGAGATGGAAACATTGGACCAGCGGGATGGGGGCTACCGCTTAACAAGCTCCATGGAAAAAGGGTATAACGGCCCAATTCCGGCCGAGCTGCTGCCGGACAGTGCAAGGAAGCCGGTCAGCCCCTGGTACCTTCTGCCGCATCAGCATCGGCCGCTTACTCATGTGCAGCAGTTCTCCATGAAGGCACATATCATGCCGACTGAGGCGGGTTGGAGGATACGAATCGTTTCCGATGATCGTGAGGATGTGTACGCCCAGCTGCTGTTTAGCTTTGCTCGTAATGGACAAATTACCGGCCCTGGGGTCGAGCCGCTTGGCGAAGGCACCGCGTTCTGGCGTCACGGAAGTGTGCGCTTCGCTGCGGGCAGCGATTGGATTGAGCTGGACGGCGGCGGTCAGGACCATATTATTCGAACAATGCGGGGCGCACAGGCACCGATCGACTCTCACACACTGCTGGTGAACCTGCTGACTCCTTTCGAGCACACTTTCGAGCTGCGACTGTCCCGCTAATCTGCTAGTTCATCACATACATTATAGAAGACAGGCCTGCGCGCGGCCCTTCAGAGGCCGTGCACAACGCAAGCATACTGCTGCCAGATGAACTCCACCCACTTCCTGTCGCATAGATAGTTACCTTAAGTTCAGTACTTTTGCTTCGTTGCAAGCAGCATTATAATCGAAGGGAAACTATCAAATTATGGTCTTAATGGGAGGGCGTAGCAGATGGAGCGTAGACAATATGGTAACACGGATATGCAGGTGAGTGTGTTGGGATTCGGCGGATCCGAGATCGGTTATGAACAGGCTTCTCTGGCACAGGTTGAGCAACTTCTCGGCAGCGCGCTGGATGCAGGCTTGAACGTGATCGACACGGCTGAATGTTATAAAACTAGTGAAGAGCTGATCGGTAAGGCGGTGTCCCACCGGCGCGACGACTATTATTTGTTTACCAAATGCGGGCATGCTTCCGGATTCGACCTCCCTGACTGGGATCCTGTGCTTCTGGAACAGAGTATCGATCGCAGCCTGCGAAGGTTGAACACGGATTATCTTGACGTGATCCATCTGCACAGTTGTAGTGAGGAGGTTCTGCGCCGCGGCGAGGTGATCGAGGTGCTGCAGCGCGCGAAAGAGAAGGGAAAGACCCGTTACATCGGATACAGTGGCGATCACCAAGCAGCGCTGTACGCGGTACGGTGCGGTGCATTTGATTCATTGGAGACGTCGGTTAACATCGCAGATCAGGAGGCGATTGACCTCACTCTTCCGGATGCTGCCGAGCGGGGCATGGGCGTTGTTGTGAAGCGTCCGATCGCGAACGCTGCATGGAAGACCGGCCACAAGCCCATCAGCGAGTATGCACATACTTATTGGGAGCGCCTTCAATCGCTAGACTATGATTTCCTGAAGGCGGATTTAAGTGAATCCATCGCGACAGCATTGAGATTTACTCTATCGGTGCCGGGGGTTCATACGGCCATAGTCGGCACGGCCAACCCCGCACGTTGGGTCGAAAATGCGAGGCTGCTAGAGGCCGGTCCGCTGCCGGAGTCCGTCTATAACAGTATCCGAGAGCGTTGGAATGCGGTCGCCGGAAGCGACTGGATCGGCCAAGGGTGATTCCAGCGCACTCCGTTCGATTCCCGCAGCAATACGGCTGCGATCGTGCTTGTCGGCTCCCACAGCCATGCCGAGGTGACTGCTTTTTCACATATCGTCTCCGACGCGTGGCCCTACTCAACGCGCGTGCAAGTTTGCTACAATGAACTAAAACCGCGCAAAGGGGACATTTGGCATGTTAGTTGGAGAAGTGAGGGAAATCGTTCGGCACCCTGTCAAATCTTTTTACGGAGAGAGCGTGCCGACGACGACAATCGAACGCTATGGTTTATATGGCGACCGGAGTCATGCCTTTTTGGACGAAACACGGGACGGAAAATTTTTGACCGCGACTCAGCTGCCTGCCATGGTGGGCTACCGCGCACGATTTATGGATCCCGAGAGCCGGGAAGAATTTCCGGGAATCCAAATCACAAGCCCTGCAGGGCACACCTACCAATGGGGTGATGAGGCTCTCCTGAAGGAAATGGAAATGCTGTCAGGCAGACGCGTATCCGCCGTCCGATATACACCGGACAATGTGCCGGCAGGAGCTATTGAAGAAGAACATGTTTTAATCACCACCGACGCCTCTTTGGCGATGCTGCAGGAAACATGGGGAGACACGATCGACAACCGCCGTTTTCGAGGTAACATCTGCATCTCGCTGGATAACCGTCAACCTTTTCTTGAGGAGACGTGGTTTGGCAAACGGATGTCCATAGGCGGCACTGAGCTCAGAGTGAAACGGCATTGTGAACGCTGTATGATCATTAACATTGATCCGCAGACCGGCATGATCGATTCATCCTTGCTTAAGATCGTGGCACAGAGGCGGAACAATCATTTTGGTGTGTATGCCTCGGTGGTACAGACAGGCGAAATTCACGTAGGCGACAAGGTTTACATAGACGATGGAAGGTAAGTGTGTATTGATTAAATCCGCCGTATAACTTATGCGGCTTTTTTCATGTTCTATTTGGCCGGCATGTGTCCGAATAACACGGATCGACGTACGTTGGTCTTCAGTATTTTTCTGTGCGCTGCGATCAGCAATTCCCCGGCATTCGTACGTTTGTGGCGCATGAATACGAATAGCACTTTTTTGCCGGCAGAAAAGTACAATCGTGACGAATATGTCCTATTGCTGCGTCGGCCCGCTGGAAGTACATTTGAGGGGTCACCGTGTGGGGGGGATCCGGACACTGCAGCGGCGTGACAAATCCCATTATTAGGAGGAGTTCAGTGATGCACAATCAACGGCATTGGAGGCGCAAAGTGAAGAAAATCGGAGTTAGTGTACTTGTTTCTATGCAAATTGCTGTTTCATGGAGTTACTTGCAAGCGGTTCCATCCTATGCGGCAGAGTCAGCTTCCGCACCGCCTGCCGACACGAATCGACAGATGGAGTACCTGGATCGGGGGCTAGTGGCGGTGCCCACGGCGGACGGTGTGCTCGTCAGCTGGCGCTTCTTGGGGACGGAGCCGACCAATATTGCGTTCAACCTTTACCGCGACGGCAAAAAAGTAAATGCTGCTGTTATCACGGATAGCACAAACTTCTTGGATGTCGCGGGCACCGCGAGCTCCAGGTATAGCGTTAGAGCCGTCTTGGACGGCAAAGAGCAGCCGAGTGCCATGGCAGTTGGCGTATGGACGGGTCCATACCTTGACGTCCCTCTGCAGAAGCCAGCCGACGGCATTAATGCGGACGGTTCCACTTTCGCATATAACGCCAACGACGCGAGCGTGGGGGATTTGGACGGTGACGGGCAATATGAGCTGGTGCTCAAATGGGATCCGTCCAACGCCAAAGACAATTCGCAAAAGGGTGTCACCGGCGAAGTCTTCGTGGACGCATACAAGCTCGACGGCACGTTTTTATGGAGGATTGGCCTCGGCCGCAATGTTCGTGCGGGAGCACACTACACCCAGCTCATGGTTTATGATCTGGACGGAGACGGTAAAGCGGAGGTCGCACTGCGCACGGCAGATGGCGCCAAGGACGCCGCCGGCCGAGTGATCGGCGATGCCGATGCAGATTACAGGAATTCCGACGGCTATGTGTTGACCGGGCCGGAACATCTCACTCTGTTTGAGGGACAGACCGGGAAAGAGTTAATCTCCATTCCGTTCGAGCCCGCGCGTGGTAATGTTACGGATTGGGGTGACGGCTATGGCAACCGCGTGGATCGGTTTCTTGCAACCATCGCCTATCTCGACGGACAAAGGCCAAGTCTTGTCATGGCTCGAGGATATTACGCAAAAACCTCTTTGGTCGCATACAATTGGCGGGACGGCGAACTAAGTAAGCTCTGGGCGTTTGACAGCAAAGGCAATCCCGCGTATGAAGCTCAAGGGAATCATAACATCAGTGTCATTAATGTAGACGGCGATACAAAGGATGAAATCGTCTACGGGGCAATGACGTTGGATGACGATGGCAGTGTGTTGTACGCCACCCGGTTAGGTCATGGTGATGCGCTCCATGTCGGGGATCTCGATCCTGACAGACCCGGCAAGGAGGTATTCAAGGTGATGGAGCACAAAAACTCGCCGTATGGCGCCGCTGTGTGGGATGCTGCAACAGGACAGACGATCTGGGGCGTACACACAGGAACGGATACCGGCCGCGGCATGTCAGCTGATATCGACCCCAGATATAAAGGGGAGGAGCAGTGGGCCACCGGTGTGAGCGAGCATTCTGTCAAAGGCGAGGAGATCAGCGGTGCCACGCCAACATCAATCAATTTCGGAATCTGGTGGGATGGCGATCTGCTCCGGGAATTGCTGGATCATACCTTCGATACGAGCATAGGAGCAGGTACCGGTAAGATCGACAAATGGGACTATGTAAATAACAAGACCCAAAACATACTTACAGCCGCCGGAACTCTTTCGAACAACCATACTAAGGGTACGCCAAGTTTGCAAGCTGATATATTGGGGGATTGGCGCGAAGAGGCGATCTGGCGGACGGCGGACAGCAGGGCGCTGCGTATTTACACAACCACCGCCGTTACCGAATACCGCATTCCAACTCTGATGCACGACCCTGTTTACCGATTAGGAGTGAGCTGGCAAAATGTCGCTTACAACCAGCCCCCGCATACGAGCTTTTACTTGGGTGAAGGTATGGATCCACCGCCGGCGGCTAACATCTACGTCACCTACCCGGCAGACGTAAGCATAACGCCTAAAACCTTACACCTGAAAAATGAAGAGAGCGGACCGTCCGTTACCGCCCACATCGATTTGTCTAAATACAACGGAGCACGCACTGCGGTCGTAACTTCAGTCTCCTTGAGCGTGTACGGGGGCTCAGCCCAGGCGGAAGATATAAAAGGAGACAGCGCACAAGGTTTCAAAGCGATATTCGACCGTGACAGCGTAAGCCGAATGTTGTCCGGACAGAGCGGCAGCGTTGAACTCCACCTGAGAGGCCGTCTAGATGACGGGAGCTATTTCCAGGGCAGCGATACGATCCGGGTGAAGTAATAGAGTTTTTGTGAACATTGGCACTGCGTTCTAGCGAACGCAGTGTTTTTGTTATCTCCACACATCAGCTGCTGGATTATCCAACCTCTCTCGTGAAACCATGGGCAAAATGTTCTATACATCAGTTGACAGATTTTTCAAGCGAAGTATACTATAGGAACAAAGTATTATTTTTCACCAATATTGTAGACCAAGGTTGTTGATTTAGTGCTAAAATTCATTGTGGAGGGACAAACTATGTCGAAATTACTCGAAAAAAATACGGGGGTAGCCGCACCATGTCGAAATTTTTCAAGTTAAGCGATAGATCGATTAGATTCAAGCTGATCCTGCTGCTATTGACTCTATCGACTGTACCGTTGCTGGTTACCACGTTTTTCTCAATCAATTACTTTAGCCGCTTGGCGCAGGCGGACAACGCAGAGATGCAAAAAAATACCACCGACTTGTACATAGCACAAATCAACGAGTGGATTGAAAGCAAGGCTGCCAAGACCGAGACCTTGATCAAAAATCATCCGGAATTTAAGCAAGGAGACCCATCGCACATCCTGCCACTTCTTAAAACGTTGAAAGAGAGCGACGCGGAAATTCAGAATTACAATTTTTTAAACCCGGACGGTGTCGGCAAAGACATTTCGGGCGTACCTATTAATGTGGGCGACCGTGACCATTTCTTGAAAGCGAAAAACACGAAAAAGGTGGCCATCGGGGATATGGTCGTGAGCAAAGTGACCAACAAATATGTGTTCACCATTGACGTGCCCGTCCTTGATGATGCGGGCAATCTGGTCGGGGTGATTGTCTCGACGGTCTCGCCGGAAACGTTCTCCGTTTTAACGAATCGGATCAAGCTTGCACAGAGCGGGATTGGTTACCTTTTATCCGGCGGCGGCGACTACTACACATACCCGGAACAGGAGAGAATAGGCAAAAAGTTCGAGGAATTTGGAGCCAATGCGGATGCCCTGCACTTTCGGGACCTCGTTCTGTCAACTGATTCCGGAACAGCCAGTTATACCGACGACAATGGCGTGAAACTGCTCAACTATTACGGCACCATCCCGAATACGTCATGGAGACTGGTGGTGAGCGTGCCTGAGCGAGAAGTGTTGAATGAGGTAAATAGCACGAGAAATATAGCGATGGTCATTTTAGCTGTTGTATTAGTGCTCACCGCGGCGGTCTCCGTCTGGGTGTCCAGGTCTATTTCCGGGACGGTGCTCACTCTGTCGTCGTTCATGAAGCAGGCCGCCCAAGGAAATTTGACTGATCGGCTTGAGGTCAAGTCTCGGGACGAACTGGGGCAGTTGAACGCCAGCGTCAATGTGATGCTTGACTCGTTCTCCGCCATGGTGAAAAAAATCAATTCCTCTATCACTGTGGTCGCCAGTGCTGCTGAGCAGCTGATTGCGTCAACGGATGAGTCGTCCAAGCTCTCCGCGGAGATCGGAGCCTCAATCCACGAAATTGCAGCGGGCACCGGTACTCAATTGTCGGGGGCGGAGCAATCGGCTAGGGCGATGGAGGAAGTGGCCCATGGCATCCAAAGAATTGCTGAGTCATCAAGTACCGTGTCAGATCAGGCGTCCGGGGTCTATGAAGAAGTGGAGACAGGCAATAACGAAATTCAAGGCGCCATAGGGCAAATGAATGTCATTAGTGAATCGGCTAATCAAACGTCTAGAGTGCTGGATGCGCTTAACGCTCATGCAGCGGATATTGGCAGGATCATCGACTTAATTTCGGATATATCCAATCAAACCGCTTTGCTGTCCTTGAATGCTTCGATTGAGGCGGCGCGAGCCGGGGAGTCAGGCAGAGGCTTTGCGGTGGTCGCTAACGAGGTCAAAAAACTGGCGGAGCAAACCCGCCTCTCGGTCAACAGCGTGGCTGATCTAATTGAGCAAATCCAACGTTCCTCGGCAGAAGCAACACAATATATGAGTCAAAATAAGCAAGAGGTTGAAAACGGCATCGTCAAAATGCAGCACATTGATCAAACGTTTGGCAACATTCGCAGCTCCATTCTCCAAGTGTCCGAGCAGGTGCAGGAGATTTCCGCCGCTACACAGCAAATCTCCGCGGGCACTGAGGAAGTCACTGCCTCCATGGGGGAAATGGTTACGATTGCGAAAGATTCGGCAGATAACTCACAGCTAGTAGCCAGCCATTCGACGACACAAATGTCTTTTATGGAAGGCATCACCAAGTCCACACATTCCCTGAATGAGATGATGATAGAACTGAAGGAATTGGCAGCCGTATTCCAAGTGAAATAACGTCTTTTGTCATAGGCAGTGGGCATGACCATTACCGCGTTACCGGTGGTGGTCTTTTTTTTTGTTCGATTGACACTGTATTTGTGAAGGTGGTATATTTTTGTAAATCAAGATTGTCTAACATTGCACCAGACAAACGAAGAGCGAGGTTATGCAGACGATGAGCAGACAGACAGAGAGTGCCTATCAATATATGAAACAGAAAATACTTGATGGTACTTACAAACCTTCGCAAAAGCTGATAGAGAGCCAACTTGCAGAAGAAATCGGCGTAAGCCGCAACACGGTCAAAAAAGCTCTATTAAAATTGGAACAGGATAATCTGGTTAAGATAGAAAACAACAAAGGCGCGACGATCAAGTACTTTACGCTGGAAGAAGTGATCAATTATCTGGAGATACGGGAAGTGTTGGAAGGACTGGTGGCCGCCACAGCTGCCAAAACGATCACTGACGATGAATTAAACAGGCTTGAACAAACATTGGAACAGATGGCAATACACCTGCAAGACAACAACTTTGACGAGTACTCAGCGTTGAATAAACAATTTCATAGTATCATATATAAGGCGTCAAAAAAGGATCAGGCGGTTGAACTCATCAACATGATTAAAACGCAGCTGATCAGATATCAATTTCGGACCATTCTGGTTCCGGGACGAAACGAAAATTCGTTGATGGAACATAAGAGGATTTTGCAAGCGCTCATAGACCGTGACGAGGACGCAGCGGCGAACGCAGCGAAAGCTCACATTTATAACGTTAGGCAGACGATCGAGCGTAATTATCATTATTTAGTGTAAACAAGTGATTCAGAGCGGGGGGGTGATTGTAAACTCCCCGTCCTTTTTTGTGCTGATAATGTCGGCGGTTTTGTGTTGGATGCGGTGCTGAGTTTACTGAATAAAGGGGCCCGTATCCCAGTGTGCGGGCGAATCCGTGCTGTGATAGTTTTACCGAACCACTTGCTGGGAATAATAGAACTTGACGAGTAAGAAATTAGCTGCCACAGCCAGGAGGACTGTACATGAAAGCTGGGGATGAATTAGTGCACGATCGTGATTTTGAACAGGCTAAAAAACACGGGTATCCGGTGAAAGCGGTGCAAGACGATATGGTGGTTTATCCAGCGGGACGAGTCACTGCGTTTTCCGAACACCACGTTTCAATCGAGGGTAAAAGACTTCTCCGTTCTGCCAGTCACTTCGTGGTCGCCGAGTAGCTTTATTTTCATTTCGCACGGTCCCGTTGGTCGCACTATTGCCAAGCGGGACCTTTTTGTGTGGCATTAACCGGGCTTTGCAATTATGATTGATGTGGTAAGAAGCTATTTACTATTAGAAGGGAAGATTGCAGTGAAAATAGCATTCATTTCTGACATACATGGCAACGCCAGCGCGCTCGCAGCAGTGCTCCATGATACGCGCAGTAAGAGCGTTGACCAAATATGCGTGTTGGGCGATCTGTGTTACCGAGGACCGGCACCCAAAAGATCTCTGCATTTGATTCGAGCATTACAGAGCCGCGTTATCAAGGGAAATGCGGATGAATGGGTTGTCCGCGGCGTGCGGAGGGGAGAAGTGCGTGAAGACGCGATTGAAATGATGAACGTGGAACGTGATTGGACCGTATCGCAATTGGATCAGGAAGAGATAGATTATTTACATAACCTGCCGACAGAGCTGCATCTTAATGTCGAGGGCGTATCTATCAGCGCATTTCATGCCACGCCCGGCAGCTTGTTTGAGACTGTACCTCCCGATGCGGACGATGCTGCGATGCGACAGAAACTCATGTCGGCCGCGGATACGGATGTGTACGTGTATGGCCATATTCACAAGCCGTTCGTTCGATACATGCACGGTAAAATTATCGTGAATACCGGAAGCGTGGGCCTGCCATTCGATGGTATGACCAAAGCTTCGTATGCCATCGTGCAGGTGGAACAGGGCAGAGTAGGCACGTCCATAGAACGCGTACCATTCGCGGCCGAAGATGTAATCCGTGAATACGAAGAAGTACGGTATCCCAATGCACAAACGATGGCACGGATAATTCGTAACGGCCGTGTGATGTGACCGCATTCAGCCGATGCCGCAGCAGAATTGCGTCACCGCAAACGGGGAATCATAGGAAAAACACGATAGGGTGAGGAGTACGAATTCACATGAGAGAAACGCAATTCGCTGTTATCGGCCTGGGCAGATTCGGCTCGAGCGTGGCACAAGAGCTTGTCCAGCTCGGGCACGAAGTATTGGGGATTGACCGCAACGAGAGCGTAGTGAATGACATGAGCGAACTGCTCACACACGTCGTCGCGGCCGACGCGAGTGACGAGGATATGCTCAGATCCATCGGTATACGTAACTTCCACTGCGTAGTGGTGGCCATCGGAGATGACATACAGGCGAGTATTCTCACCGCGCTGCTGCTCATCGAGCTTGGAGTGGAGAAGGTGGTGGCCAAAGCTCTCTCCCCGCTGCACGGCAAAGTGCTGCAGAAAATCGGTGTAAACAGGGTGATTTATCCCGAGCGGGACATGGGAGTTCGTGTGGCAAATCAGTTGGTCTCCCCGAATCTGCTTGACTATATTGAGCTGTCTGAGCAGTACACGATTGCGGAATTGTCGGCCACGCGCAGAATCTCGGGTCGTACGCTCAAGGACTTAGACACGCGCGCACGGCATGGCTGCAGCATCGTGGCGATCAACAAGAAGCAGGATGTGATTATTGCGCCAACGGCCGAGGATGTGGTGGAGGAGGGGGACGTGATGGTAGTGATTGGCACGAACCCGCAGATCAACGAATTCGAAGAGGCCATCACGCCATGACGGCTTTACCGCCGGTCGCGGCACCATTTCAGTAATCTCCTCACCACATACCCCTTGTTTGGAAATAAACATCGGCAATCCCTCCTGTGCATGCATCACAATGGCTCGCACATATTACCGAGCATGTGCTATTTTATTCTTTTGGTCACTAGAGGGACGTACCGCTTGGTTCGGCGGATGAATCTGCATCTGGCCATGTATTTTCTCGTTCCTGTTTTTTGCGTATGTGATCTCGTGTTTCTTCTTCTGATGCATACGTAGTTATATCTTGAAACGGAATATATCTTGTACCCTCTTTTCCTGCACCCTCGCAAAAAAGCCACGTCGCTTCCGTGACGCTTCTTTTCATTGAATTTCACTTTTCTCCACACACGCTTTTTGAACGTGAGAGTGCCGCCTTTGACATTCCGGCGATACTGATGCTCGCCTCCGCGCCGATAGAGCATCAGTGCTCTTCTGCCTGCAAAATAAATGTAGGAGGCATTCTTGCCGACTACTGACGCCTTCCCTTGAAGCAGCGGCCGCGCAACCTCCTTGAGATAATCGGGCCCGTAATAATCATCATCGTCAAATTTCGCGATGATATCATATTTCGCTCGCCGTATGCCATAGTTCAGGCATCTGCCCAATCTATATCGCTCAGGCACCTGGTATACCCGCACATTTTCAAACTTACTGGCCTTTTTTTCCCACTTCTCCTTGTCCATGTCATCCCGGTTTAACACAATAATCATCTCTTTATTTTTATAAGTTTGCCTCTCAAAGTTTGCAAACACGTTTTTCATATATGAAGGTCGCATGGAACAAGCGATGATAGAAACCATTTACCCAACTCCTTTTGCTGGCGATGGATTAAACCGCCTAAGCAGCGGCTATTTTTGTTCTCGTCTTAGCATATGTATTGATTTTCGCTGAGAAACGGCGGCTATACCGTGTTAGTGTCCAAACATAACAAAGATTCCGACATATGCTGGTAAACAGATGCAAAGGAAATCACAGCTGGGCAAGGAGAGATTCTTATGAAGGGAATCATAGTTTGTGCCGGCAAAGGCACCAGACTGTATCCATTCACACACAGGTATCCCAAAACACTTCTGCCTGTAGGCAATATTCCGTTGCTGCATACCTGTATCGAGAATTTGGCAGAGCAGGAAATCGATGAGATCGGTATCGTGCTGAGTCCCGCTCAACAACCGCTGATTGCACGTCACACTGCCATCGCTGCCAAACTCGGCGTCAAGCTCACTTCGATTTATCAGGAAGCGCCGCTTGGCATTGCCGATGCGGTCAAACAAGCAGAGCATTTCATTGACGGGGATTCCTTTTTACTGCTGCTCGGCGACAATCTGATTACGGATTCGTTGTCAAGGTTGAAAACACTGCTCCATGCAGAGGGAAGCTCCGCCGCTGTACTGCTGAAGCGTGTAGAGCATTCCCACGAATACGGTATCGCTGAAGTAGAGGATTGTCGAATTGTCGGATTGGAGGAGAAACCGCTGCACCCCAAAACCAACCTGGCTGTGATGGGGGCATACGCGTTCGCTCCGGTCATATTCGCCGCCATAGCGGACATTTCTCCGTCCAGCAGAGGAGAGTACGAAATCACCGACGCGATACAATGGCTGATTCAGCGCAATTATCCGGTGACCTATCAGTTGACGGAAAAACCCATTTTCGACGTGGGCACGGTTGGGCGCTGGCTGGAAGCCAATAGATGGCAGCTCGACCACCTGCACACAAACCAGATTCATGCCACGGCCGTCTTAGAAAACTGCAAAATCATTCCACCGGTCAATATCGCACGAGGCTGTAGGATAAAGGATTGCATCATCGGGCCTTACGTGTCTGTAGGTGTGGGAGCCTGTATTCAAGAGTGTCAGCTCGAAAACAGCATTATTATGGATCAGGTTCATCTGACTAAGGCGCCGTTTGCTATTACAAATACAGTGGTCGGCTATCGTTCATCAATTGTTGGTATGCATCGATAACTGGAGGGATCAGTGTTGAACATTTTAGTCATAGGCACAGGATATGTAGGTACCACTACTGCGCTGGTCTTGGCCGAAATGGGATGGAATGTCACAGGCCTTGATACCGATGTCGGTAAAATTGAACGGCTGCGGCAAGGCTTGCCTCATTTTTACGAGCCGGGAGTTGAGCCCATGCTGCGTAAACAGCTGGACTCGGGGCGCCTTCGCTTCACCGCACATACACGAGAAGCGATTGAGGCGGCCGATACGATCTTCATTTGCGTGGGGACACCGCCGCTGCCGGATGGAAGTGCCGACTTGCGTTACATCAAGCAGGTGGCGGAAGACATAGGGCGGAACTTAAACGCTTACAAATTAGTTGTGATCAAAAGCACGGTTCCAGTCGGCACGCAGCGAAGGGTCGCGGAATGGGTGGGTGCCGCACAGACCGAGCCCAAACAATTCGATGTGGTGTCGAATCCCGAGTTTTTACGCGAAGGTAAGGCGTTGTACGATGCCCTTCATCCTGACCGGATCATCATTGGAGCGGATACGGTTAGTGCTGGGCAGCGGATGAAAAATATGTATCACTCGATGGACTGCCCGATCCTGGTGACAACGCCGAAAACAGCCGAATTAATCAAATACGCAGCGAATTCGTTCTTGGCTACAAAAATTTCATATATCAATGAATTGTCCAGGCTGTGCGATAAGCTAGGGATCAACGTGAAAGAGGTGGCCCAGGGGATCGGTCTGGATCCGCGGATAGGCACAAGCTTCCTGCAAGCCGGGATAGGCTACGGCGGCTCCTGTTTCCCCAAAGATGTCGCGTCGCTGCTCCATACCGCCCACGAGCATGGAAGCGAGCTGAAGCTGCTGGAAGAAGTGGTGGCGGTGAACCGCACGCAGTACATGCATTTGCTGGAGAAAGCACGTGCGCGGTTAGGTGATTTTTCAGGCAAGAAGGTGGCGCTGCTGGGTTTGGCATTCAAGCCGGACACCGACGACATCCGCGAATCCATTGCAATACGCATAGCGGAACGCTTGGTCGACGAGAGAGCGTACGTTGCTGCGCACGATCCTGCGGCTGTACTTCCGGCGGAATTATGCGCTTCGGTTGCCCAATGCAGCTCTGTGGAGCAGGCTATGCAGGATGCACACGCCGTATTTCTTTGCACTGAATGGGACGAATACCTGAGCATAGATTGGGCCGCCGTCAAACACAGCATGCATCAGCCTAACATTTTCGACGGAAGAAATGTGTTGGACGCCGGGAAGCTGACGACCATGGGCTTTTTCTATCAAGGAGTAGGTTATCGCTAAATAACATGGCAGTACAAGGAGGATATTTGTGAAGGGTTACGAAAGCCGATGGCCGTCCATCCAACAGAAAATGGGGCAAGTGGAGGCGCATGTCAGTAGAAAAGGTGCCCGTAAGAGGAATGTCTCAGTAGCTTTCGGAATTTCTCTCAAAAGCAAACGGGTATCACGCAACTGGGGCCGGGTGCAGACGAACTTAGCAAGGACACTGCGCTCCATCCTCAATAACACGGACTCCCATTATCGGGTTGTAGTCGCTGGCCATGAGAAACCCAGGATCAAGGAATTGAAACACCGGAAAGTTCACTGGCTGAGCGTTAAATTTAAGAGACCGACGGGCCCTGGTGGTTTCTCCAGAGACAAGATGCGAAAACGGAGGGTGATCGGTGCCTATTTGCGGAAGGTCGGATATTCAGGATATTTCATGCCGCTCGACGCGGATGATTGGATACACTACAGGTTCGTGGAATTGATCCGGAAGCTGCCCAAAGCGGATGCGTTCATTTTCAGGAGTGGACTGATGATCAATGTCGTGCGCAAGGAAGTATGGTGGAGAAAAGACCGCTTTTTCATTGGCTGCGGCAGCAGTGCAATGCATCATTTCAAAACTAAAGACTTTCCACGGAAGCCCAATTCCTCGCGCAAGGTCGCGTTCGGCATGGTGTTGAAAGACCATAAAAAGGTGAGTCAGCACGTGACTCGCCGCCGCAGAAGGTATTGCATGGTTGAATTGCCGCTCATTACCTGGGTGCTTGCGCATGGTGACAACAACAGCATGCTGAAAGGCAAAAAAGATAACAGTGTGTCGGCTGAATCGTACGGCTCGAAAGGTGAAAGGTTAGATTCATCGCTGTATCGGTACTTTAAAATCAGGGAGCGCTTGAGAAGTAGCAAACACCGCCGGCCGTATCGGCGCAGTCTGTGAGGGCGGGACCACGGTGTTTTCTCAAGGCCGACTAAAAATAAAACAACTGTCGTCTGCCGTGTTGCGGACGTCAGTTGTCTTTGTGTGTGATGAATACTATTGCATCGGGCTGAATAACGTAATGTAATCGCTTTCCTAAACTAATTTCCTATCAAAGGGGGGTAACTTGAATGTTAACTGAGAAGCGCAGCAAAGCTGCACTATCAATCGTCTCTACTACCTTGCTCGCAGCCATGGTTGGATGCAGCTCGGATGGCGGCGCCGGGCAGGACGGCTCAAGCGCCAATCCGCAGGCAGGTAACACATCGTCCAACGGCAAGGTGGAATTGCGCATAGCCTGGTGGGGCTCGCAGGACCGGCACGATCGCACACTCAAAGCCATCGAGCTGTATGAGCAGCAAAACCCGAATGTGAAACTGACAGCTGAATTTATCGCATGGGACGGTTATTGGGATAAATTGGCAACCCAGGCGGCGGGCAAGAATTTGCCGGATATCATACAGCAGGACTACAAATATGTGAACGAATACGTTGCCCGTGATTTATTGGTAGACCTCAATCCCTACGTGCAGTCGAATACGATCGATCTGAGGGATGCCGATCATTTGCACACAGACGGCGGCAAAATCAATAACAAATTGTATGCGGTCAACTTGGGTACGAACTCACTTGCTATAGCGTATGATCCGGCGATGTTCGCGCAAGCAGGGGTGCCGGAGCTAAAGCCTGGGTATACGTGGGATGATTTGGCGGCTGCCGCGCGGCAGCTGAAATCAAAGCTCGGCAGCGACGCGTATGGTATGCCGAATTTTAACAGTATGGATCCATTCAAGCACTTGCTGCGGGAGAAGGGACTGTGGCTGTACAACGAGCAGGCCAACGGACTCGGCTATGATAACGATCAAATATTAGTGGATTATTTCAAGTACTTTGATGCGCTGCTGAAAGACGGCGTCGTGCCGACTCCACAAGTGACGCAGGATATCAAAGGGCTTGAGGATGAACTGATCGTACACAAGAAGTCCCCGATGCACTTTTTTAACAGCAATCAAGTCGTTGCCTTGCAGAAGGCGGCAAACCGTCCGCTCAAGTTGACGATCCTGCCGGATTTGCCTGGCGGTACTAAGGGCCACTTTTTAAAACCGTCACAATTTTTCTCTATCACCAAGCACTCCAAGCATCCGGAAGAAGCGGCGAAGTTTATTAATTTCTTCACTAACGATCTGAAAGCAAACGAAATTTTGGGGGCGGAGCGCGGAGTCCCAATCTCTTCGAAGGTACGAGAGCATTTGGGCAAATCGATGGGGGACGCCGCTAAGGAGATGTTCGGTTACATTGAATTGGCGCAGCAGCACGCCCGCGAAATTCATCCTCCGGATCCGGAGGGCTCCAGCAAGATCGAGGCGTTGTTCGCCCGGATTCAGGAGGCGGTGAACTACGGTGAGCTTACACCGGAGCAGGCAGCGAAGCAGTTCCGCGAGGAGGGCACGAAGGAATTACAGAAGAAGTAACCGCCAGCGTAGCCATCTGGCGCCTGGTGGATCATATGGCTGACTTTTTACCCAGGAGGTACGCCCAACGATGAAAGAGCAATCACCACTAGCAGCAAATGCCGCAGCTGTGAGCGGGACGGCACGCAAGACGAGCTTACTCAAGGCATTGCGCCGCAATGCGGTAGGCTATTCGTTTATCTCTCCATGGCTAGTAGGGTTCCTCGCGTTCACCATCGGACCTATGATAGCCTCGCTGTATTTGTCTTTCACCAGATATGATATGTTGTCTCCTGCAGAGTGGATCGGGTTGAGCAACTATGTCAACCTGTTTTCCGACGATGACCGGTTTCTGCAAGCTTTAAAAGTGACGTTCATATTCGTTTTCGTATCTGTACCGCTCAAGCTACTATTCGCGTTGTTTATCGCGATACTGTTTAACGGCAGCCATCGCGGCGTGGGCTTTTACAGGACCGTGTACTATATTCCTTCGATCATCGGCGGAAGTGTGGCGGTAGCCGTGATGTGGAAGCAGCTGTTCGGCTTAAAAGGCGCTGTGAACGGTATACTGGCGATGTTCGGGATACAGGGAACAAACTGGGTGGCGAGCCCCGACTATGCTTTGTCCACTCTGATCTTGCTTGTTATCTGGCAGTTTGGATCGCCCATGCTTATATTTTTGGCCGGCTTAAAACAGATTCCCGGCGACTTATATGAAGCGGCGTCCGTTGACGGTGCGAGCTATTTCGACAGATTGTTTAGAATTACACTGCCTATGCTCACTCCAGTGATCTTTTTTAACCTGGTCATGCAAATGATCGGCGGATTCATGACGTTCACGCAGAGCTTCCTGGTTACCGCAGGCGGGCCCCTCGACAAGACGTTATTTTATGCGGTTTACCTGTATCAGCGGGCTTTCACTCATTTTGAGATGGGCTACGCATCGGCGATGGCCTGGATTTTGTTGATTATCGTTGCGCTCCTGACCGCCCTGATCTTTAAGTCATCGTCGGCGTGGGTATATTACGAGTCAGGAGGGGAGAAATAACATGAGCCGCACGTTAAGAAGCGTGATTTACCATCTGTTCGTGGCGGTTTTGGGCTTGTTCATGGTGTATCCGATTTTGTGGACGCTCGCCAGCTCATTAAAGCCGGAGCACGAAATTTTCGTGAATGCTTCTTCGCTCATTCCGTCTACGTTAGAGTGGCAGAACTACGCTAAAGGGTGGAAGGGCTTTGGCACGATAGGGTTCGATGTGTTTTTCCGTAACTCCGCTCTTGTCACGTCGATGGTGGTGACCGGCACGCTTTTCTCATCCGCACTGGTTGCTTTCGGTTTTGCCCGGCTGCAATTCTCGCTGCGAAAGGCTTTGTTTGCCTGTTTGATGGTGACGATGATGCTCCCGGGCCAGGTCACCATGATACCGCAGTATATATTGTTCCAGAAGCTGGGCTGGGTCAATACGTATAACCCGCTGATCGTGCCGGCGTTTATTGGAGGGACCCCTTTTTTCATATTTTTGCTGATTCAGTTTATCCGCGGCATTCCGCGGGAGCTGGACGAATCGGCCGTCATTGACGGCTGCAGTGCTTACGGTATTTTCTGGCGGATCATTCTGCCGCTCAGCACACCGGCGCTCGTGACCGTGGCGATTTTTTCCTTCTATTGGACTTGGGACGATTTTCTCGGACCCTTAATTTATTTGAATGATGTGAAGAAGCATACGATTTCGCTTGGACTAAGAATGTTTGCCGACCCGTCATCCGTTACCGCATGGGGACCGATGTTTTCCATGTCTGTGCTCTCGCTGCTGCCGCAGTTCCTGATTTTCTTATTCTTTCAGAAGTATATCGTCGAAGGCATTGCAACGACGGGCATAAAAGGATAGTATAGAAAAAACCGCGGCCGGCATTCGCCGACCACGGTTTTTGTCGTGTTGGATGACAGTTAAGACGCCTTGTTCTGAGCGGCTCGTGCGCCGCTTGCCTTGACCGTATCCAAAATGCCTATCACTGAGATGAACAGCGCCACCAATGCGCTGAATACGAGCAGTCCTACCAAACCTTTCGTGTGAAGCACATCGAAGTTGACTGCGACAACGCCCGCCAGCACCGCTCCCACGGCTAACGCCGCGTAATGAGCCGGCTTTTCGGACACTCGGCGCAATTTCCACGACTGCGCGGAGAAAAGCAGGGTCATCACGATAATCGTAATCACGTTGACCGACATGCCAATCCATACGGGATGGATGTTCAGGTAAAACTGGCTGACATGCCAACCGCCCAGGTAATACCAGGTGACGCCCGACGCGAAGCCCGTCCCGAGCGAAGCGAGTACCGCTGCGCGCGTCACTTGCGGCCAGAACAACGCGGCAACTACTGGAGCGAATGTGGCTGAGTTTCTAGCTGTCCAGGCGAAAATGTTCCACCAGGCCGACTGTTCCGTCCGCATCAATCCGAACACGATCATTAAAACAGTCAGAAGAAGAAGTGACCATTTGGTATATGTGACCAGCCGGTCATTGCTCGCTTTCGGAAACACGGCGCTGCCGACATCACGGCCGAGGCTGGTCGCGCCTGAGAATTGGCATGGTGCGCCCCAGCTCAGTGCACAAGCCCAGACGCCTAAGAAAAACAATCCGACGAGCGGTGCGGGAAGGACTTGCATCAAGTACTGCGGCAGTGCAATCAGGCCTAATTTGCCATCGGGCACCACTGCAGCCGCGGCGATACCGAATAGAATGGCGCAGACGGTGAAAGGGATACCGAACCATGCTGCCAATTTCAGGCCTTTTTGTCCTTCTTCCGGGGTTTTGCACGACAATGCCATTTGGAAGGCCGCCTGTGCAAGAATAACATTTACCAGAAAGGTGCCGAACCAGGCTACGATGACTTGAAGTCCCACGCTGTCAAAGTCGAACATCTGCGGACGCTGAGCGGCGAACTGCTGCAGCCCTTCGATGCCGGGATTTACAAAAAACGCGTAGATGCCAATCGCGAACATGAGCATAAATACGCCGAAGTTCATCGTCTGCGTGAAGGCGATCGACCACATGCCGCCGGCCTGCAAATAAATAAATAAAAGTATCGCGGTAAACGCGACGGACATGGTCAAAGAAATTCCGGTGAAAACATGAAGCGCTGAGGCGAATGCAATCGCCGTAGCCACCGACCACATCGGGAAGGTAAACGCAGTGATCGCACCCGCCAGCGCTTTGGCGCTGCGGCCGTACCGGTCGCCAATCAAACCTGTGACCGTAACAACCAATTTCTTGCGGAACGGACCAATGATAACGAACGCGATGATCAATATCTGTATCGTTTCCGCTACGCCGTACCAGATGGCTGACACACCTTGGAGATAAGCCAACTCAAGAACGGCTATAAACGTAGAGCCTGAAAACAACCCGGTGATACAGAAGCAGACCATCCAGCGGTTGAAATTCCTGCCTCCTACAAAATAACCTTCGCCGCCTTGCGCGGCTCTGCGTTTTGCGAATTGCCCAACAAAAATTAGCGCGGCGGTGTAAAACAAAGCAAATCCTATAATCCAAGCACCGTACACGGTCATTCCTGCTCCGAACCTCCCGCTCTGGTCCAGTCGAGAGTTATAGGGATACCGGCATCCTTAAACAAGTTATACGCCGGACATCTTTTTAACACCGCTTGCTTGAGCAGTTCTATCTTCTCCCACGGCTCGTCCGTGTCGAAAACGATTGAGTTATGTACCTCGAGAAAATGCGGGGTAACATCTGCCGTCCCAAAAAGACCCCTGCGGTCAACCAATCCGGTCGATTCCGCGCGAAGATCCTTCACATTGAGCTTCATCTCGCTGGCAATCGTCTCGATCACGATGAGTAAGCAGCCGTTAAACGATCCAAGCACATACTCCATAGGCGTCGGCCCTGTGTCTGTGCCGCCCAGTTTTTCAGGTTCGTCAATGCGGAACGTAAAACCGCGAACTGTGTTCTCATTTTTAAATCGGCCGAGTCGCTGTGAAGCTGCTCGAACTCTGCGAACCTCTGATTTTGCGTCTTTTTCTTGTGTACTCATCTGGCTGCTCCTCTCAAAAACTAATAATCCCTGTCATTTTAGTAGGAATTGATAATGTAGTGTAAATTACCATAGTTTTATTCTCAGGTCAATTCATTTTTTTTTGCTGGGTTTCTTCTTATTAAGATAACAGCATCATACGGTTTGAATTCACGCTGGATTATCGTGTTATTTGACAGGGCATGTTAAACAGTGAAAAAATAGCAGATAAGGGAGGAGTGGATTCTGATGGAAATGAACAAACCGGAACGATACGCTAATATTATCCCGATGGCAGAATTAGACACCAGGGAAAAACGGCTTCTGCCATTCGCTGTTTTCAACCAATTACGGAACACAACACCGGTGCGCTATGATGAAAGCCGGGACAGCTGGGATGTGTTTCGTTATGAGGACGTTCACCGCATTTTGAAGGACCCGGCTAATTTTTCCTCACAGCGCAGCTTGGTCGGCAAAGAGTCAGGCTCTATCCTGACGATGGATCCGCCGCGGCATTCGCAATTGCGATCGTTGGTAAACAAAGCTTTCACCCCGCGGGTGATCGCGAATCTCGAAGAGCACATCACCGCCATCGCGAACGACCTGCTGGATGCTGTGGCGGACAGCGGTAAAATGGATATGGTGCACGACCTGGCCACACCGCTGCCGGTTATCGTCATAGCTGAGCTGCTTGGCGTGCCCCCGGAGGATCGGGAACTTTTCAAGGACTGGTCCGATATTTTGGTGAAAGGACCGGATAAAAACACGGACGAGGCGTTTCATCAAGTGATGGCTGAGAAAGGGCAGGCTATCCGGGAGCTCAACGGTTATTTTGCGAAGATTGTCGAGCAGCGGCGCAAAGAGCCTAGAGAAGATCTCATCTCATTGCTGCTGGCTGCTGAAATAGAAGGACAGAAGCTGGATGACAGTGAGATATTGGCGTTTAGCATCTTACTGCTGGCTGCCGGCAACGAGACGACCACCAACCTCATTACCAATTCGGTACGCCTGCTGACGGAACAGCAGGACATCCAATCGCAGCTGAGAGCTAATCCTGCGCTGACTGCCAGCTTCATAGAGGAGTCGCTGCGCTTCTATCCGCCGATTCAGGCTATCGGGCGTGTCGCAACCGCTGACGTGGAGATCGGAGGTAAGCGGATAAAAGCGGGCCACCAAGTGGTTTCTTGGGTTGCCTCTGCAAACCGTGACGAGACGAAGTTTGTCGATCCGGAACAGTTTATTCTCGACAGGAAACCGAACGCCCACCTATCATTTGGTTTCGGTATTCATTTCTGTTTGGGCGCTCCATTAGCCAGGCTGGAAGGGCAAATCGCCATACGCACATTGATGGACCGAATGAAGCAAATTGAATTCGTTAGCGGAACAGAGCTCTCATATATTCAAAGCCCTTTTGTGTACGGAGTAAAACAATTCCCTGTAACGTTCAAATAAATCCCATAATCCGCCGCTGAGCCGGCGACACATACCACGGGTGTAACCGAAAATGGTCGAATATTTCGGATAGCCCGTTGTATTTGGTTATGACGCAAATTGTTGACTTGGAATGTGTTCTTATATAGGATTGAACTATCGGCATTTTGCACGGTCGTTTTCAAAATGCTTTCTCCGTCGGCCCTGTCCATATGGTTCTTCGGCAGTCGCACATTCCATTTTTTTTCGTTGCATGAACACTTTTAAGGAGCTGCAGGCAAATGTCCCACTCAATCGAAATCACAAGGACCACCTCACACAAAACGAAACCGGCAGTCGACCGCCTTGGTTTCGGCATTCATTTCACCGATCATATGTTCATTATGGACTACGAGGCCGGCAAGGGATGGTACTCCCCGCGCATCGTGCCTTATCAGCCTATCTCAATGGATCCGGCAGCCAAAGTATTCCACTACGGACAAACCGTGTTCGAAGGGCTGAAAGCGTATAGAACGAATGATGAAAAAATTTTACTCTTCCGTCCCCAAAGTAATTTCAAACGGTTGAACCGCTCCAACGTACGTTTAAGCATTCCTGCTGTTGATGCGGATTTGGCTTTGGAAGCACTGCAGCAGCTGGTCGCTATAGATCGGGACTGGATTCCGGCAGAAGAGGGAACGTCACTGTATATCCGTCCGTTTATCATTGCAACTCAAGCCGCGTTAGGTGTCGCACCATCGACAAAGTACCAATTTATCATCATCATGTCACCGGTGGGAGCTTATTATGCGGAAGGCGTTCATCCTGTGAAAATTTTCGTCGAGTCAGATTACGTGCGTGCGGTCAAAGGCGGCACGGGAGATGCCAAAACCGCCGGCAATTATGCCGCGGGCTTGAAGGCGCAGGAAGAGGCGGCTGAAAAAGGTTATTCCCAAGTGCTGTGGCTCGATGGCGTTCACAAAAAGTATATTGAAGAAGTCGGCAGCATGAATGTATTCTTTAAAATCAACGGCACGGTCGTGACCCCCGCTTTGAACGGTAGTATTTTGGAGGGTATAACGAGGCATTCCATGCTGCAGCTGCTCGCTCATTGGAACATTCCCGTTGAGGAGAGAACGCTGTCCATTCAGGAAATCTACGACGCACAGCGCGACGGCACGTTGGAAGAAGCATTCGGCACGGGTACCGCAGCGGTTATTTCACCGATTGGTGAATTGAATTGGAAAGGTGAAAAGCTCGTGATCGGAGACGGCGGAACAGGGCAGCTATCCCAGAAGCTGTATGATACGTTGACCGGTATTCAGACTGGAGCGGTAGCCGACCCGTTCGGCTGGACCATCGAAGTTCGTCAATAAACTTACTGTGTGGTGAAAGGCCACACGGGCGTGAAGCCTGTGAATTGTAAGTTCCATGGAACTGTGGAGCTGATGTTGCGCAGGCTTTCGTTCAAATTTGGTCAAAAGAGTTAATCATCTGTCCCTGAAAATTTGCACGATTTGCTGCGGCGGGCAGGCGCGGGTACATGGCCCCTACCGGAACACTGATACATCTTCACGAGGAACAGCTGCAGCAGGACATTGCGGGCAGATCGGTGAGCGGCAGCGAGCTGCTATTGCCATGTGTTTTGTACATAACAAATGGCTTTTACGCTGACGTGGATGCCGGCTGGGCGGGAGAAGCAATGTGTGACACTACCGGATTCCAGATTGGAGTGCGGTGAAAAAATGGCGACACCGCTGCGTCGTTCACAGTGTGTCGCCATTATGCCCGGTCTATCGTAGATCAGCGGTGCGTGCAGCGTTTTACCAAACGTTTATGCTGTCGTGGCTCATGCTGCACGTCATGCCTGAAGTTTTCGCGTGATCAAGAGTTCACGGTATTGTCGCCGGAGATCGTCGTTTTCCGTTGCCGTTTTTCTTTCGCGAGTATATGTTTGAAATCCTTTGTTTCCGCCACGACGACGCCGGACAGAGCGATAAGGCCAATCAGGTTTGGAATCGCCATTAACCCATTGAAAATATCTGCGATCGTCCATACCATGCCGAGACTCATCCCCGCACCCACGACGACAGACAGCGTATAGCACATGCGGTACCACTTGATCGATCGGATACCGAACAAATATTCGAAGCATTTTTCGCCGTAATAGGCCCAGCCCAGCACTGTAGAGTAAGCAAAGAAGATCAGACCGATCGTCACAATCCAACCGCCGGGACCTGGCAGCATCTGCTCGAACGTCTGGGTGGTCAGCGCAGCGCCTGTCAGTTCGGTTTTCGTGTAAAGCCCGCCCATAACCAAGGTAATGCCCGTGATGGAACAGACAATGATGGTATCGAGAAACGTTCCCGTCATCGAGATCAGCGCCTGACGGCCGGGATGGTCGGTTTTTGCCGCCGCAGCCGCAATCGGAGCCGATCCCATGCCCGCCTCGTTGGAGAACACACCGCGGGCTACACCATAGCGGATAACGGTACCAATCGCGCCTCCGGCTGCTGCCTGGCCAGTGAAAGCATCAGAAAAAATGAGCGCCAGCGCAGCAGGTAGTTCAGTTACGTGCAGCAAGATGATAATCAAGCCGCCGACCACGTACAAGATAGCCATGAACGGCACCATGTAGGATGCTACAATCCCGATGTTCTTGATTCCGCCCAAAATGACAAGTCCGGTTGCAACAGTAAGTATGATGCCGGTGACCCAAGGGCTGACGCCAAAGCTCGACTCAATCGCCGCAGCCACCGAATTGGATTGGACAGTGCTTCCGATACCGAACGCGGCAATGCAACCAAATAGGGCGAACAGCACGGCCAGCCACTTCCAGCCTAAGCCCCGTTCGATGAAATACATCGGCCCGCCGGCCATTTCGCCGCGTTTACCAATGGTGCGATATTTGACCGAGAGAATCGCCTCCGAATATTTGGTGGCCATCCCGACCAGTGCCGTCACCCACATCCAAAACACGGCGCCAGGCCCTCCGAGCACAACGGCGGTTGCGACTCCCGCAATATTCCCTGTGCCGATGGTGGCGGCGAGTGCCGTCATCAGTGACTGAAAGTGGGAGATGTCGCCCTCCGACGTGTGGTCCTGATTTTTGGAGAACGCCAGTTTCAGCGCGTAAGGCAGCTGGTTAAACTGCAGGAACGAAATGCGAAACGATAAAAAAATGCCCGTTCCAACTATCAGAATGAGCAGCGGGGGGCCCCATACAATATCGCTGAGCTTGGTAATAAAGGCAGCAATGGTTTCCATAAAATTGTTTCTCCTTTCAATTAGGTTGGCGCACAGGGCGCGCGGGAAAACGGGTATGTATATTATTCAGCCATCTTATCAGAAATTCAACCATTGGTCGAACATTTTTCCTCGGTTTTTTCAGGTGACGACGAAGTGACATAATTAGCCAAAGCGTAAGGTGCAATGATGGAAAAGTCAGCGCATGATATGGGTCGATCAACGGATTGACCTTGCTGACAGACTTGCAATAAAGTTATAGGCAAGCTACTCGGTTGCAAGCGGTTCCATCGGCAACATCGGCTATATCGATTATAACTTCAGGCGGCTGCATAACTCGAACGAAGGCACGTGGCGGGTGCACTCGACTGAACTGTTATTCACACGGGCCATTGCAGCTTCTAAGCCGAGACAGAGATCAACTCAAGGGACGTGAGAGGATGAAGTTAAAGGGCCTCACCGCGGTGGGTTACCGGCTCTACCTCATTTGCGGTCGTCGGCTTGACCAAAGCGATGGCCGTTGATCATTCCGGAGATGGCATTCGCATTAACTGCCTATGCCCCGGCATGATCGAAACCGAGATGGTGGCGAATTTGATCTCAGGCAGCGCAAATCCTGAACAGACAAGACAAATGATGATAGACCGGAGGGTGACACCTTATTTGGGCAGCGCAGAGGAGGTAGCACGTGCCGCATTGTTTCTGTCCGCCCCGGAGAATCGGTATACGACCGGGGCTGCTTTGGCCGTCGACGGAGGCGCAACGGTAAAATAACTCAATGACAGATACGATCACACTGAGAAGCACTGCCTAGGCGCTGTCCTGCAGCCGTGCACGAAGAAAGCGGCCGCTGGAACTCAGAGCCTCCAGTGCCGCTTTTGTGCTTACTGTCAGTATGGTTGGCAGCAAAGATTTACTCTCGTGATGACGAATCAGTTATGTCTGAAGCTGTCACTGAGTTACGCCTTCGTCGACTCCCATTGGCTGGATCTCGTTGGTGCTGCCCTCTTTGTTTCTCGTATCCGAGGCATTTTGCTCCTCGAGCTGGTCAAGCTGCTGGTCTACATTGTCAGACTTCAACATACCGTTCTCATTTTTGTTCATTGTATTCACATCCTCCTGTCAGATCTGCGATCGGTCCTCAATATGGTGAGGCAAAAAGTGCAAATTTATACGACAGAGCGCAAATTGTGGCCCAGAGGTCACCTATGTGTGCAGCGCGCATTGCGGCACCATCTCACCGCTGAGAGGGAGGAACAAGCTTCTATCTCCCGCGTAACTGGGGTAAGATAGTGGAGGAGGGAGTTTATAACCGAGTTGAAAGAAGGGATAACCGATGTTTCGCTGGCTTTTGGCACTTTTTATTATTGTCCCGGCACTTGAGATCTGGGGACTGATCGCGGCAGGCCGCTGGATCGGAGGCTGGCAGACGGTAGTGCTGATTATCGTCATAGCGGTTCTTGGAGCTTATTTCAGCAAACGGGAGGCGACGCGGGTGTGGAATCAAGCCTCACGCCAATTGTCGAGAGGCGAAATGCCGGCGGGCACCATACTGGACGGGCTGTGTGTCCTCGTCGGCGGTATTATGCTGCTTTTCCCTGGATTTTTTACCGACATCATCGGGCTGTTTTTTCTTCTCCCGTTCACCCGTCCGTTAGCGAAAAGAGGGATTCTGTACGTGCTCCGAAAGCAGATTGCAAAAGGAGGCATCCGTGTGTTTCGCCGCTGGTAACGGATTGTTCCATATGTCCTCACCTGCGCAGGCATCTGCTGTGTGAGCATTGTTGCGGGTGAAGAGCTGCATGCCATCTGATACGAGGGAGTGGGACCTGTGGCCGACTACGAAGTGATATTGAAGCAATACGATCCCCTTTGGCGAACAGAATATCAGCAGGAAAAAGACCGGATTGCGGCTGTGCTTCGAGAGAAGATACTCGATATTCAACATATCGGCAGTACGTCTGTCGAGGGATTAGATGCGAAGCCGATCATTGATATCGCCGTTGCAGTGAAACACCTGGTTATAGCGGAAGATTGCGCAGCCCCACTACGAGCCATCGGATACGAATACGTGCATAAGCCGGAATTCCCATCGCGGCGCTTTTTTAGAAAAGGCACATGGAGAAAAGGCACACATCATTTACATATGTACGATTTGCACAGTGCGGATTGGCAAAATAACTTATTATTTCGCGATTATCTGCAGAATCATCCTCGGGTGTTACAGCAGTACTGCAAGCTGAAGCAGGCACTTGCTGCGCAACATCCGGCAGATAGAACTGCATACACGCTTGCGAAGGCACCATTCATCGCCAATGTAATTGAGTTGGCCAGGGAAGAAACGCGACGGCAGTAATGATTCGGCAAACAGCGTCCCTGGGGCGTCTGCGCTAGCTAGGAGGCACCTTGATGAGCAAAATGGTATTTTTCTTAGGCCCCGCCGGAGCGGGCAAAACTACGCTTGCGAAAGCGGTGGCATCGCGGAGGCGTGCAGCTTTTTTTGACATGGACACGCTGTCCCGTCCGGCCGCCGAGGCGATTCTGCTGTTGTCCGGGCTTGACCCCAACGACCGTGATTCCGCCGTATACAAAACGCGCTGCCGGGATCTGGGGTATAGAATCACGATGGATGCCGCATTGGAAAACGCGGCGCTGCACACCGACGTTTTCATCGTCGGCCCTTTTACGCGAGAAACCGAGAACCAGGATTGGCTGGACCAGGAGCTGGCGGAAGCCGGTCTTTCACAGGCTGATGTTGACGTGAAAGTGGTGTTTGTCTATCTCGCTGAGGAGAGTCTCTACCGCGAACGGATCAGAGAGCGAGGCTTGGAGTTGGACACATGGAAGCTCGAGAACTGGACCGAATTTCGCCAATCCGTTAAGAAGCGAGATATCCACTGGAAGTTATCCTCTTCTTCCATTTTGTATTTAGACAACTCTGCGCCCTTGGCGGGAGACGTTATTGCGCGCGTAGAGCGTTTTATTTTTGGTTGAGCGATAGCAAGAATATACCGAAACGGGAAAACGTAGGATCTCCCGGCGGCCGATTGCACGCGAACCATGCACGGTCGTTGATATGGTGGGAAAGGAGTGTGTGATTGATGATCAGTACCCCGGCATTTGGCTGGTTCCAGTTATTGCCTATATTCATGATTATCTGCTATGGATTGCTTTTATCATTGGGAATCTATTGCTTGTATTTATTCATTAAGCTTGCCCACCGAGGCATTCAGGCGCTGGATATTTATCTTGATGAGAAGCGGAACCGGCGTTTATGATATTACATACGAATAATGGTTGGATTCAGTAAGGAGAAGTGTAATGCAAAAATTAAAGGCATTCGTCGCAAGTGTGCTGTTTGGTGCAGTTGTGTCCGTGGTTAGCTCTTTCCTATTTTTGTTGTTCGCTCAGAATTGGGCGGCAGGCATATCATCATTGTGGGGGGGAGGTTGGCTATATGTCGCTACGTTCATTCCCTTTGTTATGGCCTTCCCCATGGTCGGTCATTATCTGGCGAACACAGCGAGAGTGACCAACAGAACGATGTGGCTGGCAAGTTTTATCTCCGCTTTTCTCGTCACTCTGGTGAGCGGTGCTGTAGGTGCTATTTTTGCCGAATATATTATACGAGGCTCACTGGATACGGTAAACATGGAAGGCACACTGCTGTGGGGCGGGATCTACGCTGCTGTTCTGCTTCCGATCACGGGCGTTTTCGCACGGGTTATACTACATATATATGCTACTTTTCTCGTGAAAATCGGCGTGGTACCGAAAGGTATAATCCCGGGGAGCTGAACCGTACCAGTGGTCCATTTAACATACGGCACGAAAATGAAGGTCTCACCTTGGTCATGGGCAGGGTGGGACCCTTTTCGTCAATACAGCAGCTTCACCGTGCACTCCGCGGCGAGCAATCTAGCTTTTCACTCTATTATTCAAGTTTCTCCGACGATTTGCTCCGCTTCAACTCACTGATCTCATGCTCGAGCTGAGCTACTTTCTGCTGTTGTTTTTTCAGGTGTCGAACAAGCCGCACAACAGCAACGATGATAATCGCATAAACTAAAATGGTCAGGATTGTTACAATAAAGCTTGACCAATGAAATACCATCTGTGTTCACCTCGTTTCCCAATGTAAAAATTTGCCCACAATCCACAATATATCTATCAGGTTGTCGGGTCAAGTGGTCGAGAGCATGCACGACTACCGCTGAATACCAGCAGTATGCGGGGTTAGCCAATTGTATGACGGTGATCAATTCAGGGTGATGCTGCCTTGACAGCACAACGCTTGACAAAAATTCAAACTAGTATATAATTAAGGTCAAAGATAGTCAAAGTCAAAAGGGTTCCCAGTCAAAATACTCAGTTTACAGTTTCGAATATAGTTCATAGCCGAGATATTTTCATAGTCTGAAATACAGTTTACGGTTAGATTGAAAATCACAGCAGCCTGTCCAGCGCAGGCTTTTTGTCGCTATGTCATAGATCTCATATGAATCACCAACAGAAAAAAGGAGGAAACAGAAGTGCGTTGTCAAAAATGCAATGAGCATGAAGCCACAGTGTGGCTGAATTTGCAAACGAATCAAAAAGTCGAGAAGCTGTACTTGTGCAAAGAATGCTACGCTAAAATCAGCAGTGGCATTCCAGCCGGCGGCTTCTCCAACATGCCGAATTTTGAAGACTTCTTCAAAGGATTCATGCAGTCGTCCCAGCCGCAAGAGCATCAAGCGACTGCCGCTGCTGCAGGAGGTAACAGAGGCGGCATCTTGGACCAATTGGGCCGGAATCTGAACGATGCGGCCAAGGCGGGTGCGATTGATCTTGTCATCGGCCGGGAAAAAGAAATCGAGCGTGTTATTGAGATCTTGAACCGCCGCAATAAGAACAACCCCGTCCTGATCGGTGAGCCCGGTGTTGGTAAAACAGCGATCGCCGAAGGTCTGGCGCTGCGCATCAGTGAAGGTAAAGTGCCTACCAAACTGTTGAATAAAGAAGTATACTCCCTCGACGTAGCTTCTCTGGTGGCGGGTACAGGTATCCGTGGCCAGTTCGAGGAAAAAATGAAGCAGCTGATTGCCGAGCTGCAAAACCGCACAAACGTAATTTTGTTCATTGACGAAGTTCACTTGTTGGTCGGTGCCGGATCCGCTGAAGGCTCTATGGATGCGGGGAACATCTTGAAGCCCGCGTTAGCCCGTGGCGAACTGCAAGTAGTCGGTGCAACTACGCTGAAAGAGTACCGCAAGATCGAAAAAGACGCCGCGCTAGAACGCAGATTCCAGCCCGTGACAGTGGACGAGCCAACGGTAGAAGATGCTATTGAAATTTTGAAAGGGCTGCGTCCGAAGTATGAAGAGTACCACCAAGTGCAATACTCTGACGAAACGATCAGAGCGTGCGTGGTACTATCCCACCGCTATATCCAGGACCGCTTCCTGCCTGACAAAGCGATCGACCTGCTGGACGAAGCCGGAGCGAAACTGAATCTCTTGGCATCCGAGGGCGACTCCGGTCAGCTGCGCGCACGTCTTGATAAAATCAAAGCTGAGAAGCAGCTGGCTACTCAGGAAGAGAATTATGAGCGCGCCGCTCAATTGCGCGACCAAGAGGCCGACCTGCTGAAACAATTGGATACACCAGCGGGTCAGCGTTCCACTGAAGTTCGGGTAGAACACATCCAAGAGATCATCGAACGCAAAACCGGCATTCCTGTTGGAAAATTGCATCAAGATGAACAAACAAAAATGAGAAACTTGGGCGAACGACTGGGCGCTAAAGTTATCGGTCAAGCCGAAGCGGTAGATAAAGTAGCCAAAGCGATCCGCCGCAGCCGTGCAGGACTGAAGGCCAAAAACAAACCGATTGCGTCCTTCCTGTTCGTCGGACCAACCGGCGTAGGTAAAACTGAGCTGTCCAGATCGCTAGCGGAGGAATTGTTTGGACATTCCGAAGCAATGATCCGTCTGGACATGAGTGAATACATGGAGAGACACTCCGTCGCCAAGTTGATCGGTTCGCCACCAGGGTATGTCGGTCATGACGAAGCCGGGCAGCTAACTGAACGCGTGCGCAGAAATCCTTACAGCATCATCCTGCTGGATGAAATCGAAAAAGCCCATCCTGACGTGCAAAACATGTTCTTGCAAGTGATGGACGACGGTCGTCTAACCGACAGTCAAGGGCGTACGGTAAGCTTTAAGGACAGTGTAATCATCATGACTTCGAACGCCGGCACTACGGAAAAGAAAATTACTGTAGGGTTCACGGACCAAGGCACTCAAACGAGCTCCATTATGCATTCTCTGGGTTCCTACTTCCGTCCCGAATTCTTGAACCGTTTCGATGCCATTATTCCATTCGCATCGCTGATGGAGAACCATCTTATCAAGATTGTCGACAAGATGTTGGCGGAAATCGAAAGCAATCTGCAAGAACAAGGTATTACACTGCATGTAACGGATGAAGCGAAAAGGAAAATGTCTGAACTCGGATACAATCCAACGTTTGGGGCACGTCCGTTGCGTCGGGTAATCCAACAATATGTTGAGGACGGCATCACAGATCTGATTTTGGATGACGAGTCTGTAGAGCGCATCGAAATCGGTGTTAAAGATGACGAAATCACAGTAGAGAAAAAATAATCATAGCGTAATCATTAAGCAGCGGCCTATCCGGCATTCCGGACAGGTCGTTTTTTTTGTGTTTCCCCGGCAGCTGCGCGTGGACGGAAGCCAGTACGAGCTTTTCTACAACAGGTGACAGATATAGGAAGGCGCCAAACCTGCTTAGTGCTGTTAACCCGGTGGCTTGTCAGGGTAAGAAAACACTAGAAAGGAGTCGTTCAACATGAATGTAGATTTTAAGACTGCCATCATTCGAATGCATGTGCTTCATTATGCGAATCAGAATGCCATTTCTGTTCCAGGAATGAAAACGAAGCTCGAACGACAGGGCTATGTAATGAGCGAACAGGAAGTGGAGCAGGAACTCGATAAGCTGGCGCAGCAAAAGCTCCTGGCCAGCTTGGCGGGGAGTTATAAAATGACTTATGCAGGACGTGCGGAATTAGATGAACTCAAGCCGAAAATTTCTGTTCTGCATGAAGAGATGAACGGATTAAAGCCGCCGGTTTTATAATCCATCCAAAATTAGGCTATACTATACTCCATACAATAATCACACGTGGAGGAATGCCGCTTGGCCAAGATAAGCATCAAAGTTTCAGCCCAGTCCGAAGGAGTATACACGGAAGCAAGAACCGGTAATCATCAGGTTATCATAGACGAGCCGGTGGCTGCCGGCGGGCAAGACCGGGGACCTAACCCACTTCAGCTGGTGCTAAGCGCGCTAGCCGGATGCGAAAGCATTATTGCAAACATGGTGGCGAAAGAAATTGATTTTGATTTGCAGGGCATTGAATTTGAAATTCACGGTGAAGTGGATTTACGCGGTTTAAAAGGTGATCCTTCGGTGCGGCCGTACTTTGAGACTGTCACCATAAACGCGAAAGTGAAAACAGACGAGACCCCTGAACGAGTGCAGGAACTGCAGGAAAAGACCGATGTCCGATGCCCGGTATATACCATGCTGGACGCGGCGGGGGTGGATATCCAAACGAGTTGGGTGAAGGCCAAGCAGGGCTGAGTGCGGTAATTTGTTAACCTCGTTATAGCCGGCGTACGCGCTCTGGGCGCCAACGCGCGACAATTTGCAGCCAGCCGGCACATCCGCCTCCCTAGCCCTGTAAGGGAGCTCAATTGAATATTGGATAACTCAGGCTGCCGTGTATCGGCAGCCATTTTTTGCTGTCTCCGCATCTCGCTGTTCCGCAGCAGCCCACGCTAATTCCGGCCTACGTTGCACAATAGCGCTTTGCTTGGCGGCTTGAAGCTGTACAAGTGGTTCAAATTGAACAAAAACTAGTGCAAAAAATTACTATTCTTATAAAATTAAGCGCGATATCATAAGGGATGTACCCATCAAACTCTATGGAGGAATGTCGCCTTATGAAAACTAAGCAGAATACCGTATTCACCCCTCTGCCGTTAGGAAGCGTGAAACCCGATGGCTGGATTCGTGACCAGCTGCGCATTCAGGCGGATGGCTCAACGGGACATTTGGAGGAGCATTGGTCGGACGTGGGACCGGATAACGGCTGGCTGGGCGGACAGGGGGAAAGCTGGGAGCGCGGACCTTACTACCTGGACGGATTGATACCGTTGGCATTTTTGCTCGAGGATGAGGAGTTAATCGCCAAAGCGTCCAAATGGATCGAGTGGAGCTTAGCAAGTCAGCAGGAGAACGGCATGTTTGGGCCTCAGCATATCACGACGGTCAATAACGATGTGAACAAAAAGCAGGATTGGTGGCATTACACCATCATGCTTAAGGTGCTGACCCAATACCAAGAGGCAACAGGCGATGAGCGAATCATACCTTTTCTCACACGCTTTTTTCGGTACTTGCATAGCGTTATCGATGAAGCTCCGCTGGATGGCTGGGCGCAGGCCCGCGGGGCGGACTTGCTGTTAACTGTGAATTGGCTGTATGAACGGACAGAAGAAGCTTTCTTGCTGGAGCTTGCACACAAGGTGAAAGAGCAGACTCTTAATTGGTCGGATCTCTTTCAAGACTTTCCGTTTTGGCGGAAATATGAAGGAAGGTTTGATCATCGCACACACGTAGTGAATGTTGCGATGGCAATGAAAACCCCGGCGTTGTTTTACCAGCTAACTGGCGAGGAGAAGCACCGTGAGGCTGTGTATAAAGGCCTTGACAGCTTGATGCGGTATCATGGTCAAGCGCATGGCATGTTCTCCGGCGACGAATGGTTATCCGGGACCCATCCGAGCCAAGGCGTGGAGCTATGTGCCGTGGTAGAGTATATGTTCAGCTTGGAGCACTTGATCAGTATCCTTGGCGACGGGAAGTTCGGCGACCTATTGGAAAAAGTGGCGTATAACGCCTTACCTGCCACGATTTCTGCCGATTGGACCTCTCATCAGTATGACCAGCAGGTGAATCAGGTAGTATGTAACGTGGCAAAACGCAATTGGGTCAACAGGGAGGATGCCAACATTTTTGGATTAACGCCCAATTTTGGCTGCTGTACTGCCAATATGCATCAGGGCTGGCCTAAGCTGGTCTCCCATCTCTGGATGAAAAGCCAAGACAAGGGGCTCGCGGCCGTGGCGTATGCGCCTTGTACGGTCCGGACAGTTACGTCCAGCGGTAAACAGGTCACCGCCAAGATAGAGACGGATTACCCGTTCAAGGAAAGCATTCGTATAGCATTGGCGCTTGAGGATGCAGATACGTTCCCGCTGTATTTGCGTATACCGGCTTGGTGCTCTGAGGTTAAGCTGGAAATCAATGGCGAGAACATTGCCGTACTCAGTGAAAAAGGCTTCATCCGTATCGAAAGGCAGTGGCGGGATAAAGATGAGATTCATCTTACATTCCCAATGTCGCCAACGATGCTTAATCGGGGCAACTATGCCGCCAGTGTGGAGCGGGGTCCGTTGGTTTTTGCGCTTCCAATCGCTGAAAGCTGGCACTGCATCCATACCCGTGAACGTTTTAGCGACTGGGAGATTTACCCCGCATCACCATGGAAGTATGGACTGATCAAGGACCAAGATATCCAAGTACAGATTAGCGCCGTGCCGCATCAGCCGTTCCAGGCGGTAGATGCCCCAGTGCGCCTGGTACTTAGGGGGCAACAGCTGCCTAACTGGGCAATGGAACTGCATTCCGCCGCCGCGCCGCCGATGCAGCCGAAGCTGGACGCCACCCAACCCATAAAACAGTTGGAGCTAGTGCCCTATGGCAGCGCGCGGCTTAGGATAGGGGAATTCCCAATGTTCCGCGGCATTTGACTCAGATCCTTATATCTATATTGCTGCGCTGATTCAGCACTACGGCTCACATCCAATTGCCACACAAGCAATGCATAAGCGGATTCAGAAGCAGTCGGAGTTATACAACTGAACAAATGTGATTGTAACCGATTACACAAACGTTTATATTGAGTATGTAGGTTCAAATTTGATAAGGGAGTTGGATTGGATGAAAATCGCTGCGCAGCTGTACACACTTCGGGATTTCCTCAAGACACCTGGCGACATTGCCGAAACACTAAGAAAGGTGCGGGAGATAGGATACAGCGCGGTACAAGTGTCAGGTCTCGGGCCGATCGGTGCTCAGGAGTTAAAAGACGTGGTGGACCGGGAGGGGCTGACGATTTGTGCGACGCATATCTCTTATGCGGATCTGACCGGCGATCTTGATGCCGTTATCGAGAAGCACATTCTGTGGGGGTGCAAATATGTCGGTTTGGGGGCGATGCCGGTTGACTACCGGACCAGCGCGGACGGATACATAAGGTTCGCAAATGAAGCGTCGGAAATCGGCAGAAAGCTGAAGAAAGCAGGTTTGCAGTTCATTTACCATAATCATAACTTTGAATACGCGAAGTTTGACGGCAAAACAGGGATGGATATTCTTCTCCAAGAGTCGGATCCGGAGGCGATAGGATTTGAGCTTGATATTTACTGGGCGCAGGCCGGCGGCGCGGATCCGGTAGAATGGATTCATAAGCTAAGGGGACGCATGCAGGTCGTTCATTTGAAAGATATGACGGTGACGGCAGACAGGGAACAACGTTTCGCCGAAATCGGTGAAGGCAACATGAATTTCTCCCGCATTTTGCAGGCCTGCGAGGACATCGGTGTGGAATGGGCTCCTGTCGAACAAGACCAATGCTATGATCGCAACCCTTTCGAGAGCTTACAAATCAGCCTGAACAACTTAAAGAAGCTGGGTGCAGGGACTTTGTTGGACGTATCCGGATGATGTCATATGCGCAGCGCGAACAGCCAGTAAAAAATCGCGAGTGATAAGCCTAACGGGATGTCCGAATAACGGACGTCTCTTTTTTTGTCTATGAACACTGAAGGAGGACATAAGAGATGAGCGTCGACAAACTGCAGCGAGCTTGGAATGAACATGGCGAGGGCAGTTTTTCATTCGACGTTTTGGAGCCAATCAAGCCCGGGAGGAGTTTTTGGAAAGTTTGGATGAACTCAACAGATATTAGTAAAAATTGGCGAAGATGGAGCAATTGTGGCTGGAGGAATTGCAGCCGTACGGCGAACGCGGATATAACAAGAGGCCGATCTTAGATAATCAGCCGCTGTTTATGCTAATATTATTCTTTGCATGTAAACAATTTTGAGGAAAAAGAACCACGCGAACTGCTAGCTGGTAACCTATTCTGATATGGAAATAACGAAGCGGAAGACAAATCAATTATTAAAGGGTGAATTTGATGAAAAACACGACAACAAAAAAACAGGAAATTCTCAGAGCATTCCAATTCCGCCATGCAACAAAAAAGTTTGCCCCAAATAAGAGTGTTTCTCATGAGGATTTCCAATTTATACTAGAAGCAGGCAGATTATCGCCAAGTTCAGTCGGATGGGAGCCATGGAAGTTCCTGGTCGTGCAAAATAAACAATTGAGAGACAGATTGAAAGAAGTCAGCTGGGGAGCACAGGGGCAGCTTCCTACCGCAAGTCATTTTGTTATCATTCTTGCCCGAAGAGGACTGAGATACGATTCAGATTACGTGCAGCATCTCAGTAGAAACGTGAAAAAAATACCTGATGATGTCATGGATAAAATAACACCTCGTTATAAAGAATTTCAAGAGTCTGATCTTCGCTTGTTCGAAAGTGACAGAACATTATTCGATTGGGCAATCAAGCAAACGTACATTGCGCTAGGTAATATGATGACAGCTGCCGCCCTGATCGGGATAGATTCGTGTCCAATTGAAGGTTTTAACTATGACAAAGTGCACAGCATTTTAGAAGAAGAAGGATTACTGGAGAATGGGAAGTTCGATATATCCGTCATGGTGGCATTTGGATATAGAGCCGCGGAACCAGATCGACCGAAGAGCAGACAAAGCATGGAAGATGTCGTTCAGTGGATACACTGACGTCGTTGATGGAGGTTATCATGAGACCACGAATTACGGTGATTGCACTTGGTGTGGAGATTTGGAAAAATCGATGAAATTCTATCGGGATGGACTAGGGCTGCCAACGCAAGGAATCGTTGGTAAGGAATTTGAACATGGCGCAGTTGCCTTTTTCGACCTGCAAGCAGGCTTAAGGCTCGCAATTTGGCATCGTAAGCCTGCCGGTGCCTGCGCCAAGGTCCACAATGTCTAACCCTGCGAACTCCCTTATGGTTGCTATCTCTTGGGTTAAGGTGGGTTGCTTAGAAATCAATTGGTGATACTGTTCGGCTCCTGATTCGTGGTAATAAATGCTAACGCTGTCTGACATCCTCAAGTCCTCCGTTCCATAAGATGAATTCCTTGCTATTATAAGAGTGACGCTGCGCTAAGGTCAAAAACGAATGTGTCAACGCCAGCGTTGGTGCATGCAGAGAACCGGCTGTTACGCGCTTCCACCGGAGTACTTCGGAATCCAACGGCCCATTATGGTGTAACTTGTACGAGCAGCCAGTCGGGGGCAGCCAGCGGACGACACCAGCAATATATACTAAATGCGCTCCATGTGCCGAATATTCCCATAAACAACTTTCCCCCTGCATTAAAAGTTTTGCTGGTGTGGGGTTAGGGAGGCCTTATCTGATCCATGCAATTTAATCCACCAAATCAGCATATAGTGAATCAATTGAACATTGGGAGGGCGGATGTAGTGGTGCCAAAACATATCGTGTCTGCAGCAGCAATCGTACTGAATGAGCAAAATGAAATATTATTAATAAAAGGTCCTAGGCGAGGTTGGGAAATGCCCGGGGGGCAGGTAGAAGAAGGAGAATCATTAAGAGATGCAGCGATCAGGGAGACTAAGGAAGAGAGCGGTTTGGATATTGAGGTGACACAATTTTGCGGTGTTTTCCAAAATGTAAGCAAGTCTATTTGTAACACGTTATTTTTAGGGCGACCAGTCGGAGGAGAGTTAACCACGACCCCTGAGTCGTTAGAAGTAGGATTTTTTCCAATCGAGGAAGCATTGGAGATGGTGACTTGGACAAATTTCAGGCAGCGAATAGAGAATTGCTTGAATGCAGAATGTCACCCATTTTATGTTGAGTTTTGATCCGAGCAACAGCAATAGGGGGTTGCTTAATTGGCCGATACATTTTAACATATATTTTGTAAGTGCTTTCAAAGTATGATTATGATAAATATGGAAATGGTGGTGGGTTATGTCGCGTCTGCCGGACAAGCTAGCACGTGCAACGGATATTTCATACAAAAGGAGGTACAAGAATCCAATGGCTGGAAACAAAAATCTCTTACCGGTTGTATTGGTTCCATCGTTGATTCTTGGGTTGCTGCTGCCGTATGGCTATGCCCCAAGAGTACACGCGGCACAGTCTGTGAATCTGCTGCAAAACGCCGGATTCGAAGAAGGAGCGATGGGGTGGGCATTCTCCGGGGACACAGGCATTGAGCAGACTACTCCGAAAAACGGGGCGCATCTGGCGCACTTGAACAAAGGAGCCAGCAACGTTGTATCGCAGCGAGTCACCGTCACGGAGACAGGTAACTACTCCTTGACCGCCTGGGTGGGCAGCGCCGGAACCGGGGGCCAGATGGGAGTGCGCAGCGCAGCCGGCCAAGTGTTGAAGAGCACTGCGATATACAGGATGCAGGACTACAAACCCTATCAAATTACCGATGTTAAGTTGACCAAAGGCGACGAGATCGAGATCTACGTGACCGGCGGAAATAATTGGATAAATTTGGATGACTTTGTGTTTTACCGGGATGATGCTAACATCAGCTCATTCAAACTGGTCGGACAGATGGGCGAATCAGAGATTGATCGCGTTGAAAATAAAGTAGTCTTTTATATGCCTCATGGCAGTGACGTCACATCATTGACACCGGAAATCGCTGTGTCGGACGGAGCACAAATTACAGCGGCACCTGCCGGTAAGCTGGATTTTTCCCAGCCGGTAAAATACACCGTGCAAACGCCGGATGGCATCGTGAAGCAATGGGAAGTGACTTGCATCATGGAAGCAAAGAGCATCGCGGTCAACAGTTCCCACCGACAGTTAAATGAAACGTTCAATTGGGCCAAGTGGAAAGCGCAAAAATATGTGCAGACCGGTAAGCGGGGGCTAATTAACGAGGACGAAAGATTGAATAGTCCGTCATCCATCGCAGATTATATTCCTTCCTACTGGGCAGGGTATGCGCACCGAACCGCGTTTTACGCAAGGGATTTTGCCCACCAGGCCACAGGAGCGCATATCATCGGCCTGCAGCAAGAGAATTTCTCCATGTTGAAGCAGTTTGCCGGCAGCGCAACAGAGGAGAAAAAATGGTATCCTTCGTGGGCGCTGAACTTTGACGGCAGCGATTTTAAACTTGATTTTCGCAGTATCGATTCGTTTGTCAGAGAGGTGCCGGCGGTTTTTGAAATCGTACAGAAAGGATATGAGCAATATCTCTGGACAGGCGACGAGCAGTATATTCGAGATCCGGTGCTGTGGCAGTTTTACACCAAGGCCGTGAGTGATTTTATCGAACTGCATGATACCCGTTTTCCTAACGGCATAGCGGAAGGCACCGGAAAAGGGATTTTTAGCGGGTCGGCGAGCTACAACGAACGCGGCGACGAACATTTGATCGAAGCGGGGGACGGCACGGCAGCACAGTACTTGGCGTTTTTATCGTATGCTCAAATGCTCGAGGCCAGAGGTGACTCGGCTCAGGCGGCGGCATATTTCAAACGTGCGCAGGATCTGAAGACTCATTTCAACACAGTGTGGGGAGTAAAAGAAGGAGTGCCTGAGTACATCAGAGGGTACAGTGAAGATGGCACCGCACTTCAGGGATTCGGCCGGGAAGCGTCACTTTTGATGGCAACCAAGCTCATTACCGAGCCCGGTGCGAAGACCGATGCATTTTTAGATTATCTCGATGAGAAGTATGCCACGGAAAAGGTGCCGAACATAGAGGCTTTGTCGTATTTGCCGGATACTTTTTTCTTGTATGGCCGAAATGAAACCGCATGGAAATGGATGAAACACATCATCGACAGCAGACCGCTGCCCCATGAAGTGGCTTCACAAGGAAGCAACGGGGACTATCCTGAAGTCTCATACACGTTGATCAGCCAAACCGTGGAAGGTCTTGCCGGCATACAGCCGAATGCGCCCAAACATCAGGTGGCCACAGTGCCGCGTTTGCCCAAGGACATCGATTGGCTTGAGCTGAATTACGTTCCCCTTGGCGCACATGAGCTGTATGTGAAACATGAGGGCACGACCAAAACAACACTGAAACATAATAAAGGACCTGAAACGCTTGAGTGGGAAGTTCAGTTTTACGGCAGGTTCCCGCTGCTCTTTGTCGACAACAGGATTTATCTCACCAAACAGAAAACACTTAACGGCAAAGATGTGAGCTATATCACCGTCGACGTGCCAGTTGGCAAAACGGTAACCGCCCAAGCTATACCACAATGGACTGTGCTTAAGCTGTTGGCCCTGCTGGAGCAATACTTGCGTTCGCAGGATGTGAAAGGACCTGTCGCAAATCAGCTGTCCAATGCATTGCAGCAAGCTGAGCATCATCTGAGTAAGGGGGCCGTTGACCAAGCTATCCATGAGTTGGAAAAAATGGTCAGGGACCTTCAAGATGCTAAGATGGCGCCGCATGTTTCACATCAAGCGAAAGAAGGTCTGATGGCCGGCATCGCCGAGCTGCTTAAGCAGTGGCGGCCATAATACAATAGCATCCTCCGGTGAAGCGGTTCATCGGAGGATTTCATTGCACAATCGACCAGTGTAGAAAACAGCGGTCAAAGTGTAGATTTTGCACAGTCCAACTAGGCGAGAGGCTCTGATACAATTGGTATGTAAGCGCTTCCTACACACATCCCCACAATTGGGAGCATGCTTCACAAATACTAAATGATGAAAGAGAGGAAATTTACGTGCAAATGAAATTTGTCACTGGTTTGGTGTCGGCGAGCCTGCTGCTGCCCCTAATGGTCAGTTGGCCCGCCCCTGTTAACGCTACTGCGCGGGAGGCGGAAGATCTCAGCAGTCTCATTTTGACTGCGGACCAAACAACGATCAACCTGGATGGCACTGCTGCACTTACGTTGAAGGGAGTATCGCACGATGGTCGTCGCGTAGAGCTGGATTCTGCTGACATCGAGTATTCGGTGAGCGATGACAAAATAATTTCGTCCGTCGAAAAAACGAAGGAAGGGGCGATTGTCCGCGCGGGAACCATCACGGATGGTCAAGCTACGGTCACGGCTACCGTGACTGACGAGGACGGAGATAGGAAGACGGCGAGCGTGCCGATCCATGTGAATCTGGCTCCTGACCGGCCTTTTGTGCACGACTATCATGAGACGTTAACGATGAAATTGTTTATGGCTGACAACAGTGGGAAGGTCTTTCATACTTTTGAGCAAGGCATGGAGACCATCAAGAGAATAGATCAGGCGACGAGGGGAATACCCAAAATCATTTATCTTGTCGGATGGCAATATAACGGCCATGATACCGGCTATCCTGCGATGGATGTGGTTAATCCGAACCTGAAGCGCTCACAGGATGAAAATGCGGAGGACAGCCTGAAATGGCTGATGCAGGAAGCTTTTAAATACAACACAACGGTCAGCTTGCACATCAATATGCTGGATATTCGGGAATCCAGTCCGCTTTGGGAGACTTACCTGGAGAATGACTTAATCGCTAAGGATCCCAATGGCAACTTAATCAAATACCGCTGGGGTTACCCTATCAGCTACACTCGCGAATGGGAGTCAGGCTTTACGAAAAAAAGAATTGATAAGCTGTTCGATATGCTGCCGATCAAGAAAGCGGGCACGATCCACATCGATGCGTTCCATCAGTATGTACCAGGTTTACCGGTCGGACCGATCAGCCCATACCATGACATATCCATGGATCAAGATGTCGAAACCCAGAAGAAAATATTCCGGTATTGGAGAGACCGTGGAGTTGACGTAACTTCAGAATTCGATGCAGGCTATCGCAAAGATCCGCTTATCGGACTTCAGCCCATGGCATGGCATTTTGGCAGGACCGGTCTGGACGGGTTAAAGCTTGATCCGATGAAGATTCCGGCCTCGCTGTATGTCGGCGGCGACGGCGGCGATCCACGCTTTGGGACAAGCATGCTGGGAGAGAACATTATTAAAAACGATCCCGAGAATCTAAGCGGCTTCCAAGCGGATTTCGCCACCAAAACACTGCCATGGCAGTACTTGAATCAGCTGAAACGACTGACGGATGTGAATGGTGTTGTGACGTTTGAGAATGACGTGAAAAGCTGGAATGAGAATGGAAAGCTGCGCATCACCCAAGGAGACGCGGTGCTGAGGGATGGAAATGATGTGTTTGTGCCGGCTCTCTGGAACCAAGAAAAGTATCGTGAAATCATTGCTTTTAGCAAAGACGGGTATGCGAACAGAACCTGGAAATTTCCAAATGATTGGACAGATGTGAAGAAGGTCGATATCTATACGGTCGGTTTCGATGGTTTGAAGTTAGTTGCCAAAAATCAACCGGTTTCCAATGGGGAAATGACGCTAACGCTTGAAAAGGGGCAAACGCTTTCCATCGTCCCGCATAACGCTAATATGAAGAAATAATGCGGCCTAGGAACGCGAAATACACAGGCGTCGCATAATAAACAATCAAAGCAAGGGGGAAAGCCCATGAAATACGCGACACGTAAGCAGATGCGGACAATGGTGGCAGCTGCAGTGATTGCGACCAGCGTCAGCGCACTCACTTTCGGCAGCTATCCAATCAACGCCAAGGAGCACTCTGGCTACACTCCTGCGCAGGCAGTAATCGACCATCTCAACAAAGATGATTGGTCGGAAATTCAGAAGCTTCTGACCGATATCTACGGCTCTGTGACCTCTCCACTCAAAATCACCGACGTGAGCCAAGGGAAATACACACAAGGGCAGTTAATGGGCAACGGGGATATCGGTGTCATCGCAGCAGGAGTTTCAACCACATCGCAGCAGTTTTACTTCGGCAAGAATGACTTTTGGGGAACCACGCACGGCGAAGCATCCCGCATCCGGGATCAAGCGGGCGTTCTATCCGGCGGAGGGTTGGACATTTGGCCAACGACGGCAGCAGGCAGCAGTGCATCGTCCGTGTTTAACATGAAGCAGGATATCCTGAATGCGCAAGTGATTACCAATATCGAGCTCAAAGATAACGACGGAAACGATGCAAAGCTCGAAATGAACTCGTGGACTGCTGATACCGACAACGTATTTGTCACAGAATTAACCAACAGCGGAGCGGGGGCGGTGACGCTGAACACGAAGCTGTGGGTACCTGCCAAGGCCTATCCGGGCGGCGGTGCTGCAGAGATGACGGACGCGCAAACCACCTACCCGTACACGGGCGGAATTGAGGCAACGGCTCACAATCATATCCTTTGGACAACGCGAGACTCCAGCCCGGGAGAAAGCGGCAGCAGTTCGAATTACCGGAGCCGAATGGCGACCGCCGCGACTGTTGTCGGTGCTGAGCTCACGAATCTACGAGAGACAAGAGAGGCGAACGACTACTATGATCACTACAGCAAGAAGTATCAGGAGTCGCTTGGGGAGGCCGGTGACTTCACCGTGGAGCCGGGCAAAAAGGTATACCTGGTGTCCTACTTCGCCAGCAGCAGCGGTGCGTTCGATAAAATTAAAAGCGTTGAAGATGTACGATCGGATGCACTCAGAGGGATCGCAGCTTACCGCTCGGAAGAAGCGATTGTGCAGTTGAAAAATGAGCACTTGAACTGGTGGAAAAACTACTGGCTGAAAAGCTACACACAATTTAATGACCCTGAGCTCAATAAATACTATTACGGGTCATTATATATTCTTGGAAGCTCCAACAGGCCGACAAGTCCGAACGGCAAGGTGAACCCGCAGAATCTGCCTGCGCCGATGTATGGCTCATGGATACCAGCCGACAATATGGGATGGGGCGGCAGATATTTCTTGAATTATAATCAGCAAGCCCACTACTATGGCGCTGGCTCCGCGAACAGAATCGATACGGCGGTTCCGTACAACCACGTCATCGCTTATAACCTGCCGTGGCAGATCAATAACGCAGCAGCACAAGGGTTTGACGGCGCCGCACACATTAGATCGCTGACTCCGTTCAATGCGTTGGCGAATCCGCAGCCCGCGCCAATAGCAAAGGATCCGGTCAAGACATATGGCTTTGACGACAGCTCGACGGACCAGAAGTCGAACGGGTTGTTCGCCGCGATACCGATGATCTTCTACTACGAGTACACATTGGACAAAGACTACTTGCGTAATGTCCTGTATCCGTACCTGAAGCAGTTGATGAACTTTTACAGTGATTATGTTGTGAAAACTGACGATGGCAACGGCCAATACCATTATACCGTGCTAGGCTCGTCCATCCATGAAGGCGATTCAGCTGACATTAATCCTGATTTGGACATCGGTGCAATGAAATACTTGGCCCAATTTTTGACCACTTACGCACCGGAAATGAAGGAGGATAAAGCGAATGTCAGCAGATGGAAGGATTTAAGCGAACACACCTTCTTCCCGGAAGCGATGCTCCCCAAAGGTACATTCAACGCTAACAACAGCAGTAACTTCGTGCCAACGATGATCGCGACCGATTATCAATCACCCAACCAGCCTCACGTGGATATGATTGAACCGGGCGATCAGCCCGTTGAGCTCGAGGGCATCGTATTCCCGTTCCAAAACGTGCAAATGCTGGACGGGGACAAGGAGCTACTGCAAAAGGTACGTCATACCTTGGAGTACATGAACGCATGGGCGGCGACAAGTTTCTCCGGCTGGAGCAGTCAGAACAACGGTTTTCCTAAGGTGTATGCCATTATGGCAAGGGCAGGCTGGCCGGCGGCAGACCTCATTGCAAAATTCGACACCGCACTGGCGGCAAAGATTAAGCACAGCAATCTGACTTATCATTCTAGCGGCGGTGCAGTGGAAACGGTGGGAGCGATGGAGGGATTAAATTCCATGCTGCTGCAAAGCAGTACGACCCCGCTCGTGCCAAGCACAATCTGGGTACTGCCGAATTGGGATATGAATAAGTCCGTGAGCTTTGAGAGAATGGGCGCCAAAGGCAATGTGGCAGTTTCCAGTGCATATGATGCGAGCACGAAAACGATTCCTTACGTGGATTTACACAGCAAACGGAACGGCATCATCGCCCTGGTAAACCCTTGGCAAACCGGGAAGGCCGTAGTTCGGGCAGTGAACAAGGACAACACACTGGGCGACGCTGTGAAATACGATATTATCGGCGGAAAAATTGTGTTTTACGCGAAAGATAATACCAGATATATGGTCATGAATGATTCGCGCAAAAATACCCGTCATGTTTCCGGTATCAACTTGGATAAATACTCCTCGACCCTAATTGTGAATGGAGCAGATGGTACAGATACCACCGCCGTAACGGCCACCGTGTACGGTGGTCCCGATGATACGGTAACCTGGGAATCCTCGGACAAGGACGTTGTGAGGGTGTATGGCAAGGGCAATAGTGTGACCATTAAGGCAGTCGGCACGGGTAGGAATAAAGTGGCGGACGTGACGGTGACGGCCAGAAGTCAACGGGATAAAGGAATTAGCGAAACGGTCAAAGTGAAGGTTGCCGATGCAAGCACCGTCCCAACCGGTCTGCAATTAGTCAGCCCGGATGCGGCTACCATTTACGGTCCGGCTGCAACCGATCCTTCCACCGCTAAGGTCATGAGCACCAACCGGCTGCAGCTGACCGCTTCAATGGAGCCCGGGAATGCTTACGACAAACGGATCATGTGGACATCCAGCGATCAAAATATCGCGATGGTGGACAAAAATGGCTTAGTCATCGGACGGGGACACGGCACGGTTACGATTACCGGACGAAGCATGGCCAATCCTGATCTTCCACCGGTGACTGCCACGGTTACCGTGACAGCTGCCGGCGCGGACCACAGCGCGGATGAAACGCTGGCGAACGTTTTAACCGCCGCAAAAGCGATTTCGCAATATGAGCAGGACCGCACGGGTGAGGGCGGATTTACACGAGTGTCCGCCAGTCCGCACTGGGAGCCGAATCAGGAGCAATTCCAAAAGGCATATATCAATGCGCTGGGTGTAAAAGCGAAATATGCGAGCTATCGCGCTACGGATATCAGCAGAGACACGGCGTACTTTGCGGCAATCGCTTTGAACGAAGCGATCCGTGCCATTGACCCACGCAAAGCGTTAGACATAGGCAGTTAAGCTCGGACACCTTATCAAATCCCGATGATTAGACTCCAATCCGCCGCGGATCACATCAAACGGCAACAATTTCTGCAACAGAGTAATGACATTGGCTCGTGCTCCATATCGTGAACAAGCCGGTGAACACGACCTATGTAGGAAACAGCGGTTTATGTGCAGCGGGCCCTCTCTGTCTGAGAGGGGCCCGCGGCTCTCCGCAGGAAAATGTGGGGCAGGCTTCGGGCATACAGGTATTTTCCACCCTCTTTGAGGTCACCACCGTAACCGTGGACGTCTGGGAATCCGGCATAAACACGACACCGGAACCATTTTGATAGTTGTCACGTGGGATGCGATACCGATCGCCCGTTCTTGCACAAAAAAACAAAACTTACCAAAGGGCATGTTCGATGACAACTGTAAATGTTAATATATTACTTATAAGGTTGATTTTGATAATCTAATAATGGGAGGAATAAACGTGGGGCGAAAGGTGCACTTGATTCCGTTTGAAGTGGTTAAAACTCTAGAAGCGGTGAGCGAAGTCCCAAAAGGTGTGGAGATGATTCAGGCGCCAAAAATGTGGCAGCAAAGCAGAGGTAAAGGCATAACGGTTGCGATACTCGATACCGGCTGCGACATTACCCACCCGGACTTAAAAGAACGGATTATCGGCGGAAGAAATTTCACCAATGATGATGAGGGAAACCCTGATGTGTATACGGATTACGTTGGGCATGGTACGCATGTTGCCGGGACCATAGCGGCAGTAGAAAATCAGGCGGGTGTCGTCGGGGTTGCTCCTGAAGCCAACCTCTTGATTGTGAAGGTTCTTGGTCAACAGGGTTCCGGCCTGTATGAGTGGATAATTCAGGGGATTCTGTATGCAGTAGAACAAAGAGTGGATATCATTTCAATGTCTCTTGGAGGTCCAGACGACGTGCCTGAACTGCATCAGGCGGTGCAAACAGCCGTCGCTAACGGCATCCCTGTGATTTGCGCAGCAGGCAACGGCGGGGATGGCCAAGATTCAACCCATGAATTTGATTATCCAGGCTCATATAATGAAGTGATCAGCGTAGGATCCGTTAGCTTGGAGAGACGTTCTTCGCCTTTTTCGAACTCCAACAATGAAGTAGACTTAGTGGCTCCTGGAGAGAAGATTCTATCAACCTTTTTACATGGGGAATATGCTGCATTGAGCGGAACCTCTATGGCTGCGCCGCATGTTTCCGGAGCCATGGCTCTCATCAAAGTACTTGCTAATAGCAGCTTCGGACGACATCTCACAGAGCGTGAATTATATGCCCAACTTATAAAAAGAACGGTGCCGTTGCAGAATTCTCCACAAGTCGAAGGCAACGGATTTCTGTATTTGACGACAGCAGACAAGCTAGCAGACATCTTTGCTGAGCAATCTGTTGCGAAGTTAGGAAACTTATGATCAGCACGTAACAACCGCAAACTGTCGACTGCAATTCATTGAGTAGGCGGCCTATCTATAGACTTGTGACAATGACAAACGAGCAAGTACCGGGGCAAATCCGGATTTTGAGAGAGGTGTCGGATGCCATAGCATGCGAAAGGTGCGATGATTCGGATCAGGCCGACGCGGGAGCAGGGGAGCGGGCTGGCTTGGCTCACCAGCAGTGAAGCCAACTCGTACCGATGTTGCAGCAGTAATGGTGTAAAAAAAGTAGATAGAAACAAAGAACATGTGAACCCAAGCGCACTTATCGGTGTCGTTTGGTTTTTTTTGTCGTTTGGGGGTTTGTTGTATGTTGGATGACTCAACAAATTATTGAACAGAAAAAGTAAGTTTTCTGCATCGCAAATAGGCAGCGGAACGGTAAAATGATAAGCAAACCAGGTCAGAGAAAGGAGCCTTTTATGCTAAAATTGACGTTTGCCAATGATGTAAGCGGATACTACCCTCTGATTCAAAATATGTCAGGGCCCCCGTTTATCGTCGAATATCCGGTGGTTGCCCGTTATTTGCACGGTAACACAACTCGGCGGAGATATGCTCAGGTGCGTACGGTTAGCAAAAACGAATGGAGAGCTGTGTGCGGTTGGTGTGAGGCTGAGTATGCATTCGAGATCGTCGACCTGTGGCGTGAAGATGAGGGAGGGGGAATTACGGTAAACCGCAGCTTCCGGGCGACCAGGACAATGAACGACACTGTATCTGGCAGTCGCCGTGATCAAGCGCATTTGGACATCGCGCTGTATCCGGTTGATCACAACAAGACATCTGATCGAAGCTATGACCATCGGGATGCGCCCACAGGCGCTGGAAGTTGTGGCGATCATAGTGGGATAGCTGCGGGCGCAAGCGATGATGATCGCCATGTGATAGCTGCTGAAGTGCGCGATCACAGTGGGTATACGCGAGAGGCTAGTGCCAGCGCGAGTCATCTTCACGGTCTGCTGCCGCAAGGGGGCGGTGGAGTGCAGCTCCAGCTGCAGCTGGCACAGCTGGTATCGCCGCATGAAGCAGTACGATTTCATGCTCCGGGCATCCTGTATGCGTCCAATGACCAGCTGCACCAGTGTAATGTGACCAATGTCTATATGGACGACCGCTTAACGTATCCGTTAGTTCTGGGTTACCATCCAGCCTCTCAGGCAGCGGTATGCTTCGCACGCACCAGGTTATCCACCTTTGCTGAGCAGCCGGTCAGACAGCGCGACCAAGCCCGATATGCGCAGAAGACGGATACCGGTTCGCTAGGATATACACGGCTCGAGCACAAAATTGTTTATCAGGCTTACTTACCTTACTTCGAAGGGCAGCAGAGTGTGGCGCTTAACGCTGAAAAAACGCCCGCATCGGCATTTTATCCGTTGACCGATGAGTTTTTCGAGCTCAGCGTGAGCTATGAACTACAAGTTATGACACATGAGCATTATGCCGCTGCCGTATTGGGCGCATTCAAACGCGCTGCTAAACATTCCACACCCGAGCCGGTGCAGCTGCCATTCAGTTTGGAGAATTCTATCCGCTTCCGTTCGTCATCCTTGCAAAGGTCATATCGTGAGCACTCCAATGGCGCGGCCGGTTTTTTCTTTCATTTTGATCCAAGGCACGGCTATGAGTCACCGCCGTCTGGCTTCGGCGCATCCTTCGTCAACATTCCCCACGAAAGCTATTTGACGGTGCTGGAGTACGGGTTTACAGGGCGGCAGATTAACGCCGCTTACACCACGGCCAAGAGTGTGGGCGGTGAATGGTGGGACAGAGGTAAGCGCGTAATTGATTTCTTCATACAGCGCTGTCAGCAGCCGAGCGGCTGGATGTACACACTATACGAGGTGGCTCAGGACCGGCCTTTATATTCCTTTGGAGACCCAACCGCGCCAAAACTGCATTATGTGGCCCATGGCACCGTCGGCGGTAATTATGTGAGATTAATGGTGGAACCAGCTTACGATCTGCTGCTGGCTTATCAGCTGTACAGAGACAACGGCAGGCTGGAATCATTGTGGCTTGAAGCGGCCATCCGTTTCGCGGACTTCCTGGTGCGATGCCAAAATGCAGACGGTTCGTGGTACAGAGCATATGAGCCAAACGGGACGCCGTTAAAGAATGCACCGGGCTTTGGCGATGATGAATTTTCTTCCAAATCCGCTACGATCATTCCCGTTATGTTCTTGTTGGCGCTCTGGCAGGAAGTTAAGGATCAGGGCGGCCGGTATTACGAGGCAGCCAAGCAAGCCGCGGATTTCGTTCTCGCCACGTATGTTGCACAGGATCACTACCAGGGCGGCACGCTGGACAATCCTAACGTGATTGACAAAGAGGCGGCTCAGTACAGCACGGCAGCGCTGTTTACTCTGTACAAACATACCGGTGACAGCCGTTATCTTACCGGGGCAGAAAGGGCGGCGCAGATTTTCACCACCTGGAACTATATCTGGCATGCGCCCACTCTCCCGGGCACCGCTTTAGCGAATGCAGGTTTCAGCACCATCGGATGCGGAGGGATCAACTCTATTTGGGGCGGCGGAGTGGTGGACATTTACTCCCTCTTTTTTCTCCAGGAGCTGTATGAGTTGGGGCAGACCGTGGGCGAACCGTTTTACTGCGAAATGTCCAAGCTGATCGCGGCGGGCACACAGCAGCTCCTGTCTTATCCGGATGATCTGATGGGATTTGCGGATATCGGGATGCAACCCGAGGGCTTCGGTGTGTGCTGGCAAGGCGTGGACGACGGATTCATAGCGAAGGGTGACATTTGGGGTACGTTGGGCTGGATTTACACAGCGGGGATTTTTGGATTGGGCCGGTATCTCGATGGACTGAAAATTCCGGACAAACAGGCGCCGGTAACCTAACATTGCTGCGGCAAGCACCACCACCAACAATCGCAACATACAAAGGGAGGTTCTCTAATGATAAAGCAATTGATTCCGGCAGCTTTGACGGTAGGCATTGCGGGTGTAATGGTCTCTGGCTGCTCTGGAGTAGACAACAACGTTCAACCAAACAACGCATCCAACGTAACGCAAATTAACCTCTTAAGCAGTTGGAGCACCGACACTGAGCGCGGCAGGGTCTTGCAGAATTTGATCGACAGATACAACGAGCAAAACCGAGACAAAGTTAGGGTCAACGTAGATATCAATCCTGATTGGCCCGCTTACCAGGAAAAAGTGAAAACAATGATTGCAGCGAACCAAACCCCGGATGTGTTTAACTTTAATTTTAACCCAAACGATCTGTCCCGGCAGAAATCCGGCAACTTATTGGATTTCACTCCTCATTTGGATAAAACCTGGAAATCCCGGTTCAAAGCCGACGACCTGGAAGCACTAACCGTAGACAACACGTTGACAACTCTGCCTTTTGAAAAAGCCGGCGTATTGTTTTATTACAACAAAGACCTTTTCGCCAAGGCGGGCATCCAACACTTCCCGACGAACTGGGATGAGTTCTTCGCAGTCTGCGCCAAACTCAAGGACCACGGCATTACGCCTATTTCATTAATGACTGCAGATGACGCTTGGCATACGACCAATGCTTTGACTTATCTTGCTGCCAGCGCAGACGGTGTCAATGTATTCGACGTAGGCCAATCTCTGGCTACGCCGGCAATGGTGAAAGCGGCAGAATATTTGGAAAAGTTATTCGAGTACACGACAGAGGATGCCCTTGGTGCAAACTATGCCGTAAGTTCTAATCATTTTGTGCTCGGTAATACGGCGATGATCATTGACGGCCCATGGTTGATCGGATCACTAGATCCGCAGCAGCTGAACTCATACGGTGTAGCTCCGGGTCCCACGTTCAACGACGGCAAGGCAAAGCCAGGTTTCATTGTGACAGATACCTACACGCCATGGTCGGCAGGAAAGCAGGCGTCGAAAGAAAAAGAACAAGCAGTGGTCGACTTTATGAAGTATCTGACGTCGGAGGAAAGCTCCAAGCAGCTCACTTTACAAGGGAAAATTCTGTTGTCCACCAAAATGAATTTATCCGAGGAGGAAATGAATTCTTCTGGCGAAGCGCTTGGCTCCTTTATCCAGATGGGCAACGAAGCCCCGGAAAGCCTGATCCAGATTGTGAGAGTGCTAAAACCAACGGCGATTGCGCAGCTGCCTGCGTTGCTGGAAGGGCTGTTTTTGCAGCAGCTTAGTCCCCAGGAATTCGCGCATCGGCTTGATGCCGCCAATAAATAGATCGCGGGCATTGCAGGGCTAAGCATTATAACGAAAGGAGCGCCTATTAGATGATTTCACATCGTTATGTATTGTTGTACTCACTTCCGGCCGTGGCGTTCACCGTCGTGTTTTTCGTATTTCCGATGCTTTTTGCAGGCTATGTGAGCTTTTACGAATGGAACGGACTTGGAGCAATGACTTTTGTCGGCTGGGACAATTTCAACCATTTGTTGCACGACCCCGTGTTCAAAAAATCACTACGGAACACGCTGATGTGGATCCTGTCCGCCATCTTTCTTCACGTCCCCGTAGGCCTGCTGCTGGCTCTGGTGCTTGCGCAACGTCCCAAGGGCTGGAAGTTTTTCCGAACGTTGTTTTTTCTCCCGAACGTCATTTCTACCACCGCGCTCGCGTTCTTATGGTACTTCGTACTCCACGTGAAACTCGGGATACTCAACAATCTGTTCAAAGCGGTGGGCTTGGGAGATCTGACGCGGGCATGGCTGAGTGACCCGGACACAGCATTGTTTGCGAATCAACTGCCGTTTATACTGTATGTCGGCTTTACGATGGTCGTTTTTCTCACGCAGATCACTTCGATTTCCCCGGATTTGTATGAGGCAGCGGACCTTGACGGCGCGACCGGGCTGCAAAAAGACTACTACATAACGATGCCGCTGCTGAAGAGAACGTTCGCGATGAACATCTTGTTTAATGTGGCATTTTGCCTCAGGATGTTCGAATATCCGTTCTTAATGACCGGAGGGGGACCGGTTAACTCAACCATGAATATGTCTCTGTATATGTACAAAGAGATGGTCACCGCAAACCGTTACGGCGTATCCATGGCCGCAGGTCTGCTCACCATCCTGTTTGGACTGATCATTATGGGTGCCGTGTTTGGTTTGATTCGTCTGAGAGAGAGGAGAGAAGCTGCATGAGACTGATTAAATGGTGTGTCATCGTTGGATTCACAGCGATTATGGTTGTACCGTTTCTCTGGCTCGCCACCGCGTCGTTCAAAACGAACCGCGATCTATTCTCCAATCCGTTCGGACTTCCTGCAAAATGGGTCACTACTAACTACGAAGCTGTGTTATCAGCCCATCCGTTCGCCTTGTACCTGTATAATTCTACGTTCGTTGCCGTGGTGTCGACGATCCTGGCTCTGGTGGCCGCGGCGCTCGCCTCCTATATTTTTAATTATATGTTCAAGTGGAAATCGGGCTGGTTCATATTCCTGACGCTCGGCGTGTTGATCCCGACCAACGCTTTCATGGTACCTTACTATTACATTGTGAATTGGCTTGGCTTATACGATCAGCTTTTCGGTGTCGCACTGGTTTACGCAGGCGTGTCGCTGCCTTTGAGCGTGTTTATCATCAAAAATTACATGGACTCCATACCATATGAAATCACAGAGGCTGCTTTCATCGATGGTGCCGGCATTCATGCGAATTTTTGGCAGATTATTCTACCTGTGAGTTACCCTGGTATTGTGACAGCCTCCATCTTTCTGATGATCACGGCGTGGAATGAACTGCTGTTTGCGAATCTGCTCACCCAGAGCGAGGGCACTCGAACGCTACAGGTCGCTATCCGTTTTTTTCTCACGACGTTTCAGGCCAACTACCCTCAGGCATTTGCGGCAATGATTATAGCGATCGTGCCAACGGTTGTTGTTTATGTGTGTTTAAGCGAAAAAATCATCGGGGGACTCACGGCAGGTGCGGTGAAATGACAGGCTTATATGTTGTGGACAACGGGAGGGGATTTCATGCGGATTATGTGTGTGGATGATGAGGAAATCATCCGGGAAGGACTGCGCACGTTAATCGATTGGAAAGCGGCAGGGTTCGATGAGTGGGCTGAGGCCCCCCATGCCGCCCGGGCGATTGAGTTAATCCGTCTACAGCCGCCGGATTTGATCATTACAGATATTTACATGCCGGTCATGTCGGGTATTGAGTTTGCCAGAACCGTCAGGGCGGAACATCCGGGCATCCGCTTCATCATTTTAACCGGCCATGAGAAGTTCGAATGCGCCCAAGAAGCGATTGAGATCGGTGTGGCGAGGTATATGGTGAAACCCATCTTCCCGGAGGAACTGCAAGAAGCGGTGAGTGCCGTTGTGGATGAAATCATAAGTGAGCGCACCGCAAATAAGTGGAGCGAGCAGGCGAAGCAGCGGCTGCGAGAATACAAGCCTGTTATCACTGAACAATTTTGGGTAGAATTGTTGTCTGGCTCACTCAGGGGAGAGGAGGCAATCCGGGCACGTATGCAGCAGCTAGACATCGAGCTTTACGCTGAGTCACTGTCGTGCGTGGTCATCAAGCTGGATATGCATGCAATTGCAACTCGATATGGGCGCCATAACATGAACCTGATTAAATTCGCCGTCCGAAATATCACCGAAGAGATTATGCATGAGAAATTGGCGCATATAGCCGACATCGAACCTTCACAACTGCACGCCGTGTTCCGTGGTGAAGTCAATGCGGACAGTTTGGCGATAGTATTGCGGTCTTTCGAAACCACGCTGGATCTAAACGGATGCGTCGGAATTGGAAGCGCTTATCCGGATGTGAGTGAACTCTTTCATTCTGCCAGAGAGGCGGAAGAAGCCGCGCAGATACTGACCATGATGGATCAAACGGGGATAATCGGGTACAAAGAGATTCCTACCCGGAAAAAGGAACGCCTAGACTATCCGTACGCGGAAGAAAAAACGATCCTGGACACCCTACGGTACCGGGAGGAGGCGCAGCCAAATTTGCTGACACCCTTTTATACAGCCCTTTCACAGCAGCGTACCGCCTGGCCGATGACCAAGCTCGCGTTCGTTCAACTGCTGGGGTCCATTTACCGCGTTGCGGACGAGTATGACATAGGCGACAGTATGCCGCCATTCTATGATACCTACACGGAGCTGATCAACGCGCAGTCAGGCACAGGCATCCGGGAATTATTCCAACGCTTATGCGAACTGTTGGTGACTTGCAAGAACAAAAAACATTCCAGCTTGGTGAACCTTTTAATCGATCAAGCCAAAGCAGTGATAGAGGAACGGTTTTCCGACTCCGAGCTTACGATTAACAGCATCGCCGCACAGCTCTGTGTGACTCCGAACTACTTATCCAGGATTTTTCACCAGACGACAGGGATGACTTGTGTGGAGTACTTAACGCAGAAACGGTTGGCGGCAGCAAAGACACTGTTAAAGCATACCCGGCTAAAAAGCTATCAGATCGCTGAAAAGGCAGGCTACGCGAATTCCCACTACTTCAGCAGTCTTTTCAAGAAAAATGTGGGGGAAACACCGAGTCAATTCAGAATTGGACATGGAGCACGAGACTAATGAGGCAGACCACTACCATCCGAGCGCAAATGGTCGGCTTTTTTTCCGTTTTGCTTACCATTCCGCTGCTGATTAGCGCGATATATATTTACCTTACACTGCAGTCCAATCTGAAGCAGAACCACATCCGACACCAGAGCCAAACCGTTCAAGTCCTTTCAGTAGAGATCGGCGAATGGAGGCAAGCATATGAAAATTTATCGCTTCGCATTTTCGGTGACCCTCTGGTACAGCATATTCTTAAGATAGAGCAATGGCAGCAGACTGCGCAACATCTCAGCCTGCGCAGTGAGCTGCGGGACCGGTTGATCTCATATGCTGAAACAACGGACAATTGCCGCGCGATCTATGTGATGGACAGCAGCTTCAACAGCTATGGTACCAAGCCGGATGCCGCTATGTTCGAATACATGCAATCCAAGCGTGACACTGCCGACCGGTTGGACGGCTACCCGGCGTGGAGCAGCGAATGGATTGACCAAACGATTGTGCTGTACCGCCGGATTAACGACAACCAGTACGATTTGAATCATGGAATAGGATACCTGTTTATTGTTCTGGATCGGCAGGAGCTCCTAAGTATTTATGAGCAATTCACACTAGAGAGGGGGCAGCAATTTGCCCTGACAGACTTCTGGGGAATCCGCATTTCCACGTCGGACCGTAGCATAGTTAAGGCAATGACCGGGGTCGATGGTGCGGGACATGCAACAAGCTACGGCATCGTTCAGCTGGACGATGGCAAGCACGCCTATACCGCTGTGCGCAATCAGGACTGGCAGCTCACAACATGGGTGGCTGAGGAAGAGATTTATGCACCGATCCGCCCCATTCTGGTAGCGGTTATTTTTGTTTCGGTGGCCCTGATCGTTTACAGCGTGATGATGGTGGTGTTTATTTCCAATCGAATCACAAGACCGCTGCGGGTCGTGCAAAATGCTATGAAGCAGGTGGGCGGCGGGCTCCTCGGCCTTAAAGTACCGGTGATGCGCCACGACGAAGTTGGGCAGTTGGCCGCAACACTAAACCGGATGTCAGATGAAATCGTGGCACTGGTGGAGAAAAACCGCGAAGAGGAAGCAAAGCTCAGGAGACTTCAGCTGCGTACATTGGAATATCAGATCAATCCGCATTTCTTGTATAATGCTTTGGATTCGGTCAACATGTTGGCGCGAAAGTACGATGATAGGCGAATCGCCGACATTGTCACCTCCCTGTCGCGGCTGTTCCGCATCGGGCTCAACCAAGGGAAAGAACTCATCTCCGTTCATGATGAGATTCAGCATGTGAGCTACTATCTAAAAATTCAGGGAATCCGGTTTGGCGATCAATTGAGGTGGGATGTCAACATGGATCAGACGATCAGCAGCTGCGGTATGATCAAATTCCTGCTGCAGCCGTTGGTTGAGAATAGCATTAACCATGGAATCCGGAAGAGCGGCCGGCCAGGTTTTGTTGCAGTGTCTGCCGTCCTTGATAGCAATCATATTGTATTGACCGTGAAGGATAACGGGGCAGGCATGCCAGAGCAGCAGGTCGAGGCAGTGCGCAACCTCCTGTCTCTTGAGGACGGCGACATTAACTTAATGCACTTGAAGTCGAAGGCATCTAATTCTCTGCACGAGCTTTCTGATGTCCAGGCTCACTTGGGTAACAGCGGTGGTGGCTTCGGACTTAGGAACGTGCACCAGAGGATACAGCTACATTACGGCGCGTCGTACGGTCTCACTGTTGAAAGCGAGTATGGCAGAGGCACGGTCATCCGGGTTAGGCTGCCGTTACAGCAGGGCGCGGGTTCTGCAGCGGAGGGAATTGCTAATATATAGCAGCGAACAAAGGGAACGGGCTATGAAATATCCCTGGTGACAGTGTACATGTGCATTATTTAAATCGGATAAAACTCGAGCGTCGTCCAGGGCTTTCGGGCTCCGGTTTTGTGAGCTGCGCGTCGACAGGTGAAGCACCGGACCTGTCACGCCAGATAAGTGATACAAGTCCAGCCACCAAGGGATGGTGGCTCTTTTTGATCACTAAGGAAATTATCCTCATTGTGACCACGTGAAGCGTGGTTTTTTTTCGCCAGGTATTAATGCCGCTCCAGGCAGCAAGACTTGAATACTGGCCGGAGCGACAGTTAATTTATACGTCGGCATTGGTACGCTGAACAAACTTATTGAAACCAACGCACAGGTCCGACTCGACAGTACCGCGGCGGCAAGTGCCTGCACCCATGGGCATTCACCAGCATAAGGTAGGTTATATGGATTTAAGTGAGGAGTGATCATTTGAGAAACTACGGCTGGACGGCTTCAAATCTACAGCAAGCATACCAAAGTATCATAGAATGGTGTGCACGCGGGGCTGGTTATGTATCCCGTTTAAGAGTGGCACAGCTTTCATATGGACGAAACGAGCTGTTAGATAGCTGGGAATACGCATTTCGGGATTTGGAAAGTAAGGTAAGAAACGTCCGGGATAAACCAACAGCTCATAGTCCCCACCTGTTGCAGCAATTACTGTCGCAAAGCCATGTGTTAAACAGCGGTTTTATTCACTTCATCCAACACTACCCTTTTACCAAACATACACCAACTGCAGCATCGATTTCACAGGCTTCCCCCATCATTGCAACAGAGGATAGACCGGAAACCGAATCAAGCATCAGGATTGAAAATGCGGAGTCGATGCGCCCTGTGCCCATCGGGGGACACACATTGCCCCCTCTGCCATATGCCTATAATGCGCTGGAACCTTATATCGATGAGCAAACGATGCGGCTTCATCATGATAAACATCATAAAACGTATGTGGAAGGTTTAAATAAAGCGGAGAAAATGATGCAAAAGGCGCGTAAAAGCGGGGATTTCGAGCTGATTGCATATTGGGAGCGCGAGGCCGCTTTCCATGGTGCCGGACACTACCTGCACACCATTTTCTGGTATAACATGACGCCGGAAGGAGGCGGTGAACCGACAGGAGCCCTGCGTGATCAAATAGAGCAGGATTTTGGTTCTTTTTCAGCGTTTAAGAACCACTTCAGCGCTGCAGCGGAGAAAGTCCAAGGCAACGGCTGGGCGATTCTCGTATGGTCGCCACGGTCGCACAGATTGGAAATACTGCAGGCGGAAAAACACCAAAACCTGTCGCAATGGGACGTAGTTCCCTTGCTGGTGCTGGACGTGTGGGAGCACGCGTACTATTTGAAGTATCAGAATAGGAGAAGGGATTATATTGATGCCTGGTGGAATGTCGTCAATTGGTCGTATGTGAATGAGCGTTATGAAAAAGCCAAGACACTACGGTGGACCCCCTATTGATGTACACTTGACAGCAGGATCGGGGTATGCCGCTGCAGCCGTGTTTCCGCCTCCAGGCACAGCCGCTACGCACTGTAAAGAGCTGGGGCAGCGGCCGGGCGGAAGCGGCATGGACTCTAAGCGATAATGAGCTTGCCTTCCGGATGCCGGAACAAATCCTTCTCCTGTTTCGGGCGAAGGGCATATGCCAATGTGATAGGTCCTAGTCTGCCCGCAAACATGGTGAAAATTAACAGAGCTCTGCCGATATCACTGAGCTCCGGCGTGATCCCAGTGGATAATCCTACCGTTCCGAAGGCCGACACCGCTTCGAATAATATGCGAATAAACGATGCTTGTTCGGTTACCGACAATACCATTGTCACCACAACGACAAGGGCCACACCGAGAGTAGCCACCGTTAGAGCTTTTAAGATGCGGTCCGGAGCTAACCGATGATGAAAAAGGACGATGTCTCTTTTGCCCTGCAGCATCGTTCTCACCCCAGCAAGCAGCGCTGCGACAGTGGTAATTTTGATCCCGCCCGCGGTGGAGCCGGGACCGGCACCAATGAACATCAAGATGATCAGGAAAAACTGGGACGCCTGACGCAGGTCATCCAGCTCTACCGTGTTGACGCCAGCCGTGCGCGGACTGACTGACTGAAAAAATGAAGCCAGAATTTTGCCTCGCCAGCTTAGCGGTTGCAGCGTGTTTGTATACTCAAAGATAAAAAACACAGCTGCACCAAACAAAATGAGAAAGGCGGTCATCGAGAGAACGACTCTTGTGTGCAGTGAAAGTTTTTTTCGAGCTCGCTGGTATTCCAGCAGGTCCTTGATCACGACAAAGCCGATCCCGCCCAAAATGATCAATGCCATAGTGACGATATTGACAAATGGATCTTCCGCGTATGGCGTTAGGCTCCGGTATTCACCGAACAGGTCAAATCCCGCGTTGTTGAAAAACGAAATCGCATGAAAAACTCCGAAATACGCAGCTTGGCCAAGGGGCATATCATTTGCGAACCGTATCGTAAATAGTACCGCGGCGATGCCCTCAATCGTAAGCGAGTACTGCAGCACCCGTTTGATGAGATCCACTATTCCTTGCATGTGCTGCTGACCCATCGCCTCTTGTAAAACGATCCGTTCCCGAAGCGATATCCGTCTGCCCAGCACAATAGCGATTAGCGTACTCATCGTCATAAATCCGAGCCCGCCGATTTGAATCAATAGCAGCAGGATGAGCTGCCCCGGTACGGAAAAATATCTGCCGGTATCCACCACCGTGAGTCCGGTCACGCACGTTGCTGATGTGGCGGTAAAGATCGCGTCCAAATACCGAAGTGCCGTTCCTTCAGCTGAGGCGAAAGGCTGTGATAATAGTACGGCCCCGATCAGAATGATCGCCGCAAAGCCCGCCACGAGAATACGCGGGGGGGATCCTTTAAACAATCGCAAAATAGCAGCAAGCAACGCTTAACACCTCGTCCGCGGCAGAGTCTTCCATGGAAATATGCTCCCCACTGGAGGCGGCATATATTCTGTGCTCGCCTGAACAAGGGACAGGCTGCAACAAAAATGGTGGTCGAAGATGAAAGGACGTATAATAGTGACAAGCATATGTGTATTGTTGGCAGCAGCAATGGGGAGCTTTTTATTACATACCGTTAGCAAGGCAGGTGGAAGCACTTTGAAAACAATAGTTATCATCGGCGGGGGGATCACGGGGTTGGCCACCGCTTACTATCTGGAGAAGACGCTACAAGCTGAGCAGAGAGAGGCAAAAATTGTTCTGCTGGAGGCGGACGCGGCTTTGGGCGGCAAGATCAGGACAGTGCAAGAGGGCGAATTCATTATGGAAGCGGGAGCGGATTCCATTGTCGCGCGGAAAACGAACGTGTCACCCCTGCTGCATGAGCTGGACTTACAGGAGGCGGTCGTGTATAACGCCACTGGAGTGTCCTTCATTTACACCGATGGCGAATTGAAGCAGATTCCGAAGGATGCCGTATTCGGTATACCACTGAGCTTGGAATCGTTGGCTACGACTGAGCTTGTATCGGCACAGGGCAAGGTTGATGCCTTAAGAGACTTGTACACGCCGAATGAAGCCTTTACCAAGGAGGATTCCATTGGGGCGTTCCTCCAGTATTTTCTAGGCAAAGAGCTGGTGGAAAAGCAAATTTCGCCGGTGTTGTCCGGGGTGTATTCCGGCAGGCTGGAAGACCTGACGATTGCGTCAACACTGCCTTACTTGCTTGATTATAAAAATGAGTACGGCAGCATCATTCAAGGATTGTCAGCCAACAAACAAAAATTCCAGGCCAACGGTGACAAGAAATTTTTGTCGTTTCAACATGGTGTCTCTTCCTTAATTGACAGACTGGCAGAGCGGTTAACCGTTGTTGACGTATACCGAGGCGTTCGGGCTGAGAAGGTCGAGAAACGGCAGGACGGGTATACGGTTACTTGCTCCAATCACACGCAGATCGAAGCGGACTTCATTGTGCTCAGCGTGCTGCATGACGCGGCGCGATCTCTTATGAATGATGAAAGGCTTGATAAAGAGTTCGAGCAGTTGAAAAATAGCTCCTTGATCAGTGTGTATCTTGGCTTTGACATCCCGGACAGTCAGCTGCCCAAGGATGGGACAGGTTTCATCGCCGCGGAAGACAGCGGGCTGAAGTGCAACGCATGCACATGGACCAGCCGCAAATGGCAGCACACCTCGGCGCAGCATAATTTGCTGGTACGGTTATTTTATAAGAGCGTCGGCCCTCACTATGAAATGCTCCAGCAGATGACGGAAGAACAGCTAAAGCAGGTAGCACGGAAAGATATCCAAGACAGTATGGGTATCACGGCCACACCGGTATCAGTTGAAGTGACCAAGTGGCATAACTCCATGCCCAACTATCATTTGAAGCACCCGCAAATCGTACGCTCGTTGGAAAACCAACTAGCCGAGCGGTATCCTAACGTCCTCTTGGCTGGGGCGTCCTATTATGGTGTCGGTATTCCGGATTGTATCGCAAACGGAGAGCAAACCGCCCGTAAAATTGCGGAAAGATTGTAAAACAGCAGGCTGCCGCGGCAGCCTGAGCTCCTCCATCATCCTATAACATCGACAATTTGCCAGTTCTGTCCGCTGTATCTTGTCAACCAGAAATATTTCGTCACTTCCTCAGTGTCGAACTGCATAGTCACATGCACCGTGGCGACATCTTTTTTGAAAGGAGAACCTGTGTCTTCCCCCAGTGACATCTTCACCTGATATGCCAGTACGTATTTCGCGTCAGGGTATCTCAGACGAGCCGCGTCTTCCACCATTTTTTTGATCTGGGTTTGCTCATCAACTTTGACAATCGGGCTTTCAATCACAGTGTAAACAACGATTGCTCCGAAACCGGCCACGGCAAGCAGCGTTGTCAAACCCATGATTTGCGATATCACTCTGTGCTGTAACAAAGCTCTTCTCCCCTAGGTGTCGATGTTATGCGAATTGTTCCCCGGGACATGACTTGCGGCACTGTGTGACGCTACAGCAGCGGTAAGAGTGCCCCAACTAAGGAAACGATCTATTATATGAGGTCCCCGTTCCGCGATATGCCCTGGTGGCTGCGAAAAAGATCGCCGTAGTTTTTTTTACAAATATTCGGATAAACTAACAGTTGGAAGTTATTGAACTTGAGAAAGGTGCGTTGAGACGTGAAAAGGGATGGAAACACGGTGCTAATCACTGGCGGTGCGTCGGGCATCGGCCTTGCTTTGGCGGAACGTTTCTTGAAGACGGGCAACACTGTGATCGTTTGCGGGAGGCGACACGAGAAGCTGCAGGAAGCGGCAACGACTTTTCCGGGGCTGCACATCAAGGTATGCGACGTATCGGATACATCGCAGCGGCAGGAGCTGCTTGAATGGGCGACAAGGGAATTTCCGCAGCTCAACGTACTGATCAACAACGCCGGAATTCAACAGCGCGTAGATCTGCTTGACGCTAAAGACGAGTGGGAATATTACCAGAAGGAAATCCAATCCAATTTTGACGCGCCTGTACATCTGACGATGCTGTTCGTTCCACATTTGAGAAAACAACAGCACGCCGCAATAATCAATGTTTCGTCCGGCTTAGCTATTACACCCGGAGCGTGGGTGCCCATTTACAGTGCAACCAAAGCCGCTCTGCACTCGTTTACGGTGAGCCTGCGGATTCAGCTTGCCGACACAGGTGTGGAAGTGCTCGAGGTGCTGCCGCCTGCAGTCAACACAGATCTCGGCGGGGTGGGGCTGCACACGTTCGGTGCGCCGCTGGATGATTTTGCGGATTCCGTATTCAGTGAGTTGTTTACAGGTAAGCAAAAAATCGGCTACGGCGGCACGGAAGAGCGTCTGTTGGTATCGGCTCGAGAAGCGGAGGAGCTGTCGGCAAAAATGTACGAGGGCTTCATGCAACGGTGATCGCTGCATGAAGCCCTTCGCACTGTGCGCTATTGCGTGGCTTATGTCAGGCTCTCAGTTGGGAGTCGGCAGCTGAGCTGTCATGGGACAAGGTGAGACCTGCGCACACAGAACTTTCGGCAAGTCATCCATTGACTATGGTACCACCATTGATATGTAAAAACTGCCCGGCCATGTATGAGGAGTCATCGCAGGCAAGATAGACGTAAGCCGGTGCTAGCTCTTCCGGCTGTCCAGCCCGCTTCATAGGGGTCGTCGTACCGAAATTTGCGACTTGCTTTTCGGTCAGGGTGGCAGTCACGAACGGCGTCCAAATCGGACCCGGTGATACGCCGTTGACCCGTATGTTTTTTCCAATTAACTGCAGGGCAAGTGAACGGGTGAATGACACGATGGCGCCTTTAGTGGCTGCGTAATCGAGCATGTCCGCCGTTCCCTGATACGCGCTGTCAGATGCCGTATTGATAATTGTACTCCCTGGCCGCAGATGGGGCAAAGCCGCCTTCGTCATATAGAACATGGCAAAGACATTGGTGCGAAACGTTTGTTCCAACTGATCTGCGGAGATATCTAGGATATTTTTCTTCGGGTATTGCTCGGCAGCGTTGTTCACTACAACGTCGAGCCGGCCGAACGCTTGTACCACCTGCTCAACTGCTTCGCCACAGAATCGTTCATCACCGATATCACCTGCGATCGTCTCGCATCTGCGGCCTTCCTGTTGTATTTGACGCTTGGTTTCCTCGGCATCTACATGCTCATTGAGGTACATGATGGCAACGTCGGCGCCTTCTTTGGCGAACGCGACGGCGACCGCCCGGCCGATCCCGCTGTCGCCACCGGTGATGATGGCTGCTTTTCCGCTGAGTTTACCTGAGCCTTTATAGTCTTTCTTCTCGAAATCGGGTTTTGGGGTCATGTTGGCCTCTATACCGGGCTGTCTGTCCTGATGTTGGGGCGGAAAGGCGTGCTTCGTATTTGACATTCGCTGACCTCCTGTGCATTTGCTTTCTTCCTTAGGATGGAAATCTGCGGCGAAAATATACCGCGGCCTGCACGGTGTGCGCGTCCCGCATCCATGTGAATGCAATGGCGGGAATGGTTATGCGAAATGGCATGTGAACGGCGCGTCGGCAGGCGCGAAAGAAGCGGGGGAGAGGGACAGGCGGCCGGTGCGACATTTGGCGTCAGGGGAGTGAACTCACACGTCAGCGGATGTCGTCCGAATCAGCGCCATGACAGACTGCCGGCTGCGCCAGCGGAGTGCAGCCGCTGTTTGCAGAACGAAAAGCACCGTGACTAGCTCCCGGTGCTTTCCTTCTATTAATCCAGCGTCTTTACTGTGCCACTATCTGGTGATTTTAAACTTATCTTCCTGATACGCTTTTTCTACCTGATCAGACGCCTTTTCCATCTCCTTCGCCAATAACACTGTGCGCTCTGAATCATTCCAGGTGACGTCATAGCCCAAAGCCTCCGCGGTTGCTCTCACGGGCAGATAGGGCTGACCGTCGAAAACGACCGTGTTGGCAGTTAGGCTCGATCTATCAATGCCGAGACCGAGTGTGAGCGGGGCGGCTGCGATGTAGCTGATGCCATCCTTGATTAGCGTCTGGTCCGCCGTGTAAGGATAGGTGAGCCCATTGACTTTCAGCGTGAATACAGCTTCCATCGGCGGCACGGCAGGTTGGGGCCGGCTTACCGTGAACGCTGCGCCGTCCACACCCGACACCGTGCCCTCGCGGGTGTTATCGGCTCCTCCGTACATTTTACCGCTGTCTGCATCGAATATCACGGCCTGTACGTTGCCTATATCGTCCGGTTTTTCCGCGAAACGGTGGCCCTTGCCAAGCAGCTCAAGTACGACTTCCTGCGGGATGCCGGGCTCCCATTCTACATGGGGGTAGGAGCTTGAATAAACGCGCGGTGTGAGAATCGCCTGCTGCAAAGGAAGCCTGTGGTCGATCACGTTCAGAATCGTTTGGGCGACAGATGCAATGATAGTCGGACCCCCGGGAGATCCAACGGCCATAAACGGCCTTCCGTCCTTAAGCACGAGCGTAGGCGACATGCTGCTGCGCGGCCGCTTGCCAGGCTCTACCTGGTTGACACCGCCGGGCTCTGCGTCAAAGTCGGTCATTTCGTTGTTCAGCATGAATCCGTAGCCGGGAACCATAATTCCGGAACCGAACTCCATTTCTATGGTAGTGGTATAGGAGACCAGATTGCCCCAGCGATCCATCACGGAGAAGTGTGTGGTTTGGCCTGTCGGTTTCTTTTCTTGCGGCACGTTTTTGGCAGAGGCTGCTGTGTCTTCGTATTGCCAGGGGTCGCCGGCTTGGATGGAAGGGGTGGCCGCGCTCGGATTGATGAGCTGTCTCCGTGCGTTGATGTACCGGTCGTCCAGCAGTCCTTGTTTTGGCACCGGGTAAAAATCTTCGTCAGCCATAAACGCCGCCCGGTCCGCGTAGGCCAGATGCATGGACTCGAGCAGACGATGGAGATAATCCGCCGAGTTGACCCCCATTGCCTGAACGTCGTAGCCCTCCATTAACTTCAGAATTTGCAAAACGGTAAGACCTCCGGAGCTGGGGGGCGACATGGAAGCCACTTCATATCCTCGATACGTGCCGCGAACCGGTTCTCTCCATTCCACTGTGTAGTTTCTCATATCATCCATTGTCATACTGCCGCCGCGCTTGTTCACCTCGGCAACTAACGCCTCACCGACCTCGCCGTTGTAGAGCACATCCGAGCCGTTTTCCTTGATTAGCCGGAGCGTTTTGGCCAGATCCGGCTGCACCAACAAATCGCCTTCCTTCAACGGCGAGCCTCCCGGCGCGAAGACGTTGGCTGCCGTTCCGAACTTCTGCAGCTTCTGGATATTGTTCTGTATGTACTTGGCGGTAGCCCAATTCACGGTAACCCCCTGTTCGGCATGATCGATAGCGGGGGCGATCACTTCGTTCAACGTCATGGTGCCGTACTGGGCCAGAGTCGTTTCAATTCCCTTCAAAGTACCCGGCACGCCTACCGCTTTGCCGTTAGTGTGCCGCTCCTCGAACGGGACAGGATGACCGTTTGCATCGAGAAATAGCTTAGGAGTCACGTTAGCAGGCGCAACCTCGCGACTGTCGATAATGTCGATTTTATTGCTATCCTTTCGGTAAATCATCATAAAACCGCCGCCGCCAATTCCGGACATCATGGGCTCCACTACGTTGAGTGACAGCTGGATGGCAGCCGCCGCGTCGACCGCGTTTCCGCCCTGCTGCAGAATGCTTCGCCCGGCTTCGGCCGCTAATGGATGCGACACGGCAACAATGCCGTTAGCGGTGCCTTCCGCCGACGAATCGACGCCGGGTACCGCCGCCAGGGCAGGTGTAACAGCGGAGAACAGTGTCATCATGGTCACGATAGACTTTTTCAGCAATTTCAAATTTAACCCTCCATTTCAAAAAAAAGTATAACTTTCGCATGTAATTACCCGTCAGCCTAGAGCGGTAAGCAAATGGATGCCTCGCATAAAGCCTCGCAGCACAAAAAAGCCGCAAATGATTGTCAATGACATCATATGCGGCATTCCGCCGGGTTAGAGCAGCTTAAGCTGGCGCGAGCGAAAAAGCCATCCGAGCATGGTGCTGCTATGTATGGAATAAACAGCGTCAGGCAATACCGACGGCTCAGGAATTGAGTGCAGGTGGTCTCTCTCCCCGACGCAGCTCCCGAATTGAATAACCGAAATCCATCTGCAAGTGGGGATAATCCGGAAAACTATGCCAATCACCGCCCCATGTAAACCCCAATTGCTTGGCAAGAGTGACGACTTCCATCCAATCAGATTGTCCGTTGCCGTTGCCATCAAACTTCATATCCCAAATCGCCTTTCCGTTATTGCTGCGCAGTGCAAAATCGATTGCGAGGCCGTAATTATGGTAAGACTCTCCGCCCTCCGCGTGCGTCACGATCCGTCCGCTGGTGCTTCGCCCCTGCTGGTATAAGGCATTCTGTTCCTCCACACTGCGGAAGCCGTCAGTGATTAGGATAACGATGCCCTTCCGTTTGGCTGCTGCCACCAGCTCCGCTTGCTTTTGGGCGACGACCGGATGCAGAGCGGTAACGGGCGGGACTTCTCGCGGTTTCACATCAGGCACAATTCTTTCTAGCGACGGCATGTCCTTCCCGAAAGCGATCGCTGTCGCAATCAATAACGCAAAAATTAAAAATTTGCCGACATTGCGTTTTCTTCGCATTGCACGCCGGGGTCGCCCGGACGACGAGTCCGGCACAACGTGATTCCGCTGCAATGCTGACGTTTCTCTAAGATAAGTATTCATGTGCCTATTCTATCATAGTCACACCCTTGGATTCATGTTTCACCGGCGCTGCTGCGCGGTTTTCCAAGTATTGGTACAGTTGCGCAATCAATTCGTATTACAGGGCTAGTCGCTTGCTCCAACAAACTTAAAATCCGATAAGCTTCCTCGTTGGACTGCCCACACATCTCCACGGACGGTGCCAGGCTGCTGCACACAGCCGGACGCTCCGGATGACCGAACAGACGACAGCGGTTATCGCTTGTCAACTGAATGCAGGGAACCCCGGCGGGCTTGCCCTGAGGCATGCCGGGAATCGGCGAAGAGATGGAAACAGCCACACAGCAGGCGGCACAACCAATTCTGCAGTCCATGCACGGCCTCCTTAGTCCTAAAAAATGGAATGTAAACCATTATATCATCTTTGCCCACACATTACTCAGCTGCCAGTCCGAGCAATATTATCGATCTCACCGCAGCGCCACTGTCAGGTAAATACCAGGTAACAACGTTACCGTGTCGACGCGTGGCCACTTACCCGGATGCTTCGGCCGCTGACATTAAACAACAAGCGGACCAGGCGCTGTAGACGTCAAAAAAACAGGTACAAGCAGAGTGTGCTCTAACGCGCGGTTGCGAGTGATCAAGACGCATAATGATAGCGTTGGCATTTGTGCGAGCGGGCTTTTCAGGATATAATGGACAATGTGTGTAATTAACAAACGCATAGTCCTAACGGTGATTGTGCAGATTCAATATTGAAAGTGAGCGGGGACATATGGGCCGTAAGTGGAATAATATCAAAGAAAAAAAAGCGTCAAAAGACGCCAACACGAGTCGTATTTACGCCAAGTTCGGAGTGGAGATTTATGTAGCCGCAAAGAAGGGTGAGCCGGATCCGGAGGCGAACCGCGCGTTAAAAGTGGTGTTGGAGCGGGCTAAAACGTACAACGTACCTAAAGCAATTATCGACCGTGCCCTCGAGAAGGCTAAGGGCAGCGGGGAAGAGAGCTATGAAGAGCTGCGCTATGAGGGCTTTGGGCCGAATGGCTGCATGGTGATCGTCGATGCGTTGACGAACAACGTCAACCGGACTGCTTCATCGGTACGGGCTGCATTCACCAAAAACGGCGGCAGTATGGGAGTTAGTGGCTCGGTGGCATATATGTTTGATGCCACGGCTGTCATCGGCCTCGTAGGCAAATCAGCTGACGAAGTGCTTGAGATGTTGATGGAAGCGGATGTAGATGTTCGAGACATTATAGAAGAAGATGACGCCGTTATCGTATATGCAGAGCCTGACCAGTTCCACGTCGTGCAAGAAGCGTTTAAAAACTCCGGAATTACTGAATTCACAGTAGCGGAACTAACCATGCTGGCACAAAATTACTTAACTCTTGCCGAAGATTCACAAGCGCAGTTTGAAAAGATGATCGATGCCTTGGAAGACTTGGAAGATGTACAGCAAGTGTACCATAACGTCGAACTTTAATTGACCTGATCAAGGACTATTCATCCCGTGGATCCGATCCCACGGTATTAGCGAGAACATCGTATTCCATACGATGTTTTTTTATTGCAACGGGAAATGATAGAGAATGTCCACAAGTTCAGAAAAGGAGCAATGACATGAGTGCTGCACGGCATGGTGCATATCAACGCATGTACCAACAAGACAAAATGACTCTGGGGTTCCTCATTCCATTCGAACCCATGACGAGCTCACTCCCAAGAATGGAAAACACAGTTGAATTAGCGAGAAAACTAGAAGCTTTTGGCTTAGCTTGTATTTGGCTGCGCGATGTCACGGTGCGAAACCTTGCTGCTGACGACCATGGGCAAGTGTACGATTTGTGGATCTATTTGACCTATCTTGCTGCAAAGACCGATCACATCGCACTGGGCACAGCGAGTGTAGTTCTTCCTCTTCGTCATCCTGTGCGCGTCGCTAAGGAGGCAGCCTCTGTCGATCGGCTGTTTCCTGATCGGCTGATCATGGGAGTTGCATCAGGAGATCGCGAAAAAGACTTTATAGCCCTCGGTGTGGCGCGCGAACAAAGAGGAGAGATTTTTGAGGAGAATTATCTTTTCCTGGACCGGCTGCTCAATGAAGACAACCCGACCATTAAATCCAACCAGGGTATTATAGAGGCCAACGAAATGGAATTGATTCCAAGGCCTGTCACGGCCATCCCGACCATGGTCACCGGCTTTAGCCAGCAATCGCTTGAATGGATTGCGGCACATGGAGACGGCTGGATTCAGTATCCGCGAGGTCTAAAAGAACAGGCAGCGCTAATTCAAGAGTATCGTACATTGGTCAACAGAAAGTTTCCTGGCATATTTAAACCATTCACGCAGACCTTGTATGTAGATTTATCGGAAAACGCCGATACCGTGCCCACACCAATTCCATTGGGATATCGCGTGGGACGGAAGCATCTATTGGATTTGCTGATGAAATTCCAGGAAATCGGAGTCAACCACCTGGCGTTTGTGCCATACTTCGCAAAGCGGCCGATAGACGAGATGATAGAGGAGATCGGAGAAGAAATTTTGCCGCATTTTCCGGCGCATGCAATTTCACCATGAAATACACCCCTAAGCAGCACACTCACACGGATAGAGTCTCGCTGCCCGCGTGCTGCCGAGGGGCTGTGTTTTATGCAATATCTATCAGAACGCGTGGATGCTCGTTATTTTTTTCCGCGTGGAAGTTCACTGTTCAACCCTTTCAACAGTGCCCAACACATCAACATCAAAAGTATGGCAAACGGGAATGCGGCGACGAGGGACGCCGTTTGCAGCACGTTTAAGCCACCGGACAACAGGAGCACGGCCGCCGTGGCCGATTGGATCACTCCCCATGTTATTTGGATGGCCGTGCTAGGATTCAGCCTCCCTCTTTCACTCAGCATACCCAATACGAATGTGGATGTATCAGCCACCGTTATGTAATAGATGGATACGACAGCGAACCCCAACGCACTCAATACGGGACTCGCCGGGAAATGCTCGAAGAACCTGAAAATTGAGAGCGAAACATCGGCTGTGATTTCTCTCGCCATTTCCGGCTGATCCAGGTTTTCAATCATGTGAAGTGCCGATCCGCCAAATACCGCAAACCAAGCGCATGTACCAAACGTCGGCACGAATAGTACGCCTATCACAAATTCCCGTATGGTCCTGCCTCTGGAAATCCGAGCGATGAACATACCTACGAATGGAGACCACGCGATCCACCACGCCCAATAGAATAGGGTCCACGTGCCAAGCCAATCATTTTCCCCGAAAGGGTTCAATCCTAAGCTCATTTCGACGAACTCACCTAAGTAATTGCCCAAGGTCGTGAAAAAGATGTTGAACACGGCAGTGGTGGGCCCAAGCATTAGCACCATAAGCATGATCAAAACAGACAAGATGATGGCAGCGTTGGACAAATACTGAATTCCCTTTTCCAGTCCGGTAGTTATTGAAATGATGAACAGAACCGTGGCCGTACCGATCACGATCAGCTGCACATACAAAATGTTCGGCACGTCAAACAGCGCATGAAGACCCGCTGTAATTTGCATGGCGCCCAGCCCTAGCGAGGTGGCGATTCCGAAAACCGTAGCGAAGACGGACAGTATATCGATGGTTTTGCCGATCGGGCCATGGATTCTGTCATTCAACAGGGGATAAAAAGCCGAGCTGACCGTTGCCGGCAACCCTTTGTTAAATTGAAAATAGGCGAGCACCAAACTAATGACCGTGTAAATCCCCCATGGCTGCAAGCCCCAATGAAAAAAGGAGTACGTCATCGCAAGCAGTGCCGCTGCAGGCGTGTAGGGCTCCCCGTACGGCGGTTCCGTGTAATGCGTCACCGGCTCTGCAACCCCCCAGTATACGATGCCTACGCCCATCCCGGCTCCGAATAACATCGCCAGCCAGGAGGCGGTTCTGAAATCCGGTTCGGCGTCGGCCTTGCCCAGTCGGATGTGGCCGTATTTGGAGAACAGCAAGTAGACGGAGAAAAGCACCAGAAAAAACGTGGTAGCCACGTACACCCACCCGAGGTAGTCAATCATGAAGTCAAAAGCCTCTGTCGTTATTCGCGTGAAATGCCCGGTGAAAAAGCCGCCCCACACGATAAATAATATCGTGAGCAGGATGGATATGTAAAAAACGCTATGCTTTTTCATTTGTGGTAACCGCTCCTTTTCTGGCTGACCCCGCAGTGTCTAATGCAGCACAACCTCATGTTATGGGTTTTCTAGCGGCGACCTTTTTATTGTGCTTGAAACATGGGAAGTTATTCATAGCACGAAGGGCAGGCGACGGTTAAATCACGCTGCAACCGGCATGCTAATAAAGAAGTTTTCATCCACCAGTGAAAAAGGAGCGTTAACATGGAAAATAAAGCAGCAATTATCACAGGCGCGAGCAGTGGGATAGGAGAAGCGACGGCCAAGGAGCTGGCAAAACAGGGGCTGCGTGTTATGTTGGCCGCGCGGCGTGAAGATCGGCTGCGCCAGCTGGCAGAGGAGATCAATCAGACCGGCGGGCAAGTTGTGTATAAGGTCACGGATGTGACGTCGCGGAATGACATGGAAGCACTTGCAAAAGAGACCATTGAAAGCTTCGGGCAGATCGATATCCTCATTAACAATGCCGGAGTGATGCCGCTCTCGTTTATTAATAAATTGAAGGTGGACGAATGGGACCGTATGGTGGACGTGAACATCAAGGGCGTGCTTTACGGCATCGCTGCCGTATATCCGCATATGGCCGAACAGAACGATGGACATATCATCAACGTTTCTTCGGTTGCGGGACATGAAATTTTTCCAACCAGTGCCGTGTATAGTGCCACAAAGCACGCCGTCAGGGCTATCACAGAGGGGCTGCGAAAAGAACTAAGTGCGGAACAGAAAATTCGTACGACCATTATTTCACCCGGCGCAGTAGCCACCGAACTCACTCACACTATCACGGATGAGGACGTAGCAGCTGTGTTCAGTCGAATGGGAGATATACAGCCGCTGCGACCTCAAGATATAGCCAACGCTATTGTGTATGCAATTCAGCAGCCACCGTCTGTGTCCGTAAATGAAATTATCGTTAGGCCGACATCTCAACCCTGACACAGCCATCCCCCAAGATGTTGTGCTTGCAAATAAAGACCGAGGTCAAGCCGCCTCGGCTTCTTTGTGCTGGCCGGACGTCGCACGGCATACGCAGTCAGTTTACCAAAAATAGTCTATTGTTCCCTTAACAATTAACTGGAAATTTGAGAGAATTGACGTGGCATATTTACCAGTTGGTCTCCTACTATTGGTGAGGTCGCCTTTTATCAAATACATAGATCACGAGGTGATCGCATGAACAAATGGCTGGCGCTGTTACTCCTGCCGACAGTGTTATTTCTGAGTGGCTGGGAGACGGGAGAGGACTACACGATTGATCAGGTCAGCGCAAGAGCACAGGTTTTGCCGGATGGGGATATGTATGTGGAGGAGTTATTCACGTACACCTTCGACGGAAGCTACAGCGGTACCAAGCGGTATCTGCAAGAAGAAGGCCATAACGGTATTGAGTTCTTCGAGGCGTATGTCGCTCCGAACAATCAGCCGCTCGGCCGCTTTTCTCACGAGGGGCTGCAGCCGCTTAAGGTCGAATACAACGCGGATGATTACACATTTTACATTTACAATGCGGCATACAGCGCAACGAAGCAGGTCTATTACCGCTACCGCGTGGATCAAGCGGCATCCAAATATGTCAGGACAGGGGAGTTGGATTGGCAATTTTTCACGGGCAATGAGAGGCCGCTTGCTAATGTGACGCTGGATATCATCCTGCCGCGGGCTTTCAATAAAGACCAAATTCATGTGTTTCTCCAGGACCGCAGGGGCGGACAAATCACCAACACCTCGGGCACAACCATCCAGTACAAAAATGCAGAGCTGGCGGTGGAAGGTACGGCAGAGCTCCGGCTGCTGTTTCCAAGCGAGTTCCTGACCGAGGCTCCGACGAAGAGCAGGGCCGTGCGCATTGAGCAGATTTTGCAGGAGGAACAACAGAGGGAGATGCGGTTCGCCGCACGACCGGCCCGTCTCGCGCTCGCGGAGCAGCTCATTGTAGGGCTGCTGGTTCTTCTGTTAATCGGAATCGCCGCCTACATCTCGCCCGCAGCCAAGCTCATCGGCTGGGTGAGGCGCAAGGAGATCACGCCGGAGCAGTTGGAAAACACTGATCCGGTTCTGATATCGTATATTTACCGGAAAGGCCGGATGAAGAAGCATGACTTTATCGCTGGCGTGTTCGCGCTGCACCGGAAGGGGTACATACGGATTTACGAGGAAACACCGCAGAAGCGGTTCCTCGATGACCCGGCGGCTCCGGATACCGTGCTGCGGTTTGTGTTCACCGGGGACCGGAGCCAGCTTTCGGATGCCGAATTGCATCTCATGAAATGGCTGTTTCGTAGGCCTGCGAGGGGTGAGCCAGCCTTCACCCTTGACGCCATCGCGGGCCCTACCAAAACGGAGCAGCGCTATGGCGCGCGAGCTAATTATTATTATAAAAAGCTGACCGCGTTCGAGGAACGATTCCGGGTTTGGCTGTCTCTCCTGCAGGCAAGCGAGCCGTTTGCCTCCCTGCTCGGAGAATACACTCCCATGAAACGGCTCGTGCGCCCGCTTATGGCGATGCATTATGTCGTACTATTGTACTTGTACTACGCTGATGTAATGAAGTGGCAGGCGCTGGCAATTACCGCTTCGGTGCTTGGAATTTTGGCATTGTGGGCGGGGTACAAATATCGGCGCAAGAGATACACGGTGTTATTCTTGGTCTTTTGCTTTATTTTCGGAGCGCAGCCGGCAAGCGACGGTGCATCAGGCGGCTATCTGGTCACAGTGCTGCTGTCGTTTCTTTTCCTCTGGGCTATACCGCGCACTCGTGTGACGCGAGAGGCGGCCCAATTGCGTTACGCAATCGCGTCCTGGCGCCGACGGCTGAAGCGAGGAGAGGATTACGTTGCAGCAGACACCGCGCGGCTAGAGCGTGCTATGGCATGCGCCTTAGTGCTGAATGTGGGCGGCTCGTTTATCAAGAGCATTACGCCGCGTGGCAGCGAGTCCGGCATGGACACATATCCTTCCGCGCTGCTGCGGCCCGCCGCCGTCCAGGCGATTCTATATACGCAGAGCAGCCTGGCCGTGAGCGTTAAATCCTCCTCGTCGGGCAGCAGCGGTGACAGCGGCAGCTACAGCAGCTCCGACAGCTGTGCAGCCGACAGCTCCGGCGGAGGAGATGGCGGCGGCGGCGGCGACTGACAGGCAAAAAGGCCGCACCGCAGCTGAATCCCAACAACGGGCTATCCCGAAGTTTTATCTGCCGGGATAGCCCTCTTTGTGCGATCATCATGCATTTGGGATTCTAGCTGCATACCCACTTTCCGCCATACTGGGACTAAGATACGGCCCAGACACCTACGGGACGCAGTCGCAGGGAATCTTCCGACGCGAGTCTTACGGATATGCGGTCCTGTTGGACTGCTTCGCCTGTGTTGCAACGCCAGAGTCTGCACGCAGTTGAATAAGTAATCGAATGCAAAAGGGGAACTGGCACGGGTTGTTTTACCACAGTTCGGCAATGTTATAACCAGTATCTATTTTCAACAGGAGGTTGCATATGGCGAATGTTTTGGTGGCCCGCCCCGGGCAGGGAGTGACGCTTCAGCCGTTCACCGATGAATTGAGCGCTCTGGTCAACGGCTCGCTGCAATGTGTTCAGCTGGGAAATGGCTATATTTTATACTGTAATCATGATGGTGCGGAAATGGATTTGCCCACGAACCCATATTTTTCCCGCGGAATAGTGAAGGGACCGTTTGTCATCAGCAAAACAGGCCCCGATGGCGGCAATGTGGGATTAAATCCGAACGATCACGCCTTTGTGCTAAAAACATTTATACAAAATCAGCATGGGGATGTAACATAGAACTGATACACCGTAAGCCTGCAGGTTGGAGCGCCTGACAGCGTGCCGGACCGATGTGTCCCGTTGTCTCCAAACCAGCGCTGCGCCACCATACTGCTAATCCTGCCAGATCAGCGCTAACTGTTTACTTTTTTATATGTGAAAGTTAAGATTAGAAAGCACGCATCGAATACGTGTTACTGGGGGTGCCCGTGAAAGTCGGGCTGAGAAAAAACGGTAGGTTTTTAACCCTTCGGACCTGATCTGGTTCATACCAGCGTAGGAAAGTAACGTCAAGCTATGTTTACCTTATTTTTGCGGCCAGGCCCTCTAGCGGGATCTGGCTATTTATGATTTGGAGGCGCCAGCGGATGGAGATCAAAGATCAAGTAGTGCTTATTACGGGAGCAGGCCGCGGCTTAGGCAGGGCCATTGCACAGGGCTTCGCCAGGGAAGGCGCAAAGGTTATCATCAACTATCATCACAGCGAGGACAAGGCGTCACAGCTCAAGCAAACGATCGGCAAACAAGCTATCGCGCTGAGGGCAGATGTGCGTGATATCGAACAGGTACAAGAAATGTTTCAGCGAGCGGACAAGCACTTCGGCCGACCCGTCACCACTATTGTTAATAATGCACTCATCAACTTTAAGTTTGACCCTGTGAGTAAAAAAGATGCCTCTAAAATTACGTGGCAGGATTATCAGGCTCAGCTCGAAGGAGCGATCCTTGGTGCGTTAAATACGATACAGACGGGCTTAGCTGACATGAAGGAAGCCGGGTTTGGGCGCATCATCAATATCGGAACCAACCTTTTTCACAACCCTGTGGTCGCATATCATGACTATACAACCAGTAAAGCCGCACTGTTAGGATTTACACGCAACATGGCGAAAGAGTTAGGGCAATATGGAATAACAGTGAATATGGTGTCCGGCGGTTTGTTAAAGCAGACTGATGCCAGCTCCGCAACTTCCGATGAGGTGTTTGAGCTCATTAAAAATTCCACGCCGCTGCGTCGGGTCACTGATCCGTCGGAAGTGGCTGATGCCGTTATTTTTTTCGCGTCACCATGGGCGAGGGCTGCTACGGGCCAAAATCTGATTGTCGATGGCGGCCTGGTCATGGGCTGATAACGCGTTGTCAACAATTTCTGCATGCAATGATTAAACAACACTTCCGGCGGGGAGAGTAAGGTTGTGGAGAGAAACCTATGGCAGTTTAATGCTGACATGCGTGCTGCGCCTTATTACGCCATTATCTTTTGTACAAGGATGGGAACTTCGCCAATGCGGCAATATCAAATCGTTGAACGTGCGCCTACACCGGCGGAGCATAAAAAGCTGTGGGAGGCCGTGGGTTGGGGCCCTATAGACACCCGGATGACACAAGCATCTCTTAGCAATCATATCTACGCCGTGGTTGCGGTGTGTGAGGGCGACGTTGTCGGCATGGGGCGGATTGTCGGTGATGGAGTTATGTATTTTTACATACAAGAGGTAGCGGTTTTGCCTCAGCACCAGGGGCGGGGATTGGGAAAGACGATTATCGAACATTTGCTTGCCTATATACAAAAGCGCCGGCACCACAACGGTGTTGCGTTTGCCGGACTGTACGCCACGCGCGGAAATGTGCGATTATACGAACGATATGGTTTCAAGGATCACTCGCCATTTATGACCGGCATGTACAGGCGATTCGAGTGAACGAATAGAAGCGGCAAAAAAAATCCCACCAGCGATGCTGGTGGGATTTCATGTATTTATGGGCCCGGTGGGGGTCGAACCCACGACCTGATGATTAAGAGTCAACTGCTCTGCCAACTGAGCTACGGACCCATACGGTGCAAAATGTTATTGTTGAACGTATAGTTAAATATTGGTTGCGGGGGCGGGATTTGAACCTGCGGCCTTCGGGTTATGAGCCCGACGAGCTACCGGGCTGCTCCACCCCGCGATATTAACGGTTCTCGGTGTCACCGGCTACATTTAATAGTTTACATAATATCAGTCATGTATGCAACCGGTAATTCATGCCATATGGAGACATGTTCTCGCCCGCTATGGAAACGCGTGCGGAGGAAATAGGCTCTGCCCGCATCGGCACGCGATAAAAAAGAGGCTCAGCGTGCGCTGAACCTCCTCGGTATGCTCATATGTTTACTGAACGTACATAAGTTATCTTACATTTGCGGCTTGTTTGAGGCGCTTCGAGATCTCGAGGAAGTCCTCCGCCGAAATACCGGGCGCGAATTCCTCATCCAGCATTGGTGCTTCCGGGATGGGTACTCCTTTCGGAACCCCTTGTATAACTTCCAGAGGCTGACCGTCTTCAGGATGCGCGCCTTTCCAGATCTGTACTACTTCGTTGAAATCATCGTCGCTCCAAGTGTACAGCTTGGTGTGAACGCCTTTTTCCTCATATTTTCGAGCTTCGTTGAATGCTTTATTGCTCAATTTCGGGATAGGAACGAGCTTTGTTACGTCCACACCAGTGGCTACTTCCAGCGCTTTTGCATAAGCGACCACATGCACACCGCCCCTCACCAGCAAAAAGCCGACGACTTCCCGGGCAGCCGGATGGTCGGTGGTTTCATAGACTTTCATTTTGTGCGTCCGCGCTCCACATTCTAAGAAAAAGTTATGCAGCAGGTCCTCAATCAGGTTGCCGCTGTTGAAAACATATTCACCACTCCAGGGTCTTCCCATGGAGTCGATGGGCATCGAGCCTTGAGCTCCGGCAAGAAACGGATACGACAGCCGCATATCTTTTAGCGGGTTAAGCGGGGTGGCATCGGGCTCTGCATAGCTGGTGGATCCCATCATACATTTATTCACTGCATGCGCAACAAGCTCGACATGCCCCAGTTCTTCCGCCGTGATGCTAGTCACCAGATCATAAAATGGCTTCAACTTGTGTTTTCCACGAAAATTGAAAGATTGAAAGAGGTAATTGTTCAATGTCGACATCTCGCCGAATTTGCCGCCCAACAGCTCCTGCACAGCCGCCGCTGCATTAGGGTCCGGCGTATTCACTTCTGGAATTTCGATCATAATTTCATCCATACGTTTGAACATTGCAGTCCCTCCTGAAAACAGTTGTATCGACCAGGTCGATCAACAGTTAATTACACTAAGGGCAATCCTTTTGAAACCTTAGACCGAGAGTTGAGTTTGCGCACCGCCTGCATCACCACTACGTTGGACGTCAACTGACGCGCCATTTTGCCGAGAGCCAAGCCATTCTAGTAATACTCACGCAATCTGCTGCCAAAGACAAATTTTGCTCATAAACCACAAAAACAGAGCGGCGGACGAACTAATATTTTATGGCGGGCAGCAGCTGTCTGCCTTGTAGTTTTTTCTATCACAATGTCGAGACAATAGAGGTGCGATCATGGAACATGAGATTGAATTAGCTGTGGAAAAGATTGAGCAGTTAAATGCCAGAAACCAGATGGCAATGATGGAACTGATAAAAAAAAGTCTGAAAATGAATGACGAGGAGTTTAACAGAGAATTGCTGTTAGCCTATGCGCACAGAAATCCCGTGCATATCTTGGAAATAGCGATCGCGTTACAGTATGAGGAGATGATTAAGGCATTGCCCGAAAGGTTTGGTTAGTGCGCGGAGGCTCATCAAAGTTCAGCTTGAGAAATCAAGCTGTTTTTTTATTCCGAAGGGAATTGAATCTCCCAAAAAAGGAATTATTTGAATGACACAGAATTCTATCATTGATAAGGGGGTGATACAGCACCAGGTGGTCCGTTGATTGTCCGTAGATCGTGCCGCAGGTGCAACCGCATGTTGGTCCGCAGGCCGGACCGTAGGCCGTGTTTGTCCGCTGATTTGTCGCCGCATCGTCCGGCGCGGAATGGTTTTTGCAGCGACGGCGGATAGTTTGCATGGTTCACACGGAATTTGACAGTAAAAAATCGTAAAAGGAGTGATTATTCGTGAAACGGATGTTGATGTCTGTGCTATGTGTTGTGATGACCATGATGTTAGCACCGCAGGTGAACGCCGACAAGCCGGGGCTGAAGCCGGTCCGCAATTTTTACAACGTGCTTATGCAAGATGGCGCAGATCCCTGGATGTATAAGCACAACAACGGTTGGTACTACTTCACGAAGACAACGGGCGGAGACGTAACGATTTGGCGTTCCAGAACGATAAGCGGACTCGATGCAGGTGACAGTAAGACCGTTTGGACGCCGCCGTCGGAAGGTATGTACAGCAAAAACATATGGGCTCCAGAACTGCACTTCTTAGACGGTAAGTGGTACATCTATTTTGCCGCCGATGACGGACGTAACGAAAATCACCGCATGTATGTGCTTGAGAATGCAAGCGAGGATCCGTTCGAAGGACAATGGACCTTCAAGGGCAACATCAGTGATTCGACGGAACGCTGGGCGATCGACGGCACCGTGCTGGAGGTCGGTAAACAGCGCTATTTTCTCTGGTCGGGATGGGAAGGTACGACGAACGTCAAGCAGAATATTTACATCGCGAAGATGAGCAATCCGTGGACCATCAGCTCAGAGCGCAGCATGATCGCTACACCTACCTATGCGTGGGAGACGAATACGAGCCCCCAAGTGAATGAGGGCCCACAGGTCATCATTCGTAACGGCACGATCAGCTTGGTGTATTCCGCCAGCGGCAGCTGGACCGACACGTACTGTCTGGGTCTAATTACAGCCGACATTACAGACGATCTCACTGACTCCGCCTCTTGGACAAAGAGAGACAAGCCTATTTTCGCCACTGCCAATGGCGTTCATGGCCCGGGACATCACAGCTTTACCAAGTCTAAAGATGGAGAAGAAGATTGGATCATTTATCATACGGCGAGATGGCAGGGCGCCGGGTGGACGAGAAATATTAGAGCACAGCAATTTACCTGGAACACAGACGATACCCCACATTTGGGCGCTCCAGTGAACCCGAACGCGCCGATTCCGCTGCCATCCGGGGAGAAACCGCACTACCGTTATGAGGCTGAAGCTGCAGCACTGGTCAATGGTCCTCAAACGGCAGCAGAAGTAAGCGCTTCCGGCGGTAAAAAGGTGGGATACATCGATCATGCTGACAGCTATGTGGAGTTCCAAGTGTACGCGCAACATGCCGGCGACTATATTGTGGGTGCTCGCACCGGCAACGGCACCACCGGCCGACCGTGGGCAATTCATACGTTGTCGGTGAACGGGGGTGCCGGCAGCAATTTCTATACAGCTTATTCCGGCTGGAACAATTGGGGGCTTTCCACAGCAAAAGTACATTTGAACAAAGGAGTTAACACAATCCGAATTACGCATAAAGAACATTTTGCCGAGATCGATAGTATTGATCTATTTCCAGCGAAGTAGCGGCAGACGAGCAGCGTGAAATATGCGCTAGCCATGGTGGGAGAAAGCCGCATAGGCGGCGGTTGCGGCAGGAGCTCACTTAGGAGGCGATACTCACGACCAACCACAGGAACAGTGCAGAACGGGCTTGCGAGCTGCTAGCGTTTCATCCAATCGCTTGACGACGGTCGTGTGAGGCGCATTCAGCAGCAGTTCAGGTTCATGCTGTGCTTCCTGTGCGATACGAATCATAGTATCAATGAAAGCGTCCAGCGTTTCTTTGCTTTCCGTTTCGGTGGGTTCAATCATAATGCATTCTTCCACATTAAGAGGGAAGTAGATTGTTGGCGGATGATAACCGAAATCGAGAAGGCGTTTGGCTGCATCCAATGTGTGCACGCCGAATTTTTGTAATCTTCTACCGGACAAGACGAATTCGTGCTTGCAGATTCGCTCGAACGGAACATCGTAGTATGGCTGCAGTCTGCGCATCATGTAGTTTGCGTTCAGGACGGCGCACTCGGACACCTGCCTGAGCCCTTCCGCACCGTAGCTGCGAATGTAAGTGTACGCCCGCACCAATATGCCGAAGTTTCCGTGGAAGGACTTCACTCTGCCGATGGATTGAGGGTGATCATACTCCAAATAGTATGTTCCATGCCCGTCACGCTCAACGGTCGGTGAAGGCAGAAAAGGCACAAGCGCGCTTTTCACCCCAACCGGGCCCGCGCCGGGGCCGCCGCCGCCGTGCGGTGTGCTCATCGTTTTGTGAAGGTTCAAATGCACGACGTCAAAGCCCATGTCGCCGGGGCGTGCGATGCCCATAATTGCGTTGGAGTTTGCGCCATCGTAATACAAGAGGCCTCCCGCTTGATGCACGATCTCGGCGATTTCAAGGATTTGCTGCTCGAACAGCCCGAGAGTGTTCGGATTGGTGAGCATTAACGCCGCTGTATCCGGGCCGACCGCCCTTCGGAGCTCTGCAAGATCCACTAGACCGTTCGCATCCGATTTGATGGTCACGGTCTGAAAGCCGGCTATGGCTGCGCTTGCGGGATTCGTACCATGCGAAGAGTCCGGGACAACCACCTTGGTGCGGTGCTCGCCGCGGCTCTCGTGATACGCGCGGATCATCATCAGTCCGGTCCACTCGCCGTGGGCGCCGGCAGCCGGCTGCAGGGTGACTTTACTCATTCCGGTAATCTCAGCCAGGTCGGTCTGCAGCGTGTGCAGCAGCTCCAATGCTCCTTGGATGGACGACACAGGCTGATATGGATGAATTTTCGCAAAGCCGGGGAAACGCGCGACATCTTCGTTGATTTTGGGGTTGTATTTCATCGTACAGGAGCCTAGTGGATAAAATCCGTTATCTATGCCGAAATTGCGGCGCGATAGTGCCGTATAGTGTCGGATGACATCTACCTCATACACCTCCGGCAGCTGTGCGGGACGACTTCTCAGCAGATGCGAAGGGATCCATTCCGTGATGTCGGGCGCCGCTACGTCGCATGCGGGCAAGGAATAAGCGATGCGGCCCGGTTTGCTGATCTCAAATATAAGTGGTTGATCATGTTTCACGTTATCATTGCCAGCAGGTTTAACCCGTTCCAGCTCGTTGTTGCTCATAGCAGGGCCTCCAATCTGTCGGCAAATTCGTCGATTTGTGCTTTGGTTCTACGCTCGGTGACCGCAATCAGCAGCTGTCCCTGCAGTTCAGGGTAGTCGTTTCCTATGTCATAGCCGCCGATGAACCCGGAATGCAGCAGGGCATGATTGATACTCTGAACATTGGAGTGTTCGGGCAATTTGACGACGAATTCATTGAAAAATGGAGGGCGAAACGTGAGTGAGACGCCGTTCACGCGTTCCAGGGCGTTCGCGGCATAATGAGCCTTATGCACGTTGTTCTTGGCCACCTCCTGTATACCGGCCTTTCCTATCACCGATAGATACACGGAGGCACACAGTGCGAGGAGGGCTTGGTTGGAGCATATATTGGAGGTGGCCTTTTCCCGCCGAATATGCTGCTCACGGGCTTGAAGCGTCAGGACGAAGCCGCGCTTGCCGTCACGGTCGACCGTTTGGCCCACAATACGGCCGGGCATCCGGCGGATCCAGGGCGAACCGACGGCGAAAAATCCGCAGGTGGGGCCGCCCAGTGAAGAGGGGATACCCAGAGGCTGGGCGTCACCGACCACAATGTCCGCGCCAAGCGCCCCCGGTGCTTCCAGGATCCCTAACGACAAAGGATTTGTGCTGACTACCAGGAGTCCGTGAGCTTTATGGATGATTTCGCCGATCGTTTTCAATTCCTCAAGGCAGCCGAAAAAATTCGGTGATTGAACGATGACCGCGGCTGTTTGATCGGATACGGCCTCTGCCAATCGCTCCAGATCCGTCACTCCATCGGTATAATCGACTTCCACCACCTGGAGATCCAGCCCGCGAGCCGTCGTTCTCAATATTTGCCTTGCTTCCGGATGCACCGCCCGGGATACGATAAGCTGTTTGCGTTTAGTGGCTCCACTTGCGAGCGCACCGGCTTCGGCCATCGCCGTGCCTCCGTCATACATGCTGGCGTTCGCTGCCGACATGCCGGTTAATTCGCAAATGTAGGATTGAAACTCGAAGATGGCCTGCAGTTCGCCCTGGCTGATCTCCGGCTGATAAGGCGTGTACGCCGTATAAAACTCAGAACGGGAGATGACGTGATTGATGACGACAGGAATATGGTGATCATAAATGCCGGCTCCCAAAAAACTGACATAGTGATCGGTATCCGCGTTTCTCTCCGCCAGCTGTCGAGTATGAGTAAGCAGGGCGGACTCGTCGAGCGCAGACGAAACATTCAAGGCGCCTTGGAAGCGGACGGAAGAAGGAATGTCGGCAAACAGCTCGTCGATCGACCTCACGCCGATCACCCGCATCATTTCTTGTTGATCCTGCTCAGTCATCGGTAGATAGCGATGCCGCAAGAAGATCATCTCCTTAAAAAAAAGTGGTTGAGCACTCAGGTCATCTTTGCCGTTTGTAGAATGGCGTTGGCACCACGCGGGCTTTCAGCCGTTTGCCGCGTATCTCTACCTCTAATTCCGTATCAATATCACAATAAGACGATTCCAGGAGCGCCAGCCCAAGATTTCTTTTTAGCGTGGGGGATTGTGTGCCCGAGGTCACTTCACCGATGCACCTGCCGTCCGCGAACACACGATAGTGTGAGCGGGGGATGCCCCGGTCAATGCTCTCGATGCCGATCAGCTTCCGCCGCAACCCCTCACGCTGCTGTGTCAGCAGAACCTCCCGCCCGATGAATCGTTCCTTTTCCAGTTTGACGAAATATCCGAGACCCGCTTCGAGCGGAGAAGTAGCAGGGGACAACTCATGGCCATACAGCGGCAGTGTAGCTTCGAAACGCAGTGTATCGCGGGCTCCGAGACCTGCTGGCAGCAGCCCGTACTCTTGCCCCGCTTCCAGCAGACCCTCCCATACCGCGGGTGCGTCATCCGCGTGGAGATAGATTTCAAATCCGTCTTCTCCAGTGTAGCCGGTGCGCGAAATCAGAGCCTTAACGCCGAACACGTCCGCATCCGGTGTGAAGCGAAAACTTTTCAACTCGTTTATAGCGGCTGAGGTCGCTGTGGACAAGATGGTCTCCGCATGAGGGCCTTGTATCGCCAGCAGTGCGGTTGTATCGGAAATGTTCTCAAGCTCCACGTCACCCAGTAAGTGAAGGCGCATCCACTGAATATCCTTGTCAATGTTGGACGCGTTAATGACAAGCATGTACTGGTCTGCGGTCAAACGGTACACCAACAGGTCGTCAACCACTCCGCCGTCAGGGTAACACATGAGGCTGTATTGCGCGCGGCCGTCTTGCAGCTTGCCGACGTCGTTGGTGGTCAGCTGCTGCAGATATTTCTCGGCGAAGACGCCCGTCACCAGCACTTCGCCCATGTGCGATACGTCAAACAACCCTGCTCGCTGCCGAACGGCCTCGTGTTCCTTTTGAATGCTGCTGAATTGCACGGGAAGTGCCCAACCTCCGAAGTCAATGCACCGGACGGTATTATGTCCGGCATACAGCGGGAACAGCGGTGTCCGCTTTAAGTTAGCCATAGCTGCAATCACCTCGTTTGTTTAACAGTGTTGGTTGTGAAAAACATAAAAAGGACAGAGGAAAGAAGTCGGTTGCCCTTGTGTCAGCATCCTCAGTTTCTTTCCTCTGTCCTTTGTACCTGAGAGTTCCCTGATGCCACGATAGCATGAGTTGCTCCTTCGGCGGCCCGCACGGGCACTCTCCAGAGGTGTGTCCGGCGACGGTCCTTTTGCCTGAGAGTTTCACCTGGCGGCTTACCCCTTCGGCGTTACTTTAATGTCAAGTAATCTCTCTCATCGCCATCATTCACTAAATGTATTGTGTTGTTTATTTATGATTATTTCCTAAAATAAGGAAATATGTCAATGGACATTTGAGCCAACTTAGCTGTTATGTTAGGCATATTGACGCAAAGGATTGTCCTTACTTATGCTAAAATCACGGCTGCACTCATCAGCTTTCCTGGTTGGCTCATGCGGATCTTAGGAGGTGAAATCAATATGAGCGAAGTGCGAGAGGGACTGTTGTACAGCGAGGATCATGAGTGGATGCAGATGCTGGATCCCCGGACTGTGCGCGTGGGTATCAGCGATTTTGCACAGTGCCAGCTAGGGGATGTCGTTTTCATCGAACTTCCCGAAGTTGGAGCCGCAATACATGCGGGACAAAATATAGGCACAATAGAATCCGTGAAAACAGTGTCCGACCTGATCGCACCTGTGTCGGGCACGGTGACGAAAGTCAACGCCGTGCTGATTGATCAGCCGGAACTAGTCAATGAACAACCCTATCACCTGGGCTGGATGGTGGAGATCGAGTGTACGGAGGCGGCGCAGGCTGAGATTGCCAACCTTATGGACAGTGAACAATATCAGGCGTACATCGATGAACAGCCGTAAAGCAGGGGGAGTTTCGTGAGCTTCCAAGATGTGACGATAAGGCTGCCTGGCGCGGAGGGCCTTTGTGTGCTCCGGTGAAGAGGCGGGCACCGCGGAATTATTGGGCAGCCCAGATCGGCTCTGGGCTGCTCTCTACACCAAGCAACTTACACCTGCGAGTAACGCTTGACCTGGTTGAAGCCGGCCTCTTCGACCAAGATGCGCTGCGAATGATAGGCTAACTCTACCCCTTCTTCCTCCAATATTTCCAATATTGCTAGATTTATTTCCTGGTGCACGGCCAGATGTTCGGACCAGACGGTCGTCTTTGTGAAAAAATAAAAGAGAATGCCTAAGTGATTCTCATTAAACTCGTTGAATTTAACCAGAACGGTGTCCTGGTCCACTTTGTCATGCAAATTTAACATCAGTTCCAGCCGTTCAACCGCATTGGCTAACCGATCTCGCTCGGTATTCAATGCCACACCCAGGGTGAAGGAGATACGCCTCTTTCCCATTTTGCTCCAGTTGGTGATTGCGTGATCGGCCAAGGTGGCGTTGGGCACCGTCACGATAGAATCAGCGAACGTTCGAATTGTGGTACTCCGGAACGTGATGTCTTCGACAATGCCTTCCGCGCTGGGCGTCATAATCCAATCGCCCTTAGAGAAAGGTTTTTCTAAGATAATCACAATACCTCCGAGAATGTTTCCCAGCGTATCCTTAGCGGCTAAAGCAATGGCTAGACTGCCGAGCCCCATTCCCGCGACTAAACCGTTCACGCTGAAACCCCATTCCGAGCCGACTGCTGTGATGATCAGAACTATGATAATGAAACGCAATGCTTTCGACAGAAACGGGATCATCATACTCGAGTCATCCAAACCGAATCTTTTGCTAATGCCTTCAAGAAGCGCGGACGAGGCGGCAGATACATTGTAAATTCCCCAGCCCGCGAAAATGATACCCAAACTACGGCAGATCCGGTCTACGTAAACCATGGCCCACCACTGTGGCGGCATGAAATATGTAATTGCCAGGTAGGCACCTACCAGGACGAACAAGCCGCGAATCGGCTTTTCAAAAGCTGTTGCCCACAAAACGACATGCTTCGATTTGGAGAATTTGTCCACTATCAGCGCAATTACGTATCTGGTGAACAGTTTACGAAACAGCAGGAAAATCAACATGATGCCGACAGAGATGAACAAATCCGTCCATCTAACCCGATCATAAAACTGCATTAACCACTCTACCATCATTGATACTGCAACTCCCTTAAAAAATAAGCATTATTCTATCACAGCGTGCACATTTTGTCGAAATCTGGCATGGGAGCCATCTACGCAAAAGGCACAATCACGGGTGTTGGCAGGAAAATTAAGGAACCAAGCAGAATATGTGAAGTTAGAGAGAAGGCAGGACGGGGCGGCAGGTTTCCATGCGTGAGCCAAGTGAACCCGAAGGCCGCCGAATGACGGGGGGAGCGAAAATATGATTTGCAGACCAGCGGATGTCAGTGAAATTCCGATCATTGCACAATTCAAATATAACATGTTTGTGGAAGTAGATATGGCACACTTACTTATCGACGACTTCATTAGTGAAGTAATCGATACCTATCGAACGCTGTACTCGAACGGAGAAGCCCTGCATTACATTGTGGAAGCCAACGACCGGATAACAGCCTGTGCCGGTGGGTTTATTAAAGCGGACATTCCTTATTGCTTTTACAAAAATCGTAGATATGGTTTTGTTGGTGATGTGTATGTGCTGCAAGATTTCCGCCGGCAGGGCTGCGCGAGAGCTGCAACTAAGGCTGTTCTGCGTTGGTTGGCCGAGCAAGACATTCAAACGGTCAGATTGCTCGCCAGCCACCATGCGCGTCGATTGTATGAATCATTAGGCTTTCAAGGTACGGATGAGATGGTTCTGCACATTTGAGCAGACCGAGGCTGGCGCGAGCGGGCAAGCCCGCTGCAATCGGTCCACGCGCAATTCAATTCCCTGAGTACCGATAAAGCTGATGTTTGCCCGTAATTGTGAAATCAGTTGTTCCGCCAGCGGGCCGACGAGTCCTGTTTTAGAATTCGCCTCCGGCCTGGCTCCTCCGCACACGTAAACCTCCACATCTTCTCTTTGCATGCACCTGTAGGCTATGTCTATGCTGTTAGTGACAATGGTGATTCCGCATGTCTGCAGGATTCAGTCAAGAGTTTTGGAAACCGCTGCAAGCTTATGCGGCAGGCCAAATGAACAGAGAGCAGGTAGTGGAGGAACTCCAAAACCATCTGGGATGCCGGCGTCGACGGTAGGAAGGGCTGAGTGAAATGAGACGGAGTATAAGTCGATCCTTACTTACACAGTATTTGTCGCGCCGGCGGTTATTTTTTTCACGGTCACCGTGTTTGTGCCGTTTCTTGGGGCTGTCCGTGTATTCCTTTGAAGACTGGGACGGAATCAGCAGCACCATTGCCTGGGCAGGTTGGGACAACTATAGACGGATTTTGGAAGATAAAAATTTTTTCAAGTCCTTTGTGTTTACTGTGAAGTAAGTGTTTCCTCTATACGCTAATCAGTGATAGATCACCAAGGCCTGGGCTATAATTAGATTCGACTACATAAGATATCACTACTGGTGGTACAAGAATATTGATAACTATGAGTTACTTTTGCTGGGGGTATAATTTGTTATGATCGGGATAATAGACTATGGTGCTGGCAATCTGCATAGTGTTGTAAAAGCTGTCAACAGATTCGGTGTAAAAACGAAGATAATCTCGGAATTGAGTGAGTTTATTGGTATAGACAAAATCATTTTTCCCGGAGTAGGTAATGCAAAAAAAACGATGGAGCTACTCAATAATATAGGATTTTCCATTTCAATTAAGGATTACATTAACTCTAAGGTCCCTTTTCTTGGTATCTGTTTAGGAATGCAATTGTTGCTTGATTATAGTGATGAGGGAGACACAGGGTGCTTAGGTGTCATTAAAGGAAATGTTTCGCCTTTTAATCAAAATCTGAAAGTACCACATATGGGATGGAATCAAGTTAAGCAAGCTGTTACACATCCTGTATTTAGGGGGATTCCAGACAATTCCGATTTTTATTTTATACATTGTTTTTATGTAACAACACAAGAGACATCTCAAGCTGTAGGCTACACGCAATATGGAAGGGAGTTTGCGAGTGTAATCGCAAAGGAAAATGTCATTGGGGTACAGTTTCATCCAGAAAAAAGTGGAGAGATCGGGATAGCGTTACTTGAAAATTATTGCGTGCATTTGTGATTAAATGTTGGATAAAAAAGTAGGTGAAGATGCTGTTAAGAAAAAGAATAATACCAGCAATTGATGTTTTAAATGACAAAGCTGTGAAGTACGTACAATTTAGAAATCCTACGATAATCGGTGACCCCGCGGTTCTTGGTCGAACGTATGCAGAAGCAGGAGCGGATGAGTTAATCTATTTAGACACAACTGCGTCTTTAAAAAATGATGAAGTTAAATACGACTGGATTCAGCGAGTTGCTGAACAAGTGTATGTGCCTTTCTCCGTTATCGGGGGGATGAAATAATTTGCACGAGCATAGATAGGGATGGTATGAAAAACGGATATGACATTAAACTGATGCAGATACTTTCGGCAGCAGTGAAGATCCCAGTTATAGCTTCAGGTGGCGCAGGAACCTTAGACCACATAAGAGAGGTATTTGAACAAGGGAATGTTGACGCAGCGTTAGTTGCATCATTGCTGCATTATAATGAATACACTATAGCTGATATAAAAGCTTTTTTGAAGGAAAAATGTATCAACGTTCGGTGATGATTTTTAAATTGTAATATGAGATATTGTGCCTACTGCTGCTGCTTAGAATGCCGCAGACGTACGCACAAGGGAGGCATCCTTTTCCTTTTCTGAGATACGGTCGTTATATGCGGCAAGTCCTGGACAGGCAATCCCGTCCTATATTGCCGTACTACCGTTTTGCTTAATCTGTCCGGCTTTCAGCTTGCACTTGCGCCTAACGTAACGTTAAAAACACGAAATTTGCTGCGCAGTAAGTGGCTCCGGTAACGGACACAGGCTTAGGGTTACCGATCAGCCAAACGGCCAAATCGATAAAGTGGACACCCAGATCAATCAAAGGGCCTCCGCCGGATAACGATTTGTTTGTAAACCGCCCGCCTTTGCCCGGTATCCCTCGCCGGCGGATCCACCCGCACCGTCCGGTGTAAATGTCTCCCATTCGACCCGAGTCAATATACTGTTTCAGAAACTGGGAAGCGTGACGGAAGCGATTGTTTCTCATGGTCATAAGAACCTTTCCGCTGTTTTTTGCAGCCTCTGCCATTTTTTCCGCTTCTTCTACATTCACGGCATCACGGCTTCTCACAGAAGACGTGTTTCCCTGCCGCAAGGGCGGCAATAGCAATCCTGGAATGGTCAAGATTATCTGTGCAGATATCTACGAGATCGATGTCGCTAAAATATTGCCTGTGCCGATAACTCCCAGCTTCAACCTTCGCACTACGCTCTCTCCTTATGTTGGATTGTATAATCAACTTCAGCCTTTTACAGCGCCCGCCGTGATACCCTGAATGACGTATTTTTGCATAAACAAGAAAAAGAGAATAATCGGTATCACCGCCAGGGTGAGAGCGGCGAGCGCCAGATGCCATTCACTGCTGTATTCCAAAATTATCAAATTGCAGCTGCTGCGGCAGCGCTAACGTTGAGGTAAGAATTTCGTTGTAGGTTTTAAAACCGCTTACGAAAGTGATATACAGCGGAAGCATAAAAAGGATCGCCAGCACAATCAGTGACAATTCAAGTATCCATTTGCTCGCATCGTACCGTTTCATGGGTTCACATTTCTACCTCCCTGCGTTTCATCCACGCGACCTGAACCAGTGTTATACAGGCCAGCACAAGGAAAAATAACACCGCTTTCGCCGACGCGTAGGAAAACAAGTTTTTCGTGAATGCATCTTGATAGATTTGTAAAGCAATAGATTCCGTCGTCCCGAACGGACCGCCTTTCGTTAAAGCGAAGTTCAGATCGAAGCCTTTTAAGCCACCTGAAATAGCTAAGAACAGGCACACCGTCATGGCTGGCCGAATTAACGGCAAAACCACACTCCAGAATCGCCTTCAGCGGCCCGCCCCATCGATTTCCGCAGCCTCAAGCGAATCCTTGGGAACTCTCTGCAGCGCAGCCAAGTAAATCACCATAAAATAACCGGCCGAATGCCAGACGGCAACAAGAATAATCGATCAGAAGGCGTGATCAGGCAGGCGAATCACCGATCCTATCACGTGCGGCATAAAAAAGTGGGTGCAAATTCGCGGATTCGGGTATCTCGGATTCAGTGCATAGTATGTTTGGAGACAAGCAGGAGGCCGGTACATTCGATGTAGAGGATTTGGCCACCGGTTTTATCCGGTTTGGGAACGGCGCGACACTGCAAATCGAGTTCAGCTGGGCTTCGAACATAGAAGAAGAAGCCAGCTCCTTAGAGTTGCGAGGCTCCAAAGCCGGCGTGAGTTTTAAACACGAAGATCTGAAGCTATTCACAGAGATTGAAGGAACATTATGCGACATTCGTCCGCGGCTGGCGAAGGAAAACAGGAAGCTATGGCCCACGGTAAACACATTGAACATTTCATAGACTGTGTGCAAAATGGCACTCAGCCCATCCTGCTGCCTGAGCATGGAGTAGACATGATCAAGATCATAATGGCGATTTATGAGTCTGCCAGGACCGGGGAAGCAGTGAAATTATAAAGAGGAGCGGTGAGAGTAATGGAATATGGTATGACTTTTCTCGGCACCGGTGCGGCGGAAGGCATCCCGAACCCGTTCTGCCAATGCGGCATCTGTGAGAATGCCCGCCGGAAGGGGGGCGTGGAGGTGCGTACGAGGAGCGCATTCAGGCTCAACGAGCGTGTGCACATCGATTATGGGCCGGATACGTTCGCTCAGGCGCTAAAATGCGGCATCAATCTGCATGCGTTGAAACACATTATTGTGACGCATACGCATGAAGACCATTATTGTGTGAATCAGCTCAATCTCCGACAGATGGCGCGAGACAGAGGGGAAGAGCCGTTGCGCATTTACTTGACATCCCCGGCCTACAAATGGGCGTTTGAAAGGATGACCAAACACGAGCTTTCCTTGATAAAGAATGGGATAGTGCAGTTGGTCGAAATAGACTATCTAAAGGAATATGTGATCGGCGGGATGAAAGTTCGGGCGTTCCCAGGCAATCATAGGGGGCACGGAGAACATGAGCAGGCCGCCAATTATCTCATCACTCTACCAGACGGACGCACGATGTATTACGCGGTGGATACCGGTTATTACTTTGAAGATACGTTCGGCTTATTGCAGTCTCACACCTTGGACCTGCTCGTGATGGAATGTACTTTTGGCTCCCACGCTCTTGCGCCCGGCGCCGAGCACCTCGACATATACAGTTTCATCAGGGTGCTGGAAACGCTGCTCCAGCAGGGGACAATTAATCAGGATACCAGGATCCTGGCGACGCACATCAACCACGCTGATGGACTGGATTATGACGGGCTGCAGCAATATTTCGCAAACAATGCTCCCGTTACAGTGGAGATTGCCTACGACGGATTGATGATCTAATAATGCTCAGGTGCAATGCTTTACACGCTGCCCTCGCTCAGGCGAATCAGGATGGGAATGCGCTTCGGCGCATGTCGGCAGAGTACCCTATACATTTGCATTCGCCCGTGCGGACTGTGGCTGTGAATGATGATTTTTTTGGGGAACAATTTATGTCGCACCATATGTTTGGCGACTGTGTACCCGGTTGGTTTGTTCCCGCCAAGGTTGTAATCCAAAGAGAGGATTTGAATTTGCTGTGTTTGCAATAGTTCGATACATTCGGCGGCGGACCTCACAATACGAAAACCTTTAGGTGCGCGCCGCTTATCGTCGAGAAACACATTGATCATATGATGTGCTCCTTTCTGAGTGATTATGTGGCCATATAATGTATGAAGTGCACAGCACACACGCTCGGGCAAAGAAGCTAAACATTGCGCGCTTTCGGAGTGAGGTTGAGCATTTTCAAAAATACATATAAATACCGCCGACGACCAAAACTAATCAAAAGCTCGATTGGAGTACGGCGGAATGCTATTTATTTATAACGACTTCGCAGGCACACATACAACGGTGTTAGCCGCCGCTTATCATTTGCAGAAGCTAGACCCAACGCGTGAGCCAACACGAGAAGAGATATTGGCTTGTCACAATTTTAACAAACTTGCATTTTCGGATAGAGGAAAACTATATTTCCATGGAATAGACGAAGACGGCAACAAAGTGTATACGATGGGCCGAGGAATATCTACCATCTTGGTTCCCGGTATTTACAATCTCATTGATATGCTGATTGAGGAAAAAGCGATAAATGAGAAGATCATATTATCCGACACATCGCCAACGGTGCCTTTCCGCATGCGGTGCGGAGGCTTGTTGTCACTTTGGATGAAAATTGACGTGCTGGGGGTCCCTTTACTTGTCGCGGGTGCGAGACAGGCTTATCAAGTCATTGCGCAACTTGTTCGACACACCAAAAACACAGCGAACACCACAACCTCACAGCTGGTGATGCTTGAGAATAAGCAATTCAAATGAGAAGCTGAATACATACAAACAATGACAAATATGGATAAAACAATGCATTGTAATGTACCGTTGAAAATGTTAAATTAGTAATCCGGTCGGTTAACCATGTTATTTGCTAGTAAGCTGCTGCTTACCTGTGAGTTGCAGAGTGGTTATGGTAATAATTAGTCCTTGTAACCCACGCGCTCATGTGATAAATTATATTTCTGCCCGTTGACGCAAGTGTAAGATAGATTGCAAGTTTAAGATGGTCACACTGTACGGAATTGATAAGGGCCTTTAGCTCAGCTGGTTAGAGCGCACCCCTGATAAGGGTGAGGTCGGTGGTTCGAGTCCACTAAGGCCCACTATGAACATCTGCTTCGCTCAAGTTTAGAGGACATACTCAGTAGTTCGGGGCCATAGCTCAGCTGGGAGAGCGCCTGCCTTGCAAGCAGGAGGTCAGCGGTTCGATCCCGCTTGGCTCCACCAATGTTCCCTGATAGCTCAGTTGGTAGAGCACTCGACTGTTAATCGAGTTGTCACAGGTTCGAGTCCTGTTCGGGGAGCCAAATATAGAGAAGTGTCCGAGCGGCTGAAGGAGCACGATGGCAAAGTCGTGCAGGCGCGTCAGCGTCTCGAGGGTTCGAATCCCTCTTTCTCGTGATGTGCTAGTTATAAGAAAACGGCGGTGTAGCTCAGCTGGCTAGAGCGTACGGTTCATACCCGTGAGGTCGGGGGTTCGATTCCCTTCGCCGCTATTATGGAGAGATACCCAAGTGGCTATAAGGGGACCCTCTGCTAAGGGGTTAGACTGCGTAAGTGGTGCGAGGGTTCGAATCCCTCTCTCTCCGTCGGAATCACATAGGTCGGCCCGTTGGTCAAGGGGTTAAGACACCTCCCTTTCACGGAGGTAACAGGGGTTCGAATCCCCTACGGGTCATTCATGGAGGCTTAGCTCAGCTGGGAGAGCATCTGCCTTACAAGCAGAGGGTCGGCGGTTCGATCCCGTCAGCCTCCACCATGGTATAACGCGGGGTGGAGCAGCCCGGCAGCTCGTCGGGCTCATAACCCGAAGGCCGCAGGTTCAAATCCTGCCCCCGCAACCAATCGCGGAGCCGTGGTGTAGAGGCCTAACATGCCTGCCTGTCACGCAGGAGACCGCGGGTTCGAATCCCGTCGGCTCCGCCATTCATAGTTTGGCTCGGTAGCTCAGTCGGTAGAGCAGAGGACTGAAAATCCTCGTGTCGGCGGTTCGATTCCGTCCCGAGCCATGTTTTTGCCGCTGTAGCTCAACTGGTAGAGCAACTGACTTGTAATCAGTAGGTTGGGGGTTCAAGTCCTCTCGGCGGCACCATACGGAGGCTTAGTGAAGTGGCTAAACACGGCAGACTGTAAATCTGCTCTCTACGAGTTCGGTGGTTCGAATCCATCAGCCTCCATTTGTTTTAGGGGTTAACGCACTGGATTGTGGCTCCAGCATTCGTGGGTTCAAGTCCCATCGATCGCCCCATATTATAACCCTTGGGGATTAGCCAAGCGGTAAGGCAACGGACTTTGACTCCGTCATGCCTAGGTTCGAATCCTAGATCCCCAGCCATTTCTTAAGAGCCATTAGCTCAGTTGGTAGAGCACCTGACTTTTAATCAGGGTGTCGTAGGTTCGAGTCCTACATGGCTCACTTTGATGAAACGCGCGTATGGCGGAATTGGCAGACGCACTAGACTTAGGATCTAGCGGGTGACCGTGGGGGTTCAAGCATTATTTTTTTGCGGAAGTGGCTCAGCGGTAGAGCATCGCCTTGCCAAGGCGAGGGTCGCGGGTTCGATTCCCGTCTTCCGCTCCATATGTTCCCTTAGCTCAGCTGGATAGAGCGTTTGACTACGAATCAAAAGGCCGGGAGTTCGAATCTCTCAGGGAACGGTATATATTTCTACAATGTTATTCTAAAGCCTCAAGACGATGCCGTCTTGGGGCTTTTTCTATGTTTACGTCGGGCATTTGATTAATACACCGCAGTGAATGGCTGACTCAACGCAGCCATGAATAAAGCGCTTGGTAAGTTCGAAATATAAGCCATAGTCTTCAGTCTGGGCGAGCATGAAACCAAAAATTGAGGTATAAACAATGGAACTTTTCCTGCACTTGTCGGTCAAATTAGTTGTGGGCTTCATTGCATTATTCATCATGACAAAGCTAATTGGCGCACGAGAGGTGAAGCAGCTTACCGTCTTCGATTTCATCTCTGCCATTGTTTTGTCGGAGCTTGTCGGCAATGTATTATTTGTTGAACAAGCTAATGCTATGCACATGATATACGCTATCGCAGTATGGGGTTCCCTAATTATCATCATTGACCAAATCACTCTGAAGTCCAGTAAAGCACGCAAACTGTTAGATGGAGAACCGGACATTATCATTGAACAAGCCAAAATTAACAAAAGTACTTTAAAAAAACATAATATGGACATCAATGAGTTACTGAGTTTGCTGCGCCAAAAGGATGTTTTTACCGTGCGGGAGGTGCGCCTTGCGTTTCTTGAGCCTAATGGGAGTTTAAGTCTCATCAGATATAATGCTGAACAACTAGCCGTACCTGTAATTATCGATGGCAATATCGCGGAAACGGCGCTGAACAGAATTGGAAAAGACCAGATGTGGCTTGATGCAGAAATCAAGAGGCAGGGCTATCAGCACGCTGGTCAGATATTACTGGCAGAATACATGGAAGGGGAAGCCTTACATATCCAACCGCAACCCAAGTGAGCTCACGCCGGTTTCAAATTTTACAAATTATCCGCCACTTGTTATATTTTATATATCAACCTGTGGGAGTAGATGGTACGACAGATGAATGCAGGCCCCTTATACAAGCAAATCTATGATTATATTATTGAGCAAGTGAAAAACGGCGAATTGGAAGCCGGCGACCGGATACCGTCCGAGAAAGAGCTCGCTGAACATTTTCAAGTGAGCCGTATTACGTCTAAGAAAGCTTTAGATTTGCTTTCTCAGCACAGTATCATTCACAGAATTCAAGGGAAGGGCTCGTTCCTCTCGAAACAGGAGTTCCTATCTCCCCAGCCAGCACACGAGTTCGTCGAGCCCAAACAGGGTCATCTGCTGGGGATAATTTTCCCGGATCTCGGAGACAGCTATGGCAGCGGTATTGTCCGTGCTATTGAAGCGCAGTGCAACCAAAGTGGCTCGCATTTAATGATCAAACTTTCCCATGGGAGCAGCACTATTGAGGAACTTGCGATCAGCCAGCTCATAGAGATAGGGGTGGAAGGTTTGATTGTATTCCCGGTTAGCGGAAGGCATTACAACCCCAAAATATTAGAACTTGTAGTTAAAAATTATCCGTTAGTATTGGTGGATCGTTACCTGCGAGATATCCCGGCCAGCTCCGTGTGTACGCACAACCGGGCAGCGGCAACGGCAGCAACAAACTATCTATTTTCATTGGGCCACGAAAGAATTGGTTTCATATCACGTCGGCCGGAGGGCACCAGTGCGATTGAGGAACGCATGCAAGGGTTTCACATGGCATATGCGCAAAAGGCAATCCAACTGGATCCACAGTTGTTTTTGACGACTATAGCGGAAGATGACTTAGACGCAAGCATCGGCGCGATCCAGGACTTCATCGTAAGCAATGCTGATGTGACGGCCTTCATTGCGTGCGAATATGGCGTAGCGTTGATACTTCAATATGCGCTGGAGGCGGTTGGTAAGTCGATTCCTCAGGATTATGCTGTCATATGTTTTGACTCACCTCCCTGTGTTCTGGGTAAGCCTTTTTTCACGCATATCCGGCAAAACGAAGTTGGCATCGGAGAAAAAGCTATGGACTTGCTTCTGCTGCAGCTGGGTGGTAATACAGCACCGCAGAACACACTCGTGGATTTCACATTGGTCGAAGGACAGTCAACAAGGGCTAATAAATTAACGGCTTCCCAGTATAGCCAAATCCCATTTAGTGGACAGTGACAAGCACCCAGGCGGACAGCCGGCGTCGGATAAACCACGTCAGCTTTTCGCTTTTTTGCTATGCCCTACGGCGAAAGACTGCCCAAAATAGCATGGCAGGGAATGACGGCGCCATGTACGGAAGTGTGAGATATCTAACAGGTGGTTCTTTTTCAATGTGAGCATACATACTATACTAACTATAGCAAGTACATAAATCATCATGTCATTAGAAGAACGTGGAAAGGGGGTTGCGATCACTGCCAGTCCGATTCACAATTATGTGCAGCTTTTAATTGAAAGGGGCTTACGCATGAAATTAAAGAGTTTGCCGCTGGTGCTTGTATCTGCTGCTATATCCATTGGGCTGATCGGCTGCTCCGAAGGGAACGAACAAGGTCAATCGTCGACTGCTGAATCAGGCGGTAAGACCAAGGTCACCTTCTGGCATCCCATGACGGACATAACGGGAGACGCGGTGAAAGCCGTTATCAAAGCATTCGAAGAGAAGAATCCCAACATAAAGATCGAAGCAACGTACATTGCAAACCAGGGCGAAGGACAAAATGAAAAGCTTATGGCAGCGGTTGCAGGTGGGAATCCACCCGACGTTGCGTATTTTGACCGTTTTGAGGTCGGTGCCTGGGCGGCGCAGGGCTCCCTCGAGGAGTTAACCGCGCTCGCTCAGAAGTCCGGAATCACCAAAGAGCAGTACTACCCTTTTGCTTGGGAAGAGTCTTCGTATCAGGACAAACTGTATGCGATACCGACAACGACGGATTCCCGACTGGTATACTTCAACGTCGATCACTTCAAGGAGGCAGGGTTGGATCCCAATAATCCTCCGAAGACCATCGCTGACTTGGAGGAGGCTGCCAGTAAGCTGACGAAGAAGGACGGAAAGCGCTTCGAACGTATCGGGTTTATCCCGTGGTTTGGGCAGGGTTCATTGTACGGTTGGGGCTGGGCGTTTGGCGGGGAGTTCTATGACGCGGCGGCAAACAAAGCTACGGCTAACCATCCAAAGAATGTGGAAGCGCTTCAATGGCTGGCGGATTATGCGAAAAAATATAACGTGGAAGACATTTCAGCCTTCACAGATTCACAAGGAACCGGTGCGATGGATCCGTTCCTGACAGGGCAGCTTAGCATGAAAGTCAGCGGGCCGTGGGAAGTATCTGCGATTCAGAGGTTCGCACCGGATCTGAAGTACGGCGTATTCCCTATGCCGACACCAACGGGCGGTGACCATACGACTTGGTCCGGCGGCTGGTCGGTGGTGATACCCAAAGGCGCCAAGCAGAAGGACGCAGCATGGGAATTTTTGAAGTATTTCGGCTCCGCTGAGGGGCAAAAGGTGTTCAGCGGTATCGCCCGCGACTTCTCAGTCATTGATTCTGTCAATGCAGAGTTGGGCTTTAAAGATGATCCTGTATTAAAGCAGTTCGTCGATATTTTGCCGTCATCCCGGAACCGGCCGGTAATGACGCAGGGATCTTTATACTGGAATGAGCTTGCAGATGCAGTGGATAACGCGACGCGCGGCAACGGCACCCCCAAAGAGATCCTTGACAAAGTTACGGACAAGGTAAACAGCGCGCTCGCTAAGTAAAAGTGTATAAGAGGGAGAGGACGTGGCCGCTCCCTCATATCCTCGCAGAAGGGACGTGCCCATCATGGTGCCTGCCAAAACGAAAGCAGCCGTCCGTCCAGGCTTGCAGGGGACATTAGTGCACCGGCAGACAAAAAGTAGTTATCATGGCATACTGTTCGCGTCGCCATGGCTCGTTGGTTTGCTTTTGTTCTATGCGTTTCCCTTGGTCGCTTCGATTTATTTCAGTTTTACCTCATACAGCATTTTACAGCCTGGAGAGTTCGTCGGATTACAAAATTACTCAGACTTAATGAATGATGATTTATTCTGGAAGTCCATCTACAACACCATTTACTTTACCGTGTTTTTCGTACCGCTCAGTATATTTTTCGGCGTATCTTTGGCGATGATTTTGAATATCAATGTGAAGGGGATGGCAGTATACCGGACGATCTTCTTTCTGCCGACACTCGTGCCTCATGTGGCACTGGCTGTGCTATGGATGTGGCTGCTGAACCCCGGCTTCGGCTTGGTCAACGGCGTGCTGCATGCGGTCGGCATTGACGGTCCTGCGTGGCTCGGCAGCGAAACGTGGGCGAAACCGTCTTTGATTCTGATGTCCTTATGGGGGATTGGCCAAGCGGTCGTAATTTATTTGGCCGGGCTTGCGGATATCCCGCAAGATTATTATGACGCGTCGGAAGTAGATGGCGCCAATTGGCTGCAGAAGACGTGCAAGATCACGCTGCCGCTTCTTACACCGGTTATTTTCTTCAATCTAATCATGGGCATCATCGGCGCATTCCAGCAATTTACGCTGCCGTACGCTTTGACCAAAGGGCAGGGTTCACCCGCTAATTCGATGACGTTTTATGTTATGTATCTGTATGATAACGGATTCAAATTTTTCAAGATGGGCTATGCTTCCGCCATGGCATGGCTGCTATTCATAGTAATTATGGTGCTGACATTGATCATCTTCGCCACGTCAAAACGGTGGGTTCATTATCAGGAGAAATAGGGGGTGTGGTCTAGTTGAAGTTACGTAAAATGTTGGCACACGTCTGCCTGATTGCTGCCTCCGTGTTCTTTTTAATTCCGTTTATTTGGATGCTATCCACTTCCCTGAAACCCCGGACACAAATATTCTCGTTTCCTCCGGAGTGGATACCAAGCCCGTTCAAATGGAGCAACTACACGGAGGCGATGAGCTATATTCCCTTCTTTACATACTTGAACAACACAGTTCTAATTACGGTGCTAAGCACCTTAGGTGTAGTTCTGTCTTGTCCGATCGTAGCGTACAGCTTTGCCAAGCTCCGCTGGAGGGGGCGGAACGTGCTGTTCATGATCACCTTGGCCGTGATGATGATTCCGGGACAAGTCACGATGATGCCGCTGTTCATGCTATTTAACAAATTGGGTTGGGTGGGCACGCCGATGCCGCTCATCATCCCCGCTTTTTTCGGCGTACCGTTTTATATTTTCTTGCTGCGCCAGTTTTTCATGGGTTTGCCGGACAGTTTAATGGACGCAGCGCGCATTGACGGGGCCGGCGAGTTCAGAATATACACGCAGATTATGCTGCCGTTAGCCCGCTCCGCGGTGCTGTCTGTTGGGTTGTTCCAATTCATGGCCAGCTGGACTGATTTCATCGGCCCTCTGCTGTATTTGACTAATGAAGTCTCATATACATTGTCGCTTGGCCTCCAGCAGTTCCAGAGCCAAAAAGGCTCCGAATGGGGGTTAATGATGGCAGTTTCCACCATGATGACCGTACCTGTCATTATCCTGTTTTTCTTTCTGCAGAAGACGTTTATCCAAGGCATCACGTTTACTGGGATTAAGGGATAACCCAGTGGGCAGGGAGGACCTTTTACAAAAATGCGTGTGACGGCAATAGAGCAAGGGGGGATAGCAGATGTGTTTCGAGATTGCTGCAAGCTAGACTATGCAGATCATGCCGTGCTTCTCTGGGGATAAACAAAAACGCTTAATCCGCTGGCTCACTATCCAAGTGTGCTCAAAAATTCATAAATCATATGAGGAGGAAATGGGTTATGCCGTTTAAAATTGGAATGCGTATTCCACCAAAGCTAGGTGCACAAGGAATGGAAAAGGTGGCGGCTTGGGCCGCTGAGGCAGGCCTGGATGTCATTGACGTCCCATATTACAATTCCGAGCTGAAATCGATCCTGGAATCACAGTCCCTGCAAGTTGGCTCTATTGACGGTGCTCAAGCTGTTGGTCGCACGCACCTGTTGAGCAATGATGAGCAGAAACGTGGCGAGGCTGTAGCTGCGTTAAAAGCACAATTTACCGAAATCGCACGGTTAGGCGGCAAGACGGTGTTCATGTGCCTTGTTCCCGACGATTTGACACAGCCTCGCGATACGAGCTTCGAGATCTGGAAAGAAACGTTTCCTGAGCTGGTGCAGCATGCTGAGCAGGAGGGAATATTCATGGCATTGGAGGGATGGCCCGGTCCGGCGCCGCATTACCCGACGATCGGCTGTACGCCCGAAATGCTGCGTGCGATGTTTCGTGAAATCCCGTCACAGCATTTTGGGGTGAATTATGATCCGTCCCATCTCGTGCGCCTCGGCATTGACTACATTCGTTTTCTAGGGGAATTTGGTGAGAGGATCAACTATTGCCACGGAAAAGATACCGAAATTTTAACGGATGAACTATTCGAAACCGGCCATCTGGCGGCTACCTTTGCGCCGAAGTACCTGTTTTCTGAAGGATCCTGGCGCTACACCATCCCGGGCTCCGGAGAGGTCGATTGGGGTAAGGTTGCGGTACGGTTGGAGCGGCTGGGCTATCAAGGTCCGATCAGTATCGAACTCGAAGACCACCGGTATTGGGGCTCGTTGGAAGCCGAACAAACAGGTATCGTGAAGGCCCGGGTGCATCTGACACGCTATTTCAAATAACTGTAGAGAGTGGGATGGTATATGGTTAAAATTGGTATTATCGGAAGCGGCGGTATTGCAGGAGCTCATGTAAGGGCGTATAAGAAAATGCCTGACGTAGAGATTGTGGCGGTGGCGGATGTTGTGCCCGGAAGAGCAGATGAGTTTGTTCGTCGATTCGAGCTAACTGGCGCGCGAGCATTTGAACGTCATGAGGCATTACTTGAGATGGATTTGGACGGTGTTAGCATCTGCACACCGAACTTTACCCATCATCGGACGGCGATAGACGCGCTTGAAGCAGGTAAACAGGTGTTGGTGGAGAAGCCGCTTTCGGTCACCCTGGAACAAGGGATAGAGATGGTACGTACCGCGAAAAAAACGGGCAATATGCTCACGGTCGGTTTCCAGCCACGGTACGACCCAAACATGCAAGTCGTACGGGAGATTGTCAGGTCCGGTCAGCTCGGTAATGTGTATTACGTTCAAACCGGGGGAGGCCGGCGTCGCGGTATGCCTGGCGGGACTTTCATTAGCAAAGCGATGGCAGGCAGCGGGGCGATGGCCGACATAGGTTGTTATTCGCTGGACTTGGCGCTGCACGCACTAGGTTACCCGAAGCCGTTATCCGTATCTGCCTTTACATCGAACCACTTCGGTACTAACCCGACGTATCATCGTGAGCCGGACAAATTCGAAGTGGAAGACTTCGGCGTGGCGCTCGTTCGGCTGGAAGGCAACCGAGTGCTTAATTTCAAAATATCGTGGGCGATGCACATGGACTCTTTAGGGCCTACGCTGTTCCTTGGAACAGATGCGGGGTTAAAGTTAACACCGGCTGGCACGGGGCCTTGGAGCGGTGTGTGGGATGGCGGTATCGGTTCTATTCAACTGTTTAGTGACATTCTCGGCCATCACACGGAGACGGTGATACCTGTTCAGTCGCACAATATGGATGTATTTTATGAGAAATTGCGGGATTTTGTGTCCGCCATACAAGAAGGCAGGCCGGCCCCGATCCCGGCAGAAGAAGTACTGCTTAACCAGGCCATCATCGACGGCGTAATACGGTCGTCCGCTCTCGGGAGGGAAGTGGAAATACAGATTCCCGAATTATAAGGGCTAATATAATATCATTCATCGAGCAGCAAAAAATATCTGTCTGGCGGCGGTTAGATGGTTATATCGCCAAACATAAATAAGCAGCACTTGCACAGGACTTACCGACAGGTAACTCCTGTGTTTGCTTTTTTAAGATAAACGGGCGGTTGAAGCGAAGTGGTAAGCAAGGCCTTCTCCATTCTTAGTTAACAACAAAGAGCTAATCCAGTATATCGCGCAGTGCTTGATCTATGGTTGCAAATTTAAACTCATATCCGTGCTTTAATAATTTCTCGGGAATTACCCAACGACTTTTCAATATCAGCTCGGTCTCCGTGCGAATGGCCAACGCGCCCAGCTCAAGCATCCATTTCGGAGCAGGCAGTCCGATTTTTCTATTCATAATGGTTCGAAAATGCTGCATTAATTCGCGATTGGTGATTGGATGAGGCGAAGAGCAGTTGAATACCCCGCTCAGATCTTCTCGCTGCTGCAGAAACAGTATAATATGGAATAAGTCCTCTACGTGAATCCAGCTAAATTTTTGGCTGCCGGGCCCTTGGATGCCCCCAAGCCCAAATCTGACTAGATTTTTATAAGGCGTTAGAACGCCTCCATGCGCTCCCAGCACGATAGCGATTCTTAACGCGATCTGTCTGGTGTGAGGCAGATCAAAAGAGAAGAAGGCCCGCTCCCATGCTTTTGCCACCTCAACCGAGAATCCCGATCCAATTTCGCCGCTTTCTTCTGTCATAGGACGATCCTCAGCATGTCTGTATATGGTAGCGGTACTTGAATTGATCCATAATTTGGGTGGCACTGTGCACGCTAATACCGCATTCCCTAGTATGTTAGTGGTCTCGGTTCTGGAATTAACAATTTCCTCCTGATTTCTACGATTGTAGCGGCAATTCACCGACTTTCCCGCGAGGTTGATTAAAATATCAGCGCTTTCCAATGCTTGCACGATTCCCTCGGTATCCCTCCACGCGATATGAGAAGGTTGTCTCGAAATAATGTGTACGTCATATCCCAAGCGCTCAAATTGCTCCTGAAAATACGCACCGATAAACCCGGTTCCACCGGCTAAAATAACCTTCTTGTTCATATGGTTGATCAACTCGATTCTTTTCAATTTAGCTTCATTTTATCATTGGTTTGGCATTTTTTGTATGTATTTCGTTTTCAGCTTTTCTTTGCCATCGGGCGTTATGTAGGGGGAAAACAGGGACAGCCTCTTCACGAAAACTTCATGCAGCTTTAACAAACATAGGTGGAAAGGTCGCAATTGCTTCTGTACAATTTGCTGCAGCAAGAAATGAAAGTGCTTTATTAAGAGTTCGTGCAAGTAGGTGCACTCGGGATTGATCGTAATTAAAAATGAGGAGGCGTCATATGTACATAAAAGTGAAAATAACGCGTTCCTTGTCGGCATTCATGCTGTCCGGCGGCGTGCTGGCGGGCTGTTCCGACGGTGGGGGTAACGCCGGCGCCCAAAGCGATGCGGGGAAGCAAGAAGAGAAATCGCTCCGCATCATGTCCGGTGTGATCGGAGGCAAAACTCCTGAGGAAAACGTGCTCTTTGAGAAAGAAATCGACCGCCTGACGGGAATTAAAGTAAACCTGGATAAGCCGGCGTCCGATTATGATCAAAAATTAATGGCCGCGATCTCGTCCGGTGAAAAGTTCGATGTGCTTCAGGTAAGCAAAGAAACGATCAATAAGCTAGTGGACCAAGGCGTACTCGCTCCTTTGACGGATAAAGTGAAGTCGTCCAAGACGCTGCAGGACCCTGAAGTGATACCTGCACAGGAATGGGATCAAGTACGGACCAAGGATCGCCAAATATACGGTGTATTCACAAAGTACCAGGGCGGCACCATGCCGATCGTACGAAACGACTGGTTGAAAAAACTCAATCTGCAGGAGCCCAAAACGCTGGACGATTACTACAACGTTTTAAAAGCATTCACCGAGCAGGACCCGGACGGAAATGGAAAAAAGGATACCTACGGGTTAACGACGGCCGGCATGTACGAGCTGCAAGGATTTTTCAGTGCCGCGGGATTGAAGCAGCGGTATGTGGAAAAGGACGGAAAGCTGGACGTACCTTACTCTACCGATGCTGCGATTCCGGTGTACGAGTGGCTGCACCGGCTCTATAAAGAAGGCATTCTGGAGCCGAACTTCGCCACGAACGACTCCGGTAAAATGCGCAACCTGTTCCTAACCGATCGTGTGGGGATGATCACATACTGGGACGCGTGGGTCGGCATGTTCAATAATACGAGGAAAGAACAGGACCCGCACACGCAGTTTGAAGCGAAAGGGCTGGCGGGCGCGGTTGGTCCGGACGGCAAGCATATGCTTGGCCGCGGCGATCCTGATGTTTGGGTCGTTCCTGTCAATGCCGGGCAGCCGGAGACGGCATTCGAATTCATTGAATGGTGGCATTCCAAGGACGGGATCGTGCTGGGAAGCATGGGGATTAGAGACCACGATTATACCGAGAACGGCGGCAAATATGAGCTGACGAAAACCGGTAAAGAGCATGCAATGGATCACGGGGTACCGTTTTGGTATAGCAAGAAGTTTCAAAATCCGTTCGGCCTGCTGCCAGGTGTGAAGGAAGCTCAGGCTCTGCTTGAAAAGCATGCCTCTCTCGAGTTGACACCCGCCAAATGGGCGGATGCCGAGAAAATTATCAACGAGTACTCGTTCAAGGCCATTCTTGGCGAAATGCCCGCTGCAGAGGCCGTCAAGAAAATGCGTGAGCAGTTAAAAGCGAATCAATTGATCGATTGAATTTAGAGAGAACACACAGCATCTATAAGGTGGTGGCAGCTGCAATTGAAGGCCGTCTGGAAATACAAAATGCTTTATCTGATGATGCTGCCGGTTTTGGGTTACTTTATCCTCTTCTCCTATTATCCGCTTATGCGCGGTCTCATCATCAGCTTCGAAAACTTTCGCTTGATCGGTAGTCGCCCTTTTGTGGGTTTGCAAAATTATATGACGGTGGTAAACGACAGTGCCTTTTGGGAAGCACTCCGCAATACACTGCTTATCGGCGGCGGCTCGCTTCTGCTCGGTTTTATCATGCCGATCCTCCTGGCTCTGTCTCTGAACGAGGTACTGTCCACCTGGTTTAAAAAGGTAACGCAAATGGTCGTATATTTGCCACACCTGTTCTCCTGGGTGGTCGTAGGGGGCATGTGGATCATGATGCTGTCGCCGGACACGGGGATCGTAAACCAAATCCTGTTAATCCTCGGGGCCGACAAGCCGGTCGGCTTCATGTCCAGCTCCGTTTACTCACGCTGGGTAATGATACTGTCGTCTGTGTGGAAAGAAATGGGTTTCACCTGCATCCTGTACTTGGCCGCGATTGTGTCGATTAACCCATCACTGTATGAAGCCGCGAGAAACGACGGTGCGGGCCGGTTTCAGCTTGTCCGTTTTGTAACGCTGCCTTCGCTCGTTACCACGATGAAGGTAGTGATCATGCTAAATGTGTTAAGTATCCTGCGGATGTTTGACCAAATTTTCGTAATGAGAAACGGAGCTATCGCCAAACAGGTCGACGTGATCATGATGTATACGTACCAAAAAGGAATTTTAGAATTTAAAGTCGGCATCGCTACGGCTGCGGGGTTTCTCGTGATTTTGGCGACGCTGATCCTGACATTTATCACAAGAGCGGTCATACGCTATGACGAGGGGTGAGAAGAATGAGTGGCCGGTATACCGTTGACAAACACCATATATTTGATGCATTCAACATAGGGTTTCTTCTCCTGCTCGTCGCGACCATGATCATTCCGTTTATTAATACTGTAGCGCTTGCCTTCTCTACGAATTTTGCTTCGATGCAGCCTGGCATTGTGCTATGGCCCAAGGAGTTCAGCCTGGAAGGGCTCAGCACAGTGTGGAACCGAATGCAGCTGCACCTGCCTTTCATGAATAACGTGTACGTGACGGGAATAGGCACGTTCGGGCATGTGCTGCTGTGTGCGATGGCTGGCTATGTTTTGGTTCAGCCCTCGCTGCCCGGGAAAAAGCTGATGGTGTCTATGATATTGCTCACGATGACCGTACCAGGCGAAGCCATTATGATTCCGCTTTATGTCGTGAATAAGCAGTTAGGGCTGCTCAACACGCTTTCCTCTCTGGTGATTTCGGGGCTGGCGTCCGGCTTCAGCGTGCTGTTGATGCGCAACTTTTTCCTGTCGGTGCCGATCGAGATGGCCGAATCCGCCCGAATGGACGGTGCCGGCGATCTGCGCATTTTCTTTACAATGTATCTGCCATTAGCTAAAGCGGGTCTCGCCACGGTCACCTTGTTTGAATTCGTGGGCCGATGGAACCAGTTCACCCCGGCACTGCTGTATATTAACGATCACGCCAAGTATACACTGCAGATCGCATTGAAATCCCTGATCATCGATACGGACAGCACATCGAGCAACTTCATCATCACGACAAACGTCAGAATGGCGGGTATTGTCATTGCACTCATTCCGCTGATTCTGGTCTATCCATACGTACAGAAGTATTTTGTCAAAGGCATTATGCTGGGTGCCAATAAGGAATAGCCGGCGTGGAATTTGTGTAACGGCTGGGGAGGCAGGGCTTCAAATGAAACAGTTGACGAGAGAGAGTATGCAGATTACCGCTGCACGGTGGATCTTGCATGAGGAGCAGAGTACCTATCTCGAAATTCCGTTTACGATGCCGGAGCATGTGGAGGAGATCCATGTGTCCTATGAGGTGAAATCCCCCGGCAAACAAAAAGCGGTAATTGACCTCGGGATTCGGGATGGCAGCCGGGTAAGAGGGTGGAGCGGCGGGGCGCGCACCGAATTTACACTGGGGTTAGAGAAGGCGACGCCGGGCTACATCCCTGGTCAGCTGCACGCCGGAGAGTGGGCTGTACTGCACAATGCTTACAAAGTACCTGACGAAGGGTGTGAGGTCGCAATAACGCTGCAATTTTGCTTTGCCTCGCCGCGATGGTTGAAAGGGGATCTACATACGCACAGCATTCATAGCGACGGCACCTTCACGCTCGAAGCAAACGCGTCGATTATGGAGGTGCTCGGCTGCGATTTTATTGCTATGACCGATCATAATACGAGCAGCCAAAACTTTGCCTATCCGCGGAACACAAATGTAGTCATGATTCCCGGCATGGAGTTTACAACCAACTTTGGCCACAGCAATTTTCTCGGCAGCGTCGATCCGCTCGACGATTTCCGGGTGTCGGATCAAAAGGACGTAGAAGATCGCATTCGTACGGCCCGGCAGCGGGGGGCCAAAATTGTGCTGAACCATCCCCACTGCGACCATTGCCCGTGGGAATGGGATTTTCAGGTGGAGCACGATTGGGTGGAGGTCTGGAACGGTCCGTGGAAAGCGCGCAATGCGAGAACGCTGGCCTGGTGGCAGCACCAGCTGGAGAGCGGAAGACGTATGGTTGCCGTCGGTGGAAGTGATGTTCATCGCGAGGGGGAATATGTACGGCATGCTGTACCGTGCACGTGGGTACTGGCCTCAGCTAAGACGTCAGATGACATCCTCCGGGGGATTGCCCAGGGGCGTGTTTTTATTACTTACTCGCCGGAAGGACCGTTTGTGGAGTTCACGTGCGGCTGCTATCAAATGGGGGATATGGTGCCTGCCTCCGAAGCAGATAAGCGAGTGTTTCTTCGCTGCGCAGATCTGAAGCCCGGGGATTTGGTGAAGCTCATCAGCGAGAATGGAGTGGAGCGGGAGGTGGTGATCACACAACTGCATAATACTCCGCCGGATGTGATTATGAATGGTTCAGCTAAACAGTTTGTGCGAGCGGAAATCTGGCGTTACTTCAAAGAAATGAACGCAATGCTTCCGCTCGTTTTAACCAATCCTATATATTTTGAAAAATAACGGCTGCGCGAACGCGTGAATAGCCGGATGAGGTGAATCGAAACGGGATCCAAAAGCGGGGACAGCGCCTGCCCCGGATCTGCACATGGGCGCGGTTGCGGCATTGGCTTGGATCACATTGGGAAAACGGCCAGGCAAAGGGGGGCGAAGCTGACGCGAACGATAGCGGGGCGGTATCCGTCGGACCATCATCCGGTTGCGGCTAAGCTGTGGCTTTGATTCCTTGGGGCGTTACCCGCTAGCTTTTGCAGGCACCTGCAGTCGTTGTTCGCAGAATAGATACACGGCTCACAGATTATCATATGAAGTACTTGCATTCCAAGGCAAAAGGACTTGTGTCGGAGAAGACAAATAATTCACGTTCCAAGGTACATACAAGGTGAACGACGCGCTTGACATACCCTATGGGGGTATAATATAATTTGGCTGTGAGGTGATACATGTGGCAAATGATGAAGAACTAGGGGCTAGCTCGCCGAGTGATGATTGCTGCTCCTCCGACAGTGAGAGAAAGAGCCATCATTCAGAGAAAACGAAGACGAACCTGATATCCCGTTTGAACCGTATTGAGGGCCAAATTCGAGGCGTTAAAGGCATGATCGAGAGGGATACTTATTGTGACGACGTGCTGAACCAGATCGCGGCGATTCAGGCGGCTTTGAACAGCGTGGGCAAACTGCTGCTAGAAGGTCACATGAAGAGCTGTGTGGTTGAGCGCATCCAGGCTGGGCAGCATGAAGTGATCGACGAGCTGTTAGTGACGGTTAATAAGTTAATGAAATAACGAAATAAGTATAGCGGAGGGATTTTTTTATGCAAACAGCAACACTTCAAGTGAATGGTATGTCGTGTCAACACTGTGTCAGTGCCATTGAGAAGGCCGTCAAAGAAATAGGCGGATCAGCTCGCGTCGACCTTGCAAATAACACGGTATCTGTTGAATTTGATGAAAACAAATTATCCCTGAATGGCATCAAGGAAGCAATAGAAGAACAAGGCTACGACGTGGCCTGACAGGAGATGGACCGCCTCGCGCGGCCTTCTTTTTTTGAAATGAGGAGAGAATGCATACGTCTCGACCGGGAATGTGCCGACGTATAAGAAAATTGCGGGTAACAGATAATAATAGGAAAAGGAGGGCAGATATGATGGCACGAGATGATAACGATAAAGTTGCTGAGACGCCGCGCGTTGTAGACAATGGAATGGACAGAATCCCAATAGATGATCCGTTAGATAACGATAACGCATTCAGTGATCATGGCCTACATAATGCACGTTTAACACGTGCAGCTCTCAACAACGAAAATCGATAAGAACTGGCGAAGACCCCAAGGCTGTTTTCAGCCTATGGGGTCTATTAGCATACACAGATGGGAATCGTGCCAGAACCGTACTAGGAAGCTAGCAAAAATAAGGAACCGGTTCGTCGTTGCCCATAATCAATTGTTAGATCCAAGCACGAGAAACTATGACAAGTAGGATAAACAGAACAAGAATGACGCCTGTGCTGGTTAACAGGCCGCCTCCTCCGCAGCTCAAACCACCCATGGTCTCTCCCCCTTTCCAGCGAATGTACTGTATTCTATGACTGCCCACCCGCCAAGGATTGGGCGGTTCAAAAATTGTGTGCGTTTTATCGGGCCAGGGCGGACAGACGTTCTGCTTCTGATGATTATTTAAGAGAATGACCCTTCCGATTTGACGCCAGCCCTTGGCCCCATATAACATATGGCATTGCCATACTTACCTTAAAACACTCCCCGCCAGCAAACGCTAGCGGGGAGTTCTGGCTTATTGGGAGTCCATTACACTACCCAGGCGCGGGAGATGATGACTAACAGAATGAAGAGAACCAGAATAACTCCCACGCTAGTGAAAAAACCTCCGCAAGAGTAACCTCCGCAAGATGCTCCGAAACCCATTTAGCTCAGCTCCTTTTCGGTATTGATTTGTATTACAGGATATCTTATGCCATATTTCCGTCAAAGATTGTGCGGATACGCCTTGACAGATGCTTTCGGAACGTAAATAGGTACGTCACCATAGTTTGACAAGGAAGAGAGATTGGAACTCTGTGAGCTGGGGGAAGTGCGATGAGTAAAACTGTAGCCGTTATAGGAGAGGGAGTGCTGTCACAGTTGGTATCCACCCAACTGGAAAATGATTTCCGGGTATATCGCCAGGATAATCAGGCTGGAGTGCCAATGGGAGCCGATCTGGTTTTGTTTCTGCACGATAACGAGGAAGCCGCCGTGCCTGTCCAGCCATTGGATGCCGTGCATCTGGCAGGTATTCCTTGGCTGCGAGGCGTCCTTTTCGATACTGAGGCCGTCATCGGGCCATTGGTTCGTCCCGGTACTGCGGGATGCTTTCGATGCGCGGACATACGGCGCCTGATGGCAGGGCGTGACCGTCAGGAATTGTCGGACCACCAATTAAGACAGCTGGCTGAAGGAGGAACCGCAGATGAAGCTAAGGCGTCACCGGCCGGGCAGCGGCAGGTCTCCTTACTGTTGGCGGCTGAGGTGCGAAGGTTTCTTGAGCTCGGTTGCGGCTTCTGTGAAGGCCGGGTTTACCTGGTCAGTATGAGGACGCTAAAGACATCGCTGCACGCCTATTTGCCGGATTCGATGTGTGAGGTGTGCGGGCAAATGGAGGATGATTCCCCTGACCGCGCGCTAATTTCTGTGAATCCAGGCCCAACAATTAGCGGTGACGGGTATCGCTGTCATTCGATTGATGATTTCTCCGACGTTTTGCCCAGAGACTATTTGGATGATCGAACCGGTATCTTCCAAGGGAGAATGGCATACATCCAGTCTACGTTCGCCGATGTGCATGTAAACCTGCCTACGTTAATTGGCACCGAAATCACATCGGGGCGATCTCACTCTTACGCAACTAGCGAATTAACGGCGATTATGGAGGGGCTCGAGCGATGGTGTGGATTGTCACCCCGCGGCAAGCGGACGGTGATTCACGATAGCTATCGCAATGTGTCCGCACAAGCACTTGATCCACTCAGCGTGGGGGTTTACTCCAAGGAGCAGTACGAACTGCCCGATTTTCCTTTCCAACCGTTTGACCCCGGGCGTCCGATCGATTGGGTATGGGGTTATTCATTTTTGCAGGAGGCTCCAGTGTTGGTGCCGGAGCAGCTTGCCTATTACAGCATGGGCGGCGGTGACAGCTTTGTACATGAGACCTCCAACGGCTGTGCTTTGGGTGGAAGTCTTGCAGAGGCCATATTACACGGTATCTTTGAAGTAGTGGAGCGGGATTCGTTTTTGATGACGTGGTACGCGAAACTCCCGGTGCCTCGCCTTGACCCGTTGTCTGCCAATAACACAGAAGTACGGTTAATGGTCGACCGCATGGAGGCAGTGACAGGCTATGATGTATATTTGTTTAACACTACGATGGAAAACGGGATCCCAAGCATATGGGCACTCGCCAAAAATAACAGACAGGACGGCGGCATGAATCTTCTTTGCGCGGCGGGAGCCCATCTGGATCCGGCCAGGGCTGTGAAAAGCGCGCTGCATGAGATAGCCGGCATGCTTCCGTGGCTGAATGACAGCTTTAAAGAGCGCCGGGTGGAGGTGGAGGCAATGTACGATGACTCTTCCTTGGTTGTGGGGATGGGTGATCATTGCATGTTATACGGATTACCGCAAGCGGAACAACGGCTGGATTTTCTACTCACAACAGATCGTCCTCTGCGAACATTTAACGAGGAATTCGACAACAACGTAAAGCACGAGGATCTGACAGATTATTTAAAGGAGATTGTCCAGGTGTTCCGCCAATTGAATCACGATGTGATTGTTGTTAACCAGTCGTCTCCGGAAACCCTGACAAACGGGCTGCATGTTGTGAAAGTTATCATTCCCGGAATGATACCGATCACGTTCGGCCATCACCTTACACGATTGACGCGATTAGACAGACTGCTGCGAGTACCCAAGGCAATGGGATATGCGCAGGAGCAGCTCACGCTTGCCCAATTGAACGCATTTCCTCATCCTTTCCCATAAAGTGAAAGCATTGAATTGTGCTGCTGTTGCTGCAATGGCGAACGCTAATATGACTGCGAGCAAATTACGATGTCAACGTGTATTGAAAAAAAGTTGATGATGATAAAAGAGATCAATCTGAGCGGATTGTCTTAATGCAACGTCTGTTGCATGAGGCCGTCCGCTTTTTTCATCCGGTGTAATTTCCGTCAGGAGATAGTTGACACATGCAGATTACAATTGTAGTATGGATTACATGAGTAATCCATGCTGTGGAAAGAGGAGGGTAGGCGACACGAGTTGCGCGTTTGATTTTTTGCCGAGCATTGAACATCTGTATCATCGAAGAATTACGAATGGAGATGGGAATTTTGACAACAATATCCGAATTCAAATTTACAGCAAACAAGCTAAAAATTGCCGTGCCGATGCTATTGAGTGCTCTTCTAGCTCTCACCGGCTGCGCACAGACTGACGTGCCAACGGCTGCTGCCCACAGTGAAGAGAAGTCGGCCACGGCTGCCGTCAAGAATGAGGAGAAGTTGCCGACAGCTCAGTCGGCTCTTACCGAGCAATCGTTTGCACAACTAGAGCAGCAATTTGCCGCTCATCTCGGCGTTTTCGCCATTGACACTGGCACGGGGCGCACGGTGGCTTATCAGGCTGATAAGCGGTTCGCTTATACGTCCACCTTCAAGGCGCTAGCAGCTGGCGCTGTGCTGCTAAACAGTTCAACCGAGGAACTCGACGAAAACATTACTTATTCCGCTGATGATTTGGTTACCTATTCGCCCGTGACTGAGAAGCATGTAACTACCGGAATGACGCTAAGGGAAATATGCGACGCTGCAGTGCGCTATAGCGACAACACGGCGGGAAATCTGCTGCTTAAGCGGTTAGGGGGACCTGCTGGCTTCGAAGCGGCTTTGCGGCAAATCGGAGATACCGTCACCCAAGCAGACCGGTACGAGATCGATCTGAACGAAGCCGTCCCCGGAGACGACCGCGACACCAGTACGGCGCGGGCTCTTGCCACCTCGCTGCAAGCTTTCGCGCTGAGCGACGTGCTTCCGGAGAACGAACGTTCGATTCTCACGGATTGGTTGAAGCGCAACACGACGGGAGCAGAATTGATACGCGCGGGCGTGCCTCAGGGCTGGACTGTTGGCGACAAGACCGGTGCCGGGGGATATGGAACGCGCAATGACATCGGCATCGTATGGCCTCCGAACGGCGATCCCATCGTTATGGCGGTATTGTCCAGCCGTGATACGCAGGATGCCGCCTACGACAACGCGCTGATCGCACACGCCACTAAGGTTGCAGTCAATGCCTTGACGCACACCGCGAACAAGCCGTCACAGTAATCGCAGAAGCAAAGGCTCACAGCTCGCTTACACGGCAAGCCGCGAGCCTTTGGTGCGTACCTATGGGCAGTTGTTTAGAGAGAAAGGATGGCTTCGTATGCAAAACCGCACCTGTATTCCGAGAGTAGATCGACCGCCGTGGTAAAAGTCTGGTTTGATAAATCGGTTAAGAAATGCGATATTGGAGGGGTAATAGTTTGTTTGTGAGAGCAAGGGAGGGATGCGCGAAGCATGTTTTTTTCTACGTTAGTCATAAGCTGCGTCGTTTCTTTCGTTTCCGCCTCGGCCATTATGCTGATCAAAGCAATCTTCCGGCGGCAGCTTACGGCAAAATGGCACTATAACCTATGGTTTTTGTTAATGCTTGCGTTAACGCTTCCCTTCATCCCGAAAGATTTGTTTGATGCCGGAATGTTTTTCACCGTTTTCGAGGGGGGTCTGCACCATGAAGCAGGATTTTCTGCCACCGATGCAGGAAGTCCAGCGCCCGGCGGTGCGCATTGGCTTGAGGACTTCTCGATTTCCGTAAATCGCTCCACACCGCCAATTCTTCAGACCGTCACAACCGCCGCTTGGTGTGTCGGCGCGTTCATATTTGCTATTTTACTTATGCAATCTTGGCAGAAAATAAAGCGTCTCAGAAGCACATGCCACCGCGTACGGGACAGAGCAGTGTTAGAGCTGCTGGAGCACTGCAAGCAGCATCTGCATATAAAGAGAGATTTAATTGTGTTGGAGTCGCCGCTTGCCACATCGCCAATGATGTTTGGTTTGTTCAGAACGTATCTTGTGCTGCCGGCCCATTTTACCGAATGGCTGTCTATAGATGAAATCAAATATATTTTTCTGCACGAACTGAATCACTTGAAAAAAAGGGATCACATAACGAACTATTGTATCGTCGCGTTTCAACTCATATACTGGTACAACCCGCTCGTTTGGCTCGCATTTAGAAAAATGAGATTGGATCGCGAGATCGCTTGCGATACTGCGGTTTTGCAATCGTTGGACGACCACTGCCATGTCGAATACGGTAATACGATCATTAACTTTGCCGACAGAGCGTCACGCTCAATCAACTTCTCTTTGGCAAGCCAGCTCGTCAGCCCAAAAGGCCACATAAAAACTCGTATAGAAATGATCGTAAGTTTTCAAGCTGAGTCGAAGCGCTTGCGCCTAAAAAGCGTTGCTGTTTTTATGCTGACAGGAGTTTTCATTATAAGTCAGATTCCGTTCGTTTCGGCGATGGCGCGTGACGATCAACGCTATTCGTTTCATAGTGAACGCACTATTTACGAGGATCTGAGCGCTTATTTTTCGGGACATGAAGGAGCTTTTGTTTTATACGACACGCAAGCTGATCAATATCGCATCTACAACGAGCGAAAAAGCACATGGAGGGTTTCCCCGGATTCCACTTACAAAATTTATAGTGCTTTGATTGGTCTGGAAGCCGGCGTTATTTCGGCCGAACGCTCAGAAGTCGAATGGAACGGCGTGACGTACCCATATGATGCGTGGAATCAGAATCAAAATTTATCTACGGCGCTGAAGTACTCGGTAAATTGGTACTTCGAGACCATGGAGAGTAGGATCGACCCAAGTCGTCTGCACGGATATGTACAGCAAATTAATTATGGTAATGCAGATTTATCCGGTGGACCGGAGCCTTTTTGGCTGGAATCTTCATTAAAAATCTCTCCGGTTGAGCAGGTGCAGCTGCTGCAGGCATTCTATGAAAACCGATTCGGCTTCCAGGGCAAACATATCCGGACCGTGAAAGACGCGATCAAGTTGGAAGAAAAGGATGGCGCGCTTCTTTCCGGCAAGACGGGCACAGGTACGGTGAATCAGAAAAATGCGAACGGTTGGTTTATTGGTTATGTAGAGACCAGTGGGAATACCTACTTCTTTGCAACGAACATTCAAAGTGAAGATCACGCGAACGGAAGCACAGCGGCGGAAATAACATTATCGATTTTGAGGGATAAGGGCATATATCCCTGACGATGGCGACTCTGCAACGGCGCGTGAGCACTCACATGCAATACTTTAATCTTGGCGTCGCCTGCCAACATTGACACGCGACAGCTCGGAAGGTAGCATGTTACTTACATTTGTAATCGTACGAGGGGGTGATGGGGATGCCTAAGCCAGTGCCAAGAATTTCGGAAGCAGAGTGGGAAGTTATGAATGTGCTTTGGGAAAAGGCTCCACTAACAGCCAGCGAAGTGACCCACGCCTTGCAGGAGAAAACGGATTGGAAGCCTAAAACGATTCGTACTCTTTTGGATCGTTTGGTCAAAAAGCAGGTAGTCGGCGTCAAACAGGATCAAAAGGTTTACACCTTTTTTCCTCTGCACACGCAAAGTGAGTGCCAGCGTGCGGAGGCGCAGTCTTTTCTTCAACGCATTTACGGTGGAGCGATGAAATCGATGCTCGTTCAGTTTGTCGAAGAGGAATCGATGACCGAGGACGAGATCAAAGAGTTGCGTTCCATTCTGCGCGAGAAAACTGATAAACAACACACATGAGACCGACGGAGGATCATCCCATTCGGCAATCCAAACCATAGTTGAAAAACAACTTCTCCCAAGTGTCGGGGGAAGCTGTTTTTTTGGTTTGACCGCTGCTGGCTATCGCAATGAAAGAAGTGCAGTGTACACGTAACCTGGTGCGCTGTGGAGCCCATTTGGGCCCCTTTTTTCAGCTAGTGTCATTCGCTCCGCTAAAAAGCGACGGGCAAGTCGGCCAATCCCTGCGAGGACAGAGTAAAATTCCAAGCGACACTCTCCCGAGGAACGCTGAGGCGCAGGTTCGGCATCCGTCTCAGCAAGGTGGCAAACGCTACCTCACCTTCCACACGGGCCAGCGGTGCCCCCAAACACATATGGATACCATGTCCAAAAGCGAGATGACGATTGATTTTACGCGTAATATCCAGCTTCTCTGGCTCCGTAAACTGTCGCTCGTCCCGATTTGCCGATTTCAATACGGGAAAGACTATATCTCCTTTCTTGAGCTGCTGACCGGCGAGTTCGATATCTTTAATGGCAAAACGCGGTCCTGCGATTGTAGCAGGCCCATTAAAGCGCAGAAGTTCTTCGAGGGCCGAGGGAACCAGACTGAGATCGGCTTTCAGCTTCTCCCATTGCTCGGGATGATCCAGCAACATCAAGGTCCCTCTGGCGATCAGGTTCGAGGTTGTCTCATGGCCGGCAAAAATCAATAATGTGATCATCGAGATCAGTTCTGCTTCGCTCAGCCGATCACCCTCTTCTTCGATAGCGATCAACTGGCTGATCAAGTCATCAGCAGGATGTTTGCGTTTGTCAGCCACAAGCTGAGCGGTGTATTCGCCGAAGGATCACAGGTGTTCTGCGACACCGGGTTCCTGCCTGCCCAAGCCCAGACCGTGTGCGATCGCCCCTGACCAGACATGGATCTGCGCCCGGTCTTCTTGAGGCACGCCGAGCATCTCAGAAATGACGTTGATCGGCAGGGGATAGGCATAATCCTTGACGACGTCCATCTCGCCTTGAGATTGCACCCGGTCAAGTAATTCGTCAGCCATTTCCTGCACGCGAGGGCGTAAGCTTGCCATATATCTGGGCGTAAAGGCCTTGGACAGCAACCCGCGCAACCGTCGATGATCGGGGTCATCTACAAAGAGCATGGACTTTCCGGTAAAAAAAGTGGGGGGAGCGGCTGGATCAACGTTGTCGGCGAGCGTTCCCCTAATGTCACCGCTGCCCTCGATCGAACTTGGGTCTACAGTAAAGTGGGCATGATCTTTGAGAACTTGCACTGCCTCTTCCACGTGTAACCATCCAGGTTTGACCCGTGTTAGCTTGCATTGCCAATGGGGCTGTACCTTTCCGAAACATATGATCTGTAATTTTATTTCACATGATCCTTTTACTCAATGAAGAAGGCAATAAATAAACATACTAAGCCGAGCAGAAGGCAAATGCCTCCACCGAATCGTGTATTCCATACGTAAAGGTCGGATGGTTCGGTTGCATCGTTTGACATCCATCTTGCTGTCAGTAACCAAAAGAGAGAGGTCTTGAAAACCATTAATGAGCCACTAACAATAAGTAGTATACTCAACAATTAATGTAAAGCTTGTGATCCCCTTTCCACGTATTGTACTTACCTTAACACGACTAACGTTTCATAACAAACGTTTGCGAAAAAACCAATGTTCTGATGGCAGGTCCACGGAACTGGAATTAGTTTATTGAGTTACTGTGTGCGGGGAAGGCGGGGTTTGTTAACGTGCCAGCGTGGGAGAATATTCTGCTCAGTCATTAGGAATCCTTATTTTAACAACCCAGGTGGTTGTCCATTATCGCCTATGCGGCCGGTGTCTAAGAGGTGAGAATTATGCGAGTTGACATCCATGAGATTCTTGCGAAGAAAATCCTTACGGAAGCAACGGGATATTTGGACGTTGGATTTACGCATTCATTGAATCCGTATAGCGGCTGTGCGTTTGGGTGCAAGTACTGTTACGTACAGGAAATGCCGATCCAAGCATTCAGAAAGGTGCCTTGGGGAGAGTGGTTGGACATCAAAACAAACGCTGCAGAAAATTACCGAAATGAAATGCTAAAGCTGCGAGGAAAAAACAAACCCGTGAATATTTTTCTGTCTTCGGTGACAGATCCTTACCAACCAATTGAACGAAAAGCTAACATCACACGTGGTGTATTGGAAGCAATGATTGAATTGCCTCCTGATCTTCTACAAATCCAAACCCGGAGCCCGCTCATTACAAGAGATATCGATTTGCTCTTACAATTGAAAGAAAAATGTGATGTCCTTGCATCGATGACGATTGAAACGGACCGTGAAGATATCAAACGAATCTTTGCTCCGTATGCACCCGGAATTCGCTTGCGGATAAAAGCTTTAACACAACTGCATGCCGCGGGAATCACAACTCAAGCTTCGATATCTCCCGTACTGCCGTTCACCCCCGACTTTCCCAAATTATTGAACGGCATCGTGGATCATATTTGGATCGACACCCTCAACATCGGGGACGGAGCACTGGGGAAGCGCTCGAAGAGACTGGGAATGCCCGCATTGTTTGAAGAACATGGACTATCCGAGTGGTATCAAAATGATTTGCATGAAAAGGTGGAGAAATATTTTTCCAAGTATTTTCCGAGTGAAATCATACGGGTTTCTAAAAAAGGAGCCTTCCCAAAGCTAAAATCTTGAATTCAAGCCCATGGCGAGTAATTGTTAGCTGACAGCACCCGCAAATGTATGGATCAAATTGGGAATTTATTTATCACCTGGTTATATTCGAATTCTGCATCACCGCGTGCCGTGTGGAGCGGGTTGGCGTTCCACTTTACCGCGTGCAGGCGAAGTTTGTAACGCCAAAAGGCCACTCGAGTGAGTGACCTGTGACTGTTTTCGGCGAGGGCGATGGACCTGCCCCGCGGTGTTCAGATCTGCACACTCATTGCGTCCGGTTGGGCTGATCGCCAAACGCTGGATTGCCGGCGAGCGGCGTAAGCGCTGGGCTGCGAGGAGGCGCCACTGCGAACGGGACTGCACCCGCGGGTTCGGCGGGCTCATTGGCATTCTCTCGTCTTCGCCGTTGCGCTTCGAACAGCTCAGCTTGCAAACGATCCGCTTGCTGAATTGACATTTCAAACACGATTTCATTCTGATTATCTGATGCCGTTATCAGCACGTAGGTCTGAGATTCAGCGGGTGTTACATTGCTTATTCTCAAGTTCATGTCCCCAACGTCATACCGTACTCTCATGCCAAGCATTTGCGATACCTCCTCAGAAGAAAAATCCATTACTTACTATGCACCGATTGGGCAAACATATGCATGTCCCCGTCACCGCAAGGCTTCTCGCCAGAACAAGCCACTAAACGGGGAGCCTCGTTTGAGGCGTTTCCCACTGGCACAAAATCGGGGAGCCTCGTTGAGGCGTTTCCCATGGCACAATCCCCCCCTAGCGCGCAAGCCCGACCGCCCACCTGTCGTTATACGCGTAATGCCGTTGGGGCATAAACATGTCATTTCTCGCTTGCAAAACGCATAGTTATTGTTTATAATTTCCAAAAATCTAAAAATAACCTAATTCGATGACGAAGAGAGTAGTTATGTTGAGGTGCCATTCAGCGAATCAGGGACGGTGCGAGCCTGATGCAACCTCCATAATGAAGCCCACTTCCGAGAAATGTGCTTGAAAAACAAAGTAAAGGACATCGGGGACAACACCCCGTTAACAAAACAGAGGATCAGCAATGGTCAAATTAGAGTGGTACCACGGGCATCAATCTCGTCTCTTTGCGGAGACGGGATTTTTTTATTTTTATACACCAAAGGAGGCGCCCCGCTTGAATAACGTGTCCAATTATTACGAGATGATCGACGAAGATTCACGGTTCTCCAGGAATTCTAGAAAAACCGAATTTCTGACAACGACGCATGTCCTGGATGAGATTTTACCGCACGGTGCAAAAATCTTAGACGTCGGTGCTGGAGCTGGAGCTTATTCTTTTCACTATGCAGCACGGGAACATGAGGTGGTAGCGGTTGATCTAACACCAAAGCATATTGAGATAATCAGGGAGAAAAGTAAGCAAACTGGGATAAAACTCGAAGCCTATGTTGAAAATGCCACCGATTTAAGCAGGTTTGAAACTGGCGTGTTTGACTTGGTCACGTGTTTTGGCCCAATGTACCATCTCACGGACGTGAATGATCGATACTGCTGCATTAGGGAATGCTTAAGAGTTTTGAAGACAGGCGGTCATCTGGCGATAGCTTATATAAATAAATACTCTGTCATACCGATGCTTGCGACAAGGGACCAAAAGTTTATTCGCGATAGCGTGATTGACAAGGTACTAACCGACGGTGTCATTTTCGCAGGTGATCAAGATTGTTTTTGGACGGATGCCTATTTTACCAGCCCAGATGAGATTGAACGATTATTGGGGGCATACGGTGTCACGCCCGTTGATCATGTCGGGACGGATGGGATAAGCCACACCATACAAGAATATGTCGACAAGCTCTCTGCAGAGGAGTTTGATGCGTGGCTCAGTTATCATTTTCAAACGTGTAGAGAGAGAACCATATTAGGAATAAGCACGCACGGCCTATATATCTGTCAAAAAAATAGATAGCTGCTTGTACTTTAATTTCTCCCAGTTCTATACCATTTCCATCCGGATCATGGGAAACCGCAATAGTACCCCAATCAAACTGTATACTGATTTCACTATGAAATTGTTCATTCGTGGCGGGATTACGGTACAATACAATTATTGTTGTAATTTCTTCTTGCACCTTACGTAACGGCATGTTTTACACTAAAAACACCGGTAAACAGCTAGCGCCGAAGAAAGGAGTGGTTATGCCGCATCGTTGGAAAGTAGGAGATCTTGCCAAATTAACCGGACTTACAGTCCGCACCCTTCGATTTTACGATCAGATTGGATTATTTTCACCATCCGGGCATTCCGATAGTGGTCATCGGTTGTATAACGAAGCCGACATCAAGCAACTGCATCAAATCTTATCATTAAAAGATTTGGGCTTATCGCTTGAAGAAATTCAGTTGGTACTTAAAGGCGATACGTATACCCCGTCTGACATCGTAAATATTCAAATTGAACGGGTCCGGACAAATATTTTAACCCAACAGAAACTTCTGGCTGCACTCGAACGCGTCGCTGAGCGAATGAACCAGCAGGAGCCACCTTCCGTTGACGAATTTATTTCACTGCTGGAAACAATGAAGATGAGCCACGAAAAGTATATCATTGAACATCGGCTGAACTGGGAACACCATTTTGATGAGCTTGGCGATTTTCTGAACAGAAATTGATTTTAGGAGGACTCATCTTATGCAACAGCGATTTACGACTCACACTACATTTCGCATTGAACGCATTTACCGTGCCACGCCTCAACGAGTATTTTCAGCATGGTCGGACCAGAGCGTCAAAGCTCGCTGGTTTCAGCCTGCCGAGGTATTCGACTTCCGCGTCGGGGGTCGAGAATTTAGTCAGGGTGGCCCTGCAGGCGGGCCTGTCTTCACCTTTGACGCTTATTTTCAGGAAATCGTACCCAATGAACGCCTGGTGTATTCATATAGTCTGGACCAAGGGCAAATCCGGATATCAGTTTCCATCGCTACCATTGAATTGGTCCCGGCTAGCGAGGGTACTAAACTAGTTTTTACAGAGCAGGGAACGTTTTTCGACGGCCATGATACGCCGGAACAACGTGAGCACGGGACAAAACAATTGCTGGACCTTCTGGGAAAATCTCTTGGGGAGAGTAATGCAGAAAAGTTCGAACTGGTATCTCGTCGTAAGCTTGATGCGCCTCGGAATTTGGTCTACCGGGCTTGGACGGATCCGGAACTACTTGCCCAGTGGTGGGGGCCTGACGGTTTCACGAATACGTTCCACACATTCGATTTAAGGCCCGGAGGAGTCTGGGAGTATACGATGCATGGCCCCGATGGTGCAGACTATCCGAACCGAAACGTTTTTCAAGAAATCGGCCCCGAATGTATTGTGCTGCGGCACGAGACCGGACATCACTTTATCCTCACTGCTACATTTAAGGACGTGGATGGTGGGACAGAAATTACTTTCCGTCAGACGCTCGAATCGAAGGAAGATTACGACAAGCTTAAACCCATTTGCGAAGAAGGGAATGAACAAAATTTAGACAGGCTCGGATCGCTCTTGAAGAGGCTTTACGCATAGATTACAGAATAGGCAGGCGTTAGAGTTCACGAACATATGTATAAAGCGTCCTAATTTATTCATAACCTTTACAGTAACAGATTTGTGAAGTCACCTTTTCCTAGCAGGGGTACAGCCAACAAAACGCGAAAACGTACGCGAAGGTATAATTGTTGGTTAAAGCGCTTACGCGTAAAAACAGGGCTGCCATGGCAGCCTGTTCAGCCTGTAGACAAACCTTCCCTAAAGAAGGGCCTACGGCTTTTTCATCGCATAAGCACAGCATTCCATTTTTGGGGGAATTGGTGTACTGAGCAAGGAATCTCATTAGTGTCATTGGATCAATTGGTCCCACGAGACCATTGCGTTTGTGTATGACTTGAACAAGACAAGTACAGCATGGAAACAGGGCGGCCTAGCGTCGACCCGTTGTTTTAGTAAAATTGCGCTTATGTAATACATGTTTAGGATCCGCTCCATGAGGCAGATCATAAGGAAATTGAAACGAGCTTGTATGAACAAAAAATTTACAAAACATACATGTACGCTTTAAATGTATTTCACGTTTATTCCTTAAACTGATAGTCGACAACTCTAACAGTGATGGGAAGGGGATTTAATTTATGAAGCTTTTACGTAGCAAACATCTTGTCACAAGCAAGCTCGCTTTGTCGCTAATCGCTGGCTTGCTCGCGCTGCCCGCACCGATGCATGCAGAAACGGCACCACTGGCGCAAGCCGGAAACGTTCATCTCCGGTTAATGGAGACTACGGACATCCACATGAACCTTGTTAACTATGACTACTATACCATGCAGCAGACCGATACCTTCGGTCTGGCAAAGACGGCATCTTTGATTAAGCAGAAGCGGGCGGAAGCACAAAACAGCATGCTTTTCGATAATGGGGACTTGATCCAGGGTAGCCCGCTGGGGGATTATGTGGCTCGAGTAAATCCTCTGCCAGAAGGAGCCGTCCATCCGGCATACAAGGCGATGAACCTTCTCGATTATGACGCCGCTACGCTTGGGAACCACGAGTTCAACTACGGTCTAGCCTTTTTGGAAAATAATTTGAAGGGCGCTAACTTCCCTTATGTTTCTGCCAATGTGTTTAAAGATGATCATGATAACGATCCGACTAACGATCAACCGTATATCGAGCCTTGGAAGATCATTGACAAGGAAGTGGTCGACGAAGCAGGGCACAAGCACATACTGAAAGTGGGGGTTATCGGCTTCGTGCCGCCACAAATCATGCAGTGGGACAACAGTCACCTGAGCGGCAAAGTGATCGCCAAGGACATTGTCGATAGTGCCAGAATTTATGTCGATCAAATGAAAGCTGCGGGAGCAGACATTATCGTGGCACTTGCCCATACCGGGGGAGGCGACAAAACCGATTATAAGCCGGGTTCGGAAAATGCCGGATATGCATTGGCCGGAGTTGCTGGAATAGATGCGATCCTTCTGGGACACACACATACCACGATGAAGGAGTCCAACTATAATGGTGTGGCCATGGTGCAGGCTGGGGGATGGGGGGACCATCTCGGCGTGATTGATTTAAAGCTTACTAAGGACGGAAGCGGCAGGTGGGTCGTGCTTGACGATCAAACGGCTGCCAATGCTTACTCCATTTTCACAAGGCAAAATGGCGCGGTGATTCCGAACGTGGATGCCGATCAGGATATACTCGATGCCGTTGCAGTGGAGCATGACGGAACGGTGCAGTACGTGCAGCAGACGGTAGGTACAACCAGTGCGCAAATATTCAGCTACTTCGCCCAGGTGCAGGACGATCCATCCATCCAAATTGTGACGCACGCTCAAAAGTGGTATGCCGAACAAAAACTGCAGGGAACGGATTGGCAAGGTCTCCCCATTTTGTCTGCCGGGGCTCCGTTTAAACTGAACACCAATATACCCGCCGGAGCAATCAGTATCAAAGATACCGCTTCTTTATACCAATTTCCTAACACCGTGTCGATGGTCAAAATGAGCGGTGAACAAGTAAAAGAGTGGCTCGAAATGTCCGCCGGTCAGTTTAATCAGATTGATCCGAACAGAGCGGACGAACAGCCTCTCATCAATGCAAGCTTCCCGTCCTTCAACTTCGATGTGATAGATGGTGTGACATACCAGATCGATGTTACCCAGCCGGCCAGGTATAACACGGACGGTAATGTGGCGAATGCGGCCGCTAGCCGGATCAAACAGCTGCAATGGAATGGACAACCGATCGACATGAACCAGGACTTCGTCGTTGTGACCAACAATTATCGTGCGGGTGGCGGCGGTAACTTCCCCGGCATTCACAATAATCCCGGTTTGGAGAAACTTAATTTCCCCGACGAAAACCGGCAAGCACTAGTGGATTTTATTAAGTCGCAAGGTACAATCAATCCAACGGCTGATAGAAACTGGACTTTCACTCCGATCGACGCCAGCGTCAACGTAACGTTTACCGCCTCCGCCGAAGGCAAAAACTTGATCGGTGCCAACAGTATGCTGCAATACGTAAGCGAGACATCGTCACCGGGGACGGCAAAGTATGCGATCAAGCTGAGTGGAACGTCACCGCGTGACGAAGTGTCCCAGGCCCGGATATCTCTAGAAGGGCACAAAAAGGTGCATGCAGGCAAAAAGTTTGATTTGCATGTGAATTTAGCCGAGTCGAATAAGGTGGATGCGGCGTCTGTGACCTTGAAATTTGATCCGCAGCTGCTGCAAGTGCTGGACGCGAACCCGCATATTGCGGGTATCCAGGTAAAACACGGTACGAGCGCCGAGGGAGCAAACGTTAAATATGAAGTGGACAATGCTGCCGGAACAAATAAAGCTTACGGCCACAAACCTGGGAGACCTGCGCCGGAGCGAAGGGAAGGAAGCGATGGGTAAGATTCGTTTCCTTATATCCAATCGGGCTGCAGGTAAAATTAGCATCGCGGCTCACGGCTCGGTCCAGCTGGCAGACATAAACAATAGCACGCTTCCTGTTAAGATTGCATCGTTTGTAGCCGATGCAACGCCGGGAGTGGGTGAAAAGGTAAGCTAAGTCTGGATCTCGCCGGCAGCCCGCAGGGTACTCGCCTGACTCCGCTCCGGGGTCAGGCTGTTTCGTTATGCCGTTCGCCTACAAGCAATTTGGTGAGCTTCTTTCCATTCAGGCGTCTCAACGGTAAATAGCCCGTGTAATTTATGGTCAACGAGTGGATACATATGGTGAACGAAACAGGCGATGCCTTCCAAGACATCGTGAGGTCCATTCAACAAGTCGCTACTGGAATCGGAGGAACTGTCTGCGATCGTGCAGCAAGTCAACGCCAGCGCGCAGCGGATGGGGCAACTCATGGCAGGAGTTGCATCCGTCGCCGAACAATCAGCGGCAAACACACAAAACGTCGCGGCGGCCGCCAAAGAACAGAACGCCTCCATGCAGGAAGTGTCGGCGTTGGCTGACGATTTAAGTAAGACGGGAGAAGATTTGCAACCTGCATTAAACAATTTTAAGGTGTAGACAAAAAAAGAAGACTTCGTGGGGGAGGCCGCTAAAAAGTCCCTCGGTCCACGGACCTGCTGTAACAGCAAAAAGACAACCAGTTATCCAAATATCTGGATAATGGTCGTCTTTTAGCCCACTGGCTAAGCCAAAGCTTCTTCCGTGATCTTCCTGATATCAATAGAAGACATGCTTTCTTCACTTACCATGTCGGGCAAAATATGTTCCAAAAAATATTTCACGCAATTCAAATCAATATTTTTTATTTTTCTAAGAGCATTGCAATACATTTTTACAAACTCCTGTTCCGTATTCCCTCTTTGCAGTTCAGCGAAGGCTTCGTAAACCTGGTCCATTTTATCTGCAACTTCCAGGATCAAGCCTTCCACAGAGTCATCCTTACCCTCACGAAGCTGGTTGCAAAAAATCGCTTTGTACTCTTCAGGAATATGCTCTTCTATAAAGTTATTCACCATTCCTTCTTCAACTTGCTGAATCAACAATCGGAGTTCAGGTGAAGCGTGCTTAACAGGCGTTTTAATATCACCTATGAAAATTTCGCCGTAATCATGGCTACTGGTAATTTCGTAGAGCTTTTTCCAGTTGATTACTGAGCCGTTCATCTCTTCGATATTGGCGAGCGTTTTGGCATACTGGACTACCTTCCATGAATGAGCCGCTACGCTATGCTCTTCAAATTTAAATTTTCCCGGGCAACGAGTGATTCTTTCCAATTCATTTAAAGATCGGAAGTAAGTATGAATTCCCATAGCGACTTGTCCCTCCTGATGCGTCTGATGTTGTATGCAAACTGAGCACTCGTTGAAAGATGCTTTTGCGTTCAATAATTTAAATATAAACCAGGTTGATTAAACGTGAATTAAGCGACCCGCTCTCTTTTGTAAAACGCGGCGGTAATCTACTGGATTTCCATTGATGTATGTGCAAAGGGGAAAAATGTGTTATTGTCTTGGCCAACGCAAGTCCAGTAAAAAGGATGATTGAAGTAAATTCGCGCGTACTGACAACCCGGGGGAAAAAGAAAGAAAACGGTCCAAACGGCCGTTTTCTTTCGTTTCCATTGTTCTATTGTGTTTATCGCTTATCGTGGGGTGATGTCATGCGGTCCATGTCCGTCGGCCGATGGGACTCCGTCTGCAGTGTAACTGCGGGAGTTCAGAGAATTATTGCTCCGAAAAGTATTTATCACTTTGTCGTCATGGAGCCCACTTCTCTCAACCAACACCAATATTTTGCCTTCCTGTACGTGACGTTCATAGTCTCGCGCTTCAACCTCCGGAATCCCGGCGCCCATTAAACCACCGACTAAACCACCGGTTCCGGCCCCAACGGCGGCGCCGGTTAAAGTAGCCGCGATTGGGCCAGCCGCAACGATCGGGCCTACACCCGGAATCGCCATTGCAATTATACCCAACGTAAGACCGGCCAGCCCGCCTAACACGCCGCCGGTAGTCGCCCCCGTAACAACCCCCTCGCGAGCCTTAGTGCCGGTTTCATTTTGTATCTCATCCAAATCGCTTTGGTTTTTACCTATTACGGAAATGTCGTCCGCATTATAACCTTGTTCTTTTAATTGCTCAATGGAACGAATGGCTTCAAGTTCCGTGTTAAATACTCCTACGAGCTGTTTACTCATCTCAAAAACCTCCCTAGCTCTAAGATGGATTTTGGCCGCTTGTGTTGAAGCGGGCCTTTCGTGTTCGCGGTCTATTACCCCTTGCGCATAACAGCTAAACAAATAGACCAGTGGATCCACTGACGAACTTCATTTAGGGAGCAGCAGCGGAATTCACTTTTCTGATACTCAAATAAACATCAGGACAAGGCTGCCGGCGATATTAATTCAATACCAAAACCTTATCCTTTGAAATTCAGCAAATAAAAACAGCCAAATGCCGACCAGCACCACAGATGCATTGTGTTGGGGCTGCAGTTGACTCGGATAAATTTGTGCTGAGGCGTGTTTTGATGCGCTGGGGCTGGTTTATGAAAGCGGAGCGTTTTCAGCGATGTCGGAACTTTGACCGTATGGTCAACAATTGATATGATGATCATATGATCTGATGCTGAGGAGCTTGCTGCTCATCTGCACAGGGGCGCGAAAATTGGAGAAATCAGGCAAAGAATTAATTTACATACTTTAAAATAAGTTGGAGGTCATTATGAGCTATACTGAATCTGTTCAAGCCTTGTTCAAACCATTTATATTCGGGAAAAAGACTATACCTAATCGCATTGTGATGGCACCGATGACCCGACAGTTCTCTCTCGACGGAGTGCCGGGTTCGGATGTGGCTGCCTATTACCGTCGCCGGGCTGAAAACGGTGTTGGTCTTATTGTGACAGAAGGTACGGTGATCAATCATCCGGATTCGTCGAATCAAGTTAACGTACCGCACTTCTATGGTGAAGCTGCAATAAACGGTTGGGCAAACGTAGTCACTGCCGTACACGAGGCGGGCGGAAGTATCATACCGCAGATTTGGCATATGGGCGCACGAGGCAATGTCGGCGATTACTCACAAGCGGAAATCGCAGAAATCGTTGAAGCCTTTGCACAGGCAGCATCCGACGCCAAGAGGCTTGGCTTTGACGGCATCGAGCTCCACGGCGCACACGGATATTTGATCGACCAATTCTTCTGGGAGAAAACCAACCCGCGCACCGACCGGTATGGCGGTGACATGGTTGCACGCACCAGCTTTGCAGTAGAGGTCATCGAAGCTTGCCGTCGTGCGGTCGGCCCGGAATTTCCCATCGTGCTGCGATATTCGCAATGGAAGGGCACTGACTATACGGCGAAATTGGCTGAAACGCCGGCATTGCTGGAACAGTTCTTGGCACCATTAGTCCATGCTGGCGTTGATATATTCCACTGCTCAACTCGCCGTTTCTGGCAGCCTGAATTCGAAGGCTCAGATCTAAATCTTGCTGGCTGGACAAAAAAACTGACGGGGAAACCAACGATTACGGTTGGGTCGGTTGGTCTTGAGGGCGCTGATTTCATGAGTCTCTTTACCGAAGGCAAGGGAGCAAGCAACGCTAATATCGACGGGCTGATCGAGAGGCTCGAACGTGAAGAATTTGATCTGGTAGCCGTGGGAAGGGCATTATTGGTTGATCCTGCTTGGGCAGACAAGATTCGCGATGGCCGAACAGAAGCATTGATCCCTTTCACGTCTGAGGCAGTGAAAACACTGCATTAATTTTTCAACTAACGGATACTTCGGTCAAATGGCAGCAACGGCACGGTTTTATGCCGCAATACTCGTTGCAGGAACCAAACCACCGCTCTGAAAGTGCGAGCTGCTGCTGTCAGCGCCTAACCATATCGTGCAGCATTGGCAAGACATTTTCATGAGTTCACATAATCTTATCATTGCGTTGACTTAAAATTAACAAACTTCCTTTAGCCTTAAACTATCAAATCTAAAGGGAGATGCATGCGAGAATGAAAAAAAGCGTGATAGTCGGATTAACCTGCCTATCTGTTTTGTCTTCCGCCACTCCGTGGGCGGCAATCGCTAATCCTGCTAGCCAAAACACGGTAACGGACAATCAGCAATCGACACTACGGCCAATTGCCAAGGAAGTTGAGGTCATTGCACACCGCGGTGCATCAGGCTATGGTCCCGAGCACACTGTAACAGCGTATAAGCAGGCCGTTAAGATGAACGCGGACTACGTGGAACTTGATCTGCAGATGACCAAGGACGGGCAATTGATTGTGATGCATGATGAATCCTTGGCCAGAACGACCAATGCCGAGCGGCTTTATCCTAACCGTGCTCCATGGATGGTCAAAGATTTTACACTGGACGAAATTCGCCGTCTCGATGCAGGCTCCTGGTTTAACGAAGCCCATCCGGATCTGGCCCGCAAAGAGTACAGCGGCCAACGTGTTATGACGCTGGCAGAAGTCATTCAGTTGGTTAAGCAACAGGAGAACGATAACAATGGACAGCGTGACAATGAGCAAGGTGAGCATAGCAACGAGCATCGCCAACGCGATAACGAGCACGGCCAACACGATAACGAGCACGGCCAACAAGGACAGCATCGCAAGGAGAACGGCCCGCACGACAACGAACACAAGGGGCAGCAGCAGAAGGTAGGCTTGTACATTGAAACCAAGGCGCCGGAAGTGTATGCCGGTATGGAAGAGAAACTGATCTCTATTTTGCAGCAACACAATGCTTTTGAAGGCAGGTCCGTCATGCTCCAATCGTTCAGTGAGGACAGCCTGCACAAGTTGAAAACTCTCGCGCCGAACGTGCCGCTCATTCAACTCTATGAAAAGAGCACACTCGAGGGTAAAGATCTGCATGCTGAGTTCAAACGTATTGCCGAATATGCAGCAGGCGCAGGTCCGGACAAGGAGCTGGTGACGCCAACTTTCATGGCTGCGGCGCACGAGAACAAGCTTCTGGTCCACCCTTGGACTGTGAACGCGCAAGACGACATGACCGCCTTGCTGTCTTTGGGCGTTGACGGTGAGTTCACCAACAATCCTTGAGAAGCTTCTTCTATACAACGGATTAATGCCGTCCAATCTAATTCACCATAACCGCGTGCAATTCCTTCACCAAAATTTGTTTGGATAAGATCGCCCAAAGGTAGAGGCGCATCGACGGCCTTAGCAGCCTTTATAGCCAGTTCAACGTCTTTCATCCCTAGCTTCATTTTAAAGCCGGCTGGTTCGAAACGGCGTTCTGTCATTATCATGCCATAGTTTTGATATACCGGGGACTGGCAGAGTGTATTCACGACGTCCATAAACCTAGCGGGTTCCACGCCGTACTTTTCTACCATTAATTGCGCTTCGGCTAAAGCTTCCAGCATGGAAGCAATCAGGAAGTTTGCGCCTATTTTAACTATATTTCCTCCTTCACTATGATCCCCGATCACAAATATCTCTTGACCTAACGTTTCTCTTGTTTCTTTCAGGAGCTGCCAATATAATGCGCAATTTAGCTGCTTTTGCTGCATCCGGACGTCCGAGTACCGTAGTCGATACCAGATGTTGCGATCGTTCTTGATGAACGGCTAATAACTTGCGAGCCATCTCCACACTAATCGTACTCGCGGATATATGAATTCCTTTTTCCGGTAATCCATTCAGAAGTCCATTGGGTCCCATAACGACCTGCTCCAAAGCCGCATCGTCAGAAAGCAGCGTAATGACAATATTGCTCTCTTTTGCCGCATCCAGCGGAGTTTTGGCATACCGGGCTCCCTGTGCAATGAAGGACTCCACCTTTTCATAGGTACGATTATATACGGTTAACTCATAGCCTGCGTTCAGCAAGTTTTGTGCCATTGGAAACCCCATATTACCCCATCCGATAAATGATATTTTCAACTGTCCTCTTTCCATTCTCCGTGTAGTTTGTTATTTTAGTGATTTATCGAATAACATAACGGCTGCAATAACAATAATACTCGCCATCTGGCCATCGTTTCGTCTACTAGTTCTTAAGCTGTGTCATATGTCAGCATGTTCTGTGGCTCTTTATTAGCGTGAAAGCGCCATTTGCTTTGATACGGAGTATACAAAAATCTATCAAGTTTAAACGCTGTTTTTTGTTCATATTGACCGAAGATTTTTATCGATTAGTTATGTACACTAATTTGTAACTCACACATTTTAACACAAGTGGCGGTGATAGGCAGAAAAATTATGATTGCGCCGGACTTCCTTTACAGAAAGCGTGTATGCCGCCGCGGCCGCAGATGCGATTGAAAAAGGGATTAAACGGTACCTGCTTGACGTAAAACCGTTTTGTTAACGGTTGCAGATGGTGGCGCAGGGACGATGGGGTAGAATGGCAGTGGCATCAAAGGGCACCAAGGTCGATTTACCGTGTGCAGGCCCTGCAGGGAATCCGGTGAAAGCGATGTGACTTGCGCTGTGAGAGGTAAATTTGCGTTATTGAGATGGCCAGCGCATTCGGTATGGTTCTAGTACCAAAGCTCAGTTAAACCCGCCGGGCACAACAACCTATGGAACGGGAGAGCTGATTAAAAAAGCCCTGACGAGGCTGTCGGTAACTTATTGTTGCCATTTGTGAAAGCGCTATAGATGATGGGGGCATCGGCATGCTGCAGCGCTTGGAATGCAGTTGCTGGCATGTTCAGGTCAAGCGGTAGGGTATGGTGGACAAGCACTATGCAAGATAAAAAAATGGACGATACCGGTTGGGATAAACGGATTGCCGAATCTGCTTTCTTAATTGCAACCGATGTGCAAAATTCATGGGTGGGCATTCAAGGCTATGGTATTTAAAGCATACACAGTATTGTAAGTGGTCCATGACATTACAAGAGGCTATGGAAAATGCCTCCGAGCTTCTTGCCCAAACAACGGAGCAAGTTATGCGAAACCTATTATAAGGGTTAGAGGGAATACATCTACGTACTAGAAGGAGAAACCATTATGCAATTAAAAAGAGCGATTGAAAAAGTACCGGGAGGAATGATGGTTATCCCGTTGCTGTTGGGGGCATCGATCAATACTTTTTCCCCTCACACGGGCGAATATTTTGGATCCTTTACAGGGGCTTTATTTACAGGCTCATTGCCGATCTTAGCCGTATTTTTCTTTTGTATCGGGACCACCATAAATTTCAAAGCGACTCCCTATATTCTAAAAAAGGGCGGGGCTCTGCTCCTGACAAAGATAGGGGTTGCGGCCTTGGCGGGCATTGTCGCTACTCAATTGATTGGGCATGATCCAAGCACGACGGTACTTGGCGGTTTATCCGTGTTAGCCATTGTTGCCGCTATGAACGATACCAACGGTGGTCTTTATATGGCGCTAATCGGTCAGTTCGGCAAAAAGGAAGACGCGGGGGCTTACTCGCTCATGAGTTTAGAGTCCGGCCCATTCTTGACCATGGTTACCTTGGGGATAGCAGGCCTCTCTTCTTTTCCGTGGCAAACGATGGTCGGAGCCATTCTGCCTTTGCTTGTTGGAATGGTTATCGGCAACTTGGATAAAGAGCTTCGGGAGATGTTCAGCAAAGCGGTACCTGCTGTAATTCCGTTTTTTGCATTTGCATTGGGCGCAGGCCTTGACTTCAAGAAAGTTGCACAAGCCAGCTTCACAGGTCTGTTTTTGGGCATTGCTGTGGTAATAGTTACAGGAGCAGCACTCTTTTTCGTAGATAAAATAACAGGTGGAAACGGAATAGCCGGTTTGGCCGCCGCCACTACTGCCGGTAATGCCGCCGCTGTACCGGCAGCTGTAGCCGCCGCCAACCCGGCGTATAAGGAGGTAGCCGCTTCTGCAACGATAATGGTTGCGGCCAGCGTCATTGTAACCGCTGTTCTGGTGCCGTTCATTGTCGCCTGGTATGCTAAGCGAATCGGGACAATAACGGTGCGCAGTACCGAGCCCAGCGCGGTTCAGAGTAACACTTAGTCTTTGAACTAAGAAAGAAGTGGTACGACTGCCGTATGAAGAGATAGAGATGAAAACTCCCTGCTGTACGGAAAAAGAATTTGCCTACAGAAGTGCCAGACCATCCGTGATCATAGAACCGCATCAGTTTGCACGGTATGCAGGAGGATAAATCAGCCGTTTTGGAGACTGTCAGGCGTCCCATTGGTTTGCCGCCTCTGACGGAGATGGTGACGGCGCTTTGCAGCGCTATCGTAATCGGACGGGGCATTTCTTTGGCGTGGTGACCGCCTCGCAATAGTGGCTGCAGTCCCTGAACAGATCCTCCGGACTAGTTGCTTGAAAATAGTCGCTGGCGATCTCGTCGCTTGGAATCTGCGCCGCGATCGCCAGCACCGGTATCCCGTTGCGGAACAGTCATACAATCCGTTTAACAGATGCATGTGCCGGGACCACTGCTTCCCGCGCACGCCGCAACGGTCACGTTGGCGCCGGCAACCTCCTCATGGCGCACCCGGAACGGCGAATGGAGTCGAGCAGGCATTCAGCGAATCCCCAACGATTCCGTATATCCCTTTAACGCCTGATTCAACAAGGCTGCAACTATGGATATCTGCGACCGTGTGCTTCATTGCGTTCAATTTCCCTCCCGTTTGTTCCTTGGTGTGACGTGTATTCCACAGCAATCAAACTATCCGTTATTGTGCGTTGCGCCACTGTTCAATCGCAACCCTGGTGCCAGGGGATTACCCCTTGTGCAAAAGCACCGCATCATGCAACAGTTCATCAAGCCGTGTGTGGTACTTGGCTTGTTCCTGTTCGCTCCATCGCAGCTTGGCCGCCAGATAAGCGATGACTCGCTCTTTCCACTGTTTCACCCAGCCAATGTCAAAATACAGTGCGCCTGTGCGGCGAACAAAAAAATCTTCCGGTGTGCACACCATTTCTTCCAGCATGCTGTAAAGAAGTGCACCCATCACATCTTTCGGCAGTTTGTACTGTTTCGCGTCTCCCTCGTGCTGTTCGATCAGTTGATAAACACGGTTTACATTTGATCCGTAACGTCTCGCTAAACGCTCTGAGTCCGTCTCCGACAAGCCGATTTTAGTGCCTTCCCGTGTTTTTTCTTTAACAAAAGCCTCAAAATTTTCCGAGCCGTTCACATCGCCACCGGACAGACGAATTTTCCGCGTCGTGCTTCCAGGGTAGGTCCCGTGCCCTTGCTCTTTTAACCGCGAAGCGGTCAAATCAACAATTCGTTCTGCCATTTTTCGGTATCCGGTCAGCTTACCGCCGGCAATACTAAGCAAGCCGGAGTCTGAGATAAAGATTTCGTCCCTACGTGATAGCTCAGAAGGCGACTTGCCCTCTGCGTGAATTAACGGCCGTAATCCCGCCCAGCTGGACTCCACATCATTTGCGGTCAACCCCAATGTTGGAAACATAAAATTGGTCGCGTGCAAAAGGTAGTCTCGATCTTCTGCGGTCATTTTGGGATGCGCAATATCACCCTTATAATCCGTATCTGTTGTTCCAATATACGCCTTTCCATCGCGAGGAATAGCGAATATCATACGGCCGTCGGGCGCGTCAAAGTAGACGGCCTGTCTGAGCGGAAACCGGCTACCATCGATAACCAGGTGAACGCCTTTGGTCAGATGTATGTATTTCCCTTCCTTTGATCCGTCTTTTTCCCGCACCTCATCAACCCAGGGCCCGGTAGCATTTATTATCTGTTTGGCCCGGATCTCATGTGTTTTACCAGTAAGTTGGTCTACGCCAGCCACACCCACGACTCTTGCGTCCTCATATAGTAACTGTTGTGCTTTCACATAATTGATAGCCGTTGCGCCACGAAGCACAGCTTCTTTCATCACCTCAATCGTGAGGCGTGCATCGTCCGTGCGGTACTCCACATAATAACCGCCACCCTTGAGTTTATCTGTGCGTAGTAGAGGCTCGCGGTGAACTGTTTGCTCTTTGTTCAGCATCACCCGGCGTTCATGTTTTCTTACGGCAGCCAATATATCATACACGCGTAGTCCAACCGAGGCCGCAAGCTTACCATACGTCCCGCCCTGCAGCAGTGGGAGCAGCATCCACACAGGTGTGGTGACATGAGGAGCATTTTCATACACGATCGCACGTTCCTTACCAACTTCGGCAACCAGTCTGATTTCCAACTGCTTCAAGTAGCGCAGTCCACCGTGTATCAGCTTGGTCGACCGGCTGGATGTGCCTGCGGCGAAATCCTGCATCTCAATCAATGCGGTTTTCATGCCGCGTGCTTGCGCATCCAGCGCAATTCCCGCACCCGTGATGCCGCCGCCAATAACCAGCAGGTCGAATGAACCTGTTTCCAGTTCACGTAGAATATGCTGTCGATTTGTGCTAGAAAACGTCTGTGCCATTTGTTGTTAACCCTCCTGTGATATCCTGTGAGTTGCAAAGGATATGCTAGCCTGCGTTGCGGTTAGTGCCAGCTTCGTATTCGTCATCTCACGCTTTGTGCGGTTTGAATGCTCTGGCGGCTTCAACCGCCTGCTTCCAACCGGCATACATACGGCGACGCTGCTGCTCCTGCATGTTTACTTCGAATCTCTTGTCTATTTGCCATTTCGCGGCGATTTGATCCTTGCTTTCCCAGAATCCTACGGCGAGCCCAGCGAGGTAGGCTGCGCCTAATGCTGTGGTTTCATGGATAATCGGGCGTTCCACCGGCACGCCCAGAATATCACTTTGGAATTGCATCAGAAAATTGTTCGTCGATGCTCCTCCGTCCACCCGGAGCCGCTTGAGTTCGATACCGGAATCTGCTTCCATAGCCGATAACACATCTTTAGTCTGGTACGCGATTGCTTCCAATGTGGCTCTAATAAAATGCTCTTTTTCCGTGCCGCGGGTTAAGCCGAAAATCGCACCGCGCACCTCACTATCCCAATAAGGAGTGCCCAGACCGACAAAAGCAGGAACCATGTACACGCCTTCCGTGGATTCGACTCGCTGTGCATAGTCTTCACTGTCAGGCGCACCTCGGAACATACGCAGTGCGTCTCGGAGCCACTGAATCGCGGAGCCGCCGACAAAAATACTACCTTCGAGTGCATAATGCACTTTGCCGTCAATCCCCCACGCTAGAGTAGTGAGTAATCCGTGTTTCGATTTTACGGCTGTTTCGCCAGTGTTCATCAGCATGAAACAGCCAGTGCCATACGTATTTTTCGCCATTCCACTGTCGTAGCACGCTTGACCAAACAATGCTGCCTGCTGATCACCTGCCGCCCCTGCTATGGGCACAGTTTCCCCGAAGAAATGATAGCTAACTGTGTTGGCATACACTTCGGAAGATGGGCGAACCTGCGGCAGCATACTTCTCGGTACGCCCAGCATTTTTAAGAGCTCGTCGTCCCATTTCTGCTCATGAATATTGTACATCAAGGTACGTGACGCATTGGAATAGTCGGTGATGTGAGCCTCTCCACCGGAAAGGCGCCAGATTAACCAAGTGTCAACGGTGCCGAAGAGCAGGTCGCCGCGTTCTGCCTTTTCACGTGCTCCTTCGACATGATCAAGAATCCATTTTACTTTTGTGCCAGCAAAGTAGGGGTCGATCAGCAGACCTGTTTTATCGCGCACCATATCAGCATAGCCCTGCGATTCAAGTTCGTCGCAAATATCGGCTGTTTGCCGTGATTGCCAAACAATCGCATGATACACTGCGTCGCCGGTGTGTTTGTCCCATACAATCGTCGTCTCTCGCTGATTGGCAACTCCAATTGCTGCAATTTCTTTTGGACTAATGTTAGCGGTAGAGAGCGCATGCGCTATAACTGCAAGCATGGAACCCCAAATTTCGTGGGCGTTGTGCTCGACCCAACCGGGTTTTGGAAAATATTGCGGAAACTCTCGCTTCGAAGAGGTGATAACTTCGCCCTGTCGATCGTACACAATAGCGCGCGAACTCGTGGTGCCCTGATCCAGTGCCATCACGTATTTTTTCTCCATATAACCGCTCCTTATCAACACTTCATGCTCTCACTGAACTAAGAAAGAAAAGCGAGTTTGTACAAGAATCCCCCCAGCACCCCGCCTATGAGCGGACCTACGATCGGCACCCATGCATAACCCCAATTGGAGTCGCCTTTGCCTGCGATAGGCAGCACAGCATGCGCCAAACGCGGGCCGAAATCGCGTACCGGATTGATTGCGTAGCCGGTGGTACCGCCCAGAGACACGCCAATGCTAACCACTAGCAATCCGACAAGCAGTGGGTTGAGGCCTTCTGCCAGTGTGTTCGCTCCAATCGCCATAACCCCAAATACGAGGACAAATGTGGCAATGATTTCGTTAATCAGGTTGGCCAATGTGTGCGGAATCGCCGGGGCGGTTGAAAAAACCGAAAGCTTGTCCGCAGGGCTCTCTGTCACTTCCCAGTGGGGAAGATAATGAGCCCATACGACTACCGCCCCGAGAAAACCACCAATCAGCTGGGCCACCATGTAGGCGGGGACATCGGCCCAGGGGAATTGTCCCGCCACCGCAAGTCCCAGCGTGACAGCCGGATTTAGGTGCGCTCCACTGACGTTTCCGACGGCATATACCGCCATCGCGACCGCCAAACCCCAGCCGACAGTGATCACAATCCATCCGGAATGATGTGCTTTCGACCTCTTCAAGACCACGCCGGCTACCACACCACCACCTAATATGATCAAGAGCATTGTTCCAGTTACTTCTCCAAAAAATGGTGACATTCCTTGAGCTCCTGTCTTCGCATGTACCGTGGCAAATACAATGGCCACGAAGCGGGCACAGAGAATAATATTCAATGTTCTAAATCATCAGTTGGGAACATCCTATGTTGCGCGGATGGAATAACGCAATCTAAGCGATTAATCCCAGCGCTTTTCTGCGGAATAGCCAGTCAGCAGTCCGGCCAACAGAATCATTCCACCGTATCCGACAGCTGGGTACAAATATCGCACCATGGTAGAAAAAACCAAGTGGCTTACGGCAAAAGCGGCAACAGCTACGATTAGCGGTGGTATGGATTTTTACTAACTGGTCTGTCCGGGAGACGAATCCGATCAAGTTGCGTACTGCTGTCATAAATATTTCGGTCGCGCCCCCAACGGACCCAGCCACCGCGACGGCCATCACTCAGCTATAAGAAACATAGTTCAGCCTTGCGATCAACCAGTTCGCGGCGGCTCTCCCCGCATCGACAACAACGCCAAGCAACTTTGCCGTCGGCAAAACGCATGATTTCAAGATGGGAATCCGCGTTCAGTGTTCACCCGAGCAGCAGCACAGTATATCCGCAAAGGAAAACATCGGTTTTCAACAGGCACCCCTACAATCCCTGAATTCCGCATGCCGCGAAACATTGCCACACCTTTGACCGGAAGCGAATCCGGCTCCCACGACCGTCCCCATGCATGTGGTAGCCCGTAACAATATTGATTTCATCAATTTGGACTGTTCCACGCACGCACCTCCATCGTCGCATCTGCCACAGCACAATGGTACCGGGGCGGCGAGCCGTTTCGTGGCGATCGCCTTGCGAGTCTACTTGTTTATTATACTGCCCAGCTGACAGCAATATCCGCCAGTTATAACCTTAACGGTTTGAGACATGAGCGGCGTACACTGGTGCCTAAATCTATCCATTGCGGGGCAACATATGTTTTAGGACTGCGCGCGCAAAAGCCGTGCTTGCCTATCTGAAAAAAAGGAGTGAGTTGAATGGCTGAAAATAGCGAACGCAACCGGAATGAAGCTGGTGGTGAGATAAGTGAGGCTGCAGGAACCGTGGGAGGTGGTGTAGCGGGCGCGGCCGTGGGCTCTGTTTTAGGGCCGCTTGGCACCGTCGCAGGTGGCCTTGCTGGCGGTGCGTTGGGTAACCAGGCGGGTGAAGAGGCCGCCGACGGTAGCACGAAAGCTACTGGTGGTAACGGCGGCTCCAATAACGGGAGCTAGTAGAATAAATTCCCGTGGCAAGTGAGGGAAGGCAGGGCGCGGGACCCCCACGCCCGAGCTTACTTATTCAAGTCGAACCGTTACAAAGACACTAGCGCGAGACCTTGCCACTCTCGGTGATTACCGCGAATGATTTGTGTCCGATAAGTAATCATTCTCGGGTTCGTTCACAGTACCGCTAAAGACGCTCAGGGGTGATCAAGTCGGGGATCATCTGAACTTGTGCTAGCGCGCAGACCTTTATACCCTTACGAGCGAGTTAAGAATTAGGGCAATCCTCTGAGGAACAGTATCTAGAGGAAAACTTTATGTCCGAGGATACTCCAGTTATTAGTCCATTCCACAGGTGAACAAAGCAGTTCCTCTTTTCACTCGTAAGTTAATGACGGAATTTAGCAATTGCCTCTGCTAACTCTACTAATTCATTTCCGTTAACCTCTTTTACCGCGTTGTACCAACTTTCATTTACACTATGAGGGGACATCGCTCCCGCAATTGCAGACCCCATCGAAGCAACGGAATCGGTATCACCGCCTAAGTTGCAGCGAGCAATGTCGTTGTTTCCGCTGATTGTGAAATAACGGCAAAGTCTAAATCTAGTCTTCCAGTACGAAAAAAATAAGGTAAACCAGTCTATTAAATTTACTTCTTCGGATGGAAACTCTACTTTGGAGCTTCCATTTTGAATTTAAGAATGGGGGGTATCTGAAGCTTTACGAGAACCCGAAAAGTCATGAACAAAGAAAATATTCTACTGTTTTTTGTCTATCAACTCGTCTAAAATTCTAAGTATATTAACGATCTATGATTTACCTGTAATAGACTAAAATGTGGGTGAGCTATGGCTAAAATTGGTTGTGCTCGTGTGTCCGACGGCTGAACGGTCAATGGATCTTCAAATCGCCGCGGGCTGTGAGCGCGTATAAAATGATCGGCCTGAGTTACGACAATGTCTGGATTATTTGCGCCCGGGAGCTACACTGGTCATCTGGAAGTTAGATCGCTAGGTCGTACCACAAAACAATTAATTGAACTTTCCTATGATCTAAGGGAAAGAGAGAGATCGTTGCAAGATCATCACGCTTGGGCGTGGATACGAGTACTCCGGCTAGCAAGCTGTTTTTTGCCATTATGGCTGGTTTAGCTGAGATGGAAGCAGAGACCATACGGGAAAGAACGAAAGCAGGGCTAGAGTCGCTCGAGCTAAGTTGTTACAAAGTGTTAGACCACTAGGCCCTCCTGATCCTGAACAACATCACTAGTCCTATGATTACTGTTATTTACAAGGATGTCATCCCGGTGTATGGCAAGGATTTACTATCGCCGTTCGGAAGAGGGTGCCGAGATACTTGGATACGTAGATAAGACCAAGAATCGCGTACTCGAGTTTTGGACGGTGGATGTAAGGTACATACCATTCGTTTCGATTTGGCTATATGGCGGAATGGCTTGCTTGGCTGATGGCTAGCAACTGAACGACACGCAGCCGCGAAGGTTCCTGTTTGAGTGGTGAATTGTTTTTTTTCTCAAAGACGCATACGAAAACTCTTGTGGTTTGTGTAGTGATACAAGAAATTCACCGCACAATCTGTGCCGGGATTTTTAGCGGCATCGCGAGCGCACTCGTTGGGATTTCCTGATCGGAGCACGTTGCTCTAACGCCAGGCACACGTGCGTCTTTGATACACCGGTGTCGTGCGGATGTATACTTGCTAGCGCTCGATCGGGGCGCGTTTCATTTAATGAGGGCACCCTACCCCGGCGCGTCTAACAAAACCGCCGACTCGGGGGTAGGGCAGGAGCATTTTTTACAGCACATAACCGCGTGCTAGAAATCTTAGTTCGCCTTAACCTTGTGTTTTTCCAACGCCTTCTGAATATCGGCATCTGTAGCAACGGCCTCGCGGCCTTCTGCATCCCGAACGAGCGTGTAATAATCGCCGTACTTTTTCAAAAAGAGAACGTATTTGCTACCCTTTTTCAGATCATCCGGATATTTATCCAGCGTGAGTTTCTTTTTACCTTCAGCTGTATTGATAACCGCCGTTTCTTCTCTTACTTTGATGGTATCGCCTGGATGCACTGAAGTATCGCCCTTGTATACCGTCTGTACTTCAAAGTCAGCTAGGGTGTAGAACGATTCCAGCGCTTGTGGCTTGCCCGTAGTGTCGCCAGGATCGCGGGGAAAATATTTCACTACGCTCTCACGATCTTGCAAATCCTGCGAAGGAGAGCCGACCACGACCAAATCCGCAAACTCGCCTATTTTGTCCATGTCCACCGTGTACGCATAGTGAGCTTCCACATGAACTTCCGGCAGCGACGAATCTTTCGTAAAATACTGATTTGCCGCGACAATGCCAGTGACAGCCAATGCGCCGGTTAGTGTAAATAATGCTATTTTTTTTAACATTTGCTTTTCTCCTCCGCTGTCGATGCCTTACCATCTACTCACAATACTGTTTATGTCGTAACTAGTTGGTCCGATGCTCTGCTGGCCTTGCTTCATAACAGACGAGGCAGGGTTATCCGCGGGATGGGCCAGAGATAGGGCATGACCAATCTCATGCGTTGCGTTTGATACTTCGTTCGGGGTACGTCATACCAGTGGCATCCATTTAATGTTATGGTAAATCGGGTAAATCGTGGCTAACCCAAGTGACGGTCCCAGGTGGGTTATCGCAGTGGCCGACATAAAACTCGTTAGCGTCTGGGTGAGTTCGTTGCCGTGTAGTAAACCTCACATTGCTGGAGGTGGGATTCCAATTTGCTCTAGCATCATCAAAGTGAGGGGCATAGTCATAACTACCCTTTTCATAATCCTCCTGAAGTCTACCATCCTATCAAGCGGTAAAATTCAACAGGATTGGTATGTTGTTAGAATGCTTTCATTGACGTTGCTGACGCTCTATTTGTTTCAATGCACTATTTTTCTAGTCGCAGGCCTTTTATTGCAAATGACTTGCAACAAGTCTAGAGGTCCTGGGAAGCGCCCTAAATCCCCAGCGACCCCGGGAGAATCGTTTGGGTTCCATTGGGATTCTTAAGGGGACTCGCAGGAAGCAAAAGATTCTCGGGTAATGGCTTAACCATCGTGTATTTATGGGATCAATAAATTGTTGTGGGCGCAGGTGCAATAGAGGAAACAGCTAAATAGTAAATGCAGCTTCCGTCGTCAGCGACACTCAATGTTCCTTGCGGATGCTGTTTGCGCCCATCATAGAAAAAGCGATATATAACACCACCGCGCTAATGGGTAGTGTGTATAGTGCGATTCTAACACCATAGCTTCGGATACGAGCGCGAAAAAAAACGCCAAACATATCGCACTTACCACACTTGTCGCGACCCCGTAACGTATGCCCAGCACGAGTGGGTGATTCCAGCTGTTCGACATAACTACTACCCCCTCCCAAGTATGTAAATTCTTGCACATAACCATTAAAGCGCATTTTAGGTTTTAGTCCGCATACTTTGAAAGCATATTCTCTTCAATTTAACATGCTGCTCCGTGAGATCGGTAACCTCGAGATAGAAGTTCCATTTTCCAATTATTCATTAAAGTACATACGCGGGTAGCATGTGTTGCTTTAAAAAGGGCCTAAATTAATCTAAGCGCAAAGAAAATGCTTTATTTTCATAAAACAAATGCCGCCCATCATCACCATACCAGCTCATAGTAAGGCCGCTGCTCACAAAATGGCTACAATTCGAATTTTTCCTGATTCAGGCAGCTGTTGAAATGAATAACCATCGAGCTGTACGTTCTTTAGCAATTGCTGGTTGGCGTGCAAATATGGAGTTAAACTTTCGGTTCTACTAACGAATTTCCATCCTTCTTTATCGCAAACGAATTCCGAAATGGCTTACAGGACCTTTCAGTCAATCGGGGAGAGCTGACGGAGTCGGCTTGAACTAGGTTTTTCCATGTCGAACTATGTGATTGCCCACATGAACGGAGGAAGTTTAAGCCGGCTTCCATCTTGTCGCCTCAAGGAGTTGGTTTGCTTCACAAACCCGCTTCATTCATTGGTGGAGGGGCTTATTGGGATGGGGTGGCAGATCGCCGGTGATAAAACTCGCATAATGGCGCTACAGAAAATACGTACTCCAATATGATGATTCTCCCACCGGAATTGACAAATCTTCGTATGCAGAGGTCTACCAAAAGATTTGAGGGCATGTATGCTACTCTTATTTATCGATAAGGTCGAATATTACCAGCACCCTTATTCCTTATTATGGTAAAATAGTTCTGAAATTAGCCTGGATGGGAGGGGTACATTTGCCTTGGCCTATGGTACATTTTGAAATTGCAAGGCGTTTGTATGGTGATCCAAGCCCGGAATTTTTGTTAGGCAGCTTGGCGCCCGATTCGATTCATGTAAGAACGAACGACCGTGCAGAGAAAAATAAGTCTCATCTCATGCAACCAAACGGTGATTTTGCAACCAACAATGACCTGAAGGCATTTCTGACTATCCAAAGGAAATACGATGCATTATATTTGGATTTCATTCACGGATATGTTGCTCATATCTACGCCGACCGCGCATGGACCTATACGGTATATCGCGAGTTTGAAAAGCAATCTACTGACAAGAATGTCTACAATATCGATGTGAGCAAGATCGAGTTTTTGCTGTCGCGATCCACGGTATGGTTTGAAGAAGTCATTCAGAAGTTGCACAGAGCCACGTGCTATGATGTGGGTGGCCTGACAAGACAAGAGATCTTAACATATAAAGACGAGAAAATTGATTATTTGTCGAATCCGCTCAATGAGCCGATGAGTATACCAGGAATTATCACTCTCGATATGGTTGAAAGATTTATTGATGATGTGGCATATGAATTGAAATTGATGTTTGAAAATGTCTCATTAGAAGCTACAGAATGAGTGCGGAACCGCAGCATTACAATGTATTGAACAGACGAGACTGGATTTGTCGATAATGGACGTTCTGTTGCTCGATACAGGTGGGATTAAGCTGTGCAGTAAAATTCGGGAAAAGTATTTCTATCCCATTATTATGCTTACAGCGAAAATTGAGAATACCGATAAAATAACAGGTCTTACCATCGGTGCGGACGACTATATCACCAACCCTTCAATCCAATGGAGGTTATGGCCAGAGTCAAAACGCAGCTTTGCAGATATATGAGCTATAACGGACAGAATCAAATCCACGCAGAGAAAAAAGAGACCGTAGAAATACGATGTGAGAGGGCTTGTCATCAATAAAGCAACGCATAGATGCACCTTATACGGCGAAGAGCTGACCCTGACCCCGATCGAGTTTTCGATTCTGTGGTATTTGTGAGCGCCAAGGGAATGTGGTTTCCTCGGAAGAACTTGTCGAAGCGGTATGGGGAGTAAAAGTACTTAGAAACACTTCTTTTGGCGGTGCGGCTGACGTAGAAGCTCGTTTCGTGTGCGCGGCGAACCCACCGGTGGTTCAGACCCGGACTCGAAGGTAGGGTGGATTCAAGTAAATACGAAGCTGTCTCAACACGAGCGGCTTGGCTTCGTTTCATAAAATGACCTACTGCTTCAGAAAACCGCCTAGCGTATTTTCGGCATATTCGAGCTCACGCCGATTTTTGCAACAATATCGGTGGCCACTGCGTTTATGCTAATGAAACAAATATCACATGGAGGTGAACATGAAAAAAATCATTCTACGGTTCTGTAATACTTTTGATCATGCTGCTAATTAGTTCATATGGCAAGGCTGACTCCAATGTGCGTGTGGAACTTAGTTTGAAATGAAACAGGAGCAACTTACATAGTCCAGGAGGGATGAGCAATTGTTTAAAAAACTGCTTTTAACCGTTTCCACTTGCTTATGTCTATCATCATTCCCAGCGGCGTATGCCGCCGACTCGGTTTCACAAATTCACGGCCAATCCAATGCCCAAAAACACCCGTCATTCTACGATTTTTCAGATGGTTATCAAGGCTGGTTCGTTGATTTTGCTGACCTGCCGGTCGATTACTTAAATAATGATTACCGCTTACAACATAAAACTGATGTCATTCCACTGAGTGCCAAAAAAGCAAGCCATGGTTTGTTCGTTTCTGGTATGAACCGCAGTGATGATTTATTTATGTTTATCACCAAAAAGTTAGATCGTTCGCAGGGCATTTCACCGAACACCAAGTATCAAGTGACGCTTGAATTTGATATCGCGACAAACGCCGCGGAAGGTCTGATCGGTATCGGCGGATCGCCCGGGGAAAGTGTTTTTGTCAAAGCAGGAATTAGTAATCGTCAACCGATGACAACAATAGCCGACTCTTATTATCACTTGAACTTAGACAAAGGTAACCAGGCAACTGGCGGGAAAGACATGCAGGTGCTTGGGACGCTTGAAAAATTAAACACGGAGGACGATTCTTACGAGTTGAAACACTTCACACAAACCTTTGAGGCGGAAAGCAATGAGAAGGGCGAATTGTATGTGATTATCGGAACGGATTCGGGTTACGAGGGTTTGACAAGCATTTATTATACAAATATCAGTTTAAAGGTGAAAAAAAGCAAGTAAAAGCAATGCAAGGGATCTGCGCTCGCAAATCCCTTGTTTTGGTATTCGAAAAACAATTTCACATAGCGATATACTGCAAGTGCTCAGCATTGACACTTCCCACTTCGTTAGATTCCCCCGGTTTACTTTCAAATCTGGTTGTGCTTGTGTAAAGAGGATTGTGGGAAGTCCACGGCTGTATTCGTTATGCAAGATAAAGCCCCTGATTGTTAATAAATTTAATCCATGCTCCAAATTCTATGTACTGCTTTCAATTCTGTTTTATCAAAAGTAAGTTTATAAATATCAGGCATACTGAGTTCTTTCCAAAAATCAAAGCCATAATGATTATCAAAGTAATTCATAATAAGAACCATTATATTGCCGTGTGTTCCTATTACAACGTTTTTACCTTCATATCGCTCTAAGACTTTTAAAGTAGACTCGACTCCCCGTTTCTGAGCAACTACATTGGATTCTCCGCCTTCCCAACAAAATGAAGGCTCTGTCCAGACTTTAGTGATAGCTAACTGAAAATCTTTAACAGGGCTGGAAGACAATTGTCTCTCTTTGAAAGCATCCTCAATAATAACCTCTTTTTCAATACCATTTGCTACACCTTCTACTGTTTGAACTGCTCGCAGATACGGACTTGAGATGACATAATCTATACCTTCTTTGATAAGCAGTTGATTAATATTTTCTACGTCAGACAAACCTTTTTCAGATAAGGGTCTTGTAAGCTCTTCTGGAGTATATTTAGAATGAGCGTGTCTCACAAAGTACAGATTTGTTAACAAAATTGTCCACTCCTTAAACGTTATTCTTATTCCACAATCCTGCTGCCTTAGCGGAATAAGCTATTGCAATATAATGATTTATAACTATTTATACCGCTCAACCTTGAACCATGCAGGGCAAATCCGACGTAAAGCACCCCTAAAGATGTTTATGTCTATACTGGAAATAATTGTTACCGCTACACCGTAACTAAATCGTTCGTTTGGCCGTCCTCATTACTAAGGACAGTCGGGGGGCTGATGTATGAATGAAAAAATGTTGTTGATTATTTTTGTTTTTACATTATGGTTAGGTGCATGCGGTAAGCCACTTAATGGTAATCCTAACGCGAGAGTTGACGATGAAGAGCGTCGGCACTTACCACCCGAACAATCGCAAAAACACCAATTTATTATGTCATTAAAGGAAAAAATGCTAAGGGGCAATCCAAAACGGTTTATGTATCTTCCAATTCAACATTTGACGTTTTCGAAATTCAAAATAAGTAACCCGGCGTTGCTACGAAGTATCTCCAGCATTATTTGGCCTGGTTTCGTTACTTAGACAGTAAAGCATATGAGAATACAACGTCAAATAAGAAGAGTATGCTTGTCACTTCGTGCCTTTTTCACTGTGAATGCGACGAACAACAAACTCCGAAGGACATCATCACGAAAAAGAAAAATCTTGAATTCATTGTGTTATCTCGAATTTGGCGATAGAAAGGAGAAGATTATGAATATCAGAAAATTAAGGTTTGATGAGGATTACCCGATGAATCTTTTGCTGTTAGCTGACCCTTCTCGAAAGCTTGTTGAGGATTACATAAAAAGAGGAGAATGTTTCGTATCAGACATTGAAAATCAAATAGTTGGAGTTTATGTACTTTTGCCTACCAGACCTGGAACAGTTGAACTGGTTAACATTGCGGTAACAGAGGGCATGCATGGCAAAGGAGTTGGGAAGCAATTAGTCTCGCATGCAGTTGAAACAGCCAGGTCGAGAGGTTACAAGACCATAGAAACTGGCACAGGCAACTCAGGCATAGGGCAATTAGCCCTTTACCAAAAATGTGGCTTTAGAATTGTTGGGGTCTGTCCAGAATTTTGTGTAAACCCTCTTGAAGCACAGATTCTAACGTAAATGATGCCCGATTCGGTCAGGGAAGAAGACGGAGAGCTGGAGCAGGATTTGTCCCCAGTTCTGCACGCGACCAGTCCATTTACGTGTCACGTCCA
>NZ_NHRJ02000001.1 GCF_002220865.2 Paenibacillus xerothermodurans | reverse complement strand
ATCATCACCGGGCTCAATTCATATTTGGCTGCGATCTCGTTGACGGTCTGCTCCTCGCGGAGGACCTCCAGCACGACCTTCGTCTTAAAATCTGAGGTATATCGGTTCCGTTTTTCCATAATCTTATTATAACTTATTTATCACTCTCCCGTGTCTCAACCTATGGGAGCATTATACATCAGCTAAAAGTATCTCTAACGTATGGCTTAAATTCTGGAGGATATTTATTAATACCTGTAGTAAGGATAACTTGATAATGGGGTACTGCTTTGGAACCAACTTCCGGTATTAATTTATTCCATGACCTATGCAGTTCACCCCAATTGAGGGGAAATGCATAGATTTCATATAATTTTACTCTAAACCCATAAAAGTCCATAAAAATCACTTGACTTTCCAGAAACACCCCAATAATCGCGAAGGATACCTTTTTAACGGGTATATCTTCTCGATTGTAGGTGATATTCCAATGTCAACGTTACAAAAGCCAAAGATCAAAGATTTGAATCACAGCGAATGTGCTGCAGCCCCCATTCTGAACAGTCTGTGGGAGCGTTTTGACTTCTCTTTGTTACTCGCGCAATCTGGCATCATGAAACGCAATGGGACTCCGTCCTGGTTAATTTGCTGCCTCTACGTCGTCGGCCTCGTTACGCTCTTCCGTCGCCCAGAAAGCGCAATTGGCCGACAAAGACGCTCTGCTGAAGCAAATGTTTCAGCCTTGAAGCTTGCACAGTACACTTTAAGTCGCTTCTTTACGAAAGACTTTGCTTGGACGACGTTTGGAAAAAACGTGTCGAGCGTTTGCAGCAAGATCCTGATGCGCTTACCGATGGAGATGTCGTAAATCTCGATGACACCCACAGCGCGCATCCCTTTGCCAAGCAGCTTCCGTTTCTGAGCTGGCTTTATGACCACTCCGATTTGGCCAAGCAAATGCTACTCAAGTTGCGTGAATCTGTTTCATGCGGCTTCTGGGTGGCTATGGATCGGTGGTACTTTTGCAAGCTTTTCTTCTCGTTCCTGGAGGAGAATAGCTTTGATTGGGTCACCAAAGCCAATTGCACGCGCCGCCGCCACATTTTCTCGCTATGTTTCATTCCGCATTTTCCGGCAAATAAAGACCTGGCATTGGCCAGGTCTTTGTTTTGCTCTGCCGATTGGGAAGTGTCTCGTGTCATTCACACTAATTATCGCTGTGTCCCACAATCAGTCTTTCATCCGGCTGCTGATTGTTATAACCCTCCGTGTAAGTCGGAAGGGAGTGATGCCGCTTGCTCCGTGCAAATCTGTAGTTACCGCCGTCCGGTTGCGGAATATCGGACCACCTTCTGCCTTCGCCGTTGAATTGCGGCATCCATTGTGCGAGCGCTTCGAACATCTCATCGCACATGCTCCAGACTTCATCGGTGGAACATACAGCAGCGGTAAGCGGATCGTGCAGAACAGCCAGTTTCACCAGCTCACGGTCTCCGGTCAACGCTGCGTGCACAGCCATTTCCTGCACGCTGATGCTTGCACGGCATGTGGCGGCGCACTGCAGCGGGAGATCGCCTATGACGGTCATACTAATTCCGTTGGCATCGACATACCCCGGAATTTCTATCGTACAGCCGTCAGGAAGGTTAGATATGTTTCCGCGATTTTCAACGTTAAAATGTCCACGGTAAGTGCGGCCGGTTTCCAATGCTTCTATAATATAAGATCCGTGCTCGTTGGAACGTTCCCCCAACCTGATGTATTCTGCTTCACCGTTTAGCCACTTCGGATACATTTCTCTGTATTCCTCTGTTTTATCTTTGCAATGGTTTAGATAACCGGCAGTGCTGCCTCCGATCCAAACATCCGGATAAATCCATTTGTCGATTTCCTCTTTACGTTTGCGGTACCACGGAAGATATTCACTGAGATGACCATTGGATTCGGTTGAATAATAACCGAATCGTCTCAGCACATCTATGCGGCATGGCTCGCTTTTCGAAAGCGCTGGATGTCGTTCGAACGCCTCCAACAGATAGGGGAGCATGTCATTACCTTTGTGTGTGACTTGTATGTACCACGTTTGATGATTGATGCCTGCGCAGATGAAATCCATTTCCTCCTGCGGCAGGCCCAAAGCCGTCGCGATCTGCTTATGTCCTCCTTGTACACCGTGGCAAAGTCCAACCACTTTGATACCGCCTGCACGCCGCAGCGCCCACGTGTTCATCGCCATGGGATTAGAATAGTTCAACAGTAACGCATTTGGCGCCAGTTCACGCATATCCTTGGCGAGGTCGAGCAGTACGGGGATCGTTCGCAGTCCGAAAAATACGCCGCCAGGACCTAAGGTATCGCCCACACACTGATCCACCCCGTACCTCAAGGGGATTTCCACGTCGTGCTGAAATGCTTCCAACCCGCCAACCCGGGCCATGCAAAACACATAATCCGCATCTTTCACTGCTTCGCGCTGCACGGTGGTGGGGATTACCGTCGCCGCCAGTCCGTTCGTGTGAATCATTGCTGTACATAGGTTGGCGATCATTTCTAAATTTTCTTCGTTAATGTCCATCAGGCGAAACTCCGTGTCCTGGAATTCCGGCACCGCCAACAGGTCCATCATCAATCGTCTTGTAAAGCCCACGCTGCCTGCGCCTATCATCGCAATTTTTAGCATAATGACCTCCGAATATGATTATGACTTGCATGTGTTGAACCAGTGACTGCACTACAGCGGCCTGTTGATACGTATGAACTTTGACTTTGCCTTAGCTAAAAAGATTATGCATATGTTGTTTACGCTTACATTATACACGATAGGGAGCATATTCCCCAGAAAAAATCTAGTTATCACGGATACCTGTGATCCGTCGACACACCCTGACACAAAATACATTTTTTCCACAGTAAACGCTTGCACGGGAGAAAATAGCATGGTAGTATAAGTTAAACGATTAACTCTCAGTATCATCATTCACATCGTTTGCAAAGGAGAAGGCATGACCAGCATTAAAGATATCGCCCAAAGGGCAAACGTTTCCACCGCAACCGTATCTTACGTCTTGAATGGAACCGGTAACATCAGTGAGAAGACGAGGGCGAGAATACTGCAAGTTATTGAGGCGATGAATTATCAGCCGAACCACATTGCCAAGAGCTTAAAGCTGAAAAAGACCAAAACGATCGGCGTGGTGGTGGAAGATGTGACTTCATTTAATTCTGCTGAGATTATAGACGGAATTAATGAATACGCGGAAGATCACGGCTTCTCGTTACTATTAACGAATATGCGGGTGCTGAAGCGGCTTGGTAATGAACGCATCGACACCGAACATGTGCGGCAGTTGGCTCCATCTGCGATCAAGGAGATTCTTAGCAAAAAGGTGGACGGGTTGATTTATATCGGCATCCACACCCGGGATGTCACCGGTATCATTCCCGATAATGCTCTTCCAACTGTGTATACGTATTGTTATACCACCAATGAGCGGGATTTTTTCGTTAATTACAACGACCACCTGGCTGCTTATGAGGCCACAACCTATTTGATCCGCAAGGGACATCGCAATATAGCGGTAATCAGCGGTCTTTTTAACTCGAATCCTTCGCGTGAAAGGTTTAACGGTTATTATCAGGCGATCATGGACAACCAGCTGGTCTTCGATCCGACCATAATCAAAACGGGAGATTGGGAGTTCGAATCCGGACGCCGCTTCACTGCGGAGCTGCTTGGCGCGGACGAGCCCCCCACGGCAATTCTTGCAATGAACGATATTATGGCGGCCGGCGCAATGAGCGCGTGTGCGGAGCAAGGGGTGCGGGTGCCGGACGATATTTCGATCGTAGGGTTCGATGACCGGGAATTCAGCTCGTATCTGAATCCGAAATTAACCACCATGAGACTGCCCCTGCACGAGATGGGAGTCGAGGCGATGCGCTCGCTGACTGATCTGCTTAGCCAGAGCGGCGATGTGGAGAAAGACAAAAAGCTGCAATGCACACTAATTGAACGGAATTCAGTGGCGCCGGCGAAATCTTGCTAACCAATTTTTTTTTAAGCAATAGATTAATCGATTAACCTGCTAAATTCTAATGGGAGGTGGATATCCAAGCGAGACAACTGTATACCGAAGCAAGGTTTCTGTTAGCGCGATGGAACTCATTCTTTACGTTGAGAGGGGTCGAATGATTTGAAATGGCAAATGAGAAGACAGGTTAGTCGTTCTGCCCAGGCAGGTGTGGCTGCTGCAGCTTCCGTTCTCGTTATAAGCGTGCTTGGTGCATGCTCCAGCGGAGACGCTGCAGGCAATAGTGAAAGCGCTTCTTCCGGTGGTTCCGCAGCCAACGGTACAACTTTAACCATCGGTGTCGAAACCGGAGGGCCATATACCGAGTTTTACAAAGCAAGGACTCCGCAGTTCACCGAGAAGACTGGAATTCAGGTGGAGTTCCAGGAAGTGCCGCATGACAACATGCACGAAAGATTTATTACGGAAGCTGCAGCGGGCACCGGGTCGATGGATATTTATCAGACGGACCAGCCGTGGATCGCGGAATTCGCCAAGCAAGGCTTTCTCGAGCCGCTGGATGAGCGTTTGACTGCCGAAGAGAAGGGTGAGCTCCTGCCGGCCGCCTTGGAAGCGGTCACATACGAGAACAAGATCTATGGCCTGCCTTACCTGGTACATACCCCGATTCTGTACTACCGTACCGATTTGTTCAAGCAGGCCGGCATCACCAAAGCGCCGGAAACTTGGGACGAATTCCGTGAGTATGCCAAACGGCTCACTGACAAACAAGCCGGAGTCTACGGCACCATTGTGGAAGGCAAACAAAGCGGTGAACCTGTGACACATCTGCTGGACAGATTTCTCCAGGCCGGCGGATCGGTACTGGAAGACGATAAGGTAGTGTTGGACAGCCAGGAAAACGTCGATGCGTTGAACTACATGCTTGCCATCCAACAGCAGGATCAAAGCAGTCCCGAAGGAGCTGTGAGTTACGATAACGCGGATGCGCACAACATGTTCATGCAGGGTAAGGCCGCGATGGTCATTAACTGGCCTTATATGTACGCTATGGCGAACGATCCGGCTCAATCGAAGGTGGCGGGCCAATTCGCAGTTGCTCCGCAGCCGAGGGGAAAGCAGCAGGCGAGTGCCATATGGAGCTGGGGTTTCGGCATCTCCGCCAGCTCTAAGAACAAGGATTCGGCAATGCAATTCCTGAAATGGGCGACCAGTGCAGAGATGATGGAGGAGCTCGGGAAACATTTTACTAATCCGGTGGTGAAAAAGGCCTCGATTGACGCGCTGAACTCAGATATCGCGTTGTCCGCGGATAAGAAGAATGCGATAGTCGTCATGTCTAAGGCGGTGGAATACGGCAAAAATGTCACGACCACTCCGGTATTTCCCGCCATCCAGGAGCGGCTCGCGCTATCCCTCTCCAAAATTATGACGAAGCAAAGCACGCCGGCGGAAGAATTAAAAGCAGCATCACAAGACATCGAATCCATTGTGTCTCAATAAAACTAGCAGGAGGATACATTATGGCAGTATCCGCAATGAGAAAAGTTAGGACGCATGACCGGTCCCGCCGAGTCGCAGGCATCGTTCTGACTTTACCGGCCTTGCTTATTATGGCTGCAACAGTCCTTTATCCCATTCTGTGGTCGTTGAAGATTAGTTTGTACAAGTCGGAAGGGATGATGTCGTCAGGTTCATTTGTCGGATTCGACAACTATGCTAAGGTGCTGCAGTCAAGCCAATTTCAGAGTGCGTTATGGAATACGCTGGGTTTCGTGGCCGCGACGATCATCATGGAGCTCATTATCGGCTTTGCGGTGGCGCTAGTGTTGAATCGAAGCTTGCCGGGGACGGCGCTTTTCAGGGTTATATTCACGCTTCCGCTCATGATAGCGCCGGTCGTGTCGGGTCTGCAGTGGAGATGGTTGTTCGCAGATCAATACGGCGTGGTAAATTATGTGCTCGGTTTAGTCGGCATAGATGGCCCGCTGTGGATGGGCAGCGTGTGGGGGGCAAGAGCTGCCGTGCTCATCGCCAATATCTGGTTAGCCACACCTTTCGTGATCTTGATTCTGCTTGCAGCAATGTCCTCACTGTCGGAGGATTTATATGAAGCAGCCCGATTGGACGGCGCGAATGCGGTGCAGATTTTTCACAGCATTACCCTTCCGCTGCTTAAGCCGGCGTTACTCATGATCCTGGTTGTTCGCCTATCAGATGCGTTCAGGGTATTCGACATCGTCTATATTCTCACACAGAGCGGACCGGGAGGCGCGACGGAAGTATTAAGCACATACATCTACAAAAATACATTTACCGGTCTTCATTTTGGCCAGGGCGCCGCCGCTTCGTTCGTTGTGATGCTGCTGATCATGCTTGTCAGCTTCGGTTTGTTCCGCATTCTACGGCCGAAGGAGGATAGAGCCTGATGAAAACACTGCGTTTCAGCAACATCGTTTCATATCTCATACTGCTTGCGATGTCCGTGTTTGTGCTTTTTCCTTTCGTCTGGACTTTTCTTACATCGGTCAAAACGCAGGTCGAGATGTTTTCCGTGCCTCCCGTATGGGTGCCTGAGCCTGCCACCGGCGAGCATTATAAGGCGATCATGGAAGAGGGTAAGTTTCAGTCTTTCATGACCAACAGCTTGACGGTCTCACTGGTCAGCACGTTTGCAGCCCTAATCGTGGGTATTCCGGCGGCTTACGGGTTTGCCAAATACCGCTACAAATTCAGTGGCGTACTGTTTGCGTCCCTGGTGGCGATCCGAATGTTCCCGCCCATCATACTTGGCGTGCCGTTCTTCCTGATGATGCGCTCACTTGGTCTAATCAACACGGAGCTGGCGTTAATCATCACCTATTTGCCGCTTGAGCTCACTCTTATCATCTGGATCCTGGAGGGCTTTTTCCGTCAGCTTCCTAATGAGATTGAAGAGGCTGCCGAAATTGACGGCCTCGGCACCTTCGGGAAGTTTATCCAAATCGCTATTCCACTATCTATGCCGGCGGTAGGCGTGGCAGCGATTTTTAGCTTTCTTGCCGCGTGGAACGAGTTTATGTTTGCGCTTACGCTTACCCGAACCGAGACTGCACAAACAATGCCCATCGGCATAGCAGGCTATGTCACGACGTTCCAAACGTTCTGGGGCAAAATGTCGGCTACCGGCATTCTCTACATCGTTCCTGTCATACTTTTCACCATCGTCGCCCAAAAAGGGATGATAAAAGGGTTGACGGCGGGAGCTACCAAAGAATAGAAAGGGAGATCTCTGTTGAAAAAACAACTGTTGATGAAATGGCAAGGCACTGCCGCGAAAAGCCTAAATTTCGAACTGCTTAGTGAGACCGGAGCACAGCGGGTATTAAGCATTCCGAATCCGGTATGTGTGGAGACGTGGAACGTAGGAGACGACCAGGAGTCGATAGCCGAACACACCGCTGGCTATAGCTCGGTTAGCGAACAGGAAGACGGATTCCTGTGCACAGCGGAACTGCAGGCCGACGGCAGCCGTTACCGAATTACCGATGAGTGGGTGGGTGTCGAAGCAGATACGTGGCAGGTGAATAGAACAGTAACAGTCTTGCACGGGAGGGAGTCCGCCGGATTCCGGCTGCGACTGGACGCGGTCACAGATTTCGCGGAGAAAACCGAGTTCACGGATTTACGCTATTTCGCCCCGCCCGCGCTGTATGACAAAAACGATTTGGATGAGGATGGCGTCGAGGATTACCTGAGCACTCAAAATGTGATGTACCGGGAAGACAGGTTGAATATGCTCGCTGTGTTGGCGTACGACGAGAAACGTAAGATCAGCATGACCCTGCTCAGAGCCGACCGACCGGCATACGACGATGTTCCAGCGCGTCCGAACAAAGAGAGACTGTTTTTGCAAAAGACCGCTATCGGGAGCCTAGGGGTCTGGAAGACGCCAGGCAGCGCCAATCAAATGGCACTCCGGGCCGCGTACCCATTCTACGAGGGTGAGCGTTGCCATGCGCTTTATATGAAAGAACGGCCGGACTGGGGCTCATTTTGGCCCGCCGTGACCGGGGAGTCCTTCCAGGTGTCGTATGGCATTCGCGTAGAATTGAAGCCGGCTTTCATCGACGCCATATGGCACGCCTACACCAGACGAATGAAAGACCTACGATCTGCACCGGTGCCGCTGCCTGCGTCGGCGGAGAAGCTGAACGAATACCGTTTGGCGGCTCTGGACCGCTACTACATACAAAAGGAGACGGCGGAAGACCCGAACATGCCTGCCGGCTATGTGCTGAACTGCCATCCGCAGGACGGGGTACAGCTAAGCAACATTATTCAGTTTGGTTTTACCGGACAAAACGTGCTCAGCGCCTATAACGTGTTGCGCTACGGTTTGGAGCATGGCATGCCGGATTACATAGAGAAAGCGCAGCGGGTTGTCGATTTCTTTGTGAACAAGGCTCAACTCTCCAACACCGGAATGTTCTATAACTTGTATAACGTGGAGAAGAGGAGCTTTGATTTTTGGTGGACCGGCCTGCTGCTGCCGCTCGCGTATGCGGAAGGCGAACGTCTGGCGGCACTGATGGGACCGCTGTATGAGCACCGTGAGTTTGTGATCAACGCCCTGCGGGAGAAGCAAGGCTCATATCTGCGCTGCATGAACGAGGATGTGCACGCATTGCTGCTAATATATCAATTTGAGACATCAAAGGGTAGAGAAAACGCGAACTGGTTGGATGCGGCTAGAAAATACGCTGAGTTTCTGCTCCGCACCCAGGAGGCGGACGGCACTTGGTACCGGGCATACGACATCCAGGGCAGCCCGATCACGGATCCGCCAATCTGGTTTGGTACCACCGTCTACGAACAAAAATCATCCACCGCGACATCCATTCCACTTCTCGTAGAGCTGTATGAGATTACGCAGGACCGGCGTTATTTGGAGGCCGCCCAACGAGCGGGACGCTTTGTTCGCGAAAGCATCGTCGCCGGGATAAAGTTCAATGGCGGCATTCATGACAGCATCTACGCCAAAGGGCAGCTGATCGATAACGAAAGCATCTATTTTCCGATGATCGGTCTGCTCGCGCTGTACAAGGCGACTCAAGATCCGTATTTCCTGCAAGGCGCGCACGATGCGTCTAAGCTCAATGCGTCGTGGACAGTACTGTGGGACGTTCCTCTTCCGCCTGGCAGCACACTGGCCAAGTTCGGCTTCCGAAGCACCGGCATCGGCGCCTGCGACACGCCTGGAGCGGGCTATGTGCATCCGTTTGAGCTGTCGGGCGTGGCGGAAATGGTGGATATCGCCAAGCTCACCGGCGACAGCGAGTTGTTCCGTGTGGCGGAGTTGCTCTGGCATGGCTGCAACCAGACCGTCGCCACGCCGGAGAAGGACTGGGGCTATCGATATACCGGCCTGCAGGAGGAAGGATATCTCATCAGCTGGTGGGCTTGGGATGATCCAATGTTCGGAGACACAGGGTTTGGCCGCCGTTGGAAGGGGGAAGGCAACAAAACTTGCTTCCCATGGATTCCCGCGGTGGCGGTACACTGCTATTGGAAATTATACGACCAGTTCGGCACAGCGGATTTTACCCGGATCAGAGAACAATTATCACTGCCGCAGAGCGCGATGGCATAACCCGGCTTAAGACTGATTACAAAGAAATAAGGGTGGGAGTGAGACCATTGGAATCCATCAACAATGCCGCGTTCAGCCTGCAGGTGTCCGACAAGGGCTGCGTTGATAAACTCATGATCAACGCGGACAGTGAACGGATGAACTGGGTGCTCGATCCGGCATATATCGCAGAAGTTGGATATCAAGATGAAGATAAGCTGTTCGGACATTTCAGTATAAATGTGAACGGCACGCTCTACAGCAGCAGCCGCCCGGATTCACCGGGCTGCTTGCGGCTTTCTCGGGGAGTGCTGATGCTTGTTCATCCGTTTGACGGCTTCGAAGTGCATCTCACATACGATCTTGACACCAATGATCATGCTCTACACTGGAAAATTGCTGTGCACAACACGAGCGGCGAAGAACTGACGCTGCATGATTTTAACGTCTGGGCGTCTCTGGCGTACATTATGTACCGGGATGCCGACGTGCATCGGAACATTAGCCAATCGTGTGCCGTGTTTCCGTCGCTGTCACCAGACTTCAGCAAATTAGCGTGTGTCAGAAGGAGTAACCGGGGGCCCCACCTCGGGGTTTACGCGGCAAAAGGGAGAACCCAATCGGTCGGCACTTACTGCCGTTTTGAAAATAATTTTTTTCACAACGTTTCTCCTTCGTTAGACGGCATACTGTATCACACACTTGTACTGGTGGGGAGCGGCACGCAGAATCCTTCATATACGGCTTCCGATTGGATATATATGCATAACGTGGAGCCGGTCCGTCTCGCGGCAGGAAAGTTGTTGGAGTGGGAGTACGTGCTCATGCCTTACCAGCATCCGCAAGAGTTTTATGAGCATGCATACAAGCTTGGACATCCCGTAATAGACTACACCCCGGCAGTTGTCACCGGCGGCATGTTTCAAGCGGCATTGCGATTGCCGGAAGGGCGGCAGCCGGTCGAAGTGTGGCTGGAGCATGTAGAAGCAGGCCGACGTAAGCGGTCGGATGTAACACATCTGCTGCGGCCTTCTGAGGCAGGCAGCTTTACATTGGAAGTGAGGGTAACCGGTCCCGGTGAAAGAAAGCTCGAGATCGCGCTGACTCGCGGCAAAACAGACATCGTGGTGTTCAACGTGATGGAGCCCATTAAGCAGTTGATTGAAACTCGCGTGGATTACATATGCCGCCGATTGTATCAGGGCGATGGCGCCGAGGTCCGGCATTCCTTTCTGCCGCTATCCAACCAAGGCGAATCGCTCGGCAAGCTGACCCTCGTTTTGATGAAAAATATTATGGGCACCTTCGATCAGGAACAAGTGCGGCAGGTGGAAAACAGCGCGGTGTGCTACGTCCTGCCAAAATGGTTCAAAGAGGGCAATTTCTCGCAGCCGGTGAAGCTGTATGGTGACTTCTACCGGATATTTGATCTGGATTATATCGCACATGTGTTCTATTTGCTGTCCAAGTTTCAGCCGCAGCAGTTGGCGCATCAACAGCCGGTTGAATATTTGCAGTGGGCGGCCGATGTGATGATTGTTAGATTGGACGAACATCTTCATGCGGACGAACGCGAGAGCAAAGAAACACAGCTGCTTGGCACTTATATTTTGTTTATCGAGGATCTGCTTCGCGATCTTGCGCAGTGTGGCGTGGCCGATAAGCACAATCGGTTAAACCAGCTCTGGCAGTCGGCTGGGAACCGGATGCGCAGGGAGAGCGCAGGTTATAAGGGCGCGGTCACCGAGCATTTCTACGATAACGCCGGGTTCGGGCCAAGCTGTCAGGCTCTTTGTATATTGAACTATACCAACGAAGCAAAGCTGTACGGAGAACTGCTGCTGGCAAATATAGGTTGCAGCAATGACTTTCGGGCGCAGAACCCGGACCGGTGGTGGGAAGCCTTATCTTACATGATACATTCACTGTGGGGCGGCCTGGTGGCAGCTGCAGCTCTGTCAGCGTATGAGCATCTGCGTGAAAATGAATATTTGCTCGCCTCTTACAGGGCGACTGTAGCTATGTTCTACTGTTACGATTGGCATGCGACCGCGACGGCTAAGCAACTGGATCGAGGTCAGGCCGCTTCAACCTACAGTGTCGCCGGGCCAAATTTGAACCGGCCGGATTTGTCCAGAAACAGGTTCGGCCAATCCGTGTTCGCACAGGATGGCGGACTGTTCCAAGCGTTGTTCAGCAATGCGTCCGGGGACGATTGGGATATGGGAGAGGAATTGGTGGCGTATCTTTCCGGCTTTGGGACCAAGTGCTTCCTTTATTACCGGGATGGAGAAGTGCACTGTGTGAATGGCGAAATCGTCAAACAGGGCGACCGCTATCTGGTGACCAGCTATGCAGCTTATCCGCGGGAGTTTTATTTCTTTGAAGAGAATGCTACTTATGCTGCTGCGCAAGGGGAAGAAGCCCGCACAATCGTCTTTGATTCGGGCAGGTTTTACAGTTCTGGCAACACATAGCGCCATGACCGAACCGGTAAAAATTTTCGCTGCTCAACATCCGTTGCCGGCGCTGCTGCACTCAGGGAATATCCCTGGGTGTTTTTTTATAATTGCACCAGAAATGTACGCGCAGTTCTCCGTTCACATTTTTCGCAGTGGGCGAATACACTAGCGTATCACAAGGAGGGATAGGCGAATGGATACTAACACTGCAACACAGCCTGAGCAAGCAAGGGAGGTTGACCCTATGGCCAGCGACGCGAAAGTCATGTGTCAAAGGTATATGAACTATCATGTGATCGCACATGCGAGAGACGGATCACAGTTCGATGGAATTGTGGAGGGCATGGATGAGGACGGTGTGACTATGCTTCTGCCCGAAGAGGTCGACGCCGACGAAGACAGACAATTTGGCTACGGCCGCAGAAGATTTCGCCGCCATCGCCGGCGCCGGTTCCCGTTTTATTTTTTTGCATTCCCGTATTTTACTCCATACCCGTATTACTATCCTCCGTATCCACAGCAGTACCCCTACCCGCCATACTATCCCGGGTATGACTATGGTTATGGCTATGGCTATGATTATGGTTATTAATGAGACTTTCGCTGCATCCAATTGTACAACGAAGGAGCTGTCCGCACAGCTCCTTCGTTGCGTTCTGGCGTGATGCTGCGTGGAGCCGCCGGGGCCCTTGCAAATCCAGCCAGCCACGCGGCCAAATGTAAATTAGTTGCAGGTGCAGCGCGGTGTGTTTGCCTCTTGTGGGCGGTCGAAAATAACACTTCCAGCTACGCTAAACACATGTGAGAGACTACGTTGTTGGGCATGGTCCGGTCAGAAGTTGTCTGTGCGGCTACCTAAAAAATGGGCGAATCACACCAGGTCATGCGCACAACTGGTTGCATACGATGAGTTAAGTCACGACACGAAAGGATGATTAGAATGATAATCAGAGAATACGTTTTATCGGCAGTGGCGCCGGCTGTGCTGCATGGCCTGTATGAATTACCGAGAACATCACCCGAGCACGCTCTGTATCAAGTGTCAGCTATCAGTTTTTTGATGGGTAGAGGGTTCGATTTCCCAACTGCTCATCACATAGTGGAATCGTGGGAGGATGGAGAAGCGTTTCCGCCGTTCCAAGGGGATCCAGGCGAGCCTTATCCGTATGGCACAGCGCAGCATCCGTTTTAACATAGCTCTTCCTCGCCGAGGATGCCACCCTCGTGCGCTCTCGGGCTACTTCTCAGCGCTCCCGCTGGGCTGCGCGCATTCCGGTTGGAACTTTCCCCGTCACTGTCGGCAGCTCGCTTGAGCTGCCGTTTTGCGTGCGCAGTACTTGCGCTTCAGCCTGCTGGCTGTGTACGGCCGCGCATGATACCAGACCGCGTGACATTGCGGGGTTCCGGCGGCGGCCTGGAAGAAATATAATCAATCATAGGAACATAAGTATAACCAGTCAGTATTCCGGCGCGCAGCCAAAAAGGACGAGCTGTATTGAGCAAACCGCACGGATACTGCACGGTTTAAGCTGTGAACCTCAATCCTCAAAATTGCGCGGGAGGCGTGTGTGATGAAATTGAGCTGGTACTACCGTATGCTGCTGTCGTACACACCGATATTTTTCGTCGTCATCTCGATTTTGATCTTCTCTTTTTTCGCAGTGCTGAGCAAAACGGCAGAACAGCAGATCGTCACTACAAACCAGGCTGTCGCTGCAAAAATCCTGCAGGCCATCGATGCGAACCTGAAGTCGGCCGAGCGTATCGTGATCAAGGAGATGTACACGAACAATGCGTTGAAACATTTTTTCGCGGACAGGGACAATAAAGCGTTATACGACTACTTTCTCATTTCCCAGCAAATTGATGAAATTTCGTCCACACTCCCTTTTTCCAACTCCATCTACCTGCACAAAGCCGATTCCGGTCAAGTATTGTCGAGGAGCGGCATCTCCGCCGTGGAGCAATTCGGTGATCGTGACTTCCTGCTCGCCGCCTATCAGTCGGAATCGCCACACAGCGTGTGGAGCGACCCGCGAACATTTAAGGAGTTCGTCCATGAATCGAACGACGAGCGCGTCGTGTCGCTGGTGAAGTTTTTTCCCGACGCCGGAGAAAAGCAGGGTGTGATCGTGGTTAACATCCGCGTGCAGGCCCTGATGGGTTTCGTGAAGGACTTAACCCGGTCGGATCCGGGTCCGATCATGCTTCTTGCCTCCAACGAGCAGCCTTTCGACGTCAACGGGGCCATGCCTGCTCCACCCAATGCTGACCAGCAAAATGAGTGGCTGCACACACGGTCTGAATACACGGGCTGGACATACTTGTCGGGTGCCCGGGCGAACGAGCGGCTGTCGCTGGTCACGATGTTCAACGATTTTTGGATGATGATCGGCCTTCTCGCTATTGTGTCCGGTCTGGTTTGGTTCACCTACATTACCCATCGCGGTTATAAGCCGATTCAGGCGCTAGCGGTGCGTATGCAGCTGTATGCGAAAAGGCTGAGCGGGGAATTGGTCAAGCATTCCGGCAGCAATGAGCTGAAATATATCGAAGCAGCCATTGACAACCTGCTGGAACGGGCAGGGCAATATGAGCAGCTGCACAGGGACGATTTGCCGATGCGGCAGCGCCAGTTGACGTTCGAGTGGCTGGCAGGCCACAAGGTTATGGGCGAGGCCGAGTGGAAACAGGAGATGGCAAAGCTCCATATGCCAACCGCTTGTGCAAGAATGACGGTGGCTGTGCTGGAGATCGACCGGTTCGCTGATTTTACCAAGGCTTATAATTCCAGAGATCAATATTTGATTAAATTCGTGCTCGGCAATGTGCTCCAGGAAATCACCCAAAATGACGGACTCGTCACTTGGAGCGAATGGACCGAGCCGCAGCGGATGGCGGTTATTTTCTACGTGCAGCCTAATGTGGAGCTCGGAGAAGAGCAGTTGCTGGCTGTGATGCAGAAAATGCGGGACTGGACAGCGAACAATCTGGAAATAACGGTGTCCGCCGGCATCGGCGCGGAAGTGCCATTCCCTTGCGAGGCGGCGCATTCCTTTGCGGAGGCCGGACAATTTTTGTCGTACAAGCCGGTGTTTGGCATGGGTGCTATTATCGGCAGGCGCGAGACTGAGACGAAAGCGGAGGGGCCGGTGTACGTACATATGAAATTGGCCCGATTGGTTGCAGCGTCGTTCCGTTTGAATGCCGGTGCGTGGCAGGCACATTTCGCCGAGTTGTGCCAAGTGCTCCAACAGGGGCGCTATACGAAAGCTGACATCGAAACGATAACGAACTACTTGCTGCATCAGCTGCGCAAAGAAACGGCAGGGCTCATCGATGGGCTAAGCCGCGTGGTGGAACAAGAATGTGCGCCCCAATTCCAAGCAGCGGCCAGTGCTGCGGAAACCTTGGATGAGTGGCGTGAGCGTCTCGGCAGCGCGCTGGCATCGTTGGAGCATACGATGAACGAAATGCGATCGATTAAGAATCACTACTCGCTCATGTGCAGTGTAAAAGATTATATTGGGACGCACTATGCGGACCCGAATCTGTCTCTCAATCAGGTTAGTGAACATTTTGGGCTCAACCCGCGTTATTTGAGCAAGCTGTTTAAGGAGGAATTCGGCGAAAAATTCATCGATTACATGATAAAAGTAAGATTGGAGGAAGCTGAGAAGCTGCTGTTGAACACAACGTTAACGGTACAGGCAATCGCGGAGCGGGTGGGATACGTCCATGTCATCTCTTTTCATCGTGCATTTAAGAACATGTTCGGCGCACCGCCCGGTGACTACCGGAAGCGGGGAGAGTTCACATGATGACCTCCATTTGGTGCGCTGACACCCGGTTTTTAGCGAAAATGTTAAGTGTGAGAAAATGTTAAGCTGATTTTTGCAAGCGCTTTCTTACAATTTGATATGCGAAGATTTATGTAAATTGACCGCCTTTCGACGATTCCAGTAATGTTACCTTACCGCCACAAGAAAAGGAGGAATCATATGCCCGGCAATAAACGGATGGCTGAGACTGTCCCTGCTTCTGCGGCAGCACTGCGGACTTCGGTACGCAAAAGAAGCAGGTTGTCCGTGGGCCAGGATTGGCAGTTGTACGCGCTGTTGTTCGTGCCCATGGTGTACTTTTTGGTGTTCAAGTATGTTCCAATGTATGGCGTTACGATCGCGTTCAAAGAGTTCAATATGTTTCAGGGCGTCTGGAACAGCCCCTGGATCGGATTGGACGCCTTCCGTGAAATTTTTCAGATGAAGGACTTCTACAAAGTGTTGCGGAACACCATGCTGCTAAACTTGTTGGATTTGGTGATTTCGTTTCCGGCCCCGATTATTTTGGCGCTGCTGCTGAATGAAATCCGGATTCATTGGTTTAAAAAAGGTGCGCAGACCGTTCTTTACCTGCCGCATTTTATCTCTTGGGTGATCATCGGCGGTATGGTGTATCAGCTGTTGTCTACGAACACGGGGTTAGTCAACCATCTGCTGACCGCAATGGGGCTGGGGACTGTGCCATTTCTCACGGACCCTTTGTATTGGATTATCACATATGTCGGCACAGGCGTGTGGCAGAATGCTGGCTGGGGAACGATTATTTATCTGGCCGCGTTAACAGGCATTAATAGGGAGCTGTACGAGGCGGCCGACGTCGACGGGGCCGGACGGCTGAGGAAGATCTGGAACATCACGCTGCCCGGCATTAAGCCTACAATTATCATTCTGCTTATCATCAATATTGGGCACATGGCAAGCATCGGCTTCGAGCGCCCGTTCGTGTTGGCTAACCCGTTGGTTACCGACGTGTCCGATGTAATCAGCACGTTCGTGTATAAAGTAGGCGTGCAATCCGCCAGATTTACAATTGCAACGGCCATCGGACTGTTTCAGGCGGTGGTGGGCTTAGTGTTCTTGCTCTCGGCGAACTATATTTCCAAAAAAGTCACCGACCAAGGAATCTGGTAATGGGGGGATATGGATGGTAACGGGTGTAAAAGACAAAGTGATTGACATTTTCGTTCTAACCGTCGTTGCGATTACGTCATTTCTGTGCCTTGTGCCGATTCTCCATTTGGCCGCGGTTTCCCTCAGCTCGAATGCAGCCATCTTATCGAATAAAGTGACCGTGTTTCCGGTGGAATGGAGCACGCTCGCATATCAGACGGTCCTGCAGGATGCGAAGATGCTCAATTCGCTGCTGTTTACTATCGTGCTGGTCTGCCTTTTCACGGTGATCTGCATGGTGATGACGATCTGCGCCGCTTATCCGCTCACCAAAAAAAAGCTCAAGGGCCGTGATTTTTTCCTGCTCATGATTTTATTCACGATGTTTTTCAGCGGCGGCTTGATTCCGGAGTATCTTCTTGTCAAATCACTGTCATTAACCAACACGATCTGGGCGCTGGTGCTGCCGGGTATGATCAACGCGTTCTATCTGATCATTCTGAAATCATTTTTCTCATCCATTCCCGAAGAATTGGAAGAATCGGCCCGAATGGACGGAAGCTCTCATTTTAGTACCTTGATACGGATTGTGCTGCCGCTGTCTCTGCCTGTGCTGGCGACACTCAGCCTGTTTTACGCGGTCGGAAGATGGAACGGATTTATGGATGCGCTGTTTTATATCACTAATCAGGACTTGTATCCGATTCAGCTTAAGCTCTATCAACTCGTAATAAGCAACCAGATGAACGACGCCACCGCCACCGAAGGCATGAGCGCAGTCGCTCCCATACCGGAGAGTATGAAAGCGGCCAGCATCATGTTCGCGACTATTCCGATATTGCTGGTGTATCCGTGGCTGCAACGGTACTTTATGTCAGGCATTATGATCGGGGCGGTGAAGGGCTAGGCATGCTTACAAGCCGGCGTCCAGCAATAGTGCAAAACGACCCAGCGGATAAAGCCCATCGAGAGGTGCTGAGCGCTTTACATTTAGCCTTGTCGAAGCCAAGGAAATACGAAAAAAGGGAGTGATCGCGATGCACGTGAAGAACAAAGCCGCCAGATTGGCCGGATTCTCATTGGTGACGGTGCTGCTGACCGGCATGCTGGCCGGCTGCTCCGACGGGGGGAGCTCGGCCGATCAGGGTGGTGCCAATGGCGAACAGGTGACATTAAAGATTGAGCTGTTCGACCGCGGCAACACGCCGCCGGGAGCTCCGCCGCTCACGGAGAGCTATTTTGTAAAGTACATCCAGGAGAAATTCGGTGATCCCAACAACATTAGGCTGGAATTCGTCACCGTGCCAAGGACGGAGGAAGTGCCGAAATTGAACGTGCTGATGGCGGCTAACGAGGCGCCGGATCTTATTTTCACCTACAATGATGCCGCCGTACAAAACTGGGTGAAGCAGGGGGGATTGACCGAACTCGACGAACTGCTTAACCAGCACGGGCCGAATTTGAAAAAATATCTTGGCGAAGAGCTCCTGGGCTACGGCAGAATCAACGGCAAACAGTACACGATCCCGTCCAAACGGATTATTCTAGCGTCACAGACCCCGATTATCAGGAAGGATTGGCTCGATAAGCTGGGCATGGAGCCCCCGGAGACGACCGAAGAGTTTTACGAGGTGCTGAAGGCGTTCAAGGAGAAGGACCCGGGGAACACAGGGGGCAAAGTGATCCCCTACGGCATCAAGTATAACAACAATCTCGACCCGCTGGTGCGAACCTTCTGGAAGCCGATGACGGAAGAAGAGTATCACACTTTACCGGATTTGCTCAAGCCAGGCCATAAAGACGGCTACCGGTTCCTGAACAAGCTGTATAATGAAAACCTGATCAGCCCGGACTTTGCATTGGATAAGGATGGCAAAAAGTTTCAGGCGGATTTCGTTAACGGTTTGGTCGGCTTCACCGTAACGAACACGAACGAGCCCGTGTACATGGCGTACTACTCAACGCTGCAGAAAAATGTGCCGGATGCCAAGCTGCTGCCCATCGACCCGTTCACAAATTATGAGGGTAAACACGTCAAGGGCATTTACCATAAGCTGTCCGCCCACCTGATGATACCGAAATCGAGCAAACGGGCGGTGGAGGCGATCAAATTTTTGGATTGGATGTCTGATTATAAAGTGATTTTCGATCTCCAAAACGGCACGGAAGGCGTAACCTACAAAATGGGCGCCGACGGTATTCCGGAATTCCTCGACACGGACGAGGCCAAAAAGATCATGTACAATTATCTGGATTACAGCATGCTGATTAACGGCAAAGACATGGGTGATCCCGACAAAACGCTGAAAGCGAACGCCGCGGACCCGAAATACAAAGACTTCACCATGGACAGCATTAGGATAGGGGAGCAGGACGGACAGCTGCCGCCCCGGTTTGACCGGCCCATCGAGGCGCAGATCAAATACAATCAGACGCTCACCGATAAAGCGGTAGAAATCTATGTGAAAACGGTTACGGCCAAGCCTGCCGATTTTGACAAGCTGTACGATGACATGGTGGCGGAATATTTGACGATTGGCGGGAAAGAGGTCATGGAGGAGCAGAAAAAAGCATACATGGAAATGAAGAAGAAATAAGCGGAGCGCCGAAAAGGAGGAAGCTTCAAGATGGAACCACAGAAATTGCCGGGAAAACGCACTCTTATCTCCTATGAGAACGCTGAGGAGCAGCAGCTGGCGAAGGCCGTCGCCGACACGTTGTACCGGTACGATCATTTTCCGGAGGTCCGCGCTGCCAAGCTGAATGAAGTAACGGATGAGCATGTGCGGCTGTTTTGGCAGCAGGGGTATCTAGTGGTGGACGAAGTGTTGAACGCGGAGGAGGTGCGTACGGCGATCGCGGCAGTAATGGATGCGGTGCACGGTAAAACGGCTGGAGTCAAAGTCCAGTTTGTGAAATCCGAGGCCCGGTTAAAAACCGATGATGAAAGGGAGCTGGCTGTGCGGAAAATATATGACTTCATCCAGCATGACGCGCGGCTGAACGCTGTCGCTCATCATCAGGGCACCCTGGATTTGATCGCGAGATTGTTTGCCGGCGAAAAAGCGGTTGTCGTGCAGGATCAGGCTCTGCTAAAGCCGCCGTCGGGCGGTGCTGAAAAGCCCTGGCACCAAGACATGGCCTATGGGGCGCTGGCATACGACAGGTCGGTGATCGGTATGTGGACCGCGCTGGACCCGGCCGGCCTGGACAACGGATGTATGCACGTCATTCCTTATTCCCACAGGCAGGGAGCGGTGCCGCATTATGCTGAAAGGGATTGGCAGCTGTGCGACAGCAGCGTCGACGTGGAGCGGGATGTGGCGGTGCCGCTAAAGCCGGGCGGAGCTCTGTTTTTCTCCGGCTTGCTGCATCACGGGACACCGCCGAACTTCTCCGACAAACGGAGACGCGCGCTGCAAATTCACTACGCACCCGAATCCGCGCGCAAGCTGACACCTCAGGAATATAAGCGCATGTTCACTAACGAGTTGACGAACGCTGAATGTTGAGATGACGGCTAGGCCCGCGGGAGTGCCCCGCGGGCTTTGTGTGGGTGTGGGATGCGCACCCAGTTCACAACATCATGGCTCACGCTCACGCCTGCAGCTTCAGCTTGCGGTAATCCTTTGGCGCTATGCCTTTGCTTTCGCGAAACATGCGGGAGAAAGTCTTATACGAGCCGTAGCCGACTTCATGGGCAATTTCTGTCACCCTCATGTCGGTCGACACCAGCAGGCTGCAGGCGTGTCTGAGGCGCAGATCGTGCAGGAAGTGTACAAAGGTCTGACCCGTGGTCTGTTTGATGACCTCGCTAATGCGCGACGCACTCATCGCGAACAGGCTTGCCAGCTCGGTCAAGGTCAGATCTTCCTGATAATTGCGGTGAATATACTGAATGATCCGCCACACTGATGGGCTTGATTTGCATGCACACTGCACGTCTCCCTCCCCGCTCCGTTCTTTTCTTCGCCAGCGGTCGAAACGGACCAAAACTTCCTTCAGCCTGACTTGCAGCAGAGTTTTCCGCCATCGGTCATCCCCATTGTATTCCCTGAACATGTCCTCTATCAGCGCACACATTTTGTCCTGCTCCCCGCCGATGAAATGGGCGTACGCCGGCAGCGGGTTCGCGGCGTTGATCAACCCGGACAAGCCATCTTGACCGCCTGGCTCCATCAGCATGTCCATACTGAACATACAGTTATACAGGATTAACGTACTGCCGGGGGCGGTGAGGATCTCATGGATCTGATAAGGCAGCACGAACGTGAATGTGCCTGGCACCATCGAATGGCGCACCCCGTTAATAATTTCCGAACCGCTGCCTTCGACCACATAAGAAAACTCCAAAAAGTCGTGCCGGTGCGGGTGGTATCCTCTGTCCAAGCGATTGACGCTTAGATGCAGCGGAGAGGCGGTATTCATGTTTGGATACGTTTTCAAATATTCAGGAAAGTAGGTCATCGTATTCTCTCCTCCGAAAACTTGAGACATTTATCGAAGTCTTGGGAGCACAAACCGTTTCTGCTTACTTTACTATATAAGGTGACAGGCATTCATATGCGTGAAGGAGGCAAAATCAAATTATTGAACTTGGAGTCTCAATTAACCCATGGAGGTGATCGTATGCTGCGAGGTTTAACGTATGCCGGTGTCGGCGCTGTCGAGAGTGATGAGCAGTTCATCCAACTAGCGGCAAAATACGGATTTCAAGCGGTGGATTTGGACCCATCGAACCTGGTCGAACGGCTGGGGTTGGAAGGCACAAATGAGCTGCTGCAGCAAAACGGTATTGTGCTAGGCGCTATAGGTCTGCCTGTTGAATGGCGTACCACGGATGAAGAATTTCGTGCAGGGCTCGTGAAACTGACCAAATTAGCGGCAGCGGCATCGGTGTTGGGATGCACAGCTTGCTGTACCTACATACTGCCGTCCACGGACCATAATCCGGCCCATTTCATGGCGGTGGCAACGCGGCGGCTTCGCATCTGTGCCCAGGTGCTCGGCGCATATAATATTCGGCTGGCACTGGAGTTCGTCGGTCCGCATCACTTGCGCAGCCGCTGGAAGCATCCGTTCATCTGGACGCCGGCGCAAACGCTGGACTGGATGGCCGCCATCGCAGAACGCAACGTGGGCTTGCTGTATGACGCATATCATTGGTACACGAACGGTTTGACCATCTCCGACATCCGGCAGCTCCGTGCAGATCAAATCGTGCACGTGCATATCAATGACGCCCCGGCGGTGCCGGTGCATGAGGTGTTGGATAACGGTCGTGTCTACCCGGGGGAGGGTGTAATTGATCTCGCCGGCTTTTTGCAAGGGCTGCATTCGATTGGTTACGAAGGGGTCGTTGCCCAAGAGATACTCACCGCCACACAGCCGACTGACGCGACTGAGAGTCTGATGCAGCGGTCCCGAGCAGGGTTCGATAAAGTGTTCGGGGCGGCGGGCCTTGGCACATAATCATGGCCCAGCAATAGTATTACACAGCCAGAAGCACGTTTGCCGCGGCCCGCTGCAAAGCTGCGCCGCGCCCGTGCCCATTGCCTTAGAACTGTTGTATACATCGAAAGGGGAGTGCAGCTGATGAAATTGAGATTACTGACCAGCCCGATCTTTGCGCTTGCCTTCGCCGGGGTGTTGCTCGCAGGCTGTGAGTCCACGCCTCCGCCGGCGGTCGGCAACAGCCAGCCATCCACCGGCAAGCAGGAGGCGGGTGCACCCGGTGCCGCGCCTCCAACTGCCGGGCAAACCGGGCAAGCAGGCGGACCCAAGGAAACGCCCAGAAACGAAACGCTTTACATTAACGGTATACAGTGGGGTGCACCCACAAATTTTAACGTGCTAAGCGGCAATTCGGCGTTCCCTGTGAACTACGGGGACTCCCGGGAATTGATCTATGAAACGTTGTTTATGATCAACCAGTTGGACGGCAAGCTGGAACCTTTGCTCGGCACGAGCTACACCTGGACCGATGACGTGACGCTGCGCGTAGAGTTGAATAAGGATGCCAAGTGGAGCGACGGCAAGCCATTCACTTCTGACGATGTGGCATACACCTACAAGCTTGGGCAGAAGTATCAGATCAATTGGAGCAGTTTTTGGGCATACGTGGAAGATGTGGTGGCGGACGGACCGCATGCGGTGAACATCAAGCTGAGCAAGACGAATCCGAATAAGCTGACTGTGCTGGATAGTATCGAACTCATCCCAATGCTGCCGAAGCATATTTGGGAGGAAAAAGAAAAGCAGGCAGGGAACGACCTGGCGACATTGCGCAAAGACATAAACGCAGATCCAGTGGGCACCGGCCCTTACAAAATGTATTTCTACAATGACCAGAAAATCATCGTCGCAAGAGACGATAACTATTGGGGCAAATCGCTGTTCGGCAAGCTGCCGGCCCCCAAATATATCACCCATATCATTTACAAGGATAACGCTGCCGGAGACCTCGCCTTCAAGAGCGGACAAGTGGACGTATCACAGCAGTTTACCCCACAGGTGTGGAATATGTGGAAGGACGGCAAGCCGGTGAAAACATATCTCAAGGACGCCCCATATTATCTGCCAGGCTCAATGCCGTCCATCTTCTTTAATGTGGCGGAAAAAGGTCTCGACAACCCGGATGTGCGCAGAGCGATCGCTATGAGCATCGACTATAAAAAGATCGCTGACCTCGCGATGAGCGGTTACTCACCTGCAATGCAGCCGGCTCTGACGCTCCCGTCGGGCACGGAAGCCAAGTACGTCGATCAAGCGGCGCTCAAGCCGCTGCAGTGGGCAACTGACGTGAAGGCGGCGAATGAGCTGCTCGACAAGATCGGGGCCGCCAAAGGGCCTGACGGAATCCGGGTGTTGAACGGCACACGGCTCGGACCTTTTGAGATTGAATGCCCTTACGGTTGGTCCGATTGGAACGCTGCGCTCGAAATCGCCGCCCAAAGCAGCAAAGCGATCGGCATCGAAATCAGAACGAAGTTTCCTGAGCAGCCCGTGTGGAACAACAATCTGCAGACAGGCAAATTCGACATCATTATGAACACGCCCGCCGGCGGCGTAAGCCCCAGCCAGCCTTGGAGCCGCGCAAGGACAATCATGTACTCGAAGGGCGTACCTGCGGCCGGGGAGATGGCTTTCTGGAACTGGGGCCGGTACAAGAATGCACGGGCGGATGAAATTATAGATCAAATCCCGATGATCTCAGATGAAGCACAGCTGAAAAGCCTGTACACCGAGCTGACCCAAATTTGGCTGAAAGATGTTCCATCCATTCCTCTTATGTACAGACCGTGGAAATTTTACACCGTGAGTGAAGCCGTGTGGAAGGGGTTCCCGGTGGAGGGCGACGAAACTAACATTCCTCCACAGATAGCCATCGATGGCGCCGGCGTGCGAGCTTTGTATCAGATTCATATAACTAACCACGACGCCGCGAGGGGTCCACGGCGGTGACTGGGCGCGCTCCGTACCAGCGCGAGGCGCCGGTGTCTGCACCAGCCGAGCACGGGCCGGTATCGGCGTGCGTCATGAGCCGGCACGAGCGGCCGTGAACGGAGGCCTATGATCAAGGCGGTATCTACACACGAGCCCGCACATAGGCCTCTTTCCACAACTCGGCATCACCACTATTTTCACGGGGGTGTGCATCTGTTGAATGCCTACACAAAATATTTTGTGAAAAAATTCCTCTGGTATTTCCTCACTCTGCTGATCGCTGTGAGTCTGAATTTCATGCTGCCGCGACTTATTCAGGGCAACCCGGTCAGCATGATTGCTTCCCAGGTGACGCAAGGGATGACGGACAGCGATAGTATCAAAAAAGTATACGAAACGTTCATGGTCGAGTTCGGCATCGATAAACCGATTGGCACCCAATTTTTGATTTATGTGAAAAACCTGCTGACAGGCAATCTCGGCACATCATTTGGTTTGTACCCGAAAAAGGTCACGGATATTCTGGCTTCCGCCGTGCCATGGACCGTGGGTCTTCAGCTTCCGGCGATACTCACCGGCTGGATTCTCGGCAACATTCTCGGCGCTGTCGCGGCATACAGGAAGGGCGTACTGGACAAAGTCATTTTCCCTGCGGCATTGTTCGTCAACTCCATACCGTTTTTCACGTTGGCTATCATTATGCTCTACATTTTCGGGCTTACGTTACATTGGTTCCCGCTCTCCGGGGGCTACGATTATCAGATGATGCCGAATCTCAGCCTCGAATTCATTGGTTCGGTAATCAGGCACCACACGCTGCCATTTCTCTCGATCGTTTTGGTCACAATCGGCGGTCAAGCGATCGGTATGAGAGAGATGTCCATTTATGAGCTGAATTCGGACTATGTATTGTACAGCAAGCTGCTCGGTATCCGTGATTCGACCATAGCGAAATATGTGTTCAAAAATGCGATGCTTCCGCAAATAACCGGACTGGCCCTATCCATAGGCACCATGGTCGGCGGGTCCTTGATTTGTGAAATCGTGTTCAGCTATCCCGGCATCGGCACTTGGCTGTTCACGGCGATCAGGCAGTTGGATTATCCGTTGATATCAGGCTGTACGCTGCTCATAGCGGTCACCGTGCTCTTGGCTAACTTCACGATTGAAATCATATATGGCATCGTCGATCCGAGGATCAAGGCTGCACAAGCGGAGGAACATTAAAATGAAGAATTCGCTCAACATCCTGATAAAATCACCCAAATTTGTTATAGGTGCGTCGGCTTTTCTGCTGATGATGGCATTGGTGCTTACTTATCCGCTAATTCACCCGCAGGACCCGCTGGAAATGGTGGGACTGGCGTTCCAACCGCCTGATGGCGACATGCTGCTGGGTACGGATAACTTCGGCCGGGATATATTTTTGGAGTTAATGTACGGGATAAAGACTTCAGTCAAAGTCGGTTTGATTGCCGGCATCTGTGCGACCGTTATCGGGCTGGCGATCGGGCTTGCGTCGGGTTACATCGGCGGCTTGTGGGATAACATTCTGACTGCGGTGACTAATATTTTTATCGTGATTCCGTCCTTTATCATTCTGATCCTCGTCTCTGTGAGCATTAATTCCCGGAGTTCGCTCATCACTGCGCTGATCATCGGACTTACAAGCTGGCCGTGGACCGCGAGGGCGGTGCGCGCGCAAACGACATCGCTTAGAAACCGGGATCATGTAAATATAGCCAAAATTTCCGGCCACAGCACGCCCAGAATTATTGTTTTTGAAATTTTGCCGTACATCGCTTCCTATGTTGTAATGGCTTTCGTACTGCAAACGGCGTCAGGGATTTTGTCCGAGGCGTCCATTTCCATGCTTGGCCTGGGGCCGTATAACACGATCTCGCTTGGCATTCTGATGAACTGGGCATTGGTGTTCGAAGCTCCGGTGGCGGGTGCATGGTGGGCCTTTATTCCGGCAGCGCTATCCATTGCGGTCATCACTTTCTCGCTGTATATGATGAATGCGGGGATGGACGAAATTTTCAATCCGAAAATAAGGAGCTAGCTATGGGCACAAATATCCTCGAAGTGAACGGCTTAAAAACTTACTATCGTACCCGGTTGAACGAGAAGGTTTACGCTGTAGATGGGGTGGACTTTGCTCTTGAGCAGGGGAAAACACTCGGGATCGCCGGTGAATCCGGCTGCGGTAAGTCCACGCTGGCGTTAAGTCTGATGGGTTTTTATTTTCCTCCGCTGCACTATGGCGGCGGCTCGATCCATGTGGACGGTACGGACATTATGAAGCTGAGCAAGGAGCAGCTCAGACGGAAGGTGTCGGGTAAAGAGATCGCCTATATCCCGCAGGCGGCAATGAATGCGCTCAATCCAACCATGAAAATCATTAGCTTCATTCAAGATATTATGAAAGAACACCGGCCAGAATTGAGCAAGCAGCAGGTATGGCAGCTGGCGGCCGAACGATTCGAAACGTTGAACCTGTCGCAAAACGTGCTGAGCTCGTATCCGAACGAGCTGTCAGGCGGCATGAAGCAGCGGACCGTGATCGCCATTTCCACTATTCTCAACCCGAAAGTGCTCATTGCCGACGAACCTACCTCCGCACTGGACGTGACCTCGCAGAAGGCGGTCATCAAGCTGTTGAAGAACCTGCTTGACAAGCAATTCATCAAGGCATTGGTGTTCATCACACATGAGCTTCCGCTGTTGTACCATGTGACTGACGATATCGTTGTTATGTACGCAGGAGAAATCGTCGAGCGCGGTACTGCTCATCAGATGGTGTTCGATCCTCTCCACCCATATACAAAACGGCTGATGGGTTCGATAATCGTGCCGGAGGAAGGCATGAAAGGACATAAGCTTGCCGCCATTCCCGGGGCGCCGCCGAATCTTAAGCATGTGCCGCCGGGCTGCAGATTCGCGCCGCGCTGCGCCTTCGCTGCAGATGAGTGCAGGGCGGGCAAAGTGGACAGCAAAACGGTAGATGGGCGCATTTACCGGTGTCGTTTTGATACCGGCACATTGAAGGAGTGGTATAGGCATGAGCAGCAGTAAGGCGTTGATTACCGGCAGGGATATAACGAAGGTTTTCGGCTATGGCAAAAACAAAACAACAGCCCTCGACGATGTCAATTTCGTTTTCCATGAAGGGGAGATCGTTTCGATCGTTGGCGAGAGCGGCAGCGGCAAGACCACGCTGGCAAAGATTATTATGGGGCTGCTCAAAGAAACCGCGGGGACCATCGAATACAAGGGGAAACCGCGGCTGTTGAAAAACCATTCACAGAGACGCGAGTATTGGAAAGATATACAGGCCATTTTCCAGGATCCATTCTCATCCTTTAATATGTTTCACAAAGTCGAGAAGCTGCTGAAGGATTGCATCCGGCTGCAGGGGCTGAAGCTGAGCGCCGACGAGCAGTTTCGCAAGATGCAAGAAGCCTGCACCTTCGTCAATCTGAAGTTCGAGGAACTGTACAACAAGTATCCGTTCGAGCTGTCCGGAGGGCAGATGCAGAGGCTGATGATCGCTAGAATCTTCATGCTGCATCCGAAGGTGTTAATCGCAGATGAGCCGACCTCGATGGTGGATGCCTGTTCCAGATCGACGATACTGGATATGCTGTTAAAGCTGCGCGACGAGAATAACATGACCATTATTTTCATCACGCATGATGTCGGTTTGGCTTACTACGTCAGTGACACGTTATATATCATGGAGAAGGGCAACGTGATAGAAAGCGGCCGGGCCGACGAGATTATACTGAATCCGCAGCATCGTTACACGCAGCAGCTCATTGCCGATGTACCGAAAATCCATTCTGCCTGGGATTTAAGTTAGCCGGGGAATCTGTGCGGGCTGGCTGATACGTAAAAAAGCTTCCATGGCATCCGCCATGGAAGCTTTTTTGTTACCCTTTTAGCACAAAAGTGTTGCCATCCGCATCCTTAAACTGCGCGAATGTGCCCCAGTGCATTTTTTGGTGATATTACAAAATTAATGGCAGCTTTACATCCGTCTGATACCGCGATAATAAATGTCGCTTATTCTGTTTGTAGCACCTGATGATCAAGATATGGAGAAAATGAGGACGTGCGACTTGCAAACTTATCCCGTTATTGCGTCGATCACCGAGGCGGATCAAATAACCGATGCGTTGGCAAGCGGTGTTCGAAGGGTCAATTTGATGGCCGGTACAATCAATAACTTAAAACCTATCATTGAGCGGCTGCATGACGTCGGCAAGCAAGTATTCGTACACATCGAGATGGTAGGCGGCATCGGCAGGGATGCTTCCTCCATTCAATATTTGGCTGAGGTTTTTAAGGCGGATGGCATAGTGACAACGAAGAGCAATGCTGTCGCTGCCGCCAAACAAGCGGGGATTCGAAGCATTCAGCGCTGTTTCGCGATTGATTCAGCCGCCGTAGAAACGGCCGTTCGCATGATTAATAAGTGCGGCCCGGACGAAGTGGAGCTTATGCCCGGTTTGATGCCGCGCGTCATTCGGGAAGTGAAGGGGAAAATTACACAGCCCCTAATCGTAGGGGGATTAATCCGGCATGATGAGGAAATAAGGCTTGCTCTGGAAAACGGTGCAGACTTTGTTTCTATCGGCGACAGCAGGTTTTGGTAAAACAACAACAAAATATCGAGCCTGCGGGTGGAGACGATGAGAAAACCCAGTGGCCACTGAATCAACGATCCTTTGGTAAAACAAAAGGGGGGATTTCTGCTGCTGGTTTTTTTGTGCCCAAATTAGCGTTAGCTTCACATGAGCAGATGTGTTGCGTTTGGCATCACCATTATCCAAGGAGGTTTTTTGGTATGTCTGTTAGAGGGGTTGCGCATCGAGGATATCCCGGTAAATTGCCGGAAAACACGCTGTCGTCGTTCGCGGTGGCTTGCAAATTGAATTTCTCGCATCTTGAGCTGGATGTACACCTGAGCAAAGACGGCGTTCCGGTCGTGATTCATGATGATACGATTGACCGTACGACCAACGGCCGGGGCCGGGTGAAGGATTATACGGCGGCTGAGCTTCAGCGGTTCGTCATAGCTGGAAATGAACGCATACCAACGTTAGAGGAAGCCCTGCTCCTATGCAAAGACCGCATTCGCGTGAACATTGAACTGAAACAAATGGGCAGCTTGTATCCCGGTTTGGAAGAACAGGTGTACCAAGTGATTGAACAGACTGCTGCTGTGAACGATGTCATCGTGTCTTCCTTCGACCATGACGCTGTGATAAGAATGCGCGCGCTGTCGTCGGAACTGGCGCTCGGGCTGATCACTTTTGGCGGCTCGCCGGCTTTCCTCAGCATGGCTCAGGAAATGAATGCTCGCTATTTATCGATGCATCATGGTTTTATCATGGACCGGTATGTGGATCTCTGTCTGCAGAACGATATCCAGCTGATTGCTTGGACTGTTAACCAAGAGGAACAGATGCAAGAGATGTTAAAGTATCCGTCGGTTCTGGTATGCACAGATGAGCTGGAAAAATGGATCAACACGGTGGCCGGAACAGCTTCAGCGGCTGCTGTGAACTAAACGGGGAGAACGGTCATATGGAAGCGTTAGGCTCATATGAGGCTTACTGTTTTGACTTGGATGGTACCATATTTCTCGGCGACAAGCTGCTGCCTAACGTGCAAGCCACGATTGCAGAGCTCCGTGAGAGAAACAAGAAAATTATGTTTTTAAGCAACACTTCCGTCCAAACCCGTGAGGACTGCCGCAGACGGCTTGAACGGCTTGAGCTGCCATGCGGGCTGGATGAGATTATTACAGCGACCTATGTATCAGCGCTGTATTTTCAGGAGTATGCGCCCGATGCCGTCATTTATTTACTGGGCGAACCGGCGCTGGGGGAGGAATTGCGCCAGTGCGGCCTGCGGACCACGGTCGATCCGTTGGCCGCGACACATGTATTGGTCGGGCTGGACAGGAAGTTTTCCTACGACAAGCTCAATTTCGGAATGAAGGCGATTCGCCGCGGGGCGAAGCTGATTGCGGTGAACCCGGATCCCTGCTGTCCCGTAGCCGGCGATGTCATCCCCGACACATGATCGTTGGTCAAGGCATTGGAGGCTGCCAGCCAATCCGAAGCCGATGTCGTTATCGGCAAGCCGTCAGCTTACTTTGCAAGCAAAGCGCTGCAGCGGCTGGGGATACCCGCCGGCAGATGTTTGATGGTCGGGGACAGACTGGAAACCGACATTCTGCTCGGCGCCAACAGCGATATGAGAACCGCGCTCGTTCTGGCAGGTATCGCCTCCGCAGACGATATCGAAAGATTAAACATCTTTCCCGATTATGTGATTGCGACGTTAGGTGAACTGGTTGCAAACACGGGAAATACACAGCAAACGGCAACAACCGACAGAACAACGATGAACACGGCATAACCAAAAACGTGGGAGGTATGTACAAATGCGTCTGGTTCTTATGGGAGATTTTCATTATTCGAGGATGGCTGCCGGCACACAGGAAATGATCGAGGCGAGAGATCAAGCGTATAACGTTATGTTGAGCACTTTCTTGACTATGGAGGGTGATTTCCACATCTCGTTAGGCGATCTTACCCATGAAGGTTTTCCGGAGGAGTTCCGCTATGTATTCGACCGGATCAACGGCAGCGGCCGCAATTTCATCCACGTGCTTGGCAACCACGATGCCTACTCGATCCCTAAAGCGGACATTTTGGCTATTACCGGACAGCAAAGATACAGCGCGATTGACACACAGGAGGCCACGCTGATTTTCCTCGATTCTACCAAAGAAATGGATCACAACGATTGGGGCGGGGAGATGGACGATCAGCAGTTGGAGTGGCTCCAGCAGCAGCTTGACAAGTCGGGCGTGAAACCGGTTTTTGTGTTCTCCCACCATCCTGTTTACGCGACAACCACGCGTTCCGATATGGATAAACTCTCGATCCATCCGGACATTGATATGAAAGCAGTGCTCAATACCAAAAAAGGCCCGGGATTTTTCTTCTGCGGACACAATCATGTTAATTCGATCGTACAGCAGGACGGATGGCATTACATCCAGACCGCCGCATGCTTGGACATTCCCGCCTTCCGTATTGTAGAGCTGAAGGACGGTCTGGTGAAAACGGAGCTCGTCACAATCGACGAGATGAATCTTGCCGATCACATTATCCGGTTCAACACGAAAATGCCGGGATTCGGCCCTTTCGCAGAAGCCCGTGGAGCGGATACGGATTGCAGCATGCAGGTAAATATACTGGCGTCCGTGTGAGACGATAACGCCACGCCGTTAAGACGTATTATCCAAGATTGTAACAGAAAGCAGAGGCGAAGATCAGTGGCTCAAATCAGATTAAACCATGTTGAGAAGAGCTTTGGGCAGGAGAGTGTCGTCAAAGACCTGGATCTGACAATCAAAGACGGCTCGTTCACGGTACTGGTCGGTCCGTCGGGCTGCGGAAAATCCACCACACTGAGGATGATAGCCGGTTTGGAGCAGCAGACGAGCGGCGAGATTTGGATCGGCGACCGATGTGTCAACAATGTGGAGCCGGGCAAACGCAACGTTGCGATGGTATTCCAAAATTATGCGCTCTATCCGATGATGACGGTGAAAGAGAACATTGAATTCGGTCTGGTGAATCGCAAAGTGCCAAAGCCGGAAAGGGAAAGGTTGATTAAAGAGATTACGGAGATCGTAGGTCTGTCTGAATATTTGAACAAGAAGCCCCAGTCCCTCTCCGGCGGGCAAAGACAGCGTGTCGCCCTGGCCCGGGCGATGGTGAAAAGCCCTGCAGTGTTCTTGATGGACGAACCGCTGTCCAATCTGGATGCGAAGCTGCGAAGCCAGATGCGAACTGAGCTCATCCAGCTGCATAAACGGCTTGGCGCGACATTTGTGTATGTGACTCACGATCAAGTGGAAGCGATGTCGATGGGAGATCAAATCATCATCATGGACAAGGGCCGTGTGCAGCAGGCGGACACCCCGATGACCATTTACAACGATCCGGCCAACGTGTTCACCGCTCAATTCATAGGCACTCCGCCGATGAACGTGCTGCGCGTCTCCGAGCTCGGGACGGCGGAATCAAGCGGAGGCGAGCTGCACTACGTCGGATTCAGACCGGAAAAAGCAGTGATCAACCATGCCCATGATCGTAAACCGGACCGGCTGCATATTCCAGCTTCAATCGTTACTAGGGAAACTTTGGGAGCGGAGATCATTTATCAAATGCAGTCGCATGCCGGCACATTTCATGTGAAAAGCTTTTTGCAGCCGCTCGAAAACGCGACCGAGGTCATTGTGTCGGTGCCTCATTCCGATCTGTTCTATTTTGACAGTCACGGTGTGCGAAATCGTGAAGCGGAGCATTATGAGGCGCGAAGACTGGTTGCGGGGGGCACCTAATTGATGCCTGTCTGGAACCGTCTCCGTCCGTACGTCATGGTGGGGCCCGCTATTATCACTTTCACGATATTTTTCATCTATCCTATCTTTTACATGATCTATCTCAGCTTGTATTCCTGGGATTTCGTCAGCCCGGAGAAGGATTTCGTGGGCATAGATAATTTCGTGGAGCTGTTCGACAGCAGGGAGTTTCGTCAGGTTCTGGGCAACTCCTTGAACTACACGCTGCTCACCGTATCTTTGACCATCGTGCTGTCGTTGTTTCTTGCGATCTGGCTTAATCGGAAAGGCATGTTCTACGGAATAGTACAGGGGGCCATTTTCAGTCCGCACATCATTTCACTGGTCTCTGTCTCGTTGGTGTGGATGTGGCTTATGGATCCGCAATTCGGCTTGCTCAACTGGATCCTCGAATTGTTGGGACTGCCGAAGCTGGAATGGCTCAGCAATCCGAAAAGCTCACTCCTGTCACTCGTGATCGTCGCCGTGTGGAAAGGCATCGGTTTCAACACACTCGTGTTCATCGCCGGCCTGCAAAGCATACCGAAGGACATGTATGAGGCTGCAGCATTGGATGAGTCGGGGCCGCTTAGAACGTTTTACAAAATCACGCTGCCCATGCTGTCACCGACTCTGTTTTTCTTAGTCATTATTAGTATGATCGGCTCATTTCAGGTATTTGAAACCATTGCCATCATGACCCAGGGCGGACCCGTGAACTCAACCAATACATTGGTATTTTACATTTATCAATATGGCTTCAGGTTTTTCAAAATAGGTTATGCTTCCGCGGCAGGCGTGGTGCTGCTGGTAGTGGTCGGGGTGCTTACGCTCGTATATTTCAAACTGTTAAGCAGAAAAGTGCATTATCGCTAGGAGGGCGCGGGAAACATGCCAATCGCTAAACCTGTCATGAAAACATTGAATTTCATGGCTTTAATCATCCTGGTCGCCGTGTTTGCAACCCCGTTCGTGTGGATGATTTCGACTTCGCTGAAATCTTATACCGAAACGGTTATCTTTCCGCCCAAATGGATTCCAACGGACATCCAATGGGAAAATTTTGCGGTCGCGTGGAACTCCGGCCCCTTCTTGAAATATTTCATGAACAGCGTGCTGGTGTCGGTGGGCATTCTCGTTTTACAGTTTATTACCATTATTTTTGCCGCTTATGCTTTCGCGAGATATCGCTTTAAGGGAGACCGCTTCCTGTTCGGCGTCACTATGATTACCCTTATGATTCCAAGCCAGCTCATTTTTTTACCGGTGTACCTGCTGCTCAGCAAATGGGGCATGTTGAACACGCTGCTCGCTTTGATTTTACCGTTCTCTTCAAGTGCGTTCGGCATCTTTCTGTTAAGGCAGTCGTTCAAACAGGTGCAGGAGGAATTGATTGAAGCGGCACGACTGGATGATGCGTCAGAATGGAAAATCATTACCAAAATCATGGTGCCCATGGCCCGTCCGACTTTGGTGACATTCGCCTTATTCAGTTTCATTGCCCATTGGAACGACTACTTCTGGCCACTGGTTATGACCACCACGGACGTAGCAAGAACATTGCCCATAGGTATCGCCAAAATCCGTGAAGTTGACGGAGGGACCGCGTGGCACATACTGATGGCCGGCAACATGATTCTGGTTCTGCCTATTCTGGCTGTGTTCTTTGTGGCGCAGCGTCAGATCATTAAAGCATTCGTGTATTCGGGAGTCAAATAAAAATCATATCGATAGGCGGAGGGTTCTCATATGAAAAAATTGTTGACTATAGTGACTGCAGGATCGCTTGCACTTTCAATGACGGCTTGCGGTTCTGAAACCGCGCCGGCAGCCATTGGGAGTGCCTCTGCCGGACAGGATGGCGCAGCGGGTGGAGCAAAGAAGAAGATCGAGATCAATTATTGGTATTCATGGGGAGATAAGATTGGTGAAAATAATGAAAACCTGGTAAAACAATTCAACGAATCCCAGGACGAGATCGTGGTAAAAGCCCATTACCAAGGAACTTATGATGAGCAGCACGCCAAGGCCCAAGCAGCATTCGCGGCAGGCAATGCGCCGGAAGTGTGGCAGAATGAAATCGCCTCGATCGGCGTCTTTGCCAAGGCGGGAATGACAGAGGATCTAACGCCGTTTGTCCAAAAAGATCAGGTGGATATGAAAGATTTTGTTCCGGGCTTGATGGGCAACTCTTATGTGGACGGAAAGTTGTACGGCCTGCCATATCTTCGCAGCACGCCGCTGTTGTATTTGAACAAAACGCTGCTCCAGCAGGCGGGGCTTGATCCGAACGGCCCGAAAAATTGGCAGGAATTGGAGGAATATGCACGCAAGCTGACCGTACCCGGACAACGTGTCGGCATGACCATGCCGATCGACATCTGGTTCTACGAGGCGATGGTTGCGCAAAGCGGGGGCAAGATGATCAGCGACGACGGTAAAAAGGCGGAATTCAATTCCCCTGCCGGCATTGAGTCGGTGAAGTTCATGCTCAAGATGAAGGAAGAAGGTATCATGAAAATCCCGACAGCCGATGATGCAGGCACTCAGGCAAAAACGGATTTTCAGAATCAGCGATCGGCCATGTTGTTCTCTTCGACGGCAGATTTGACCAAGCTGATGCAGGTGGCCAAAGATTCGGGCTTTGAGCTCGGCGCAAGCTTGATGCCCGCCAACAAGAGCTTCGGAGTGCCGACAGGCGGCTGCAATCTGGTGATGTCCGCTAAGCTGCCTAAAGAGAAACAGGAAGCCGCGTGGAAATTCATCAACTGGATGACGTCCAAGCAGCAAACCATTTATGCCAGTTCCTATACAGGTTACCTCCCTAGCCGTATCAGCGCCGTGGATAGTGAAGAGATGAAAAAGCTGTATGCAGAAAAGCCGTTGTTTAAAGTGGCTGTGGACCAGCTGCAGCATGCCAGACCGCGTCCCATGCTAAAGCCGTATCCGGAGATTGCGAAGATCATCAAAGATCAAATCGCACTGTCTGTTGTCGATTCCTCCGTGACCGCCGAGCAGACGATTGCGGAAGCCGGAGAGAAGGCCGATAAATTGTTAAATAAGTGATGGGCGAAAAAGCAAAACCCGATGTCATATGTGACGTTGGGTTTTGCTTTTTTTTCGCGATAACACACGATGTTGACTAGACAAATATACAAATTCTTAATGCCACAGCGGGCGTGCATTACGGGGTAGAGGGTTGGACGCGGCGATGGTTCGTCTGTGTCCTTTTCTATTCCTCCGTGGGATGTGTCGATTTTTTGATGGCGGTACAGGCTTCTTCGATAAAATATGGCCGGCCTCCGGTGAGGTGTTTCTTTTCCCCGCGCTTGGTTTAAAAAGATGGATACGATACCGACAAGCGAAAAAGGGAGGACACACCGGTAATGCAAACAAAGAGAATAAAATCATCCGCTCTGGCCGCAGCGGCAATGAGTGCTGTTTTGATGCTGACGGGCTGCGCGAACAACGGCGCGGGCGCCGCTCCTGGGACCGGCGATGCGGATGGCAAGGTGACGCTCAATTTTTGGACGTTTTGGGGATCCGAGACCAGGCGGCCGGTGATCGAAAAAATGATCGCGGATTTCAACGCATCACAAGATCGAATCGTGGTGAAACACACATACGTACCATTCAGCGATATCTGGACGAAAAACCTTGCTGCGATCGCAGCGGGAAACCCACCGGACGTTATCGTCAACGACATTAACGGCACGGCGCTTCGTGCGCACAAGAACCAAAACCTCAATTTGTCGCAGTTTTTACAGCAAGACCCCTCGCTGAAAGACCGCTTTTATCCAGAGCTTTGGAAGTCAGTGATGTATAAAGACGAGCCCTACGCTCTCCCTTTCAATACCGATACACGCATGATGTTCTACAACAAGCAGGCTTTCCGGGAAGCCGGACTTGATCCGGAGAAGTTTCCGCAAACTTGGGCCGAGCTGGCTGAGGTAGCCGAGAAGCTGGACAAAAAGAACGGAGATCAATATGAGCGCATCGGGTATGCTCCACAGTACGGCGGATTCCAGTGGGATGTACTGATGACGAATTTTGATGGCGGTACAGGCTTCTTCGACAAAAATGGCCAGCCTGCGGTGAATACTCCGGCTAAGCTTGAGGCGCTGCAATATGTGAAAAGCTATGCCGACCGGATCGGCGCGAAGAATCTGGACCAGTTCAAAGCCGGCTTCGGAAATAACCAATCCAACCCTTTCATCACAGGCAAAGTAGCGATCTGGCCGGAAGCAGTAACATTCCAGACACAGCTGCGTGATTATGGCAAAGGCCTGGACTACGGAATCGCTCCGATTCCGGAGAAGGCGCCGGGCGCTGGGCATCTGTCCGTAGGAGGGGGCTTTGTATTGGAAATTCCGAGAGGCGCGAAGCACCCGGCGGAGGCTTTCGAATTTATGAAATACCTCACTGACACCGGTCCGCAAACGCATTGGGCGCAGAAAAATTTCGATAATGTCGCCAACAAAGCAGCGTCGAACGACCCGCAGCTGCAGAGCGACCCGGTGTATCAAGCGGCCGTGGAAAATCTGAAGGTGACCAAGCTATATCCTACTCCGCTGCACGCGCCGGATTACAAAAATCTGATTCAGCCTCAGGTTGACGCCGCCATAAACGGCGAAATGGATCCCAAAGCAGCCTTAGACCAAGCTCAGGCGGATGTGGAAAATCTGATTAAGCAAAATACGGGAGGTGAGTGAGATGAGCGCACGTACCGCACAGCCCCGCAAGGGGTTGTCCCTCGATAAAAAGGAATCCGTTTGGGGTTACCTTTTCGTTTCTCCGTGGGTGGTCGGTTTCCTCCTCTTTACCTTGTTCCCCCTGCTGTTTTCGCTGTACGCCAGCTTCACCAATTACGATATCACCTCACGTATGAATTTCATTGGGCTTGGCAACTATGAACGGATGTTTTTCCATGACGCGTTGTTCTGGAAATCGCTTGGAAACACGCTGTATTACGTGGCTGTGAGCGTGCCGCTGTCGACTGCGTGCGCGCTGCTTGTTGCAGTTGCTTTAAACCAAAAGATTCCCGGCATGCGGCTGTTCCGGACCATTTATTATTTGCCGGCGGTCCTGTCTGGTGTGGGTGTGTACTTTCTCTGGATGCAGCTGCTTAACCCAGGTTCCGGGATTGTCAATCTGGTCCTCAGCTGGTTTCATATCGAGGGGCCCGCTTGGTTGACCGACCCGCAGTGGACCAAGCCCGCTGTTATTTTCATGAAGCTGTGGGCGGTGGGCGGCGGCATGCTGCTATATTTGGCAAGTCTGCAGGCAGTGCCCGAGCAGCTATATGAGGCGGCGGAGTTGGACGGCGCGTCGGTATTACAGCGGTTTTATCATGTGACATTGCCGATGATTTCGCCCGTCATCTTCTTTGAACTGGTTACCGGTATTATTGGCGGATTTCAGATTTTTCAGGAAGGCTATGTCATGACGGAAAACGGGACAGGGGGGCCACAGAATTCACTGTTGTTTTATAACCTTCATATGTGGCACAAAGCGTTCACCGTGTTTGATATGGGGTATGCCTCGGCGATGGCATGGATTTTGTTCGTTATCGTGATCATTTTGACCGTCCTCAATCTAAAATTGTCTCGGCGTTGGGTGTACTACGAGGGGGGTGACGGCAGATGAGAACGGATGCTGCACTGAACAGTTCAACGGCGCAGGGGGGCCAGTTAACTGACGGCGGGACGGAGCAAACGGTCGAAAGACGTGCGGCAGCCGCAGTACCATGGTATCGGCGAAGGAAGGCCAAAGCACTGGTAGGACGAACGATACTCACGATGCTGTTAGCTGCCGGCGCTTTTGTGGTGCTGCTGCCGCTTGGCTGGATGGTATCCATTTCACTGAAATCGATGGAGGACATCATGCGCTTTCCTCCGGCCTTTTTCCCCGACACGCTGCACTGGCGTAACTACGTCGAAGCATGGCGGGCCGCGCCTTTTACTCGATACACCGTCAACTCCTTGGTGATAGCGGTGCTGGCCGTCATCAGCCACATTTTGTCCAATACTTTCGTTGCCTATGGATTCGCGAAGATCCGATTCAAGGGAAAAAATGTTCTGTTCTCGGTGGTACTGGCCACCATGATGATCCCGGGATTCGTAGTCATGGTTCCACAATATATTTTATTTTCGAAGCTGCATTGGGTGGGTACCTATCTCCCGTTGGTAGTTCCGGGCTTCTTCGGCAGCGCGTTTATGATCTTCATGATCCGGCAGTTTTACATGTCTGTGCCGAATGAGCTGATTGAGGCCGCCAAAATCGACGGCGCGAACCATCTGTACATCTGGTGGAAAATTATGATGCCCATATCTAAACCGATTATCGCAGCCGTGGGCATTCTGGCATTCAATGGGGCGTGGAACGATTTCCTCGGACCGCTGCTGTACCTGAATGAAGAATCAATGTACACGCTGCAGATCGGCTTGCAATCATTCCGCGGCTCGAACACGACGCAGTGGAACTACCTGATGGCCGGCTCCGTTCTGGTGCTGCTGCCGGTGATCGTGCTGTTTTTCCTGTTCCAAAAATATTTTATCAGCGGCATGAATTTGACTGCCGGCACTAAGGGTTGAGGCGGACCGCTCAGGGTTTCCGCAAGGCATCTCGCGATCTTTATGATATAGAAGAGCAGAGGCCGTCAAGGCGGATATCAACAGAGCCTCGGTAGGACTGGCGTTTGTCAAACGCAAGGTGTAAACTGGTAAGGGCACAGCCAGGCAGCGCGGTGTGCGTTGAACATGACCGTTTACCCGGTTGTTGAAAATACTATCCTGGACGAAATAGAGCAAGCAATATTTCGGGAGCCACAGCAGTGGTTCCCTGTTTTCGTTGTAAGCCGTGTCATAGGTGGCGGCCAGCCATACTTTTTTTGTCTGGTGCTGAAGGAGGCGGGGACAGCTGTGTGACATTTCACCGAGCACCGGTTTGGTTTGCACGATCGTACAAGTGGAGAAACTCTATGAAAAGGCCATGAACACGTGGGCGGGCAGCGTGACACCAACAAGTTAGACTAGACACCAAGCTTGAACTGTCGCAATATTAGGTAGTTACATTGAGCGACACAACAGAGCGGCGCAACAAGAGAAGAGAGGTGACGGAGGAATGAATGGCTTGGAAATGATTGCAACCATCATAGTTATGAACGTGGTGTATGTGACGCTGTTTACAATCAGGATTATTCTTGTTATGAAGGCTAGACGGGCGCTTGCTACTTTTATCAGTATGTTCGAAGTGTTTGTGTACTTGATGGCCCTTAACATCGTGCTGAACAATATTGACGATCCTTGGAATTTGGCCGCTTATTGTATCGGTTGGGGCGGTGGTGTATGGCTCGGCATCAAAATTGAGGAATGGATCGCGTTGGGATATTCGACCCTGCAGATCGTTGTCGATTATGAGTCCACATCCCTGCCTGCACGGCTGCGGGATCATGGATTCGGCGTCACGAGTTGGATGGCGGAAGGGCGGGACGGCCCGCGGCTGGTGATGCAGGTTCTGGCGAGACGAAATCAGGAAAAGCATTTGATGCGAATCATTCAGGAGCTTGCACCGAAGGCGTTTGTTATTTCATATGAGCCCCGCACATTTCGAGGCGGCTTCTGGGCCCGTAGGCTCAAGGACCAGCCGTAATACGCGCGTCATACGAGCCTAAATTGTGCACTGGCGAACAAACTTTATCATATGGTAAAAAAAGTTATGTTTCAAAACCCAATTATAAGTTTAAATCATAATACTTATAGAAGGGTGGTCAATGGATGATCAAGTTTGAGAAAATAAAGAAACGTTATGATGATGGTTACGTTGCTCTGAAATCAGTGGACATTGAATTTAAAGAGGGCGAACTGACCGTACTGATCGGTCCAAGCGGATGCGGTAAAACGACGTTGATGAAGCTTATCAACAGGCTCAACAATCCAACGTCCGGGAAAGTACTGATCCGTGGAAAAGATGTTGCAACTATGGATCCGGTGCAGCTGCGGCGACGTGTCGGATATGTGATACAGAACGTAGGTTTATTTCCCCACATGACGATTGCCAAAAATGTGGCGGTCGTTCCCCGTTTGCTCGGCTGGGATAAGGAGAGGATCAACCACCGGGTCGATGAGCTGCTGCGAATGGTCAGCCTCGATCCGGATACTTTCCGGGACCGCTATCCCGCAGAGCTGAGTGGCGGACAGCAGCAGCGCATAGGCGTCATCCGCGCGCTGGCGGCTGAACCCGACGTTATCCTGCTCGACGAGCCGTTCAGCGCGCTCGATCCGATCAGCCGTGAACAGCTGCAGGATGAGCTTGTGCGGCTGCAGCAGGAGTTGAAGAAGACGATCGTCTTCGTTACCCATGATATGGATGAGGCGATCAAAATCGCCGATACCATCGTTCTGATGAAGGATGGGGAAGTGGTGCAAAGCGGCAAGCCCGAATATATCCTCCGACATCCGGCGAACGACTTCGTCCGGAGCTTTATCGGTAAAAACAGGCTGCAAACCGGCATGCCGGAGGCTAATCTTACCGTCGACGAGGTGATGTCGGAGAACCCGGTGACGGCGTATCCTACCCGCGGGATGGCCGAGGCGATTAAAATCATGGAAAGACGCCGTGTCGATTCCCTGATCGTGGTGGGACGAAACAACCAGCTGCTAGGATATGCTTCGATTTTCCGGGTGCTTGATCGATATCGTGAAGAGAACGCGCAGCTCGGTGATGTGACTCAGCCGTTCGAGCATGTAGTGCAATCCGGGACCCCGCTGTCTGCGGCGTTGGCTCTGATGAATGAACACCGGCTGCCGTACGTGCCCGTCGTACGCGACGACCGCTTTGTGGGGTTGATCACTAAAGGCAGTATCGTCCGGCATCTGGCTGAAGTATACACACCTCCCGAGGAGGATGCAGCCATGCTGTCAGGCGGAGATATTACACTTGCCGCGGAGCAAGTGGCAGCGGACGGAGGCGTCGGGCGATGAACGGCTTGTATGCATACTGGGAGTTTATCGCCAGCCGTCAGGATGATATTGTGAAGGCGCTGCAGGAGCACCTTATGTTATCGCTGGTATCCGTCGTGTTGGGAGCATTGGTGGCGATCCCTGTGGGTGTGCTGCTGGCCGGCAACCGGGTGCGCTGGCTGAACAGCGCTGTGTTTGCCATTGCCAATGTTCTGCAGACGATTCCCAGTCTGGCGCTGCTCGCCATCCTGATTCCGCTTCTCGGCATCGGCCGCACTCCGGCCATCTTCGCTTTATTTTTATATTCGCTGATGCCGATTCTGCGAAACACCTACTCCGGCTTCCAGGCGGTAGACCAGAACCTGCTGGAGGCGGCCAAGGGTATGGGCTACAGCGCCGGCCAGCGGCTGGTGAACATTCAATTGCCTCTGGCGTTTCCGTACATTATGTCGGGCATACGGGTGACCACGGTATATATCATCAGCTGGGCGACCCTGGCTACGCTCATAGGCGCAGGCGGACTGGGACAGCTTATTTTTGCAGGCTTGGGCGTGAACCGTGAGGAATTAATTTTCACCGGCGCCATCCTGGCTGTTCTCTTAGCATTGGCTGCCGACTTTCTTCTCGGTCTTGCCGAAAAATGGGTGACGGCCCGTGCCAAATCACAGCCGGTTTCGGAGCCTATGTAGGACGGGGGAGAATATACAAAATGAAAAAAACATACACACAGACAACAACTCAGACAAGGAAGATAAAGGCGCTGCTGCTCTCGATGACTGCCATGCTGGTCATGATTCTCTCGGGCTGCGGCAGTGACAACAAAATATTAATTGGGACGCAGACATTCTCCGAGCCCAAAATCATAGCGCAAATGTATAAGCTGCTAATTGAGGACAGGACCGATTTAGAGGTGGACGTTTTACCCGATCTTGCGTCAACAGGCGTCGTGGTGAGCGCTATGCAGAATAAAGACATCGACATGGGCCTGCTGTATTCCGGTACGGCGTTCGACAACTATTTTCCGATGGAACAGACGAAAGATCGCGCTAAGGTGTTCGAGCAAGCCCAAAAGGGATTCGAGAACCTGCTGAACGCCAAATACTATGATCCGTTGGGCTTCGAGAACACCTACGCTTTCACCGTGCGAGAGGATTTGGCCCAGCAGCATCATTGGGAAAAAATTTCGGATGTGCGAGATCAGGCAGGCAATATGACGCTTGGGGTGGACACCACCTGGCTGGAGCGCGGCGGCGACGGATATGGAGCCTTTAAACAGCAATATGGTATGGAGTTCGGCGAGACGCTGCCGATGGAGGTTTCCCTTGTGTACGGGGCGGTCGCAACGGAAAAGGTGGACATTGTGCTTGCCTATTCCACGGACGCCCGTTTGAAAGAGTACAAGCTGAAGACGCTGAAGGATGACAAACAGTTTTTCCCGCCATATGACGCTTCACCGGTGTTGAGCAACGAGACGCTGCAAAAACACCCGGAGCTGGATGAAATCGTTAAATTATTGGTTGGCAAAATTGACGTGCAGACTATGATAGATTTGAACTATGAGGTCGATGTGAAAAAGAGAAACGAGAAGAGAGTTGCGGAGGAATATCTGACAAAGATCGGACTTTTGCAATAAAGTGCAAGGAGGGATGAAGGGATGGAGTTGTTTTTGCAATATGTCGGGGAGAACTGGCAGGATCTGTTGGTTTTGACCTACCAGCATATACTGATGGTTGTCTCCGGGTTGGCGTTGGCCTTTGCTGTTGGAGTGCCTCTAGGGACGCTGGCCGCGCGCGGTCCGCGCCTGGCCGGCGTCATTCTAACCTCTGCTAATATCATCCAAGTGTTTCCGAGCATGGCGCTGCTGGTTCTGCTGATGATACTGTTCGGATTGGGCAACGGGACGGTCATTATAGGACTGTTTCTCTATTCGCTGCTCCCTGTGATCCGGAATACGTATGTAGGCTTGACGCAGGTTAACCCGGCGATCACGGAGGCGGGACGCGGAGTCGGTATGAGTCCGCTTCAGCTGCTCGTAAGCGTACAGCTGCCGCTCGCGCTGCCGTTTATCCTGACCGGCATCCGGATCGCCGCAGTCATAGCGATCGGGGTCGCGACCATCGCGCCTCTCATCGGAGGGCAGGGCTTGGGCCGGGAAATTTACTCCGGCATTAACATGGATAATCCGGCGCGCTTATATGCCGGAGCTATCCCAGCCGCGGTGCTCGCGCTGCTGGCCGACTACGGCCTCAGCCGTTTACGCCGCAGTACGCGCACAGCCGGCAGAGCTTGATGTGTCGCGGCGCCTACGAGCACAGCCGGCAGAGCTTGTGTGTCGCGGCGCCTACGAGCACAGCCGGCAGAGCTTGATGTGTTGCGGCACCTACGCGCACACAAAACGCCTCAAACGCACACGCGTATAACTTGGCGCCGGAATCGTTCGGAGCACAGCAGGGTCCCCTCACCGGGGACCTTTTTATTTGGAACGCGGCCGCTTGCGCCGATGCATTTGGTATGAGGGGCGTGCAATTAGCTTCCCACGAATCTGTCAACCTCATCGCGAGAAGGCAGAGAGGATTGCGCACCGCGCTTGGTCACCGTGAGCGCAGCGGCTTTTGTGGCGAACGCCACGGCCTCGCCGAAGCTCCGCTCTTCGGCTAAAGCTACGGCCAGTGCCGCATTGCAGGCGTCTCCCGCCGCGGTCGTGTCAACCACATCGACTTTGTATGCCGGGAATTCCCGGATTCCCTGCGGCTCACGGAAGGCTGTGCCATCGCCACCGCGCGTCAGGAGCACATTGCCCACGCCCATGGCGATGAGCTTCGTAATAATTTCATCAGCGTCCAAACCTTTTTCAGCATCACCCGCCACGAGCTGATTGCCTTCCGTTTCATTCGGCGTGATGATATCGGTCAACGCATAGATGTCGTCGGACAACTGCACGGCCGGGGCGGGATTGAGGATTGTCAGCACATCGTGTTTTTTTGCTATAGCCAAAGCCGCCCGCACGGCGTCAAGCGGAATTTCCAGCTGCACTAACATCGCATGTGCGTTTTTTATCACGTCTTCGCCTTGTTCGATATGGCTTGCCTTCAACTGCATGTTCGCCCCCGGCGACACAACGATAAAGTTGTCTCCGGAACTCGTAACAGGGATCAACGCGATGCCGGTGGCATGGTCTGCCAGCATGGTGATATGGCTGGTATCGATGCCCTCAGCCTTCAGATGCTGTAGCATCTGCTCACCGAATACATCCTTGCCCAAACAACCGATCATCGCCACATTCGTACCCAAACGGCTCGCAGCGACAGCTTGGTTGGCTCCTTTACCTCCGGGCACCATGAAGTAATCCTCCCCAAGCACGGTTTCTCCTTTGACGGGAAGCTTCGGGGATCTCACGACAATGTCCTGGTTGATACTACCCACCACGACAATGTTGGCTTTCATTTTCATTTTCATTTTCCTCCCTTCCTAACACTGGAATCACGGATAACGAGACTCGGCTGCAGCACTACGCTAAGCTTTTCTTTTTGTGGCTCACGGATCGATTCTATCAGCATTTGAGCGGCGATGGTGCCGATCTCATATATGGGCTGCTGTACGGTAGTGAGCTTAGGGGTCGCGATGGCGGCGAAAGGCAAGCCGTCGAAGCCGACTATCGCAACATCATCCGGAATTTTTAAACCGTGCTCCGCCACGGCTTCCATAGCGCCCAGAGCCATCAGATCGTTGGCTGCAAATACGGCTTCCGGCGGCTCCCGCATAACGAGCAGCTTAGCCATAGCTTCATGGCCGCTCTTAATTTGATAGTCACCGATTTGCACTAGATTACTGTCATAGGCTATGCCGGCCTTACGCAGCGCGAGGCAGTATCCTTCGAACCGGTCGTTGGCGGTCGAGCTTGTGAATGGCCCTCGTAAATGGCCGATTTTCCGATAGCCCTGATCAATCAAATGAGCGGCGGCCAGATATGCGCCGTGGATGTGGTCGGTGTGCACAGATAAGACAGGCGGGGAGTGGACGATAGCATCAATCACCAAAAACGCGATTCCCCGCTCTTGCAGCGTCTGAATGTGGCTCTGCGACACCTCACTGGCCAATATAACTCCATCGATGTGCTTTTCCTGCAGCAGCTGAAAATACGCGTCTTCCTTCGCACGATCGTTGTCCGAATTGCAAATGATGACGCTGTACCCCATTTTTTGTGCGAAGTCTTCGATAGCTCGCGCCAGCTCGGGGAAAAATAGGTTGCGGATGTCCGGCACAATCAGTCCCAGCGTGTTTGTTTTGCCGCTCACCATGCCTCGTGCGATTTGGCTGGGTTTGTAGTTTAACTGTTGGATCGCCCGGTTGACCTTTTTTTTTGTTTCTTCGTTCACGTAACCGGTCTGGTTCAGCACTCGGGAAACTGTAGACACGGATACATCCGCGAGCTTCGCGACATCCCTAATCGTGGCCATTGCAAAGTTCATCCTCATTTGGTAATAATCATAAAAGCGCTTTATTATGTAGTATGTATCGTACCCGGTCACATCCATTCGGATAACAAACACCGGGCGGGAAGCGCCTGCGCACACAGCTAACATAGCATGCCGGTGATGGCTTGTAAAGAGCAATATGGTACCGTTACCATCAGGCAATATCATCTATAAAAAAATGATTTGACAGGGATGTAAGCGTATACTACATTATAAATATGGTACCGTTACCATGCACCAGTCTTCGCAGTACTAAATTTTATTTTAGAAAACGGAGGAATTATCGTGATGGGTAAGCAAAAAATTATTATCGACACAGACATCGGCACTTACTATGATGACGCTTTCGCTGTTTTATACGGAGTGCAAAGCCCGGAAGTGGATGTGCTGGCGGTGACCACGTGCTACGGTGATGTGGATTTGCGCGCGCGGATCGCGAAAAAGATCTTGCGGGTAGCTGGGCGTGAAGATATTCCCGTATGCCGCGGCGTGGGGCAGCCCATGGATGAATACGCCCTCATGTTCGGCTTCGAAGGCGAAAACATTTTAACGGAAGAGGACATGCAGGACGAGACACTTCAAGCGAGCGATACCCATGCCGTTGATATGATCATCGAACAAGTGCTGAAATACCCTAACGAAGTGACGCTGATCACTCTTGGTGCGGTGTCCAATGTGGCTGCTGCCATTATTAAGGAACCCAAAATCGTGGGCAAAGTAAAAGAATTGATCATTATGGGCGGTGTTATCGTCCCTATTGTGGATGAAAAGGGCGTGACCCGTTCTCCAATCGAGGAATATAACCTGAACAACGACACGAAAGCAGCAAAAATTGTGTTCGATTCCGGCATGAACATTACTCTGGTGCCAATCGACGTCACGTTGAAAGTGCCGCTTACTCCTGCTCAGGTGCATCGGATCAACACTACGGACACGCCAATTGCTCGGCTGGTTAGCGACATTTTGGCGGTGTGGCCGCCGCAGGAGAAACAAATTTACCTAAGCGTCGGCATCCCTACCGAGCACACCGGTCTGTGGCTGCATGACCCGTTAACGATCGCCGTTGCTTTCGACAGATCCTTCATCACAGAAACCCGTCTGCATGTCGCACTCGAGTTTTCCCAGACGCTGGTACCGCGCGACTTGCTCATTCGAAACGATATCCTCCGCACGATACCTAAGAAGCTGCCGTTTAACATGAACGTTGCCATTGATGTGGATCATGAGCGATTCACGGAGCATTTCACAAGCCGCATTTGCCAAAGCAATCTGGCGTAGGAGGGCACATTGTGAAAAAGCGCTGAATCCGGAGCGGATACCAGCGCTTTTTTCTGCGCGCACGGGTGTGCTTTCCGCCAGGTCACCAAGAAAACTCGACTGCATTCAAAAATGCCCAGGCAATCGCCATATGTCCCGTCATGTTCGGGTGCACCCGGTCCCACGCCAACGCCGCGGGGTACATGTGCTCGAGTAGTGGAGCGAACGCTACTTGAGTATCAACGAACAGTGTACCGTACTGCGTCGCAAGCTCACTCACCGCGCTGCTATACTTATCCATCATTCGGCGCATAGCGTCATCGGTATTCGGCTCCAGATAATAGGGAGTCATCAGTATAACGCCTTTCGAGCCGGATACCGCCCTTCTCACCAAATCTTCCAAGTTGGCGCGATATTCCTCGAAATATACGTGTTCCTCCATAATCGTCGGCCGGTCAAACTGTCGCCACACATCGTTGATGCCGATCATAATGGAAATCCAATCCGGCTGCAGCTGCACCACGTCCGTTTCCCAACGCTCTTTCAAATGCCGGGTCGTGTTACCGCTGATTCCCATGTTGACTACTCTCACGCCCAACTCCGGATGGCGGGCCTGCAGTAGCGCGTGAACCAAAGAAACATATCCTCTGCCCAATGCATCATCTTTGCCCTCACCGATGGGTCTTTTTCTCTCACAGTCGGTGATAGAATCGCCTATCATCACAATTTTATCATTTTTCCCGAACAGCATCTGATTTCACCTCATCCTTTCCATACAGGCTCGTGCACGCGTGAGGTACGCCGCTTGATACGCCGCTTGGCTTTCGACGAGTATCCAACATCGTACCGCCGCTGCACATGTATTAATTGAGCGGAACAAACGGTGACCGCTTCCAGTATGAACCAAAATTTTCCGGTGCGCAATGTGTACTTTTTTCCCTGTTGGCATGATGCTGCATCTAAGGTATGACGAGAAAAAAAGGCCCTCCAGTGAATTTTGGATAACCCGACAATATGACGAAGTTCGGTCGTTTAATATTCCTCAATGAACAGAGTATTGGAGTCAGAAAGTTGTCTTCCGACATTGGTCACTAGGCCGCTGCATATATTCGCAAGATAGAAAGCTTAGACGACATGCTTGTGCTCGCAGCCATATATCCGTTTGTTATTGTTTTTATATACAAACAAAAATGTTCGTGATAAAATAAAAACATTCAAAAACAAAACAATAAAAGCATTCATGCGGAGGTACATTATGGTACAAAGTTTGTGGGATGAGGAGAGGGCGTCGCAGCTGCGCAGCGGACTCGACGAGCTTGTTTTCCGTTCGAACCTGATCGGAGCGGACCGCCGTGTCTGCAACTGGGGCGGAGGCAACACATCAAGCAAAATGGCGGTCAAGGATTTTCGCGGACGCGATGTGGAAGTGATGTATGTGAAGGGCAGCGGCTCAGACTTGGCGACGATGGGAGCGGGTAATTTCACAGGCCTTCGTATGGACGACATCAGGCCTCTGTTCGACAGAAGCGAGATGTCCGACGAGGATATGGTCGCTTACTTGGCAAATTGCATGACCAACGCCAAGCATCCGCGCGCTTCGATAGAAACGCTGCTTCACGCTTTTCTGCCATTCAAACATGTGGATCATACGCATCCGGACGCGATCATAAGCTTATGCTGTGCGGATAACGGCCGGGCCTGCGCGGAAGAAATTTTCGGCGAGCGGTTCGTGTGGGTGCCTTACGTGCGGCCGGGCTTTACTTTATCCAAGATGATCGCTGAAGGCGTTTTCGCCAATCCAAAAGCGGAGCTTGTACTCATGGAAAAACACGGTCTCGTCACCTGGGGTGAGACGTCCGAAGAGTGCTACGCCAAAACAATCGCCATCATCAACGAGGCGGAAAGTTACATTGAAGCCCGTGTTCAAGAGGCGAAGCTGTTTGGCGGTATCAAGCATAAGCCGCTTGCTCCGGATGTCCGCCGTCGTATTGCAGCGCAAGTCATGCCGACCGTTCGCGGTTCTGTAAGCGATGCCAAGCGGATGATACTCACCTTCGACGATGATAACGATACTTTGCAGTACGTGGGCGGGACAGATTCTGCCGAGCTGTCTCAGGTTGGAGCGGCGTGTCCGGACCATTTGGTCCACACCAAAGTCGTACCGCTATTCGTCGATTGGACGCCGGACGCAGCTGACGTGGAGGGGCTGAAGACGAAGCTTAAGGAGGGCATCGCGGCTTACAAGGAGCAATACAAGGCCTACTTTGAGCGCAACAAGCATGACGGTGACGTTATGTTTGAAGCGGCGCCGCGGGTGATTCTCATTCCGGGCGTAGGCATGATCAACACCGGAAAAAGCTGGGCCATGGCCAAAGTAAGCGGCGCGCTCTATCACCGGGCTATCGCCGTGATCAGAGGGGCATCGGCGCTTGGGCAGTTCGTATCGCTCAGTGAGAACGAATCCTATAACGTGGAATACTGGCCGCTGGAGCTGTATAAGCTGACACTTGCTCCTCCGGAAGCAGAATTTTCCCGCAAGGTGGCTTTTATCACCGGCGGCGCCGGAGGTATCGGGAGCGAAACAGCCCGCCGCCTCGCTGCGGAAGGGGCGCATGTGGTGTTGGCCGATCTGAACCAGGATGGGGCTGAAGCGGTAGCTGCACAGATCAATGAGAAATATGGCGAGAACCGAGCGACCGCAGTCAAGATGGACGTGACGCAGGAAGAGGCAGTGATAGCCGCATACGAGGTCACGGCGCTGACCTACGGAGGACTGGACATTTTGGTGAATAATGCGGGGTTGGCTACGTCGAGTCCGTTCGCTGAAACGAGTTTGAAAGAGTGGAACCTGAACATGAATGTCCTCGGGACCGGCTATTTTCTCGTGGCCCGTGAGGGCTTCAAGCTGATGAAGGAACAGGGCGTGGGCGGGAGTATGGTATTCATCGCCTCCAAAAACTCTATTTACGCGGGCAAGAATGCATCTGCCTACAGCTCAGCCAAGGCGCTGGAGGCTCATTTGGCAAGATGTATTGCGGCCGAAGGAGGCGAGTTCGGCATTCGGGTCAACACGGTGCTGCCGGACGCGATCCTGCAGGGCTCCGCGATCTGGAACTCCAGCTGGCGCAACGAGCGCGCAGCCGCGTATGGTATTGAGCCGGACCAGCTGGAAGAGTATTACCGCAAGCGCACTACGCTGCTTGTCAACATTTTTCCAAAAGATATTGCAGAAGGCATCGCCTTTTTTGCTTCATCTAGATCCGAGAAAACGACCGGATGCATGCTGACGATCGACGGCGGGGTCCCCGCAGCATTCACACGTTAAAAAGGAGGATATTTCCATGCACGTCGCCAAAGGTGAAACACATTGGGTTATTCCGGACGGATACATCCCTGAGAAAAGCTCGGGAGAACTGACCAGCCATGAGTCAATCTGCGTTCTCAACACATCCTCCGGGGAAGCACGGCTCAGCTTGCATATTTTCTTCGAGGATCGAGAGCCGATGGAGAACATCGCATACACGGTCCCGGCGAGGCGGACAATACACATCCGCACGGCTACGCTCCGCAAGGACGGAATGCCGATACCGGTGGGCGTGCCTTATGCGATAGAACTGGAAAGCAGCATTCCGGTTATCGTGCAGTACAGCCGTTTGGATGCGACACAAGCGGCGAACGCGCTCATGTCCGTTATGGCTTATCCGATTAAATAAAAGGATCCGCGAGAGGGAGGTTGTCCACTATGACAGATCGTGCTTACGCATTGTTCGAAGAACAGCAGCAGGCCAGAGGGATCGACTTGAATCAGGTGAAAACAAAGCTCAAAGCGTTGAAAATTGAAACACCTTCTTGGGGCTACGGCGACTCCGGCACCAGGTTCAAAGTGTTCCAAAAGGTCGGCGTCCCGCGAGACCCTTACGAAAAATTCGAGGATGCAGCCCAGGTACACCGCGTGACCGGATTGTGCCCTTCCGTCGCCATCCACATTCCTTGGGATAAGGTCGATGATTATGGCAAGCTTCGAAGCCATGCAGAGAGCTTGGGCCTGTCGATCGGGGCGGTGAATCCGAATCTGTTCCAGGAGGAAGAATACATGCTCGGCAGCGTGACCAATGCAGACCCGGCTATCCGCCGCAAAGCAGCCGATCACCTGTTGGAATGCGTGGACATCGCCAAGGAGACCCGATCCCGTGATCTCAGCCTCTGGTTCGCCGACGGTACCAATTATCCAGGACAAGGGGACATTCGCAGACGAAAGGCGTGGATGTTGGAAGCGCTTGCCGAAATGTATAAGGCTATGACGCCTGAGATGCGCATGCTCATCGAGTACAAATTTTTCGAGCCTGGTTTCTATCATACGGATCTGGCGGATTGGGGCATGGCGTACAACTACGCACTCAAGCTCGGCCCTCAAGCTCAAGTGTTGGTTGACACCGGCCACCACGCGCAAGGGACGAACATTGAACACATAGTGGCTTATCTGATTGATGAGCAGCGTCTGGGCGGGTTCCATTTCAATAGCCGTAAATACGCCGATGACGATTTAATCGTTGGCGCGATTAATCCATATGAACTTTTCCTTATCTTTTACCAAATTCTGAACGCGGGCGCTGATCCTGATGAGAATATTCGCCGCACCGTGGACAACATTGCTTACATGATCGACCAGTCGCACAATATAGAGCAGAAAATACCGGCGATGATCCGATCTGTTCTGAACGTGCAAACCCAATACGCTAAGGCGCTGCTGATTGACCATACGCAGGTGGAACAAGCACAGAGCAGGGGCGACGTATTGGGTGCGGAAGACGCCGTGCGCCGTGCTTTTGAGTTCGATGTCACGCCGCTGCTCCATGCTGTGCGTGAGGAGCAGGGACTGCCGGTGGATCCGATGAAAGCATATCTGGACAGCAGCTATGGTAAGGACATCCTGGCGAGAGGTAAGGGCGGTGCGAGCTGGTGAGCATTCTCGCATTCGACTTGGGGGCGAGCAGCGGCAGGGCGATGCTCGGCCGGTTGTCCGACCGGGCCATTGCGGTAGAGGAAATTCACCGTTTCTCCAATGATCCTGTCACTGTAGGCGAGCGAATGTATTGGGATATTCTTCGGCTGTACCATGAAATCAAGCAGGGACTGCTAAAAGCAGCCCGACAAGGGGATACCCTGCGCAGCGTAGCTATCGATTCGTGGGCTGTCGACTTCGGCTTGTTGGGCAAGCACGGTGAGCTGTTAGGCAATCCATACCACTACCGGGATCGGCATACGGATGGAACAATGTCTAAGCTGTGCAGCCGGATTCCCCGGGAAGAGATTTTTCAGCGCACCGGCATTCAATTTCTGCCGTTTAACACGATCTATCAATTGGCGGCATTGTGCGAGGCAGATTCCCCGATTGTGCGGCATGCGGAACATTTTTTGATGATTCCGGATTTACTGCGCTACTTTTTAACCGGTGAAAAATTGAATGAGTTTTCTAATGCGACAACGACGCAATTATATAATCCCACGGCACGCGGCTGGGATCACGAGTTGATCTCCCGCATAGGCGTCCCATCGTCCTGGTTTGGTCGAATTGTGGAACCCGGCGCACAGGCCGGGCAGCTGCTCTCTTCCGTGGGCACGGAACTTGGGATCGCTTCGATCCCGGTGATTGCGGCCGCGGAGCACGACACAGGGTCCGCTGTGGCGGCTGTACCGGCGGTTAAAAGACCGTTCGCCTATCTGAGCTGCGGAACATGGTCTCTCATGGGGACGGAAGTGGATCACCCGGTTATCAATGACCTGGCGCTGCAATACAATTTTACGAATGAAGGCGGAGTGGGACGGACCTACCGGCTGCTTAAAAATATTATGGGTCTTTGGCTTTTACAGGAGACGAAACGGGAATGGGACAGGGCAGGATTCAATTACTCTTATGCGCATCTGATTCACTTGGCAGAGCAAGCCCCGGCATTTGGTGCGTTCATCGATCCTGATGATCCGCTGTTTCTGCATGCCGGTGACATGCGGGAACGAATCAGGCAGTATTGCGGCCGGACAGGACAGCCGCTGCCCGACCAACCGGGAGAGGTGGTCCGTTGTATTTTGGAGAGCCTGGCGTTAAAATACCGATATGTATTTGAGATGACCGAGGGCCTATCAGGACAGCGGTTCGACAAACTTCATATGGTGGGCGGCGGCATACAGAATGCGCTGCTGTGCCAATGGTCGGCGAACGCTATCGGCAAGCCCATCTGGGCGGGCCCCGCGGAAGGGAGTGCCATCGGCAACCTGGTGGTACAGTGGATAGCTCAGGGGATGTTCGCCGACATTTGGGAAGCCCGGAAGGTCATACGAGAATCGTTCCCAGTGGCGGTGTACGAACCGGAACAGCGTGAGGCCTGGGAGCAGGCCTACGGGAGATTCTTGCAAGTCACGGGGCTGTGGCAATAAAGATTGGAGAGATGGTTTTCATGCTGGTAGCGGAGAGATACGAAAAAATTGTCCGGCTGGTCAACGAAAGAGGCAGCATTCGGGTTTCCGAATTAAGTGAATTGTGCGAGGTGACGGAGGAGACAATCCGGAGAGATTTGGACCGGCTGGAATCGGCCGGGCGTCTCAAGCGTTCGCATGGCGGAGCGGTTAGCGTGAAGGAGCCGCAATCGGAAATCCCGTATTTCGAACGGGAAATCATCCGCTCGGAAGAGAAGAAACGCATCGCGCAGGAAGCGGTCAAACGAATCGAGCCGTACGACCGCATTATACTCGATGCAAGCACGACTGCTTGGTACATGGCTTCGTATTTACCCGACATACCATTGACTGTGCTGACCAATTCCATCAAAGTGGCGGCAGAGCTGAGCGGCAAGGAGAAGGTCGAGGTGATTTCCACCGGGGGCCAGCTTGCCAAACGGTCATTGTCCTCTGTCGGGCCGCTTGCGGAGCGGTCGCTGGAGGCATATCACGTGGACAAGCTGTTTTTCTCATGCAAGGGAGTCCATCTGGACCGTGGGATCAGCGAATCGAACGAGCTGCAGTCACGTGTGAAGCAGAAAATGATCGACATTGCGGATCAAGTGATCCTGCTCGCCGACGCAAGCAAGTTCGGCGTCAGAGCATTTACGCAGGTGACGGAGCTGGGCGAAGTAGATGCGATTATCACGGATCGTGCTCTATCCGCGGAGATTGTGGAACAGCTAAGAGAGCGGGAAATTTCGCTAACGTTGGTGTAAACTGCGGATCTAACGAAACAAAAAAAGCCTTTTGCGATTTGATTTTCGCAAAAGGCTTTTTATTCTGTCAGCCGAGTACAACCCGGTCGTCGGCCAGTTTACTGCCGCTGATTTTTTCGAACTCACCCAGCAGCTGTTCTATCGTTAGATCCTTCTTTCTTTCCTCGTTCACATCCAGGATGATGCGGCCTTTGTCCATCATGATCAGGCGGTTGCCGAGGCGGATCGCTTGTTCCATGTTGTGCGTGACCATCAGTGTTGTCAATTGCATTTCACGTACGATCTCTTGGGTGAGCTTCGTGATGAGCTCCGCGCGGGACGGGTCCAGTGCAGCTGTGTGTTCATCCAGAAGCAGAATCTCCGGTTTGGTGAATGTAGCCATCAATAGGCTTAGCGCCTGCCTTTCACCGCCGGACAAGAGACCCACTTTGGCCTTCAGCCGATTCTCGAGGCCGATGCCAAGGCGCTGCAGCTGCTCATGAAAGAAGGCCCGCTTCGACGCCGTTACGCCCAGGCTCAAGCCCCGCTGCCTCCCGCGCATGTATGCCATCGCGAGATTCTCCTCGATGGTCATGCGTGGCGCCGTGCCGGCCATCGGATCTTGGAACACGCGGCCGATCCACTTGCTGCGGCGGTATTCCGGCAGATGTTGAATTTCTTGCCCGTCGATCCGCACTTGTCCGGAATCAGGCGTCATCACGCCGGAAATGATATTCATCAGCGTAGACTTACCTGCACCGTTACTGCCTATCACTGTTATAAAATCGCCCGGATTCATTGCAAGATTGATGCCCACCAGAGCGATTTTCTCATCTGCGGTGCCGGGATTGAATAATTTAGATACGTTGGAGAGCTGAAGCATCAGCGGTCACCTCCCGAGTTGTGGTGTGTGACCGAAGCTATCAGTTCGGCAGTACGTCTCTTGGCAAAGCTCTTTTGCTTTAAGGTGCGTTGGAGGGCCGGCAGAACCAGCGCCACGATAACAATGACTGCGGTAATAAGCTTTAGGTCTGAAGTTTCAAGCCAATCAACACGCAATGCAAGTGCTACAACGATGCGATACACAATGGAGCCGAGCACGGCCGCGAGTGTCGCGAGAAAAACGGTGCGGGCTCCGAAAATAGCTTCACCGATAATGACGGACGCAAGTCCGATAACGATCATGCCTATCCCCATGGATATGTCGGCGAAACCGGATTGCTGGGCGATCAGTGCGCCGGACAGCGCCACCAAGCCGTTCGACAAGCTGACGCCGAGAATGACCGTGTTGTCGGTATTCGCGCCGAGGCTGCGAATCATACGTGAATTGTCGCCGGTCGCACGCAGCGCCATACCCAAGTCGGTATGCAAAAATACGTCGAGCAACAGCTTCACGACCAGGATGGTGACGAGCAAAACGAGCAGATTAATATATATCGATTGGTTGAATATCGCCCATGAGAACACCGTGTCTGCTCCGATCAGTGAGACATTGGGCTTGTCCAAGATGCGCATGTTGATTGAGTGCAGCGCAATCATCATGAGGATACCGGATAGAAGCCCGTTTATTTTACCTTTAGTGTGCAGCAGTCCCGTGCAGGCGCCGGCCGCAGCGCCGCCGACGAATGCAGCGGCGCACGACAGCACAGGGGAAAACCCGTTGGTGAGCATGATGGCGGCGATGGCGCCACCCGACGTGAAGCTCCCGTCAACAGTCAGGTCGGGAAAGTCGAGGATGCGGAACGTGATGTACACGCCGAGCGCCATAAGCGCGTACAGCAAGCCTGACTCGACAGCGCCGTTCAATGAATCTAGCATTTTTGGTCTACCTCCTGTTAATTAGAAAAGGAGTGAACGAAGGCACGTTCACCCCTGTGAATGTTGATGTGCTACTTAATAATGTTGTTCGCCTGGTCCTTGACAGCAGCCTTCATAGCGTCTGTCACTTGAATACCTTGATCCTCAGCGGCCTTCAAGTTGAGAATGAGGTCCAGTTTATCAGGCATTGTGATCTTCATGTCTGCAGGTTTCTTGCCGTTTTTCAGGATGTCCACAGCCATCTGGCCCGCCTGATAACCGTGATCATAGTATTTGAACCCCACCGTCGCGAACGCGCCTTTTTCTACCGTGTCGCGGTCGCTTGAGAAGAAGGGGAGATCCTTTTCTTTAGCGATTTGCAGCAGTGTGTCCACGCCGCTTACCACTGTATTGTCTAAAGTAATGTACAATGCGTCCACACGGCCTACTAGAGATTCTCCGGCCTGCTTCACTTCGGAAGTATTGGTTACAGGAGCCTTCACCAGCTTGATGCCATGCTTGGCCAATGCGGCTTCAGCGGTCTGAGCCATAACGACGGCATTTGGCTCACCCTCGTTCAGCACCAAGCCTACACTTTTCACCTGCGGCAGGTTGCTTGCGACAAAATCCATCAGCTGCGCGATCGCCTCAGGATTCGTATCCGATGCTCCTGTTACGTTGCCGCCGGGCTTATCAAGGCTGTTGACGAGTTTCGCTGAGACCGGATCGGTCACTGCTGCGAACAAGACAGGTTTGTCCTTTACTTGCTGCACCAAAGCTTGAGCTGACGAAGTAGAAATGCCGACTACCAGGTCGCTGTCTTCAGAAGCGAGCTTTTGCGCAATGGAGAGATTATTAGTAGAATCCTGCTGTGCGTTGTTGTACGCAACTTCCAAGTTGCTGCCTTCTGCGATGCCGGCATCCTTTAATGCAGCCAAGAAGCCTTCCCGAGTAGCATCGAGCGAAGAATGCTCCACGTATTGCGAGATGGCGACTTTGTAAGCTTTTTGCTCTGACTGGGAGCCGCCGGTGGTTGTCCCTGTGCCGGAGCTCGCTTGTTGTCCGCATCCGACTGCCGTGAACAGGGCTGCTGTTACGACGAGAGATAATAGAGCTCTCTTTTTCAAAAATGATTTCCCCTCTCTTAATACATAGGTACACAGGCATGAAAATACAATTAATCCTAGTTTAATTCGGTATGCCGATTCCGTCAATTAGAAAAGACAGGAGATACGCGGTGCAACGGCTCTCTTCCCGGTTGAAGCGACCTGCTTTACAGCACCGCCTGGGTATGAGCTTTGTCAGAATGATACAATTCTATTTCCATTTTCAAAGTGAAGTATCGCGCGACGTTCACAAAGTGAAGTAACGTGCTGCGCCCACAGCAGGCACAGCTTGCGCAGCGCGCGTGTGACTCGTGTTCCGCTCGTCACGAGCGCGTGCGTCGGTCGAATAAATTTCGCCTGCCGCGGGCATTTTATCCTTGTAATTCGATGGGACCAAGGAACAGGGGGCGCAACGCAGGATGTTTCTGTTATATACGCACAATGATTTGGACGGTGTTGGCTGCGGAATTGCTGCACGCATCGCGTTTGGCGACAAGGTGGAAATCCGTTACAACTCAGTCGGCAGCCTCAACATACAGGTGGAACGATTTTTAGAGAAAGCGAACAAAAAACGCCACTTGTTCATCACCGATTTATCCGTTGACGAAGCTAATGCGCAAGGTCTTGACGAGTTTGCAGGCTGCGGCGGGAAAATCAATTTGATCGATCATCACAAGACGGCTCTCCACCTGAATGAGCACACTTGGGGGAGCGTGCAGGTCGAGCATGATGATGGAAGGCTGGCGTCGGCGACATCGCTGTTCTACGAGCACCTCACCAAGCACGGCTGGTTAACGACCACCCCCGCGTTGGATGAGTTCGTCGAGCTGGTTCGGCAGTACGACACATGGGAATGGGAGCGGCACGACGAGCTGCGGGCGAAACGATTGAACGATCTGTTCTACATGGTGTCGATTGAGGAGTTTGAGGAAAAAATGGTCGAACGGCTGCAGCATGAGACGCAGTTCTCGTTTGATGAGTTTGAAGAGAAAATACTGGACATGGAAGAGGAAAAAATAGAACGCTACGTGCGCAGGAAAAAGCGGGAGATCGTCCAAAGTAACATTCACAGCCATTGCGCGGGCGTGGTTCATGCCGAGAATTACCATTCGGAGCTCGGCAATGAGCTCGGCAAAGAATTCCCGCACCTAGACTATATCGCAATATTAAACGTAGGCGGTAAAAAAATCAGTCTCCGTACGATTCATGAGGCAGTGGACGTGTCCGAAATAGCCGCCCATTTTGGCGGAGGAGGCCATGCCAAGGCTGCCGGCTGCCCGATGACAGAGGAGGCATACACGTTGTTTGTGGCGAAAACATTTCCAATGGAGCCTATCCGCGTGGATGCGCATAAAAACAGGTATAACCTTAAGCATTCCATCTATGGCTCTCTCTATGAGAACAGGAAGCAGCAGGAGATTTTCATCTTCATGGCCGGAGAGGGCTGGGAGGTGCAAGTGGACGGTCACGAACTGGCAGATCATTTTATCACCTTTGAGGACGCGGAGCGCTTTGTAAAAAGAGAGTTTGCCGCATGGCTGGCGAAGGATGAAGTGTACGTCAGTTATTTGATGGAACATTTGGTGGAAAGCAGAAGAAGGTCGCTGGTGTTGGCGTGACCTAAACAAAAGGGAGTGAGGAATATGATGAAGCGTGTATGGAAATCCACCGCATGGCTGATGCTTCTTGCACTGTTGGTATGCATCCCCGCGTATGCCCAGACTGCTGGACCTTATCATTTCGGATTCAAAAAGAGCAAGGGGGGTGAACTGCCGTCTATCGCGCAGGAAGGTTTCATGTCCATGCTTGAGCGGCATCACGCTATTTTTCTCGGAGACACAGAACAAAAAGAGCTGTACCTTACTTTCGACAACGGCTATGAGAACGGCTATACCGCTAAAATTCTGGATGTGTTAAAGGATAAAAAGGTGCCGGCCGCGTTCTTCGTCACGGGCCATTATGTCAAGGAGAGGCCTGATCTGCTCAAACGCATGGTGGAGGAGGGCCACCTGGTCGGCAATCATTCCTGGCACCATCCGGATATGACACAGATTTCGGAAAGCCGCATGAAGGAAGAGCTGGACAAAGTCAAACAAGAAGTGGCGAACGTGACCGGCCAACAAACGATGGCGTACATGCGGCCTCCCAGGGGAATCTTCAGCGATTCTATGTTAGCTTATAGCCGACAGCTCGGTTACACCAATGTGTTCTGGTCGGTAGCGTACAAGGATTGGGATACGAAACAGCAGAAGGGCCCCGACCACGCCTTCCGAAAAGTAATGGGGCAGCTGCACCCCGGTGCGGTCATCCTGCTCCATTCCGTCTCGAGCGACAACGCGGACGCGTTGGCCAGAATCATCGACGAGGCCCGTGCGCAGGGATATGCATTCAAAAGCCTGGATCAGATGACAAAGAGGCATTACCGTTAAACAGCACACATGAATGTCCAATGCTGCACTCGCCTGACAGGGCGGGCTGCGGCATTTTTTTATGAAAAACACATCTCACAGCGAAACATCCATCCCGGTGCGGCGTCACTAATAAGTGTGGAAAAATAATACTTAAATGGGTGAGGTGGGAAACGGATTAGGTGACATATCGTTAATGGGAGGTCATACCATGGGATAAAACTGACACCGCGGAAATGAGCGTTTCGCCCGCACAGTTATCGGTGTATACTTATTGTAATCGCTATCAAAAGCGCGTTCCCACACATCTGCGCTGTGTTTGGCTGTGCATCAGAACAATGCTGACGGAGGAGTGATACGATGAAGAATAACTTTGTATCGTACGTAGTTTGGGCCGTTATCGCCATATTGGGGGCGGCTGGCTTCGCGACGCTAGCGCTGTCGAATGGCGAGCAAATTTCGGCGGCATGGCTGATCGTGGCCGCAGTGTGCACATATGCTTTCGGATACCGGTTCTACAGCAGGTTTATCGCGAGGAAAATCTATGAACTGGATGACAGCAGGGCCACGCCGGCGCAAATACATAATGATTCCAAAGATTATGTTCCAACTAACAAATATGTGTTGTTTGGGCATCACTTCGCGGCGATCGCCGGAGCCGGTCCGCTGGTGGGCCCTATTCTCGCGGCGCAAATGGGTTACCTGCCCAGCATTTTATGGATCATTATCGGCGCGGTGCTCGCCGGTTGTGTCCAGGATTTTGTTACGCTGATAGGCTCTATGCGAAGGGACGGCAAGTCGCTCGGACAAATGGCCAAGGACGAGGTAGGCCGTTTCGGAGGCACGCTAGCTTCGCTTGCCACGCTTGCCATTCTGGTTATTATTGTCGCCGTGCTCGGTCTCGTCGTAGTCAAAGCATTGGCTGAGTCACCGTGGGGAATGTTTACGATTACGATGACAATGCCCATCGCCGTATTTATGGGCTTCTATATGCGCTACATTCGTCCCGGCAAGGTAATCGAAGGTTCAGTGATCGGTTTTGTGCTGCTGATGATCACCCTGTTCGCCGGGCAGTATGTCGCGGAAAATGCTGCCTTGGCGTCAATGTTCACTTTTACTGCTCCGCAGATTGCCATCATGATGGTGGTCTATGGGCTGATTGCTTCAGTCCTGCCGGTGTGGGTGCTGTTAGCGCCGCGGGACTATTTAAGCTCTTTCCTGAAAATAGGAGTGATTATCCTATTGGCCGGCGGCATCCTCATTCTTTTACCTGAGCTGAAAATGCCAGCGGTCACCCGCTTCATCGACGGCTCCGGGCCTGTTTTTACGGGCGATGTATTCCCGTTCCTGTTTATTACAATTGCGTGCGGCGCGGTCTCTGGCTTCCATGCTCTGATTTCGTCAGGCACTACCCCGAAACTGATCGAACGCGAAAGCCACGCTCCGTTTATCGGTTACGCCGGTATGGCCGCAGAATCGATGGTTGCCGTGATGGCACTGATTGCAGCGTGTGCCTTGGAGCCAGGGATTTATTTTGCCATGAACTCTTCTCCGGCCGTTATCGGTGCAGACGCAGCGGCTGCGGCAGCCAAAATTTCATCGTGGGGCTTCACGGTGACAGCGGATCAAATTACGATTACCGCAAAAGAAATTGGCGAAAAAACCATTTTGTCCAGAACCGGCGGCGCCCCGACGCTTGCCGTCGGCATGGCTGAGATTTTTAGCGCGTTTTTGAGCGGGGCCAAGGCATTCTGGTATCATTTTGCGATACTGTTTGAAGCTGTGTTCATTCTGACCGCTGTTGACGCGGGGACCCGTGTCGGCCGGTTTATGCTCCAGGATTTGGTGGGGAACTTCTACAAGCCTTTTGCCCAAACACAGGACGTCAAATACAATTTTATCGCTTCGCTGCTGGTATGCTCGGCTTGGGGATACTTCCTGTATCAAGGGGCGGTGGATCCGTTCGGCGGTATCAACTCGCTGTGGGCGTTGTTTGGAATCGCAAATCAAATGCTGGCTGCTATCGCATTGGCCGTCGCGACGACGATCATCATAAAAATGGGCAAAGCCCGTTATGCGTGGGTGGGCATCATCCCCTTCGCATTTCTGGCGGTCACGACGCTCACGGCGGGCTTCCAGAAAGCATTTTCGCCTGACCCGAGCATTGGATTTTTCGCTGCAGCCGGCAAATATCAGGCGGGCATCGACCAAGGACAGGTGATCGCCCCGGCAAAAAATATGGATGTCATGCAGCAAATCGTCACGAACAACTATGTTGATGCAATTTTGACCGTTATATTCGGGATCGTGGTCATTCTGATGATCATCGATTCACTGCGGGTATGGTACACCATTATCATTCAAAAACGACCGATTGCGCTCAAAGAATCGCCGGTCGTAAAATCTGGTTTTGGAGCGTGATGACAATGGCGGCAATAGCAGGCTTTGCCAGAAGAGCGAAGGCGACAATCAAAGTCATATTCAGCATACCGGACTATGACAAATATTTGCGGCACCAGAAGGAGCACCATCCGAACGACACGCCGATGACGGAAAAGGAGTTTTATGAATGGTCGCTCAAAGAGCGCTATGAGAGCGGCAAGGTGAATCGCTGCTGCTGACATGGTGCACCTGTGCTGTGGGCCGACAAGATGGCGTGCTGCTGCTCGGATAGGTGAAAGGGAACGGAGCGGGAAAAAACCCGCTCCTTTTTGAGTGTCGCGCGCTGACAAACGGCAGGATGAGCGCGGGAAATAAAGTGTTGCGAAGTCTAAGACGTTTGAGTTACATATACAAAGGGCAAAGCTAGTAGCAAGCCCTGTGCTGCACGGGCGATGCTTCGCATATGCTGCCAGCGAACCGAGGTGACACAAATCTTGATACTGCCGTTTCTCAAAGAATTGATCAAACAGCTCAAGAAGGACGACGCTCTCGGGCTGTCTGCGCAATGCGCTTATTATTTTCTGTTCTCGTTATTTCCGTTTCTTATGTTTCTAATGAGCTTGCTCGGCTATTTGCCTATCTCGGCTTGGGATGTGCTGCAGCTGGTGAAAGCATATGTTCCACAGGGCGTGCCGCTCGGGATGGAGGAAAATTTGCATTACGTGCTTGACGCCAAACGGGGCGGAGCGCTGTCTTTCGGTCTGTTCGCTTCTTTATTGACCGCCAGTGCCGCGATGGACGCGATCATACTGGCGGTCAATAAAGCATACGGCCTGCCTGCACGTGAAAGTTTTATCCATTCGAGGCTGCTGGCGGTGGCGCTCACAGTCGGTATGCTGGTAGTTTTCTTTTCCGCACTGCTGCTCAGCGTGTTCAGCCATACGATCGGCGCCTGGATGCATGAGGCTCTGAACATACCGATGGACCGGGTTCATTGGTGGGATGCTTTTAGCTGGCTACTGAATATGATTATTTTATTCCTGGTGTTTCTCGCCATTTATTTCATCGCGCCCAATGCCTGCCTGACATGCAAGGACGTCCTCCCGGGTGCGGTGACCGCGACCCTAGGCTGGCACATCGCTTCCACCGGTTTTTCCTATTACATCGAGCATTGGAATTATTATAATGTACTGTACGGCAGCCTGGGGGGCGTGATGGTGCTGCTCACATGGTTTTATGTATGTGCTTTTCTGATTATTCTCGGCGGGGAAATCAATGCGATAGCTTATCTGTTGTACAAGCGGAAACAAACTCCTTGACGGTGGAAAAAATGGCGCCAATGACTGCGCCCAATTGAAGCGCAATATCATTGCCGCCATCCATACATGACTACTTCAGTTAGTCGTTCTGCTTCGGGTCGTCCACCATACCCCGTTTACTCAGCTCCTGCTCGGTCTTCATATCTTGCATATCATCACCGAGACGTTTGATTTCTGCCATATCGGGAGCCATCGAGCCATTGATTACCTTATCGATCGGCTTATCCGACCCTTTATTTCGTGAAAACTTCTCGTGCTCCTTCACAGACGTCGCCAGATCTTCGTTCTTATAATCGTTTCCTGCCATATTATTCGCCTCCTATGTAATACCCGGTTAAACAAAATTAACCAATAGGGCGCAAAGTTAAACAGGCTGGACGAACACACGGGATGAATGGCGCTGCCGACAGCTGTGAATCAACAGCAGATCTGTGTTGGGCCGCCGGCCGAGCTGCGAGGCCACTGCCCTCCCGTCCGCTGTGCGTGCGCTGCCGGGCAGCCGCCTGCCAGATATCGGCAGCACTGCTTCGAGCAAGATCAGCCGCTACCACAATTCGGCAGCGCATGCACGAGCAGAACCAGAGGCCTGTTAGTCGTCGGCGGTGCTTCCGCCGACAGCCTGCGTCTGCAGAGACTCTCTGACACCTTTCCATTCGCTCAGATGCTTTTCCAAAGTGTCGATTAACATGGCGACGTCAGCCTGAAATTGATCGTTCTGATGCTGCACAGCTTGCAGATCTTTGGCCGATAATGGAGTGTACTCGGGCAAGGAGCCCAGCAGCCGCGTCAGCCTGCGCTCGATCGGCGTTGCTTTGGCCTGCGAAGTGGCGTTTTTTGCCGCTGCACTGCCCGCTGTCGTTTCCTTAGACTCAGCTCGCTTAGCCCGTTCCGCCTTATTTTGCTGATAAACGGACCAGGTTTCCAATAGCTCATGTCCCGACTTGTATAGGAGTTTATCTTTCGTGGAGTCCGACATTTCCTTGTCTTTGAACAAACGCGCGATTTTCTTCACATCGCTCACCGGCATCTCGTCTCTGGCGATGATTAGGGCAAGCGAATCCCGGTGCTCCATCGGCAGATCCTTTATGGGAATGAGCTGATCCTCGGTCAGTGTATCTTTCTTTATCTCCGTGCCGCCGACGATGAGCTTTTTCACTGCATTGCTAAATTTTAAAAGATCACACTTGTTTTTTATGTATGTTTCCGATTTGCCGAGCTTGCTGGACAGGTATTTGGTGGAGCTGCTGAACTTCGGATCATGCAGCAGTTTGTCGAACGCCTCCGCTTCTTCGATCGGGGAAAACCCCTCTCTCGTCAAATTCTCCGCTATCTGCTCCAAATAAATTTCCATTTCATCCGTCACGGCGGATACGATGCAGGGGATCGTTCCCAAGCCGAGCGTTTTACATGCTTTGAACCGCCGGTTTCCATATATGATTTTATAGCGGCCGCTATCCGTTTGCCGCACTTTGATAGGCGAGAGCAGGCCGAGCTCTTCTATGCTTTTCATTAATTCCTGAAGGGCGTTTTCGTCAAACTGATATCTCGGCTGAGCGGTATCTTCATCTATCAAATCAATACGAATTTCGATAATGTCCATCCTAGATTCTCCTATCTTCCATTACTAGCCGACCGACGCGATGGGCTAAAGGTTATTATATAACACCGACCGGGTGGTGCAAATGTTAGCGCCGATAATCAGGTATATAGAATCTTTTACCATAGACTGTTATTATATTTGTGTAAGCGCTTTAAAAATTGTAAAAACGAGGGAGTTGATACGCTTTGAGTTGGAAAAAGCATCATGCGTTCGGCAAGGGCATGATCGTTGCGGCAGTGTCTTTTGTCATGCTTGCAGGAAACACGTTGGCAGATGTAAACAAAGCAAGTGCAACGCCATCCGAATTCACACAAAAAGGATCGGGCATATTGGGATGGCATGCCACGTCCTACGGCGGCAGCTTCACTGAAGCTGCCATGAAGGCGAACACAGATTGGATCGCAGACAATTTTAAGCAGTATGGCTACGAGTACATATGTGTGGACGGGTGGGTAGGCGATACCACCGTGCACAATGCCGACGGCTACATCACTACGTATAAGAACAACTGGGAGCATGATTGGAAATATTGGGCGGACTACGTCCATTCCAAAGGCTTGAAGCTTGGCATGTATTACAATCCAGCGTGGCTGCACCGGGATCTTGTGAAGGACGACAGCCTGAAGGTAGTGGGCACGGATATTCCTCTCAGATCACTGGTCATCGAGGATCCAAATAACAAGTATATGCATCAAACCCGCTATATGGTCAATCCCGACGCGCCGGGCTCCAAGGAATACGTGCAAGGCATGATCAAATATTACATCAGCGTTGGAGTCGACTTAATTAAAATAGATTTTCTCAGATACTATGAAACCGTGTACGGGCATGAAGCTGTAAAACAGCTGTATGGTTGGATCAGAGAAGCGGCGGGCGATGATATCATTCTGTACTACGCCAATACGAACAATGTGAATCATGCGGAGGATGAGGTACTGACGGCTGATATTCTCCGGGCGAGTGAAGACTGGAGAACCAACTCTGCTTATCCCGGCGTGTGGTGGCACACAAGCATCCGCGAGAGGGGGAAAGTCAAGGATCACAGTTGGCCGCCGGCTTACAATCTTTTCGACGGCTTGATTTGGTTCTCCGATTTATCAGGTCGCGGGAAAGTGGTCATCGACGGGGATTATTCCGTGATGAGCTCAGGCGGGACGGATGCGGAGAAGAAGACGCGCATGAGTCTGTTGGCTATGTCCGGCAGCAGTATCAACATTGGCGACCGCTACTCAAATATCGGTGACAACGACGTTTTTTACACAAATCCCGAAATTCTTGAAATGAACAAAAAAGGGTTCGTCGGCAAGCCGTTGAGCAGGGACGTCAACAGCCCGCTGAGCCAGATTTGGCAAGGCCAACTGTCCGATAACACTTGGATCGTTGCATTGTTCAACAGGGAAGACACACCTCAAGAGAGGTCGATTGATTTTGCCAAGGATTTGGGATTGAGCGGCAGCTATACGGTGAGTGATATGTGGTCGCACTCTACCATTGGGACCATGTCTTCCTACGCTGAAAATGTGGAACCACACGGCGTGCGGCTTTTAAAGATCACTGACGATGTCGCACCGGTGACAAAGGCTGAAGTAGACGGAACAGAGCAGCATGGCTGGTATAGATCTGATGCCCAGGTCAAATTGTCGGCACAGGACGACGGATCTGGTGTCGCCTCGACCGAGTACAATCTGTCCGATGCCGGCAGCTGGCAGGCGTACACCGGACCGATCACCATCACGCAAGAGGGAACGAACCGGCTGCAGTACCGATCCGCGGACAAGGCCGGTAACGTGGAGCAAGCGAAAGAACATACGGTTCGCATCGACAAATCGGCGCCAACGCTTACGCTTACGGTGAACGGGGCGGTATACGCTGACGGTGCTGTTCTGCAGGACAGCGAACTTGTTAAATTTGATGTTCAAGTTCAGGATGCCCTGTCAGGCATCGCCAACCAGAAACTGACGTTGGACGGTGAGCCGTACGCGAACGGGTCGACGGTGGATTTCGCCGGCAAGCTGGGCGTGCATAAGCTGCAGGCAGAGGTCACGGACGAGGCGGGCAACACCGCGGCGCAAACGGTAACGATCCATGTGAAGACCAGCATCCCATCTATGATCACACTGATCGACCGCTACATCGACAGCGGGGATATCTCCGGAGCACTCGTGAATGAACTGAAAAACGCGCTTGAACAAGCACAGAAAGCAATAGAGCAGGGCAAGTACAAACAGGCTAAGGTGCATTTGATGAATTTTGTGGAACACGCGCACCAAGAGCCGAGACCGATCCAAATCAGTGCTAGTGCTAAGCAGGCATTGATGACGGACGCAAAAGCTCTGGTGGCGCAAGTGGGCAAACAGATAACAGTGAACTGAGTGATAGCTGAACTGCGCACACCGCCGCTGCGGTTCAATAAAAACGACAACAAGGCGCCAATCGGCGCCTTGTTTTTCTGTGTCACTCGCGGCTCGGAGCGCGCAACGTTGTGCCCCCCGCTTACGCCTCTGAGAGCCAGTCGGATACTGCTTAGCAGACCCGGCGCAAATGAATCAGATGAATCTGAATTCTGGACGTGGAGGCGCAGGAGACGCAGACCATGGGGAAGCGCGGGGTTTATGCGGGTCTGTCGTCAATATGAAGCTATACTTCACATTTCAAAAACATAGTTGAAACTAAACTTCATAAGGAATATAATGGGATTCAGCACCAATCATCATTTTTTTAGAGAGGACGAGCATGATGAACAGTTTAGGAATGAAGCTTGGCACTGTCGCACTAATAGCAGCGCTTACGATGACAGGTTGCGGAAATTACGGGGGCCAAAAAACAGACACGGCAAACACAACAAAACCGGAGAACACAGTCACCGACAGCGGTAAACCTGCTATCACGATCAAAGCTTCCCACGGAGATCCGGAATCGTCACCACGTCACAAAGGCCTGGCGCAGTTCGCCAAGACCGTGGACGAGAAAAGTCAAGGACGTATCAAGGTAACGATTTATCCGAACGGCCAGCTGTCCAACGGAAACAACCAGACTATGATCGAGCAATTGCAGACAGGCACGCTACAAATGGCAACGGTTTCAAATCTTGTATTTTCGAACTTTGAGAAGAAATTTGGAGCATTGTCTCTACCGTTTCTGTTTAACGACAGACAGAAGGCCTATAACGCGGTGGACGGGCCTGTAGGCACAGAGCTGCTTAGTACGCTTGAAGCAAAAGGCATTCAGGGTGTCGGTTACTGGGAAGGCGGCTTCCGCCAAATCACCAACTCCAAGAAAGCGATTGCAACTCCCGAAGACCTGCAAGGATTAAAAATTCGCGTGCCTGAGATCACAATGTATCAGAGCTTATACAAAAAACTAGGCGCGACCGCCACTCCGATGGCGTTCGGCGAATTATTCTCGGCTATGGAGCAAAAGGTGGTCGACGGCCAGGAAAATCCTCTGGTGACGATCGATTCGGCGAAATTCCAAGAGGTACAGAAGCATGTCACAATTTGGGACTACAGCTGGGATGCGCTGATTGTCGGCTTCAACAAGAAGTTCTGGGACGGGTTGGACGATGAATCCAAGAAGATCATCACGGACGCTGTGAAAGAAGCGGGTACTTATGAAAGAGGACTGGTGGCGCAAGGAGATAAGGATCTCATCGATAAACTGGCGAAAGACGGCATGACGGTAACGCAACTGAGCGATCAGCAGAAGCAAGCATTCCGCGCAAAGGTGGCGGACGTGTATAAGGAAGTCGAATCCGAGTACATCGCAGAGCTGATTGATAAGCTTGTGGAAGCGGCGAAATAAAAAGCTGCGAAATATGCGGCGGTGGGTCAGGGCGTTGGCCCTGACCGCTAATCACAGTTGTTGAAGTGGGAGACAAGATAATGAATTGTATAGTCACGCTGGATGTGGGGACCACACATATAAAAGGCTATTTGTTCCAACTGGATGGCCGTAAGCTGAATCAAGTCATTTGTCCCACATCTTATTTGAAGCAAGAATGCGGTATATCTGAAATCGACCCTGATCAAGTGCTTAGCAGCATCTCCACCATACTGAAGGCGCTGCTGCATGGCGGCCCGACGGTCACCGCAGTTGATGCGATTGTCATCTCGGGTATGGCCTGCTCATTCATACCGGTAGACCGGCAAGGGCAGCCGCTGTATCCCTGTGTATGCTGGAACGACCAGAGAAGCGCGCGGACGGTGGAACTGTCTGACTTTCACGACATGCATCACTTATTTCAACAGCATCCGCTGCCTATGTATCTGCCGTTCCGCATCCAATGGTTTTTTGAAAACAATCCGCAAATTGCGTCGGAAACATATAAATGGCTGAATTTAACTGACTACGTATTATACCATCTGTCCGAGCAAAAAAAGTTTATCACCGATTATTCGCAGGCGTCGAGAACGATGCTGTTCAACAGCTTGACAAAAGAGTGGAACTCTGCTTTGACCGATCACTTCAACCTATCAATAGAACAGCTTCCAGCGCCAAGGCCGTCCGGATCGCGCATCGGCCCGCTTGACAAGCGCTATCGGCAGGGAGCAGCGTACAGCAACACGCAGTTGATTTTGGGTGGCCATGACCATATGTTTGCCGCGCTCGCCGGCGGCACCCACGACAAATCCAGCGCTTTAAACTCTACAGGTACGTCCGAAGCGTTGGTGGTCCCTTATTTGAACAACCCGGCGCTATCCTTTTTCAACGATGAGTGCAATCTGGAGAGCCATGTAATAGACAACGAACTGTTTATCGTAGGGTATGTAGCGAGCACCGGGAAAATCATGGAATGGGCAAACCAGCTGTTTCATTTGTTCAAGTGGGAGCAGCGTTCCGATTTCGGTGCACTGTGGAAAGAGCATCTGCGGCGTCTGCCGCTGTTCATCCCTTGGGGGAGGCGTATGCAGCCGTCCCGCACGGGCCATTTCATCAATATTGAGTCTCAGCACAATGAAGTGGATTTTTCTTTAGGCGTTTTGGAGGGCATAGCTTTGGAAACCCGCGCATTACTGCACCATTTGAACACCAAGTTAAACCTGCAAACCGATCTGGTGCGCTTGGTTGGCGGATCATCGAAATCGGTCAATTTTCTGCAGATGAAATCAACCATCATGAATAAGCCGATAGAAGTGATTCATGGTGTCGACATGACCTCCTTGGGAGGGTTTATCTTGTCCGGGCTGGCTCTGAAAAAGTTCAGTGATGTGAACCAGGCGGCGGCACGGGTGCTGCACCATCAAAAAAAGATATTGCTGGAACCGGATATAGAGGTGGCATCCCACTATGAGACCCGCTATCAGCTGTACCTGCAAGAAAGGGGGACCTCGTAGTGCAGACAATATCGAAGGCTGTTAACCATTTGCTTAATTTGCTTCTGTTTTTAATCGTTGCCTTGATGTGTGTCTTCTATTTTGGCAACGTAGTCCTCCGCTACCTGTTTGACTCCGGAATTCCATGGGCCGAAGAAGTTTGCAGATTCCTTTTTATCTATCTGACCTTTCTGGGTGCCATTGCCGGGCTGAAAGACAGCCAACATCTGGGCGTGGACATGCTTGTCAAGAAGCTGCCTCACGGAATGAAAAAAGCGGTATTTATTTTTAGCAATGTCGCGGTCGGTTTTTGTCTTTGGCTGGTATTGGACGGCAGCTGGAAAATGACCATCGTTGCACATGAGAGCAATGCCCCAGCCACAGGGCTGCCTATGTCGTTCATCTATGCGGTTGGAATCATCACGAGCATCAGCATGCTGCTTATCCTCATGTGCAACCTCTATCGTGTGATGTTCAAAGCGACGGCGGAGGCGGATTTGATCGCAGTTAGAGAATCGGAAGAATTGGGAGCCGGTCATTAAATGAGAAGAGCAGCGGAGGGAACGAAATGACTTTGACCGTGTTTGTTGGTTCATTGCTCGGTGCGATGGCGCTCGGCATGCCGATCGCTTTTGCTCTGCTGCTGAGCGGTGTGGCCTTAATGTTTTATCTCGGAATGTTCGACACACAAGTTCTCATTCAGAGCTTGATCGGCGGAGCGGACAGCATTTCGCTGACAGCCATTCTGTTCTTCATTCTTGCCGGTGAGCTGATGAATGCGGGCGGGATATCGAAGCGGATTGTTGCCTTCGTTATGGCGCTGGTCGGGCATATCAAAGGAGGCATGGGTTATGTGGTCATTCTCGGCAGCGTATTTTTCGCGGGTCTCTCCGGTTCCGCTGTCGCGGATACGGCCGCACTCGGTGCGATTTTAATCCCGATGATGGTGAAATCAGGGTATGACCGGAACCAGTCGACGGGATTGGTCGCCGCAAGCGGCATTATTGCACCCGTGATCCCGCCAAGCATCCCGATGATTGTGTTCGGCGTCACCGCGAACGTGTCTATCACCAAGCTGTTCTTGGGCGGCATTGTTCCCGGAATCATGATGGCTGTTGGTCTCGCCGCCGTCTGGTGGCTGTTGATGCGCAAAAAGAAAATCGAACCGGTGCCCCGCAAATCACTCAAAGAAGTAGTCAGCACGACGGTGCAAGCTGTTTGGGCGCTGCTGCTGCCGGTGATCATCATTGTGGGGATGCGCGGTGGCGCGTTCACGCCAACTGAAGCCGGCGTCGTGGCCGTATTCTACGCACTGTTCGTCGGCCTGTTTATTTACCGTGATTTGAAAATTCAGCACCTGTACCATCTGTTCACATCTGCTGCGAAAACAACGAGCACCGTTATGTTTCTGGCTGCGGCCGCCATGGTGTCTGCGTGGTTTATCACGGCAGCCGATATCCCTTCTCAATTGGTCGGCATTCTTGGGCCGGTCATGGACAACCCGCTGGTGCTGCTGCTCATGATCAATGTGTTGGTGTTTCTCGTCGGTACCGCCATGGATTTGACCCCGACGATATTGATTCTCACACCGGTCCTGATGCCGGTTGTTGTACAGGCTGGGATCGATCCGGTTTATTTCGGGATTTTATTTATCATCAACAACGTGATCGGCTTGCTCACACCGCCGGTTGGAACTGTGTTGAATGTGGCTTGCGGCGTCGGTAAGACGAGCATGCAGGGCGTGATGAAGGGTGTGTGGCCGTTTTTGGTCGTCCACTGCCTGATCCTGCTGCTGCTTATTCTATTCCCGCAAATCGTCATTCAGCCGATAGAGTTTCTCAGTAAATAGTAGAAGGGAGACGAACATGACGCGAGTACTCATTGTTGGAGACAAGTTTTTTGATCCTGTGTTGGTTGGAGAGCAATTGCAAAGTCGGCTGTCGAACAAATTTGAATTGGAAATTCACACCATCAAATATGACTTTCCTATCGAACAATTTACATTGGACGATGATACTTGTGTCCCGAGCGGAATGTCGTGGGATGACCCGAATGAGGTTAAGGAGCCGTGCGGCGTGAGGGAATTTTACGGCGAGCCGTTTGCTCTGCTGAACTGGCTCCAAGGCGTGAACATCCTGATTATCCACGGGGCGGCAGTGCCCCGCGAGGTTCTCGAGCAGGCGGATGCACTGCAAGCCGTCGTCATTTTACGGGGCGGCCCCGTCAATATCGACCGTGCTTATCTGGAGCAGCGTGGCATAACGATTTTTAACACAAACGGCAAAAATGCCGAGGGGGTGGCTGAATTTACAGTCGGGCTGCTGCTCTCGTTTCTGCGGAGCATCCCCGAGAGCTCGGCGTTCCTCAAATCAGGAATATGGAAGCCTGGCTACTACGAATACGAGCGGACGGGTGTCGAGCTGTACACCAAAACGTTCGGTTTGATCGGCTTCGGTAGAATCGCAAGGCATCTCGCCCGCATATTGAAGGGATTTCAAATGAATGTCATCGCCTACGATCCGTACGTGAAAGACGCGGAGTTCGCTGAGCTCGGAGTGCAGCCGCAGACCCTGGAACAGGTACTCGCCGCATCCGACTTCGTTAGTCTGCACGCACGTCAGCCTAAGGGAGCGCCGCCGATTTTGAACGCATCCACGCTTGCTATGATGAAACCGGAAGCTGTGCTGATCAACACGGCCAGAGGGGACCTAATTGACTACCCGGCTTTGAAACAGCAGTTGATCTCCAAGCGTCTGCGCGGCGCTGTATTGGATGTGTTTGGCGACGAACCGTTTGCTTTCTACAACGAGTTGTTAGCATTGCCCAACGTATTGGGGACCCCGCATATTGCAGGTGGCAGCCAGGAAACGGTGAAGAGGGGTATCAACATGACTGCGGAATTTTTGGAGGCATTCTTCACCCGGTCTAGTTAACTCCTCTGACAACATAGACATTTGGAGGAGTTTTTCATGGAACAGCATTTAAACAGCATTGGGAGACCCGGCTATTTGACGAGAATAGATTCCGTGTACGCTCAATTGAGCCAGAGTGAAAAAAAAGTAGCCGACTACGTCTCATCCGGCGCCGAAGAGATCATTCATTTATCGATTGCGGAGCTCGCTGAGCGCAGCGGTTCAAGCGATTCCTCGATCATCAGATTTTGCAGACGTCTAGGATACAAAGGGTATCAAGATTTGAAAATCAACGTTGCAAAGGATGTCATGCGGCCTGAGAAACAGATCCAGGAAGGCATCGAATTGAATGACAGTGTCACCGCTATAAAGCAAAAAATTTACGAATCCAGTGTACAGGCGCTTCATGACACGCTGGAAGTGCTGCAAGACGATCAGCTGGAGAAGGCTATCGATGCGATCGCAGCGGCTAGAATGATTGAAATCTACGGTACGGGGGCCTCGGGCTCGGTCGCTTTTGACGCTCAGCACAAATTTCTTAAGATCGGCATCAAAACGTTGGCGTACACGGACGTATTCATGCAAGCCATGTCTGCAAGCCTGCTGAATGAGCAAGACGTGCTGATTGCGATTTCCCATTCCGGCACAAACCTGGATATCATCCATGCGGCTGAGACCGCCAGAGAACAAGGCGCAACGGTCATCTGCATCACTAACTTTTCGAAGTCGCCTATCACTAAAGTCGCACATATCACCTTATTCACAGCCGCTCCGGAGACGATGTTCCGAACAGATGCCGTGGCTTCGCGCATTGCGCAGTTGATGATTATCGACGCGATTTATACGGCGGTCGCGTTGAAGCATCCGCAGCGGGCTTCGGACAGCCTGTTTAAGACGAGAAATTCAACTACCCACAAACGCCATTGATACTATCGATATCGCATCCGACCCGCTTCATTATATTAAACAGACACAATTGGGAGTGAAGAGAATGAAAGCAGCAGTGTTTTATGGCCCAGGGAATATGCAATTGGAGGAGGTCGAACAGCCCCCGATCACTGCAGATGCCGTGCTTGTGAAAATTAACGTCAGCGCGGTGTGCGGCACGGATGTGCGTATCTTTGACGGCAAAAAAACGAAAGGAGTGCGCGTTCCCTCGGTGATCGGCCACGAGATGGCAGGCACAGTGCAGCAAGTGGGCGCTAATGTGGCTGGTTTCGCGGCTGGAGACCGGGTCGGTGTAATTCCTGTGATACCATGCGGTAAATGCCACTATTGCTTAAGCAATCGGGAGAACGCCTGTGCGAACCGCACAGCGATCGGCTACGAGTTCGACGGCGGCTTTGCCGAGTATGTGCGCATTCCCGGTACGGCGCTCGCCGCCGGCAACCTTGTCAAAATACCTGCTCATGTGGATTTTGAGCAAGCGGTGATCGCGGAGCCTTTGGCCTGCTGCATCAACGGCAATCGCAAATCCAACATTCAGTTGAACGATACAGTGGTCGTGATCGGAGCCGGTCCTATCGGGCTCATGCACGTCCAGCTGGCCAAGTTATCCGGCGCCAGTAAAATCATCGTCAGTGAATTGCTCGAGCATCGTCTCGATAAGGCACTGGAAGCCGGTGCAACAACCGTGGTGCATTCCGGCAAAGAATCGCTGTACGATGTCGTGATGCGCGAAACAGATGGCATTGGGGCGGACGCAGTCATTATGGCGATAGGTATTCCGCAAATCGTGAATGACGGCTTAAAGCTGGCAAGAAAAGGCGGCACCGTGAATCTGTTTGCAGGTTTCACCCATGGCGTAATGTCCGAGATGGACCCAAATCTGATCCACTACAACGAGCTGGTCGTTATCGGCACCACTGCATCCACGCGGGCGGATTACCACAAAGCGATGTCGCTCATTGCCGCAGGTTTGATCAACACCCAAGTGATCACGACGGAAGGCTACACGCTGGACACGATTCAACAAGCCATTCTTGATGTCAAGACCGGCAAAGGGATGAAGTCCGTAATCCGGATGGGCTAGTCAACATATATCAGAGGAGAGTGTATACAATGTCATTTTTCGGTAAAAAGATTCGTTTACAGCGTTTGTTGAGCGGCAATGGAAGACTTCTGTCGGTCGCTGTAGACCAGGCGATGGCCAGGGGCATTTTCGAGGAGTTAATGCCGATACAGCGCAAGGTGGATGAGATCGCGAGCGGGGGGCCCGATGGAATCACCATCCACAAGGGACTGGTAGAAAGCTGCTTCGCCCCGTTTGCCGGCAAAACCTCGCTCGTGCTGAAATGTTCCACCTTCTCGCCCTGGCAGCCGAACTACGATGCGTGGGTGACCAGCGTTCTTGAGGGCGTGCGGATGGGCGCTGATGCGGTCTCCCTCGGCTGCATCGTGGGAGGCGATGATCAGCCGGAACAGATTCGCAATTTGGGAGAGTTTGTGGCGGAGGCGAACACGTTCGGCATGCCTGTTATTGCGCACATTTATCCGCGGGGTAATAAAATACCGGAGAGTGAAAAAATGGATTGGCGTCATCATGCGTATGCGGTGCGGCTCGGCGCTGAGTTAGGTGTAGATATCGTGAAAACACATTATACCGGAGACCCGCAATCTTTCAGCAAGGTCATCGCATCCACCACCTGTAAAGTGGTTGTGGCGGGCGGCGACACCGGCAACGATATTCTTTCGGCCTTTCAAATGACCAAAGACGTGCTGGATGTTGGAGGGGCGGGAATCACCTTCGGCCGTTTCGTTTGGAACAATCAAAATCCAACAGCGGTGGTAAGGGCGTTAAGCCACATTATTCACAAAGACGGTTCCGTGCAAGAAGCCGCACAGTTATATGAAGATTTGACGAAAACAAAAATCTCTTAAAAGCACAGGTGGATGAAAATGTCATATGTTATCGGCATTGACGTGGGCACAAGCGGAATAAAAGCAGGAGCTATGAACGAAGAGGGGAAACTATGTTTCCTCTCTCGTGCGTCTTACAAGCTTCACTATCCATTCCCAGGCGGAGTGGAAATCGACCCGGGCGAAATTTGGGATCAGGTGTGTGTGCTCATCCACCGCACGGCTATGGAGATACGGTCGGCTGGCGGAGCCGTCTTAGCCATCAGCTTGAGCACGTTTTGCAATGCGTCTATTCTGATGGATCAGGATGGGAACCACTTGGCGAACGGTATTCTTTATATGGACAAACGGAGCAAACGAGAAGCCGAATGGATTGCGTCCAAGCTCCCCGAGGACCGTATCTTTTCGATCACCTGCAACCGGGTTGAGCCTGGTATGACTTCGGCCACCAGCTTATTATGGGCACGCACACACCAGCCGCAGCTCTATGCCCAAGCCTTCAAATGGGGGCATCTTTCAACTTATCTGGTCGCCAAGCTGACCGGCCGCTTCACGATCGATTGGACGCACGCGTCGTTTACCGGCTTGTTTGATGTCGCCAATTATACGTGGTCGGCGGACATGTGCAGTGCGCTCGGTGTCGACCAATCATTGCTCCCTGATATCGTGGAGCCGGCCGCGGCAGTAGGGGAGACGCTCGAGTCATTAGCCGCAGTGATCGGTGTGTCGCATATCCCCGTCATAGCGGGTGCCGCTGATACCGCCAGTTCCGCTTATGCATTGGGAATTCCGTGCGGCGAAGTGTTTGAATCTGTCGGAACATCTGATGTGCTTACCCTGGTCAGTGACTCTACGGACCGGTTTGACCGCAGATTTCTAAACCGCTGCCATGTGATCAGGGGGCAGTGGTTGTCTCACGGTGCGATGTCCACGCCCGGCGCGGCGGTACAATGGTTCTACAACGAGTTTTTGGAGGGTGAGGGATCCATGCAGGACGCGCTGGTCAGGCTGCCCGAGCAAAGCCCGATTGGTTCCGGCGGTGTTTTCTTTCTGCCATACATGCATGGTGAACGGTCCCCGATTTGGGATCCGGATGCGCGAGGATTGTTTATCGGACTTTCCTTGAGCACACGGAAGGCCGACATGGCGAGAGCCATTCTGGAAGGGTGCTCCTTCGGCATGCGTCAATTGATGGATATACTGCGTGAGGAGTACCACTTGTCTCCTTCGGTGCTTACCGCGATCGGAGGCGGTTCGCAGAACGTAGTGTGGAACGGGATTAAAGCCACCGTGATGCGCACCAGTATCGAGACAAGGCAGATTGGCGAAACGGCATTGCTGGGCGCGTGCTTCCTCGCCGGTGTCGCGGCAGGGCTCTTTAGCACCGCAGACATTGCCCTGTGCAATCGCGGAGGGGAAAGAAGAAGGTTTACGCCTGACGCAGGTTCGGCAGCTGCGTACGATGACTTGTACCACTTATTTCAAACGTTGTATCCGGCTGTCAAAGACTTTTATAAGAAGGCGGCGTGTCAACCGCTATAGGTGCACCAACGTGGGCTTAGCCGTGTCAGTTGTGCTACACTAAGATTAAACAACCGGCAGGAGATGATCCCTTGATTAAGGTAATCGGCGCGATTGACAGTCACACCAGATGCAAGCACTACCATAGTGAAAAAGATGTCTTGGCTATGAAGTTCAAATGCTGCGGCGAGTATTACGGCTGCTATTTTTGCCATGCGGAAGCGGCGGGGCATGATCCACAAGTGTGGCCCTACGCTGAGTGGAGCACGAAAGCGGTGCTCTGCGGAAACTGCTCAACAGAGCTCACCATACAACAATACTTGCATTGCGATTACCAATGCCCTGTTTGCTCCACTGCCTTCAATCCAGGCTGCAAAAACCACTATCACCTGTATTACGAGTGGCCTAATCCGGCGTAGGCCGGGTACACATTTATCAGCATTACGGTAACTTCCGGTGAGCTGGCCGGAGGTTTTTGTTTGACTTCATTCTAAACGTGTAATACCATTGTTTGGTATAAGACAAACTTGTTTAGGATGTGTTTACTCTATGATAAGCTCAGAACCGTTTTGGAATGCATCGCTGGAGGAGCTGAAACGCGGCTATATCCGAGAAGGGGAACATTACATATGCCTGCTGTGCGGGAAAACCTTCGAAATAGGGCTAATCTACCGTGATGAGGACATTTTCTATGAAGCGGAAAGGTATACTCGCGCCCATATTGAAAGGAGTCATCAATCGGTTTTTCACTATCTCATCCAGCTTGACAAAAAGTTCACCGGTCTGACAGACCATCAGAACAATCTGCTGCGCGCATTTTACGAGGGGAAAAGTGACGCGGAAGTGCAAAAGGAGCTCGGCATCGGCAGTGCTTCGACAATACGCAACCACCGTTTCGGGTTGAAGGAGAAAGAGCGCCAGTCCAAGGTGTTTTTAACTATGATGGAACTCCTTAAGGAGAAGGATAAGCATGCACCGGCTGAGTGCTAAAATATTAAAAAAGTATCCGGCACACAGAGAATGGAGGCAGGCAGATGTTGTTAATCAATGAGAAGATAAAAGCGGCCGAGGTGCATTTGACAGGTCTGCAGGAGGAGGATTTAGGGGTGGTAGCCCGAGACGAGGCGCTGGCTCTTGCCAAGCGGATGAAGGCCGATTTGGTATGTACCTCGCTGATGAGCAGCCCTCCTCCATGCAAGCTCGTAGCGCGCGGCACCGCCAGTCAAACACTGCTGCAAGAAAAGCGGAAGGCAAAAAAAGAGGCCCCCGCAAAGGAGAAAGAGATCAGACTCAGCGCGAACATAGAAGATCACGACTACGGCACTAAGAAATCACAAGCTGAGAAATCACTCGCCGCAGGCCATAGCGTACGGTTAGTTGTCCGCCTACAGGCGAAAGAAGGGCAGAAGGCCAAAGAATTGCTGGAGCGGATGCTGAGAGACTTGTCCGGCTGCGGCCGGGAGGAGTCCGGAATCCAGCTTAGCGGCAAACAAGCCGTCGTTAAGGTGAATCCGCTTCGGTGAGCCGCTTGTAATTGACACTGAGACCACGGCTGCATCGGAGGGGAGTTTATTGAACATCATTTTGAGTTATATCCTTATCATTAATTTGATCGGTTTCGTTATCATGGGTGCCGATAAAAGCAGATCCAAGAGGCGAAGCCGACGGGTGCCGGAGCGGCGGCTGTTTCTGATAGCGTTTGCCGGCGGTGCCGCAGGCGTCTGGCTGGGCATGCAGTTTTGGCGGCATAAGACCAAGCATGAATCGTTTTTCGTCGGCATTCCATTTGTTTTCATTCTCAACGTAGTATGTGTTTATTTACTCTTACAGTGGTTGTTTTATCCCCATCTATGAAAAAAACCTGGCCTAGACCAGGTTTTTGTGTTCGTTACAAATTAACTTGGCTTTGTTCCGCTTGAGATGACCACTGCTTGAGCTTTGTGTCCGACGGAAGCAGGATGGTCATCAATCCAAGCAGCGGCAGCAGCGCGCACAGCTTAATAACAAAGCCGATGCTGGTGGCATCCGCCAGCATGCCTAGCGCAGCTGCGCTAAGGCCCCCCATGCCGAAGGACAATCCGAAGAATAAACCGGACACGGTGCCCACTTTGCCGGGCAGCAGCTCCTGCGCATACACTACGGTGACAGAACCGCTCGACATAATAGTGAGTCCAATGATAATGGAAAATAAAACACTCAGCTGCACGTTAACGTATGGAAGAGCTAATGCAAAGGGCAGTGCCGCTATAATCGAGAACCAAATCATATTCCTGCGTCCCCACAAGTCGGCGATCGCTCCGCCGAAAAATGTACCGACAGCCCCGGCGAACAGGAATCCGAAGACGATCCACTGCGCTTGCCCGATCGGCAGCTGAAAATGCTCAATGAGGTAAAAAGAATAAAAGCTTGTGATGGCCGCAAGATACGCCATCTTGGTGGAGACCAACAGCAGCAGGATGGAGACTGCGAAGCGAACTTGCCTGCGGCTCCCCGTTGTCGTTGGAGCTGTCTGCTGCAGTTTTCTCTTGGCCGGCCGCAGCCGCAGTTGACTGCTGTACCAGCGGGCGGTATATGTTTGAATGGCGATCGCCGCCGCTGCAGCGATGGTAAACCATATGATGCCGAACTGCCCTAACGGCACGAAGATCAACGCAGTCATGATAGGAGCCAACGCTTGGCCTGTGCTTCCGCCAACCTGAAATATCGATTGAGCCAAGCCCCTTCTTTGGCCTGCGGCCATGTAGGCGATCTTGGCCGACTCCGGATGGAACACGGCGGAGCCGATGCCGACTAGTGCAACCGAGAGCAGCATCACCGAGAAGCTGCCGGCCAGTGCCAAGCCGAGTACGCCAACCAGCGTGGCGGCCATCCCGAGCGGGAGCAGATAAGGCTTCGGCTTGCTGTCGCTGTAAAAGCCAATGGCCGGCTGCAAAATGGAAGCGGTTGCGTTTAACGCAAACGCGATCAAGCCAAGCTGGGTATACGACAGCTGCAATGACTCTTTTACAATAGGAAAGATGGCAGGCACCACGGATTGAATGGTGTCATTCAGCAAGTGTACCAAACTGACGGCGAACAGGATGCTGAACAAGGTGCCTCCTGCACGAGCGGGAGAAACGCTGGTTTTTGTTATCATCTGAACACTCCCATTCCATTTATATATACGCTAAAGTATAGCACGATCATTGAACTAATTGTTAAATAATCACGGGTATGGGCACAGCTTCATCCCCACCGCGGAAGTAAAATTTACTTCAGGATTGCACTACCGCACTACCAATCTATACCGGTTTCACCGGAATCTCGGCAGGGTAAAAAAAATCAACATTTTGGAGGAGGGGTCACATGGACTATTATTACATTACGGTGAAGCTGGTCACCGCAATGCTGGGTTTATGGTTGATCACGAGGGTACTGGGGAAAAAGGAAATTTCCCAGCTGACCGCTTTTGACTTCGTTTCCTCCTTGATGCTGAGTGAAATCGTAGGCGAAACACTCTATGATAAAGAGGTCTCTTTAACACAGCTGCTGTACGCATTGATCGTATGGGCGGGGCTCTCGCTTTTGCTGGAAAAACTGGTGCAGCTGATACCGGGGCTGTCAAAGTTTTTGAACGGCTCTGCGGACTTGATCATTGTTAATGGGAATATAGATGTAAAGGCGATGAAACGAAATCATCTTGATTTCGAACAGCTGCATACGCTGCTGCGGGAACAAAATATTTTCAGTGTGCGTGAAGTGGCATTCGCCGTATTCGAGACGAACGGAAACATCAGTGTGAAAAAGAAGTCGTCGGATGAGAGTGTCACTCGCCGCGATCTGGCCCTGGCGGCCGAACCGGACGAGCTTCCCGTCGTCCTCATTGAAAACGGCAGGCTCATACATCAACGGCTGACAGACATCGGCCGGTCTGAGGATTGGCTGTTGAGCGAGCTGCGCGAGGCAGGGGCGCGGAGCAGCGAGGAGGTCGTGTATGCGGAATGGACGGACAGCAAGGGCTTGTTCATGCAGCTGAGGCATGAGCGGTAGGTTCGCGCAATGTGGCAAAACCAGGCAGTGTTTCTCTATTCCGCACCAACTTTGTATGCTATTATAACCGTGTCCGCACTGAGCTTTTGACATTGCATTTCAACTCAAAAGGGAGTGTTTTGATTGAGCAGCGCATCGATATCCAGCCAAACGTTTGTGCTCGACGCCGGGCAGCTCGGCACCGGTGAGCCGTTGTACATCCGGGGTGACGTCCGGTATGCGTCCGAACCTGTCGAGGCCCGGCCGGTGCTTATTTTCGTACATGGCTTTAAGGGATTTAAGGATTGGGGATTCTTCCCATACATGGCGGAGCGGTTCGCCGAGCAGGGCTTTTACGCGGTTACGTTCAATTTTTCGTGTAACGGGGTTAGGGTAGAGGATTTCGATGAATTGGATCGATTCGCTCACAATACCTACTCGCGGGAGCAGCAGGACCTGGCATTGGTGCTGCAAGCGATCAATGACCGCTCGCTGCCGGCTGCAGAACGCGCGGATGCCGGCAGAGTCTACTTGTTGGGACACAGCCGGGGCGGAGGTAACAGTATCATTTTCGCCGCGGAGCACCCGCAAATCGCCGGAGTGGTGACCTGGAACGGGATTGCCCGGGCGGATTTGTTCGACGAAGCGTTCCGAGCGCAGGTCGCGGAGCGGGGAGTCGCTTATGTGCCGAACGCCCGTACCAAACAGAATATGCCCATTAGCGCAGCATTCTATGAAGATTTGGAGCAAAACCGGGAGCGGTATGATATTGTGCGACGCTTGACCGAGCTCCGCATACCTGTGCTTCAAGTGCAGGGGGACCAGGATGCTCCGCGTTTGAAAGCAAGCTTCAGGCAGCTCAGTGCGGCGGCGCCGCAGCATGAGACCGTGACCATCGAAGGCGGTACACATACGTTCGGGGCGGCACATCCATTCGATGCGACCACACTACAGCTGGAACAGGCGGTGAACTGCACGCTGAAATTTTTATCTCGCCATATGTAGAGCTATGTTTTAGTTGTGTAATAACGAGATCTTTGGCCGACTCCGGCCAGGGATTATTTTTTTGCCTTCACACAGATTTCTGCGACGGGCAGATTCATTTAAGGAATATTGGGAACAATATACCAAGATTCGAATAAAGGAGTGAAGCGGATGGATTTATTCACACCCGAATTTTGGTCAACGTTATTCTCAATCGTGGTGATTGATTTGGTTTTAGCCGGCGACAACGCCATCGTCATTGGTTTAGCCGCACGAAATCTGCCGAAGGCCCAACAAAAGAGGGTCATTTTTTGGGGCACGCTCGGCGCGATCGTCATTCGCTCAATTTTAACGCTGGTGGTAGTCTGGTTACTCAGAATACCGGGCCTCCTCATCCTCGGGGGTCTGTTGCTTATTTGGATCGCGTACAAGCTCCTAGCGGAGGAGAAGGAACACGAGGTAAAGACAGCTGCGAACGTGTATGCGGCGATTTGGACGATCATTGTGGCGGACACGGCAATGGGATTGGACAACGTTCTCGCTGTGGCAGGAGCTGCACATGGAAATTTTCTAATGGTGGTGTTAGGCTTAATCATTAGTGTGCCTATCGTTGTGTGGGGCAGCACGATTATTCTGCGCTGGGTGGACCGCTTCCCGATCATTATTTTCGTGGGATCCGGTGTGCTGGCGTGGACGGCAGGCAAAATGATCGTCGAAGAACCACTGGTTGAGGAATTTTTCGTGGAACATCCATTTATCCGATGGGGTGTTATTCTCGTGCTGATCGGCGGCGTACTGCTCGCAGGGTGGATGCAAAAAAAACGTGCGGGCAGAAAGAAAAAGCAGCAGCAGGCTCAGTAAAAATATATATCATTCAGCTTGTCGGCCTGCTGATGCAGGTCCGTCCAAAATTTCCGAGAAAAGATATTGCGCAAAATCCCGAAGAGAAGGCAAGCTGCGCAGGCAGCCTGCCTTTTGGTTTCGCTGCTGCGTGCGAAATCACTGGAGGGACCAGTGCAACAGAGTAGGAGCGACAACGGTTGCGGGAAATCAGCTTTGGGTTAGTTCATCGGGTGAGTGTTAAGAGAAAAAACGCGGGACAAATCGCAGCGTCATGTAGTACCATAGCAAAGGAAGGTTTTTGCAACGTGGCAGCACACATTTATTTTTCCGAAAGCGGGAATTCGGGCATGTTCAAATCGGCCTCGGCTGCATATGTATACGTTTGCATTTATTACGCGCTTGTTTTCATGGGCAATGGAGCGTTCTCATCGTACATTGGCTTGTATTACAGCAAGATCAATTTGGATACGTTTACTATCGGTCTGCTTACCTCGGTAGGATTAATCACCGCGCTATGCGTACAGCCGTTGTGGGGGTTGGCCGCCGATCGGGCGAAATCGAAGAATAGCGTGCTCCTGCTCAGCTTGCTGCTTACTTCTGCCTCCATCTGGCTTATGCCGGCTTCCGGCGAGCATTTTTGGCTGCTGCTCGCATCGACTGCTTTGTTTTATGTGTTCCAGTGTGTGGTCAATCCGCTCAGCGACACGATAACGCTGGAGCTCGCAGGCAAATCGCAGTTTAATTTTTCACGCGTGCGCACCTACGGTTCCGTCGGCTTCGCAGGGATGTCGGCTATCGCCGGTTGGATACTTGACCGTGACATCAATTATATGTTCCCTCTGTTTTCAGCGATGATGCTGCTGGCCTTCGTGTGCGCCTGTACGATTCCGCGAGTGGAGGGACACCAGAGGAAACAGAAGGTACGCTTGAAGGAACTATTCAACAGTAGAGCCTTGACCGTGATATACATATACACATTCATCATTGAATCGACCATCGGCTTCTTCTTCACTTACCATGCAGTGTACTGCCAGGAGCAGGGCATCAGCACCAGCTTGCTTGGCATCGGCGTCATGATCGGGTCCATCAGCCAGTTTCCGTTTATGATCTTTTTTGACCGGCTGTATGCGCGTTTTGGAGTATATAAAATTTTGCTGTTCTCCGGCTTGATTCATCTGCTTCGATGGCTGCTCTACGCTGTCACGGTGACGGAGTTCACCGTGATTCTATCGTGGGCACTGCACGGCGGTACGTTTATTTTGTTCTACCTGTGCCTGGCCGAGTACGTCAATCGGCACGTGCGCAAGGAATTAAAGGCGAGCGGCCAGATGATGAACTCCATCATGACGCTCGGCATCAGCCGAATTTTTGGAGGCTTGGCAGGCGGCGCTTACGCCAGTGTATTCGGTATCGGCTCGGGCTTCGCCGTGTGCGCTGGCCTCTGCGCTGTGGCAATGCTAGCTTTCAGCTGGTATGTGAAACGTTACGCCGCATCCACAGCCGCCCAGGCTGAGACCAACAGCGTGGCGCAATGATTGAGGAGTGGCGTCCGAGCCGTAGCGGGCTCGCTGGCTCCAGATGATCCCTCAGGATGCCTCCCCAATCGGGAGGTTTTTTTATTCATGCTGAACAAACGAACGGTTCCAAAATTGATAACTCACTTCTGATATTTATAAGACGACTATGCGGCTCGCTGTTTACAATGTGGGTAAATGAGACAATTTTCTCAATTGCACAATCGAAAGGAGTAACAACGATGGCAACTATTAATGTCGGCATTATCATGAATGGCGTCACAGGCAGGATGGGAACAAATCAGCACTTAATCCGTTCCATTGCAGCTATCCGCAAGCAGGGAGGCGTGGCGCTTCCTAATGGGGACGTCATTATGCCGGACCCGATTCTGGTCGGCCGCCAAGAGAGTAAGCTAAAGGCTTTGGCCGAGGCTAATGGTATTGGGCGCTGGAGTACCAACCTAGATGAGGCATTAGCTGATGCCCACAACCAGATATACTTCGATTCCCAGACCACTGTGCTTCGTGCTGCGGGTGTTCGAAAAGCCATCGCCGCCGGCAAGCATATCTATTGCGAAAAGCCGACAGCGGGCAGTTTGGCTGAGTCGTTAGAGCTGGCAAAGCTGGCGCGGGACAAAGGCATCAAAAACGGAGTCGTGCAGGACAAATTGTTCTTGCCCGGACTTATCAAATTGAAACGGTTGGTCGATTCCGGCTTCTTCGGCCGTATTTTAGCAGTCCGCATGGAGTTCGGCTACTGGGTGTTCGAGGGGGATTGGCAGCCGGGCCAGCGTCCTTCGTGGAACTATCGCAAAGAGGACGGCGGCGGTATTATCGTAGATATGTTCGCGCACTGGCGTTATGTTTTGGACAACTTGTTCGGCGATGTCAAATCCGTCTCCTGCTTGGGCGTAACTCACATTCCACAGCGTGTCGACGAGCAGGGCAATACTTACGATTGCACAGCCGATGATGCGGCATACGCGACTTTCGAAATTGAGGGCGGTATTATCGCACAAGTGAATTCGTCTTGGGCGGTACGCGTCAACAGAGATGATTTGGTAACGATTCACGTGGACGGTACGGAAGGCAGTGCCGTGGCCGGACTTCGCGACTGCAAGACGCAGCATAGAGTGAACACGCCGAAGCCGGTATGGAATCCGGATATTCCAAACCCCTTCAACTTTCTTGAGCAATGGGAAAATGTCCCGGACAACCAAGTGTTCGATAACGGCTTCAAAATTCAGTGGGAACTGTTCCTGAAGCATGTGGTGATCGACACACCGTTCCCGTGGGATTTGCTTGAAGGTGCCAAGGGCACGCAGTTGTCGGAGCTCGGACTGCAATCTTGGAAAGAACGCCGCTGGGTCGATGTGCCGGAATTAACATTGTAAGGAGGAGATCATTGTGGCTCAATCTATCCAACTGCCGCGCGCCGGAGGCGCTCTTTATTCGTACGAGCCCGGACGCAATCAAGCGTTTGAGATTCCGAAGGGGCCGCTGAAAAGCCGTATCGCATTTTCCGCCGCACACGTAGTGGCCGATCCATTCGCTGACAGCGATCCTCTGCAGCACTCGAAAATCGACTTTAAAGCGACGATGGAATACCGCCACTATCTGTGGTCTCTCGGTCTATCCGTTGCGGAAGCGATGGATACGGCTCAGCGCGGGATGGGCCTCAACTGGGAAAGCTCCAAAGAGCTGATCAGACACTCCATCGTGGAGGCGCGGTCCGTCGGAGGCAATATGGCGTCCGGCGCCGGCACCGACCATCTCGCTCCGGGCAGCAGCGTGACGCTCGAGCAGGTTGAAGCCGCTTACGAGGAGCAGTGTTCCTTTATCGAAGGCGAGGGTGGGCGGATCATTCTGATGGCCAGCCGTGCACTGGCTGCGTGCGCCAGGAGCCCGGAAGATTATGAGCGGGTGTACGGAAAAATGTTAAGCCAGGTGTCACAGCCGGTCATTTTACACTGGCTTGGGGACATGTTCGATCCCGCGTTAGCCGGATATTGGGGACATCGGGATCCGGACGCTGCGATGGAGGTTTGCTTGCGGATTATCCGTGCAAGCGCTGCCAAAGTAGACGGCATCAAAATTTCACTGTTAGACGCAAGCAAGGAAATCAAGATGCGCCGTCTGCTGCCGGAAGGCGTAAAAATGTACACCGGCGATGATTTTAACTATCCGGAGTTGATCCGCGGCGATGAGCAGGGCTACAGTCATGCTTTGCTAGGTATCTTCGACGCGATAGCCCCGGCCGCCGCCGCGGGCCTTCACGCGCTGGATGAGGGAGATACAAACCGCTTCCATGAAATCCTAGACAAAACGGTTCCGTTATCCCGGCACATTTTCCAGACGCCGACTTACGCGTATAAAACGGGTATCGTGTTCATGGCCTACCTAAACGGACATCAGAGCCACTTCCGTATGATCGGCGGCGCAGAAGGGGCACGCTCGGCGGTGCATTTGGCGGATCTGTTCGTCATGGCCGACCAAGCGGGCTTACTGACCAATCCGGATCTGGCTGTGGAGCGTATGCAGTTGGTACTGAAGCTGGCAGGAGTGAGGTAACACTGATGCTTACGAACGGTGAGCGACAACTCAATGCGGAGTCATGGAGTCCGTACGAAGTTGTGTGCAGTGAGCGAATATTGATTCAATTCGCATAGAGGGGGTAAAAAAATGGCAAGGCTTGGGTCATTTGACCGTCTAAGTCTGAACCAGATTACGACGGAGCGGTGGAGTTTGCGCGAGGCGGTGGAAGGCTGTGTGCGCGCAGGTGTGCCTTGGATCGCCCCTTGGCGGAACAAGGTTGCCGAAGCAGGACTAAGCGAGAGCAGACGGATGATCCAAGACGCGGGCCTGCAAGTGTCGAGCCTATGCCGCGGCGGTATGTTTCCCGCGGCCACTGCGGCGGAACGGCAGGCGCGGATCGACGACAACCGTCGTGCTGTGGAAGAAGCTGCCGAGCTGGGCGCGCAGGTGCTGGTGCTCGTCTGCGGACCGTCCCCGGATCGCGATATTGACAGAGCACGAGGCTGGGTGGCGGAAGGCATCGATCAGCTGGTGCCGTTCGCTCGCGAACACGGTGTGAGGCTCGGCATTGAGCCGCTCCATCCGATGCAGGCGGCCGAAAGGTCGGTGGTCGTCACATTGGGGCAGGCCAACACGCTGGCCGAACAGTTCGCAGCACAGGATGTAGGAGTGGTGGTTGATGTGTTTCATGTATGGTGGGATCCCGAGCTATACAGTCAAATCGCCCGTGCCGGCGAACGTATCCTGGGTTTCCACGTGTCGGACTGGATCGTGCCTACGCCGGATATGGTGCTGGGCCGCGGCATGATGGGCGACGGGGTGATAGAGATCCGCCGGATACGTGAAGCGGTTGAAGCGGCAGGATACAACGGCCCGATTGAGGTTGAAATATTTAACCGTGCCGTATGGGATGCGCCGGGCGACGAAGTGCTCGCGCTGATGAAAGAGCGCTATCTCGAGCACGTGTGAGAAGAGCCAGGCCACAAGAAGAAAACAGCAGCCGACCGCATCCGGGACCATTGCAATGACGTCGGATACAGTCGGCAAAATAGCTTGCCGAGCCGGTTCCCAAAGCGGTAAGATGGGTTTAAAACCGTTATTTCCGGGCAATTTGGGGGCCTTTTATGAAATTGCACACAGTGGACTCGCTATTTCATGGCGTACATCTGTACGAGAGCAAGCATCTCGATGGTGATATAATCGATGACCATCATCATGCCATTCATCAGATTCTGTATGCTCTGGAAGGCGAAGGCAGCATCACGCTGGACGGCAGGCAATACGAGTTCAAGCAGGACACAGCCGCGTTAATCGTACCGCATTCGAATCACTCCGTTTTTTCGGAGTCGAAGCTGACATTACTGGTCCTCGCCTTTGAAGACACGGCGATCGACTCGTTCGCCCGCTCAGGTCTGCTTCACACGAGCTTTCCGACGTCCGCTTTCTTGCAGCTCAGCCCGTTTGCGGCCGCAGACCTAAGGCAGCTTCTGCGAAAAATGCTGTTCGAGCAAACCCATCCGGATGCGTTGGGCAGATGGGCTCAGCAGATCTATATCCTTGAAATTTTGCTCGTCTTGGCACGAACGAGTCAATCAGCCACGATAACGGATTCGAACAGCCTCCGGGCCGAGCGCATACGCAGTTACATTGACACACATTTTTTCGCGCCGCTCACTGCCGGGGATATCGCTGCCAGACTGGGCATGGGCGCAAGACACGTCAATAATATTTTCAAAGAACATTACCGTATCACACCGATTCAATATTTGACCGAGGTTAGGATCGGGTTAGCGAAAAAGCTGCTGGCGGAAACGGATAAGGACATCGCGTCCGTCTGCTTCGAAGTCGGCTATGAGACGCTGCCTACATTTTACCGGGCATTCAAAAATATTGTGAAAATGTCCCCTAACATGTTCCGGCAGCAGAGTAAAGGCTGACCCGACACATCGTCATGGAGGTGGTGACTGAAATGAGCGGTAACAAGATTTCCGTTTTGCTGGTTGGTATTGGCGGCTACGGGAACAAATACGTGGAAGAGCTGCTGTATCATCAGGATAGAAGTACATTCGAGATTGCCGGCGTGGTCGATATCAATCCTGAGCGATGCAGCTATGTTCAGGAATTGAAAGACCGAAGCATACCTTTTTATACGGATATGGCTAGTTTTTATGAATCCTCTCGTGCGGACCTTGCGATCATTTCCACCCCGATACAGTATCACAGCGAGCAGGTATGTTTGGCTCTTTCCCAAGGCAGCCATGTTCTGTGCGAAAAACCCATAGCAGCCACGGTGCAAGACGCGCAAAAAATGATGGAGATGCAAAAGAAAACCGGCAAGTTCGTTGCCGTCGGCTACAATCTGTCGTTCAACGCCCAGATCCAGGAGCTGAAACGTCATATCGCAGCCGGGCTGTTCGGCAGACCGAAGCGGATGAAAACGCTCGTGCTTTGGAGGCGAGGTCTCGATTATTTCGGCAGCGGCTGGAAGGGCCGCAAAAAAGGCGCTAACGGCGAGTGGATTTTGGACAGCGTGGTGCACAATGCTACGTCGCATTTTCTGCATAACATGTTTTATCTCATCGGTCCAAGGCCTAATGAAAGCGCCAAGCCGGTCGAAGTGACTGCAGAACTGTATCGTGCCAACGACATCGAAACCTTTGATACATGCGCGTTGAAAGTGAACACGGATCAGGGCGTTGATATCTTTTTCTACGCGTCGCACACGATTCTCGGCAATGCCGGCCCGGTTTTCACGTTGGAGTTCGAGAAGGCAGTCATTACGTTCTATGAAGGCAAAGACGACAACAAAATCACTGCAGTGTTCCATGACGGCACGGAAAAGGTGTACCCGAGCACCAACACTTCGGCTCTAGCGGACAAACTGCGCACGTGCATTGCGGCGGCGGCAACCGGGGCGGATGAAATTCCTTGCGGACTTGAAGCGGCTTATCCGCAGCTGCTCTGTGTTAACGCAGTGATGGATGCCATACCGGAGGTGCCTGGATTTGAACCGCATCTGGTTCACCACGACGAGGACACCGATGCGATCTGGGTAGAGAGTCTGGAGGAAACGCTCTGGCTATGTTATGACAAATGGCAGCTGCCTGCGCAAGCGGGCGCGAAATGGGCTGCTGAGGCGAAAGCCGTAGACCTCGCGGGCTATCGGGTTTTCAAGGGATGAGCACCAACGAAGGCCACCCTGTGTAATATGCACGGTGGTATAATTCAAGCGAAGGACGGACTGCGGGCAGCTTGCCTGTGGTTCGTTTTTTTTCTGTGACAGCAGCTCACGCTGTGGCAGTCGGACCGGGCAGGATGAGGAGCTCCACGAGTAAACTCGATCATGCACTCACCTCAAATGGAAGTTGTTTCTTAATCAGCGGAATGTATTAAGAATTCATAGGAGGTGAAGAAATCATGCAAAGTATGAAAATGCCTATGGTCGTGCTGTTCATTCTGTTCTTAATTTCTCTTGGTTGTATGGTGTATGGGAATGTGTTTGAACGCGAACAGATGTTGGCGAACGGACTGCAAACATTTGGATTTCTTGGAACGATAGGCTGTGGGGTCGGGCTGCTCGCCTTGGTGATTTATCATGAACGCAAGAGAACCGAGGAAAAAGGCAGATAATACGCCGCAGGAGCAGATGTGGTTTGCATTGGCAGCAGCAGTATCCGTCATAAAAAAGTCTGATAACTGCACACGTTCCCGAGCGCTGCCGTATCTGTTATGATGGGGGCAAACGGAAACGGGGGGGGTCGACTATGGGCGTTTTATCGGACAAAACAGCGATTATAACAGGCGCCGGGACGGGTTTAGGCAAAGCCATTGCCAGAGCGATGGCGAACGATGGAGCAGCCGTTGTTCTAGCGGGGCGCAGAAAAGACAAAATTGATGCTGTTGCCGGCGGCATTGTCCGAAACGGCGGCACAGCGGAGGCCGTTGTGGCCGATGTCTCACAGGAGGCACAGGTGCAAGCGTTGGTGAAGCAGGCGATTGAGCTGCATGGGAAAATCGATATCTTGGTGAACAACGCAGCGGTGCTGGAGACGGGTGGCGTGATAGATACAACGCTGGAATCCTGGAATTATCAGCTGGCGAACAACTTGACGGGCGCGTTTTTACTGACGAGAGAGGTGCTGCCTCACATGAGGTCGCAGCGGTATGGACGGATTATCAACATCACTTCAGGCTTGGCCGTGAATGGTGCCGGAGGGTTTGCGGCATACGGTGTGAGCAAAGCGGGATTGGAGGCGCTCACGCGCACCGTGGCCGAGGAAGAGAGCCATTCTCAGATCCTTGCAAGCATGTTCGACCCAGGCACGATCAAAACGGAGATGCACGCGACAGGGACGGATCCGGATTTAGTGGCGCCTGATATAGTGCAGCTGGCGGCCCTGGCTCGGCCAGGGATCACGGGACAATTAATACATTTTGGCGACACGATTTAGACCGGTACGAGGCAAAGGCATAAGCTGCAGGGGATCGCACGCTCTCTTGACGCTTATGCTTTTTCATTTAATACGGAGTACTCCGCACATAGAACAGGCGTGTATGCAAACACTAATGCTGCCATTAACTCGACAAGGATGAGATAAAAATTATGCGTGCAATATTTATTACCTTTGTTCTCAGCGTGGCACTATGTCTATCCGGCAGCAGTCAGACGCTTGCCAGCATCGCTCCAGTGCCGCTCGAGGCGGTGCAGGAAGAAGGAGTGTACATAGAAATTAACAAAACGGCGAATCGACTTACCGTGTTCGCGAACGGCGTGCCGGTATACGGTTTTAGGGTTGCGACCGGGCGCCGGGTGGAGCTGACGCCGGTGGGCGAGTTTCATGTGATTGCAAAAATAGTAAAGCCATGGTATATACGCAAGCAAATTCCCGGCGGGCATCCGAAAAATCCGTTGGGCACCAGGTGGATCGGCCTCAGTGTCCCAGGTACGGGCGGCTATACCTACGGCATTCACGGCACAAACAGGCCCTACTCAATCGGCAGCCACGCGTCTTCCGGCTGTGTGCGCATGCACAATAGGGACGTTGAATGGCTATACCGGCACATCCCGCTCGGCACCAAGGTCATCATAAAAGACAAGTGACCGGTTAGCGGGGGCACGCGAGCATCCGAAGGGGGGTAACCCTTTGCCATGATCCGGCTGCGAACCAAGCATCAGGTGGTTGAATGCGGCCGTATACGCTAGTTTGCAAAAATTGCCCATGCTGCACTTTGACTCGCCTACTCAGGACTCCCGGAAGGAGTCCTTTTTGTGTCTGCTTCTAAAAATATTTGATGCCTAAGAACCATTTCACAAGTGGTTTTCACACTTTTTTTACATTTTTATCACAGTTTTATCATCACTGTGCGCTAAGTTCAGTGTACCGCTTGCGCATTGGCGATTGATTGTCCGGACCGGACTGAGTACTAGATGGAGGTATGGAATGATCAGGTGGATCCAAAATGTATCTAAGAAATGGATAATTACGGCTGTCGCAGTGTGTGCACTGGTCTCTGTGCTCGGCACGACTTTGCTCACCGGGTCAGGCGGCGAGGGGGGAGCAGCGCAGCCGGGCGGAACCGGGCGGCAGGGGGCGGGTGCCGCGAGGCAGTTTCCTGTGGAGACTCAGATCGTTAAACTGCAGGAGGTGGGCGGCGGCCAGGTGTTCACCGGCGCGATCACACCGCCGTACGCAACCAACGTTTCATCTCGGGTGGCGGGCCGGGTGATGGAGCTGATGGTGAAGCCCGGAGACAGGGTGACGACGGGTCAGCCGCTGGCGAAAATAGACACCAGTGAACTCGAACAGCAGGTTGCCCAATCCGAGAGCGCTTTGGCCGTTAGTGCGGCGCAGCTGCAGCGGACAACCAATGAACAGGCCAACAGCGTCGCTAACGCCGAAAAACAGCTGGCGACACAGCGGGCTAACCTGGATAAGGCCATTGCCGAGCAGCAGAACTCCGTAGAGGCGGCCAAACAACAGCTGGCTATCTCGCAAGCGAATTACAATAAAGCGGTCACTGATCAGCAAAATGCTATCGCTTCCGCGAAACAATCCGTCGCAATCTCGCAGCAAAACCTGAACAACGCACTGAATACATATACGATTAATTTGAGTAACGCGCAGAACGCACTGAACATACAACAGGATGCACTGCAAACGTCGGAGGCTAACTCCAGCAATGCCATCGAATCATTGCGGCTCGAGCTCCAGCAGGCCATTATCAACTATGCGAACGCACGCGAGAACGGCAGCTCAGCGGACAAAGATGCGGCCCAACAACGTCTGCAGCAGGCCCAGTTGGAACTGGATCAAGTTCAGCAGACCACGCCAAGCGCCCTGACGTCGGCGACCGGTGCATTGTTGAAAGCAGAGAGCGATCTCACAGCGGCACAAAACTCGCAATCCGTCCAGATTGCGCAGGAGCAGCTGAACCGCGACACGACCACATTGGCTAATGCGCAGAACACGCTCCTCGCCACGCTTGAGACGAGCCGGCAGACGCTGTCCAAAGATGAGCTGGCGCTGGCAAACGCGGAAACGAACCGGCAGCTCAGCATGAACGTTTCTACAGCGCAGCTTGAGCAGCAGGAGCAAGCTCTGGTGGCGGCGAAATCGACTGACGCGGTGGCCGTTAGCACCGCTCAGTTCAATCAGGCACAAACGAATTTGCGATTGCTCGTCGAGGATCTGCAGCATGGCGTACTGTCGTCCCCCGTCGATGGCGTTGTCACTTCGATTAACACACCTGTCGGGCAGAACGCCGGCGCGCAGTCTAATATTTTGTCAGTGGCGGCATTAGAGCGAACCCAGGCAACGGTCAACATATCGGAGGCGAATATCGGGAAAATCAAAATCGGAATGGAGATGAAGGTTAACGTTCCGACTTTGGACAAGACGTTCGATGGTGTTGTGTCGGCAATCCGTCCCACTATGGATGAAGTGACCAAGGCCTACGGCGTTGACATTACAGTGAACGACGAGCAGAAGGAACTACTGCCGGGTATGTTTGCCACCTGTAGCTTGAAAGCCGAAGGCCGCACGGCCATTATGGTCCCCGCTGACGCTGTCCTGAGCCAGCCCAGCGGCAACGCTGTGTTTGTTGTACAAGACGGCCGGGCTAAAAGGGTCGCGGTCAAGGTCGGTACGTTGACAAGCTCCCTGTTTGAGATCACGAGCGGCTTGTCCGAAGGTGACGAGCTCGTCGTAGCAGGCCAGGAGCTGTTGTCGGATAAAGCAGCCGTGCAGGTGGTTCAGCCGGGGCAGGAGACACCGCAGAACGGGCGCAAACCCCAGGACCGCGAGGCTCCCGGCCAAGGCGCGCCCGCGGCAAATAACAGACCGGGCGAACAGCCACAGGGCGAGCTTCGGCCTCGAAAGGCGAAAGATGACGGAGCGCCGGCGGACAGGCCGGGTGCCTCAGGCAGCGGGGCCGTGAGTGAGTCACCGAGAGCAGGTGGAGGCTGGTGAATTTCGCCAATTTTTCAGTGAACCGCCCGATCACAATATTTATGCTGATGATCGGTTTGGTGATCCTCGGTTCCATTGCAGCTCCTTTGCTTCCGGTGGACCTGTATCCGAACATGGAAATTCCAACGGCGAACGTCAGTGTCAGTTGGCCGGGCGCCTCCCCAGAGCAGGTTGAAAATCAGGTGACCAAGCGGGTGGAGGCGTCGATGGCTACCATAGCCAATGTCTCGTCCGTGACATCGAACTCCCGAACGGGTTCGAGCAATGTCACCGTACAGTTCAATTTCGGTACGGATATCAGCGAGGCTACGCTTACAATGCGGGACCGGCTAGATCGGGTCAGCCGGCAGCTTCCGGATGATGCGGAGGCTCCTGTTGTGTCACGCGCGGATCCTAACAGCCAGCCGATCATGAGCTTAGCGCTGTATGGCACTGATGTGGAGCTGACGGCTCTGCGGGATCTCGCGGACAACGTGGTCAGCCCGGCGGTCCAGCGCGCTAACGGGGTCGCTTCCGTCAATGTCACCGGCGGCCGTGTACGGCAGATTCAGCTGCTGTTGGACCAGAATAAGCTCACTCAATACGGACTCACGTCTAATCAGGTGACGTCAGCGTTAAGCAATGACAACCAGTCGATGGATGCCGGTCTTGTATATAAAGGCAATCAGCTCGTACCGTTAAGTATCAAGGGAGAGTTTAAATCGACTGCTGAGATTGCGCAGGTGAGAGTCAATCTGGCCCGCGGGCAAACCATACCCATTGGTGAATTAGGGAAAATCATCGATACCTATCAGGATGTGACATTTGAATCCAGACGCAATGGCGAGCAGAGCGTAGGCATTTCAGTGCAGAAGCAGTCCGATGGCAATACGGTTGCGGTGGCGGACAGCATTCGGACAATGATGGACGATATACAAAAAGATTTTCCGGATGGCGTGAAGATGGACATATTGAACGATACATCGAAATATATCAAAGGCTCTATCCACACAGTGATCGAGCACACTCTGCTTGGCGCCATATTTTCCGTCATCATTCTCATGCTGTTCTTGAACAGCGTGCGAGCCACATTGATCATAGGCGTGGTCATCCCGATTTCAGTGGTCAGCACATTCAGTATGATGTTCTTCTCGGATCAAACCATGAATACGATCACGCTCGGCGGACTAGCGTTGGGCTTGGGCTCACTAGTCGATTTTGCCGTTGTTGTTCTGGAAAGCATTTATAGGAAAAAAGAGGAGGGCCTGTCCCCTGTAGAAGCGGCCAAACAGGGGACAGCAGAGGTGGGCACGGCGGTATTGGCGTCGGCATTAGCGCAGATCGCCGTTTTTGCCCCGACGCTATTTATCGACGGCTTAATTAAAAACTTCTTTGTGCCCATGGCGCTTACCGTCAGCTTTTCACATGTCGCCGCCTTATTCGCAGCGATCACGCTCGTTCCCATGTTAGCAGCCAAGCTGCTGAAAAAAGGGCACCAAGAGGCACTGCCCACAGGTAAGTCCTACAACCCTGCAGTCTGGTTCGGCAGGGGCATGCAGCGTATGACCAACAGGTACGGCGCTATCCTCAGGTGGTCGCTCGCGCACCGGGCGACCGTGGTTGCGATCACGGCTGCACTGCTGGTTGGCAGTGTATTTTTGGCGGGCTCGGTGGGCACCGAGATAACTCCCAGAACAGATGAAGGCCAAATCAACATAAATATCAGCTTGGCGCAGGGAACCAAATTTGAAAACACCAACGCGCTAGCGTCTAAAGTGGAAGGCTTGATTAAGGATATGCCGGACATTGAGTCCATTTTCACAACAGTAGGCGGCGGGGGCGGAGGAGCTTATCAAAGCGCGGCGACAAACTCGGCCAGCATTTCCGTTATGTTGAAGCCGCTCGGACAAAGGGAACTGAAGACAGAGCAGATCGTGGAACAGATTCGCACCATGACCAACGGCAATCCGGGAGCGCAAATTTCCGTTAACAGCCGTTCATCCATTCGCATGCCGGGTTTGGGCGGCGGGGGAGGAGGAGGCGGCGATATTCAGGTAAACCTGAGCGGACCGGATATGTCGGTGTTGAGAAAGCTGGGTGACATGGTAGCAGAAGAACTGCGCGCGATTCCGTCGCTAAGAAACGTACAGAACACGCTGGAGCGCAGCATTCCGCAATTTGATATGACGATCGATCGTGAAGCTGCGGCATACTACGGCATTTCCGTGCGAGAAATCATGACCTCCCTGCGCACCGCGTATCAAGGCTCCGTGGCGACTAACTTTAAGACGGGCGACACGCAGATATCGGTCCTGGTGAAGTATCCGTCGGAATTTACCAATAATCTGGAAAACTTGAATCAAATAGTTATCACATCAAACTCAGGCGCTCAGATTCCGCTGTACGCAGTGGCGAAGGTTGAGCCGGGCTTTGGCCCCGCCCAGATTCGTCATATCGATCAGGAACGCGTGGCTACCGTGCAGGCAGCCGTATCCGGAGCCCCCGCGGGCGACGTGTCGAAGCTGGTGGAGGATCGGCTCGCAACGATCCAACCGCCCGATGGCTATGCCATTACGCTGGGGTCGCAGAACAGCTCCAACGACACATTCAACAGCTTGTACCTTATGCTAGGTTTGTCGGTAGTCCTCGTGTATATGGTTATGGCGAGCCAATTCGAATCGTTATACGGGCCGTTTATCATCATGTTCTCCCTGCCTCCAACCTTTATCGGGGCGATTCTGGGACTGTACCTGACGAATCGCACCATCAATATGAACTCTATCATGGGGATGATCATGCTGGTCGGTATCGTCGTGAACAACGCAATTGTACTCATCGATTACACAAATCAATTGCGAACAAAGGGCTGCAGTTTGCATGATGCGTTAATGGAGGCTGGAAGGGTGCGTTTGCGGCCGATTCTCATGACGACAGGGACCACCGTGCTCGCAATGATACCTTTGGTGGTAGGTTTTGGCGAAGGTGCGGCGGCGCAAGCGTCAATGGCGACCGTGGTGGCATTCGGATTGACCACTTCCACGCTGATTACGTTGGTGCTCGTCCCTGTCGTGTATACGTTAATGGACGGATGGAAGGATACACTGCGAAGCAAATGGAGGCGTCACACGCCGCCGGCCCTGCCGCGGAACCATGGAGCACGGCAGCAAAGCATCAATAAATGACGAAGGCGGGGATGTATTAGCATGGTTGGCACTTGTTTTCAGCACAACAATAGTAAAAAGTGGCAGCAGGTTTACCGTCGGGGCGGCGCGGCACTTGTCGCAGTGGTACTTTTCTTGCTGATACTTCCCATTGCAGACCGCGCGGCCGCGGCCAGCCTTGTGCCGGCCTCCGCGGCTCAGGAAACCGCCGACACCGAGTCGGCCGCTTCCGGTGCCTCAACAGGTGCGTTCAAAGCGGCGTTGGGATACGCGCAAGTGACGGGAGGGTTAGGCCACACGGTAGCGGTGAAAAACGACGGCACGGTGTGGACATGGGGCGACGGCTTGCACGGGAAGCTGGGCACAGACCCTAATGTGTACCGTTACGCTCCCACGCAAGTCAAAGAGCTGTTCGACATAACAGCGGTAGCTGCCGGCATGAACCACACTCTCGCCCTTCGCAAAGACGGCACGGTTTGGGCATGGGGGCAAAATAACGAAGGCCAGCTGGGCGACGGGACCACCGAGGCTCGCGGCACTCCCTTCCAAATAGAGCAGCTGAGCAACGTTGCAGCTATCGCAGCAGGCAATAATCATTCGGTTGCCCTCAAGCGCGACGGTACGCTCGTAACCTGGGGCGACAATGCTAAGGGACAGCTGGGCGACAAAGCTCACTTGGATAAGCTCAAGCCCGTGCAATTGGACTATCCTACGGGGGTGAAGGCTATCGCGTCGGGCGGCAATCATGTGCTCGCCATCAACGAGGACAATTACGTTTTGGCCTGGGGAGACAACACCTACGGCCAGCTTGGCGAGCCTGTCACCGAAAGCCAGACCAGTTATCCGACACTGATTGACTACACCTACAATACTAAGGTCATTGCCGCCGGCAGCAACTTTTCGGCCGTTATCAAAGAGGACGGCACTGTGTGGACGTGGGGGTATAACAGCTCGGGCCAGCTCGCGAACGGAAATGAGACCGACCGCCCGATTCCTGCGCAAGCCGTGGGCGTGGTGGATGCAGAGAATATCGTACTGGGACACTCCCATGCGATCGTCATACTGAAAGACCGCACCTTGGTCTCCTGGGGGTTAAACAATTATGGCCAGCTGGGCTTAAGCCATTACGACAACAGCACCGTGAACACCCGAATTGAGGGAATACGCGACGTCGCATTGATCGGTACCGGTCATTTTCATTCTATGGCAATTACTGCGGATGGCACCTTGTGGACTTGGGGTAACAGCGTCCTCGGGCAGTTGGGGGACGGTTCCGCCACCAATCGGATACTGCCGGTCATTGTGCCGAGATTTAAGATGCTTGTGACACCCCCGGACCCGGTCGTCGGCGGTGGAAGCTTCACAACCGTTCTGCGGAGCAATCCGCTCGCGTCCGGAGAAGCCTTCAATCTGCTTTGGAAAAATAACAAACTGTGGTCGTGGGGAGAGAACGTGTTTGGGCAGCTTGGCCTTGGTACGGGCAGCGTGAAAAATACACCGGCGGCTGTCAGTGGGCTGGATGAAGTTGCCTCTGTCACAGCCGGTACCTCTCACGCCGTGGTGCTGAAAGCTGACGGCACGGTTTGGAGCTGGGGCTATAATTTGCGCGGACAGTTAGGGGACACCACTGCGTCGGACAGAAATCTGCCGGGTGCGGCACCGCTGCTCACCGATGTGACCGATATTGCCGGCGGCAGCCTGTTTACCATCGCCTTGAGAAAAGACGGTACGGTATGGGCTGTCGGGGACAATTCGTTCGGACAATTTGCCGACCGAACGTCAACCTCCAGCAACATTCCAGTGCAGATTCCCGGCTTAAGCCGTATTACAGCCATCGCCGCAGGCTATAACCATGCGCTCGCCTTGGCTGCTGACGGCAGCGTCTGGTCGTGGGGTGATAATACCAACGGCCAGCTTGGGGACGGCACTACTGCAATGCGGCGCGAAGTGATTCAGCTGACAGGAACAGGTACGGTAAAGGCTATTGCCGCCGGCAAAAATCATTCGCTCGCGCTCACCGCAGATGGCGCCGTGTTGGCTTGGGGCTACAATGCTTTCGGGCAGTTGGGTAACGATTCCACGTCGAATCGACTGGAGCCGGTCAAAGTGCTGGACATCCAAGACGCCACCGCGATAGCGGCTGGGAGTTATCACTCGTTGGCAGTCACATCGGACGGCACGGTATGGGCATGGGGGTACAACGCCTATGGGCAGCTCGGCGATGCCAGCACGACGAACCGCCGGAGACCGGTTTGGGCACAAGCCGTCCACTTCGTGTCGTTCATCGCCGCCGGGGGCGGCCACTCCGCCGCCGTTTCGGCGGACGGCACCGTATGGACATGGGGCGCAAATATGGCCGGCCAGCTCGGTGACGGCAATTTCAAGAACCGTGCCGTTCCGGCAGCTGTGACCGGATGGGCGCGCTCGTTCGGCCACACGGTCGGCCGCTGGTTGGAGACAAACATGGCAGGCAGTTGCCGTGACGGATGAATTTGCGCTGCAAATAGTCGAGCGGAAAGGGCATCCGTGCAGGGGGCTTGGCAGCGGTGATTTTGCCCCCGAACATACAGCCAGCCGAGCGCCGGGCCGTACTGTTATCGAGCGCTGGCTAACGTCAAACAGTGGCGGCACACTGCCGTACGCTTATTAGGACGGAAGCACAAAGGGCTTCCCAGGGGCCGCCACTGGATCATACAAACACGTCGTCTGCTCGCGCAGGCGGCGTTTTTTCTTTGTTACACTGGGCTGGCCGATGCACACCCGTACCAGAACCACGGAGAACAGCTTCCGCGGGGCGGCTGACTGCAGACATCGTGCGCACGCGCAGCGAAATCGTTTCCTTGGTATTCAATTTCCGCAGGCAGCCGCACATACCAGGACCAACCTGCACGCATAACATAGTGCACGTCATACTAACCACGCAGATGGGAGCGACTTTGTATGGATAAGTGGACATGGGCTATAACCGCGCTTGTGCTTTTCATCTTATTGATTGTATTGCTGGTTTTGTGCCTGTGAGCGTTATACGAACTATCCGGACCTTTTAGCCTTGTGCAGACGAATGTCAATCGGCTGCGGCAAGGTTTTTTTTTGGATGAACGAAGTTCTGCGGGCCAAGTCTCGCGAGCGGTGAGCAGAGCAATCACGTTTGGTAAAACTTGCTTTCTTCACATTTTATAACTGCGGCTGCTTTGGCAAATAATTTAAACGTTGCGTCAAAATGGCTGGGAGGAGTGAATCAGGTTGGGCTGGGTAGAGATAGTCATCAGATCACTGAGCGCTGTTTTCATGTTGTTCATACTCACCCGCATACTCGGCAAAAAGCAAATTTCACAGCTCACATTTTTCGAATACATAACTGGCATCACGCTGGGGGAGCTGGCCGGCTTTATTTCCACGGATGTGGAGGCCCCCTACATGTATGGGGTGGTGGCACTGTTGGTCTGGTTTACGGTGCCGCTGGCGATGGAGTATGTAACGCTTAGAAACATCAAGCTGCGCCGATGGCTGGATGGAACGGGCAGCGTGGTTATCCGGGACGGCAAAGTGCTGGAGGCCAATTTGCAGAAGGAACGATATAACTCGCATGAGCTCATGGAAGAGCTGCGTAAAAAGAACGTGTTTAATCTGGCCGATGTGGAATTTGCCATATTAGAGGCGAGCGGCGATCTGAACGTTCTGCTAAAGAGTGAAAATCAACCGCTGACGCCCAAACATCTTGGCATGAAGGTTCCCGCCTCACGTCAAACGCACGAAGTGATTGTCGACGGCAAAGTGCTGGACGAGCGGCTGGCCGAGCTCGGGCACTCACGCGCATGGTTAAACGCCGAGTTGGAGAAAATAGGCGTTACCCACGACAATGTGTTCATCGGTCAAGTTGATGCCGCGGGACAACTTCATGTCGACCTGTACGATGACAAAATAACAGTGCCAGTGAGCGACGAGAAAAAGCTGCTTTTGGCAACATTAAAAAAGTGCGAAGCGGATATGACGATATTCGGGCTATCCACCCGCCATCGGGGGGCAGCCGCAATGTATCAACGGAACGCGGAGCTTCTGGAAAAACAAGTGCAAAAGCTGACACCGTTCTTAAAACAATAAGGGAAGGAAGATCACAAAAATGGCGACAAAGGCCAAGCAAAAATTGACACCCGCTCAGCAGCAATATCAAGCTCTTGCCAAGAAAAACGAGCCCCGCCGACCGCTTGTGAGAAACTGCATCATCGCGTTCTTAGTCGGCGGCTTGATTTGCACGATCGGTCAAGCTATAACGGAATTTTTCGTTCGCTATTACGGATTCACGGAGGTCAAAGCAGCCAGCCCAACCGTAGCGGTAATGGTGTTCATTGCCGTGGTACTCACTTCCATAGGTGTGTACGATAAGATCGCCCAATGGGCGGGGGCCGGCACTGCCGTGCCGGTGACAGGGTTCGCCAACTCCATGTGTTCCGCCGCACTTGAATACCGCAGCGAGGGCCTCGTACTTGGAGTGGGCTCAATGATGTTTAAATTGGCTGGTTCGGTGATTGTGTTCGGCACCGTGGCGGCATTTTTCGTAGCACTCGCGCATGTAATTGTAGATGCCGTGAGAGGAGGCTAGCACGATGCTGCAAGGTCATCAAAGCTGGGCGTTTCCCAGCAAGCCGGTAATTATATCCACGGGCACGGTGGTGGGTCCGGAAGAAGGCAAAGGGCCGTTGGTCAACGATTTCGACCTAGTGCACGGCGATACGAAAATTAAAGAGGACACCTGGGAGAAATCCGAACGCCGTCTCATGGAAGAAGCCGCGGAAATGGCCATTAGAAAAGCCGGTCTAACGAAGGAGGACATCGACTTTTACATCGGCGGGGACTTGATGAATCAGATCATAAGCAATACGTTTGCCTTACGCACGTTGGCGATTCCGTATCTCGGCGTGTTCGGCGCCTGCTCTACCGCTATGGAGAGTCTTGCCATCGCGGCGATGATGATTGACGCCGGCAACGCTAACCGTGCGATGGCAGGCACGTGCAGCCACAACTCCTCATCCGAAAAACAGTACCGCTATCCGACCGAATATGGCGCGCAGAAGCCGCCTTCGGCGCAATATACTGTAACAGGGGCAGGTGCTGCTGTGGTGGCCAACTCCGGTGAAGGTCCTGTGGTGACGGGAGCCACAATAGGTCGCGTCACGGATATGGGCTTGAAAGACCCGTTCAACATGGGTGCCGCAATGGCTCCCGCTGCGGTGGATACAATGCAGGCACATTTCAGGGACTTCCAACGGGAGCCGGGCTATTACGATCTAATCCTCACCGGAGATCTGTCCAAAGTGGGCGTAGATATAGCAAAAGAACTCCTGGCGCAGAATAAAGTGCCGATAGAGCAAACGACGTATTCTGATTGCGGTCTGATGATTTACGACAGGGACAAACAGCCTGTGGCGTCGGGCGCCAGTGGCTGTGCCTGCTCCGCGGTGGTCACATACGGTCATATCATGCGCAGAATAAAGAAGGGTGAATTAAACAAGGTTCTCATAGTCGGTACGGGAGCACTTCTTTCACCTTTGACATATCAGCAGGGAGAGAGCATCCCATGCATCGCCCATGCAGTTGCAATAGAAAGCGGGGTAAGCTAGATGGTTGACGTCTTGATGCAGTTTGTTTGGGCTTTTGTCGTTGGCGGAGCGATCTGCGTTATCGGGCAATTGATGATGGATATCGGCAGAATGACTCCGGCACACACAATGTCTACGCTGGTGGTCGTGGGCGCCATCGTCGACGGGCTGGGACTGTATGATCCGCTTGTTAAGTTCGCTGGGGCGGGCGCCACTGTGCCGATCACGAACTTTGGTAATGCCCTCGTCCATGGCGCGCTGCAGGAGCTGCACTTGTATGGGCCGATCGGCATCATTACAGGCATTCTCGAGATCACAAGCGCAGGGATCTCCTCGGCCATCATTTTCTCCTTCTTGGCGGCGTTGATATGCAGGCCGCGCGGTTGAGTCGGTAACATTTTCTATTTTTCAGCGTCTTATGATAACAGACAGTTTTCTCGCGCTCCGGGGCTGCATGCTCCGGAGTTTTTTCAACTGCCAAACAGATGGGTCCATGTGTGTCCGCACAAAGAAATTCATTATTTTTGCTTGTATACGCAGTTTTTTCAATCCTGTAGAATAGAAAAAGCGGAGTCCTATATGCTTCACTACTCATAGCACAAGGAGGATCAGGAATATGGAGGCCATACTTAATGAAGATGTACAAATACTTAAGCGCATTCAGGCGAATTTGGAATCTTGTATCCTCGGTAAATCGGACGAAATCAAGCTTCTGCTTACAGCCATGATCGCAGGCGGTCACGTGCTGCTCGAAGATGTTCCCGGCACCGGTAAAACCGTGCTGATCAAATCGCTGGCGAAATCAATACGAGGGCAGTTCCGCCGCATACAGTGCAATCCTGATCTACTCCCAACAGATATCACAGGCGTTTCCATATATCACCCCAGAGATGAGGTATTCATTTTTCGCCCGGGTCCGATCATGACGAACATTTTGCTGGCGGATGAAATTAACCGCGCCACTACCAAGACGCAATCCGCACTGCTGGAAGCGATGGAAGAACGCCATATTACAGTGGACGGCAATACGCATGATTTGCCCACACCGTTTTTGATGCTTGCCACGCAAAATCCGATTGATTTCGAAGGAACTTACATGCTGCCCGAAGCTCAGCTGGACCGCTTCATGATGAAGTTCAGCATGGGCTATCCGGACGAAGCGACTGAAACCAGGCTGATCGTTTCCCAGAGCGTGACCCATCCGCTGGATCAACTCGAACCGGTGGCGGACGTGGATCATATCGTGCGGCTGCAGCAGCGCGCCAAAGAAGTGCATTTGGAGAATGCGGTGGCCGGTTATGCGGTAGCTATTTGCAGGCAAACCCGGGAGCATCCGTCGATTTATCTCGGTGCCAGTCCACGCGCTACGTTAGCGCTGGTGCAGGCGGCCAAAGCTTATGCGCTGCTTCAGGAGCGCGACTTCGTGATCCCCGACGATATCAAATTCCTGGCCCCTTTCGTTCTGGGGCATCGCATTATACTGCAGGCTGAGGCGCGGATGGATGGTGGAACCGTGCCGTCCGTTCTGCAATCCGTTTTCCAGCAGGTCCGTGTGCCCGTACGGCTGGAGAAGTGAGTATGCTGAAGGACACGGTGGTACAAACGTTGACGCACGTGCCGAAAATGAGCAAGCAGTTTTGGGCGGTTTTGGGCAGCTTCTTGGGCAGCCTCGGGTTCTTGCTTTTTCAGGGCGGGAAGCTTGCTCTCATGCTGTTCGTGATTGTGTTCGTGCTCAGCATCTACTTGCTGCTTGGCCAATGGAGCGGCATCAAGCGGACACAGGGATCACGTCAGTTGCATAACACGGAGCCCGGCAGTATGTTGGAGGCAGGCAGTACAGTCGGCGTCACGATCAAGCTGCAAATACCCGGCATTTGGCCGATGCCTTATATATTTGTCAAGGACCGATTATTCCATCGCAACGGCAAAGAGCTGAGCTTCGAATCCATGATCATACCGGACTGGCGACGCCGCGGCGAGTGGCAGTACCGCACGCCCCCGCTGCGAAGGGGTGCATACGCATTCGGCACAACGGAATGTTTGACGGAGGATATATTCGGCTTGTTCGAGCACCGGGGGACTCTGCAGCTGCCTCACCGCATCGTTGTGCTGCCGCAAATCGTCCCGATTCGAGAGTGGCAGCAATTCCATCAGATGATGAAAGGCACCAACCACCATTCGACGACGACGAGGGCCGTGAGAGAAACAACTCAAATCAACGGCGTGCGCGAGTATATGTACGGCGACCGGCTGTCTCGGATTCATTGGAACGCGACCGCGAAGACCGGTACTTGGAAGTCCAAGGAGTTCGAAAGAGAGTCATTACCGAAAACCTTTTTAGTACTTGATCGCCAAATCGCAGCGTACAGTGATTTGGAGCAATTCGAGCTGGCGGTATCAGTCGCGGCCTCGTTGTTCCAATACGGCTCCACTCATGGCCTGGCCCTCGGTCTGGTATCCACGGGTGCCGATGATGTGTATTTAGAACCGCGTCCGGGACAAAATCAGCATAAAGCGGTACAACAGCATTTTATTCAGGTAGAAGTTGATGGTGAGTACAGCCTGAGGCAGGTGCTGCGGGAAAAGGTCCACAATTTGGTGCCGGGCAGCTTCATCGCCATCATCACCCCTCGGCATGGAGAGCAGATCATTCCTATATTCAGCTGGCTGAGGCAGCTCCAGCTGAATCCGTGTCACCTCTGGTTGTGCGCCGGTGCTGCGGATAAGGATAGATGGCTGAGGCAGCTGCAATCGATGGGCGTCAGCGGGTATGCCGTTTCGTCGCTGCAGGAGCTGCCCGCGGTGTTGGGAGGTCGCAGCGGATGAGACAAACGATTGCATGGTGGAGCGGATGGCTGTGGCGGGATTGGTCGCAGCGGATGAGCGCCTTACTGGCGGGTGTGGTACTGCTTCAATTTGTGCTCTGGATTGCCAAAGAAGACGGGGTGTGGCTGCCGGAGACAGTTCTTATCGTTGAGCTTACTTTGCTTGCGACAATCGTACTTGAGTATCTCCTTCGCGTACATTGGCTAATTCGCGGCGTGCTTCATCTAATCGCCATCATCGGGATTAATGCACGTGTGCTGATCGCACATCACGTCATAGATGATATAACCTTGACGAGTTTTTTTTCATCGCAATTATTTCATAATATGTATCAGCTCACACCGTACTTATGGTTCAGCTTTTCCGTGTGGATCGTTTATTTTTTCGTTGTCTGGTGGGTTGCGAAAAAATGGCGTATCTATTCGTTGATGATCGTCAGCGTGCTAGCTATGTGCATTCGGGATTCATTTTCTCAGGTGTACTTGTGGCCCCAGGTGGCTGTCACCGTAGGCTGCGGCCTATTTTTGCTCATATTGGTCCACTTCCAGCAGCTTCGAAAAAAAGCACCGGCGGCATGGCGGTCCTTGTCCGATTATCCCGCATCGATTGCCCTGCCGGTCATATCTCTTATCTGCCTGACATTGTCCATCGGAGCTGTCATGCCGGAGGTCAATCCGGTGCTCACCGATCCTTACACCGCGTGGCGGAATCTCCGCGGAGAGCATGTCAATTTCACAACGGGTAAAGGCATCGAAATTGCCGCACCCTCCGCATTCACCGATGCTTCATCCGGCTACAGCCGCAATGACTCGGCGCTCGGAGGAAGCTTTGAGTTCGATTACACGCCGATTATGACGGTTGACACTTCGTACCGCAGCTACTGGCGCGGCGAAACGAGAGCATTGTACAACGGCAAAGGCTGGGAACCCAGCGACAGCGATAAGCGGCCCACAGTCACACGCGTGCGAGCGAACGCGGTGCTGCCATCGGATCCCCAGACGTCCGGAAGCCAATTGAAAACAATGGAGGTACGACAGACCGTCACATTGCTCTCGAACGAGAAGTATCCGGTACTATTTGCCGCAATGAACGCCCAGAAGGTAGTGGATCTGAACGGCGGTACAAACGGGTTTGAGTCACTGTTCTGGGCTCCGGCACAATCCGAGCTGCGTGTGATCTCGCATCGGGCGGCAGCTTATCCCAAGTCGTACACACTCGTCTCTCAACTGCCTATCATCGATGAAGCAGGTTTACGCAAGGCTCCGTTCGTACCGCCAAACAGAGCTGAATTCGCTCAATATCTGCAGCTGCCGGACAGCACTCCGGCGCGGGTGCGGCAGTTGGCGCTGGAAATCACGCAGACGTCAGCCAACCCTTATGACAAAGCGAAAGCGATCGAACAATTTTTGCGCGACAATTACCCGTACACCAATAAACCCGATCTAAGCAAAGGAAAAAGCCGTGATTTTGTCGATCGGTTTCTATTTGAGATCGGTGAAGGGTACTGTGATTATTACTCCACGGCTATGGCGGTGCTTGCTCGTGCCAATGGATTGCCCGCCCGGTGGGTGAAGGGGTACGCATCGGGCTCGTCGGCGCAAAAGGAGGATGCCGCCGCTTTCGATCATGGGGACATCATCGATCCGGACGCCGCCGGGGTGTACACTGTCCGAAACGCGGATGCCCACTCTTGGGTGGAAGTGTACTTCAACGGATGGGGATGGATACCATTTGAGCCCACTTCGGGTTTTTCACTGCCTCGCGCACCGATGCAGGAAGAATCCATCGCCCAGACGGAGGCGACGCCAAGTGCTCCTGAAACCGCCGCTGAGATGCCGGTGACGGATGAGTCCGGCAGCACGGTGGCACGTGCAGCAGGCGTCACCGTGTTGTTCGCGGCTCTCGCGGCCTTCTTGAGCTGGAGGTTTGAGGTTGTTGAGCTGATACGTGAGCGGATGGAACGCCGGCGCGCGTCGCTGCTCAAGCAAAAGGTAATTATCGAATGCGAACGTATGCTGCGTATATGCCGGGGAAAAGGCTACGTGCGGATGGAGCACGAGACCATGCGTGAAGCCGTTGCCAGATGGACCAAGCAAAGCAAGTGGTTGACGGCGGATTTGGAGCATGTGCTCTCCATCTTTGAGAAAGCGAAATACAGCCAGGCCGAGATTACGGAAGAGGATTGGCGCAATACCGCAAAGCTGGTGGAGAAACTGCGATCCCAGTTTTAGTACTGTCCTGCTTGACAGGCTCTGTCAAGCGTCTTTTTTTGCAACAAAAAGGCCGGATATGGTATAGTTTGACGTATAAAAGCACGTCTTTCGAGGTGAATTCTTTGATAACTAAGCTGCTGCCGCGCTTGCAGGTGAACACGATTTATGACATTGATCTACACGCGCTTTGGGAACAAGGTATACGCGGGATCATTACCGATCTTGACAATACTTTGGTCGGAGCCAAGGCCCCGCTCGCCACGCCCGAGCTGCTCGAATGGCTGAAGGTGGTAGGACAGCTGGGATTTCAGGTCGTGATTGTGTCCAACAACAATAAACCGCGGGTGACCAAGTTTGCGGAGCCGCTGTTGTTGCCGTTCATTTATCGGGCCAGAAAGCCGACCACTGCGGCTTTCCGTAAAGCTTTGGCCCTGATGCAGCTGGCGCCGATGCAAACCGTGGTGATAGGTGATCAAATGATGACCGATGTTCTCGGTGGCAACCGCATGGGACTGTACACCATTCTCGTACTCCCGATCGCACGGGCGGATGAAGGTTTTTTCACAAAAGTAATCAACCGCTCACTGGAGAAAGTCGCTTTAACTTGGATGAAAAGGTAGGTACAACATGACAGAACCACATTCTGAACACATCAGCTGTGCGGGCTGCGGCGTAAGGCTGCAAACCGAAGCGAAGGACAAATTGGGCTACGTGCCTTCACAGGCGTTGAATCGCTCGCCGGTCATCTGCCAACGCTGTTTTCGAATAAAAAATTATAACGAAGCTTCCGGAATCACCTTGAATCATGACGATTTCCTCAAACTGCTGCACCAGGTCGGGCAAACCAAGTCACTCGTCGTTAATATCGTTGACATCTTTGATTTCGAGGGGAGCTTGATCAGCGGCTTGCCCCGCTTCGCGGGCGATAATCCGGTTGTGCTCTGCGTGAACAAAATAGATTTGCTGCCTAAAGTGACCAACTTCAATAAAATAGTGAATTGGGTTCAAAGGCAAGCTAAGGAGTTCGGCTTAAAGGCTGTTGAAGTCGTGCTGTGCTCCGCGAAGCAAAATATAGGCTTTGAACGTGTGCTTCAAGTGCTTGACGCCTACCGAAACGGCCGCGATATCTATGTAGTCGGGGCTACCAACGTCGGTAAATCCACTCTCATCAATCGGTTGATTCGGGACTACAGCGATCTCGAGGCGGAGCTGACCACGTCACAGTATCCCGGCACGACGCTCGATATTGTGAAGATTCCTTTGGACGACGGCAGCTTTATCATCGACACACCGGGAATTGTGTACCATCATCGTTTGACTGAGCTGGTGAGCAAGCGGGATCTGAGTAAGCTGATGCCGGACAGGCCGGTCAAACCGCTTGTGTTTCAGTTGAATGAACGGCAAACCGTATTTTTCGGCAGCTTGGTCAGATTTGATTTTGTGCAGGGCGAGCGGCAGTCGTTCACATTTTATGTGTCCAACGCCATTACCGCCCACCGGACAAAGCTCGAGCGCGCTGACGAGCTGTATGAGGAGCACAAGGGTGAATTGTTGTCCCCGCCCAGCCGCGAAGATCTGGAGCTCCTCCCCAAGTGGACGAAACACCCGATGCGTATTCCCAAAGGAAAACAATATGACGTATCGATATCAGGTTTGGGCTGGGTGAAAGTGAACAGCGTGGCCGGCGCGGATCTTATGATTCACGCGCCCAAAGGCGTAAAGATAGCCGTTCGGGAATCACTTATTTGAACGGAGCGATGGGGGAGCAGAGAAAGATGGGGAAGTACAGGCTGGACAGCAGCACGATCATGTTCGGGGTGTTTGGCGATCCGATCCGCCATTCCAAATCTCCGATCATGCTGAACCGCGCCTTTGAGGTGGCCGGGATTAACGCTGCTTATGCTGCGTTTCATATCCAGCCAGGCAAGTTAAAGGCGGCGGTTGACGCGGTACGCGCGCTCCATTTTCGCGGCGTGAACGTCACCATTCCACATAAAGTGGAGGTCATGGATTATCTGGATGAGATCGACGAAGGCGCCCGTGCGATAGGGGCGGTAAACACGATCGTGAATGAAAACGGCCGGTTGATTGGGCACAATACAGATGGCATCGGTTATGTCCGTTCCCTGAAAGAGGAGACGGGGATCGAACTGGGCGGCAAGAAGGTGCTGATGATTGGCGCCGGCGGTGCGGCGAGGGGAGTGGGCTACGCGCTTGCCAAGGAGGGCGTCGCCCATATTTATTTTGCCAACCGCACCCGCGAGAAAGCGGAAGAACTGGCACAGACGATGGCCGGGTTTACCGGTGCCACCGGTCTTGGGCTGACTGACGTCGCCGAGGTCGCCGCAGAGGCCGCGTTGATCGTGAATAACACATCTCTGGGCATGCATCCTAATGTCGGCGAGGTACCTATGGACACCTCGCTCGTACGTGATACGATGGTCATAAGCGATCTGATTTATAATCCTTTGGTTACCAGATTTTTACGTGAGTCCGAAGCGCGCGGTGCGACAATACACAGCGGTCTGGGCATGTTTATATATCAAGGGGCGTACGCTTTTGAATATTGGACCGGCGCTCCCGCGCCTACCGCTGCTATGCGCGACGTTGTGCTTGCCTCATTTAACGGCTAGGCCTCGTGTTTTCGTGTTGTCTTCAGGCTTTTTGCATGCTCGAAGGAGCTGAGGGTAAGGCGCCGCGACAACAGATCTAATCTTTTCATCAAGTCATTGCACATCATTCATCAGAATAGAGGACAAACCACATGCTCACAGGCAGACAAAAAAGATTTTTACGTGCGCAAGCCCATCATTTGAATCCGATTTTTCAAGTCGGCAAGGGCGGCGTGAATGACAATTTGATTCGTCACATTGAGGAAGCCCTCGAAGTGCGCGAATTGATCAAAGTAACCGTACTGAACAACAGCGGCGAGGACCGCAATGACGTCGGCCGCCAGCTGGCTGAGGGCGCGGGTGCAGAGCTCGTCCAAGTTATAGGCAGAGTCATCGTGCTTTATAAGGAGTCCCGCGAGCGTAAAACTATTGAGCTGCCCTGAAGCGGCGAAAATCGATGACAAGTGGGGTGCGACGATGAAGGTTGGAATCATGGGCGGCACCTTTGATCCGATCCATATTGGCCACTTGATTGCGGCACAGTGCGCATATGAGCAGGCGGAGTTGGGCGAAGTATGGTTCCTGCCTACGAACATTCCGCCGCATAAGCCGCACGCGCCCATAGCCAGTCCGGAGCAAAGATGGGACATGATCTGCCGTGCGGTGCGGCATCAGCCGCATTTTCGACCATTTGATATGGAGTTGCGGAAAGGCGGCGTTTCTTTCACATTTGACACAGTGCACGACCTGAGAGAACATCATCCAAGCATTCATTTTTGTTATATTATCGGCGCCGATATGGTGGAATATCTGCCCAAATGGTATAAAATCGAAGAATTGGTGCACCTCATCTCCTTCGTCGGTTTGCAGCGCCCGGGTTACGTCCTGGATCTCGAACAGCTGCCTGAGGCAATCCGTGCAGCCGTTACCTTGGCGCCCATGCCGCTGATTGAGCTGTCGTCCACCAACATCCGGCAGCGCAAGTCGGAAGGCAGATCCATCCGGCATATGGTTCCCGATGATGTGCATGCTTATATCGAGGTGAACGGATTATATGGATCATAAACAATTAATCGACGCAGTGAAGACACAAATGCCCAGCAAACGTTGGGAGCACAGCCTGGGTGTGATGGAAGCGGCGGTCGCGCTGTCTCGCAGATTTGGCGGGCCGGAGGACAAAGCTTACACTGCTGCCATCCTGCACGATGTCGTGAAATATTGGCCGGTGAACGATCAACGGGATATCATTCGCGAATACAATTTGCCGGCAGATCTGCTCGACTATGACAAGGAGCTGTGGCACGCGCACGCAGGAGCGGTGGTCGCACAGCGGGATTACGGCGTGGACGACGAGAACGTGCTGCACGCAATACGTTATCACACCACGGGCAGACCAGGCATGACAAAGCTGGAGAAAATCATCTGTTTGGCCGATTATATCGAGCCGGGACGCGACTTTCCGGGGGTGCATAATATCCGCGAAATCGCCGAACATAGTGTAGAGAAAGCATTGCTGAAAGCATTTGACGGTACGATTCTATTCTTACTTGAGAAGGGTAAAAAAGTGTACCCGCTCACAATCTTAACCCGAAACAGTTTAATCGAGGAATTAAATCAAACACAGCAATTTTAAATATTATACTTGCCTTGAAGGAGGAAATTGAATGAGTGTAACCCCGGATGAATTGATGGCCCTGGCAGTTGACGCGGCTGAGGACAAAAAGGCGATGAACGTGGTCACCCTGAACTTGCAGGGCGTTTCCCTGATAGCTGATTATTTCATTATTTGCCATGGGAACTCTGAGACGCAGGTGCAGGCCATCGCAACGGAGGTCCGTAAGCGGGCGGAGGAACGGGGCGTTCAAATGCGCGGTTTGGAAGGTATGGACACGGCGCGTTGGGTGCTCGTCGACCTCGGCGATGTTGTCGTTCATGTATTCCATCGTGATGACCGGGAATTTTATAACATCGAACGTCTTTGGACGGATGCGAAAGTAGTGGAACGGGTATGAGCTTGGTAGCGGGAAACATGATCCCGCTGGAAGTGGTCAGGGAGGTTTCGCCGAACGGGTATTACGTGTCGGACGGACGGCAGGAAGTGCTTCTGCATTACAGTGAAATTGTCGGTGAGATCGAGATCGGCGATGAGGTTGAGGTCTTTTTGTTCTATGACACCGAGGACCGATTGGCTGCCACCATGCGGAAGCCGCTTATCACGTTAGGTGAAGTTGCGCTGCTCGAAGTGGTGGACATTCACCGTAGATTCGGCTGTTTTTTGGAAATGGGATTAGGCCGTAACTTGCTGCTGCCGTTCAAAGAGCTCCCCGAGCTGTCCGAGCTTCGGCCGGTGGTGGGCGACAAGGTGTTCGTGACGCTGTCGCATGACCGTCAAGGGCGGCTGCTCGCGCAGCTGGCAGGAGAACAGGAGCTGCGACCGCTGTGTTTTGACGCTCCGGCTTCCTGGAAAAACAAAGAGGTACGGGCGAGAGTATACAAACCTTTGCAGAAGGGTACCTTTGTAGTTTGCGAAGGCGGTGTGGTAGGCTTCGGTGTGATCGGCATGATTCATCCATCGGAGCGTACGCGCCTGCTCCGCCTGGGGGAAGCCGTCGACGTTAGAATCAGTTTTGTACGCGAGGACGGCAATGTCAACTGTACGATGCGTCCACCCAAACAAATCGGCCGCGACGAGGATGCGGAACGAATTCTCAAGGCGCTGAAGGACCGCCCGAACGGTGCTATGCCATATTCCGATGAGACTCCCGCGGATGTCATCAACTCGCGGTTTCAGATTAGCAAATCTGCATTTAAGCGGGCTCTCGGAAAGTTGATGAAGGCAGGTTTGGTTTACCAGAAGGGAAGCTGGACTCACCTGACGCAAGAAAGAGATGACGGACAATAGTCTTAGGCGTGCCGGCTGCAGTCCTCGCTTATGGCAGGCTATGCGTTGAAGGCGCACAGCGAAGCGGGTGAGGAGGCCGGTTTTCTTATTTCACTGAAAAGGATGCTGAACGGCTTGGCTTATGAATTATTTGCTTACCACTACGACCGCCTGATGGAGGATATGCCCTACGATGCATGGCTCGGGTTTCTCCGTGAGTGCTGGGAACGTTACGGTAAACCGAAGACGATCGCCGACTTGGGCTGCGGCACGGGCAGCATAGCGATTCCGCTCGCGCGGCAAGGCTATGAGGTGTTTGGAATTGACTCGTCCGAAAATATGCTGGCCGTCGCTCAGAGGAAATCGGTGGAAGCGGGGCGCACTGAGCCTTTTCCAAGTACCGGCAGCGTGACTTGGCTGCAGCAGGATTTGCGGGACTGGAATTTGATCGAGCCTGTTGACGCGGTGATTTCTTTGTGCGACTGCTTCAACTATTTGCTGGAGGAGGACGAGGTAATACAGGCCTTTGTCCAAGCTTACCGAGGGTTGGAGGAGAAGGGCCTGTTCGTGTTTGACATGCATACGCCCCATCAGCTGAGAACTTATGCGAAAGAGCAGCCGTTTTTTCTGAATGACGATGATATCGCGTATATTTGGACCAGTGAATTGGATGCCGAGCGTTGTGAAATCGAGCATGCGTTAACTATATTTGTAAAAGAAACAAAGGATGCACCGGAGAGCACAGGCTCGGGAGCAGAACGGTTCCGGAGAGTCGAGGAGTTTCAAAGCCAACGTGCGTATCCGGTGGAATGGGTTGAAGCGCAGCTTCGAACTGCAGGCTTCAGCGAGGTCGACTGCTATGCTGACTTCACGTGGAGTTCTGTCACAGAGATGACGGAACGGGCTTTTTTCGTTGCACGAAAGTAGCCCGATCACAGCCTGGTCAACAGACGCGCAGTGCTTAGGATGATTCCCCAAAGCGGTAGGGACAACGCCATACCATTCACGATTCCTCTCAAGTCGGTTCACCTCCAACCTTTTAGTTTCAGCTCGCAGGTCTGCTGTACTCACAGTTTTTCCATTTTATGCTCGGCTTAATCGGTATGGTCGGGGCGGAGACTTGACATGGCTGCCTCTTTTTACATATAATCGCTTTATATCATGGCCAACGGCAGTGAAAAGAAGTAGTAACTCCTGTGCCTATTGTTCAGAGAGCCAGCGATTCGGTGCGAGCTGGTACATTAGGGAGAGCGAACTCATCTTGGAGCCAGAGGGTGACAGTCATAGCAGAAACGTAATCCGCATGGCTTTAGCCTGATCGTAGCCCCCGCGTTAAGGGGAAGAGTGAACACGGGTAAAGCATACCCGCTGTTAACTAGGGTGGTACCACGGGAAGCATGCCTCTCGTCCCTAGCCGTTGCGCTAGCGATGAGAGGCTTTTTTATTTTTGCAGCGAGGCACTAGCACTGCTCACGATGAAGGAGGCACTATGAAATGACAGAGGAAGCAAAAGAGCAACAGGGATACAATCCGCAGGTTGTTGAACCGAAATGGCAGGCCTATTGGGATAAACATAAAACATTTAAGGTGTTGAACGACGAGAGCAAGCCGAAGTTTTATGCCTTGGATATGTTCCCGTATCCGTCCGGTGCAGGTCTGCACGTAGGTCATCCGGAGGGTTACACTGCAACGGATATCGTTTCGCGCTACAAAAGAATGCGCGGCTACGACGTGCTGCATCCCATGGGCTGGGACGCGTTCGGGCTGCCTGCGGAACAGCACGCGCTCGACACAGGACAGCACCCGAGAGATATTACATTCAAAAACATTGACAATTTTCGGCGTCAGATTAAGTCGCTCGGCTTCTCTTACGACTGGGATCGGGAAATCAGCACAACGGATCCTGAATATTACAAATGGACTCAATGGATTTTCATCCAATTGTACAAGCGAGGTCTTGCCTATGTGGATGAGGCACCGGTCAACTGGTGTCCAGCGTTGGGCACAGTGCTGGCCAATGAGGAAGTTATCGACGGGGTCAGCGAACGCGGAGGGCATCCGGTTATCCGTAAGCCGATGCGCCAATGGATGCTCCGCATCACCGCGTATGCGGATCGGCTATTGGACGATTTAGAAGAGGTGGATTGGGCCGAATCGATCAAGGATATGCAGCGTAACTGGATCGGCAAATCCAAGGGCGCTGAAGTGGAATTTCCAATCGAGGGCATGGAGGGTGCGAGCCTGAAAGTGTTCACCACCCGGCCGGATACGCTGTTTGGAGCGACATACTGCGTTATCGCGCCTGAGCATGAACTTGTCGAACGTATCACCACCGCCGAACAGGCGGGCGCGGTCAAGGAATATCAGGAGAAGGCCGCACGCAAGAGCGATCTGGAACGGACGGACCTGGCGAAGGATAAGACCGGCGTTTTCACCGGAGCCTATGCAATTAACCCGGTCAACGGAGCAAGAACTCCGATTTGGGTCGCAGATTATGTATTGGCCGGTTACGGCACTGGCGCGATCATGGCCGTGCCTGCACATGACCAGCGGGACTGGGAGTTTGCACAGAAGTTCAACCTGCCGATCGTCGAGGTCGTGCAGGGAGGAGACGTCACGAAGGAAGCGTATGCCGGTGACGGTGCGCATATTAATTCTGAACGGCTCAACGGAATGAACAATGAGCAAGCTATTGCGGCGATGATCGAATGGCTGGAAGCGAACGGCAAGGGCCACGGGAAAGTCACCTACCGTCTGCGTGACTGGCTGTTCAGCCGTCAGCGCTATTGGGGTGAACCGATTCCGATTTTGCATCTGGAAGACGGGACGATGAAAACCGTACCCGAGGACCAACTGCCTTTGCTGCTGCCGGATGTGGATCATATCGCGCCGTCAGGCACAGGTGAATCGCCTTTGGCTAACGTAAAGGAATGGGTGGAAACCGTTGACCCGGAAACCGGTATGAAAGCACGCCGCGAAACCAATACGATGCCGCAGTGGGCGGGCAGCTGCTGGTACTACCTGCGCTTTATCAATCCTGACAATAGTGAAGAGTTGTGCTCCAAGGAGCTTCAGCAGCGGTGGCTGCCGGTCGATCTATATATCGGAGGGGCTGAGCATGCCGTACTTCACCTGCTCTATGCCCGATTCTGGCACAAGGTATTGTACGATCTCGGTGTGGTAGACACCAAAGAGCCGTTCCATAAGCTGGTGAACCAAGGGATGATTCTCGGTGAAAACAACGAAAAAATGAGTAAATCGCGCGGTAACGTTATAAATCCGGATGTGATCGTGAACGAATATGGCGGAGATACACTGCGTATGTATGAAATGTTCATGGGGCCGCTGGAGGCCACAAAGCCTTGGAATGTGAACGGCGTTGAGGGAGCGTTCCGCTTCTTGAACCGGATTTGGCGGTTGTTCGTTGGCGAAGACGGGCAATTGAGCGCCAAAGTTAGCACCGACGAGACAGCGGGCAGCGATACGTTCAAGCGCACATGGCACCGCACCATCAAGAAAGTGACAGAGGATTTCGATGCGCTGCGCTTTAACACGGCGATCAGCCAGTTGATGATCTTTATCAATGAAGCATACAAAACGGATAAGCTGCCAAAGCAGGCTGTCGAGCATTTTGTGCAGATGCTGTCGCCAATCGCTCCACATATTGCCGAGGAGTTGTGGCAGAAGCTCGGGCATAATGAAACCATAACCTATGAGCCATGGCCGGTCTACGGCGAGGCTTGGACTGTGGACAATGAGGTCGAAATCGTCATACAGGTGAACGGTAAAATTGTAGAACGGGCGATGGTGGCCAAGGACGCTGATGAAGCCGCGCTGCAAGAGCTCGCCATGGGCATGGATAAAGTGAAGGAAGCGATGGCCGGGAAAAGCGTACGCAAGGTGATTGCGGTAAAAGGCAAGCTGGTCAACATTGTTGTCGGTTAATGTAACATCGGCTGCGTCTCGCTGTCCCGGGAAAAAGCAACATAAGTGGGGAGCAGCTATGCATCTGGAACTCGGCTGTGACCGTGAGTAATCTTAATGGCTTGCTTCTAACAAATAACCGCTCTGCGGCAGCTGCAGCGCGGTTCATAGGAAAAGACGTGAAAGCATCACGTTATTTGACCTTTTGCATCGAAAAACCGTGATGACACCTTTTCCAAATCTTCTTCGTATTTGGCATGAGTTGTGTGGATCAGGTTGTTAAACAATCCGCACAGCTCTTTTTGCATTATGCGGAGTGCTGTCTCTGTGATACCTCCCGGCACGGCGACTCGCTTTTGCAAGGCGGCGGGATTAAATCCTCCGGTCGTCAGCAGTTTTCCCGTTCCGAGTACCATTTCGCTCGCTAATTGGGTGGCCTGCTCTTCAGATATACCGGTTTTTTCTACGGCGGCGTCCACGAATTTCTGAATGAAAAATGCCAAAAAAGCTGGCCCGCAGCTGGTGAGATCGGACGAAATACGTGTGTGTTCCTCAGAAATCCTGATCGGTGCGCTAATGTGGGAAAGCAGGTTTTCGAGCCGCTCGATATCCTCGTCCGCCATCCGGTCACTATAAACGCACAAGGTCGCGCCACTTAAGACAAAGTTTGTGATGCTCGGTATGATTTTGGCAATTTTGCAAGGCAGCAGCGCTTCCAAATGTTGAATTAACACGGGACTCGTGATGGATACAATGATCTGCGCCGCATCGATCCCGCCCTGTATATCGTCGACGACAGATTTATATTCAGCAGGCTTCACGCATATAAAAATAATTTCACTATCCCGGATAACATCTGCATTGGACTTGACCACCAGTAGCCCTGGATAAGTCGCCGCCAGTCGTTCCGCTTTAGCTATGGTACGGTTCGTCACAATTAAGTCATCCGGGCTAAGCGCTCCGGATTGGATAAATGCTTCGATGAGGATACTGCCCATGCTTCCCGTGCCGATAAATCCAACTCTCATGGCTATCCCTCCCTGTGAATAAATTCCTTCTTAATAGCTATGAGTACCGCAACGGGATTATGTACTTTTTTCTGCAAAACAGTGCATGTATGTTTGAGTTCACTAATTGAACGGAGGGAGAATTATGTTAAATTTCGTGCGAGGTCTGGGCGCAAGGGGTGCTTTGCATAGCGTGTGTGCGGTGCTTCTGGTCGGCGGTTGGCTCGGATACAGCGTGTGGGACCGCACCACGGAGGCTGCATCCGAATGGAGATCGGCCGATCTCGAAATGAGGCGGCTGCTGCAGGAGCAGGCTGCACAAAAGGCGGGACAGTCGGGCAGCGATGCTCTGAGAAGCTCTGCAGAGCACGGCGAGTCCGTACGGAGCGGCGATCCTGAAGCGGCACGGCGGCAGGCTGAACCGGCAGAGGACAATCCGTCACCGGGGGCAGAGACGACGCCCACCGGCGACAGCCAGCAGGCGGCAGCGCCGCAACAGTCCGCAGCGTCACAACAAGCTCTACCGGCGGAAGCACAGCTATCGCGAGCTGCTGCCGATTCTGCGCCGGCAGGTGCTGCATCCGCGGGCCACACTGCGCCCGGCGGCCGGTCGGCGGCCGGCGCTTCGTCTGCCTCCGACTCCGCATCTGGCCCCGCGGCATCTGCTATGGCCACCACGATACCCGGTGGGGCACCTGCTGCACCCGAATCAGCAAATCCAGCGGGCCAGGGCCCGGCTTCTACAGCCGCGGGCAGTGGGAAGCCGGAGGAAGCTGGCGGAAAGATACCGCTAAACACTGCCACGATGCAGCAGCTGATGGACCTTCCCGGCATCGGCGAGAGCAAAGCTAACGCAATCATAGCCTACCGCGAGCAGGTCGGCGGGCAGTTTCATTCGGTTGAGCAGCTGTTGGAGGTGAAAGGAATCGGTGACAAAGTTTTGGCTAAAATGAAACCATATCTTACGCTTGACGCGAAAAACTGATCCGGCACTTCCGTTTTCATTATGAATGTGCGAAAATATATAAGATATAGCCATTATTCATTTTTTCTATATTAGGGAGGAATTTATTTCCATGTCTGAAGAACGTAAACTAGGACTTGAAACGTTGGCTGTGCACGCGGGCCAAGAAATCGACCCGACCACCATGTCTCGGGCTGTGCCTTTGTACCAAACAACCTCATACGGCTTCCGTGATACGGATCATGCCGCTAATTTATTTGCACTGAAAGAATTCGGCAACATCTATACCCGGTTGATGAACCCTACAACAGACGTTTTCGAGAAAAGGGTTGCAGCGTTGGAAGGCGCTCCGGCAGCACTAGCGACCGCGTCCGGTCAGGCGGCGATAACATATTCGCTGTTAAATATCGCCGGTGCGGGGGATGAGGTTGTTTCGGCAGCCAGCTTGTATGGCGGTACCTATAATCTGTTTTCGACCACGCTGCCTAAGCTCGGAATTAAAGTAGCGTTCGTTGATCCGTCCGATCCTGAAAATTTCCGCAAAGCAATTACCGATAAGACCAAGGCGTTGTACGCCGAAACCATCGGAAACCCGAAAGGGGATGTACTCGACGTCGCGGCGGTGGCAGCGATCGCTCATGAACACGGTATTCCGTTGATCGTGGATAACACGTTCCCAAGCCCTTATCTGTGCAGACCGATCGAACATGGTGCGGATATCGTCGTTCATTCGGCGACCAAGTTCATTGGCGGTCACGGAACTTCGATCGGTGGCGTGATTGTCGACGGCGGAACATTCGACTGGAAGGCAAGCGGCAAATTCCCTGGTTTGACAGAACCGGACCCAAGCTATCATGGTGTGGTTTACACAGATGCGGTTGGTCCGATTGCGTATATCATCAAGGCAAGAGTACAGCTTCTCCGCGACATGGGAGCTTCCATCTCGCCATTTAACTCATTCCAGCTCCTGCAGGGTTTGGAGACACTTCATCTGCGTATGGAACGTCACAGCTCCAACGCTCTGAGTGTGGCGCAGTTCCTGGAAGCCCACGAGGCTGTGGAGTGGGTGAGCTACGCCGGCCTGCCAAGCCATGCTTCGTATGAGCTTGCCCAAAAATATCTGCCGAAGGGCGCGGGTGCCATCATGACATTTGGCATCAAAGGCGGCATGGAGGCCGGCCGCAAGGTGATCAATAACGTGAAGTTATTCTCCCACTTAGCTAATGTCGGCGATTCGAAGTCTCTGATCATCCATCCGGCAAGCACGACGCATCAACAATTGAACGAGCAGGAACAGCAGGCGGCGGGCGTTAGTCCCGGTATGATACGCTTGTCCATAGGTACCGAGTCGATCGAAGACATACTCTTTGACTTGAATCAGGCGATCGAAGCCAGCCAGAAGTAGTCGAGCTCGCTATGACGACCCGCAAAGATTGGGACACGTACTTCCTGGATATGGCCTACATGGCGTCCACCCGTTCACGCTGCAATCGCCGACATGTCGGGGCGGTGCTGGTGCAAGGTAAAAAACTGTTGGGAGCGGCCTATAACGGAGCGCCAATGGGTGTGCCGGATTGCTCCGAAGCAGGATGTATGCTGGTGGAGGAATATGAGCTGGACGAACGAGAGGGCGCTTTGCAGGTAGTGAAGAAGCAGCGCTGCATCCGCACGATCCACGCCGAGCAGAACCTGCTTCTGTTTACGGATCCTAAGGATCGCGAGCACTCCATAGTTTATGTGACAGACCAGCCGTGCTGGACATGCGCCAACATGCTCGCTAACAGCGGGATCTCGGAAATTGTCTATCATCGACCTTATCCTAAGGACAGCGAGAAAGTGGCAACGTTGATGGAGCTAAAAGGAATTATTATCAGACATCTGGACTCGTATGAGCCCCCGGCAGGCACGCTGTCGGCAGCGCAGCATTAAGCACTGCGAATGCACGGTCACTAGGCCGTTACCGAGAAATCCGGAACATTAACAAGCGAAGCTTTGTATCGCAAGAGGAAGAACCTCTTGCCGCTCTTCAGCGGCAGGAGGTTCTTTTCTGTTGTCTATGAACCCAGAAAGGAGTGAATGGGACCCGTGACTCGTAGGCCGGTGGTGACGTTTGCGCTGTTATGGGCTGCAGGGTACGCGTTGGCTTACTCGTATGAGTGGAATTGGCTATCTTTGTACGTTGCCCTTATCGCCGGGATAGGCGCTGTTCTGGTGTGGATGCTAAACATACCGGGCAAAGCCTACACTTGTGGGCTGCTTGTCATGCTGATTGCAGCGTGCTATTTCAAGGAATATGACGCGAATAATCAAACTAAACTCATCCTCAACGCGTTCGCAGCTTCTGGAGCGGCAAATGCGGCAAATAACACTACTGTGGTGGAAGGCGTTATTACCACGAGGGTCGAGGTGGACGGCGATAAAGCGGCTTTTACTTTCCGATCCGATAACCACGACGGTGAGCTGTTAGCTGTATCTGTGAAGCTGCTGACCGAGGCGGAGCAGGCTGCAGCGTTCAATTGGCAGCGAGCGGATCGGCTACGACTGACAGGAGTGTTGAAGCAGCCGGAGACGGCGCGCAATTTCGGCGGGTTCGATTACCGCAATTATTTGCGTCTGCAGCACATCCACTGGCAATTCGCCGTGAAAGGTATAAACAACGTCGAGCCGCTGTCTTCCCAGGCATGGAGCTTGCTCGACGTGTTGCGTTGGAACGATCGGTTTCGCGCGTTTCTTGCCGACGGCATCGCGTCGATTTTTCCACAGGAGCAGGCCGGTTTCATGCAAAGCATGCTGATCGGACTCACGGACGATATGGACCCCGCGCAGTTTCAACGGTTTTCGCAACTCGGACTGACTCATATTTTGGCTGTGTCGGGCTTAAATGTGGCGATATTTCTGGCATGCTTGCTGTGGCTCATGCGAAGGTTTGGTTTTACGCGGGAAACTTATTTGGTCACGGCCATGGCACTACTGCCTGTTTATATCGCGGTGACAGGGGCATCTCCGTCGATTGTGCGGGCTGGGCTGATGGCGATAATTGCGCTCTATGCCGCATACCGCCACATTTTGAAGGATGGGCTGCATACTGTGCTGTTGGTGGGCTTGGTGATGCTGATTTGGGAGCCATATTACTTGATGGACGTAAGTTTTCAACTTTCCTTCTTAGTGACGATTGGATTGATTTTGGGTGTCCCTGCAGTCAATAAGCTGCTCCCGCTGCGATCCCAAACGTGGAAAAACGCTTTGTCCATCACACTTGTTGCGCAATGTGTGTCCTTTCCGGTGTCGATTTATTACTTCAACCAATTCTCACTTCTATCGCTGGCAGCTAATTTATGCCTGGTGCCCGTGTTCAGCCTAGTGACAATGCCTGCTGGCACCGCCGCTCTGATTGTCGGTCTAGTGTACATCCCTGCAGGAAAGGCACTCGCGTGGCTGATTGCAGAGCTGAATAGTTGGATTTTTGCGTTGGTCGAAGTGACCAGCGGTTGGGGGATATTCCAAACGATTTGGCCAAGCCCCGGCATAGAGTGGATGATTGCCTACTATTTGGTCTGCACAGCCATCGTCTGGGGGCTGCTGCGGTCGCAGGCACAGAGGAAAGGCACAGCGGGGCCGATGCTCAATCTGCCGGCACGCATTAATCCCCAGATTGAGCGCTGGCGGGCAGTATGGCTGCAAGTGCGGGCCCCTATGTCGGTACTGGTGCTGCTGATCCTGCTAGGGTACGGTTATACGTCTGAGAATCTGTGGCAGCACGACGGTCGGGTCGACTTCATTGACGTAGGGCAGGGGGACAGCGTCTTAATCCGAAGCCCGCAGAGTGAAAGTGTGATCTTGATAGACGGTGGCGGTACGTTGACCTTTCGCAAACCGGGTGACGAATGGAAGCAGCGCAGGGATCCGTATGAGGTCGGGCGTAAGCTTCTGGTGCCGCTGCTGAAGAAGCGCGGGGTGCAGACAATTGATTACATGATTGTTACCCATCAAGACACGGACCATATCGGAGGGCTCCAGGCTGTGCTAGAACAAATACCGGTCAAACATCTAGTCTTTAACGGTACTTTTAAGCCGGGTGCCCGTGTAGAGCAATTGTTTCAAACCGCACTGGATAAACAGGTGAAATTGGTCAAAGCGTTCGCCGGTGACACGCTGGTGGCAGACCGGCACACGACCTTGCATATACTGCATCCGCAGCAGGCGGATCCCACGGGAGCGCTGCGGTCGGAACAGGAGCAGAACGAGGCATCGGTTGTTTTCCTGATGGAAATGTTGGGAACGCGGTTTCTGTTTACTGGCGACATAGATCAAGCCGCTGAAGCAAGCATAATACATGCGCTTGCGAACGATGAAGCCCAGCCGAAGGCTGCTGCCCAGGCCAGTCAGCCCGCAGCAGCGCAGCGAGAGCAGACGCAGACTCAGCAGCGGCAGGTGGATGTGCTGAAGGTGGCTCACCATGGCAGCAAAACGTCTTCAAGCGCGCAATGGCTGGACTTCTGGCGGCCGAGCGTTGCGGTCATGTCAGTTGGGGCACACAATACGTATGGGCATCCGAGCCCTCAGGTGGTGGATCGCTTGGAGCAGCGGGAAATGGAAGTTTTGCGTACCGATCTGCATGGGGAGGTTCAGATGCGGATACGGGACGGTACAATTCGCATACGTACCAAACTGTCGGATAGACCCACCCAGCCGCTCGGCTAGTCATCCGCTGGGGGACAACAAACTCGGACCTCTTGTGCGAAAGTGTGTCACTCCGCGTGTGTTCGCCAGCCCGAGCCAGATGGCGGGTTCGCCTGCCATCGGCCTGTTGGACACCAGCTCGCACCTCTGTGCGAAAGTGTGCACTCCGTGTGTTCGCCAGCCCGAGCCGGATGGCGGGTTCGCCTGTCTCGGCCTGTTTGGACACAAGCTCGGACCTCTGTGGGAAAGTGTGCCACTCCGCGTGTGTTCGCCAGCCCCAGCCGGATGGCGGGTTCGCCTGTCTCGGCGGCGGCTGTGTTGCTTGGTAATGCATAGGTCCCTCGGTATGACCAAACATACCGGCGTCTCCTACTTCTTGCCACGCTGCTAGTCCCGCCTAGCCCATGACCTGAGCTACGGCGCCCTTGCATGAGCGGCTCGGTTGCAATGTTCCCGTGTGCATGGTTGTTCGCCACCGCCTTTCACGTGCCCAACTGGGCGGTCACAAGCTGGTAACTCCACAGCCGCTGAGCTGCTGCACCTACGCCGGCCATCCGTATTTCTTGGCACGATGCGTGCCGCACCAAACGCCTGTCGTCACCTGACATGTCGCGTTTTCTTCCTGCGGCAACTTCAATATAATGGTAGACAGGACGGTGAATTTAAAATATACTTTGGTTGAATGAATGCGTATTCATTTTCATGTGCCAAGCACTCTTTAGTGCAGGCCCATGACACAACAGCATTTATCGAATACGTATTTCCGGGGTAGAAAAATATGACGTCATCCAAAGATGTAGCGAGAAGAGCTGGAGTATCGCAAACAACCGTTTCCCGTGTGTTAAATGGCGCAGCGGGAGTCAAGCCCAAGACCAGAGAGAAAGTGCTCAGGGCAATCGAAGAATTGAATTACCGGCCTAATTTGATAGCCAGAAGTCTGGTGACCAAGAGCACGAAGACGATTGCTTTGGTGTCAGGGTCTGTGTTAAACCCTTTTTATGCGGAAACTATCGACTCCATTATCCAGCATGCGAGCCAAAAAGGGTATAACATTACCGTCAGCTTCGATGAGAAGCTCACGTCCACGTGGCTGGAAACTGCGATCGACAGCTCGGTCGACGGAATTCTTTTGTCGTCGCTCAAGCTTGACGATCCGGTATTTGAAGATCTGCAGTTGTCAGGCGTGCCTTATATGCTGTTTAACCGCAAACTGCAGACGGGCGGCAACTACGTGGTCATGGACAATGTGCTCGCCGGGGGGCTTGTAGCACGGCACTTGCTGGATCTGGGGCATACCCGCATTGCCTATATTTCCAAGAGCGGTAATATTTCAACCTTCAAAGAACGGTACCATGGCTTCACTCAAGCGGTGCTTAACAGCGGCAACAGTGTGGATGCCGACCTAGTCTATTTTTTGGATCAACCGGAGGTTGAGGCCGCCAAGGCAGTATGGAAAATAATGAACGGGCCGAAGCCTGCGACGGCGATCTTATGTGCCAATGACTCGATTGCACTGCTGTGTATGAATGCTTTGTTATCCATCGGGCTCAAGATTCCCGAGCAAGTTAGCTTGGCCGGCATTGACAATATCAAATTGGCGTCACATCGCGCAATCAAGCTAACCAGCGTGGGACATGAAAAATCTGCGATGGGTGTGATGGCAGTGGAAAGCCTCATCGATATGATCGAGGGCAGGGAAAGCACATCCACGCCCAAGCAGATCGTACTGATGCCGGAGTTAGTCGTCCGCAGCACCACTTGTAAAGCCCGCAGCTAAAGCTGGTGTGGCGGATAATATCGCCGCCTCAGATGTGCACGTGTAACAGCGGGCAGGCGGCTGCTTTTTCACTGTATCGGGTCTGGTTGCGGCATGGGTTCAACCGACAAGATCCTACTGATTGAATACGTATTCTTAAAAGCGTTTACATCACGACGATTTTCATTCCTCCATACCACGTACCAGTCGGCATAGGCGTTCAAAGCAGAAAGTAATGCCATCGGCATTCGCGTCGAATCAAAGTGATATTGAATAGCATAAACGTTTCACCTGATAAATTTCATGCTGCGTTGTTTCATCTACATATATACGGTATTTTTTGAATACGTATTCTTTAAAGCGGTTTCAATCGCCTTCACCAGGCGCGAAACTTATAAATCCTTTAGGGGGTCTTCGTATGAGAAAAGTGTCTTTAAGCATCATGAGTGCGGTTCTTGCTTTTGGCATAGCGGCCTGTGGCGGCGGCAGCAGCGGGGCAGACGGAGGCGCAGCTCACGTCACTGGCGGCGCTGGCGGTTCCAGCGGCGGTGGCGCCGTGAATGGTGCGGTAAAGATCGGAGTCATTTTGCCGATAACGGGAGATGCTGCGCCGCTCGGAAACCAAAGCAAACAAGCGATTCAATATGCCGTGGACGAAATTAACGCAAAAGGAGGCATCAAATCTCTGGGCGGCGCCAAACTCGAGCTCGTTATTGGAGACAGCCAAGGCAACCAGCAGGCGGCGGTATCGGAAACAGTACGGCTAATTGATAAGGAGAAGGTCACCCTGCTCACCGGCGCTTATCAGTCTGGCATGACATTGCCCGCCTCTCAGGAAGCCGAAAAGAAAAACAAGATCTGGTTCGCCGGCGTTCCTTCTGACGATGTGATCACGACACGCGGCTTCAAGAACGTATTCCGGATCGCAGATACATCCAAAATGCGCGTCACGTCGCAAATCAACTTCATGAATGATCTTAAAGCCAAGGGAACCGACATCAAAACGGCAGCGCTCGTGTACGAGAATAGTTCATGGGGACAAGGGGTGGCAAAATATTGGAAGGAGGATCTGCCGAAAGCCGGCTACCAGATCATTCTCGACGAGGCGTACGACCGCAAGGCGACGGATCTGACGCCTGTAGCGAACAAAGTCAACGGCGCCAACCCAGACGTGATTCTCATGGTCTCTTATGTGCAGGACGGCACGCTGCTGGCGAAGGCCTTTAAACAGCAGAAAGTGACGCCGAAGGCATTCATCGCTACTTCCGGTGGAACAGCAGATGTGCAATTCTTAAAAAACGCCGGGGAGGACGCGCTGAACTGGTTTGATATTTCCGCGTGGGAGCCTGATGTTAGCCGACCTGGGTCGAAAGAGTTGGATCAAGCGTTCGTGCAGAAGTTCGGAGGACATCCAAGCGGTGAACAAATAAAGGAATATGCGGCCATATACACGATAGCCGATGCGTTGGAGAGAGCGAAGTCGACAGACACGGAGGCACTCCGTAAGGCGCTGAAAGAAACCAACATCGCAAGTGGTCCGACGCAAATTTATACGAAAAAGATCCACTTCAACGAACAAAATACGCTGCCCGACCCAAGTCTGGTCATGGCTCAATTCCAAAAGGTAAACGGCAAGGTGGAGCGTGTCACCGTCTGGCCGGCGGCCGACGCTCGGCAAGGATCTCAAATGGTATTCCCTTACAAGCCGGAATAATTAGCCCCCAAGGGGGTGGACATACGACCTGCTCGCTGGCGCGGGGGAGGCTCCCGCTTCTCTGTTATCCGAGCTTCACAAGGAGGACTGGACCATGAGTCAAGCGATCGTGCACGGCATTCTGATGGGTTCGGTTTACGGGCTCATAGCGTTAGGTTTGACGCTCATCTTCGGCATTATGAAAGTCATTAATTTTGGACATGGCACCTTTTTGATGATCGCTATGTTCCTATCATATTTCGGCGTGACCACCCTTGGACTGCACCCATACATATCGCTGATCATCGTGGTGCCCGCCATGTTCGTGATCGGCTACGCGTGCAATCATTTTTTGGTACAGCCCGTGCTGAACAAGGAAGCGGATGTACGAGAGCCTGTAGGCGCTCTGCTTCTGACGGCGGCGGTATCGATAGCTCTTGAGAACGGGATATTGGCATCTGTAGGGGGAGATTATCGTACCATCAAAACCTCCTTTTCCGACGCAACCGTGTCCTTCTTTGGCATCCATGAAGGCCTCTCGCGCATTTACGCCTTCGTACTTTGCATCATCGTGACGATTATTTTTTATCTCGTTATGAATAAAACGGAAATCGGCCGCCAAATTCGTGCCGTCGGACAGGATCGCAGCGCGGCGAAGCTAATGGGGATCAATGTGGGCAGAACCTTCAACATCGCATTTGGCCTCGGGATGGCTTTGCTGGGTACAGCGGGGGTAGCTCTACTGCCTTTCAATCAGCTGTATCCGACTATCGGCGGCTTATTTGGGACTACGGCTTTTGTCACCGTCGTACTTGGTGGACTGGGGAGCATCCCCGGTGCCCTCATCGGAGGGCTTCTGATCGGCGTTGTCGAATCCGTAGCAACGGTGTTCGTGGCTCAGACGTTGGCTCCGGCATTTGTACTGTTTGGTTTTCTCATATTTTTAACCATCCGCCCATCCGGGTTATTCGGTTCTCCACACGATTGGTAAGAGGAGTGATAATAATGAGAAAATTTGTGCCTCTCGGCGTCCTTGGGCTCCTGCTCGCCTCGGTGCCGCTGTTAATCGGAGATGACGATTATCTGCTGAAAAGCTGCGTGTTTATTCTGCTGCACGCCTATCTTGCGACGAGCTGGAATATAGTCGGCGGATTCGCCGGTCAGCTATCGTTCGGTCATGCCGCGTTTATGGCGTTGGGCGGCTACATTTCGACCCTTTTATTTATGAATTTGGGCTTGACTCCATGGGTGGGAATGATTATCGGGGGTATTGTTGTGGCGGCAGTGTCCGTGTTGATCGGGATACCCACGTTCCGTTTTAAGGGTGCATATTTCGCTATCGCAACGGTCGCGTTTTCCGGTGGGCTGCTGACCATTTTGAAATCGGTGCCAAGAATCGGCCCCATTGAGTTGGGCTCTTTGGAAGGGTTGATTATACCGCTGCAAATGGACGGCGGTTTCGCTAGCTTTCAATTCCTTACCAGCGTGCCTTATTATTATATTATCCTTGTCTTGACGGCGGTTGTTTTGTTCGTTTCATGGTACATTGAGCGCTCGAAGCTTGGTTTCTATCTCACCGCCATACGTGAAGATGAGGAAGCGGCCAAAGCACTTGGCATCAGCACCTCACGAGTGAAGCTGTATGCGGCGGCGATCAGCGGATTTTTTACCGCAATCGGCGGCACATTCTTCGGACAGCTGATGGGGATCCTGCAGCCGGATACGGTGGCAGGTCCGGAAATGTCAACTCAAATGGTTTTTAATGCTATTGTCGGCGGCATCGGCACCGTATTCGGACCGTTTATAGGCGCGATTTTGCTGGGCACCGTGGGCGAGGTTTCCAGAGTTTACCTGGGGGATGGCATACCCGGCCTGCATCTGATCATTTATGGGGTCATTGTCACCTGCGTCATTCTGTTTTGTCCGAAAGGGATCGTTGGTCCTTTGCAGCATTTTTTCTTCACGCGGCTTGCTCCAGCGCTCTCGTCAAAAAAGACAGTGGCAATCGGCTCCGGCGAGAGGAGGAAGCACGATGGCAGTACTCCAAATAACTGATTTAAACAAAAGCTTCGGCGGATTAACGGTAACCAAAAATTTGTCGGTGACTGTCACAGACGGACAGATATACGGGGTGATCGGCCCTAACGGGGCGGGGAAATCGACGCTGTTCAATCAAATCTCGGGCTACATTAAGCCGGATTCCGGACAAATCATGTTTTATGGTAAAAACATCGTGGGCAAACCACCGCATCAGCTGTGTCACGAGGGGATTGGCCGCACGTTTCAGATCGTGAAGCCATTCGGCTCCCGGACCGTTTTGTACAACGTAGCGGTTGGCGCCTTTGCGAGAACCAACAGCCGCAGCGAGGCGCTCCGGCGGGCCGAACAAGTGGTCGCAATGGTCGGATTAGAGAGCCGGAAAGATGTATTGGCCAAAAACCTAACCATCGTCGACCGAAAACGCCTGGAGGTGGCGAAGGCACTCGCCACCCAGCCAAAGCTTCTGCTCCTGGACGAGGTGCTGGCCGGTCTTACACCCAGTGAAGTCGATGAAGCAGTAGAGCTGATTAAATCTATTCGCAGCGCAGGCGTGACCATCGTGATGATCGAACATGTTATGAGGGCGGTGATGGCACTGTGCGACCGCGTTCTGGTGATCAATTACGGCGAACCGATTGCCGAAGGCACACCGCATGAGGTAACACAGAATCCACAGGTTATATCTGCTTATCTGGGGGACGATCATCATGCTTAAAGTAAAAAATCTTAGTGTTCATTATGGCGGCATGCAAGCTTTAGCAGGCGTTAACTTGGAGGTGCACGATGGAGAAATCGTCAGTATTGTCGGTTCCAACGGGGCAGGGAAATCAACCGCCATAAACGCGATATCCGGACTGCGCAAGCTGACCAGCGGGACTATACAGTTTTTGGGCGATGATTTGACCGGGTTAGAGGCTCACGCTCGGGTGCCGCTTGGCATTGTGCAAGTACCTGAGGGCAGAAAGCTGTTTCCGTTGATGAGTGTGGAAGAGAATCTGCTGATCGGGTCCACGCACAGAGAGGCTAAGCAGCATCGGCATGAGACATTGGAGCAAGTGTACCGGCTGCTTCCGCGCTTAAAGGAGAGAAAGAAACAAATTGCCAAAACACTATCGGGCGGGGAACAGCAGATGGCGGCTATCGGCCGAGCATTGATGAGCAGACCCAAACTGCTGATGTTTGATGAACCGTCACTGGGGTTGTCGCCTTTATTGGTGCAAACTCTGTTTAATCTGATCAAGCAGATTAGCAGCCAGGGAATTACCATAATGCTGGTCGAGCAAAACGTGAAGCAGACGCTGCAAATCGTTGACCGGTGCTATGTGCTGGAAAACGGCGGGATCAGCCTTGAGGGTACGGGCGAAGAATTGTTAAATCACGATCACGTAAAGAAAGCCTTTTTGGGGATGTAGGAGGAGAATGAAATTATGCGTATAGGATCACTAATTAACGGCGTGGAGGTGCTTGGCGGCGGTCGCCAGGCTCATGACATTAGAAGCCCTTATAACGGTGAGGTTGTCGGGGTTGTCGAATATGGCTCGCGTGAGGATGTGGAGCGGGCCGTTGAAACCGCGCACCGCGTGTTCCACGAAACGATGAAAACCATGCCAGCCCACCAGCGCTCTGAGATTCTTCGGAGATCAGCGGATCGCCTTGAGGCGCAGTTGGAAGACTTCGCCACAGTGCTGGTAGGTGAAGCGGGCAAGCCCATACGCGATGCGCAAGCAGAGGTAGGGCGCGCTGTTCAGCTGCTTCGCTTTACGTCAGAGGAGGCTAAGGCAAACAATGGCGAACTGATCAAAGTGGACAGCGCTGCCGGCGGGGAAAACCGGATTGGTTTCGCAAAACGCTATCCGATCGGCGTTGTGGCTGCGATCACACCGTTCAATTTTCCGCTTAACCTCGTGCTGCACAAAGTAGCTACCGCCTTTGCCGCAGGCTGCACGGTGGTGCTGAAGCCGGCGGAAAAAACACCGCTTTCCGCTATGAAGTTGGCGAAACTGCTCGAAGAGGCAGGCTTTCCCAAAGGGGCGCTCAATGTTGTGAACGGCACTGGAGTTGATCTGGTAGAGCCGCTGGTGACGCATCCGTTGGTCAAAAAAGTCACCTTTACCGGCAGCGGACCGGTCGGCTGGAAAATCAAAGACATGGCCGGTCCGCGCAAGGTCACGCTAGAGCTCGGCTCGAACTCTCCGAACATCGTTCTCAACGATGCCAATCTGGAGCTTGCTGTCGCGAGTATTGTCAGAGGCGGCTTCGCATTCTCGGGGCAAGCCTGCATCTCAGTGCAGCGGGTTTATGTTCAGAGGGACGTTTATGCGCAGGTGCTCGAACTGCTCGTTCCGAAAGTTGCCGCGCTGCGGGCAGGCGATCCGGCTTTAGAAACTACCGATATCGGACCTATGATTTCCGAGCAGGCTGCGTCGAGAGCAGAGGAATGGATTCGCGAAGCAGCCGATCAGGGAGCGACGATTTTGACAGGCGGAGAAAGAAACGGCAATATCATTTCCCCAACGGTATTAGCTGACACCAAGCATGATATGAAGGTCGTGTGCCAGGAAGTATTCGCGCCGCTGATTACGGTCATTCCGTTTGATTCCGAGGCAGAAGCAGTAGCCGCAGCCAACGATTCCGACTACGGCTTACAAGCAGGCCTGTTCACAACCGACATAAACCGGGCGTTCCGGGTGGCCGATATGCTCGAAACCGGCGGTGTCTGGATTAACGACGTCTCCACGTTCCGTACAGATCACATTCCATACGGCGGCGTTAAGATGAGCGGCGTTGGCAAAGAAGGCGTCAAATATGCGATCGAAGATATGACGGAAACCAAGTTCATCGGAATTCGCTTATATTAGGGGGAGCCAATATGCGTGTATCTTCTACATTCCGCACACCGGGCGTAATAATAACAGGGATCGGGTCTGTGCAGCAGGTCGGGGGCGAGGCGGTTAAGTTGGGAGCCCGACAAGCGCTCGTCGTAACCGACAAGGTGTTGAACGCAACCGGCTTGACCGCGAGAGTAACCCGTCCGTTGGAAGCCCAAGGCATCACAGTGGACGTGATAGATGAGGTTGTGCCCGAGCCGCCGTTTGAGAATGTTGAGCGGATTGCCCGCTCCATCGCGGGACGAGATTACGACGTATTAATCGGCCTGGGTGGAGGAAGTGCGCTCGATGTTACCAAAGCGCTCGCGATCATGTTGACCAATCCCGGCGACGTGCGGGAACTGATCGGGATTGACAAGGTACGAAATAAAGGCATTCCGTTCATATTGATCCCCACAACCGCCGGCACCGGCTCCGAGGTGACCTATAACGCGATTTTTACGGATGCTAAGGACGATGTGAAGAAGGGCATAGTTAGCCCTCATCTGCTGCCGGATGTTGCGATTGTCGATGCCGAGCTGACCGTTTCCGTGCCGCCGAAGGTGACCGCCGCTACGGGCATGGATGCGTTGGTCCACGCGGTGGAATCGTACACAGCCGGACGGGCGACGGAGTTAACGGACGGCGTTGCGCTGCACGCGATTCAATTGATTTCAAGGTCGCTGCGATCTGCTGTGTACAGCGGTAACAACATCGCCGCTCGGGAAGATATGGCCATGGGCAGCCTGATGGCGGGAATCTCCCTTGGCAACGCCGGAGTGGGGGCGGTACACGCGCTGGCTTATCCGCTCGGAGGCAAATTCAAAGTCCCCCATGGAGTGGCCAATTCATTATTGCTGCCCTATGTGATGAAGTATAACGTCATCGCCAATTTAACGAAATTTGCTAATGTGGCGAACGCGCTGGGCGAAAATACGGATGGACTGTCTTTGCGTGACGCAGCAGAGAAAGCGGTGCAAGCCATGGCGAAGCTGTCACAGGACGTGGGCATTCCTGCAACGCTTAGTGACGTGGGAGTCACGGCCGCCGACATTGCCCTGTTGGCGGAAGAGGCCGGCAAAATCGACCGGCTGTTAAATAACAATCCGCGCTGGCTGACGGTCAAGGAAATTGAAGCTATATACCGCGCTGCTTACGATGGCAGTCACGCCGCAATCGTTTAGCGCGCATGACGTTGTGCACCCTCGCTGAAGCCTGGAGTGCCATCTCTCAAGGCGGCAGCGTCGCCTGCCTTGACAGGCTTTCGGCTTCGCACTGATTGCTCCTTCGTCAGCCGAATGCTGGCGTGCCAGCCCGTAGTGTCATTTTAGCGAATGCTTATTGGCGTATACCATTGAAAAATTGTTCACTCTATCTGGGAGGGTGGCAGAATGAATTTTGACAGCTTAAAGGGAAAAGTGGTAGTGGTAACAGGCGGCAGCAAAGGCATCGGCAAGGATATAGCACTGTCGATGGCGTCATTAGGCTCGGAAGTGGTCATCACGGGGAGAGACTCACAAGCGTTGAGCCAGACCTGGAATGAGATAAAGAGCCGTGCGCCCGGCAGCCTTGCCATTACATGCGATATGCAAAAAGTTAGCGAAATTCGGCAAATGATAGATGCGGTCGTCGATAGATTCGACCGAATCGATGTGCTGGTCAATAACGCCGGGACCAATATTGCCAAGCCCACGCTCGAAGTTACCGAACAGGATTGGGACACCGTGTTAAACACCAATCTGAAAGGCACATTCTTTGCCTGTCAGCGTGCGGGTGAGGTTATGATTCGTCAAGGCGGCGGCAAAATCATTAACATCGCATCACAAATGGCATTCGTGGGTTACTTCAAACGTGCAGCGTACTGCTCCAGCAAAGGCGGCGTGGTGCAGTTGACCAAGGCCCTCGCCGTGGAATGGGCGCACGATGGAGTGCTCGTCAACGCGGTAGCCCCTACGTTCATCGAAACAGAGCTCACAGCTCAGATGTTCAAGGATCAGGTGTTTTTGGAGGATGTAATGCGCCGTATCCCCATCGGCCGGATGGCCAGCGCACGGGATGTCACCGGTGCTGTGCTTTACTTGGCTTCGGATCTCGCTAATTCCGTCACAGGGGAGACTATCCGTGTAGACGGTGGCTGGACCGCGGTTTGACGCGTTTGCGACGCATCATGAGCCAAATGCGATTGTGCACAGATACCAACGGGTGGGAGTGATTTCCTAATGCATGAACAGTTATCCGTGATTGGCGCCGGCCTGATGGGTCATTCTATTGCTCTGACGGCAGCGTGGGCGGGCCTGTCGGTCAAAGTATGGTCTGTAGATTCGCAGGATATCAGCAGGGCCACAGCCGGCGTACAGGAGAAGTTGACCATTCTGGAAAGCAACGGACTGGTAACTCCTGACGAGCGGGCCGCGATCGCGGGTCGTATTGCATTTACCGTTTCACTTGAACATTGCGTGTCGTCAGCAACTTTTGTAATAGAAGCCATACCGGAACAATTAGCGCTTAAGCAGCAGTGGTATGAAAAGCTGGATCGTATGTGTGGGGAGGACGTAGTTTTGGCCAGCAACACTTCAGGCTTGAGTCCAACAGACATCGGCAGGCAAGCGACACATAAGCACCGAATCCTTGTGACGCACTTTTGGAACCCGGCTCACCTCATTCCTCTCGTCGAGGTTGTCCGCGGGGAGGAGACATCCAACAGGGCAGTTGAACGGTCAATGTCATTGCTGCAATCTATGAACAAGAAGCCGGTCGAACTGAAAAAGGATGTGCTCGGATCGATCGTCAACCGGCTGCAGTATGCGCTATTTCGTGAGGCGCAGTATATAGCGGAAATGGGGGTTGCGAGCGTGGAGGACATTGATGCAGCCGTGCGGTACAGCATCGGGCGGCGGCTTGCCGTCACGGGTCCGTTTATGACCGCCGACATGGGCGGACTCGACGTGTTCGATTCCATCTCCACCTATTTGTTTCCCGACTTGAGTACGCATTCCGGTTCGCTGGCGCAGATGCGTGAGCATGTGGAAAACGGCCGCTATGGGCAAAAAAACGGTCAAGGGTTTTATCAGTGGACCCCAGAGTTGTCCCAGCGCATGAACCAAGAACGGGAGCAAGAATTGATTGCATGGTTGAAAAAGGACAAAAGGAAGCGATCCAATGAAACTACCTAAGATGACGAGAATCCGGCAAAAATTCACGGGACCAAGTATCACCGATATCGCGGGTGCCGTAGCAAGTGAATTTGCACGCACGCATATGAGCGGCGTGATTCAGCCGGGGATGCGCATCGCGGTTACAGCCGGCAGCCGTGGTGTAGCGAACATCGCCGAAATCACCAAAAGCGTCTGCGACGAGGTCAAAAAGCTTGGCGGCAGGCCTTTTATCGTGCCGAGTATGGGGAGCCATGGCGGCGCCACCGCTGAAGGGCAGATAGAGGTGCTGCATTCCCTTGGCATAACGGAAGCATACTGCCAAGCGCCCATCATATCTTCAATGGAAGTGGCAGAGATCGGTGCAACGGATGATGGCATTCCGGTGTATATGGATCGGCATGCTTTTGAGTCTGATGGAGTCATTCTTATCAACAGGATTAAGCTGCATACCGATTTCAAGTCTAATATTGAAAGCGGAATCATGAAAATGGCGACGATTGGTTTGGGCAAGCACAAGCAAGCATTGATGCTTCATACATACGGCATTCACGGTATCCGCGACGTAATGCCGCAAGCCGCCAGGGTTGTGCTGCGGAGCGGGAAAATTATATGCGGCATCGGCTTGGTTGAAAATGCGTTGGAACGGACCGCGATTATGGAGTCGATTCCGCCGCACCTCATCGAGATACGCGAACAGCAGCTGCTGAAGCAGTCGGCAGCCCTTATGCCGAAGCTTCCGGCGGAGGACATAGATTTCTTAATAGTGGATGAGATCGGCAAGAACTACAGCGGCACCGGGATGGATACGAATATTATAGGCCGGATACGCATTCCGGGCGTACAGGAACCGGCCGCTCCCCGGATCAAATACATCCTGGCGCGTGACTTGAGCGAAGCATCACACGGCAACGCTCTCGGCATCGGGCTAGCGGATTTGACCACCCGCAGATTGTTCGACAAAGTAGACTTCCCAACAATGAATGAGAATGTGATCACAAGCACATTTTTGACCCGCGCCGCCGTGCCGATCGTGTTGGATAATGACCGGTTGGCGATTGCCGCAGCCCTAAGGTCCAATTGGGGCGTAAGCAGCGAAGACGCGAGGATCGTGCACATCGCGAATACATTGCACTTGGAACAGTTGTCTGTATCTGATGCGGTATTGTCGGATCTGCAACGCGATGCAAGCATTGAAATCCTCGGTAAGGCGGAGGAAATGAAGTTCGATGCTCACGATAACCTGACAACGGGGTGGTAATGATGAATACATTTATTTCTCCCATAAAGATACATTTCGGCGAAGGCAGCATTCAGAAGATAAGTGATGAATGCGCAGCACTTGGAGTAGACAGGGTGATCGTCTTTGCGGATCCGTTTTTGGTCACATCCGGTGCTATTAAACGGATCGAACATGTGCTTACGGAGCAGCACATTCAGTACTCCATCTATGACAATATCGTTCCTGAGCCGCCGTTGTCCGCAGGCGATGCAGCGGTGGAAGCGGTGAGGGCGTCAAAAGCGCAGCTCGTCATCGCCGCAGGCGGGGGGAGCGCGCTGGATATGGCGAAGGCCGCAGCTGTGCTCGCTTTACATGATGGAAAGATCAGCGATTATTTGAATCTGACCGGCACGAAAAAATTAGAACATAAAGGGCTTCCCAAAATTTTAATTCCCACCACCGCCGGCACGGGGTCTGAGGTAACGGATATCGCCGTGTTCACGCTGGAGTCGTCGAAGGATGTTATCACTCATCACTTTCTGTTGGCCGATGCGGCTATTATAGATCCGGAATTTACATACAGTGTGCCCGCTCGTGTCACTGCCGCCACGGGCGTTGACGCTTTCACGCATGCATTGGAAGCATACACATCGATCCAATCGTCGACGCTGACGGACACTCTGGCGTTAGAGGCCGTCACGCTGATCGCTAAAAATATCCGCAAAGCGGTGTGGCAAGGTCATGACAAGGAAGCGAGGAGGGCTATGGCGTGGGGCAGCACGATCGCCGGACTCGCCTTTTTCAATGCGGGCACTGCCGGCGTTCATGGGCTTGCCTACCCGTTGGGGGGATTGTTCCATATCTCGCATGGAGAATCGAACGCGTTGATGCTCCCGTATGTATACGAATTCATATTACCGGCGTGCATTGATAAAATGGAAAAAGTTGCGTTCGCTATGGGCGTGGGTACTAAGACTGCGTCAACCAGAGACAATGCGCTCTCTGCACTGCAAGCTATTCGCGATTTAACCCGTGATGTCGGCATTCCGTCGTCGCTCAGCGCGTACGGCATTAAAGCACAAGACATCGACTCACTGGCTGATGACGCCATCAAGCAAACCAGGCTGTTGAACCGTAGTCCTAAAGCACTGAACATTGACGATATCCGGAATATTTACCAAAGAGCGCTGGAGGGGTAATCGCTGAAAGGTAAAAAAGCGCGTAAATAAGCACCCAGTTAGGCGAGCATGCATACACTTCATCAACAGATGTCCGACCGGCATCGCATGACAGACAAAAGGGGGCCGGTTAAAATCGACACTGCAAAGATGAGGCAGCTGAATGCTATTTTGATGCAGTATGGTCTGCGCGCTAATGAAATACTCCCTTGCTCTTCCCATTACAAAAAGATAGCCGGCTACCGGGTGCTGACGGACAAAGGAGTGTTTTTCCTAAAAGCCTTCCGCGGTCCGAGAGCCCGCCTAAACCGGGTATATGCCCACAATACCTGGCTGCAGCGGGCTAACTTCAATCATTTGCCGGAGTGGCGCTTGACGATCAAAGGCCGGCATGCAGCGGAGACACACGGTCGGCTCTATTATATAACGGAGTGGCTGGAAGGTTCTGCAATGGGCAGCGAGCAGGACTATGAAAAGCTCGGCGAGGTGTTGGCGCAACTGCACCGCGTTTCACGGCGGCGCTGCTCTGCTCAGTCGGCATTTACCGCGCTGGAAATCAAACGGCTGCAGCGGCACCACGGCATGTTTGCCCGTCACCTGCGTTCCATGCGGAGTCAGAACAACGATTTCGGCCGGTGGGTTAGGAAGAAGGAAGAACGCTGCTTGGCGCTGGCTGAAGAGGCATGGCAAACCCTGCGGCTATCGTCCGTTCAGCGGAATCTGCGAATGGAGAAGCCCGTACTCATACATGGAGATGTAACCAGACCGAACGTTATTGTCCGCTCTGGGGAACTGTATCTAATTGACTGGGAATTAGTTAGGCAAGGCTCGAGATACTATGAAATCGCCAAAACATTGAGTAATGTCACCCATTTTTCGACACCATACATCCAGGCGTTTCTTTCGGGCTACGAGAAACACCGTCCATTTACGGCAGAAGAGCGTCTTATCATTTCATCCTTGTGCCGGCTGCCGCGGGAGGCATGGCTGACCGTTGAGCAGATGCGGCTGGGTAGACGTACAGCCTTATTCAACATTTTGCGCAAGACATGGAATGCCCGCATGAAAATGATCAAATGGTTGGACTCATGGGCTACAGGTCACCGCAGCTGAGCTCCAACCAGCCGGCCTCTGTTCACGCAACCAGCTGTTTAATCGAAAGGACGATACCGGCACGGCGTTTCACTGTGATGGACTGGCCGCGTGCCGCTGTCCACGGTTACACCCGGCACAAGAAAAGGCAGTTCATTTCTTCACGCGAAGCAAACAACAGCAGCACAACTACCCCGCAGCTCGCTTAGCTGCGGGGTAGCTGCGTCTTTATTCGAAATTTTGCGAATGAATATCCTGCATTAAAACTTATTTTTTGTGCTTGGCATACGCTGCTTCATATTCTTTGATCATCAGGTCGCCGCCTGCTTTCCGCCAATTGTCCACCGCCGCCTGCCAGCCTGCGTCGTCGATTTTTCCCACGATGTAGTTGGTTCCGGCATCGCTGATCATTAGCTCTAACTCCTTGCCCCGCTCGGAGAACGTTTGGGAGGACAAGTTTAACACAGGGTTATGGACTGCGTAATTCAGACCTTCCGGTTCCATTTTGTAGCCTTTCATAGCGAGCGGGGAATCCTTCAGCGGCGGTACGTTATACGTTTCAAAATTCAACAGGTCGTCACGGTACGGCTTGACCTCACGGTTGAAAGCGGTCAAGTCAATCCACTGCACCATGCCATCCTCTACCTTCTTATGGTGAACACCTTCAATGCCGCGCTTTTGCAAAGTCGACATTTTCTCATCCAGCAGCTGATCCATAAACTTCAACAAGCGTTTCAGTTCATCTTCGGTTTTCACTGTTGCCTTAGGGAAGACATGAAAGCCGTTGTTGCCGTTTTGTGCGGCGATGCGGAATCCCTGTGGTCCTTCCCAATGGGTGGTATCCAGCTGGGCGGTAGGGAGGGTTTTCACCATGCGGTCAAATATATTCGCCGCGTTTGTGGCGAGACCGTTCACTTTCATAGCCGCTTGGCCCGACTCGAATTTTTTGTCGGCCTCTTGACCTTCCAGCGCAGGGAAGTCCTGGTTGATTAATTTTTCCGCATACAGGCGACGGAACAGCTTCAATACATCCATATACTGCGGCGTCATGAATTCCGCCGTGATCTTTCCGTTCGAGTCAACACCCCACTTGTTCACTCCGCCCTGGGTTACCGCAAGCCGCGTGACGACATTGCTCGCGGTGGAGCCGTCGTTATACTTTTTATCAAGCATGAAGCCGTAGGTGTCGTTTTTCCCGTTCTTATCCGGATCACTTGTGGCGATCCCCTTGGCGATATTGTAGTAATCATCCAATGTTTTCGGGGGTTTGAGGCCTGCCGCGTCGAACCAATCCTTGCGGTAAATTAACGCCGACCGCCCAATCTCACGGTACAGCGGGATACCATACAGCTTGCCATCGATTTTGATATTTTCGTAGTATTGCGCATTTTGGGCAGCAAGGTTTTTATACTCCTTCAGGTAAGGTCCAATATCCCAGAACATGCCGTTTTGCGCTGCATTAATAACGGTGGGAACATAGTTCACGCGCATGATCTTCGGCAGATCGCCGCTTGCAATCATCACGTTGATTTTCTCGTCATAAGTAGAGCTCGGCACCCATTGGAATTCCAGCGTGGTGTTCGTGTATTTTTCGATTTCTTTTTCAATCACATTGTCTTTGGCGGGAATGTCGCCCACCTGCGGCACCACAAATGAAATTTCCAACGGAGCGTTATCAGCTGAGCCTGGAGCGTTGGTGTCCGTAGGCTGCGCGGCGTCATCTCCTCCACATGCAGCGACCACTCCAGTGACCAATGCGATGGAGCCTAGTGCTGCGAGTAAACGTGTGTGCTTCATTTTGAGTCCCCCTCTAGTTCAATTTACTGTGCCACCGGGCTGCATCAATGCAACGATACAGCTGCACCGGCTGACGCAAAACAGCGTTTTGTACTAATGTATGCGCTTTCAACCATTTTAGTTAAAGTTCTGAAAAAATTTTTGCAATCTCGGCGGGCTCCGTTACCTTATGCAGCTCTCTGGACGTCTCATCCGGCACAGCCCCTTCAACATATAATGTGACTCTTGAATAACCGCGGGTCATCTGCTATATTTTGTTCTTGTGTGAGCACTCTTGAGTGAGCGCTTCACGGGTGGGCGAGGGAAATAATCGTAAAAGGAACCGCTTATGAAAACAAACCGATGGAAAGCGATCTGGTTGATATTGTTGGGGGCAGCGTCTTATGGCGTGCTGTCGACGTTCGTCAAGCTTGGATACAGAAACGGCTTTACACCGGCGGAGATCACCGGGAGCCAAGTGCTGTTCGGTGCGGTAACACTGTGGCTGCTGAGCCTGTTTCAACTACGCTCGATGAAGGGCATTACGTGGAGTGACATTATAAAATTACTTGTTAGCGGCGCTTTCACCGGACTAACGGGATATTTCTATTATCTTTCATTACAAGTGCTCGATGCTTCCATCGCGGTACTCCTGCTGTTCCAATTTACTTGGATGGGCGTGCTGCTCGGGTGGGCGGCGGATAGGCGAGCTCCGACAGGATATCAGTGGGGAGCTATGGCACTGGTTATGGCCGGTACCGTTCTTGCCTCCGGTATATTGGCAGGTTCGATGGAGCGGGTGAGCGTGCAAGGCGTGGTATTGGGGCTTCTGGCGGCCTGCTGCTACACGACTTTCATATGGGTCAGCGGGCGGGTCGCCATTCATTTGCAGCCGCTGACTCGCAGCACATGGATGGTGACGGGAGCGGCGGCAGCCGTGTTGAGCTTGATGCCTCCCGTGTTTCTGTGGAACGGGGCAATGGCCGAGGGTTTGTGGTTCTGGGCTATTCTGCTCAGTGTATTCGGTATGATTCTGCCACCCTATCTGTACGCCAAAGGTGCGCCATCCATAGAGACGGGACTCGCATCGGTGCTGGGCTCCGTGGAACTTCCGGTAGTGATCGTGTGCTCGGCACTTTTGCTGCAAGAACCGACGGGTGCGATGCAGTGGGTTGGCATCATCATCATACTGGCCGGCGTTGGCATGTCGGAAAGAAGACCGGCTTCACGCGCAAGCGAATATTCGGTTTAAAAGAAGTTGTTAGATTTTGTGAAGGCATAATAGATCTTTCGCGTCTCGGACGCTTTCGGCTTTTCTCATCGCGCATGGGAAAGCCTTTTTTGTTGTGGTGCAGCTTATCCCTTATATACCTTCTATTGAAAATTTGATATTCTTAATAGAGCCAAAATGGAAATTGCAACATTTCGGGCGGAAACCGCGTTTATAAGGTTGCAAGAGAGGGGGATCCCAGTGGTAGCGCCGGAACTGATAAAGGCTGCCCAGTCGGGCGATCGCGACGCTCTAATTACCCTACTGCGTGAGATAGAAAACCATGTGTACCGCACTGCTTATTACATTCTGGGCAATGAGCAGGACGCCATGGATGCCTCACAGGAAGCGTTAATGCGCGTTTATACAAAAATCAATTCCTATGAAGAGAAAGCTCAATTCAAAACCTGGGTTCAGCGGATAGTGACCAATTTGTGTATCGATAAATTCCGACGGTCGAAGCCGACAGTTTCGATCGAACAGCATGAGTTAAACTTCACTGCAAGTAAAACTGTGGAAGATGAGGTCATGTCCGCCTACATTGCCCAAGATATTCGAGAGGCAATTGATAAGCTGCCGGAACATCACAGGTCGGTGGTTGTACTGCGCTACTTGCAGGATTTCTCTTACAACGAAATCGCCGAGTCGTTGGATCTGCCCATCAACACGGTAAAATCATATTTGTTTAGGGCCAGGCAGCAATTACAAACGTTTCTGCACGATTATAACAAGACCCAAAGTGATGCAATGCGAGGATAGGCAGCGTGACATCATCGGCGTTTTGGGGGATTTCACTCACGGATTCATTCTTGTTGTAATGTATCAGTTGCGAATCAAGAAGAAAGGTAGTGTGCGGAGATGATGTGCCAAGAGGTGATCGAACTGATGCAGAGATACCTCGATCAGGATCTCGAAGAAATAGAATATAAGCAAATGCTCGGCCACTTGCAGAATTGTCCGGACTGTACGGAGCTGTTCCGGCGGCTGGTGGCTCTGTCGCAGGAACTCGAGCAGCTGCCTAAAGTGAAGCCTGCATACAGCTTGGTGGACGCCATCATGCCTAAGCTGCAGCAGCTCGATCAAGGTGCGGCGGTCGAGGATGTGCTGGCCGGCGATCAGATGGCCGCCAGCTTACACACGCCGCTGAGCAGGTCGCAGCGTGCCCATGCGGCCGCTGACGAATTATCCGACAAGCGCAGGCGGATGCGCGGGCTTTTCTCCGGCCGCATCATTGGCGGTGTTGTTGCCGCGGGTCTGGTGCTCGGGTTCTTCATTGTCGATCAGCAGCAGCAGACTTTGCACAATGAAGCGGAGCAGCTGCTGATGCCGCAACCGGCTCAGCCAGAGAGGGCTGCCGGCGGCAGCGAGCGGTCTGGTCAGGATATGGCTGGCAGCTCAGCCGCCAATTCCGCCGATCGCACGGACACCGAGCAATCCGGTCAGGGTGACGGTTCCGGCGTGAACGGCGGCGACGGGGACGCGGAACAGCCGAACAGCGGACTGGAGAATTTCGAGCCGCTGTACGATAATTCCCGCGCTCAGTCGCAGGCTGACAACACAGGAAGCAATGCGGATGGCAAGACTGGAAATGCGCCCGCCTCCCCGCCGCAGAGCGGCGGAACGGCACACGGCAAACAGAGCGAGCCTACAGCTAACGCGCCTGTGCACCCGCCCGCTGCGAATGGCCAGTCGAACCAGAGCTCTGCGGTGCAACCAGAGCAGCCTCGGGCGGGGCAGGTGCAGCCAGCTGAGCCTGCACAACCGGAGCAGCCGGCAGGCATCTTTATGGTGCCGGATGGAGGCGCCCCGGCACAGACGCCTACTGCGCCGCCTGCGGAGCAGCAGCCTGGACAGGAGCGTACACAGAACGAGCCGGTGCCTGAGACGACACCTGAACCGGATAGCCCAGCCGCCCCACGGCCTGACCCGATGATTGTCGGGGCGCAGGGATTTGCGAGAACTACGGCTGCCAAAGCGTCGTCCGACGGCAAGTACACCGCGTCAATCACCGGTGAAGGGACGGTAACGATAGCTGATAAGGACGGCAATACGATTTTTACTTCGCAGAATAAAGCGGGCGCAGCGGAAACCATAGCTCTGAAAGCTTGGGACGGTTATGAGCTCACCTATGAGATTAGCGGTGAAGCCGGCACGGTGGCATATGTAATCGACGCAGAAGCACAAAAAGAACGTAAAAAATAAATTTCGCCGCTTTCGCGGTGTCACACCACGGACCGTTTCAGCGTATGATAACAGCAGATAAAGGGTGTGTGTGTTACAGCGAGTTTCGTCGTATGACCACACGGAAGAAGGTTTCTAGAGCCTCCCTCCGAGTGTTTATATAGATGGGGTTTCGCGGAGGGATCGCTTCTTAACCGGCAGGTTTTGACGTGATCCCTTTGTTGTTGCTATAATATCTTAATTTACGATAGACGTGATGGAAAAGACGGGTGAGGATATGGATTACAAATCAGCGATTAAGCAGATCCAGCAGGGCACGTTCGCTCCCGTGTATGTGTGTTATGGGACGGAGTCCTACTTGGTCCAGGAATTGATCCAGAAGCTGACCGATGCATTAATAGATCCCGAACATAAAGCCTTTGCCGTCTCACGCTATGATCTGGCCGAAACTCCGATCGAGACGGTGGTTGAGGAGGCGGAAACCCTGCCTTTCATGGTTCCGCGCAAGCTGGTGATCGCTTCCAACGCGCTGTTTTTGACAGGCGCCAAGGACAGCGCCAAGATGCAGCATAATGTGGACAGGCTGGCGGAGTATATCAAGGCACCAACCGATTTTTCGGTAGTGGTGCTGACGGTGAATGCGGACAAGCTGGACGAGCGCAAAAAATTGGTCAAGTCGCTTAAACAGGCCGACTCTCTTGTCCCTTGTGCGGCATTGTCCGCAGAACAGCTAACACAGTGGGTTACACGGGAAGCGAACAGGGCGGGCTTCTCTTTTGCTCCGGGCGTGGTGGAGCAGTTTATTTTGTACACCGGGACGAGCTTGCAGGCGCTCTCCAGCGAATTGGCAAAATGCGCGCTTTTCGCAGGGCGCGGTGGAACTATTGACGCCGATGCACTGGATCAGCTGGTGACCAGGTCTGTCGAGCAAAACATATTCATACTGATCGAGCATGTGGTTCAGCTCCAGTTGGACAAGGCGTTCACCATGCTTGCCGAGCTGCTGCGCCGCAAGGAAGAGCCCATCAAGATTGTCGCACTTATCGCGAGACAATTCCGCATCATATTTCAAGTCAAGGACCTGCAGCAGCAGGGTTATTCACAGCAGCAGATGGCCTCTCAGCTCGGGCTGCATCCTTATGCGGTGAAAATTGCGGCGGGTCAGGCCAGCCGGTTTGAGCTGAAGCGGCTCGCGCTGCTGCTGCAGCAGCTGGCCGACCTGGATTACCAAATGAAGAGCGGCAAAATCGATAAAGCGCTTGGCTTGGAAATGTTTCTCTTGCGCCTTGTGGCTTAAGTGCAGAGCCAAGCGCGGTACCCGCCAGCACGAAAAAAACCGATTCCCTCAGGAATCGGTTTTTTCGTTGTTACGTTATTTACGCCTGAGCGGAAAGCTCGTTCAGCTTTTTCGCTAAGCGGGATTTTTTGCGGGCAGCGGCATTTTTATGGATTAAGCCTTTGCTAGCTGCTTTGTCCAATTTCTTGCTGGCAGCGATCAAGGCTGCTTTTGCAGTCTCCACATTCGTGCCGGTTGCAGCAGTTTCGAAAGTCTTGACAGCAGTACGAAGAGCGGATTTGTGTGATGCGTTGTTCAAACGGCGCTTTTCACTTACTTTTACTCTTTTGATAGCAGATTTAATGTTTGGCATTGACGTTCACCTCCTAATACGACTTGCATAAAAAACGTTCCATTGTTTCTGATGACAACTCTAGATATTCTAACACGCCCCATATTAAATTGCAATAGAATGCCGGCGGCCGAATCTGACATACTTTGCATAACGGCTGGGGCTTTTTCACACACTACAGGGGCAGGGTTATGCGGAAAGGAGAATAAAACGATGGATTTAACCGCTTTTTCCGTGCGGACCGATTTAGCTGTGGAAGCTCATAATCTAGCGTCCCCGTCGGGCCAGGCAATTCCAGGCGTACAGACATCAGTACAAGATCTGGGCGGCATACGGGTCAGCAAAATCGACATAACGTCACAGGAAGGCTCCCGTGCGCTCGGCAAGCTCCCGGGCCATTACATTACCCTTGAGGTTCCTGCTCTGCGGAATAAGGACAGCAAACTGCAGAATCGGGTTGCTACGGTGTTTGCGAGTGAGTTCGAGGCGTTCTTGGCAAAGCTCAATATCCATCCAATGGCAAAAGTGCTCCTAATCGGCTTGGGCAACTGGAATGTGACTCCGGACGCGCTGGGACCTATGGTGGTGGAAAATGTAACGGTCACCCGCCATTACTTCGAGCTAATGCCCGGCAATGTGCGGCAAGGCTATCGCCCAGTGAGTGCGGTGGCTCCTGGAGTGCTTGGGATCACGGGAATCGAGACCAGTGAAATTGTGCATGGGATTGTGGAAAAATCAAGGCCGGATCTGGTGATTGCCATCGATGCATTGGCCTCGCGGTCGCTGGAACGCGTTAACACCACTATCCAAATTGCGGACACAGGCATACATCCGGGCTCTGGTATCGGGAATAAACGGAAGGGGCTCACTATTGATACGTTGGGAGTTCCGGTTATCGCGATCGGGGTGCCTACAGTGGTGTATGCTTCGACTATTGTAAATAGCGCGTTTGATCTCATGCATGCTCAATTTCAACGCGAAACCGCACATACTGGGCAAATACTCGGGATGCTGGCCAATATGCAGGAGCAGGAACGGTTACAGCTGGTGCGAGAAGTGCTGGGACCGCTTGGACATGACCTGCTGGTCACGCCGAAGGAAGTCGACGAGTTTATCGAAGACATCGCCAACATCATCGCCAGCGGGTTGAATGCCGGACTGCATGAGGCGATAGATGCCAGCAACGTGTCGGCTTATACACATTAAACATCAAAAGGCGGTAAAATGACGCAGCCCGAGCGGAGCGCATTTCTATCGCTTTTTTCTTTGCCGGTCATTCTTCACCGAACGCCAAGCTAGGCCGCATTCTCTCACGCACCACCTTGCTGCGAAATTTCGGTTCTATCTTCTAGCATCCGCTCATAGATTTGTTACTAGAACGTTGGGCGCGCCGTCGCAGAGCAGTGTCAATGCACGCGCAGCATTGCTGATAGCTTCATAGAAGCTTCACGCTGGTGGAAATGCTTTTTAGGAGGAATGACGAATGAAATGGACAGCGGTCACTTTGGATGTAAGCAAATACCGAAAAATGGGACAGGAACTGGGCATCTACTTTCGGGTGATATCGGCTTTGATAACGGGCTGCATACTATTTTTTGTCGCACTAGGACTTCTTGGTTATATGCAATCCAGAATGAGTGATATGGCGCCAAGTTCGTCAATGAAGACGATGGCTTCGACGGTATCTAGCCAGTTTTTTATGGACATGCTGGGAATGGAGCTGCCGCATATGGAGACGGACCGCCAGAGCTTTACGTTCTCGCAGTCGAATGTGTCCGGTTTTTTGTTCACTCTACTGACAGATTTGAGTTGGAAGGAACCGAAAACGTTCATTGCTAGAGAGCTTCCTGGTCTGGCTTACGACCGTTCCGTGGTGCTGCGCAAGAGCAGTTCGACCGGAGACGATGCGCCTGAAGATTACGGCCCGAAAGGTGACGTGATTCCGAAAAACGGCGAGGGTGGAGAGGGCTCGATTACCGCAAATCCGACTGCGCCGCCGGAGACCGGTGAGACGGGCGAAGTGGTGCCGGATCCCCCGGCAGCGACCGCCAATCCTCCCAAAACGGCTGGAAAAAACGTAGCTTTTATCTATCAGACTCATAATCAGGAATCGTATCTGCCGGAGCTGCCGGGCGTAAAGGACCCGGATAAGGCTTACCATCCCAAAACCAACGTGACCCAGGTCGGCCTGCGACTGGCGCAGAGGCTCGAAAAAGAGGGAATCGGGGCCGTTCACTCCGATAGAAATTATCCGGCGATCGAGAAAAACTTCTATTATGCTTATTCTTATAAATACTCTCATAAAACACTGCAGGAGGCGTCAGCCTCTCACCCTGATTTAAAGTTTTATTTTGACATACATAGGGACTCACAGAGACGGCAAAAGACCACGGTCACCATCGGCGGCAAGGATTACGCGCAAGTTTATTTTATCATCGGAGGGAAAAATGCCGGGTGGAAAGAGAATGAGCAGTTCGCATCGGAGATCCATCAGGCACTGGAGCGAAAATACCCGGGTTTGTCCAAAGGCACTTTTGCCAAAGCGGGCGAGGGTAACGGCGTCTATAACCAAAATTTCTCGTCCAACAGCGTATTGATCGAGGTGGGCGGCGTGGATAATTCCCTCGAAGAGTGCTACCGCACCGCCGATGTGCTGGCTCAAGCGATCGCGGAAGTGGTCTTGAACGCGCAAAAAGTAGATGCGCAGCCTGCGCCTGCGAGCGAGCCTGCGGACTCATCTGCGGACAAGTCTGCAGACAAACCTACGGACAAACCCGCAGACGTACCTGCCATCAAATCCACGGACAAGCCCGCAGACGTACCTGCCGACAAATCCACGGACAAGTCCGCGGACAAATCTGCTGACAACCAGGCCGGCACGAAGCAAAACTGAGCGCCTTACGGCAATGGGAGGGCGGAAAGATGAATAAATTCTATGTTCGGCTGCTGTTGCTGCTGCTTGCCATGGGATTTTGTATCTTTTTCGGAGTGGACTTGGCCACGCGGGGCGTCGAGCGCATCCAAGGGCCGATAGATAAGGCCGGCGGGGCGCCAGCCGAGGCGGGCCTCTGGCCGCAGCCTTACCGTCCGTCAGCGGACAACGAAGCCGGATTCTTTCAGACCGGCGGCAAGGCCGGGGCAGAGGCGGAAGCAAAGGCCAAGCGGCAGGAGGAAACAAAGGCGGAACCCAGGGGTGAAGTGACCGAGACTACAGGTGTGGCGCACATCGGCAATAAAACAGGGGAGCTGCTGCAAATCGTGGCACATCATGGTATCCAATTGTTTGTCTCTTTGTTCGAAGCCATAACGAGTTGACCGCGTGCACCGGTGTTGACCGCTTGCTTGGCTGAGTCCTGAGCAGCGTACGCTAAAAATGCGCTTGCCCCGCACCCCTCTGCACTCCTGCATTGATGGCCCACACCCTCTGCACTGCTGTAGCAATAGCCCCGCACATCTCTGCACTGCGGCTCGATGTCACCCGCAACACTGCTGTGCTGCAAATGCATTGATGCGCATCCGCACAACTGTTATAATTAGAAGTATTGTAAATTTGCAGGTTAGTGAGGGTCAGCGCGCATGGATATACAAGCCAGACAAAAGAAGATTAGAAATTTCTCAATTATTGCTCACATCGACCACGGGAAATCGACGCTGGCCGACCGCATATTGGAATACACGGGCGCATTATCTTCACGCGAGATGCAGGATCAGGTGCTGGACCAAATGGATCTGGAGCGGGAACGCGGCATTACAATCAAGCTGCAGGCTGTGCGCTTAAACTACCGTGCCGATGACGGTGAAGAATACATTTTGAACTTGATTGATACACCTGGACATGTCGACTTCACTTATGAGGTGTCCCGCAGCTTGGCAGCTTGCGAAGGTGCGCTGCTTGTGGTCGACGCCGCGCAAGGTATCGAGGCGCAAACGTTGGCCAACGTGTATCTGGCGCTCGACAATGATCTGGAAATACTGCCGGTCGTCAACAAAATCGATTTGCCGAGCGCGGATCCCGACCGGGTAAAACAGGAGATTGAAGACGTCATCGGGCTCGATGCCACCGATGCGGTGTTAGCCTCCGCAAAGGCGGGGATCGGCATCAAGGAGATTCTGGAGCAAGTGGTCCAAAAGGTACCGGCTCCGTCGGGTGATCCGGACAAGCCGCTAAAGGCGCTCATCTTTGACTCCCATTACGACCCGTATAAGGGCGTTATCGTGTATGTCCGGGTAATCGACGGTTCCATCCGGGCCGGCTCAAAGATCAAGTTCATGGCTACCGATAAAGTGTTCGACGTGATTGAAGTCGGCGCATTCAAGCCGCGGATGTCGATTGTAGACTCGCTAGATATTGGCGACGTCGGCTTCATCGTCGCCGGAGTGAGGACCGTAGGCGACACACGTGTCGGGGACACCGTCACCGACGCGAAGAATCCGGCACGTGAGCCGCTGCCGGGTTACCGTAAGATCAACCCGATGGTATTCTGCGGCTTGTATCCAATCGATTCAAGTGATTATAACGATCTGCGCGAAGCGCTGGAGAAGCTGCAGTTGAACGATGCGTCACTGAGCTTTGAACCGGAGACGTCCACCGCACTAGGTTTCGGATTCCGCTGCGGATTCTTGGGCTTGCTTCACATGGACGTCATCCAGGAGCGGATTGAACGCGAGTTCAATATCGATCTCATTACAACCGCGCCGAGCGTAATATTCCGTGTGACACAGACAAACGGTGAGGCGATGGACATCGAGAATCCTTCTCTGTTCCCGGAGCCGGGAAAAATCGATTTCGTTGAGGAGCCTTACGTAAAAGCTTCTATTATCGTGCCGAACGACTTTGTCGGGGCGATTATGGAGCTGTGCCAGGGCAAGCGCGGCGAATTTGTCAACATGGAATATCTAGACACCAACCGGGTCACTTTGACATACGATATTCCGTTATCGGAAATCGTCTATGATTTCTTTGATCAGTTGAAATCGAGCACAAAAGGATACGCTTCGTTTGATTATGAGCTTTCCGGTTACAGACGGTCGAATTTGGTGAGGATGGATATTCTGCTTAACGGCGAGCAGGTGGATGCTTTGTCCTTCATCGTACACCGGGATCGCGCATATAACCGCGGACGGATCATATGCGAGAAATTGAAAGATTTAATCCCGCGGCAAATGTTCGAGGTGCCGATCCAAGCTGCCATCGGTCAGAAAATCGTAGCGCGAGAGACGGTAAAGGCGATGCGCAAGAACGTATTGGCTAAATGCTACGGCGGTGATATCTCCCGGAAGCGGAAGCTGTTGGAGAAGCAGAAGGAAGGTAAGAAGCGGATGAAGCAGGTCGGCAGCGTCGAGGTGCCTCAAGAAGCTTTCATGGCCGTGTTGAAATTGGACGAATAGATACAATGGATGGGAAATGCCCTACAGAAAGGCAGGTGCGTAAGATGACGCACCTGCTTTTCACGTCAGGGATCGAAGGAGGGATTTAGATGATGATTCACCGTCAGGAAACACCGGAAGCGGTCTATATCCATATTCCGTTCTGCACAAACAAATGCCACTATTGCGATTTCAACTCCTATGTATTAAAAGGTCAGCCCGTGATGGACTACTTGGATGCACTGGAAAGAGAGATGGAGCACACGGCCCGGCTGGCGCCCCCGGGACAGATCAAAACCATCTTCGTAGGCGGAGGCACCCCAACCGTACTGCTGCCGGATCAGATGGCCAGTTTTTTGCAGCGCGTGCGCACGTATTTCCCGCTGACCGCGGCTGACTTGGAATTCTCGATGGAGGCCAACCCTGGCACCACGGACAAGGAAAAGCTGCTGGCGATGAAGAAAGGCGGGGTCAACCGAATCAGCTTTGGGGTGCAGTCATTCGATAACTCCTTGTTGGCTGGTATTGGACGGATTCATAACACGGATGACGTGTACCGCAGCATTGACAACGCAAAGAGTGTTGGGTTTGATAATATGTCCATTGATCTGATGTTTGGTCTTCCCAACCAGACGGTGGAGATGATGAACGACACGCTTGATAAAGCTCTGGCTCTCGGGCTGCCGCATTACTCCATCTACAGCCTGAAGGTAGAGGAAAACACGCTCTTTCACACATTGTATCAGAAGAACCAGCTGCCGCTTCCGGATGAGGACGATGAGCTTGACATGTTTCTTCTTATAATGAAACGGTTGAAGGCTGCGGGATATGATCAATACGAGATCAGCAACTTCGCCAAACCGGGCTTTGAAAGCCGCCACAACAGCATGTATTGGCTGAATCGCAGCTATTATGGATTAGGTGCGGGCGCACACGGTTATATGTATGGACAAAGGCATGTCAACATCAAGGGCGTGCAACCATATATAGATGCTACCCGTGCTGGGCTTCCTTTGTTGGAGCAATATGAGATCAGCGAAAGGGAAGCGATGGAGGATTTCATGATGGTAGGTCTAAGGCTGCTGAACGGCGTCAAACGATCCGATTTCCACAAGCAGTTCGGCGTGGAGCTGGAAACCGTATTCGGCAGTGTCCTGTTGAAGCTCCTGGATAAGGGATTATTGCAGCGCACAGCGGACGGTTACAGTTTGACGGAACAGGGAGTGCTGCTCGGCAATGACGTGTTCGGAGAGTTTTTAAGTCCAGTGTCGAATTAGATGAATTTTGTATTGAATTTTTTATACGAAATGATGTATATTTATTCATACGATCGAATTTATGACATGGAATGGTGGGTTTTCTATGGCAGTTGCGTGCAGAAAGGCAACCGGGCAGGACATCGATACGTTATATGAGATCATTCAAGGTTATGCCGCGCAGGGGATTATGCTTCCGCGTTCCCGTGATACGTTGGAAGCTCAAATAGATACGTTTGTGGTGGCTGTGATTGAGGACCGCCTGGTGGGCTGCGGATCGTTAACCCGTCTTGGACAGGACTTGGTGGAGATTCGTTCTCTCGGCGTGACACCCGGCTACAAGGGTCAGGGAATCGGTAACGCACTGGTGGACTTCCTGTTGGCCGAGGCCAAAAAGCAGGATATCCCCAAAGTGATGGCGCTGACGTATGAGGTCAAATTTTTCGAGCGAAACGGTTTTACGGTCGTGCCCAAAGAGATTTTTCCGGAGAAGGTTTGGCGAGACTGCATACACTGCAAAAAGCAGAACTGCTGCGACGAAACCGCAGTGTTGAAGCGGGTGGATTGACTTGACACAGACCTTCGGGTCTGTTATTTTTATCTTATGATTTAGCACTCATCATACAGGAGTGCTAACGACTGGAAAAGCAAAAGATGTGATAATTTTGTCGCTGTGTGCTGCATCTATGAGCCAATTCTAAGATCACGCTCGCTGGTTGAGGCACCCCAGGCTTGATAAGTTTCGCGGAAACTACATAAGCCGCAGTCAGCCGGTGTGCACTTAGCTCAGCTGCGGTTGGCATACGAGCGACGACGAACGATACAGCAAGACGAAGGACAACAACAATTGGCACCTTAAGAAAACCATATCCAGCCGACACCGGCTGTTTGTGGGCAACAGTCAGAATGGGGGCATGCACATGTTAACCGAGCGCCAACGGCAAATATTGGCTGCCATCGTGGACGATTATATTCGCTCTGCGGAGCCCGTAGGCTCCCGTAGCATATCCAAGCGCGGCAATGTGGGGTTTAGCCCGGCTACCATTCGAAACGAAATGTCCGATTTGGAAGAGTTGGGATACCTGGAACAGCCGCATACGTCAGCAGGTCGAATACCGTCTCACAAAGGATACCGGTACTACGTGGATCATCTCGTGACCTTCGGAGGCTTACAGCCGAACGAAGTGAACGTGTTGAAGCAGTTTTTCGCCGGGAAAATGCAGGAGATGGAGCGGGTAATTCAGCAGGTTGCGATGATTCTTTCAGATCTTACCAGCTATACATCCATAGTTATCGGCCCGGAAATGTTCAGCACTACATTGCGCCATATGCAGATCGTGCCGCTGAACGAACAAACCGCCGTAGCGATTGTCGTTACCAATACAGGGCAAGTAGAAAATAAAACCGTCACGATCCCTGAGGGCATTCCCATGTCGGAGATAGAGAAGGTTGTAAACCTACTTAACACCCGGCTGAGCAATGTGCCTTTGCTGCATTTTAAATCTAAGCTGTACACCGAAATTGGCGAAGAGATGCGGAGCTTCGTGTCGCGCTATGAAGAAATTCTAACGATGCTGGACGGTATCGTTGAACAGGGCGAGGAAGACAGGATTTTCTTGGGCGGCATGACCAACATGCTGACACAGCCGGAGTTTCAGGATATGGAGAAGGTCAAAAGCATTCTCGATCTGCTGGCGGAAACACCCGCGTTGGCAAAGCTGTTCTCTGGTGCATCGTCCGGCATTCAAGTTCGCATCGGAAGAGAAAATTCAGTTGCCGCGATCAACGACTGCAGTCTGATTACCGCATCCTATATGATGGAGGGCAAGCATTTGGGCACGATCGGCATTCTCGGGCCTACGCGTATGGATTACAGCAAGGTCATTAGCCTATTGAATCACTTGTCCAACGATATGACGCTGGTGATGGAGCGATGGTATAAATGAATACGATGAAGCCCGCGTCACCCGAAGGAGATGACACTTACGCCACTTTGCTGAACAATGCAGGCGCTATTCGGGCGATCTGCTCCGCCGTCGAGGGGACGCTTGGGCCTAAAGGTTTGGATACGATGCTTGTAGGAGCGCAGGGGGAAGTCGTTATAACTAATGATGGTGTGACGATTTTGGAGAAAATGGATGTCACCCATCCGGCCGCCCGTCTGCTTATTGAGGTGGCCCGTTCCCAGCAGCAGCAGGTGGGAGACGGCACGACAACCGCAACGGTGCTTGCCGGAGCGCTGGTCTCCGAAGGTGTCGCACAAGTAACTCGCGGAGTGCCCGTAGCTAAGGTTGTGAAAGGGATACAGAAAGGCGTCGCGCTAGCGCTCGCCTCCTTATCCGAGCGCAGCCGCCAAATCCAAGGCCTGAACGACCCGCTGCTCTACCGCATAGGCTTCATCGCCGGGCGTGAGCACGCGGACCTGGCGGACCTTATCCTGGAGGCGGCCAAGAGGCTTGGGATCCACAAGCTGCAGGAAGACAGCTTTCGCTTTGCGGATGCGGTGATCTCGCACAGTCGCGCGGCAAGTGAGGTGTGGCCGGGACTGCTGATTCAGAAGAAGCCGGTGAATGCGCAGCTTGATTTTCCGCCGGATGCGGCGAAAGTGCTTGTTTTTCAAGACGCGTTCGAGCCGGAAACAATCGACGAAGAAGCGTTGATGACTGAAGCCGGCTTTCAGAAGCAGATGCAGCTCAAGGAACAGTTTCGCAGATCGTTAGCGAAGCTCGTAGAACTGCAAGTAGGGCTCGTCATTGCGGATCGCGGCGTGAATGCCGAGGCGGAGCAGTTTTGCACCGACCATGGAATCATGGTGGTTCAGCGGCTTCCTCGGAGCGACATGAGACGCATATGCGAATACACCGGCTCGCGGCCGATCCGCCGCAGCGGGCTGTATAAGCCGGCCGCCGAGCTGGGCGGCTATCTCGGCTTCGCAGGGCGCGTGTCGTACGACGAGCGGCTGGAATGCGTGCGCATGGCCGAAGGCAAAGGCCGCGCGCAGGTGACGATTGTCGTCGGCGCCAGCACCAGCGAGGTCGTCGGGGAGCGGCTGCGTATTGCGAAAGATGCAGCCTCGGCGGTGCAGGCGGCGCTGCGCGGCGGATGCTTGCCCGGCGGCGGGTCGGCTGAGATGGCCGCGGCCTACGATCTGGACCGCCACCGGGAGACGGTGCAAGGCATGGAAGGGTTCGGCATCGCGGCGGTGGCGCAAGCGCTTCGCAAGCCGCTGGCGCAGATCGTGGTGAATGCCGGTTATAATCCGCTGGAAAAGGTCGAGGAAGTGAAAGCGGCGCAGATCGCTGCGGGTTCCGACTCGCTGGGCATAGATTGCGACAACGGGGCTCTGACGGATATGCTCGAGCACGGTGTGGTCGATCCCGCGCAGGTTAAGCTGCACGCGCTGCAGGCTGCGGGAGAGGTGGCAGCCGCGGTACTCCGCATTCACACGGTGATCAAAATGAGACAGCCCCGGTCGGAGGACTAGCCCTTGGTCGGTCAGCGTAACACAGTGGCCGTACCGCGAGGCTTGAATCCGCTGGTGATAATAGGTAAAGTGGTGTAGGGCTGCCAGCATTAGACAGAACCTTACATCCTGGCAGAGAGAGTGTGCGCGTATTCGGAACAAGGAGGTGACAGACAATGAGTGCTGAACAAAACAACCAGGCTGACTCCCAATCGGCGGAGAAAGAAACGGTCGATGCTGCATATACCGAGGGCGTCGACAACCCGGAGAATGGGGCTTCCGAGCCTGCTCAGCAGATAGAGTCGGAGCTTGACAAGGTGCGCAAGGAGTCGGAGGAGAATTACCAACGCTACTTGCGTGCGCAGGCTGATTTCGACAACTTTAGAAGAAGAACCCGACAAGAGAAAGAGGAGCTTGCAAAGTATGCCTCGTTACAGGTGATAGAGCAGCTCTTGCCTGTGGTGGACAACATGGAGCGCGCTTTGAGCGCGGGCAAAGAGGGTAAGGATTATGAGGCCCTGCTTAAAGGTGTGGACATGATATTCCGTCAGCTCGAGCACGCCTTGGCGAACGAAGGCTTAAAAGCTATGGATACCATTGGCCAGCCGTTTAATCCGGAATTTCATCAGGCTATCATGCAGGTAGAATCCGAAGAATATGACGAGGGCATCGTGGTGGAGGAAATCCAAAAGGGATATTTGTTGAAAGATAAAGTGATTCGCCCTGCGATGGTAAAAGTGAGCTCGTGAGTAGGCCGCACTAGTGCTGTTTGCACAGCCGAGGGTAGGCATGTTCGGCCCGGCACCGGCCTTATATGACGGTATTTCTCTTGCGATGAATGAAAGATAGATGATAAAGTACGCTCAAAAAATCAAGGAGGCTTTAACAACGATGAGTAAAGTAATCGGAATTGACTTAGGCACCACGAACTCTTGCGTTGCCGTCATGGAAGGCGGCGAGGCGGTAGTCATCCCCAACGCCGAAGGAAACCGCACTACACCATCCGTAGTAGGTTTCAAAAAGGACGGAGAGCGTGTCGTCGGTGAAACGGCGAAGCGTCAAGCGATCACCAATCCGGATCGCACTGTTATTTCTATTAAGCGCCACATGGGAACGAACCACAAAGAAACCATCGAAAGCACAGAGTACACACCGCAAGAGATTTCGGCTATCATTTTGCAGAAACTGAAAGCCGACGCAGAAGCGTACCTGGGCAGCAAAGTAACTCAGGCGGTTATCACGGTTCCTGCTTACTTTAACGACAGTCAGCGTCAGGCAACTAAGGATGCCGGTAAAATTGCCGGTTTAGAAGTGCTTCGTATCGTCAACGAACCGACTGCGGCTGCATTGGCATACGGTATGGAGAAATCCGAAGACCAAACGATCCTGGTATACGACTTGGGCGGAGGAACATTTGACGTATCCATTCTCGAGCTGGGCGACGGTTTCTTCGAAGTTAAAGCTACCAGCGGTGACAACCGTTTGGGCGGCGACGACTTTGACCAGGTCATTATCGATTACTTGGTAGCTGAATTCAAGAAAGAGCAAGGTATCGATTTAAGCAAAGACAAAGCAGCCGTACAACGCTTGAAGGATGCTGCCGAGAAGGCGAAAAAAGAGCTGTCCGGCGTGTTGACAACTACCGTGTCGCTGCCGTTCATCACAGTGGTAGATGGAGTGCCTCAGCACTTGGAAGTCAACCTCACTCGCGCGAAATTCGAGGACCTGTCTGCCATGCTGGTTGAAAGAACAATGGGCCCTGCACGCCAGGCGCTGAGTGATGCGGGACTTACTCCGGATCAAATCGACAAAGTTGTGCTGGTCGGCGGTTCCACTCGGATTCCTGCGGTGCAAGAAGCTGTAAAACGTTTGATCGGCAAAGAGCCGCACAAAGGCGTCAACCCTGATGAAGTGGTTGCTCTTGGCGCGGCAGTGCAAGCGGGCGTGCTTACCGGTGATGTGAAGGACGTCGTATTGCTGGACGTAACTCCGTTGTCTCTGGGTATCGAAACCGCAGGCGGCGTCTTCACGAAGATGATCGAGCGCAATACAACGATTCCTACAACCAAATCTCAAGTGTTCACGACCTATGCCGACAATCAGCCAAGCGTGGAAATCCATGTATTGCAGGGTGAACGAGCGATGGCGAACGACAACAAAACGTTGGGCCGCTTCATGTTGGGCGATATCCCTCCGGCTCCGCGCGGCATCCCGCAGATCGAAGTTACATTCGATATTGATGCGAACGGTATCGTGAACGTTAATGCCACAGACAAAGGCACAGGCAAGAGCCAAAAAATTACGATCACGTCCTCAAGCGGTTTGTCCGATGACGAAGTCGAGCGTATGATGAAGGATGCGGAAGCCCACGCTGACGAGGACCGTAAGCGCAAAGAGCTTGTTGAAGCCCGCAATAACGCGGACCAGCTTGTTTATTCCGTTGACAAGACGATCAAGGATCTCGGCGACAAAGTAGATCAGGGCGAAGTCGACAAAGCCAACGCGGCGAAAGAAAAGGTGAAAACAGCGCTGGAAGGCGACAACCTGGATGAAATTAAAGCTGCGACTGAAGAGTTGACCCAAATCATCCAACAGCTGTCCGTGAAGCTGTATGATCAAGCCCAGCAGGCGCAAGCAGGTGATGCGGGTGCGGCCGGCGCGGAAGGTGCCGCGAAAAAGGACAATGTGGTTGACGCCGACTTCGAGGTTGTTGACGACAAAAAGAACGACTAAGGCATAGTGTAAAAAAGCATAGGTTGGATGCAAGGTCAAAGCCGCCAGTCCGGCTTTGGCTTTCCCTTTGTGTTCTTAAGAATGGGAGTGGGATAATGAGCAAGCGCGATTACTATGAAGTGCTCGGGGTCGACAAAAGCGCGTCACAGGATGACATTAAAAAGGCGTACCGCAAGTTAGCCCGCCAATATCACCCGGACGTGAACAAGGCTTCCGATGCCGAACAAAAGTTCAAAGAAGCAAAAGAAGCTTACGATGTGTTGAGCGACGAGCAGAAGAAATCCCAGTATGATCGGTTTGGACATGTGGATCCAAATCAAGGCATGGGTGGCGGCGGTTTTGGCGGCGCTGATTTCGGAGGCGGCTTCGGAGATTTATTCGACATGTTCTTCGGTGGCGCCGGCCAGCGTCGCAACCCAAACGCTCCTCAACGGGGAAACGATCTTCAGTACACACTCACCCTGGATTTTAAAGAAGCCGTTTTTGGCAAAGAAATGGATATTAATATCCCGCGGACCGAAACATGCGACACCTGTCATGGTAACGGCGCGAAGCCGGGGACGAAGCCGGACACTTGTTCCGTATGCCGCGGCAGCGGGCAGCAAGAGGTGGTACAGAACACGGCATTCGGCCGCATCGTTAACCGCCGTGTATGCTCCGCATGTAACGGTCAAGGGGTAACGATTAAAGAAAAGTGCGGCACGTGCCACGGCGCGGGGAAAGTGAAGAAGCAGCGCAAGATTCACCTGAACATTCCCGCAGGAGTAGATGAAGGCGCGCAGCTTCGCGTTTCCGGGGAAGGTGAAGCCGGCACGCGCGGGGGACCATCCGGCGATCTGTACGTAGTGATTCGCGTGAAGCCGCATGACTTCTTCGAACGTGAGGGAGATGACATCTACTGCGAGGTTCCACTTACGTTTACCCAAGCGGCCCTCGGCGATGAAATCGAAATACCGACGCTTACGGAGAAGGTGAAGCTGAAAATACCGCCAGGCACACAAACGGACACCTACTTCCGTTTGAAAGGCAAAGGCGTTCCCCGGCTGCGCGGTTACGGTCAAGGCGATCAGCATGTCAAGGTCGTAGTGGTCACTCCAACGAATTTGACCGACGAACAAAAGGAGCTGCTGCGTGAAATCGCACGTCAGACCGGCGAGCACACACATGAGCAGCAGCAGACGATATTTGAACGTATGAAAAAGGCTATATTAGGGGATTAAAACTTAAACACGCCCGACATGTGACCATGCCGTGTCTCATCGCGAACACGCCCGACGGCACCGCCGTTTGGCGTGTTTTTTGCATATTCTCCGCCAAAGTGCGGACACTAAAACAGCACTTCATTTGCTTATACCATCACACGCAGGAAGCGAGGGATGATCATGACCAATCAGCAGCAGCCCCAGCCGCTGCGTGAACGTCTGCCGATCGCAAAGAACGAGGATGTGGAATACGACTCGAAGTTTGCCGGGCCCGACGACGTCGAGGCGGTGGAACGGGCGCACGCGGCGGATGCACGCCAGCAGCGAACTTGATCGTCGATAATCGCCAGAGAAAAGAGGGGCAGTGCAGATGGCTGAGAGAAGTATATTGGCTTATTTTCATTCTCCTGAACAAGCCCGCAGTGTGGTACCCAAGTTGAAAGCCTTGCGGGCAGCTGGTGTCTCCGTGGACCGGATTGGAGAATTTCGTGGCGACGGTGTTTCGGAAACAATCAATCCGCTCACCGGGGATTTTCGCAGCTTGTCGTATCTCACGCTGACGGCGGAGACGCTGTCGAAGAACGACCGCATCTTGGCTGCAGCCAGCGTAGACGCCAGCGGGCTTAGCGCTGGGCAACCTGAAGACTACATGGGCGACTTTGACGGCACCGATCGACGGAACATATTGTTGACGGCCGTCGTCGACGAGCGCAATTATGAGCACGCGCTCCGTGTGGTGCACGAGGCTGGGGGGCGCGCCTAATGGCTCCTGCGCCGGATTCCAGTTATATCTCAATGGCGGGCGGTATCAAGCGCTGCATCTCACGGGAATGTCCGATCGCAGCCGCGGAGGCTCACAGCAGCTACATCAAGGCGAAGCTGAGAACACGCATCAAAAAACCATGAGCCGTCACGCGGGAACGGCGGCGGATACTTTAGGACCTGTGCACACGTCCGACAGCATTCGGCGACCGTACCAAGTGCTGCGGCGGCCAACGGCGCACTAAATCAAGCCGGAACTCCACAGGAGTCCGGCTTCACTGCGTTTCATGTGCGGCGGCCACGCGGCAGCACGTGGCACCACTGGTGCGCAGCGAATTCACATGGCGCCACAGCGTCCGAGAGTGGCCAAAAAGCAAGCCGCAACTCTACAGGAGTCCGCCTTCATCTGCGTTTGATCCAGTCTCCCGACAGGCAAGACCGACCCTTGCGCGCTGCGAATCCAGATGCGGGATGGGCAGGTGCTGGCCGCTCGGGAGTGCATCGCGCAACTTGCCGACGAGCGGCTGTTTTGGCGCCGGCCGGGAATTGCTCCGGACCCTGCAATGCGTCGTATTGGTTCAACTATCGCACTGCAGCAGATCGGCCGGGCCTGGGCATGCAGCATTCCTCCATGGCCAGCGCTGCTGTCGATCGCGGTGCACAAATCCGCGGAATTAAGCCGAGGTCATCGCACGTTAGTCCGACGCCCCGATTTTACCGGGTACGTCCAAGTATAGTATACTGGGAATCATGTGCAGCTGTGACTGCAGGTCAGGAGGATGGAACTATGCGTTGGCATGAGGTAACGGTACATACAACAGAAGAAGCCATTGAGATGATTTCAAATTTCATACATGAACTGGGAGCCGGCGGAGTGTCCATTGAGGAATCCGGTACATTAAACAAGCAGCGGGACACCTCTCTCGGGCAATGGTATGAACTGCCTTTGAACGATATTCCGGAAGGGCGAGCGGTCATTAAAGGCTATTTTTCCGAGGGTACCGACATGGACGAGGTGTTAAAGAGTTTAACGCAGTCGGTGGAACAGCTAGCCGAATTCGATATCGATACGGGCAATCCGACATTCGAATTGCAAGACGTGGACGATGAAGATTGGGCGAACGCTTGGAAGCAGTATTTTAAGCCTCTGCGCGTGTCGGAACGTTTGACAATCAAACCGACTTGGGAGGAATACACGCCAGCGGCCGATGAGCTCATCATTGAACTTGATCCGGGAATGGCTTTCGGAACAGGCACGCATGCCACGACTGCGCTCTGCTTGCGCACGCTGGAAGGTGTAGTTAAGCCGGGCGACGACGTCATTGATGTCGGGACAGGCTCGGGCGTGTTGGCGATCGCTGCGGCGAAGCTGGGCGCCAAGCGTGTGCTGGCGCTTGATCTGGATCCGGTGGCAGTTTCAAGCGCACAGGAAAACGCCCGCTTAAACGGTCTGCAAAATCAGATCACGGTGAAGCATAGCGATCTGCTGCAAGTGCTGCAAGAGCAGACCGACGGTCGCAGCGAGGCGGCCGCGGAAGTGCCGTTAGGGGTGCGGCTCCCCGTTCAAGTGGTAGTGGCTAACATTTTGGCCGAAATTATTTTACTGTTTGTCCAGGACGTGTATGACGTGCTGGAGCCGGGCGGCACTTATGTTGTGTCCGGCGTCATTAAAAGCAAGCAACAAGATGTCGAGCAGGCTCTCGCGGCTGTCGGTTTCTCAGTGACCGGGCAGTATGAGGAACAGGATTGGGTCGTCATCGTCGCCCGCAAACATTAGGAGGGCATGATGAGTTCTTTTTTGGCGTATCCGTTGGCGGAACTGCCCTTTGTGTTCGTGGTGCTGATGATTTCTTTCGCGCTTCACGAGTTTGCTCATGCTTATTTCGCGGACCAGTTCGGTGACCCGACGGCCCGCTCCATGGGGAGGCTGACATTAAACCCGAGAGTGCACATTGATTGGGTCGGAATGATATTCTTCCTGATCATAGGGATCGGATGGGCCAAGCCTATCCTGGTCAATCGCTCTTATTTTCGGAAACCGCGTCTGATGAGCATTATCGTCTCGTTTGCCGGACCGTTCAGCAACCTGCTGCTGGGATTTGTGAGCCTTCTCATCTTTCATGCGCTGCTGCAGCTGCAAGCTTTGGACAGCATCTCTCCCGGCGGTCGGGAAGCCGTCGAACTGTTTTCGAGAAACATGATTGAGCTCAACATATTTTTATTTATTCTGAATCTTATTCCTTTTCCGCCGCTGGACGGCTACCGGATCCTCGAAGAGGTGCTGCCGCGTCGAGCGGCGGCCAAGCTCAAAGCACACGAACAGTGGCTGTTTTATGCAATCTTATTAATGTTCTTTATACCTCCTATCAGAAGTGTCACGTTGGGCCCCATTTTCGCGCTCAAATGGCCGATTTTCAACTGGTTCGATGCGTTGGTACGCGCAATTTTCGGTGCGTTGTAACAGGACTTCATATGAATTAACGCTCCCGTGCGGAATGCTGCCATTATAGCTTTTTAGCGGATTTCATAGTATGATGTAGGCTGGTATTTTTGATAATATGGTAAAACAGAAGGTAGATGACACATGCAGCGTTACTTTATTGAGCCCGAACTTTTTGCGGATTCCGCTGTTGTCATCGCCGGCGAGGATGCGCATCATCTGATTCGGGTTATGCGGGCCAAGCCCGGGGACGAAGTGATTGTCAGCGATGGCGTGAGCCGTGAGGCGTTGGTGCGGATTACGGAGCTTGCGAAGGATAAGGTTAGCGCGGATATCGTTGAGAGGCTTGCGATGAACCATGAGCCGGCTGTCGAGGTGTGGATCGCGCAAAGCCTGCCCAAAGGCGATAAAATGGAGCTGGTGATCCAAAAAGGCACTGAGATCGGGGCCGCCCGCTTCGTTCCATTCATATCTGACAGAACGGTGGTGCAGCTGGATGCTAAAAAAGAGGTCAAACGGCTCGAACGATGGCAGAGAATCGCCAAGGAAGCGGCCGAGCAGGCCCACCGAAACCGGATTCCTGAGGTAGACGCACCGTTGACATGGAAGCAGCTGCTGCAGCTGTCGTCACAGGCGGATGCGGCCTGGATCTGCTATGAGAAGGAGAATGGCTTGGAGCTGAGAGAGCAAATTCGCGCTGCTTTGTCCGTGCACAGGAAAGATAAGGCAGGCGCAGTTGTAGCGGAGTCTCTGGCGGCAAGCGATCACAGTAAGCAAAAAGCCACGCTGATGCTCATTGTCGGACCCGAAGGGGGCTTCAGCGAGCACGAAATAGAGGAGGCGGAAGAGGCGGGATGCCGTTCCGTCAGTTTAGGTCGCCGAATATTACGCACGGAGACGGCCGCGATGGTCGGTCTCACTTGTATTATGTATGAATCCGGCGAGATGGGAGGATAACACAAGATGCCAACAGTAGCGTTTCATACATTAGGCTGTAAAGTAAATTTTTATGACACGGAAGCGATCTGGCAGCTGTTCAAGCACGACGGCTTCGAGCAGGTCGATTTTGAATCGACTGCAGACGTGTACGTCATTAATACATGCACGGTAACGAACACAGGCGATAAAAAAAGCCGGCAAATGATCCGCCGTGCGGTCCGCCGCAATCCTGAAGCGATTGTTGCGGTCACCGGCTGCTATGCACAAACCTCGCCTGCCGAAATATTGGCGATCCCCGGCGTTGATCTTGTCATCGGCACACAGGACCGGGACAAAATCATTCCTTACATTCAGCAGCTGCAGCAGGAGAGGCAGCCGATTAACGCGGTGCGCAATATTATGAAAACCCGGCAGTTCGAAGAACTGGACGTGCCTGATTTTGCCGACCGCACACGCGCATTTTTAAAAATCCAAGAGGGCTGCAACAACTTCTGCACCTTTTGCATTATTCCCTGGTCACGCGGCTTGATGCGCAGCAGGGAGCCCCAAAGCGTGCTTAAGCAAGCTCGGATGCTGGTGGACGCAGGTTATCAGGAAATCGTACTGACAGGTATTCACACCGGCGGCTACGGGGAAGATATGGAAAACTACAGCCTCGCAAAGCTGCTTTGGGACTTGGATAAGGTGGACGGTTTGAAACGGGTTCGGATAAGCTCTATCGAGGCGAGCCAAATTACAGAGGAAGTGTTGGAGGCGCTGGAGGGATCTGATAAAATGTGCCGCCACCTGCATATTCCGCTGCAGGCCGGTGACGACGGTGTGCTGGCGAGAATGCGCCGTAAATATACAACCGCCGATTATGGCAGAAAGATCGAACAGATCCACAAGATCATGCCTGGCGTCGCGATCACAACGGACGTCATCGTTGGTTTCCCTGGTGAAACGGAGGAAATGTTCCGCAACGGCTATCGCTTCATGGAGCAAATGCAGTTCTCGGAAATGCACGTGTTCCCTTACTCCAAACGTACCGGAACACCGGCCGCGCGAATGGAGGATCAAGTGGACGAGGAAGTGAAAAATAGCCGCGTACACGAGTTGATCGATTTGTCAGAGCGGATGCAGCTGACCTACGCGCAGAAGTACGTGGGACAGGTGCTCGAGGTGATTCCAGAGCGGGCTCATAAAGGAGAACCGGACAGAGGGCTTATGATGGGCTACTCAGACAACTACTTACAGCTTGTGTTCAAGGGCGGCGAGGATCTGATTGGCAGTGTGTGCCGGATCAAGGTGACGCAAGCCGGCGTCAATGAGTCCCGCGGCCATCTCTTACGGGAGCCTGCGATAACGACACCGAAGGCTGTGATTGTGTAACGATCGCGGGATCAAGGATTTCATCCCTTAGGCAAGGTGAAGTCCTTATTCTGTCTGGCACGTGGGGAAACGTTAGCCATCGTTGTTCGCTGATTTTACATAGGAGAGGGTGGCCGGCATGAAGGAGATTTCCGCAGGCGGCGTCGTATTCCGCAAACATGGGAATGCGCTGCAGGTGCAGATGATCCAAGACCGCTACGGTAAAATCACGCTGCCCAAAGGAAAAATGGAGCCCGGAGAAACCGTTGAGGAGACAGCGTTACGGGAGATCTTGGAGGAGACGGGTATCGTGGGGACCATAGTGGCTCCGCTCAAGCAAATCAGTTATCAGTATGCATTACCGGGCGTCGGTACAATTGACAAAGAGGTATATTATTTTTTGGTTGAAGCCACAGGTGGGCAGCTGCAAGCCCAGATCGAGGAGATCCGCGGTGTGGAATGGCTTGACCCGTTGGAGGCGTGGCATCAGCAAAAGCAGGCCGGATATGGCAATAACGACACGGTGCTGCTAACAGCACTACAATCTCTAGGGTACGAGGTGAATTGAATGAGTGAGACCAACAGTGGTATTTCAGTGGATCTGAAGCAAATCCCGTCTTATATTGACCACACGCTGCTCAAAGCGGACGCCACCGCACAAGCAATACAGAAACTGTGTGATGAGGCGATCCAGCACAAATTTTACAGTGTGTGTGTCAACGGAGTGTGGGTCACATTTTGCAAAGAAGCACTTGCCGGCACCCCAGTGCGCATCAGCGCCGTATGCGGTTTTCCGTTAGGCGCGACTGATATTAAGGTGAAAGCGTATGAGGCTGCCAGAGCGGCTGAAGCGGGCGCGAACGAAATCGATATGGTGCTTCAGATCGGACGCCTGCTAGAGGGTAACTATGCAGCTGTCCGTGAGGATATTAAAGCCGTCGTGGATGCGGTGGAAGACCAGGCGATCGTTAAGGTTATTTTTGAAACGGGCTTTCTGAATGAAGAACAGAAAATTGCCGCCTGCCGATTGTCGGAGGAAGCTGGAGCACACTACGTTAAAACCTCTACAGGCTTTGGACCGGGCGGTGCAAACGTGGAAGATATCCGTCTGATGCGGGCCAACGTGTCTGCTGACATCGGGGTAAAAGCGTCCGGTGGTGTGCGCGATCTCGAGACAGCGGTGCAAATGATCCAGGCGGGGGCTACCCGATTGGGAACCAGCTCCGGTGTCGCGCTTATGAACGGGCTCAAGGATAATGCGTCTTATTAAAAAGAAAGCTTAACCCTTCCTCGCAGATGCTGTGGGGAGGGTTATTTTTGTCACAACACAGGAGGCATCGCATGGCTGCAGTCTATTTGAACAAAAAGAGGAAAAAAAGGGTGGAGGCGGGACATCCCTGGATTTATAAATCGGAGCTTGAACGCACCGAGGGCGAGCTTGTGGCAGGCCAACTGGTGCCTGTGTATAACCACCTGGGGCAGTATCTTGCAACAGGTTACTGGAATCCTGCCTCTCAGATCACAGTGAGGGTAGTGGCCTATGAGCCAATCCAGGAAATGACACATGAGTTTTTCGTCGAACGATTTCGGCGCTGCTTGGAACACCGTGAACGTTTTTTGTCCGGCGCCCGTTCATACAGGCTCGTCTATGGAGAAGCAGACTTCCTGCCGGGATTGATTGTTGACCGTTTCGAGGATGTGCTTGTGGTGCAGCTGCTCACGTTCGGCATGGACCGGGTGCGTGATGCGATAGTTTCTGCACTGGCCGAAGTGATGGAGCCAAAAGGCATTTATGAGCGCAGTGATGTCGCGGTGCGCGAGCTGGAAGGCCTGGAGCAGCGCAAGGGAGTGCTTCACGGAGAATGCGCGCGGCACGTGGAAATTGTGGAGAACGGTTTGAGGCTGCAGATCGACATCACGGAAGGCCAAAAAACCGGATATTTCTTCGATCAGCGTGAAAACCGTGCGGCGATAGAGCCGTTGATGCTCGGGTGGGGTAAACGGAGCGGAATCGAGCTGCAAACCGTGGCCGAGTTGACAGAGCAAATCTCCGGCACTAGCGATTCGTCCACTGGAGCGGTGGTCGCGGTACCGGAGGGCCAGGAGCAAACGTACCGGGTGCCCGTCAACGCCAACGGAAAAATCGTCACATTCCCGTATTGGGACGGTGCGACCGTGCTGGAATGCTTTTCGCATACAGGCAGTTTCACATTGCACGCATGCAAATATGGTGCGAAGAAGGTGACGTGTCTCGATATCTCCGAGCATGCGATCGAAAGTGCACGCACCAATGTGAAGCTGAACGGCTTCGAGGATCGCGTGGAATTTGTCGTAGCCGATGCGTTTGAATATTTGCGCGAACAAGTGAAAGCATTGGATGTTCGGCAGGAGCGTTCGCAGGCGGATGTGAAAAAGATCGATACTTCCAAGCCCATACAGGCGAAAAGCCGGACATGGGATGTCGTCATTCTCGACCCGCCTGCATTCGCCAAAACCAGAAGCGCGGTGGAAGGCGCGTGCCGCGGCTATAAAGATATCAATCTGCATGGAATGAAGCTGGTCAACGAGGGCGGTTATCTTGTGACCGCGAGCTGCTCATACCATATGAAACCGGATGTGTTTTTGGAAACCATTCATGCGGCGGCAATGGATGCTAAAAAAACGCTGCGCCTGATTGAGTTCCGCGGAGCCGGCAAGGATCATCCCCGGATATTGGGTGTGGACGAAGGGCATTACTTGAAGTTTGCCGTCTTTGAAGTACGCAGCAAGTAAACAGCGCCATCGTGCCACAGTCGTGTGTCATATTTCTTGATTTAGCAGAGGTTGTTCCAAGATCTGAGGAGATCCTGTGGACGCCCTCTTTCGCTGTGTGGAGGCTCGATGGCCATGTGCGCCATGCCGGGAAAAATGGTGTTTTATCGTTCGCTGCCATAGCGAATTTCGCAGCCCTTGGCTGTTCGGGGCCGGGCAGGCTTCGCATTCAGGGTTGAAATGAGTGACGTTTGAATTTTATAATGTTATTGATAATGATTCTCACCGTTGTGGGAATATTATGGACAGAACAAAAACGCGACAGAAGGTGGGTGGCCGTTAATGCAACCGGAATTCAATGATATAAATGTGTGGGAGGCTATTCGCGGCAGACGCAGTGTGGGGAAAGTAAAGTCGGACCCAATCGGCCGGGAGCAGATAGAAAAGCTTCTGGAAGCGGCATCCTGGGCGCCAAGCCACCATGGCACCGAGCCTTGGCGGTTCTTTGTCATGACGGGTGCCGGGCGTCAAGTGCTGGCCGACGCTTACTCCGACATTGCGGCGGCCGGGGCGCAGGGCTTGCCCGCTGAAGAGGTGGAGACGCTGCGCAAGAAGCAGGAGAGCAAAGCGTTTCGCGCGCCCCTCGTGATCGCTGTGGCAGCATCTCCATCCAAGGCGGAGAAAGTAAAAGAGATTGAGGAATTAGCGGCAGCACATGCGGCGGTGCAAAATATGCTTCTGGCCGCCCATAGCATGGGCTTAGGGGCCATATGGCGCACAGGGGAGCCTGCTTATCATCCCCGTATGAAGCGGGCGTTTGGTCTAACTGAATCGGAACATCTGGTCGGCCTTGTTTACATCGGCTATCCCGTGGCGGAGCCTCACGCCGGCCGGCGGCAGCCCATTTCCGACAAAACCGTATGGTTGACAACATAATCATACGCACTGGTGCATGCGGAGCCTGCGTCCTCCTATTGGGGAGACATCGCAGGCTCTTTGTTATGCTGCTGCTGATGATGATACAAACATGATCCCGCCCCCGTCTTCCATATAGCTGCAGCTCAAAGGAGGACAAATCGGATGTGCAAACAAAACCAATGGATTTTACGGTGACGCGTAAAGGAACAAACATACGTTCCTCCAATGTGCTATAATAGTGTGACAACCATCTTTTTTAATCGGATTGTGGTTCGCTGGATCACAACGCGCGGGAGGAACTCAACTTGGCCATCAAATTTGTATTGGGAAGAGCCGGCAGCGGCAAAAGCGAATATTGTCTGCGGAACATCAAAGAGAAGCTGACCGAAGCCCCCATCGGACGGCCGCTCATTTTGCTGGTGCCTGAGCAGGCTACCTCTCTAGCCGAGCACGCCTTAGTGTCATCCCCGGAGCTTCGTGGCACGCTGCGTGCACAGGTGTTGAGCTTTCACAGGTTGGCATGGCGTATTATGCAGGAGGTAGGCGGCACCGCCCGTTTGCCGATCGATGCAACCGGGAAAGTGCTGCTGCTTTACAAGATATTACATAAGAACCGCGATCGGCTGAAAGTATTTCATACGTCTGCGGAACAAATCGGGTTTATCGAAAAAATCACCGAGTTGTTCACGGAATTTAAGCGCTACTGTATTACTGCCGACGGACTCACCGATTTTGCTGCCAACACGCTGTTCGAAGGGCCGACATCCACGTCATTGTCGGACAAGCTGCATGATCTTGAGCTGTTGTACGGTGCGTTCGAAACTGAGCTATCCAAAGCCTATTTAGACGGCGAGGATTATCTCACGCTATTGGCTGCGCAGTTGCCGGAATCGAATTATGTGCGCGGAGCGGAGTGCTGGATCGATGGGTTCCATGGGTTTACACCTCAAGAGCTTGCAGTCGTCGAAGTGCTGGCTGGCTCATGCAGCAATCTTACGATGACTCTCACTCTGAACAGAGAGTACCGGCCTGGGGACACACTGCATGAACTGGATTTGTTTCATCTGCCGGCACGGACAATGCTTCAGCTTCGGGCACGATTTGACGAGCTGCAGATACCGGTTGAGAAGACGATCATTTTGGCTTCGCAGCCTCCTGTGAGATTTCAAAACAGCCCGATGCTGGCTTATATGGAGGGAACATTCGAGCACCGGCTGAAAAAGCCGTATGGCGGGGGGGCAGCTGCGGCCAAGCCAGACGGCAATCCTTCGTCGGCGGAAACTGGCGTTCGGCTGTCAGCAGCAGTAAACCGAAGAGCCGAGGTGGAGGGGGCGGCACGTGATATTTTAAAGCTCGTCCGTGAAGGCGGCGTTCGGTACCGTGATATTGCAATCTCCGTGCGGAACACCGAGGGGTACGGAGACCTGTTGGCTGCCACATTAGCGGATTTCGGCATCCCTCACTTTTTCGACCGGAAAAGAAGTGTCATGCACCACCCGTTGGTCGAATTCGTCCGTTCTGCCTTGGATGTCATTCTTCATTATTGGAAGTATGACGCGGTGTTTCGCTGTGTGAAAACAGATTTCTTTCTGCCCGTGCACGATGGCGACAACCCTGACCGGCTGGATCGTCATGCTATGGACCGGCTTGAAAATTACGTGCTTGCATTTGGCATTCACGGAGCGCGTTGGTATGACGGTGAGCCGTGGACATATTCGCTGCGCTCGAGCCTGGAGCAGCCTGACAGCGAGATGAACAAGTCGGAAGAGGCGTTCTTACATAAAATCAATGCCTGCCGCAGGCGGGTGGTCGAGCCGCTGTTGGCCTTCCAAAACCGGATGAAGTGTGCAAAGCACGTGCAGGGACGGGTAGAAGCAATCTATCAACTGTTCACCGATCTTAACGTACCCGAGCGGCTCGAAGGCTTGAGCCAGCAAGCGATTCAAGCAGGAAATCCAGAAAAAGCGAGGGAGCACGCCCAGGTTTGGGACCGTCTTATGGATATGTTGGATCAGCTGGTCGACCTTATGGGGGAAGAAGATGTGTCATCCGAGACGTTTGCCGGGCTGATGGAAGCCGGGATGGAAAGCATCCGGCTCGGATTGGTGCCGCCTTCGCTGGATCAAGTGCTCATCGGCAGTATGGACCGCACACGGACCGGCAGCGTGAAGCATGTGTTTGTGCTGGGTGTGAACGAGGGCGTGATTCCTGCGAGATTGAAGGAGGACAGTGTTCTGTCGGAGCGGGAGAGGGACGTACTGACAGACCGTGGAATGCCTATGGCTGAAGGAAGCCGCAGGAGGCTGCTGGACGAGGTGTTCTTGGTTTACAACGCGTTCTGCACTCCTTCGGTGTGTCTTTGGTTGAGCTACCCTCTTGCGGATGAGGAGGGGAAGTCGCTGCTTCCATCCGAAGTAATACGGCACATGAAGCGCATGTTTCCTTTTGTCAAGGAACGGCTGCTGCTTTCTGAACCGACAGCGGCAATGAGTCTCAGCGAGCAATTGGATTATGTAGAGCATCCGGCCAAAACCATGTCGCTGTTGCTCGTACAGCTGAAGCAATGGCTCAAGGGTGAGCCCATCTCCGACGTCTGGTGGGCCGCGTACAATTGGTTTGTGCGTCAGCCGGGCTGGGGTAAAAGGCTGGAAGCATTGATGCGGTCGCTCAGATACACAAATGAGGCCGTACCGCTTAGTTTGGAGACAAGCCGCCGTCTGTATGGCGAGCATGTGCTGACGAGCGTCTCACGGATGGAGCGATTTGTGGCCTGCCCCTTTTCACAGTTTGTTTCCCACGGCCTGCGGCTCAAGGAGCGTCGTATTTACCGCTTGGAAGCGCCGGATATCGGACAGCTGTTTCACGCCGCTTTGAGCATGTTCGCAAGTGAGGTATCCGTCCAGCCAGGACAGTGGGCCCGTCTGACGGCTGAGGAGTGCCTGACCATTGCTGGCCAAGTGGTCGACCGGTTGGCGCCTCGGCTGCAGAGCGAAATATTGTTTAGCTCGAAGCGCCACCATTACATAGCGCGAAAGCTAAAGCAGGTTATCGGTCGGGCGGCTATGATACTGGGGGAGCATGCCCGGCGCGGTCAATTTGAACCTATTGGCCTGGAGATCGGGTTCGGCGCCGGACAGCCGATTCCCCCTCTGTCCTATTGGCTGGATAACGGAGTGCGGCTGGATGTGCGTGGCCGGATTGACCGGGTTGACCGCGCGGATACGGAGCAGGGGACGCTTTTACGCGTCATCGACTATAAATCCAGCGCCACGGCGCTGCATTTGGCGGAAGTGTTCTACGGCCTGTCGCTGCAGATGTTGACGTACTTGGATGTAATTCTGACTCACTCCAAAGCGTGGCTTGGCACGGAGGCACAGCCTGCGGGAGTTCTGTATTTCCATGTCCACAATCCGCTGCTGCAGCTGAAGAACCGCATTAGTGCCGAGCAGGCGGACGCGGAGCTGCGTAAAAAGTTTAAAATGCGCGGATTGGTTCGTGCCGATGCGGAGACCGCGCGCTTGATGGATGGCGCGCTTGGCGATGCCAGCGGGCATTCACAGTTCATTCCGGTCGCGATGAAGGCCGACGGAAGCTTTTATAAGAACTCATCGGTAGCCGATGACGGACAGTGGGATATACTGCGCGATTATGTACGGCGTACAATCAAAGGCATAGGTTCGTCCATGACCGGTGGTCATGTGGAGATCGAACCGTATCGCATGGGGACGGAAGCGGCTTGCACGTTTTGTGCGTACAAATCGGTATGTCAATTCGATACGCAATTCGAAGCCAATGAGTTTAAAGTGCTCAAGCCGATGGGCAAGGATCGTGCACTTGAACTGATCAAGGAACGAGTGGCATCGGATGAATTCGAGCCGGGCATGCCGCTGCGTTCGCCGAAGCGAGGCGGCTGGATCCGCCGGGCGGCGGCTATGGAGGTTGCAGCCGGGCGGGAGCCATCGCAGATCACAATGGACATGCAGATGAATAAGATGGCGGAAATGCAGGTTCTCCCGACGTCGAAAGAAGACGCCCTGCCGGAAGGCACGGCAGCAGACACGGCTTCTGGCATCACAGCGATAGAACGGGCGGACTCGACCGGCAACAACTCGCCAGACGGGGCGCCAAACGCGGTCCTGTCCGAGGATGAGGAGAAGCAGACGAACTTGGAGGCAGGGGGTACAAAGGATGATCAAGAAGATAGCTAAGCCGGAGGGAACCACATGGACTGATCATCAATGGGACGCTATTGCCATCAACGGCCATGATATGCTGGTGGCGGCCGCAGCCGGCTCGGGCAAAACGGCGGTGTTAGTCGAACGAATTATCCGGCGGATCTCCGATGAGCAGCAGCCGGTTGACGTTGACCGGCTGCTGGTCGCTACGTTCACGAATGCCGCTGCTGCAGAAATGCGGCACCGGATAAGCGAGGCATTGGAGAAAGCATTGGAGCGAAATCCTGACTCAGATCACCTTCGCAGACAGCTTGCACTCATCGGACGAGCTTCCATCACGACGCTGCACTCCTTCTGCCTGGAGGTCATCCAAACCCATTACCAGCGTATCGGCTTGGACCCCGGCTTTCGCATAGCCAATGAAACGGAGAGCGAGCTGATGCGCCAGGATCTGATTGAAGAGCTGTTCGAGGAACAATACGGCGAAGCGTCAGAGGATAGTGATTTTTGGCGCCTGGTAGAGTGGTTCGGCGGGGAGAAAAGCGACGACGCCCTGTATCGGCTGGTACAGCGGCTGTATGACGATTCGCGCAGCCATCCTCAGCCGGCGGCGTGGCTTAGGCAGACGGCAGCGATGTTCGACCGCCAGCCTCAAAGCGACAATCCGTGGCTGCCCAGCCTTGTGGCATCGGTGCAGCTGGAACTGCAAGCCATCGCTGCAGCATTGAAGGAAGCGGTGGCTATCGCTGAACTCCCGTCGGGACCGGAGCCGTATTTATACAATCTGCGCGAGGATCTGGCGGCTGTTGCTGACCTGCAAGAAGCAGCCCGACATTCGTGGGGGCGCCTGTATGACGCCTTCCGGGGCGTGTCCTTCGGTAAATTAAAAGCCTGCAAAGGCGACCAATATGATAAAGCGCTGCAGGAGCAAGTCAAGGAGTTGCGGAACAGCGCTAAAGACCAGCTTAACGCAGTGGCCGAGGAATTGTTTGCGCGCTCGCCTGAACAATACGATGAGGAATTGCGGGTGCTCGCCCCTCTGATGCAGTCCTTGGTCGAGCTGGTCATTGAATTCGGCAGACGATATCAAGAAGCGAAAAAATCTAAAGGTATCGTCGACTTCAGTGATCTGGAGCATTTCTGTTTGCAAATACTGTCGGAGCAGGACGAGCAGACTGGTGATATCAGGCGTTCACCGGTGGCGGTGCAATATCGGGAGCACTACGTTGAAGTACTGCTTGATGAGTATCAGGATACGAATCGGGTTCAGGAAGCGATCGTGGCGCTGATCGCCCGTGAGGCGCCCGGCAACCGGTTCATGGTAGGGGACGTGAAGCAAAGTATTTATAGGTTTCGATTGGCGGAGCCGGGTTTGTTTATGGAAAAGTACAGAAGCTACCTGAGCGAGGGTTCCATCCCGGGCCAGCGGATAGACCTGGCGCAAAATTTCCGCAGCCGGACGTCAGTAGTTGACGGCGTGAACTACATTTTCCATCAGCTGATGGGTGAAACCGTGGCCGAGATTGAATATGATGAGCGGGCGAAGCTCGCATACGGTGCTAAATGTTATCCGGCATGGGACGCTACCGCCAACGGCACGGACTCGGTTGAGCTGCTTCTCATAGACCGTACGGATGCGGACCCCGCCCGAGACGGCAAACAAGTCCTAGAGTACAGCGAGAGCGGCACCGACAGTGAAGACACTGGGCAGCCGGGAGGCAGCGATCCGGTGAATGAAGCAATAGAATTGGAGACGGCACAGCTGGAGGCGCGCATGATTGCTGCGCAAATCGGTAAGCTGCTCGGTCGGGACGGAGGGCCTGTCTTTCAGGTATACGATAAAACGTCGGGCGGACAGCGAGATATTACGTATCGTGACATGGTCATTCTTTTGCGTGCCACGCAGCAGTGGTCGCCGGTGCTGATTGAGGAACTGCGCGCGCAGGGCATTCCTGCTTACGCTGAGCTGAGCACGGGCTATTTCTCAGCGACCGAGGTGGAAGTGCTGCTGTCATTGCTGCAAATCATTGACAACCCGTTTCAGGATATTCCACTCGCCTCTGTACTGCGTTCTCCTATCGTGCAGCTCTCTACGGAGGAGCTGGCGCAAATCCGTATTGCCGGCGGTCACGGCACTTTCTATGACGCAGTGTGTGCGTACGCTCGTGCGGCTGAGACGGACGCCGCACACTTCGCCGAGGAATCGCGGTCCTCTCGCGCACAGGGGGCTGAGGCTGCATCCGAACCCTCGCGCCCCGACGGAACGCAGACGGTAGAAGATGTATCCGAAGAGTTGCGGTCCAGCGGAACGCAAGGTTTGGCAGCTTTCACGCAGGACGCCTGGCGGACTTCCCATCATGCTTCGGGCTTGCTTCTGCCTGCTTGGCTTGAGCGTACAGATGATTCCAAGGCGAGCGGCACAGCGTCTGACAGCGGCAATTCTGCGGATCTCATGCTAAGTAATAAGCTGCAGCGTTTTCTTCGGCAGCTGCACGCTTGGCGTCAAGAGGCTCAGCAGGGCGCGCTTGCCGATCTGATTTGGAACATCTACCGGGTTACGGGCTTTTACGATTTTGTGGGCGGGTTGCCCGGCGGCCAGCAGCGACAAGCGAATTTACGCGCGTTGTACGACCGCGCCCGCCAGTATGAAGCAACGTCTTTCAGGGGGCTGTTCCGCTTTCTCCGGTTTGTGGAGCGGATGAAGGATAGCGGAGGCGACCTCGGGACCGCCCGCGCGCTGGGTGAGCAGGAAGATGTGGTGCGCATCATGTCCATACACAAAAGCAAGGGTCTGGAATTTCCGGTTGTGTTCGCAGCCGGGCTAGCGAAGCGTTTTAACCAAAGGGATTTGACAGAAACATTTATGGTGCATAAGGATTTAGGCTTCGGTCCGAAATTTATAGACATGGAAGCGAGAATCAGTTATCCCACACTGCCGTGGCTGGTGATTAGAAGAAAGGCCCGGATGGAGATGCTGGCCGAGGAAATGCGTGTATTGTATGTGGCGCTAACACGAGCGAGAGAAAAACTGTATCTGCTTGCGACAGTCAAGGAAGTAGACAAGCTGCTGCACAGCTGGTCGCGTTATCTCGAGCATGAGGCTAGGCTGCTGCCAGACGAGGCGTTGGCAAAGGCCCGCAGTTATATCGACTGGATAGGTCCGGCCCTGCTGCGCCATCCCGATGCAGAAATGCTGAGGGAGCTGGCGGGCGCACCTCGACGGGTCCCGGATGTGCTCTCTGGAGAGAAGTCTCGCTGGGAAGTGAGGTTGGCACGGCCCGAAGTATTCGCAGGTATGGCGCAGGTGGCGGCAGCCAGCGAGATTGACACGGAGCAGCAAAATGCCGTATTCAGTCTCGCACCTGTGGACAATGGACGGTACTGGGAGACGCAAACGTGGAACAAGCTTTCTTGGCGTTACCCCGGCGCGCAGGCTTCCACCCTCCTTTCCAAAACATCGGTGACCGAGCTGAAGAGGTTATCGGAGCATCACAAGCTGCTTGAACAGCTATCTGACGCGCCTCACCCTACTGATGGGACAGGCAGTGAGTTTCGGCCAGCTATTGCCCGGCGTCCGCGTTTTATGGAACAGTCCAAGCTGAATGCCGCTGAACGCGGGACGGTGTTCCATTCCGTCATGCAGCATATGCAGATGAACCGCGCACCGTCTGCGGAAAACGTACGGGAGACTTTGGCGGATATGGTGCATCGCGAGCTTCTCACGCAGGCACAGAGCGAAGTCGTGGACCCGGATGTTATTGTCACCTTTTTCCAAACTGATCTGGGCCGGCGGCTGCTTCGTTCTCCACAGGTCTATCGGGAGATGCCCTTCAGCTATGGGCTGCCTGCACATGAAGTTTACAATGATACGGATCCAATGACCTCTGATGAAACCATTTTGCTGCAGGGCGTAATCGACTGTATTTTTGAGGAAGAACAGGGTATGGTGCTCCTGGATTATAAAACCGATCATCTGCGGGGTGGGGGCGCCGCAGCTCTCGCAGCGATTCGGGAGAAATACCGGCTGCAGCTTGATTTGTACGCTCGTGCGGTGGAGCACATCTGGAAGCGACCGATAGTAGGCAAATATTTGTTTTTGTTTGACGGTGCGCATGTGTTGGAGCTGTAAGTAGAGGAAAGAATTGCTAATGAAAGGAAGTGAATCTCATGCGTATATTACACACCGCTGATTGGCATTTCGGCCGCACGCTGGAAGGCAGAAGCCGATTGGCCGAGCAGGAGGCGTTTGTGGAAGAGCTCACGCATCTCGTCCGCGATCAGCAAATCGATTTGGTGCTCGTGGCAGGAGATGTGTACGATTCGGTCAATCCCCCTGCGGCGGCTGAGCAATTATTCTACGATGCACTGTCTCACTTGGCGGACAACGGATCTCGCCCAGTGGCGGTCATAGCGGGCAACCATGATCACCCGGACCGTCTAGCCGCCGCTGCACCATTGGCGCAGAAGCTGGGCGTCATGCTGAAGGGGCTGCCGGAAGATGATAGCGAGCTCATTCATATCGCACGGACAGGGGAACAAGCCCGTTTGTTCGCTCTGCCGTATCCGTCGGAATCACGGTTAAAAGAATTGCTATCCGATGATGCTCAGGAGGAAACGCTGCGCGCAGCGTACTCGGAGAAAGTCAAATATATTGTCAGTCAGCAGGCCCGGCATTTTGGCCCGGATACGGTGAACTTGATCATGAGTCACATTTACGTGCTCGGCGGCGCAGAAAGCGAGTCTGAGCGGCCAATCCAGGTGGGTGGCGCTTACACGGTAGATACTTCGGCGCTAGCTATGGGCGCGCAGTATGTGGCGCTGGGACATTTACACAGGCCGCAGAATATAAAGGCCGCGTCGCTTATGCGTTACAGCGGATCACCGCTGGCTTACAGCTTTTCCGAAGCGGGGCAGGCAAAGTCTGTGACGGTGATTGATGTTCAACCCGGTGCCGACGCCCAGCTGGAGGAGGTATTCTTGACCAGCGGCAGACCGCTGACCCGTTGGAAAGCAGCCGATGGGCTGTCTCGAGTACATCTATGGCTGGACGAGGGCAGGGATAAAAACGCCTGGATAGATTTGGAGATCCATATGACGGAATCGATGTCAATGGAGCAAATTCACACGCTTCGTAAGGCGCATGACGGCATAGTGAATATACGTCCGATCTACCCGGAAATGGAGGCTGCGGCAGCTGCGGAAGCATCCATGCGCAGCATGCCGATGGATGAGCTGTTCCGCCGTTATTACGCGCGTCAGACAGGAGGAGCGGAACCGGAGACGGAGCTCGTACAATTATTTATGGAGCTGCTGGAGCTGGAGACATCCCATGTCTGATCGGTGTGCACTCATCTGGCGCTCGGTGTTGAGTGGGATGCTTCGACGATACATAAGCTGAGCTGGTCAGGATGAAGGCATATAAGCGCTCGTTGGGAGTTTAACCAGGAGAGTTACAGTCGCGGGACACTCTGGGCTAACGGCTGGTGTCACCGTAATTGCGTGCCAGACAAAGCCGCAAGGTTTGGCACAATATGTGCCAGCGTTGGCACAACATTGTGATCGTCGGACGATGCAGCATGCGATGAACAAGAAAGGACTGATCGGATGAGACCGATGTACTTAAACATTGCCGGACTGCAGAGCTACCGCGCACCACAGGAAATTGATTTCACAGCATTATGCGACGCCGGCGTTTTCGGGATCTTTGGGCCGACCGGCAGCGGGAAATCTTCAATTTTGGATGCGATGACTTTGGCGCTCTTCGGTAAGGTGGAACGGGCTGCAAACGGCACGCAGGGCATCATGAACCATGCGGAGCAGACGTTATCCGTGTCTTTTACATTTGAGTTGGGGCAGGCGGAAGGTGCTGTGCGTTACCGTGTGGACCGTCAATTCAAACGTGGCGGAGAGGTGTCGGTGAATAACACGGTGAGCCGGCTCATCCGTTATCAGGACGGTGAAACCATTGTTCTCGCGGACAAGGCAGGTGAAGTCAACCAGAGGGTGCATGATATTCTGGGTTTGTCGATGCAGGACTTTACCCGAGCTGTAGTGCTGCCACAGGGCAAATTCGCTGAATTTCTGGCGTTAAAAGGAAGCGAGCGCCGACAGATGCTGCAGCGTCTGTTTCATTTGGAGCCATACGGCGATCAGTTGAGCGCCAAAACGGCAGCGCGCTTCAAGGCGACTGATGCTGCGATCAAGGAGCTGGCCGCAGAGCAGCAGGGCCTGGGCGATGCTTCGCAGCAGGCGCTCGACGCCGCCGCCGAGGCGCTGCGCGCCGCGGCTCGAGCTGCGCAGCAGCTGCGCGAGCAGCTCATCGCGCGTGAGGCCCGCGCAGCCGAGCTGCGCCGTGTGCGCGAGCTGCAGCAGGCTCTCGCTCGCGTGCAGCGCCACCTCGCGGAGCACGCCGCTCGCGCGCCGCACGTGCACGCGCTGAAGGCGCGGCTCACGCGGGCCGCGCACGCGGAGCGCGCGCACCCGTACGCGCGGCGCCGAGGGCTAGCCGCCGCGAGGCTCACGCGCGAGCGCGACGCCGCCGCAGGCGCCGCCGATGCGCGCTCGCAAGCGCAAGCCGCGCTCGAGCGGGCGAGCGCCGCGCACGCGGCCGCCCGCGATGCGCTGGCGGCGCAGGAGGCGCCGCTGCTGCTGCGGCTCGACAAGCTGCAGCAGGCGCTGGCGCTCGCGGACGAGCTGGCGCAGCAGCGGGAGCAGCTCGGCGAGCTGGCAGCGCGGGAGGCGCAGGCAGCGAGCGCGCTGCAGGCCGCGCGGGAGCGGCAGCTGCTCGAGCGTGGTCTGCGCGATAAGGCGCTGCAGCTGCAGGCGGAGCTGAAGGAGGAGCTGCAGCGGACGGAGGTACGCAGCGAGGCAAGGGAACGGCTGCACGAGGCGCTGCAGGAAAAGCGCGCAATCGAGCAGCTCCGCCGCCAGCTGGCGGAGCAGCAGACGGAACTGCAGCGGCTGCAGCAAGAACTGGATACGCTGAACTTCGACGTCGAAGCCGCGCGGCAGCAGGAACGGCAGTGGGCGGCTGGGCTGGGCGAGTGGCTGCAGGCGGCATCTGCCGTGCATCAGGCTGCGGTGCGCAGCGAAGGCATGCTGCAGCACATTTTACATATGGTGTCGCTGGCGATTGCTCAGAGAAAGCAGCATAGCAAGGACGCCGAACTTCATACGATGGCGGCGGAATTGGCTGCTCATCTGGTGAGCGGGGAGGCCTGTCTTGTGTGCGGCGCCACACAGCACCCGCAGCCGTTTGCAGTGCCAGAGGCGCCGGTGGGCGCAGTACCGGCAGCTGCAGACACTTCCCGGTTGGAGCGAATGCAGACGACGGCCGGTCAGAAGCTGCTCTCTGCTAGCCAGCTGCTTGTTACGCTGAGCGGCGCGGTACAGCAGTGCCAGCCATTACTGCCGCAGCTGCTGGCTAACGAACATTTGGCCGAGGTCGCGGCGGCACTGCAGGAATGGGAGCAGGTAACGGTCACAACCCACCAAGGCGTGAACGCGCACCTGCAGCCCGCGCGGCAAGCGGATGCTCCGGAGAGGCCGCTCCAGGAACTGCTCCCGGAGTCCGCGGCTGATTTGGCGGAGACGGAACAGCAGCTCGAGCAGATGCTTGCAGAAGCGGCACATGGTTTACAGCAAGCGCAGGCACAAATACAGCAGCTGCAGCAGCAGCTGCAGCTGCTTCTTCAGGAGCGAAGTGCCATCGAACGTCTGTCAGCGGAAAAACAAGCACAACGGCGAACATTAAGCACGTTGATCGAGACGGCCCAATCACGGGCGGCGCGCAGCGCCGAATCGTTGGCGGAACAAATTACAGACTGGAACGGCCGCTTCGACGGGCTTTCTTTTGATACGGTGGAAGCTGCGGTCGAGCAGGTCCGGTTGCAGGAGAAAAAGACAGAGGAGCTGCGACAGCGTCTCGAAAAGAGTGTCACCTATCTGGATGACAAGCAGAGCTTGATAGCGGGCTTGCAGGAGCAATCAAGCGCGTTGGACCGGACTTCCGTGCAGCTTGAAACGGAGCTCAAAAACCTGCAGCAGCAGGTGACGGAAAAAGCCGCGCGTTTGAATGAGTGGGCTGGCGACCAGTCTGTGCAAGAACAGCTGGGAGCGGCCAAACGCCGGCTCGACGGGCTCAAAATCACGGCTGATCAAGCGAAACAAGAGCTGGAAGCTGCGCAGATTACAATGCATGCAGCAGCCCAAGCGGATGCTGCGGCAGCCAGGGCGGTTGATGACGCGGCGGAGCAGGCGCAAACAGCCGAGTCGGAATGGTTGGAGCATGCTGCTTTGCTCGGCTTCGCAAAGCCCGAAGAGGTGCAAGCCGCCATTCTCGATGACGAACAGAAAGCCGCCGCTGTGGCGGAAGTTGAAGAGTACGGCAGGACAGAGCATCAGCTGCAATCCGAAGAGCGGCAGCTGACTGAGCACTTGGCCAGCCGGTCCGTCACTGAGGAAGAATGGACGGCGCTGGAAGCGGACCTTGCTGAATGCAAGCGGCAGGACGAAATCGCTCTGCAAACCCAGGCCAAGGCGGAGCGGGACTGGGAGTCGCTGCAAGCCAAGCATGCGCGGTGGAGCGAGCTCGAGTCCAAACGAACCGCTAAGCAGGCGGAGCTAACGCTGCTCAGCAAGCTGCAGTCGGTGCTCAGGGGGAATGCATTCGTGGAATTCCTTGCCGAGGAACAATTGAACCAGGTGAGCCGGGCAGCGTCGGAGCGGCTCGGACAGCTCACCCGGCAAAAATATGCTATCGAGGTCGACTCAACGGGTGGTTTTATTGTGCGGGACGATGCCAATGGTGGTGTTAAAAGGCCCGTGGCATCATTGTCCGGCGGGGAAACGTTTCTCACTTCACTTTCACTTGCGCTCGCCTTATCTGCGCAAATTCAGCTGAAGGGGCAGTATCCGCTTGAATTTTTCTTTTTGGACGAGGGATTCGGCACGTTGGATCAGGATCTGCTGGAGACCGTAATCGTGGCGTTGGAGAAGCTGCATTTGGACAAGCTCACCGTGGGCGTCATCAGCCATGTGCCGGAGCTGCGCGCGCGCCTTCCACGCAGATTGGTAGTGCAGCCGCCTGAGCCTGGCGGTCGCGGCAGCACACTTTCGCTCGAAACATTGTGATTGCACAACGCAGGCCTCTGGCAGCCCGTGTGAGCTGCAGCGCTCGCCTGTTCCACTCCGTAAGCCGCGAGGCACGCCTGTTCAAGCCCGTAAGCTGCGAGGCACGCCTTTTCGCAGCGCGTGAAACCTGCAACGCACACCACTGTCCAGCACACGTTGCATTGCGCGCGATCTGATTCAACCATACATCCATTTGCCTGCTGCGATGTCACGGGCGTGCTGCATGGAGGTGGTCGGAATCGGCTGCCTGGCACCTACTTCGCTGCCTAAGGTTCAGTAATAATCCGTGCCTGCTGTGTATAGACATGGACGGGGCGGGTAATATGTCCCAGATGGCAAACGGTTTGGCCGGCCAATCGCGGCACTGTGAGGCGGGAACTCTCGCAGGCTAGCGTTGGCATACTGTCGGAAACTAGAAATACATAAGGGGGTGCACGGACCATGACCATGTTTCAGCAGCTTCGAGCCAGGTGCATCAAAGGTCTGATGGCACTAGCTGTTGCGGCAGGCGTGCTGACCGGGGCTCCCGCGGCTCTGGCGGACCCGATATGGGATCGCTGGAAAGCGGCGGATGCCGCTGTCAAACGGGGAAATCCGGGACAGGCTGTGCCGCACTGGCAGTTTCTCGTGCAGCATTACACGTCAGCTGGAGACTGGCAAAATGCCGCGCTGTTCTGCGGCAGGCTCAATCAGTATTTTGACGGAATCAAGGATTACGAGAATGCCATCAAGTACTATGAGCTGGAAAACGAATATTGGCTAAAAGCAGGCAAGGACTGGGGAGCTGTCGATCTGCAGCGGGCTGAACAAATCCGGACCATTGTAGATGTTTATATGTTTACTGCGGATCAGGCCATGCTGCAGAGGCAGGCGGCGCCGCCTGACGGCAAGCTGGCTAAGTTGGAACCTGAATACGGAATGTACATCGGTATGTATTCCGAGCAGGACCCTGCCATGGGAAACAACTTTACCAAATCAGCTTCTTTATACGGCAAAAACCACGCGATATACCTCGCCTATTCGCCCTACGGTCATCCTTTTCCCAAGCAATATGCGGTCAGAGCGAAACAGGCGGGCGCAGCTTTGCAGATCGGCTGGGAGCCCGGTGAAGGTCTGGATGCCGTGCAGGATGACGCTCACTTGAGAGAATGGGCACGCGCGGCCAAGGCGTCGGGTATTCCAATTTTCCTGCGGTATGCGAGCGAGATGAACGGAAATTGGGTCAAATGGCACGGGGATCCTCAGAAATATATTGAAAAGTTCCGTCTGGTCCATAGAGTGATGGCTGAGGAAGCACCGAATGTGGCGATGGTCTGGAGCCCCGGGGACGTCCCAGCGTATTCCATGGATGCGTATTATCCCGGTGACGACTATGTAGATTGGGTTGGGGTGAGCATGTATACGGAGCCCTATGAGAACGGCGATCCCGCGCAGGGCAGCATGCAGGCGACAAGCCCGATAGAACGGCTGGATTATTTGTACAAAACATATTCCGCCCGCAAACCTCTCATGATCAGTGAGACCGCCGTGTCGCACTATGCCCACATTCCTAATGAATCTTTCACGGCTTACGGCTTGCTGAACCTGCATCGGCTGTATGAGATTATGCCGGTGAAATATCCTCGGCTGAAAGCTATCACTTACTTTAATGTGGACTTAAAAGACCGCGAGTCGAGGAACAATTATTCGCTTGCAGCCAATCCATCCATGAAAAGTCTTTATACCAATATGATCGCTCGGCCTTATTACTTGACAAAGGTGGAGCAGGGAGCAAAGCCTGCTGACGGAATCGGCCATGTTCCGCTCTCTATGGGCACGAGCAATACATTCGCATCTCAGACAAAAATAACGCCTTGGGTGAAAATACCGGATATCTACATTGGGAAAATCAACTACTTCATCAACGGCGAGCTGATTGAGTCGCAGACGAATCCTCCATTCGGATTTGTGCTGGAGGCGGGCGAGGTGCCTGAGGGTTCTACATTGACACTGGACGTGTATAACAGGGCCGGTGACAAGGTGGCGTCTAAAAGTTATCCGTTGTCGTCACAGGTCAGCGTGATTATGGATGGACAGCGGCAGCACTATGAACAGCCGCCTGTTATCCGCAACGGCAGTACGCTGGCGCCGCTTCGAGCGATTTTCGAATCGATGGGGGCAGAAGTGACATGGGATGCTGCGACCCAAACGGCCACAGGCCGCAAGGGTGACACCACCGTGTCCGTGAGCATAGGCAAACGCACAGCGATGAAGAACGGCGAACCTGTTGCGCTGGACGTTCCTGCACAGCTGATCAACGGTTTCACGTTGGCGCCAGTCCGTTTCATCGGTGAGGCATTTGACGGTAACCTGAAATGGCATGCGGCATCCAGAACGGTACAGATCGCAACGTCCGGGCGAAGCACCGTAGGCTCCGCTGCGCTGCCGCCAGCACAACACTCGACTGCTGCCGATCCGTCCGCTCCGACCGAAGAGCGAGGCTTCCTGATGCAGCAGCTTGATGAAGCTCTTAATGACGCCCAAGAGCCCGATTCCCCGGAATCGGGCGGGCTTATCGAATGGAAAACAGTGTATGCTATCACACATAGAAGCTTTCAGGCTGTGGCCTCTTTCATTTTCTCCCTAGTTTCCAACGCAGCTTAATTTCATGTCTTCCAATATTGCTTTAGCCACCTGACGGGCGCTGGAAAAAGCGCGCTCCGCCAATTCTCCTTTACCCACGCAGCCGTCACCGCAAAAATAAAACGGCACGTGGTCGATCCGGGTTGGCAGCAGCCGGTTGGTGGCGATGTTTTTTACGCTTGCAACCATTGCTTTTTTGGACACGCGCTTCACCGCCGTCTCTTCCCGCCAACCTGGATAATAGTGGTCGAACAGCGCTTCCATTTGCTTCGTTTTACTGTCCAGATACGCTTTGCGTTCTTCCTCGTCCGCGAAGCCGTCACTTAAGTAGGCGATACCTTGCAGCAGCTGTCCGCCCTCGGGAACCAGCGTGTGATCCGTAGCTGAAACATCGCTGATGAACAATTTGTTATCCATATCGCTAATATAGCTGAAAGGGCGTGCTACGACACGTTTTAAGCCGATGTCATATACCATAACCTCTGTGGCGGTGTTGCTCTCATATGGTACCATGAATGGCTCCCAGGGCGATCCCTTTAACAGCTTCCCAATCTGCTGCACGGGCATTGCAAACACCACACGATCAAAACGAAGCTCACGGTGTTTCGTCTTTAGGACAAACTGCCGCTCCGCATAATTGACAGATTCCACCGCTTCCTGCAGTGCGAGCTCCCAACGGCCCGATAGGTCGATCTTTTCGCGCAGCTGGTTGGTAATAACAGCCCAACTGCCGAGAATGTAATTAACCGGACGGTTGGACAAAAACAGGTTATGATAATATTCGCTGATGACCGGACCGGGCACTTTGCGCGCTTCCTCCGGCGTGATAAAAAAATTCGAACAAACCAAATGCTCCCACAGCTCTTTCACGTCTTCATCGGCGTTGGACTGCGCCAAATATTCACCCAGTGTGCTGTAATTTTTAATGTTGTGGATGTGAGCGATGATAGCGGTGATTTCCCCTACGAAACGCACTTTTTGCCGCGGATTTAGCAGCTCGGTCCGCATCAGATTGACGAAATCCAGTGGCGCGGGCGTCAATTGATCGTGCTTCGCATACATCACCTGGCGCTTATCCACCTGCTTCGAATGAAATGTTAATCCCAGTTCTCGTTCCATGACGGTTATTTCGTGCCGGTCGATCCCATACACTGCATGTGCGCCGTAGTTTAGGGTGAACCCAGCTTTTTCGTAAGTGAATGCGCGACCCCCCAACTGTGGACTTCGTTCGAACAGCACCCCTTCGACCGTAGGGTCTTTCGATAAATACGCAGCCGCCGTCAATCCGGCCAGACCGCCTCCGATAATGGCTACTTTCATTTTTGCTCCTCCTTCGTGCTGTCAGCAACCGCGCTGAATCCGTAACATTTGTTGTGTAAAGAAGGGAAAACAGTGGATAGAAAACGTTAACATAGCTAATTATAACTTGAATCAGAGCATTGGTCTATCTGTTGGCGGATCAATTTCCACGGCAAAAAACAATGTGCTGGCAGGCGGGGCGAGACGACTGGATTTTTATATCCGATTTCGATATGATATACATATCGTTTTCAAAATATGGTTGATAAGGGGGGAGCCACACTTGGATTGTATTTTTTGCAAAATCGTGGAGGGTACCGTCCCTGCGAAGAAGGTATACGAAAACGAGCATGTGCTGGCTTTTCGAGATATCGAGCCGATCGCGCCCGTACATATTCTGATCATTCCCAAAAAACACATTGAAAGCATGAATGCGGTAGACGGAGACGATTGGGGGTTGATTGCGGAAATCCATCGCGCCGCTCAGCACATCGCCAAACAAGAAGGCGTGGCAGAGAGCGGTTATAGGCTGGTGAATAACTGCGGCAGAGACGCGGGTCAGGCGGTTTATCACATACATTATCATCTTCTGGCCGGTGAGAAATTGGGTTGGGCGAAAACGAATTAAAATACGGTCGTTTCTAGGTTGACACCTACTTTGCTTTTGCAATATAATGGAGTTTGATGAATTGCTTTTTTTCGTCTTGGACGGTCTGTTCGGAGGGAGGGAAAACTGGTGTCAGAAACTCGAGTTCGCAAAAATGAAACTATAGATGCTGCCCTTCGTCGCTTTAAGCGCTCCATCGCGAAAGATGGTGTGCTAGCGGAGGTTAAGAAACGCAAGCATTATGAGAAGCCTAGCGTAAAGCGCAAGAAGAAGTCAGAGGCTGCTCGTAAGAGAAAGTTCTAGGAGGCTTAATCGATGAGCTTAGGCGAGAGATTAAACGAAGATATGAAACTTGCGATGAAGAGTCAAGACAAGTTTAAACTCTCCGTAATCCGTATGGTTCGTGCTGCTATTAAGAATATTGAAATAGACCAGCGTAAAACCTTAGATGACCAAGAAGTACTTGACATTCTTAGTCGCGAGATCAAACAGCGCAAAGATTCCCTCCAAGAATTTGAAAAGGCCGGTCGCGAAGATCTGGCCGAAACCGTAAAGGCAGAAATTGAGATTCTGATGGAGTACTTGCCGCAGCAGTTATCTGAGGAAGAAGTAAAAGCCATTGTACAGCAGACCATCCAAGAAGTGGGTGCTTCTTCAAAAGCGGATATGGGAAAAGTCATGGGTGCTTTAATGCCTAAGGTAAAAGGACGGGCGGATGGCAGAATTGTCAATCAAACCGTTCAACAATTATTAGTGTAACTAACTCGAAGGGCATTCCTCCATAGGGGGGAGTGCTCTTCTTTTTTTGTCAAAATCTCATGAAATTTGCTGAAAAATGGAGTTTTTTTGCAAGTGTGAATCGAATCGGCTATCCTTAACGTAATAATGTAAGAAGACTGGAAAAACAGCGCTAAGAGAGGGGGAATGCCTGATGGGCGATGCAAAGCGCTTTTCGCTGCTGCTTTTCATGACCGTTCTTTGTCTATTCGCCCTTCTGCTTCCGTTCACAGCCGACCTGGCCAATGATTATGGGGAAGTTGCGGCCAAGGACACAAGTGATGTCATCCGCTTCATCGGCGGGGAAAATCATCCGGTACTGCACATTGCACCGACACCGGCGGAAGCTTTTGCAAGATTTATCACTCAGCACTGGGTGGCCACGCTGCTTTTGTTTATCGGGATTGCCGGCGTTACCATTGAACTGCTAATGCCAGGCTTCGGTGTGCCCGGTATTTTAGGATTATTAGGCTTCGGCCTATACTTTTTCGGCAATTATATCGCTGGCTTCGCAGGGGTGGAAGAGATCGTACTTTTTGTGATAGGCGTTGTACTGCTGTTTATTGAAATTTTTGTTCCGAGCTTCGGCATTTTAGGTGTGTTGGGCATCGCCAGCCTGTTGAGCGGTGTTGTTTTGGCTGCAAACGATACCAAGGAAGCCGCATTGAACCTAGCGGTGGCGTCCGGGTTGGCCGCGGTGGTGGTTGCGATTGCGATCAAGTATTTTCACCGCCACGGAGTCTGGAATCGATTCATTCTGCGTGAGAAACTGAGCACAGAGCAGGGATTCATCTCATCCACCTCGCGCACTGATCTTCTGGGCAAATCGGGATTGTCTATCACGCCTCTACGTCCGGCAGGCACCATCGTTATAGGGGATGAACGGGTGGATGTCGTCACATCCGGCGAATTCATTCCGGTCAACAAACAGGTTGTGGTCGTCCAGGTGGAAGGCTCGCGCATCGTTGTGCGAGAAGCACACGAGCTGCTCCACTAATCTGCCTTGGCGGCAAGCCGCTGCCTTGCTTGCAGCACATGTGGAAGCAATGCCCCGCTTAATGTGGCGATCATTTAGAACATCGCACGGGCTCACGCCCGGCAAAACTCTATGGGGAGGATGGTTTCAAGCATGGATTCGTCTATTGTTTATATGTTATTAATGGCTGCTGTTATCATTATCGCTATTTCGGTCTTTTTAAGCTTTGTTCCTATTATGCTCTGGATTTCCGCTCTCGCTTCGGGGGTGCGTATCGGAATTATCACACTTGTCGCGATGAGATTGCGGCGCGTTATTCCAAGCCGTATTGTCAATCCGATGATTAAGGCTACCAAAGCAGGGATTGATATTTCTATCAATCAGCTGGAAAGCCATTTTCTGGCCGGCGGTAATGTGGATCGTGTGGTCAACGCGTTAATCGCCGCCCATCGGGCAAATATTCCGCTGCCGTTCGAGCGTGCCGCAGCTATCGATCTCGCCGGACGCGATGTGCTGCAAGCTGTTCAGATGAGCGTAAATCCGCGGGTAATTGAAACACCTATTGTCTCGGCTGTGGCGAAAAACGGTATCGAAGTAAAGGTTGTGGCGCGTGTGACCGTGCGTGCCAACATCGAACGTTTGGTCGGCGGCGCCGGCGAAGAAACAATTATTGCGCGGGTAGGAGAAGGGATCGTTACGACGGTAGGTTCGGCCGATGCACACAAAGACGTTCTGGAGAATCCGGATAAAATCTCACGCACCGTGTTAGACAAAGGCTTGGATGCGGGCACCGCGTTTGAAATCTTATCCATCGATATCGCAGACGTAGACGTCGGCAAAAACATCGGAGCACACTTGCAAACGGAGCAGGCGGAAGCGGATAAGCGGATCGCGCAAGCGAAAGCTGAAGAGCGCCGAGCGATGGCTGTTGCACAGGAACAGGAGATGAAGGCGCGCGTGGTGGAGATGAAGGCTAAAGTGGTTGAATCCGAATCACAAGTTCCTCTGGCAATGGCTGAAGCGCTGCGTGGCGGTCAATTGGGTGTAATGGATTATATGAATATGAAAAACATCGACGCTGACACTCAGATGCGCTCCACGCTGGGCAAGATGAACGATAACGGCAACAGTAGCGATCAGACTTAACGCTTCCACTCGTACCTGTGAAAGGGGGTGCGCTCACCGATGGATGTCATCGAATTTTTTCTGAAAAATTGGTATTTCGCGATTCTTCTGTATTTTCTCCTGAGCGGCCTGGTGAAGCAGTTCAAATCTGACGGCGACAAGGCGCAGAAGTCTACACCCAAAGCGGGGATGCCGCCGTTTGGCGGTGGCGGCGCAGGTTGGGGCCGTCCAACCGCGGCTCCGACCGTGACCACCACAAAGCCCGCAGCGGCGGCATCAGGCGAGGCGTCACACACCGCTGGGGCTCAGTTGCGGCGAGATAGCAGCGAGGCGGCCGCCGCACAGGGGGCATCGAGGGGTGCGCCACAGGCCGTTGCCCAAGCCACTGCGGGGCACAGCGAAGGAGAATTAAGTGAACGCGACTTTTGGCAGTCCACTGAAGTACAAACTCCGCCGCCAGCCGATCCGCAGCGCAGTCGTTACCTCTTAGGCGAGTCCGGCCGCAGTGCCGGCCGCAGTGCCGGCCTACAGAGTGCGCTCGATTCCGAGCGGTTGGCTCAGGGTGTCCTGTGGGCGGAAATATTGGGGCCTCCCAAATCTAAAAGGCACCTTCGAAAGTAACAATTCCCACGATGTTTGAAGCACCGGCACCAACTTGAGTTGGAACCGGTGCTTTTTGTCATGTGCTTCATAAAACCTTATATGCACGCATACAGTGTAAATAGCCCACTCCTGCATTGTTTCCCTATGTTGAGCAATCAATATTGGCAGAAACAGTGGGACGATGGAACCAAGCGATATTGTGCGTTTGCCGTTGCTCGCACAGTTCTGCGCAGGAGATTCGGTATCTGGTGTGTGAAGCAGTTTCAGTCGTCACAAAAACTTGTAGGAGGGGAAAAATGCGCAGCCTTACTCGGAAATTCAACCAGTTCACCGCGAAGATGCTGGACCTCCCCCAAGACGTAGTGACGGATCTGCCCCGCATGACGCTGATCGGGAATGTACAGCTTTACATCGAGAATCACCGGGGCGTGCTGCATTTCTCGAGTGAGCGGCTGCTCCTGGCCTTATCCAAGGGCAAGCTGGAGGTTGTTGGTAAACAGCTTGTTATCCGGGCTATTTTGACGGAAGAAGTGTTTATTGAAGGGGTCATTGCCGAGGTCAAATTTATACCGTGAAGAGGGTGTCCTTGAAGTGAAATCTACCATTCTGTTATCACTCCGCGGGTATGTCCTGCTTGAGATTCGCGGCCGACGACTGGAGCGGCTGGTTAACCGGCTGGTCGAAAAACGGATATCCGTTTGGGATATTCGCTTTCGTGCGGAAGATCGCGCAGAGATGTACATGCCGCTGAGTGACTTTTTCCGGCTTCGTCCGCTGTTAAAAGAGACAGGCTGTCGGATGCATGTACTCAAACGTGTAGGCTTTCCCTTCATTTTGACCAAGCTTGAGCAGAGAAAGCTGTTCGTGCTAGGCGTCATTGGCTTTGTTATCGGCTTATACGTGCTGTCCTCCGTTGTATGGCAAGTGCGTGTTGTCGGCAATGAATCGATTAGCACCGACGATATTTTGCAAGCAGCACGGCAGGAGGGAGTGTACACGCTGCAGTGGAAATTCAGGCTGCAGAACTCCGACACCCTTTCCAAGAAGCTTTTAAGCAAACTGCCTAATGCCGCATGGGTCGGTGTGGAGGTACAAGGCACACACGTAGTGATTAAGGTAGTGGAGGCCGTGTTGCCCGAGCAGCAGCCGCTGCTGAGCCCCAGACATTTGATATCTTCCAAAAATGCGATGATCACCTCGATTTTTACGGAAAAGGGGCGTCCTCTCGTTAAACCGAACACGTATGTCCGAAAAGGGGACATCCTTATTTCCGGCATTCTGGGTGATGAACTAAATGAACAAACAGTGGTCGCTAAGGGGGAAGTCAAGGGGCTCGTTTGGTACACGCCAAAGGTCGAGGTTCCTCTTGTGCGAAAATATAACGTGTATACCGGAGAAGTGAAAAAACGCTCCTATTTGGTACTTGGCGGACGCGGTCTGCAGCTGACAGGATATGGCAAGCTGCCTTTCACACACTATGAGACGATACCTGAGCGAAAAACGCTTCAGTGGAAAGACTATGTACTGCCGATCGGTTGGCTGAACGAACGAGTCATGGAGGTTGGCACAATGGAGCAGCCTGTCGAGCTCGCTGAAGCGCGCATGCATGGCTTGGAGCGGGCGAAGTCGGAGATCCTTCAAGCGGCCGGCGACAATGCGCGCGTGGTGAGTGAAAAAATTTTGCATGAAAAGACGGAGAATGGTACAGTTTATATGGAAGTACTTTTAGAAGTGGAAGAATCACTGGCATTGGAGCAGCCTATCGTACCCACTATACCGACACCTGCACCTACACCATAATGCATTGCTTGAAGGAGAAGAGGCCTGTTGACTGATAATTCGAACTTTGTAAAAATAGCTCTCAACAACACATCCGAAGGACTTGCTCTGTTCGGTCCGCAGGACAAGTTTCTGCATCTAATTGAGCAGCATACCGACACTAAAATCCGGTCTCGCGAAGAAGAGATTGTCATTCAGGGCGACCCGGCGACACTGCAGTCGATGCAGCAGCTTTTTGAGGTGCTGTTGGAGCTGGTGAGAAACAATTACATTTTAAGCGAACGCGACGTTGCGTACGCCATCGAGCTGGCGAAGCAGTTAAAAGCTGACCAGCTCTTGGAGCTTTTTAAAGGTGATATCGCGGTTACACATAAAGGCAAGCCCATTCGCGTCAAAACGATTGGTCAGAAGCAATACGTCTCGACAATCAAACAGAAAGATGTTGTGTTTGGCATCGGCCCCGCAGGAACCGGGAAAACGTACATTGCCGTGGTACTAGCGGTGGCCGCATTGAAGGAAGGCAAAGTGAAGCGTATCGTGTTGACCCGGCCTGCCGTCGAAGCAGGTGAAAGCTTGGGCTTTCTGCCCGGGGATCTGCAGGAAAAAGTTGACCCTTATCTGCGGCCATTGTATGATGCTCTTAACGACGTCCTGGGGCCCGAGCAGGTGCTGAAATCGCTGGAGCGGGGTCTAATCGAGATCGCTCCGCTCGCATACATGAGGGGCAGAACGCTGGACGATTCCTTTATCATTCTGGACGAAGCACAGAACACGACACCGGAGCAGATGAAAATGTTCTTAACCCGGCTAGGGTTTGGTTCAAAAATGGTTATCACCGGTGACGTGACGCAAATCGATCTCCCGCGCGGCAAAAATTCGGGCTTAGTTGAAGCCCGGCGCATACTGAAGGAGATCGACGAGATCGGGTTTATCGAGTTTTCTGAGGCCGACGTGGTCAGACACTCCTTGGTGCAAAAAATCATAACGGCTTACCACCAGGAACAGGAAAAATAGGCTCAAGAAAGGGTTGACCTTTCGATATGAAAAACCAGATTTCCGTGCAGAATCAGCTCCAAAGTCAGTTAGCCGGATGGAAATACAGCGCCTTAGTGCGCTTTCTTCTGTTTTTTGTGCTTACTTCGGTGTTTTATGTGGCGCTGACCGGCAAAGTGATTCCTCAGACGTACGATATTCAGATCGGGGGAGTCGCCGAAAAGGATATATTGGCACCTCGCGCCATCGAGAACGCGGTCGCCACCGAGCAAGCCAAGGAGGAGGCTGCACAGCGCGTCCAGCCGGTATACCAGATCGTCCCACTGAAAAACGACCTTCTGGTCGAATCGATTTTTCAGAAGCTTCAGCAGATTAACGGGGACGCGGAAGTGACTCTGGGCGATAAAGTCAATATTTTCAAAAAAGTGATTCCGGAGCAAACCCAGCAGCATGCACAGCAACTCGTCCAGACCTACAGAGACAGCGGGCAATACAGTACGGCATTGCTGGAAGAGACGCAGCAGCAGGTGAATCAGCAGCAGTACCGAATTCCGGAAGAAACCTATTATAAAATGCCGCGCCTGTCCAAAGAAGATTTAACCGAAATGGAGCCGGTCGCCGTCGAGATCGTCAACCGGCTGATGAATGAACAGATTATGGATGCTCAAACGGCGCGGGCCAAAGTGGCGGAGCTGGTGAACAGCTCGACGTTGACCAAGAGCGCTGCGAGAGAGATCGTGCAGGAGCTGGTCAGAGCTGCGATCACGCCGAATAAATTTCTGGACCAGAAGGCCACGGAAGAAGCGAAGGGGCATGCGCGTGACGATGTAAAGCCCGTTTTGGTGAACAAAAATGATGTTCTGGTCAAAGAGGGCGAACCGATTACTGAGGACATCTACGAGCGCTTGCGCAGCCTGGAGATGCTGCAGGACGAAACAAGTCTATTGCCGCGGCTCGGGCTGCTTATGCTGGTCGCCATGTTCAGTCTTCTCGTGTACATGTTCGTTCGGCATCGCGAGAATGCCATGGCATTGAACAATTCTAATCTATTGATGCTTGCTCTTATTTTGATCATCACTATATTGGGCATGCAGCTCTTCTCATTATTGCAAAACCTGGATTACCCGTACATCGGACTACTGGCCCCAACCGCCATGGGAGCGATGCTAATCGCGATACTGCTTAATTCACAGATCGCATTTATCGCTGCCGTGTTGATCGCGGTGCTGGCTAGCGTCATCTTCAATACCGATCACTTACAACTGTTTGATTTTCGGTATGGTATATTCACTTTGGCGATCTCCTTTGCTGCCATATTTTCCATTCAGCGGGCAAGCCAGCGTTCTTCGATTCTGAAAGCTGGCATGATGGTTTCGCTTGCTGGCATGGTCATCGCGGCAGCACTGCTTCTTATCGAGGATCATGAAAGTAGCAGGAATTTGGTATTTGCTTTATGCTTCACGGTCGGGGGCGGCCTTCTGACAGCGGTGTTCGTGATCGGGCTATTGCCATTTTTTGAAGTCGCTTTCGGCATTCTCTCGCCCTTGAAGCTGGTGGAGCTGTCGAATCCGAATCATCCCCTGCTTCGTAAGCTGCTGACGGAAACACCGGGAACGTATCACCACAGTATTATGGTGGGAAATCTCGCTGAAGCCGCGGCGGAAGCGATCGGAGCCAATGGCTTGCTGTGCCGTGTGGGCGCCTATTATCATGATATCGGAAAGACGAAGCGTCCGGTGTATTTCATCGAAAACCAAAACAACATGGAGAATCCTCATGACAGGATGGATCCTGAGCTCAGCAAGTCGATCATAATCGCACATGCCCGAGACGGTGTGGAGATGCTCAAGGAGTACAATATTCCGAAGCCCATCCGCGATATTGCCGAGCAGCACCATGGCACTACACTGCTGCAATATTTTTATCACAAAGCGGTAAAAAATGCGGATGCTGACGGGCAAGATAAAGTGGAAGAAGCGGATTTTCGCTACCCGGGTCCGATCGCTCAGTCCAAGGAGGCTGCGGTCGTCGGTATAGCGGATTGCGTGGAAGCAGCAGTGAGATCGCTGCGCAGTCCTACTCTGGAGCAGATTGATTCGATGGTGCGCAAGATCATCAAGGGACGGCTGGATGACGGGCAGTTTAACGAATGCGACCTGACTGTGAAAGAGCTGGATCAAATCGCCAAGACGCTGAAAGAGTCATTGCTCGGCATTTTCCATTCGAGAATCGAATATCCCACTGATCTGCCGGGGCAAAGCCCAGCAGCCGTCACTAAGCCCGAAACAAAGGAGTTAATGCGATGAGCTTACATTTGGAATGGAATAACGAACAGAATGCTTTTGAAATATCCGACGAATTTGTCGCCAAACTCAACGAGCTGCTTCAGCTGGCCGGCGATATGGAGCAAATCCGTGACGGCGAGGTGGCGCTCACTTTCGTGGATGACAAAGAGATTCACCGTCTCAACAAAGAATACAGGGGGATCGACCGGCCGACCGATGTACTATCTTTTGCAATGCAGGAGATCGGGGAGGATGAGCTTGAGATCATCTTCGATGAGGACGATTTCGTACATGACGGACAGTTGGGCGATGTAGACCGTCTGCACGGCGATGCTGGGGCCGACGGCATCGAAGATGATGAGGAAGAAGAGGGCGGATACGAAGAACCCTTGGGTGACATCATTATTTCAGTGCCCCGCGCCATCGCTCAGAGTGAAGAGTATGGCCATTCCATTGAGCGTGAGCTTGGATTTTTGTTCGTGCATGGCTTTTTGCATTTGATAGGCTACGACCATCAGGATGAGGACTCCGAAAAAGCTATGTTTGCGAAGCAGGAGCAAATTTTGCAGCAAGCGGGTCTGTTAAGATGAAACCCAAGGTGAAGTGGCATAGAAGTTTTCGGTTCGCTTATGAGGGAGTGAAGTACGCCTTATCCACGCAGCGCAACATGAAATTTCATTTCTTCGCCGCTTTTGCCGTACTTATTCTCGCGTTGTACTTCCATCTGCCGAAGCTGGAAATTTTGTTTATACTAATGTCGGTGACGCTCATGATTGTGACCGAGTTGATTAACACGGCTATCGAGAAGACCGTTGATCTTGCCATGCCGGACCGCCATCCGCTGGCCAAAATAGCCAAGGATGTTGCCGCAGCCTCCGTTCTGGTGTCTGCGGCTTTTGCAGCTATCGTTGGCATGATCGTTTTTTATGAACCGATTGATAGCTTGTTCACGTTTGCGAGGTCGACGCAGGGGCAATCGTTTTCTGCGGCGATGGTGTGGATATTGTTATGCTTGGTTATACTTACCGTGATTGTTGTCGAGACGCGGTTTTCCCACCGGAGCCAGAAGGCGCGCCCGAGCCTGCTCACTGCGCTCGCCTTTGCGGTTGCCACCTTCATCACTTGCTATGTTACGATAACATTTATTGCACTGCTAGCTTATTCTCTAGCTTTACTACTCATGGTTGTACTGTACGACAAAAGCAGCCGCGCGTTTCCGGCGCTCGTCACGGGATCGCTTATTGGCAGTTTTGTCGCCGTGTTAGCTTATCATTTGGTGAAAATATAATAGAGGGAGCGGATTCATTTATGGATACACTAAAACTCGTAGCTCTGGCCAAAGACGTACGGGAGAGGGCATACGTTCCCTACTCTAAGTTCAAGGTGGGCAGTGCGCTGCTGGGAGCCGACGGCACCGTGTATCTCGGCTGCAATGTTGAAAATGCAGCGTACGGTCCCACTCACTGTGCGGAGCGCACTGCGATGCACCGGGCTATCGCTGACGGGGCGGCGCCCAAATCTTTTACCGCCATGGCTGTAGTGGGCGACACCGAGCAGCCGATTACTCCATGCGGCATATGCCGGCAGGTGATGATCGAGCTGTGCTCACCGGAGATGCCTGTCTATCTAGCAAACATGCAGGGTGCCATCACCGAGACCACTGTCGCCGCACTGCTCCCGGGCGCATTTACTAGCCACGAGCTTAATGGAGGACAACGCTGACATGACAGGATCTGAGCATAAAAAATCTTTTAAATCAGGCTTTGTAGCCATCATCGGCCGGCCGAACGTTGGGAAATCGACGCTGATGAACCACGTGGTCGGCCAGAAAATAGCCATCATGTCGGATAAACCCCAGACCACACGAAACAAGATTCATGGGGTCTACACCACAGATGACGCGCAGATCGTATTCCTGGACACACCAGGCATTCATAAGCCGACGTCCAAACTGGGCGATTACATGATGAAAGTTGCCCAGGGCACTTTGGGTGAGGTGGATGCGATTCTTTTTCTGATCGACGTGGTGGAAGGGCTTGGCGGCGGAGACCGCTTTATCATTGAAAACTTGAAAAAAGTAAAGACGCCGGTTATCCTCGTCATGAACAAGATCGATCAGGTCCAGCCGGAACAAATCTTGCAGGTTATTACCGCTTATAAGGATCTGTATGATTTTGCCGAAATCGTGCCTATTTCCGCGATGCAAGGAAACAACGTGAATACGCTGCTGGAGCAAGTAGTCAAGTATTTGCCCGAAGGTCCGCAATATTATCCTGCCGATCAAGTGACAGACCATCCTGAGCAATTTGTTATAGCCGAACTGATACGGGAGAAGATCCTGCACCTGACACGGGAAGAGATTCCACATTCCATCGCGGTCGCTATAGAAGACATGAAGGTCGCGGATAACGGCGTCGTTCACATCTCAGCGATCATCTACGTGGAACGGGATTCGCAGAAAGGAATTATCATCGGGAAGAAGGGCGCTTTGTTAAAAGAAGTCGGTCAGCAAGCCCGCCGTGATATAGAGACCTTGCTCGGGTCGAAGACGTTTCTGGAGCTGTGGGTGAAAGTGAAAAAAGATTGGCGTAATCAAGAAAGAGTACTGCGCGACTTGGGTTTCCGTGAGGAGTAAATCCTTATCGCCGGGATTATGTGTCCCACTTATTGCTTAGCATACTTCCCCCGGTTTCGTATCATCCTAATTCTATCAACAGTCCACACACGCTGTTTGGAGAGGGGTCAGATACACATGAGAAACTTTTCGTGGCAGTATTTTACAATGACCGGCGACGTAGATGCTTATCTGCTGTATAAACAGATAACCGATCCCAACGTTGAGGATTCGGCGGACGAAGAGGATTCCGAGGACGAGAGTGTGGTACAATAGCCTTACAATTAGGCTTGGGGGAACCGACCATGCAGTACCGAGTACAAGGAATCGTAATCCGTACTATGGATTATGGGGAAGGCAATAAAATTATTACCTTGTTTACCCGCGAGATCGGAAAGATTGCCGTGATCGTAAGAGGCGCCAAAAAAGTGAAAAGCCGCTACTCTTCGGTTGCCCAGTTATTCACCTGCGGCGACTACTTGTTTTTCAAATCAGGGCAGCTGGGCACTCTTAATCATGCTGAAATCATAGAATCCAATTACCGTATACGCGAGGATTTGCATAAATCGGCCTATGCCGCATACATAGCGGAGCTGACAGACCGCTTGCTCGGAGATCAGGAGGCTCACGCTTTTTTATACGAGCAGCTGGCCGCTGCCTTGCAGGCTCTGGCTGAGGACAAGGACATGCAAATTGTCACTCATATATACGAAATGAAAATTTGGATGCAGGCCGGCTACCAGCCTGAGCTGCAGCATTGCGTGTCCTGCGGTGCGGACAGCGCGATCATCGCGTTCAGTTCAGGCATGGGCGGTGTGGTGTGCGGGCGCTGCCGGGGCAAGGATGCTGACGCAAGTGATCTCTCGCCCGGAATGCTGAACTTGATTCGTTTATTTGCCCGAATGGACATTCGCAGACTCGGACAGATCAACGTTAAAGCTGAAACGAAAGATGCGCTGAAACAGCTTATGCGGTCGTATTTCGACACCCACGTGGGTATCCCGATGAAATCCCGGAACTTTCTCGAACAAATGGATAAATACGGCGTTTGATTCATTTTCATATATTCAAAGCATACTTTGACATCATTCTTGGATTTTGATAATATATTATATTAACAAAAAAGACGATCTCTCGTCTTAAGTCTCGCATCAGGCTTAATGACGGGATATTTTTTTGAAGGATGGCTGCAGGATTTACACGTCTAACATCTATACTGAAGCTCACGCGTGGCCGCTGCGTGTTCCGGACGCTGCCGAGCCGGCGGCAGACATATCAACCAGTGAAAGCAGGTGCGTCTATGGAGGTCCGGGGTAATCCCGTCGTTTACGTTGCTTCCGATTCGGCGGGTGAAACAGGCGAGGCGGTCGTGAAAGCAGCCGTGGTACAATTCTACCCGCAGCAAGTGGAGCTGCGCATCGTCCCTTTCTTGGAAGATCGAGCGGGCATTGATAAATTAATCCGAACTGCCAAGGAACGCGACGGCATCATTGTTTTTACACTGGTGATTCCGGAGCTGCGCGACTACTTGATTGAACAAGCGGTACGGCACCAGCTGACACACATTGATCTAATGGGGCCGATTCTTGGGACGCTTGAACAACGATTGCAGCAGCAGTCGAGGCATCAACCAGGCATGATCCATCCGTTGGATGAGGATTACTTCAAAAAGGTCGAGGCGATTGAGTTCGCCGTGAAGTATGACGATGGCAGAGATTTCACGGGGGTGCTGCAAGCTGATATCGTATTGGTCGGCGTCTCCAGAACGTCCAAGACTCCACTGTCGATGTATTTGGCTCACAAAAAGTTCAAGGTCGCGAATGTACCGCTGGTGCCGGAAATCCAGCCGCCCGAACAATTATTCAGCGTGTCTAACAAGAAAATCATCGGCTTGCGAATTACGCCTGATAAGCTTAATATGATCCGATCCGAGCGGCTGAAGATGCTGGGGTTGCCCGAAACCGCCATGTATGCTAATGTCGAGCGGATTAATATGGAACTCGAATACGCAGACCGCATCATGAAGCGCATTGGCTGCACGGTAATCGATGTCTCGAACAAGGCGGTGGAGGAGACGGCGAGTCTGATCATAGACTGGTACCGCGGAAAGTAGAACTGCTTTTTTACCATGTGCAGCAGGATTTTTTGTTTGTTCATCGTATATAATATTACGGTGATACTTCAGGAGGAGAACGGTGGTCTGAATGCCGCACAAAATTATCGTGGATGCCGACGCCTGCCCGGTGAAGCAGGAAATCGCACTGGCAGCCCGACAATTTGATGTCGATGTAATTATGGTGGCATCTTTCGATCATCGCTTGACCCCAATGGAACGCGTGCAAATGATTCAAGTCGACAGCTCCGATCAATCGGTAGATTTATACATTGTGAATCATATCGCGCCCGGGGACGTATTGATCACACAGGACTTCGGTCTGGCCGCCCTCGCACTTGGTAAGCGTGCGATCGCCATATCCAATCGGGGAGAGCAATACACAGACGGCACGATCGATTTCTTGCTCGCGCGCCGGCATGATCAGGCACGGCAGCGCCGCGCCGGCAAGCATACCAAAGGGCCGCGCGCCTTCACCGATGAAGATCGTCTCGCATTTCTACAATCTTTGACAAAAGTTTTACGCCGCTTGCAGGATAATTTGGAGCGGTAGCGAATAATATTACGTGTTAATTTGATTGAAGGTGGTTAGGATGAGTAACGGACGCATTCCCGACGAAGTCATCGGAGCGGTCCTTAAGCATCATGATATAGTGGATGTGGTTGGCCGCTATGTCCATTTAAGCAAACAGGGACATTATATGAAAGGGCTGTGTCCTTTTCATTCGGAGAAAACGCCGTCCTTTACGGTCACACCTGAAAAACAAATTTATCATTGTTTCGGTTGCAACGCCGGCGGCGGCATCATTCAGTTTTTAATGGCGATCGAAGGCTATTCCTACCCGGAAGCGATTAGACACATGGCTCAGGAGGCCGGCTTAGACATCCGCATTGATTCATCGGCGGATACAGGCTCGCAGCATAATCCGGAGAAAGCGAAGCTGTTCGAGGCTTATGAGCTCGCCGGGAAACTGTATCAATACATTTTGAAGAACACCGAGCAAGGCAAAGAAGCGATGCAGTATTTGCGAGCGCGGGGGCTGAGCGACAAGCTCATCGACACGTTTGGTATCGGCTACGCTCCGCCGCAATGGGAGACTTTGACCCAACTCTATGAAAGGCGGCAATTTCCTTTACCGTTAATGGAACAAGGCGGTCTCCTTTCGGTTCGCCAAGACGGACAAGGCTTCTTCGATAAATTTCGCGAAAGGATCATCTTCCCGATACATGACTGGAAGGGGAGGCTGATTGCGTTTGGCGGCAGGGCGATGGGGGACAAACAACCGAAATATTTGAACAGTCCGGAGACGATGCTCTTTTACAAAAGCAGGAGCCTCTACAATATGCATCTTGCTCGGCCGCAGATCCGCAAGTTACGGCAATTGGTGCTGTTCGAAGGTTATATGGACGTAATTAAGGCTTGGGCAGCCGGCATCACTAACGGAGTCGCGACCATGGGCACAGCGCTCACAGCAGAGCATGCGGAAGGGATCCGAAAGCAAGCCGATGAAGTTATCGTGGTTTATGACGGTGACTCGGCGGGGCAAACAGCGGCATACAAGAGCATCCCGATCCTCGAGCAGGCGGGCTGCGTCGTCAAGATCGCAATCATCCCGAATTCCCAAGATCCTGATGATTATATTACTAATAACGGTTCTGAACGATTTGTACGGGAAGTGATTGAAACCGCCGTACCATCGATCAAATATAAACTTCTTTATATTCGCAAAAATTATAAACTGCAAGAGGATGGGGATAAACTCCGCTACATTCAAAACGCTCTGAAACTGATCGCTGACGTACCGTCACCGGTGGAAAGAGAGCATTATGCAAAGGAACTGGCTCAGGAATTTCATTATTCTTATGAAGTCACGCTGCAAAACCTGAATGAAATCAGACTCCAATCTGAAAAAAACAATAGGTTTGGGGATAATAAAGCAAAAGCGTGGAATAATGTTATGAATGATGCAACACCTCGGGTACGGACTCCTTCCCTATTGAAAGCCTATCACAACGCGGAGCGACAGCTGTTAGCTATCATGATGTATGATCCTGAGATGACGCGGTATGTGGAGGAGCATTTGGGGGATCAGTTCAACGTTGATGCGCACGCGGCGCTGGCTGCTCATTTATACGCGTACTTCGCTCAGGGATATGAGCCGAACGCAAGCAGCTTCATCGCCATGCTTCAGGAAGAACAGTTGGAACGTTTGGCCAGTTCAATTGCGATGATGGGAAATTCTCATGGGGTGAATCACCAAGTTGTGGACGATTGTATTAAAGAGATAAAGAAATATCCACAGCAGCAGCTTATACAGCAAAAAAGAGAAGAAATGATTCGAGCAGAACGTTCAGGGGACATTATTCGGGCCGCACACATAGGCAGTGAGATTATTTCCCTAGAAAAGCAGTTAAAATCTTCTTGAACCGCGTGTTGAAGAGGATGACAGCTAGGGAGGAGGGAGTTGGCAAATGGCGAACGATCAACACACGGAAATAGAGACAGAGTTGACGTTGGAACAGGTAAAGGAACAGCTCATTGAGCAAGGAAAGAAGCGTTCCGCTTTAACCTACAAAGACATCATGGAGAAGTTGGCTCCTTTTGACCAGGATCCCGACCAGATCGATGAGTTTTTTGAGCATCTGTCCGAGCTTGGAATTGATGTAGGCAACGAGTCGGATGAAGATAACGATGAAATGAATCCCGCAGGCCGCGAAAATGATGAATTTCATTTCGAAGATGATATTTCGCTTCCGCCGGGCATCAAAATTAATGATCCGGTGCGCATGTATTTGAAGGAAATAGGCCGGGTCCCTCTGCTCTCAGCTGAGGATGAAGTTGATTTGGCCAAAAGAATCGAACTCGGCGACGAAGAGGCCAAGCGCCGTTTGGCGGAAGCGAATCTTCGTCTGGTTGTGAGCATCGCCAAACGTTATGTCGGACGCGGAATGCTATTTTTGGATTTAATCCAAGAGGGAAATATGGGACTGATTAAAGCGGTTGAAAAATTCGACCACACCAAAGGCTACAAATTCAGTACGTACGCCACTTGGTGGATTCGCCAGGCCATCACCCGTGCGATAGCGGACCAAGCCAGAACCATTCGCATACCGGTACATATGGTGGAGACGATCAACAAGTTGATCCGTGTGTCCCGGCAGCTGCTGCAGGAGCTGGGGCGCGAGCCAACACCGGAAGAGATCGCGAAAGAAATGGATTTAAGCACTGATAAAGTGCGTGAAATTATGAAAATTGCGCAGGAGCCTGTTTCATTGGAGACGCCGATCGGTGAGGAAGATGATTCGCACTTGGGCGATTTTATAGAAGATCAAGAAGCTCTTGCTCCCGCGGATGCTGCTGCGTATGAGCTCTTAAAGGAACAATTGGAGGACGTGCTCGATACACTCACAGAGCGTGAGGAGAACGTGCTGCGTCTGCGCTTCGGATTGGACGACGGGCGTACCCGTACGCTAGAGGAAGTAGGAAAAGTGTTCGGCGTTACGCGTGAACGGATTCGTCAAATCGAAGCCAAAGCTCTTCGCAAGCTGAGACATCCAAGCCGCAGTAAGCGGTTGAAAGATTTTCTAGAATAGAATTCCGTCCATTGGCCCTGCTGCACTTCGCGGCGGGGTCTAAATTTTTTACACATATACGGCCGATAAAAGAAGATGGAATCACGGTGCGGCGAAACCGGCGCTAGCTGTTTCGAATCCATGGTCAAAGAGGTGGCGCAGCCGCAATGGATGAGAATCGAAAAATAATTATTAAGGAAATTGAACATTGGCGCACTAGCAGGTCGGTGACCGAGCATCACTGCGATTTTTATTCAATATTTATATGGAATATGTTGCTCAGCCGCAGGCACCAAGGGGGTGGCTTGGCGTATCACCGCGCGCGATAAGCGGCAGTAATTGGAAGATATGGATGATTATTTTCGCTACAATCGCACTAATCTCTTTTGCTGTTCTTAATTTTACCGCTTTTGATTTACCAATGCAAATGGGTATGTCGGCTGTTTTCTTATTTGCTTTTTACTGCCGGCCGCTTGCAGCGGACGCGAGAACCCGTTAGAGCACAGATCTTAAGCTGTATCGTTTGGTTGGTGCCGTAATTATATGGTATGCTGTATGCCGAGCAGTGTGGCCTGCACTTGGTACAGATGATGCTGCTTGTTAAAATGTTGATTATAGCTGGCGTATTATTTTTACAGAAAAAAAATGGAGTGTGTGGCGGCCTAATGTTACGATTGTCACGACGATTGGAAATGATAGCGGAAATGGTTCCGCCAGGAAGTAAGCTGGCAGACATTGGATCAGACCACGCGCTGCTGCCCACGTATCTCGCCCGACAGGGCCGTATCACGAAGGCAGTGGCCGGGGAAGTTAATGCCGGGCCGTATGAGGCGGCCGCCAAGCAAGTGAAAGACGCGCAGCTGGGCTCGCCGATAGACGTGCGGCTCGGGGACGGCTTAGCCGTCATCAGCCCGCATGAAGTGGACGTGATCACCATTGCGGGAATGGGCGGTGCGCTGATCACGTCGATATTAGAGGCAGGCACAGATAAACTCGCGGGAGTCACACGGTTGGTACTTCAGCCAAATGTGGGAGAATATAACGTTCGGTCTTGGCTGCTGGCTCACGGCTGGGTGCTGGTGGATGAACGTATTCTAGAGGAGGACAGCAAAATTTATGAAATTTTGTGTGCCGCGCCTCCGGATAGGGCTGACATCACGAACGATCAGTTGTACGCAGCGCGAGTGCTGTCGGACACTGTGACCGTGGACCGCGAGGAATTGCTGAAGTTTGGGCCACACCTGCTGCAAGAGCCATCTGACGTATGGTTTATGAAGTGGCAGCACGAGCTGGACAAACTTGAAAAGATACGCGCTCGCTTAAGCTTGTCGCAAGCTGAGGAATCCAGGCGAAAGGAACAAGAGCTAGAGCGCGAGATTAGGACAATCAGGGAGGTAATGGCTTGTTTGCAAAAGGACAAAGCATCATCCAACTGATGGAAGAGCTGGCACCGAAGCATTACGCTGTGCCAGATGACAAGATCGGACTGCAGCTCGGTTCTCTCGGGAAAGAAATCAGCGCCGTGCTGGTCGCCCTCGATGTAACGGAGGAAGTGGTGGATGAAGCAATCCGAGCCGGCACAAATCTGATTATTGCGCATCATGCGATTATTTTCCGTCCGCTCACCCACCTGCAAACAGACACACCGGCAGGCCGGCTGTATGAGAAACTGATTAAGAACGGCATAGCTGTCTACATAGCTCACACCAATCTGGATGTTGCGGATGGCGGCGTGAACGATATGATGGCTGCAGCACTGGGTATAACGGTCACCGGACCACTGGAGGAAGGCCATACGGACAAGTTGAAAAAGCTGGTCGTATTTGTGCCACAGCAGCACTTGGAACGGGTACGAGACGCCGTGTTTCAAGCGGGAGCGGGACACATCGCTCAATACAGCCACTGCAGCTTCAATATTGATGGAACGGGAACGTTCAAGCCGGAGGAGGGCAGCAATCCGTTCATCGGTGCACCAGGCCGGTTGGAACAGGTTGCCGAGGTGCGCTTTGAAACGATCGTGCCCCAAAGCGTGGAGCGTAAAGTCATTCAAGCGATGCTCAAGGCGCACCCGTACGAAGAAGTAGCGTATGATCTATATCAGCTCGACTTGAAGGGCAGGACGTTCGGTTTAGGCCGCGTTGGCAGGCTGCCAGAGCCGATCACACTGGATCAGTTGGCGGAACAGGTAAAAATAGCCTACGATGTGCCTTCGTTGAGAGTCGTCGGAGACGCTACGCGCGTGGTGCATAAGGTAGCGGTGCTTGGCGGTTCCGGCAGCCGTTATTTGCGTCATGCTATGTTCGCGGGTGCCGACGTGCTCATCACAGGAGACATCGACTATCACACGGCACTAGATGCTCAGGCAGCCGGTGTTGCTCTTATCGACCCGGGGCATAATGTAGAGAAGATAATGAAGCAGGGCGTAGCAGACTACTTGCAGCGGAGGCTCACTGAGAAGAAGTCGGATACGAAAGTGCTGGCTTCGGAAATAACTACCGAACCGTTTCGCTTTATGTAGCCAGTGTGGGCGTGTATAATGTAAGTATGGGATTAAGCCCTGTCAATGGCCCCATACCCGTACGTACAATAGCGGTGCGCGAGATCCGTTGCCGCCTGCATGTACATTGGCAGAAATGGCAGTATAAACACCTTGTGTTTTATGCGTAAAACTTGTATACTGTAGCTTAGACAAGGAAAGCTTGACAGACAATCGCTGGTGAGAAATCACGAGAGGAAAGTCCGGGCTCCACAGGGCAATGATGCTGGATAACGTCCAGTCAGCGCGAGCTGAAGGCTAGTGCCACAGAAATGGACCGCCGATGGCGTGAGATTCGCTTCTCGCGCACAGGCAAGGGTGGAACCGTGGTGTAAGAGACCACGAGGAGATATGGTGACATATTTCCTGGTAAACCCCATCTGGTGCAAGGCCTAATGGAACGCACGTCTCCTCGGAGACAGTCTCGGCCCGGGACGCGTTCGGGTTGGTCGCTGGAGCCAAGCAGCAATGTTTGGCCTAGATAGATGATTGTCGCTTCAATGGTGGGAGGGTGGTGCCCGTTATGACCACTGGAAGTACAGAACCCGGCTTATGAGCAAGCTTTCCGATAACCGATGAAAAACCGCCATTATGGCGGTTTTTTTGCTTTTTCGGCACGCGCCGCTGCAATCAAGCCTTGCAGTGGGCTTAAGACGTGATGCCGAGCGCATTAAAACAGCCTCAAGACGCCGTGATGTCTTGAGGCTCTTTTGTTATCTGCGACAATTGCCGGCTTCATCGGCAACTGAGTATAAGTTGATGCTCTATTGGGCAAATCTGCCTTGAAGCAGATCCCACAGCCGCTGCAGCCAAGTGTAATCCTCCGGCTGCTCTCTAGGCGTGACCGGGTCGGTTCCTGCCGCGCTTCTGAGCGCAGCCTCCACATCGACCAAGCCATAACCGAAATAGTGGTCTCTACCCTGCAGACCGACATCTTGCGCCGTGTTGCGCATGATGTCCATCACCTCCTCATTGCTGAGCGAAGGGTTCACGGAGCGGATGAGTCCCGCGAGCGCCGCTACGTGGGGACTCGCCATGGACGTGCCGGACAGAGCTGCATATTGATTGTTGGGATATGTGCTGGCGATGGTGACGCCCGGCGCTGCCACGTCAATATAGTCTCCATAGTTCGAGAAGGACGCCTTATTCCTCTGTGCGTCAGTGGCTGCGACCGCGAGCACCTCAGGATACGCGGCCGGATAGCCGGGACGATCGGTATTATCGTTGCCGCTGGCTGCAACAAGCACTACATCATGATCATATGCATAGCGGATGGCGTCGTGCAGGAAGTTCGATTCAGCGTAGTTGCCGAGACTAAGGTTGATCACGTCCGCACCATGGTCGGTTGCCCATATGATGCCTTGTGCCACCGCATATGTGGTGCCGGCCCCGTTCGCCGCCAACACCTTCACCGGCATGATGTTGTTGTACCAGCTCATTCCGGCCACGCCGAGATTATTGTTCACCAAGGCGCCGATCACTCCCGCGACATGGGTGCCGTGCCCTACGTCATCATAAGGGGGGGTACTCGTGTTGACCACGTTCATTCCGCTAACCAGCTGAGGTGTCAAATCCGAATGGTTTAAATCTATACCGGTGTCAACTACGGCAACGGTGACGTTACGTGAGCCTCTACTCACTCCCCAGCCGCGTTCCGTGTCGATCAAAGGGAGATTCCACTGATACCGTCTATACAGCGCATCGTTGGGAGTGATGAGAGATCTTGCGGGATCAGCCACATGAATATCGTCCGAGCCGGCGTCCTCAGTGGTATCATTCGGCAAGTACAGATAATGCGGCTCGGTGTAAACAGCGTTCCACCTTTGAAAATAATTCATCAGATCACCGGCTGCCATTCGGTCGGATTCAAACACATACGTATATCCCAGCTTTTGATAAGGATGAGTAGATCCGATGTCTGATTGTATTCTGCTCAAATCCGCACTGCTCGGATCGTTCTGGAAGCGCACGACCACCTGATTCACATGGTAATGGCTTGCTCCCTGATTATGCTCCGGGTGCCGCACATGGCGCTCCTGCAGCGTTGCCGAGTCCACGGCTTCGATTTTGTAACGATCGTCCTCAGGAAAAGTCACTAAGCGCAAGTGTCGCAGTTCCTGATCCTTCACGCTGTCGACTATACTTTGTTTCACCACTCCGAGCATAGCGGCATCCCGGTTCTCTGAGGGCACCCCTACGACGAAGTAGGTCGTGCCGTTACTTTGGAGCGGGGCCGACTGGTATACCTGTCCTTGGTCTGCGGCTTGTTTTGCTTTTTGCAGTTCAGGCATCGCCAGCTTACGCGTAGATTCGTCCAGCTCGCCGACGTTGATACCGCGATCCAGTGCCTCACCCGCGGACGACCAGATCAGCTGCTCCATGTGAGGATGCGAGACCTGGAGCATTTTTAAACCTTTCAACTTGCCGTCGGAGGACGCTTGACCTTGTTCGCGAAGCACTCTTTGAAGCTCGAGACTGCACTGCTGCCGACACAGTTCGCCCGTCACGCGCATGTCCTGCTGCATTGTTGCATGCTTCATTTGCATTTCAGCGTCGGGCGACAGAGGCGCGGGCTGCGGGTCGTTGTCGCCATCACCTGTGAAGATAACCGCTCCCAGTCCGAGCACCAGGATAAACGACAAAGCGTACTTCCACATCGCACTAACTCCTTTTGATTAAAATTAATACAATTAGCGTCCCCATCTAGATTTTTCTTACTACCGGTAAACATCTCCTGCGCGGATGCTCTGCGCGAATATTCGTATGACTTTTCACCACATTTTGTGGTAGGATAAATAATAGAAATTACTACACAATGCGTGGTTTCTGATTATAGGAGGTCTAGACGATGACTGTAGCGAATGTGAAAGATGTTTGTGAATCGACTAAAACTAAGTTACGTGAAGCAATCGAGAAAATGGAAGCTTTTTTGAATTCTCATTCCCTTCAGCAGTTAAATCCCGATGCCAATCCTGAAACGGAAGAGTTCTACAAAGGATTTTTAGCAGACACCCGACACCTGCTCGTGTTCAGCGAAGTTGCTTACGAAAAACTGGGAATCTGCTTGCGTCGGCCGACATTCAATGTCGATTATGCGGAAAAGGTGTTGTATGAGGTGTATCACACGAGCGTTAACAGCTTCTTCTACCCGAAAAACGAGTGCTATTCCGAAGACGGCCGATACGCCTACACCGGGCAAGATGCGATTCGTTTCCGCAAAAAGCCCACCCGTGAAGTGCGTGATTTGACAATTCAGCTATCAAAAATCTTCGAGACAATACGCGAGGATCTTACATACTATGAAACCGACTATATCACTCAAAAAAGGATGCAAGGAGAACGAGTGTAGTTAAATCGGACTGATACAAATTAAATCGTACAATCGTGAACAAGAGGTGCCTCGGCATCTCTTTTTGTCTAAGGAGGGAGATCATGATGACTAATGATGCATTTGCTAGGGCTCAACTGGTAGCCGTCAGTAAGTCGCTGATTAAGATGAACCAGCATCCGAGCGGCGGCTATGCGGCTTGTCCGCTGTTCAGTCATTACGCATACAGTTGGCTGCGTGACGGCAGCTTTATCGCTTACTCGATGGATATTACCGGTGAGACCGATAGCGCGGACAAGTTTCATCGGTGGGTCAACGGGCTGCTGCTCAGGCAGCGTGAGCGTGTGAATAAGCTTCTAGACAAACACGAGCGAGGGGAATGGATTGAGCAGCATGAGTTTTTACACACGCGTTACCAGCTGGACGGCCGGGACGATGCGGATTCCGCATGGGGGCAGTTTCAGCTGGACGGCTATGGCGTCTGGCTGTGGGCCGTGGCCGAGCATTGCCGCACCTTGCGTATGACTGCTTTGCCCGACTTATACCGGGAGAGTGTTGACTTGATCGTTCGTTACCTCTGCGCATTTTGGCAAAGACCGAACTTTGATTGCTGGGAAGAGCGCGGCGAACAGGTGCATCCTTCAACGCTGGCATCCATTTATGGCGGCCTGTCATCGATACAGCCGCTGATAGCTGATGGGCGGCTGGGTGAAATCTGCTCAGCGATCCGCGAATTTATTTTGGATTATGCGGTACATCCGACTGGCGGACATATAGTGAAAAGTATTCGCCCAACGTCCAACGACGAGCGATACGAAATCGCTTTCGACGGCGTCGACGGCAGCCTGCTGTGGCTGTGTGAGCCGTTCAATCTGCTGTCTGCCGATCATCCCGCAATGGCGGCCACGATCGCGCGGATACAGCAGGACTTGAAGTCGTCCGATGGCGGGTTACGGCGCTATTTGTCAGACGAATATTACGGCGGCGGCGAATGGACGCTGCTGGCCGCGTGGTACGGCTGGACATCACTGCGCACAGGTGCCATGGACGAGGCAAGGCTAGCGCTGGCATGGGTGATGGAGCAGGCCGATTCGTTAGGGAGGCTTCCGGAACAAGTCCCTCACACGCAGATGGATTCTCAGCTCTATGAACGTTGGTTACAAAATTGGGGGCCTCCGGCAACGCCTTTGCTGTGGTCTCATGCTATGTTTCTGGTGCTGAATTCCCAGCTGCACGGCTAGCATAGGAGGCCGCTTCACCGGGCAAATTGATACAGGGGTGATGAGGATGACAGAGGTGAAATGCAGTGTCGCCAATTGCCAGTACTGGGCAGAAGGCAACAACTGTGCCGCGACGGCGATTATTATCGATGTGGATCAGCATGCCAGAGCGAATTATGACACCGAGTTCGCCGTAGAGGACATGCACGGCCATAAGGACGCAGCCACCAGCTCCAGCAATACCTGCTGCCACACATTTACACCAAGAAAATCGTGATCCGGATAAGTAAGGAGGCTCGCCCATGAGCGATCAGGAGCAGCGGCCGCAAGGAACCGCACCCGGCCAGACCGGCCGACTTTCACTGGAGCAGCACCCAGAAACCGGCCGTAATCACCAGGAAGAATATGCTGCGGAGGTGACGCCCACTGTTCCTGCCAATGCCCCGGTGGATGTGAGGGACGTTACTAATCGCACGCGACAAGCGGAATCAAATGCCGCTGATCTGCCTCGAGGCAGAGGTTTGGCATATACCGCGTTAGTGTTGGCCATATTATCTTTGTTTGTTTTTCCTATGCTTTTCGGGGCAGTGGCGCTGGTACTCGGCATCATCAGTTATTTCCAAGGGAATAGAGCTCTTGGCGCGTGGTCTGTTATTCTCAGTCTTATCTCTATCGGAGGGTATTTCTTGCTAGTCCCGTTATATGCCTGATCACACGCAGCGCAGACCCGCGAGGTTGTCGAACTTGTGAGAAGACTGCCTCTTTCTTGGTGTCACTTTGGCGTTTCTCACAGCTCGGACGGACCCGCGCGGGTCTGTTTTTTTGTTATGAGCAGAAAAAATGCTGGAAGACACAAAAAAAACAGTGTACAATATGTGGATAACGTGTATGGGGAGCGTTTGGATTGAACAAGATAGATCCACGGACAATCAAGGAACTGCTGCACTTGCAGATGCTAAGTCAGATGGATCAGATCGCCGGCGGCGCTGCCAGTGCAGCCCAGGCTGATTCTGATTTTTCGGACTTATTAAATACTATATTGGCGCAAAGTGTGGAAGCCGGGACGTTGGGTGCCGACGCGGCGCCGACGAACGCGGTACCTCCACTAAAACCGGCAACCGCACATCCCGGTTTGACTTTCGCGAACACAAACCCGCCGCCCGCCGGCGCTGCTCCGCGCAGCCTCACCGGTAAGGCCGTCGAGCTGGACCCGGTCATCTTGGACGCCAGCAACCGGCACGCTGTTAAGCCCAGCCTAGTGCAGGCGGTCATCGACGCCGAGTCCTCATTCAACACCAACGCGGTTTCCAGTGCAGGAGCGAAGGGGCTGATGCAGCTCATGGACCAAACCAGCCGCAGCTTGGGCGTGACTAATCCGTTCGATCCTGTGCAGAACATTGAAGGCGGTACCCGGTATCTATCCGATCTGCTCAGCAAGTATAACGGTAATCAGGCCACGGCATTGGCTGCTTATAATGCTGGTCCCGGCCGATTGCATCGGCTAGGCATAGCTAATGATAGCGACCTGGCGGCCAACATGCACCTACTGCCGAGGCAAACACAGAACTATGTCACGAAGGTAACAAGGCTGCAACGTGAATATGAAGCATGATCACATAGAAAACCCGAGATCTGGCATCAGCTTGCAATCAGGAGCTGTGCAGGTCTTATTTTTTTTGAAGGAGCTGAAACCATGTTGTATTTGGACTACGCATCAACGGCACCTCCTTACGATGAGGTGGTGGATACTATGGCGGAAGTCATGAAGAGGCATTTCGGTAATCCCTCATCTCTGCATCGGCTGGGCGTGGACGCCGAGCGGCTGGTTGGACAAGCGCGAGCCGTTATCGCGGGCAGCTTGGGCTGCCAGTCGGAAGAAATCATTTTCACTTCCGGTGGTACGGAGAGCAACAACGCCGCCATCCTGGGAGCTGCTCGGCAATTCCGTCACCGGGGCAACCACGTCATAACCACCGAGATTGAACATGCATCGGTATATGAGACGTTTGGTGCGCTTGAACGGCAAGGCTATCGGGTAACCTACTTGCCGGTCGACTCATCTGGTCAGGTAGAACTGGACGCACTGGAACAAGCCCTGGACAAGAATACCATCCTTCTCAGTGTTATGGCAGTCAATAATGAGATGGGGCGCATACAGCCCATTGAGCGTATCGGCGAGCTGTTAAGGCGGAAAGACTCAAAAGCGATATTTCATGTGGATGCCGTCCAAGCTGTCGGCAAGCTGCCGCTGTCACTTGCGCCGTGGAGGATCGACCTGTTGACCGGCTCAGCCCACAAGCTCCGCGGGCCGAGAGGCGTGGGGTTTCTGTATCGCCGCCGCGGATTGGAGCTCACGCCCTTGATGTGGGGCGGGGGCCAGGAGTACGGCGTACGTTCCGGTACGGAGAATGTGCCCGCAATCGTGGGGATGGCGAAAGCGGTGCGTATGGCAATGGATCGCCAACCGCAATTTTATGGGCATACGAGCCGATTGCGTGAACAGTTTGTCCAAGGGATTCAAGCGATTCCGGAGCTGACTCTAAGCGGTTCGATAAACGCTGCCGACATGGCGCCGCACATTGTACATTTTTCGTTTCCGGGCATGAAGTCGGAGGTGCTGGTACATGCTTTGGAACAACGAGACATATATGTATCGGTGCGATCGGCGTGCTCTTCGAAAGCCGTCGACCCAAGCAGGGTGCTCAAAGCTATGGGGTATGACGATGCTCGAGCCGTCAGCGGGATACGCATAAGCTTTTCGCTGGAACAGACCACGCAAGAGGCGGAGTTGTTCAGCAGGACGCTGAAGCGGATAGTGGACGAGCTGAAGCCCTCAATCATTGATCATATAAGACGGAGGTAGGATAAAACGCGATGAGCCCGAATATAATGAAACCAGATGTGATCGTTCTCCGCTTCGGTGAACTGACGTTGAAAGGAAAAAACCGCCACCGGTTTGAGAAAACGATTTTCGACCAGGTGGTCAGAGTGATGCAACCGTTCCCCACTGTCAGCCTTTCGAAGGAATACGGAAGGGTTTACCTCCGTTTAAATGGGGAGCCGTATGCCGCAATCGCAGACAGGCTTAAGAAGGTGCTCGGACTAAGCTCGTTTAGTCCGGCATACACCGCGCCATTGGATGTCGACTCCATCCGCACCGCAGCGGTGCAGGCTGTGCAGTCAGCGCAGACCGCCCCGCATACCTTCAAAGTGTCTGTTCGCCGGGTGAACAAGAGCTTTCCGCATGATTCTCAAGAGATGAACCAACTAGTTGGCGGCCATGTGCTGCGGGCCATCCCGGGGCTTAAAGTGGATGTGAGCCGTCCGGACATCGAGGTTAAAATCGAGTTGCGAGAGGAAAGGGCTTTGATTTTTTCGCAGGTCGTCGAGGGAGCCGGCGGATTCCCGCTTGGCTCGAACGGCAAAGCCATGCTAATGCTGTCAGGAGGCATTGATAGTCCGGTAGCGGGATTTTTGGCGATGAGGCAGGGCGTGCAGCTCGAGGCGGTACATTTTCACAGCTATCCCTATACCAGTGAACGATCCCAACAGAAAGTGAAGGACCTGTTGGCCAAGCTCACGCCGTATGCAGGCGATATCAAGCTCCACATGGTCCCTTTCACGGGCGTGCAGACCAAAATTCATCAGGCCTACCGAGATAATCTGCTGATCACGCTGCTGCGGCGCGCCATGTTTCGCATCACGGAGAAGCTGGCGGAGGCACATAACGCTTCCGCGATTGTGACAGGTGAAAGTCTGGGCCAGGTGGCCAGCCAGACCTTGAGCAGCATGAACGTAATCGGACGAGCCGTCGAGTTGCCGGTGCTTCAGCCGCTAATCTGTATGGAGAAGCAGCAGATCATTCGGATTGCCGAGTCGATCGACACGTTTAAGATCTCCATTTTGCCTCACGAGGATTGCTGCACTTTATTTTTACCGCCGTCACCGAGCACGAATCCAAATCTGCGTGTAGTCGAAAAAATAGAGCGCAGCATGGATTGGCTCGACGAAGAATTGAATGAGGCAGTGAGGCAAACCGAGAGCTTATGGATAAAGGCGGAAGGGGAGCAGCTATTCACAAACTTTTTTTAATCAGCAGGACGAGCGTTTTCTCCAGCATCTCACTGCAGCGCCGTATACTCTCTGTGTTCGGGTGGACCGGACAGCCTTATTGTCAATCGACAATTTGGGAGGGTTTGTATTATGTTGGAATGGTTGCTCCTGTTTCTTCAGATCATGTTGATCAATATCGTATTAAGTGGGGATAACGCCGTGGTGATTGCGTTGGCCAGCAAAAATTTGCCGCTGCATCAGCGGAGACAAGCCATTTGGTGGGGGGCGTTCGGTGCCATTGCGCTGCGTTTGATTCTGACCGTTATAGCTGTTTACATTTTAACCGTGCCTTATATCCAAGCCGCAGGATCACTTTTGCTCATGTGGATCGCGATCAAACTTCTCACTGACGAAGAGGGGCATTCCCATGTCAAAGAAGCGGCTACGCTCGGCAAGGCGGTTTGGACGATTATCGTAGCCGATTTTGTTATGAGTTTGGACAACGTGCTGGCGATCGCGGCGAAGGCCGATAACAATTTGACGGTAATTATCCTTGGGATCGGGTTGAGCGTTCCGATTATTATTTGGGGCAGCACGGCCGTGATGGGCTTGCTAAATAAGTTCCCCATCCTCGTTTATCTGGGCGCGGCAATCTTGGGTTACACGGCGGGCGAAATGTTGGTCAAGGATGCAGTCGTAGCGGATATGCTGCTGTCCGATGTGCCTCACTGGATTGTTCCCGTGGTCGCAAGCGTTATCGTAATCGCCGCCGGTCTGTTGAAGAAAATCAGCAGCGGTCCGAGAACGAGACATCCATAGGTTTACATTTGCAAAGCCACCGGAATTCAGTACCATAACTTGTCGTTTTGCCTTGCGTTTTGTGCAGTTTTCACGTATAATAATCATAAATGTCAAGCGTCGGCGCTTATGTCCGGCGCTTGTTTTATGAACGGACCCCGGAATTTCCTGGTGCACAGGTGCCGGAGAGTCTAACAAGGAGAGGTAAGTGAAAACCATGCATTCAAGAGATAAAATTCGCAATATCGCAATTATCGCTCACGTTGACCACGGTAAAACTACACTGGTGGACAAGTTGCTGCAGCAGGCAGGAACATTCCGCGAGCACGAGGCCGTGCAGGAGCGTGCCATGGACTCCAATGATCTTGAAAGGGAGCGCGGCATTACCATCCTGGCCAAAAATACGGCGATCAACTATAAAGATTATTTGATTAACATTGTGGACACACCGGGCCATGCCGACTTCGGCGGCGAGGTGGAGCGCATTATGAAGATGGTTGACGGTGTGCTGTTGGTCGTCGACGCATTCGAAGGCACAATGCCGCAAACCAAATTTGTGCTGCGTAAGGCATTGGAGCAAAATTTGACTCCAATCGTCGTTGTTAACAAGATTGACCGTCCGAACGCCCGTCCGGCAGAGGTGGTTGACGAGGTACTGGACTTGTTCATCGAGCTTGGCGCCAATGATGATCAGCTTGACTTCCCGGTCGTTTACGCATCAGCGCTGATGGGTACCTCCAGCATGTCTCCGGAGCCTGAAAAGCAGGAAACCAACATGCAGGCTATCTACGACACGGTGATCGAGCATATTCCGGCGCCGACAGAAAGTGTTGACGAGCCGCTGCAATTTTTGGTCACTTTAATGGATTACAATGAGTACTTGGGACGTATTGCGATCGGCCGCGTGAACCGTGGTGTCGTTAAAACGGGTCAGCCCATCGCAGTAATCAACCGTGAGGGTGCGACAAAGCAATCGCGCATTGAAAAACTGTTCGGCTTCCAAGGCTTGAAACGCGTTGAGATCGACGCTGCAGGCGCTGGCGACATTGTTGCGATTTCCGGCATTAAGGACATTAACATCGGTGAAACACTGGCTGACCCGGCACATCCGGAAGCACTGCCTGTACTTAAAATCGATGAGCCAACGTTGCAGATGACGTTTTTGGTCAACAACAGCCCGTTCGCGGGACGTGAAGGCAAGTGGGTTACATCCCGCAAGTTGCGTGAACGTCTGTTTAAAGAGCTGGAAACTGATGTAAGCTTGCGTGTCGATGAAACCGACAGCCCTGACGCGTTTATCGTATCTGGCCGCGGCGAGCTGCATCTGGGCATTCTTATCGAAAATATGCGCCGGGAAGGCTTTGAGCTGCAGGTGTCCAAACCTGAAGTTATCATCAAGGAAATCGACGGACAAAAAATGGAGCCGTTGGAGCGCCTCATTATCGACCTGCCGGAAGAAAGTATGGGTGCGGTCATGGAAAGCCTTGGTACGCGTAAAGCGGAAATGGTCAACATGATTAATAACGGCGGCAATGTCCGCTTGGAGTTCCTTATTCCTGCCCGCGGCTTAATCGGCTACCGCACGCACTTCTTGACGCTGACACGCGGATATGGAGTGATGAACCACGCGTTCGACAGCTATGGGCCATATCAGGGCTCCAATGTAGGCGGCCGTCACCAGGGCGTGCTCGTATCGAGCGAGGCGGGCGCTTCCACACTGTACGGCATGCTGTCCGTCGAAGACCGTGGAATCCTGTTCTTGGAGCCGGGCACGGAAGTGTACGAGGGTATGATCGTAGGCGAGCACACACGGGATAACGATATCGTTGTGAACATCTGCAAAGAGAAACAATTGACCAACATCCGTTCTGCCGGTAAAGATGAGACAGTCAAAATGAAAACACCGCGAATCTACTCGTTAGAGCAGGCATTGGAGTATTTGAATGATGACGAATACTGTGAGATTACGCCGAAGTCCATTCGTTTGCGCAAGAAGATCCTAAATAAGAGCGAGCGTGAGCGCGCGGAAAAACACCGCAAAATGGCGGAAGCGAACGCTTAAGATTGAACCATGGGAAGCTCTGATTGATTTCAGAGCTTTCTTTTTACAACAAGCCTTAAACTGATGCAACCAGTCCAATCCTCTCACTAGAGAAAGGAGGTATTTGCACAGATGACTGCATGGCTTCAAGCACACCCATATATCGCTTATGTGATGATTTACGTTCTAATTACATATGTTTACAACAAAGTATTCAAAACCCGAAGACTACCTGTTTTAAAAGAAGCTATCATCTACATATTACTAGGCGGCGGTTCACTCATGCTTCTAATGTTTCAAATGTGGGGACTGCCGATCGTGCCGAGTCTCGCTGTGGCAGTGGCGTTGATGCTGATGGTCAAAATCCGTTACTTTGTCCAGGATCGTATGAACAAAAAGCAATGATTTGTGCGAGGTGTACCTGATGAGTGAAAGCAGTCTTTGGCTAACAGCGGTGCGCACGGACGATGCGGAGCACACGGTGACGCTGCTCGCGGACCGGTTCGAGCTGGTTCCTGCGGAAGCGGGAGAACGGTTTCTTACGTTAATTAAATCGCTGCATCCTAGGATGTTAGTGGCATTCAAAGCTAATCTGCTGCTGAGTGAAGAAGCGGAAATGGTTTGTGGCGTGGAAGCACTTCCTTTCCGTCTGGACAACGGTGCCGCGATCGGCTTCGGGGTAGGAGGGCTGGAGCTCTCGCACTGTGCGGAGAACTACTTCAATCGCCTTCCCGAGGCGAAAGACATGGTGGAATGGCTCGCAGCGGCTGCGCGCAAGCTGGATCACGATCCACAGGCGAATGTCGAACGGCAATGGTTGAACAGGATGAGCGAATGGGTGAAAAGTGGTCATTACATCGCACTGCTGCGGGAGGAGACGTAACGTGAGGCTGGAGGATGCGCTATTCAACTGGCTGCAAATTAAGATAGTGGCGGAAGCGAGAACGGATGACCGAGCGGCTGAAGATACAAGGCTGTTTTTTGAGGAGATACTGAGAGAAGACCATGCGGTCAGCAGTATTGAGACACATGCGGATCGAGCGACGGTATACATCGACTATAAAGTGGACGGCGAGCAAAAACAATTGCGCTTCGATAAAGAAGCGGCCGAGCAGCTGCTCGAGGATATCAACTCAAATCCTAAGTACAACAATGGATGACATAAGTGTGCGGCAGAGAAATACAATAGAGTAACTAACCCTTGAAAGGAGTGTTTTAAAAGGGTATACCGCTTCTACCGGCCTGCACTTGGGGGACGCACTTCCACCGCTGTCGGTGGTTGGCGGGTTGTACCTGTGTTATACTATAGTTGTCGCTACATCATTTTTTACAAAGTAAACGTCGCAGGAGGGGTTACGATGGCAGAAATTATCACAGCACTGCCGGAGCAGCTGTTCGCAGCATTACAAAAGGAATCGTTCGCACTGCTCAGCACGATAGACTTCGAATCCGGAGCGCCTAATATGAATGCGATCTCCTGGGTATACGCGAAGGATCCGGGGACAATCCGCTTTGCGGTGGACCAGCGTTCCCGTATAGTGAACAACATTAAGCAAAATCCCCAAGTGAATTTGACATTCATCGGTGCTGGATCCGTGCATGCCATTTACGGCAGCGGCCGACTGGTGATCGAAGCTCTGGAAGAAGTGCCTTTCAAACTCGCTTGCTTCGATATCGACATTTCGGTCGTTCGGGATGCCATGTTCTATGGTGCACGAATCAGCATCGCGCCTGAATATGAAAAAACGTATGATAAGCGTGCAGCGGAAAAGCTGGATACGCAAGTTTTCGCTGCAATGAAAAAAGCCTAGATGCGTTTATGCTTCTAGGCTTTTTTCTCCATATGTGCCGTCTACAGATCCTGCCGTGGTACATCCGGCTTCGTCTCATCCGGAGGAGGAATCGGCGTAACGTCATTTGGATATTGCGGCATGATCCGCCCGATGATTTGTGCCATCTCATCGGCAAATCCACCGACCGCCGCTCCATTTCCGACATCTTCGCTGATCTGGCGTATTCTTTCCGCTAAGTCCATATCTGCGGTCACTAATGCATTGACGCCGTGACGGTCTTTTCTTAATGCTTCAGCTACCGCAAGTTTCGTCGATCCTACCTGGGTGCGATCCATGTCTGCAGGCAGGTCGAGTCCGACCACCGCGGTTTTTCCAAACACTACGCAGTTCGCGCTCTCCACCTGAGGCACGGTAGTCGCGATTTGCTCCAAGCGTTCAGCAAGGGCTTGGGCGTCCTCTTCCTCATTTTCCTCTTGCCCAGGTGCCGTCTGTTGAACCTGCACTTGTCCGTTCGAATCTTCCGGCGAGGGAGTAGCTCCTTCATCTGGGGTATCGGCGTTGCAGCCTGCCAGCATGGACAGCATCAGGATACAGTAGATAAATATTCTCATTGATCATCGTTCCTTTCTATCCCTTAATTGTTTTGGTTAGTTTGTCCTTGCTAGCAATTCCTATGTACGAGAACCAAACGCCGATCTGGGAGGGAATGGTATGAAAAAAATTTTTGTTCTGGACACCAATGTGCTTTTGCAGGATCCGAATGCAATATATGCTTTTGAGGATAATGAAGTAGTTATACCTGCCATTGTATTGGAGGAGATCGACAGTAAGAAGCGCAATGCGGATGAAATCGGGCGTAACGCCAGACAGTTCTCGCGGATGCTGGACGGGCTGCGCAGCGGCGGTAGGCTGTTTGAAGGCATTGAGCTGCCTGGAGGAGGCAGATTGAAAGTAGAATTGAACCACCGCAGCTTTGCCAAATTGCAGGATGCGTTTGCCGAAGTGACCAATGACAACCGCATACTCGCAGTAGCGCTGAATTATCATATGGAGCAGCAAGAGAAGGAGACGTGCCGGCCGGTGATCATGGTCAGCAAAGATACCCTGGTTCGGATTAAGGCCGATGTGCTCGGCGTGACTGCGCAGGACTATTTAACTGACCGGATAGTGAACATGCCTGATATGTACATGGGCTATCTAACGATACACGTACATCCGGGAGTGATCGATGAATTTTACACCTACCGCTTGTTGAGTGTGAACTCGCTGCAATTGAGTTATCCTCTGCATCCGCATGAGTTTGTGATATTGAAGGATGAGATGGGGACTTCGAAATCAGCACTGCTCAAGGTCGACGCTACAGGCAGAAAGCTCGAGCCGTTGTTCCTCAGCAACGATCCTATATGGGGTATTGGGGCGCGCAACGCGCAGCAGCGTATGGCGCTTGAACTACTCCTGAACGACGAAATTCCGATTGTGACCTTGACGGGTAAGGCCGGGACGGGGAAAACGTTGCTCACGCTGGCCTCGGGCCTAATGAAGGTGGAGGATGAACGCAAGTATAAAAAGCTCTTGATAGCACGGCCGGTCGTGCCTATGGGGAAAGATATCGGTTACTTACCCGGCGAAAAAGAAGAGAAGCTTCGTCCTTGGATGCAGCCGATCTATGATAATCTCGAATTCCTGTTCGATACCAAAAAAAGCGGAGATATCGATAAAATTTTGGCCGGTCTCGGAAGCATACAGGTAGAAGCGCTAACTTATATACGGGGCCGCTCCATTCCGGGACAATTCATCATCATCGATGAGGCTCAGAACCTTTCCAAGCATGAGATCAAGACTATTGTTTCACGCGTCGGAGAAGGGAGTAAGATCGTCCTGTTGGGTGATCCCGAGCAGATTGACCATCCGTATCTGGATGCGTCCAGCAATGGTTTAACATACGTGGTTGAACGCTTCAAGGATCAGAGCATCAGCGGCCATATCACCTTGGAACGCGGGGAGCGCTCTCATCTGGCGCAGCTTGCAGCAGATTTACTGTAACACGAAAAATCGCAGTGGACGGGGGAGAGACAATACCCCACACTGCGATTTTTTTTGCATTTGCTGACAAATAGCGGGTCAAGGCGATCACCAAAACACGCACAATATGGCTATTCCGGCTGCGGCCTGTTCACCACATGGTAGGCCCCTCTCAGATGGGCTGTCTGTCGCGCCGGTTCAGCCGGCCGCGTGTCGCGCTTCACACCGGTAGGCCTGAGCTATCCGGTGCACCAATTCATCAGAGGGCGCATCGGTGACATAATAGTCTGTTTCATCGTGGCCGTAAGAAGCAAGCAGATGCTCCTCGAGTTGTGCCAGCGCTTGGGACGGTTCTGCATCTGCTCGCTCGCTGTGCAGGCTGAACACGTACACCGATTCACTATCTATGTAAGCGTGCTCCGAACGGCTGACAAAGCCGAAATCGCTAAACGGAGGCCTGAGGTTCGCACCATCCGGCAGCATGAGCAGATTCATAGTTTCGAATGGGATCTTGTACTGCTCCATAACGGCATAAGCCGCTTCCCGCTCCGTTGGACTGCTAAAAATCAGCATTTCCTTATCACGGTCGAAGAGAGGAGCCTTGTTCGCCAACGCTTTCACGACTTGGGCGTAAAAACCGGGACGTTTGTCCTCCGGCATGTCCATCAACAGTGCATATTTGTGTTCTATCCGCATATGGGCGCACCCTCCAGAAAAGGTAATATGGTGTCGATACCTGTTACTCCGCGATCGTATCATGCCGGGCATGCGTGCGGCAAACTACAGAGCTAGCTTCAGCATAAGACTCAATTTTCCCTCTTCCATTCGTATGCCTGTGACAATGAGAAAAGAGGCCAGCTTGTGCGGATAGATGCCCAGATCGAAATCTTTCGCCATAGCCGCGATGGTTGAAGCAGGCAGATCATAGCCGTTAAACTGCAGCTGTTCGACGGCGAAGCGCACATAGCTTTTGCCTGAAAGCGCTTCGTCGTCTGCTAACTCATACTTGCCTTTGACCATCAAATCCATACCGTCATGGGTGCCGCCCGTGATCACATGAGTGTCGGTGAAACGGAAGGTCATGTTGCGAAACAACGGGTTCTTGGTACGCAAAAACGTGTTTAACTGTTCATCGGTAATTTGGAATGTGTACTCGAAGCCATTTATGATCAGATGATTGCCTTGTGCGCTTTCTGTGTCTGAGATAAGTTCGGGGAGCTGAGTCATTGCGTGAGCCAATGCATTGAAATATGTGTTGAATAAAGGGACACCTTTTTCCCGCCAAAGTAAAGTGAGATCAGCCATTTGCAGCAGTACCTCTTGTGCGTCCGGCTCGCTATCCAATTGTTCATCCACTTGCTTTTGCAGGGTGACAAGCTGCTGCCTGTGCGCGATATAGCGTTCTTTCGTGTTCTGCAATTGCATATGTGACGCGGACAATGACGCGGTCAGCTCCTGAAGCTGTTGTTGGCTGGCCGTGTGGCGCTGCAGCGCAATGTGGTCATTCCTCACAATCATCTGCAGGTAGTCGAAGGCGGTGAGTGCATCTGAGAATGAGGATGTGGAGAATAGCAGCATCCACAGCGAGTCCCGGTCTCCCATGTAATAGGCCCGCAGCACTTTGTCTGCGTGCTCTTTGGCTTGTGCGAGAAGGTGTTGTTGCTGGGCCAGCTGCTGCTCCGTGTCCGCCAACCGCCGCATCAAAGCCGTCTCCTGCCCGGAGATACGTATCAGCTCCTGATCCACCTCGTAGATGGTCAGGCTTTTCTGCAGCAGAGATTTCGTCTGATCACTGTTCTCGGCCGCGGCGATACGACATGGGATGAAGCCGATGCAACAGCAAAGGATGAGACAGGCGGTGCGGGAGAGGGGTCTCATCGACATAGGTTCCTCCTGGTTAAAAATAATTCCCATTTGTGTTGATTCACAACAAGATTATCACAACTCTATGAGAAAAATAACAAAAAAATACTTCTCATGAGGGAGAAGTATCAGAGTGGGGGCAAGCCCGCTTGTCCGCCAGGAGAAGCCGCTTTGTCAAGGTTTAGCCGGTGAAGTGGGCCTGGCCAGCTTGAGCAGTTCATCTATTGATTTTTGCTTTTCAGGGGTATCCCGTGTGAACGCCGGGGCTTGGTTAATTTCCGCCAATGACTGAGTCCAAACCAGCTGATTCTTATTGGTGCTTGCACCGCTTGTGAAGTGGAGGTTCCATTTTTGTTCGCGAACGTAGCCTTGGCTGTCGATGGTCAGGTCAATTGTCGTAGGAGCTTTAAATTGGATTTGCTGCAAAGCCGACTGCCACGCTGCAAGTGCAGCATCCGACGCCAAGCCGTGAGTCTTCAACAGCTCAATGAAGCCGGGAACCGTTTTTTGCCAATGCTCTGCGAACGCCTGCTCGTTTCTGCTGTTGATTTCCACTGTGATCCGTTTCCCAGTTGTGCCGTCCGAGAGTGTGACCGGGTCTTTAGACGGCTGCAGCCATTTTGCATCAATTCCGCTCAGCAGCTGCTGATTGAACGCGGCGGTCAGGCGGCCGGTGTTCTTCAGCCGCTCCGCACCGCCGGGTGAATCTGATGCGGCGTCGCCGGCAAATTGAACCGGCAGTACCATGTACTCATCTTGTTGATTTAACGCTGGCATATGAAAAAACAATTTGTTATCTTTAATAAGTACTGGCATGTCCACGGAATCCGCCCCTTTGGGCGTTACTTTTAGGTCCGATTCCATCCGGGACGCCTCAAGCGAGCTTACGCCGCTGTAATCGATTTTGCTCTCTTTTATCATTGCGAACAGGGCGGTAGTCATAGGACTGGCTTGTCCTAGTAATGAAGTGTCGGCATTCAGCTCGAGCGATCCGCTGAACTTATAGCTTTTCACCTCTTCCTGTTTCGCCACGGCCTGCAGCAGGTCTTGCTTTGCTTGGTCGTGATCGGTGCAGCCGGCAAGAAACAGGAACAAGGCCAGAGGCAGAAGCAGAGATGCGGAAATTCTACGGTTTCTTGCTGATAACAAAATAATTCGGCTCCTTCCGGGTGCGGTTGTGGATTGATTTATGTCTAATCTATTATAGCGGCAATGGCAGTCTTTTGTCTCCAGTGAATAGATAGCAGGCACTTCCTGACCGCGGCTGCCCCGAGCGATAAAATTTTGCCTGAGGAAGCGGGAGAATCAATCAGTGCGCAGCGAACAGATGTTAACGCCAATTATTCGCCGGTTGATCCGGCAAAGCCCCGAACAATGCATTTCTTTTGAGAACTATATGGAGCAGTGCTTATACCATCCGGAATACGGCTATTATATGAATGCCAAGGAAAAGATAGGCCGCAGCGGTGATTATTACACCAGCTCCGCCATTGGCGGTCTGCTGGGCGAGGTGTTGGCTGATTATGTGGTAAATCAAGCGGATACGTTCGGGTCGGACGAACCTGTCACGGTGGTTGAATGGGGCGGGGGAACAGGCGATATGGCCCGGCAGCTGCTGGACCAAATGAAGAGCGAGCACCCCGCTGTGTATCGGCGTCTCTCGTTTATTTCTGTGGAGACAAGCGTGTACCATCGAACACACCAGCGCCGCAGTTTCGCTGGCCATCTCAATCGGGTGTCCTGGCTCACGGAGCAGGACTGGCTGCAGCAGGGGCCATGGGAAAATGTGATTGTGCTCTCCAACGAGCTGCTTGATGCGTTTCCGGTGCATCGCGTGCAATTCGAAAAGGGCCAGCTGCTTGAAATATGGGTGCAATGGAATGATGCAGACAAGTGCTTCAGCGAGAGGCTCATGCCCATCCCTTCCGGTCCGCTGCAGGAGTATGTGCGCAGACTGAGCCTGGATGTCATGGAAGGCCAACAGCTTGAGGTGAACCTGGCGGCCGATGCATGGCTCCGGCGGATTGGCAACGCGATAGCACGCGGCCAGGTGGTGACGATCGACTACGGTGATCGGGCGGACGAGTTGATCGCGCCGCATCGGATGAACGGAACGCTAATCTGTTATCGCCGGCATCTCGCACACGACGATCCTTACTTTGAGCCAGGATCCCAGGACATTACGTCTCACGTGAATTTTACCGACTTGATCCGAGCCGGCTTAGCCGTTGGGCTGCAGCCGTCCGAATTCCTCACCCAGAAGCAATTTCTCGTACACAATGGATTATTGCAGAAGCTGCAGGACACGTTGTCTCAGGATCCATTCAGCCCTGCTGCACGGCGCAACCGGGCGATCCGGCAGCTTCTGCTGAGCGATCAGATGAGCGAGTTGTTTAAGGTGTTAATCCAAATAAAAAGGTGAACGGCATCGACGCCGCTCACCTTTTTTCGTTATACCCGTTACACTGACATTTTGAAAAAAGACCAATACGTAAACCCTGTAAACGAGAGAATCATGTACCCCCAAAAAAGCAGTATGTAGGTACGTTCGGACAATTTTAAGTATCCTAACAGTACGAAGATGGCTGTCTGGGCAAAAAAGAGCATCGCCATCGGCACCATTTCACCGGCTAATGCCATTAATCCGATTACAAGCGTCCAAAAGCCAAGAACGCGAAACATGCGATCCATAGTGCGAACCCCCTCTCTGCCTGCGCTACTTTACTACTGAACATTATACCTGCTCTGGCATATAGTGTAAACGTCGAAACGGTGACGATTTTACAACATTTTGCAGATGCCTGCCAGCCGTTTGCTCGCGGAAAATTTGCTCTAAGCCGGTGTCCTATGTTCGGGCATGGCCCCGCTCAATGTCTGCTATAGCATGTATGAGTTGGCGCAAATATGGATATACAAAATAGTAGAAAACGATTCTATGAACTCTATTATGGGCATAGAGATAATGTAACGCAACTTTCCATGTCTCACTTTCAATAGATGAATGGATGAGCGACGATTCGATTGAAAACCCCATGGGTTAGGAGGACTGCTTTTGTATGACAGCCATCAGACAGGACGCTTGGAGCGATGAAGATGATTTGATTTTGGCGGAGGTGACCCTGCGTCATATCCGAGAAGGCAGCACGCAGCTGTCCGCATTTGAGGAAGTTGGAGAAAAAATAGGCAGAACCGCGGCGGCCTGTGGCTTCCGCTGGAATAGTTTTGTGAGAAAAAAGTATGAGGCTGCGATTCAAATTGCCAAAGCCCAGCGTCAGAAGCGTAATCAACAAAAAAAGCATTCCGCATTTGCCGCAGTGTCGGGGAGTGTCGCTGTGTTGGAGACAGGGGACACGATCAAACCGGGTGAACCCGTCTCGGAGGAGGCAATTTCGATTGACGCGGTGATTCGCTTTCTCCGGCAGTGGAAAAGCAATTATTATGACATGTCCCGCCACATCCGGCAGTTGGAAAAGGAAATCAGCGAGAAACAGGATGAATTGGACCGGCTGCGCGCGGAAAATGATATTTTGAGCAAGCAGGTCAACGAAGTTGAAACGGATTACCGCGTGGTAAATGATGATTACAAAGCGCTCATTCAAATTATGGACCGGGCCCGCAAGCTTGCTTTTCTGGCTGAGGAAGAGGATGAGAGCAAGCCCCGTTTCAAAATGGATGCCAACGGAAACCTAGAAAGAATAGATTGAGAGATGCCCTGCAGGCTTGGAGCCTGTGGGGCTTTCTTATTGGCGTGTCTGTCTGCTATGATACATTTATTGACAGCGTCTGCAGTATAAATCGCACCGTGAGACAACGTTGGAGGAGAACAGGGGATGCTTATTAGAGTGATTGGAGCGGGGGCTCTTGGGATGTTGACCGCCGCTTATCTGTGCCGGACTGCCGCCAAGGTAGAAATCATAACGCGCACGGAGCAGCAAGCTCGACTCCTCCGCGAACAAGGCCTGCAATTGACCGCGGCGGCGGAGAACGCGAGCATGGAGCCGAGATCGGGCACAGCTGGGGAGACCGTGGAGTTTCCTGAAGTATTGACATTTGAACAGACGTTAGCTGACGGTCTGGGTGGCCGTGCTAGGCCGGGCAGCCCGGATTTCATCCTCTTGACGGTAAAACAAACCGCGATCACGGATAAGCTCGCACATGGCATCGTGGCTCAGCTGGGGGCTGACTCCAGGCTGATTTGCTTTCAAAACGGCGTCGGCCATTTGGATGTACTGAGGAAGGTAATCCCCGCCCGACAGATATTGTTGGCCGTTACCACGGAAGGAGCAATGGTGAAGTCGCCGCGGCATGTCGCTCACACCGGCAGAGGTATGACTTGGGTCGGCAGCGCCGCTGCAGAGCCAGATTTCGCTGGGAGAAGTGACCACAGTTTGACAAAAAAATTCGTAAACGTGCTCAGCGATGCAGGATTCAGTACGTCTTTGTCGAACAACATCATTAGCAAAGTTTGGAATAAATTGCTTATAAATGCGATCATTAATCCTCTAACCGCCGTGCTGCAAATACATAATGGGCAGCTGCCGCAGCTCCCGGATGCCCTCATACTGATGCGCTCTTTATACTATGAAGCTGTCACCTTGGCCGACAAGCTCGGCATCGAGCTGGCGCCGGATCTTTGGCAGCAGGTGCTTCTCGTGTGCGAGCGCACGGCGGGCAACCGCTCATCGATGCTGCAGGATGTGCTGCTGCACAGACCTACCGAAGTGGATGCCATAACAGGCGGTCTACTGCGCGAGGCAGAGCAGGCTGGCATCGCGATGCCCACGCATGCGGCTATGTATCATTTGCTCCGCTCCATAGAACAGCAGTGGATGAATATAACGTAAAGCAGGTGTTCGGCTGTGAACGGATTTTTTACACTGCTTCAAACTGTCTATACTTTTTTGGCGTTAGTACCGTTTGTTGCATTTTTTGCAGCGTGGGGCATCACTTACTGGTTCACCCGCAACAAGAGGAAAGCGACCCACGCTGCGATCGATGTCACCACATTGTTCTTGATCGGATCAGTGTCGGTCATCACACGCGAGCTGTTTGGCACGAGCTTCGGCCTGTGGGCGGTCGTGCTCCTTTTTTTGATCGCGGGAGGACTGCTGGGCAATCTGCAAAACCGTATCAAGGGGAAAATTAATCTGCTCAAAATTGTACGCACGCTATCGAGATTGGGATTTGTTGTGCTCTCGGCGTGCTATTTAGTGCTGATCTGCATCGGAATCGGAAAAAATATGCTCACCGGCTGAGGGAACCATGTCTCCCATACAAGCAGCTGCGAGAGCCTGCGTGCTGTATGTGGAGCACATCGGCGAGAAACGAAGATATTGAGCGGGAAGGAGCCCATCTTGGCAGGTTTCTTCTTTTTGACGATTCCATGGAAGATGTGTACAATCAAAAAGATACTTATCTTAGAAAAAAAAGCGAGGCGGCTGTTGTGGTAAAAGTTGAATCGATTCACTGGAAATCCAGCCAGCCTTTGACCGAGGATTATCTTCGCCATTTCGACAGGGTGGCAGCCCTGTATGACTACAACCCATGGACCTCGTCATCGTGGCAAGAACGGGCGGAGCAGCTTGACCGGGAACGGCAGCTGTCTGCGGACCGGGCGGGGCTGGCGTGTGTGCTGAAGCGCTTCAACGAGAGAGCGGGCAACGCTCCGGAAGCTATGCGCGCAGTGAATTTGCTCAAGGACGAACGCACCCTGTGTGTCGTAGGGGGTCAGCAGGCTGGCTTGTTCACAGGGCAGACGCTCGTCATATACAAGGCCATTACTTTGATTCAGACCGCTAAGCTCGCTGCGGAACGACTGGGCAGACCCGTGGTGCCGGTGTTCTGGATAGCCGGAGAGGACCATGACTTCGATGAGGTCAATCATATCCAGTATTTATCGCAGGATATGCAGGTCAGCAAAATCAAGATCGAACACCCTACCGGCAAACGCAGTTCGGTCAGCAACTTGTCTATTCCGCAAGAGCAGTGGGAAGCGGCTTTGAATGAGTTGGATCAATCGCTGATTCCGACTGAGTTCAAAGATGATTTAATGAGCTCGCTTCGTGCGTTTGCGGAGCAATCGATCACCTTGGTTGATTTGTTTGCCAAAATCATGGCCAAATTGTTCGGATCGCACGGGCTTGTGCTGGTTAATTCAGACGATCCGGCGCTTCGAAGATTGGAATCGCCGATGTTCCGTGAGCTGCTCGAGCACTATGCGCCTATCAACGACGCGGTGCATCGCAGCACCGCACAGGTGGTAACGCTTGGCTACAAGCCGCAGGTGGAGGCTCAGGCGAACAGCGCGAACTTGTTTGTTATCGACGACGATGAGCGGGTTTTGCTCTATGCAGACGAAGCGTCACAAGATTTTACGGACCGGAAGAAGGAACGTGCTTTCGCGCGGGAGCAACTGCTTGCCTGGGCCGAGACCGCGCCGGAACGGTTGAGCAACAACGTGATGACCCGGCCGTTAATGCAGGAGTACCTGTTTCCGGTGCTGGGAACGGTGCTTGGACCCGGTGAGATTGCGTATTGGGCGTTATCCAAAGGCGCATTCCATCACCTTGGCATGCAAATGCCGATCATCATCCCCCGGCTCGAGTTCACCCTGTTGGAGGGCACCGTGCAAAAGAACATGCACAAATACGACCTTACGTTGGATGATGTACTGCATCGGCTGGATGAGAAGCAGCAGGAGTGGCTTCGCAAGCAGGATACGCTCCAGCTGGAGGAACGGTTTGCGCAGGTGAAGCAGCAGTTCAAAGCCAGCTATCAGCCGTTGATTGAAATCACAGCTGGAATTAATCCTGGGCTCGGCAAGCTCGGCGAAACCAACATGGCCAAAATTTTGGAACAGATTGATTTTCTTGAGAATAAGGCACAAGACGCCGTACGGACTCAGTTTGACGCCGCTCTGCGTCAATTTCAACGGATCAGTGCGTCGGTGCTGCCGTTGGGTAAGCCGCAGGAGCGAGTGTACAACATTATTCATTACTTAAATAAGTATGGTTCCGGTTGGCTGAATGAGCTGCTGGAAGCCGGTCTGGAACCGGACGGTCAGCATAAAATTTGTTATCTGTGAACAATGCAATCTTTGTTTTCTAAATATGAATTTATGGGAGGACTGTCATGAACACACAGGAGCGCAGCATTATCAAAGATATCTCGTTAGCGCCGGAAGGGCATTTGAAGATCGGTTGGGTAAACGCGCATATGCCGGTACTGAATCATATCCGGGAGCAGTTTGAAAAGGAGCAGCCTTTCAAGGGGCTGAAGGTGGCCATCTCCTTGCACTTGGAGGCGAAAACAGCGTACTTGGCGAAAGTAGTGCAGGCCGGCGGCGCACAAGTGGCGATTTGCGGCAGTAATCCGCTGTCTACTCAGGACGATGTGTGTGCCGCATTGGTAGAGGACGGAATAACCGTATTCGCCAAATACAACCCAGAGCCTGAGGAATATAAGGATCTGCTGATCAAGACGCTGGAAACCGAACCTGATCTGATCATCGATGACGGTGGGGACCTGGTATCCATACTCCATTCGGAGCGCAAGGACCTGCTAAAAAATGTCCGGGGTGGCGCGGAAGAGACAACCACCGGTATTCTTCGGCTCAAGGCGATGGAAAAAGAGGCTCAGCTTCAGTTCCCGATGATGGCTGTGAATGATGCTTTTTGTAAATATTTATTCGATAACCGTTATGGCACAGGTCAATCCGTGTGGGATGGCATTAACCGGACCACGAACCTGGTTGTGGCCGGTAAAACGGTGGTCGTATGCGGTTACGGTTGGTGCGGCAAAGGTGTAGCAATGCGTGCAAAAGGCCTCGGTGCGAATGTCGTCGTGACAGAAGTTGACGCGATCAAAGGCGTGGAAGCATACATGGACGGCTTTGCCGTGATGTCTATGACCGAAGCGGCCAAGGTCGGCGATTTCTTCGTTACTGTGACAGGCAACAGAGATGTGATTCGCGGTGAACATTATGAGGTGATGAAGGACGGCGCGATTTTATCCAACGCAGGTCACTTCGATGTGGAGGTTAACAAGCCGGAGCTTGATGCGCTCTCCGTTTCAAAACGAACAGTTCGCCGCAACATCGAAGAATATCAACTAAAGGATGGGCGTAAGTTCTATTTGATCGCGGAAGGGCGTTTGGTGAACTTGGCTGCTGGAGACGGCCATCCGGCGGAAATTATGGATATGACCTTTGCATTACAGGCAATGTCTCTGAAATATGTAAACGACAATTATCAGGCGATCGGCAAGAAAGTCGTTAACGTTCCGTATGAGCTTGATGAGCAGGTAGCCCGCTTTAAGCTGGAATCCCTCGGAGTTTCCATCGATAAGCTGAGCAGTGAACAACAAGCGTATTTGGACAGCTGGACAGAGCATTAATCGACTAGCTATCATGTAGCGTATTTGATGGTTCAGGTAGTGCGAGTGACAGATAACCCCCCCTGCGTTCCAACACAGGGCGGGTTATTTTTTTGCTAGGGCTGCAGCTGTTTTGTTCTTTCCAATTTTATGCAACAATCCCACTTGCCGCCTCGTTTAAGGTGTAGCGCGGTTTGGCTGTGCACACATGCCGCTCGGCACTTCATATAAAAAGGGGGATGAGCATGAAAGGGATGAGGGGGTTGCTAATGAAATACAGATGGTTGGCATGGGGGAATCATTCGAAGCGGGCGGCCATGCTCGGGGTTATAGCAGTCCTTGTATCCGGATGCGGAGCGTCGTCCAGCAGTGAGGATGCAGCCAATTCTCAAAGCGTTGACCAGCTGAGCGCACCGTCCAGCGACAAAGCGGCCAATACCGCCGTGCCGGCGCCGGACATCGCAGCGGGCACAGCGCCAACAGGCTCCGCCGCGGAAGCGCCGTCTGAAGGCAGAGCGGACACGGCATCGCAGGCTGCGGACAGCTTCAATGGCACGAATGCGGCGGACGCGATTAGCAGAAAAATCATCTACAAAGCGCACGTAACTTTGCAGGTGGAGAACTACGAGGAGACGCAGGCGCAGATCCAGGAGGTTGTCAGTCGATCCGGCGGTTATGTGCTTCAGTTCAACGAAAATGAATCCGCCGCTGAAAACAGCGGCAGCTTCGTGCTCAAAGTGCCAGCGGCTGGCTTCAGCTCTCTTCTCGCCCAACTGGAGCAAATCCATCCTTCCGCCAAGAAAAGCATGGAGGGACAGGATGTGTCGGAAGAGTATGTCGATTTGTCCGCCAGGTTGACAGCTAAGCAGGTGGTGGAGGCCAGACTGATCTCATTCATGGAGAAAGCGTCGAAAACCGATGAGCTGTTGGCGTTTTCGAATGAGCTCGGCAAGGTGCAGGAGGAGATTGAACGGCTGAAAGGACGGATACGATATCTGGAGCAGAACGTCGCTTATTCGACCATCGAGGTTCGTGTCACGCAGAGGTTGGGCTCCGCGGCCGTAATAAACGCTGAGGACAGGGGACCCTTGTTTCAACGTGCAGCGGACGCGTTGAACGGCAGTGCGGCGGTGATGATGCTGGTTTTCCAATGGATTGTGGTCGCTCTGGCTGCGATACTGCCGATTGCGCTCGTGGTTGCGGTGATCGGCGTTCCACTGTGGCTGCTGCGTCGAAACAAACAGCGCAAACTCGTCGAAATTCGTCAAAAATTAGCGGCGGAAAATAGCGAATCCGACGCTAATCTGTCAAAAAATGCAGATTGACAGCGGCTAAAAATTGAAAAAATATTGTGTGTGAATCCTGCGATCTACAGCAGGATTTTTCTTTTTTGTGGAGAATTTAACCTGTACAAGTGGTGGAAAGTGGGGTAAAGTGGTGGAAAGGGGTGAAGGGTTCTATGTTCATGGGCGAGTACCAGCACAGCATCGACGACAAAGGGCGTATGATTGTGCCGGCTAAGTTCCGTGAATCTCTGGGATCCACCTTCATTGTCACCCGCGGCTTAGACCAGTGTTTGTTTGTTTATCCGCTGCAGGAATGGACAGTGCTGGAGCAGAAGCTCAAGGCGCTGCCGCTGATGAAGTCTGATGCGCGGGCGTTTACCCGGTTCTTTTTTTCCGGGGCGACGGAGTGCGAGCTGGACAAGCAAGGCAGAATAAATTTGCCGAACAACCTCATCGATTATGCAAAATTGGAAAAAGACTGCATCGTCCTCGGCGTTTCTAATCGGGTAGAGATTTGGAGCAAGCCAATGTGGGAAAACTATTTCCAACAATCGGAGGAATCGTTCAACGAGATCGCCGAGAAGCTTGTCGATTTCGACTTTGACTTATAGTGGCGCGACATGGATACAGGAGGATGGCGCATGTTTCATCACGTGACGGTGTTAATGGAAGAAGCTATCGTAGGCTTGAACATCAAGCCGGATGGCGTTTATGTGGATTGTACGTTGGGAGGCGCAGGCCACAGCTCGCGCATTGCCTCAAAATTAAACGAGCATGGTTTATTGATTGCATTTGATCAGGATGACGCGGCTTTGGAGCATGCACGCACCAGACTCGCCCCATATATGGACAGGGTTAAGCTGGTACGCAGTAATTTTCGGCATCTGGAGGAGCAGCTCCGCTTGGAGCCTAGGGCAATGCGTGATGGACGGCCGCAAGTCGATGGGGTTTTATTCGATCTTGGCGTCTCGTCGCCGCAGCTGGATGAAGCTGAGCGGGGATTCAGCTATAACCAGGATGCGGAGCTTGACATGCGGATGGACCGTTCCGCTGAACTGACGGCGAGAGACATTGTAAACAATTGGAGCGAGCAAGAGATCGCTAAAATATTGTTTGAATACGGTGAAGAGAAATTTGCACGGCGTATTGCCGCGAATATTGCCGCAGCCCGCGCCAAGGGCAGCATTGAGTCGACAGCACAACTGGTTGAGCTGATTAAGGAAAGCATACCTGCCGCCGCACGCCGCAGCGGGCCGCATCCGGCCAAAAGAAGCTTTCAAGCGCTTCGCATCGCGGTCAATGATGAATTAGGCGTGTTTGCAGAAGCGCTCGAACAAACCATTCGGTGTTTGGCTCCCGGAGGCAGAGCTGCGGTGATCACATTTCATTCATTAGAGGATCGGATATGTAAACAAACGTTCGCCAAGTATGTTGAACGCTGCACGTGTCCGCCTGATCTCCCGATGTGTGTGTGCCAAAGCAAAGGTGTGGTGAAACTCGTGAACCGCAAGCCGATTGAAGCGGGAGAGGAAGAACTGCAAGCGAACCCGCGGGCTAGATCGGCAAAACTGAGAATCGCTGAAAAGCTGTAACTTTTAAACATAAGCTTCAGATGCCAGAACTCATTCAATGCAGAACTCATCTGTATAAAGGGGGAACCAAAGATGCCTGCTTACATACATGGTAGCCTGGCTGCTGAGCAAAAAACCGGGCAGAAGGTAACGGTCAAGGAAACAAAAAAGGCCGTTCAGCGCAATAAATCACTTCCGGTGCAAGAAAAGCTGCTGTATTTGTTCACAGTGCTTGTTTGCGTGGTTGTGGCAAGCGTCATCATTTGGCGATATGCCCAAATTTATGAAATGAACACTAAAGTTTTGAAGATCGAGCAAGATATACAACAGCTTCAGGCGGAAAACAGTGTTTTGAAGCACAAAATAGAGTCGCTTTCCGTTCCCGACCGGTTGAAGCAGGAGGCGCTGAAATTCGGTATGGTGCCGGCGGATGACAAGCAGATCAGTAAAGTGCCTGCGAAAGTCGACGCCCCGATGAGTGCTGCCGCGGACCAACAGACAAAAGCGGATTAACTTCGCAATTATCTGAGGGAGAGAGGAACAATTATGAACAAAAAAGCCAAGCTCAGATCGCTTTTACTAGGGGGGGTATTCACCCTCCTTTTTGTTGCATTAGTCGGCCGGTTATATTGGGTGCAGGTTGTTCAGGGCGCGGGCCTGCTGTCTGAGGCCCAGCTACGCTGGGAAGAAGAAGAGGTGCTTGAGCCCGTTCGCGGCTCTGTGGTGGACCGCAACAATAAGGTTTTAGCGGAGGATGCTCCTGCCTTCACGATCGCCTTGGTGCCCGAAACAATCAAAAAGAAAAATCTTGAGAATCAGGTGGTCAAAGGCTTGGCTGCGATTATCAAAACATCCGATGATCCGGCGGAGCTCGCTGCCTTGGAGGAAAAAATACGGACCCGTTTGAATGCCACAAGAAAAAACGGCACGCCCTATCCGCAGGTGGAGATCCACAACGAGGGCTGGAAAATTGACGCAGAGGTGGCTGAGCAGGTGCGTGCGTTTGCAGAAGAGTTAAAAAAGTTGACCGGCTTGCAAAATGTGGGCATCATACTGCAGCGAGACCAAAAAAGGTTTTATCCTAACAACGATATGGCTGCACACGTGTTAGGCTTCAGCAATAAAGAGGGGAAGCCCGTCATGGGGCTCGAGACGAAATTCAACTCCTATTTGAGCGGTACGCCGGGCAAGCTCAGCTACGAAAAAGATCGCTACGGTGTGCAGCTTCCTGGTGGTAAAGTAAATTATCAGCCGGCTGTGGACGGCAACAGCGTGAAATTAACCATTGATAAAAACATCCAATACTACATTGAAAGTGCCTTGGAAAAGGTGAATGAGAAGTATCATCCGAAAAGCTTAACGGCTATTGCCGTGGATCCCAAAACAATGGAAATATTGGGGCTGGCAAGCATGCCGAATTTCAATCCCAACCGGTATTGGGAAACCAAAAGTCAAGCCGATTTTATCAACAACGGAGTGGCTTCGCAATACGAGCCGGGTTCGACGTTTAAGCTGGTCACCCTGGCCGCGGCTGTGGAGGAGGGTGTGTTCAATCCGAATGCGCGCTATCAATCCGGTTCTATTCAGGTGCCAGGGCGCAGACTGCATGACTGGAAGACATCTGGCTGGGGCCAGATTTCATACTTGGATGGCTTGAAGCGGTCCAGTAACGTTGCTTTTGTCAAGCTGGGCTATGAGACATTGGGACAAGAAAAATTGAAAGAGTATATAGACAAATTCGGTTTCGGAGCAAAGACCGGCATCGACTTGCCGGGTGAGGTCGCCGGTATGATACCAATGAGGTATCCGTCTGAGTTCGCCACCGCAACGTATGGCCAAGGCTTAACAGTCACCGCTATACAACAAACGGCTGCTTACGCGGCGATTGCTAACGGTGGCAAGCTGATGTGGCCGCATGTGGTGAAGGAAATCTATGATAGCAAAACGAAGCAAGTGATAGAGTCTTTCGAACCCAAGGCGGTACGCCAGGTCGTGTCAGAGTCAACTGCACGCCAGGTGAGCGAATACTTGGAGCAGGTTGTAAGTGACAAAGAGATCGGCACCGGTAAAAATGCATATATTGACGGGTATCGCGTGGCGGGTAAAACGGGAACGGCGAACAAGGTTGATCCCGGTGGTAAAGGCTATGCTGAGGGCAAATGGGTGATTTCGTTCATCGGGTTTGCTCCCGTGGAGGACCCGCGAATCTTGGTTACCGTCATTGCCGATGAGCCCGACTTGGGCGGTGATTGGCATGAGGGAAGCAACGTCGCCGCGCCGGCATTCAAGGAGATCGTGTCACAAGCACTGCGTTATATGGGGGTGCCTTACTCCTCCCAGCAAACGGAAGCTGCCGCTGCAGAAACGGTGCCGACGATGCCTGATTTGACCGGTCACACAGTAGAGCAAGCAAAAAGCACAATGAGCAAGTACGGGCTGACAGTGGAAACCGTTGGCAAAGGTTCCGAGGTGGTCAGCCAAACACCGGCGCCGGGTACTCAAATCGGCAGTGCCGAACGAATATATGTAGTGCTGCAGGAAGGCGGCGACCTGGCCATCCCGAATTTGACGGGAAAATCACTGCGGGATGCCTTGGAAGTCTGCTCATTTATGAAGCTGAAATGTCAGTCCGTCGGCGAAGGCTATGTCGCCTCCCAGTCGGTGAGCGGCACCGGGGAAGATAGGCAGCTGACGCTGGAATTGAAACCCTACAATGAGTTCATACAGTCACCGCCGTCCGCTGCTTCCACCGGGACCGGCAGCACGGCGGAAAAGAACACGCCATCCGCTGCGTCTGCCGAGTCCGACAACACGACGGAACAGAATACGGAAAAGCAGCCTGCAGATCAACAGGAAACCGAAAAAGATATCCCATCGGAGTGACGGCTTGTTCTAACCCCTGTTTGTCCCGAATAATCTGGATGTGAAACTATCTATGAGTTTGTCCGTGCAACAGGGAGCCGCCTGCGTCGGACAGACTCCCAGACCACCGGGAGGGGGAAACGGCCATGAGGGCATCAAATGTAACGGTTCGTCGTCGACTATTCGCCGCACTGATTGTAGGAACCATTCTGTTCCTCGCATTGATCGTGCGGCTTGGTTATGTGCAGATATGGCTAGGGCCTGAATTATCGGAAAAAGCGGAGAATTCATGGCGGCGCAACATTCCTTTTGCAGCGAAGCGCGGAGAAATTTTGGACCGTAACGGCGTCAGGCTTGCTTATAATGTCAGCTCACCGACGGTTATGGCTATTCCGGCACAAGTCAAAGATGCCCAATCAACGGCGGCCCAGCTTGGTAAAGCACTGCAGGTGCCGGCGGAGACTGTGTACCAGCAGATTACAAAACGCCAGCTGATCATTCGCATACAACCGGGCGGACGAAAGATTACGCAGGAGAAAGCCCAAGAAATCCGTGCGCTGAATCTGCCCGGTATTGTTGTGGCTGAGGATAACAAGCGCAGCTATCCATTCGGCAGCTTGGCCGCTCATATTCTTGGATTCACCGGCATTGATAATCAAGGCTTGACGGGCATAGAATTGAAGTACGACAAACAGCTCACGGGATTGAACGGCAGCATTTCTTTTTTGTCGGATGCCGCAGGCCGCCAGATGCCGGGCTCATCCGATGCTTATGTCCAGCCGATGGACGGGATGAATTTGCAGTTAACCATCGACAGCCATCTGCAATCGGCATTGGAACGGGAGCTCGACCAGACAATGGTGAAATATCAAGCCAATCATGCCATCGGTATAATGATGGATCCGAACAACGGCGAGATATTAGCAATGGGTGCACGGCCAGGCTATGATCCCGGCAATTTCCGCGATTTTCCCAAGGAGACATTCAACCGCAATCTTCCTATTTGGATGACATATGAGCCTGGTTCCACCTTCAAAATCATTACTTTGGCCGCTGCATTACAGGAGAAAAAGGTGAATCTCACCGATCCGTTCAGTGACCCGGGTTTTATTCAGGTTGCTGGCGCCCGTCTGCGCTGCTGGAAAAGAGGCGGTCATGGCAGCGAGACATTCCTTCAAGTGGTCGAAAATTCCTGCAACCCGGGTTTTGTAGTCATGGGCCAGAAGCTCGGCAAGGAGAAATTATTCGAGTATATTCATAATTTTGGCTTCGGTAAAAAAACCGGCATAGATTTGGGCGGCGAAGAGAACGGGATCTTGTTCAAACTGTCCCGCGTAGGGCCGGTTGAACTGGCCACGACATCGTTCGGACAGGGCGTGTCGGTGACGCCGATTCAACAAATCACAGCCGTATCAGCCGCGATTAACGGCGGTAAGCTCTATAGACCGCATGTGGCGCGGGCTTGGTATAATCCAGTGACCGGGGACATGGCGGAGGCTGTTAAACCGGAGATGGTGCGTCAAGTTATCTCAGAGGAGACGTCAAAGCAGGTGAGGGAGACGCTGGAGAGCGTCGTCGCTAACGGCACCGGCCGTAATGCTTTCATTGACGGTTATCGTGTGGGAGGTAAAACAGGTACCGCGCAAAAGGTTATCAACGGCCGATACTCAGCGAATGAGCACATTGTGTCGTTTATCGGCTTTGCGCCGGCCGATGATCCGAAGGTTGTAGTGTACGCTGCTGTCGACAATCCGAAAGGCCTCCAATTCGGCGGCTTGATCGCGGCGCCGCTCGTGAAGAACATTATGGAAGAGGCGCTGCGATACATGAAGGTGCCTCCGCGGCAGGACCAGCTGAACAAGAAGTATGTGTACGGCGATACGCCGGTGGTCGAGGTGCCTAGCTTAGTGGGCATGAGCGTCACAGATATTTATGAAGATCTAAATTCCAATTTTTTGCTGGCGAAATCGGGGGCCGGCAAGTACGTAGTGAATCAGGTGCCCAAAGCAGGTACGCGCATCGAGCGAGGTGCAACCATCCGTGTGTACTTGTCGGATAGCGACCCAAACAGTGTCCCCCCGCAGCCGCCGACTGGTAATTAATCTCAACGGTATAAAAATGGGCTTTTCAGCGGCGTTTTTTTTGTCCATAATAGATACCATGTGTAAAAAACGGAGGGGAACCCATGCAGCTAAAAGAACTGGCTTCCCAGCTTGCGGTCAGCCGCATTATAGGTGATGGAAAGACGCCATTTTCCGGTATACAAACCGATTCCCGAAAGGTGCAGGCGGGCGATCTGTTCATCTGCATCCCCGGGCTAACGGTCGACGGACATTTATTTGCAGCTACAGCCGTGCAGCGGGGCGCGGTGGCGTTGGTGGTCGAGCATGAAGTGGAGGCGGATGTGCCTCAGCTTGTGGTGAAGGATTCGCGGTTCGCCATGGCTGTCATATCCACTCATTTTTACGGGTACCCGAGCCGTGAGCTGAAACTAATCGGCATTACGGGCACTAACGGAAAAACGACAACCACCTACTTGCTTGAAAAAATAGTAAGCGATCAAGGCTTTGCTACGGGCGTTATGGGAAACATTGAAATAAAAATAGGATCTGAGCGTATACCTAACAGCGCCACAAATACCCAGGAAGCGCTGGAATTACAGAGAATACTCCGACGGATGGCGGACAATAAAGTAGACTATTGTATTATGGAAGTGTCTTCCCACGGTCTTGATCTAGGCCGTGTCAACGGCTGCCGTTATCGCACCGGCGTTTTTACAAATCTGACGCAGGATCACTTGGATTACCATGGCACGATGGAACGCTATAAAGCAGCCAAAGGACTGCTGTTCTCCCGGCTCGGCAACGAATATTCGGCAATCGCCGATGAGCGGCGATATGCCGTGCTCAACGCCGATGATGCCGCCTCGGATGACTTTGCCGGGATGACTGCCGCTCAGGTGGTGACTTACGGCATTGATAACGAAGCGGATGTGCGGGCGGAGGCGATCCGGATGACCTCGCACGGCACCGAATTTCGCTGTGTGACGTTCGCAGGGACATTGGAATTCCGCACGAAGCTGATTGGCAAATTCAACGTATACAATGCGTTGGCCGCGGTCACCGCTGCGCTGCTCGAGGGTATATCCCTGGAAGCGATCAGATCGAGTCTGGAAGAGATACAGACCGTCGACGGGCGTATGGAGGTCGTACAGGCGGGACAGGAGTTTCTCGTACTCGTAGATTATGCGCATACCCCCGACGGACTGGAAAATGCGTTAGCGACGATACGCCAGTTCTGCGAAGGGCGCATTCTTTGCGTGTTTGGTTGCGGAGGGGACAGAGATCGGGCGAAACGGCCGGTAATGGGGGAAGTGACATCGCGATTCAGCGACCTGCTGTTTGTGACGTCGGATAACCCGCGGTCGGAGGATCCTGCGGCCATTTTGGCAGATATCGAGCCCGGCATTATCGCGGCCGGCGTGCCGCGGGATCGGTATCAGTTAATCGTTGACCGTAGAGCCGCCATTCAAAAAGCGATTGCCGAAGCATCGCCGAAGGATGTAGTATTGATAGCGGGCAAAGGGCACGAAACGTATCAGGAGATCATGGGTGTGAAGCATGATTTCGATGACCGCGTCGTGGCTAAGGAAGCAATAAGGGGACGATACCGTGATTAAACGAACCTACGCCGAAGTGGCTGCCATGGCTGGAGGGACGATCTCGCTCGGTGCTAATGCCGATGTTATCATCCACGGAGTATCCAAAGACACGCGCACCATTGAACCCGGCAATTTATATGTACCTCTCATCGGAGACTCTTTTGACGGCCATGAGTTTGTTGAGCAGGCCATGGCGAAGGGTGCCGCCGCGTCTTTGTGGCAGAGAGATCATACGAATCCACCCCGGGGTGTTCCGCTAATATTTGTGGAAGACACTCTGACCGCACTCCAAGAGCTGGCGAAAGCTTACCGTGAGCAGTTGCATGTGCGGGTGGTGGGCATAACTGGAAGCAATGGTAAAACAACCACGAAGGATTTAACTGCTGCCGTGTTGAACACTTCTTATAAGATGCACAAAACGTTCGGCAATTATAATAACCACATCGGCCTTCCTTTAACTCTGTTGGAGTTAGATGAAGACACCGAGATTGCCGTGCTTGAAATGGGCATGAGCGGACGTGGCGAAATCCGGTTGCTATCCGAGCTCGCGCAGCCTGAGATCGTCGTAATTACTAACATCGGAGAAGCGCATTTACTGCAGCTTGGCACCCGGGATGAAATAGCGCGGGCCAAGACAGAAATTTTGGCGGGGCTTAAGCAGGACGGCACATTGGTGTACAACGGCGACGAGCCGCTCATTGAACAAGTGCTGCCCGAATGGGAACGGCCCGGTGCCATATCGGCGACCCGCTATCATCGCATCAGATTCGGCGCTCAACCGGGCAATGATTGGTTCCCGACGGAAGCGAGAATGGATGCTGCCGGCACACATTTCACCCTAAACCAACTGTCCGAAGTTGAATTTTATATTCCGCTGCTTGGCTCTCATAACGTGATTAACGCACTCGCGGCCATCGTGGTCGGCGTTCATTTCGGAATTGCCGGCGCCGAGATTGCGAAGGGGCTTAGGGAAAGTGTCATGACAAGCATGCGCATAGAGCTGGTAAAGGCACGCTCGGGTCTTACTATACTCAATGACGCCTATAACGCCAGTCCGGCATCTATGCGAGCAGCGCTCAATCTTTTAGCGGAACTACCGGGCTATAAGCGGAAAGTCGCCGTGCTCGGGGATATGCTGGAACTGGGCGAACAAGAATCCGAGTTTCACCGCGATATCGGCCGAATGCTTGATCCGCAGCAGATTGATCGGATTTATGTTTTTGGACCGTTGTCACGCGAGCTGGCAGCAGAAGCAGCCAAAGTGTATCCGCGCGACAGCGTACAGGTATGTGAAGATAAAACCGCCCTTGCTCACGCGCTCGCGGGCTGGCTGTCTCCGGAGGATATTGTACTGGTGAAAGGCTCTCGCGGTATGAAGCTGGAACAGGTCGTGACATTGCTTCAGCAGTCCTAGTAAATTCTTTGCAGATAGCAAGAGATAAGAACTTTCCTGGCAAGGCTAACTTGTCGCCAAAAGTATGCGCACTTGCCCGGTAACTGGAGTTTAGAATAATGTTTTTGAAAGTAACTTTCCGGCCGGAAAGTTGGTAGGGGGACACAACCGTGGATTTTAGCGTGGTCATGATTACTATGGGTGCGGCATTCCTGCTCGCTCTCATCATGGGGCCATTATTTATACCGCTTTTAAGAAGATTGAAATTCGGTCAACAAATTCGTACCGACGGCCCCCAGGGCCACCTGAAGAAAGCCGGTACGCCGACGATGGGTGGAACCATCATTCTGTTCGCGTTGGCTCTGGCTGTTCTCAGATTCGCCGACAGGAGCATGGAGATGGTCATTCTTCTGGTGGCTGCGCTCGGCTATGGATTGGTTGGCTTTCTGGATGATTACATCAAAATCCTGCTCAAGCGCTCGCTCGGTTTGACTGCGAAGCAAAAACTGCTGGGGCAGTTGATTGTGTCAATCATCGTCTGCTTGCTTCTGGCCAAAATCGGACACAGCACGGATGTGCGTATCCCCTTTATCGATTACACAATCCCTTTGGGTTGGTTTTATTACCCGTTCGTCGTCATCATGATGCTTGGCACGTCCAACGCCGTCAACTTTACCGATGGCCTCGACGGCTTGTTGGCGGGCACGAGCGCTGTCGCGTTCGGCGCTTACGCTATTGTCGCGCTCAATTCGACGGAGCCGGATGTAGCCATTTTCTCAGCTGCAATGGTTGGCGCCGTGCTTGGTTTTCTCGTGTTCAACGCGCACCCGGCAAAGGTATTTATGGGCGATACCGGGTCACTCGGAATTGGCGGGGGCTTGGCACTGGTGGCCATTTTGACGAAGGCTGAAATTTTACTGATCTTGATCGGCGGCGTGTTTGTTGTAGAAGTGCTGTCCGTCATGATTCAGGTCATATCCTTTAAAACAAGAGGAAAACGAGTGTTCAAAATGAGCCCGATTCATCATCACTTTGAACTGGTCGGTTGGTCCGAATGGCGTGTTGTTATCACGTTTTGGGCAACAGGCATTGTGCTCGCCGGAATCGGACTTTATATAAACGAGGTGTTATAGCAGATGAACCACCCCCAATTTTACCGCGGCCAGCATGTAGTCATACTCGGCTTGGCCCGCAGCGGCGTTGCCGTCGCGAAATTATTTCACGAATTCGGCGCCATAGTCACCGTAAATGATAAAAAGGAGCTGCACTTATGCCCTGAGGCCGAAGAATTAACGGCTCTGGGTATTTCTGTTATTTGCGGCGGCCATCCGTCTGATTTAATCGATGAACGCGTGCAGTTGGTCGTGAAAAATCCGGGGATTCCATATGCGATTGAGCCCATCCAACGTGCGGCGGAGCTTCAGATCGAGGTGGTGACCGAGGTGGAGGTCGCCTACCTTGTATGTCAAGCACCGATCATCGGCATCACCGGTTCGAACGGTAAAACCACAACGACCACGTGGATCGGCTTGATGCTGGAGGCGGGCGGATTGAAGCCCATCGTTGCCGGAAATATCGGCCGTGCATTAACCGAAGCGGCGCTTGAGGCTCAGCCGGACAATATGCTGGTGGCTGAGCTCAGCAGTTTTCAACTAAAGGGAACGGGCGCATTCCGGCCACGCATCGCGTGCTTGCTTAATTTATACGAAACTCATTTGGACTACCATGGCACTATGGATGACTACATTGAGTCAAAAGCAAAACTATTTGCCAACCAAACTGCGGACGACACCGCTGTATTGAATTGGGACGATCCCGTCTGCCGCCGAATTGCGGCGCAGGTTAAGTCTTCCGTGCTGCCATTCTCCATACAGGAGGAGCTCTCGTTTGGCTTGTATGTGCTGCCTTCCTACGCGAATCACGACGTGCCTGCGGCTGAGCGGTCCCTCGTATATGGCGATCGACGGGGTGTCTTACATAATATTCTCGCCGTATCAGAGCTAGGCATTCCCGGAACCTTTAACGTGGAGAATGCCCTTGCGGCGGCATCCACGGCAATCACCCTTGGAGTACCGATACCAATGATAGCTCAAGTGCTGCGCGATTTCCGGGGGGTCGAACATCGGCTCGAGCACGTAGCCACAAAGAACGGTGTCGTGTTTTACAACAACTCAAAGGCAACCAATGCCACAGCCACGATCAAAACAATCGAGTCGTTTGAGGAACGGGACATCATCTTGATAGCCGGCGGTCTCGATCGGGGCGCGGACTATTCGGAACTGCTCCCAGTGTTTAAGGAGCGGGTCAAGGGTCTCGTTGCGATCGGCCAAACCAAAGAGAAAATAACGCACATCGCCAAGCTGGCAGGCATGAGCCGTGTGAAAACCGTCGATACTGCTAACGATGTGCAGGATGTGGTGGACCAGGCTGTGCGCGAAGCGGTGGCTATGGCCAAGGACGGAGATGTGATACTGCTCTCACCGGCGTGCGCCAGCTGGGATATGTTCCCTTCTTATGAGGTGAGGGGAAGCATGTTTAAGCAGTCCGTGCATAACCTGTAAAAGGGGGGCATACAAGCCCACCCACCATCACTTTTTGAGGTTGAGGTGGCATGTATGGTGAAAGCACGTTCTGCGCCGGATGTAACAATATTGGCATGTACATTGGGGCTGTTGACTCTGGGTGTGGTCATGGTGTACAGCGCCAGTGCGGTGCTCGCGTTCCATGAGTTTGGCGATTGGTACTATTATTTGAAAAGGCAGCTTTTGTTTGCCGTACTCGGTGTAGTCGCCATGTTTTTCACAATGAACGTGGATTATTGGATTTGGAAGAGGTATTCGAAGATTGGATTGATTGTATGCTTCATATTGTTGGTGGCCGTGCTGATTCCGGGCATTGGCGTGGTCCGGGGCGGAGCGCGTAGTTGGCTCGGTATAGGCTCGTTCGGAATTCAGCCGTCCGAATTTATGAAAATCGGTATGATTCTCTTTCTATCTAAAATGCTTTCCGAGCAACAAAATAAAATTACGCTGTTTACTCAAGGTCTGATTCCACCGCTGGCTTTAGTGGGAGTGGCGTTCGGCATGATCATGCTGCAGCCGGATTTAGGGACGGGCGCTGTGCTTGTCGGTGCGTCTCTTCTCATCATTTACACTGCCGGCGCACGCCTGTCGCATTTATCCTATCTGGGCTTGTTCGGCCTGGCGGGTTTTGTCGGGTTGATTATCGCAGCTCCTTACCGGCTCAAAAGGATCACCGCATTCCTTGACCCCTGGCAGGATCCGCTTGGCGCCGGCTATCAGGCGATTCAGTCGCTGTATGCGATCGGGCCGGGCGGGCTCGTGGGACTCGGGCTCGGCATGAGCAGGCAAAAATACAGCTATTTGCCCGAACCGCAAACTGATTTCATCTTCTCCATCATCGCTGAGGAGCTGGGTTTCATCGGCGGCTCGTTCGTCCTTATTCTGTTTATGCTGCTGGTGTGGCGAGGGCTGCGCACGGCGATTACGGCTCCGGATACTTTCGGCAGCCTTCTCGCCACCGGCATTGTCGGTATGATCGCCGTTCAAGTAGTAATTAACATCGGGGTTGTCATTGGCATGTTCCCGGTGACCGGTATTACACTTCCGTTGATAAGCGCCGGAGGATCATCCTTAACGTTAATGCTGACTTCCATCGGCATCCTGTTAAACATATCCCGCTACGCGAGGTGACGTCACCTGAAGCGTGCGGTTGCACCGGAGGTGATAATTTGAAAAAGATCGTCTTTACCGGAGGCGGTTCGGCAGGCCATGTTACACCCAATCTCGCCATCATTTCTAAGCTGAAGCAACAGGGCTGGGACGTGGAGTATATCGGCTCCAGGGAAGGCATCGAACGGGAAATCATCGAGCATGCGAACATTCCGTTTCATCATATTTCATCCGGCAAGCTGCGCAGATATTTCGATCTGAAAAATTTCAAAGATCCGTTTAAAGTAGTCAAAGGTATCGGCGAGGCATACATGCTTCTTCGGCGGATCAAGCCCGCCATCGTGTTCTCTAAAGGCGGCTTCGTCACCGTGCCGGTCATACTGGCCAGTTGGTTACATCGTATCCCGGTCATCAGCCATGAATCCGATATATCCCCGGGGCTGGCGAACAGGATCTCCATTCCGTTCGTGACCAAAATCTGCGTGAATTTTCCAGAGTCACTGCATTATATTAAGGGTAACAAAGGCGTATGCACGGGTTTACCGATACGTGAGCACATTCTGCGGGGCGAACCGAGACGGGGGTACGCTCTTTGCGATTTTCACCAACAAAAGCCGGTCCTGCTGATCATGGGGGGCAGTTTGGGCGCCCAAAAGATCAATGCCGCTGTGCGCGAGTCGCTTGATATCTTATTGGAAAGGTTCCAGATCGTACATATCTGCGGCAAAGGACAGATTGACAAATCCTTAGCCCCTCGGCGCGGTTACAAGCAGTTTGAATACGTTAATGACGAGCTGGCGGATATACTGGCTATGACCGACATTGTCATATCCCGCGCCGGGGCGACCTCCATATTCGAATTTTTAGCGTTGGGTAAACCGATGCTTCTCATACCGCTTACAAGACAAGCCAGCCGGGGCGATCAGCTGCTGAACGCTGCTTCGTTCGAAAAACTCGGTTACGCACAGGTCCTCCATGAAGAGAATCTCAATGCTGACAACTTGACACAGGGTGCTCTCACTGTTTACGACAACAGACAACAGATGACAAGCCAAATGCGTCTCGCCGAACAAACTAACGCCGTAGACACCATTATACAACTGGTGCAGCAATGCAGTTCATAGTCCTGCGACACGATAACCGGTCGGAGAAACTAATAGGCGTTTGTCACACTCTATCCGATTTCACATAAACTACACTATAACCGTGACAGACACTCGACAAAGCTGCAGGCGGCTTCCGCAAGGGTGTGATAGAAGACTCTATTCCCTTAATGAGGCAAGCACTGCGCTACTCCGGTTCCGGCTGTGCGCCGGGATAGGAGGCCCGAAGGTTCTGTGAAGGAGGTTTCCCATGCAACAGGTCATTACAAAATTGCAAAGCGGCGAATTCGGTGAATTTCACTTGAACGAACCGCTTGCGCCTCATACCACTTGGAAAATCGGGGGACCGGCCGATGTGCTGATAATCCCGCAAACCAAAGAACAGCTGGTTGACGCAGTCGAACTGCTCGGTCAACATCATGTGCCATGGACGGTTCTGGGACGCGGTTCCAATGTTCTTGTCTCAGACAAAGGGATACGCGGTGCGGTGTTTAAGCTGGGACCGGGTCTCGAGACGCTCCGATTTCAAGGCGATGTGGTCTATGTCGGAGGTGCTTACTCATTCATTAAACTTTCCGCCATGGCAGGCAAGGCAGGGTTGACCGGGTTGGAGTTCGCGGGAGGTATACCGGGAACGGTGGGAGGCGCCGTCTACATGAACGCTGGAGCTCACGGGTCTGATGTGTCACGCATACTCATAAGTGCTGAAGTGCTGCTCCCGACAGGAGAGTTGGCGACGTTAAAGCAAGCCGATTTTGAATATGCCTACAGGCACTCCCTTTTACAAAAAAAGCCTGGCATAGTGACCGAAGCGGTGTTCCAGCTTCAGTTCGGCGACCGCAAGGAAATCGCCGGAGCGATGGCAGCGTACAAGGACCGACGATTGCGTACGCAGCCTCTACCATTGCCTTGCGCAGGAAGCGTGTTCCGCAACCCGGAAGGGACATTTGCAGCCAAGCTCATTGAAGAGGCGGGACTGAAAGGGCTCAGGGTCGGCGGCGCGGAAGTTTCGCAGCTGCACGCCAATTTCATCGTCAACACCGGGCAAGCGTCAGCTAACGACGTGCTCACCCTCATCGAGCAAGTACAGCGCAGCGTCATGGCATCTCGGGGCGTGAAGCTGGTTCCTGAAGTATTGGTGGTGGGGGAGCGGTAAATCGGAGGTGGGACTTTGGAAAAGTTGGTTATCGAAGGTGGGAGACCTCTATCGGGAGCCATCAGGATTCATGGTGCGAAAAATGCTGCGCTGCCCATAATGGCGGCGGCAATGATGGCTGAAGGCACAGTGCGGATTCATAACGTGCCCAATCTGTCAGACATCCAGGTCATGCAAAATATACTGAACGCGCTGGGCTGCCAGACCGAGCACTCGGAAGGCACGGTCACTGTCGATACGTCGACGGCGAATTCGTACCATATTCCGGAAAGCCAAATGAGTCAAATGAGATCTTCCATTTTTTTGATGGGCCCGCTGCTCGCCCGTTTCGGCAATGTTCAAGTCTATCAGCCGGGCGGATGCGCCATCGGTGAGAGAAAGGTAGATTTACATCTGAAAGGGCTCTCCGCCTTGGGGGCTAGTATCACGGAGTCCGGCAACACAATAATTTGCACGGCCAAGCAGTTGCAGGGAGCCGAAATCGTACTCGATTTTCCCAGCGTGGGGGCCACAGAGAATATTATGATGGCCGCTGCCATGGCAGAAGGTATGACAACCATCTCCAACGCCGCCAGAGAGCCTGAAATTCAGGATCTGCAAAATTTTTTGAACACGATGGGTGCCAAAATCATTGGAGCGGGAACTGATACGATTACCATTGAAGGCGTATCGGAATTAACTCCATGTACTTACCGGATTATTCCCGACCGTATAGTGGCCGGCACAATGATGATTGCGGCGGCCGCGACCCGGGGTAACGTAACATTGGAAAATGTATGTGCAGCGCATTTAACTTCCGCCATTCACGTTCTGAAGCGCGCGGGTGTTCAAATTACAATTGACGGTGATATAATAAACGTGAGCTCGATGGGTCGTCCCAAATGCGTCGACCGTATCGTAACTTCTCCGCACCCGGCCTTTCCCACCGATTTGCAATCACAGATCATGGTGCTCCTCTCTCTCTCCGACGGTTTGAGTATTGTGAAGGAAACTGTGTTTGAGGGCAGATTCAAGCATGTCGACGAGCTGTGCCGTATGGGAGCGGACATTCGAGTTGACTTGAACTCGGCATTCATCCGGGGAGTGCCAAGATTGTATGGGGCGACGGTGGAGGCCACTGATCTGCGGGCGGGAGCAGCGATGGTAATCGCGGGATTAGCCGCTCAAGGCACGACCGTAATTGAACAAATTCATCATATCGATCGCGGCTACGACCGCATTGAGGCCATGCTGAACCACTTGGGAGCCAATATTCAACGCACCATGCCTGTGCCTACCGAATGAGTTTGTTAGTAGATTGAAGAACTTATACCTCTTTTATGATTATGATTATTGCCGCTGAAAAATCCCTCTTTCAGAAAAGGGGGAATCAGCGGTTTACATAGCCCACGAAGCAGGGTCCTTCGACCAGTGCAGCGTACGCTGGTGAAGGAGGCTTCCGACAGACAGCCGAGCCCTACGCTCACAAAATAGTTTTTGTTCTCGCAGAAACTGTTAGGAGGGACAACCTTGCGAGCAGAAGAAAGATTGCCCGTCATACCCAAGTCCAAGCCGAAGACGCCCAGCCGCGCAAATAAGAAATTACTGGCATTTTTATTTTTGTTCTTTATCACATTGCTGTGTGTGCTATTTTTTCAATCCTCCTTCAGCAAAATTTCAAGTATAGAAATCCAAGGCCAGGAATTGTTGACAGCCGAGACGATCGGACAAGCTGCCGCGGTCAAACCTGGGGATCATTTTTTCTCCGTCTCTTCGTCTACGATCGAGAATCAAGTGCAGACCCTGCCAATGATAGAGTCGGCTGAGGTCACCAAGCATTTTCCCGGAGTCATTCGCGTTAAGGTGAAGGAGTTTCCTAAAGTCGCCTATCAATTCGGCGAAAACAACCAGCCGGAGGCGATACTGGCCGACGGCAGCGTAATGGCCGTCACGGAGCAAATGAATTTTATCCTGGACAAACCCATTTTGTCCGGTTGGTCGGGCAGCGAGAATTTAAAAGCTGAATTGTGCAAGACTTTGGGCTCCATCCCCTCAGTGCAGTTCTCCGACGTATCTGAGATTAAACCGGATCCCTCTGAGTCGTATCCTGACAGGATTAAACTGTACACACGCTCTCAGTTTGAAGTGATAACCACAATTGGTTATTTGCCGGACAAGCTGAAATACCTGGACTCTTACATTGCAAATCTGAAGGAAAAGAAGATCAACACCGGCGTATTGACGCTTTTGGAAGCGGACACGCACGCTCCGTTTGCAGTGGAGCAGCCGCAGACTACCGATGCGGACTCCGGCTCGCAGGAGACTGCAGTGCAGGATGACAACACGTATCAGCAGCCGAAAGGGGCCTCCGCCGGATCGAGCGATCAACACTCGAGTGAGGAGACGACACGCGAAACGACAAAGCCGCCCGCTGCTGACGAAAATGCAGCATCAACAGATGCCCACCAGGGAGATTAATCAACCGAGCCCTACTCAATCTTATAAATTAATGATAGAATTGTTGTGCTATGCGCAATTTGTCTAATAAGATGAAAAAACTTTTCAAAAAAAGAGGGAAATTCCTAATCGCGTTGAATATGTAGAAAAGCTTTTATTATTTTTTAAGCACATATATCTATTTTAAGTCGCAGGAGGTGCCAAGGGTTGAGCAGCAATGACATCATTGTTAGTTTGGACATCGGTACATCCAAAGTTCGTGCTATTATTGGGGAAGTCGTAAACGGCGCCATTAATATAATAGGGGTTGGATCTGCCGACTCGGAAGGCATTCGTAAGGGTGCTATTGTAGATATCGATCAAACCGTTCAATCTATCCGCAATGCTATCGATCATGCGGAGCGCATGGTCGGTATACAAATAGCAGAGGTTTACGTCGGTATTTCCGGGAACCACATCGCTTTGCAATCCAGCCATGGCGTAGTAGCAGTATCGAACGAAGATCGTGAAATCGGGGATGAGGACATCGAGCGCGTCATTCAGGCGGCCAAGGTTATTCCGTTAGCCCCGGAGCGAGAGATTATCGGCGTTGTCCCGAACCAATATTTGGTAGACGGCTTGGATGAAATCCATGATCCGCGCAGTATGATAGGAGTCCGGCTAGAGGTGGAAGCCACCATCATCACCGGTGCGAAAACAGCCATACATAATTTGCTTCGTGTGGTTGAGAAAGCAGGAGTCAAAGTGTCAGGGCTTATTTTAATGTCACTGGCGGCAGGGCACCTGTCTTTGTCCAAGGACGAGAAGGCGATTGGTACCGTTCTGGTAGACATCGGCGCCGGTCAAACCACGATTGCTATTTTTGAACAAAACAATTTGGTGGCGACGTCCACTTTACCCATCGGCGGCGAGTACATCACCAACGATATTTCTATCGGTCTTCGCACGCAGTTGGATATCGCTGAAAAAATCAAGCTGAAATTCGGCTGTGCCGAAATAGAACACGCCGCAGCGGACCAAGTATTCAAAGTGAATCGAATTGGGAGTAACGTGGATAAGGAATTTTCTCAGGTCGATTTGGCGAATATTGTCGAGCCGCGCGTACAGGAAATTTTTCATCTCATCCGCGCGGAAGTGCAGCGGCTGGGCTATAGTGAACTGCCAGGCGGGTATGTTCTAACCGGCGGCACGGTGTCCATGCCCGGAATGCTGGCAGTGGCTCAGCAGATGCTCGCCACGTCCGTGCGCATCGCAGTTCCAGATTTCATTGGCGTACGCGATCCCTCTTTTACAAGCGGAGTAGGTATCATTCAATACGCTTACAAATACTTGAAATCTTCAAAACAAACGACCAGTGCTAACAAGAAAGCGGCTGTGAACAAAAAGCCGCCAGCACCCAACGGCGAACAGAAACCTTCGGTCATGGAACGTTTTAAAAATTGGTTAAGCGAATTTATTTAATCCTGACTTACGAAGCTCAATGAGGGGGAACAAGAAGGCTATGTTTGAATTTGATATGGACTTGGATCATCTGGCCAAAATCAAGGTGATCGGCTGCGGCGGTGGCGGCAGTAACGCGGTGAACCGAATGATTGAAAACGGAGTGAGAGGCGTAGAGTTTATTACCGTGAACACGGATGCGCAAGCTCTTCATACATCGAAAGCGGACCAAAAATTGCAGATTGGCGACAAGCTGACTCGCGGTTTAGGGGCAGGTGCGAACCCGGAAGTGGGAAAAAAGGCGGCTGAAGAATCGAGAGAACTGATTTTGAACACGCTAAAGGGCGCGGACATGGTGTTTGTTACAGCGGGCATGGGCGGCGGTACCGGAACGGGTGCAGCGCCGGTTATCGCTGAGATCGCTAAGGAATGCGGAGCGTTGACGGTCGGCGTAGTAACGCGCCCTTTCACATTCGAGGGTCGCAAGCGCGCTTCTCAAGCGGAGCAGGGGATAACGGCACTAAAGGAAAAAGTGGATACGCTTATTGTGATTCCAAACGATCGATTGTTAGAAATTGTGGATAAGAAAACTCCGATGCTTGAGGCATTCCGTGAGGCGGACAATGTTCTTCGCCAGGGCGTACAGGGGATTTCCGATTTGATTGCGGTTCCCGGACTGATTAACTTGGACTTCGCAGACGTCAAGACAATTATGACCGAGCGCGGCTCTGCATTGATGGGGATCGGCGAAGCAACGGGCGAAAACCGTGCGGCGGAAGCGGCCAAAAAGGCTATCCAAAGTCCGCTGCTAGAAACGTCTATCGATGGAGCACGCGGTGTATTGATGAACATCACAGGCGGCGCCAATTTGTCGCTGTATGAAGTTAATGAAGCGGCCGATATTGTGGCTTCCGCGTCGGATCTCGAAGTCAATATGATTTTCGGTGCCGTAATAGATGAGTCGTTTAAGGATGAAATTAAGGTGACGGTTATAGCCACAGGCTTCGAGCATAAGGCTCAAGCTCAGCAGCCTGCACGCAAGCCGGCGGGGTTATCCCAGTCGACCGAATCCACTGACAACCGCGTCAATAACTTGCGTCCGTTCGGGGGACAACCATCCGGCGACCAACTGGACATCCCGACATTTTTACGCAACCGCGGCAAAAACAGCTTGGACAAGTAACCAACTCAATACAAATTAATAATACCCAATCGGAGAACATGGCCCGGTTGGGTATTTGTTTGCTGCCGCGCGGCCACCACCATCTGACAAAACTAGTGACAAACAATCGGCAAGTTTAGACAGACTTTGAAAGACGCTTCATATATACTTGTCTCATTCGCGAATGTGGCTGCAGCTTGAGGAAAGGCCAAAACAACGCCTGCGAGCTCCATGGAGGGAAGTGGAAGATGATAGTTTACGCAGATATCATTTTCCTCGTGAATGTGCTCATCGACGGTGCGCTGCTGTGGACTACCGCCAAGGCACGCAAGCTGCAATTTCGTTGGTGGCGGGTCATATGTTCCGCTTGTGTCGGGGGCGGATATGTTATCTTTATGTTTTTTCCACCATTGTCTTTTTTATTCACGTTCGGTGTGAAATTTCTGTTGTCGGTAGGTATGCTGTTGATAGCTTTCGGGTTCGGAGGGCTGCAGTATTTTTTAAGAAATGTCGGTGCGTTTTATATCGTCAATTTCGCGGCTGCGGGTTCGATACTGGGTGTGCATTACTTGTGGATGTCGTCGAGTGATGTGATGAACGGAATTCTGTTCACGCAATCCGGCGGCGTCCGGCACGAGCTGCATATCGGACTGCTGTTTGTTTTTGTCATGCTGTTGTTTGCGGTTTGGCTATATCGGCGTGTGCATCAATCGGCTGAACGGCAGGCAGATATGGCCTCGTATATTGCTCAAGTGGATGTGCACATTGACGCCTTTGCTGCCAGCTGCTCCGGTCTGATTGACACGGGGAACCAACTCTACGATCCGCTCACCAGAACACCGGTCATGGTGATGGAGCTGTCCCAATGGGAGGATAACATCCCGCATACGTGGAAAAGGCTTATTGCCGAGTCGCAAGTTGATCAAATCCTAAGCACGGTGGGGGATGGCGAATTTCAATGGCAGGATCGGCTGCGTCTGGTGCCTTTTCGCGGCGTCAACCGCTCCACGCAATTCATGCTAGCAATTAAACCGGATCGTGTCATTATCACACACAACGATAAACAATATGAAGCTGCGAAGGTGCTGATCGGGCTCGACGGAGGCAAATTAAGCAGTGATAACGCTTATCAAGCGATAATTCATCCGAGTTTGCTGCAGGGATAGCAATTGCGATCAAAGAAACTCATGACAACAGCGCAGAGAAACCAATACGTATAGGAGGAACGACAATGCTCGTGAAGTGGAAGCTGATTCTGCAAATTTACTATTTCCGTCTTCTGATGTTTTTTGGACTCAAAGGGGAGGAAATCTACTATATCGGTGGAAGTGAAGCGCTACCTCCTCCACTGACCCGCGAAGAGGAAGAATATTTGCTTGGAAAGCTCACCACTGGGGATACGGCTATACGGGCCATGCTGATCGAAAGAAACCTGCGTCTGGTTGTTTATATTGCGCGAAAATTCGAAAACACAGGCATCAACATAGAAGATTTGGTTTCGATCGGGGCGATTGGGCTGATTAAGGCCGTGAATACGTTCGATCCAGAGAAGAAGATCAAGCTGGCCACTTACGCATCCCGCTGTATCGAGAACGAAATATTGATGTACCTTCGCCGCAACAGCAAAATCCGCACCGAAGTGTCTTTCGATGAACCGTTAAATATAGATTGGGATGGCAATGAGCTGCTTCTATCCGACGTGCTCGGCACAGAAAATGATACCATTTACCGCAACATCGAAGAACAGGTTGACCGGAAGCTGCTGCATAAGGCGTTGGATAAGCTGTCAGAACGGGAGCGGACGATCATGGAGCTGCGTTTTGGGCTGCACGATGGTGAAGAAAAGACCCAGAAGGACGTTGCCGATATGCTTGGCATTTCACAATCCTACATTTCCCGTTTGGAAAAACGCATCATCAAAAGGCTGCGAAAAGAGTTCAATAAAATGGTGTAAAGCGAAAAAATTTTTCTGAAATAATGTAAGCGAATCCTTTATTGCAACGACTGGATTTGCTCCTGCCGCCGCTGGTGGTACACCCGCCGGCTGTCCGGATCGTACGCATAAAAAAGCTTGCCGAGGAGATAATTAACATTAATGTTTCTCCTTGGGAGGTAGTCAGAGTGACCCGAAACAAAGTCGAGATTTGTGGTGTGGATACGGCGAAGCTTCCTGTTCTTACTAACGTGGAAATGCGTGAATTATTTGTCCAGCTGCAAACTAACAATGAACGGTCGGCGAGAGAGAAGTTAGTCAATGGCAACTTACGTCTGGTTTTAAGCGTGATTCAGCGATTCAATAACCGCGGCGAGTTTGTCGATGACCTGTTTCAAGTCGGCTGCATTGGACTAATGAAGGCAATTGATAATTTTGATTTGGGACAAAATGTTAAATTTTCGACTTATGCGGTGCCGATGATCATTGGAGAGATTCGCCGCTATTTGCGTGACAATAACCCCATTCGTGTTTCACGCTCGCTGAGAGATATAGCCTACAAAGCACTGCAGGTGCGGGACAGCCTGACCAACCAGAATTCGCGGGAGCCGACGATTTATGAAATCTCCGAAGCGCTAAATGTGCCGAAGGAAGACGTTGTGTTTGCATTGGATGCGATCCAGGATCCCGTCTCTTTGTTCGAACCGATTTACCATGACGGCGGTGACCCGATATATGTGATGGATCAGATCAGCGACGACCGCAACAAGGATGTTTCATGGATAGAAGGCATTGCCCTGCGGGAAGCGATGCGCAAGCTCAATGACAGGGAAAAAATGATTTTATCCATGCGTTTTTTCGATGGAAAAACACAAATGGAAGTTGCGGACGAGATAGGTATTTCGCAAGCCCAAGTATCCCGGTTGGAAAAATCAGCTATTTTACAAATGCAGAAGCACGTTAAAAATTAACGATCACCTCCATACGAAAATACACCAGACCCGCGGCTGCCACCACGTCCGCAGGTCTGTTTATGTTTCATTGCAGACATCACGGTGCATCAGAAGTTTTTCTTGTCAAGATGGACATTTCGCCCGGCTTCAACATACATATAGAAGTAGCAGTGCGAACGATTCCATAAGAATACGTGGTGGTACAGCGTGAAAATATCAGATTTTCAAACCAAAGACGTAATCAATATTGTGGATGGTAAAAAATTAGGCCAAATCAGCGATCTGGAACTCGACCTGCGCAACGGGAAGATCGAATCGATTGTCGTTCCGAACGGGAACCGTTTGTTCGGCCTGTTCGGCAACGCCGCGGATGTGATTATTCCTTGGAGCCATATCGTGAAGATCGGCATGGATGTTGTGTTAGTCAAAATCGATGAAGTGCGAAGTTTTCGTCAGCAGGATGAGACTGAGGCAGTTCACGAATATAACCGGCAATACCGGGGCTGAAAACTGCATTGCGACGAGTAAACAAAAATATCGCATGCAAACGAGGCTGTGGTACAAATGCTAGGGGGATGCCGTATTCGCTCACATCATGTATACTGTTGGAAAGTGGATTCATCGTGGGAAACGATGTGAAAGGAGTACGCGTGAATGGAACCGTTTGTGCTGCAAACTGAACGGAACGGAAGCGAGCTGCTGTATATCAAGAGCTGGAGGGGCCGCGATGCGGGCCTCACCGTCGGATTCACTTCGCGCCGAGGCGGAGTCAGTGAGTATCCCTTTGACAGTCTCAATTGCGGGCTTCACGTGGGCGATGCACCGCCTGCGGTGGTGGCGAACCGCGCACGATTGGCTGAGGCGCTGCAGATCGGGCTGGATGCATGCACTTACGGAGAACAGGTGCACGGTAATGAAGTACAGATCGTAACCAAGCAGCATGCGGGAGCAGGTGTTGATTCCAGACAGAGTGCTCTGCAGTCCAAAGATGCGTTTATTACGAACGAGCCCGGCGTGTTTTTGCACGTGATGTTTGCCGACTGCGTGCCGTTGTATTTTTATGACCCTGTGCATAGGGCGGTCGGGCTGGCCCACGCAGGATGGAAAGGCACGGTTCTGCAGATCGCCAAAACGACGGTCGAAGCGATGTCAGTTGCTTATGGCACTCAAGCAAACCAGCTGTACGCTGCCATCGGACCGTCGATTCAGTCCTGCTGTTATGAGGTCGACGATACCGTTATTTCACGTGTCAGCGAGACGATGCTTGCCCTGAGCATAGGCAACGACCAGACACAGAGCCTACCCGTGTACCAAACCTTGCCGAACGGTAAATATAAGTTGAGCTTGCAACAATTAAATCGACAAATTATGATAAAAGCAGGAATTGTGCCGACCAATATCGAAATAAGTAGTTTGTGTACAAGCTGTCGCACCGATCTGTTTTTTTCGCACCGCAAGGAAGGCGGGAAAACAGGAAGAATGGCGGCTTGGATCGGTTTGTATGAATAGAGGTGACATTTCGCTTTGCAATTGACGCATAATATACAGTCTATCGAAGACAAAATTTCAAAAGCATGCGCCCGAGCCGGCCGAAACCGGGAAGACGTGCAAATAATTGCTGTGACGAAATATGTCTCCCTCGAAACCACCGGGCGGGTCCTGCAGCACGGCTTGCGCCACATCGGCGAGAATCGCTGGCAGGACGCACGGCCGAAGTGGGAAGCGTATTCGGAGCAGGCGATTTGGCATTTTATCGGCCATCTTCAAACGAACAAAGTGAAGGATGTTATAGGTAAATTCGCCTACATACATTCATTGGACAGACTGTCCCTGGCCAAAGAAATTGACAAGAAGGCAGCGTCTCTGGGTATTCAACCGGCTTGCTTCATCCAACTAAATGTATCCGGTGAGGAGACCAAGTTCGGTATGAGCCCGCAAGAACTACCGTCGTTTGTGGAGCAGCTCGCATCTATGCACAATATCCGGATCGTAGGCTTAATGACAATGGCTCCGTATGAAGCCGAACCCGAAGCGACCAGACCTGTGTTTCGGGAACTGCGCAGGCTCCGCGATGAGCTGAACAGGGAGCGGGTACTAGGGTATGAAATACCGCATTTATCGATGGGCATGTCGAATGATTTCGAGGTAGCTGTCGAGGAGGGGGCCACGTGGGTTCGGCTCGGATCCACTCTGGTCGGCAAGGAATAAGACTACACTCATCCACTTAGGAGGGAGAACCATATGGGAATGATGAATAAGTTTATGAACTTCATCGGCATTCAAGAGGAAGAGGAAGTGGTTGAACGCGAGCGGGTCGTCGAGCAGAGCGAGGATGTTGAAACCAATCCGGTGGAGCAGCGTAAGAGTAAAGGGAATATCGTCAGTATCCATTCACAGAAAAATGTCAGAGTCGTGTTAAACGAGCCTAAATCGTATGAGGATACCCAGGAAATAGCGGATCATTTGCGTTCGCGTCGACCGATCGTCGTGAATTTGCACTTGGTTCGGCCGGATCAAGCCACTCGCATCGTTGACTTTTTGAGCGGTACGGTATATGCTCTCAACGGCTCCATTTCCAAGATTGGGCCCAACATTTTTCTGTGCACGCCGGATACGGTAGAAATTCACGGGTCTATCTCGGAAATACTGCATCACGAGGGCTAGACTACCACACAATTAATTGAGGTGAACAGTTTGGGCTTGTATTCTATTTATGGTTACGTCGATACGCTGTTCGATGTATATTACTACATGTTAATCGCTTATGTGCTGCTCTCCTGGTTGCCGAGTGCAAGAGAAAGCTTTATCGGTGAAATCTTGGGCAAGCTGTGTGAGCCGTATTTATCCATCTTTCGTCGATTCATTCCGCCTATCGGAGGTATGATTGATATCTCGCCCATCGTGGCGTTGATTGCGCTTCACTTTGTGCGTATGGGAATTATGACACTACTCAGTTTCATTATCAGGTGATTTGGGTGAACGCAGACAATATATACTCTCATTTTCATCCCGATGAACACCGGTTTGTGGATAAGGCTGCGGAATGGGTCGAACGTGCTGAACACCATCAGATGAAGCTAACCGACTTTTTGGATCCGCGGCAGGCTTTTATCTTAACCACACTGGTAAATAGAACAGCGGACGTGCAGATCCGTTGGGCAGGCGGGCATAAGGACGCGGAACGGAAACGCGCCCTGATCGCGCCGGACTACCGTGTATTAGACGAGGAAGATATGGGGATTGCGCTGATTGCAGTCACTTCATTGGACGATAAGCTGAAGGAGTTGGACCATGGGGATTACATGGGAGCGATTCTGGCGCTTGGTATGAAACGTGAGAAAATCGGCGATATTCACGTCACGGATGAGGGCTGCCATTTCCTGGTGGCTGCGGAAGTGGCGGATTACATGAGATTGCACCTGCAGCAGGTGCACCGGGTCCACGTCATAACGGAGCAGCTGCCGCTTACTCAGCTACGCACCGCAGACATCAAGCTGGAGGAAATGAGCCTGTCGGTTGCGTCCATGAGGTTGGATGGTATCGCCGGCGATGTGTATCATCTGAGCCGTGCAAAAGTGTTGGTTCCGATCAAGGCGGGCAGGTGCAAGGTGAACTGGAAGCAGGAAGAGGATCCCAGCAAACCACTGCGTGCAGGGGATATCGTGTCTCTGCAAGGCTTCGGCCGTTTCAAAGTGTTGGATGCAGGGGAGATGACCAAAAAAGGCAGGATCCGTGTGAAAATCGGCAAATATACATGACTGCCGATTTTTTGCTTTTTCAATGCAGGAAAATGCAGGGTGCTGTCGAATATAGCATTACGCATCTTTGTCGTTCTTTGATGTAGGGGTTTTATAATAATCAGGAGGTGCAGCAATGCCTTTAACACCGCTAGACATACATAACAAAGAATTCAGTCGTTCCTTTCGGGGCTATGATGAGGATCAGGTCAATGAGTTTTTGGATTTGGTTATCAAGGATTACGAAGCGCTGATTCGAGAAAATAAGGATTTGCAAGCCCAATTGACCACGATACAGGAGCGGCTTGATCATTTTGCCAATATCGAAGAGACCTTGAGCAAGACTATTATTGTCGCTCAGGAAGCCGCCGATGAGGTGAAGACGAACTCTAAGAAAGAAGCACAGTTGATCTTGAAAGAAGCTGAAAAAAACGCAGACCGCATTATCAACGAGTCGTTAGCCAAATCCCGCAAAATCGCTGTGGAAATAGAAGAACTGAAAAAACAGGCCTCGATCTACCGGACACGCTTCCGCACCTTGCTGGAAGCTCAATTGGAGCTTCTGGGTAAAGAGGACTGGAATTCACTGGAGCGGATGGAGCTCGAGCAGGTTTGATTTTTCTGAAGCAGTTCATTGTGGCACGGTGTTGACTTAGGACGTTATTTTGGGTATACTTAATTATTAATAAACTATAGGTTAAAGCGATGATTGGGAAGAGTACTTTGCGTACGCAGCGTCAGCGAGTCGGGGATTCGGTGGGAGCCCGGCCGCTGCAGCACAGGAAAATCACCCATGAGCGTCTCTTGAAATCAAGTAGAGCAGATCGGCTGATCCCGTTACAGATCAATGAGTGAAGGCATGCACGCCGGAGATCAATGTACGTATGACATGCGATTGACCGTGCCGTCAGCCTTAATCAGGGTGGTACCGCGAGACTTCTCGTCCCTTTTGGGATGTGAGGTTTTTTTGTTTTTGCAGATAAAATAAGGAGATGATGCAGTGATGGATTACGGCAAAACATTGAACCTGCTGCAAACGGAATTTCCGATGCGCGGAAATCTGCCTCAGGCTGAACCGAAAATGCAGCAGCACTGGGATGAGATCGATATTTACGCCAAGGTACAGGCAAGCCGCAGCGGCAAGCCGAAATTTATACTGCATGATGGGCCGCCATATGCGAACGGAGATATCCATATCGGTCATGCGATGAATAAGGTCATCAAGGACATCATTGTCCGCTTTAAGACAATGCAGGGCTATGATGCACCTTACGTCCCTGGTTGGGATACACACGGACTGCCCATCGAACAAGCGATTGCCAATGGGGGCAAAGTAGAACGCAAAAAGATGAGCGTAGCCGAATTCCGCGAATACTGCAAAGATTACGCACTGCAGTGGGTAGAAAAGCAGAAAAGTCAATTCCAGCGCCTCGGCGTGCGTGGCGATTGGAAAAATCCTTACATTACGCTCGAACCGAAGTACGAGGCCCAGCAAATTCGGGTATTCGGCGAGATGGTGAACAAGGGCTACATCTACAAAGGGCTGAAGCCGGTGTATTGGTCTCCATCCTCGGAGAGTGCGCTGGCGGAAGCGGAAATTGAATACAAGGATAAAACGTCCACGTCGATCTATGTAGCGTTTCAAGTGAAAGACGGCAAGGGCAAGCTGCCAGAAGACGCGTCCATCGTGATCTGGACGACAACGCCTTGGACCCTGCCCGCTAACCTCGGGATCAGCGTTCATCCCGAGTTCGACTACGCGCTGGTACAGGTTGACGGCAAGAAATATGTGCTTGCCCATGGTCTGTTGGAGGCGGCATCCAAAGAGATCGGCTGGAAGGATGTTGAGGTGCTGTCGCTGATCAAGGGCAGCGAGCTGGAGCACGTGCTTTGTCAACATCCGTTCTACGACCGCACATCGCTCGTAATGGTTGGTGAGCATGTCACGTTGGATGCTGGTACCGGCTGTGTTCACACAGCTCCGGGACACGGTGAAGATGACTTTATCGTCGGACAACGGTATGATCTGGGCGTTCTGTGCCCCGTGGACGATCGAGGGCATTTTACTGCGGAGGCGCCCGGCTTCGAAGGGATGTTCTATGAAAAAGGCGGCAAATTGGTGACAGAAATGCTGCAAGAATCCGGTCATCTGCTCCACATGACTACAATTCAGCATCAGTATCCGCATGACTGGCGCACAAAAAAGCCTGTCATTTACCGGGCGACCGAACAGTGGTTTGCGTCTGTCGATAAGTTTCGCCAAGACATGCTCGATGAGATCAAGCGACTGAAATGGACGCCAAGCTGGGGCGAAACTCGTTTGCATAACATGATTGCCGATCGTGGAGATTGGTGTATTTCCCGCCAGCGTGTGTGGGGCGTTCCAATTCCGATCTTCTACTGCAGAAGCTGTAATGAACCGATCGTTAACCAAGACACCATCGAGCATGTCGCGCAAATTTTCGAACAGGAAGGCTCTAACGCCTGGTTCCAGAAGGATGAGGAGGAGTTGCTGCCTGAAGGCACCACCTGTCCAAAATGTGGGCATGACCACTTCCGCAAGGAAACTGACATTATGGACGTCTGGTTCGACTCCGGTTCGAGCCACATGGGCGTTTTGGAGGCACGTGAGGACCTGCAATGGCCTGCTGACTTGTATTTGGAAGGCTCCGACCAATACCGCGGGTGGTTCAACTCCTCGCTCATCACGGGCGTGGCAGTACGCGGCCAAGCGCCGTACAAAGGGATCTTGAGCCATGGATTTACATTGGACGGCGAGGGCCGGAAAATGTCCAAATCGCTTGGCAACACAGTGGATCCGAACAAAGTTTCCGATAAGCTGGGCGCTGACATTTTGCGTCTGTGGGTATCCTCAGTGGACTATCAATCAGACGTGCGGATTTCGGATAAAATTTTGACACAGATCACCGAAGTTTACCGGAAAATTCGCAACACTCTGCGTTTTCTGCTTGGTAATTTGTACGACTACGATCCATCCACGGACCGTGTGCGCGCTGCTGATATGAATGAGCTGGACCGTTTCGCGTTGATCCAGTTAAACCGGATGAACGACCGTGTGATCAAGGCGTACGACGACCTCGAGTTCCATGTCGTGTATCAATCGATCCATCATTTCTGTGCGGTGGAGCTGAGCTCGTTCTATCTGGACATCATCAAGGATAGACTATACGCCAGTGCGCCGAATGATCCGGGCAGAAAGGCAGCGCAGACCGTATTATATGATGCGCTAACGGTAATAACTAAATTGATTGCGCCTATCCTGCCGCATACCGCTGATGAAATGTGGAGGTATATCCCGGCGACCTCGCTCGACAGCGTACAATTGAGTGAAATGCCGGCTACCGACAGCTCTTTGTTCAATGAAGGACTAGAACGCAAGTGGGCTCAATTTATCTCGCTTCGCGATGATGTGCTTAGAGCGTTGGAGGAAGCGCGGAAGGAGAAAATTATCGGCAATTCCCTCGGAGCGGCGTTGCATCTGTATCCCGATACTGAAACTGCTGAGCTGCTGCAAGCATTCGATCAGCTGGATCAATTATTCATCGTCTCTGCCGTTGAAGTTCATCAGCCGGGCGAGAGTGTGCCGGCGGAGGCTAAACAAAGCAAGGGATTAGCGGTGCTGGTGAAGGTGGCGGAAGGGGAAAAATGTGAACGCTGCTGGATTGTCACTCCGGAAGTTGGCCAGGATCCTGAGCATCCAACTCTATGCAATCGCTGTGCGCATGTTATCAAACGGAAAGTGAATGCTGAAGCATAATACGTTATGACAGAATCCGGCGGCAAAGAAGAAGTGATCTTCCGCCGCCGGTACTTGTGTCTACATATACGAACGGGCACCCACAACCGGAGAGCAGCAGCGGCACCGGGCCGTCGCTAACGCGCGTGGGGCTAGTCACCAGACTCAGTCGGGTGAAGCGCGATGACGCCCACGGGCAGCAGCTCCTTATCACTGTCCCGCCACGCGGCATGCACGAGCGAACCTGTGATCAGGCGCCCAGCCGGGGCTAGCGTGCTGCGTTTGCCGGGCTACATCCGTCATTCATCGCGCAACTCATCTTAGATGCCGTCGTCGTCCGCTTCTTCGTACACATCGGGTTCCAGCAGCCGCTCGCCCCAGCCTTGATGCATGTAATTGCGATAACCTCTGCCGCGTACGACGAAGACGTTTTGTCCGTAAATATCGGTTGCGACAAAATTCTCATAGTTCTCGACAAAGCCTACATTTTCATCGGAGTCCGGTTCAATATCTATATAATCGCTCTGCACGTTGGGATCACCCGTCATAGCTGGGGATGACGACGAACCGTAGCTGGCCAGGATTTGCCAGGTGTCTTCTCCGTCAAAATATGTGGCTTCCGGCACATCGTCCAGGTCCATTTTGCCGTAAGGCGGGTTCATCACCTGTTCCTCCACGGGCCGGCGGATGGAGATATGTGGATTCGGTACATGCTCGTAGCAATATATGGTGGTGGGTATGGCCTGCAGCCGCTCATACGGAATAGGCTTGCCGCACGTGTCGCACAGGCCGTACTTGCCTTTCTGCATACGCTCCATGGCGGCTCTGATATCTGTTAGGTGCCTTTCGGCGGCATCCACTAAGCCGAGTTCTTTTTCTCGTTCGAATAGCTCGGTCGCGAAGTCCGCAGGATGATTGTCCCATGAGGATAACTCGTTGTTTTGGACTCTGAATGCTTCGCCAAGACCGAACTCGTCTCTGACATAAAGATGTTCCTCCAGCCAATTACGCTCTTCTTTTAATGTGGCCTTAAGCTTATTGATCTGATCCGCGCTGAGATGGCTTGGGTGATCTGTCACGGCAGGCTCGCCTCCTTTTGCATTACAGTGCTCCTATTTTTCACGGAACAAGCGTTTTTTATCAATGGCTGAAAGTGTAACTTTAACCGGCGTGGGGCCGCGCCACATGGCAAAAAACCGCCGCAGCAACGGGCGGATAAGGAGTTGATGGGTTGAGATATTATATCTATGCTTTTATCGTACTGCTGCTGGATCAGGCAACCAAGTGGATCATCGTCAACCGGATGCAGTTGGGAGAGTCGATTCCGGTTATCGGGGAGTTTTTTCAAATCACGTCGCATAGGAACCGGGGCGCGGCATTCGGGATCCTGCAAAATCAGCGTGCGTTTTTTATCGTGATCACCATCGCAGTTGTCGTCGGGCTGATCTGGTACTTGAAAAAGATGGTGCAGGAAGGCCGCAGACTGCTTCCCTTCGCGTTAAGCTTGCTTCTCGGCGGCGCACTGGGTAATTTCATTGATCGTGTTTTGTTCGGCGAGGTAGTGGACTTTTTGCAGTTCCGTTTTCAGTTCGACTGGTTTGGCACGGCCGTCGATTATACTTACCCGATTTTTAACATAGCGGATGCTGCTATTGTGGTCGGAGTGATTTTGATATTCTTGGATACGTTCAGCAGTTGGAGAAACGAGAAGAGAGGCACAGTCAATGTCTGATTCAACTGAGGAGAATATGAGCAGCTGGGAGTGGGCAGTGGAAACAGAAGACCGCGGAGAGCGGATCGACAAATTCATCACAGACACCTTGGAGGAGGATGTCTCCCGCACACAGGTGCAGCAGTGGATTAAGGACGGGAATCTCACCGTGAACGGTGCGGCGGTGAAGCCCAACTACAAGCTTGCCGAAGGGGATAAGCTGGAGTTAACGGTGCCGGAACCGGAGGAACTCCATGTGCAGCCGGAACCGATTCAACTTGATGTGGTCTATGAGGACGCCGATGTCATTGTCGTCAATAAGCCGCGGAGGATGGTCGTTCATCCCGCCCCGGGGCATTATGCCGGCACCTTGGTGAACGCGCTGCTGTACCACTGCAAGGATTTATCCGGAATCAATGGTGTCATGCGCCCCGGCATCGTTCATCGCATCGACAAAGACACATCTGGTCTGTTAATGGCGGCTAAAAACGACACAGCACATGCGTCATTGTCCGAACAGCTGAAACAACATACGGTAAATCGGAAATACCTGGCGGTAGTGCATGGTAATGTCGCACACGACAATGGGACTGTGGATGCCCCGATCGGGCGCGATCCCCAGGATCGGAAGCTGTATACGGTAACGGAGCGAAACAGCAAACACGCAGTGACCCATTTCGTTGTATTGGACCGGTATGGAGATTATACGTTGTTGGAACTGAAGCTGGAAACCGGCAGGACGCACCAAATCCGGGTGCACATGAAGTTCATCGGTCATCCGTTGGCCGGCGACCCGGCGTATGGCCCTGCGCGAAGCAAAAGCATCACGATGGATGGACAGGCGCTGCACGCGGCCGTGCTCGGTTTCACTCATCCGCGTACGGGCGAGCAGTTAGAGTTTGAGGCCGCTTTACCGGAAGACATGCAACATTTGCTGCACGTGCTAAAAAATCGATAAGGACGGATGCGGTATGGAACATTTGATCAACCCGAGGGTCAATGACATTCAAATATCAGGGATTCGGAAAATATCCAATCTGGTGAGCACTTACAAGGATGCGCTCACGCTCACCATCGGTCAGCCGGATTTTCCAACTCCCGACCACATTATGAAGGCTGCTCACGCCGCTATCGACGAGCAGAAGACAACCTACACGCCTAACGCCGGCATGCTCGAGTTGCGTGAAGCGGCAGCCAACTACGTGAGCAGCAAATATGGTTTGCGCTATCGGCCGGACACAGAGGTGATTGTCACCGTTGGGGCGAGTGAAGCTCTTGATATCACGCTGCGCACTATCCTGGAAGAAGGATCCGAGGTCATTTTACCCGGTCCTATCTATCCGGGGTACGAGCCGATCATAAGGCTGTGCGGGGGCACCCCGGTGTATGTGGATACTCGCGCCAACGGCTTCAAATTGACCGCGGATCTGCTTGAGCCGCATATCACGGACCGCACCCGGTGTATCATTCTATGCTACCCGTCTAATCCCACGGGGCGCGTGTTGGGCGAACAAGAGCTGGCGGATATAGCTAAATTGCTGGAGAACAAATCAATTTTCGTCATTTCCGATGAGATCTACAGTGAACTTATTTACGACCAACCTCATATCTCTATTGCAGCATATCCCGGAATGCGCGAAAAAACGATAGTGATCAACGGGTTATCCAAATCCCATGCAATGACCGGCTGGCGCATCGGCTTTACGTACGCGGACGAATCGATCTCACAGCATATGTTGAAGGTGCATCAATATAATGTGACCTGTGCGAGCTCTATAAGCCAATACGCCGCATTGGAGGCGCTGACTAATGGCGTCGATGACGCGCTGCCTATGAAGGAGGCCTACGTGCAACGCCGGGATTACGTATATGATCGCCTCACACAGATGGGCTTTGCATTGGAAAAACCGGAAGGTGCGTTTTATTTATTCCCGTCCATTGACCGTTTTAAAATGTCCTCGATGGAATTTGCGATGAGGCTTTTGGACGAACAGCGGGTGGCCGTAGTGCCTGGCGATGCGTTTTCGAGTTATGGAGAGGGTTACATTCGGATCTCGTACGCTTACGGTATGGACGTGCTTGAAAAGGCGACCGACCGACTAGAAAAATTCATCAAGAACTTATAACAATCACAGTGGGCTCCTGTTCCATCCTCTCAGATGGGAAGGGGCTTTTGTTATGGCTATGTGACACCGCTGATTGACGGCCTCCGACCGCACAACACAGATGCTTAATGCCGCCCGTCGCTTATCGTCGGCCACCCGCGCCACGGCCGCGGCTGGCATTCATCCGCTAGCAAGCTGTGCAGCCTTGCATGTTGCCATACCAGGCGGCGCTCAGTTTCATTGTCCATGCATCAGCGCCCGCCTTTTTTTTCATAGCAAAAATCCCCTCGCAGCAGGTTGTGAGGGGGTGGCAGTGATCAACGGCCGGTTAGCGATCGGATTTCCAGGTGATGTAGCGGGCGATTACATCAATCGCATAATCTATGGCTTGCTCGTTCGGCTCGATTTTTGCATGGTGCAGACCATACGGTGTATCGACGCCAAGCCAGAACATGAATCCGGGGATGTGTTCGAGGAAGTAGCCGAAATCCTCACCGGTCATCGCCTCAGAGCATTCGATGAGTGTGACTGTGTCAGTTTCCCGCACCCAGTCCATAAATTCGCGTGTTATCTGTTCATGATTGTACACTTGGCGGTAATTTGCTCCATAATCAATGTGAGTGCGGCAATGATACGCCGTTTCGATGCCTGCGGTCAGCGACTCGATCCGCGATTTCACCAGCGTCATCGTGTCGGCGGACAGCGTCCGTATCGTGCCCTCCAGCCGCGCTTTTTCGGCGATAATGTTCTGTTTTGTACCGCCGTCTATTTTGCCGATGGTTATGACGGCAGAATCCAGTGGGTTCACATTTCGGGAGACAACGGTTTGCAGCTGTGATACGAGCTGACAGGCGGCGACCACCATGTCGTTGGCTAAATGCGGGAACGCAGCGTGCCCTCCTTTACCGGTTAAATCAATAAATAATTCGGATGTGTTCGCGAATAAAATTCCCGGCTTGGTGGCGATTGTACCCACCGGATATTCAGGCGCGATGTGCAGAGCCAACATCTGATCAGGCAGCCAATCCTGCAGCTCTTCAGCGGCCAGCATTGGCTGTGCACCGCCTGGACCTTCCTCGGCAGGTTGAAAAATAAACGTGATATCATCCTTAATGGGATGCTCGACGAAATGGGTTAACACTCCTAGCCCGATGGACATATGCACGTCGTGTCCGCAGGCATGCATGTAGCCTTCGTGTACGGAGCGGAATTCATAGCTGGTATCTTCCGTAATCGGGAGCCCATCCATATCGGCGCGGTAGCCGAACCGCCGGGTTGGGGATGTGCCTCGTACGTTGACTATGATCCCGGTGCGCCAAGTGCGAATCTCGACCCGACCCTGGGGCAGGGAGTGGATATATTTCAGCAGAAGCTGCTGTGTTTTGAACTCGGCAAAGCCTGGCTCTGGAATTTGATGAAGTTCCCTGCGAATTGCCACAAAGGCGCTTGGATTGGAAGTATTTCCGGTTACGGTGGCAGACATGAAGAGTCAGCTCCTTTCATAATTATCTATTATTAGTAACGCGGTGCCAAAATAAGTAAAGGCCCGGCGACATGCGCCGAGCCCCGACCACACACCTTACAGAGTGCGAAGGTCCATCATAATTTCTGTTTTCGACTTGGTCTTCGCGTCCACGTTTTTGATGACGCGGGCTGGAGCGCCTGCGACCACGGTGTACTCAGCCACGTCTTGCGTCACGACGGCACCGGCTGCGACAACCGCGCCTTTGCCTATCCGAACGCCTTCCAGAATAACCGCGTTGGCACCAACCAGCACGTCATCTTCGATGACAACCGGCTGCGCTGAAGGCGGCTCGATTACTCCGGCAACCACCGAGCCTGCACCGATATGGCACATACTTCCGATTTGCGCGCGGCCGCCTACAACCACGTTCATATCGATCATTGTTCCCGGGCCGATGGAAGCGCCGATGTTGATGGAAGCACCCATCATAACAATCGCATTGTCGCCAATTGATACTTTATCACGGATAATGGCGCCCGGCTCTATCCTCGCATTAATATTTTTCAAGTCAAGCAGAGGGATGGCCGAGTTACGGCGATCGTTTTCCACGACATAGTCCTCAACGCGGGCTTTGTTCTCATCCAAAACGCGCTGAACATCCGACCATTCACCGAATATAACTCCACTTTTTCCCGAGATAAAAGATTGGATAGAGGACCCGAAATCGATACCCTCCAAATCGCCTTTAACATATACTTTCACCGGTGTTTTCTTGGTGCTGGTTTTAATAAAATTAATTATTTCTTCCGTATTCATCTCAGCCATGCTAAGCTTCCAACTCCTTATGTAAATTAACCGGACACCGGTCATACGGTGGGCGGTGAATGTTCCTTTTTCTTTATAGCACAAAAGCTTTCTTCTAGCAATGTTAGCCGTGCCCATTGTCGACACAGTCTATTGACAACTCTTGTCGAACATGGGATAATGCTCGTAACCGAATAGCACCTTTAAATACAGTCCAGAGAGGCTGGCAAGGTGAACGAATGAGAGTGACGGATAGGGGTCTACACTACGAGTGTATAAGGGGCTCAGTTTAGCCGTATCCGATACTCTCAGTATGTCCGTGAACCTTGCCATAAGTGCAAGGTTTTTTGTTTATCTACTCAGAAAGCAGGAGGTCGGAGACCTTGGTGCAGGCATCAGATCCGCACGAACACGTGCTTATGGACGCTACGGGCATGCGGCGAGCATTAACCCGAATCGCACATGAAATTTTGGAAAAGAACAAAGGTTTTGAAAATTGCATGCTCATTGGGATTCGCACCAGGGGCATTTATCTCGCAAACCGGATCGCTGAGATGATCATGGAGATTGAGAATGTCCCTGCCCCAGTGGGGGAGATAGATGTCACCCGATACCGTGATGACCGCTCCGGTAAGCAGGAGCAGGCGGTAGAGCAGGTTGAAGCTTCTAAGTCCGCCGGCATGGACATTCAGAACAAAAAGCTCATTTTGTTCGATGATGTTCTCTTTACGGGCAGAACCGTTAGAGCGGCGATGGATGCACTGATGGATCTCGGCAGACCGAAGATGATACAGCTCGCGGTGCTGGTAGACCGAGGGCACCGGGAGCTGCCGATCCGGCCTGATTATGTTGGCAAAAACATACCGACATCCCGGTTGGAAACGATCGAGGTGTTGCTCAGCGAGGTCGACGGCACCGATCAAGTAGTGATTTCGCAGCAGAGGAGGCTGAACGGATGACACCGCTGAATGTTGCATCGGGGCAGCATCTGCTAGGTACTAGAGGAATGAGTGCCCAAGAAATCACATCCATATTGGACAGAGCGGCCTACTGGGAGCAGTATCCCGTCAAGCTGTCGAATCATCTGCAAGGCCGGTTCGTAGCCAATATGTTTTTTGAAAACAGCACCAGGACGAGGTTTTCGTTCGAGGTTGCCGAGAAGCGGCTTGGCGCGCAGGTGTTGAACTTTGCCGCGGCGGTATCGAGTGTGGAAAAGGGGGAATCGATCTACGACACGGTACGCACGCTGGAGTCTATGGGGATTGATGCCGGCGTCATTCGGATGAAGCCCAACGGGCTTCTGCCGGAGATCGCTCGCAACATCAAAGTGCCGCTGATCAACGCCGGGGACGGCAACAACGAGCATCCTACGCAGGCGCTGCTCGATCTGTATACGATGCGCAAGCGGTTCGGTGAGCTGCGTGGATTGAGTGTCTCGATTATCGGAGACATTCAGCATAGCCGGGTGGCGCGCTCCAATCTATGGGCGCTGCAGACGCTTGGCGCGAACGTCAGCTTTTGTGCGCCGCCCAGCATGCAGGCGGCTGAGCTCGCCGCGCACGCGCCTTACGTCACCATGGACGAGGCCATCCAGGCCGATGTCGTGATGATGCTGCGAGTGCAGCTCGAACGGCACGAGCAGAAGGTGTTCAAAACGGCCGCCGAATACCGCGCCGCTTACGGTTTGACCGTAGAGCGCGCTCAGGCAATGGCGCCGCACGCGATCATCATGCATCCGGCCCCGGTGAACCGTGATGTGGAAATTGACAGTGAGCTGGTGGAATCAAGCCGGTCGAAAATTTTCGAGCAGATGAGCCACGGTGTACCGATCCGGATGGCAGTGATGGAGCGGGCATTGAGCTAAAGGCTGTAGCTGCAAAAGCGAAACATGGGGGAGGCCATTATGGGAATCTGGATAGTTAACGCAAACACGGTTGCCGCAGACAATGAGTTGGCGAAACAGCATATTTTGTTGGAAGGCAATGTCATTGCAAAGATTGTGGATGCCGGGGACGGCATGCCCGACACGGCGGGACATCAGGTGATCGACGCAGCAGGCAGGCTTGTCACCCCAGGCTTGATCGACATGCACGTCCACCTGCGTGAGCCTGGCTATGAACATAAGGAAACGATTGCTACCGGAACACGTTCCGCGGCCCGCGGCGGCTTCACCACCATCGCCTGCATGCCTAACACGCGCCCGGTCATCGATACGGTGGATACCGTCAAGCATGTGTTGGACAAGGCTGCAGCAGAGGGTGTTGTGCGCGTCCTTCCGTACGGATGCATCACAAAGAACGAACTTGGGCGAGAATTGACTGACTTCGAGGCATTGAAGCTGGCAGGCGCGATCGGATTCACTGATGACGGCGTGGGCGTACAAAGCGCGCAAATGATGAAGGATGCGATGTCTAAAGCCGCAGCCATTGGCTTACCGATTATCGCGCACTGCGAGGACAATACGCTGGTGGAAGGCGCTTGGGCAAGCGAAGGCGAGTTCACACGCAGGCATGGGCTTAAGGGGATTCCGAACGAATCTGAAGCGATCCATGTCGGCCGCGATGTGCTGCTGGCTGAAGCAACGGGTGTACATTACCACGTTTGTCACGTAAGCACGGAGCAATCGGTGAGACTCATCCGCCACGCCAAGCAGTTTGGCATAAAGGTCACCGCAGAGGTGTGTCCGCATCATCTGCTGCTGTCGGATGAAGACATCCCCGGCTTGGACGACGCTAACTGGAAAATGAACCCTCCGCTGCGCACCCCGAGAGATGTGCAAGCTTGCATCGAGGGACTGCAGGACGGCACGATCGATATCATTGTGACTGATCACGCCCCTCACAGCGCAGAGGAAAAAGCAAAAGGTGTGGATCTCGCTCCATTCGGCATCGTCGGCTTCGAAACGGCGTTCCCTCTGCTATATACCAAGTTTGTTGCGACGGGACAGTGGACGCTTCAATTCTTGGTTGAGCGGATGACCGCGCTGCCGGCTAAGGTGTTTGGGCTCGATTACGGTACGCTTGCGGTGGGGAAGGAAGCTGACGTTACCATTATTGATTTGGAGACGGAAAAGACAGTCAACCCTGCAGTATTCGCTTCCAAAGGGCGGAATACCCCATTCACCGGCTGGAACCTGAAAGGCTGGCCTGTGCATACGATAGTAGGCGGGAACCTGGTATGGTCGGAGCATGAACAACAAGCAATCATCTAATTTTTTATCGCGGTATGTGCGCCGGATTGGAGGAAGCTGCTCTTAAGCTGCTGCAAGATACGTCGATGCCACTGATTGATTGATTCACTAATGGACAGATTCACAGCACGTCTCGCGCATGATTTTCATAGATAACTTTTTTTCATACGAGCCCAGCACGGCTGAGGGCTGACACGTTATTTTCGACAAGGAGTTGAGACGGATGCAGGCAAGATTGTTATTGGAAGACGGCACGTTGTTCACCGGGAAAGCGTTCGGAAGTGAGGGCGCCTCGGTAGGCGAAGTCGTCTTTAATACAGGGATCACAGGCTACCAGGAAGTTCTGTCCGACCCTTCGTACTGCGGGCAAATTGTTACTATGACTTATCCGCTGATCGGAAACTATGGCATCACCAGGGATGATTTTGAATCGATTTGTCCTTTTATCCATGGCTTTGTCGTGCGGCGGCACGAAGAGGTGCCAAGCAACTGGCGAGCGCAGTATTCCATTGACAACCTGCTGAAAGAATATGGAATCATCGGAATCAGCGAAATCGACACCCGAATGCTGACACGCCGCATCCGCCATCATGGTGTCATGAAGGGCATATTGACCACATCGAACGAATCTGTGGCAGAATTGATGGAGCGCATGACAGGCACGCCGCTTATGACGGACCAGGTACCGAATGTGTCAACGAAAAGCGTGTTTCACTGCCCCGGCACCAAAGAGCGCGTTGTTGTATTGGATTTCGGTTCAAAAAGTGGCATAGTGCGCGATCTCACTAAGCGCGGCTGTGACGTGATTGTCGTGCCTCATGATACATCAGCCGCACAAATACGCCGTATCTCGCCGGACGGTATTCTTCTGTCAAACGGGCCGGGGGATCCCAAGGATGTGCCGCATGCAGTAAATACGGTGAAGGAGCTGCTCGGCGAGTTTCCGATGTTCGGCATCTGCCTTGGCCACCAGCTGTTCGCCTTGGCCAGCGGTGCTGACACGGAGAAGCTAAAATTCGGCCACCGCGGCGGCAACCATCCGGTCAAAGATTTGCAGACTAACCGCTGTTACATTACTTCGCAAAACCATGGCTATACGGTGAAAGAGGAATCGATTGCCGGTACGGAGCTCGAAGTGACTCATATCAACAACAATGACGGTACGATTGAAGGCTTGAAGCACAAGCAGTATGCCGCTTTTTCGGTGCAGTATCATCCGGAAGCCGCACCTGGTCCTTTTGATTCCAGTTATTTATTCGACGACTTCATTGAATTAATCCATCAGTTCAAACAGGACCATCCGCAGCCGCCGAGACAGGCGCAAATATCTGCGGCGTTCAAATTTGCAGGTCAAGCGGCCGTTACGCCTTCTGCAGGGAGAGGGGAGCTTCAGTATGCCAAAAAATAAAAGTCTCAAAAAAATATTGGTTATCGGCTCGGGTCCCATCGTCATCGGGCAAGCCGCCGAATTTGACTATGCAGGCACACAAGCATGCCAGGCGCTAAAAGAAGAAGGCATGGAGGTTATTCTGATCAACAGTAACCCCGCCACGATCATGACAGATACCAACATGGCGGATAAGGTGTATATAGAGCCTATTACATTGGATTTTGTGACGCAAATTATACGTCAGGAACGTCCGGATGGCCTTCTGCCGACTTTGGGAGGTCAGACAGGCCTCAACATGGCTGTGGAGTTGGCGCGTGCCGGTGTACTGGAACGAGAGAATGTGAAGCTCCTTGGAACACAGCTAACCGCGATTGAAAAAGCGGAGGATCGCGATCTGTTCCGTGAACTGATGCGGGAGCTCGAACAGCCGGTGCCGGACAGCACCATCGTGACAACCGTCCAGGCAGCGGTCGATTTTGCGAACGACATCGGCTATCCGATCATCGTTCGTCCTGCCTACACGCTAGGCGGTACAGGCGGCGGCATTTGCGCTAACGAGGAAGAGTTGCTCGAGACGGTGGCCTCCGGCATTCGTTACAGCCCTATCAGCCAATGCTTGATTGAGAAGAGCATCGCCGGTATGAAAGAAGTAGAATATGAGGTTATGCGTGACGCGAACGACAACTGTATCGTTGTCTGCAACATGGAGAACTTCGATCCGGTGGGCGTACATACCGGAGACAGTATCGTTGTGGCGCCAAGCCAGACTTTGTCCGACCGCGAATACCAGATGCTTCGTTCGGCATCGCTGAAAATTATCCGCGCATTGAACATCGAAGGCGGCTGTAACGTCCAGTTCGCGCTTGATCCGTTCAGCTATCAATACTATGTCATTGAAGTGAATCCACGTGTCAGCCGTTCATCCGCGCTGGCGTCGAAAGCAACCGGTTATCCGATCGCGAAAATGGCTGCCAAGATCGCGATTGGTTACACATTGGACGAAATTATCAACCCGGTGACGGGCCAAACCTACGCATGCTTCGAGCCAACGCTGGATTATATCGTGTCGAAAATTCCACGCTGGCCTTTCGATAAATTTGCCGCAGCCAATCGCAAGCTTGGCACACAGATGAAAGCAACGGGCGAAGTGATGGCAATCGGCCGGACGTTTGAGGAATCCATTCACAAGGCTGTTCGTTCCTTGGAGATCGGCGTGCACCGCCTTTACTTGAAAGAAACGGACCTGTTAGATGAACAAACGCTCGATTTCCGCCTGGAAAAACCTGACGATGAGCGGATGTTTCTAATCGCCGAGGCGTTCCGCAGGGGCTACGAACTGCAGCGGGTACAAGATTTGACCAAAGTCGACTGGTGGTTCCTGCATAAGCTGGAAGGGTTGATTCAGTTTGAGGAGCAGCTCAAGCAGCCTGAATTGACGGAGGAACTGCTGCGTGAAGCGAAGCGCAAAGGCTTTACCGATCGTGCCATCGCCGAAATTCGCAGCGGAGCCGACGCCGGGTTGAACTTGACGAACGAAGCCGAAATTCGCGCTTATCGCTTAGGCCTCGGTCTGCGGCCTGTCTACAAGATGGTCGACACTTGTGCAGCTGAGTTTGAAGCGACCACGCCGTACTACTACTCCACTTACGAGACCGAAGATGAAGTGAAGGAAACAGGCAAGGAGAAGGTGGTCGTGCTGGGCTCCGGTCCGATTCGTATCGGACAGGGAATTGAATTCGATTACTCCACCGTGCACGCTGTATGGGCCATTCAAGCAGCTGGGTATGAGGCAGTCATCATCAACAACAACCCTGAAACAGTATCCACTGATTTTAACACCTCGGACCGGTTGTACTTTGAGCCATTATTCTTCGAGGATGTGATGAATATCATCGAACGTGAGAAGCCGATCGGCGTCATTGTCCAATTCGGCGGGCAAACGGCAATCAATCTGGCGGCGCCGCTCGCCAAGGCCGGTGTGCGTATCCTTGGAACTGATCTGGAAAATATCGATGCAGCAGAAGACCGCAAAAAATTCGAGGCGCTGCTGCGTGGCTTGAATGTAGCTCAACCGCCGGGAGGCACCGTTACATCGGTTGATCAGGCGGTAGGCATGGCCGCGAAGTTCGGTTATCCTGTTCTGGTTCGGCCTTCTTACGTGCTTGGCGGCCGGGCTATGGAAATTGTGTACTCCGACCAGGAACTGCTGAGTTACATGGAGTACGCAGTCAAAATCAATCCGGAGTATCCGGTTCTGATCGACCGTTACATGCTCGGAAAAGAAGTAGAAGTCGATGCGATCTGCGATAAAGAGACTGTGTTGATTCCTGGTATTATGGAGCATGTTGAACGGGCAGGCGTGCATTCCGGTGACTCTATCGCCGTCTATCCGCCTCAGACGATCTCTGATAAAATCAAGCAGCAAATTATCGATATCACGACCAAAATTGCACAGGGGCTGCAAGTCGTCGGTCTCGTTAACATCCAGTTCGTTATCTACCAAGACCAAGCCTATGTCATAGAGGTAAATCCACGTTCTTCCCGAACAGTTCCGTTCTTGAGCAAGGTCACCAAAATTCCTATGGCGAACGTAGCTACCCGGGTGATTATGGGCGAAAAGCTGGCCGAAATGGGATATGAAACGGGGCTGTGGCCGGAGGATGAATATGTATCCGTAAAAGTACCGGTGTTCTCTTTCGCCAAACTGCGCCGGGTAGACACAACGCTCGGACCGGAAATGAAATCCACCGGGGAAGTTATGGGACGCGATCACAGCTTCGCCAAAGCGCTGTATAAAGGCTTAATCGGTTCCGGTATGAAAATACCGCCGACAGGCTCCATCATTGCTACGGTGGCTGACAAGGACAAAGAGGAAGCGATTGAGATCCTCACCGGCTTTTATAAGCTTGGATACAAGATTGTCGCTACCGGCGGAACGGCAAAAGCTTTGGAAGATGCCGGGCTGGTTGTCACTACTGTAAATAAACTGAGCGAAGGATCGCCCAACATTCTTGATTTAATCCGCAACGGCGAAGCGCACTTTGTCGTCAATACATTAACTAAAGGCAAAACGCCGGAACGCGACGGCTTCCGCATACGGCGTGAAGCAGTGGAGAATGGTGTCGTATGTATGACGTCTTTGGATACTGTACGTGCACTGTGGCATATGCTTGAATCGATTAATTTTCAATCGAGGGCAATGCCTGCACATCACGCATAAAAGTGTGTCAATGAGTTAGCACAGCAGCCCAATGCATCAGGGCAACGCTGTGCTAATCTTCTGATTAGGCTGCGTGACGATGCTTTTCTAATCACTTGATAAGGAGGCTTCTTTAACATATGCCAGTGCCCCAAAACGCAGCTCAACGTATTATGGTGGCTTTGGATTACGCTCAAGCTGACGAGGCACGCTCGTTGATAGAGGGGCTGCGCGGCATCCCGTGTTATCTGAAGGTGGGCATGCAGCTATTTTACAGCGCGGGTCCGCAGTTTGTGCTTGATCTCAAGCAGCAGGGCTACAAAGTGTTCCTCGATCTAAAAATGCATGATATTCCCAACACCGTAAAAGGCGGTGCGGAAAGCATCACAAGGCTTGGCGTGGATATGTTTAACGTGCATGCAGCAGGCGGCAAAACGATGATGGAAGCGGCGTTGGAAGGGGTGGATAAGGGACGCTCCGGTGGAGGAGGAGCGAGCGGTGGCACATCCCCGGTAGTGATTGCGGTAACACAGCTGACAAGCACAAGCCAGTCGGTGATGAATGACGAGATCGGTATCGCAGGCACTGTGGAGCGTGCGGTCATCCGCTACGCGAAACTGGCCGGAGAGGCGGGGCTGCACGGCGTCGTGGCGTCTGCGCACGAGGTGCCGCTGATTAAACTAGCCTGTGGTTCGAGCTTTGTGACGGTTACTCCGGGCATTCGGCCGGCCGGCGCAGCTGCAGGAGACCAATCCCGCGTGATGACCCCTGAGCAGGCATTCAGACAGGGCACTGACTATATCGTTATCGGTCGGCCCATTACCGCGTCGAAGGATCCGCGCGCTGCTTTGGAACATATTATCGCGGCTGTTCGATAAACAGGCATCGGCACGCCCACCCATTTTTTCAACTACCAATAATAAGGAATATCGATGATAAAGGAGATCGCTCCAATGACTACCAAAACTATACAAAGCAACGCAGAGCTCGCTGAACAGATCGCCTCAGCTCTGCTGCGTATTAAGGCTGTAGCGTTGCGGCCGCAGCAGCCCTTTACCTGGACTTCCGGTTTAAAATCTCCAATATATTGCGATAATCGGCTAACCATTTCTTACCCGGAAATCCGGGAACTCATCGCTGACGGCTTCGTCTCTGTGATCAGAGCTAATTTCCCCGACACCGAAGTGATCGCAGGCGCGGCCACCGGAGGTATACCTCACGCAGCTTGGGTGGCGCAAAAGCTCAACCTGCCGATGGTATACGTGCGCGATAAAGCAAAGGGTCACGGCAAGGAGAACCTGATCGAAGGCACGATTCACGCAGGTCAAAAAACGGTCGTCATCGAGGATCTCATCTCCACCGGCGGCAGCTCGCTCAAGGTGGCGCAAGCTGTGAACAGCGCAGGCGCACAAGCACTATGCGTGTTAGGGATATTCTCTTATCAATTTGAAACAGCGGCCAGCGCGTTCGGTGAGGCCGGTATTCCATTTGAAACACTGACCAACTATACCGTATTATTGGATGTGGCATTAAAACAAGGCAGCATTCAGCAGCAGGATCTTACAGCTTTGCAAGCGTGGAGAATAAATCCAAGCGAGTATGGGAAATAAAAAATACTAGCCGATGGACGCTTGCTCACTTACTCAGGCTTTGTTGCCTGCAGTGCGCAGCCCAAACCTTAGCGTGAGAATTCACTCAGCTAAGGTTTTTATTATAACGGCGTTTAGTGGTAAACACATGATAGCACGCAAAAAAGGCTTCCCTCTTGAAAAGGGAAGCCCACATTGTTAAAATAATAATGATTTGTTTACATTTTGTAAGTAAAACGGACATAATAAATACATTATAATTCTAGCACTTAAATTGACAGTTGTCAACCTTTTTCAATATTTATGAACAGTTCCACTTTACATACTTATGCAAAGCGAGGCGATCGTATGAGCATTCAGGAGACCGATTGGATTGAGGAACAGCAGCGCGTACATTTGGTAACCGGGCAAATCGGTGAACGGATTGAACGTCTGGAAGCCGAAGTCGGTGCGGTGAAAACCGATGTCGTCGACATTCGGCGTCATTTCTGGGACGATGTTACCGTCAATCTGGGCACGCATGATGATTTGGCGGAGACCTACAGAAGCATGAAGCAGCAGGCCGAAGTTCTGTCCGAGCGTGAGCGCAGTTACCGCAATACCGCGTCCGCCCTGAGTAAGTTCAGACGGCTGAAGCAGTCGCCTTATTTTGGGCGCATTGATTTCCGGGAGAATGGTCAACAGAAGGTCGAGCATATTTACTTGGGCATCGCTTCCTTTTTGGACGAGGAGCAAAACGATTATTTGGTGTACGATTGGCGTGCTCCGATATCCAGTTTGTACTACGATTACTCACCGGGAGATGCGGCGTTTGAGACGCCATCGGGTGAAGTGAGCGGTGAAATGCTGCTGAAAAGGCAGTTTGCGATCCGGGACGGCGATATCCGCTTTATGTTCGACACTGGTGTCACGATCGGGGATGAGCTGCTGCAGCAGGTGCTGAGCCGCTCCTCCGATTCACAAATGAGAAGTATCGTGGCCACTATCCAAAAGGAGCAAAATCAGATTATCCGTAACGACCGCAGTCGGATGCTGATTGTGCAGGGCGCCGCGGGCAGCGGAAAAACGTCTGCGGCTTTGCAACGGGTCGCCTATCTGCTATATAAATACCGGGAGACGCTGCAGGCCGATCAAATGGTGCTTTTTTCGCCGAATCCGATGTTTAACAGCTATGTCGCTACCGTACTGCCCGAGCTCGGTGAAGAGAACATGCAGCAAACGACGTTCCAAGAGTATCTGGAAAGGCGGCTTGGCCGGCGGTTCGAGGTGGAAGATCCTTTCAATCAGATGGAGTATGTGCTCACGGCGGCCGACGAGCCTGGTTATCAAGTGAGATTGAGCGGTATACGCTACAAATCCTCCGCAGATTATTTATTGGCGATACGCACGTACAAGGATTTGCTGGAACGGGAAGGAATGCTGTTTACACCAGTGCGTTTTCGCGGCGGGAGCATCGTGACATCGGAGCAAATGAGGGATAAATTTTATTCATTCGATGCCTCCGTTCGCTTGCGTAACCGGTTGGTGCTGATGAAGGATTGGCTGCTGGAAGAAATTCGGGCTTACGAGAAAAGCCAGCGGCGTGAGGCTTGGGTGGAGGAAGAGATAGAGCTGCTGGATGCGGAAGATTATCTTCGTGCCCATAACAAGCTGCGGCGAATTCAGAAGGATAAAGACGAGACGTTCGATGATTTTCATCTAGAAAGGGACATACTCGCTCGGATGGTGCTGCAGGAGAAATTAAAACCTCTGCGAACACGGGTGAAAAACCTCCGTTTTGTCGATGTGTATAGCCTGTACCGTCAATTGTTCACGGATGAACGGATATTCAATGGTGTGGCGGAGGACGCCCCTCAGCGCTGGCATGAGATATGCCGGCAGACGTTAGAGCGTTTGGACAGGGGGGAGTTGGCGTATGAGGATGCGACTCCTTACCTGTATTTGCAAGAGCTATTGCTCGGCTTTCAAACGAACACCTCCGTAAGGCATGTGATTGTAGATGAAGCACAAGATTATTCGCCGTTTCAGTTGGAATTTCTCAAACGTCTATTTCCACGGAGCCGGATGACGGCGCTGGGTGATTTAAATCAGTCGATCTACGCTCATGCTTCAGCTCTCAGCGATTATGACCCGATTGCTGCGCTGTACGGTCCTGATCACACTGAATTTATCCGCCTTACCCGCAGTTACCGGTCTACTCGGGAAATCGTGAAATTCAGCCAGGGTATGGTGCCTGGCGGTGAGGAGATAGTTCCATTCAATCGATCGGGTGAACAGCCTATGGTCATTGCGGTGGCGGATCACAAGGCACTACACGATAAAATAGTGGCAGATATCACAGCTTTGCGCACGGAAGGCTATGACTCGATTGCCGTGATTTGTCAAACGGCGGCAGAGAGTGCCGAGGCATACGAGGCGTTAAGCCAACGCGTGCGGCTGGGATTGGTTACAAAGCATACACCGTCTTTTGAAAAAGGTACGTTGGTGCTCCCAGCGTATTTGGCAAAAGGCGTTGAATTTGACGCGGTTATCATCTACAACGGTTCGAATGAGCGGTACAGCCGTGAGCAGGAGCGGAAGCTGTTTTACACCGCGTGCACACGTGCGATGCATCTTCTACACATCTATTCGGTGGGCGAGCCGAGCGTCTTTATCACGACACAGCCTGCCGATACTTATAAAGTGGAATCCCTGATGGTGTGATTCTACTAGGGTCTGGGTGCTGTTTAATAGGACTCGGCGCGAGGTGGAGTGCCCCTTGGTGAGTGAGCCGCGCGGCCTGGCAATGAAATAGGATGCCCGTGTACGCTGAGCGTCAAAGGTTGCCGCACACTCACATCGCAAATAAAAAACGCCCCTCTGACATCTGGCGTGATAATCGTACGCGCCCACTCAGAGGGGTGTATTGTGCTGTTTTGTTTTTACTTTTTCAGCAGTTCCAACCGGTACACATATTCGAATAGAAATTCGAATGCCTCCAGGTGGCGTTTGGCTTCGAATGCATTTGCGCCCCATGCGTAGATCCCGTGCTTCCGCAGCATAATGCCGGGGACACGAGGCAGAATAACGTCTTTGACCAGTACGGCTATCCGCGAAATATCCGCATAATTCGGCAGGATAGGGACTTCAATTGTAGCTTCCTCTTCCCATATATTGAAGCCCTTGATTAGTTCGACGCCGTCCACAGGAATCGATTTGCGGTCCCAGAACAGCTCGGACACCAAATTATTAAACACCGTATGTACGTGAAAAATTGCACCGCAGCCGGTAGCGCGGTAAATCTCGCAGTGGATCAGTGTCTCTGCGGACGGTTTTAAGTCCGTCTTCTCCGCAGGCTGTCCATGGCCGTCTACCAGCAGAAAGTCGGACGGAGTGTTGACAGATTTGTCTTTTCCGCTCGCCGTAATGGCGAAGGTGAACTGTTCGGGCGTGAAATCTCCGACACGAATGGAGAGGTTGCCGCTGGTCGCGGGGAACCATCCTTTGGCTGCGAGGGTTGTCTTGACCTCCCGCAGTTCGGCGAACGCCTGCTGCTTCTCTTCCAAGCGCACTGCATTATTCATGATTTGTCCAGCTCCTTTAGTCGGGCCACAACTTCATGGAAGTCCTCGAACGGGTAATAATTTAGCTTTAGTTCTTCGCACAAATCGATCAAATGAGATCTGGCAAACACGGTATCCACGAGCTTTGCGCCTGCAAAATCCGTAACACTGTCACCGATTAAAATTCGCTCGTACGTTTCGTTGTCATAGCGCCGGATGATGGTTGTTTTGCACATGCCACACTCGTTATCGCATTGGTCGTCACAAGCATGCGGCCACAAAATCTCGATATGGCTGCCGCCAAAATTACTGCCGTTACAGTAAATATTTTGTCTGGGAATAGGGAATGCCGACAGCACCGGATAGACGAAGAAATCTATGCCTCCGCTAGTGACCAAAAATTCAATCCCTTGCTGCTTGCAGTACGCTAACAGATCAGGGAATCCCTCTCTTATTGTTACATTGTTGATTGCGTAGTCCACGATCTCTTTCTTGCGAGCCGTAGGCAGCAGCGCGAACATGCGACCAACGCCCTCGCTGATCGAGATTTGTTTCGAGACAATTTGATCGACCAGCGTGTCCCAGCCGGGAGGTTGAAAATGTTGCATGATCGCCACAATGTTGTCGTTCACCGTAATAGTGCCGTCAAAATCACAGAATATGACTTTCTTGCTTGTCATTGCTTAATCCCCCAAGTGTCGATAGCTGCCTGCAGCTCCGCATGGCCTTGAGCGGCGTATTGCTGCAGCGGGATGCCAGCTTGGCACGCGGCGATAGCCTGACGGAAGGCGCGGCCCCCTGCAATCGTGCCCATCGGATGACCATGAATGCCGCCGCCGGCATTAACCACTACCTGCTCACCGAAATCCTTGACGATCAGTGGAACGATCCCCGGATGAATGCCTGCGGAAGGCACCGGGAAACTGGTTTGGAGTGTCAAAGTACTGCGCTTGCCATCGGCTCCTGCCGATGCGCCCGCTGGCTTGGATACTGCGTTATCTGAGTCAGCTCCCGTGCCGCTGAAGCGATAGTCTTCCGCTTGCTCGGTAAGCAGCGCGTGCTTGATCGCCATATTTTCTGCGAGCGGCATAACGACAGAGCCATAAGGCGAAGGAAACAGCACCAGGTCCGCACCAGCCAGCCGCATCAGCTTACCCAGCAGCACGTTAGCCGCAATGCCGTGATACGGGGACGGATAATACGCGCCGGCCAACGCGGGATGTGCCATGATCGGCACTGTAATATCGGGGTGGCGGCTGAGCTCGCTTAGCACGTCGAAGCCATACGCCAGCACGTTGAACAGCAGGGCGTTAGCCCCGCTTGCGATCGCCTTTCTGGCTTGATCCAACAAATTGAACGTGGGGCCTGTCAAGTTCACGGCATACAGCAGCTTTTGCCCGGTCTTGCGCTTGGCTTGCTCTGCAGCCTGCATGCACGCCTCTACCCGTCGTTCGATTGGGGTGAGTCGATTTTCAAATAAAATTTCATCGTCCTTAATCAGGTCGACGCCGCCCGCGGCCTGCAAATAAAATTGCTCGCGCAGTGTGGAAAGATCATGCCCGATGACCGATTTGAAAATGCTCATTAACAGAGGCCGGTCGTGCACACCAAGGAGCTCACGTACGCCCTGCATCCCAAACTTCGGCCCGGGGAAGCCGGACAGAAAATCTTCAGAGAAGGAAAGGTCGATTAATTTGATCCGTCCGTCCATCGACAGCTTCCCGAACACGGTGACGAGTAGGGCAGGAATGTCCCGGCTGAAATTCACGTCAGGATATGCGATTTCGATATCGGCATAACGGTCTGCAGCGGTTTCCCCCGGTCCGTCGGGCTCATGTACGCTTACACTGATGACCTGACCGAGATGGCGTTCCATCGCGGCCTTTTTTGCCTCCGGCAGATCGGTCCAGCTTCCTACGGTAAGACCGACTGCAATGCCGAGCGCTTTTTTGTTAAAATCCGCTTTTTCGTCAAAGCAGCGGTATGTAGCCACACAGTATGAATTCATGCTTTGTTCACCCAGCTCTCTGTTTGAAATATTGGCGCTGCTGTTTATTTTTGCGACGAAGCTTGCGTACTGATCGCTTGACCGAGTTCGCCCGCTCTTTCAGCGGCACGCAGCACAGCCTTGGTTACTGCGGCGGAGAAGTCGTGACTCTGCAGAGTTTCAAGTGCAGCTTGGGTAGTACCGTTCGGGGACGTTACCTTGCGGCGAAGCTGGGACGGCTCTTCTCCGGTCAATTCAACCATTTTCGCTGCGCCAAGCACGGTCTGCACCGTGAGCTGTTTTGCAGCCTCCGGCGATAGTCCGCCTCGTATGCCTCCCTCGATCATAGCTTCCATCATATAGTAAATGTAAGCGGGACCGCTGCCCGACACGCCGGTCACGATGTCCAGCTGTGCTTCCTCGACCACTGTAACGATGCCGGCGGACGAAAACATATCCACCGCCAGCTGCCGCTGCTCCTCAGATACGGCGGCAGTGAAGGAGAGCCCGGTAGCCCCCAGCCCGATGGAGCTGGATGTGTTCGGCATCGTTCTCACGATCGGCTGGTCTGTTGTGTGCAAAATCGACTGAATAGTAGATGTGGACAGACCGGCGATAACGGAGATTAGCAGCTGCGAACGGCGGAGAAGCGGGCGCAGCGCGGTAATGCCTTCGATGGCATCCTTTGGCTTAAACGCCGCCACAACAACATCAGCCTGTGCGATGGCACCGTCCTTGTCAGCCGGCTCGACCGCATAACTCACGCCGTAAGTCTGCTGCAAAGCGTTAAGGCGGGACCTGTCCTGCCTGTTCAGCACGGTGATGCGTGCCGGGTCTCCTTGCCCCTGAGACGTCAAGCCGCGGATAATCGCTTCGGCCATGGAACCTGCGCCCACGAAAGTAATCATTGCGTTAGATAAAGATAAAGGCATAGTTTCTTCAAAACCCCTTTTTGAGTTAGGTGCGAATTTGACCGTTTCCGCTGACACAGTATTTGGTAGACGTTAACGCAGGCAGACCCATCGGGCCGCGCGCATGGAGTTTTTGGGTACTGATGCCGATTTCTGCGCCGAAGCCGAACTCAAATCCGTCGGTAAAGCGTGTGGACGCGTTGTGATAAACAGCGGCAGCGTCAACCTCCTGCAAAAAGCGGGCGGCGTGAACTGCATCCTCCGTCACGATACATTCCGAATGCATTGTGCTGTGCTGCCGGATGTGTGCGAGCGCTTCGTCCAGGCTGTCCACGATACGTACGTTGAGAATATAATCATTGTATTCCGTGTCCCAATCTTCGGCAGTCGCTTCTTTGATCACGGGCACGAATTGACGGGCCTTCGGGCAGCCGCGCAGCTCGACATAAAGCCCTGAGAATTGATCGGCCAGGGATGGCAGATAGCGTGCGGCGAAGCTGTCATGCAGGAGTAACGTCTCCATGGAGTTACAAACGGACGGCCGCTGCACTTTGGCATTGATGGCGATTTGCAGCGCCATTTCGTACACCGCCGATTCGTCAATATAAGTATGGCAAATTCCGGCGCCGGTCTCAATCACAGGCACACTGGCATTTCGCACTACATTCTGTATCAACGAATGGCCTCCCCGGGGGATCAGCACGTCGAGCAGTCCATTGAGCTTGAGCATCTCGTCAACCGAAGCACGGTCTGGGTCTGTGATAAGCTGTATCGCGTCGACCGGCACCTCGGAGCGGGATAACGCATCATGCAAAACCTCCACAATACGCGTATTGGAGGAGAGAGCGGATGAACCGCCGCGCAGCACCACCGCATTCCCCGTTTTCAGGCATAGGCCTGCGGCATCTACGGTCACATTCGGGCGAGCCTCATAAATCATGCCTATTACCCCGAGAGGAACCCTCACTTTGCGAATGTGCAGCTCATTGGGACGGGTGAACTCCTCCAGCGTATCGCCAATCGGGTCCGGAAGCTCTACCACTTGGCGCAGCCCTTCGGCCATTGCGCTTACCCGCTGTTCGTTCAAAGCCAGCCGGTCGAGCAGAGATTGGCTGATGCCGTTATCTTTGCCGCGCTGCAGATCCTCGCCATTCGCCCTTATGATCGATGGCGTTTCCGTGATGAGCGCGTCCGCCATGATCTGGAGTGCCCGGTTCTTTTGCTCGGTAGTTAGCGCAGCCAAACGCGGAGCCGCTTGCTTCGCTAAAGTTGCCTTTTTCACGACTTCGCTCTGATTGGCTGCAGACTGTGGCTCTAATGTCATGTAGTCATCCTCCTTTGTTAAATTGCTTCATATTAGATAGTACATAGAGTGACAATTGGCATAGATAGTGCACAGAGTGACACCTGGCGCACTGACAATCTTTCATTCATACGAGCTGGTTGCGCAGATGACAAATTGGGGTGCTGTCAGCCTGACAGGAGCTTAAGCGTGCTTCGGAGCGGCGAGGGTAATCCATTCGTCTCGGTGGATGACCTCGATCCGGTGCACATCGATCCGTTTCTGCACTTCATCCGTGCTCAGACCCGCAACGGCCTGCAGCTGCCACGGTGTATAATTCACAACGCCGCGGCCGATCACTTGCTCATGTTCATTAATAACCTCGACGACATCACCGGGATGAAACTCGCCTTCCACCACTTTCACGCCAGCGGGCAGCAGGCTTCTGCCGCCTTCCACTAGCGCGGCTTCGGCGCCCAGGTCTACCGTGATCCGGCCCTGGGGCAGTGAATGGAACCCCAGCCACTGCTTTTTCATAGGAAGGTTGTGCTCGCTTGTGTCGAAGTAGGTACCTTTGCCAACGCCTTCCACAGCCAGATTCAGATCGCCTGGTTCGCTCACCCTGCCCACAAAGACGGGAACGCCTCCACGCATCGCAATGCGCGCTGCCTCGATTTTTGAGCGCATACCGCCGGTGCCCACCGACGAGCCGGAGCCGCCTGCCATGCGGTACATCGCTTCGTCGATTTCCACCACGCGGTCGATGCGTTTGGCATTGACGTTTTTGCGCGGATCTTCCGTGTATAAACCGTCGGTATCCGTGATGATCACCAGATGCCGTGCACGGACCAGGTTGGCAACCAGAGCGGAGAGCGTATCATTGTCGCCGAACTTCAGTTCATCGACGGCAACCGTGTCGTTTTCGTTGATGATAGGGATGATGCTGTGACGCATGAGCTCTTCAATGGTCATGGATGCGTTATGGATTCGTTTGCGGTTGGAGAAGTCAGAGCGAGTCAGCAGGATCTGTGCGACACCGACCTGATGAGCAGCAAAAGCCTCGTGATATGCCTGCATCAACAGAGCTTGGCCGACCGAGGCTGCGGCCTGCTTTTCATGCACATTTTTTGGACGGTTGGCGTAGCCCATCTCCCTAAATCCGGCTGCTACAGCACCGGATGTCACCAACAGCACATGCCAACCGTGACGGTGGAGTCTGGCGAGCTCCGAGGCGAAAAAGAGTATTTTACCGCGGTTTAGCCCTCCCTCGTCGGAGGTGAGCGAACTGCTTCCTATTTTGACAACAATCGTCTGCTGCATCGTAGTTTCACTTCTTTCTTTTCCAGCGAGTCATTTGTGCATAAAGCAAAAAAAGCCCGCGTCCTCTAAGGACGAAAGCTTTAACTTCCGCGGTACCACCTTAATTGATGAACAAATCATCCAACTTAAATGGCCTTTGGTAACAGCAAGGCAGCCGTCCAGCTCTGCACTGGCCGTTCCGGGGCGGGTTCGGAAATCTTTCGCGGTAAATTCTTGCAGCCATGGAATTTACTCTCTGAACGCGGAGGGGTTTCTTACTAGTCCCATCATAACGTTTGTGTTTTTCATTAGCATAGCATGCAGCCGGCTCGCTTGTAAAGGCTTGAGCGGGGCCAAACAGAACAGAATAAAGCCGCCGCATCTCCATGCGGCTGAAGGGCTTGTCCGCTTTGAGAGCAGTCTCTGCAGCCCGGCTCGCCTGATACAGTCGAGCCGTGTATTTGCTATGCGTGAGCCTCGCGTCAATTGAATAAGTTCAATTTGGCTATCCGGTCGACTGCTTTCAGCAGCCGCTCTTCCGGTGTTAGCAATCCCAGGCGGACATAGCCTTCGCCGTGTTCGCCGAACCCTATACCTGGAGCGACGACTATTTTGGCCTGCTCCAACAGCAGATCAGCGAGCGACGCCGAAGTGTAACCTTTGGGCACCGGCAGCCAAGTGAAGAATGAGCCTTGTGAACGCTTCGCCTGCCAGCCGATGTGATCAAGAGCGGTATACAACGTATCTCTGCGGCTCTGATACATGGCGAGCAGCTCTGCAACCGAGTCTTGCGGTCCCGTGAGCGCAACGGCGGCTGCTGCCTGAATGCCACCGAACAAGCTGCAGTAGTAGTGGTCCTGGATCAGATTGATGAGCCGGATCACTTCGGAGTTGCCTAAGGCGAAGCCTACACGCCATCCCGCCATGTTATATGTCTTGGACAATGTATAAAACTCCACGCCCACTTCCTTCGCACCCGGCTGCTGCAGGAAGCTCACCGGCTTCTCGCCGTCAAAGCCGAGCGCACCGTACGCAAAATCGCTCGCAACGACAACACCGTGTTTTTCGGCGAAACGTACCGTTTCTTCATAAAATGAAGCGGGGGCCGCCGCACCGGTCGGATTATTCGGATAGTTGATAAACATCAGCTTGGCCTTGCTCAAATCGTCGGCTGACAGAGCACTGTAATCAGGCAAAAAGGCATTGTCTTCACGCAACGGCATCATCGCCATCCGCGCACCGGACAAGGCAACACCGGACCAATAGTCCGGATAGCCCGGATCGGGCACCAAACATACGTCGCCGGGGTTCAACAGACATTGGCTGATCTCGACGAGCCCGGTTTTTCCGCCGAAAAGAATCGCGACTTCACTCTCCGGGTCCAAATCTACATTATAGTCTTGCTTATAGCGTTCGGCGATTGCTTGTTTGAGAAACATGAAGCCGTTAAATGGCGGATAACGATGGTACAGCGGATTTGCCGCCGCCTCCTGCAGTGTTCTCACGACGTGGGGCGGTGTCGGCTGATCCGGATTACCCTGTCCCAAGTTGATCACATCGTAACCTGCTGCGATTTGCTCGTTTGCTTTACGAACCAGCGTCGCAAAAAATTGTGTAGGCAGCTCCTGCATACGCTCGGCAGGTTCAATCGGAAACTTGGAAATTCGGGGAAAAGCAGAACTCATCTATAAGTCACACTCCATGTTAAGATGCAAAAGGGGGTTGTACCCCCAAAGAAACTAAAAATAATGGTAACACGAAACGATAATTACTGTATACAAGATGGGAATTACCACTTTCTATTTTGCATGAATATGGTAAAATGGTGGTGCTGAGTTTTATTCTATAAAAAACAGTTTTACCAAGTGAAATCTCTGTGTGAAAGGTGGCTGTTACCATATGGCATTTGATTTTCACGCTGAAGCGAATCACAAGTACGTATGCAGGCCGGGAAGCAGATCGTCGTTGGGAAAACTTCATCACCGCACAAGTTCGCATCAAAGGGGCGACAGTCGCCGATATTGGCTGTGGAGGGGGCATCTACACGAAAGCGCTGGCTCAACTGCAAGCCGGGCAGGTGAAAGGGGTCGATTTCTCTCGAGCCATGTTGAATGCAGCTGCGCAGCACTGTGCAGGCGTACCGACTATTTCGTTCGCGCTGGGCAGTGCAGTAGCTACAGAACTTTCCGGCGAAACTGCTGACGTGATATTGGAACGAGCGCTGATCCATCATCTTTCAGCAACCGAGTTGGCTGATTGTTTTCGGGAAGCCCGCCGGGTGCTCAAGCAGGACGGCACGCTGATCGTTCAGGACCGGACACCGGATGACTGTCTACTGCCAGGCGGCAAGGAGCACTTGCGGGGGCACTTTTTCGAAAAGTTTCCTCAATTAACAGACATAGAGATACGGCGCAGACATAGCGCTGAATCGGTGGAAGCTGCATTAAGGGAAGCGGGCTTCAACCATGTGCAGCGTTTCTATCTGTGGGAGACACGTAAACGGTACACATCCTTTGCAGATTTCCGTATAGATTTGCTGGCGCGGACAGGGCGCTCTTTACTGCATGAACTGTGCGATACGGAGATGGAAGAGCTAGCGGGCTACATTCAGCAGAGAACCGGTTGCGCGGACGATGAGCCGCTATACGAGCAGGACCGCTGGACCGTGTGGATAGCCAAAAAGCATTGAACTGCGAACCGGCTTCGACTATGATGGTAGAAAAACAATTCAGGGAAAAAGGTCGGGTGGATCGCTTGGCGGAAACGAAATGGAACGTGGCACTTATACAGATGGATATTGCTATAGGAGAGCCGGAGCGCAATTTTGCCAAACTGCAGACATTGTTGGGTGAGGCCGTGAGCCAGGAGAAGAAGCCCGACGTCATCCTGTTGCCGGAGATGTGGAATACCGGCTATTCCCTGGACCGTATACAGGAGCTGGCCGATGTGGAAGGCGGTCGGACGCATGCGCTGCTTTCTTCCTTTAGCCGAGAGCACAGGGTAAATCTGATTGGAGGTTCCATCGCGGAGAAGAAAGGGCAGGACGTGTACAACACGATCTACGCCTATGACCGGGAAGGCAAGCGCACGGCGGACTATTCTAAAATCCACTTATTTCGGCTCATGGACGAGGAGAAATATTTGAAGGAAGGCGACCGATTGGGGCAGCTTGAGCTCGACGGAGTGGAGGCAGGCATGATGATCTGCTACGACATCCGTTTTCCCGAGCTGTCGCGGAAGCTGGCGCTGGGCGGCGCGCAAATTATGTTCGTGCCTGCGGAATGGCCTAACCCAAGGCTGCATCATTGGCGGACATTGCTGATGGCCCGGGCGATCGAGAATCAGATGTTCGTTGTGTCTTGTAATCGGGTTGGCGTGAGCGGCACTACCGAGTTTTTCGGTCATTCCATGGTTATCGATCCGTGGGGAGAAGTGCTTGCCGAAGCTGGGGAGACCGAACAAATCGTTCGGGCGGAGATTGACTTGGGGCTCGTGAGTGAGGTGCGCAGCCGGATTACGATTTTTGAGGACCGCCGTCCAGCGTTGTATTAGGCTAGCGGCAGCGGCATCGTAGCACACATCTGCGTGAACATCAAACGATACCACCGTGTTAGCGCGGTCCCACCGGATGAACGCTGTACCCCGGCCGCAGTGTCACACATATGACTGAGCGATACGGCACATACGACGAATGAACTTAGCGGCAGTCCTCCACGCGGAGCGGCTGCCGTGTTGGTTTATTGCTTCTGTACAACCTCACGGAACGAGGTCATGAATGCCTCAGCGGCCTTGGACAGGTAACGCCCCTTCCGGTAGGCTATGACCAAGGTGCGTGTCGGCCTGTGCACTAGGGATAAATAACGTGGAGCCATATGGCTGCAGCCGCCGCGCGATATCATATTGGGGATCAAAGCGATGCCCATGCCTGCGGCGACAAGCGATTGTACAGTTTCGATATTGCTGCTTTCAAACACTATAGTTGGGGTGAAGCCGGCGGTTTGGCAGAGCTGAATGGTGATTTGCCGGAAGCCCTGCCCCTTTTTCAACGTGATGAAGGGCTCGCTCCGAAGCTCTGCCAGCTCAACCGAGTTGAGCGGTTGGTCTCCGGCGCCCAGTGCTTTGTGGGCTAACCGGTGCTGGGGCGGGACGGCTAGGATGATCTCCTCCTCGATAAGCGGCGTATAGGTTAATGATTCATCCTGCAGCGGCAGCGACAACAGTGAAATGTCCACCTGCCCGTTGGCCGTCATGTGCTCCAGATTGGCGGATGTTTCCTCGACGAGCATAATCTCAATCTCCGGATACCGCTCCTGAAAGATCGGCAGCACCATCGGCAGCACATGGGAGCCGGTGATCGGCAGACTGCCGACGACCAATTTACCTTTGCGCATCTGAGAAATATCGTCCATTTCGCGTTTCAGCTGCTCCACCATGTCAAGAATCGCTTGCGCTTTCTCGACAAACAGTGCGCCGGCATGCGTGACTTCCACCGAATTGGTCGTCCGCTGGAACAGCAGCACGCCGATCTCTTTTTCAAGCTTGGACAGCTGTTGACTGAGGGATGGTTGAGCGATGTGCAGTTTTTCCGCTGCTCTTGAAAAATTTTTATCTGCTGCGATCTGTAAAGCGTACTGAAGTTGTCTCAATTCCATGGGAGTATTCTCCTTGTAATAAAAGGGTAATCGGGTGCGAATATGATTGCTTGCGCGTCTACCGATAAAATTTAGTTTTGAAGAATGATTATAACAATTACCTATGAAGCTTATAGATATTATATCTTGGATCAATGAATAAAGAAATGCTAGTATAGTCCCATAAGTCAATTGGATTGATTCGTATTCATGATGATGAGGTGAAACTGATGGCAAAAACTATGTTTGAAAAGATCTGGGAGAATCATGTTATTAATCAGGAGGAAGGTAAGCCGAGCATCATTTACATCGACCTGCATCTGGTGCACGAAGTAACGTCACCGCAGGCGTTTGAAGGTTTGCGTTTGAGCGGCCGCAGGGTGCGCCGTGCGGATCTCACGTTTGCCACAATGGACCATAACGTTCCGACGAAGGATCGTTTTAACATTTCGGACCCAATCTCTAAGCAGCAAATCGATACTCTATCCCAAAACTGTAAGGATTTCGGCGTGGCATTGTTCGATCTCGACAACATCGATCAAGGCGTTGTGCACGTTATGGGACCTGAACTCGGTTTGACTCATCCGGGCAAAACCATTGTTTGCGGGGACAGCCATACTTCGACGCATGGAGCTTTCGGCGCGTTGGCGTTTGGTATCGGAACAAGCGAGGTTGAGCATGTACTGGCAACTCAATGCTTGCAGCAATCCAAAGCAAAAACATTGGAAGTGCGCATCAACGGCAAGCTCAAGCCGGGAGTAACAGCAAAGGATTTGATTCTGGGTGTGATTGCGAAATATGGCACTGATTTTGCAACAGGCTACGTTATCGAATACACCGGTGAAGCCATCCGCGGCTTGTCTATGGAAGAGCGCATGACCGTGTGTAACATGTCCATTGAAGCCGGTGCAAGAGCAGGACTGATCGCTCCGGATGAAACAACGTTCGAGTATCTGCGCGGACGCCAATATGTGCCGCAGGGTGCAGCGTTTGATCAAGCGGTGGCCGAGTGGAGACAGCTCACTACCGATCCCGGCGCACAGTACGATCGAGTGGTTGAATTTGACGCCGACAGCCTGATCCCGCAAGTCACCTGGGGAACAAGTCCTGGCATGGGTACCGATGTATCGTCTGCCGTACCGGATCCCAAGAGCTTCGCAACGGAGAACGAAAGAAAAGCCGCCGAGAAGGCGCTGGAATACATGGGCTTAACACCAGGCACTCCAATGACGGACCTGACCGTGGATTATGTGTTTATCGGTTCCTGTACCAACGGTCGGATCGAAGACCTGCGTGCTGCTGCTGCAGTAGCTCAAGGCTACAAGGTTTCCCCAAGTTTGACCGCTATCGTTGTACCAGGCTCAGGACGAGTTAAAATGCAAGCGGAGAAAGAGGGCTTGGATAAAATCTTTATCGAAGCCGGCTTTGAGTGGCGCGATGCCGGATGCAGCATGTGCTTAGCGATGAATCCGGACGTACTGAAGCCCGGACAACGCTGCGCATCGACGTCCAACCGTAACTTTGAAGGACGTCAGGGACGTGATGGCCGCACCCATTTGGTATCCCCGGCTATGGCGGCTGCAGCTGCCATCGAAGGACGCTTCGTTGACGTGCGTGACTGGAAATTCAAAGTGAAGCAGGAAGCGTAAATTATTTTACTTGTGTGAGGAGACGAACGACAATGGAAGCTTTTAAAAAGCATACCGGCCTGGTGGGTCCGGTGGACCGCGTTAACGTAGATACAGATGCAATCATTCCTAAGCAATTTTTGAAACGGATCGAACGGACCGGATTCGGCCAATTCCTGTTCTTTGAATGGCGGTTTGACAACCAAGGCAGTGTGATTCCAGATTTTTCTTTGAATCAGGCGCGCTACCAAGGGGCGTCGGTACTGATTTCCCGTGCGAACTTTGGCTGCGGCTCCTCCCGCGAACATGCACCTTGGGCGATTCAGGACTATGGCTTCAGAGTCATTATTGCACCTTCCTACGCTGATATCTTCTATAACAACTGTTTCAAAAACGGCATTCTGCCGATCAAGCTGAGCGAAGAGCAGGTTGAAGAACTGTTCCAGCGCACCGCCAAGCAGGAGGGCTACAAGCTGACCGTCGACTTGGAAAACAAGAAGATCACTGATGAGCAGGGTGTGAGCATTGACTTTGATCTGGATGAACACCGCCGCCAATTCCTGTTGCAAGGTTTGGACGATATCGGGCTGACACTGCAGCACGAAGACAAAATCGCCGCATACGAAGCTGCGCACGCTGCTCGGCTGGCGTAACAATAACTACGATACTGCACAAACCGCTGGGAGTGCTCCCGGCGGTTTTTTTTGTGCGCATCGAGCCGTCCTGCCGTGATTGAAAACCACTGGCGGTTTGAGCCCGGCAGTTTTGGGGTTATACGGGAATAGTGAGTTCCTCCGCAGAGGCTGCAGCGCGGCAAAAATAAGATGTAGTGTGCCAGCATACGTGTGTGATAAATTTGAAGTAGCATGTCCACATAAGTGTACCGTCCGAACGTCTGCCCCATTTTGTTCGAACCTTTTCTGGGCTGGCGCATAGAATTGTAAGGCGCACGGGAGGAAGCAGCCGGCTGTCTGGGAGCTCCTAACACTGCACCATCGGTTTTGATATAATGAGATGAAGAAACGGCAGGGGGTACATATGGAGACAGCGTTAATTGGGAGCTTTATTTCTGCAATGGCAACCGTGTTGGGTGCCGTCCCACTTTTGTTTGTCAGAAGACTGTCCGAGAAGTGGAAGGACGTGCTCATCGCTTTCACGGCGGGCATTATGATTTCCGCATCCACCTTTGGCTTGATGCCTCAAGCAATTGAAGAGTCAGGCATCATTGCTTTAACTATCGGACTGCTGCTCGGCATTGTAACTTTAGACCTGCTGGAAAAAAACATTTCACATCTTCATGTAGAAGATGATGCTGCGGTAACTCATTTTGATTCCCAATCCTTGCTTGTGATCATCGCCTTGTTTATTCATAACATTCCCGAGGGTTTGAGCACAGGATTCAGTTATGCCAGCCAAAATGAAGGCCTCGGCCCCATGGTCGCTATTTCGATCGGCGCTCAGAATATGCCTGAAGGGCTTGTGCTGGCCGTGTTTCTTCTTAATTCACAAGTAAGCAAATTAAAGTCATTTCTCATTGTTACCCTAACCGGGCTGATGGAAGTGATATCGGCGGCGGCTGGATTTTTTGCTGCCAGTTATATTCAACCGCTGGTCGGTTATGGGTTGGCATTTGCTGCAGGTGCAATGATGTTTATCGTGTATAAGGAACTGATTCCTGAAAGCCACGGGCATGGTTTTGAAAGATCTTCTACCTATTCGTTCATTGTCGGATTACTGGTGATGGTCTATATCAGCTGTATTTTCGAATAATGCCGGTTTCGGCCAGAATAGACTGGATAAACGAACAGTATTTACCCTAGTGTTGATTTCTTATTCATCCGTGCCTTGTTGTATAATATGATATTGCGCGCTAGCAGTGTGTATTATGAATTTTGGCGCAAAAGAGGTGTTAGCATGAAACGAACTGATGATCAACGGGCCAGCGCGCAGGCAGCCTTCCTGGCCGGATGGAAGACAGGCAGCATAGAAATTCCGTATCTCTTGCTGAAATATTACCGTCAGCTTAAGCTCACTGAAGTCGAAGTCATGTTGCTGATTCACGTAATGGCTTGGATCGACAAGGAGCGAACCGATTTTCCGACATTGGAGCAATTGCAAAGACGCATGTCCGTCCCGCCCGAGCAGGTGATTACTGCACTGCAAAAGCTGCTCAAGGCAGGACTCATCTCGATAGATGAGGCGGTGGACGCCAACAGCGGAATTCAGTATGAGAAATATAACTTCGATCCGCTGATGGAACGGTTGGCGGGCTGCTGGTATGATGAGCAGAGTGATTCAACCAGGGAGCAGCGCACGCTAGAGCCCCCTGCCGTACGCAAGGATATTTTCAGTATTTTCGAAAAAGAGTTTGGCCGCCCGCTTACGCCGATGGAGCTCGAATCTATTACAGGATGGCTGGACAAAGACAAGTACCCGGAGGAGCTCATTCTAGCCGGATTGAAGGAAGCGGTGTTTGCGGGAAAAGTCCATTTCCGATACATAGACCGGATTTTGCTCGAGTGGAGCCGCAATCGAATTACAACGGTGGAGCAAGCTAAGGAACATTCGCAAAAGTTCCGCTCCATGCGTTAATTTCAATAAACGAAAAGTTCATACGGACCGGATCTCCCGAGGAGACCGGTCCTTTTTTCTGTCGATGCACTGTGCGGTTTGCTCTGGGCAAATAGCGTCATACCCCCCTACCCAGTAGGCTTATTTGTGAAACATGGAAAACATTTTAAATTCCTTAGTATTTTTTGTAACTTTTACCACCTTTGTATCGTCTGTATATTGCAATTATCGTAGTTGGTAGCGATGCAGAACTAATCACAAACATGACAGGAGGCTTTAGAAATGCTAGGTTGGCTTCGTCCAAGCTCGAGAACGAAGGCTGCCGACATACAATCGACAAATGGTGGGCAGGACATGTCAGCATCAAATGAACAGCCTGTCTCATCCGCTGGGGGCGGCAACATAGACGGGACAGTGGCGGAGCAAACTCAATCGCCGCAAGACGAGCCGGTTCAACCGGCGGATGCAGAGGTCTCTGACATCAGCGGAAACGTGACCTCGAGCGCATCTGTGTTCGCACCGCGTGTCATCGACGACACGCAGCCGCTGCTCACGGTGACCGGCGTACAGCGCTCGTTCGCCGTGGGAGGCGAGCAGCTGCATGTACTGAAGGGAATTGATATGTCGCTGTATCCGATGCAGCTGGTAATGCTCAAGGGGCGATCGGGCTCGGGCAAAACAACGCTGCTTAATTTGATAGGAGGGCTCGACCAGCCTGATCAAGGAGAGATCTCTTTCATGGGTCATCCTTTTCACCGATGCAGCGACGACCAGCGCACACAAATAAGACGTAGGCAACTCGGTTTTATTTTTCAGTCATTCGCTTTAATGCCGCTGCTGTCTGCATGGGAAAATGTCGAACTGGCACTGCGAATGGCAAACGTGCCGCGCTCCGAATGGAAGCGGCGGGCGACACACTGCCTGGATCTGGTGGGGCTCGCAAAGCGGATGCATCATCGCCCGTTCGAGCTGTCAGGGGGAGAGCAGCAGCGTGTTGCTATCGCAAAGGCGATTGCTCACAGACCGCACTTGCTGCTCGCTGACGAACCCACGGCGGAGCTTGATTCGCAAATGGGCGCACAGGTAATGGCGGTGTTCAGGGATATCATTCAAACCGAGCAGGTGACAATTTGTATGACCACGCATGATCCGACAATTATGGAGGTAGCCGACCATGTGTTTGAAATGGTGGATGGGAAATTTATCAATACATAAACGGATGGCTAAGCCTCTGCTGCTTATATGCATGGCTGCAACTCTGGCTGTGAGCGCCGGGTGTTCCTTGCTGCCGAAAGAGGAGGAGGAAGAAATCCTGCCCGCGATCACACCGCCGAAACTATCCAAGAAGCCCGAGTATGAGGTGAAGACGCAAACATTGGAAACCAGGGTCCGCGGCTCCGGCAAGCTCATGGCGACGAAGGAAGAGGATTTGTATTTTACGGACGAGGCCAACCGCCGAATTAAGAGCTTACATGTCAAGAGCGGAGACCAAGTAGAGCAGGGCCAGGTCATCGCCGAACTCGACGTGTCCGAGCAGGAGAGCGAACTGAGGTCCAAGCGGCTCCAGGCGCGCAGTGAGGAACTGACGATGATCGAAACGCTGCGAAAGGCCGACGAAATGAGCGTGGAGGCGTTGGAGAAAGCAAAGATCGATTTCGAGCTGAAGCGTGAAGAGTTCAACAAGCTCGAAAATACGATTGCCAAAGCGAAGCTAACCGCGCCTTATGCCGGCACGATCGTGTCGGTCTATCTTAAAAAAGGAGACACCGCGGAAGCTTATGAAGCTGTGGCGACGATTGCCGATTTGTCGCAGCTGACCGTAGTAGCGAGTCTTAATGCGGATGATGTGAAAAAGGTCGCGGTCGGCATGGAGGCCATGGTGGATATCAATGCTGCGGGACAGCATAAGGGGAAAGTGGTACAGCTCCCTATGCCGAAAGAAGAGGACAACAGCGGCATGCCGGATGGCGACAATGGCAGCGGGTCGAAACCGATCGACACCATCGAGAATTATTTGGTGGTAGCACTCGATGAGTTCCCGCAGGGATTGAATCGTGGAACACCGCTGAGCGTGTCCGTCATCACTCAGCGCAAAGAGAATGCGGTTACTATTCCTTTGGCAGCGTTGCGCTCGTATGCGGGCCGGAACTACGTTCAAGTAGTAGATGAGCAGGGAAATAAGAAAGAGATCGACGTCGAAATAGGCCAGCAGACCGCTACGGATGTGGAAATCATCGCAGGGCTTACGCCGGGACAGAAAGTAGTGGGCCGCTGATGTCTGTGCCGATGCTTCGTTTTTTATTTCGCAAAATGTGGAATACCCGCTGGCTCACCTTAAGCTCCTTGCTCGGCTTGATTATGGCTGTCGCATTTACAACCAGCATCCCGATGTATGCGGATGGGTCACTCAAGCGGGTAGTGACCAAATCGCTGCAAGAGAAAACTGGCGGGCTGCCGGCCGGCTCGGTGCTGATCCGTTATCAGGCTGCAGGCAGCGACAGAGCCGATTTGAGTGCCCTCACAGACGTCGATCAATACATAACAGACGAACTGCCTAAGGACATAGCGTTTCCATATCAGGCGTTTGTGAGAAGCTACTCGATTCGTGCGAGCCAGCTCATTCCCGACGATACGGTGAAAGTCGATCCGAGCAAAAAGAGACAAATGGCGTTGATGTCGGAAAGCGGACTCAAAGATCAGGTGGAGCTTAAACAGGGTGATTGGTATTCCGATCAGGTGCAAAATGGCATCGTTGAGGCAGTCATTTTGGAAGAAGCCATGTACCGAAATGATATTCATGTTGGCGATGTGTTCAATTATCCAATCAGCGGAGGCTTTGGTATTGCTCCACTGAAGATCAAGATCACAGGCACTGTGGCACCCAAGAATGACGGGGATCCCTACTGGTTTCAGGGTATGGAAGGCTTAGTTAACGCGCTGTTCATGAGCGAGCGCGGCTTCAACACTTATATTTTGAACGAGAAGAGAATCCCGCTGAATTTGGGCAACTGGTACTATGCTTTCGATCTGCGCAACATTCAAACCAGCCAACTGTCGCCGCTTGAAAACAAGCTGGAACGGCTTGACATTACTTTATTTCAACAGTTGAAAAACACGCGTGTTGACGTGTCATTCATTCCGATTTTGCAAGAGTTCAGAACGCAAAGTCTGCAGCTGCAGATATTGCTGTTTACGTTGGCGGCTCCCATGATTGCAATGGTGTTCTACTATATTGTGATGAATGCCCGCCAGTCGCTGGACCGGCAGCGCAGCGTCATTGCGGTACTGCGCAGCCGTGGAGCAAGCACGAAGCAGATTATTGGGATCTATCTGTTGGAAGGTCTGATTCTAGGATGTACCGCCTTGATCGTTGGCCCGATGCTGGGCTGGTTTATGGCTAAGAGCATCGGCTCGTCCAGCGGGTTTCTCACCTTTGTGGACCGGCAATCCGTCCCCGTTGGTGTGTCGATGGAAGCTCTCACGTACGGCGTTGCCGCCGTGCTCATCGCCACGCTGGCCAGTGTTATCCCGGCGATCGTGTTTGCCCGTGCGTCGATCGTGAGTTACAAGCAAAAGCTGGCCCGCTCGGACCGCTCACCATTTTGGCAAAAATGGTTTTTGGATGTCGTGCTGATCGGAGTCGTCGCTTACGGCTACTATTTATTTGACCAACGCCAGTTGTTGTCGGCGCAAACCGGCTTGACTACGGACCAGTTGCAGGTTCATCCGCTGCTGTTTTTCGTTCCGGCGTTGTCGATCATCTCTCTGGGATTGTTCTTTTTGCGGATTTTTCCGTGGCTGTTGCGTTTGTGGAACTGGTTGGGCAAACGTTTTCTACCGGTGCCGGTGTATCTAACTCTGACACAGCTGTCACGCTCTGCGCAATCTTATTATCCGCTTATGCTGCTGCTTATCTTAACGCTGGGTCTAGGGGTGTACAATTCCTCCGCCGCACGCACGATCGATTTGAACTCTACTGACCGGACGCTTTATGCCTACGGGACGGACGTAGTGCTGCAGACCGTATGGGAGGGCGTATCCGACGCATTGCCGCAGGATCAAGCCGGCGGACAGAGCGGTGGGCAGAACGGTGGGACAGCGGGCGCCGGCGGTGAACCACAAGGCGGCGCCCAAGGCGGTCAGTCTACCGGCACGAACAATAACGGCGGCTCCGGTGCCGGCCAGCAGGGAGGCACACCGGGTGCACCCGGAGCGGGCATGGACGATCCGCCGCCGAAGCTGCGGTATATCGAACCCCCTTTTGAGCTGTACCGCGAATTGCAGGGCGTGGATCACGCTGCCCGCGTACTTCGGACAAAGGCAAATGTGGTTGTGTCCGGTAAGTCGGTCGGTCAAGGCATGCTCATGGGGATAGATAATGTGGATTTTGCGAAAGTCGCCTGGTTCCGCAATGATTTATTCAAGGTTCATCCCTATCAATATCTGAATCTGCTGGGGACGTATGAGCAGGCGGTTATCGTGCCTTCCTCGTTCGCTGAGAAGAACCACGTGAAAGAGGGGGATCTGATAAGCATTGCCGTGCAGCAGCAGATGGTTGAATTTGTCGTCGTCGCTACTGTACCGTATTGGCCCAGCCAGTATCCGGATGAGATCCCGTTTTTCATCGCCAATCTCGAATACGTTTATGATCAAGCGCCGGTCACGCCTTACGAGGTGTGGCTGAAGATGGAGGCCGGAGCGAAGGTGGCGCCTATCATGGAGGCGCTGGCCGACAGGCAGATTGAAATCGCCGGTGTGAAAGACGTACGCAACGAGCTGATCATCCAGAAGAAGCACCCGGCACGGGGCGGTGTGTTCGGTATTTTAAGTCTCGGATTTCTGGTGTCGGTCCTGGTCTCGCTCATCGGGTACATTCTGTACTGGTTCTTCAATCTTTCGAGCCGCGTCGTACAGTTCGGTGTGCTTCGTGCCATGGGACTCTCCCGCAAACAGCTGACAGGGATGCTCCTGCTTGAACAAGGGTTCACCGCTGGGCTATCCATCGCGCTTGGCATCGGTATCGGCAAGCTGACCAGCTATTTATTCTTGCCGTTCCTGCAGACGGCAGAGAACGTTAAGACACAGGTGCCGCCGTTCCGGGTGATATTTCATGCAAGGGATACTGATCAGCTCTATATCGTGGTTGCCTTCATGATGATTACCGGTGCGGGCTTGTTGTTCCTTCACATTCGAAGACTGCGGGTGCATCAGGCGGTCAAGCTCGGGGAGGAGAAGTAGGCGATGATATCATGCGAGGAGCTCGTGAAAATTTACAAGACCGACGATATCGAAGTGGTGGCGTTAAAAGGGCTCAACATTTCGGTGGAGAGCGGGGAAATGATGGCTATTATCGGTAACAGCGGGAGCGGTAAGTCGACACTTCTGAACATACTGGGCGGGCTCGACCGGCCGTCCGCCGGGCAGGTGCAGGTGGGCGAATGGAATTTGCTTAAAATTACCGACGAGGAGCTGGTGAAGTATAAGCGGAACACTGTCGGTTTCATTTGGCAGAATAACGCGCGCAATTTGGTTCCTTATCTGACCGCTGTTGAAAATGTGGAAATGCCGATGATGCTGAGCGGGCAGTATGACCGGGCCTACGCGAAGCAGCTGCTCGAATGGGTCGGCCTGAAGGAACGGATGGGGAACAAGCTGCAGCAGCTCTCAGGCGGTGAGCAGCAGCGTGTCGCTATCGCGATATCTTTGGCTAACCGGCCTTCGCTGCTGCTCGCTGACGAGCCGACAGGTTCGGTCGATACGAAGACGTCAGATATGATAATGGATATCTTCCGCAGACTGAACCGTGAGCTGGGGGTCACGATCGTGATCGTCACACATGACATGACCCTTGCCAGCAAGGTCGACCGTGTCGTCGCCATTCGCGACGGCATGACCAGCACAGAATTTATTAAGCGCAATCCGAATTTGGATGAAACCGGTCCCGGAATGGCCGGCTCTACGATGCATGATGCACATGAGGAGTATGTTGTGCTGGACAGAGCTGGCCGGCTGCAAATTCCAAAAGCCTATTTACAGGCGCTGAAAATTGACAGTAAGGCGTCGATGGAGTTCGATGGGGAGAAAATTATCATCCGTTCGCCCAAGTCGCTTGCTTAATACAGTTATTTGTTCACCGAAACAAAAAGTGAAATCAAAAAAACAATTTTGGAGGAATGACGCATGAAAACTTGGGTAAAGAGAACGATGATGTTGTCCGTTTGCGCGAGCTTGACGGTGCCTTTGCTTGCAGCCTGCACCAAGACGGATAGCGGGGACGGTGACACGCAAAGGGTGCTGCGCATCGCAACCAGCTTCGGCTATGGCGATGACTTCGAGTATTTTCGCCAGCAGTTTACCGAAGTGTTCGAGTATGCTAATCCCAAGATCAAACTGGAAATGATTCCCACGGGCGATGACAGCTTCCGCTATGGTCGTCCGAGCCCGGACGCCAAGCCGATCGACCCAATGGAAAAGCTGAAGGAAGTGATGCAGGGTGCGAATCCGCCCGACGTCGTGATGGCGAACTATGAACAGCTCGGCGAATTGATCGAGGGAAATATGCTCACCCAATTGGATCCGATGATTACTAAGGACAAATTCGACACCTCCGATATGGCGCCTGCCGTTATGGAGGGTCTGAAGAAGCTTGGAAACGGAAGCCTGTATGCGCTATCGCCGACTTTTAACTCTTCGGCCCTTATCTATAATAAAAAAATGTTTGATGAGGCCGGCGTACCGTATCCGAAGGATAAAATGACCTGGGAAGAAACATTTGATCTCGCGAGACGCTTATCCAAAGGAGAAGGGGCGGACCGCCAATACGGGTTCTCGTTCTCTACCCACGCAATGGGAGACCTGTTTTACGCCACTCAAATGTACTCGGCTCCTTTGGAGCTCCGTATGTTTAACGACACCGCAGATAAGCTCACCGTAGACTCGGAGCAGTGGGAAAAAGTGTGGCAAACGATGCTGCAGCTCAAGCAAGACAAGGTGACGCCCGAACAGCAGGACCCTGCGAGCATGAAACAGCGTTTCATGAATCAGGACGGAGCGAATGCCGAGCCTTTCCCGGATAATGACTTTTTATCAAGCCGTGTAGCTATGGCCATTATCAATTACGGTGAAATCAGCCAAATCATCAATGCGAACAAGAATGCCGCAAGCTACAATAACTTTACGCCCATCGACTGGGACGTAGTCACTGTACCTGTGCATCCGGAAGCTCCGGACGTCGGCGGCTCCCTCTACATGAACGGAATAATGGGCATCAATTCGAAAGCGCAAAATGTGGAGGATGCGTGGAAGTTTATTCAATTCATCAACGGCGAGGATTGGGCTCGGTTAAAGTCAAGCAGCTCTTATAATATCGTTACGCGCAAAAAGTATATGAAACCGAAAGATGGCGCGGAATTCCACATGGAGGCTTTCACTACGCTCATGCCTGCACCGCAGCCGGACAGCAAAGTATACCGTCAGAATCACAACATTCACATGGTTCATGATATCGGCCGCAATCTGTTTAACGAAGCCGCCCAGGGTAAGATTGGAGTGCGCGAGGCTCTGAAGAAATGGCAGACCGATGGCGATGCGATGCTGCAGCAGATGAAGGACAATCCAAATGGGCCGATGGGCGGCGCAAGCACAATGCCTGTGAACTAATGCGGTGTTAAATACATGCGGCACCGGCAAGGCGCCCACATCGAATGGTTAAACGTAAATTGTGCGATATACGGCGAAACTCTAGGAGGAGAACGATACCAATGAACATGAAAAAGAATGCACCCTGCGTTGTGCTGTTGGCCGCCGCGTTGACGTGGAGCAGTGTAGTACCGGCCTTTGCTGCCGGCAGTGTGCCCGCCACCCCGCCTGCAAGCCCTCCGACACCGTCGACGCCCGTCACCCCTCCGCCGACTACGGAGCCGCCGGATGACGGCGCTCGACCATCGGATGCGTTGACCATTGGCACCGGACCGGCTCTGGGACAGGTGAAGGTAAATGGCGACAGCTACTTTGAATTGAAAAATGTAACGATGCTGGCAGAGCAAAAAGGGAAAACCGTCACATTCACCGTGAGCGTCCGTAACGAAAGCAGCACTGACTTGCTATTCATTGACTACTGGGTTCGTTTGCGAACGAAATCGGGCAATGAAATCACGGTCAGACTGATGCCTCAGGACCAGGAAAAGAACAAAATCACGGCGAAATCGGTAGAAGATATTAACTTCTACGCATCGGTCAATGGAACGACAGAGCTAACTGATCTGGTGTTTGAATTCATCGAATGGGATTTCAGCCAACCTAATTTTGAACGCAAGATCGGCGAGGTCGCCGTACCGGCTGACTATACGATTGTGACGCCGGCGAATGATTCCCATGTCATTGATATGGTCGGCACCGAGGTGAAAACGTCGGTGAAGAAGGTGTTCACGACCAAAAATGACGAAAACTATTCACCGACCGTGGTGCTGAACATGGAGAACGTTGGTAACCGTGCTGCGGCTGTGCCCGCCTATCAATACCTGCTTCGTACAAATGAAGGTTATATGTATCCGTTGGACGCCAAAAAGGATAAGGAGTTGGTCATTAATCCGCAGGTTAACGAAGAGATTGAACTGTCCGGTTCGGTGCCCGTCACCGTCAGTACGGAAGGCTGGCAGCTCATTATCGTACAGGAAGCTGCTGAGCCCAAGATCAATATACCGATCGCATATTTTCAGCTTCCGGCGTTATCAGATTTGGGGGAAGTTGCTACCGGTGTGGAGCACAACTTCTCCAACGAGGACGGCACTTACACAGCCCGCCTGAACTCGTTCCAACGCGTACCCTTCGAAGATCAGGACATACTGAACGCCAATATCACCTTGATTAACAAAGGCTCCGAGGCGCTGCCTATCCCGGAATTAACCGGATACTATATGCTGGATGACGCGGTGAAAGTGGAAGCGCAGCTGATCAAAACCGATAAGACGATAGGGCTGGCTAAGGGAGCCGAGGCCAGCTTCCAGTTCGTCGGAAAAATGCCGTACACTTATCAATTTTCTACCGTTAAACTCGTGCTGGAGGAGAAGACAGGCGAAGATGAAACGGAGGAGCTGCTGGAATTTGCACAAAGCTCCGAACTGCTGGGTATTCCTTACATGAATGTCGGCGAAATTTACAAGGTATCCAGCCTGGGCCGCAATGCGAGCTACAGCGTCCGCAGTGTGACTACCTATCCGGGTGACACGGTGGATATTTTCACGGTGCAAATGGATGCCACGAATTTGGAGCAACGTTTCAGCGACGTGTCGAAGCTGGTGGCTCAGTTGAAAGCTCCTGACGGCACGGTGTATCCTGCCACAATCGCGGAAATCAAAAATAAGGTCAGCCCGGATGCTACCGCCCTGCTGTTCCTGTCAACCACGTTGCCCAAGGGACTGCCGACGACCAACATGAATGTCATGATTGGCGAGGCCGTAACGGAGGATAGATATACGGGTGCCGAGGACAAACCGGACGCTTACGTCAATGCTGCGGCTTTCTGGCTGCCTGCCGAGGATACTACGGTGAAGGATAATTTGCTTGACGTTGACCTGCTGCCATACTCAATTTCCATCAATCGTATCAATACTTGGTTGAGCAAGGACCAGCTTAAGCTTACGTTCGACTATGAGTTGAAGAAGCAGCTCTTCTCGGAAGCGAACATGGAGGGGCGTAAACTGGTGATAGGGTTTGAGGATGAGATGGGCAACAAATCATTCACCCGCGAGTTTGACTTCAAAGATTTTGAGGCTCCGGATGCAACGGAATCGGATGTGCAGTCCGATGAGAATATAAATAAGCTGAGGTTAGGCAAACACGTCGCGGTCAAGCTCATCGAAAGCGATCAGGATCTTATCTTCAACATGGAAACCCTAAAGACGTACAAAGTGAGCATCTACGATTCGTTCCAAGGCCAGAAGAAATTGCTGGCGTCGAAAAAGATCGATTGGTTTAGCACGACCGACTAATTGTACATTGTGCCGAGCCGTCCTGCCGATCATGCAAGCATGCCGCAGGATGGCTTTTTGTTGATGTATTCTAAAACTTTGGTTAAATTTGCTATGGTAGAGTTGACACATTTTTCAAAAAACACTATGTTATTAGCGTTAACAACAATCTTAACGATGAGAACTAACACAACAAGGCGAGCTCTATGAGATCATCTCAAGCTTCATTTGCCTGCCTGAAACAGGGCGTGAGCGACCGATGGTTTCAGCCCGTTGGTGCGAAGAATTCCTTACTTATCTGCTGTTGCATGGGCTCAGCGGAGAGCAGCAATTGCTGTTGGATACGAATGAAATGGGTGAAGGGAGAAATGCGAAAATTTCGTCTAAGATATGAGCCAGCGAATGCTGCGGAGGGAGCAGAAAAAAGAGATGAATAAGTTGACGGAATTCTCAATGAAAAATATCACTGCGGTTATCATTAGCATAATGCTACTGCTGGGCGGAGGCCTGTATACGGCAACTACGCTTAAAGTGGAAAGCTTCCCTGACATTACATTCCCGGTAGTAGTCATCAACACGCAGTACACGGCACCGCCCAAGGATGTGCTAGACGACATAACTGAACCATTGGAAAAGGCTGTCGCCAGCATGGACGGGATAAAAAACCTGACATCAACCTCCAGCGATAATTTTTCTACCATCGTCATCGAGCTGGAGCAGGATAAAGAGCCTGAGGATGTAAAACAGGACATTGAAAGCTTGATCTCCAATGTGCGCCTGCCGCAGAGCGCTGAAAAGCCAAAGGTGCAAACTTTCGGCTTCGCGTCCGAACCGGTGTACTATTTGTCCGTATACGGCACTAACGGCATGAGTCAACAGGATCTGGATAAAGTGTACAAGGATGTCATTCTCCCCGGGTTTGAGTCCATCAACGGAATGGATCATGTCGACTCCATCGGCAACCAGGAAGCAGCACTCACAATGAAGCTGGACGCCAACGCGCTGGGTAACTACGGCTTGTCCCCATCCCAAGTATCAAATGCAATCAAATCCGCTCTTCTAACTAGCCCCGCAGGCACCGTTGATTTTAACGGCAACTCCCAAATGGTTCGAGTGAAAAGCGATTTGAACACTGTGTACAATCTCGAAAATATGAAAATAACGACCAACACGGGAGACACACTGCTGCTAAAGCAGATTGCTAAGGTCGAAGCGATCACGGAGGCCACGTTCTTCTCCCGTTTGAACGGACAGCCGGCGATCGGAGTACATTTGTTCAAAACCAAGAGCGCCAACGCGGTTGAATTTGCAGACGAGGCCGATCGGATGATGGCGTCGTGGAAGGCGGAGTATCCGAATATCGTGTTCCACACCATTTATAACAGCGCGGTAGATATCAAAAATTCTATTCATGGTATGGTGCAGGAAGGTGCACTCGGTGCAATTTTGGCATCCGTTATGATTTTATTGTTCTTAAGAAATGTTCGTATGACCGTGATCGTTTTGGTCTCAATTCCATTATCCATCTTAGTTACACTGCTGTTTATGGGCCCGCTGGGGATTTCATTAAACATTATGACACTCGGGGGCATGGCGATTGCCGTCGGACGTGTGGTGGATGACAGTATCGTGGTCATCGAAAACATCTGCAGTCAATTGGAAAAGGCGCAGGAACGCAACGAGTCGGTGATACGGATGGCTACGGCACAGGTCGCTTCGGCCATCACCTCTTCGACCATTACAACCGTCGGCGTATTCGGCCCGATTGCCTTTGTCAGCGGCGTGTTGGGAGAAGTATTCCGCCCGTTCGCGGTCACACTGTCGGTAGCGCTGCTGTCCTCCCTGCTTGTGGCTTTAACCGTCATTCCCATGCTCGCCAAGATGATGGTGATGAAAGGAAAAGTTACGACGCATGACGAGGCCAATGCATTAGGCAAGTTTTCTCTCGCATATAAAAAGGTTTTGATTTGGGCACTGAATAACGGTAAAAAAACGCTGCTGCTCGCTTTTATCTTATTTATAGCGGCGATTGTCGGTACCGTGCCGTTCCTGTCCACCTCCTTTATGCCGGAAAGCTCCGCGGATAAGCAAATGCAATTCACTATCAAAATGCCGCGCGAAACGACCATCGAGGCTATGAATGCCAAGGTGCGCGAAATAGAAGGTGTCATGGCTGAGTCGAAGGACGCTGCCGGTCAGCCTACGTTTGACTACGTTGAATCGTTAATAGGCTATAACAATGGAGACGACCGCATTCCTTATCGCAGTATCTTTTTCGCTGCAGCGTCCCAAGCATCGGATGCGAAGCAGGTGGTGAAGGATTTCAAGGAAAAGATTCTGTACACGCTGCCTAAAGGCTCCGAAGTGAACGGCATGGTGCTTGCCGGCGGCGGGCCGCCTTCTTCGGGCACGGACTTCTCTTATGCTTTAACAGGGGATGATCTCAACAGCCTGAAAGCAGCTGCCGAATTAATCAAAAACAAAATGCAGGAATTTCCTGAGTTAACGGAGATTAAAGATACGCTGAGCGAGTCAAAGAACGAAGTTGAAATTAATGTGGATCAAAATAAGGCCCGCTTGTACGGCTTATCTTCGGCGCAGATCGCCGACACGGTACGCAACTGGCTCGCTGAAGAGAGCATTGGAGACTTGAAGTTTGACAACACCACTTTTAAGACCAAAATCATGCTTGACGACTCTTTTAAAGATTCACTCGACCAGCTCGGCCGTCTGCCGATCGAGACAAGTACGGGCTTGACTGTCAACTTGAACGAGGTGGCCAAGGTCATCCAGGTTGACGCACCGGTTGCGATCAGCCGCGAATCACAAGAGCAAATTGTGAAAGTGAATGCCAAAATCGATAGTCCGGATAAAGGGGGCGTTACAGCCAAAGTAACGGCGGCACTCAGAACCGTCTCTCTTCCCAGCGATGTTCGTACGGAGGTGAAAGGGGTCGCCGATGACATGCAGGAGAGCTTCTCACAAATGTTTGTTGCTATGGGCGCGTCCATTTTTATCGTCTACCTCGTCATGGTGTTAGCGTTTGGCAACGGAAGCGCACCGTTTGCGATCCTGTTTTCTCTGCCGCTTGCTGCTATAGGCGGTTTACTTGGATTGCTTATAACGAACGAATCAGTCAACATCACGTCATTGATAGGCTTCCTAATGCTGATTGGGGTTGTCGTGACCAACGCGATCGTGCTGGTCGATCGCGTGCAGCAGCTGCGCGAGGGCGGATACGGCGTTCGGGACGCTCTGGTGGAGGCGAGCTTAACCCGTCTGCGGCCGATCATCATGACAGCAGGTGCAACCATTCTCGCGCTTTTGCCACTCGGATTGGGACTGTCCAAAGGGACGCTCATTTCCAAAGGCTTGGCGGTAGTTGTTATAGGCGGCCTTACTACGTCTACGTTGCTTACGCTCGTCATCGTGCCGATTGTATATGAATTGATCGATAAAATGAAAAACAGATTGGCGCGTGTATTCAGAAGGAAAAAGCCGCAAACGGCCGCTGATCCGCCGGCGCCTGCGTCGCCAATTATTCATTGATGGATCGAACCACATGGACAAAGGAGAATCGGCAAATGAAACTTCCCATCATACGCACCGTTAAACAGAGCACGAAAATCGTAGGCATCGCCATGCTTAGCGCTATTCTGGCGGCGGGCTGCACCCAGCCTGCCGCACCGCCCGAGACGGCTGCGGCAGAGGCGCCATTGAAGCAGGTGAAAGTCGCCGCCGTCCAAAAGCAGAAGATCGCTGAACCTCTAGAGCAGGTCGCCGATGTCGCTTCCTCCATTCAAATGGATATTGTGACGAAAACAAGCGGCGATGTTCAGCAAATTTATAAAAAGCGCGGCGACATGGTGCAACAGGGCGAGACCATTGTCAAGTTGGACCCTACCGACGTGGAGCTGCAGAAACAAAAAGGCGTGCTTAGTGTGCGCAGCGCCCAGCAGCAGCTGACCAAGGCGAAGGAAGACTTGGCCAATACCAAAACTGATTTGCAGCATGCCGCGACCAAAGCGGAGACAGCGCTCAGGGATGCAGAGAAAAGCTACAGCAAGGCGCGTAATGATTACGACTTGGGCCTGATCACGAAAGCGCAGCTGGACCAGGCGGAAACGCAATTCAACAATCTCCAATTGGATCTCGACAGTGCCAAAAACAAGCTGAACACGGTAGAAACGACGAATTCTCTATCCCAACTGGAGACCCAGTTGGAATCCTCGAATCTAAGTGTTCGAGAAGCGAATCGCTCATTGGAAAATATGGAGCTCAAGGCTCCTGTCAGCGGGGTGCTGACTGAGTTGCCCGTGGAAGTCGGGATGAGTTTGTCCGCCGGCTTCAGAGCCGGGCAAGTGCAGCAGTTAGATCCGATTAAAATCAAAGCTGAGTTGACGGAGGCTGCCGCAGCGCTGATCCGAGGCAAGAACGAGCTGAGCTTCTATGTGCCTGGCAGCCCGGAGAAAATGAACGGCGCCGTGAGCTACTTGGCCGACGTAATGAGCGCGCAAACCAAGTCCTACTCGCTGGAGCTGTCAGTGCCTAATCCGGACACAAAGCTTAAACCGGGTACCAAGGTGCAGGTGCTGCTCACTGAGGAACAGGATGAGATAGTGCTCACTGTCCCCACGCTTAGCGTGGTTCGCGAAGCCGGCGACACCTTCGTCTTCATTCTGGCGGGAGATACTGCGGAAAAACGTAAAGTGGAACTGGGTCGTCTGAACGAAACGGTCCAGGAAGTACGGTCGGGCATCAGTGAGGGAGAGCAGCTCATCGTCTCCGGGCAGAACCAGCTGACAGACAAAGAAAAAGTGCAGCTAGCGCATAGAAATGGCAAGCCGGTCCGTCCGTAACGGGCCGGCTTCCTGCATTTCAAATAAGCCGGCCCATTTTTGGTTATGCTATGCATTGTAAAAAATATAGCAATAATATTTACAAGTGCTCTTGGAACGGGGGTGACCATTGCAGTGCGCTGGATCTATTGGGTGAAGCTATATGAAAGCAAATTTCAGGCAGGCTGCCTCGCTAAGCGTATGGAGGAAGATTGGTGGATATACGGCTACGAATGTCCGCAAGAGGTGCAGGTGTTCCGATCAAAAAAGGGGCGTTTTGGCGTGCGTTACCTAGTCTAATTTTCAGTAAAATTTTTTCTTGACTTTTCTTTTTCGTATGTTGTACAATGAAGAACGTCGCTATGAGAGGTCAACAACGCGGGGTGGAGCAGCCCGGTAGCTCGTCGGGCTCATAACCCGAAGGCCGCAGGTTCAAATCCTGCCCCCGCAACCAAGTCTTTCATGGGCCCTTAGCTCAGTTGGTTAGAGCGGTCGGCTCATAACCGATTGGTCGGGGGTTCGAGTCCCTCAGGGCCCATATGAGGAAACCTTGATTATTTTCAAGGTTTTTTTTGTTTATCAAAAATGGAAATAACACTCGACAAATTTTCCCAATTATCGTATTATATGTCATATGCGTCAGACTAATTATTCCCCTCGTGAGCCAGGGGTATTCAACTTAGACTGCAGCCAACATGAGCACACACTATGTTTAAGGTGGTAATTAAATTGTGTGGAGTGGACCGATATGTTGATTCCTGAGTTGAGTTATCTTGAGTTACTGTGGTGCGTTTTGTTGAACATTTCATTGCTAATGTTTCTTTGGGGTGAAGGTGCGATTAAGCTGCAAATCGGAGATCGCTTTTTTTAGCGGATACACAGAATTAGCGGTTAGAAAGAATAGGCTAGCATGTACAAGCAGTTGCCGGGAACGACCGGGCAACTGCTTTATTTTTTACCTCGGCATGCTGGCGCGGCGGCTGCTTCACGCAGCAGTGGGCGACCGCCACTGCACCGCGTTCGCGCAGCCAGAGGTCCAGGTGCACCGAGATAATGGTGGCGCCTGAGTCAGCTGGCATAGGCAGAGATACACGCTTGTCACTGCTGCTCGATGGCCGGTGAAGCATATTACTACGGACGGGGAGGGAGCTTTTTAGTTGAATCCGTTCAGAATTAAGGCTTAGGACAGCCCCTCGCCTGAACGGGCACGCCCCCTGTTACGCTGTACAGCAGCAGGCGCTGCCGTTACACGCTGTCGTTGGTATAATCCATCTTGGTATCACCACGAATGACGCAACGACGTGCGTCATCATACTCGATTGCCGGACAATCCTTGTCATACAGCCAGCTCTTAACAGCAGCATGCCCGGCCTGCTCTTCGAAGTAGAAGATGTTCAGTTCCCGCAGGTTGTGCCGCAGCAGTTCCACTGTGGTCGGATCCACATCGTGGATGGTAAGCGTCCAGCCGCCGCCCGTTTGCTCCAATTTGAACGGCTTGTTCGCACCGGAGACATCGAACAGCATCCGGCTGCCCACAGCATGTTTAATGTATAAGTGCACTTCTAAGTCCGGTGTCATACTCCGCTCTCCTTTCGCACATACTCCAACACACTTCAGGGTAAATCAATCAGCAGGCACATTGTGTCCTTAATGCTTTCGATGTCAATCATAGGTGTTTCTGTGATGCGGGCGCTGTCACGGCACGTCAGACGATGCTGGCCCTGCACCGCGATCTCTCCGTCAATTACGAACAGATAGATTCTCCGGCCAGGCTCCTGCGTGAACGCCAGCGATCGCCCTGCGTCCAGCCGGGACAAGTAAATCGTCAAGTCCTGGTGAATATGGGCGACGTTCGGTCCGGATTGATTGGACACAATGGGCAGCAACCGGTTGACCATCTGCTGCGGATCGTACGAGGTAGTTTCGTATGACGGCTCCAGTTGGCGCTCATTGGGCTCAAACCAGATTTGTAGCAGCGCAACTTCGTCTTCGCCTGGATTCACTTCTGAATGAATTATGCCTGTGCCGGCTGACATGCGCTGAACGCCGCCGAAGCCTGTGACGGCAGTGCGTCCGATGCTATCCTGATGCTTCAACTCGCCCGCTAAAACAATGGATACAATCTCCATCTCACGGTGTGGGTGCGCGCCAAAGCCGCGGTTTCCTGCGATTACATCGTCGTTAAACACGCGCAGAGGTCCGAATTGGGTGTTGTCCGGATCATAATATTCGCCGAATGAAAAGCTGAAGTTGCTCTTAAGCCAACCGTGATCAGCCGAAAACCGGGAAGAAGCGGGATAAATGCGAATCATAACAAGCTCACTCCTCAGTATCCAAAATCTTGCTACCTTTAATATAGCGGAGCAGTGCTGCGATATCAATGAACGGACGGGCGAGATGCGGAGGCCCATCGTGGTCTCGCTGCTGAATTAATTGCGGGTGACGGTGCGGTGATAGTGGCGCTCGCCGTGATTATGCGCCGGCATACAGCAGTGGTCTGAATGTGACATCGGCCTGTGTATCATCGTTCTGTAGTTGTATGCACAGTCGATATCCGATAAGATGAAATACAAAACTATGGGGAGGGCGCGCTGTTTTTAAGGTGGGGTTAGAGAGAGAGGAGCAGGGGGTATGGCCAAAAAGGCCAGGATTGAGGAGATACAATATTTAAGAGGGCTCGCCTTTGCGGCGGTGGTCCTGCAGCATGCGATCGGACATTATGCGTATTTGCCGGAGGCCCGGCTGGAGGACGGCGTACTGCTTGCGGTTTTCCTGATTGCAGCCAAATTTGCGGTGCCTGTGTTTATATTCATCACCGGACTTGTTCTTTTTTATAATTATCGGGATACGGTACCTTACAAGACTTTTCTATGGAAGCGGTGCAAGGACATTGTACTGCCGTATCTGGTATGGTCTTTGGTGTATGCGCTCATCGCTGTACAGTCCAACGCCACACTGTGGTCGGAAACGAAAGAAATTGTAAAGTATTGGGTGACCGGTACGGCGTCTTACCATCTGTGGTATGTCGCGATGGTGATTCAGCTGTATTTGCTGTTCCCTTGGATACAGAGACTGGTTCTGTATATTCGACGTACTCTCACGCCGCGGCAGTTGACCGCCGTCTTTATGCTGTTTGCCGTGTGCTATGTACTGCTGACCCAACAAGTCGGGACGATTGCAGACGCCGCCGCTAAGCTGGACGTTCCTGTGCTGACGCCGCTTTTCACAGAGTATGCGGATCGGAACGCTTTTTATTTCTATATTTATTTTATTATGGGTGCGGCCGCGGGATCTTATGTACAGGAATGGCGAGAGAGGATAATGAACTGGCGGGGACTCTGGATCAGCTTGTATGCTGCATTTGGCTGCTGCCTGCTTTATACCGTGATCATGAGCTTCCGCACGGACACAGGACTACACATACAATTCAACCGTACGCTGCTGCTGCAGCCTTTCATGGCCGTGTTCCTGATGTTGTCGGTGATAGGGATGAGCATCGCGGCGATCGCGATACATCGCAACGCAGGCGCCCGCTTCAAGCGATGGCTTACATTGCTGGGCCATTATTCCTACGGAGCCTATCTCGCACATGCACTGATACTGGACGTCGCCACCGATATCACAGATATTGCTCTGGCTGGGTGGAACGTTTCGTATAGAACTATCACAGCATTTGCAATCTGCGCCCTACTGTCTGTTGTGTTGACCGTCCTGCTCGGACGTGTGCCGATAGGCCGGCTGCTGGCCGCCGCCCCCGCACCGCTGAAGCGGGCTGTCTAGCACGCGGCGATGAGCCGCTGTAGCCAAATCACTTCAAGCAACATAGTATGCAGTAACCAATGAGGCTTGAGGTGAACGGGATGAGCGGCAAAAAAGTGAAGAAGAATACTCCGGCGGCAGCTGGGGATAGACATCGTTTTATCATGAAGGTGGTCACCTCGGATGTGTGTGCCCGGTGCCGCAAATGCGAGCGCGGGATGCGATATTTGGCAAAAATGTCACAACCTGGCGCTGTTGGCAACGGTGTTCCTTGTATACTAACGCGGGGGAAAGCTTACACATAAGCCGCCTGCGCAGCAGTGCAGCTACTAGGTCCGGCCGCGTGCCGGACCTTTTGCGTACGGGTGGAGGGATGGGAGGCGATGTGGTAAAATTTGCATAGCTACCCACCAAAGGACGGGGATCAAGCATGTTTAACCACAAACAAAAACAATTAATTTTAGACGTCTTAATGAGAGAGCGTCGGCGTTTGTTTTCAAAGCATAGGGGACAGCTGCTCGACCAGACGATTGCGGATTTGCAGCAAATGCTGCGAAACGAAGGCATCAATGCTCCCAGAACGCGCGACAACTCGATCGACTGGAGCTCCAGAAAAGAGAAATGATGGGCGTTCCAGACAACGGCTTCAGAATAGGAGGATAGTAATGCCAGATACAACAATACCTGACTATGAATCTCTGCGCAGTGAGCTGCACCGGCTGTTTCAGGCTGCAGGCTATGCGCGGCCGGAGCTGCTGAATTGCATTGACATAGCTGAGCGGGCGACGGAGGAGCGTGAGCAGCTCAGCACGCTGCAGACGGAGAATGCGAGGCTAAAGCAAGAGATCACACGGCTGCGCAATTTGTATTACGCAAAGGACGAGCACAGCATGTCGAGCAAGCTGCGGGATGCCCTGCGGGAATGAACGGCCGATCGCAATGGAACAGTCGGAGGCAAGAGGGAGAAGGGGCTCATCCACAATGCAGATGGAAACATTGATTTTGCAAAGGTTAGAGGAAGTTGAAGCCGGACACCATGTCAAAATATTGTTCGCCGTGGAATCGGGCAGCCGGGCTTGGGGCGTTGCGTCCGAGCATAGCGACTATGATGTTAGGTTTGTGTACATCCACCCGCCGGAATGGTACTTGTCTATCGATGACAAAAGGGATGTTATTGAAGTTCCGATCGACGGCCTGCTCGATATGTATGGATGGGATATCCGGAAGGCTCTCAAACTGTTCAGAAAGTCCAATCCGCCTCTCTTGGAATGGTTGGAGTCCGGTATCATCTATCATGATAATCATGGCTTTAGAGCCGAAATGCTCGCTTTGAAGCCCGACATATTCTCACCGAAAGCTTGCATGCACCATTATCTAAGTATGGCGAAAAGGAACTTTGACAGTCTCCGCCATGGAGAACAGGCGAACCTTAAAAAGTACTTTAACGTGCTGCGGCCGCTGCTCTCCTGTTTGTGGATACAGAAGCAACATGTTAGCCCGCCAATCGTGTTTGAGGTATTGGTTGACCATCTCCTGCCGTCATCGTCCGATGTTCGGCGTGAAGTGTACGAGCTCATTAACAGCAAAAAAAGCGGAGTGGAGACGGAGCTCAACAGCCGAAACGATGCTATCCATGCCTTTGTCACCGAACAGCTGGTTGAACTGACGGAGTATGCCAATTCTGTTGCAGTGGAGCAGCAAGACCACACAGACGAGTTGGACCGCCTTTACAGAAAGCATCTGGTACTGGCTTGGGGAAAAGAGGTATAAATTCGAAACCAGCTGTGGAAAATATCCATATCTCAGCGAAAGGAGCATGATTTATGGACAAGGAAACACAGGAAGGCATGAGAAATCTGGATTACACCGCAGAGGTAGACGATGTAATTGAAGGCGCCTCGACCGCCCATGACACGCGGTTTTCAGAACAAGAACAGCAAACCAAAATCACTGATAATAGAGAGATTACGCCTAACAACGAATAGATGTGCTAAGCAGGTGGTGGTTTACTTCAGCGTGCAAAGACTGGTTGCCATCCCACCTGCGGTAATTGTGATAATGGAGAGCAGGAACGTTTCTGCTGAGATCAGTAGTCCGCCAAGCGAAATAATGATGCCATCGATGATAAAAATGACTATGCCGACATTGACTGACACTGTCTTTGATAAATGCTGAGCAAGCAGGTCCGTGCCCCCGGTGCTAGTCTCATACCGCAGCATCACGCCGATTCCAGTACCAACGATAAATCCCCCCAGCGCGGCGCTGCTGAACGGTGATAGTTCGATATAGTACATAAAATAAAAGTGAAACGGTACCATTAAATCGATGAACAGGGACGATACCATCAACCCTACCAGGCTGTTATATAGTATGGTGGGGTCATAGAGCCATGCCACCACAAAGATCGGAATGCTGCACAGGAACATAACGAGTCCCACCTGCACGCCGAATAAGTAGTTGATGATCAATGCGAGGCCAATGACTCCGCCGTCCAAGACCTTGAACGGCATCAGGAAAAAGTTGATGCCTATGGATATCATCAAGCTTCCAAATATAATCGCCGCTATTTTTCGTACCGACAGCATACAAATCAGCTCCTACACAGGCATGTCTGATTATATGCGTGTGCCAACGAAACAATCCCATCTGTCTAGCGGGTGAACAGCGGCTTGACGCTGTGTATTACGGTGACTAGTCTGGCGGCACACTCTTCTGATGAGCACACTCCCAACTACCAGGGGGTTCGCATGGTGAAAATCCTCCAATGCAACCGACGATCTCCACATTAAAGATTATTCACTGTGGCGCTCTTTTCAAACGGTTAAAAATGCAAAAAAAAGGGGTGAGAAGCATGACGGTTGCAACTGAAGTGAAAATGTGTGTAGCTTCTTTGAAGAGCGCACAGGCGAGCTTGGAACAGTTTGCGCTGAACACGGAGGATGAAGAGGCGAAGAAGCTGTTTGAAGATGCGGCGCGTACGACCGAGCAAATCGTGCAGCAGGTGGAAGGCCGTGTACGGCAGTTGGAGAACGAAGAGCCCGAGTATAAGAGCTATTAGCAAAAACAGAAACACAGCCATGACACGTCAATCGTTGACCATGGCTGTTGTGAGGGCGCGGTGAGCTGAACCGTGCACTACTACAGTTGTCCCTGACGGCTTTGACCGCTCTGCCGGGATACAAGCTCGATCGTCCAGTCAATCATACCGTTCATCATGCTTAGAACCAGGTTAACCACATCTTCCTCGGATAAGTTTGTGTGTTTGGTATGGCGTGAGGTGTATTGCTGCATCTTCTGCTCCAGACTGCTTGTCAAGCCTCTGAGCTGCAAAAACTCATTGGCGATATCGGCGATTTGCTTGTCGCTCTTAACGCTTTGCTGCTGCTTGCCGGTTTGGCTCTGCTTCTGGGCTTGGGCAGTCTGGGCTTGGGTGCTTTGGCTTTGACCACTGTGGACTGGCTGCGCGCTCTGGCTTTGCGGTGTGTCGCTTTCGGTTAGAGGGCTCTGCGCCGGTTGGCTGCGTTGATTTTGGCTCTGGCCGTTTTTTTGTTGGAGCAACTCTTGAATTTGCTGCAGCTGCTGAGTCAACTGTTGATTTTGTTCCGTTAGTTCGTCAATTTGTCCTTTGATTTCCCTGTTGCTTATCATACAAATTCTCCCTTGCGTGCGGATTCATTTTATGTTTATGATGGCCATATAAATAGGTTTTATCCGGCATGATGAGCTCGCCTGCATGAGCCGCCGTGCGTTTGTCACACCGTTATCCGCAGTGCTACCGCTTGCGTTGCGGTCGAGCATATGCTGCGAGCAGGGTATGCGTTGGCTGTCGCAGTTATACAATTTTTATGATGGTAAGGAGCACACCTATGGATCAAAAGCAGCTGATCACCTTTATCGCGTTAACCCATCTGTTAAAATCAGACCACGACATCAACCTCGCTGAAGTTTTAACAAGGGAACAATTGCAGAAATTCATCCGGCAGGTGGAACAAAATCGCGAGGTCATGGAAAATCAGGTGTCACGGCGAGTTCTGCTCGAACTGATCGGGCAATTTGCCCAGGAACATTTCAATTAATTGTAGGCAAAATTTCTGCTCATTTGCGCGGTGATTCCGTGAAAAATGGGCTATTGGCACTACGCCGGCGTGGTTCTATTTTGTGTTCACATACCATATGGGCAGGCGAATCGCAATCTGTCTGGAAGAAAATCGCGAAACAGGACGAATCACGCCGCTCCCGTATCACAATTTGTAGGATGCACACTGATGTCTATATAGTGCAATATGCACTTCCATATTTATCCAATTTATATTATCGTAACATTAACGACTTGTACATGGCGGTGACCTCACTGGAAAGGTGGAGGCTATACCATGGATGTATTTCAAGCTCTTTCAATCATGTTTGCATTTGGGTTGTTTATACTCACATTGTTAACTTACATTGATAAGAGGAAATAGTCTGTTTCGCATTAGTTTTGGTTTGAAACCATACTAAGCAAAACCCGCCATACAAGCCGCCGTACGGGTCAGGTCGAAATTGTGATCTGGCTCTTTTTTCTGTGCGCTGGAAGGACGGGCCTTCGTTCGCTGGGCATTACACCCGCTGGCTGCGCACCGGCCGCAATGCGCACAGGCGTACTGCACAGCGGTGAAGCGACGGCCCCAAGTGAACATCACACAGCTCAACGCTCGCAGCTCACCTGCGACTAGCGCCGTACGCTGCGCCCTGCGCTGTGCCATGCTGCTCTGCCCGTGCTGTTGCGCCGTGCCGCCGTGCCGTGCCGCCGTGCGGGCGCTCTGCCGCCGCCGTGCCGTTGCCGTAGCGCTGTGCCGTGGCGCTATGCCGTGCGCGCGAGGACAGGACGCCCGCGTGCCATTCGCAGCAGGATGTTTTTGTCGCCCTTTCACAGTATGTATCAGCCGGTGCCACCGGAATCTCCTCCGCTTTCTGTTCCCCCTGAAGTATATGCAGGTGATTTATTTTCTTTCCCATTTTGCAAAAAAAACCACTTGATTAACGAATATATGTTCGGTATTCTGAGTATAATTAACAGAACAGGTGTTCTTGTTTTTGAAAAGCAAATACCCGCCTGCTAGGCTATTCACAGCGAGAGGCACGGAACATAAGACGCCTGCGATAAAAAATCAATGGGTGGGGTGTTCAGAATGGCACATAAGCTGGAGCGTTACATCGGTCACACCGTGGAGATCATGTATATAGACCGCCATGGCACAATAACGCACCGTTTTATACAGATTCATTCAGTCAAAGGAAATTATATTCGGGCGCATTGTTTTTCTCAGGGCAAGCCGCGGATTTTTTCGATTGCCAACATTCTGGCAGTCTCGCTCGCTGAGAAGAAGTCGTCGGTATGAACGACCGTGTCATTATGCTGGCAGATTGCCAATCGTTTTACGCCAGCGTGGAAAAAGCCGCTCACCCGGAGTACGCCGATCAGCCGGTTGCAGTGGCCGGTGATCCGGCGCGGCGATCGGGCATCATCCTCGCGGCGTGTCCCATCGCCAAACAACGCGGCGTCACTACGGCGGAAACGCTCGGCGAGGCGCTGGGCAAGTGCCCCGAGCTTGTCGTGGTACGCCCACGCATGCAAACCTACATCCGAGTGTCACTCATGATCACAGAAATCTATGAATCGTTCACCGATTTAGTCGAACCGTTCAGCATCGACGAACAATTTCTGGACGTGACGAAGTCTGTATCCTATTTCGGATCACCGGTACAAATTGCGCAGCAGATCCAAGCCAAAATCATGCTGGCGACCGGCGTATGGTCCCGGGTCGGTATCGCCGACACCAAAATCCTGGCCAAGACGGCTTGTGACAACTTCGCTAAAAAACAGCCCGACGGTATTTTTACACTGCCCCAGTCGGAGGTGGCGGAACATCTGTGGCCCCTGCCGATCAGCAAAATGTACGGGGTGGCTGGACGGATGACCAACCATTTTTTGCGTATGGGCATTCATACCATCGGGGAGCTTGCGCAAACGCCGCTGCCTAAGCTGAAAGCCATGATGCGTGCACGGATGGGCAAGAACAGCGACATTCAGGCGGAACTGTTCTGGCAGACTGCCAACGGGATTGATCCGTCGCCGGTCACACCGGGAACACACGATACACAAAAGGCTATCGGGCACGGCATGACGCTCCCTTATGACTTCGGCAAGCAGACCGACATTGAGGTCGTCCTGTTGGAGCTGTGTGAGGAAGTGTGCCGGCGCAGCCGGGCGAAAGGCTACATGGGGCGGGTTATTTCGGTGGGGGTAGGCGGGGCCGATTTTGACCGGCCGACGGGCTTTCACAGACAGATGACGCTGCCCGATCCGACCAACATCACGCAGGAAGTTCACTCGGCGGTGAGAACATTGTTCCGGCGCCATTGGGATGGCCTGCCGGTCCGCCGGCTGAGTGTGACGCTGTCCGGGCTCACGAGCCACAAGCAATATCAGTTGACCTTTTTCAACAACAGGGAAAAAATCCGCGGCCTAGAGCGGGCCACCGATCAGATCAAGAACCGCTTCGGCGGAGCCGCCATCTTGCGGGCATCATCACTAATGGACTCAGGGCAAGCACGAGACAGAACAGCGAAGATTGGGGGTCATTACAAATGAGCAAGAAATTGGCCGGCAACGGGCGTTGGGAGTCGAGCAGGATGATGCTTCCCGAGCATCGCGAGGCGCTGCTGGAGCGCAGAAATGCGCCGACAGAGATTAAGAGAGCCGAGGTGCCCACGAAAGAGGAACTGGAAATGATACGGGACTCTGTGCTGCTGCCGATCATGCTCACTATGGTCGAGAAAAACGGCAAAGAGCTGCAGCTGTCCACGAACACGCTGCGTAAGCTGTACCTCGCCGCCACCCAAATTCTCATGAACAGGCTGCACGCGGAGTTGGCGCGGCTAAGGAGGGAGCTGCGCGAGCGTCAGATCAAGGTGTTCGAGGATGACCGGGAAGACAGCGACTTGCATTTTCGCTACATCTGCCGTGGATACGAAGATAAATTCTCTGTCATTCGCGATGTGGCTAGGGCCACGATCAGTGTTAAGCTGGGTCAGCACATTCAAGCGATCGTAGGGGAGATGCAAAAATGAGCTGCTGGTGCGCTGCCGGACGCGCGCTCCGCGCGTGCGGTACGCGGATGCCCGCATACGGGGTTCGCCGGCGCCGATTCCGTGCGATTTTCAGTATAACGTTCATCAGTGAGCGTACGTATCATCATTGCGTGCAAACGGGCCGTCGGCCTGCGCGAACCCAGCATCCGTGGGCGTGAAAGGATCTTCCACCGGCCCGTGCGCAGCCTGATTCGCAGGCTTATTCGCTTGTTGAGCTGCGGTCATTCGCCAACGGCGGTTTGTCTCATGCAGCTCACCCTCCAGATATTCCGCCTGCTGATGGGAAAGCGCAAACACCAGTTCATTATCGTTATCATCCGACGCGGTAAGAAGGACATACCCCTCCTGGGCTTCGCGCGGATTGACATTGCTGATCTTCAAATTCACAGCGGTGATTTCATACCTGACTTTCATTCCGATCACGCGAGCGCACCTCCGATAATTTTTTTCGCATTATGTATCCATAAGGTGTACCAGTCGCCAGCCGAATATGCAGCACGCACAGAAAGGACACAATCAGGCGGTTGGCAATGGTCGCCTCCACGCTCTGGTGTATCCTCGACCGGCGCGGTTGCCGCTAGTTATATCGGCAGTGCCACATCGTCAACTAAGTCCGGGCGTACATCTAGACGACGGGCACGAGCCGGCAGTCTATTGATTGTGGCATCGCGATCAAACCCACAGAGCTGTTAGCGGTGCTTAGGCTCCGGTGTATCGTCAAATTCAGCGGTGATGTTGTCTATAATGCCTTCTACGATTCCGCTCACCGGATCCGTAGCGGCGATGTGCTGCTGGTCCGGCGGCGTCGGGATGCCTGCGGTTTCAAACGCGGTTTGCTCTTCGATTTCCTTCTCTAACACTGGGCTGCCTCCTCCGGTTCACAGATATCACACGTATTGCAACTAGCTTAACCTTGAGCGGCGGGATTTATCAGCGCAGGGCACGGGTGCTATAGGGCAGATCTGCATTCATATAATATCCCAAGAGTGCACTAGGCGAAGAAGAATTGTGGGCAGGACTGTCGCTACGCGACATACCGCATTTATTTAGGGGAGCCATAAGACAACAGGAAGGTTCCGTGCGAGTTCTCACCGCACTAAAGTCACGCCTTGCCCGAACCCAGGCAGGGATTTTTTCTTATTCAACACTTCCGCAGCCAACCTATGTAAACGTGACGATAACAATCATGGCATAAACAATACATCAACTCAATACAAAAAGGAGCCTCTAGATCTGGAAGTTCCCCGGGTATTTTTGATGAATTTTTTCACTTGTCAGCCGGATTGACGGTTTGATGCAAGACCATTTTATCCCCTAAACAAGAAAAAAAGCCCTTACTGTGTAAGGACTTTCACTGTATGACCTGTAGTGGGCTCGAACCACTGACCCCCACCCTGTCAAGATGGTGCTCTCCCAGCTGAGCTAACAAGTCATGTATCAGAATAATTAATATAATAACAACCACCCCGGCCGTTGTCAACCCCCGGATAGAAATTATCGACCATCCCAAAACCGCCCTGTAGAGCTGCGTCAACGGCAGGCCGCTTGTGTTATAATACTAGCAAAATATTACGGAAAATTTGGAAGAGGGGTTACAAAATGCGAGATTTTGATAGACCAATTCAATCAATGCAGCAGGCGGAGAGCGCAGAGCTGGATTGGGGCGAAAAAGAGTGGGGGACGCACCGCTATCACACGCGGCAGCTGCTCGAACATGCGATGGAGGCATCGAGCGTGCTAGACAGGGCGGCGGTGCTCGGCGCGGGCAACCACGGAGGCGTGAATTTGCCGCAGCTGGCGCGCGGCTTTGCGCAGCTTACAGTGTTGGACACGGAAGCGAACAGCATCGAAGAAGTGCTTGAGCAAAGCGGCTTGGGTGCAACCGCCAATGTGAAGACACTCACAAATGTGGACTACACCTGTCTTGATCAACTGAACTTCTACGAAACATGGGAGGACATGCTGCTAAACCACACATCCGCCGCCGACATTGCTTGCTATATAAAGGATTGTGCCTTCGAGGCACGGCGGCATGAAGCGCTCCCCCATCTTAAGCAAAGCTTCGATCTGGTGGTGTCATGCTCGGTACACACGCAGCTGTTCTATATTCATGCTCTCAGCCAGTTTGCCGGCTACGCGCCGCAGTACGCGGAAGCCGATATCCGTCAGATCGTGGACACACTGTCGTACTTGAGAAACAGCTTGGTCGAGGACTACAACCGGCTGCTGTCATCGCTGCTCAGACCTGATGGCCGCCTGGTAATGTGGTCGGATATGATTCGTCTGAGTGATGAAAACGAGCAGCTGCTGGAACAGCTGTATTCGCTGAACAGCGAACAGGCACGGATCAAATTTCTGTTTCGTGCGTTCGGCCAACACGGAATAGAGCCCGCGGTGTTAGGATTAAAGGATCTGCATGATCGTGTGAAGCAGGAAAACCAGCTGTTTAAGTGCTGGGTTTGGCTGGCGGACAAGGATAAACGGTACATTGCCGCAGGCTTTTCGGGGCGCCTACGGTAGTTCAGCGCGGACAGCAACTGGGCACAGATGCCGCACGCGAGCCTGCTGGCCAAGTGGAGGAGCGGCCAGGAGCCTGATAGGGGCCGGAACAGTGTGTCCAAGCCGAAGCTCGCGACCTTAATGTTTCTATGGCGCTGCCGTCTTAATTGCAAATACTCGCGGCGTTACCCGTTGTGCTGCTGAATCGTCACTTTTCACATAGACGCCGTGCTTTAGTACAGCGGCAGACGGATACATTCTTTTGCAGCTGATGTGTACAGCAACGCACAATTGCCGACGAGCTCGATGAGGTTGATTTGTGCTTCGCGCCCCTTCGTTACCTCCACGCGTGCAGGCTGCGTCCGGTTTCGCTCAAGCGATTGAATGAGCAGTGGGATCGCTTTTTGGTCGCTTGAAATGAAACGTACAGGGATCTTTTGGTCATGAAACAAAATTTCCGTGGTCATGGGGCGTCCCCTTTCTAGTATTGAAGTTAAATTGGTTTAAAAAAGGAAAATCTCCGGGAGGATGCAATGAAAAAACTCTACAGTCAGATGTCGCGCGATGAATTGGAATCCGAAATGCTGGAGAATCTGGAGGCGGCCGCAAGGGCCGAATTCCAAAGCCAGAAGGAGCTGTTTGAGCGCAAATATTACACGGCCAAAGCCTACACGCTTAACCCCGCCGACTTTCCACCCGGAATCTACGCGGTCGAGGGACAGCCGGGCACCCTATTTCAGCTGAAGTATCTCAATGGGATAATGGGCTGGGGGACGGTTGGCGCCGAGGCGGAAGCGAGCTTCCTAATTTCAATGCTAACGCCGGTTTCACACGGTGGCTGATAAGATCATGAAATAACCCAAACCCCCATAAAATGAAATAAGCACAGGGTCTACTCACCCCAGGCGAGTTCCCCACGCCAGCCTTGTTTAATATATCCAAATAACAGGTAATATGTGTATGGTGACGCGTCTACATTCCACGCATCGCATGCTGCAACGGCAAAAATGGGTGCACATCCCACACTGCCCGTGTCATCGCGCATCCAATCCGACGCCGGGGGTGACCTCTTATTGAAGCAAATACTATTGGCGGCTCTGCTGATTATATGCTCACTAACGCCCAACGCCGTGCATGCGGCTGTAACAGGCGGCGGAGAGCACACGCGGTTATCCTACGTACTGACTGTCGAGAAAGAGCCTGCCGCGGCCGAGTTCATCAGTCCGGAGGGGATACGTTTTCTGAGTTACAGCTCACTATGGGATCAGCAAAAGCTACAACAATTGTATGAAATATTGCTAGGATGCGAGCATGGCGAAGAGTTCGGACAGCTGGAGCGGGTAGTGCTGTTCCCTCAAAAGAGTACCGGCGAAAGCGGCTTGCGCGCAGGGCATTATGACGAGGCCACGAAAACCATAAGGTTGTTTGAAGTGGATACGCTGCCGGTTGAGCGAACGCTTGTCCATGAGTACGGGCATCACTTCACATACTATTGGCTTAAGCAAAAAGAAGGCTTCACGCCCGAACTGGTCACAGAGCTTTCGGCTTGGGCGAAGCTTCGGCAGCTCAGCGGAGTTCCTGTGCGCTGGTTTGGCAGTCAGCTGCCTTATATACATAAATGGGATCCAGGCGAAATTATGGCGGAGGATTACGTCATGTTGTTCGGAGCGGGCGGAATGCTGCATGTCGATCAAACGGAGGGTGCCGCCGGGCTGCCGCGTCATGAGAATGAATACATACCATCGCCACAGTCGCTGCCGGAGTTAAGACGATATTGGGAAAAGGCGGCGGGACTCAAGCATGTGGAGCCAATACGAGCGCCCGTACTAGAGGCATGGCAGGCGGTAGATACCGCAAGCTCTGAATATGACCTGATGTTTTCTTCCGCAGCCACGGCTCATCGCCAAACTATAGATTATGCGGTACGTATCACGGCGTTTGCAGACCGTGGCGGGTTGCCTGTGAGCTGGACCACTCAAGTGCGCGGACATGGCATGTCTGCGGTACATGCGGCGCTTGAGCTCAGCCATATTGTGCGGCAGATGCAGTCATTCAAACTGAACGTACGAATCTGGGCGCTGGATGCTGAAAGTAAACAATTCATCTATACACCGATGTACAGCAACTGGCTCGTTTATGACACTCACAGTCGTCAATTATCTGCGGCTTCACCGCCTTTGCGCGACCACGGCATTGACGCTGCGCTGCAAGCTGAGGGTATGGACAAATGGCCGCTGGTGCACTTATTTTTCAACGGTAAACAAATGCAGTCAGCTCCGCGCTACGAGGCCGGGGACGGCAGCGTGTATATTCCCTTGCAGGTGTTTGACAGGGCGGCAAAAAACGAGCGCCAGCCGCACGATCCGCTGGCAGGGCTGTACGGCCCAGAGACAAAGGTGAAATTTAATGGCCGTCATGTAGAGCTGATGATGGATCAAACTCATGCGTTCGTGGGCGGCACACGCGTCAAGCTTCTGAAGCCGATGATGATCCGGGGCCGTGAGGCGCTCGTGTGCATCGACGATCTGCCACAGCTGTTGGGGGTTCGCTCCCGGTGGGATGAGGAGGGGAGCAGTCTGTTCATGGAGGCCAATTAGCTCAGCTGCATGCGCATAGAATCAACTGTGATTAAGGATTCTATAAGTGAGGTGATAACAGTGAACCGAGCTTTGCTCACAGCGGCAGCGACAATCGGATTAGCTCAATTTTCCAAAATTCCCATCACGCAGCTCAGGACGGGACAATGGGATTGGAATTTGTTTTTCAAAACGGGCGGGATGCCAAGCTCCCATTCCGCGGCGGTTAATTCGCTCACCACGTACATAGGTTTAAAAAAAGGTATTGACAGCCTCTCCTTCGCCTTGGCCGGTGTACTTTGCCTGATTGTTATGTATGACGCTATGGGGATTCGCCGGCATGCCGGACAGATTGCTACCGGAGTGAATGCGCTGGAGGATGCGTTTGATATGTTGGTGCAGCAAAATCCTTCAATCGTTCATAAGGAACGAATCAGACGGAGGTTGGAGGAGAGCTTGGGGCATCTTCCGAGTGAAGTGGCGGGTGGGGCGCTGCTGGGCATCTGCACTGGCGCGTTGAGCTATGCGATGGAAAAACCAAGCCCGAAACAACGGCTGCGCGGATGGTTGTGTTAAAACGAAAAACCCACTCCGGGCGCCATGGTATTATGCGGTGGCATTAAGGGTGGGTTTGGCTGTGTAGGAACAACTGAACATTAACACACATGCATACCGTTTGATACAACTGCGGCAGGTGAGTGATCGGGCGAGGCGGTGGGGATTGTGATGATGAATTTCGTGCCTTTGTCTAACACGCTTTCTACTTCCATCGTGCCTTGATGGTCCTGCACGATTTTATGGCAGATTGATAATCCGAGGCCGGTGCCGGAATCCTTAGTAGTGTAGAAAGGAACAAAAATTTTATCGAGCTCCGTTTCAGGTATACCTTTACCTGTGTCGGCGATCTCAAACGTCGCCTGGTTGTTCTTGGATAATAAACGTATGTGGACCAGTCCTTGGTCCGGCATGGCTTCCAGCGCGTTTTTGATTAAGTTCAGCAATAGCTGGAGGATTTTATCTTGGTCCATCAGTATGTACACGGGCTCCGGATGATCGTCGAACCGGATGCTGTGCCCCAAACGTGATGCCTCTGAATCGAGCAGTGAGATTACCCGCTGTATGCAATTTTGAATGGAGTGGACTTTGAACTGCATCGCGTGGGGCTTCGAAAACTGCAAAAATTCAGCTGTGAGCATGCTCATACGCGTAATCTCGTCCATGATCAGATCATACCAGGGCCGGACGTTGAAATTATCCGCTCTGGAGAGCTGCAGAAAACCCTTGATGGTGGTAAGCGGGTTACGAATTTCGTGTGCCATGCCGGAAGCCAGTTCACCGACCACACGGAGCTTCTCCGAGCGCAGCATATGTTCTTCCCGCTTCAGCCAAGATTCTCTCTTCATATCGTACAGGCTCTGTTCGGCGTTAAATATTAAGTCATCCTTGGACAGGCCATCATTGGGATAGAACGCCATGCCGTAGTTGATTTCAATGCCTGTGAGCTTGGGAAATTCGTACGCCAGCTGCTGTGAAATCGTATTCATAACTTTCTGTGGACGGTTGGCTTCCAACACAATAGCGAATTCATCGCCGCCATATCTGCTGATTATGAGCGCTTCGGGGAACATAATCCTTAACAGCTGAGCGGCTTGCTGCAATATACGGTTGACACCGTGAAAGCCGTTAGTCGTGTTAAGAGATTTCAGATCTTTGCAGTCGATCAGCACCAACACGATTGCTGCCTGCGCTTCAACCAGCTGTGTTAATTGGCGGTGGCACTCTTCATAGTTGTAGAGGCCGGTGAGATTGTCGTGGGTACTGAGATGTTTTTTTTCATTTTTCAATTGTCGGGCGTGGTTTTCAATGGTATGGATGTAGCGGTAAAATAACACCGCAAAGATGAGGCAGCTGACCGAGCTAAATAGCACCGCGACGATGCCGTACGGCGAATAAGGCATATAAGAAAACGAGACCAACGCATAAGTCAGTGTGTACAGCACGCTAACCGCCGAGGCCGAGTTCAAATTACGGATTTTGTAAAAATGCTTGCCCATCTGAGCCAAGTAGAGCGGTAAACACCAATCCATCTGGCTGAGCCAATGGAAGGCGACCAGCAGGCCCATTTCGAACACTGTAGGCAAAAATATACGTTTTTCCGCAAAGTGGACAAGCATGTAAACAGCGGCGATGATCACGAGCACCAGTGGATGCGTAGTTTGATCAAACAGAATGGATGAGGTACATATGACAGATACATACGCTAAGAGGATCCAATTATAGCTCATGCTTTCAAACTCCCTGCTTCAAATGTAAAAAATGAAAGGTTAGTACCACATGTGGTGCGCGGGTAAACCCTGCGGCCGGGCAGCAGAGAGCAAGGTGTCATTAAAACACCGCTTTCCCGCCGGCGCGGAGCGCGACCAGCGCAAAAAACCCGGCCTACAGGAGGTCAGGTTGCTTCGGTGAAACTGTAGGTTTTATGTTGTTGCATGAAACTCATCTTTCCGCTTTTTCCAATAAATTGCTCCATCTCATCGTCATAATGCATGAGCATAATCATTTCTTGCACCGCCTCAGGCAAGGTTAACAGCTCATTCAAGGTCGCGTGGACGGCGGCCGGCTCAGCCAACTGACAATCATGCAATATGTACTTGCACCGTCCGCTGGTACTCAATTCCACCAGCTGTGCGTAGTTGAATCTCGCATCCGAGCTGTAAAAGAGCAAATTGTTTAATAGTAGGGAATAGCTCGCTTTCCCGGCAATATGCTGCGAACGAACTAATTCAACCGTAAGTCCAGGATGAATTTCATGTACAACCGCTTCCTCGAGCGCAACTACATCAAAATAATCCGCTAATTGTTCTAAGCCTTCCGCTTTATTTTCCAGGCCCCCGCGTAAGGAATGATCCCATAGCGGATTCACGAGTGCGGCTGGCACGAACAACTTGATAGTCATGCCGTATTTATACTTTAATCGAAACGCGAACTCTTCGATCCCGCCCACATGGTCCGCATGGATGTGAGTGATCAATATGCCGTCAATCCCGGTGATCGGAACACCGAGCTCATGAAGCGCGCGGGGTGCTGTCACACCACAATCGATTAACAACTGAAAGCCATTGCATTTTACCAACGCGTTGTTGTTATAAAACTTTTTGGCAAAGGCACTCCCGGTGCCGATCATTTGGATTTGCAGGCTCATCCACGATCCTCCGCTCTAGTTCCACAGCACTTGCATCTTTTTAAATCTATCATGGTTTAGCAAGCAAATACAAGATGGTATACATACAATTAGGTAAAATTAACCGGTTTCCGCTATATCACAACCAGAGTTTGTGAAATAATTCTCAGGACCTTGTTTTGATGCAGGCGAACATATGATCACTCCGGCGCTTTACCTAAACACCCGCGGCTGCCGCTTGATACCCTTCATTCTGTTTCATGCAAAGGTTGGCATATGTTGTAGTGTTATTATAAATACGTTTGTTTTTACACCATATATAGTTGCCAGCCGAACAAAATATAGTCATTTTTTTCAGATCATCGCCGCAACTCTTACGCGAGCGGGGAGTATAAAGTGATAGAGTACAAGAACAACTCACGATGGAGGTTACGTTATAATGAAAGCACCGCGCTTGTTAACGCTTGTGCTGTCTATGTCGTTGTTTGGCACGACAGGAGCATTGGCCAGTTCAATATGGGGGGACTATCAGGGCTTCGATAAGGTGAAGATGCTTATCAATGGGAAGGAACAGCGGTTTCAGGAAGAAGAAGCGCCCCCTTTTTTAATAGAAGGTAATGCCGTCTTCCCCGTGCGCCAGTTGTCGGAATCGCTGCATGCGTTGGTGCGTTGGAATAATTCCACCCAAACGGTATCGGTTTACACGCCTAATGTGAATTTGCTCGTATCAGAGCATGTCAGCACAGATTCCATCAAGATGCCGTTTGGCCGTGTGCCGCACGGCAAGCAAATTGATTTCGCTGTGTTCGCACAGGTGGATACATTGAAGACTCCGTACCACTCGTTCCGGATTTCCATTGAATCGCCTAGTGGATCGCAGGCAGTAGATCCACACGTGAAAGCGGCCGGCGGAGAGAAGGAAAGCTTCTGGTATTCATGGCCTTTCACCGTGGCGTTCAAGGAAAAAGGGGATTATGTGGTCAAGTTTGCCATTCAGTTGGATGAAGGTTCAGACTACACGGTCGTCGCTGAGAAAGTGATCGTGTCGGAATAATGGGAGATATCGGCGCATATGGCAATGGTTTGATTTGTCGGCATGAAAGTGATACGATACGCATGGGCAACTAAAATTCTAGAAGAAACGAGGTCTTCCCATGAGCGATCACATTCATGACGAATCCTGCGATCATGATCATGACGATGATGTTTTCATCGTGACCGATAAAGACGGCGTAGAACACGAAATGGTGATGGTATACACCTTCGAAGCCAGCGATCAGCCTTACGCGGTTTTACTGGACCGCAACGATCCCGAGGCGGACGGTGTGATTTTCAGAATCGAAGAAGAAAATGAGGAAGCATATCTCGCAAGCATCGAAGATGAGGAAGAATGGGAACGTGTTGTCCAGATTTACAACCAGATTATCGAAGAACAGGAAACACAATAAGAGCGCAGCAGAAGCCCTTCTTGTCGCGACAAGAGGGGTTTTTTGTGCTTCAGCGGGATGGAATTACCCGGATGGAAGAGCTATCAAGGTGCGGCCGGCGTGCACACCGCATATGTCACTTCACGTTCAGTGGCCCGATCATGAACGCGTATTCATGTTGCCGTGATGCAGTCGGTCAGGCCGGCACACACATACCGCTCAGGCCGCTGTTAACGGCTTGAACGGTTATGTGTGCTTAGATGTCACTTACGAGGGTTGAAGTACATCACGCGGCCGTTAAACAAGTGCAGCTCGGCCTTCCAGAGCTTAGCCAGGTACTTGCAAAACTCGTTACCTTTCGCCTTGTCCCCATGCGTGCAATCGTCGGGCAGCACCACCTGCACATAGTGCCGTGTCTTATCACCATCCTGGGTGCTGCCTAAGCCCATGACGATGTATTTGTACAACGAATTATTGCCCTTAAGATAGAACCATTTGCCTTCAGCTTCTGGTTTCGTCTCAATTGAATACGGAAATCCGGAATCCTCGTAGTCCCAGCCCAACTGTTTGCCTGTCAAATTCAATTGTTCTTTGTAGTGGAGAAGCTGGTTTCGTAAGTCATCAAGAGTCAGGGAAGGTACCGTGGAGCCATCGACAAAATTGATATAAGCGCTCTGAGCCATCATCGCCACACCTGCCTGTGAATAGACTGGAAAGGTTTTCATATCCTAACTCCATCCACATCATAGCATTTAGCAAGCGCGTTTGACAATACGGCGCGGCAGTGACAGTTGCGGCCGCGCAAGCGCGTAAGTGACTGCTCTAAGTGACTGCTCTAAGTTACTGCTCTAAGTGACTGCTCTAAGTCACTGCTCTGAGTGACTGCTCTAAGTGACTGCTCTAAGTGACTGCTCTAAGTGACTGCTCTAAGTCACTGCTCTAAGCAGTGCTCCAAGTGACCACGCTCATGACAGCTCTCAGCGGCCGCTCTAAGGACCACTCTAGAAAGGTCACAGTAGACCGGCAGCCAACAAAAAAGGGAACAAGCCTACAAATATCGGCCTGCTCCCAGAAGATGCTGCGTTAGAATATGGCGTTTGTTTCCACGATCACTTTTACGTTTTGGATGCTGCGGTCTTCCGGCCCCTTCACCGGGAGGCCCACATCCACGTGCTCCGTGATATAATCGATTAAATCCTGTGATATGACCTCCCCGGGCAGCAGGATCGGAATCCCGGGTGGATACACGTAGATGAACTCTGCGATGATACGGTCAGCCGACGCCTTGAACGGAATGGTTTCGGTATCCCCGTAGAACGCATCCCTTGGAGATAGCGTGAGCTGCGGAATTTTCGGGATCTTAATGACCAGCTCCGTAGCTGGGCGAAGGCTATAGTTCTCGCGTGACAGCTCTCTCAGCGCAGTGAGAAGCGTATCTATGTCTTCGCGTGTGTCACCCGGCGTGATCAGGCATAAAATGTTGTACATATCGCTCAGTTCGACTTCGATATTGTAGCGCTCGCGCAGCCAATTTTCCGCGTCATAGCCGGTTATGCCCAAGTGACGGACGTGGATGTTCACCTTGGTGGGGTCATAATCGTAAGTTGCCTCTGTGCCGAGAATGTCTTCACCGAAGCAGCTCAAGCCCGGTATTTCATTGATTGTGCGGCGGGCATACTGCGCTAACTCGATAGCATGCTCGGCCATCTCGGCTCCATTCAGGGCGAGATGCCGGCGGGCCGTATCCAGCGAGGCGAGCAGAATATATGAAGTGGACGTTGTAGTTAACATACTCATCATCGTTTTGACACGGGCCGGGTTGACACGACCTGCCTTGACGTTCAGCACCGAGCTCTGTGTGAGCGACCCTCCGAGCTTGTGTACGCTGGTTGCTGCCATATCCGCGCCGGCGTCCATAGCTGAAATCGGCAATTTATCGCTAAAGTGGATCAACACGCCGTGCGCTTCATCCACCAGAACGGGCATGTCGTAGCTGTGCACAAGATCGACGATTTCTTTAAGATTTGCACACACCCCATAATATGTAGGGTTGATGACTAGCACCGCTTTTGCATCGGGATGCTTTTCCAATGCCCGCCGTATCGAACGGGTTGTCACGCCGTGCTCTATGCCGAGATTTTCATCCCGCACGGGAGAGACAAATACCGGCTTAGCACCTGCGAAAATGATGGCCGACATAACGGATTTATGGACGTTGCGGGGCACGATAATTTTGTCGCCTTCCGAGCACACGCTGAGAATCATCGTCATAATCGCTCCGCTCGTACCCTGCACGGAGAAGAATGTATAATCGGCGCCAAAGGCATCGGCCGCCATGCGCTGGGCCTCTTCGATCACGCCGGTTGGCTGGTGGAGGTCATCGAGAGGTGCTATATTAATAAGGTCGATGGACAGTGCGTTATCGCCGATAAACCGGCGGAACTCGGGGTCCATGCCGACTCCTTTTTTGTGTCCTGGAATATGAAACTGTACCGGATTACGCTCGGCGTGTTCTTTTAGAGCCGAGAATAGGGGCGTGCGCTGATGATCCACTGCCATCCCTACCTTCCTGATGAAATGATAACGCCAAATCTTACTTATACTAAACTATAATCCGACACGGTTGCAAGTGTGTTTCATAGTTTGTGCAGTCTTTACTCAGTATTTGTTATTTTGCCCTGGATTATGAACGACTGTTAACACGGCCGCACGTTTGTCGATTTTGTTAATGTTGACTTGTTTTATTTCTTTGTGAAAAAAAGGTATGATACGATAAGAATACTAATTTGTCGGGGGGTTACACATCAGTTATGAAAAAACAGCTGGCCATCATTATGGTACTGCTGATGACGATATTTATCGGCTTCGGCATCATTATTCCGGTGCTGCCCGATGCGATCACAGGCAATGGGGCAAGCGGTTTTCATCTGGGCATGCTGCTGTCCGTGTATTCATTGGCATCTTTTGTCATGTCGCCTGTCTGGGGAAGTATATCGGACCGTGTCGGCAGAAGACCGCTGATTATGCTCGGCACACTAGGCTTCAGTATCAGCTTTTTCCTGTTCGGCGTAGCGGGCGATAATCTACTGCTCATGTATGCCTCGCGCATTCTCGGCGGACTGTTCTCCGGAGCAGCGACGGCCTGTGCGGTCGCATACGTAGCCGACATAACGACGGAAGACAATCGAACCAAAGGCATGGGACTGGTCGGTATGTCCATCGGGCTAGGCTTTATCTTCGGCCCGGCAGTCGGCGGTATACTTAGCCAGTGGGGTTATCAGATTCCTTTCTATACCGCGTCGGTTTTGGCGTTGGCTACTTTTGTGTTTGCCATGGTGATGCTCCCTGAATCGTTAACGGAAGAGAAACGCCGCAAACTACAGGACAAGAAGCCGTCCCGGTGGACTGCATTCGTTGGATCCGTGAAGTATTTGTACGTTCTGTCTTTCTTCGTGTCCTTCGCATTGGCGGGGCTGGAGGCGACACTGCTGCTGTTTGAGCGGGACAAGATAGGAGCCACCTCGCTGGAATTAGGCATCATGTTCGCAGTGAGCGGAGTGGTAGGCGCATTGATTCAAGGCGGAGTGGTTAGGCGGTTGATCAAAAAGGGGCAGGAACCCCGTGTGATCGGTATCGGATTAGTATTATCGGCGATCGGCTTTGTTCTGCTCCTGCTGTCGTCCAGCCTGTTTACCGCGTCGGTCTACTTGTCCGTGTTCGCGGCAGGCAACGCTTTGATCCGCCCGTGCGTCACCTCATTGATTACCCAAAAAACACATGCAGGACAAGGCGTCGCGTCAGGACTCAGTTCCTCAATGGACAGCCTGGGCCGTATAACGGGACCGCTGCTTGGTGCAGGGATATATCAGTACAGCCAACAGCTGCCATTCTACTCAGGAGCGATCCTGTCGCTCGCCGCGCTGTATCTGCTGTACCGGTTTATAACAGCAGATCGTGATCCGCAGTCGATTGCACCACAAGTTTAAACCCGAAGCCGCCGTGCTCCCTTTTGGGAGTAACGGCGGCTTTCTTTCGTGCGTTGTATGGAAGTTGGGAGGCGGCAGTGCAGCTTTTTACAGAGAGGTATCCCGTGCCAGCTGATAAAGGGGCATCAATGTGTGCAGGGTGTGCTTAGCGAGGCGTGTAAATGCTTCTCCATCGGCCACCACGGGATCGGTGGAAGCAAGATTCAAGCCGATCAGCAGCTCGGCCTTTTTAATGTCCCGGAACCGCTGCAGTGCCTGTGCCAATTCATCATCACTCAATTCCTGGAATGCAACCGCATCTTTTTTCATGTGGTCAAAGGACAGCACATAGTTCTGTGGAATCTGCGCCCGCAGCTTGTCCAAATTGCTAAGATAACGCTGCGCGATGTTCTGTTTGTTAGGCAGCTCATAGATCAGCGCCAGCCAGATAAACACCCGGTCATCGAACAGCCCGACCTGGAAATGAGGATACTGCTTGTATCCGCGTTTGTTGTGGGCCAGCGCCATCCATGTGTCGACCGGTGGATTTACCTTGCGCCGCGCATGCTTCGCGATATGCAAAAACATCTCGCTGCCGGCCAGCAGAGCGGCCTCATCGGTCAGCTCATCGCCAAGCAGCTTGAACTTCGGCTGAATGCGGCTCTGAATACCTTCCATGCGCGCCTCCAGCCCCGGAATGGAAAAAACCTCGAAATCGGATTGAGTAAAGCCCGGAAATGTCATCTTTGTTCGCTCCATGTTGAGTAAAATAATTGCTTCAACCTAATATACCATAAGCCGCCGTCGAAGGGGAATTGTGAGGATATATGTCGAATCCCGGCTCTGCGAGTTCCGGCCAACCTGCCGAGCAGCTCTTGATAATCGCGCCTTCGAAAGTAGAATTGCTCGGGGAGTAACTTTTTATTAACGCTCCAACCATTTTGTGTATACTGAACATTAGACTTGCACTACTCTCCGAAGGAGTGTTCCCTGTGTACAGAATCATGATTGCCGACGATGAACCGATGATTCGAAAGGGCTTACAGAAGTTGATTCAGCAATCAGGGCAGCCGATAGCCAGCTTGCGCCTGGCCGAAAACGGCATAGACGCGCTTAATCAGATCCGCGAATCCTGTCCGGACTTTTTGTTCACCGACATCCGCATGCCGAAAATGGATGGATTGGAGCTGTGCCGTCATACAGCGGAGCTGGATCCCGATATCCAGATCGTTGTGGTCTCAGGCTACAATGATTTTGAATATGCCCAAAGATGTTTGTCGTATGGCGTCAAGGAATACTTGTTGAAGCCCATCAGCAAGAAGACGGTGGAGGCAGCATTGGAGAAACTCGTATATTTGCACTCGAAGCACACGTCTCCGGCGTTCGTTTCCGTGCACCGTCTCGAGGAGTGGGTCGGCGAGGCGGAGGCAGCCATTTGGTCGCTTAATCATGAGACCTTAGTGAAAGTTGTGCAGCAGGCACGCGTGGAGATCAGTTCCCACCGGCTGCGGCTACATCAATTGATCGATCTTCTGGATGAGTTCACGGTATTGCTGTTCAAAAGACTGCATTCGCGAGACATATTCTTGTTCACGGAAAGAGCACCGCTGCATGCGGCCGACGACGAGGACTCGGCTTGGTCTCAGTTTCAAGCCAGGCTGGTATTGTTCTTTGATGAGCTACGTATGAAACGCCGAGGAAAGCTGAAAGACCCGGTAGAGGAGGCCAAGCTTTACATCGAAGCCCACTTGGCCGAGGAAGTGTCTCTCGAAGATGTGGCGGAGCGGATTGGACTGAACGCGTCTTATTTCAGCCAATTGTTTAAGCAGTCCACGCGGGAAACGTTCGTGCAGTACCGGACTCGCAGGCGGATGGAGAAAGCCAAAAAGCTGCTCGCCCAGCCGCACTACAGGATCACCGATATTTCCGGCGAGGTTGGGTACGCAGATCATCCGCATTTCACGAAAACGTTCAAAAAATACGCCGGGTGTCTGCCGTCCGAATATAGAAATAAGCTGGGGATTGACAGATGAGAAAACGCACGCTGGCAGGGCAAATGTACTTTCATTTTTCGATAGTTATCGTTTTATCGCTCGCATCGGTTGGCACAGTGGCGTATATTCAGTCCTCACGAGCCTTGGATCATCAGGTGGAGCAATATATGGATCAGATGATTGAAAGCGCCTCCTACCAAACGGATATCTATCTGCAAACTTACGAGCTGCTCAGCAATTCATTTTCCTCGAATCAGGATGTACGATCGTTGTTTGAGATTGGTCCGGATGATCCGTATGAATACTACTATTTTTCCAATCAAATCAAAAAGTTCGCCTCCAACTCCATTGAATCTATCGTGCCGCTGTACCGACAGTTGAACGCAATTTATGTGGTCGGACAGAACGGCAAGTCAGTGGTCTATGACAACCAGAATTTCAATTTTCTTAATACCGACTTGCTGCCGGAAAAATATGACTATTTGATGACGATGGTTCCCAATGACGGTCGAATCGTGTTCTTTGACATGAGCCTTCGGCCAGAGGACCAGGGCACGGTTATAACTATGGTCAGGAAGGTCCGCGGCGCATCATACGGCAGCTACAAAGGCATCGTTGCCATAGAATTTAAGCTTCAAGAGCTGGCAAAAATATGGGATCGCTTGAACATCGGCAAGGACGGCTATTTTTTCATCATAGATGATACAGGCAGCCGAATTTACCATCCGCCCGGGTTTCAGCCTGACGACGAGCTTATACGGAACATCGATTCTGCACTGAGGGACAGCGGGGATAAGGCGTTTAGCGCTCATTATCAAGGGGAAAACCGCATGTTTGTTGCCCGTAAATCAGAATATTCCAACTGGCAGCTTGTCGTTTCAATGCCGGTCGACGAGCTGCGTAAGCCGGTCTCGATCATTCGCACCACGACATTGCTTGTCGGTCTCGCTACGTTAGTGCTCGCGATGTGGCTCGCCTTCCGATTCGGAAGATCCGTGCTCGCGCCTATCCACGTGCTGAAGGATAGCATGCGGGAGACGGAAAAAGGGAACTGGCAGCGGATTGAGGAAATCGGGCGCACGGACGAAATTGGCGGCCTGATCCATAGTTACAATTTGATGGTCACGCGGCTGTCGGAAATGATCGTTAGAGTGTACGCCGCAGAGCTCGAGCAGCAAAAAGGAGCAATGAAAATCCAAGAAGCGGAGCTGGAACGGCACCGCGCCGAGTTTCAGACACTGCAGCTGCAGATTAATCCGCATTTTTTATATAACACGCTTGAAACGATCAACTGTTACGCGATTGTTCAAGATTCACACGAAATTACGGAGATGGTGGAGGCTTTGGCCTTTATGCTGCGCTACTCGATCCAGACGAATCTGGAGGAGATCAGGGTAGCCAACGAATTGAATCATGTGCGCAATTATATGATCATTCTACAGCACCGCATTGACAGGGAGTTTGAAATTGACGTCATCATCGCTCCGATGCTGCTGTTGGAGAAGATGGTCCGTCTCACGCTGCAGCCCATCATTGAGAACTGCTTTCAACATGCGTTTCCGAACGGGATAGAGCCTCATCACACTATTTGTGTTGACGCGCGCAAGGATAACGGTCTATTCCAAGTCATTGTGGAAGATAACGGAGTGGGCATAAGCCCCAGCCGTCTTGAACTGCTGCGAGAACAATTGCAGCTTAACCGACTGGCGGAGGAAGAAGTACGCCCCGGTTTCGACAGGCGTGGCGGTATCGGTTTGATGAATGTGCACCGGCGGATCCAGATGGTTTTCGGAGAACAATATGGCCTGAGCATAGAGAGCGAGTGGGGCAGGGGAAGCCGGATCACGCTGTCCATGCCGGATAAGCCGAGCAAGCTGAACATCTAGCACCTAAAGAAAACACAAGTACGTCAAAAAACATCCCATTGTTAGGCCTAGCAGGTTCCCGCTATATTGAAGAAGGCAAAAGTAAACGCTTTCTCACAACAGAGGGGGAATTCTGAATGTGGCAGATGATCATGCAAACCAAGCGGGAACTAGGTGACGGCTATGGCGAGGGCTAAACTTCAAGCGGCGGATACCATTAGCTACCGCAGCAGCAGGACCAGCCTGTGGCACTATATGTGGAAATATAAGGTGCTCTATTTGCTTACCATACCGGGGATTGTCTACTATCTGGTTTTTAAGTACATCCCTCTCGGAGCCTCATTCATCGCGTTCAAGGATTACAACATTTTCAAAGGGGTGTTCGGCAGTCCATGGGTTGGGTTGAAGCACTTTGAGCGGATGTTTCAGCACGCGGACTTCCTCCGAATTTTGAAAAACACCTTCATTCTCGGCGGTCTGGACATCCTGCTCGCGTTTCCGGCACCTATTATTATCGCACTGATGCTGAACGAGCTGAGGCTGATCGCTTTAAAGCGCATTGTACAGACGGTCATTTATATGCCCCACTTTTTGTCATGGGTGATCATCGGCGGTATCGCGGTAGGTATCTTATCTCCGTCCACTGGGGTAGTGAATCAGTTCATCAAATGGCTCGGCTTCGAGCCCATTTATTTCCTCGCGGAAAACTCCATGATTCGCTCGGTGTTTGTCACATCGGGCATCTGGAAGGAGGTCGGGTGGGGCACAATCATCTATCTCGCCGCCTTGGCCGGAGTCAACCCGGACTTGTATGAAGCCGCCGAAATCGACGGCGCAAACCGTTGGCAGCAAACACTTGCAGTCACTATTCCAACAATCCTGCCGACGATCACGATCCTATTCCTGCTGAAAATTGGCGAATTTCTCGATTACGGCTTTGAGCGAGTATGGGTGTTTCTTAACCCGCTTACCTATGAGAACGGTGAAATTCTCGACACGTATATTTACCGCGCAGGGCTCTTGCAGCAGGAATACAGCTACACTACGGCTGTCGGGCTGTTCAAATCTCTGGTAGGTCTGACGATGCTGTTCGTTGCCAATAAACTGAGCAAAAAAGCAACGGGCGAAAGCTTATTCTAGGGGAGGGATGAACATGAATCATAGAATCACATCCGGCATGCGGGTATTCAATGTTTTTAATGTCATCGTGCTGTCGGCATTGGCGCTCGCGATGTTCCTGCCGTACCTGAACATTTTCGCCCAGTCCTTAAGCAGTGCCAAAGCAATCACCAACGGCTGGGTGTCCTTGTGGCCCGTGGAATTTACCTGGATCAATTATCAGTATGTGTTTCAAGATCCGACGATTTGGCGCGCATTCTTGATTAGCGTGATCATTACGGTATGCGGCACGGCCATCAACCTCGTGATGACATCATCGTTAGCGTATCCGCTGTCCCGGCCTGAGTATGTCGGCCGCAAGTACATTATTTTGATGGTGCTGTTCACCATGATCTTTAGTGCACCCCTGATTCCAGTGTTCATCTTGATCAAATCGCTTGGCATGATGAACACGCTGTGGGCAGTTATGATTCCCAACGCGATTGCCGCCTTCAATTTCTTCATTATGCGATCGTTTTTTATGAACATCCCGAGTGAGCTGATCGACTCCTCACGCATTGATGGATGCGGGGAAATGGGTATTCTTTGGCGGATTGTTGTGCCGCTGTCGAAACCCGCCATGGCGACCATGGGTATTTATTATGCGGTATACCATTGGAATTCTTACACGAACGCTTTGTATTATCTGAACGAGCGCAGCTTGTATCCGCTGCAGATCAAGCTGCGGCAGATGATTGATACCGACACGACCAACATGGACCCGAATGCCGCGCTATTCTCGGAAACGCTGAGCATGTCGCCGGAAGGAATCAAGATGGCTACCGTGTTCGTCGCGACTATACCCATACTGCTGGTTTATCCATTTCTGCAGAAGTATTTCGTGAAAGGCATGATGATCGGCTCGGTGAAGGCATAACAGGTGCTCCGTTTCTAAAAAAACTATAGGCGGACACAAAATTATCCCATTGGCTGCGGACCACCGGCGAATCTACAATTTGGTGAGAAACTGAAAGCGCTTTAACAGGTGCTTTCGTCTTATCATACAAAATGAATCAAGGAATGAGGGGTACTATGAAAAAATGGATGATTTGGTCACTCGCAGGCTCGCTCGCGTTAAGTGCCGCAGGCTGCAGCTCTGGGGGCGATGGCGGCACCGCCGCAGACGGGTCTGCGGACGGCGGGGCAGCAGGCCAGCAGGGGCCGACGAAGTTCAGTATTTCACTGCGCACGCTCAACTTCGACTATGTGGAAAAGCATGCAAACATCAACGACGACAAATGGGTCAAAGAGCTCGAACAAAAGACCAACACCGACCTGGACATCAAACTTGTGCCGCATAAAGATTATGAACAGAAAATGATCCAGATGTTCGCAACAGGTGACATAGCTGACGTAGTTCAGGCCGGTGCCGGCACCAACGGAAAAGAACTGGCCGGTTCGGTGCAAGCCGGGGTGTTCTTGGAACTCAATGATTTGATCAAACAACATGCACCGAATTTGCTCAAGGTGATCCCTCAGGAATCGTGGGACGAAGTATCGCAGAACGGTAAGATTTATGCCATTCCGGAGTTTATTTCCAATCCATCGCGGAGGGCGACTTGGGTACGCGAAGACTTGATGAAAAAAGCCGGTATCACACAGGATCCGAAAACCGTGGAGGAATATCTGGAAATGCTGCGTGCCTTCAAAAAGATCGGCTTGGAGCATCCGTTCATGGGCCGTCAGGATTTCAAATATGCGGATATTTTCTTCGGGGCTTATGACGTGTATCCGTATCTGAGCCAGTTCGAGCTCGTCGATGGCCAGGTGCAGCCGAAGTTCTTTGACACTGAAAATATGCAAAAAGCGTTGCAGACATACAAGACCATGTTTGACGAGGGCTTGATCAACAAAGAATTTGCGACAATGAACCCAACGAATTTCAAAAACATTATTCTTTCAGGTAAAGCCGGCATGTGGGAAATGAATGCACAGGAATTAATTCAATGGGAGACCCAGTTGAAGCAGAACGTGCCCGATGCAAAAATCAAGATTATTCCATCCCCGACTGGTCCTGATGGCAAAGGTGGCGGCTATCTCTACTCCTCCGCAGGGCGTGCTTACTTCATAAATGCCAAACTCCCGCCGGAAAAGGTGGCTGGTATTCTGAAGTTCTTTGAATGGCAGGTGAGCGAAGAAGCGGACAAATGGTTCGACCTGACGCTGCCGATCGAGCCGAAAACTGAAAAAGAAGTAGCCGAGCAGCGGTATTTGAGCGGATTCCTGCACATGGTGAAGGACGATGCGTACCGCAAGCAAATCCTCAGCGCCACGCCGGACGGGCAAAATTTGTTGAAGGTGTTCGATACTGTACTTTCCAAAGAAGGCCGCGGTGGCATCGAGTTCGACCCGAGGTTGGAGTCAATGCAGAGAAATCCGGACGTATCGCCGCTGTCAGACACTCCTCCGCCTATTTTGATAACTCACATGGTGAAAATGGTCTACGGTAAGGAACCCATTTCCGATTGGCCTAAAGTCATAGAAGAGTGGGAAGCCAAGGGCGGCAATGAAGTGCTGAAAGAAGCAAATGAGCGGTTCCAGAAGAAAGACGGCATTAAGCTCAGAGGTCCGGACGCACAAAAATGGAAGTAGTCCGCAGGCGCTGCTGACACCGACACCTGACACCACCTCCCTGCGAGCGATCGTGGGGAGTGGGTGTGATTATACCGGAAATCCCTGGTCAGAACGTAGACTTAACGCATACACAGCATATCGAATATCGAAAAATTAGGTACGTGCGCCAGTGTCACGCTTGGGAGCGTGTGACGCGCGTGCGTAGGTTGGCTGAACCGATGTCGATGACGAGCTATGGAGGCCACTCGCAATCATACCAGATACGGAAAGACCGTGGAAAGCAACATATCCGTGCAGCACCTGACTTACACAATTAGGAGGAATATGGTATGAATACGCAACTGCAAGGAAAAATCGCTCTAGTCACCGGCTCGAACACGGGGATTGGACGGGCCATCGCTATGCTGTTGGCTGCCAACGGTGCTAAGGTCGCTGTGAGCTACATGAATAATAAATGGCAAGGGGAAGAAACGGTCGCCTCGATCCGGGCCGCCGGAGGCCATGCCGAGCTGTTTCAGGCTGACGTAACGGACGTGGCGCAGATTGACCGGCTGGTCGGAGGAGTAGAGAGTACATTTGGCGGCACCATCGATATACTTGTGAATAACGCCGGGCATATGATCAAGCGCTGCCCGAATGTGGAAATGACTGAAGAACTCTATGAGCAAGTTATGGATGTCAACTTTAAAAGCACGGTGTTCGTATGCAAGCGGGTATTGCCGGGCATGAAAGCCAAGGGCGCCGGCCGTATAGTGAACATGTCTTCGGTGGCCGCGCATAATGGTGGAGGTCCCGGTGCCAGCATTTACGCGGCAAGCAAGGCTGCGGTTAGCAGTTATTCCAAAGGATTGGCCAAAGAAGTGGCCGGTGACGGCATCACCGTTAATCTTGTGTCACCAGGCTTCATCGGGCAAACAGCCTTTCATGCCACTTTCACGACGGATGATGCGCGCAAGGCCGCGGTGGGTGGTATCCCGCTGAAGCGGGAAGGCACACCGGGAGACGTAGCCGGCGCCGTGTTGTACCTTGTTTCCGATCTCGCTTCTTACTTGACCGGTGAGACGATAGAAATTAACGGCGGGATGTTCATGCGATGAATGCGATGAAGCCGATGACTATCGCGGAGAAGCTTACATCGACTGCCTGGGCGGCCGCTGCGCTGCAGTCGTTGAAGCAGGAGCTCGATGAGCTGCATGCCGGCGGCAGCTTGATTATCCCGCAAGAGCCGGGCGGCTGGTGGCATCAATATGTATGCCCCACGCACCATGCGGAGCTCTTGTTCGACCCTGCCGAACGCGATGCACACGCGTTCGCATGCCCGCACGGCTGCCGCATCGAGGGAGACGCATACCGTGGCGCCTGGCTGGTGTTTAAGCACCAGTCCATGGCACGGTATGCGCTCCAGGCGGCAGCAATTTATGCGGGAACAAAGGAGCCGGCGTACGCGGATCTTGCGAAGCAGATCCTCGTAAGCTATGCGGCGCAGTTCCCGCAATATCCCGTGCATCCGGACGCGCAGCCTTGGATGCTCAAGGGCCGGGCCTTCCATCAGGCGCTGACGGAGGCTATATGGGCCACTACTCTGCTGCGCGCCTACGTGCTGCTGCAGGACGAGGGCGTAAGCGTCAATCACGGTGAGCAGCAGGCCATCGACACGTTCCTGGTGATGCTGGAAGCCAGCATGACGCAGTACCGCCACATATTGATACATGAAAGAAACAACCCCACCAGTAATTATACGGCTTGGTTGAATGCTGCCCTTTGCTGTGTTTATGCCGTGAGAGGTCAGAAAGACCGGCTTGTCGAACTGATTGAGGACGAAGGAGGCTGGCGGCACCATCTGTCGATCGGCGTACACCCTGATCAGTTGGAGTACGAGGGCAGTACGTATTATCATGTGTTCGTCCTCAGAGCGTATTTGATTTCGGCAGAGATGGCCGAACGCTTCGGTATCGACTTATATCACGCTGCAGGCGAACAGGGCCAATCGCTTGAGGGGATGTTCGATGTACTCGTCGGGCTGGCCGACGATCAAGGTGTACTGCCGGCGTTGCACGACGGCCCGCTGGAACGGCTGCCGTTTGCAAGAGAAATCGCCGAGATCATGGAGATTGGTCTGACCAAATACGGCAAGGCCGAGTACGCGCCGATCCTTGGGGAAGCCCACCGGCAGATGGAACAAGGACAGCGGCTGCGCAACTCGTTGGAGGCGCTTGTCTACGGTACGGGAGACAATAGACTGGATGAGCGAATGCCCGCGAGAAGCTCACTGCTGCTGGCGGATTCGGGCTTTGTTGTCGGCAGAACGGCAGGCAGCGGGTTGTCCTTCCTCGCAGATTTTGGACCGCATGGAGGCTCGCACGGCCATTACGATAAGCTGCACGTCAGCTTGTATCACCCTGGCGGTGCAATCATGCCCGATATGGGCATGGTGCCTTACGGATCACCGCTGCGCAAACAGTGGTTTGCTCATACGGCCAGCCACAACACCGTGAGCGTCGGCGGCCGATCGCAGACGGAACATGAAGGACGCTGCCGACGGTTTGCTGCTTCCGACCACACCGCGTATGTCTGGCTGCAGTCGGACCAGGCATACGAAGGGGGACTGCTGGAGCGGCATCTGCTGCTGACCGACGAGTGGATGCTCGACTGGTTTGAAGTCCAGCTTTCGGACGAGCAGACTATAGATTGGTGGATGCACAGTTTAACCCCACCTGAAGCTGTGAATGCACGGTGCAACGGCTGTGGTGATACTTCGCTCGGCTTCAAAGAGGATGGATATAGCATGTTGAAACTGCTAGGGCGTTACGAGTTGGAACACGGCATAGCTGCAGCAGTCGCCAGCAGCCCCTCGTCTGATTCTCAGCATGCGATGGCGTCTGCTGGCGCTCCCGCGGTCTTCACGTGCCGGTACATGTTGGATACCGCGGTCGAAGGCGTACTCCATCAATCCGCACTCATCTTTACCGGGGATGCTTTGTACAAAGTGCAGACCCCTGGCACATCGAACGACCCTAGCCAGGCTCTGCAGGCAGTGCTTCACCGTACGCACGGCCGCAACGGCCGGTTCATTCACATTTACAAGCTCGGCGAAGCTGCGGGCGTGAGCTGGCAGGGGGTCTCAGAGGGAACTGCAGCCAAACCGAAGTTAATTATTGGAACGTCACACACGGAAGCGGTATGTCAGCTTGATCCTGCAGAAGGGCTGCGTGTGACATGGAGGGAGCAGCGATGAGCAAACCGTTGTATCAACCGCAAAGCGGCGTATTAACCGTACAATATGCGCCCGACGAACATACTGTGCTGATAGAAAATCCGCCCAGATTTACTTGGATTCCAGCGCAGCTCGACGGTGACAGCTATGTTTTGCAGTACTCCACGTCACCTGATTTTGATATGGAACTCACCGTAACGGTGCAGCCGGTTCCGTACAACTTGTACACCCCCGTACGTGCACTGGCACCCGGAGAATATTATTGGCGTTACGCGCTGCTCGATAGTAGGCCGCCGTCCGGTGACACAGCCGGCGCCGTCGGCCAATTCGACGATCAGTCGGTGTCTGTTGGGTCTGCAGGCCGACTCGACCATAAGTCGGCAACCGGCGATGCAACCGGCGCCGCAGGTGAACTGGATAGTGCGCTGGTTTCCGGCGCCGCCGCCGGATCCGCCAGTGCACCGGACAATGCGCTGTTGGCGGACACATCCACATGTCTCGGTCGCACTGAGTGGAGCGTCACCCGGCGCTTTACGGTGCCGCCGGGGCTGCCGGAAACGCCTTTGGCGGGCAGAGACTCCCGCTACGCTCACGCCTCGAAGGCGCATCCGCGTTTGTGGCTGCAGGCGAGCGAACTGCCTGAGTTTCGCCGTAAAGTGCGTGACAACCCCGCGTCCGTCGGCTGGGACGCTTTCTTGGATCGCTCCGTTATCCCTTGGACGGAGAGAGCTCTCATCGCCGAGCCGCTGCCCTATCCGAACAACAAGCGCGTCGCGAAGCTCTGGCGCCAAATGTATATGGATTGCCAAGAGGCGCTGTATGCTATTCGCCATCTGAGTATTGCCGGGGTGGTGTTGGAAGATCGGGCACTGATCGAGAACGCGAAAACTTGGCTTATGCATGTAACGGCATGGGATCCCCAAGGGACAACCAGCCGCGATTACAACGATGAAGCTGCGTTTCGGATCGCCGGAGCATTGGCGTGGGGGTACGATTGGTTGTATCATGCGCTCACTGAGACAGAAAGGGAGCTGGTACGCGAGCGCCTGCTGCAGCGCACCGAGCAGGTTGCTTTCCATGTGATGGAACGCTCTAAAATCCACCATGTGCCGTTTGACAGCCATGCGGTCCGGTCTCTCTCCTCCGTGCTGGTACCCTGCTGTATCGCGATGCTCGGCGAGGAGGATAAGGCGAACTCTTGGTTGAACTACACCCTCGAATACTACTCATGCTTGTACACTCCTTGGGGCGGCGCGGACGGGGGATGGGCGGAGGGCCCTATGTACTGGACGACCGGCATGGCGTTTGTCACCGAGGCGCTGAATCTGCTGAGAAAGTACACCGATATCGATTTCTACCGCCGTCCGTTTTTTCAAAAAACCGGGGATTTTCCGTTGTACTGCTTTAGCCCGGACACGATTCGCGCCAGCTTTGGCGATCAGTCCTCATTGGGAGATCCGGTCAGCTTGAAAACGGGGTTCAATATCCGGCAATTCGCGGGCATAACCGGCAACGGCTTGTATCAATGGTATTTTGAACAGACCAAGGCGACCGACACGGATTCCGAAATGAAGTTTTACAACTATGGCTGGTGGGACTTCCGATTCGATGAAATGATGTATCTCCATGATTATCCAACGGTTGAAGCGCAGCAGCCTACTGAGGTCGACCCGGTGAAATGGTTCCGGGACATTGGCTGGGTCGCCTTTCATGCAGATATGCATGATCCGGAAAGGCACATTATGCTTTTGACCAAGAGCAGTCCGTACGGTTCGATCAGCCACAGCCACGGTGACCAGAACGGGTTTCTGCTGCACGCATTCGGTGAACCGTTGGCCATTGAAAGCGGCTATTACATAGCCTTTGGCAGCACGATGCATATGAATTGGCGCAAACAAACCCGAGCTACGAACAGCTTGCTTATAGATGGAGCAGGCCAATACGCCGGGACGAACAAGGTGCTTAATATGGCGGCTTCCGGCACCGTCGAGGCCGTAGAGAATCACGACAATTACAGCTACTCTCGCTGCAACGCGACCGCTGCTTATAAAGAAAACGTGCCTTACTTGGAACGCTGCGTGCGGGAGCTCTACTTTTTCGGAAAATCTTATATTGTGGTTGTAGACCATGTCGACCTGTCACAGCCCGGGCGCATCGATTGGTTGTTCCACACGCTTTATGAGATGAAAATCGATGGTCAGTCTTTCAAGGTGCAAGGGCGGAAGGCGGACATGGACGGCCGCTTCGTGTATAGTGCTTCCGGCGATTTGGATATATCTCAACACAATGAATTTACAGATGTGGAGCCCTCCGAAATCGAAGGCTTCGAACGGCAGTGGCATCTGACGGCATCCGCCCGACCGGCGCGCAGCCACCGTATCGTGACACTGCTCGTTCCCATTCGCAAGGACGAACCTAAGTATGTCTCCTATTTCATGGATGACCAAGACCATGGAGTCCACTTGTATTTTACAGAAAACGGAGTAACCAACAAAGTAGAAGTGCCGAAGGCTTATTGATCGTCATTAGTGACTGCTGCCGTTCGACTCCATCCACGGCCTAACATAGCAGGACCCCATTTGTCACATTCCCTTGGGATGCAGGCAGTGGGGTTTTGATCATTTATGGTGATTATTCCTTTACCCGGTGGAGGATTTTGTCATTTAACGGCGAATATAAAGCACTAATGGTTATAGATATATATAGGCCGACGGAACTATTGAAAAAACATGTGCAAGGCCAGTCGCTGAAGTTACATAAGAAAGGTTTGGAGATCGAATGAACCAATGGAAACGCGTCCTTGTTATGGCAGCCGTGCTGGGCGGCACGTTTACTGCCGGCGTTTATTCGCAAGATGTGCTGCAGCGGGTCGATGCTTATTTGCGCCCGGATTTTAATATCGTGCTTAACGGCACTCCGGTGCAGATGGCGAATCCGACTCTGATCTATCAAGATTCAAGTTATTTACCTGTGAAGGAGCTCGGCAATCTGCTCGGAGCTAATATCATATTCAAGGACCACAATAGAACCATCTACATAAACAGCCGGATCAATCCGGAGCAGCCTGTGGAACAGCAGGATTTATCGACCGACGAATTCATGTTTCACAACCCGTACTCCACGATGGTCAATTACCTTGGCGCCGACTATCCTGTGCTGTTAACTTATGCGAAAGACGCGAAGGACAAGTCACTGGTGTATTACCGGTTGTCCGATATCCGGCGGATGGGGATCGATACGAGCGGGCTGAAACAGTCAAAAGAGCAGCTTACGGGTGAATTATATGTCAGCAGTGAGGAACTTCAGCGGCGTATAAAGCAGCTGCCTACGCAAAGCAGAATCGTAAGCGGAGAGCGTTATGTGATCACGGATGAGGTGAACACGCACAGGCTCGAAGCCATTCGGAATTACATCAACGACACGATGAACCAGTCGTACGAGAACAAAGATTATGTGATGGACGACGATATTACGATGCTGTCCAAACCGATTACCGTTGATAGACTGGATGAAAATTCCTATCGGTATTTGTTTATGATGACGAACTATGGAAAGACCGCGACAACGACTCATTACATTAGCGCCACGTTGGTCCTCGAGAAAATGGAGGACGGCAGTGACGGTTACACGATCAACCAACCGGCCAGGACCGACTTAACCCAAAAGCTGGAGCATGAAAAAGAACAGAGGCTTCTGGAGCAGATATCGAAGTAATGAATGCATGCTCGGGCAGAAGAACTCAGCGGCAGCTTGCCCTGGGCTTTTCTGCTGTGTAAAAATGTTAAAGAAATAGTCACTAAACCAAGTTGCTAAATCATATGATTCATAATAAGATAGAAGCAAGTGGCGAATTGTCTGAAAATTCTATTAAAATCTGTACATTGTACCTTTTTATGGGAGGGATTGCCGTGAGTAAGAGTCATGAAGTGGAATATTGCAACCTTGAGTTACGATTTGACCGTCGGCTAATCCGCAACTTCATTAAAGCACTCATCCAAGAAGGATATTCGTTATACTGGAACGAGAGTGATCAACAATTTATCGTGTCAATCCGCACCGGCAGAAAGCTGGTGAAGCTGAGATTCCAACGGCTGGGTGAAAGGTACAAAATTGTAGGGAACTACTCCTTCAAAGACGAGAAACTCGCTGAGTTGATGGAGAAAATGATCGGTGACACCCGGGGGCATGCGGTAGTCAAGCGATTCAAGGATCGACAAATACTAATCGAGAACATTATGTTCGGAGAAATCATCCGCATGGTAGAAATCTCGGGTGTTGAACATAAAGTGCTGTTTCAGAAAGAACATGTCATTACCGTTGAGGAAATGATTCAGGCATTCCGATCAAAGCGGCCCGACGAGCGGATTCCGGTGCTGCGGTTGGAGATTGACTACGAGCTGGCCATGTTGCACGAGTCTCTTCAGCAGGATGACGCGGAGGCCGTCAAACAAAGCAAGGAGCGATTGGCGGAACTGAGGTATGAGATGCTTCAGCTGGAGATGTAACGCTAATTAAACCAAGAGTCTGTGCCGCCGTGCACAGGCTCTTTTTTGGTTAAGAGCGAACGCAAAATAAGTGCAACGCAACGCAAGATATACACATTGTTAACGTGTGCAGCACTGTGTTATGATGAGTCCGAGGTGGTAGCAGTGAGCGTTACGATCAAAGATATCGCCAAGCTGGCCAATGTATCTCATACCACTGTGTCCCGTGCTTTGAACGACAGTCCGTTAATCAATCAGGAGACCAAAGAGCGAATACGGCAGCTTGCGATGCATCTCAATTATACCCCTAATTACAACGCAAAAAGTCTAGTATTGGATCGATCTTACAATTTAGGGCTGTTTTTTTCAACGCTGCATACCGGCACCTCGGCCGGCTTTCTGTACGAATCTCTCAAAGGCGTCAATCATGTGATCAAAGACGAGTACAATCTTATCGTGCGCGGCATTGATGACTACAGAAGCTATCATAAGGTGAACCGCAAAAGCTATGACGGCATCATAGTGATGAGCCAAAGCTCAGCAGACCAAGAATTTATTGAATACGCGGCGGGACTGGAAATACCGCTTGTCGTATTAAACAGGGAAGTTGAGAATGTACAGGTCATGAATTACATACCGGACGATCAGCGGGGTGCCTGCCGCATCGTCGAACATCTTATTGCTCAGGGCCACCGAGACATCGCAATCATTGAGGGTAAGCAGAACTTTAAATCGACCCAAGCCAGGCTGGACGGCTACGTGGAAGCAATGATACGCCACGATATTCCACAGCGGGAGGAGTACAGGGTGCAGGGCAACTACGATCTGGAGAGCGGACACGCAGCGATGACCCGTCTGCTGCAGCTGGATCACCGGCCTACGGCTGTGTTTTGCTGTAATGATGATATGGCGCTAGGGGCGATTAAAGCGATTACAGAACGGAGGCTCTCCGTACCGGGAGATATTTCGGTGGCCGGTTTCGATGATCATGTTTTCTCTGCGTTTATGACTCCGGCGCTGACCACCGTGCGCAGGCCTATCGAAGAAATCAGCAGAGAGGGAGCGGCGCAACTGCTCTCTTTCATAGAAACGAAGCAGGTTGAAAAAAGCAAGGTTTTATTTCACACAGAGCTGGTTATTCGCGATTCCGTGCAACCCATCATACGTTAACCCAAATATCTGTCTTCACCCGCTAAAAAGGAGGCGCAATTATCATGAGTATTCTTAGAAAAGTGCTTAAGGACATTCCCATTCCGCAAATGGTTAAAATCCGGCAGAAGTTCGATGGAACCAAGATCGATAATCTCACCGGCGTGCTTCAGGAGGAGCTGCGCAAGCCGGGCGCGATCGATCGGATCCAAGCGGGGCAGCAGGTCGCTGTCGCGGTCGGAAGCCGTGGAGTCGCCAATATAGATCTTTTCACTAAGGTGACGATCGATGCCATCAAACAAGCCGGCGCACACCCGTTCATCGTGCCTTGCATGGGCAGCCATGGCGGTGCTACTGCCGAGGGGCAAAAGGAAGTGCTGGAGCATTTGGGCGTGACGGAAGAAGCGATGGGCGCACCTATACGTTCTTCGATGGAAGTGGTGAAGATTGATGAGCTGTCAAACGGCTTGCCGGTGTATGTCGATCAGATCGCTTCTACGGCGGATGCAATCGTTGTCATCAACCGGGTTAAACCGCATACGGCATTCCGGGGACGGATTGAAAGCGGTATTATGAAAATGATCGCCATCGGGCTCGGCAAGCAGAAGGGCGCTGAAGCGTGCCACCAGCTGGGCTTCAAATACATGGCGGAGAATGTGCCGGCTATGGCGAAGATTATGATCGAGAAGCTGCCGATTGTGTTCGGGGTCGCCCTGGTGGAGAACGCGTATGACCAAACCTGCAGAATCGAGGTGCTGCCTGCCGAGCAGATCGAAGCCCGAGAGGAACAATTGCTGGTGGAAGCGAAAGCCCGGCTGCCGAAAATATTGTTGGAGCAAATTGACGTGCTTGTGATCGACTATATTGGCAAGAACATCAGCGGTGACGGGATGGATCCTAACGTGACAGGCCGCTATCCCACGCCGTACGCTCATGGCGGACCCGAGGTATCCAAGATGGTTGTGCTTGATCTCACGCCTGAGACGAAGGGCAACGCCAACGGGGTAGGAACCGCGGACTTCACCACTCAACGGCTGGTCGACCAGATGGATTTGCATGCGACTGTTGTTAATGGATTGACTTCGACGGTGTGCGCACCAACCAAAATCGCGAGCACGTTGGACAACGACTTTTACGCGATCAAAGCAGGCGTGAAAACCTGCAATATCCTGGATTACACCAAATGTAAGCTCGTCAGAATCCAAGATACACTTCATTTAGGTGAAATTGAAATTTCAGTTAATTTACTGGAGGAAGCAAAGCGTCATCCGGATATCGAAATCTTGAGTGAGCCTTATGATTTTCAATTTGACAGCGAGGGGAATCTGGTGAAATGAGCCTGTCACAGCAGAAGCCTTACATCATAGCGGCCGATCTAGGCACAACTAGCACGAAGACACTTGTGATCGATCGGGACGGCCGGGTGCTGGCCTCGCACTCGGTGGAATACCCGCTGTATACTCCCCGGCCCGACATGGCCGAGCAGGACCCGGATGAAATTTTTCAGGCAGTGCTCGATGCGGTAAGGAGCGTTCTGGCGAAAGCCAGAATACTGCCCAGCCAAATTTTGTGCGTATCGTTTAGCTCCGCGATGCATAGTTTGATTGCCGTTGACAGCAATCTTCAGCTGTTGACCCCATGCATCACATGGGCGGACAACCGCAGCTCTGCTTACGTGCGTGAATTGAAGGAGGAGCTGGACGGCCACCAGATATACCGCAACACGGGCACGCCGATACACCCGATGTCGCCGCTGCTCAAGCTGATGTGGCTGAAGGAGCACGAGCCCGGTATTTTTCGGCAAGCGCATAAGTTCATTGGGATCAAGGAGTATGTATTTGCCAAGCTGTTCGGCAAATTCTTGATTGATTACTCCATTGCAAGTGCTACGGGATTGTTCAATCTGCGCAATTTGGAGTGGGACACGCAGGCATTGGAGGCGTGCGGTGTGCGGCGCGAGCAGCTGTCCGAGCCCGTGTCCACCGTTCACCATGTCGCCGGCCTGAAGAAGGAATATGCCGACGCCATGGGATTGGATGCGGACACACCGTTCGTCATAGGCGCTTCTGACGGCGTCCTGGCAAACCTGGGAGTCGGAGCATTCGAGCAGGGTGTATATGCCGTGACAATCGGCACGAGCGGTGCGGTACGCGGCGTAGTGCGCGAGCCGATCACCGACCCGAAAGGCAGACTGTTCTGCTACGCATTAAAAGAAGATGTCTGGGTTGTCGGTGGGGCCATCAACAATGGTGGCATCATGTTCCGCTGGGTGCGTGACCAGCTGGCCACAGCCGAAGCGCAGGAGGGGCGCAGCAGAGGCATGGACCCATACGATTATCTTACTTCCTTGGCGGAGGAAGTGGCGGCAGGGTCCGACGGGCTAATTTTCCTCCCGCTGCTGGCCGGTGAACGTGCTCCTTACTGGAACGCCAACGCGCGCGGCGTATTTTTCGGCTTGTCTCTGTATCATGAGAAGAAGCACATGATCCGCGCTGTGCTGGAAGGCGTGATGTACCGCATTCAATCAGTGCTGTCCGCACTGGAGGAGCTGTCCGGGCCGACGAAGGAAATTCGAGCTTCCGGAGGGTTTGCCCGCTCTCCGTTTTGGCTGCAGATGATGTCCGATGTGACGGGGAGCCCGGTAGTGGTACCTAACTCCATAGAGAGCTCGGGTCTTGGCGCCGCTCAGCTTGGGTTACTGGCCTTGGGCGAGATTAAGGACTTTAGCGCTGTGCATGCATGGATGCAAATTCAGAATAGTCATCAGATGAACGAGGAGAATCACCGCAGGTATCAGCGGTTAGCATCGATTTACACACGTGTGTATCATCAGTTGAAAGATGAATTTGACGCAATCGCCGCTTATCAGCTGCAGCACACGCAATGATTTTCGCTTGGAGGCAGTCACAATCGATCATGACCACGAAGAAGCTGCCGATGCTAAAGAAGTATGAGCACGCAGCATATCACTGAATTATATCCACAGTTCGCAGGTACTCTAACGCACGCAGGCATTTCCAGACAACTTTTTTATGTAGGAGGCGCTTCACATGAACTTATTCGATCTAACTGGGAAAACAGCTGTTATTATCGGGGGGAACAGCACGCTGGGCGGAGCGATGGCAATCGCACTCGGCGGGCATGGCGCAAATGTCGCAGTAGTGGGGCGCAATGCCGAGAAATCGATTGAAGTGAAAAAAAAGATCGAAGAGGCGGGCGGCAGCGCCGAGGTATTCTCCGCAGATGCAACGAAGGTCGAGGATTTGCAGCAGGTTCTCGCCGATGTGCTGGCATGGACCGGCCGTGTAGATGTGCTGATGAATTGTCCCGGCAAAAACAGCCCGACCCCATTCTTCGATTTGCAAATGGACGAATGGGATTCTATTATGGAAGTGAACCTGAAAAGTGTTGTGTTAGCCTGCCAAGTTTTTGGTAAACATATGGTGGATAAAGGTGAAGGAGGAAGCATTATCAATATATCATCCGCATCCTCTGAAATACCGCTGTCCCGCGTGTTTACTTATTCTGCATCAAAGGCGGCGGTGAACAACGTCACCAAGTTCCTGGCACGTGAATTTGCACCCGCCCGCGTGCGTGTCAACGCGATTATCCCGGGCTTTTTCCCTGCGGAACAGAACCGTAAAATTTTGTCTCCCGATCGGGTGGAATCGATCATGCGGCACACGCCGATGAACCGGTTCGGCGACGCGGAAGAGTTGCAGGGCGCGGCGGTATTCCTTGCCTCGGAGAAGGCCTCCAGCTTTGTGACCGGATCCCTGTTGACTGTTGACGGCGGGTTCGGAGCGATGACGATTTAATAGGGGTTTGAAAAACATTATTTTTCAAAATCGTTTTAAAATCGTATAATAGGTTCTGGGTAGGAAAAAAGAAGGAGAGGAAGATAAAGAAATGTCTAAGCAACAAGTGGGAGTCATCGGACTCGCTGTGATGGGTAAAAACCTGGCACTGAACATTGAAAGCAGAGGATTCACCGTATCGGTGTATAACCGTTCCCGTGAAAAAACCGACGCGTTGCTGGAAGAAGCAAAAGGCAAACAGCTCGTAGGTACATACAGCATCGAGGAGTTTGTCGCTTCTCTGGAAAAGCCGCGTAAAATATTGATCATGGTACAGGCGGGCGCAGGCACGGACGCAACAATCAATGCGTTGACCCCGCATTTGGATAAAGGTGACATCATTATCGATGGCGGTAATGCTTATTTCCCTGATACACAGCGTAGAAACAAAGAGCTTTCCGAGCTTGGTTTCAACTTTATCGGAACCGGTGTATCCGGCGGTGAAGAAGGAGCGCTTAAGGGGCCTTCCATCATGCCCGGCGGTCAAAGAGACGCGTACGAGCTGGTTGAGCCGATTCTTACAGCAATCTCGGCGAAGGTCAACGGAGACCCTTGCTGCACATACATCGGACCGGACGGCGCAGGCCACTACGTAAAAATGGTCCACAACGGCATCGAGTACGGCGACATGCAGCTGATCTGCGAAGCGTACCATTTGCTGAAGGACGTGCTCGACGTGAGTACCGAAGAGCTTCATGAAATCTTCGCGGATTGGAACAAAGGCGAGCTCGACAGCTACTTAATCGAGATCACTACAGACATCTTTACCAAAAAGGATCCTGAAACCGGCAAACCAATGGTCGATGTAATTCTCGATTCCGCAGGCCAAAAAGGTACAGGAAAATGGACTAGCCAAAGCGCCTTGGATCTTGGAGTTCCATTGTCAATCATCACGGAATCCGTGTTCTCTCGTTTCTTGTCCGCTATGAAGCAAGAGCGTGTAGCAGCAAGCAAGGTATTGAACGGACCGAAGGCACCGGCTTACACAGGCGATCGCAAAGAATTCATCGAAGCGGTCCGCAAAGCACTGTATGCAAGTAAAATTTGCTCCTACGCTCAAGGCTTTGCACAAATGCGTGCAGCGTCGGAAGAATACGACTGGAACCTGGATTACGGCAGCATCGCTATGATTTTCCGCGGCGGCTGCATCATCCGTGCGCGCTTCCTGCAAAACATCAAGGATGCGTACGACCGTAACGCCGATTTGAAAAACCTGCTGCTTGACGAATACTTCCAAGGCGTAGTTGAAAACTATCAGGACGCTTGGAGATCCGTTGTGGCCACCGCTGTATCACGCGGTATTCCGGTGCCTGCTTTTGCGTCGGCATTGGCTTACTATGACAGCTACCGTACTGAGCGTTTGCCTGCGAATCTGCTGCAAGCGCAAAGAGATTACTTTGGTGCGCACACCTTCCAACGTGTGGACAAGGAAGGCTCCTTCCACTTTAATTGGATGGAGAACTAAGCTTCGCTGAGTCACGGCGGTCAGACGGTGTCAGGCCGTGAGTGGCTTCTGCGATCCAAGCTTTCAGAAGGTCGGCTTCCGAATCGAAGCGGGATCTTTGGTTGATCAGCATTAATGCAATCTCTGCGAAATGACGAAAATTTTGCAATAAGCGTGGCTGGGAGAGCTCCATGAGTTGGGGGTCCTCCTCAGCCACCTTTTTTTTGATAAATTCTAAGATCCACACTACATCTTCTCTGCACAGGACATGGGCAGGATCACCGAGCTGATCCCATTTGCGCTGCGCACAATTCAGGTGAGCAGGTGCTGATTTTTGCAACGAAGATTGCATGGACAAGATCATCTCGCTTCCATAATGGTTGGGGAGGCCTGGAAAGCCTTATTGTCATCGCCACTGCATCGGATGATAAAATTCACACATACATCCACAGTTCAATCTTATGTCCCTATGTTAGTTTCTATTCTTCATTTGCTGCCTGTGCTATGATTATAGGGTTCATATTTTTATGCGCATGCGAGGTGTATAGTACGTTGGCAATGCAAAACGTGGTACTGATAGGGTTCGCGGGAAGCGGGAAATCAACGGTTGGCAGGGCGCTGTCGGAGCGGTTGGGCTGGCGGTTCGTAGATACCGATCAGCAAATAGAGGCGGAGCAATGCACGACGATCAGCGAGATATTTAAGCTGCAAGGAGAAGCTGCATTCCGGGCGTTGGAGAGCGAGATGATCGAGCGCACATTGGCGGACAACGGACAGGTGATATCAACAGGCGGCGGCGCCGTGCTAGCTGAGAGAGATAGGATATGTATGAAAACACGCGGCTTTGTTATTGCTTTAACAGCCTCGCTGGAAACGATTATCTCGCGCGTAAGTCTCGATGAAAACCGGCCACTGGTACAGGGGAATGTGGAGGAAAAGGTGAAGGCACTTATGCAGCGTCGCAAGCACGCGTATGATTTCGCAGATCTTACGATTGACACAACCGGTCTAACTGTGAAGGAAATCGTTGACCGAGTGGAGCAGGCGCTTTAAAGCGCCTCCCACTCCATCATACCGCCGGTCATATTGGTGAGATTTGTGAAGCCCTGAGCGGTCAAAAAGTCATAAGCTCTTTTACTGCGGTTTCCGCCTCGGCATACGAGAATCGTCTCTTTGTCCCGCGGAATCTCGTCGATGCGCTCAGGGATTTGCCCGAGCGGTATCGACACGGCTCCGGCAATCATGCCGGTTGCGATTTCTTCAGGTTCCCTTACGTCGATGATATGCAGCGGCTCATTGTTATTTAACCGGTTTTTGAGCTGCTGGGGGGTAATCGTTTGCATCTTGTGCCTCCTAACAAAGTAATGATCCATCTCCACTCATGATATAGACAATGCCGGCGAGGGTCAAACTTCCCGTTTTCAACGTTATGAAACATATGGTAAACTGGCTGTACCTATAAGCAAACAGGTTATTAATACGGACTTTTTTTTCGGAAAAGGGGAGCTACATATACATGAAAGCCATTGTGAAGCCGACAAATCAATTAAAAGGTACGATTCAAGCCCTGTCCTCCAAAAATTACACCACGCGCTATTTGCTGATCGGGGCGCTGGCTGAAGGCACCAGCACGATCTATTATCCCGCCCATAGTGAGGATAGTGATGCGATGCGCCGGTGTATTCGCGATCTGGGTGCGGTTGTCGAGGAAGACGACGAGAAAATGACCATTCAGGGGTTCGGCAGGCATCCTAAGCCGGTGAAAGAATTGAACGTTGGCAATGCAGGAGCAGTGCTGCGTTTTTTGATGTCTACCGCAGCTTTGTGTCCTGAAGTAACGTTTGTGAACACTTACCCCGATTCACTGGGCAAACGTCCGCACGACGATTTAATTGCGACACTGCAGCAGATGGGTGTAGAGGTCGAACATAATCAGGGTAAGCTGCCTATTACAATTCGCGGCGGCCGCCCCCGTGGGGGCAAGCTGACGGTATCGGGCAGCGTGAGTTCCCAATTCCTGAGCTCCCTGTTGTTTTTGACACCGCTGCTTGAAGAGGACAGTGAGATCGAAGTGCTGCACGATCTGAAATCCAAGGTGATCGTCGGCCAGACGCTGGAAGTGCTGCAGCAGGCCGGGATCAAAATTGAGGCATCAGATGACCTGATGCATTACAACGTGCCAGGCCGGCAAAGTTATCAGTCGCAAAAGTACGTAGTACAGGGAGATTATCCGGGTTCGGCCGCTATTCTGGCCGCCGCCGCTGTGACCAACTCCGACGTGACGGTGCTTCGGCTCGAGGAGAATAGCAAGCAGGGGGAAAAAGCGGTGGTCGACGTGCTGCGCAGCATGGGTGTAAATCTCACTCATGAGAGCGGGCTCGTACGGGTTCTCGGCAATCAACAGCTGCTGGGCGGGGAGTTCGACGGAGACCATTTTACAGATGCCGTGCTCGCAATGGTGGCGGCAGCTGTGTTCGCTGAAGGAACCTCACGCTTTTACAATGTGGAAAACTTACGCTACAAAGAATGCGACCGCATCACCGACTACCTCAACGAACTGCGCAAAGCGGGAGCTGACGTAGAGGAACGGCAAAGCGAGATTATTGTGCACGGCCGCCCGCAAGGAGTGCCAGGCGGTGTCGAGATTAACGCACACTACGATCACCGGGTCATCATGGCATTAACTGTGGTCGGATTGCGTTCGGAGCAGGGGCTTATCATCAACGATGCCCATCATGTGGCCAAATCTTATCCGCACTATTTCGAGCATTTATTGTCCTTAGGAGCGCATATCGAATTAGTCGAACAATAATCTTGTCACAAGCCGCATGCGAACAACAAGATGACAATAATATGAAGTGGGTTGAGTTAAGATGATGGTGCTATGGAAAGGAATCCAAGTCACCCTTGGTTTTTTTCTAATTGCCGGCCTCCTGTTCGCCAGCGGTGTGCTCGCCGTTCTGCTATATGGCAAGATAACCGGGCAAGCTTGGTTTCGTGAAGCTGCTCCTGTCGCTCGCGCCGAGACGGCAGTCGTGGAGCAGCCCAGCGCGGCCACAGCGGCCGCGCCTGCACCGGCGAAGTCTGCGATGCTGGAAGCACCTGTTGTTCGTCAGCTACCGGAGCTGCCGTCGGGCTGTGAGCTGACCAGCTTGACGATGCTGCTGCAATTTTACGGAGTGCAGAAGGACAAAATGAAGCTGCTTCCAGAGATGAAGCGGGATACAACCCCGCTGAGAATGGGCAAGAATGGTGAAATAGTCTTTTGGGGTAATCCCAACACAGGTTTTGTCGGTGAAATCACCGGGGCTGCTAAAGGCTTTGGCATATACCACACAGCGCTGTTCGAGCTGCAGCATAAATATATTCCCACTGCGATAGATCTAACCAACGAGCCTTTCCATAAGCTGGAGCAGCAGCTGCGTGAGGGCATTCCGTCCGTTGTGTGGACAACCATTGATTACAAGGTGCCGAACAAATGGACGGTATGGGACACGCCGATCGGTCCGATCAAAACAACATTTATGGAGCATGCCGTACTGCTTGTCGGTTTTGATGAGCAGAACGTATATGTCAACGATCCCCTCAGCGGAAAAGCACAGGTCAAGATCGACAAAGCACAGTTTCTTCAAACCTGGGAAGCTATGGGACGACAAGCACTGTCTTATACCAAATAAAATAATGATAGAGGAATAGAAACAGCGAATAGAGAAAGGACTGAGCCGTCATGGCATTTGAAAACCCATCAAGGGACCGGATTAAGGAGATCTTGCACTCTTCCCGCAATGTAGCTGTGGTGGGCTTATCGGACAAGCCTGATCGTATATCTTACATGGTATCTGAGGCGATGCAGAAGAAAGGCTACCGGATCATTCCGGTTAATCCAAACGCGGAGCAAATTTTAGGTGAAGCTTGCTATGCTTCGTTGTCTGATATACCTGAACCTGTTGACATTGTGAATGTGTTTCGGCGCAGCGAGTATGTTTTGCCGGTAGCTGAAGAAGCGGTCAAAATTAAAGCAAAGGTATTCTGGCTGCAGCAAGGAATCTACAGCGAAGAGGCGGCGGACGTGGCGAAGGCCGGAGGGCTGGAAGTCATCATGGACCGCTGCATCAAGGTGGAAGACTCCATCCTGCTGCCGGGAGGGAAATAACCTTGTCGCGTGAAAGGGTAACTTCAGCTCTTCCGGTATACCTGGTGATGGGAGTTGAGGCAGCCGGGCACCGTACCGCGCTCCAGATGGCGCAGGAAGCACTAGCCGGTGGTGTTACCATGCTTCAGCTTCGGGAAAAGCACGCGCAGTTAAAGCAGGTGATGGAACAGGGGAAGCAGCTTCGTGATTTATGCCGCGAATTCTCAGTTCCGTTCATAGTCAACGATCGTATCGATGTTGCGCTGCTATTGGATGCCGACGGCGTACATGTCGGGCAGGATGATCTGCCCGGGCTGGCCGCACGCAGGCTGCTGGGCGATGACAAGATCATTGGCATTTCCGCCGGAACCATGGAGGAGGCGGAGTGGGCGATGGAGAACGGTGCGGATTATCTGGGCGTTGGGCCCATTTTCTCCACCTCCACGAAGCCTGACGCGGGAGAAGCTATCGGTACCGGTCTGATCCGGGATATCGCCGCACGATGGGATGTCCCTCTGGTTGGTATTGGTGGAATCAATCACAACAATGCATCGCAGGTAATTGCGGCAGGGGCTCATGGTGTTGCGGTCGTGTCTGCCATCACGCAGCAGCATGATCCACGGAACGCGGGTTACACGTTAGCGGAGAACGTCCGCATCGCTCTGTATAATCGCAGCACCGACACGTGAAGCCAATCCACGTGGCATGTATGCGAAGCTTGACGCTCCGTGCATCCGACCATTGCCGACATTCTATACGGGCCATCCGGCCCGTTTTCTTTTGCGGATGAAGCGTCGTGATTGAACGGAACCGGGAGGTTTCTGTTGTTTGACAAAAGCAGCCGGTTGGCCTTACCATCGAACTAGAAAGGAGGGTGCGAAGGTTTTGAACTGGATGGGTAATTTGCAGCAGTTAGGCCGGTCGCTGATGCTGCCGACCATGACCATCCCGGTTGCAGCTATTCTGCTGCGTTTGGGGACGTTGCCGTGGGACGAAGTAAACATGTCCCGGTTCGGTGAAATTTTATTATTTTGCGGCAATACAATTTTTACGTACTTACCGATGATATTCGCCGTCGGGGTCGCCCTCGGTTTGACGGAAAGCGCGGGAATTGCCGGCATGTCGGCACTGATCGGTCATCTCATATTCATACAAGTGACCAAGCATTACTTGGGCGATGTATTCCATCTCGGTGTACCGGGAGGCATATTAATCGGATTGCTGGCCGCAGTATTATATCATCGCTGCAAAAATATTCGTCTGCCCGAATACATCCAGCTTTTTGGCGGCCCCCGGATGGTTCCGTTTCTTATGGGACTGTCGATTTTTTTTCTAAGCATCATCACAATCGAAATCGGCCCATACATGGAAGCCTTCATGGAAACGCTCTCCGATGCCATACTTAGTTTAGGCGGGTTTGGGACATTTTTATATGGCGTGATCCATCGTTTGTTAGTGCCTTCGGGATTACACCATGTATTCAACAATTTTTTCTGGTATCAATTGGGTGCTTATGAAAAACCCGGAGGTGAAATGATCTTCGGGGATTTGCCGCGATATTTTTCCGGTGACCCTACGGCAGGCGTCTACATGGCGGGGTTGTACCCTATTATGATGTTTGCTCTGCCTGCCATCGCGCTGGCGATCATCCAGGAAGCCCGGGAAGATCTGAAGCCCAAAATTCGGGCTACTTTTATGACGGCGGCACTCGCCTCGTTTTTAACAGGAGTAACTGAACCTATCGAATTCGCTTTTTTATTCGTTGCGCCTTATTTATTTATCGTTCATGCCATTTTATCCGGCTTTGCGATGTGGATCGCTTCTGCGCTCGATATTCATCACGGTTTTTCGTATTCGGCTGGAGCGATCGACTTTTTAATTAATTTGCATCTCTCGCGCAACGGGCTGCTGCTGCTGCCGCTAGGGCTGGCATATGGACTTGTATACTATTTTTTGTTCCGCTGGGCTATACGGCGATTTCGAATCCCGACACCTGGACGCGAAGAAGGCTCTCACCTCGAAGAGTGGGCCGGCGATATACCTTACCGCTCACCGCTTGTTCTTCAGGCATTGGGAGGCAGGGAAAACATTAAAAGCATAGAGGCTTGCATCACTAGACTCAGGTTGACTTTAGTCAACGACCGGCTGCTCGACATTTCCGCTCTGAAGCATTTGGGGGCTGTAGGAGTCATTCGGCTCGGCGGAGGCAATGTGCAGGTGGTGTTCGGCACATACTCTGAGCTGATTCGGGAAGAAATCAAGAAGCTGCTGGGCAAAGAAAGCCATCAAGTGCTGTTTAATGCTCCAATGCAGGGTAGAATGATACCGCTGGAGGAAGTGCCAGATCAAATATTTGCCAATAAGCTGGTCGGCAACGGTGTTGCTTTTATGCCGGAACGGGGTGAGCTGGTTTCGCCGGTGGCCGGTAAGATCATTATTTTATACCCGACCCTGCATGCCGTTGGCATTCAAACAAAGGAAGGCGTGGATGTGCTGCTTCATATCGGCATAGACACAGCTCCGCTGCAGGGCAAATGGTTCACAGCATTCATTAAGGAAGGCGATACCGTGGAGTCAGGACAACTGCTTGTTCGATTCAATCTGCAAAAGGTGGCAAAAGGCTGCAAATCTCTGGCGACGCCTATGATTATCACCAATGTCGAGAAAGTGAAGTCTTGGAGCTTCGCACCGTATAAAGCGGTGAAGAAAGGACAGGCATCAGTGATGTCCGTTGAACTGAAGAGCGAGGACACAAGGGGAGGGAATTCTTTTGGTTGAGGGGATTGGAGCTTCGTCCGGTATTGCAATGGGGAACGCTTTTGTCATTCCAACCTGGGAATGGGACTTTCCCGACAAGCTGATCGATGTCACCGACTTAGCCTATGAATTTGAAAGGCTGTACGATGGCATTCGTTCTTCGAAGAATGAAATAGAGCATATCAAACAGGAGTTCGTCACTGTGCTGGGTGAGGAACAAACTTCGATTTTTGATGCCCACCTTGCTATTCTGGAGGATCCGATTTTTATGAGCGAGGTTCAGGGGATCATGCAGCGCCAATACAAGGCGGCGGAGGTAGCGGTCAAGGAAGCGATCGACAAATTCGTCAATATGTTTGATTTGCTAGACGATCAATATATGAAGGAGCGGGCGCTGGATATTAAGGATGTGGGTAACCGGTTGCTAAAGCATCTGCTGGGAGTGCTCGAAGATACGCTTCCTCCTAGGGACCATCCTTATATTGTGGTGGCAAAAGAACTCATTCCGTCCCAGATGGTACATCTTGACCCGAATCAAGCGTTGGGCTTGGTGACTATGCTGGGAGGTAAAACCTCGCATGTCGCCATTATGGCTCGCGCAATGGGCGTTCCATATGTGCTCGGACTGGAAGGCAAACTGAGCACGCCGATCCAAAACGGTGACTTTCTTATCATTGACGGTGACGAGGGAGTTGTTTATGTCAATCCGTCGGAAGAGCTGATTGAGCGCTACACGATCCGAAAATCTCTTTGGCATAAGCAGCACGAGCAGCTGCAAGCGTTGGCCGAGGTTCCGGCGCAAACCAAGGACGGAGCGGCATTTCAGCTGGCGGCGAACATCAGCACCGTGAAAGATTTGGAACTTGCTCTGCGCAACGGCGCGTCTGGCGTTGGTCTGTTTCGGACGGAGTTTCTCTACATGGACCGGGACAGCCTGCCCCAGGAGGAAGAACAGTTCACCGTGTACCGGCAGGCGGCCGAACAGATGGGCGGGAAGCCTGTCGTGATCCGGACGTTGGACATCGGGGGCGATAAGAGTCTCGACTACTTCGAGCTGCCGGAAGAGGAAAATCCGTCCTTGGGGTACCGAGCGATACGCATTTCGTTAGACCATACCGACCTGTTCAAAACACAGCTGAGAGCGATCCTCCGGGCAAGCCACTATGGCCGTATCAAAATTTTGTATCCCATGATCTCATCCATAGAAGAGCTCGACAAAGCGAACACCATATTGGAATCCGTAAAGCAGGAACTGCGCGGCGAGTCGATTCCGTTCGCGCACAACATTGAGGTCGGTATTATGATTGAGGTGCCCGCTGCGGTCATTATTGCCGAGCTGCTCGCACCAAAGGTTGATTTTTTCAGCATCGGCACGAATGATCTGGTACAATATATCTTGGCTGTGGACCGGATGAATGAGACAGTTGCGCATCTGTATGATCCTTTTCATCCGGCCGTGCTCAGAATGCTGAAACGAACGGTGGAAGCGGCGAAAACGGCTAACCTGCAGGTGAGTGTGTGCGGAGAAATGGCGGGTGACATCCGGGCGCTGCCTATTTGGCTGGCACTGGGGATCACCGATTTGAGCATGTCCGTACAGTCGATACTGCGGGTGAAAAACAGTCTGCTGCAAAGCAGTTTGAAGGAGTGCTCTGCCATATGGCGGGAATTGGACCAATGCAGCAGCGGTAAGGCTGTGGTGGAAGTGCTGAATAAATATTTGCACCCGGATGTACTGGCTACCTGAAGGGTGGAAAAGAGGATGGAGGAATGACCATGGAATTGAAAGGTTACAAGGTGTTGGCTTTGGTGGACGAGGAATTTGAAGATTTGGAAATGTGGTATCCCGTGCTTCGATTGCGCGAAACAGGGGCTGAGGTCCATATTGCGGGGCCGAAAGCGAACACGGTATACCACGGCAAATACGGTGTTCCGCTGATCAGTGAATATTCTTTCGATGACGTGAAATCTGAGGATTACATTGGCCTCTATGTGCCGGGCGGTTGGGCGCCAGATAAGCTGCGCCGCTACGCTCAAGTATTACAATTAACAAGAGAATTTCACTCGGCGGCGAAGCCGATCGCCCATATATGTCATGCGGGGTGGGTACTTGCCTCCGCTAAAATTTGCGCTGGCTATACGATGACCTCTACGCCGGGCATCAAAGACGATTTGGAAAACGCCGGCGCCATCTGGGTGGACCAGGAAGTGGTGGTGGACAGAAATATCGTGTCGGGACGAAGACCACCGGATCTGCCCGCTTTTACTAGAGAGTTCGTGAGAGTTCTCGCAGACTTCACTCAGAAATAAGCTGGAGCAGCGATTGTGCTCGGATTAGGAGTTTGGTGAGATGAGAAATGCTGTAAGGTGGCTTCCTGCCTTAGTGTGGATGACGGTTATTTACTGCTTGTCTGCACAAACCGGGGACGATCTGGGAGGCTGGCTGCATGAGCTGCAGCAGTTAGTCCCTCTAATGCAGGGATTTGACTGGGGACATTTCGTGTCGTACTTCATTTTGGCTCTGACCTACGCGTGGGGGTTGGGCGGACGAAGGCTCACCTGGCGAAGAAAGGCACTGGTGGTGGTGCTGTGCGTGATTTACGGCCTCACGGATGAATATCATCAGTCCTTTGTCCCAGGCCGCTCCCCGGATATAATTGATATACGCAATGACGCGATTGGAGCCGCATTGGCCATGCTTTTTTTAACCGTACCAGCCGTGCGCCGCAATTATGACAGATGGACTGGTGCTAAATATTACTAGACTCAGCTCAGCAGGAGATTGGTCTGCCAGGTAGAATTACTCTACATGTGAGAAAGCGAGTTTGAGTTAAGCACAGCAAAATGACCGGAGGTCCTGTTGCAGCAATGAAGGAGTGGTATGGGTTGCATAAGCAATGCAAATGTGGCAGCGCCATGAATATACGGCTAAGGACTGTCATCTACCAAAACAAAGTGCAAATTGAGAATGTCCCCATTTTCTCTTGTGCGGTATGTCAGCGCAGTGAGGTGTTTGCAGAAGTGAAGCCCGAACTTACCGGCGTCATCGGGCAGTTGGGCACTGTGCCGGACAAGCAGCTGCTGCAGTTCGAAGACATTAGCGAAATCGCACACTTGATGGTGAAGGTCACAGAGAAAAAACGAGCTTCCGATCCGGTCGAAACCATTGTAGAAGAACGGATTAATGAGCTTCTGGATCTGCTTTTGCTGGCTCAATCGTTGGAAGACGAGCCTTGGACCCAAGAGATTCGTAAACGTCTCGCGCAAATAGCCAAACATTCACCGTCGGTGAACGACTTAGCATAACCCGGCGTCTTATCATGTAACCGTTCAATGACTAATAAGCCTGCTGCGGTGGCAGTTGGCTTTTTTTGCTTGTTTTTGATACTATAGATCAAGCACGATGCCGCATTTATTGCGCAAAAGCGTATTTTGTCGTATGATTAGGTTTAATAACAATCGGAACGCAGCAATTAACAATTGAAAATATTGGAGCGAATGATCTTGACTGTAACTATTTATGATGTAGCCAGAGAAGCAGGCGTTTCTATGGCAACCGTTTCGCGTGTTGTCAACAATAATCCTAACGTGAAGCCGCAAACCCGCAAGAAGGTTTTTGAGGCTATAGAACGTTTGGGCTACCGCCCGAACGCCGTTGCCAGAGGTCTGGCCAGCAAGAAAACAACCACTGTTGGTGTAGTTATTCCCGACATATCCAATTCAAACTTCTCCGAAGTGGCGAGAGGGATCGAAGATATAGCCAATATGTACCATTACAATATTATACTATGTAACGCCGACAAGAAGAAGGAAAAAGAAATCCGAGTTATCAACACGCTGCTGGAGAAGCAGGTCGACGGTCTGTTGTTTATGGGCGGGGCTGTGACGGACGAGCACATTCAAGCGTTCAAAACGTCTTCCGTTCCGATCGTACTCTGCGCGACCAGAGATGAGAACAATGCGATTGCTTCGGTCGATATCGACCATGAAAAGGCGGCGTTTGACGCGGTAACCACCCTGATCGAGCAGGGACACCGCAAGATTGCGATGATCTCCGGTACGCTGCAGGATCCTGCAAACGGTTATGCTCGCTATCAGGGCTATAGGAAGGCGCTTGAAGCGGCAAATATCCCTGTTCGAGAAGAGTATGTACGCGTCGGCAATTACCGGTATGAATCCGGGCTAGAGGTAACGAAGCATTTCTTGGAGCTTAGCGAACGGCCGACAGCAATTTTCGCGGCTACGGACGAGATGGCGATTGGCGCAATCCACACGCTGCAGGACAGCGGATTGAAGGTGCCTGATGACATTTCGGTCATAAGCGTTGACAACATTCGCATGGCCTCTATGGTTCGTCCTCAGTTGACTACCGTAGCAATTCCAATGTACGACATTGGTGCGGTCTCCATGAGATTGCTGACCAAGCTGATGAACAAAGAAACTAAGGAAGCGTCCGAGCAGATGCAGGTAATTTTGCCGCATGAGGTCGTTCATAGAAATTCGGTGGCTCATCGTTAATGAGCCTCTTTCTTTTGTGAGGGACACAAACACAACAAACCAACAAAGTAACACCTAACGAATCGATGGGGAGGCTGCCCGCTTGTCGTACGGAAAAATTGGCGTTATCGGCGCAATGAAAGAAGAAATTGAGCAGTTTTTGGAACATATGGAGCAGGTTGAGGAGACGCAAAAAGCGCAAGTGACCTTCCTGGATGGGCTGTTGCACGGCAAACAAATAGTACTCTGCAAATCGGGTGTCGGGAAAGTGAATGCAGCGGTGACGACCCAAGTGTTGATAGATACATATGGAGTCGAAGCGATTATTTTCACCGGTGTAGCTGGGGCGGTGGACCCGGTTCTCGACGTCGGGGACATTGTCGTTTCCTCCGAATGTATGCAGCATGACATGGATGTCACAGCGCTCGGTTTTCCCAGGGGAACAATTCCGTTTGCCGATACTTCCATATTTCCATCGGATGGGCAATTGACCAGACTGGCTGCGCAGGTGAGTGGGGAACTGTTCCCGGGGCGTGTCAAAGTTGGCAGGGTGCTGTCCGGTGATCAATTTATAGCAAATCGCGACACGGTTGCGTCGTTGCACAACGAAATGCAGGGTGCCTGCACGGAGATGGAGGGCGCTGCGGTAGCTCAAGTGTGCTCAATGAACGGCATTCCCCATGTTATTATACGTTCGATGTCGGATAAAGCGGATGGCTCAGCAGACGTAAATTTTGCGGAATTCACCATGCAAGCGTCGGAGAATTCTTACCGCATCGTCGATCATATGCTAAAGCAGCTGTAATAGAGAAGGAGAGTAGTTTACTTATGACAGTGACCATGGATCAAGTAGTAGCACTAGCCAAGCATCGCGGATTTATTTTTCCGGGCTCTGAGATATACGGCGGTTTGGCCAACACTTGGGATTACGGTCCATTAGGTGTGGAATTGAAAAACAATATCAAGCGGGCATGGTGGAAAAAGTTTATTCAGCAATCACCGTACAACGTCGGATTGGATGCTGCCATTCTGATGAATCCGCAGGCATGGGTCGCCTCCGGCCATGTAGGCAACTTTAACGATCCGATGATCGACTGCAAACAATGCAAATCCCGCCATCGTGCCGATAAGATCATTGAAAACGCCTTAAATGAAAAAGGGATTGAAATGGTGGTGGACGGTTTAACGTTCGATCAAATGATGGATTTGATCCGCGAGCATCACATTGTTTGTCCGGATTGCGGCGCATTCGATTACACGGACATCCGTCAGTTCAACCTTATGTTCAAAACATTCCAAGGCGTAACAGAATCCAGCGCGAACGTGGTGTATATGCGTCCGGAGACCGCGCAGGGGATATTCGTCAACTTCAAGAATGTACAGCGCACAATGCGCAAAAAACTGCCGTTCGGTATCGGACAAATCGGTAAAAGCTTCCGTAATGAAATCACGCCGGGCAATTTCACGTTCCGTACGCGCGAGTTCGAGCAGATGGAGCTTGAATTTTTCTGTAAGCCAGGCGAGGATATGCAGTGGTTTGAGTATTGGAGAAGCTTCTGCTATCAATGGCTGCTGTCGCTCGGACTGACGGAATCAAGTATTCGTTTGCGTGACCATTCCGAGGATGAGCTGTCCCATTACAGCAATGCGACCACAGACATTGAGTTTAAGTTCCCCTTCGGCTGGGGGGAATTGTGGGGCATCGCCGATCGGACCGATTACGATTTGAAGCAGCACATGCAGCACTCGGGTGAAGATTTTAATTATATAGATCAAGAGACCAATGAACGCTATGTTCCTTATTGTATCGAGCCGTCCCTGGGTGCGGATCGGGTCACGCTGGCCTTCCTGATCGATGCTTACGAGGAGCAGCAGCTCGAAGGGAACGACAGCCGTACAGTGCTGCACTTCCATCCGGCGCTGGCACCGGTTAAGGCGGCCATTTTCCCGCTGTCGAAGAAGCTTGCTGACGGCGCACAGAAGGTTTTCGCTGATTTGTCGGCGGATTTCGTAGTCGACTATGACGATGCGGGCTCCATCGGCAAGCGGTACCGCCGCCACGATGAGATCGGCACGCCGTTCTGCATCACCTACGACTTCGAGTCCGAGCAGGACGGCCAGGTCACTGTACGTGACCGTGACACGATGGAACAAACACGGATGCCGATTGCAGAGCTGAAGCAATTTATTGAGGCGAGGATTCAATTTTAGTTTGTGCAGGCGTGCAGGTGTCTGGCCGCCCTGCGAAGCCAGGGCAAACACGGCGACAGTGGCTGCCGCGGCTGGCAAAGCGGAAGGCTGCGGCTCAAACGAGCTTGGGGGGACGTAGGTGAGGTGGCTGCCGCGCTGGCGAAGACGCAGGCCTCGATGCGAACGTGCCTGCGGGGACGTAGGTGAGAAGCGCTGGCGAAGACGGAAGGCTGCGGCTCGAACGATCGGGGCCGCAGGTGAGAGTGGCTGCCGCGCTGGCGAAGACGAAGGCCTCCATGCGAGCGTGCCTGCGGGGGACGTGGGTGAGAGTGACTGCCGCGCTGGTGAAGACGGCAGACTGCGACTCGAACGAGCATGGCGGGCACGGGTGAGAGTAGGCAGCCTGGCCGTGCCGGATGCATTAGTGAAGCAAAGAACCCGTGGGGACGCGTAAGCAGTTGCGTCCTCGCGGGTTCTTTGTTTGCCGTGAAATCAAGGCAGGTAAAGGAGCGCAAGCTCCTTGGTATGCCGATTTTTGAGCGTGATTTCTTCGCGGCGCGGCATAGGCGCAAGCGTGCCAGGCGGGTCGAGCCACGTCATTGGCAGCTCGACCGGGCTGTGGGGCTGCCACTGCGCCAGCCATGCTGGCGGCAGCCCCAAAGCCTGCTGTGGCTCCAGCTGTGCGACCAGAGGATGGTCGCTCATTTCGAGCCACAGCAGGCTCCAGGCGCGGGGTACGACGCGCCATGTATCGTAGCCGCCGCCGCCCAGCGCCACCCACCGCCCGCCACAGCAGTGGTGGGCGGTTTGGTGGATCAGCCGCGGCATAGCGAGGTATATGTCCATGCTGCAGTGCACATGGGACAGCGGGTCAAAGGCATGGGCATCGCACCCATGCTGCGACACAATCAAGTCGGGCTGAAAGGCCGCCGCGACCCGAACCAGCACCTCCTCGAAGCATTCCAGCCACGACGCGTCCTCCGTATATGGCTCGACGGGAATGTTGATCGAGGTGCCGAAGGCGGTTCCTTCGCCGCGCTCATTCACGGCCCCCGTCCCGGGAAACAGATATTTCCCGGTTTCGTGGATCGAGAGCGTGCATACGTCCGGGTCCGTGTAGAAACTCCACTGCACGCCGTCCCCGTGATGCACGTCCGTGTCCACGTACAGCACTCGGGCGCCGTATCGGCGCTTGGCGTGCTGTATAGCTACCGCGGCGTCGTTGTACACACAGAAGCCGGCACCTAGGTTTGGCATCGCATGATGCAATCCGCCAGCCAAATGCAGCGCATGGGGCGATCGACCGCTCAACACAGCGTCGACCGCATGGGCGGAGCCACCGGCAATTCTGCATGTAACGCTGTGCATGCCTGCAAAGTAGGGAGTGTCTTCCGTGTCCAGTCCGTATCGGGCTGCCAGTTCGGGCCACACAGGGTGGGGCGTGGCACCGCTAAGCGTTTTGACCGCATGCACGTATTCCGCGCTATGCACGGATAGCAGCAATTCTTCAGCCGCGGCAGCAGGAGGGACCACGCAGTGCTCCGGCAGCGCACCCAGCTTTCGCAGCAGGTCTACGGTCATTACCAGCCGCTGCTGGTTAAACGGATGCTTGCTGTTAAAACGGTAATCGGTTTCATGTTCGCCATATATAAAGATAGGGTGTGTCTCCATGGGATGTCAGCCCCCAACGATTCTTGTTTGGTGCAGCCGTTCAATACATAAAGCGCTGCCGAAAGCGGACTCGATCGAACTGCTCGATCGACGAGAGCGGAACCTGCTTACCAATCCGAACCATCAAGCAGTTCGCCGGGTGTGAGCATATCTCGGGATCGTCGGTTGCGAACCAGACCATATCGACGCTGTTCATGAGATTCTCCATCATTTTACGGTACTCCCAGACATTGAGGCCGCTTTTTTCCAAGTCCCAATGCCAGTAGTACTCGGTTGTGAATGTGATCACATTCTCCATCTGATCGTCCAAGAACGCGAGCCTAAGCATCCGTTTGCCAAGGCCGATCGAGCGAAAGTCGTCAGCTACCTCGATGGCCCCGAGTTCAATCAAATCATCCATTCCTGCCTCGGACCAACGTTCCAGCTCATCGGCATAATGAAACGTAACATAACCAATGATTTCGCCGTCCAGCCGTGCTACAATCACACGCCCTTCGGGAAGACCTGCAATCTCTACTAGGGCCTCAAACTGATCGCCGGGCCGTCTGAACGCATCCAAATCCCGATGCATCCGGTAATTTGCGAGCTGCTCGGGCGCAACGGGACCTTCCACCATTATTTGCTGCGATTGACCATAGGGGACGAGTTGGGAATGATACCGTTTTCGGTGCTCCATAAGTTGGCGTCTCCCTTCAGAGAAGCGGATCGATTGTTCTTTACTTAATTCTATGCGCCGGCTTACACAATGCTTGTCTTTGTGACAGATGTTAGGGCGTTGTTGGTTGCTACTATATCAAAAAACGGGAGGCAAGAAAAGAAATAGTCGGATAAATTCGGATATGATATAATTGCGATGAACCAATTTCAATTTTTTTCCCTAACATGATTATGTAAGCGTTTCATTAAGAACAGGTCAGACAATGTTGAAAACAGGAGGGAACTCACATGGATCACGCGAATGTTGAAACCATCGAAGCCGTTCATGCATCATCCTCTAATATGAAAAATTATGCACAGGAGCGTGCAAGCTTCAGCTGGGAAAAAGTAGAACAACAGTTTTCCTGGTCAACCACCGGCAAAGTTAACATGGCTTATGAAGCCATCGACCGGCATGCAGATTCCTCCAGGCAAGACAAAATCGCATTGTATTATAGCGATGATAAGCGTGACGAAAAATATACGTTTCAGGAGATGAAATTACAGTCGAACCGGTTTGGTAACGTGCTGCGTAAGCTCGGCATCACTAAGGGTCAGCGCGTATTTATTTTCATGCCCAGAACACCGGAGCTGTATTTTGCCTTATTAGGCACGATCAAAATCGGAGCAGTGGTTGGGCCGTTGTTCGAAGCATTCATGGAAACGGCGGTGAGAGACCGGCTGCAGGACAGCGGCGCGACTGCCATTATCACAACTCCAGCATTGGTGTCCCGTGTTCCGGTGAATGACCTGCCTGATCTAAAGCATGTTATTCTCGTCGGCAAAGACATCGAGCTTGCAGAAGGACAGGTTGATTACCACAAGGAAATGTCTGCAGCTTCAGACCAGTTGGACATCGAGTGGGTGGACCGGGAGGATGGCCTGTTGATTCATTATACTTCAGGGTCAACCGGTAAACCCAAAGGCGTGTACCATGTGCACAATGCAATGCTGCAGCATTATTACTCCGGCCGTGTCGTGCTTGACTTGCAAGAGCAGGATGTGTATTGGTGTACGGCAGATCCGGGGTGGGTGACCGGAACGTCCTACGGCATTTTCGCTCCGTGGCTGAACGGCGCCACCAACGTCATTCGCGGCGGACGATTCAGTCCACAGGACTGGTATCGAACATTGGAAAAATATGGCGTAACCGTATGGTACAGCGCTCCGACAGCATTTAGAATGTTGATGGGGGCCGGCGATGAATCGGTGAAGCAATTCAATCTGTCATCGTTGAGACATGTATTGAGTGTGGGGGAGCCGCTCAATCCCGAAGTCATCCGTTGGGGGCTAAAAGTATACAACCAGCGTATCCATGACACTTGGTGGATGACGGAAACAGGCGCACATTTGATTTGCAATTATCCTGCGATGACTATCCGTCCGGGCTCCATGGGGAAGCCGCTGCCAGGCATCGAAGCTGCCATTATGGATGACTCGGGCAATGTTCTTCCGCCATACCGTATGGGCAATCTCGCCATCAAAACACCATGGCCATCGATGATGCGGCAAATCTGGAACAATTCTGCTAAATATGATGAGTATTTCCGCATACCCGGTTGGTACATTTCAGGAGACTCAGCGTATGTCGATGAGGATGGATATTTTTGGTTCCAAGGCAGAATTGATGACGTGATTAACACGGCTGGGGAAAGGGTGGGTCCTTTCGAAGTGGAGAGCAAGCTTGTTGAGCATCCTGCCGTCGCTGAAGCGGGTGTTATCGGCAAGCCGGATCCGACACGCGGAGAAATCATTAAAGCTTTTATCGCGCTGCGTGAAGGCTATCAGCCATCGGATGAGCTCAAGGCTGACATTGCCAAGTTCGTTAAGGAAGGCCTGTCAGCGCATGCCGCACCACGTGAGATCGAGTTCAAGGATAAGCTGCCTAAAACGCGCAGCGGCAAAATTATGCGTCGAGTCCTAAAAGCATGGGAATTGAATTTGCCGACCGGCGATTTGTCGACGATTGAGGAGTAATACGTTAGATATCCATAATTTCCTGACAGGGACAACTGTAGCTCACTCGGGGAACTTCACAGTTCCTGCACCAATGCAAGTGCCAAAAGCTATGATCACGCACGATCTTGGCGATCTTGGCGTTGTCCGCGTCGATAGCGCACCGAGTCATCGTAATGTGTGCCGGCAACTTGACCATAAACAGCGGTTAATGAGCCGCTCTATGAGCCCAAACATCTGTACACCTGGGGGAGTGCTTCGCCACACATAATCCTGCGCGGTCCATGCAGCATCACAGTACCATTCCCCGCAATAAACGCCTAAAAAACACCCTGCATGGGCACACGATTTCTCATTCCGAGAAACTTGCGTGTTGGCAGGGTGTTTTTTGATGCTGCAATGTCTCTGCTCACTTTTTATTCCGGATTGGTGCCGATGCTTCGGATTCGCCTTGCTGATTTACTGCCGCTACTTTATAGTAGCCTGCATAGTTCGCTGCATAGTATCGGAACTCGGTGCCGCTGCTCACAGTGCCGAGCTTTTTGTAGCTTCCTTTTTCCCTTTCGCTGAAGTAGATCACATACTTGTCCACTTTTTCCCTCGTCGGATTAGACTTCCAGCTCACGATGAGCCCGGCTCCGCTGCGCTTCAATTGAACATTGGAAGGTGCCGTGGCCTCGACCGGGGAGGAGGATAGATCTTCCTTATCGTCTCCGCCGCCGCTGTTATGCCCAGCAGTATCTTCGTCCATGAGATTGGTACTGCCATTTGCGCCCGGTAGTGCAGTGCTTTCGCCGCCGTCTGCTGCGTCATCCCTGCTGAATTGTTCGTCCGCGCGAATGTTGTCAGCGCCGCTGTCGTGCGACGAAATCAGATCCAGTCGTGTGCCGTCAGTAAACGAGGCTTTGCTCGGCTCAGATTCTTTTCCCGCCACGTCAACAGCTGTTACATAATAGCCGATTACGCCTTTTCGGGACGTTTTATCCGTGAACCTCGTTGCTGCGCCTGCATGCACCACATTCCCGTTCACACGTGCAAACTCGCCTCGGTTGATCGAGCGGTACAGTCGATATCCCACCGTGTCCGGGCTTGAGCTCGCCTGAAACGTGATAACGCTTGTGTCCCCTGAATGGGTGGCCACCACGGTCGTGGGCGCGTCAGGCGCCTTCTCGTCATCTACCCGAGGGTCTACCGCAGACGGAGCGTCATCATCGTAATCCAGAGGCCGGTAGCTCTCGATGGAGCGGCGGCGGTCCTCCGGAACCTTGTTCATAATACTTGACAGTTCATTAAGCAGATCGTTGATAGATTTTTCCCGTTTGATCACGGTTTTGGTAGTCACAAACTCCGCTGGAGTCGACGGCTGTGCAATATAGTTGATGTTGTTATAACGGATGAGCGACAGCCTGGTGAACACATCGTACTCCTCCGTGGGAATATACTTCTTGTTGAAAATATCTGTGTTGAGACGTCCTGATTTCGTTGTCGCCTCGCTTGGCAGCTTGCCGGAATAGCCGGATACCGTCATTTCCACGATATTTTCCGGCCGCGCGAACTCCGTAGTTTTAAAGTAATTCGGTTTTTTGTCGATCGCACCGTCCATGACTAAGGCCCATATGTTTTTGGCGCGATTGGTACCGCCTGTCGTTTTACTCAGCTTATGGACGGGTGAATCATACCCTGCCCAGACGCCCAACGTGATGTCCGGAGTGTAGCCCATATACCAGGCGTCTGCGTCATCTTGCGTTGATCCGGTTTTTCCCACGGTAGGAATTTTGCCGTAGTGCTTAAATTTGCCCATCAAATCCACAGCTGTGCCCGCGGTGACGACTGTTCTCATCATATCTGTCATGATATATGCCGTCTCTTCAGAGAATACTTGGGCGGGTTTAGGCTCATGGGCATAAATGGTTTTGCCGTTCGAGTCGGTGATTCTGCTAATCATATGTGCTCGATTAAAGGCTCCTTTGTTGCCGATTGCAGCGTAAGCATTGGTTAGCTCCTTCACCGATGTGCCGTATTTCAGTCCGCCGATGACGCCGGTCTGCGCATAATAATCATCTGGCGTGATCGAACTGATTCCGAGTTTTTTCGCCAAATCCCACGCCTGCTCGATGCCAACAACGTCCAAAAACAGCTTGATAGCCGGAATATTGTAAGACTGGTTCAAAGCTTTGCGTGCCGTCACCAAGCCATGAAATTTGTTGTTCCAGTTTTCCGGAATGTGATAGCCGTTTGCGCCGTTTTTCAAAATCACTGGCACATCATCAATAATAGATGCGGGCTGAATCGCGCCTTTTTCTATCGCCGGCAGATAAGCCGCGATCACTTTCATAGTCGAACCCGGCTGCCGATAGGCTTGAGTAGCATGATTTAACTGCTCTTTGAAAAAGTCCCGCCCCTCCATCAAGCCAAGGATGGCGCCCGTTTTGTTGTCGATCATGACAGCTCCTGCTTGTTCCATGCCTTTCACCGGATCATCAGGGCTGAAGTTGCCCGGATTTTTCGCGATGTCCCGCATCAATTTATATATGTCTTTATCTATCGTCGTATGTACGTGGTATCCGCCGCGGCTGAGATGCCGCTGAGCGCTCTTTAGCGCTGCGCTGTAAGCCTCAGGATTCGATTCCGGGGTCAATGTGGGATTCTCTGCTGCTAGCAGTGCTTTTGCCGCCTCTTTTTCCACCTCGATCATGAGGTAAGGATACACGGAATACGCTTTTTCGACAGGCTTGGCAAGTGAGCCTCGCAGGTCGAAGTTCAGCGCTTCCTGGTACTGCTGTTGATCAATTTTGCCTTCCTCCAGCATTCTTCGCAGCACCAGCTGCTGCCGTTCTACAGCACGCTTGAATGCCGCTCCGTCAAAGTGTCCCTTGCTGTCGAACGTAGAATAATTGCTCGGCTGTTGGGGGAGGCCGGCCAAGTAGGCGGATTGCGCGATGTTCAGCTGGTTGAGGTCGGAAATATCAAAAATGCCTTTGGCAGCGGCTTTAATCCCATACAGGTTATAGCCGGCCGAACCGTTACCATAGGGGATTTTATTCAGGTAAGCCAACAAAATTTCATCTTTGGACATAAGGCGTTCCATGCGCATAGAGAGAAAAATTTCTTTCGCTTTACGGCTGTCCTGCTTGTCAAGCGTTAAAAATACACGGCGCGCCAGCTGCTGCGTAATCGTGCTGCCTCCGGTTTGAATTTCCTGTCGCATCAGCTTCTGGTATACGGCTCGTGCCAGCCCTTTCACATCCACGCCGTGATGCTCGTAAAAGCGGTTGTCCTCAATGGCAAACACGGCATCCAGCACCTGCTGAGGAATATCTTCAAGCTTCGCCATTCGGCGGTCTTCTTCTGCGCGCAGCTGTCCGAGCACGGACTCATCGTTGAAGTATACGAACCCGGTCATAGCATTTTGCTGCACTTGCGCCGTCATCGTTTCCTTGGGCCGTACCGGATCCTCTCTGACAAGCGCCGACACGTAACCGAATGCTGCGCCGCCCGCCAAGCAGCCTAGCACAATCCCGGCTATGACCACCCATTTTAGCGTAACCAACGTATATCTAATAATTATGGCCAGCATTCTCAACACCTTACCTCTAGTCGACTCCGTCTCCATACGAATGAAAATCCTCCCGATTTTTGGCAAACTTACTCAAATATTATATCATAGCTGGTAACTACTGGGCACTAGTACAATCGCGCTAGTGGCCTATCAGGTTTGACAACTCATACATGCTGTGTTATAAATCTTGTAATCACATATCACACAAATGCTTTGATGGACTTGGCCGCGCAGACTGCTTATCAGCCCGTGGGCCGCAGTAGAACAGGGTGCCTAGCTTGCAGAGAGCCGGTGGATGGTGCAAACCGGTACTTGCCCTTGGATCGAATTACTTGTCCGGAGCAGGGGAAGGGAACGCTTGAAACCGTAATTTGTCATACGGTGTCGTAAGCCAGTAGCTTCCTGCCGGTGCTAGCCGTTATCGTGAATTAAGTGAAAGCAAATTAGGGTATGCAGTCATAGCGCTGTTACCGTCAAAATGCTTTAATTAGGGTGGTACCGCGAGCAGCAGCCTTCTCGTCCCTTGTGGATGAGAAGGCTTTTTTGTTATTTTCAACAATAGAAAGGGCGAGTAATCATGGATATTTTGCAGGAGTTACAGTACAGAGGGTTAATACACCAGCTGACCGATGAGGACGGCTTGGCTAAAAAGCTGAGCGAGGAGCCCGTGGTGCTGTATTCGGGCTTTGATCCAACAGCTGACAGCTTGCATATCGGCCATCTACTGCCGATTCTGTGTCTCAAACGGTTTCAAATGGCAGGTCATATACCGGTCGCATTAGTCGGCGGCGGCACTGGCATGATCGGTGATCCGAGCGGTAAAGCGTCCGAACGGACGTTAAATTCAAAGGAAGTGGTGGCGGAATGGACTGAAAAGCTCCGCTCTCAATTGTCCCGCTTTTTAGATTTCGAGGCGGAAGGGAATCCGGCCCGCATGGCTAATAACTATGATTGGCTCGGGGAACTGAATGTTATCACGTTCCTGCGTGATATCGGCAAGAATTTTTCGGTCAACTACATGCTGGCCAAGGATAGTGTGGATTCGCGTCTCAGCAAAGGCATCTCATTTACCGAGTTCAGCTACATGATTCTACAGGCATACGACTTTTACAGACTGAACAACGATATCAACTGCTCTCTGCAAGTAGGCGGAAGCGATCAGTGGGGTAATATCACCGCGGGGCTTGAGTTGATAGGCAAAACCACCGGCCGACAAGCATTTGGCTTGACGATGCCGCTTGTGACCAAGAGCGATGGCACCAAATTCGGAAAAACCGAGGGCGGCACCATTTGGCTGAATGCGGACAAAACCACTCCTTACCAGTTTTATCAGTTCTGGATCAACACAGATGATAAAGATGTCGTGAAATTTTTGAAGTATTTTACGTTCCTGACGCCGGAGCGAATTGAGGAATTGGAGGCACAGGTTCAGCAATCTCCGGAGAAGCGGGAAGCCCAGCGCGTCCTAGCCCGCGAAGTCACAGAGCTCGTGCATGGGGAGGAGGCGGCACTTAGCGCCATCAAAATCTCTGAAGTGCTGTTCAGCGGCAATGTAGACACACTGACAGGGCGGGAGATCGAGCAGGCGTTCCAAGACGTGCCGTCCACAGAACTCACGGGAGGACAAGAGATCGGGCTGATCGACCTGCTGATTGCAGTTAAAGCGGCTCCATCCAAACGTCAAGCGAGACAGGACATTGAGAGCGGCGCGGTATCGTTGAACGGTACGAAGGTCACCGACTTAGACAGCACGGTGCGGGCTGCTGACGGATTGGAAGGGAAATATATCGTTGTTCGGCGGGGAAAACGCAACTACTATCTGGCTAAATTTGACTAAAGGCTAGCCGGTGGAACTTAACCGAATATATGGTGCACAAAAAAAGCCTTGGCTGCGATATAAGCAACCAAGGCTTTTTGCTATTGCGATTAACGGCTGTAGAACTCGACGATTTGCTTCTCATCGATTTCTGGCGGAAGCTCTGCACGTTCTGGAAGACGAGTGTACTTACCTTCCACGGCAGCATCGTTGAACTCGAGGTAAGCCGGCAGGTAGTTACGATTAGCCAAAGCTTCTTTAACAGTGGCCAGATCACGGCTTCTTTCACGCAGGCCGATTACATCGCCAGGGTTTACAAGATAAGAAGCGATGTCAACCTTTTTGCCGTTCACAGTTACGTGGCCGTGAGCGACTAATTGACGAGCGCCCGCGCGGGAGTGAGCAAAACCCATGCGGTAAACAAGGTTGTCCAAACGGCTCTCCAACAAAATCATGAAGTTTTCGCCCGCGATACCTTGTTGTTTCGTAGCTTTGTCGAACAAATTACGGAATTGCTTTTCGTTTACCCCGTACATATGACGCAGCTTTTGTTTTTCTTGCAGCTGGATGCCGTAGCCGCTCAGCTTCTTACGTTGTCCAGGGCCGTGCTGACCTGGAGGGAAAGGACGTTTCAATTCTTTTCCTGTGCCGCTGAGGGAGATACCCAGACGACGGCTCAATTTAAATTTAGGACCTGTGTAGCGTGCCATGTATAATGAGCTCCTTTTTCCACAATGGATTTAATTTTTGGTTGTCATTCTCTCGGGTGAAGCATACGCTTGATTTTGTTTGAAGCCGTAGTATTAGTGCATGCCCGGCATCAGTCAGGAATTTCAGCCGCTGTCCTTCCAGCAACAAAATCTATGAGGGTGACGCATACTTCCACCAATCAACACACCCTGTTGGGTTGTGTTCATTCTCGACTTCTAATTTTATAAGAATTACCCTGACTATGTCAAGAGAAAAGGAAGCTTTTTAGAGCCAATTGTTAAACTGCTAGTTATACTAATATCGCATTCGAGGCATACTGAGCGAAGTTTGTGTCAGAGCGGCTGACGTATGTACGCTCGCATCTTCTCTCTATAACGCCTGGATCGGTGAAAGTCATAAAGGAAAGTGATACAATGAACAGAGGGGGAGCGTGACTTGGATAATTGGAATGTCCATCATTTGTCCGAAATGTTTGAAACATGGGGACTTTGGGGACATGCGGCGGGCGCGCTGCTGGTATATATCCAGACGCTGGTGCCGGTATTGCCGTTCCTCGTGGTGGCAGGCGCGAATGTCCTGATATTCGGCTTCTGGCTTGGCTTCATAGTGAACTACGTTATGACCGTTCTGGGAGCTGTCACCGCGTTTTGGATTGCCCGGCATTACGGCGGCGGTTGGTTACATAGAAAATTGGCAAAATACAGTTATCTCAATGCATTCAGTAGCAAATTGAAGCGGCATGGCTTTTTTTACATGACCCTCTCACGCTTCATTCCGATGATCCCTTCCTTTGTGATAAACTACGGCGCCGCGTTGATGAAAGTAAAACCAAGGCACTTCGTTTTAGGTACGATTGCCGGCAATTTGCCGATGATCTTTTTAGAGTCGCTGGTAGGTCATGATTTGCTGTACTTTCAGCACAATAAAGGCAGGCTGATGCTGCTCGGAGCGATCTTCGTTATTCTTTTTTTGATTGGCCGGGCGGCGAAGAAGAAATGGCTGCAAACGCGCTGAAAGCGTATCATATGAACTAAGAAAAAAGGAGAAGAAATATGCGGGATCCTCGATTGAAAACACTTGCCAAAAACATTGTCGGCTATTCGCTGGACGTACAGCCTGGCGAAAAGGTGCTGATCGATATGATCGGCTCTGAACGGGAATTCGTTGTCTGCCTGATTGAAGAGGTGTATGCCCGCGGGGGGCAGCCGTATGTAGAACTGCTCGATCCGGCGGTACAAAATGCACTGCTGCAGTCCGCCACAAAAGAGCAGATTCAACACTGGGCCGCGATGGACCTGCGGCGCATGCAGGATATGAATTGTTACGTCGCTGTGCGTGCAGGCTCGAATGTGAGCGAGCTGTCCGATGTACCTGAGTCCCAGATGAAGCTGTATGATTTACACTATCGTAAGCCTGTCCACTTGGAGCAGCGGGTGAAAAACACACGTTGGGTAGTCATGCGTTATCCGAATGCTTCCATGGCGCAGCTGGCTGGAATGAACACATCTAAATTCGAAGATTTCTATTTCGACGTGTGTAATCTTGATTATGCTAAAATGGCGGCTGCGATGGAGCCGCTGCATCAGCTGATGGAACGGACCGACCGTGTGCGCATCGTAGCGCCGGGCACCGATCTGCGTTTCTCCATCAAAGGGATAGGTGCGGTTAAGTGCAGCGGCCGCAGAAATATCCCGGACGGCGAGGTATACAGCGCTCCAATTCGCCGTTCCGTCGAGGGGACCATCGCTTATAACACACCGTCGGTTAACAGCGGCTTTACGTTTGAGAACGTCACCTTCCGGTTCGAGCAAGGCAAAATTGTGGAGGCAAGCAGCAACGATACGGAACGGTTGAACGACGTGCTCGACACCGATGAAGGTGCACGCTATATCGGCGAATTCAGCCTGGGATTCAACCCGCACATTTTAACTCCGATGAAAGACACATTATTTGATGAGAAGATCGCGGGAAGCTTACATTTTACCCCGGGGCAAGCATACGAGCAGGCAGACAACGGCAACCGTTCGGCTGTGCATTGGGATCTGGTGCTCATCCAGCGGCCGGAATTTGGCGGAGGGGAAATATATTTCGATGATGTGCTGATCCGCAAGGACGGGAGATTCGTCACACCGGAGCTCGACGGACTGAATCCGGAGCGTCTCAAGTAACTGTCACTTCGCGTGCGGCGCAAATAGTTGTTGCGTGTTATTGTTTTCCAAGGTAAAATCAGAAAAAGAAAGCGATTCATCCCAGAATATAAGTATTTTTTTCGCATGGAGGGATTCCAAATGTCAAGTGCCAACAACGCAGCTATCGTAGAAATTTCCCAAACCGCAAACAAATTTCGATCTTCTATCGTGTTACAGTACGACAACAAGTATATCGATGTAAAGAGTATCCTAGGCTTGTTCACCACCCTCTTGACGAGCGGTAATTATGACCTGCATGTGCACGGTCCGGACGCGGATGAAGCCAAAAAAGCCATGTCCGAAGTGTTCGCAAAGCACAATTTGCAAATCAACAGTATCCAGGACTAGAAGCAACAAGGCATTTCTATCGACTGATGGAAATGCTTTTTTTGTGCGCCAATATGCAAGGCCGCACGGTGAACAGTAATTCACCCAGTCGCCTCACTTGTGTATTCAGTCAATTTCGACTAATATAAAGCTATGAAACTCGCAGGGCACAGGGGAGGAAGTTTGATGTCATCATCCGATTTGTTACTGAGCTTATCGCAGAAAGCTATTCATCTTCTTCAGGAAGATGCGGATAAAATTGAAAAACTCATCGAAGTGCAGATGAAAAATTTGACTACACGCCAATGCCCTCTGTATGAAGAGGTATTAGATACGCAAATGTACGGACTCTCCAGAGAAATCGATTTTGCAATCCGGGCGGAGTTGATCAGTGAAGCTGCAGGGAAGATGATCCTGATAAAATTGGAACGTAATTTAGCAGAGCTGTATGAGGCATTGAGCAGCAAATAGCTGACTGCCGGATACTTTGCACAACCTACTGAATACCCAAAAAGGCCCCGTTATCTACGAACTTAGGTAGGACGTGGCCTTTTCATGTTTGCGAGCCAGGCATGGATGACATCTGGCACCCGGCCGCGTGCATTGGTGAAAGCTACACCATATAGAACGCGATCCCGAGGATGCCGTATACCACCAGCAGCAGCACACCCTCATACCAATGTGTTGTCCCATCCTGTGAGATCGACTTCGCTATGATCACCGCGACACCTATCGCAACCAGCTCGAAGGTAGTGAACACAATGTTCATCGGATGTCCGAAAAACAAGGAGATGATAACCAGCACAGGCGCCACGAACAGCGCGATTTGAAGCGAGCTGCCAACGGCGATCTCGATGGCTGCCCCCATCTTGTTTCTACGCGCTAGTAGAATTGCTGCGCTGTGCTCCGCTGCGTTACCGACAATTGCAATAAGAAAGGCTCCGACGAACAACTCAGAAAGTCCGAATTGATGTGAAAAAACCTCAAGGGTGCTGACCAGCCATTCGCTTTGGACCGCGACCATTGACGTAGCCAGTATCAGAAACACAATGGACAACCGTTTCGACCAAGCGGGCTCCCCGTGCTCGACGATTGGGTCACTCAATTCCTTTTTGTGTGTAACCATAGAGAACAACAACCACAGCAGATAGGCGACGATTAGAATCACTGCCACGAAAAGGCTGAGGTTGAAAGTCTCGCCGTCCGTTAAGCTGCCCACGAAAGCCGCCGGTATGAAGAGCGTGATCACTGCAAGCAGCATGAGCGACCCGTTATGACTGGCTAGCTTGACATTAAAATGCTGTTCTTTGAATCTTAATCCTCCCAACAGCACGCTGAGTCCCAGCACCAACAGCAGGTTGCCGATGATGGAGCCGGTGATACTCGCCTTGACAATATCGAATAGTCCGTCCTTGACCAGAAAAATAGCGATGATGAGCTCCGCTGCGTTGCCGAAGGTTGCGTTTAAAAATCCCCCGAGCCGTTCGCCGGCATAATGCGCCACGCTCTCGGTTGCTTTGCCAAGGAAGCCTGCCACAAACACGATTGCAACACAGGAGATCGCAAATTGAACAATGGGTGAGAGCAGGCCTGAGTAATGAGCGAAAGCACTTAGTGTAAAACTGCCGATCAACCCAATCTTGAATGCATGCCGTTTCACAATGGATCACCTCTTGTGGTAAAGTATACCTAACTGAGCAAGCCTACATTTGTACCCGTTATCATTGCTGGCGTAAGCAGCGCACATTTTCATAAAGGGGAGATTAGTACAATGGATTTGTATCTGTCGGGCAAAACCGCGGTGGTTACCGCATCAAGCAAGGGCTTGGGAAGAGCGGTTGCGGAGCAGCTGGCCGCGGAGGGGGCGAATCTGCTGATTTGCAGCAGACGCGATGATGCTATTCAGGCGGTTGCTAAGGAGCTGCGTGCGCAGTTTAACGTCAAGGTCGAGGCGTTAGGAGTCGAGTTGGGCAGCGCACAGGATATCCAACGTTTGACATCGTATGCTGAAGAACGCTTCGGCACGATCGATGCACTGGTATGCAATAGCGGCGGTCCGCCAAGCGGCAGTTTTCTTTCTTTTGATGATGAAGCATGGGAGAAGGCGTTTTTAGGTAACATGATGAGTGTGGTTCGCCTGATCCGAGGTTTTCATCCGCTGTTTAATGAGCAGGGTGGACGGATTGTGACTATCGCCTCCACGTCAGTAAAAGTTCCAATTCCCGGTCTGGTGCTGTCCAACACGTTTCGCACTGGCGTCTTGGGCTTGATGAAGACGCTGGCCAGCGAGTTTGCCGAGGATAATATATTGTTAAACACGGTTTGCCCCGGACGCATCGAAACGGACAGACTCGTCGAGCTGGATAATGTAAGGGCTGAGCGTGAACAAATCTCGCTGGAAGAAGTCCAGAAAGCTATGACAAAGGACATTCCTTTGGGTCGTTACGGGCAGCCGCAGGAGCTCGCGTCCATTTCCGCATATTTGCTCTCCCCGCGCAACAGTTACATGACCGGATCTGTATTTTACGTGGACGGCGGTGCTGTAAAAGCGATGTAATTTGGGAGGCCGGATTACTCATGCCTGCAGCTGTCCGGATGTTGCTTTCCATCTGGTAAGTCATTACAATATATTTTATAACCCCCTAAGGAGTGATCCGTATGTCCGAAGAAATTCAAACTGGTCTAATTCGCATTTCAGATGATGTGGTCTCGACAATCGCAGGCTTAGCTGCGCTGGAAACTCCTGGGATAGCCGGTATGTCAGGAGGCATTTCCGAAGGGTTAGCCAAACGCTTGAGCGGCAAAAATGTACAAAAAGGCGTGTCTGTCGAAGTAGGGCAGTTGGAAGCGGCTATTGATTTGCGCGTTATCGTCAACTTTGGCAGCAAAATTCAAGACGTGTGCTTGGATCTTCAGCAAAATGTGCGTGAGGCCGTGGAAAACATGACGGGATTGACTGTGATTGAAGTCAATGTAAAAGTGGAAGGCGTCGCATTCCGCGAAGATGAGGTAATCGTGGATGACGCGCATCGGGTAAAATAGCATAATGATGATTACATAAAAACAAGAGAGCCGGCTATGCTCTCTTGTTTTTTTCTTTTTCCGGTTTGTTGTACTCTCTTGAGATGCTTAGCAAAATGCCAAGACTCGCAAGGGTGATAAGCATAGAGGAACCGCCGTAGCTGATTAATGGCAATGTGACCCCAGTCAATGGAATGCTGCTGGTGACGCCGCCCAGGTTGATCAATGCTTGCACGCCAATCATTCCGATAATGCCGATGCTCACTAAAGTGCCGAACATTTCTTTGCATCGTAGGGCTACCAATACGCCGCGCCACAGAAAAGCTAAATACACCAGCGCAAATATTGCGGCACCGATAAAGCCGAGCTCTTCTCCAATGATGGAAAAGATAAAGTCGGTGTGTGCTTCCGGCAAATAGTGCAGCTTCTGGATACCTTGTCCGAATCCCGCTCCCGTGATGCCGCCATGCCCGAACGCATACAACGACTGCATCAATTGATAGCCTGTGTCGGACGGATCGGCCGAAGGATCTAAGAAGGCGGTGAGACGGGCGATGCGATAACTTCTCTCCGGTTTCAACATAGCTGCAGCTATGACAACCGATGCCAGTGCGGCCCCGGCGGTACCCAAATAGAAAATGTGCTTCAGGTTGGCGCCGCCCACGATGATTACAATGAGCGAAGACAGAACCAGGATAGCCGTTGATCCCAGGTCGGGCTGCAGCATAATCAACCCGGAAATGAACACCACAATTGCGAGGCCTGGCAAGAGTCCTCTCTTAAAATTCAACATCTTGTCTTCTTTTTTGCTGATTAGTGCCGCTAGATAAAGAATTACTGCGAGCTTCGCAAACTCAGACGGTTGAATGTTTCCCAAGGGGCCCATTTCAATCCAGCTTGTCGCTCCATTCACCTCTTTGCCTACGACCGGTACCAACAATAGTATAATCACCACGATAACAAACGCGGGACCAATCCATTTCTTGATCTTGCGGTAGTCGATGTTCATGAAAAAAAACATGGCTACCGTACCCACAGCAATCCAAGCCGCTTGACGTATCGCCAAGGAGGATGGATCGTTGAGCATAGTAGCCGTTTTCACATCGTAGTAATACGACATACTTGCACTGAATACCATGGCTAAGCCGAAGCTAACTAATAGAAAAGTTAAAAAGAGCAGTAGAAAATCAGGTGTACCTCGTTTTTGGGGAGTCATGTCTCACCTCGCGTTATTGAGACAATTGCGTTTTTAATTCGGCCAGTTTTTTTTTCGCGACATTCATGATCGCATCTGGAATGGGCGATTGATAGTCCAAGCCGTGCGGGAATGTTGCTTTGCCGATATAAACGTCTTCTATGTAAAGAATAGCATATGGGGACTCGAGCTTACCGGATTCCGCCCGGGTGTTCACACGTAAAAAATAGTCGCCGCCCGCGGCTTCGTCTTCGATTTTTAAATCATAGGTTGCACGCGTGTATTCCCACTGCCAACGCACGAATCCGAGGCTCGTCGTTACCTCGTCCAAGTGAGCGAGATCGCTTTTTAGTCCTTTGACGCCGCTGTTTTCGATAATCACTATGAAAGCCCTCCTAAAAGTCAAAATCCATGTTTCTCCTTTCATCATGATAGTATGTTTCCTAGAGTTGTGCAAGCTTAATGCGGCAATGCAGAGGTGCCCTATGAATAAAGTTTGAAATGCATGTGGCACATTTTGGTGAAAGACCGTGACTTCTCTGATATGATAAACGATATAGCTAAGAACGGGGGAAACGGGCTATGGAAACGTTATTGCAGGCAATTGATCACCTGTATCCGGATATGGTGAGGTGGCGCCGCTATCTCCATCAGCATCCTGAACTGTCCTATGCTGAACGGGAGACAGCGGCCTTTGTCGCCCGTCACTTGCAGGACTGGGGGCTGGAGGTAAGTACCGTACCGGGATGCCACGGTCTGATCGGGAGGCTGCGGGGCAGAGGCAGCGGCCCCACAGTGGCGCTGCGGGCGGATATGGATGCGCTGCCCATCCAGGATGAAAAGCAATGCGAGTATTCGTCGCTCACTGCAGGCGTGATGCATGCGTGCGGCCACGATGCGCACACTACTGTGCTGCTCGGTGTCGCGAGAGCCATGTCGCTTCACCGCGATTTGCTGCATGGCGATGTAGTGTTCTTGTTTCAACATGCGGAAGAGGTCAGCCCCGGCGGCGCAAATACCATGATTGCGGCGGGTGCATTCGACGGAGTTGACTATGTGTACGGAATTCATTTGTGGGCGCCATTCCCTGTAGGCTCCGCTTACTGCAGGGCCGGTCCAATGATGGCTGCGGCGGATGAGTTTGATATTACGGTGCAGGGCAGAGGAGGGCATGGAGGCCTGCCGCATGAGACCGTGGACAGCATTATAGTTGCTTCGCAGCTCGTGGTCAATCTGCAAACCATTGTTAGCCGCAGCGTGGATCCGACCCAGCCGTGTGTTGTGTCGGTTGGTTCATTTCATAGCGGCACGGGCTTCAACGTGATCGCTGAGCAAGCCGAATTAAAAGGTACCGTGAGAACGTACGACCCGGAGCTGCGCAGCAGAATACAACACAGGATGGCGCAAATCATCGGGCATACCGGCTCAATGTTCGGTGCCGACGTCCGGTTCGACTACAAGCTCGGCTACCCGCCGGTCGTGAACGATAAGGGCGAGGTGGAACGTTTTTTTAGAGCGGGCGGCAAGGTGATTGACGTGCAGGAGTCACCTTTGATTATGGCGGGCGAGGATTTTGCCTATTATCTGCAGCACTGCAAAGGATGTTTTATGTTTGTCGGTGCAGGCAATGCGGCGGAGGGCATTATTTATCCGCATCATCATCCGAGATTTGATATCGATGAATCAGCCATGCGTGACGCCGCACGGTTATTCATCAGTATGGTGTGGGACTGCCAACTGGCTGGGGCATAGTGGGTGATCTGACCGATAGCTGCTGGAGGTTACGCATTGGCACTGTTTTTTTGGGAAAGTCTATACACGTGCGCGAGCGCTGCCCGCTCGATTGCGGTGGGGCACTGTTTGCCAGCTTAACTGTGTAGGAGGGGATCGGTCCTTGGCAACGCCCAGCGTGAGGGACATCATGACAAAGGAATGTGCTACCGTCACTTTGAAGGACAACGTGTACGAAGCTGCTGTGAAGATGAAAGACCATGACACTGGCTTTATTCCTGTGCTCGATGGCAGAAAATTGATTGGCGTAATTACTGACCGTGATCTGGTACTTCGCGGATACGCAGACAAGAGAGAAGGTTCGGCTGCGATTAGGGAAGTGATGAGTAACGTGGAGCTCACCACAGTTTCACCTGAAACCCCCGTGGAGGAGGCGGCCAAGCTGATGGCGCGCCATCAAATCCGCCGGCTGCCGGTAGTGGAAAACGGGCAATTCGTAGGCGTCGTCTCCATCGGAGACTTAGCTGTCCGTTCCAGATTTGAAGATGAGGCGGGGAGTGCTCTCGGCGAGATCTCGGAGGAACATCCGGATATAGTAAGGACGCATTAACGGAACATCGTTCTCCTGCGGGTCAGGAGGACGTACTATTTTTTCTTTGTGTCAAAAGCGGCATCGTAGTTTTTCCACAATCCTTTGCCCTGCTTGCGCGCTTCAGCCTGGTCCTGCTTAAAATCATCTACGTATTTCACATTCGGCGGAAAAGTGGCTAATCTGGCATAACCCTCTCTCAGCAAAGTGCTATTATACAATTCATCATCGATCCATACATAAGCTAACAGCCGATCGTATTGGTCCTTCCGTTCCACATCCCATTCCAATGCCACGTACTTGTTCTCCAACCGTTTTTTCGAGTAATCCGCAGCCTCTTTACCGTAATACATGACCGGAGTGTTCGGCTTTTTGGTCTCCGGAGTGTCGATGCCGATGAGGCGTACCTTTTGCTTCTTTCCATCGAGCACCACATCGAATGTGTCTCCATCGACAACGCGCTCGACCTTTACTTTTTCTCTCTGGTCAGTAGCGGAGGAAGAATTGGTGCAGCCGGCAGTCCAAATGCTAAGCAGGATAAGAATCGCGGCTGCCAAAGCCGTAGTATGTTGTTTCACTTTTACAAATCACCTCTAAGTAGCGTTCCGCTGGGATGCAGCCGTTCCTCATTGTAGAACCTGCCAGGCAGCTTGTAAAGGCCGCTGGGTTTAATTTGATTTCATTGCCCTCATACTACATGGTATGGAAAGCAGGCTGGGAGGGAATATATCGCACATGGTTTTAACACGCCCGCTGGTAGTACAGAGCGATTTGACCATATTGCTTGAGGCTGATCATCCTGATTTCGAAGCGGTACGGGCCGGCTTGTCCCGTTTTGCCGACTTGTTGAAGAGGCCGCAGCATCTGCACACATACCGTATGTCGGCCTTGTCCCTATGGAATGCGGCAGCTGCTGGACTGACTGCAGAGGAGATCACCGGATTCTTGGAGGAGCAGGCCAAGTTCGGTGTTCCAGCCAACATTAAACAAGACATCCGTCGTTTCATGCAAAGGTACGGCCTATTGCGAATGGAGAGCACAGGCGCAGATCTGCTGTTAACATCCGATGATGCTGCGGCGATCAAAGAGATGTGCGCGTATAAAACGCTTCGCTCGTACGGTTTGAGTCAGGTCGATGAATACACCCTGCGATTCTCAGCTCCCTATCGCGGTCTGTTGAAGCAGGAGCTGATAAAGCTCGGCTATCCGGTGGAGGATTTGGCCGGTTATTCGAGAGGAGAGGAGCTGCAGATTCGCCTGAAGCCGCGGGCCGGTACGGGGCAGCCGTTCGAGCTTAGGGCTTATCAAATAGCAGCAGTGGATGCATTTTATCGCGATGGCAGTACGCTTGGCGGCAGCGGGGTGCTCGTGCTTCCCTGCGGGGCGGGCAAGACAGTGATCGGGATTGCGGTGATGGGCAAATTGAATTGCGCCACGTTGATCTTGACCAGCAACACGACGTCGGTTAACCAGTGGAAGCGAGAAATTTTGGACAAAACCGAAGTGGCGGAAGATATGGTGGGCGAGTACACCGGGGCAAAAAAAGATGTTCGTCCGATCACTGTCGCTACCTATCAGATACTAACGTACCGCAGGACAAAAGATGAATTGTTCACCCATATGGATCTGTTTAACAAGCGTGATTGGGGGTTGATCGTGTACGACGAGGTGCATCTGCTGCCTGCGCCGGTATTTCGCGTGACCGCCGATATCCAAGCGACAAGGCGGCTGGGACTGACAGCGACACTGATACGCGAGGACGGACGGGAGGAAGACGTATTCTCGCTGGTTGGGCCGAAGCGCTATGAGATGCCGTGGAAGGAGCTGGAGGCACAAGGATGGATCGCATCCGTCAGCTGCATGGAAATCAGAGTGGCGCTGCCGGCACAGGAACGGCACGCTTACATGAACGCGGAGCCACGGCAGCGAATGCGCATTGCGAGCTTGAATTCGGCGAAGCTCGAATTGACACGTGAACTGCTTGCCAGACATCGCGGAGAGCAGGTGATCGTGATCGGACAGTATCTCGACCAGCTGAAGGAAGTCGCCGAAGTAATTCAAGCCCCCTTTATCTATGGTGAGATGCCCTATCAGGAGCGGGAGGAGGTGTACGGCCGATTCCGCAGACGAGAGCTGAAGACGATTGTGGTGTCAAAGGTTGCTAACTTCGCAGTGGATTTGCCTGACGCGGCCGTGGCGATCCAGATTTCCGGAAGCTTTGGCTCACGGCAGGAGGAAGCGCAGCGGCTCGGCCGTATTCTGCGCCCAAAAACAAATTCGAATGAGGCGTTTTTCTATACTTTAGTGTCCAGCGACACGCGGGAGCAGGATTACGCTCTTAACCGCCAGCTGTTTCTGATTGAACAGGGCTATAAATATTCAAGCGAGGAGTGGGTACCTGACAGCTCTGACATGGCAAGGTCAGATGCTGCGGCTGTGGGCGCCGAACATAAGGCCGCAAAGATCAAACCGGAGGAGGTTGTATCCTAATGAACCATACATTTTATTTCGGCAAAATGCCGCAGGAGCTCCGTAGGACAATCGAGGCGCAGCCTGCATACGCAGCATGGTTGGATAGGGGCCGCACACTGCTGTCTATTTGGTCGGACAGAACGATTATGGCCGGCATCTATGAACAAATGACGCCAACGGAAAAATCGGTGCTGCACATTGTGGTCGGCTCTATCGGCACCGAACCTTTTGATTGGATCAGACTGGAGAAGCTTACCTCAAGCGTTATGTCCGGCGCGGAAGCCAAGGTAGGTTTTTTACTACTGCTCCGAAAAGGTTTGATCTATATGTTCCGCAAAAGCTGGGGCGAACATGTATACGCACTCGCCGAAGATGCTCTCGTGTTATGGCAGGAGATTCTCTTTCAAGCGGAACTGAGCGATTGCCTGCCTGCGGATTGCGCGGGCGTTGAGCCGGTTGACAGCCGTTTCAGCAGCCTCGCTTCTCTTATATTTGATACACTGGTTTTTATCGGCCAGCAAGAGCTGCGCCTGACAAAGAATGGTACGCTGCATAAAAAACAGCTGGTAAAATGGGAGCAGATAACAGATTTGACGGCGGAATCCTTCAGCGGACTCAATCTCAAATATGCGCATCCGGAAGTGTATCCCGTTCAACTCGCAGTGATGATGGAGTTTTTGCACAAACTGCGGCTGGTGGAGCAACATGAAGATATGCTTTGCTTGAGTGCACCCGGGCTGCATAGCTGGCTTGCTCTTAGCGAGCATGAACAGAGCAGGCGATTGTACGCCATATGGAGGACAGCGGTCTGGCCGGGGCCGGCTTGGCTGCAGCATGCGGCTATCCTGCTTGAACGGCAGCCTCCGGACCGTTGGTTTACTGTGATGAGCGTGCTGAACTGGCTGCGGGCACAGGGGATGCTTTCAGCGTTTGGCGATCTATCAGAAACAGCACTGGGTGTACGCATAGAACAGGAATGGATGGCTCCACTCCTTGCATTCGGTTTCATTGAGCAAGGCAGGGACGACACAACGGCCGGAGCTGCGCTGTATCGTTGGTGTTCTCATCCAGTGTGGGCGGTAGAAGAGCCGGCGGGAGACAGCCGGTTCTACGTGCAGCCTGATTTCGAAGTACTTTTGCCGCCAGCTGTGAGTCACGCTGTCCGGTGGGAACTGGCCGTCATCGCACAGAAGCTGAAGTGCGATCAAGTGTCTGTATACAAGCTGACTAAGGAGAGCATACAGTGCGGGCTGGAGCACGGGCGTCGGCTCGAAGACACGCTGCTTTTTCTCGAACGGCACGCTATGTACGGAATCCCTGAAAATGTACGTCATACACTCGAACAGTGGGCGAAGCCGTTTGGTAAGGTTCAGCTTGCCCAAGTATTGCTGCTTCGCTGTCAGGACGATGACGTGGCGGAAGCAATAGGGAAGCTGCCTGACGTTGAGTCGTGCTTGATTGAAAGGCTCGGACCACGCGCCTGGATCATCCGCGCGGAGCAGCTGAAGCTGTTAGCCGCGCAGCTCGAGAAAGCCGGCTGGATGCCAGGTAAAATGACACTATTGGACAGCGGCGGCGGCTTGAGCGTGAATACCAGTAGGCAGGAAAGCGGCGGCTTCAGCTTGGATACCAGCAGGCAGGACGGCGGCGGCAAACCACTGTTTCCAATGGCTCTACCGCCGAGTGGTACAGCGGGGCCTGCGGTAGCGGGTGGTGATCGGCTGTTTACTGCAGCACCGGGATTCATTTTCTCCCGGCATGCATTAGTTCACCTGGACATGGAGACCAAAGTCCCTGAGATCCGCGATTTATACCCTGGACTGCATCAGCTGCCTCAGAGCTGGCTGAAGGATTACCGGAGGTATCATGACTCTACCCGCAGAGAAATAGTGGAGAAGGCGTTGGAATGGCAAGCTGCATTGCAAGTTCGTCACTCTGGCAGGGACCAGGTGATTGCACCAAGAAAACTGCAGGACACACGCGGTACTTGGAGTGTGACAGGCCTCGAGCGATCACAGCTTGAGGAAGTGTGCCTGTTCCCGAACGATTGGCAGGAGATGAAGATCATTCTGCCTGGCATCAACGAGAATAATTGATACAACAAAGCAATCCAATCTGTGGTATGATAGACTTGTCTGACAAACAAGAATATGTGCAAGGCAGGTGCTATCGTGGCAATAACAGAGGCTCAAACGTTAGACATGTCTGCAATTCTCATGCGGGCGTACGATTTGGGAGATATGATTAAGCTCTCCGCGGAAACTGCGGATTACCTATATTGGAAGCAGCGCAAGGATAACGACCCTGAAGCGGCTGCGCTTGTCAAGCTTCTGCAGAAGAAGAAGGAACTATTTGAGGAATGCCAACGTTTCGGACATTTCCATCCGGATTATCATGCCGCGCTGGAGCAGGTGCAGAACATCCAAGATAAGTTGGATGCGGTGGAGTCCGTTCGGCAATACAAGAAAGCAGAGCAGCGGCTCGATGATCTGCTTTATAATGTTTCACAATTGATCGCTCACAGCGTATCCGAGACGATAAAAGTGCCGAGCAACGACCCGCTGGCGAGCGGCGGCGGCTGCTCATCCGGGAGCTGCTCCACAGGCGGGAGCTGCAGTGGCGACTGTGGCTAAGCGACTCTGGCGAGGACTGCCGTCGGATCCCCCGTTGAATCAAAAATGGAGAGAAGGTATGGACATGATATTTACAGATCGAAGCGGCTTGATCGTTTGGATTAGCGATCTGAAGGCCGCCACCAAACAATTGGACCGGTATGGCAGCGTTCATTTTATATCCAAGAAACTGCACTACGCCGCTATGTATGTGCATGCTGCAAAATTGGAAGACACGATCAAACAGCTGCAAAAGCTGCCGTTCGTAAAAAAAGTGGAACGTTCTTACCGCAACGAACTTCCAACGGAATATAACAGCAATATGCCTGATAAAACGCAATTTTACCCTATGTGACCACGGCGGGAACGCAAGCCGCAGGGAACGCGCCTGTCTCTCCGGATAACGTACATGTGATAGAGCAAAGACCTGGCCCCGGCCAGGTCTTTTTGTTTGAATATACGCTTCTGCCGGTTCGAGTTTATCCGCTCTTCACATCGCTAAAAATCTCGCAAACCTAAAGATTTTTTTATTTGGCATCCTATTTTGCATTTAGTAAAATGAGAGCAGCAAAACTAGGAGGAAAGAACCATTCTTATGGAACCAGGTAAGGATCATGCGCTTATGAGGGATAGAACAGCAGGCGGAAGCAGCTGTGAACAAGCGAAATATGTGACTCTCGGGGACAGGCACATTGCGGAGATTATCATTACAAATCACGCGCGGCACCGTTGGGTAAGCCGTGTGGAGAGTGCTAAGACCGGCTTTACCGACATACGTAAATGTTTCTGGAATTGTTTGAGGTCCGGGCGGATTCAACCATACTATAAGAACGAGCACGATGTGTATGTTGTTGAAGATGATCTCGTGTTGGTAGCTGAATTCACGGATTGGGACGCGGGCGCAAACTGTGCTGCTCCGCGGCTGCAGCGCATGGTCATGGTAACCTTTCTGGGGTGGATGTCGGAAACGATCGAACTGAGTGATCTTTGGCTAAGGCATTCACGAAGAATGACGCTTCTGAAAAACGGGCGTAAACGCCGTTGAAGCTGCACAGCATGTAACAAGCATTCCGTATTTTCCCGGCATGCTTTTTTTAATTTTGTTATAATACAGGTACCAAGGATCGTTGGAGGTACGCGGACAATGGCACTTAATTTTCATCAGCTGCATATTTTTTACACCGTGGCGGAGAAGGGCAGTTTTTCTCACGCGGCTCAGGCGCTGCATATGACGCAGCCGGCGGTTACCATGCAGGTGCAGTCGCTCGAGGACTACTTTGGCACGAAACTGTTCCACCGGTCCACGAAAAAGATTGAACTGTCGGAGGCGGGCAGAACGCTGCTGCCTTACGCCAAGCGCAGCATCGATTTGATGAAGGAAACGGATGTCAGTATGTCCAAATTCACGCATATGCTGGAAGGCCGGCTCCATCTGGGGGCCAGCATGACCGTCGGGGAGTATATACTTCCGCGATTGCTAGGGCCGTTCGGCAAGGAGTATCCGAACATCTCGGTGAGCATGAAGGTGATCAACACCAAACAGCTGTTGGACGAAGTGCTGAATCATCAGCTGAATTTCGGATTGGTTGAAGCCGAGGTGCATCATCCGGATGTCCACACGGAAGCGGTAATGAATGACGAGCTGATGCTCATCGTGCCGCGTGACCATCCACTAGCACAGAAAACCGAGATAACAATGGAAGAGGTATTGGAATATCAGTTTGTGCTGCGGGAGCAAGGCTCAGGCACCAGGCGCGTAATGGAGGAAGAGATGGCCAAGTCCGGATTCGACCCCGGGGCGATGAAAATTGTCATGGAACTGGGCAGCACCGGGGCGGTGAAATCTGCGGTGGAAGCGGGGCTCGGCATCTCTATTCTGTCGCAGTCTTCGTTGAAGCACGAAGCCGCACTTGGCGTGCTGGCTGTCAAGCGAATAGCAGACATTCGGTTTTCTCGAAGCTTTTACGCGATTTATTTGAAATCCACGCTTCTGCCGATATCGGCCGTGACATTTATGACCTTTCTGCGTGAAAGGGATCTGAGTCAATGGTTATGATTTGATCGCACGCGTTTGCAGACGGGTTAAATCGTGAAAACTTATGATAAGCATCACCATTGCAGCTATGAGGGGGATTTGTAATGCAGTACGTGGATTTACATACGCATACATCTGCATCGGATGGTACGCAGCCGCCGGCGGAAAATGTGCGGCTCGCCGCAGAGCTGGGGTTGGCAGGCGTGGCGGTGACTGACCATGATACGGTGGCCGGTATTGAAGAAGCGCTGCGTGCAGGCCGCTCGTTAGGGATCACTGTCGTGCCCGGCGTTGAGATTAGCACGGTGTCCGGTGGTGAGGACATTCATGTGCTTGGATATTTTATAGACCATACGGATGAACAGTTTTTGGAGCGGTTGGCCGAGCTAAGAGCCGTTCGTGCCCGCCGCAATGAAATGATGCTCGAACGGTTGAATGAGCTGGGCGTAAAAATAACTATGGACGATGTGCTGGCTTCGCTGTCCAAGACAGCGGACGAAACGATCGGGAGGCCGCATATCGCTGACGCAATGATGCGCAAAGGCTACGTTGGCTCTTTGGCCGAGGCATTCGAGCGTTATCTGGGCAAAGGAGGCGCGGCGTATTTAAATCCGCCCAGAATCGAGCCCGCGACCGCAGTGAAGTGGATCATGGAGGCAGGCGGCGCCCCGGTGCTTGCACATCCAGGGTTGTACGATCAGGATGAGCTCATACCGCAGCTTGCCGAGCAAGGGTTGGCCGGATTGGAGGCCTACCATTCCGATCATTCTCCGGAGCAGGAAGACCATTACCGGACGATTGCGGAAGGTTTGGGATTAATAATCACGGCAGGCTCTGATTTTCACGGGGAGCGGGGCGGTGTTGTATTCCACGCGCCGATCGGCTCCCGTCGGGCGCAGATCGATGTAGTGCACCTGTTGTCGGAAGCAGCCGGGCGTCACGACTCCGGCGGTCCGTCGCCGGTCCGTGGGCGGGAGGCAGAGCAGCATGAAAATACGTAAAGCGATTATTCCTGCAGCAGGCCTTGGGACCCGTTTTCTTCCGGCTACCAAGGCACAGCCCAAGGAGATGCTGCCCATTGTGGACAAGCCCGCAATTCAATATATTGTGGAGGAAGCGATTGCGGCTGGAATCGAGGACATCATAATCGTCACCGGGCGCAACAAGCGGGCGATCGAAGATCACTTCGATAAATCCATAGAGCTGGAAATAATGCTCCAAGAGAAAGGGAACCGCGAGCTGCTGCAGATACTCCAGACGGTATCCAATCTGGCTGATGTCCATTACATTCGGCAAAAGCAGCCGCTAGGCCTGGGGCACGCTGTGTTGTGTGCTCGCAAGTTTATCGGGAATGAGCCGTTCGCTGTGCTGCTGGGGGATGATATCATCCAATCTGATCCTCCTTTGTTGAAACAAATGATGAGTGTCTACGAGCAAACTCAGAAATCCGTTATCGCGGTCCAAGAGGTAGCATGGGAGGACGTGCACAAATACGGTATCATTTCACCTGCTCCGGCAGCAGGTCCATATCAGTTAATCGCGGATTTGGTGGAAAAGCCGGATCGCGCGCTCGCGCCTTCAAACATGGCTGTTATCGGCAGATATATTATTACACCTGAGATATTCCCCATCTTAGACAGCTGCCAACCCGGCCGGGGCGGAGAGATTCAGCTCACCGACGCGCTTCGCATTTTAAACTCGACCCAGCAAATGGCGGCTTATCCTATCACAGGCAGACGGTATGATGTGGGGGACAAGCTGGGATACATTGAGGCTACCATTGAAATGGCACTCCAGCGTGAGGATCTGCGGGCGGATTTGACAGCATACTTGCAGCAGCTAACGGAGGGTTGGGAGAAAGCCGCTAATTAAGAGTGGCTCCATATGCACTTGTGCCATCATCACAAATAACTCATCGAAAAAAAGCATGTCGCACGAGTTGGGACTGACCAGGACTGACCCAGTAACTCTGCGCATGCTTTTTTATGTTGGGTATGTGAGAGCGCATCCGACTCAGCATGTGTGTCGCTCACTAGAGACATGAATCCAACTTCGCCTGCACTGCTAGGCATCCGGGCTCTGTCCAACGCGGGTGCGCCCCCCGTTAATGTATCCTCTGGCGATGCGGGAAGCCCGGATCGCGGATACGATGACGAGGGTTTCCTCACGAGTCATCGTCCGCCCCTCATAGGAGAAATCAGACAGCTCAGCTATTTCCTGATCCGTGTATTTGTCGAACAAATCAATTAGCACATCCATGTTGTTGGTCATGGGTAAGTTGAACACCTCGCGTTGCGCTGTAATAGGTTTTTCGCTAGCATGCTTATTCACTTAATTGTGACGGGCATCTGTTTTACGCCTTCCGCGTCGGGGGTCACGAACAGTGTCCGTTGATGATCATAGATAACGAAGCCCGGCTTCGCGCCGGTTGGTTTGCGAACGTGTTTGATCAAAGTATAGTCCACCGGCACCTGGCTTGACGATTTGGCTTGTGAAAAGAAAGCGGCAAGCCTGGCTGCTTCATGCAATGTCGCATCGCCGAATTGCGCGCTGCGGATCACGACGTGGGATCCCGGGATATCCTTCGTGTGCAGCCACGTATCACCGGATTGGGCTAAACGGTTGGTCAAATATTCGTTTTGCGTATTGTTTTTGCCGACATAGATGGGAACCCCTTCACTGGATGTGAAGCAGGATAGCAGGGGCCGCTGGTTGACCTTCTTTTTCCGTGCCTTTTTGTTGCGGTCGCGTATATATCCCTGTTCCACCAACTCGTCACGTATCTCCTCCACATCGCTGAGCGACGCGGTACCGAGCTGCTGAAGTAAGCTGTCCAGATACGCGATTTCATTATGCGTGTGATCGATTTGCTCCCTTACAGCTATTAGGCTGTTCTTACTTTTTGTATATTTTTTAAAATACCGCTGTGCGTTTTCCGAAGGTGTCAGCAATGGATCCAGCCCAATCCGTACCGGACGCTGTTCCTCATCGTAGTAATTGATCACTTCAACTTGTTTGTCGCCCTTTTGGATTTGGTGCATAGATGCCGTCAACAGCTCGCCTGAGATCCGGAATTTATCGGCGTCCTTTGCTTCCTCCATAGTAGCATGCAGCTTCTCCAGTTTTTTGGTGTTCTTGCTGCGTTCATTTTGGAGAAACCGGAGAAGGTCGGAGACCCGCTGCTTAACGGTGTCGCGCTCCGCCTTGTCGCCATAGAACGCTTCGAGACATTCGCTGACCGACTCATAGCGCGTGCTTTCACCGTGCAGATGAGTCAGCTCCAGGATTGAAAACGATTGTTTACCTCCTGACGGCTGCACGCAAATTTGCGGCTCGCCGCCATCATGCTGCAGATGATGCATGAGTGCGTCAAACGGGTCCCAGATTAGTTCGGCGCTCAAGTGCGGCGTGCTGCTGTCGCTTAGCGCGGGCTCAGCCCGATACACCAGCTCCCGGGCCACGAGTGGGCTCAATCCACTAAAGCTCGCCACAAGACGCCGATCCCACGGCGGCTCAGCCGTTGGCGAATCGGCTTTTTTCATGGCGCTGTCCGCGTGGTCATGCGGAGCGTCGGCCTGCGGGGCTGTCAGCAGCGCGACAAACCGTTGCTTGTCCGTCTCAAACGGATGTGCCTTATGCTGCTCGGGCGGCGGCGTGTAGGCGCTACCGGGCATCACGATCCGGTAGCTGCTGATGGCGGGCGTCACATGATGGATGCCGTCGATGATGGTATGCGTCGCAGGGTCGAGCAATATGATGTTGCTGTGCCTGCCCATGATTTCGACGATAATCACTTTGCTGCTTATGTCGCCAAGCTCGTCCCGCTGGCGCACCTGAAAGCGTATTATCCGCTCTAAGCCCGGCTGGGATATGCTTTCGATCACGCCGCCTTCGCAATGCTTCCGCAGAAGCATGCAGAACATAGGGGCCTCCATCGGATTCGTGAAGGTCTGTTCAGTGAAATGGACCCTCGGATATGTGGGATTAGCCGACAGAATAAGTTTCACGTTGCGGCCTTGTGCTCGAAGCTGCAGCACGATATCGTTGCCTGTCGGCATGTGTACTTTACTGATTCGGCCGCCCACACATGTCTGTAATTCCCGGACAAGACTGTGGACGACGAGGCCGTCTAATGCCATGTTCGCAACACTCCAATTCAATTAACTAACCTCTATCATGCCATACTTTCGATAAAAACTTAAGTGCCGGCTCACCAAACGCCCTTTGTGCTATTTTGCGGCTTGTCTGAATACATTTACTCTAGAGGTTGTTTGTCCAGTAGTTCAGAGGTCTTTGGGAGGGAATGAGCATGAGTCAGAAATGGTATCAGATGACGACGGCGGATCTCTTGCAGTCACAGCAAATCCACCCGTCAAAAGGGCTGTCGTCCGAGGAAGCCGAGAAGCGCTTGGCCGAGCATGGGCTAAACGAGCTTTCCGAAGGAACCAAAATATCACCGATCGCCTTGTTCTTTAACCAGTTTAAGGATTTTATGGTGCTGGTGCTGATGGGAGCTACGCTTATTTCCGGCCTGCTGGGGGAGTATTTGGATGCCATCACGATCATAGCCATCATCATTATGAACGGTATTTTGGGATTCATTCAGGAGTTTCGAGCAGAGCGCTCGCTGCGTGCGTTGAAGGAGCTGTCTGCGCCGAATGCAAAGGTGATCAGGGACGGAAAGCTTGAGCAGATTCCTGCGCGCTCAATGGTAGTGGGGGATGTGGTACTATTGGAGAGCGGGGACCGCATTCCCGCCGATGTGCGTTTTATTGAAGCCAACAGTCTTTATGTGGAAGAGTCCGCATTGACTGGAGAGTCTGTGCCGGTCGATAAACATACGGACGCGCTTCGCGCCGATGAAGTTCCGCTCGGAGATCAGCGGAATCTGGGCTTTATGGGAACGATGGTCACGCGAGGTACCGCCAAAGGCGTGGTCGTACGCACTGGTATGGATACGGAAATGGGCAAAATCGCCGACCTCATCCAAAACACGGAATCTATGGAGACGCCTCTTCAGCATCGCTTGGAGCAGCTGGGGAAGCTGCTCATCATCGTGGCACTCGCGCTAACGGTCGTCGTGGTGGTAGCCGGAATTATCCATGGACAGGAGCCTTACGGCATGTTTTTAGCTGGCGTAAGCTTGGCTGTAGCAGCAATTCCCGAGGGACTGCCGGCCATTGTAACTATCGCTTTAGCTTTGGGTGTACAGCGAATGATTCAACGCAAGGCGATCGTACGCAAGCTTCCGTCGGTTGAAACGCTCGGTTGCGCTACGGTTATCTGCTCCGATAAAACAGGCACTCTGACACAGAATAAAATGACGGTGACCCACTTATGGCTAGGTGGCGAAGTGCTGGAAGTGACAGGCGAGGGCTATGAACCGGAGGGCGAAATCTTGAGCCGGGGCAGCCGAACGGACTCGCGAAAAAACCTGATGCTTCAACGTCTGCTGCAGGTGTCCGTACTGTGCAATAACGCGGTGCTGTTTGAGGCACCAGTGGAAGTCAAGCGCAAGAAACAAGCGCAGGCAGAACCTGACATCGTATGGAACATCAAAGGAGACCCTACGGAAGGCGCACTAGTGGTACTTGCGGCAAAGGCGGGTCTGACTAATCAGTCAGTGGCGGGAACGTTTACACGTATCGGAGAATTTCCTTTTGATTCCGACCGAAAGAGAATGTCTGTTCTCGTTGAGCATCAGGGCAGCCGGATGGTGTTGACCAAAGGCGCACCGGACGTGCTGCTGCAGCAGTGCAGCTACATTTTATGGGACGATAAAATTATTCCACTGACTTCAACGATGAAACAAAAGGTGCTCTCTGCCAACGAAGGTATGGCGAAAAATGCGTTGCGGGTGCTCGGCTTCGCGTACCGTGAGCTAAAGCCGGCCGACAAATGCTCCACGGAAGAAGAGGCAGAGACCGGGCTGATCTACATCGGACTGACCGGTATGATCGATCCGCCGCGCAGGGAGGTGCGTGAGGCAATCTCCAAATGCCGCAAGGCCGGCATCAAGACGGTGATGATCACCGGTGACCACCAGGTCACTGCAGAAGCTATTGCGAAGCAGCTCGGTATTTTACCGCAGAACGGATTGGCATTGAACGGGCAGCAGCTGAGTCAGCTGAACGACGATGAACTCGATGAACGCGTGGACGATGTGTACGTATACGCTCGCGTGTCACCCGAGCACAAGCTGAGGATCGTCAAGTCGCTTCAGCGCAAGGGCCACGTCGTGGCGATGACTGGCGACGGTGTGAATGACGCCCCGGCGATCAAGGCTGCGGATATAGGCATCGCTATGGGCATCAGCGGCACGGATGTCTCCAAGGAAGCTTCCGCGTTAGTGCTGAGCGACGACAACTTCGCTACTATTGTTGCCGCCATTGAGGAAGGCCGTGGGATTTACGAGAACATCCGCAAATTTATCCGTTATTTGCTCGCAAGTAATGTCGGCGAAATTATGACGATGTTCCTGGCAATGATGGCCGGTCTACCGCTGCCCCTCGTGCCCATCCAAATCCTGTGGGTGAATCTGGTCACAGACGGACTGCCCGCCATGGCGCTTGGCATCGATCCGGCCGAGAAGGATCTGATGCAGCAGAAGCCGCGTGGTGCCCGAGAGAACATTTTTGCCCGCCGGTTGGGATGGAAAATCATCAGCCGGGGGATTCTCATCGGGCTGTGTACCCTCGCCGCGTTTTGGATCGTGCTGCAGCTTGGCGCTCGGGACGATGCAGCCACATTGGTTCACGCGCAAACTGTCGCCTTTGCAACTTTGGTTATGGCGCAGCTCATTCACGTGTTCGACTGTCGCAGCTCCCGTTCCATTTTTCACCGGAATCCTTTGCAGAACGGTTACCTGGTGCTTGCGGTTGTGTCCTCGCTTCTGTTGATGTTGGCTGTGTTGTATGTTGAACAGCTGCAGCCGATCTTTAAGACGGTGCCGCTGGGCTGGATGGATTGGATCATTGTGATTGTGTTTGCAGCTATACCGACATTCCTGATGGGCATTGGCAGCGTGTTAAGCCGGCCTGCCAAGCGCACCCCGTCTCGTTACGGAGGCGCGCGGCCTGCGGCACAGTAAACTGTGCCCCAAGGTATTTGAATTTTGTCGGCAAAATAATTCTATTCGGAGAAGCTGCTGCGTTTCTCGCAAGAGGCATGCATCCAGGTAGACTTTATGATGTGAACCTTAAAGCTGGCTGATGGGCGAAATGTCCCAAGGGCCGGCTTTTGTCTTGTGTTGGCGTGCGGTTGAAAATTTTGTGTAAAAAACTATGCACACACTTTGTTTTGCGTTATGATAGTGGCTAAACAAAATCATGGAATTGTAGTTAGAACGGGGAGAAAGCCAATGAATTTCACAAAGATGCACGGCTTGGGCAATGATTTTATCGTGGTTTCTGAGGAACACGAGCTGCCTGCCAATGCCGGTGAGCTCGCCAGTCGGTTATGCAGCCGTTTCTTTGGAATCGGCGCAGACGGCCTGGTGTATATACTACCTTCCACGAACGCTGATTATAAAATGCGAATCATTAATTCCGACGGAACGGAGTCCGAGCAGTGCGGCAATGCCATTCGCTGCGCGGCCAAATATATTTACGAGCACGGTATGGTTGACCCGGCGCGGACCGAAATTACCATCGAAACGATAGGTGCGGGATCCCAACAGGTGCAACTCACGGTAGCTGAAGGGGGTGTCACCGCGGTCAGGGTGGACATGGGGGAACCGATACTGCAAGGAAGGCTCATACCGACAACGGTCGATCAGGAGCCCGTGCTGAACCATCCGATTGAAGTGGATGGCCGGGAGTTCCGGTTTACAGCCGTCTCGATGGGGAATCCGCATTGTGTCATTTATGTGGAAGATGCCGCGTCTTTTGATTTGGGCCGGTGGGGGCCTAAGCTCGAGGTGCACCCGCTGTTTCCGCGCCGCGTGAATGTGGAGTTCGCCTCTGTGAAATCGCCTGGAGCAATTGAAATGCGTGTATGGGAACGGGGCGCAGGCCCCACGCTTGCATGCGGCACGGGTGCATGTGCGACGCTGGTCTCTTCGGTGCTGAACGGGTTAACGGACCGGGCGGCTGTAGTTTCGCTAAAGGGCGGCGATTTGTTCATCGAATGGGATGAAACCGACAATCACTTATACATGACGGGACCGGCGGTTGAAGTATTTTCCGGAATCGTAGCCGTGTGAATGCCAGGGAGAGGCGGGACGTAAGATGATGGAGCTTGCATTGAGAGAAGCGCTGCGCCACAATATTATTGTAGGCGACGGAGCGATGGGGACTTATCTATACCAGATGGGTTTCCCGGTTGGTATATCTTATGAGGAATTAAATCTGCTGCAGCCGGATGTGATCATCGATGTTCACCGTAGGTATTATGAAGCCGGCGCACGCTTAATTGAAACGAATACATTCTCGGCAAATAGGGAAAAATTGTCCAAATACGGACTTGAGCATGATGTTGAGGCGATTAATAGGGCGGGCGTTGAATTGGCGCGAAAAGCGGTCGGCAACGATGCCTATGTGATTGGCGCAGTCGGTTCAATTCGGGCGGGCAGAAGAAAGAATTTCCGCACCGCGGAGATTAAGGACGATTTCCGCCAGCAGATTGAGATATTGCTCGACACACAGATCGACGGTCTGCTCCTGGAGTCGTTTTACGATCTCGAGGAGATGCTGCTGGCGTTGCAAATGATCCGCAAGCTCAGCCCGCTGCCGGTTATCTGCCAATTCGCTACGGAAGGCACCGGTGTCACCCATGACGGGTTTACGCTGCATGAGGCGTTCCTCCAGCTCCAACATCATGGAGCGGACGTGGTTGGCTTTAACTGCCGAAGCGGACCGAACGGATTGCTGCGCTCTTTGGAAAAAGTGGCGGGCGTGACCGGTCTGCCGCCTTATTCCGTCTTTCCCAACGCGGGGATACCGGACTATGTTGACGGGCGTTATACCTATGCTGCAACTCCTCAATATTTCGCTGAAACCGCGGTGAAGTTCGCCGATCTGGGGGCGCGCATCATAGGCGGGTGCTGCGGAACGACTCCTGAGCACGTCGCGGCCATGGCCAAGGCGCTCGCCGGGTATGTGCCTGATGGTGGGCGGCTGGATCGTCTGCCACAGACAGCTAAGTCGGGTCCGGCCGCCCAAACGACTGACCTCGTGCAGCCTCGTACCGGTCATGCTGCCTATACAGTCCGACTGACGGATGCTCTTCCGGCGCCAAAGCCCGGAGCTGGCGCTGCAGAGAATGTGACGGATCAGCCGAACATCATCGATTTGGTGAAACAGCGGCACACGGTCATAGTCGAGCTGGATCCGCCGCGTGACTTGGACATAGATCGGTTTATGAAGGGCGCGGCTGCACTGAAGCAAGCGCATGTGGATGCTCTCACTATGGCGGACAATTCTCTGGCGGTAACACGCATGAGCAATCTCGCACTGGGATATCTGGTTAAGGAGCGGACGGGGCTGAGGCCTCTGATTCATATTGCCTGCCGTGACCGCAACATGATCGGTACCCAATCCCATATGATGGGGCTGCATGCGCTGGGCATCAACCATGTGCTGGCGGTGACCGGTGATCCGGCCCGCTTTGGCGATCTGCCTGGTTCAAGCTCTGTTTACGACTTGACTTCGTTCGAAATTATTCGAATGATTAAACAGCTGAATGAAGGTATCGCTTTTTCCGGGAAGACGCTGCGAAAGAAGGCCAATTTTATCGTCGGTGCGGCATTTAATCCGAACGTCAAATATTTGGATAAAGCGGTACAGCGCTTGGAGCGGAAGATTGAAGCCGGCGCAGACTACATCATGACTCAACCGGTCTATGACTCCGCGCTGATCGAAAAAATATACGAAGCGACCAAGCATCTCAGCATTCCTATTTTCATCGGGATCATGCCGTTGGCAAGCGGCGGGAACGCGTCCTACTTGCACAACGAGGTGCCAGGCATCCAGCTGTCTGAGCATGTGCGCCGGCGGATGGGGGACCTGAAAGGCGAGGAAGGGCGTGCGATGGGCGTACAGATCGCCAAGGAGCTGTTGGAAACGGCCATGAAATATTTTAACGGTATCTATCTGATGACCCCGTTCCTGTCCTTCGAAATGACAGCACAGCTGACGCAATATGTGTGGGAGAAGTCCGGGCGGATGATTTCCACTTGTACCCATTAGCAAAATGAATTAAAATAAGTTAATGGATGTGAATACGCCATGATTCGGAGTATGACTGGGTTCGGACAAGCAAATCGTGCGTTTGCTGATTATAGCTTGCAAATGGACCTGAAATCGGTCAATCATAGATATTGCGAGATCGTTGTCAGGATACCCCGCGAGTTTCATAAATATGAGGACGTACTGAAAAAGACGGTGCAACAAAACATCAAACGAGGCCGTGCCGAACTGCATGTCACGATCGAGCGCACCGCTGAAGCGGGACGCAAGTTCGAACTGAACTGGCCCCTGGCTGAGGCCTATCGTTCTGCGGCGCAGCAGCTTCAGGATAGGTTCTCGTGTGAGAATACCTTGAGTACAAGTGATTATCTGCGCATCCCCGATATGCTCATTATTCACGACACCGTAGACGTGTGCGAGGATCAGTTCCGGCACGAACTAGCCAGCTGCGCCGAAGACGCGGTGAGACAACTTCTGCATATGCGTGAAGCAGAGGGCGCCCACTTGCACAGAGATACGCTTCAGAGGATCGACGCTGTCGAAGACTTGGTTCAAAGGGTTGCGCAGCTGGCGCCGCAAGTGGTAGAGGAATGCGCGGCGAAGCTGCATGCTCGCATTGAAGAATTACTTCAGCAGCCGGTGGTCGATGAATCTCGGCTTGCCATGGAGGTTGCATTGTTTGCTGACCGGGCGAACGTGGATGAAGAGATTACACGCCTGCACAGTCATTTTGAGCAATGTCGGCAGCTCCTAACATCTTCTGAACCCGTAGGCAGGAAGCTCGATTTTCTTGTTCAGGAGATGAACCGGGAAGTCAATACGATCGGGGCCAAGGCGAACCATGCGGCGCTTACTGCGCTGGTCGTGGAAATGAAGGCCGAATTGGAAAAGATGCGAGAGCAGATACAAAATATAGAATAGTTGATCTTTACGAGCAGTTTTGTTAAAGCAAAGCTAAGCTTAAGTTTAATGCTCATAGCCGGCATCGGCTGAAGCGAAGCTTGTAGGAGGAAACCAGGTGGCAATCAAACTTATCAATATCGGTTTCGGCAACATCGTATCCGCAAATCGGATTATTTCTATCGTAAGTCCGGAATCGGCGCCGATCAAAAGAATCATTCAAGAAGCACGTGATCGCCACATGCTGATAGACGCGACCTACGGACGCCGGACTCGGGCCGTCATTATTACAGACAGCGATCATGTGATCTTGTCTGCGGTGCAGCCCGAAACGGTGGCGCATCGACTCTCCAACAAGGACGATGATCATGACGAATAAAGAAAGAGGGATTCTGATCGTGCTGTCGGGGCCTTCGGGCGTCGGCAAAGGGACGGTATGCAAGGCGCTGCGACGGTACGCGCCGGATCTGGTCTATTCTGTTTCCGCCACTACACGTGCCCCGCGTGAGGGTGAGCAGGAAGGCGTCAACTACTTCTTCAGGAGCCGTGATCAGTTTCAACGATTGATTCAGCAGAACGAAATGTTGGAATGGGCTGAATATGTCGGTAATTTTTACGGCACACCGCGCAAATTTGTCGAGGACACTTTGAACGCGGGAAAAGACGTCATTCTGGAAATTGAGGTCCAGGGTGCTATGAAGGTGAAACAAACGTTTCCTGAAGCTGTTTTCATATTTCTGCTTCCGCCGTCGATGGATGAACTGAAAAGCCGTATCGTGGGACGGGGCACCGATTCTCAAGAGGCCATTCGCAGCCGTATGACGGTCGCGGCAGATGAAATCAGCCTGATTGAGTATTATGACTATGCAATTGTGAACGATCGAGTGGAATTGGCTTGTTCACGTATCCAATCAATCATCGTAGCTGAGCATTGCCGCAAGGAAAGAGTGGTCAGCAAAATAAAACACTGGATGGCAGAGGTGAAATAGAATGTTATACCCTTCTATTGACAAGCTTTTAGATAAAGTGGACAGCAAGTACTCTTTGGTCGTAGCGGCATCCAAGCGCGCCAGATCACTGCGTGACGGAGCAAAAACAGAGGTTCGCAATAAGCAGTCGGCTAAACATGTGGGATTGGCTCTGGAAGAAATCTTTGAGGATCACATCTCTTATGAGAAGCTGAACAAGGATGCCAAAGAAAACGACGAGCCACAGGAAAAGGAAAAGGAAAAGTAAGCGAACAAAAACAACAACCCTCGGGGTTGTTATTTTTTTCTTAGGCGAATGGGGGCGACACGTGAATGCTTGAGAATAAAACGGTGGTTCTTGGGATCAGCGGCGGCATTGCCGCCTATAAGGCAGCTGCGCTGTGCAGTAAGTTGGTGCAGGCCGGAGCCCAAGTGCATGTCATCATGACGGAATCTGCAACGCGATTCATTGCACCTCTGACACTCCAAACCCTTTCCCGCCATGATGTGATCGTCGATACATTCGACGAGAAGGACGCGTCCGTGGTATCGCACATTGATCTAGCGGATCGCGCGGATCTTGTCGTGGTAGCGCCGGCAACGGCGAACATCATCGCAAAGATAGCACATGGCTTGGCCGACGACATGCTAAGCACCACTTTGCTGGCGACAACTGCTCCGGTGCTTGTTGCGCCAGCAATGAATGTTCATATGTACGCACATCCCGCAGTACAAGCCAACATGCAAGTGCTGGCCGAGAGAGGTGTGCTTTTTGCGGAGCCCGGTACAGGGCAGCTGGCCTGCGGCTATGTAGGTAAAGGCAGAATGGAAGAGCCCGAACAAATTGTGGAGGCAATTCGGCATTTTTTTCGAGATCAAAGATTACTAGCCGGAAAAAAGGTACTTATCACCGCCGGGGGCACGGTGGAACGGATAGATCCTGTGCGATATCTGACCAACGATTCGTCCGGTAAGATGGGCTTCGCTATCGCTGAGACCGCCAGGAGCATGGGTGCACAGGTAACATTGGTCGCCGCCAAAACTTCGGTGCCTGCGCCTGGCGGCGTCGAGCTCGTACGGGTACAATCCGCTCAGGAGATGCTGAATGCGGTCATAGAGCGCTTGGCGGACTCCGACATTGTAATTAAAGCGGCTGCCGTCGCTGATTACCGCCCGGTTGAAACAGCAGTACGGAAAATCAAGAAAAACGATGAGGAAATCAATGTCCGGTTAGTCAAAAATCCCGATATTCTTCAGACGGTGGGCAGGATGAAGACGACGCAGTACGTGGTAGGCTTCGCTGCCGAGACAGAACGAATAGATGAGCATGCAATGGATAAGCTTCAGCGCAAAAACTGTGATCTTCTCGTAGCCAATGATGTGACACTAGAGGGTGCGGGGTTCGGAACGGATACGAATCTCGTCCGCTTTTACGATCGGCAGGGACTGGTCGAGGCACTCCCTCTCATGAGCAAACATGGCGTGGCACGGCAGCTGCTGACGCTGATTGCGGAACGGATACAGACAAAAGAAGGGACGAATTGATGTACGCGAAAGTCATTGTAGATGTGCCTGCTAAGCAGACCAACCACGCCTTTGATTATTTTGTGCCTGAGCCTATGCGCGATTGGGTAGCGGTAGGCAGCCGGGTGGGTGTGCCGTTTGGGCCAAGGAAGCTGCAGGGCTTTGTTGTCGAACTTGACACACAGGTAGACTACGATCCGTCGAAGGTAAAGCCGCTTACCGAGGTGATGGATTTGTACCCCCCTCTAACCCCCGATTTGGTAGAACTAGCCCACTGGATCAGTCAAACGTACGTTTGCCACGAGGTGACAGCTCTCCAAGCGATGATTCCAGGAGCGTTGAAGGCCAAGTATGAGCGGCATGTGAAGGTCGCGGATGGTGGCGCAGAGGGTGTGGAGATAGAAATGCAGGCCGATGGACAGCATAAAATGCTGCTCCCGGAACAGCTGGAAATCATTGAATATGTGCGTGGCAAAGGTACGGTGGAGATCGGCGCTCTGCTGCACAAATTTGCGGCAGCCGGCGGGGCTGTCAAGCAATTGATAGTCGAGGGTATGCTTCATGAGGTGCAAATGATCAAAGACCGCATGTCAGCCAAAAAGGTGCTCACAGTCATTCCCCCTGAACAGCCGGACATGCTGTGGGAATGGGCGGAGCAGCTGCCAGCGCGCGCCGCTAAGCAAAAGCAGGTTCTCTCGTATCTCGCGCAGCATCCTGTACCAATCAAGCTATCCGAGCTGCTGCATGAAGTGGGAGTAAGCGCGACTACTGTGAAAAGCTTGGCGGAAAAAGGTTGGCTCTCCATCGCGGAAGTCGAGGTGTTCCGGGACCCCTACGCAGAGCGCACTTTTCGCAGAACCGAGCCGCTTCCGCTCATGCCTGCGCAGCAGGCGGTGTTCGCACGTATCGAGCAAGCCGTTACGGGGAACACGAGGCAGGTGTTTTTACTTCATGGAGTGACGGGCAGTGGCAAAACGGAAGTGTACCTGCAATCCATTCAGACTTGCTTGGATGAGGGCAGAGAGGCTATTGTGCTGGTACCGGAAATTTCGCTGACACCACAAATGGTTGAACGGTTCAAAGGCCGCTTCGGAGACCAGGTGGCGGTCCTGCATAGCCGTCTGTCCCACGGCGAACGTTATGATGAGTGGCGTAAAATCATGCTGAAGCAAGTGAGTGTTGTGATAGGTGCACGTTCCGCGATTTTTGCCCCTTTTACCCGCATTGGACTGATTATCATTGATGAAGAGCATGAATCCTCTTATAAGCAAGAAGAGAGCCCCAAGTATCATGCCCGTGATGTGGCCATCGCGCGTGCAGGCCAGCATCAGTCGGTTGTCGTGTTAGGGTCGGCGACACCGTCCCTTGAGAGCATGAAGAGAACATTGCGCGGCAAAGCCTCAACTCAACAATTATTCGACATGAATCATATACAGACAGCTGCCGCGGCAAGACTTCCCGACACTGCAGTGCGAAGCAGCATAGATTCCTTGAATGTGCCATTCGAACTGCTGTCCATGCCGACCCGTGTCGAAGGGCGGCCTCTGCCTCCGGTGCACATTGTTGATATGCGTGAGGAGCTGCGCACCGGCAACCGTTCCATGTTCAGCCGTCCCTTGTATAAAGCGATAGAAGAACGGTTACACAAGAAAGAACAGACGGTTTTGCTGTTAAACCGGCGCGGTTATTCCACCTTCGTCATGTGCCGCACGTGCGGTTACGTCGCGGAGTGCCCGCACTGCGACATTTCACTGACTTATCACCAGAGCTCGCACGCAATTCGCTGCCATTATTGCGGATACGCTGAACGCCAGCTCACCACCTGTCCGAGCTGCAGCAGCGAGCACATTCGCCATTTTGGCACGGGTACACAACGCGTAGAGGAGGAGCTCAACAAACTGTTTCCAGGCATCCGCGTGATCCGAATGGATGTGGATACGACGAGAGAGAAAGGTGCCCATGAAAAGTGGCTTACCATGTTCCGCAACCGTCAGGCCGATGTGCTGCTGGGAACGCAGATGGTGGCTAAAGGTTTGGATTTTCCTCACGTGACACTTGTTGGTGCTATTGCTGCGGATACCGTACTTAATTTGCCGGATTTTCGTGCAGCGGAGCGAACATTCCAGCTGCTCACACAGGTGGCGGGACGCGCTGGCCGTCATGATCTGCCGGGCGAAGTTTATGTTCAGACGTACGCTCCGGAACACTATAGCATCCTAACGGCGAGCAAGCACGATTATCATGGTTTCATGGAGAAAGAAATGACATTACGCCAGCTCCATGAGTACCCTCCGTTCTACCGGCTCATCTTGCTTACGTTGTCGCATGAGCAGCTCCCTTTACTCATGCGCACCGCGGAAGCATTGGCCGCGCGGTTGAAGGAACTCGCTGCCGAGGTCCCAACAATTCCAATAGAGATTCTCGGCCCGGTAGCGTCGCCCATTGCACGAATCAAGGATAGATATCGGTTTCAATGCATGATAAAATATCGTGGAGACACTGCAATCTCGGGTTTGGTGCAGCAGGCTTTGACATTGTTACAGGATGTGGAGCGGCAGCACAAGTTAACCATCAGCGTGGATGTTGACCCACAGATGCTGATGTAATTGTCGTTTAACATATAATGGGTCTTATCTTAGATTTGACAACCGGTCACTTGCATATAGTTGATTGGAAAAATAAGTGAACATTGTGCTTTGTCATAAAGGTTTTATCGTAGTACCGTTTCATTTCTAGTCATTTCCCTCATCAGAAAGGTTGTTGCAGATCATGGCAATTAGAATCATAGTGAAAGATCCTGATCCCGTGCTACGCGAGGTGAGCAAGCCTGTTACGAAAATCAATGCCAATCTCCACAAGCTGCTTAACGATATGGCGGATACGATGTATGACGCCGAGGGTGTAGGGCTTGCGGCGCCGCAGATCGGTATATTGAAGCGGGTCATTGTGATGGACGTGGGTGATGAGCATGGCTTAATCGAGCTGATCAACCCTGAGGTTATCGAACAGGAGGGCGAGCAGCTCGGCCCTGAGGGCTGCTTAAGCATCCCGGGCTTGAACGGTGACGTGAAACGGGCTCAACGTGTGAAAGTCAAAGGACTGGACCGGGACGGCAACGAGATCGTTATCGAAGGGACGGATTTGCTGGCGCGCTGCATTTTGCACGAAGTGGATCATCTGAATGGGGTTCTATACACCGATCTCGCGGAAAACGTATATCGGCTGGAACCGCAGGGTGGTGAAGCATGAGAGTGGTGTTTATGGGCACGCCGGATTTCGCCGTGCCTTCTTTGCGGGTTTTGTTGGATAGCGGTGTGCAGGTAGTGGCAGTGGTCACACAGCCTGACCGGCCTGTCGGCCGTAAGCGGATAATGACCCCCACGCCGGTTAAAATAGAGGCGGAGAAGCACGGAATTCCAGTGCTGCAGCCAGAGAGGCTGCGCCGCCCGGAGTGGGTGGCTGAACTGGCGGCTTTGCAGCCGGATCTAATCGTTACCACAGCATATGGTCAAATTTTGCCGAAGTCGGTACTGGAGCTGCCCAAGCTGGGCTGCATCAATATCCATGCGTCGCTGCTGCCGAAATATCGTGGCGGAGCGCCGATCCATCACGCTGTTATGAATGGAGACAAGGTGACGGGCGTCACGATTATGTACATGGCCGAGGGGCTGGACACGGGGGATATGATCAGCCGGGTGGAGGTTCCGATTGAGGATACGGACACCACCGGCTCCATGTTTGAGAAGCTGAGTGTGGCGGGAGCAGAGCTATTGAGAGGGACACTGCCGGAACTGTTGGCGGGGCGCGTTACAGCGGTGCCGCAGGATGATTCCCAAGCCGTGTATTCACCTAATATAAGCCGCGAACAGGAGCGCATTCATTGGGATCGGCCGGCTGAGGTCATATGGAATCAAGTGCGCGGGTTGAATCCGCGGCCAGGAGCTTACACACTGTGGAACGGCGAAGTGTTGAAGGTCTGGGCTTGTGAGAAGCCGCGAAACGGCGATATGAAAGCGGCAATAGGAGAAGATCTCCCTGAAGCTGGCACGGTAGTCGCCACGGGAGAGCAAGGTATTGAGGTGATGACCGGCAGCGGCCTTCTCAAGATCACCAGTCTGCAGCCGGCCGGTAAGAAGGCGATGGCAGCGGCAGAGCTGGTGCGCGGGGGCCAGTTGACCGTCGGCACCGTGCTCGGCTAAATTTGCAAACATTACAGGTAGGAGGCACAGCATTTGAGCGAAAGCTTCGAAGGCGGCAGGAGAACGGCTGGCGGTTCAGACGGACGCAGCAGTAATACAGGCGGCAGCCGCAAGGCTGAAGCCGGCGCGGTCAGGCGCGGCAAGGGACAGGCTAGCGACGGCAAACAGAGAGGCACTGCAAGAGACGCTGCGCTGGAGGTGCTTGTCCGCACAGAGCAGGACCGATCGTACAGCAACCTGCTGCTCAACCAGACTTTACAAAAGTACAATTTAGAGAAGCTTGACGCAGGTCTAGCTACAGAAATCGTGTACGGTACGATTCAACGGATGAACACGATCGATCACTTTTTGGCACGTTTTGTTTCGAAGGGACTTGCCAAGCTGGAGCCTTGGGTGCGCAGTCTGCTGCGTTTGAGTTTCTATCAGATATACTATTTGGACCGGGTTCCTGATCACGCCGTTGTGAACGAGGCGGTTAACATCGCCAAGAGAAAGGGACATCGCGGCATCTCCGGAATGGTGAATGGTGTACTGCGGAACGTAATCCGGCAAAAAGATACACTGACCATTCCTGCCAATTTGCCTGCGGTCACGCGGATTGCACTCACACATTCTCATCCGGAATGGATCGTGCAGCGTTGGATACGCCAGTTGGGAGAAGAGCAGACGGAACGGATATGTGAAGCGAATAATGTCCCGCCCCGTGTGAGTGTCCGGGTGAACACAATGAAATACAGCCGCCAACAGCTGATAAATGTGCTGGCAGACGCCGGGTTGGAGGTGGAGCCTTCCGATCTCGCGCCGGCCGGTATCATTGTCAAAGGCGCCGGCAACATGGCGTTGACCACCTGGTATGAGAACGGCATGATCTCGATCCAGGATGAAAGCTCGATGCTGGTGGCGGAAACCGTAGATCCGCAGCCGGGAGAGAAGGTGCTCGACTGCTGTGCAGCGCCGGGCGGCAAAACGACTCACATGGCTGAAAAAATGGGGGATCGCGGCGAGCTCTGGGCTTGTGACATTTACGAGCACAAAGAAAAGCTTGTGCGTGAGCAGGCGGACCGGCTGCAGCTGGAATCGGTGCGGACGGTTGTCATGGATGCGCGTGAACTGCACAATCGTTTTCCACCGGCCAGCTTCGACCGCATTTTATTGGACGCTCCATGTTCCGGGCTCGGCGTGATCCGTCGTAAGCCGGACATGAAGTGGACCAAGCGTGAGCGGGATCTGGACGATATCTGCGCGATCCAGCGAGAGCTGTTGCGCACAGTTCACTCCCTAGTCCGTCCGGGAGGTGTTCTTGTGTATAGCACCTGCACAATTGAATACAGTGAGAACGAAGGGATGGTGCTGGAGTTCTTGGAACGCCACCCGGAGTTTGAATGGGACCGCGAGCATTCCCGGCAGATCTACCCGTATGAGCATCAGTCCGACGGGTTTTTCATCGCTAAGCTGAGGAAGCGAGCGTAAATGATATGGATATGGTAAAATCAAATGCATGTGCAGTGATAAATGCAAGCTGTTTACCCACGCACCAAAAGAATAAAACAGGTTGTGATAATGTATGGAGATTACAGAAAAAACAGCGGTACAAGCGCAGCCGTACGCCTATGATTATACATTGGAGGAATGGCAGGAGTGGATTGCCGCGAACGGAGAGCCGGGCTTCCGTGCCGGACAAATCTTCGAATGGCTCTATGTCAAGCGGGTGACCGGCTTCGACGAGATGACCAATCTACCGAAAACGCTGCGAGACAAACTCGCACAGGAGTTCGATTTCGTCACTCTAACCGAGGTAGCCAAATATGAGTCAAAAGACGGAACTGTGAAGTTCTTGTTTGAGCTGTCCGACAAAAATGCCATCGAAACCGTTATTATGAAGCACAACTACGGCAACAGCGTTTGCGTCACAACTCAGGTGGGCTGCCGCGTCGGCTGCACGTTCTGTGCGTCGACACTAACCGGGCTGAAACGCAATCTTACGCCAGGCGAGATCATCGCGCAGGTCGTGAAAGCCCAGCAGCTCTTAGATGCGACCGGGGAACGTGTGAGCAGCATTGTTATCATGGGAATCGGTGAGCCATTTGAAAACTATGAGGCGATGATGACGTTCCTTAAGGTGATGATTCATCCCAAGGGGCTTAATATCGGCCAGCGTCATATCACGGTGTCGACGAGCGGGATCGTGCCCAATATATACCGCTTTGCCGAGGAGCAGACACAGATTAATTTGGCGATTTCCATCCATGCCCCAAACGATAAACTGCGTTCGAAGCTGATGCCGGTCAACCGACGGTTTCCCTTCGCCGATTTGATTGAGGCGTGCCAGTATTACGTAGCCAAGACTGGCCGGCGTATTACGTTTGAGTATGCGCTGATGGGCGGCGTGAACGACCAGCCGGAGCATGCGGAGGAGCTGGCTCAGGTGCTGAAATCGTTTCCGATGGCACACGTCAATTTAATCCCGGTGAACTATGTGTCGGAACGTAACTATGTCCGTACGTCGCGGGATGATATTTTCACGTTTCAGCGCATTTTGGAACAGAATCAAGTGAATGCGACTATACGCAGGGAGCAGGGCAGCGATATCGCCGCGGCTTGCGGACAACTGCGTGCGAAGCATATGGAGTCGGGTGCGAGGTGAAGAAAACCATGATAAAAACGGCCAGTCATACGGATGTCGGAAGAATCCGTATGGTGAATGAGGATCGGGCGGTGGTGCAGGAGGATTTGAACGGTTTCCTGCTGGCCATCGTAGCCGATGGAATGGGAGGCCACCAGGCTGGCGATGTTGCGAGCCAAATGGCGGCGGACATTATTCAATCGGAGCTTCAGCCGATTCCGGCGGGTGCTTCCATGGAGGAACGCAAACGCCGATTAAAAATGGCTGTGGAGCACGCTAACGAGAAGATTTTCTCGTTTGCCGCTGAAAGAGAAAGCTATCGTGGCATGGGCACGACCGTGGTCGCCGTGTTGGCCGATGAACAATCAGTTGTCATCGGCCACATTGGCGACAGCCGTGCTTATCGCTTGAACGAAGAAGGAATCGAGCAGTTGACGGAGGATCATTCACTCGTGAATGAGCTGGTGAAAAGCGGCCAGATCACCCGTGAAGAGGCAGGACATCATCCGAGGCGCAACGTTTTGACTCGGGCACTCGGCACGGAAGCTGCCATCGAGATTGACATACAGGACGTCGCGTGGAATCCGGGGGACATGCTGCTTTTGTGCAGCGACGGGCTGAGTGGTCTCGTCAGCCGTGAAGAATTGCACCGCATCGCTGCTGCTGACGGCGGGCTTGAGCATAAGGCAGGGGCTCTGGTGGAGGCCGCCTTGGAAGCCGGGGGCGATGACAATGTCACTGTAGTGTTGGTCAGCAATGCTGCTGCTGTGGGTGAGGCCGATCAATCAGATCGTGAAAAGAGGTGATGATGAATGATAGGTAAGCAGTTGGGAGGACGTTATGAAATCCTTGAGCGCGTAGGCGGCGGCGGCATGGCTATTGTCTATAAATCTCTTGATATTTTATTACACCGCCACGTTGCCGTAAAAGTATTGCGTCAGCAGTACGTGCACGATGAGGAGTTCATACAGCGGTTCAGGCGGGAAGCCCAGGCCGCGGCATCGTTATCCCACTCGAACGTAGTCAGCATCTATGATGTAGGACAGGAAGAAGACATACACTACATTGTGATGGAGTATATAGAAGGCACAACGTTAAATGATCTGATCAAAGAAAAGGCACCGCTTCCGGTGGAGGAAGCCGTGCATTTTGCCAGCCAAATTTGCGACGCGCTGGATCATGCCCATCACAACCAAATCATTCATCGCGATATTAAGCCTCATAACATATTGATTGGTAGAAACGGCAGGGCGAAAGTAACAGATTTCGGCATCGCCCGGGCCATCACTTCGTCCACTATTACGCAAACCGGCTCTGTCGTCGGTTCCGTTCATTATTTTTCACCGGAGCATGCCAAAGGCACTGCAACAGGAGAGCAATCGGATTTATATTCCCTAGGCATTGTGATGTATCAAATGCTGACCGGCAGGCTGCCGTTTTTAGGTGAAAGCCCCATCAGCGTAGCTTTGAAGCATTTGCAGGAGGAAGTCGAAGAGCCCCGCAAGGTCAACCCGATGATTCCACAAAGCGTTGAAAATATCATTTTGAAGGCGATGCGCAAAAATCCCTCCGAACGCTACCGCTCAGCTAAGCAGATGCTGAACGACCTGGATAGCTGTTTGCTGCCCCACCGGCGAAACGAAGCCAAGATCGATTTCCTGGACGACGATGAGCTGGACGAGGAAAAAACCTTGATTATACCGGCAATAAGGCCGGACCAGTACGGCGCTCCCGTGATTGATGATGAAGATGATGAGCCAATGGCGCATGCCGATAACTTACCAACCAAGCAGAAGCGCTGGACGAAGCCGGTCGCGTGGATCGTTGTTTTGTTGCTGATACTCGGTGTAATGTGGTACATGGTGGGTGTGGTCAAAGCGAAATTCGTAGTACATGAAGTTGATGTGCCTATGGTACAGTATAAACCGGTAGCGGAAGCCGAGCAACTGCTCGCGGCGGCAGGTCTCCGTGCCAAGATCGAACGACAGCCCTCTAAAGACGTGCCCAAGGACGTGGTAATCAGCCAGGGGCATCCGAATATGAAGATGACCATTAACGGCGAGGAAACGCTCGTTGTCAGCAGCGGCGTTGAAAAGAAGCAGATGCCGCCTGTTGTTGGCACGAAGTTTGCTGAAGCGAAAGCGGCTCTTGCAGCGCTTGGCATCCCTGAGGACAGGATTATCCCGGATTATGATTTTGTCGATGAGCCCAAGGATACTGTGATTTCCCAGGAGCCTGCTTTGAATGAAGAGATCGATCCGTCGACGGTCACGGTCAAGCTGGGCGTCAGCAACGGCAGAGAAACACTCAAAATGCCTGATTTAGTGGGCTTAACCGAAGCTGCAGCCAGGTCACGTATCGCGATGAACGATCTCAAACTGGCACCGGACGGCATCACCACCGAGACGAGCTACAAGCAGCCAAAAGGCAAGGTGATCAAACAATTCCCGTATCAATATAACGACGAGGTGGCACGGGGTGAGTCGATAAAGCTCATTATTTCATCAGGACTGCCGCCGGAAGCAGGTGAGATGACAGTGCCCGTCACAGTCAAACCGGCAGAGGATGGGAAAGAAACCGCCGCTAAGATCATATTAAGCGATGCCGCGTATGATTCGTATGATTATAAAACTTTAAAGGTCACCAAGCCTACCACGGTTGATGTCAAGCTGGTCGTGTCGCCCAATAAGAGCGCGGTGATACAAATTAAGCAGGCTAATGTGGTAGCCGACATGATCACCGTGACTTACGACGATTACACAGCTCACAAAGATGGCAAGCCATTTAATCCGGTGCCGGCTTCTGTCGGCGGCACACCTGCGCCAAATGCACCGGCTACCCCGCAATCCGAGACCGACCCGGCAAGCACCCAAACGTCTGGCGCGCCGAACGGTAACCCTGATGCCGGTGCAGCCAATCAAACGGGCGGCGGCTCCGCTCCGGGCACCGGCGCACCGGCGGCTCCGAACGGATCGCCCGCTCCGTCAAACGGGCAGCCGGAGAACCCCAGCACAGGAGGCACAAATTAATGCCAGTGGGTCTGATCACAAAGGCGCTTAGCGGGTATTACTATGTGCTGCCCGACGGAGACGTCAACAGGCAACTCGTACAATGCCGGGCGAGAGGCATTTTTAAAAAACGCGGAGAATCACCGTTGGTCGGTGACCGGGTGATGTATGAGCTGACTGAAAACGGAGAAGGCACCGTCGATGCAATATTACCCCGGAGTTCGGAGCTGATCCGGCCGCCAATCGCGAACGTACAGCTGGTTGTGCTCGTGTTCGCTGTGCAGGAACCTGCGTTAAATCTACAGCTTTTGGATAAATTTCTCGTTCACGCTGAAAGCGCAGGCTTGGATGTGCTTATTTGTTTGACTAAGCGGGATCTCGATGGAGCTGCTCAGGACGATAAGACAACGCATGAACAGCAAACAGTGGGACCAGAGCAAGCTGAAGCCAGCGCCGACAGCGACACAGCCGGAGACAAAGCGGGTATAAACAGTGTCGTACAGCAGTACGAATCAATAGGTTATCCGGTGGTGCTCACCAGTGCGAAGCTCGGCATCGGCATTGACGCCGTACTGGAGCGGCTGGCCGGGCATATCAGCGTATTCGCAGGCCAATCCGGTGTGGGCAAATCATCTTTGTTGAATGCCATGGTGCCGGGCTTGCAGCTGGAGACGAACCAAATCAGCATGAAGCTGGGCAGAGGAAAGCATACGACCCGCCATGTGGAACTCATCCGGCTGCAGAACGGCAGTTTTGTCGCGGATACCCCGGGGTTCAGTCAACTCGATTTCGCACAGATCGAAGAGCCGGAGGAGTTAAGCGCGTGCTTCAGGGAATTTCAGCCTTTTGCCGCAGCTTGCAAATTTCGCGGCTGCCTGCATCAGCATGAGCCGGGCTGTAAAGTGATAGAGGCCACGGAATCAGGCAAGATTGCGGCTTCCCGTTACAACCATTATTTGCATTTCTTAGTGGAGATCAAAGAGAGAAAAAGGAGGTACTAAGATGCTCAGAATTGCACCATCCATACTGTCGGCCGACTTCTCGCAACTCGGTGCAGAAATCGCCGATGTCGAACTCGGCGGTGCCGATTGGATCCATGTCGATGTGATGGACGGTCACTTCGTGCCTAACATCACCATCGGACCGCTGGTCGTAGAGGCGATACGACCGCACACCAAACTGCCCTTAGACGTCCACCTAATGATTGAAAACCCGGACATATATATTGCTGACTTCGCTAAGGCTGGAGCGGATATTATATCAGTGCATGTGGAAGCGTGCCGGCATCTGCACAGGACGCTTCACTTCATTAAGGAACAGGGCGTGAAAGCGGGTGTTGTGCTGAATCCTGCGACACCATTGTCCAGTATCGAGCATGTATTGAACGATCATCTGGATGTTGTGCTGATTATGACTGTGAATCCGGGCTTCGGGGGCCAGCAATTTATCAGCGATATGCTGCCGAAGATCGCCAAATTACGCCGAATGCTGGATGAGCGGGGGTTAACGCATATAGATGTAGAGGTGGATGGAGGCATTAACGCAGACACCGTACGCCACGTTACCGCAGCTGGAGCAAACGTACTGGTCGCCGGAAGTGCAGTGTTCAATCAACCCGATCGTGCAGAAGCTATTCGCCGATTACGCGGCGGGGAATAAGGGCATGAGATTCCTAACTGTGTTAGGGTATAGTGTTATGTGTGCCGTGCTGCTGGTGTTATTCTCACAAATACAGGACTTATTCAAATATGTATTTTCTATCGGAGCGCTCTACTTTGGCGTGCATTTTTTCAAACGACACGAAACCCGTGGCATGAGAATTGCATTTGTTGTCACAACGATGGTTCTTTATTTTATGTTTGCGTTGATTTATGCAGTTATTGTCGCGATTCGTACAGGTTTGTTACCTGCAGACATTTGACATAAGCCAACCGATTCAGTCTGAAAGAGTCATACAACAGCAGGCACACGCATAACATGGTTACAAAAGTTCCGGCTTTTGTAGCCTTTTTTTGTTTTTAGGACTTGATTCGAATGGGATAGGCACGTTTTGCGGGCACAAGAATATAATGAAGTATTGATGAACAGAAGCTTGGGTGGTGCGCGGGCATCCGGTCAGTCCAAGAAGCAGAGTTCCAAGAGATTTCACGCAAACCGAAGGAGGAGCACAAATGAAATTTTACACGATCAAATTACCGAAGTTGTTAGGCGGATTTGTCAAAGCCGTGCTTAACACATTCAGCAAAAACGGGTAATAACAAGATGAACACTTCAAGCGGCAGGTGGTGCGACGTGTATGCTCCCAAAGGCCGCACAAACTAAAAAAAGCACCTGAGCCAGGTGCTTTTTGTCTATCGGCGGATATTGATTAAACACGGGTAACTTTTCCGGATTTCAAAGCCTTCGTGCTTACATAAACGCGCTTCGGTTTGCCATTCACAAGAATACGAACCTTTTGAACGTTAACTCCCCAAGAGCGTTTGTTCTTGTTATTAGCGTGTGATACGTGGTGGCCAGTACCTGGTCCTTTACCGGTAATAAAACATTTGCGGGACATTGTGTTACACCTCCTTAACAGCCTCGATAACCTGATTGCTATGTTACGGTCGTCGTAGGCGATCTCTCCGAAAGCAAAGCCTATTCAAAAACACACTCAAATATCATAGCACAGTGGTCTGAATGCCGTCAACGGGAATGAGATGGTTTTTCGCCCCTTTACATCCTGATTATTTATTTCTTTCCGCCAATATAGTAAAATGAATATTAGTCCATTCTAATCTACATCAAAGGAGCAATAGAAAAATGGCTATTGAACTGGCTACGGAATATGGCAAAATATTTGTCACCGATGAAGTGATTGCTTTGTTGGCAGGCTCGGCTGCGTTAGATTGTTATGGACTGGTTGGCATGGCTTCGCGCAATCAGCTGAAGGACGGCATTGCCGAACTGCTGCGGCGTGACAACTTGCGCCGGGGGGTCGAGATTCATCGGGATGCTCAGGGCGCGCTGGTCATTGATCTATACATCGTTGTCAGCTATGGCACCAAAATATCCGTTGTCGCACATAATGTGCAGACAAAGGTGAAATACGTTTTAAACGAGGTCGTGGGGCTGCAGGTCGAAGCCGTGAACATCTATGTTCAGGGTGTACGTGTGGCTGAGTAAAAGCCTGCGATTGGAATTAATCGGCCGCTGCAGTGCAGAGGACCGGCTTGGCTCGTTCTACGGAAGGAAGGGGAATGGTTTATTTTGAGTAAGCGCCTAGATCGTATTAACGGAAATGATTTTATTCGCATGGTGGAAAAGGGAGCGCAGCATTTGAGAGAGAACGTGGACCAAGTCAATGCGCTGAACGTATTTCCTGTTCCCGATGGTGACACAGGCACCAACATGAACCTGACTTTGACTTCTGGAGTAGAAGAGCTTCGGCGCCGTCCCTCGCAGTATGTTGGCAAATCAGCGGAAGCGTTAGCTAAAGGCTTGTTGATGGGCGCACGCGGCAATTCAGGCGTCATTCTGTCCCAGTTGTTTCGCGGTTTTTCCAAAGCGGTAGCCGATGCAGAGTCCATCGATGCGCGGCAGTTCGCCGCAGCTCTGCAAAATGGTGTCGACATGGCCTATAAGGCAGTGGTGAAGCCTGTGGAGGGCACGATTCTGACCGTTGCCCGGGAAGCAGCGAAACATGGAGTGCATCAGGCTGGCCGTACTACAGCCATAGTGGAATTGATGAGAGAGATATGTAAAAAGGGTAACACTGCCTTGTCCAATACCCCGGAGCTGCTGGCGGTTCTCAAACAGGTCGGAGTAGTCGACGCGGGAGGGCAAGGGCTGTTGTTTATATATGAAGGCTTTTTGCGTGCGCTGGAGCAGGACTCGGATGCACATGCTGGTAATCGCCTAGTCGCGACAGCAGGGGCAAGAGAAGCATTGGGCGACCCTTATATCCCAAATGCCGCGCCGCATGCTAATAGGTTGGCTAAGGCCGATCAGCCAAAACGTGCCCAAGCCATGCTGTCAACGGAAGATATTGAATTTGGTTACTGCACCGAATTTATTGTTTCTCTGAACGGGCGAAACGCCCAGAACAAACCGTTTCATGAGCAGGAATTCCGTGAGCAGCTGTCAGCATTGGGGAATTCCCTGTTAGTGGTTGCGGATGACGATTTAGTCAAAGTTCACATTCATGCCGAGTATCCGGGAAGCGTGATGAACCTGGCGATGAACTATGGCGAGTTGAGCCGAATTAAAATAGAAAACATGCGTGACCAACACACCCATCTTCTCATGGAAGAGGCCGAAGAGATTCATAAGGCTGCCTTCATGAGTGATGACGGAGCAGTCCCTGTGGATGACACAGATGAAGTGTCTGTCGATCAAAAGGCCGAAGCGTTGAAACAGTACGGTTTCGTTGCGGTTTCGGCAGGCGCGGGATTTGCGTCGATTTTAAGCAGTCTTGGTGTGGACGAGGTGCTGCACGGCGGCCAAACCATGAATCCCAGCACGGAAGACATAGTGAATGCGGTGCATCGGGTTTCTGCGCGTACCGTGTTTGTACTGCCTAACAATTCGAATATCATACTGGCCGCTCAGCAGGCAGTGGAGCTTGTCGATGACAAGCAAATCGTGGTGATCCCAACTAAAACGTTACCGCAAGGAATTGCCGCGATGATTGCTTTTCAGGCGAATGCGGCGACCGAGCACAATGTCGAGCTGATGCAGCAGGCGGTTACACAGGTGCAGTCCGGACAGATCACCTATGCGGTGCGAGATACTCAGATTGATGATATGGAGATCAAGCAAGGAGATTATATAGGCATTCATAATAATAAGATTGTTACGGCGGACCCGGATTTCATTTCGGCCTGCACGAAGCTGTTGGACAGCCTGCTCCAGGATGGCGCTGAACTGGTCACATTGTACGCAGGTGAAGAGGCCCAACATGAGCAAACAGAACAGTTGGTGAAATATATGGAAGAACATTACGGTGATGCCGAAGTGGAAGTCCATCAGGGTGGCCAACCTTTGTATTATTATATTGTTTCTGCAGAATAAAAGAACATTATGGTTTTTAAGAACGGGGGTTAGTCGGTTTGAGCCGAATACGCATTGTAACGGACAGCACGGCGGATATACCGGTTGAATTGAGGCAGTCGCTCGGGATAGAGATGATTCCTCTAAAAGTACATTTCGGTACCGACACATACCGGGATGCATTAGATCTTCAACCTGCGCAATTCTTTGAGAAGCTGGCTGCCGCGCAAACACTGCCGACGACTTCACAGCCGTCACCGGTCGAGTATCTGGAGATTTTTCAGCGGCTGGCTGGGGAATCGGACGCTCCTATCATATCGATTCATCTCTCTGGCGGGTTGAGTGGAACATACCAGTCGGCACTTTTAGCGAAATCGATGCTGGAAGAAAGCGTGGATTTAACTGTGTTGGACTCGAAGACTGCGTCCTATGGCCATGGCATATTAGTTGTGGAGGCCGCGAGAGCCGCACAGCAGGGCAAGAGCGCGGAAGAGATTGTCGCTCTAGTGGAAAAGATGAGACGTGAGCTGAGGCTGTATTTTTTGGTCGATACTTTGGAGTTTTTGCAAAAAGGCGGACGGATCGGTAAAGCGGCGGCACTGGTCGGCTCGCTGCTGAATATCAAGCCCATTTTGTCCATGTCCGAAGAGGGCGTCGTGTGCTCGGTGGACAAGGTCAGAGGTCAGAAGAAGGCGATGGCTCGCATTATCGAACTTCTTAAGCAGGATGTCGGTGATATGGCGATGCATGTAGCTGTCGCGCATGCTCAAGCCATGCCAATTGCGGAAGAGCTAGCGGAGCACGTCCGGCAGAATTTCACAGTCGAAGATTTGACATACACATCTATCGGCCCAGTGATAGGCACTCATACGGGACCTGGAGCTGTGGCTGTGTTTATGGTGCCGGTGCAGCATGGCGGTTGATCTGTACAGTATACCGGTGAAACAGGTTCACGGGATCAAAGGCAAAAAGCCGGACGAGCTGTTGGCACTGGGCATTTCGTCGGTCGGTGAGCTGCTGGACTACTATCCTTTTCGCTACGAGGATTACACACTGCGGGATCTGACGGAAGTTAAAGACGGTGATAAAATCACAGTTCAAGGTAAGATCGTCGGAGTACCGCAGGTGCAGATGTATGGACGTATCAAATCCCGGATGACCTGCAAAATTATGGTTGATTCGCTGTTCATCACCGCCGTCTGGTTTAACCGTCATTACTTGAAGCCTCAGCTGCAGGCGGATGCTGAGATTGTGCTGACCGGCAAATGGGATCAAAAAAGGCTGCATCTCACCGTTTCGGAGTCCGAATTCCCGGGAAAGGGGACCTCGCAAACAGGTACACTGCAGCCTGTTTATTCTGTCACTGGGACACTTCCGCAAAAATGGATGCGCCAAACGATGAAGCAGGCAGTCACCCAGTACGGCCATCTCATTCCTGAAATTCTGCCACATGAGCTCCTCGACAAATACAATTTGATGCCCCGTAAGCAGGCAGTCACGCTGCTGCATCAGCCTGGCTCACTGGCGGAAGGGCTGCAGGCCCGCAAACGTATGGTGTATGAGGAGCTGTTCATGTTCCAGCTCAAAATGCAGGCCTACCGTGCGATCAACCATGATCGCGCTGATGGAGTTGCGCATCAGCTGGATCTGCCGGCGGTCAGAGCTTTTGTGCGCGCGCTGCCGTTCAAGCTGACGACCTCCCAGAAGCAGGTACTCGCCGAGATCCTGCATGATTTGCAGCAGCCTTTCTGCATGAATCGCCTGCTGCAGGGCGATGTCGGTGCCGGCAAAACGGTTGTGGCTGCCGCTTCGTTGTTTGCTGTCGTCAAAGCGGGCTTCCAGGGAGCTTTGATGGTACCGACGGAGATCTTGGCAGAACAGCATAAGCGCTCGCTCAGCAAGCTGTTTGAGCCCTACGGCATTGAGGTGGCTTTGTTGACCGGCAGTCTCACGGATCGCCAGAGGCGGGATGTATTGGCGTCGCTGCAAATGGGCATGATCGACGTTGTGGTTGGCACGCATGCGTTGATACAGGAGGATGTTTATTTCCGGCAATTGGGTCTCGTCGTCACTGATGAGCAGCATCGGTTCGGAGTGAATCAGCGCAGTATTTTGCGGCGCAAGGGAATGAATCCCGATGTGCTGACTATGACTGCAACGCCGATCCCTCGCACGCTAGCGATTACCGCATTCGGCGATATGGACGTCTCCACTTTGAGCGAGCTGCCAAAGGGGCGCAAGCCGATCAAGACGTACGCCGTGAGTCATGACAAGCTTGACAGGGTGATTGGTTTCATCAGGCGAGAAGTAGCTTCAGGCCGACAGGCTTATGTCATATGTCCTCTGATAGATGAATCGGAGAAGCTGGATGTGCAGAACGCTATCGATGTGCATGCCCAGCTGCAGTTCGCTTTTCCCGAGTATAGGGTGGGACTGCTGCATGGGCGCATGGCTGCCGCCGAGAAAGATGCGGCTATGCGCAGCTTCAGTGAAAATCAGACACACGTGCTGGTGTCGACCACCGTCATTGAGGTGGGCGTGGACGTGCCGAATGCCACGTTAATGGTTGTCTACGACGCTCATCGCTTCGGACTGTCCCAGCTGCATCAGCTGCGCGGACGAGTCGGCCGCGGCGAGCACCAATCTTACTGCGTACTCCTCGCCGATCCTAAGAACGAGGTGGGCAAGCAGCGGATGCAGGCGATGACCGACACGAACGATGGATTCGAGATTGCACGCCGTGACTTGGAGCTCCGAGGACCGGGTGACTTCTTCGGAACGAAGCAAAGCGGGCTGCCGGACTTTCGGCTGGCAGACCTGGCGGCCGACTTCGCCACCATGGAACAAGCGCGCGACGATGCTGCGGAATTCGTGCGTCGGCCTGACTTTTGGACGGCTGCCGTGTACAGCCCGCTGCGGGAGTATTTGCAGCGAGAGGACGTGTTTCAAAATGAGCTGCTGGACTGACACCGTTTTATAATGTCGCATCCTGCTTTTCCAGACACATGTCCGAGCCCCCTATCATAAACTGAGTGTGAGTGACTTCCCATAACACAAGGCAAGGGGTGCTGGCGGTATGAGCTATCATAAATACGGATTTGAACCGGCTTTTGTTGAACGCGTTAAGATGAAGATCAAAAACCCGGAGATCAAAGAGCGAGTAAAAATGATACTGCAGGGTGTCACAAAGTACGATTTGCAGGACCGGGCCAAGGTGCGCCGTTTTGTGGGCATGATTGGCAAAGCGCTGGGTGAACGCTTGACAGATCGTCAGGTCGATCATATGGTCAATTTCGTTATTGCCCAAAAAATCGATCCGAACAACACATTCCATTTAATAAAGCTATGGGGAATGTTCCGGTAAAGCTTGCTCATGTACTCGCAATATGGTTCGGAATTAACAGCGGTCACTGGAGGCTGGCGCAACACGGCATGGAAAACGATACGGGGAGACAGGCAGGCAGTCAGGTCCTGTTTTTTCTTTACAGACGCCGCTTTATGGCGTCTTTTTTTGCTTGATCGGATTGCTGCGTGCCGCTTTTGCATTTATACTGAGGCTATGAAATTAAATAATACATAATTTACTAGTTTTTAAGGGGGTTACCACCTTTGTTACCACTGGAACCAAATACAGAAGCGGGTAAACCAAACACCCGGAGACAGCTGCTGGCGTCCATGGGAGCTGCAGGCGTGCTGCTAGCGGCGGGCGTCGGATTACCCGTTCAGGCTCAGGCGGCTGAACCTGTTCTGCAAACGGACACGAGCGCTTGGTTTAACGTCAAAGATTTCGGAGCGGGCAACAAACGTTCGGACGATGATACGCCGTTCATTCAGTCCGCCATTAATGCGGCTGCCGAAAGCGGAGGGACCGTGTACATACCGCCCGGAAAATATGTGATTCGATCCAGTCTCGTCATGCGGCCTAAGGTCCATCTGCTTGGGGCCGGGATACACGCGGCAGTGTTGAAAGCCGGCAGCGCGAATTTGCGAATGGTGATCAGCGGGGCGGATGTGACTCATTACTCGATACAGGGCCTTACCTTCGAAGGCATGGGTGCTGGCTCAGCATCACCCGTCCCCGTGGTGGAGTGTGGCGTTTACGCGGCAGAAGCTGAGTATGTGCGGATTAGCAATTGTATGTTTGACAAAATTAACAATGGCATTCAGCTGATAAGGTCCAAGCATGTCAGCGTCACAGGCTGTTTATTTTATTTCATATTAGGCACTGACGGGGCTCACGAAGGGTATGGCGTGATGGTGGAAGGCGGAAGCAGCCATAAGATACAAACGAACCATTTCAAAAATGTATATAAACATGGCATTTTGTTAACGGCCGGCTCCGCCTATACCATAGTGGCAAATAATGTGCTGGAAAGCTGCAAGGAAGCGGCTATTCTTGTCGCGTCAAAACTTGTGGCATGCTCCCATCATCTGATTCAAGGAAATTTGATCTCAGCCGACGGTTTGGGCGACACGGAAACCAGCTGCACCTACGGCATCAGGCTGAAGGATCGCTGCAGTTTTACCACCGTGACGGCTAATGTGATCGCTCGCTCACGTTCCGCGGGAATCTTGTTGGATGCAGAGGAAAAGGCAGGTGAAGATAGGCCGTACGGCAATACTGTGACGGGGAACACGGTGAACCAGACGTTGAGGGGAATTGCCATACTAAACGGCGATGCCAATACAGTGAAGCATAACGATGTGCGCCGAGTGGATACGGGCGTGCTGGTCGACGCAATCGGCGAGGACAGCTGGTCCTACGCGAAACAGAACATTGTGACGGGCAACACTTTGATACAATGTCATGGCTCAGGCGTCAGGATCGGCTCCCCCCGCTGCCAAGGCAGTGTTGTGTTTGGTAATACGGGGTTCGATAATGCGGTTGGTTTACAAGATAGCGGCACGGACACCGCAATGACAGGTTTTTGAATACACTATGTAAGTCTTTCGAGCACCGTCCTGCGCAAGTGGGATCGTGATTTTTTATTGAACAAAACCTAGTGACTTTAAAAAAGAAGTGTGTTACCATTTTTGTGTTTCGTGCTACTTGTAACGCTTACATAGGTCATTAATTACAAGGTTGTTTCAGCTGCAAGAAAAATGGATTGGAGTGAGCGATGTTGAAGCATTCTTTGCGAGTGCCCTTTGTATTCGCTATCATTTTCGGCCTACTGCTAGCCGCCTGTTCTCAGACATCAAAGGAACCATCCAACGCTCATACGAATGAGCTTGTGCTCGCTTTGGGCCCGGAACCTGAAGCAGGTTTTGATCCTACCACCGGCTGGGGCCGCTATGGATCGCCTCTGTTTCAAAGCACACTCCTGAAACGCGACAGCGCACTGCAGATCGTCAACGATCTTGCCACGGGCTATGACGTCAGCTCAGACGGATTGGTGTGGACCGTAACACTGCGCAAAGATGTGAAATTCACCGACGACCAGCCCCTCACTGCTGCTGACGTCAAATACACCTTTGACACAGCCGCCAATAGCGGGTCAGCCATAGATCTGAGTTACATGGAACGAGTGGAGGCGGCTGATGACTACACGGTGAAGTTTACCTTGTTAGAGCCAAGATCCACGTTCATTCAAATGTTGGTGGCAACGGGAATTGTGCCCAAACACGCTCATCGCCAGGACTATGCGAACAAGCCCGTGGGATCCGGCCCTTTCAAGCTTATACAGTGGGATAAGGGGCAGCAGCTGATCGTTCAGGCGAATCCCGATTACTACGGCACTAAGCCTTATTTTCAAAAGATGACCTTTCTCTTTCTCAGCGAAGATGCTGCCTTTGCTGCGGCGCGAGCGGGCAAGGTGGACGTTGCTGCAGTGCCGGCGGCATTCAGCAAACAGCCGGTGTCCGGCATGAGGCTGGAAGCCATACATACGGTAGACAACCGGGGCATTATGTTTCCTTACGTGAAGCCCGGCGGCAAAACAAAGGACGGGGATCCGGTCGGAAATGATGTGACCTCCGAGCTGTCGATTCGGCAAGCGATTAATATCGCATTGGACCGGAAAGCGTTGGTACAAGGTGTATTGGAAGGCTATGGCACGCCAGCGTACACTGTCAATGATGGATTGCCATGGTTTAATCCGGAGGCGATCGTCATTGATGCTGATATAGACGGCGCAAAAAAGCTGCTCGCGGAGGCTGGCTGGAAGGATAACAATGCAGACGGTATATTGGAAAAGGGGACGGTGAAGGCCGAGTTCAAATTGATCTATCCCGCGAGTGACGTCACCCGCCAGTCGCTGGCCATTGCCGCAGCGGACATGATCAAACCGCTGGGCGTTAATGTGATCGTAGAAGGAAAGAGCTGGGACGACATCAACAAGCAGATGCATGCGAACGCAGTGATGTTCGGGTGGGGAAGCCACGATCCCCTGGAGATATATAACGTATACAGCAGCAAATTGAGCGGCGTGGATTACAATAACGCGGGCTTTTACAGCAATCCGATCGTGGACGACTACATGACCAGGGCTCTGCGTGCAACTAACGAACAAGATGCTATGGAATTTTGGCAAAAAGCCCAGTGGGACGGTCAGACAGGAGTCGCAGCCAAAGGAGATGCTCCATGGGCTTGGTTGGTCAACCTGGATCATCTGTACTTGGTCAAGGACGGTTTACATATCGGGAAGCAAAAAATTCATCCGCACGGCCACGGTTGGCCGGTAACGGACAATATAGAAGAGTGGCGCTGGAGGCATTAACTGACGGATCATGCTGAGGCTGGTCCGTACGGTCCAAGCTCGCAGCGGGGGAGGAGAGATTGGATGCGGCGAACGCTGCTTTTTCTGTGGCAGAAAGGTGTCAGATTGACACTTATGTTGTTGGCGGTGAGCGCGATCTCGTTCGCGCTGGTCCACTTTTCTCCGATCGATCCGGTTCAAGCGTATGTAGGCGCTGACATGATCAGGCTCAGCCAGGAGCAGCGAGAGGCGATTTCCGCATACTGGGGGCTGGACCGGCCGGCCGTCGAGCAATATGCCAGCTGGATATCCGCACTCGCGCACGCTGATCTGGGAACTTCCATGATTTTTCGCCGCCCTGTTGCGGACGTCATTGAGGAGCGGGCTTTGAGCTCCGCCATGCTGATGATCACCGCGTGGACTTTGTCGGGCGTCGTCGGTTTCAGTGTGGGTGTGCTGGCTGCCATGAGAAAGGATACATGGATCGATAAGCTCATTCAATGGTATTGCTATACATTGGCATCCACGCCGACTTTCTGGCTTGGTCTCATAATGCTGTTGGTTTTTGCCGTGTGGCTTGGATGGTTTCCTCTCGGTCTCGGCGTACCTGCCGGTGTGCTCGCGGAGGATGTCACATTGTTAGATCGTATTTATCATATGATACTGCCCGCTGTTACTTTGAGCATCGTGGGGATCTCGGGGATCGCCATGCACACCCGGCAAAAGCTGATAGACGTTCTTCACAGCGACTACGTGCTCTTTGCCCGGGCGCAGGGCGAGCGGGGGTTTACATTGTTCTGGCGGCATGGGCTGCGTAATGTGGCGCTCCCGGCGATCACGCTGCAGTTCACATCCTTCAGTGAACTGTTCGGCGGCGCCGTTTTGGCGGAGCAGGTGTTTTCTTATCCTGGGTTGGGACAAGCTACCGTAGATGCCGGACTTCGTGGGGATGTTCCTCTGCTGCTGGGCATTGTGCTGTTCAGCACATTATTTGTCTTCACCGGAAATTTGTTGGCTGAGCTGACGTATCGCTTGATCGATCCGAGAATCAGGGAAGGAAGAACGCTATGAGCCGAACGCCCCGACCACATCCGTTTATTACGGCCCAGTTGTACGGCAGGCATCGGATGTGGTTATCTGCAAGCGCTGCCGGGCTGGCGCTGATTGCTGCCTGGGCAGGTGCGGCGCTGCTCAGCCCGGACAATCTTGCCACCCAGCTTGCACTCCGCAATCTTCCGCCATCGCTGCAGCACCCGTTCGGCACGGATTGGCTGGGCCGTGATATGCTGACGAGAACGCTCAAGGGTCTGGTGTTGAGCTTGAAGGTAGGAATCCTGGCCGGCGCGGTAAGTGCCATGATCGCCGCCGTATTGGGATTACTCGCAGCGACCATGGGCAGTTTGGCGGACCGCATCATCACGTGGTGCATTGACTTATTCCTGAGCGTTCCCCATCTGGTGACCTTAATTTTAATCGCGTTCGTGCTTGGTGGTGGCGCAAAAGGCGTTATCGTCGGAGTCGCGCTGACTCATTGGCCGAGTCTCTCCAGGCTTATTAGAGCTGAAGTGCTGCATCTGCGTTCAGCCGAATTCGTGCAAGTCTCCCGCCGATTGGGAAAATCGCGTTTTTGGATCGGCACGCGCCACATTTTGCCGCATCTCGCGCCACAGCTGCTTGTCGGGCTGATGCTTATTATCCCGCACGCCATTCTGCATGAGGCTGCCGTTACTTTTGTTGGCATGGGGCTGTCACCTCACGAGCCCGCTATCGGTATTATTTTATCCGAGTCTATGCGCTATCTGTCGACAGGAATGTGGTGGCTCGCCCTGTTTCCGGGACTTTGTTTACTGCTGCTGGTAAGATGCTTCGGGCGCCTTGGCGAGCATCTCCGGCTGCTCGTCGATCCACGCCGTGCACACGAATAGCGCAACTGCTAACAACCAGGTACAGGAGGGCAACTATAGATGTTGGTGATAGACGGTTTATCGGTTGAATTCATGCACTACAGCAGCGCACTTCGACGCAGCACGATGCAAGTGATTCACGGGCTGCAGCTTAATGTCAACGCAGGCGAAGTTGTCGCGGTTCTTGGCTCGAGCGGATCAGGAAAAAGTGTGCTGGCGCACGCCATACTCGGTATTCTTCCGGCAAATGCGCGGTTCTCGGGCAGAATGTTCTTCGATGGAGTCGAGCTTACGCCCGCCAGACAGGCCGAGCTGCGAGGGCGTGAAATTGCACTGGTCCCGCAATCCGTGCAATACTTGGACCCGCTGATGAGGGTAGGACAGCAGGTGCGGTATGCGGTAAAAAGCGGTGACGCAGCAGCTGCTCAACGGCAGATTTTCGCCCGTTACCGGCTAGCCAAAGCGGTGGAACGGTTTTTTCCGTTTCAACTGTCCGGGGGGATGGCACGACGTGTGCTCGTTTCTACGGCTTCGATCAGCGGTGCACGGCTGGTGATCGCCGATGAGCCGACTCCGGGCTTAGATCCTGCGGTGATCAAGGCAGCCTTGGGACGATTCCGAGAGCTGGCCGACCAAGGGTGTGGCGTGATGCTGATCACGCACGACATCGCATCGGCTCTAACCGTTGCCGACCGTGTCGCAGTTATGTATGCGGGCGTTACCGTGGAGGTCGCCAGGTCTGAGGAATTTACTAACGAAGGTGACCGGCTTCGGCATCCTTACACTAGAGCGCTATGGCAAGCATTACCACAAAATGGGTTCATCCCGATCCCCGGTGCACAGCCGCGCTACGGTGCGGCGCATACAGGCTGTGCCTTCGCGCCCCGGTGTCTATCAGCGACCGCGGATTGTTCCACAGCAAAGCCGGAGGCAAGAGAACTGCGCGGGGGTTTGGTGAGGTGCATTCATGCGTCTTAAAGGGAGCGGCTTAGCGTATCACTACGGAAAGGGTGAATGGTTGTTTCGGGGCATGGATATCGAATTGGAGGCAGGCGAAGTCGTTGGACTCGTCGGGCCGAGCGGCTGCGGCAAGTCAACCCTGGGACGGCTGCTCGCTGGTTACTCGCAGCCAGTCGAAGGGCGTGTCACGTTAGACGGCATGCCGCTTCCGACAAAGGGATATCATCCGGTCCAACTCGTGCTCCAGCATCCGGAGAAGGCAGTGAATCCGCGGTGGACCATGCGGCGTACTTTGAGGGAGGGTTATGCGCCGGATCACGCGTTGCTTGCTGCGTTCGGCATTGAAGCCAGTTGGCTCGACAGATGGCCGAATGAATTATCGGGCGGGGAGCTTCAGCGGGTTTGCGTGGTCCGAGCTTTAGGCCCCGATACCCGCTTCCTGATCGCAGATGAAATGACAACCATGCTGGACGCGATCACACAAGCGCAGCTTTGGCATGCACTATTAAACATCGCAAAGCAGAGGAACATGGGAGTACTTGTGATCAGCCACGAACGCTATCTCCTCGAACGGGTATGCAGCAGAGTGCTGAGTTTCACTCCGGACATACCGTAAACCGCCGGACAGGTGTAATTTGGTCCACGCAAGGCAGACACATATATTCATGTGCGACCCAGCCACAGCTGTGGCTGGGTTTGTGGCTTGCAGCGCAGATAGCCGCTATTGCGTCACGGGTGCATAGTTCCAATTTGATGCAGCTAGAAAAATGGGTATTATGGCCTGCAAACCTTTTTTGAGCTCGCAGCGTATTACATTACGACTTTTATATACCAATAAAAAGGAAATAACGGTCGTGTACTGGCGGAGAGGAGCTTTGACGGTGGAAAGTTTAGAATATCGCTTGTACAAGGAAAGCGGCGAGTATCCGCTGCTGTATTATTACAACCGCATCGCTCGGGATGAAGTGGCGCTGCGGTTTGCATGTGATTACTACGTTAAAAACGGCACCGTGTATGAGAAAACATCCTGTGCTGTAGAGGATGACTGTTACGTGATTTATGTTCAGCCGGCTGAGGACGAGCGCGTCATGCATTGGCAAAAGCCGGATTCCAGGCTGCCGAAGGGCCTGCATATGGAACTGCGTGAATTTAAGGACTTCGGCGCGGATTATCGTTTGGTACAGACGTACACCTTCCGCGACAGTCTGGAAGCGATGCTGTATTTGCAAGCGAATTACTTGTATGTTGACAGGCAGGAATGGTACCGCACATCCACGGAAATTGATGAGGACCGTGAAACGTATGTCTTTTACGCTGTGGTGGCGGATAACGCCGCATCCTTGTAGGCAGCACGGATAGGAGGAAGACGATTTGGAACAAAAAAAGCATATTACAACCAATAAAGTGGTGTCCCTGTTCGTGGCCACTGCACTGATAGTTGCGCCTGGTTGCTCCAGCAAACAGGCTAACACCGATTGCGTAGATGCGAATCAGGACGGTTACTGTGATAATAGCGGGAGCGGAAGCAGCTCGTCGTCGTATAGATATTATGGCGGGGGATCCTCCATCTCCAACGCTAAGCCTTCCAGCGGTTCGTTCGATTCATCCGGTATTTCACGCGGTTCTGCCCCACACGGTGGCATCGGGAGCGGCAGTAAATCAAGCTCAAGCTAGAGATTGGAGGAGGCGGACTGGTGCCATGGAAACAAGCGGCCGGAGGGTCATGTGAAATGTGCTACGCAGAACGGCGAGAGGCCATTTATGGACCGCTTCGGCGGGAAGGAGTATTTACTTGGGATTGCATGTATGGTGAAGAGTACGCGCTGGCAGGTCTTCATCGCATGGATCGGGAGCTGCACCATCGAATGCTGCAAGCGGCGGAAGGGTTGACGGGCATTTACGCTCGCACTGTGAGAATTTTGAGGGACGCTGATGAAGCTCTGCTGGCGGAGCTGGGGCTGCCGAGGGAGTCATTCGGTGCTGTCCGCGTCGGGTTCGACTCACTGCTGCCGACGGTAATAGGGCGGTTTGATTTTTCAGTCCGCGGCGGCGAGATAAAAATGCTTGAGTTCAACAGCGACACGCCCACAGGTATCGTCGAAGCGTTCCACGTTAACGGCCGTGTATGTGACGCCTATAACGTCGATGACCCGAACAGTGGGTGCACGGATATGATCGGAGCAGCATTCTCTAAAGCCATCAACACTTACCGCCAAGCAGGCTACTCCGTGGAGTCCGTCCATTTCAGCGCACTGGATTGGCATGAGGAGGATGCGGGCACCACCCGGTATTTGCTGCAGCATTCAGGGGTGTCGGGCGCGGTATTCACCCCGCTGTCACAGCTGCGAGTGCATGGGGAGCGTTTATGGGCGATGAATGAAGCGGAATCGCTGCGGCCGGTAGAGCTGCTGTATCGGCTGCATGCTTTAGAGAAATTGGCCGAGGACCATGATGACGACGGTTATCCGACAGGCGAGCATGTGCTTCGCCTTGTGTCGGAACACAAGCTGGCCCTGATTAATCCGCCGTCGGGATTTCTGGCCCAGACCAAAGCGCTGCAGGCACTCATCTGGAATCTGCATGAGACTGGGCAATTTTACTCGGAAGAGGAGCATGGTATCATCGAGAGGCATATGCTGCCTACGTATTTGGAAAACCGCTTCAGTGCCGGCGCCAACAGCTCCGCCTACGTAGTGAAGCCGATTTTTGGGCGGGAAGGAAGCGGGGTCACCATTTATAATGCGGATGGAACGACGCTGGACCAGAGCAGCGAGCATGAGTACATAGAGCAGCCAATGATCTATCAGCGGTACACAGAGCTTCCTGCCGTTGAGGTGGAAACTTTGAAGGGACCGGTGAACGGACGCCTGCTATGGGGCTGCTTTGTCATCGGCGGCAGGCCGTCCGCCGTCATCCCGCGGGTGGGCGGGCATATCACAAGCAATCTATCTTACTATTTGCCAGTGGGATTCGCCTAGGTAATGCCATAAGTTCAAGCAAAAGACACGCTTGGGTCACCGAGCAAAAAGAGGGAGGAAGACGGAGTGTCGCAGTGGAGCTCGATTGTCAATTTTTTGATTTATGTGGGGGTGACGGTACCGCTGCTCGGCGTCGGTATTTTATTTTTCATCTTCACCACGCCGTACAGCGAATTTAAGTTAATCCGCGACGGTAGTGCCGAGGACCCGGTTAAAGTCAGGGCGGCCCGTGCCGCAGCTTATGATTTGGGCGGAAAAATATTTGGGCAGGTGCTGGTGCTGGCCTCGGCTGTGTTTCATTCGTTAGGACTTATCGATTTGCTTATTTGGGGGCTTCTCGGTATTGCTTTTCAGATTCTCGTGTTTTATCTGTTCGAACTGCTCACCCCTTTCAAGGTGTTGGATGAAATTCCAAAAGGAAATGTCGCCGTCGGTTTCTTCTCATTCTGCTTAAGTGTGGTTTCCGGCATTTTGATGGCATCGTTGATCAGCTACTAACTTCCGCCGTCAATGTCTCTTACTTACTTCGATTAACCAACAACAAACGACCGCCATGCAGCGGTCGTTTGTCTTTTTTTATTTAGCTTTAAAATGCACCACCGCACTGTACAACATCCTGTTGTGCACCGGGTGAAATGTCACATGATGACTGATCGAATGTACATCCAATAGCAGTGCTTTATTATTTTCGATCTGGTCGTCGATCTGCTTTTCCAGCGCTGTCAAGTCGTAGGCCTCAAAAAATTCAATTTTTGTTTCGATTTTGTCTAACATAAATCCCATAATGATCCGCTCCTCGTGGTTAATCGGTTTGTCGTTACCAATATTCAAGTATAACAAATTTTGCAAAGGGAATGTTCGTTCGACTTGGTTCATATTAAAAGTTACCACCTCCTCCTGAATGCCTCCCGATGTGTGCAACATTTTCCATCATGAAAGCGTTATATGCGATGATTGGCCATTCTGGTCGTAGAGAAAGGAGTCGCCAGCTATGAAGAAAGCAGGGATTACGTGCATCACTACGGTACTGTTGTTCGGTTCCACCACTCCGGTTGCAGCTGTGACACCGGGAGCTGTCAGCTCGTTGCCAGCGGCAAGTATGTCAGTTCCATCAAAAGCACCCGCTGCTAGCGAGGAGGCACCACCACCGGCAGATACGAGAATCAGCCGTGAGCAAGCGATAGAACTGGCAAAACAATATGTTACGGTTCCGGGAGACTATGCTTTGCAGGGAGTCAATTATCACACAGATAAATATGGCTCGCGCGGCAGCAGAGGATCTTGGCACTTATCCTTCACCAAACAGGATGATAAGCGGCATTATGGCAACATCAGCGTGTCGGTGGATTCCGATTCCGGGCAGCTGCTCTCCCACTATATACACGAAAACGATCCCGGCAAAAAACCTGTTTTTCCGCCGAAAGTGGACCAGGCACAAGCGAAGCAGATCGCCTGGGATTACATTGCCAAGCTGAATCCTGACAAAAAAGAACATCTAACATATTACAAGGAAGCCGGTCATCACAACCGCAAGCCTCTCGCGGGCAACGCGCAATATACATTTCGTTTTGCAAGAACCGCTAACAATATTGTGTTTCCGCAAAATTCAATTCATGTTACCGTGGATGGGGAAGGTAAGATTAACTCCTATAATGTGGATTGGAACTCGGCTATCAGCTTCGTGCCGCCCGACAAGCCAATTAGTACGGAACAAGCGGCCGAACAGTTCAAAAAGCTCGCCGAAGTACGTTTGCAGTACTTGCTGCCGCCGGCTGGTTCAGGCACATCTGAACCCCTTCTCTCTTACCAGATGGATGCCTTTATGTTGGATGCCCACACCGGTGCAGCCTTGCTCCCCTCGGGTATACCTAAAGAGTCGGTGCCGGCCATGACCCTGGTCAGTGAACGGCCGTTAACGGAGGTGCCGAAGGAGCCGCTGAAGCTGACCAAGGAGCAGGCTGCTGATCTGGTGAAACAAAAGCTCCCGCTTCCAGCGGACGCCAAGCTTGAGAATGCGTCGTATCAGGAAAATATTGATCCGCGTACCGGTACCGCATCCAGCCAATGGGAACTAAGTTGGTCAACCGCTGCCGGGGCTGCCAATAACCACCCTAACATTCACGCTTCAGTCGACAGCAACAGCGGAGCGGTGCTGCGTTATACCAGGCAGGATTATCGCCCTTTACGATCGAGCGAAGGCACCGAGCCGGGCAAGGAGATGCTAAGCCGTGATCAGTTGAAGGACAAAGCGACAGAGTATGTTAAAAATCTGCTTCCCACTTATGCTCACGAACTGTGGCTGCAGCCTGAGGCGGACTCCGCTTCGATGCCTGTGATGCAGCAAATGACTAATATCGGCTTTAATTTCAGGCGTATCGTTAACGGGGTATACACTGAATATGAGTCGGCCAACATCAATTTGGACAGAAAAACCGGCGATATTGTGGAGTATCACAGTAATGTGACGCCTACCAGGTATCCTTCGGCACGGCCGCAGACGATCACCGCTGAGCAGGCTAAGGAGACATTGTTGTCGCTGTATGATATCGAACTGCAGTATATTACAGTTCACAAAGGCAGCTTAAATTATAAAGGTATGGCGATGGCCCTGCCGGTTGAAAAATATAACACGATGGTAGCTGCAGGAGAGATAAAGCACGATGCTCAGGCCGAGAAGCCGGAGACGAAGCTGGCTTACAATCTGAAGCCCAAGGCCCAGTTGTTTGAGCCGATTTACCTGGATGCGGTAACAGGCCAATGGAAGCACAGGGACACCAATGCAGTAGTGCAGCCTGTGACGGCAGAACCAACGGACATTCAGGGGCATTGGGCTGAAGAGGCCTTGAGGTTGATGCTGGATTATCAAGCTTTGGACGTGATCGACGGCAAGGTGCAGCCGGATGGTTTGATCACGCGCGGCGAAATGATCAAAATGCTGCTCACGGCGCTGAATGGCGGCTACTATCCCGTTGGCGCAGGACTGTATGCCGAGCGGACAGCAAGCTTCGCCGACGTAGCTAAAAACTCCAAGTACTTTGCGTATATAGAAAATGCGATTGACCGCAAGCTGATCGACCGCTCTTCCGACACATTCTATCCGGAGGGCACGCTGAGTCGGGCTGAAATCGCAGATTTGATCGTACGCGGCCTGGGTTACCGCCAGCTGTCGCAGGTGGAAGGCTTATTCACCTTAAAGGCTACCGACGTGGATGGCATTCCCACCAAAGGCTCAATCGCTATAGTTAACGCACTCTCCATCATGTCGCTCGAGGGCGGCAAATTCTCTCCGAACGTACAGGTAACCCGGGCACAAGCGGCCACCATCTTCTATAAATTTCTACAAGTGCGATCCGAACTACAAGAACCGGCTGCTCATCCTGTTTATTAGCACAACAATTTTTGCTTTATTACGATATGCATAAATAGCGTCTCGACAGCTCTTCTTGGAGTCCCTACAGGGGGACTCTTTTGATGTTCTCGCACCAAAGTGGTTGATATACATAAAATCATGTGCTATTTTAAAATAAGTAAGTGAAATTAGGGAAGGGGAATACATAGATGAGTAATGTCAATTCCACAGTCAACGAGGTGGCACCTGAAGTGGCAGGTCACCGCAAATCGGAATACCCGGTTAACCCTCAGTTCTTGAACCGCTGGTCTTCGCGCGCTCTGTCCGATCGCAAAGTAACGGAACAGGATTTGTTCACGGTGCTGGAAGCGGGGCACTGGGCTCCTTCGTCCTACAATGATCAACCGTGGCGGTTTATTTACGCACACACGGAAGAACAACTGACAGTGTTTCATCAGTTTATCAACGAATTCAACAACACTTGGGCGGCCAACGCGCCTGTTCTAATTTTGCTGGCTTCGGACAAGCGTAGACCGAACGGAGATCTGAATGGAGCACATTCCTTTGACGCCGGTACCGCTTGGGGGTCTATCGCGCTTCAGGCCAACTTGCTTGGATTAACCACTCGGGCTATGGGCGGATTCGATCACGACAAAGCACGACGGCTGTTAAACGTGCCGGATTCTTTTGAGCTGCATGTAGTAATTGCGCTTGGTTACCCAGGCGATAAAGATCAGCTTCCGCCAAATCTTCGGGACATGGACGTGCCGACCAGCCGTCGTCCGTTGAAAGAAGTTATATTCAAAGGAACGATGAAGCCGTAAACCGGCTTCTTTTTTTGCCCGCTAGCTTAAATTAAGAAAATCTGCATTTAATACAGCCTGCCAGTGCTGGTGTCACATAACAAAAACCGTGTCTATCAATGGCGTGCGGTAAGCTGTATAAATAAATTCGGGGCCCGTCTCACGACGAGCCCCTTCATGGGAGAGGAGAAACCGGATGAAGAGCTTATGGGGAACGTAAGTCTTCTCCACGGTTGTCTACGACATTTTCGGATGTCGATAATACAAGGATGGACATTTTTTTCCTAAAGTATACATAGCACATATAAAATTTTGTGCAACGGTTTCCGTTTATGGTACGATAGGGTGACTATCCAGTAGAAGGTGGAGCGCATGAGAGTAATTTCAGGCACAGCCAAGGGAAGGCCGTTAAAAGCCGTACCGGGCACAGGGACGCGTCCTACGACCGATAAGGTGAAGGAGGCGATTTTTAGCATGATCGGGCCGTATTTCGATGGAGGCCAGGTGCTTGATTTATTCGCCGGCACCGGCGGGCTCAGCATCGAAGCGCTGAGCAGAGGCATGGACCGGGCGGTGCTAACGGATGTGGATAAAAAAAGCGTCGAAACGATAAGGCACAACCTGCAGGTAACCGGTTTCACTGAGCAAGCGGAAATTTACCGCAATGACGCGGCAAGAGCCATCAGGGCACTGAGCAAACGGCAGGTCCGTTTCGATATGGTGTTTCTGGATCCGCCATACCGTTTGAAAGTATTGCAGGACTTAATGCTGCAGCTGGATGAGGCTGACATGCTGACGAACACGGCAATTGTTGTGCTTGAGCATGATGCGGAAGATGTTTACAGCCAGCCCATAGGCCGGCTGCGATGGACGAGGCGTGCTGAGTATGGGGATACTGCAGTCACAATTTACAAGTACGAATGATGATATCGAGGGAAAAGGCAGGGGGAGCCAAGCGACATGGAAACGGTTCATTTCGGCATCAAAACAGCAGTTTACCCGGGAAGTTTCGATCCGGTGACGAACGGGCATCTGGATATCATTCATCGGGCATCAAAAGTTTTTGACAAGTTGATCGTGGCGGTTTTAAACAATACCAGCAAAAATCCTCTTTTCACCGTAGATGAACGGACAGCGCTTCTGCGGCAGGTTACCCGGGATTTGCCTAATGTCGAAATTGACAGCTTCCGTGATCTTCTGATCAATTATATGAAGCAAAAAAACGCGCACCTGATTGTGCGCGGCCTGCGGGCGGTATCCGATTTTGAGTATGAACTGCAGATGGCTTCGACGAACCGCACATTGGACGGAAACATTGAAACTTTTTTCATGGCGTCGACGCCTAAATATTCATTTTTGAGTTCAAGCATAGTTAAGGAAATTGCCCGCTTTCATGGTCCGGTCGGGGACTTGGTTCCGGCTGAAGTGGAGCAGGCGATTCGCGCCAAATTCAGAGGCTAAAGCTCGCTGCTGTGACCACGGTTGTTGTCACGGAAAAAGAAAGCGATAAACACGGACAGTGTGAGCATCAACAGTAAAATACCGCTGAACCACAGCATTAACGGGCTTAGCAGCGGCCATAAATTCTCATTTTGCCACGTCCAGTTGGCAGAAGCTTGCGCGGATACGGTCAGCCACGCGGGGGTGTCTACTTGTGCTATCCAGTCGTAAAGCCGGTTCCAGCATAAGAGGGTTGCTACTGAAGCAATGATGGACAACAGTAGACGTGACCGGAGAAAAGCGGAATAGCGAATATCGGTGTTAAGAGTAAAGCTTTGTACCTGCGCATGCGTCGCCAGCCCGCCCCAAGCAAACACGGCACTCAACAGAGCGTACTGCCAGGCGTGGGAGAATACGTTGTTCTGGCTGACCGCGTAAGCACCCAAATGCACTTCAAGCAGCCCTGGCGTAATGGCGGCAAGCTGCTCTTGAGTCTGAGCTGCAGCGCCGAGTCCAAACACGGCCAGAACCTGAGCGGCAGAAGACAGAAATCCACTTAATGTCACAACATGGATGACAACGGAAAATATCATAATGAGTCCCCCCACGGCCATCAACTGCTGCACCGAATGGCTTACGGAGTCGCCCAAGAGCTTGCCGAACGTTCGCCCGTCAGCGGCTTGGGCCGCGCGGAGAGCAGCAGCGCTTTTGACGAACAATCCGTCCCGCGGGACGGCGTGCGCCGCTGCGCGCCGATTAAGTACAACCTGTCGCTCGGCGATTCGGCGCACATATGTGAAGCGTTCGATGAAAGCGACCAAAAGTGCGGACGCATAATGTATTACCGCCAGTGCAAGCCCGCTCTTTGCGTCATGCAGAAAGCCGACTCCGACGATGGTAATGAGAAAAACTGGACTTAGCAGATGGCTTAAGGCCAGCAGTCTTTCGGCTTCATCTCTCGTGACCAGCTTGTCTCGCCGTAATTGTCCTACAGCGATAGCGCCGCTCGGGGCGCCCGCGGTCAAACCTAGAGCTAAAATCCAACCGCCTACGCCGGGTAGACGGAACAGCATTCGCAGCAGCGGCTCCAATAGCGCTCCCAGGCCATGGAGCACGCCCATGCCGCGCAAAATTTCCGTCAGGATGAGAAACGGCAGCAGGGCGGGAAACACCAGCTTCCACCAGATCGACAATCCCTGCAGCGACGATTGGAATGCTTCATCGGGGAATAGAATGATATAAATTACCAGCAGTAGAGCCAAACCGCCCAGAATCAGGGTGGTTAGACGCGGGGAGGAGACCGTTTTCAAGCTCAACATGACAACCAACTCCGGATAACAGGATGGTACATGTTTACGCATGGTTTGAATGGTTTAGACCAAGCAGGCCAATCCTACGGTTAGCTCCTCACTGCTATGATGTAACAGGCTCTCGCGGTGAACGGGGGATATATTCAACATGGGAAACTACAGAGAAGTCAGACAAGCATCTCGGGTTGTCGTTTCCGTCTTTATTGCAATCGCGCTTGTTTACGCGGTATATTTTTTGCCGCTGCCTTTGTATATCTTTTCAGCCGGCACAGCGGAAACCATTCAACCAATGGTGCAAACGCACCAGACCGGCGCGCAGGAAAGGGGCACATTCATGCTCACCACGGTCAGGGTCAGCAGTGCATCGGTGTTCAGCTACTTGCTCTCCTTGGTGCAGCCGTATGACGAGCTCAGAAGTAAAGGCGAATTGCTTCGCGACAATGAATCTGAACAGGAATATACACAGCGGCAGGAAGTGAGCATGCTTACTTCACAGTCAAGTGCTATTGAGGCTGCGTATCATAAACTAGGTATACCGTATCACATACGAAATGACGGGGTAGTGGTGATGCAGTTGTTTAGGGATTTTCCGGCGTATGAAGTGCTTCGACCAGGCGACTCCATCGTGCAAGTGGACGACACGCCCGTGCGGCGGACCGAAGAACTGCTTGAGCTTTTGAAAGAGCGGCAGGCCGGGGACGCCGTGAAGATCGATTACAAAAGGGGAGATGAGATGCACTCCGCTGAGATAAAGCTGGCCGTACTTCCGACAGCGGACGGCACTACAGGTGAGCAACAACGTGCACCGCGCGCGGGCCTTGGTATTGTGTCCGTGAATGTCCAAAGCATCCAAGCGGACGATCCCAAGCATCAGGTGACCATCACGGCTGGAGAAATAGGCGGCCCATCGGCGGGACTGATGTTCGCATTAGAGATAGTGAATCGGTTGACTCCGGAGGACATTACCAAAGGCTATAAGATTGCCGGGACGGGCACCATTGACGCGCAAGGTGAAGTAGGCGTTATCGGAGGCATTCAGCATAAAATAATCGCTGCGGACAAAGCCGGGGCGGAAATATTTTTTGCACCGAAGGATTACACCGCCCCGAACGGTCAGATCATACCGAACTTCTCTGCGGCGGAGGAACGGGCGAAGGACATTCAGTCTCGAATGAAGGTCGTTCCGGTAGGTACCATTGACGATGCTCTGCAGTATTTGAGTGTGCTGCCGCCGAAGGCAGCGGCGAACGGTTAAACACGGTGTGCACCTGCTACAGCCGGATCGGCGGCTCGTAGTAGTCGCGGAATAATTCTCGCTCAGAAGCGGCTTCGAATCCCAGTGCGTAAACGGAAGTTGCTTGGATATCCATCTGCAATAACGGACACGTGCCGGTCATAGAGGTGACTTTCGTGACAATCGGGACTTTGGCGGCTGTTTTCATGCGCTTCAACAGCGCACGGCCTTTATCGCTAAACCCGAGTACTCGGAGGTATGGCACACCTTCGGCCAACACCGCCGGGCGCAGTTGTTCCTTGGTGTGGTTCAATAATATCCTGAGCAGCATGCGTTGCAGCTTCGTCCGTGTGTATCGCTTCGTCTTAAGCAGATCAATAAGATCATTTATCACATGCTCACCGCCCAGACTGAGGCCGGACACCGCCTGCTTAATCCGATGCTCCAGACCTTCGCTCACTTCATGGAAGGCTGCCAGCTCGGCAGAACCGTGATGCAGCAGTTGGAGGAGCAGAGGCTTCGTATAGCGATCCCAACTGATCGGGGAACGGCCGGCAGCTTGCTCCCGCGCAAGAATTGCCATTGTTGCTTCCGGCACATAGGGAGCGATCTCGGCCAGCGCCCCCTGCTCGAACATGATGCGCCGCACAGCGGTAGCGCTGGCGATTGCGTTATCCGTAATGTCGACCTGATTGTAGCCTGCTTTTTGACGCGCCACAGACACCGGTTGAATAGGGCTGCGCAGTCTCCGCAAGGCGATTAAATAATGTAAGCCAAGGGTGTTATTCGGCTGTGCCAGCTCAGCCGGGTCGGTTCCCTTCACATATCTCGCCACTGCACTACCATACGCAGCCGGATACGGCACGCCGGCTTTCAGCTGCTGTTGAAGAAGCGACTGAAACGCCTCCGTTTCTTGATGCATGGCGTCGGCTACGGCTTGCAACCAGCCGATGTCACCAATTTCGCTGCCGAAGCACAGCGTGTCTACAACGCCTGTCGCGGCGAGGGCCGATACGGCGCCAAAAGCGAACCACTCCGCCGGCTGAGCGGAATAAGCGACCGGCAGCTCGATGACCAGGTCGACGCCCATACGAAGAGCCATTTCGGCACGCGCCCATTTGCCCGCGACCGCCGGTTCGCCTCTCTGCAGGAAATGTCCGCTCATTACTGCAATAGCGGCATCGGCTTCACAGCTTTTTTTCGATTGTTGGAAATGATAATAATGGCCGTTATGCAGCGGATTGTACTCGACGATCAGGCCCACGGTTTTCATAAGCCGCTCCTTTTTACTTGTTTGGTGAAGACGCGGTGCGCCCCAGCTCAGGTCTTATTAATAAACTCAATATAGCATGTTCTGAAATTGTTGACAAAATAGAATAAATATCGCTATAATAATCTTTGTCTGTTTGGAGTGATGCTCATGTTAATTCAGTTAAAAGAGTTGGCGAAAAAAGGTGAAACGGTACATATTGATGAGACCATCGATTTGACCGATGTGTTACAGCACCGCAGCGATGTATTGAGCTTCGGACCGCTGCACGTCCACCTCCACGCACGGTACATGACGGAAGATGATGTTGCTGAAGTAGGCGGACAATTAGTAGTTGACGTTGAGCAGCCCTGTGCGAGGTGTCTAACTCCGGTAAAACAAACGCTGGAGATTCCTTTTGACGAAACGTTTGCCTTAGTCGCAGATGAATCGGAGCCCGAGGACGAGGAGGACGAAACACACTTCGTCACGGATGAGAAAATAGACTTGAAGCCCTTTGTGGTAGAAAATGTTCTACTCGCCTTGCCTTTTGTACCGCTGTGTGATGAAGCTTGCCAAGGCTTGTGCCCGACATGTGGCGCAAACCGAAACCAGCAGGCTTGTGACTGCAAGCATGAGAAGATTGATCCGAGGCTTGCAGGACTGGCGGATTTCTTTAAGGAATAGTATGTTACTCAGAGCAACCATTGTGAACTAGTTGAAGGAGGTGGGAATATGGCAGTACCTCAAAGAAGAACATCCAAGACTCGTCGCGATAAGCGCCGTACTCACTTTAAATTAGAAGTGCCAGGCATGGTAAAGTGTGACAATTGTGGTGAATTGAAAATGGCTCACCGCGTTTGCAAAGTGTGCGGTTCGTATAAGAAAAGAGAAATCATCAAGCAATAATTCTTGCGAACAGGACAATGATAGTACTTCATCCCCGGGGGTGAGGTACTATTTTTTTACTTCCCTTTTCCAAAGCAATCCATTATACTATCTCTTATTACTTGGTCTTAAGATATACTTACATAATCATGGCGGACCATACCAGAATTAGAACACACAGATCACAGATAAGGCGGTGTGTGACATCGAACGCCTTCCCAAACGTCAACGGCAACAGCAGTTGGCGCGCGCTATCGAGGACAACCCTTTTATTACAGACGATGAGCTGATGCGCATTTTTCAAGTGAGCATCCAAACGATACGATTGGATAGGCTTGAGCTTGGCATTCCGGAATTGCGGGAACGCATTAAGCTGATGGCGGAGCAATCTTATGATCAGGTACGTTCGCTGCCCCTGCATGAGGTGATCGGTGACGTGATTGATTTGCAGCTGGATAAAAGCGGAATTTCTATGTTCGAGATTACAGATGAGCATGTGTTCTCAAGAACGAAGATCGCCCGCGGGCACCACGTGTTTTCCCAGGCTAACTCCTTGGCGGTAGCTATCATTAACGACCCTATCGCTCTGACGGCAGCAGCGGACATCCGCTTTGTGAGGCAGGTACATCTAGGTGAAAAATGTGTCGCCAAAGCCTATGTGCGTTCCATCTCCAAGGGCAAAGCCAAGGTGGAGGTTTTCACGTACGTGGGGGAGGAAGTGGTGTTCCAAGGGAATTTCATTATTTATCATTCACCTAAGAACCGTTCAGAGGGAGGAGAGCCTGATGCGGATAGCGGTTGATGCGATGGGCGGCGACAATGCCCCCGATGTCACGGTATCCGGTGCGCTGGCAGCTGCCAGGGAGTGGAATGACACCACCGTCATTTTGGTCGGAGACGCTGAACGACTCGAGACATTGATTGGCAAACACGGTGCGCGGCCGAGCAATTTGGAGATACGGCATGCGGCAGAGACCATAGCAGCCGATGACGAGCCTGTAAAGGCTGTACGCCGTAAAAAGGACGCATCCATGGTGGTGGCCGGACGAATGGTTGCGGAGCGCGAAGCAGATGCGATGATATCCGCAGGCAACACTGGCGCGCTTATGACCACCGGACTGTTGGTAGTTGGACGGATCCGCGGCATAGATCGCCCGGCACTCGCGGCAATGATCCCAACGGTCGACGGTGTTGGGGTACTGGGCCTCGACCTTGGAGCGAATATGGATGCTTCACCGGAGCAGCTGCGGCAGTATGCAATCATGGGCAGTATCTACAGAAATAAAGTGCACGGAGTGAGCGAGCCCCGGGTCGGTTTGCTCAATGTCGGTACCGAAGCGATGAAAGGGAATGAATTAACTAAAGCCGCGTTTCCGCTTTTGGAACAGGCCCCTGTTCATTTTGTCGGCAATGTGGAATCGCGGGATGTGTTGAACGCACCATGCCACGTACTCGTGTGCGACGGGTTTGCAGGCAATGTGATGCTGAAATCGATCGAGGGCACAGCTGCGGTCGTTTTCTCCGTGCTAAAGCGCGAGTTTATGAGAAGTGTCGCGACAAAATTGGCCGCTCTGGTTTTGAAGCCTGGGCTAGTGCGATTTCGCAAAAACATGGACTACTCCGAGCATGGAGCAGCACCGCTGCTGGGCGTTAACGGACTGCTGCTGAAAAGCCACGGGTCATCGGATGCGAATGCGATCAAAAACGCGGTGCGGCAGGCTCGGATCGCGGTGCAGAACGACGTGGTTCAAAGTATTTCCACGGAAATCAGTAATGGAAGTGAGTTGTAACCTATGAGCTTAGTGCCGGTAGGCATCATTGGAACTGGAAAATATGTTCCTGATCGGATCTTAACCAATCAGGATTTGGAACAGATGGTTGACACCAACGACGAATGGATCGTCACCCGCACGGGGATGCGTGAACGGCGTCTGGCGAGCCCTGAACAAGCCTCCTCGGACCTGGCGTACGAAGCGGCCGTCAAAGCTGTGCAAGCGGCAGGGATCAGCGCCGAGCAGCTGGATTTGATCGTGGTTGCTACGGTGACCCCGGATATGTCGTTTCCATCTACCGCTTGCCTGTTGCAGGCCAAGCTGGGGGCGAGCAAAGCGGCGGCATTTGATCTTTCTGCGGCGTGCTCGGGATTCATATACGGGCTCGCCAACGCCTCCAATTTTATCGCTACGGGTGTGTACAAGTATGCGTTGGTCATCGGCGCCGAGTGCTTATCGAAAATAACGGATTACACCGATCGCAACACATGCATTCTGTTCGGGGACGGTGCGGGCGCGGTGGTGCTAGGACAGGTGCCGGAAGGACGGGGCTTCAAGTCATTCGAGCTCGGCGCCGACGGCTCCGGCGGGAATCTGTTAAAGGTCTCCGCCGGAGGCTCCCGCCGTCCGGCATCTGCGCAAACTTTGGACAATAAAGAGCATTTCATTTACATGGCGGGCAGCGAGGTGTTCAAGTTCGCCGTTCGCATTATGGGAAATGCAGCTGAAGCAGCCCTCAGTAAGGCCGGCATGACTAAGACTGACATCGATCTGCTGGTGCCGCACCAGGCGAATATACGCATCATACAAGCGGCGCTGAATCGGTTGGATCTCAGCGAAGAGAAGTGCATGATTAACCTGCACAAATACGGCAACGTTTCGGCCGCGTCAATTCCGATTGCGCTGGCTGAAGCGGTGGAAGAGGGCAGAGTGCAAGAAAGCGACCGGCTCGTACTCGTTGGCTTTGGCGGCGGCTTGACCTGGGGAGCCTCCGTCATCGTTTGGTAATCCGGATTTGAAAGGGAGTTGGCAGGTATGGGAAAAATAGCTTTCGTATTCCCTGGCCAGGGGGCGCAAGCCGTAGGTATGGGACGCGATGCTTATGACACCAGCGACGCGGCGAAACAAATATTTAACCGCGCGGACGCTGCGTTGGGCTTCTCGTTATCTTCGATTATCTTCGAAGGGCCGGAAGCGGAATTAAAAATGACGTATCATACACAGCCTGCACTTTTAACCACTAGCATAGCTTACTTGGAGTTATTCAAAGAGAAGGGAATCCGTCCTGATTATGTCGCAGGTCATAGTCTCGGTGAGTACAGCGCTCTAGTTACCGCCGGAGTGCTCAGCTTCGAGGACGCAGTGAAGACGGTACGGCTGCGCGGCGAGTTTATGGAACAAGCGGTACCCAGCGGACAAGGATCGATGGCCGCAGTACTGGGCGCTGAAAGAGATGCATTGAAACAGCTGTGCGAGCGGATTAGCCGTGAAACAGGCGTGGTCGACCTCGCTAATCTGAACTGTCCGGGCCAGATTGTCGTCTCAGGCAGCAAGGCCGGGGTTCAGGCGCTGGTAGAACAGGGGAAAAGCATTGGAGCGAAACGGGTGCTGCCGCTCGAGGTTAGCGGTCCTTTTCACTCGTCGTTGATGAAGCCTGCTTCCGAGCGTTTACACGAGGCGCTTTCTGGTGTTCCCATGCAGTCTGCAGCCGTACCGGTGGTAGCCAACGTCACCGCGCGCCCCGTTGCCGAGCCTTCCGACATCAGATCACTATTGGTGGATCAAGTGCACTCTTCCGTGCTCTGGGAAGACAGCGTAACATGGTTGATCGGGCAAGGCGTCGATACGTTTGTTGAGATCGGCTCCGGCAGCGTGCTGACGGGTCTGATCAAGAAAATAGACCGCACGGTGAAGGTGTGCACCATCAACAGCGTTGAAGCCGCAGACACATTTGGACTGGAATCCGCTGTTTAACCAAAATTACCTTGGGAGATAGAAGGAGGGTATGGCATGCTATCTGGAAAAACTGCACTTGTCACCGGTGGATCCCGCGGCATCGGCCGTGCAATTGCGTTAGCACTGGCTGAGGCAGGAGCGGACGTGGCTGTCAATTATTCCGGCAGCCAAGCGGCGGCAGCCGAGGTGGCTGAACTCATCCAAGCGATGGGGCGCAAAGCCATTCAGGTGCAAGCGGACATTAGTTCCGCTCAGGATGTCGACGACATGTTCAAGCTTGTGCTGGAAACATACGGCCGTCTGGATATTTTGGTCAATAACGCCGGCATCACTAAAGACAATCTGATAATGCGGATGAAGGAAGAGGAATTCGACCAGGTTATCGCCACGAATTTAAAAGGAGTGTTCAACTGCATCAAAGCGGCAACACGTCCCATGATGAAGCAGCGTTATGGCCGCATCATCAACATTTCATCGGTCGTCGGCGTTTTAGGCAATCCCGGACAAATCAACTATGTTGCCGCTAAGGCCGGTGTGATCGGGATGACGAAAGCGTCCGCCAAGGAATTGAGCTCTCGCGGTATAACCGTCAATGCGGTTGCGCCAGGGTTTATCGAGACGGATATGACCAATCAGCTGTCTGAGGACACCCGCACGCAGCTGCTGCAGCAAATTCCACTCGCGCGACTGGGCCAACCGGATGATATCGCCAAAGCCGTCCGATTCCTCGCGTCGGATGATGCAGCGTACATGACCGGGCAAACCATCCATGTGGATGGCGGCATGTACATGTGAGCCGCAGTGAGGACTTCGCCTTTTTTAACGATTATTTGCACAGCTGGTTTTTTTCATAGGGGCGAGGGCTTTCACTGGTAATTTGTCCACAAGTCCAGTATAATACCAAAGAGGAGGTGAACCGGATGTCCGATGTTTTGGATCGTGTAAAACGTATCGTCATCGATCGTCTTGGTGTTGATGAGGCTGAAGTAACCCTCGAAGCATCTTTTAAGGATGATTTAGGCGCTGATTCTCTAGATGTAGTAGAATTGGTCATGGAATTAGAAGATGAGTTTGATATGGAAATCTCTGACGAAGACGCAGAGAAAATCACTACTGTAGGTCAAGTAGTTGAGTACATAAAAAAATCTCATACGTAAGTGACATAAGTCCCGTTGTCTCCATTGACGGGACTTATCTCCATTCAAGATTCGTTGAACGTTTTTATATACAAGCCGCTTACATAACGTCGTTATTTTAGATAGAGGTGAGTTTCAGTGAAGCAAAGAGTCGTTATTACAGGTATGGGCGTCATGACCGCCTTAGGGCATGATCTGGAAACATTCTGGGGCAACCTGATGGCGGGGAAATCCGGAGTTGGCATGATAGAATTGTTCGACGTGTCGGACTATCCGACACGTATTGCCGCTGAGGTGAAAAACTTTGACCCTGCACAGTATTTCGATAAGAAGGAAGCTCGCCGAATGGATCGTTTCGTGCAGTTTGCTGTAGCTGCGAGCCTGGCAGCTCTCAAGGACGCGGGGCTCGACGTACAGCAGGATACCGATCCTGAGCGGGTTGGCGTGTATGTAGGCTCAGGCATCGGTGGTCTGTCAACATGGGAAGAGCAGCACAAAATCCTGCTCGAGAAGGGGCCGAAACGTGTCAGCCCGTTTTTCATTCCGATGATGATTGCCAACATGGCATCAGGCCAAATCTCTATGATGACCGGCGCCAAAGGACCGAATAGCACCGCGGTCACAGCATGTGCGACAGGTACGCATTCCATCGGAGATTCATATAAAATGATCCAGCGTGGTGACGCGGATGTCATGATCTGCGGTGGAGCGGAAGCGACCATTACTCCGACAGGCGTAGCCGGCTTCTGCGCGCTGCGCGCTATGTCCACACGCAACGATGAGCCGGAGAAAGCAAGCAGACCGTTTGATATTGACCGTGACGGGTTCGTCATGGGCGAGGGCTCGGGGATACTGATCCTGGAATCGCTTGAGCACGCACAGAAGCGAGGTGCGCGTATTTACGGTGAAGTGATTGGCTACGGAATGAGTGGTGATGCGCACCACATGACCGATCCGGATCCCGATGGCGCTGCACGCTGCATGGTGAAAGCCATCAAAGATGCCGGTATCCCTGTAGAAGAAATTGATTACATCAACGCCCATGGTACTTCCACACCGGTAGGCGACCGCTCTGAAACGGCTGCCATCAAGAAGGCTCTCGGCGACCATGCATACAAAGTCGCGATAAGTTCAACGAAATCGATGACCGGGCATTTGCTCGGCGCTGCAGGTGGGGTGGAAGCGTTAATCTGCGGTTTGGCGCTGACAACCGGGTATATCCCGCCCACAATTAACATTGAAAATCAGGATCCTGAGTGCGATCTCGATTATGTGCCAAATACTCCAAGACAGGCAGACTTACGTGTTGTGATGTCCAACTCCTTCGGCTTTGGCGGGCACAACGCTACGATCATTTTGCAAAAATACGAAGAATAATTCATCTTTGGGGATTAATACTAAGTAACCGGAGGTGTGAAGTCGGGGGGGGGTTATAGCATGCATCGAAACCTGAAAAAACTGCAGGCGGCGCTGGATATACAGTTCGGCAAGCCTGAGCTGTTGAGGCAAGCATTCACGCATTCTTCTTATGTCAACGAACATAGAATCGGCAATCACAAGGACAATGAACGGCTTGAGTTTTTGGGTGATGCGGTGCTGGAGCTAACCGTGTCCGAGTATTTATATGACACTTACCCCGACCGCTCGGAAGGTGAATTAACGAAGCTCAGAGCGTCGATCGTATGCGAGCCGTCACTGGTGAATTTCGCTGAGGAGTTGGAATTCGGCAGCTATGTTTTGCTCGGAAAAGGTGAAGAACTGACAGGCGGACGCATGCGGCCTGCACTCCTTGCTGATGTCTTTGAATCGTTCATTGGAGCTTTATATTTGGATCAAGGGCTCGAAGTGGTGAAAGTATTTCTTCGAAAGCATCTTTTTCCGAACCTGCCGCACCAAGGCAAGCTGCTGACGGTCGATTTCAAGACCCAACTGCAAGAGTACACTCAGCAGCATACGATGGGGAATTTGGAGTATAAAATCGTCGACGAGCGTGGGCCGGCCCACGAACGTGAGTTTGTGGCGCAGGTTTGGGTGAATGATACACTCTTGGGCCAAGGCAGCGGCCGCTCGAAGAAGGAAGCGGAGCAGCACGCGGCGGCAAGGGCGCTGGAAGCTTTGAACGTTGATATACGGTAGCTGGTCAACAACAGCACAGATGCATCGGAGCGGCTTGACAGCTGACTACGGTGCATTTTTTTGTGCAGTTGGTGCGAACCGGGGCAGGTTCAACGGCCAGGCCATGTATGGTACAATAGCGGCAGAGGTGAGACAATGTTTTTGAAGCGTATTGAGCTGGCTGGTTTTAAATCATTTGCCGACAAAACGGAGCTGGAATTTGTCCAAGGCATCACGGCTGTAGTTGGGCCTAACGGAAGTGGTAAGAGTAATATTTCCGATGGGATCCGCTGGGTACTGGGTGAACAAAGCGCCCGGAGCTTACGTGGCGGCAAAATGGAAGATATTATATTCGCCGGCAGCGATGCACGCAAAGCGGTCAATTACGGAGAGGTTTCACTCACGCTCGACAACTCGGATCAGTCGCTCTCTCTCGACTATAACGAGGTCACGGTAACGCGCCGCGTTCACCGCAGCGGTGACAGCGAATACCTTATTAATAAGCAGCCATGCAGATTGCGGGATATTACGGAGCTGTTCATGGATACAGGTATTGGAAAAGAAGCTTATTCGATTATTGGGCAAGGACGCATCGAGGAAATTTTAAGCACAAAATCGGAAGACCGCCGCGGCATTTTCGAAGAGGCGTCGGGCATTGTCAAATATAAATCGCGCAAACGCGAAACAGAAAAAAAGCTGGACGAAACAGAACAAAATTTACTCCGTATACACGATTTGGTGACGGAACTGGAAGACCAGATTGAGCCGTTGCGCGTGCAGTCTGAAAAAGCGATCCGTTTTAAAGAACTGAAAGCACAGCTGAAAAGCAATGAGATCGCCATGTACGTATACCAGATTGAACAAATATATGCTTCCTGGTCGCAGACGAACGCCAAGCTTGAGACATTGAAGCAGGAGCAACTTGAACTGGCCACTGTTGTTGGGCAGCACGATGCACACTTGGAGAAGCATCGGTGGCAAACTCGTCAGCTCGAAGAAGAGATAGAACAGCTTCAGGCGCATTTACTGCAGCTGAGTGAGGATTTTGAGAAGTGCGAGGGCCAGGGAGAGGTATTAAAGGAGCGCAAGAAAAACTATTCATCGAATCAAGCTCAGCTGCAGCAGGCGGTTGCACAGCAGGAACAACGAATAGTCGAGAAGCAAGCGGATCTAACGCTGTTTCGAGACAAGATCGCGGCGATTTCTGAGGAATTGATTATATTTCAGGCAAAGCTGAAAGCCGAAGAGGACAGGCTGCTCGGTGTGGCTGGCGGTATCGGCAGCGGTGAAGAAGACAGGCTGAAGGGTGAATTGCTGGAGACACTGAATGAAATGGCGAACGCCCGTAACGAAATCCGTTATGCGGAGCAGCAGCTTGAAGCGCTCGGCCGTCGTTCAGAACGCCTGACGGAAGAGAGCCGCAAATGGAAGGATCAGCAGGAAAGTATAGCGGTCCGCAAGATTCAGCTGGAGCAGCGTTTATCCGAGGTGGTCCAGAAGATCGATGCAGTACGCAATCAATATATGACACTCAGCCAAGGGCTGAAGTCGAAACAACTGCTGTCTGAGGAGACGCAATCGACTGTGCGCAAATGGGAACAGAAGCTGAATACCTTAGTTTCCCGACGTGACACAATGCATGAGATGGCTAATGATTACGACGGCTTTATGCATGGGGTTAAAGAAGTGCTGAAAGCCAAGGACCGTCGGGACCTGCGCGGGATTCACGGTGCAGTGGCAGAGCTGGTAAAGGTGCCGGCACACATGGAAACCGCTGTAGAAACCGCGTTGGGCGGCGCGCTGCAGCATGTGGTTGTCGATAACGAAGTGAACGGGCGGGAAGCAATTGGATTTTTAAAAAAGAGACAGCTGGGCCGTGCGACGTTTTTGCCGCTTGATGTTATACGCAGCCGATCCATACCGGAGATGGAGAAGCGATCGATCGAAGGGCTGGATGGTTTTGTAGGCATCGGTGTCGATTTGGTTCAATTTGACGATACGTATCGTAACATCATAGGCAGCCTGCTGGGGAACGTGATCATCGCCAGCCAACTGGAGGTGGCGAATCGCATCGCAGCTAAAGTTCAATACCGGTACCGGATTGTGACCTTGGATGGTGATGTTGTCAATCCGGGCGGCTCCATGACAGGAGGCAGCCAGCACAGGAAAACGACAAGCCTACTGAGCCGGCAACGGCAGATTGAAGAACTGGATAAGGAAATCAGCGAGTCGGAGAAGCAGCTGCAGCACTTGCGCAGTAAGGCGGAACAGGTGGGCAAGGACATCATGCTGGACGCAGGCAAACTGGAAGAGCTGCGTGAAGCAGGTCAAACACTGCGTATTGAAGAACAGCAAATCCGGGCGGGCCTACAGCCGCTGCAGCAAGAGAGCAAGCAAGTTGCCGAGCAGCTGGCGTTGTATGGTCAGGACAGCGACACGCTGGGCACGGAGCGGAGCGAGCTGGAAAGCAGGCGTGCGGCTGCGCTGGAGAAATTGCAACGTCTGCAGGAAGAAGAGGCTGTCGTTCAGCAGGCTATCCGGGAGGCGGAGCTCTCCCGTAAAGCGGGCGAACAGGCTAAGGAGGAGCTGCAGACGCAGCTCACCGACCTGAAAATCAAGGTCGCTGCGCATTCTCAGGAAAAGCAGTCGCTGTTGGATCAGGAACGCCGCTTAAAGAGCGAGCTGGCGGACATGCAGAATGAGCTTGATTTAAACCACAGCTTAGTGGAGCAGCTGGAACAGGATATGTCGAATCACGAGCAGGAGTCGGTACGGCAAATCGAACAGCTGAACGACCTAAAGCTGAAGAAGCAGAAGTGTTCCGAACAGCTGGATATGAAACGAGCTTCGCGCACCGAATGGCAGCAAAAGCTCGAGCACGAGCAGAACAAGACGCGTGAAGAGCGAAACCACCTGCGTCAGGTGGAAGAGCAGCTGCACCAAGCGGAAGTACGGGTAGCTCGTTTAGATGTCGAGCTTGAGAATTTGTTAAAGAAGCTTGCAGACGAATATGAGCTGAGCTACGAGCTGGCCAAGGAGCGCTATCCTGTGCCGGACGATGTATTGGGCGCACAAAATGCCGTGCGCGAGATCAAGCGGGAAATTGCGATCCTGGGTGAGGTGAACCTCGGCGCGATAGAGGAATTTCAGCGCGTCAATGAACGGTTTGAGTTTTTAAGCGAGCAGAAGAATGATTTGGTCGAAGCCAAGACGACGCTGTATCAAGTGATCCGCGAGATGGATGAGGAAATGGCCAAGCGTTTCCGCGTCACATTTGATTCGATTCGATCGCACTTTGTGGTGGTGTTCGCGAAACTATTCGGCGGAGGACGTGCCGATTTAATCTTATCTGAGCCGGACAGCCTGCTGGATACGGGTATTGAAATCGTGGCGCAGCCGCCGGGCAAAAAGCTGCAGAACTTACAGCTGCTCTCGGGCGGCGAGCGAGCGCTCACTGCCATTGCTCTGCTTTTCTCTATTATCCGCGTGAAGCCGGTGCCGTTCTGTGTCTTGGACGAGGTGGAAGCAGCGTTGGATGAAGCGAACGTGACCCGGTTTGCGGAATATCTGCGCGAGTTTTCCCAACAGACTCAATTTATCGTTGTCACTCACCGCAAGGGGACGATGGAGGAAGCGGATGTCCTGTATGGCGTTACAATGGAAGAGGGCGGCGTATCGAAGCTGGTATCCGTCCGGTTGGAGGAAGACGAGGCGTTCATCGCCAGCTAACTCTCCTGCATGAAAGAGAGAGGCGGCTGTTAATACCGATGGATTCCTTCTCGGAGCGTTGTGCCGCGCCCATTACGCTCGGTGTGCCGTACCGCCCCTGTAGCACATGGTTTGCCGACGGCGTGGCGTTCATGGGATTTCCCCGACTGCGGGCGTTCGTCCGCTGGCGAGCATCATCAACTAATATAAGACGAGGAGGGCGGAAGCCCATGAGTTTTTTTAAACGGTTAAAGGACAGTATTTCCACGAAGACCGAGGCAGTCACGAATAAGTTCAAGGAAGGCCTGACTAAAACGCGTGATGTGTTCGTCGAGCGTGTGGAAGATTTGTTCAGTCGGCGGAAAAAAATCGATGAGGATTTTTACGAGGAACTGGAGGAAATTTTGATCGGCGCCGATGTGGGTGTAAATACGGTATTGAAGTTGATCGAGGATCTGCGCACCGAAGTACGCAAAAGGAAGATCGAGGAGCCAAGCCAGCTGCAGCCGATTCTTTCGGAAATGCTGGTCGCGTTGCTGAAAGGGGAAGAAAATGCGGATCTCCGTATGGCGGATTCCGGCCTCACTGTGATTTTATTTGTCGGTGTCAACGGCGTTGGTAAAACGACCACCATCGGCAAGCTGGCGCATCGGCTGAAATCGCAGGGAAAAAAGGTTCTTCTCGCTGCCGGAGACACATTCCGTGCCGGCGCGATCGAGCAGCTCGAAGCCTGGGGACAGCGGGCAGGCGTAGATGTAATTAAACAGCAGGCGGGATCTGACCCGGCAGCTGTGATGTACGATGCGCTGCACGCGGCCAAAAACAGGGGTGTAGACGTTCTGCTGTGTGACACGGCCGGCCGCTTGCAGAACAAAGTGAATCTCATGGAAGAGCTGAACAAAATTTACCGCGTGATCCGCCGTGAGGTGCCGGAAGCACCGCATGAGGTCTTATTGGTGCTGGATGCAACTACCGGTCAAAACGCGCTCAGCCAGGCGAAAATGTTCGACGCAAAGTCGGGCTTGACAGGACTGGTTCTGACCAAGCTGGACGGCACGTCCAAGGGCGGGATCGTGGTGGCTATCAGGCAGGAATTGCAGCTGCCGGTCAAGTACGTTGGTCTGGGAGAAAAAATGGATGATTTACAGCCGTTCGACTCGGAGCAATTTGTCGGCGCGCTATTTAGCAAGTGGATCGCTGACGAAGCGAACGAGGACACACAATCTCAAAAGGTATAGGCACTAAGGGCCGGTCGATGTGCGCATTGACCGGCTTTAGCCGTTTGAAACGAGCGCAGCTTCATGTGGTTGGGGGCTTGCCGTGCAGATGCCAGATACGGTCTCGCTAGTATGCATGGTGTAGACCAGTTTCCACGGGGCATCAGGGCCGTGCCGCACAGCAGCGGCGGTAATGCCGTGTCTGTGCGGCTCATGGCGCGCAATTCAACAGAATGTCACGCCATGCAGCGCAGCTGGGCGATGGTGATGCCGTTTTCGGTGTATGGCTGACGCCGTAGAGTAATGCCACGGGGCATCAGGCCGTGCCGCACAGCAGCGGCGGTAATCCCGTGTCTGTGCGGCTCATGGCGCGCAATTCAACAGAATGTCACGCCGTGCAGCGCAGCTGGGCGATGGTGATGCCGTTTTCGGTTGTTTGGCACTTGGCTAAGCGTAATTTGACGGGTGCCGCCCGTCTCGCGCAGTGGAGCAATTCTTGCTGTTCGTGCCCAGCACATAAGCAGTGGGCTTCAATCCCGCGCATGCGGCGGCTCAGCTGCGCCAGCGGCAAGCTCCTTCGTGATCGTGCTCGGGTTCAAATTGTGGTAACCGCGAGCACGCAGGCGCAATCACTTCTGCTCAAACAAGTATATCTTAGGTGACAAGGAAAGACGCTTGACATCCTGCTTCGTTTTCAGTATGATATGTACTGTTATGTGCTGTAAAGTGTTTTACCTTAACGGAGGCGAGGCACTGTGACAGAAGAAAACGTGCTAGAAAAGACAAACCGGATGAACCTGCTGGTTGATTTTTACGGAAAGCTTTTAACGGAAAAACAGCAGACATTTTTGAGATATTATTTCTATGATGATTATTCGCTTGGCGAAATCGCTGCTGAGTTCCAAATCAGCCGTCAGGCGGTATATGAGCATATAAAGCGGGCTGAGACCGCATTAGAAGATTATGAGCTTAAGCTGCAGCTGTTGGCCAAGCACGAACAAAGACAGCAGCTTTTGCAGCAACTCGCGGCGGTGGCGGAACAACTGCCGCCGCGACAGCGGCAGGTCGCAAGATCCGTGCTCGGGCATTTGCACAGCTTGGACTAAATGCTCACGCGATCTGCGTCACATTTCAAAGTAACGCGGAAAGAGGTGAATTCGCATGGCATTCGAAGGTTTAGCAGGCCGACTGCAGAACGTGTTCAGCAAGCTGAAAGGCAAAGGAAAGCTAACGGAAGACGATGTAAACGAAGCGCTGCGCGAAGTTCGACTCGCGCTGCTTGAAGCGGATGTCAATTTTAAAGTCGTAAAAGAGTTTGTTTCCAAAGTGAAAGAACGCGCTATCGGGCAGGAAGTACTGCAAAGTTTCACACCCGCCATGGTAGTCGTAGACATAGTGAACAAAGAGCTGACGGAGCTCATGGGCGGTACGCAGAGCAAGCTTGCCCGGTCCAATCGCCCTCCGACGGTGATCATGATGGTTGGCTTGCAGGGTGCGGGTAAAACGACCACAGCCGGGAAATTGGCCAGGATGCTGCAGCAACAAAATCACCGGCCTTTGCTGGTGGCAGGAGACATTTACCGGCCGGCGGCGATTAAGCAGCTTCAGGTGCTGGGCGAGCAGTTGAAAGTACCGGTATTTGCCATGGGCGACCAGGTCAGCCCGGTCGAGATCGCGAAGAACGCGCTGCAGCACGCGAAAGATAACGGAAACGATTATATCATTATGGATACCGCGGGACGGCTGCACATTGATGAAGCACTGATGGATGAGCTGAAGCACATCGCTGACGCCATCAAGCCGGATGAAACGCTTCTGGTTGTCGATGCGATGACCGGACAGGAAGCTGTCAACGTCGCTGAAAGCTTCCACAAGCAGCTGGCGCTTTCTGGGGTCGTGCTCACCAAACTCGATAGCGATACACGCGGTGGTGCAGCGATTTCCGTTAAAGCGGTGACCGGCTGTCCGATAAAATTCGCAGCGATGGGCGAGAAGATGGATGCGCTCGAGCCGTTCCACCCTGATCGTATGGCTTCCAGAATTCTTGGTATGGGCGACATGCTCACCTTGATCGAGAAAGCCCAAGCAGGCATCGATATGGATAAGGCTAAGGAAATGGAGCGGAAGATGCGCACCGCCGAGTTCACCTTCGACGATTTCCTGGAGCAGATGGAACAGATGAAGAAGCTCGGTCCTCTTGATCAGATTTTGGGTATGCTGCCGGGCGCCGGTAAAATGAAGGGGATGCAGGACATTAAGGTCGACGATAAGCAGATGGCACGTGTGGCCGCCATTGTGAAATCAATGACCAAGGAAGAGCGGCAAAATCCTGTGTTGCTGAATCCGAGCCGCCGCAAGCGTCTTGCTGCAGGCAGCGGTAACTCGATACAAGATGTGAACCGTTTTATTAAACAGTTCGATGATATGCGCAAGATGATGAAGCAGTTTTCCGGTATGATGGGACCTAAAGGCGCGAAAGGCCTAAAGGGTCTCAAGGGCAAGCTCGGTAAGGGAATGAAGTTCCCGTTCGGTTAAACAGCTTTCAGCTGTCCTCACCGAATCCTTATTCTATGTGGGAGGTGATTTTTAGCAATGGCAACACGTATTCGTCTTAAGCGTATGGGCGCTCACAAAGCACCTTTTTACCGTGTGGTAGTGTCGGATTCCCGTTCTCCACGTGACGGCCGCTTTATCGAAGAGATTGGCACATACAACCCGGTTGCAAAACCGGCGGTAGTGAGCATCGATGAAGAGAAGGCTCTTAGATGGCTGCAAACCGGTGCTCAAGCATCGGACACTGTGCGCAATCTGTTCAGTCAAGCGGGTATTATGAAAAGATTTCACGAGTCCAAGCTGCAGAAGTAATCTGCTGATTCGGAGGGTGTCATGAAAGATCTAATAACCGTCATCGCCAAGGCGTTGGTTGATCATCCCGATGAAGTGAAGGTGAATGTGGACGAAGACGAGCGTGAGGTTACGTTTAAGCTGTCCGTACATCCCGATGATGTCGGGAAAGTAATAGGCAAGCAAGGGCGGATCGCCAAAGCGCTGCGTACCGTAGTCACCTCGGCTGCAGTGAGAGAAAGCAAGCGTGTTTCGGTTGAAATTGTTTCATAGTGGAAAATATGAGGGTTAGGAGCAATCCTAACTCTTTTCCATATCTACATATGCGCGTATCTAATCCGATTCCCGGAGGGTTTCATGAGCGAGAAATTATATACCATAGGTACAGTAGTGAACACACAAGGGATCCGGGGTGAATTAAAAATTTACCCGGACACCGATTTCCCCGATGAACGATTTGCCAAGGGCAGTGCTTTAGTGCTGTATGACCCTCAAAAGCACACTGCCGTGCCGGTCGTTGTCGAGTCGGCGCGCGAGCACAAAAAGCTGTTCATTATTAAGTTTCAAGGTTTTAACAGCATTAACGAAGTTGAAAAATACAAGGGCTGGCTGCTGCAGGTCGAAGAAAAATACATCGGTGAGCTTGCCGAGGACGAATATTACCACCATGAAATCATTGGCTGCACTGTGGTCACCGACGAGGGGGAGGAACTCGGCACAATAAGTGAAATCCTGTCACCGGGCGCCAACGATGTCTGGGTTGTGGAGCGCAAAGAGGGCAAGCCGGTTCTGCTTCCTTATATTGACGATGTGGTACTTGATGTTAATGTGACTGAAAAACGAGTCAAGGTACACCTATTGGAGGGCTTGCTGGATTGATGAGAATTGATGTGCTTACCCTGTTTCCGGAGATGTTTGACGGTGTGTTCGCGGCCAGCATATTAGGTAAAGCCCGCGACAAAGGCGTCGTGTCGTTAAATACGGTCAATTTCCGAGACTATGCCAACAACAAGCACAATACCGTAGATGATTATCCGTATGGCGGCGGAGGGGGAATGGTGCTCCAGGCTGAGCCGATTTTCTCCGCTGTAGAGGCGCTGCAGGCTGCTGAGAATTCAGGAGTGAATCCTCCTCGTGTGATCCTAATGTGTCCTCAAGGCGAGACGTTTTCACAGCGCAAGGCGGAAGAGCTGTCCAGGGAAGAGCATCTGATTTTCGTATGCGGGCATTATGAGGGATACGATGAACGCATTAGGGAGCATCTGGTCACGGACGAGCTATCTATCGGAGATTATGTGCTAACGGGCGGGGAGCTGCCCGCCATGGTGATCATTGATAGCGTTGTTCGGCTTTTACCGGGTGCACTGGGCAACGAAACTTCGGCCGTGACTGATTCGTTTAGCACAGGTTTGCTGGAGTATCCGCATTACACTAGACCTGTCGAGTTTAGAGGCTGGCGTGTGCCTGACATTTTATTATCAGGGCATCATGCTAACATAGCGCAGTGGCGCAGGCAGCAGGCGCTGTGGCGCACATGGCAAAAGAGGCCCGACCTGCTGGAGAATTTTCCGCTTACCGAAAAGGACAAGCGGTGGCTGGAGGAGCAGCAGCACAAGTCGCAGTCTGAGAACGAATAAATAGCAGATGCGGCCAACCTGAGCTTTGACACATTTTCAGTTGTGTTAGACGGATGTTTATGATAATATAATCATGTTGTGGCATTTTGCCCGATTACGGTGGTCCTCTACGCATAACAACGCTGAATTTATACATCGAAGGCGGAATGAACACCTGAGTGGAAGGAGGAAGTCATATTATGAGTTTGATTCAAGAGATTACTAAAGAACAGCTGCGCACGGATCTTCCTAAGTTTCGTCCAGGAGACACTGTGAAAGTTCACGTTAAGGTTATCGAGGGTTCGCGTGAACGGACTCAGTTGTTCGAAGGTGTGGTTATCAAGCGCCGGGGAGGCGGAATCAGCGAAACCTTTACCGTTAGAAAAATTTCTTACGGCGTAGGCGTAGAAAGAACGTTTCCTTTGAACACACCGAAGATTGAAAAGCTTGAGGTGGCTCGCCGTGGTAAAGTTCGTCGCGCGAAGCTGTACTACTTGCGTGGTCTTCGTGGTAAAGCGGCTAGAATTCAAGAGATTCGCTAAGACGAAAACAAACGGGGGCTTGTTTAGCAAGCTCCTTTTCGTTTTTTTAGAAACTTTTTCCTAGAGAGAGGGCAGTCTAGTATGGAGCAGGAAGAAACCGTGGAAAAAAACAGTCCACTGAAGAATGAAGCATGGGAATGGGCTAAAGCCCTGCTGATCGCTGCGGCGCTCGTTTTTGTTATTCGTTGGTTGATTTTTGCCCCGTTTATAGTCGAAGGCCCGTCGATGGAGCCCAATTTTCACACTGGAGAACGTCTTATAGTGAACAAGCTCATCTACTCATTTCGCGCGCCTGAGCGCGGTGAGGTCGTGGTGTTCCATGCCAGCCAAGACAGGGATTACATAAAGCGCGTTATCGCGTTGCCTGGCGAAACCGTTCGCGTGGAAGGTGACAAGGTGTATGTGAATAATGAGCTGCTGGACGAGCCGTATTTGAAAGAGGCGTTGGATGAGGCAGCGGCAAAAGGGATACCATATAACACGAGAAATTACCCGGAAAAAACGGTAGCTGAAGGAAAGGTGTTCGTTATGGGGGACAACCGGTCGAACAGCGCTGACAGTCGCGATATCGGATTTATAGAATACGATGAGATCGTCGGACGTGCCGATTTAATCTTCTGGCCGTTGAACAAAATTAGCTTGGTTCATTTGTAAAAAATCAGGCGGTATTTGTATAGGAAGCTGAGGTGACCGTATGACGATTCAATGGTTTCCAGGTCACATGACAAGAGCCCGTCGTCAGATCGAAGAGAAGCTGAAGCTGATCGATGTGGTCATAGAACTGTTGGATGCGAGGATCCCGTTGTCCAGCCGTAACCCAATGATCGATGAAATATTGCAAAACAAGCCACGTCTGGTCCTGCTGAACAAGAATGATCTTGCTGATCCGGAAGTTACCGCCCAGTGGGTAGCTTACTTCGCTGAGCAGGGGCTGCAGGCGCTGCCGGTGGATGCCGCGAACGGCAGCCAAATGAAAGAGATCATGGCTAGATGCAGGGAGCTGATGGCTGCCAAGTTTGAGGCGCAGCTGCGTAAAGGCATTAAACCGCGCGCCGTGAGAGCGCTCATTGTCGGTATTCCCAATGTGGGGAAATCCACTTTGATCAATCGGCTTGCAGGACGTAAAATTGCCGCAACGGGGGATAAGCCCGGAGTTACCAAGGCGCAGCAGTGGATTAAGGTCGGCAAGGAAATGGAGTTGCTAGACACGCCGGGCATACTATGGCCGAAATTTGAAGACCAGCAGGTCGGCATGCGGCTTGCCGTCACGGGTGCCATCAAAGAAGAGCTTTTGCACACGGACGACATTGCGCTGTTTGCCGTGCGATACTTGGCGCAGCACTACCGGGAGGCGTTGAAAGAGCGCTATGCCATTGAGAAGCTCCCCGACGATATGACGGATACGAATGCCGTGATCGAAGTGATGGAAGCTATCGGTCGTAAGCGCGGCGCGCTGATGAGCGGTGGCAGAGTTGATTTAGATAAAGCTGCATTGGTCATTTTGCGTGAGCTGCGGGCTGGTAAAATGGGTCGAGTGAGTCTCGAAAGACCGGATATATCGTTAGTAGACTAAAAGTCACTCTCAAAAGGGTGGCTTTTTTAATTTTTCTGCCGCGGTTCTTTTTAGTATAATAGACTGATATGATCTGTTGTTTTACAGGAAAGGGAGTTACATATGTTTTTAGATTACGAGCAGCCGCTTTGGGAACGCGGCATGCGCCATATTGCTGGCGTGGACGAAGTGGGCAGAGGTTGTCTGTTCGGTGACGTAGTGGCTGCCGCTGTTATTTTGCCGCAGGGTCTTGTTCTTCAGGACGTTAACGATTCCAAGAAGCTCAGCCCGAAAAAGCGCGAGGAGTTATATGATGTGATACAACAGGAAGCCATTGCGATCGGAATCGGTGTGGCGGACGTCGGCACGATAGAGAGAATCAACATTAAGCAGGCATCCAGATTGGCTATGAAACAAGCGGTGGAGCGGCTCAATCCGCGTGCGGACTACTTGCTGGTTGATGCGGAACAGATCGATGTCACGCTTGAGCAGATGGCGGTCATTCACGGGGATGCACTGAGCCAATCCATCGCGGCGGCATCCATCGTAGCAAAAGTGACACGAGATCGGATGTGTTTGCAGTGGGAAGTGGAGTATCCCGAGTATGGTATTGCCGAGCACAAAGGTTATGCCACCAAGCTGCACAGAGAGAGAATTATAGAGTTCGGGGCAACGGCAATGCATCGAAAAACTTTTTTAAGAAACCTGATGGCGGAGCATGAGCAGTTGGAGTTGTTTTAAGCGTTAAGTGTTAATAAGGTAAATTATCGCGTGGTCACCACGATGGCGCGGAATAAAGCTGCTGAGCATCCATTCGATCGCACTTATGCGGCACCGACACGATTCAGGTCTGAACTTTCGCGGCATAGCTGCCGATATAGATGATAATGAACAATTACGGGAGGTGGGCAAAAGTTGAATATCAGCGGGTTGGTCAGAAGCTTTCTCGGTGAAGCCCAGCCGACCGCGGCGAAAACATTAGAGTTGAAGGCAGGGCAAGTTGTCAAGGGGATCGTGTTGCAGCTGCTCTCCGAGCAGGATGCCCTAGTAAACATTAATGGCGTTCAGGTACGCGCTAAGCTGGAGACGCCGCTCGCACAGGGGCAGATCACGCTGCTGCAGGTACAACCTGATTCCGTTGGCGGGCAGATTGTGTTGAAGCCTTTGGCGGGGTCCGGCGTACAAATTACTGCCCATTCATTAGGCGATGTACTGGACACGCTCGGACTTGAGGATAATGCCGCGAACCGACAGCTGGTGCAGGCGCTACATCAATCGGACGTGCCCATATCGAAGGAAAACATACAAGCCTTCGCTCGGCTGCACTCTCAAATCCCGGTATTCGGTGGACAGGACGAATGGGTGCCTTCAGCGATCGTGGCGTTTCAAAGAGGCATCCCTTTGACAGCTGACGCGGTTAGCTCCATACGACAGGCAACATCCGGGCCGCCGCTGCATACCACTTTGGCACGACTTGATATGCAAATCAATTCATTGCTGGCAGCCGGTGCGTTATCGGACGACGCGCGGTCTGCGGCTGGTGCAGCGAAGCAGGTCATTGCACTGGTGCGACAGGCGTCGGCTCAGATATTGTTGCAGCCGGAGGCTGCAGCACACGCGTCAGCTGAAGGGGCGGGGCCGCAAGTCGCGTCCTGTGGTGGGGCGGGCATAGCGGCTCAGGCGGGCCGTGAAAGCGGCGGAGGGGAGGCGGCAGCCGTAGGCTCAAGCTCGCTGGAGCAGACGCCGCAGCCCGGCAGGAGCCCTAGCGCGCCAGGGGGCGCGCCGCACGCTCAGACTGCTGCGCTCAGCAGCCTGCGCCCCAATGCGAACCCTGCTGCCGCAGAGGGTTCGCGCGCTACCGCAGAGGCCGCACAGCGCGGCCTCGCGGCGGCACAGAGCAGCGGCTCAACGCCAGCTGCTCGCAAGGCAGCGGCCCCTGCACCGGATGCGGGGCCGCGAAACCCCGAGCCGGCTGCGCAGCCGGCTCGTGCACTGCCGGCGCAGCCGCATAGCGCTGCGCCAGACGGCGCGGCCGCCCATGCGGCTCGCGACACGCCGCCGCTGCCGGATGCGCAGCGGGCGGAGCCGGGCGGCGGCCTGCCGGCAGCGCACGCAGCAACGCCGCAGGCCGCTGCGGAGGCGAGCGGCCACGCTGTGGCTGGCGCTGCTGCCGGCAGGGCCGGACAGGCCGCCGATACGCGCGAGCATTGGCTGCCGCAAATCTTGAAAGCGTTGGGCGTCGCACATGAGCATCACATCGCGAAGCTGCCTGATCTATCGCCATTAGGTACTGCTGTGCGTGATGGAATGCCATCCTCACTAGTTGCGTCCACCGGTCAAAGCGTCAACGCCACACAGGAGCAGAATGACACGTCGCAAACATTAAAAAGCGCACTACTGCAGCTCATACATTCGGACGATGTGCCCTCGGTTTTAAAGGACACAGCGCAGCAAGCGGTCCAGCAGATTACAGGACAGCAGCTGCTGTTAAATTCCGATCGGTCAGCCATGTTTGCGCATATCACCTTGCTTGTGCCCTTAATAAATAGTTACGGTGAACAAACTGCGGCAATCCACATTCAATCCCGCAAAGGAGCGCGCGGAGAACTTGATGCCCATAACTGCCGGCTGGTGTTTGATCTGAGAATGAAAACATTGGGCGACACTATGGTCGACGTTCAAGCGGTTGACCGAATCGTGAGTCTAAGGGTGTTAAACGACCAGCCTTTTATTGCAGACCTGCTTGAACCGCATCGTGAGGAAATCGCCGCCAGCTTGGCGAGCGTCGGCTATCAATTTATCTCGCTGAAGTGCAGTCCTTATCCGGACAAAGGGAAAACAGCACACGATGCCACACTCAGCGAGACAGTCGGCACTCACGCGAATCTCAGTGGACAGCAGCTGCAGACGGCCTATGGTCAACAGCAGTACCGCGGAATGGATGTGCGAATATGAACCAGCGCCGGGACGGTCGAAGCGCCGTCCAAAAGGCGGTAGCGTTGAAATATGCCCCGGAGCAGAAGAGTGCCCCCGTGCTGATTGCGAAAGGTAGGGGCTCGGTCGCCGACGCCATAATGCAGAAAGCAAGGGAGAATGGAGTCCCGATCCAGCAGGACTCATCGCTTGTCGAAGTTTTGTCTAAGCTGGATCTAGATCAAGAAATTCCACCGGCACTATACCAGCTCGTAGCCGAAATACTGAGCTTCATCTACCGTTCGGACACTCGTGCTAAGCAGCAGTTAGGAAAGAGGTCAAATGGATAATACAAGGCTTACCCGCAAAATGCTGGGCGCTCTGGGTGAAAACTATGCTCGAGAACATCTCAGCAGCAAAGGATACCGGATTCAAGCTCAGAACTGGCGGTGCAGGTCGGGCGAGATCGACCTCGTCGCCGTGGAGGGGGAGCTGCTAGTGTTCGTGGAAGTGAGGACACGCAGCGGTAGTGCCCGATTCGGCACTCCTCAAGAATCGGTCAACTTGCTCAAACAGCGTCAAGTAAGAGAAACGGCGCAGTATTACGCTCACCGCAATCAACTGCTGCATAAGCAGCAGCGCTTCGACGTCATTTCTGTGCTGACGGAGAAGGATGGCGGTCTGAGAACCATTGAGCACGTATGCAACGCATTCTAACGGCTGCCGGCCGGGGGGAGCGATTTTTTGTCCAAGCTGCGGTATTGCAGGGCTTCCGCTACGTGCGCCGGTTCCAGCTGAACGCTGCTCTCTAGGTCCGCGATGGTACGTGCGATCTTAAGAATACGATCGTACGCTCTCACGCTCAGTCCCAACAATTCGAACGATTTGCGAAGCAGCGCTTCCGCCTCTCGGTGCATTCGGCAATGCTGTTTCAGCAGATTGCCGGACAGCTCGCTGTTAAAGGTAATGCCGGTGCCGGCAAAACGGTTCTCCTGCATCGCCCGGGCGAGATTGACCTGCCGCTTCATGGCTTCGGATGACAGCTGCGACTCGGTGAGCACCAGTTGTTCGTAATCGATGCGGGGAACATCGACTTGTAAATCGATGCGATCCAGCAGAGGGCCCGAAATTTTCGACCGATATTGTTCAATGCGCAGTGGGCTGCAAGTGCACGCGTGGATGTTTGTTTCAGCTCCAAAATAACCACACGGGCACGGATTCATTGACGCGGCGAGAATGAAGTGGGCAGGGAAGCGGTATACCGCTCGCGCCCGCCCGATCGTCACATGCCTATCCTCTAACGGCTGGCGGAGCACTTCCAGCACCGCTCGGGAAAACTCGGGCAGCTCGTCGAGAAACAGTACCCCGCGATGAGCCAAACTGATTTCTCCCGGCTTGGGAATATTGCCTCCGCCTACCAAGCCAGCCGCTGAGATCGTATGATGTGGCATCCGGAAAGGGCGTTCACTGATTAAGCTGCTGCGGTCGGAAAACTTGCCGGAGGCACTGTAGATTTTGGTGACATCCAGTGATTCTTGCTCCGACATGTCGGGAAGGATGGTAGGCAGACGTTTGACCAGCATCGTTTTTCCCGTGCCTGGCGGCCCAAGCAGCAGAAGGTTATGCATTCCGGCCGCACAAATGATAAGAGCTCTCTTCGCATGCATCTGTCCGTTCACATCACTGTAATCATCCATTCCGGCCTTGCGGGGCCTACCGGATTCGCGCTCTTCCACGCGCACGGCATGCACACCGGTCAATCCATTACCGGCAAGCTGCTGGAGCTGATTAAGATGCGATAAAGTGAATATGTCCATATCCGCAATCAGGGAGGCCTCTTCCACGTTACCGGTGGGAACGATTACCCGCCGAATACCATGATCCTTTGCGTTCGCCATCATGGAAAGCACGCCTGGCACCGGCCTCACCGAGCCATCCAAAGACAACTCCCCCAAAATCAGAGTGCGGTCGGCTTCCGCTAAGTTCAGTTGCTCGCTGGTCGCGAGGATTCCGACAGCAATGGCCAGGTCGAAGGCGGATCCCTCCTTTCGCACATCGGCCGGGGCCAAATTGACGGTAATACGTTGCAGAGGAAACGCGTACCCGCAGTTTTTCACCGCCGCCCGCACCCGCTCGATCGACTCTTTTACCGCGCTGTCCGGCAAACCTACTATGTTCATCTGAGGAAGGCCGTTGCTCAGATCCACTTCCACCTCCACCAGCTTTCCATCGACACCATGCAGGCACGCGCTTAACACTTTACCGTACATAAAAAAACACCTCTTCCCTCGATCGTAGATCAGAATAGGCAAAAGGTGCTTCCTTATTGCTCGTACTTATTTTATTTTATATTCTACCTTCTGATCCTGAATTTCGCAACGCTTGACGTGATGCGTTACAGGCATAGCGGTGCGGCCTTCTGGTTATACAATGAATGGGGGTGATGAGTTTGCAGGACAAACCTTATTTTTGTCCAAATTGCAGGTCAAATCGTGTGAAGTTCAGTGTGATCTCCAGCTTTTCTCAACGTGTGGTGAAGGACGCCGCCACGGGAGTAGTGCAGGAGGTTACCGAGCTCGAGCCCATCGAGGATACCGAACCGACGATTCAGTGCCTCGTGTGCAGCTACCGAGCGAACGAACTGCGATTTATCAAGCAGGCTGAACGTGAGCCTCGTGTAATTACGCCGACGAATCCCGCTTATGTTTAAAGAGAGAGCCATGGGGTACTTGGCGCATGTTTCCGCCGCTTTTCGGGATACATGCGTCTTTATGCTGTTCCCTGATTTCCCCGGGAATGAGATTATACGGGAAATTTTTCAGTGGCATAAAAAAGTTTAATTGAAAAATGAAACCTTTGCTTGAAAAAAGGAGGAAACCGTCGAAAAAAAGTGGTACAATTAGGAATGTTGCTGACCGTCCGGTTCAGGCAGGATTTCTCAGGAGATTCACGAATAATTCATATTGGTTGACGCAGAACTCGCACATGAACCGCCAGTTCTGATTCATATAGTAAGCTATAACTGATAGGAGGATTTTGCTAAATGAATATCCATGAGTACCAGGGCAAAGCAGTGCTTAAGCAATATGGGGTTGCTGTTCCTAACGGAAAAGTAGCTTTCACAGTGGATGAGGCTGTCGAGGCGGCCAAGCAGCTTGGAACTTCTGTAGTTGTAGTAAAAGCTCAGATCCATGCGGGCGGGCGCGGCAAAGCCGGCGGTGTCAAAGTTGCTAAAAATTTGGACGAGGTACGTGCGTACGCTCAAGAAATTTTAGGCAAAGTCCTTGTCACACATCAGACTGGACCGGAAGGCAAGGAAGTTAAGCGCTTGCTTATAGAAGAGGGCTGCGATATTAAGAAAGAATACTACATCGGTGTAGTCATCGACCGGGTGACCGGCCGTGTTGTTATGATGGCGTCGGAAGAGGGCGGTACGGAGATTGAGGAAGTTGCGGAAAAATCTCCAGAGAAGATCTTTAAAGAAGTGATTGATCCGGCCATCGGCTTACAACCATTCCAAGCGCGCAAATTGGCTTACGCAATTAATATCCCATCCGAATTAGTTAACAAAGCCGTGAAATTTATGATCGCTCTCTACACTGCTTTCGTTGACAAAGATTGCTCCATCGCTGAGATCAATCCATTGGTAGTGACAGGAAGCGGAGATGTCATGGCGCTCGATGCGAAATTGAATTTTGACTCCAACGCATTGTACCGTCACAAGGACATCGTTGAACTGCGCGACCTGGAAGAAGAAGACGAAAAAGAAATCCAAGCCTCCAAGTATGACTTGAGCTACATAGCGCTTGACGGCAACATTGGTTGTCTGGTCAACGGCGCAGGCTTGGCAATGGCGACTATGGATATTATTAAATATTACGGCGGAGACCCTGCTAACTTCCTTGATGTAGGGGGCGGCGCTACCGCGGAGAAGGTCACCGAGGCGTTCAAAATTATCCTTTCTGATGAAGCGGTGAAGGGCATTTTCGTTAACATTTTCGGTGGTATCATGAAATGTGACGTCATTGCAAGCGGTGTAGTAGAAGCCGCGAAGCAGGTTGGTCTGACTCGTCCGCTGGTAGTGCGATTGGAAGGCACGAACGTGGACCTCGGCAAGAAAATACTGAACGAATCCGGCTTGAATATCGTGGCTGCGGACTCGATGGCGGACGGCGCTCAAAAAATCGTTGCTCTAGTATCGTGATCGGATATAACAGTAAACGCATATTCTTCGTTAAAATAATCAGGGGATGTGACCAATACAAATGAGTATTTTAATTAATAAAGATACGAAAGTCATCACACAAGGTATCACTGGCTCGGTCGGACTGTTCCACACCAAAGGTGCTCTTGATTATGGTACGCAAATGGTAGGTGGCGTGACTCCGGGGAAAGGCGGCACGAAAGTCGACATTACTCTGGAGAATGGGGAAGTGGTCTCGTTGCCCGTCTTTAACACTGTAGCACACGCCAAGGCCGCAACAGGTGCCACGGTATCCGTCATCTATGTGCCGCCTGCTTTTGCAGCGGATGCGATCATGGAAGCGGTAGATGCGGAGCTCGATTTGGCGATTTGTATCACGGAAGGCATACCTGTGCTGGACATGGTAAAAGTCTCCCGTTACATGGAAGGCAAAAAAACCCGTCTGATCGGGCCGAATTGCCCTGGCTTAATTACTCCGGGTGAGTGCAAAATCGGCATTATGCCGGGTTACATTCATACTCCAGGCCATGTGGGCGTCGTTTCACGCAGTGGAACACTAACTTATGAAGCGGTGCATCAGCTTAGCACACGGGGCATTGGTCAATCATCCGCGGTTGGTATCGGCGGCGACCCTGTGAAGGGCACGGAGTTTATCGATGTTCTTGAACTTTTCAATAACGATCCGGACACTTATGCGGTAATTATGATCGGTGAAATCGGCGGCACTGCGGAAGAGGAAGCTGCGGAATGGATCGCTGCGAATATGACTAAACCGGTTGTTGGATTTATTGGCGGTCAGACCGCTCCTCCAGGCAAACGTATGGGCCATGCCGGTGCGATCATTTCTGGCGGGAAAGGCACAGCGGCTGAGAAAGTGGCAACGCTTGAACGCTGCGGTATCAAGGTAGCGCCAACACCTTCGGAGATGGGCTCCACGTTGGTGAGCGTGTTGGAAGAAAAGGGTCTATTGGGAAAATGCATTACTAAAAAATAATTTCACACTATTAATCATTAGGCAAGCAGCCTTCTGTTCCTTATCCGGGAATAGAAGGCTTTTTTGTTCTCATACCGTGAAAAGTTGTTCTCACTGAAGGAGTGATATATACTAGTATGAATAATAGAAGCATTCTGATAGCGTTGAACCATCTACCGGGAATCGGTTGGAAAACGATACAGCAGATTGTAGCCCAATTTCCGTGTCTGGCGGACGCTTTAGCTCTGCAGCCCGATCAATGGAAGGAATTGGGGATGTTGTCATCTAAAGCGCATTCAATAACAGCCGCGCTGCGCCAGGTTACGCCTGCATATTTGATGCAGCTGCTAGACCGCTACAACAGCCACGGAATTCAGATACTGACAATATACGACGAAGAATATCCGGTGTTATTGACTCAAACTGCTCAGCCGCCCTGGGTATTATATTGCCATGGGAAAGTTCATCTTCTGAACGCGCCTTGCATTGCAGTAGTTGGCACCAGGACCCCCACCGTGTACGGCCGCAAGATTGCCGAACAATTGTCGGGCGAGCTCGCCTCTGCGAGTGTATGTGTCGTAAGCGGTTTGGCCAGAGGGATTGACACGGCCGCCCACTGCGGTGCCTTAAGCCAATCGGGTGGAACGATTGCGGTGTTGGGCTGTGGGATAGGGCAAGTGTATCCGCGTGAGAATCATCAGTTGTATGAGCGCATCTTGAAAGAAGGCTTGATCATCAGCGAGTATCCATTGGACACTAAAGCCCATCCGGGTCTTTTTCCTCAGCGCAACCGTATCATCGCCGGCTTGAGTCAAGGTGTTTTGGTCGTGGAGGCCGCACTCAGAAGCGGTTCACTGATCACTGCCGATCAAGCGTTAGAGGAATCCAGGGACGTGTTTGCGGTGCCAGGGCCAATCACCTCTCCTAAGAGTCAGGGCGCGCTTTCCTTAATCAAGCAAGGCGCTAAACTGGTCAGCGATGTGAGTGACATTTTGGAGGAGTACCCGCAGTGGATAGCGGGACGCGCAACGACAAATAGTAATTATGCGCAGCAAACCCAGTCAAACTTATCAGCGGATGAACAAACCATCGTAAGCCTGCTGCAAAATCAAGCGATGTCCATTGATGAGCTGCTCGTGAGCACTGAATTTACCTTTGGACATTTACATTCACTTCTGTTAAATTTACTATTGACAAAGCGTGTTGAACAGTTACCGGGTTCTCTCTACGCTTTTATTAGACTACATATCTCATAAATCGAGGGGGGAAGGACGGCTATGGCAGATTCATTAGTCATTGTGGAGTCACCCGCAAAAGCAAAGACGATCGGCAAATATTTAGGCAGCAAGTTCATCGTAAAAGCGTCCATGGGCCATATACGTGATCTTCCGAAGAGCCAAATCGGCGTTGAAATAAAAAAGGACTTTGAACCCAAATACATCACTATCCGCGGCAAGGGCTCGGTGCTGAAAGAGTTAAAGGATGCCCGCAAAAAGGTGAAAAAAGTATATCTGGCGGCGGACCCTGATCGTGAGGGCGAAGCTATCGCATGGCATCTCGCACATTATTTAGAGCTTGATGAAACGGAAACATGCCGCGTTGTATTTAACGAAATAACCAAGCAGGCCGTCAAAGACGCTTTTAAAACACCTCGAAAAATAAACTTGGATCTTGTTAACGCCCAGCAGGCTCGACGCATTTTAGACCGCTTGGTCGGTTATAAAATCAGCCCTTTATTATGGAAGAAAGTAAAAAAAGGGTTATCCGCGGGCCGCGTGCAATCAGTGGCGGTAAAGCTCATTTATGACAGGGAAAATGAGATTAAGGCTTTTGTACCAGAGGAATACTGGTCTATCACGGCGAGGCTGCTCACGGGCTCCACAGAATTTGAAGCCAAGTACCACAGTGTCGGCGGTGAGAAGAAGGAGCTTCGTAACCAAGAGGAAGTTAATGCCATCTTGGCGGGCTTGGAACAAGCGGTCTTCACAGTGAGTGAAGTGAAAGAAAAAGAACGGCTGCGTAATCCGTCGCCGCCTTTCATCACGAGCTCTCTGCAGCAGGAAGCTGCCCGCAAGCTGAATTTCCGCGCAGCTAAAACGATGTCCGTAGCGCAGCAGCTGTACGAGGGAATCGATCTTGGCAGCGAGGGCACAGTCGGTCTAATCACATATATGCGTACAGACTCCACACGTATTTCCCCCGTGGCTCAAGAAGAAGCGAAAGGGTTTATTTTGCAAAAGTATGGCGACGCCTATTATCCGGAAACCCCCCGGGTATATGTGAAAAAAGCAGCCAACGCCCAGGATGCGCACGAAGCGATTCGCCCGAGCTCGGTCCTGCGTGAGCCGGATCAAATGAAACAATATTTGAGTCGTGACCAATTTCGATTGTATAAGCTCGTATGGGAACGTTTTTTGGCCAGTCAGATGGCGTCAGCGGTGTTGGATACGATGACCGTTGACATTGCGGCAGGGGACACGGTGTTTCGCGCGGTAGGTTCCAAAATGAAATTTCCCGGTTTTATGAAGGTGTATGTGGAAGGCAACGACGACGGCACCACGGAAGAGGATAAGCTGCTGCCGCCTTTAAAAAAGGGTGATCAGGTGCAAAAAAAGCAAATCGATCCGAAGCAGCATTTCACTCAACCGCCGCCGCGCTTTACCGAAGCTCGTCTAGTGCGTGCATTGGAGGAAATGGGGATCGGACGCCCGAGTACTTACGCACCTACGCTCGAAACCATTCAAAAGCGCGGATATGTGGCGATTGAGGACAAAAAGTTTGTACCCACCGAGCTGGGCGAATTGGTCATTCAACAGATGATCGAATATTTTCCCGAAATTTTGGATGTCGAATTCACCGCCCATATGGAAGAAGAGCTTGACCATGTGGAAGAGGGAAAAGAGAATTGGGTCAAGGTACTTGGAGACTTTTATGAGTCATTTGAGAAGAGACTGGAAGTCGCCGAGGAAGAGATGGAGAAGATTGAGATCCAGGACGAGGTTTCAGACGAATTATGTGAGAAATGCGGCCGACATCTGGTTTACAAAATGGGACGGTTTGGCAAGTTTTTGGCCTGTTCCGGATTTCCAGACTGCCGCAATACGAAACCGATCGTCAAGGACACAGGTGTAACATGCCCGAACTGTAAAGAAGGCAAGATCATAGAACGCCGCAGCAAGAAGGGACGTATATTTTACGGCTGCGACCGCTATCCGGGCTGTGAGTTCGTGTCATGGGATAAGCCGGTAGAAAAACCGTGTCCGAAATGTGAGGCGCTAGTAGTGGAAAAACGAAATAAGAACGGCATATTCCATCAATGCGTTCAATGTGATTACAAAGAAGAACTGCAGGAAACAGAGTAAGGTTCATTAGACCAGGAGGATATCATCTTGTCAGAGACATCTACAGTGACCGTTATCGGGGCCGGCTTGGCGGGCAGTGAGGCTGCTTGGCAGATCGCGAGTCAAGGCGTACCCGTTATCTTATACGAAATGCGTCCAGTGAAAAAAACACCCGCGCATATAACCGATAAGTTTGCCGAGCTGGTGTGCAGCAATTCGCTGCGCGCCAACGGCTTAACGAATGCGGTGGGCGTATTAAAGGAAGAAATGCGGGTTATGAATTCTTTGATCATGCGGTCCGCTGATAAACATGCCGTGCCCGCAGGTGGAGCGTTGGCAGTGGATAGAGAAGGATTTTCCGCTGAAATCACCGACACGCTGCGGAATCATCCGCTGATCGAAGTGCGTAATGAAGAGCTGGAAGCACTCCCCGAGGGGATTACGGTAGTTGCCACAGGTCCCTTAACGTCCCCGACCCTTTCGGCGCACTTGAAACAGCTGATGGGCGAGGAGTATTTGTACTTCTATGATGCCGCTGCTCCTATTGTTGAAAAAGATTCGATTGATATGAGCAAGGTATATCTGGCTTCACGCTACGATAAAGGGGAAGCGGCGTACTTGAACTGCCCTATGACCGAGGAGGAGTTCAACACATTCTACGATGCGCTCATCTCAGCCGAAGTTGCACCCGTCAAGGAGTTTGAGAAAGAAATCTATTTCGAGGGCTGCATGCCCATCGAGGTAATGGCACAACGCGGGAAACAAACTGCTTTATATGGGCCTATGAAGCCGGTAGGGTTGATTAACCCTCATACCAATGAACTTCCTTACGCGGTCGTACAGCTTCGTCAGGATAATGCGGCCGGAACGCTTTACAATTTGGTAGGATTCCAGACCCATTTGAAGTGGGGAGAGCAAAAAAGAGTATTTTCTCTTATTCCAGGCTTGGAGAATGCCGAGTTCGTGAGATACGGCGTGATGCATCGCAACACGTTCATCAATTCTCCGAAGCTGCTGAAACCGACGTACCAGTTTCTTAAGCGTGATAATTTGTTTTTCGCCGGTCAAATGACAGGTGTGGAAGGTTACGTGGAATCGGCGGCATCTGGATTGATTGCGGGTTTGAACGCCGCACGCTATGCGAAGGGGCAAGAATGTCTGGTGTTCCCGGAGGAAACTACCCTTGGCAGTATGGCGCATTATATTACCACCGCGGATTTCAAACATTTTCAACCGATGAATGCCAATTTCGGGCTGTTCCCGCCGCTGGGTGAAAGAATTAAGAATAAGCAACAGCGGTATGAACAGATCGCGCACAGAGCGCTGAATAAAATCGGGGAGTTTTGTTAAAGCACAACGAGCTTGTGTGGAAAAGCTTTTCTGTGCTACGATATTATTGTTTTAAATACTAGAACTCGCTAGAGCTTTTTTCTAACTTATATAATAGTCAAAAGAACCTCTGCTTCGCGGTGCCATATCGTGCGTCTCGAACGAGGTTTTTCTATTGAATGACTGTTTTGACGGAGTATTACCCTTGGAGGTAGATTGATATGGAACAAGCGTTTCATGCGACCACGATTTTCGCTATCAGGCATCAAGGTAAAGGTGCTATTGCCGGTGATGGGCAGGTAACATTCGGCAACAGCATGGTAATGAAGAGTCACGCCAAGAAGGTAAGAAGATTGTACCGCGGCAGGGTTGTAGCGGGATTTGCCGGTTCTGTGGCGGATGCCATCACACTATTTGAGAAGTTCGAAGACAAGCTCGAAGAGCATCAGGGGAATCTCCAGAGGGCTGCGGTCGAACTCGCGAAGGACTGGCGCTCCGACCGCGTTTTACGACGGCTTGAGGCAATGCTGACCGTCATGGATGCCAATCACCTTTTACTCATCTCGGGGAACGGGGAAATTATTGAGCCGGACGACGGGATTGTTGCGATAGGATCAGGGGGCAGCTTCGCGTTGTCTGCAGGGCGTGCCTTGCATCGGTATGCACCGCATATGAGCGCCAAAGAGATTGCAACCGCGGCGCTGACGATGGCTGCTGAAATTTGCGTGTTTACCAATCACAATATAATTGTAGAAGAAATCGAGTAGACGGGGAGGTACACTCTTTTGAAGCATATGGCCTTAACGCCCAGAGAGATTGTCGCTCAACTAGACAATTACATTATTGGACAAAAGAACGCGAAGAAATCCGTGGCTGTGGCGCTGCGCAACCGGTACCGCAGAAGCCAGCTGGATGAATCGATACGTGATGAGATCGTACCGAAAAATATTTTAATGATAGGCCCTACCGGTGTCGGCAAAACCGAAATTGCCCGCAGGCTGGCAAAGCTGGTCAACGCTCCATTCGTCAAAGTGGAAGCCACTAAATTCACAGAGGTGGGTTACGTTGGGCGGGATGTGGAGGCCATGGTGCGCGATTTGGTCGAGACTTCCATTCGCATGGTGAAGACAGAAAAAACTGAGAAGCTAAAGGATAAGGCTGCTAAGCTGGCGGATGACCGAATTGTTTCGATCCTCGTGCCAGGTGCTTCAAAGCAGAAGCAGCAGCGGAATCCGCTGGAAATGCTCTTTGGCAACGCGACTACCGCTGGAAGCGGGGACTCGCAGGAGCCGGAACAGGATGCATACCTCACATCGCGACGGCAGGAAATGAAAGAAAAGCTGGGCAAGGGTGAGTTGGAAAACACCGTCATTGAGATCGAGGTGGAGGATAACACACCTTCTATGTTGGATATGTTGGCGGGACAAGGCAATGAACAGGCAGGCATGAATATGCAGGAGCTGTTTGGCAACTTGATGCCGAAGAAAATGAAAAAGCGCAAGCTGCCGATCAGAGAAGCACGCAAAGTGTTAATCCAGGAGGAAGCTCAAAAACTGCTGGATATGGATGAAGTCATCCAGGAGGCGGTACAAAGAGCGGAGCAAGTCGGTATCATTTTCATTGATGAGATCGATAAAATTTGCAGCACAGGGCGCGGCAGCGGACCGGATGTTTCGCGTGAAGGCGTACAGCGTGACATCCTGCCTATCGTAGAAGGCTCGACAGTTATGACCAAATACGGCCCCGTGCAGACGGATTATATTCTTTTCATTGCTGCAGGTGCTTTTCATATTGCAAAACCATCCGATCTTATCCCAGAGCTGCAGGGCCGGTTTCCAATCCGGGTAGAATTAAGCAGCTTGACAGAGCAGGATTTTATGCTCATTCTGAGGGAGCCTAAGCACGCACTTACCAAGCAGTATACTGCACTGTTAGAAACTGAAGGAATTCATGTGGAATTCTCCGATGCCGCTATAGAAGAAATTGCCAAAATTGCAGCTGATGTCAACAACAACACAGATAACATAGGAGCGCGCCGGCTGCATACGATTTTGGAGAAACTTTTGGAGGATCTGTCTTTCGAGGCGCCCGAAATCACCTTAGAGCAGATTGTCATCACACCGGAATACGTCCGGGAAAAACTGTCTGACATTGTGCAGAACCGGGATTTAAGCCAATATATATTGTAGTTCCGCAGAGCTTTAACCAAGAGGCTCTGTCATTATGGTAAGCCGCATTTGGGAGGCAGCATCATGCTATTGTTAGCAAAGACAAGAAGATTGAATAAATTGCTCCAAAAAGAAGCCGGAAATCCGGTGAGCTTTAAAAATATGGCTGAGGTCCTAAACGATATATTGCGCGCGGATATTTTTGTGGTGAGCCGCAGAGGCAAGGTGTTGGGCAAAGCTGTTTCTTCAACAGAGCGGAGCCCGATGCTGCTGGAGTCGATGCTGCAGGACAATCGTTTTCCCGCCGATTACAACGAACTGCTGTTAAGAGTGGAAGAGACCTCCTCTAACATGGATTCACGCAGCGAGTATCACGTTTTTGGCAGCTACTTGCAGCATGGCGACGTGTATATCACGATTGTACCTGTTATAGGGGGCGGCGAACGGCTAGGCACTTTAATCCTAACAAAGCGGTTCGATGAGTTCGTCGATGATGATTTGATTCTCGCGGAGTACGGCTCCACGGTCGTCGCCATGGAGATTCTGCGTGAGAAAGCGGAGCAAGTTGAGATTGAAGCGCGGAGTAAAGCTGTTGTCGAGGTAGCGGTTGCATCATTATCCTTCAGCGAATTAGAAGCGGTGGAACATATATTCGAGGAGCTGGACGGGTCTGAAGGATTGTTGGTGGCGAGTAAAATTGCGGACCGTGTGGGAATTACCAGGTCGGTTATTGTCAATGCAATGCGAAAACTGGAAAGTGCCGGCGTTATCGAGACCCGCTCTTTGGGAATGAAAGGCACGTATATCCGAGTGCTGAACGATCAGCTGATGCAGGGAATTCGAAACATTAAAATATGACAAATTGTGAAAATTAAGCCCTATATGACAAATATAGGGCTTTTTTCTCATTGTTTTAAGGCGTTGATTGTATAATATAGATATAGTTCTAGTTTACTATCGCGTTACGAAAATTGTAACATATTTTTTAGAAGAAAATGTCGAAAAAATAAAGGAATTACACTAGACTTGTTGAATAGTAGAAATTAACAACATCCGAATAATGGAAATCAACATCAATTTAAAGGTAGGGCTGCTTATGAATATCTTAAATAAACCCGCGTTTAACCAGCTTGAGCGCACTTTGAATGCATCAACCATGAGACAGCGTGTTATAGCTGATAACATTGCGAATGTCGACACACCATTATTTAAGAGAGCGGAGGTTCGTTTTGAAGAGCTCCTGCAAAATGAGATGAATGGTCCTGCTTTGCAAGGATTTAGAACCGATCCGAGGCACTTTCAGTTGGGAGGGGCGGCGACTCCGGAACCACAAATTGTGAGAGACAACTCGTCGGCAGTAAACAACAACTTGAATAACGTTGATATCGATTATGAAATGTCTTTGATGGCGAAAAATCAGCTGCGTTATAACGTCATGGTACAGCAGGTGAACAGCGAGATTAAGAAGGCCCATATGGCAATCGGTATAAGGGGGTAAATAATGAAGCTTACGAATGGATTTGACATCAGCTCTTCGGCATTGACCGCGCAGCGGTTTCGAATGGATGTGATTTCTTCGAACATCGCGAATGCCGATTCCACTAGAGCAAGGATGGTCGATGGCAAATGGACACCGTACCAAAGGAAGTTGGTCACCGTTGAACCCAAGCACGCAGGTTTTGAACAGGCTCTACAGAACGCACAGGCAGGTACGGCCGGAGAAGGGGTACAGGTAACGAGAGTGATAGAAGACACTTCTCCCTTTAAGCAGGTTTACAATCCAACGCATCCTGATTCGGATGAAAACGGGTTTGTTATGATGCCGAATGTTGACGTGCTTAAAGAGATGGTCGATATGATATCGGCAACTCGTTCCTATGAAGCTAACGTGACAGCGTTGAATGCTTCAAAGTCTCTGATCAGCAAGGCATTGGAAATCGGCAGATAAAGTATGTGAAAGGGGATTTATACGCAAATGATTGAAAAATTGGGCATGAAGCCTCTGCAAAACATTACTCAACCCGCAGCTAAAAATTTCAACCCATCGGTGGTAACCGGGCAGTTTGGAAGCTTTCTCACGGATGCCATGAACAAACTCAGCGCCCAGCAGCAGAACGTTGACATGTTGAACGATAAATTTGCGATGGGTGAAATTTCGGATGTGCACCAGCTGATGATCGCGGCGGAAAAAGCGTCCTTGGGATTAGAGCTCACGGTTCAAGTGCGCAATAAAGTCATTGATGCTTATCAAGACGTCATGAGAATGCAGCTGTAATGCAACAGTTCAATGTATAGCTACGGTCTTTTGGATGGGGTGGAAAAGTGAACGAAAATATTGGCCAGTATTGGAATAAATTCACACAACACTGGAAGCAGTTGAGCAGAGCACAGAAGATAACAGCTATTGGAACCTTGGTTCTCGTCATGTTAACCATCGGGATTGTGAGCTATAACTTTTCAAAGACTGAGTACGCGTTGGCATACACGAATCTGCAGCCAAGCGATGCTGCTGCAATCAAATCTTACCTTGACGGAGCAAAGATTCCATACCAGCTGAGTGAGGATGGTAAAAGCATCGGAGTGCCCCGCAGCGAAGTGGCTAATGTGAAACTGGCTGTTGAATCGCAAGGGTTGAACAAAACCGGCAACGTGGGCTATGGCGCTTTTGATCAGAATAGTACGTTTGGCACAACAGACAAAGAATTTAACGTTAGGTATGTCAATGCAGTGCAGGGAGAGCTGCAACAGCTGATTAACTCAAACAACGCGGTGAATAGTTCTAAGGTCCTAATAAATCTTCCTGAGGAAACTGTGTTTCTTCCTAAAGGGACTGACAAACCTCAAGCTTCAGCATCCGTAGTGCTGGATTTGAAGCCGGGCTACACACTGGACCAGGCCAAAATCGACACGATGTATAATCTGGTCTCCCACAGCGTGCAGGACTTACCGATTGAGAATATCACAATCTCCGATCAGAACGGTGAACTGCTTGAGTATTCCCAAGGTAAGACGAAAAACACCAGCGCAAATCTGGTGGCGGAGCATTTTCAAATTAATAATCAGTTTAAGAATGACGTTCAGAAAAACGTACAGCAAATGCTAGGAGCCATACTTGGCAGGGACAAGGTCATCGTACAGGTGTTTTCCACTATGAACTTCGACCAGACGAATACCAAGCAGCAATTGGTAACTGCGCCGAATGAGGTTGACCAGAGAGGTCTTGAAATTTCGGTGCAGGAGCTTCAGAAAAACTACAACAGTGACGGTGGAGCGGGTGCCGCAGGCGTACCTGGGACTGGTCAGACTGATGTGCCCGGCTATCCTGGGGCGAACAACGCAGGCACCGCGGAGTCAGAAGAGCTTCAAAGGACAGTGAATTACGAAGTTAACCGAATCACGAATGATATTGTGGCTGCACCGTATGTAGTGAAAGATTTAACAATCAACGTAGGCATTGAACCGCCGGATCCGGTTGATCCGAATTCTTTAACGCCCGAAACGGTGGCTGCGGTGCAGCAAATTCTTACGAACGTCGTAAGAGCGGCACTCGCGGACAGCGACCAACCGCTGACGGATGAGGATCTGGCTCAGAAAATTTCAGTGTTCCCGCATACGTTTGCTCGTACGGTTGAAGAGGAAGCTGGCAACTCAAATACTATGCTGCTGTATGGCGGACTGGGTGGACTGGCCTTGGCACTGCTAGGAGTCGGTGGTTATATGCTAATGCGGCGACGGAAGGCCCGGCAGGAGGCTGAAGAGTTTGACGCAGCCGAGCCAGCCAAAGTTGAATTTCCTACGATTGATATGGACAGTGTGACCAATGACAATCAAGTACGAAAACAGCTTGAAACCTTGGCGAAGAAAAAACCGGAGGAATTCGTTAATTTGCTTCGTACCTGGTTAGCGGACGAATAGAGGTGGGCTTTTATTGGCTAGAACGAGTCAGGGATTAACAGGACGTCAAAAAGCAGCCATCTTGTTGATCAGTTTAGGACCCGAGGTCTCTGCTGAAATTTTTAAGCATTTGCGCGATGAAGAGATCGAGCAATTGACATTGGAAATCGCAAACGTCAGAAAGGTAGACAACGCGGAGAAAGAGTCCATCCTTTCGGAATTTCATCAGATCTGCGTGGCTCAGGAGTATATTTCACAAGGCGGTATCGCATACGCAAAAGATATATTAGAGAAGGCGCTAGGCTCTCAAAAAGCGCTGGACATTATCAACAGGTTAACGGCGACTCTGCAAGTGCGGCCGTTTGACTTTGCGAGAAAAGCCGATCCCGCGCAGATTCTGAATTTTATTCAAAATGAGAATTCTCAGACCATCGCGTTGGTGCTTGCCTATCTCCAGCCTGAGCAGTCGTCGATCATTCTGTCATCGCTGCCGCAGGAAAAGCAAGCGGATGTTGCCAAACGCGTGGCGTTAATGGACAGTACATCGCCCGAAGTGATCAGCCAGGTGGAACGTGTTCTCGAACAAAAACTGTCGGCCACTGTAACACAAGATTACACGAATGCGGGCGGCATTTCCGCTATCGTAGAAATACTGAACGGCGTTGACCGTGGTACGGAGCGTACCATTCTGGATTCGTTGGAAATTCAAGATCCCGAGCTGGCGGAAGAGATTAAGAAGCGAATGTTTGTATTCGAAGATATCGTTAACATCGATAACCGTTCAATTCAAAGAATTATCCGCGACATCGAGAATGCTGATCTGCAATTGGCGCTGAAAGTGGCGAGCGAAGAAGTTCGGGAGGCGATATTCCAGAACATGTCCAAGCGCATGGCGGAAACCTTTAAGGAAGAGATGGAATTCATGGGACCCGTACGATTGCGGGACGTTGAAGAAGCTCAGACCCGGATTGTTGCGACGATCCGCCGGTTAGAGGAGTCCGGTGAGATTATCATTGCGCGCGGTGGAGGAGATGATATCGTTGTCTAATGTGATTAAATATACTCATTATGTATCATTAGACGACGTGAAACTGGTCGAACGTCGACCAGCGTTTGACGACAATGCCGTTGATCCAAGTCACATGACTCAAGAGCAGAGGCAGGAACTCACAGAACTGACTGAAATCAAAGAGCAGATATTGAACGATGCGGAAACATTCGCTGAAGAGCAGGTTAGAGCGGCTATGTCCGAGGCTTCCGCGATTCGGGAGCGGGCGCAGGAGGAAATTCAGCAGTGGTGGAACGAACGCAGGCAAGATGATGACGAGCTGCAAAACAAACTGAAAGATGAAGGCTTTTCACAGGGTTATCAAGACGGGTTGGTGCGGGCTGAAGAGGAACTGCGTCAGCAGTACAGTGAAATGCTGCAAGAAGCATCGCAGATTTTAGAGCAAGCTTACATATCAAAGCAGCAGATCATCCAGGAAGCAGAACCCTTTCTAATTGAAATGAGCTGTGCAATATCCGAGAAAATCATCGCAAGGCAGCTCACTGTGGAATCATCCTGGGTGATTGAATTAATCCAATCGGTGCTGGCTAGACGAAAGGAAAAAGGCATCATTACTTTATGTATCGCACCCGCGCATTTTTCGAATATACAGGACGCCAGAGAGGAGCTTCTACTGCATATAGACTCTCAGGCGGAGCTGCAAATCATTCCTGATCCCTCAGTACATGATCGCGGTTGTGTGATTCGCTCGTCGTTCGGCAGCATCGACGCCAGAATTGATACTCAGCTGAATGAAATTAAAAACGCTTTGCAGCAGCTGGCAGTGAGAAACGAGGGAGAGTAGCATGGGGCAATCGCTGAATACCTCCAAGTACATCGAGCATCTCAGACAGATCGATCCGATACGTGTCAACGGCAAAGTCACTCAAGTAATAGGACTAACCGTTGAGTCGGAAGGTCCTGACGCGAGCATTGGCGATGTTTGTTACATCTTCCCGTTAAAGTCAAATCGACCGTTGAAAGCAGAGGTTGTGGGCTTTAAGAACAATAAAGTTCTGTTAATGCCTCTAGGAGAACTGCAAGCTATCGGTCCGGGCTGCGACGTCGTCGGCACTGGCAAACCTTTGTCGGTACAAGTGGGGCACGAGCTGTTGGGCAAAGTATTGGACGGACTGGGACAGCCTCTGGATGGAACATTTCTCCCTTCGAGGATGACGCAATACTCAACGAACAACGCCCCCAGCAATCCGCTGAAGCGACCGCGTGTTCTTGATCCGATCAGCGTGGGTGTGCGGTGCATCGATGGTTTACTCACAATCGGTAGAGGACAACGGGTCGGTATTTTCGCTGGTTCCGGTGTTGGGAAAAGTACGTTGATGGGGATGATAGCGAGAAATACTTCAGCCGATGTTAACGTGATTGCACTTATCGGTGAACGCGGACGTGAGGTGCTGGACTTCATTGAGCGCGATCTTGGTCCAGAAGGCCTTGCCAGATCGGTGGTCATTGTCGCTACTTCGGATCAACCCGCGCTTATCCGGATCAAAGGTGCTTTGATCGCAACCAGCATCGCCGAATATTTCAGAGACCGCGGGTTAAACGTGATGATGATGATGGACTCGGTCACCCGTTTCGCCATGGCGCAGCGTGAAGTCGGTTTGGCAGTAGGTGAGCCGCCCGCTACGAGGGGATACACGCCCTCAGTGTTTGCCACGCTGCCAAAGCTGCTGGAAAGGTCGGGTACCGGACCAAAGGGCTCGATTACTGCGTTTTACACCGTCCTGGTTGACGGCGACGACATGAATGAACCGATTGCGGATGCAGTACGAGGTATATTAGACGGGCATATCGTACTAGATCGGAACATCGCTAACAGAGGCCACTATCCGGCGATCGACGTACTGTCAAGTGTCAGCCGTGTGATGAAGGAAATCGTCCCTGCCGAACAGATGCTGGCAGCCGAACACCTAAAACGATTACTTTCTGTTTATAAAGATTCGGAAGATTTAATCAATATCGGGGCGTACCAGCCAGGCTCTAATCCGGAAATTGATCTTTCTTTACAACACATTCAATCCATCTGGGATTACACCAAACAGAGAGTGAATGAGAAGCTGACGTATGAGGAAGCTCAGCACAGATTAATTCGAGAATTTTATAAGGGATGAGAATGTATACCATGCGCTTTCGATATGCTTTCCAGAAAATAGTGGATCTCAAAACCAACGAAAAAATTCAAGCGGAATGGCTGCTGTCAGAAGCGATCGGCAAGGTTAAAGCACAGGAAACTTCTTTAGCCGAGCTGGTTACCGAGAAGGATCATCTGCATGAGCGACTGCATACCGTTTCTTCTAATAAAACGACCATATCGCAGATCATGATCATTCAGCAAATGGTTGATCAAATTGATCATCAAATCGTGATGAAGAACAAAGATTTACAGAAGGCTCAAGCGGTAATGGCCAGCAAAAAAGAGACGCTGGCTGGCAAAGCATTGGAAGAAGAGATTTGGACCAAAGCGAAAAACCGGGCTCAGCAAAAATTTGTGATCAACATGCTGAAAAAGGAACAAGAACAGCTAGACGAAATGGCAACCAATCGGTTCCAGAGGTTATCGTAGGAGCCGACAGAATATAGGAGGTGAGGCATATGGCGGACACTGATGTGGAAAATGGGTCCTCGTACGGTGCGATGGAACGGTTTCTTATTTGGTTCTTGATTCCGTTTGTGTTCACTGCGGTGCTTCTCGGTGTACTGCTCACCATTTTTGACTACGATGTGGTGAACAATGTCCTGAAAGCAGCTAATCGTGTGCCCGTGGTTAACAGCGTCATTCCTGATCCGAAAACGGCATCTGCAGAAACTGAAGGGCCCGTTGCGGACGAGACAACTGCACCCACGCCGGAAGAAACGGTTCAATCCCTGACCAGCGATTTGCAAGAGAAAGAGCAGGATCTAATTAAGTCGGATGAGTTGCTCGCACAGCGCGATCAGGCGATTAAAGAGCTTGAGGCGAAGAATACCGCGTTAGAGGAACAAGTGCAGGCCAAAACACAATCTGATGAGGAATATGATAATCAAGTGCAGCAGCTTGCGACGATGTATGCGAAGATGTCTCCATCGAAATCCGCACCGATCTTGGAAAACTTGACAACTGCCGAGCGGGTGCTCGTTCTGAGTAAGATGAAAACGGACGAACGGGTTAAGGTGCTGGAAAAAATGGATCCTAAAATTGCCGCCGAGTCATCCATTCTGCTGAAGGATCAAACTACGGCCAGGGACACACAGATTGCGGCACTGCAAGACCGGTTAAAGCAAGCGGCTCCGACAGAAGAGGGCGTAAGCGAAAAGCTTAGCAAGGATGATTTAGGGAGCACCTTCGCAAATATGACACCTAAGAGCGCGGCGACAGTGCTAATGGAGATGTATAAAAGCAATCCGGAGAAGGTGGTCGCGATTTTGAGTTCAATGGACAGCGTCGGGCGTTCCAAAGTCATTACTGCTGTGGCAGAGCAATCCAAGGAGACGGCAGCTATAATCTCGAACCGTCTGGTTCAATGAAATGAGGAAGGGAGGTGAATTACTATGGTAGTACAAAGTCAAGCTCCGATTAACGCAGCTGCCTTCACGAGCACCTCAGTAGCCGGCAATACCATCGCCTCAGCGTCGGCCGAGGTAAACGGGCAAGCAGTTGGCGGCTTTTCCGCAGCGTTGAATGGTGTGTTGGCCGGTATGCCGACGGACAGCCAACCGAGTGTACAACTCTCTTTGACGGGTTTAGCTGCATTGAACCAGCTGCTCTTGGCTTTCGAGCGTACTGCGAGTGTGTCTCCGGACACACAAGCTGAAGCTGCATTGCAGCAGTTGGATGCACTAGTTGAATTGCTGGATGCCGACTCAGAAGATGCATCCGCCCTGTTACATAACCCGGATGTACAAGCTTGGCTGGTGCAAATGCAGGCGGCACTTATGGCATACTCGTCATTCACGGAACCAGCAGTTGCACCGGATGGCAATTCTTCGGGAGACGCAGTGACTGGTGACCGCGCAGTGGAACTGCCGCTCGCAAACCACAACGTGAAAGCAGTCGGTGTAAATTCTTTGCTGTTTGTTCCTATGGAGCAGCCGTTAGAAGCAGATGATTCCCTGCCAGGTCAAGCAGTATCGACTTTGAGTAATTTTAGCAAATCTGAGGCAATCGACTTGTTGCAGCAGGTTAAGGAGGTGCTGCAACAAACTACTAAATCTCAGGTGGCTGTTACCGAATCTGCGCGAACAATTCACGCTAAGGTTGCGGAACTGCAAGAAGTGCTGGCTCCTTTGCTTGCCGGTCGCAGGCAGGATGAAGTAAATAAGTCCGGCACAGCCAACGGCAGCTACACCTTGGCAGGCGGAAGTGCACTTTCTCACAGCAGGCCAAATGCACAGCAGAATCTGTTAAAGCCCGACACATCGGTGTCAATTGAAGTTCAGGCACAACCGGTCAGCGTGAATCCTAAGCTTGAGATTTTGGCAGCGAAATCAGCGCCCCCGCAAACTGTCACGTCCAGTTCGCTAGTGACCGTTGATGCACCGTTGTTTGAACCGTTAGTGGAAATGCCGACCGAAATGACCGAGGACAATCAAGCAATGCCGATCCATGAATTCTTGAAAAAGTTGGACAATGGTGAACGGATAAACAAAACGCTGATTCTGGTCATGAACGCACCAGCTTTTGTAGAGGAGATGGCAGAGTTTGTGATCAAATCCTTCACAATGGACGTTCGAGCTGAAGGTATCACAGAAGCCAAGCTGTCATTATACCCTGAGCATCTGGGTCAAGTGGACGTTAAGTTGACAATGCAGAACGGACAGCTGGTGGCGCAATTTGTGGCAGAAAGTGCAGTCGGCAGAGAGATGCTTGAAAGTCAATTATCACAATTGAAAACAACATTGCAAAGCCAAGGCATTCAGGTGGATAAGCTGGAAGTAAGCCAAAGTCAAGCGTTTGAATCGGGGTTATTCCAAGAGCAGCGCCAGCAGCAGTTTAAACAATCCAACAAGCAGCAAAAGGACGCCAGTTCAGGAGAGATTGTGGCACTCGATGACGAGCTGGCTCAACCAAAGGACAAACCTGCTCAGAGTTCGCGCGCTTCGAGACATACCTCAATCGATACGATTGCTTAATAACTGAATCGTCTAGGATTGACTGGGAGGTGAGAATATGCCAAATCCGGCAGTGGGAACTAAAAATGTGTATCCATACTACAGCAAAACCAACATAAGCAATGCGGGTACCGGTGACAAAAGCCAGCTAGGCAAGGATGAATTTTTAAAAATTTTAATAACTCAATTGAACCACCAAGATCCGATGCAGCCTCTGCAGGATAAAGAATTTATTGCACAGATGGCACAATTTACGTCTGTCGAACAATTGAGCAATATGAGCACGGAGCTGAAGCAGCTGCGCCAAACGCTGGGTTTCGCCTCCGGGATTATTGGAAAGCAAATTTCTTGGATCGTCGCGGGCAAGAATGGCGAGCAAGACACCACCAAAAGTGGCATGGTTGAATCGATTGTAGTGAAACCTGACGGTCAGTATGCGGTGGTCAAGGATGAGCAAATAGCGCTGGATCGAATTTCGAAGATTACGAATTCGGAGGCAACGCCATGACTGAGCGCATTTCTATCGGACAGCTCTATCCTGGCACCCTGAGGCCTGCACCTCCCACAAGAAACGAACAGCGACCGAGCAGTCAACATGCGACATTTGACAACCTCCTGCAAAATGAGCTCGTTCGATTCAGCAACCACGCTGAACTGCGGCTCAGACAGAGAGGGATTGAGTTCCAGCCGGAACAGTTGGCCAAAATCCGTAATGCTATTGACAATGCGGCTTCGAAAGGCGCTACAGAGTCCTTAATGCTGATCGACCACACTGCGCTTATTGTGAACATCAAGAACAAAACCGTTATCACCGCATTAGATCAAGCATCTATGAAAAATAATTTGTTCACACAGATCGATAGTGCGGTGATCATTTCGTAACAATGGGAGCCGGCCCTGCTCAGGAAGCTCCGGGTTGTGGAACGATAGAAGCAACCTAATTACATTACCCCAATGGGAGGAAAATATTGTATGTTAAGATCTTTATATTCCGGTGTTTCTGGCATGAGAGGTTTTCAAACCAAGCTGGATGTCATCGGTAATAACATTGCAAACGTAAATACGGTCGGCTTTAAAGCTGGGCGCGTTATGTTCAAGGACATCCTAAGCCAGACTGTTGCCGGGGCGACGCCTTCAGCAGATGGTGCGACAGGAGGGGTTAACGCTAAGCAAGTCGGTCTCGGCGTGGCACTTAGCGCAATAGACACGCTGCACACACCAGGAAGCGCGATGACTACGAATTATCCCACAGACTTGAGAATTGACGGGGACGGTTTTTTCGCAGTTAAAGCAACCGAGGAGCAAGAGGAGCCCTTTTTGACTCGCGCCGGCAATTTCAGTTTTGATGCGAACAACCAGCTCGTGACAGCTGATGGGATGTTTGTAGTTGACAGTGCGGGAGATATCATTGACCTCGATGATTTGGGCACCGTCACGGCATATTCCATCTCTAACTCAGGCGAAATCATCACTACAGACGATACCGGAGCCACTAACAATTCGGGAGTATTTATCGGGGTAGTTAAAGTGCCGAATCCCGCCGGCTTGGAAAAGATCGGGGGCAATCTGTACCGTGGTACCGGCAATTCCAATTCTGAACAAGCAGTAGCGGACTTGCTGGGTGTAGCAAATGACGCTGAAACAGGCACCGGTGCCATAGTAACCGGTCAGGTCGAAATGTCGAATGTGGACTTGACTGCCGAATTCACTGAGATGATCGTTGCGCAGCGTGGTTTCCAGGCGAATTCACGCATCATCACCACATCGGACCAAATTTTGCAGGAAGTTGTTAATCTGAAGAATTAACAGCGGAGGGGGAGTCTGGTCTCCCCCAATCTTAGAAATCGGAGGCTAGTCATGATTCGGCTTACCCGTCTGAATGGAAAACCCATTACGGTAAATGTTTTGCTGATTGAGAATATTGAAGAAACACCTGACACCATTGTCACCCTGGTTACCAGCAGAAGGATCACCGTACTAGAACCGGAAAGTGTAGTGGTGCAGCTTGTGACCCAGTATCTGCAATCGATCGGTTTAGTTACCGGAACAATTAAGAGTTTGGACTCGGAGGGGTTGTAGTTGCTTAAAAGCAGAGTTTTTTTACTGGTAGTGGCCATTCTTATCGCGATTACATTGATTTTAACAGCTGCCTTCGTGTTATGGAATTACATGGAGAAATCAGCCGGCGCCAGTCCGACCCAGCAGGATCAAGCTTCAGCAAACGAGGCGGAGCAAGCGTCACCGGATGAAACGAAAGAAAACACGGTTCTCATTGAGGATGTTATGACTAATCTGGCGGCCAACAACCGCTTCATCAAAGCGAGCTTCGCTATCGAAATGGAAAACAAGAAGGCCAAAGAGGAGTTTGAGAAGCTGGACTTCAAAATGAAGGCAATCATTGTACAAACTCTCGCGGATACAACGCCAGAACAGGTACAAGGAAGCAAAGGCTTTGATAATCTGACTTCGGCTCTTATGAATAAAATGAACCCATTGCTAACCTCCGGAAACATCAAGCAAATTTGGATCACAGCCAGTGTCCTGCAATAAATACGGCAGCACAAGAAACGGCATGGGGGAGGTGACGAAATGGTTGATGTACTTTCGCAGAATGAAATAGACGCCTTGTTAGCCGCATTATCTTCCGGCGAAATGGACGCCGAGGAGCTCAAAAAGGAAGATACGCAGAAAAAAGTCAGGGCGTATGATTTCAAAAGAGCAGTCCGGTTCTCTAAGGATCATATACGCAGTCTCACACGAATTCATGAAAATTTTGCCCGCTATTTAACGACATATTTTTCAGCTCAGCTGAGAACTTTTGTGCAAATAAATGTGGTACAAGTCGAACAATTGCCGTATGATGAATTCATCAGGTCAATACCAAAAATGACCATTCTTAACATCTTTGAAGCGGAGCCCCTCGAAGGCCGAATGGTGCTAGAGGTGCATCCCAACGTAGCATTCGCCATGCTTGATCGTCTCCTGGGCGGAGCCGGAACTTCACCCGCAAAGATCAACGCCTTAACCGAAATCGAGACCATCGTCATGGAACGCATTTTCAGCAGAACCTTTGAAAGCCTGCAGGAAGCGTGGAAAACCGTGGTCGATCTGGCGCCGCGCATGGAAGCATTGGAAACCAATCCGCAGTTTATGCAAATTGTCTCTCCTAATGAGACTATTGCACTAATCTCTTTGAGTACGAAAATTGGCGATACAACAGGAATGATCAACTTGTGTATTCCACATGTGGTCATCGAGCCCATTATGCCGAGATTGTCGGTGCACCATTGGTTCGTGTCCCAGAAAAAAACCAGCGCACCGGAAGATATCGTGGCCTTGCAGTCCAAACTGCATAAAGCTAAGCTTCCCATCATGGCGGAGCTGGGTGAGTCGGAAATATCAGTGCACGAGTTTTTGAACTTACAGGTTGGGGATGTCATTTCTTTGAATAAACCGGTTGACGAGCTGCTTAATATCCGCATTGGTGAAAGGCTTAAATTTATAGGAAATCCGGGCACGAGCAGAGGCAAAATGGCAGTGCAGATCACGGAGATTGTAAGTGAAGGAGCGGAAGAAAATGACGAATAACAAAGATTATTTGTCTCAAGAGGAAATCGATGCGTTATTAAAACAATCATCCGGTGATTCTTCAGATGACTCAACTGGTGTGGTGCGCGTGCAAGATTATTTGTCTTCCTTAGAGGAAGATGCGCTTGGCGAAATCGGCAATATCACTTTCGGCAGCGCCGCTACGGCATTGTCTACACTGCTAGGGAAAAAAGTCGATATAACAACTCCCAAAGTGTCAGTGATCGCGCGAAAAGATTTGGCGGATGAATTTCCTAAGCCGCACGTCGCGGTGCATGTGAATTATGTCGATGGTTTCGATGGTATTAATTTGTTGGTCATCAAAACACGGGACGCGCAAGTTATCGCTGACCTAATGATGGGTGGAGACGGCAAGGGGCAGGAGACAGAACTATCGGAAATACATATCAGTGCCGTACAGGAAGCAATGAACCAGATGATGGGCTCCTCCGCCACTTCGATGTCTACAATTTTTAATCGCTTCGTAAATATCTCTCCTCCGGGGATTGATATACTGAATCTAGCTGAAGAATCAGCTGGCAATGCAACGCTACCGTCCGAAGATGTGTTTGTGAAAATTTCGTTTCGCTTGACCATTGGAGATCTGATTGATTCGTCGATCATGCAGCTGCTTCCTGTTAGCTTCGCCAAGGAAATGGTGTCCATTCTAATGGGAGGGGGAGACAGCGTAGACCAATCTGCGGCCGCTACGGCGTCTGAGCCCGCACAATCGGCGCCTTCCGTACAGCAGCAGCCAGTGGCACCACCGCCGGTAGAAGAATCTTACGCTCAGCGGCCTATGCACCAGCAGCCGCCTGTGCCGCCGCAGCAGCCGATGTACGAGCAGCCGCCTATGTATCCGCCGCAGCAGCCGATGTACGATCAATCATCGGTGTATCCGCCGCAGCAGCCGATGCATCAACAACCGCCGGCAACGTATGGTACCGGCCCCGTGCGTAATGTGAATGTGCAGCCAGCGCAGTTTTCCGGGTTTAACCCTGTGCAGCTGTCTCCAGCCGAGGATACCAACCTGAGTTTACTTTTGGACATCCCGCTGAAGGTCACGGTGGAATTGGGAAGAACACATAAGGTGATTAAGGATATTCTTGAACTGTCTCAGGGCTCTATCGTAGAGCTGGACAAGCTTGCCGGTGAACCTGTCGACATCTTAGTAAATAACAAATTGATTGCCAAGGGCGAGGTTGTCGTAATTGACGAAAACTTCGGGGTGCGTGTCACAGATATAGTGAATCAATGGGATCGAATTCAAAAATTAAAATAACAATCATACCCTAGGAGGACTGTTTACACATGTCGAACCGAATTTTAGTAGTAGATGATGCAGCGTTCATGAGAATGATGATTCGAGATATCTTGACAAAAAATGGATATGAAGTAGTTGGAGAAGGTAATGACGGGGTACAAGCGATTGAGAAATTCAAAGAATTACGGCCTGATTTGGTAACGATGGACATTACGATGCCAGAGATGGATGGTATTGCTGCACTGAAAGAAATTAAAAAGCTGGATCCAAGCGCCAAAGTCATCATGTGTTCCGCAATGGGACAGCAAGCGATGGTTATAGATGCGATTCAAGCCGGCGCCAAGGATTTTATTGTGAAACCCTTCCAAGCAGATCGTGTCATTGAAGCGATTAAGAAGACGTTAGGCTGATAAGTTCAGGCGAGAGTCTGACATAGCCCGAAGGGAATGTGATCAATGACAAGACCCGCAACCAATCTTTATGCATTCATACTCGTGGGGATGTTCAGCTTTGCCGGTTTCTCGTTGGTGTGCTACGGGGAACCGGGCGCTCCATCGGATATGCCGCATAAGAGCGCGCCGGATCTCGGTTACGCAGGTAGCGTGAGTACCGTAGATACGGCAGTTATGATTACTAAAGTGATCTTTTTTCTTCTTATTATTATCGGATTATTTTTCGTAGTAATTAAGTTTATTGCCCAAAAAAATAAAATGTTGTTTGGGCGCTCGCTGCGTTCGTTGGGCGGCGTGCCACTGGGTCAGAATAAATCGATTCAAGTGGTTGAAATCGGCCGTTCCCTATATATAGTGGGCGTTGGAGAAAACGTGCAGCTGATGGAAAAAATTCAAGATGCCGAAGAGGTTGCCTATATCACCGAAATGCTATCATCGGGAAGTTCAGTGCATAAAGCAGGCTATCACACGCTGACCAACTGGTTCAACAAATTAAGGAAAAGGGATGACGAAGATATCTTGGAAGAATCCGACATCACATCGTCCTTCCAGCAAGTGTTTCACAATAAAATGCAGTATCTGTCCGATCGCAAAAAAATGGTGGAAGAGATCTGGCTGGATGAGAACAATAAAGATCGGTTGAATGATAAACAATGAAATGGAAGGCTATCGCTCTTACCGTTGTATCCTTGTGCACTTTGCTGTTCAGCAGTGGTACGCAAACTTACGCTGCAGAACCGATACCAGGCATTGATATTGATATTGGTTCGTCTAACACGCCGGGGGGCGCATCCAACACGATAAACATTATCCTGTTGATTACGATATTAAGTCTCTCACCAGCAATTCTCGTTCTAATGACGAGTTTTACTAGAATTATCATTGTTCTCGGATTTGTGCGCACTTCGTTGGGCACGCAGCAAATGCCTCCCAATCAAGTGCTAATCGGATTGGCTCTGTTTCTCACTTTTTTCATTATGGCTCCTACATTCGGAGAGTTGAATCAGACCGCGCTGCAGCCATATCTGAAGGGTGAGATGACGCAAACGGCAGCACTCGAACGCGCTTCTCTGACAATGAAAGAGTTTATGTTTGAACATACGCGGCAAAAGGATTTGAAGTTATTTCTGGACTACACACAAACGGAGCCGCCAGGCGGCATTCAGGATACTCCTCTCACGGCACTAGTGCCCGCCTACGCGATAAGTGAGCTTAAAACGGCTTTTCAAATGGGTTTTATGATTTTTATCCCGTTTTTGGTCATTGATATGGTTGTATCAAGCACGCTCATGGCGATGGGAATGATGATGCTTCCGCCGGTGATGATTTCGCTGCCATTCAAGATATTGCTGTTCATTTTAGTGGATGGCTGGTATCTTGTCGTTAAATCCTTGCTGCTCAGTTATAACGCTTAGGTGCGGCAAAACATGCAGGAGGAGAATACAGAGTGAGTTCGGAATTTGTCATCCATCTGGCCGGTGAGGCCGTGTATACCGTGCTGAAAACCAGCGCACCAATGCTTGTCATAGGACTGGTGGTTGGGTTAATCATAAGCATATTTCAAGCGACTACCCAAATACAGGAGCAGACGCTGGCTTTTGTTCCAAAAATCGTCGCTGTGCTGTTGGCTATTTTATTTTTCGGTCCCTGGATTTTAACGACATTAGTCGATTACACTTACAACTTGTTTAATAACCTTCACAAATTTATTGGCTAGGTTGTGACTGAAGATGGAATGGGTTAGTCAATATTTGCCTAGCTTTCTGCTTTGTTTTTGTCGGATTACATCGTTTTTTGTCGTCGCGCCCGTGTTTTCATCCAGAAATATACCGAACCATTTTAAAATTGGACTCGCTTTTTTTGTGACATTGATGGCTTACTCGTTAGTTGGCTCATCCGCGCCGGTGGCATTCGACTCGCTTTACTTGTTGTCGCTCTGCCGGGAAGTTCTGGTCGGTGTAACCTTAGGCTTTGTCGCATATATGTTTTTCGCAGCGTTTCAAATTGCAGGCTCTTTTATCGACATACAAATAGGCTTCGGTATTTCCAACGTTATCGACCCAATGACCGGGGCTTCTAGTCCCATTCTAGGGAACTTCAAGTATATGGTCGCGGTAGTACTGTTTCTCTCACTCAACGGTCACCACTCACTGCTCAAGGCGATCATTGAGAGCTATGAATGGATTCCTCTGTCTAACGATGTGTTCTCTAAAACGTACAATGGGCAGATTTCACAGTTTATGGTACAGACGTTCTCTACCGTGTTCGCGCTCAGCTTGCAAATTGCAGCACCCATTGTCGCGGCACTGCTTTTGACAGACATTGGACTTGGCCTGCTATCTAGAGTGGCACCGCAGTTCAACATTTTTGTCGTGGGGGCGCCTCTGAAGATGTTAATTGGTTTCATGCTGTTAATTATGTTGTTTCCGGGATATCACGATGTGTTCGAGGGTTCCTTTGTCTCCATGCTGGATTCATTACAAAAATTTATTGGGTTATTCACCGGTTGAGCGGGAGGACTGGAAGTGAATCATTTTCAACTGCAGTTGGATTTGCAAATGTTTGCCGGGGAAAAAACCGAGCCCGCAACGCCCAAAAAACGGCAGGAATCGAGAGAGAAAGGGCAGGTCGCCCGAAGCATGGACGTACCTGCGGCATTCATTCTTTTTTTCTGTATTTTATCGTTCTATCTATTCGGCGGATACATGAAAGATCAGATTATGTTAATCTTCCGGTCGGTATTGAATGATTACTTGTTAATGGATACAACGGTTGAAAACATAGAGAAGCTGTTTCAACAGTTGATGGTACAAAGCTTGCTGCTTTTGACCCCTATCATGCTCGTAGCGGTGGTGATAGCCATCTTCAGCAGCTACTTACAATTCGGTTTTCTGATTACAGGTGAGCCTCTGAAGATGAAGTTCAGCAAGCTGAACCCGATCGAAGGGGCCAGAAACATCTTTGGCTTAAGATCATTGGTTGAGTTATTAAAATCTTTACTGAAGCTGTTTGTCATCGGCTACGTGGTGTATTCCACACTGTGGGAAGAGAAGAGCCACCTGATGGAATTCGCCAGTATACCGCTCGAAGGCATCTTTTCCATTATTGCATCCATTTCACTGAAGTTAGGCATAAAAATTGGTATTGTCCTTATCGTTCTCGCGCTGTTTGATTACATGTACCAAAAGTACGAGTTTGAAAAGGGAATTAGAATGTCTAAGCAGGACATAAAAGACGAATACAAGAAGACGGAAGGCGATCCCCTAATCAAGGGGAAGATTCGCGAGAAACAACGTCGCATGGCGCTCCAGCGTATGATGCAGGAGGTTCCGAAAGCAGATGTTGTGATCACGAATCCTACGCATTTTGCAGTAGCGTTGCGCTATGATGCGAAACAGATGCAAGCCCCAACGGTTGTAGCAAAAGGCACGGGCTTCCTCGCGTTGAAAATTAAGCAGATTGCGAAGGAAAACGGCATTATCACAATGGAAAATAAGCCTTTGGCGAGAGCTCTGTACGCTCAGGTGGAAATCGGGGAAGGCATTCCGGCTGACATGTTCCAAGCGGTGGCCGAAGTGCTGGCATACGTGTACAAAATGAAAGGCAAGGCCAACTAAGACAGAAAGGAGGACATCTGCGTGAGAGTGAAAGACCTGGTGGTGCTCGTTGGAGTTATCGGAATCATACTCATGATGGTAGTCCCGGTACCTATTTGGTTGTTGGATGTCCTACTGATCATCAATATCTCAGTAGCTTTAGTGATCATTCTCGTCGGGATGAACACGACCCATGCACTTCAGTTCTCTATATTTCCTTCACTATTGTTGATTACCACACTGTTTCGTCTAGCGTTAAATGTCTCTACGACAAGAAACATTTTGGCTCATGCCAACGCTGGTAGCGTGGTCACAACCTTTGGTTCGTTCGTTGCCCAGGGGAACATTGTCGTGGGCTTTGTCGTTTTTATCATTCTAGTTCTGGTGCAGTTTATTGTGATAACCAAAGGTTCTGAGCGCGTTGCCGAGGTCGCAGCCCGCTTTACGCTGGATGCGATGCCTGGTAAGCAAATGGCGATTGATGCTGACCTGAACGCAGGTCTTATCAACGAACAACAAGCTAAGGAACGACGTGAGAACATCGCCAAGGAAGCAGATTTTTACGGGGCTATGGACGGTGCGAGCAAATTTGTGAAAGGTGATGCCATCGCAGGCATTATCATCCTTATCATTAACATTTTGGGCGGATTGATTATCGGTGTGACCATGAAGGGCATGGATATCGCCGAAGCAGGTGAGCGTTATTCCATTATGACCATCGGTGACGGCCTAGTTAGTCAGATTCCAGCACTGCTGATTTCCACCGCGGCAGGTTTGATTGTTACGCGTGCCTCATCCGATGGTAATTTAGCACACGATTTGACAGCGCAGATTTTCTCTTACCCGAAGCTGCTTTACATCGTCGCAGGAACAATCACGCTGTTGGGAATTTTCACACCGATACATCTTATTACCACACTTCCTATCGCGGCTCTATTGGCTTTCGCGGCCTACAAAATGCAGCAGAGCGTGGTCAGACAGCAGGCACAAGAAGACATGCTCGAGGAGGAACAGCAGATCGAAGAGGTACGAAGCCCTGAGAGCGTAATCAGCCTGCTGCAGGTGGATCCCATTGAATTTGAGTTCGGCTATGGATTGATTCCGTTGGCCGATACCCAGCAGGGCGGCGATCTATTGGACCGCATCATATTGATTCGCAGGCAGTGTGCTTTGGAGTTGGGTATTGTTGTTCCGGTGATTCGTATACGTGATAACATTCAGCTCAAGCCGAACGAATATGTCATCAAAATCAAAGGCAATACGGTGGCGCGCGGCGAGCTGCTGCTCAATCATTATCTGGCAATGAGCCCGGGTATCGATGATGATTCCATCGCCGGGATCGATACACTGGAGCCTGCTTTTGGACTGCCTGCGTTATGGATTGATGAGGTGATGAAGGAAAGAGCCGAGCTGTCCGGCTATACGGTGGTAGACCCGCCGTCCGTGGTGGCGACACATTTAACGGAAGTAATCAAGAAATATGCTCATGAGCTGCTTGGACGCCAAGAGACGAAAGCATTGATCGAAAATGTGAAAGAAAGCTATCCTGCGTTGGTGGACGAGCTAATTCCCGGCGTACTGTCCACCGGGGATATACAGAAAGTGCTTGTGAAGCTGCTCAGGGAAAAAATATCCGTCCGCGATCTGGTAACGATCTTGGAAACGTTGGCGGACTACGCCACCTACACCAAGGATCACGAAATCTTAACGGAATATGTGAGACAAGCGTTGTCCAGACAAATCACACAGCAGTTTGCTGCCAGCGGGGATTCGCTGAAAGTAATTACTGTAGGACCGACTTTGGAAAAGAGAATCGCCGAGTCCGTACAGCAATCGGATCAAGGCAGCTATTTAGCGCTCGATCCGAGCTCAACCCAGCTGATCTATCAGCGCGTAACGGATCAAGTCAGCAAGCTGATTCAGGCCGGTCAGCCGCCGATTGTTCTCACGTCGCCTACTATTCGGATGTATTTAAGGCAATTGCTGGAACGAACAATGCAGGATATACCGGTATTGTCATACAGTGAGCTTGAACCCAACGTCGAAATTCAAAGCATGGGGGTAGTTAACTTATGAGGGTAAAGCGGTACGTAGTGGATTCCATGCCCGATGCGCTGCATAGAATTCGCACGGAGTTAGGTAAAGACGCGGTAATTCTGAACACCAAAGAAGTCAAGTCCGGGGGCTTCATGGGAATGTTCAGCAAGAAAAGGATTGAAGTCATTGCCGCAACAGATTCGGAAGCCGCCGCACCTTCCAGGACGATCCCGCCCGCAGCCAAGCCTCCAACGCACGCGGAAAGCGTCCAACCGAGTTTCGGTACTATACAGCAAAATGCACATGCCGCTTACGCTAGACCGGCGGCGGCATCGGTACACCCAGCCTCGACAATGGATCGGCAGGATGCCTCGGTTTTCCCGGAAGTGCCGGACTTCTTGGTACAGGGTGGGCCAGCTCACACACAGGCACGAGAATCCAACTCAACCAATGCGAAAGCAAAGGAAGACATCCTGTTAGATGAACTGAAACAAATGAAGGAATATATGCATAAGCTCTCAGTGCAAGGATTACAGCAAACAGCTCTGCACCCCGTGCTTGAGGCATTCCGTGAGCGTCTGCTTGCTCAGGAGCTTGATGCAGCATTGGCAGAAGATATCATACTGGCCGTAGCGGAACAAACACAGGATTCGGACATTCCGTTAACAGAGGAGCACGTGGAACAGTCATTACGTTCACAGTTATCCAAACTGTTTCATACCGGCGGGTCAAAGCGGTTGGACCGTGACGCAAATATCGTACATTTTGTGGGACCAACCGGGGTAGGCAAAACAACAACGATCGCCAAACTGGCCGCAGAGCAGGTGTTGAAACATCAACGTAAAGTCGGATTCATCACATCGGACACCTACCGTATAGCGGCTGTCGAGCAGCTAAAGACGTATGCCACCATTCTCAACGTTCCGTTGGAAGTCGTATTTTCGCCACAGGACTTGCCAAAAGCGTTTGAACAGTTGAAAGACTGCGATCTCATTTTCATGGATACGGCAGGCCGAAATTACCGTAACGAAATGTATGTATCAGAGCTCAACGCACTGCTGCACACCGGAGGAAAGAGTGAAACGTATCTCGTCCTCAGCTTGACCACCAAGTACAAAGACATGAAAGTTATTGCCGAAAACTTTTCCAAATTTAAACTGGATAAAGTTTTGTTTACTAAAATGGATGAAACCAATTCGTATGGTGCGATCATTAATCTGGTGAATGACTTCAAGCTGCAGCTGTCGTACGTGACGCATGGACAGAATGTGCCGGATGATATATCTGAACTGCACGAACAATACATCATTGACTTGATACTGGGGGCCCATAACCATGAATGACCAGGCCCAGGGACTCCGGAATCTTATCTCAAACCGGCAAAATCCGCAGACCTCCACAGTCACGCGCATTATTACGGTTACCAGCGGCAAGGGCGGCGTTGGCAAATCCAACTTTACGCTCAACTTCGCATTGGCGCTTCAAAAGAGAGGCTTCCGCGTGCTTGTTTTTGACGCTGATATCGGCTTAGCCAACATAGATGTGCTAATGGGGATCTCCGCGAAGTACAGTTTGTATCATTTACTGAAACAAGAAAAAACGATATGGGAGATTATCAATGTCGGCTACAACGGTTTGCAGTTTATAGCTGGCGGCTCCGGATTTAATGATTTGATTAGACTAACTGAGGAACAACTGGATTATTTTGCACAACAGGTGGACCAATTGAACGGATCGGTAGATTACATTATTTTTGATACCGGCGCCGGTCTATCCAAGGAGACATTAAAGTTCATCCTGGCGGCCGAGGAAACCATCGTGGTGACAACACCTGAGCCAACCTCTGTCACCGATGCCTATGCGATTATCAAAATGGTGAATTCTATGCGCGAGCCTGTTAGGTTCAAGCTAGTGGTGAACCGGGCCACGGACTGGCAGGAAGGGAAGCACACGGCGGATAAGATCAGCTTGGTTGCCAAGCGGTTTTTGCAACTCGACATTCCTGCTCTAGGTTTCGTAGCGGATGACAGCTGTGTGTCGAGAGCGGTCAAAAAGCAGGTGCCGTTCACCATTGAGTATCCCGCTTGTACCGCGTCACAGTCAATTGACAAGCTTGTCGAGGCTTTTATAAGCAGGCAGACTCCTATGGATCAGCAAAAAAGTGCGGTGAAAGGGTTTCTATCAAAAATGATCAGACTGCTCAAGCAATGACATCCTCTCACCGACAAATACTGACAACCTTGAGGAGTGAACCATATTATGCAAAGTTATGAAGTTTTAGTGGTTGATGACTCTGTCTTCATGCGTAAGATCATCACCGATCTCATTTCCGAGGATCCGCAGTTCAAAGTGATAGGCGCCGCAAAAAACGGCAAACAAGCTGTTGAAATGGTCAAACGGCTCAGACCGCGGGTGGTGACCATGGACATTGAGATGCCGGAGATGAACGGCTTGGATGCATTGCAAGTGATTATGACTGAGCAGCCTACGCCGGTTGTTATGCTCAGCAGCTTGACGCAGGACGGGGCCAGAGAAACAATTATCGCGCTGGAACGGGGGGCTATAGATTTCATAGGCAAGCCTTCCGGTTCCATCTCCTTGGATCTCCGCAAAGTGCAGACAGCATTGCTGGAAAAACTGCGCGTGGCGGTGAAGGCCGATGTAACGAAGTTTCGTGTACACCAAGCCCCAGCTTGGAAGCCGTCCGTAGGGCCACAACACGGGACTGAAGCGAAACAAACGATTACGCATGAACCGAGACCTATACCGACTAATCCATTGAATGGACAAGCACCGTCGCAGGTTAAGCAGGTCATCGCTATCGGTACTTCCACCGGCGGGCCGCGGGCTTTGCATCAAGTGATCTCGAACATTCCAGCGCATCTGCCGGCGCCCATAGTCATTGTGCAGCACATGCCGCCAAATTTCACAAAATCGTTAGCGCAAAGACTGGATTCTGTATCCAATGTGTGCGTGGTGGAGGCCAAGAATGGGATGATCCTGCAGAATGGTGTGGCTTATGTTGCGCCCGGGGGCTTTCATATGTCGGTCGCCCGTAACGGCACCGGCTCGTACAAAATTCACATCAGCAAGGAGGAACCACGCGGCGGGCACAGGCCGTCGGTTGATACTCTGTTTGAATCGCTGCTGCCGTTCAAAGAATTGAAAAGGCACATAGTGCTGATGACAGGTATGGGATCCGACGGAGCCAAAGGGATGCTAGCGTTAAAAAATGCCGGGGCTGTGACCACTATCGCCGAATCGGAAGAAACATGCATCGTATACGGGATGCCAAGAGCAGCGGTAGAGCTGAATTGTGTCACGCATGTGCTGAATCAGCAGGACATAGCCCAGAAGCTAGCTCAGGCAGTGCTGAGATAAATGTTAGGCGTGAACACGTTTTAGGCATTTTACATTGATGGAGGTGTGGTTATTGGAGACGAATCAATATTTATCTATGTTCATTGACGAATCGAGAGAGCATCTGCAGGCGTTGAATGATAACTTAATGAGTCTCGAGAGCAATCCCGAAGACATAAGTATCGTACATAATATTTTCCGCTCTGCTCACACGCTGAAAGGCATGTCAGCCACGATGGGTTTTGAGGATTTGGCGTCACTCACACATGAGATGGAGAATGTGCTGGACCTGGTCCGCAACGACAAGTTGAAGATGGATCCCTTTATTTTTGATTGCATCTTCAAGAGCTTGGATTTCCTCGAATCCATGGTAGATGATATCATCCAGGGCGGGACAGGGAGCGCTGATGTTTCCGAGATAGTCAATGCCCTGAAATCTATCGTCAGCGGGGAGTATGTGAAGGGCGGTGCGCCGCAGCAGGGCGACGCTGCAGACAAAGAAGCGGGAGCCTCCGCAGCCTTGGATGAGTTTCAGCTGTCTATTATACAGCAGTCCATCGAAAATGGAATGCGTGTATTCTACATCGAAGTCGGCATCAGTCGCAGCTGTGTGCTTAAGGCGGCCCGTGCTTACATGGTTTTCAACGTGTTGGAGCAGAACGGAGAGGTTATCAAATCCGCTCCATCGGTGGAAGATATCGAACAAGAAAAGTTTGACCATGAGTTTTCCGTATTTTTCGTGTCCAACGCTGACAAGGAGGAGTTGGAGAAGCAGATATCCGCTGTGTCAGAGATTGACAAGGCTTTGGTGACAGCGTTGGACGCGGAGAAGCTGGAGAAGCTGTTGCAGCTGTCAACACATGCCGCCCAAAGAGAAGTTGCAGCCACAGGCACAGCACCAGCTGCGGCGGTGTCAAGCGCAGCAGCACCTTCCCAGGCAGGCAGAACCGAAGCGAAGAAACCCGCTGGCTCGGCACCAGTATCCAGCCGGACGATACGCGTGGACATTGAGCGTCTGGATGCATTAATGAATCTGTTCAGCGAGCTATTAATCGATCGGGTTCGGCTCGAGCAGTTGGCTAGCGAACTCAAGAAGAGCGAGTTGAGCGAGACCGTGGAACATATGTCCCGGGTAAGTAGCGACCTGCAGGGTATCGTGCTTAAGCTGCGGATGGTCCCAGTTGATACGGTATTCAACCGGTTTCCGCGAATGATTCGCGATGTTGCGAAAACGCTCGATAAAAAGGTAGATCTTATCATCACAGGGGCTGACACCGAATTAGATCGCACGGTCGTGGATGAGATTGGCGATCCGCTGGTACATTTGCTCAGAAACGCGGTAGACCATGGTGTGGAACCGACTGCGGAGCGCATCGCTGCAGGCAAACCGGAAACAGGTACGATCAATTTACGGGCCTTCCACAGCGGAAATTACGTGTTCATCGAGATTGAGGAAGACGGCCGCGGAATTAACCGTGACAATGTACTGAAGACCGCGATACAAAAAGGCGTCGTCACTCCAGAGGAGGCTGCCAAATTATCGGATGAAGAAGTATATCTGCTGTTGTTCTCATCCGGATTCAGTACTGCTGAGAAGATTTCGGACATTTCCGGCCGCGGCGTAGGACTCGATGTGGTGAAGACCAAAATTGAGAGCTTGGGCGGAAGAGTGCAAGTGAGCTCAACCTTAGGCCAGGGAACGAAATTTTCGGTACAGCTGCCTCTTACCTTGTCGATCATCTCCGCCATGCTGGTGCGGTTGTCGAATGAAAAATACGCGATCCCGCTCAGTTCCATCGTGGAAACAGCGGCAATCAAGCCTAATCAAATTCGGTATGTCCATGGCAATCGCATGGTAGACTACCGGGACGGTGTCATTCCGTTGGTGCCGCTGGCCAAACTGTTTGAAGTGCCGGGCACCACGGAGGACATTGAAACGGAATTACAGATCGTTGTCATACGTAAGGGTGACAAATTGGCTGCGGTCGCTGTGGACGACTTCATCGGCCAGCAGGAGATTGTGCTTAAATCGCTTGGAACCTATTTAACGGATTTGTTTGCTGTTTCGGGAGCAACTATTTTGGGCGATGGTCAGGTAGCCTTGATTATCGACACCAATGCGTTGATCAAATAAATAGCTTCAATTTAAAAGCACTTTATTTTAACAAATAGGAGGCAGGAACAATGGGGGAAGAAATTAAAGTTATCGTATTTGCGTTAGGTGATGAAGAATATGGCGTTGAGGTAGATAAGGTACGGACAATCGAGCGAATGCAGCCGATGACACGTGTGCCAAAGACTCCGGCATTTGTCAAAGGAGTGATCAACTTACGCGGCATGGTGACTCCCATCATTGATCTGCGTGGAAGATTTGACTTCCCAGAAAGCGAATATACGGAAAATACGCGCATTATCATCGTCGGTGTGGGAGACGTAGAAGTCGGCTTGATCGTGGATGCAGCAAACGATGTTATTGATGTGGACAGGGACCGAATCGAGGCGCCGCCCGAAATTGTCGGCGGTATCAAAGCTAAGTATTTACAGGGCATCGCCAAAGTGAGTGATACGAGACTGCTCATCTTGCTAAACCTTGAAGAGGTTCTGCACAAAAGCGAGCTTGCCGCACTGGAAGGTCAAGAGGAGTAACCGCGTGGAACTGTTCGATCGCTTCGCTGATTTTCAAATGGATGTACTCAAAGAAGTAGGAAATATCGGTGCAGGACACGCAGCCACAGCGCTCGCTAAGCTATTGGACAAGCCGGTCGATATGCTCGTGCCAAAGGTGCGGATGGTTGCCTTCGAAGAGATAGCGGAGAGCGTCGGTGGCGCAGAGCAGGTGGTCATAGCGATTTTCCTGCGGGTTGAAGGGGAAACGCCTGGTAATTTGTTTTTCATGCTCACCATGCATTCTGCTAAAAAATTATTACGTAATTTGGTGGGAATAGAAGTAATTGACCACGAACAGTATTCGGAAATGGAACTGTCGGCGCTAAGTGAGATCGGTAACATACTCGCAGGCTCCTACCTGTCTGCACTGGCAGACTTTACGCAATTATCTATGTCCCCAACAGTTCCGGCGCTGGCGATCGATATGGCAGGGGCGATATTGAGTTATGGTCTTATACAATTCGGTCGAATGGGTGACTCCGCCCTACTGATAGACACGAAATTTTTGGATGGTAACAATGAAGTGGAAGGCCGTTTTTTTCTCATACCCGACCCGGAATCGTTCGACAAAATTTTCGCGGCTTTAGGAGTGCAGTGTCCATGACGCAGGAGCAATACATCAAGGTTGGCATGGCCGATCTGAACGTGACACATTTGACCGGAGTGTTGAAAACGACAGGTTTGGGGTCCTGCGTAGGCCTTACGCTGTTCGATGCAAAAGCCAGGATTGCAGGAATGGCTCATGTGATGCTCCCGGATTCGGAGATTGCTAGAGAAGGCAAATTCAATATAGCCAAGTACGCAGATACAGCTATACCTGACATGATAGGTAAAATGCAGAAGATGGGCGCTGCAGTGAGCCGGATGGAAGCCAAAATGGCTGGAGGGGCACAGATGTTCGCCTTCGGAGGGAACTCTGATACGATGCGCATTGGCCCGAGAAATGTGGAGTCCTGCAAAAGCATGTTGAAGCAGTATTCCATCCCTCTCAGAGGAGAAGATACGGGCGGCAGCTACGGAAGAACGATTGAATTCAATTGTGAAACGGGCCTCCTTTTAATCCGAAGTGTTCAGCATGGAGTGAAGGAGCTGTAATTTTTTTATGATGGGAACCATACGTTGGAATTTGATAATCGGCAGCATTTCGTTTCTCCTGACGTTTTTGATCTCGCTGGGTAACAATATTTGGTTAACGACGCTGCTGCGCAGCCTGTACAGCTTTTTGTTGATGTTTGTGCTCGTTTTCTTATTTCGTTGGGTATTGGGTACCATCGCGGGATTGCATAAACTGGGCTCAGTCGATGTGCCGGCTGCTGAGACGGACGACGATCACATAGGAAATGCGTTGGATATGTCGACGCCGGACGAACAAGAAGCGCTGCACGCTATGCTGAAACAAACCAATACCCCCAACGAGGGCGCGGCAAATGCCGGTTTCAAACCGCTTACGCCTCCCAAATTAAGCAGCAGCACTACAGTGGATACAGCCGAAATGGCACAAGCGGTACGTCGCATGACGGAAGAATAAGGGTGGTGGCAACCGTTTATGATTCAGCAAAAGTCGCATTTATCCAATATGGATGTCTGGAAGCAGTGGAAGGAATCCGGCTTGATTGAAGCAAAACAGTCGCTGATCGAAACGTATCTGCCGTTGGTCGAATATGTTTCGAACCGTCTGTCCATCGGCCTCCCCAAAAATGTATCAAAAGATGATTTAGCTGGTTTCGGTGTGTTGGGCTTAATAGACGCCATTGAAAAGTTCGATTACTTACGTGGTCTGCAATTTGAAACGTATGCTTCCTGGCGTATCCGCGGTGCTATCATCGACGGATTGCGTCAGGGAGACTGGGTGCCTAGATCGGTACGGGAAAAATCAAAAAAAATCGAAGAAGCATATCAGCAATTGGAACAGCAATATTCGCGCTCCGTCACGGATGCGGAAATTAGTGCCTATCTGCAGGTCAGTGAAAACGAGTTCCGGCAAATGGTGCAAGAAATTTCTATCACGACCGTGTGCTCTGTCGATGACCCTATTAGAGAAGAAGATTCTGAAACGAGGCTTTCTCTTTTGATTGATGAGAAGGCTAAGAATCCTGAACATACAGTAAATGAGTTTTATTTGAAAGACACGCTAGCCAAAGCTATCGAACGGCTGACAGAGAAAGAACGAACCGTTGTGTCACTGTTTTACTTTGAGGAGCTGTCTTTGACTGAGATTGCTGAAGTGATGAGTTTGTCGCCCTCGAGAATTTCCCAGCTGCATTCGAAAGCGATATCGCGTTTGCGCGCGGCGCTTGGCCGTTATCAGGAACAGTTGTTTAATCATTGAGTACAAAGGGGGGAGATGCATGCCAGATCAGGCTGTTCCGTTAAGTGTTTGTGCGGAAATTGTATTATCTGAAGACAAGCTTCACGCGTTCCTGCAATTTAAGCAGTGTGACGATAGGTTGACTTTTTCTATAGATCAACTGGGGGAAGTGCTCCAATCGTTTCACGTTTCACATGGCGTCGACCGGTCGAAATTGGCGGAAATCGCAGATAACCCCAAGGCTTTTTTTTCCGCTAAGACGTTGATAGCAACAGGCAGTCCTCCAATCCCGGGACAAGACGGCTACATCAACCTGCTGCTCGATCTGGACACCGACACCAAGAAGCCTGCTGAGATGGAGGATGGAAAGGTGGATTTCAAGCAGATCACCTCCATCCACAATGTGAAGAAGGGGCAGTTGATTGCCCAACGATTTTTTGGCACGGAAGGTGCGCCGGGCATCGCGGTAACCGGAGAAACGATTGCTGCGAGGGCCGGCAAGGAGGCGCATTTTAAAATTGGCAAAAATGTAGTGACTGACGCAGACAAAACCAACCTGTACGCGGCAATAGACGGAATGGTCACAAAAACCGACCGTGACAAAATCAATGTGTTTCCTGTTTTTGAAGTGAACGGTGATGTCGATTACAATATCGGAAACATCGACTTCGTAGGAACGGTTGTAATTCGTGGAAGCGTCCTGACCGGCTTCAGAATTAAAGCCGCAGGAGATATTCGGGTCACCGGGAGCGTCGAGGGAGCAGACTTGGAAGCAGATGGCTCGATAGAAATAACAGCAGGCATTCTAGGTCACAACAAAGGGGTCATTCGTGCGGGAAAGCGGGTGAAAAGCTCCTTCATTCAAGACGCCACGATCATCGCTGAAGAAGTGACAGTTTCTCAAAGCATTATGCACTCTACGGTCCGGGCCAGCAAAGAAGTCATATGTAAAGGGTCCAAGGGACTCATTGTCGGCGGTGTCATTCAGGCCGGTGAACTGGTTTCCGCGCGTACCGTCGGTAACTCCATGTCTACAGCCACTGTTATCGAGGTGGGCGTACTGCCTGAGCTGCGTAATGAGCTAGCGCAGTTGAGAACACAGCTTCGATCAGTCAATGAAAATATTGATAAAACCGATAAGGCCTTGGGCATGCTGGATCAATTGGCAGCGGTTGGGCAGCTGGGACCGGATAAGGTTGGGATGAGAATCAAACTCAACCATACAAAAAGACAGCTCACGGAAGAGCAAACCAGCATCAAAGAACGTGTGTTTGAATTAGAGAAATCGCTGGAGGATTCAGACCGGGCTAAGGTGGAAGTGAACTCAATTTATAGCGGCGCCAAGATTGTGATCGGCCGCTATACTAAATTCATTAAAGATCCTATTTCTCATGTTAAATTCGAATTAGCGAACGGTGACATTGCCATGATTCCACTGTAGAGGCGGTGGTGAGGAGGGGCCGGTGTTGAGTATGAGAGCGATTGAGCTCCAATTTGCATTGCGCATCAGCACTCATCAGGGAACAACAGTAGGGATGCCAAAAAACAAGCGTAACTCAGAAGAAAACGATGCAAATCAGCCCGCCAAGCGCAATGACCATCTTTTTAAGGGCAGGCATATCGATTTGTCATTGTAACTACGAATGCGGAAAGGTGAATAGCATTGGATCAACCTGCATGGGTATACATCGTGTTGATGGGTTTGGCGTTAATTGTAGCTGCTAAGATTTTGCCCAAATCGAGCGTCTCAAAAGGGCAGAAAAATCCTAACATAGATGAAATCGAAGAGATGATGCAGCAATTTACCTCCGAATTGGATGAACAAAATCAAGCCTTTATACAATTGATGGCCGAAACGAAGAAGGATTACGAAATACAATTAGCTAAGCTGACTTCACGCGTTGAAATGTTGGAGCAGCAGTCTGGCCTGGCAGTGCAACAGCTGGCCAAATTGGAGATTGCGTATAGCGCGCTGCAAAGACAAAGCTTGCGCTCAAGCGATATTCCCGCTGCAGCTTTTCACCACCAATCAGCTGAGAGCGAACCGGCGGCGGCCAGAGAAGAAACCCCGGCACCTCCTGCGGCTATGAGCATGAAGTTGCGCTACTCTGATCTGTTCGGTATGCGCGGCCAGGGCAAGTCGATTGATTATATTGCTAAGAAACTGAACATGAATAAGGGAGAAGTCAATCTTATTATTCAGTTGGCAAAGCAGGAGGAGCAGATGAATGCGAAATAACAAGTCATTGTTGCACGGTCTCGGCGCCGGATTAATTAGTGGTGCTGTGCTGCTGCAATTGATGGATGCGGCCGCCGATGCCCGGCAAACGCCGATAGATGTAGGCAGCACTCCTCCGGTCGCCGAAATGGATAAAGAGCAGCTCAGGGAAGCCGCGTCCCAATACTATCAAGTTATTGAAAAAGACGTAACTATCTATACTCAAGCGCAGTTGGACGAGCAGCTGCAGCAACTGGCGCAGCAGCAAGCGGCCTCTTCCCAAGCGGTTGCGTCGCAAACTGTCAAGGAAATTCACGTCTACATATCTAACGGTATGACTGCAAGTCAGGTGGGAGAGCTGCTCACTCGAAGTGGTATCATCGCGGATCGTACTGCATTCGAAGAGGCAATGGCTAAGCGGCAATTGAACTACAAAATTGTTGCCGGAGTGTATGCCTTCCAACCTCCGGCAGAGCTATCACAGGTCATTGCTGCCATAACTTCTTAATAAGAAACTACAACCAGCGCCCGGAAGAGGATATCCCCGGCATCATAGTTCTTAGCTGCTTTTTTCGGTACTTTCTCGACCTCCGCCACCTAGCCTCCGGTTAGGTTTTTGTTCTTTATGAGCCGGATGTTGCATAGTATATTGAGTTGTGTTATAGTTGTTGACGGTGTTAAAACGCACGCTGATCAATTCACATAAGGGTGCTTCCCGGACGGAAGTTTTATGTCGAAGATGCGATCTGGCGGAGGAGACCCAAAAACCAATCTAGAGGAGGTGTGTGAAGATGGCAGTAATCTCCATGAAGCAGCTTTTGGAAGCTGGGGTACACTTCGGGCATCAAACCCGTCGTTGGAATCCAAAAATGGATCGTTACATCTTCACTGAAAGAAACGGTATTTATATCATTGACCTGCAAAAGACGGTCAAGAAGGTAGAGGAAGCTTACAATTTTGTGAAATCCGTCGCTGCGGAGAACGGAACGATCTTGTTTGTCGGAACGAAAAAACAAGCTCAAGATTCCGTTGCGGAAGAAGCAGAGCGTTGCGGAATGTACTACATCAACCAACGCTGGTTGGGTGGTACGCTGACTAACTTCCAAACGATTCAAAAGCGTATCGATCGTTTGAAGCAGTTGGAAAGATGGGAAGAAGACGGTACATTTGACGTACTTCCCAAGAAAGAAGTTATTATTCTGCGTAAGGAAAAAGAGCGGCTTGAGAAGTTCCTCGGCGGCATTAAAAATATGAAGGGTCTACCGAGCGCATTGTTCGTAATCGATCCTCGCAAAGAACGTATCGCAGTTGCAGAAGCTCGCAAATTGGGTATCCCAATCGTGGGTATTGTAGATACAAACTGTGATCCTGATGAAATCGATTATGTCATTCCTGGTAATGACGATGCAATCCGTGCTGTGAAATTGCTGACGGCGAAAATTGCTGATGCAGTTATCGAAGCGCACCAAGGTGAACAAACAACAGCTTAAGGGCTGAATAGGAAAGGGTGGTTCAAAGGTGTAAAATCCTTTCACCGCCCTTTTTTTAGGGATACATAATCTAAAATACAAGGAGGCCAAAACATGGCGGTAAATGCAGCATCGGTAAAAGAATTGCGCGAAAAAACGGGAGCAGGAATGCTCGATTGTAAAAAAGCGTTGGAAGAAGCGAATGGTGATTTGACCAAAGCGGCGGAAATTCTGCGTGAAAAGGGCTTGTCTGCCGCGGCTAACAAAGCTGGACGTATCGCTACTGAAGGCGTTGTCGAGTCTTACATCCATGGAGGCGGGCGGATCGGCGTGCTTGTAGAAATTAACTGTGAAACTGACTTCGTTGGCAAAACTGATCAATTCCGGGATTTCGCAAGAGACGTAGCGATGCAAATCGCAGCAGCTAATCCATTGTACGTACGCCGTGAGGATGTGCCTCAAGACGCGCTGGACAAAGAGCGTGAAATCCTTAAAAACCAAGCGCTGAATGAAGGCAAACCGGCTAACATTGTTGAAAAAATGGTGGAAGGCCGCCTTGGTAAATATTATGAAGAGTACTGCTTGATGGAACAGCCGTTTATCAAAGATCCAGACAAAACCGTGGGCCAGCTTCTTAATGAAAAGGTTGCTGCGATCGGAGAGAACATTACGATTCGCCGCTTTGTCCGCTTCGAGCTAGGGGAAGGCTTAGAGAAAAAACAAGAAAACTTTGCTGAAGAAGTTATGGCGCAAGTGAAGAAGGACTAAATAAGAAAACCGAAATCGCGGGAACACTTAGTGTTCCTTCTTTTTTAAACATAAACAATTATAGCTGCTTTCGAACGGGGGGATAAAGCTTGGCGCAACCTATCTTCAAACGGGTTATTTTAAAATTGAGCGGAGAAGCTCTGGCGGGACAGCTAGGATATGGGATCGATTCGGATATGATCTCCTCGATAGCCAAACAGGTCAAGGAAGTCGTGGAGTTGAACGTCGAAGTAGCTATCGTGGTTGGCGGCGGCAATATATGGAGAGGTATTGCAGGCAGCGCCAAAGGCATAGACCGTGCAACGGCGGATTATATGGGTATGCTCGCCACGGTAATGAATTCATTGGCGCTGCAAGATGCTTTGGAAACCATTGACGTTCCGACCCGTGTGCAGACCTCCATTACTATGCAGCAGGTTGCGGAGCCTTACATTCGCAGAAGAGCGATTCGCCATTTGGAAAAAGGCAGAGTCGTTATTTTCGCGGCTGGCACAGGAAATCCTTACTTTTCGACCGATACCACCGCAGCGCTCAGAGCGGCTGAAATTGAGGCGGAAGTGATCCTTATGGCTAAAAATAAAGTGGATGGCGTATACTCCGCTGACCCTTTCAAGGATGCCAACGCGCAAAAGTTTGAAACGTTAACTTATATGGAAGTTCTGAGCAAAAATTTGGGTGTAATGGATTCGACCGCTTCATCGCTTTGCATGGATAACAATATTCCGTTAATCGTATTCTCCATAACCGAGAGCGGCAACATCAAACGAGTGGTGCTAGGTGAGAAAATTGGTACGATTGTAAAAGGGAGTGTTTAAATAATGCCACAGTCGATTAAGAAAAGCGCGGAAGACCGCATGGAGAAAGCCGTCGGTGCGCTGAAGAAAGACCTTGCCAGTTTACGTGCCGGCCGAGCTACACCGGCGCTCCTGGATCGTGTACAAGTCGAGTATTACGGCGCGATGACTCCAGTGAGCCAACTCGCTAACATCAACACCCCGGATTCACGTACGCTGATGATTCAACCTTGGGATAAAAGCTCGGTGTCGGCCATTGAGAAAGCGATTTTGAAATCAGATCTGGGTTTGACGCCATCGAGCGACGGTTCTCAGATCCGCATCGTTATTCCGGCCTTAACGGAGGAACGGCGGGCGGAGTTGGTCAAAATGACGCGTAAATTCGGCGAAGAAGCTAAAGTGGCTATTCGTAACGTACGACGCGATGCCAATGATGATATCAAGAAGCTTGAAAAAAGCGGTATATCTGAGGATGAAGCCCGCAAGCATCAAGACGATATCCAGAAGTTTACCGATAAGTTCATCGGTGAAGTGGAGAAAGTGTTAGCCGTGAAAGAAAAAGAAATTATGGAAGTATAATGTAAAAGACCCCCTCTCGAGGGGGCTTTTAGTCTTTCCTTACTGGAGGCAAACAAAAATGATACCTTTCAAAAAGTGGTTTGGAAGCAAGCCTCAGGGTGAAGAGCTCATTCCACGGCTCGATTCCGACAACATTCCGAACCATGTGGCGGTCATCATGGACGGCAACGGCCGATGGGCGCAAAAACGAGGTCTACCCCGCGTTGCCGGCCACCATTCAGGGATGAAAAACGTTAAAAAAATCACCATGGCTGCAAACGCAATTGGCGTCAACGTGCTTACCATGTATGCATTTTCCACTGAAAATTGGAAGCGCCCAAAAGAAGAAGTCGAATATCTGATGAAGCTCCCGCTGGAATTTTTTCCGAAAGAAATTGAAGAGCTAATAGCGAACAATGTGCAAATCCGCATGACGGGATGGAAGGAAGGCTTGCCGGAGTATACATTAAAAGCCATCGAAGACGCAATCGAACAGACAAAGCATAATGACGGGCTGATACTGAACTTTGCTTTAAATTATGGGAGCCGAAAAGAAATGCTCTCCGGTGTGAAACAGATGGCTCAAGATATCACTGATGGGGTAATAAGTGCGGACGCCATCGACGAGTCGTTGTTCTCGAGTTATCTGCTGACAAATCCGCTTCCCGATCCAGATCTATTGATTCGTACTAGCGGTGAGCTACGGATCAGCAACTTCATGCTATGGCAGCTGGCCTACTCGGAACTATGGTTCACGGATTTATGCTGGCCTGAATTCTCTGAGCAGCATTTTTATGAAGCCATTGGAGAATATCAACGCCGAGCACGAAGGTATGGCGGACTTTAGCCAGCAAACGGAGGAATACAATTGAAGCAGCGAGTCATCACAGGTCTGACTGCAGGGTTAGTTTTTTTGGTCTTATTGTATTTGGGAACGTTCTGGTATGCAGGCTTAATCATTTTGTTAGCGATCGTCGGTTTTGATGAATTTGCGCGAATGAATGGTTTGAAACAGTATAAAGCAACGACATGGCTCGGTTATTTGGGTGTTGTCTGTTTAGCGGTGCCTTGGCAAATATCCGATCCCTATCCAGTTCTTTCCATAGAACAGTTGATATGGTTTTTTTTATTTATTTACTTCTGTGTTACAGTAATATCAAAAAACAAAGTGACGATCGATCAGATCGCCATGTCTTTTCTCGGTATGGTATATATCGGAACGGGTTTCCACTATATGATAGAAACCCGCATGTTAGACAATGGCGGGCTGTTCTGGACGCTGCTTGTCTTTTTTTGCATTTGGGGGACGGATTCCGGGGCTTATTTCGTTGGTTCCGCCATCGGTAAACGCCCCCTCTGGCCGACCATTAGTCCGAACAAATCGATCGAAGGGGCACTGGGCGGTATTATCGTTTCAGTGGCGGTAGCGTTATGTTTCTGGCTTGCAAGGCCGGACACGCTGTCGTGGCTGGATGCCGTGCTGCTGGGTGCCGTGATAGCGATAGTCGGACAAATGGGTGATCTGATCCAGTCTGCATATAAGAGGGCGAAGGGAATTAAAGACACCGGCGCGATCCTACCGGGACATGGCGGTGTGCTTGACCGCGTGGACAGCTGGTTGATCGTCTTTCCTGCGGTGCACCTGTTCGCCTTAATTCCCCATACATAATTTAGCAGTGAGGTGAAAAATGAAACGGATTGCCATTCTCGGTTCCACCGGTTCCATCGGAACTCAAACCTTAGACGTTATTTCGCATCACCCCGAGCTCTTCACTGTGGAAGGCCTTGCCGGCGGCCAGAATCTGTCTTTGCTGGCTGAGCAAGTCATCCGGTTTCAACCGAAAAAAGTTTCCGTAGCAACCAAAACGTTGGCCGAAGAGCTAAAGCAATTGGTGCCGGCAGGTACAGAGGTGTTTTACGGTGCGGAGGGCCTTCAGGAAATCGCCGCAGGCACGGATGCCGATTTCGTGGTAACCGCAGTGGTGGGAAGCCAGGGGCTGCGGCCAACGCTGGCGGCAATTGAAGCCGGGAAGGATATCGGCTTGGCCAACAAAGAAACGTTAGTGAGTGCAGGACATATTGTGACGGAGAGCATACGACGCCACGGTGTCAAACTCTTGCCGATCGACAGCGAACACTCCGCGATTTTTCAATGCTTAAACGGCGAGTCTATCGAGGACGTACATAAGATTACCCTAACTGCCTCCGGCGGATCGTTTCGGGACCGCTCCCGCGCAGAGCTGCGGGACGTAACGGTCGAGCAAGCCCTGCAGCATCCCAATTGGTCCATGGGCGCGAAGATCACGATAGATTCCGCAACGATGGTTAATAAAGGCCTGGAAGTAATAGAGGCCCATTGGCTGTTCGGGCTCCCTTACGCCCAGATCGATGTGATCATACATCCGGAAAGCATCATTCATTCGTATGTGGAGTTTAGGGATCACAGCATTATCGCCCAGCTGGGCAATCCCGATATGCGGGTGCCCATTCAATATGCGCTGACATACCCGCAGCGTCTGCCCACTCCAACCCGTTCATTGAGTTTGGCGCAAGTCGCCCAACTTCATTTCCGCGAAATGGACTTCGAGCGCTTCCCCTGCCTGCAGCTTGCATACGACAGCGGAAAGGCCGGAGGTACCGCTACAACAGTATTCAACGCGGCGAATGAGACCGCGGTACAGCGCTTTTTGAACGGGGAGATCCGCTTTTTGCAGATAGAAGACATCATTAAGGAAGTGCTGGAACGGCATGCAGTGGCGAGCAATCCCGACATAGAGCAGATAACCGAGGCCGATGCTTGGGCAAGACATGTGGCCGGCAGCATAAATTGAAAACGCCGTATCGCGTATTCTCCAGCCTGATTTGACTAGCAGGATCATATGCTCTTATCATGGCGCTGCTTGTATTCCTATTGAGAATAATGTTAATCTTAAAGATAGGCTTGGGCGGGGGCACGCTGGATGGCTGTGCTCCAGCCCCATGCCACGGAAGCTTCGCCGCAAAACTACTTTACCGAAGAAGCTTTTTTGGCTGATAAATTCCATTTCTCTCATACAAACGAGCCAGGCCATGGCATATACTTGACTAATCGATGCATAAGGGAGGATTTTGCGAGTTGGCTATGTTGCAGAATGTTTTTCAAATCGTATTACTATTTTTCGTCTTGGTGACCATCCACGAGTGGGGGCATTTTTATTTTGCCAAGCGGGCTGGCATCTTGGTACGGGAATTTGCCATCGGATTCGGACCCAAGCTCATATCCTTCAAAAGGGGAGAGACGCGTTACACGCTGCGTCTGCTGCCCATTGGAGGCTTTGTGCGCATGGCCGGAGAAGACCCGGAGATCGTGCAGATCAATCCGGGGCAGCGGGTCGCCGTTGCACTCGATGGGAACACGGTTTCGCATATATATCTGAACGACTTTGACAAGAGATCCGACAGCTTAGTCGGAGTCGTTGAGGACATTGATCTCGAGCGTCGTTTATCGGTGAAATTGGATGTGGACGGAGAGATGATGCAGTTTCCGGTGCATCCACAGGCGATGATGGTAAGCAAAGACAGAGAAACACAGATCGCGCCGTGGGATCGCCAATTCGGCAGTAAAACGGTTGGACAGCGGGCGCTTGCCATATTTGCGGGGCCTGCGATGAACTTCATTCTGGCTTTCGTGCTGTTCGTTAGCGTTGTATTTGTGGCCGGCGTGCCTGATAAGATTAAGATTCGGAGCACGGAGCCTGGCGCCCCCGCAGAGAAAGCCGGATTACAAGCTAACGATATTGTGTTGGTCATCAACAATGAGCGGATTGGAGCAGATGGCGCCAAGCTGAAAGATCTAATCAGGGAGTCAGCCAATCAGCCAATGGTGTGGATCATTGAAAGAAACAACGAGCAGCTTCGCAAGGAGATTACTCCTGTGGACAAGGACGGCGGACTAGTTGGCGTCACTTTAATATCGGAGAACCGAGAAGCGAGCTTTATAGAAGGCATCACCCATGGTTGGAACACGATGACCACGCTCACCGCCGCGATCTTGCACGGGTTTGCCGACATGGTCACACTGCAGTTCGAACTGGATGACCTGGGCGGACCTGTACGTATCGTGGAATTCACCAGCGAGCAGGCATCAGCCGGGCTGATTCAGTACATTTCATGGGTAGCGGCCATGAGCTTGTACTTGGGCTTATTCAACCTTCTCCCATTTCCGGCGCTCGACGGCAGCCGACTTGTATTTCTCGGATTTGAAGCACTGCGCGGGAAACCTGTGGACCCGAGCAGGGAAAGTATGGTACATTTCGTGGGCTTCGCGATGCTCATGCTGTTGATGCTCGCAGTGACATATAACGATATATTAAGGCTTATCCAGGGTTAAAAGACCTATAAAATAATTTGCTACCCATTGCCGGGAGGTAAGGACGAGATGTCAAACGAAAAACAATTTGTGAAGGAGATCACGCCTCAAGGCGAGGACTTCTCCAGATGGTATATTGATGTGATCAAAAAAGCGGATTTGATGAGCTATTCGCCCGTGCGCGGCTGCATTGTGTTTAAACCTGACAGTTATGAGATCTGGGAGAACATACAGCGTGAATTGGACGCTCGCTTTAAGGAAACAGGCCACCGCAATGCCTATTTTCCGATTTTCATCCCTGAAAGCTTCTTTCAGAAGGAGAAGGAACATGTAGAGGGCTTCAATCCGGAGCTGCCTTGGGTAACGGAAGCAGGCGGTGAAAAGCTTGAAGAGCGTCTGGCGATTCGTCCAACCTCGGAAACGATGTTTGGGCACATGTACTCGGAATGGATTAATTCCTACCGGGATCTGCCGTTGTTGATCAATCAGTGGGCGAACGTAGTCCGCTGGGAGAAAAGAACGCAGCCGTTTTTGCGCACAAGTGAATTCCTCTGGCAGGAGGGGCATACGGCTCACGAGGACGAGGCTGACGCACGCCGGGAGACATTGCAGATGCTCGAAATTTACCGTGACTTCGCCGAAAACTTCTTAGCGATACCTGTCATTGTCGGGCAGAAAACCAAGTCCGAGAAGTTCGCGGGTGCGGTGGACACTTTCTCCATCGAAGCTATGATGAAAGACGGAAAAGCGGTGCAAGCGGGTACGTCGCACTATATGGGGACTAACTTCGCTGTCGCATTCGACATCAAATATTTGGACCGCGAGAACCAGCATCAATTTTGTCATACCACTTCCTGGGGGGTAAGTACACGACTAATTGGTGCGTTAATTATGGTGCATGGCGATGACCGCGGACTAGTTCTTCCGCCCAAAGTAGCCCCGACGCAGGTAATCATGATCCCGATCGGACCTCCTAAGACAAGAGAGCAGGTCGTTGGTCGAGTCAATGAGCTGTTTGACCAGTTAAAACAAGCCGGCGTTCGCGTGAAAGTGGATGATCGTCCAGACCAGAGTCCGGGCTGGAAATTCAACGAATATGAAATGCGCGGCGTGCCGATCCGGGTGGAACTGGGGCCGCGTGATATGGATAACGGCCAGGTTGTCTTGGTGTCGAGGATCACCGGGGAGAAAAAGATCGTCCGGCAGGAGCAATTTGTCGAAGAAGTGCAAAACATGCTGGCGGAAATTCATCAACAAATGTATGATAAAGCTAAGCAGTTCCGCGATGATAACTTCACGTCGGTCGACAGCTTAGATGAATTCAAAGCATTTTTGGAGCAAAAACGCGGCTTCGCGCTGGCAGGCTGGTGCGGCTCCGACGCTTGCGAGGCACAGGTTAAGGAAGAAACCGGTGCAACAAGCCGGAACATACCATTTGAACCGGCTGAGCACAAAAAGACTTGTCTCGTGTGCGGCGACACTGCAGAGCACACCGTCGTGTTCGGCAGAGCTTACTAATGAAGTGAAAAATAGGGCAAATCGGAAGCAACATCTCCTGTTTGCCCTTTGTATTTTTTTGGGGGAGGAAGTTCATGAGCGGTACAGCAGTAAAAAGAGAGCGATTCGAAATGCTGATGGAGCAGGCACGCGTGCCCGCTGAGATTGTGAACTCTTTTTTTCAAGACGGATATATCGACAAGGTGGAAACAAGCCGCAAAAACCGCGAGTGGACGTTTTATATCGTAAAAAACAGCATCGTGCCGGCTGATGTGTACCGGTCGTTTTGCAAAATGATCCGTGATAAATTTGCTCACATCGCCGCCATCCGTTTCAAGCTGAGATACACGGACGAAGTGACCCCCGACACGGTCGCCAATGAATATTGGAGCATGTTCGTGGAATGGGTACAGCGGGAGGCGACATCCGTTAACGGTTGGATGAGCAGAGCGAAAATCGAAGTATCCGAGCATATATTGACTTTGATCATGTTGGATTCAATCGGCTTGGAGATGGCCAAGAAGAAAAATATCGGACAGTGGATCCAGACATATTTTTTTGATTTTTTCGGGGTCGAACTGCAGGTTCGGTACTCGATGAATGAAGCGCGGCAGGAGGAATACGACAAATTCCACCAACAGATCGCGGAAGAAGGCAAAGTGGTAACACAGGAGATGATCACCTCTATAGAAGCAGAACAGGCGGCAGACACAATTGCTGACGCAGAGCTGAAACTGATGGTGGGCTATGAAATTAAGGACGCGCCTGTGCCAATTCAAATGGTACAAGACGAGGAAAAGAAAATAACGCTGCAGGGAGCCGTCTTCGGTCTGGAATCGAAGGAACTGAAGAATGGGATGACCTTGTTCACGTTCAATATAACGGATTTTACTGATTCTATCATGGTGAAAGCTTTCGCCAAAACTAAAGAAGATGTGAAAATTTACAGTATGATACAGAACGGCACATGGTTGAAAGTCCGAGGCAAGGTAGAGTATGACCGCTTTATGCAAGTACCTGAGCTGGTGCTTATGCCTAACGATATCAACGAAGTGATGCCCCCGCCGGATCGTTCGGATGACGCCGAAGAGAAGCGGGTCGAATTTCACTTACACACGACCATGAGCACGATGGACGCTATCACTTCTGTCGATAAGTACATAAAAACAGCTGCCAAATGGGGTCACAAAGCGATCGCAATAACCGACCACAGCGGAATACAATGCTATCCGGACGCTTACAAAGCCGCGAAAAAGCATGGCATCAAAGTGATCTATGGATTAGAGGCCAACGTGGTGGATGACGGTGTCCCGGTGGTGACCAATGCACGATCACAAACTCTGGCTGATGCCGATTATATCGTGTTTGATATTGAAACCACGGGCCTGTCGGTGGTCAATAACAAAATTATCGAGCTTGCCGGTGTGAGAATGAAGGATGGAAAAGAAATCGACCGATTCGCCACATTCGTTAACCCGCATGAGCGGATCCCATATAATATCCAACAGTTGACCAACATTAACGATGATATGGTGCGCGATGCGCCGGATCTGGAGGATGTGCTGCCAAAATTCTTTGATTTTATCGGTGACAGCGTACTAGTAGCGCACAATGCCAGGTTCGACATGGGGTTTATACAGGCGAACTGCAAACGGCTGGGTTTGCCCGTGGTAAACAACCCTTCTTTAGACACACTGGAGTTGGCTCGGCTGCTGTTCCCGGCCATGAAAAACCACCGCTTAAACACGCTGACGGAGAAATTCAAAATAAACCTGGATAACCATCACCGTGCTATCGACGATTCGGTAGCGCTTGGACATGTTTTGTTCAATTTGATCAAAGAAGCCAATCAGCGGGGCTTATCGGACTTAGCGCAGTTAAATGACAACGTTGGGAAAAATCTTAAAAACACGAGACCGTTTCACTGCTGCATCTATGCGAAAAACGCGGTAGGCAAGAAAAATCTGTTCTCTTTAGTCTCTCTGTCGCACACGGAATATTTTCATCGAGTGGCCCGCATCCCGAAGAGCAAGCTGGTTGAGCTGCGCGAAGGCCTCATTATTGCGTCGGGGTGTGAAAAAGGGGAGTTTTATGAAACGGTATTGAACAAATCAGTAGAGGAAGCCGAGCAGGTGGCTGAGTTCTACGATGTGTTGGAAATCCAACCAACCTGCGTGAACATGCACCTGGTGGAAAAAGGACTGGTCGGCAGTCAGGAGCAGCTTGAGGATGCGAACCGGCGCGTACTTGAAATCGGGCGCAAATTGGGCAAGCCGGTTATCGCCACGGGCAACGTGCACTATCTGCAGCCGCGTGATAAAATCTGCCGTGACATCACGATCAACGGCATTACTGGATTCAGTCCGCTCAAAGACATTCGCAAGCCCGATGTTCACTTCCGTACAACGAAAGAGATGCTAGCGCAATTTGAATATCTTGGCAAGGAAACGGCTTACGAAGTGGTCGTGCGGAACACGTCGGACCTAGCTGACCAGTTCGAGGAGTTCGAGCTGTTCCCGACAAAGCTGTTCACCCCTATTATAGAAGGTGCGGACGACGAGATACGCAATACTTGCTATGCCACGGCCAAGCGCATTTACGGCAACCCGGTTCCCGAGGTCGTAACGGCTCGGCTGGAAAAGGAATTGGTCCCGATCATCAAATATGGGTTTTCAGCGAACTACTTAATTTCCGAACGCCTTGTAAAAAAATCGAACGAAGACGGCTATCTGGTCGGTTCACGTGGATCGGTCGGCTCTTCCGTGGTCGCGACATTTCTTGGCATCTCGGAGGTGAATCCGCTGCCGCCGCATTACATTTGCCAATCCTGCCAGCACAGTGAGTGGTTTCTCGACGGCAGCATACCAAGCGGATTTGACCTTCCCGATAAAGACTGCCCGAAATGCGGCGCCAAGCTGAAAGGCGAAGGACAGGATATCCCGTTTGAAACGTTCCTCGGGTTCAAAGGCGATAAGGTGCCGGATATCGATTTGAATTTCTCAGGAGAGTATCAGCCGGTCGCGCATAATTATACGAAGGTTTTGTTCGGCGAGAAACACGTGTTCCGGGCCGGCACCATCGGCACGATAGCTGAAAAAACCGCATTCGGCTACGTTAAAAAATACGAAGAGGAACAAGGCAAAAAGTGGCGCAACGCCGAGATCAGCCGGTTGGCTCTCGGCTTCACGGGAGTGAAACGCAGCACGGGCCAGCACCCGGGGGGTATCGTTGTCGTACCGGATTACATCGACGTCGATGACATAACACCTGTACAGTACCCTGCGGATGACACAAGCTCCGAGTGGAAAACGACCCATTTTGATTATCATGCTTTCGACGCGAACCTGCTGAAGCTTGATATCCTTGGACATGATGATCCGACAATGATGCGGATGCTGCAGGATTTGACCGGAGTCGATCCCACTACGATTCCTATGAACGATCCTAAAGTTATGAGCATTTTTAACTCCACGAAGGCACTGGGCGTCACGCCTGAGCAGATTCGCACGCCGGTCGCGACCTATGGCGTCCCGGAGATGGGGACTAAGTTCGTACGTCAAATGCTGCAGGAAACGCAGCCCAGCTCGTTTGCCGATCTGCTGCAGATTTCCGGCCTGTCTCATGGCACGGGCGTCTGGCTTGGAAACGCACAGGAACTGATCAAGAACGGCACATGTAACATTAAAACGGTTATCGGCTGCCGCGACGATATCATGCTCTATTTAATTTATAAAGCCGGCATGGACGCTGGGCTTGCGTTTAAAATCACGGAGAGCGTACGGAAAGGCAAAGGGCTGACTCCCGAGTGGAAGGAAGATATGAAGAAGCACAAGGTGCCAGCCTGGTACATCGAATCCTGCGAGCGGATCGAATATATGTTTCCAAAGGCGCATGCTGCCGCATATGTTATTTCTGCCGTGCGGACCGCGTACTTCAAGCTGTATTATCCGATTGCTTTTTATGCCACATACTTCACCGTGCGGGCGGAGGATTTCGACTTGGATCTCTTATGCCAGGGATACGACGCGATACTGCGAAAGCTCATTGAGATCGAGGACAAAGGCTTCCAAGCCACGCCGAAGGAAAAGAGCATGATTTCGATACTGGAAATGGCACTGGAAATGACCGCGCGAGGCTTTTCGTTCAAACCGATCGACTTGTACAAATCGTCAGCTAACAAATTTCTCGTTGACGGAGATTCGCTGATTCCCCCGTTTTCCGCGGTGGCAGGGATTGGGGAGAATGCCGCCAGAAGCATCGCAGCGGCTAAGGACGCCGGTCCATTTTTGTCGGTGGAAGATTTTCAATTACGCAGCAAAGCATCTAAAACGATCGTTGAACTGTTGGGCAGCATGGGCTGCTTCCGAGGGCTTCCGGAAACAAATCAATTATCTCTGTTCTAATGAAGCAGGCATTCATCATATTGCATACCTATAAGCGCTATGGTATAATCTTCTTTGGTAACAACGTTAATAGTACCGATCTTAGAGAGTGGGGCAACCCACTCTTTACATTTTGTTACAGACATGGAAGCATTGCGCTCCATTGACGATAGGAGGATAAGCAGCTTGAGTGAGCAAATAAAATCCGTAGTGGAATCGCTTCTCCAGCCGTATTTGGATGAGAACGGAATTGAGCTGGTCGACGTGGAATACGTGAAAGAGGGCAGCAACTGGTTTTTACGCGTGTATGTGGATAAGGAAGGCGGCATCGATATCGACGATTGCGGCCGCGTCAGCGAATATTTAAGTGAAAAACTGGATGAAAAAGACCCGATTCCATCTGCTTATTTTTTGGAGGTATCGTCTCCTGGTGCGGAACGCCCGCTAAAAAAGGCGCAGGATTATCATAAAGCGGTCGGCGAACATGTCTTTATCTCCACCTATGAACCAGTGAATGGCTTAAAAGAATTCGAAGGCACGCTGCTTTTTTTTGACGATGAAACGGTTGAGGTCGAAGTCGGCAAGAAGAGACATCAGATTCCATTTAACAAAGTGGCCAGCGGCCGTTTAGCGATTGTATTCTAGTGGATTTTATGAGAGGGGGAGCTTCGTTCAAATGAACATGGATTTTATAGAAGCATTGTCGGAAATCGAAAGGGAGAAAGGCATCGCTAAAGAAGTTCTAATCGACGCGATTGAGGCTGCGCTGATTTCCAGCTACAAACGCAACTTTAACACCGCTCAGAACGTGCGCGTGGATATTAATCGCCACACGGGCTTGATCAAGGTATACGCACGCAAAACGGTCGTTGAAGATGTGTTGGATCTTCGTATGGAAATCTCTCTGGAGGCTGCACGCGAAATCAACCAAAATTATCAGCTGAACGATGTGGTCGAAATTGAAGTCACACCACGGGATTTCGGACGGATCGCGGCACAGACTGCGAAACAGGTCGTGACCCAGCGCATTCGCGAGGCTGAGCGCGGTCTGATTTATAACGCGTTCGTCGATAAGGAAGAAGACATCGTAACCGGCATCGTGCAACGTCAGGACTTGCGCAACGTGTATATAGATCTCGGCAAGATCGAGGCGGCGCTGCCCTTGACGGAACTGATGCCTACCGATAAATTCAAGCAGGGTGACCGCGTGAAGGCCTATATTACCAAAGTTGAGAACACTACAAAAGGCCCGCAAATTATATTGTCGCGCACCCATCCCGGGCTGCTGAAACGTCTTTTTGAGCTTGAAGTCCCTGAGATTTTTGACGGTGTGGTGGAAATCCGTTCTGTCGCCAGAGAAGCGGGATTTCGATCCAAAATCGCCGTTTATTCCCGCAATGAAGAAGTGGATCCGGTCGGCTCGTGCGTGGGCCCGAAAGGCGCGCGCGTACAGACTATCGTCAATGAACTGAAGGGCGAGAAGATCGATATCGTCCGTTGGGTAGAGCAGGTTGATGAATATGTGGCGAACGCGCTAAGCCCGTCCAAAGTATTGGAGGTTAACGTGTTTGAAGCTGAGAAGATGGCCCGAGTCATCGTGCCTGACTATCAGCTGTCGTTGGCCATCGGTATCAAGGGGCAAAACGCACGCTTAGCTGCGAAGCTCACCGGTTGGAAAATAGATATCAAGAGCGAGAGCCAGGCGGAGCAGGAATACGGCCGGGAGAAGACATACGCCGGAGAAATGCGTCAGGACTCCGTGAGTATCGATTGATAGAGAAGCAGCGGAACAGATAGAGGGTGATCACGGATGAAACAAAGAAAAATTCCTCTTCGGAAATGCGTCGCGTGTCAGCAGATGATGCCCAAGAAAGAATTAATCCGCGTTGTGAAAACGCCGACTGATGACATGCTGATCGACTTGACCGGTAAAAAGGCAGGCCGCGGGGCGTATCTTTGTGGCAAGCTGTCCTGCTTTAAACTCGCGAAAAAGAGCAAGGCCTTGGACCGTGCGCTTAAATCCGCAGTGAGCCCGGACATTTATGACGCTTTGGAACAGGATTTTATCAAAGTCGAAGATGAATTCATTGCCGGCAAGGAAGCGGCGGTGGAAGATGAATAATAAATTTTTTAATAATCTCGGTATGGCTATGAGAGCCGGCAAGGTCATCACGGGGGAACAATTCGTGATCGATTCGGTGCGCAAAGGCGACGCCAAGCTTGTGATTGTAGCGGAGGACGCGGCGGCGAACACCAGTAAAAAAGTGAATGATAAATGCCTCACTTTCGGCGTTCCCTGTCATCAATTTGGCAGCCGCGACCGGCTTGGGGCAAGTATTGGGAAAGACTCGCGGGTGGTTGTGGCTGTGACCGATGCCGGATTTGCCAAAATGTTGAATAAAAGTCTGGAAAATCGTGCGGAGGTGGAAGGTATTGAGTAAACAAGAAAACAGTAGAGATAAACTGAGAGTATATGAATATGCCAAATCTTTAAATATGAGCAGCAAAGAAATCATCACAATACTAAAGAGACTCGGCATTCCGGTAAACAATCATATGAGTGTAATGGAGAATGACACAGTGAATAGAGTGGAGAAGTTTTTTAAGGACGTCAAGGCGAATGCGGCGGCAAAAAGAAGCGCCGGTGACGGAGTTAGCTCCGCCGATCAGCCAGCCGCCAAGGACGCGCAGCAACCTGCCAAGAACGACACTGCTCGACCCGTACAGGCAGCCGTAAGCCAGATGTCATCCACGCAGTCTGCTGGCCAAGGAGCGGCGAGATCCTCTGGCAGCCAACACAACCAGGGGCAGAACCGCCACAGCAATCAAGGTCAAGGCAGTTCTAACCGGGGAGGACAGAACTCCGGAGGTAGACAACAGGGACAAGGCTCGCAGCAGGGTGGCGGCAATAATCATCCGCGCAATGGGCAGCAGGGCGGTGGATACAACCAGCAGCGCAGCGGCCAGCAAGGCGGGGGCCACAATCAGCAGCGCAGCGGCCAGCAAGGCGGAGGCTACAATCAGCAGCGCAATGGCCAACAAGCCGGCGGCTATAATCAGCAGCGGAGCGGACAGCAGGGCGGCCAAAACCGACAAAGCGGCTACGGGCAAGGTCAAGGACAAACGGCCAACCGCGGCGGCTCGGCAGGCGGTCAGAATCATCGTCAGGCTGGTGGTGCTGATCAGCGCAGACCGGTTGAGCAGAGAAACAACAGTGGCCAAAACCAATTCAGCAGAGCTGCTGCAAGCAACACCGCCAGACCCGCGGCAGGTGGACAGCACGATCAAGACAGACATGGCAAGCCGGCGAAACCAGGACAAAGACGGTTTGATGATAATAGATTCGGTGGATCGTCCAGAGGGTCTCAAAACAACAGAGGCGGTAACCAGCGCGGGAATGCCCGCGGCAACCAAAGAGGCAGAGGGCAACAAGAGCCGGTAAAGAGAGAGAAAATCGACAATACGCCGAAAAAAATTATCGTGCGCGGTACCATGACAGTAGGCGAACTGGCCAAGGCGCTGCATAAGGACGCGTCCGAAGTTATTAAGAAGCTGCTGTTCCTCGGCGTGATGGCGACTATTAACCAGGAATTGGACCTCGATGCGATTCAACTTCTCGCCAGCGACTATAATGTCGAAGTAGAGTTGAAGATCCCCGTTGAGGAAGATAAGTTTGAACAATTCGAGGAGCACGATGAAGCAGAAGATCTGCTGGGACGCCCACCTGTCGTGACAATCATGGGTCACGTAGACCATGGTAAAACTACGCTGTTGGACGCGATCCGCAAAACGAACGTGACCGAAGGTGAAGCAGGTGGTATCACACAACACATCGGTGCGTATCAGGTGGAGATTCATAACAAAAAAATCACATTCCTCGATACGCCGGGCCACGCAGCGTTCACATCGATGCGTGCACGCGGAGCTCTAGTCACGGACATCACTATTATCGTGGTTGCAGCGGACGATGGCGTTATGCCTCAGACCGTGGAGGCCATCAATCACGCCAAAGCTGCAAAAGTACCGATTATCGTTGCGGTCAACAAAGTGGATAAGGAAGGCGCTGACCCGGAGAGAATCAAGCAGGCGCTGACCGAGTACGAGCTGGTGCCGGAAGAATGGGGCGGCGACACGATTTTCTGCAACATTTCCGCTAAACAACGCATCGGACTGGAAAACCTTTTGGATATGATTTTGCTTGTGGCTGAAGTACAAGAGTTCAAGGCCAATCCGAACAAACGCGCGAGAGGTACCGTTATTGAAGCGGAACTGGACAAAGGTAAAGGTCCGGTGGCTCGTGTACTGATTCAACACGGCACATTGAAGGTCGGCGACAGCTTTGTGGCAGGAGTATGCTTTGGCCGGGTGCGTGCCATGGTCAATGACAGAGGTAAGAGATTAAAAGAGGCAGGTCCTTCAACGCCGGTTGAAATCACCGGATTGACCGAGGTACCTCAAGCTGGGGATCCTTTTATTGTCTTCGAAGATGAGCGTAAAGCGCGGTCTATTGCGGAAAAACGTGCAGTAACACTGAGACAATCCGAGATGGGCGCTAATGTTCGTGTCACATTGGATGATTTGTATAAGCATATCAAAGAGGGAGAAATTAAAGATCTCAACGTGATCATCAAAGGTGACGTGCAAGGGTCCGTCGAGGCACTGCGCGGTTCGCTGGAGAAAATCGAAATCGAAGGCGTGCGCGTAAAAATACTGCATCAGGGCGTAGGTGCTATCACCGAATCCGACGTCATTCTCGCTTCCGCCTCGAATGCGATCGTTATCGGATTTAACGTGCGGCCAGAACCTCAAGCGAAAAACACTGCTGAATCGGAGAAGGTAGACATTCGTCTGCACAGCATCATATACAAGGTGATCGAAGAAATTGAACACGCGATGAAAGGGATGCTGGATCCGGTATTCAAAGAAAACGTCATCGGCCAGGCAGAAGTGCGCAACGTGTTCAAAGTGTCTAAAATCGGTGCGATTGCGGGATGCATGGTCACATCGGGTAAAATCACGCGGAATGCCCAGGTACGCTTGATCCGTGACGGTATCGTCGTGTTCGAGGGCAATATCGAATCACTGAAAAGATTTAAAGATGATGCAAAAGAGGTCGCTCAAGGGTATGAATGTGGTATATCTCTGGAGAAGTTCAATGATATTAAAGAAGGAGATATCATCGAAGCCTTTGTAATGGAGACTGTTGAGAGGTGATCTGAATGGCACGGGTTCGCGTAGGAAGAGTTGGAGAACAGATTAAAAAAGAGATCAGCACGATCATTCAATCCGAACTCAAGGATCCCCGCATCGGTTTCATCACCGTAACCGGCGTGGATCTAACCAATGATTTATCTCAGGCTAAAGTATTTCTCAGCGTGTTCGGGACGGATGAGCAGAAGGAGGAAACCTTGAAGGCGCTTGGCCGCAGCAGCGGGTTTATCCGGTCCGAGCTTGGTAGAAGAATCCGTTTGCGTAAAGTGCCTGAGCTGATGTTCCGCTTTGACGCGTCTATCGATTACGGCAGTAAAATTGAACGGTTGTTGGATCAAGTCAACAGGGAGAACTCTTAACCATGACGGTGTTATCAACGCCCGAACATTATTCGACTCAGCTTCAACAGGCGGCGCATTTCATTCAAGAGCATAATGATTTCCTGGTAGTATCCCACGTCCAGCCGGATGGGGATGCTGCTGGGTCAACATTTGCCATGGCATGGATACTCACCTCGATGGGCAAACGTTTCACGTTGATCAACGAAGGTCCGATGCCTGAGAAGTTCTTGTATATGGCAGCCGGACGGCATGAGATCCTTGACTATGAGGCAGAGGGAGCCTCTCTTGCCGCGTTTCAACATGTGATTAGCGTGGATTGTGCTGATTATTCCCGCATTGGAAGTGTGCGTCAAATTTTTGCTGATAATGCACGCATTTTAAATATCGATCATCACGTAACAAATGACTATTTCGGCACGGTCAACTTGGTGGACGCTGAGGCAGCGGCTACAGTCGAAGTGCTATATGACTTGGTTCGGGAGCTGAATGTACCGTACTGTCACGATTTGAACGTATGCATCTACAGCGGCTTGCTGACGGACACCGGAGGCTTTCGCTATGCGAACACATCTGCCAAGGTGATGCGGATCGCGGCGGACATGCTGTCACGAGGCGTGGCCGGCCACGCATTAGCCGACAAGTTACTGGAAAAGCTATCTTATCCGCAAATTTCCCTTATTCAGCGGAGCTTGAATACATTAAATTTCGCGCATGACAAGCGAGTTGCTTGGCTTGTGGTATCCCGTGCAGACGTGGCCGAGAGCGGCGCCTCGAATGAAGACTCGGATGGTCTTGTGAACTATCCCCGCAACGTGGAGGGAGTCGAGGTTGGGCTGCTGTTCAAAGAAAGACCGGCCGGCGTGGTGAAGGTTAGCTTGCGTTCGACGGGAACAGTGGACGTATCCCAAATTGCTAAATTGTTTGGCGGTGGCGGCCATATGCGCGCCGCTGGTTGTGCGCTGAATGGGACTTTAGAGGAAGCGGTCGAACGAGTAGTACAGGAAGTAGGTCTGGTTTTGCGATGAATGCACCCATGGAAGGTATTTTAGCCGTCTGGAAGCCGAAAGGATTCACATCGCACGATGTGGTTGCTAAAGTGCGGAGAATACTGAAAATCAAGCGGATCGGGCATACGGGAACGCTGGACCCTCAAGTGACGGGAGTACTGCCGCTCTGCATCGGACGTGCCACCCGGTTGGTGGAGTATATACAAGAGCTTCCTAAAACGTACGAAGCAACCCTGAAGATCGGCGTGGCCACCGATACGGAAGACGCAGGCGGCCGGGAAATTGCACGGGTGGATCAGGTTGAGCTGGGCAGAGAACAGGTGGAGCGGGTGATCGCTTCTTTTGTCGGGGCGATCTCACAGGTTCCTCCCATGTACTCCGCGGTGAAGGTGGACGGCAAGCGGCTCTACGAGTTGGCACGCGAAGGCAGGGAAGTGGAGCGTAAGGCGAGAAAAGTCACCATCTACAAGATCGACATCTTGAGTATGGCACTGGATCGGGCATTCCCGGAGATCCGCTTCAGCGTACAATGCTCCAAAGGCACGTATATCCGCACACTATGTGTTGACATAGGAAAAGCGCTGGGCTATCCGGCGGTCATGTCAGAACTGGTACGCACTTCCACTGGAAGCATCGATCCGGAACAATGTCTCACCTTGGAGCAGATCGAAGCGCTGCAGATGGAGGGAGCGCTCGAGGCCAGGCTGATCCCTGCGGAAAGAGCATTAGCCCATATGCCTTCCGTTATGTTGGACGAGTCGCAAACCCGGAAAGCACTACTTGGACAAAAGCTCAAATACAATCTGGACGACGCAAATTTATCGACCATACATCCGAATCAACTTTTTACGGCTTATTCGCCGGATTCCCAGTTTGTTGGAATTTTTCAATGGGACAAAGACAGCTTGGAGCTTCAACCCGTCAAAGTGTTCTCCTAGCACATTGTCTCCGCAAAAGAAATGTGGGTGAACCTTGTAATTATGCAATCGTTGGAGTTGGAATATCCGATTTCTCATGGTAAGCGGCAGCGGCACTCGTTGCCCCAGGTGCTCGCGATAGGTGAATTCGACGGCGTTCACCTCGGGCATCAGGAAGTGATCAAACACGCCGTCAATGCAGCAGCAGGATTAGGCCTGCCATCATCCGTTATGACCTTTCATCCGCATCCGCGGGAAGTATTGGGACAATGCAAGTATGTGCAGCTTTTGACGCCGCTCGCGGAGAAAGAACGGTTGCTGGGCGGTCTCGGTGTCGACAACATGTATATCGTCTCATTTAACCGGGAATTGATGACTGTCACACCGGAGCAGTTCGTTGAGAACATGCTTCTTCCGATGAATGTAAACACCGTTGTTGTCGGCTTTGACTTTCGCTTTGGTTATCAGGGAGCCGGCACACCGGATACGTTGTGCGAGCTCTCCAGGGAGCGTTTCACTGTCGAAGTGATTCGACCTTTTCACCGCAACGGAAGCAAGGTTAGCAGCACACTGGTGCGCGAACACCTGCTGGCTGGGAGAGTTGTCGAAGCGAACGCGCTGCTTGGGCGTCCATATGTGCTCAGGGGCCGCGTAGTCACCGGGGAAGGGCGAGGGCGCACGATCGGCTTTCCCACCGCCAACATCGAGCTTTCAGAGCCGTTCATTGTGCCGGCGCTCGGTGTTTACGCCGTTCGGGTAACGGTTGGCGGGCACACACATCACGGCGTGATGAACATCGGTAAGAAGCCTACCTTTTTCGCGGATCTATCTCAGCCTACATTGGAAGTGCATATATTTGATTTTTCCGAATCTATTTACGGCAATCTGGTATCTCTCGAATTGATTTCATATCTTCGGCCGGAACGCAAATTCGCAAGTGTGGATGAGTTAATCGCACAGATCGGTGAAGATGCCGAGAGCGCAAAAGCGCTATTGGCCGCGCCAAGCAATTAATTTTCCGCATTGTTTTACTTTTTCTATTAAGTTGTGCTATACTAAGTAGCGTTGTCGGGAACCCGACTTCAGAACCTTGGCGTGGAGAACCGACTACTCCGACGATCATCTGGGCCAATGGGGATATTCAATTATGGAGGTGAATGCACGATGGCATTAACACAAGAACGCAAGCAAGAATTGATTCAAACTCACAAAACTCATGAGTCCGATACTGGATCTCCTGAAGTGCAGGTTGCAATTCTCACAGAGAACATTGTTAATCTGACTGACCATCTGAAAACGCACAAGAAAGATCATCATTCTCGTCGCGGACTGTTGAAAATGGTCGGCCAACGCCGTAAGCTGTTGTCTTATTTGAAAAACAAAGACGTTAAGCGTTACAGCGCATTGATCGAGAAGTTAGGTCTTCGCCGTTAATATGCAAACCACTGAAAAGAGCAACCATGGTTGTCTGCTATCGGGTCCGCTTGGACTTTCGGAGTGGATAACTCGGTTGCTTTTTCGTGTGCTTATTGAGCGCTCCTGTGTACAGCAGAGATTTATTTCGAAAAAGAAGGAAATACTAGGCAGTATGCAGAAATGATAGAAGATAAATTCGGCAAAATATGCGTGGAATTTAAAGGACCTCTACGCAATTTGTTCCTTAAGCTAATTATCAGGAGGTTTTTATGGAGAAAAGTGTACAAATGAACTTAGGAGGCCGTACGATCACGTTGGAGACAGGCAGGCTGGCTAAGCAGGCCAATGCAGCCGTGACTGTCCGCTACGGTGATACTGTCCTGCTGTGTACGGTTACCGCTTCGTCCGAGCCAAAGGATCTCGATTTCTTTCCTTTGACGGTGAACTATGAAGAGAGGCTTTACGCCGTGGGGAAAATTCCCGGAGGCTTTATCAAGCGCGAAGGACGCCCAAGCCAAAAGGCCATTTTGTCAAGCAGGCTGACTGACCGTCCTATTCGGCCTTTGTTTCCCGAGGGATTTCGGAACGACGTACAGATTGTGTCCATCGTAATGAGCGTAGATCAAGACTGTCCGCCCGAGATCGCCGCTATGATAGGGACATCCGCTGCGCTTAGCATCTCTGACGTTCCGTTTAACGGACCGGTGGGCGGTGTCATTGTAGGCCGGGTCGATGGGCAATTTGTAATTAACCCAACGCTGGATCAGGCGGATAAGAGCGATATTCATCTGGTCGTTGCAGGAACGAAAGACGCGATCATGATGGTTGAAGCGGGCGCCGACGAAGTATCGGAAGAAGTAATGCTCGAAGCGATTATGTTCGGACACGATGAAATTAAAAAGATCGTCGCCATGCAGGAGCAGCTCGTGCAAGAGGCGGGCAAACCGAAAATGGAAGTACATCTGCATACCGTGGATGAAGAGGTAAGCCGTGATGTGCGCGCATACGCTCAATCCAGACTGGTAGACGCGGTGAAAATCAGTGAGAAGCATGCCCGTCAAGAGGCCATCGATGCGATCAATGCGGAGACCGTGGAACACTTCCAAGCTCAATACGTGGAAACCCCCGAGAAAATGGGAGACGTAAAAGAGACGCTGTATGACATCGTGAAGGAAGAAGTGCGCCGATTGATCACGCATGATAAAGTAAGACCGGACGGCCGACAGTTGGATGAAATTCGTCCGATCGAGTGTGATATCGATCTTCTTCCGCGCACACATGGTTCTGGATTGTTTACTCGTGGTCAAACTCAAGCGCTCAGTGTTTGTACGTTGGGTGCGTTGGGTGATGTTCAAATATTGGACGGGCTTGATTTGGAAGAAACGAAGCGGTTCATGCACCACTATAATTTTCCTCCATTCAGTGTAGGTGAAGCGAGGCCGCTGCGTCCGCCGGGCCGTCGCGAGATCGGTCACGGAGCTCTTGGTGAACGCGCTTTGGAAGCTGTCATTCCGCCCGAGAGCGAGTTCCCGTACACGATTCGTCTTGTTTCAGAAGTGTTGGAGTCGAACGGATCTACGTCACAAGCAAGTATTTGTGCCAGCACATTGGCTATGATGGATGCCGGTGTGCCGATCAAGGCACCTGTTGCCGGTGTGGCCATGGGTCTTATCAAAGACGGAGAGCATTTTTCAATTTTGACAGATATCCAGGGAATGGAAGATCATCTGGGTGATATGGACTTCAAGGTTGCCGGCACTGCCGCAGGCGTAACAGCATTGCAGATGGATATCAAGATCGACGGCATTGATCGCACCATCTTGTCACAAGCACTAGAGCAGGCGAAAGCGGGCCGGATGCATATTCTTGACAAGATGCTGGCACGCATTCAGGAGCCGAAAGCTCAACTGTCTAAATATGCGCCTAAGATTGTTACCATGCACATTAATCCGGATAAAATCCGTGATGTCATCGGAGCAGGCGGAAAGATCATTAACAAAATCATTGAAGAAACCGGCGTAAAAATCGACATTGAGCAGGATGGCCGTGTTTACATTGCTTCCTCCAACCAAGAGATGAACGAGAAAGCTCGTTCCATTATCGAAGGCATCGTGAAGGAAGTAGTGGTTGGCGAGACCTACCTCGGCACCGTCAAAAGGGTTGAGAAGTTTGGTGCTTTTGTGGAAATTTTACCTGGCAAAGAGGGTCTGGTGCACATCTCGCAGCTTTCCACCGACCGCGTAGCTAAGGTTGAGGATGTCGTCTCTGTAGGGGATACAATCACCGTAAAAGTGACGGAAATCGACCAGCAGGGTCGGGTAAACCTATCCCGCAAAGCAGTGTTGACGAGCCAGGTTCCGGCAAAATCTTAGTTTCGCAAGTCTAAATAGTAACTAGCAACGAAGAGCCAGATGATTCTGACTCTTTTTTCGTTTGGTCTGAACTTGTCCTCCTATGCATATGTATGAGGTGTCTAATTCGTGAAGTTGAGTCTAATGAACAATAATGGTAAGATGATAAAAAGCTTCTGGTGAAGCGCGATTAAAGAAGAAACATTCGTCCTGGCGACGGATGTTTTATTATAAGTAATGCATACAGAGCTGTACCGAGGAGGATCCATTCATTGAATAAATACGTTTTGAAAAACGGGCTGCGCGTAGTCGTGGAGCGCATTCCGACCTGCCGTTCCGTATCCTTCGGGATCTGGGTCAAAACCGGTTCCCGTAATGAGCCGGCAGAGTTGAACGGTATCTCTCATTTCATCGAACATATGCTGTTTAAAGGGACAGAAAAGTATACCGCGAAAGACATTGCAGAGTTGTTCGACGGCATTGGCGGTAACGTCAATGCGTTCACGTCCAAGGAATATACATGTTACTACGCGAAAGTATTGGATGAGCATTTACCGATCGCGGTAGAAGCGTTGTCCGATATGTTCTTCCGCTCGGCGTTCGACCCCGAAGAATTGGAGAAAGAAAAGAACGTAATTTTTGAAGAAATCGCTATGTACGAGGACACACCCGATGACATGGTGCATGATTTGATCGCTAGAGCGGCGTATGAAGAGCACCCGCTTGGCTACACCATCATCGGTACCGAGCAGAACCTGTCAGCCATGAATTCCAACACACTTCGCAACTACATGAAAGAACATTACTCCGTCGACCGGACGGTGATTGCAATCGCAGGTAATGTGGATGACTCTATCATTGATTTAATGGAGAAGCACTTTGGCAGTTACCAGAATGAAGGTGTGGAACAAAACACTTCAGCGCCTTCTTTTCACGGTAACCTGCATCGCTTTGAGAAGAAAACAGAGCAGAACCACATCTGTCTATCGCTGCCCGGACTATCTATCGACGATGACCGCTTGTACGCGATGATACTGCTTAACAATGCGATCGGCGGGGGCATGAGTTCCCGTTTGTTCCAGGAAATTCGAGAAAAACGCGGCATGGCTTACTCCGTTTATTCTTATCATACGTCCTATCGGGACGCAGGCATGTTTACTATTTATACAGGCACCGCACCGAAACAAACGGCGGACGTGATGAAAGTCACAATGGAGCTGCTCGGTGAATTGAAAGCACAAGGACTGACCGCGTCGGAATTAAAAAAAGGCAAGGAGCAGATGAAAGGCAGTCTGATACTGAGCTTGGAAAGCACCAGCAGCCGAATGAACCGGCTTGGCAAAAACGAGCTCATGCTTGGCCGCCATTACAGCCTCGATGAAATCATCGAACGTATTGAAAGCGTGCAGTTACATGATATTCAAGCCTTAACGCATGAAATGCTGTCTACTCCGTTCGCTTTGTCGATGGTGGGACAAAACACCGATATCATTGACGGCTTCAGGAGGGATCAGCTTGTATAACGTACAAATCAAACGGCTGCCAGGCAACGAGGACATCCCATTACCACAGAAAATGTCGCTCTTGGCCAGCGGCTTCGATCTCTACGCAGCCGTGCACGAGCCGGTCACACTTGAGCCGGGGGAGCGCGGGCTGATTCCGACAGGCTTCGCGCTCGCGATGCCGGCGGAACTTGAAGCGCAAATTCGTCCGCGCAGCGGGTTGGCGCTCAAGCATGGCATCAGCACGCTGAACTCTCCGGGCACGGTGGATGCCGACTATCGCGGCGAAATTAAGGTGCTGCTCATTAATCATGGCTCCGAGGCGTTCACGGTAGGGCGCAATACACGAATAGCCCAAATGGTGTTCCAACTGGTTCCGCAGGTGCAGTTAATTCAAGTAGAGGAACTGGCCGATACCGCTCGCGGGTCCGGGGGCTTTGGCCACACGGGCACCAACTGAATAAAGAGTATTTCCTCGAACTCGTTGAGAACAGGAAATACTCTTTTTCATTTTCGCCTCTCCTATTCGCACTACCCGGGATGTTAGCTTTCGCTCAATCATGTCCCATTCACCCATCTTTGGGCAGGAGCATAGTATGAGTTATCTATACCGAGTTGAGAGAGGTGAGAAATAAATGCTCACAGGAGTTAAGGTGGCGTTAATCGGTGGTGACGCGCGCCAGCTGGAAGTAATTAATAAGTGCTCCGAGCTTGATGCCTCACTTGTGTTGATTGGCTTCGATAACTTACAGAACAAATTTAGCGGCATCAGTTACACGGAGTTAACCCCGGACACCCTGGAGGACATCGACGCCGTCATTCTACCAGCCGTAGGCACAGACGATCTTGGGAATGTGGAGAGTATTTTCTCGACATCCGACCTACGTCTGACAGAAGATCATGTAGGCGCTCTTCCGAAGCATGCGAAGATTTTCACAGGCATGGCAAAAAATTACCTTCGTTCCCTTTGCGCTCAGTTCGATATTGAGCTCATAGAGTTGTTTAACCGTGACGATGTCGCCATTTACAATTCCATTCCAACTGCTGAAGGTGCGGTAATGCTCGCCATTCAAAATACGGACTTTACCATTCACGGCTCATACTCGATGGTACTAGGCTTCGGCAGAACAGGCATGACATTGGCTCGAACGCTGCAAGGGCTTGGCGCTAAGGTTAGGGTTGGTGTGAACAAACCGGACTATTTTGCGCGTGCCTGGGAGATGGGTTTTGCGCCATTTTACACGCAGGATCTGCACGCTCAGGTGACGAATATTGACTTGCTTTTTAATACAATTCCGACTATGATTATCACAGCACAAATTATTGCCAATATTCCACACCGCGCAGTGATCATCGATTTGGCCTCCAGACCCGGCGGGACTGACTTTCGTTTCGCTGAAAAAAGAGGCATCAAAGCGGTGCTCGCTCCTGGACTACCCGGTATTGTTGCGCCGAAAACAGCGGGTCGCATCATCGCCGACACCTTGAGCCGAATTATACTTGAGGACTCAGGACAGAGGAGGAATGTGGAATGAATTGGCAGGGTAAAACGGTAGGCTTCGCGTTGACGGGTTCACACTGCACGTTCGAAGAGGTTATGCCTCAAATACAGCGGTTTGTCGATGCTGGCGCGAAAGTAATACCAATTGTATCTTACACTATGTTGACCACCGACACGCGCTTCGGCACTTCGGAGAATTGGCAGAAGCAATTGAAAGATATAACGGGGAATGATATCATTGCTTCTATTGTTGACGCGGAGCCGCTTGGGCCTTCCAAGCTGTTGGATGTGCTCGTGATCGCACCATGCACGGGTAACACAACCAGCAAACTGGCGAATGCGATGACCGAAAGTCCTGTACTGATGGCCGCCAAAGCGCAAATGCGCAATCACCGTCCGTTGGTGTTGGCGATCTCTACAAATGATGGTCTTGGGTTAAATGCCATGAACATAGGAAAGCTGCTGATAACTAAAAATATCTACTTTGTTCCGTTCGGTCAAGACGCTCCTTCCGCGAAGCCCAATTCTTTGGTCGCGCGCATGGATTTGATTATGGATGCCTGTGAGGCGGCATTGCAGGGCAAACAGCTGCAGCCCATGGTGATTGAACGGTTCAATTATTAAAATAGTATACAAGAGCATTTTTGACACATAGGGGAGAGACGAACAGGATGTCGAATCAAAAGCTATTCAATGTTGCCGTGGTCGGGGCAACAGGTGCCGTAGGAGAACAAATCATACGTCTGCTGGAAGAACGTAATTTCCCCATTAAAAGCTTGAAACTTCTCTCGTCGGCGCGGTCTGCCGGCAGTAAACTGCAATTCAAAGGACAGGAAGTCACTGTAGAAGCGGCTTCTCCTGATAGTTTCATAGGCGTGGATATCGCATTGTTCAGCGCAGGCGGCAGCGTGAGTTTGGAGTTGATTCCGGAGGCGATCAAACATGGTGCGGTCTGCATTGACAACACAAGCGCATACCGCATGGATCCGGACACTCCTCTGGTCGTTCCGGAAGTGAACATCGACAAAATCAACGAGCATAAAGGAGTTATCGCTAATCCGAACTGCTCAACGATTCAGATGGTAGCTGCTCTGAAGCCTCTATACGACCGCTATGGGATTTCTCGCATCATCGTGTCCACGTATCAAGCCGTGTCCGGCGCTGGTGCGCGTGCCATTGATGAGATGCTGCGCCAGTCCCGCGAGGTTTTAGCCGGCAACCCGGTACAACCGCAGATTTTGCCTGTCGGCTCTCTGCCGGTGAAGCACCAAATCGCGTTTAATGCCATACCGCAGATCGACAAGTTCGTAGAAAACGGGTTTACGTATGAAGAAATGAAAATGATTAACGAAACCAAGAAGATCATGGGCGATGATACGTTGGAAGTAACAGCCACCTGCGTGCGCATTCCGGTCGTGTATGGCCACTCAGAATCGGTGTATGTAGAACTGAAGCAGGATTTCGACGTAGAAGAAGTAAAACAATTGCTTGCTGATGCCCCTGGTATCGTTCTGCAGGATAACCCTGAAACGCAGCAATACCCGTTGGCCACGGAAGCTGCAGGAAAGTTGGACACATACGTAGGACGTGTTCGCCGTGACTTGAGTAACCCGCGCGCGCTCAATATGTGGATCGTTTCGGATAATCTGTTGAAAGGCGCCGCTTGGAATGCCGTGCAGATTGCGGAATACATCGCGATTGAGCAGAACTAAAGAACAGGCTTCCTGAATAGGGAGCCTAGCTTTGTTTTTGAAATGCCCTTAGGAGAGAACCCTCATGAAAATTCTCGTGCAGAAATTCGGAGGCACGTCTCTCTCCACTGCTGAAGCGAGAGCACACGTAATTGAACACATCAAGGATTCTTTGGCATATAACTATCAGCTAGTAGTCGTAGTATCGGCAATGGGGAGGAAAGGCGAGCCCTATGCGACAGACTCACTGCTTGAACTAATCACCAACAATGGGAATTGTCTGCCAGCCAGAGAGCTGGATATGCTTTTATGCTGCGGAGAGTTGATCTCGGCTGCGACGATGTGCAGTCTGCTGCATGCCAATGGCATCCGTTCTGCCGTACTAACGGGCGCGCAAGCTGGCATCACGACCAACGACGATTTCGGCAATGCTCAGATCATCAGCCTGCAGCCCAAGCGCGTGTTGGAATTGCTGGAGCAGGGAAACGTTGTCATCGTCGCGGGCTTTCAGGGCCAAAACCGGAATTTGGATTTTACGACACTTGGCAGAGGCGGCAGTGATACGTCCGCAACCGCGTTGGCTGCGGCTTTGAAGGCTGAGTGCGTAGATATTTTTACCGATGTGGATGGCATTTTGACCGCGGATCCGCGAATCGTACAGGAGGCCAAGAGGCTGCAGACGGTCTCTTATGTAGAGATATGCAACATGGCTCATAATGGAGCGAAGGTGATACACCCCCGGGCGGTAGAGGTGGCCATGGATGCATCCATTCCGATCAGAGTGCGTTCAACATTCAGCAAGGATCCGGGTACTCTGGTCACTCATCTGAGCGGCGGTGCCGCCGACAAAAGCACGATTCAAGAGCGTAGAGTCACAGGCATTGCCAACTTCGCCAATATCACACAGATCCAGGTGGACGCAGAGCGAGGCGTGTATGACCTGCAGTTGACGGTTTTTAAAGCCATGGCACAGCACCATATAAGCGTTGATTTTATCAATGTGAATCCCTCAGGAGTCGTATACACCGTATTTGATGGGGAAGCGGCCAAGGCGATCAGTATATTGTCTGATCTTGGATATAAACCGCAATATGCTTCCAACTGTGCCAAGGTATCGATAATTGGCGGAGGGATGAACGGCGTGCCGGGCGTTATGGCCCACATTGTCGAAGCATTAACGGAGGAAGATATACACATTTTACAGTCCGCGGACTCAAATACCACCATCTGGGTGCTGGTACAGGGAGCGGACATGGTCAAAGCCGTCCGCGCACTTCACAGAAAATTTCAGCTGCATCTGTAAATCAGCAGTACAAGTCACAACAAAACAAGTAGGAGGAGTAGGTCGTGGATTACGGACGATTAATTGCGGCGATGGTAACGCCGTTTGATTCCGAAATGAAAATCGATTGGAATCAAGCTGCTAACTTAATGGATTATTTAATTGAGGAACAATCCAATGACAGCTTGGTCATCTGCGGAACGACAGGTGAATCTCCCACGCTGACCGAGGAAGAAAAGCTTAAAATGTTTGAGTTCGCGGTGAAACATGCTAACGGACGCTGCAAAATCATCGCAGGCACTGGGAGCAACGACACTGCTCACACCGTACATCTGTCGAAGGAAGCCGAAAAATTGGGCGTGGACGGCTTGCTGTTGGTCGCACCGTACTATAATCGTCCTTCGCAAGAGGGCTTGTACCAGCATTATACGGCGGTCGCTGAAGCCGTGTCTATTCCGTGCATTATTTACAACGTACCGGGCCGTACAGGTGTAAATGTCGACGCGGATACTACCATTCGACTGTCTCAAATCGATAACATCGTCGCTACCAAAGAATGCGCCGATCTCGATCAGCTCACAGAAATTGTAGCCGGGGCGGCCGACGGCTTCCGCGTATACAGCGGCGAAGATAACATGACTCTGCCGGCACTTGCTATCGGTGCCCATGGCGTTATCAGCGTGGCAAGCCATGTTATTGGAAAAGATATGAAGACTATGATAGACTGTTACCTGCAAGGTGATGTTCGGGCTGCAGCGCAAATGCATTCGAAACTCCATCCGATTTTCAAGGGATTGTTTTTTTGCCCGCATCGGGTACCGAACCCTGCTCCGGTTAAGCATGCTTTGCGCATCAGAGGGATCGACGCCGGCGGGCTTAGATTACCGCTAATGAATGTTACCGAGGAAGAAGGACGATTCATTGAATCATTGTTTGACTGAGATGATCGGAAATCGGTGCTTTCTATTAGCATCGGTTTTCTTTTTTTGGGAACAATGAGGATGTATTCAGTGAACTTGTAATTGCAGTTTTTAATCATGTATAATGGTGATAAGTGACTGGTGCGGTTTTTGGTATTAGGTATTTGTGGTTCATACAAAAATTCGTCGTCAATTTTAAATAGGAGGTATTTTTCATTGTCTAAGAAGAATATAGATAAGCTTTCGATTTTTGCCCTGGGCGGCGTGGGCGAAATCGGAAAAAATATGTATGTAGTCCAGTATGCCAATGACATCGTTGTTATTGACTGCGGGCTCAAGTTTCCCGAAGAGGATATGCTGGGAATCGATATAGTCATTCCGGACATTACTTATTTAACGGAAAACCGGGATAAAGTGAGAGGGATCATCATCACTCACGGGCATGAGGATCATATCGGCGGCCTGCCTTACGTGCTGAAGTTTCTGAATGTTCCTGTATACGGTACCAAGCTGACTCTTGGGTTGATTGAGACCAAGCTGAAGGAAGCTAACTTATTGGGAGAGACCAAGCGCATCCTGATCTCGTCAGAGACGGAGCTGACGTTGGGATGCATGAAGGCTACGTTCTTCAAAACCAACCATAGTATTCCGGATTCTGTTGGGGTATGCTTGCAAACCCCGGAAGGCAACGTTGTCCATACAGGCGACTTCAAATTTGATCAGACTCCGGTGAATGAACAGTACGCTGATATTCACGAGATGGCAGCGATCGGCAGAAGGGGAGTTCTAGCACTGCTGTCTGACAGTACCAATGCAGAACGGCCAGGATCTACCGGTTCTGAACGCAGTGTTGGCGCGGAAATAGAGGATGTGTTCAGAAAGGCGAAACAGCGTGTTATCATTGCAACTTTTGCTTCTAACATTCATCGTATCCAGCAGGTCATCGACGCATGTGAAATAACCCGCAGAAAACTGGTAGTTGTCGGACGCAGCATGGTGAATGTAGTCACCATCGCCAGCGAATTGGGTTATTTGCGGATACCGGACGGTATGCTGATCGAACCGGAAGAAGTGAACAAGTTGGCCGCTGATCGCGTCGCCATTCTCTCGACAGGAAGCCAAGGGGAGCCAATGTCGGCTCTGACCCGTATGGCACGTTCTACACACCGCAAGGTCGATATCTTGCCGGGTGACACGGTCATCATAGCGGCGACACCAATCCCAGGTAATGAGCGCTATGTGGGTAGAACGGTCGACGAATTGATGAGAATTGGTGCGAATGTCATATACGGGCCTGGTTCGATCACAGGGGTGCACGTGTCTGGCCACGGAAGTCAAGAAGAGCTGAAGTTGATGTTGAATTTGATGAAACCGAAGTATTTTATCCCGATTCACGGGGAGTACCGGATGCTGCGTCAACATGGATTGCTTGCTGAATCCGTTGGTATCGCCAAAGAAGATATCTTTATTGTCGACAACGGCGAAACCGTAGAAATTCAAGACGGCGTAGCACGCAAAGGTTCCAAAGTTACTGCGGGTAACATATTAATTGACGGCTTGGGCGTAGGCGATGTAGGGAACATTGTTCTGCGGGACCGCAAGCTTCTATCTCAGGATGGTATTCTGGTTGTAGTGGTGACGCTTAGCAAACAAGACGGTGCGATTCTATCCGGGCCTGATATTATTTCCAGAGGTTTCGTCTATGTGAGAGAATCTGAAGGCCTATTGGATGAAGCAAACAGGATTGTGAGCAGCACGCTGAACCGCTTAATGAACGAGAACGTAAACGAGTGGGCCTCGTTAAAAACCCACGTGAAAGACGCACTTGGACGATTTTTATATGAACAAACCAGAAGAAGACCTATGATCCTTCCGATCATCATGGAAGTTTGATCATAAACCACCAGTCAAACTCACTTGTAACATTGATAAAATAGCTTGTAGTTTCTATCATTACCACAAGCAACGAACCGTCTGTGCCGACAGAAATTCTCTGTCTGGCGTAGGCGGTTTTTTGCATATATTTGCAATGGTGAACCATACTAGGAGGGATAATCAATAGGACGAAGGGGGAAGTAACGATGACTGATTTCACACAGCAGCAGCCAGGAACGCAACAGCCAACCAATCAACAGCCAGGCCCACAACCGGGGGCGCCCCAGCCAGGAGCACCCCATCCAGGTGTACAGAATCCGGGCGGTCCGCTGCCGGGCGTCGGACCAGAAGCGGCAGGACGGAGCCCAGTGGTTGATGCCATCCAGACCTTGGGTATCACAAATGCGCCTGCAACAGAAAGCAACATATTTTGTATGACTATCATCGGTCAGGTCGAAGGCCATATGGTGCTTCCGCCGCAAAATAAAACGACCAAATATGAGCATACAATTCCGCAGTTGGTGGCAGCGGAGCAGAACCCGCACGTAGAAGGGGTGCTTGTGATCTTGAATACGGTGGGAGGCGACGTGGAGGCAGGTCTGGCGATAGCGGAAATGCTCGCAACGATGTCAAAACCCACGGTAACACTGGTGCTGGGTGGAGGGCATTCTATTGGTGTACCGATAGCGGTGGCTTCGAATTATTCCATTATCGCTGAAACTGCCACGATGACCATTCACCCGATCCGGCTGAACGGGCTTGTGATAGGTGTGCCACAAACCTTTGAATATTTGGACAAGATGCAGGAACGTGTGATCCGCTTTATTGTCCGGCATTCCCAAGTCAGCGAAGAGAAGCTCAAGGAGCTGATGTTTAAGACTGGTGAGCTGACAAGAGACGTTGGGACCACTGTGATCGGGGCTGACGCAGTGAAATACGGCTTAATTAACATGGTTGGCGGCGTGGCAGACGCGCTCAGAGAGCTGAATCGGCAAATCGGAGAGCGCAGGATGATGAACGGTCGGGCGGTGATGCAATGATTCACACCGTTTTGCCGTTGGATGTTGTGTTGGATGGCATGGATCAGATGGCAGCTACGAGCGTCGAGGTTGTGATAAATGGTGTCACTATGGAAGTTCAGCCAATCAACGCCAGACAAGCGACCATAGTTAGACTTCTTAGCTGTAATCCGCAAGATTTCCTGAACCCCGCGCACAGCCCAGGCACAATTATTCAGTTTCAACCTGTGATTTGAGCGGCCTAGGCTGATTTTTCCACCAATATTAAGCTTGCCCCCAAAGTATGGTATAATTTGTTCTTGGGGGTGAGCCGTTTGGCGAGGGCAAGCAAGAAAGCCAAAACTATGAAAACAAATTTAAAATATGAGTTGTATGGAATCATTATATTGACGTTATCGGTCATAGCTTTGTCCCGGGAAGGCAAGGTGGCTCGGGCGCTGACCTATTTATTCCGATTTCTGATCGGTTATTACGATTTCATCATACCGCTGGTGTTTATTTATGTAGGGTTGTACGTTATGGTCAAACGACAATGGCCTGTTTGGAGAACCTCCCGTAAAGCGGGCCTCCTGTTGATGGTGTTATCGTTGTTAATTATGAGTCATATGGGCTTATTCGAGAAGCTCTTTCCTAAAGGCAACTTCACCGCCGGAATTATTTTAAGCCAGTCTTGGGGCAGCATGGTGGAAGGGCTGCAGTCCACGGACAAAGGGCGATCTATTTTAGTAAATGAAGTGGGCGGCGGCATGCTGGGCGCGACAATGTACGCTTTATTGTACTTTTTGTTCGCCAATATCGGTGCAAAGCTCATTCAGTATATGTTGTTTATAGCTGGCTTTCTGCTCCTGACGGGTATCTCCATTGGGGACATTTTGCAAAAAATGCAGGGGCGCAAGTCGTTTTCCCAATCGATGCTAGGTCAATACATACAGCGGAAGATGTCGGCACGCAGAAAAAGAAGCACATCCGGTTCAACGCAAAGGAAGTCGGCGGAGACACCATACGTATCTACTGACAGCGAATTCGATGACGAGACGCTGCAGCCTGAGCCAGAGCGCACCAAAAAAGGTGATAAAAAGCGGTCTGTATTTGTTGAGTTGCTTCAACCGAAGCAGCGAAAGCAGTCACAGCCGGAAGCGGACGAGCAGGCTGGAGGCTCTGCGCACGCCGGCTTCCCCCAGGCACACGAGCGGACTGCTCACCACAGTGAAGACCAGAATGACCCGCTCATTCCCGTGATCCGGGATTTCCAAGAGCATGTGCAATTGGAAACGACGCAGAGTGCACGCACCTCAGAGTCGGCAGCAAAAAGCGGTTCCTCATCATCCGTACAGTCTGAGCCGCAAAATACGGCGGTGGATGAATTCAATATCAGTGATCAGCCGGTCAACATACCGTACGAGATGCCATCATTGAATTTGTTGTCCAAACCTAACAAATCTAAAGGTGCCGATTCGCTCGACTACAAAGCGGTAGCTAGAAAGCTGGAAGCCACTCTCGAAAGCTTTGGCGTCAAAGCCAAAGTGTTGGAGGTCGTAAGGGGGCCGTCGGTCACTAGATACGAGATTCAACCGGATGTTGGGGTTAAAGTTAGCCGCATCGTCAGCCTCACAGATGACATCGCTCTAGCTCTAGCGGCTAAGGATATTCGGATGGAAGCACCGATTCCTGGTAAATCCGCTATTGGAATTGAAGTGCCTAACACCGAGGTCGCCATTGTCACCATGCGCGAAGTGATGGAAAGCACCGCTTTTCAGGAGTCGAGCTCCAGGCTGTCTATCACGCTAGGTCGTGACATCTCGGGTCAGCCGATCATTGGGAATCTGGCGCGGATGCCGCACTTACTTGTCGCTGGAGCTACGGGCTCCGGTAAATCTGTGTGCATAAATGGCATCATTACTAGCGTGTTGTATAAAGCCAAGCCGGATGAAGTTAAATTTCTTATGATCGATCCCAAAATGGTGGAGTTGAACGTATATAATGGCATACCGCATCTGCTTGCTCCGGTCGTGACCGATCCGCGGCGTGCGTCGTTGGCGCTGAAAAAAATCGTGCTTGAGATGGAAAAGAGATATGAGCTCTTTTCCAAGAGCGGGACAAGAAACATGGAGGGTTACAATGCGATGCTGCTGGAAACTCAGTCCGGACCGCCGCTGCCTTACATTGTCGTCATCGTCGATGAGTTGGCAGATTTGATGATGGTGGCGGCCAACGACGTGGAGGACGCGATATGCAGGCTGGCACAAATGGCCCGGGCCGCAGGCATCCATTTGATCATCGCCACACAGCGGCCTTCTGTGGACGTTATCACGGGGGTTATCAAGGCGAACATCCCTTCCAGAATTGCGTTCGGTGTTTCCTCCCAGGTCGATTCCCGTACCATCCTCGATATGGCTGGGGCGGAGAAACTGCTGGGACGTGGAGACATGCTGTACCTGCCTATGGGTGCGTCCAAACCGGTGCGCGTACAGGGCGCATTTCTCTCCGACAACGAAGTCGAGTCGGTGGTGAATTACGTGCGTACGCAGGGTGAGGCCAAGTATGTTGAAGACATGGTGCCTCAAATTGAGGAGCAGTCTGACACCCAGGAGCAATTTGAAGATGAATTGTACGATCAGGCGGTGCAAATTATTCTCGAAGCCAAGCAAGCGTCGGTGTCCTTATTACAGCGGCGCATGCGGGTAGGCTACACGAGGGCGGCCCGGTTGATCGATACGATGGAAGCAAAAGGTATCGTTGGCCCATACGAGGGCAGTAAACCGCGCGAGGTACTGGTATCGATGGAACAATATCAAGCGCGAATGAGCTCGTAGAAAATTACGGGTTTTTCAATCACGAGCATGCCGGCTTCCGGCATGCTCTTTTCGCAGTTGTCGGTCCGGACCTATTGTATCCAGATTTGTATGAATAGAAGCGTTCTGCCTTTCTCATAATAACTTTAAAAAGGTTGCCAAAATGGATGTGGGAAAGGTGCGTAGAGATAAATGAACAAACGTTTAGTGTATGTTACGTTGTGCTTGGTGCTTGTCCTATTTTCCTGTTATGAGATCAAACATTACTTTGGCTCAGAGCAAACATTCACCGAAGCTGACCTCCAATATGGAGCGACAGGTAGAGATGTGTATGAGTTGCAAGGGCGTCTCAAATTTTTGGGCTTCTATCATGGGGATGTGGACGGCGATTTCGGGTATAACACATTAAGATCCGTGAAATGGTTTCAATCCGAATTCGGTCTGGACGTGGACGGCATCGCGGGAGATCGCACCAAGCTGAGATTGTGGGAAGCTACAAAAAATTATCGTCCGACCGCCGCTGAACCGGCGCAAGGTGGAGCTGCGGGCGGTGGTGGAGGAGGAGCGCCAGCTGCCGGGAATATGGCGCCTTCCAGCCAGCGTGGATTATCCGCGCAGGACTTGCGGATTATGGCCAACGCGGTGTATGGAGAGGCTCGGGGTGAGCCATACATCGGTCAAGTAGCGGTAGCGGCGGTTATTTTAAACCGGGTGAATTCTCCGGCTTTTCCGAACACGCCGTCGGGTGTTATATTCCAGCCCGGCGCATTCACCGCAGTCGCCGACGGCCAAATTTGGCTGGAGCCTAATGCGACAGCGGAGAGAGCGGTGCAGGATGCACTGAATGGTTGGGACCCATCGGGCGGATGCATATACTATTTCAACCCGGTAACCGCCACGTCGGAGTGGATCTGGTCCAGACCACAGGTGAAACAAATAGGAAGGCACATTTTCTGCAGATAACGTTTCTTGGAAGTAACCCTTGCGGTTGCTTCTTCTGTTTCTCAAGGAATATAATGGTACTTGAAGAGAGAAAGGAGCAGTGTCCCGTTGAAAAACATTCAATTTGAGCGCGGCAGCGTTCGAAATATACGTGTGCATGTGCTGCCCACGGATCAGTTTAAAACTTACGCTGTGTCGGTTTATATCGGCACTCCTTTGCAGGAGGAAACCGTGACTTCCACCGCATTCAGTCCTTTTGTGCTGCGCCGTGGATCGCAGGCGTATCCGGAAACTCAAAAGTTCAGAGAACGGCTGGATGATTTATATGGCGCTGGCTTCGGCTTTGATATTTACAAGCGCGGCGACTATCAGATGGTGCAATTTAGAATGGATCTGATCGAAGATCAATTTGTGAATAGTGCTGAATCCTTACTGGAACAAGGCATGCGCTTTGCAGGCGAGGCCATCACCAATCCGGCAAAGGAAGACGGCCGCTTCGTACAAAAATATGTTGAATCTGAAAAAGTCACCCTGCAGAAGCGCATTGAAGCTATCGTAAACGATAAAATTAGATATGCCGCCGAGCGGTGTATCGAAGAAATGTGCAAACATGAACCATACCGGCTGCACCCGCTTGGCAACATTCCGGCGCTGCAGGCTATCACAGCAAACGAGCTGTATGATCGTTTTCAACAGTGGTTGCACACCTCGCCAATCGACGTATACGTGGTGGGACACACTACACTGAAGCAGGTGATGCCCATCGTGGAGGCCAGCTTCGGGGTAGATCGACAAGCTGCTGGTGCATATACCACCAGGCCAGAGCACCGCGCAGTCGAGGATGTGAAAGTGGTCGTTGAAAAAATTGATGTGAATCAAGGCAAGCTCAACATGGGTTTACGTGCCCACACAACTTATGCGGATCAGGCATATCCGACGATGCTGATGTACAATGGCATCCTGGGCGGCTACCCGCACTCCAAGCTGTTCACCAATGTCCGTGAAAAAGCAAGTCTCGCCTATTATGCATCGTCCCGGTTCGACGGCCACAAAGGCATATTGACTATTCAATCCGGCATCGAGATCGATAATTATGACAAAGCGGTTGACATCATCCGTAAGCAGTTGGATGCACTACAGGCGGGTGACATCAACGACATGGAAATGCAGCAAACGAAAGCGATGATTTCGGGACATCTTCGTGAGCTGCAGGATTCGGCCTTCGAGATAATCGCTTTTGATTTCAATAATATACTGGCCGGTGTGGAAAGAACTGTGCCTTCTCTGATTGAGGAAGTGAACACCGTGTCAAAAGAGCAGATCCAAGCCGCGGCCGAAAAAGTCCAGCTTGATACCATTTATTTTTTGCGCGATCGTAAAGGGGGAGAATAACACATGAAGGAGATACCGTATCCCCATGTAAAAGAAACGCTGTACAGCGAGCAGCTGCCCAACGGATTATCCGTGTACGTGTTGCCGAAAGAAGGGTTTGCTAAAACTTACGCCACCTTTTCCACCAAATACGGTTCGATGGACAATCACTTCCAGGTGGCAGGCGGTGAGGACATAAAGGTTCCCGACGGCATCGCTCATTTTCTGGAGCACAAAATGTTCGAGGAACCGACAGGTGACGTCTTCTCACAATTTGCGGCACGCGGCGCATCAGCGAATGCATTTACCAGCTTTGACCGAACCGCTTATCTGTTTTCAGCGACCGAGCATATCCACGAAAATCTGGTGACGCTGTTGAACTTCGTGCAAAAACCTCATTTTACGGAGGAAAGTGTGGAGAAGGAAAAGGGGATCATCGGTCAAGAGATCAAGATGTATCAGGACAATCCGGACTGGCGGGCGTATTTTGGGCTAATTGAGACGATGTATCACAAGCATCCAATTCAAATTGATATAGCAGGCACGATAGAATCCATTTCACGCATCACAAAGGAACTGTTGTACGATTGTTACAATACGTTTTACCACCCAAGTAATATGAATTTGTTCGTGGTGGGCGGTGTCAAGCCAGAGGAAATATTGGAATTGGTGAAGAAAAACCAAGCGGGTAAAGATTATAAACCGCAAGGGGCCATCCAGCGGCACTTCGAGGAGGAGCCGCCTTCCGTGAAGCAGCGGGAAAAAGTGGCGGTGCTGCCCGTATCCCTCCCCAAATGCTTGTTCGGCTGCAAGGAGCCTGAGCAGACCGCGGCGGGCAATGGCATGTTGAAGAGGGAATTAACTATGCGCGTGTTGCTGGACGTCCTGCTCAGCCCAAGCTCGGACATCTATCAAAAGCTGTATGATGAGCAGCTGATATCAGACAATTTTGGCAGTGAATACAATATCGGTGAAAACTATGCGTTCTCGGTCATAGGCGGGGACACAAAGGATCCTGAGCGGTTGATCGCAACAGTACGTGAAGAAATTGACGCGGTGAAGGAGCAGGGCGTGAACAATGATGACTTTGAGCGCAGCCGTAAGAAGAAAATCGGCGGGTTTTTGCGCCAGTTGAATTCCCCGGAAGCCATCGCGAATGAATTCACGAAGTACCGTTTTAAGGACATCGATTTGTTCGATATATTGCCGGTGTACGAACGAATGACTTTAGACGACGTTAACGCGCGCCTCCGTGAACATTTTAATTGGAATCAATTGGCTGCTTCCATCGTAAGAAGTGAACAAGGATGAGTGGGACCCACCGGCCGTTCCCGGAGCAGACGGTACTCGTCACCGGCGGCAGCCGAGGTATCGGTGCAGCAATAGCGGAGCGGTTTGCTTCCGTTGGCATGAACGTGGTTATCCATTATTTGCAGTCACATGAAGCGGCGAACGAAACCGCACGCACCTGTATGCAGCATGGCGCCAAAGTACTCACGGCCACGGCGGATTTACGCAGCAAAGAGCAAATCGTGAGACTGCATGAGAAATTGCAGCAGCACGATATGGTCCCGGATATACTAGTGAATAATGCCGGCATCGCTCATTACGGTCTGCTCTCTGATGTTAGTGAGGAACAATGGGACGATGTAATGAGCGTCAATCTCAAGGGGACGTTTCTCACCACACAGCATTTCATGCAGTCTATGATCAGCGAGAAATATGGTCGTATTATTAATGTGTCATCCATCTGGGGGATATCCGGCGCCTCCTGTGAAGTCATTTATTCAACCGCCAAAGGCGGGATCAACGCTTTCACGAAAGCTCTCGCAAAAGAGCTGGCTCCCTCGGGCGTAACAGTGAATGCCGTTGCTCCCGGCGCTGTTGATACTGACATGATGGGCAACTTCAATTCGGCGGAAAAAGAAGCCATTGAGCAGGAGATCCCGGCCGGCCGTTTTGCACATCCGAACGAGATTGCATCCTTAGTTTATTTTCTGGCATTGCCGGAATCAGGCTATATCACAGGTCAAATAATCAGCCCCAACGGCGGCTGGCTCACCTGACGGTCTGCATAATTTGCCTCCTTTTTGCGAACATTAGTAAGCGTAGTGTACTTCAATAAAGGAGGCTTACCCAAATATGGCAACAGTGTTGAACGTATTCGACCGCTGGAAAGAGTTTTTGAATGAGCGTGTACAGCAAGCGGAACAGTCGGGGATGAAGGAAGAGACCATTAACAAACTGGCTGTGGAAATCGGAGATTTTCTAGCCAAGAATGTGGACGCGGAAAACAGCCAAGAACGCGTCTTAAAGCAACTGTGGGATGTGGCGAATCAGGAAGAGCAGAAAACCATCGCGCGTCTGATGGTGAAGCTTGTCACACCTGCACAACAAACCGTGTGACTTCTAATTGCCTTTTTTACACATACCGTCGGGCCTCTGTGTAGGAGGCCTCATCTTGTCGAGAAAGTGCTGCTCGGATGAGCGGGATAATAAGTGACACTTCTGCTCCTCCAGTGCCGGCTGGGCTTGGTCGTCCGCCCGCCAGATCTTGCAGAAATTCTTGACGCTATGAAAGCCTCCTCTAGCAGGAGGCTTTTCTATGCTTTTCATGATATACTTAAATGACTAAATCGTGAAAGGCTGGAAGATGTTTTATTATGGTGAAACGCGCGTTTTATTTGTTATTTGTTTCCATCTTACTGTTAACTGGCTGTGGTAAAAATATTCCAGAAATTGATCCTGCACTCTTGCAAAAGAAGCATTCATTACTTGTGATCACTAAACAGGGGTTGCCGCCGGAGTCAGCTGCTATCATCCAGAAAAATCTAACCCAGTGGAGGAACACGCAGCATATCGCTTTTGAATGGATGCAATCAGTTGGTGCAATCGATCAGCAGGCTATTTCTAATATACTGTCAGCACCGTATGACTATGTGATTGTCATAGGAAGTGATCTCGCCCGTCAGGCGGCCGGTGCCGCGGTCAATTTGGCTGAACAAAAATGGATCTTACTGGACGACTCTGTGACCGTGCCGATGGCGCTGGACTCATCTCAAATTATGTGGAAGCAAACGGGCCCCGGCTTTATGGAAACCCAGTGGCAGGAGTGGGTAAAACAGCAGCAGGTGATCGGCAAAACGATAGAGTGGGTGACACAATCCAATAACCCAATTCCTTCGCTTTGGGCTCCATCGGAAGAAGCTGAGCATATATCATTGTCAGATGCTGAAGGCTGGTATTCCGAATTTCAAGCTCGAGTAAGGCAGCAGCGACCGGACTGGATTGTGGTGTATTCGCCATTGCAGGACTCCCTGCTTCAACGGATGAAGTCGCTCCACGTTCCAATCATGAACATGGCTTCAACCACGGTCAATTTGCAGTGGGAAATCATTTTCTCTAGATTACTTGGATACATTCAAGGCGGTTGGACGCCCGGTGTTACGCAGTATAACTTGGAGGAAATAACTGTTAGCAAGCCTGAGTAACTTTTTTGACCTTGCCGAGCAGGATTTTATCGAATGTTGGAGAATAATTTCGTACTATGTCTAAAAATTATCAGATGGGCACTTAACATCACACGAGGTGCAAACAATGGAGACCAAGCAGTGGTATATGGAATACCGAATACACAAAAATCGCCCGGGCCTGTTAGGAGATGTCGCATCCCTGATGGGGATGCTTGATATTAATATAGTCACGATCAATGGGGTGGAGGATCGGACACGCGGCATGCTTCTACAAACCAATGACGATGAAAAAATCGCATTGATGGGTAAGATGTTAAAGAAAGTGGATAACATCACTGTGACTGCACTTCGCGAGCCGAAGCTGGTGGATATTTTGGCCGTGCGGCACGGACGCTATATTGAAAGAGATTCGGATGACCGGAAAACGTTTCGGTTTACCCGTGACGAATTAGGACTGCTCGTGGACTTCCTCGGTGAAATTTTCAAACGCGAAGGAAATCATGTCATAGGGCTGCGAGGTATGCCCCGTGTCGGCAAAACGGAGTCGATTATTGCGGGAAGTGTGTGCTCGAATAAACGCTGGACGTTTGTTTCCTCGACGCTGCTGCGGCAAACCGTTCGCAGCCAGCTGTCAGAGGATGAAATGTCGCCGAATAATGTGTTCATCATCGATGGGATCGTGTCTACATTTCGGTCGAATGAAAAACACTACTCGTTACTGCAGGACATTATGTCTATGCCATCGACCAAAGTAATCGAGCATCCGGATATTTTTATTCGAGAGTCTGAGTATACATATGAGCATTTTGACTACATAGTGGAACTGCGCTCCACACCCGACGAAGAAATTACTTATGAGACATTGACCAACGGTTTTAACGATTATTAAATACAACATCACGTGCAGCTGAAAGGGGTGAGAACATGTCCGAACTTGGTCAAATACTTAAAAAAGCACGACTGGAACGAAAAATATCGCTTGAGGATTTACAAGAAACGACAAAAATTCGCAAACGTTATCTGGAAGCGATCGAGGAAGGCAATTATAAAATACTGCCGGGAGCTTTTTATGTCAGGGCGTTTATTAAGACCTATTCAGAGGCGGTCGGGTTGGACCCGACAGAAGTGCTGCAGATGTATAAAAGCGTGAATCCTGGCCCGGCGGTCGAGCACGTTGAGCCGGTACGCAGCAAACGAACTTCACGCAACACTGAGAAAATCGGCCGGTGGGCTTCCACTGTTATGATGATAGCGTTCGTAGTTCTCATTATGGGGATCATTTATTACTATATCAATACGACATATAGCGGTGATCAGACAGATGCCAATCCGAACGAGGAACCCACTCGCGTCACCGATAAAATAGAGCCTGCGCCGGCGGCGGACATTACTGACGCAACTTATTCGGCTCCGCAGCCTGACACGCAAGCGGCTCCTGCACCGGCGCCCGTCACTGCTCCCGCAGCGGAAGTGAAACTTGTGAAAAGTCAAGGCGGCAAGGATTTTTACACGGTTAAAAACGCCGATAAGTTAATGATACAAGCTAAAGTGACCGGGGAAGCGTGTTGGATATCCGTGCATTCCCTCGGTGCAAAGAAAGAGCGGCTCGCATACGGCAGCTTTGACCACGGTGTAACCCAAACCTGGGAAGTGCCAGCCACTGCTGACATGAATTTTGGCCGCGCGAACGCTGTAGAACTCACTGTGAACGGTACTGTTATTAATTTAGGGACCGAAGCGAATCCCAAGCGGGTTCAGTTCGATTTGATAAAGGCATAGCACCCGAAACAACACACCCTTTGCCTTGGCTGAGGGTGTTTGTTATGGTATTTTAATATTAGTCAAGAATTATGAATAAAAAGGAAGTGTAGACATGAGTTCGGAAAGTTCTTTCGATATTGTGTCCAAGCTGGACATGCAAGAATTAAACAATGCAATCAACCAGGCCGAGAAAGAAATAGCTACCCGCTTTGACTTCAAAAACAGCAAGAGCAAGATCGAACTGGAAAAGGAAGAGCTTGTCATTGTGTCGGATGATGATTTTAAGCTCACAAACGTGTTGGACATCCTGCATTCCAAAATGGCGAAGCGCGGCATCGCTCTGAAAAATTTAGAGTATAGCAAAGTGGAAGCCGGAGCGGGTTCCACGGTACGACAAAGAATCAAGCTAAGACAGGGTATCGATCAGGACAACGCGAAGAAGATCAACGTTTTGATTCGAGACTCGAAGCTGAAAGTAAAAAGTCAAATACAGGGCGATCAAATACGGGTGACAGGCAAGAGCAAGGACGATTTGCAGCAGGTGATGCAACTGCTTCGTAAAGCAGATCTGCCGCTGGAATTACAGTTCTTAAATTTCCGTTGAGTGTCGTATGATGCGGTGATGTAACCTTGGGGACAGCAGGGCTGCGCTCCAAGGGTTCTTTTTTTGACACGTTTCAATTCGGTGTATTATACTTGATAATAAAATCGGCACGGTGAAAGATGGAGGCTAAGCTACATGACAGAGCGAGTTAAAGTAGTTACGTTGGGATGCGAGAAAAATCTCGTAGATTCCGAAATTATGTCCGGGTTGGTGTTTGGACGTGGCTACGAGCTGGTCAGCAACAAAGAAGATGCAACGGTAATCATAGTCAATACTTGTGGTTTCATCGACGCGGCAAAAGAAGAATCGGTGAACACAATATTAGATATGGCTGATTTGAAGCAAACCGGCCAGTTGAAAGCGTTGATCGTATCCGGATGTCTGACACAGCGCTATAAAGAAGAGCTAATGAACGAAATGCCAGAGATCGATGGAATCGTGGGCACCGGTGATTTTGATAAAATAAACGACATCATCGACGAGGCTTTAGCTGGAAAAAAACCGATTTTGGTAGGGAACCCCATTTTCAATTATGACAAATCACTTCCGCGCCAGGTCACTACACCCAGGTACACGGCGTATGTCAAAATCGCTGAAGGCTGCGATAATGCCTGCACTTTCTGCAGTATCCCAATTATGCGTGGAAGCTTCCGAAGTAGAAGCATGGAATCTATCATTGAAGAGGTAGAACATCTAGCCTCCCAGGGAGTACGAGAGATCAGCCTGATCGCTCAGGATTCGACCAATTACGGTACAGATCTGTACGATAGTTTCATGCTGCCTACGTTACTGAACAAAATATCCGAGGTGCCTGGGGTGGAATGGGTACGTCTGCACTATGCTTACCCTGGATTTTTCACAGACGAGTTAATCGACACCATCGCCAATAATCCCAAGGTGTGTAAGTATGTAGATATGCCTCTGCAGCATAGTGAAGACAGAATCCTCAAGAGAATGAGAAGACCTGGCAGACAGCAGAATGCTCGTGCGCTGATTGACAAAATCCGTGCGAAAATTCCGAATGTTTGCCTGCGCACCTCTCTTATCGTCGGTTTTCCCGGTGAAACGGAGGAGGATTTCGAGAACCTCAAACAGTTTATCCGTGAGGTCCAGTTTGATCGCTTGGGTGTGTTCGCTTATTCACAAGAGCAAGATACACCTGCTTCCCGATTGCCGGACCAAATTGCCGATGACGTTAAGGAGTATAGAGCAAACACGCTGATGGAGATTCAACGTGAGATTTCAAATATTCGCAATGGCAACCGGATCGGAGAGGTAGTAGATGTGTTAATTGAGAAATATGACGGCCGTAACGATATGTATATCGGACGTTCACAGTATGACGCGCCGGAGATAGATGGTGAGGTATTCGTATCGGGTGCCCAGCTTAAAATCGGGGAAGTCGTCAAAGTCCGCATCTCCCACTCGTTCGAGTTTGATTTGTCTGGGGAGGTTGTGGCATGAACCTGGCCAACAGGATTACCTTGGCGAGGATCTTTCTTGTCCCGATTATAATGTTTTTTCTGCTGGTGAATGTGAAGTTTCCGCACATTCGCATTGAACAGTTTAGCATTACGTATAATCAAATTATTGCAGCATTAATATTTATTGTGGCGGCCAGCACTGATAGCTTGGATGGGTATATCGCCCGCAAGCGAAAGCTGGTCTCTAATCTGGGTAAGCTGCTCGACCCGTTGGCAGACAAGCTTCTGGTTTCAGCTGTGCTCGTTTCCTTGGTGGAGATGGGCAAGGTGGGAGCCTGGATCGCCATAGTAATTATTAGTCGCGAGTTCGCCGTGACAGGCTTAAGACAGATTGCTCTGCTGGAAGGGCATGTTATTGCGGCGAGCAAATGGGGAAAGTGGAAGACTGCAACTCAAATCACCGCAATTATCGCGCTGTTGATTAACAATTTTCCATTCGCATTCATCAACTTCCGCTTTGACATTGTGGCGAGCTGGGTTGCTGCCATTATAACGATATACTCTGGATTAGATTATTTCATGAAAAATAAGCATGTAATCAATTTCAATGAACAGAAACAGTAGCAGATTTCCTATTGTTTTTGTTCTATATTCGGAGTGGAGGAGATGCAGTAATGACCATGAGGGCTGAGATTATCGCAATAGGTACCGAGCTTTTGCTGGGCCAGATTCTGAACACGAATGCACAATTTTTATCCCAAGCATGCGCCGATCTTGGAGTGAGCGTGTACTTTCAAACGGTAGTCGGAGACAATTCGGCCCGCTTGACAGCAGCATTAGAAACAGCAAAAAGCCGTGCAGATTTGATAATTTGCACAGGCGGCCTCGGACCGACCCAGGACGATCTGACTAAAGATGCTCTTGCTGCGTTTGTCGGCAGGCCTTTGGTGGTGCATCAGCCGTCATTGGATAAAATGGATGAGATGTTTAGAAAGCGCGGTATTCATATGGTAGAGAGCAACCGTAGACAGGCCCTTATGCTTGAGAACAGCGACCCTCTAACCAATGACACGGGTCTGGCTGTCGGCGTAGCGCTGACACACGATCAAACCCATTATGTACTTCTGCCTGGCCCTCCCAAAGAGATGAAACCGATGTTTGAGAAGTATGCGGCTCCCTGGATTTCCTCCAAGCTGCATCATGTCTCTCCTCTGTACTCAAGGATGCTGAAATTTGCCGGAATTGGCGAGTCATCTTTAGAACATGAATTACTGGATTTGATCGAGGCGCAAACGGATCCTACGATTGCGCCGTACGCTAAGGAGGGCGAGGTCGCCATTCGGCTGACGACCCGAGCTGGCTCCCGGGATGACGCCGATCGCAAACTGAATCCGGTGGAACAGCAGATTCGCAGCAGGCTCGGACACCACATCTACGCTGCGGATGATGTAACATTGGAGGAGGCAATCGTACAACTGCTCAAACAGAAAAACAAGCTTCTCGCCGCGGCAGAGAGCTGCTCGGGCGGGCTGTTCAGCCACTTGCTCACCTCCGTGCCCGGCAGTTCAGCCGTGTATAGAGGGGGGATTGTTTGTTACTCCAACGAGGTGAAGCATGGGCTTCTGAATGTGCCTATGGATTTGTTGGAAGGCGAACACGCGCCAGGCGCTGTGAGCGGCGAAACCGCACTGATTTTGGCCGAACAGATGCGTCTTCGGGCAGATACAGACTATGCGGTAGCCATCACGGGGGTGGCCGGACCCGAACCGTCGGAGGGGAAGCCTGTCGGGCTTGTGTATATTGGACTGGCGCGTAAAGGAGGAAGCACACTCGTGGAGCGCTTGCAGTTGTCCGGGAATCGGGACGCGATCAAGCTGCGGTCGGTCAAGAGTGCGCTGTACCAACTTTGGAAGGTTCTATCAAATAATGGTTGAAAACCGTGCATGATTTGTTATATAATAGTTTTACGGAAGCACCGTAACGAGTCGAATTCGCTGAGTTACGGTTTTTCTTTTGATCTTGAATCGAATGTATGTTCGTACATCATACTTGGCAAGTGATACAAAACCAGTTATCATGTAATTATCCAATTGAAAAAAGGGAAGTGACTATTTTGGCAGATCGGCGTGCAGCCCTTGAAAGTGCCCTTCGTCAAATTGAGAAACAATTTGGCAAAGGCTCCATTATGAAGCTGGGTGAATCCACCCATATGCAGGTTGAAACTATTCCGAGCGGTTCTTTGGCTCTTGATATTGCGCTTGGCATCGGCGGCTTTCCGCGTGGTAGAATTATAGAAGTATATGGCCCGGAATCATCCGGTAAGACAACAGTCGCGCTTCACGCGATAGCGGAGGTGCAGAAAGCAGGGGGACAAGCCGCATTTATAGATGCTGAGCACGCATTGGACCCGCTTTATGCCAGCAAACTGGGCATCAACATCGACGATCTACTGTTATCCCAGCCCGACACGGGGGAACAGGCGCTGGAAATTGCTGAAGCGCTTGTTCGCAGCGGAGCGGTGGACATTATCGTTGTCGACTCGGTCGCCGCGCTGGTGCCGAAGGCCGAAATCGAAGGCGAGATGGGAGATTCCCACGTGGGCTTACAGGCTCGTCTTATGTCACAAGCGTTGCGTAAGCTATCAGGTGCGATCAACAAATCCAAGGTTATCGCCATTTTTATCAACCAGCTGCGTGAGAAAGTTGGAGTGATGTTCGGCAACCCGGAAACAACGCCGGGTGGACGCGCATTGAAGTTTTATTCAACTATCCGGTTGGATGTACGCCGCATCGAAACGATAAAGCAAGGCAACGATATGGTTGGTAACCGTACCCGTATTAAGGTGGTTAAAAACAAGGTCGCTCCGCCGTTCAAACAGGCGGAGATCGACATCATGTACGGCGAAGGAATTTCTAAAGAAGGCAGCATCATTGACATCGGTACGGAAATGGATATCGTGCAGAAGAGCGGTGCATGGTATTCATTCAATAACGATCGTTTGGGACAAGGCCGCGAGAACGCCAAACAGTTTCTGAAAGAAAATCCGCAGATCACGCAGGTAATCGAGGATAAAATCCGAGAGAACAGCAATTTGACTACAGCTTCCGGTGCCGATCTTCTTGATAACGATGAGGATGAGGAAGCAGCACTATTTGAATAAGTGGTATCTAAATAAGCTGGTTGAGAGGCACCTTTTATCTAACGGTATGAGGTGCCTTTGACTTATGGGGGCCAACATGACAAGTGAGCAGCAGCAGCACGGACTGATAACCAAGGTCGAACGGCAGACAAGGTCTAAGGACCGGTACAACTTGTACGTTGATGATCAATTCGCATTCTCTCTGCATGAGGACGTGTTAATCAAATATAGACTCATCAAAGGCGCGCGCATCAGCACCGCTGAGATGCGTCAGATCGCACAAGCACAGGAGCGTCAGCAGGCCTATCTGGATGCAGTCAGGCTGTTGTCGATCAGACTACGTTCCGAGCATGAGCTTGCGTTTCGTCTTAAACAGAAGGGATATGACGCGGCTATTGTAGAGGCTAGCTTGGAAAGACTCCGAGCTGAGCAATACGTAAATGACACCTTGTTCGCCGAGCAGCTGACGCACCAGCGCATCGGCTCTCAAAGGAAGGGCAGGCAGTGGGTGAAGCAAGAACTCCTGCACAAAGGCTTAAAGCCGGAACAGATCAATCATGCTCTCGATCAAGTCGACGTCGAAGTAGAGTTTCGCAGCGCGTTCGATCTGGCATCTAAGAAATATCGGAGCGAGGGAGATGCTGACCAACTTAAGTTGAAAAGAAAGACGATAGCACTGCTGCAGAGGCGAGGTTATAGCTCGGACATCATATCACGGGTGATGAGACAGTTGGGTGACAGCGTGGATGAAGCGGGTGCAGCAGGGTTCGACGACTATTTGAACTGATCATTTAATACATTAAATATTAGCGGCATTAACGCCGATTTGCTCCATTGAGCAACCACATACCGGCAGTAGGGAATCATTTCTGCCCAAGACACCTTGACAAGCTTCTTCGACAAAAGATAAAATAATCATGTATATTTTTATACACAGGATATTCCTGCCATGCCTGACCAGGAGTATTCATAAAGTAAAATCGCCAATTTTTACTTTTCTTATGCTTGTAAAACGGATTAAAAACCATACTGTCCCAAGCTTACCCCTTGGAGAAACAACGAGGAGGTGAACTGGATGCCTACCAATCCGGTCATCTGGATCTTAATTATTCTCGTTGTTGGTGCGATATGCTTAGGGATTGGTTATTTTATCCGCAAATCCATTGCAGAAGCGAAGATTTCGAGTGCCGAGCACGCTGCCCAGCAGATCAAGGAAAGTGCAAGCAAAGAGGCAGAGGCACTGAAGAAAGAAGCGGTTCTGGAGGCAAAGGATGAAATTCACAAGCTCCGAACCGAAGCTGAAAAAGACATACGTGACCGTCGAAATGAAACACAACGACAAGAGAGACGTTTGTTGCAAAAAGAGGAATCGCTGGATAAAAAATTAGAATCTCTGGAGAAGAAAGAAGAGCAGGTCGCCAACAAAGAGAAAAGAATTGAAGAAACTCAAGCGCAAATTGACGAGATTTACAGAAATCAAGTTGCAGAGCTTGAGCGGATTTCCGCACTTACTATGGAGGATGCTAAGCAAATTATCCTCACTAACGTAGAGCAAGAAGTGCGTCACGAAACCGCCCAATTGATCAAAGAGATCGAACAACAGGCGAAAGAAGAAGGAGACAAGAAGGCTCGTGAAATCATCACGTTAGCCATCCAAAGATGTGCCGCCGATCACGTGGCCGAAACCACCGTCTCCGTGGTGGCACTACCTAATGAAGAAATGAAAGGCCGCATCATCGGTAGAGAAGGCAGAAACATCAGAGCCTTGGAAACGTTGACGGGAATTGATCTTATTATTGACGATACCCCAGAAGCCGTGATTCTATCCGGATTTGACCCTATTCGTCGGGAAATCGCCCGCACTTCGCTTGAAAAACTGGTAGCGGACGGCCGTATTCATCCCGCTCGAATTGAAGAAATGGTCGAGAAATCCCGCAAGGAAGTGGATGAGCGCATTCGTGAGTACGGGGAGCAAGCGACGTTCGAAACCGGCGTGCATGGCCTGCACCCAGATTTGATCAAGATACTGGGCAGGCTGAAATTTAGAACCAGTTACGGACAAAATGTATTAAAGCATTCAATGGAAGTAGCCTATTTGACAGGGCTGATGGCGGGAGAACTCGGGGTAGACGTGACATTGGCGAAGCGTGCCGGTCTCCTGCATGACATCGGTAAAGCTCTGGATCATGAGGTCGAGGGCTCACATGTTGAAATTGGCGTGGAAATTGCTAAGAAGTACAAAGAACATCCGGTAGTGATCAACAGCATCGCATCTCATCATGGAGATTGTGAGGCGACATCCGTCATCGCAATGCTCGTAGGCGCGGCAGATGCATTGTCCGCAGCTCGACCGGGTGCACGACGCGAAACGCTTGAGACTTACATCAGGCGTCTTGAAAAACTCGAGGGTATTTCCGAGTCGTTCGAGGGCGTTGAGAAATCTTACGCAATTCAAGCAGGACGCGAAGTACGTGTAATGGTTCAGCCTGAAAAAGTTGACGACACGGAAGCATTCCGATTGGCACGCGACATTACCAAGAAAATTGAAAGTGAACTCGATTATCCGGGGCACATCAAGGTTACCGTGATTCGCGAAACGCGCGCGGTCGAATACGCTAAATAGCAGGTAGCACACAATAACAAGAAAAGTGGCTGAATAAGCCACTTTTCTTTTAGGTTTGTGTAAGTCCAAGAGAGGGGAAGCATCACATGAGAGTGTTATTCATCGGCGACATCGTCGGTTCTGTCGGGCGAAAGGCGCTAAAGGCTTGTTTGCCGCGGCTAACAGCGAAATACAACCCAACCATCGTTATAGCTAACGGAGAGAATGCTGCGGCGGGCAGAGGAATCACGGCAGCGATAGCCAAAGAGATGTTTGAGCTAGGCGTGCATGGGATTACTATGGGAAATCACACATGGGATCAAAAAGAAATATTTGACTTCATCGACGGCGAAGAGCGTATGGTGAGGCCTGCAAATTTCCCGAATGGTACACCGGGCAGAGGATATACGACCATTAAAGTTAAAGATAAGGAGCTGCTGCTGATTAATTTGCAAGGTCGGACGTTTCTCCCGCCACTTGACTGTCCGTTCGAGAAAGTAGACGGGATACTGGCAGCGCAAAAGAAAAAGCACAAATTCACACTGGTTGATTTTCATGCAGAAGCTACATCGGAGAAGCTTGCTATGGGCTGGCATCTGGACGGAAGAGTGTCCGCAGTGGTGGGTACTCACACTCACGTGCAAACACATGACGAGCGAATTCTGCCTTCCGGTACGGCTTATGTTACCGACGTGGGCATGGTCGGTCCCCAGAACGGTATTCTCGGTATGGAAAAAAGGGCAGTGCTGCAGAAATTCCAAACGCAGCTGCCGGTCCGCTTTGTGGTTGACGAGGGAAAATGGCATTTTCACGCGGTGAGCATCGACTTGGATCCTGACACTGGACTGGGCACGAAAATTCAATTGATCCGGATGGAGGAAGACCAACTGCTGTTCGAGTAACCTCGGCCGGTATTATGGGATAGTTCTGATCATAGTCTATTGTATATTACTAACAACATCGGCTGGAGCGGCAGCTGCGATTTTATAATCGTCTGATGATTCTAAATCATGAGAAAACTAGATCTTCGGGAAGAAGGAATTAACAGCAAATTCCTAGAATATGAATAGTACTGGAAGCAATCCATCATTCCCGAGGAGGTACTTTTCATGGATGTATTAAAAGTTTCAGCAAAGTCCAATCCAAACTCCGTAGCTGGCGCATTAGCCGGGGTTTTGCGCGAACGCGGGGGAGCAGAGCTGCAGGCGATCGGCGCCGGAGCTTTGAACCAAGCTATTAAAGCGGTCGCGATTGCTCGAGGATTTGTGGCTCCCAGTGGGGTAGATTTGATATGCATACCAGCATTCACAGACATCGTGATTGATGGAGAGGATCGGACGGCCATTAAGCTCATTGTGGAGCCGAGGTAGTTAAGTGCTTCATTGCGCGTTAGAAGAACGCCTGTTTACGCTGTAGACAGGGTTTTTTTATGCAAAAAATGACGGGCGGGGGTTGGAAGAACGCATGAATATTATCGACGGCCATTGCGATGCTTTGTGGAGGATGTACGAGAACCCTGCGATTGATTTTTATAATCCTCAGCAGACGCTGCTCGACGTCAATTATGCACGACTGGTCCAATCCGGGGTAAAGCTGCAATGTTTTGCTATTTACTTATCGGAACTTATCACCCAGCCGCAATTCGAACATTACATGGAATATATAAATATTTTCTATCGGAAACTGGTCAAACCTGGGAAACTAGCGGTAGTTCGCAACCAATCCGATCTGGTCAACGTAATGAACGGAAGAACCATCGGAGGCATCCTATGTTTGGAAGGCGGTGACGCCATTCAAGGTAATCCGCTGTACACGGAAACGCTGTTTCATCTCGGTGTGAGAATGATCGGTATCACTTGGAACTACGCCAACTGGGCGGGGGATGGAATATTAGAACCTAGACAAGGCGGATTATCTCTCCGTGGCAAAAGCTTTGTTACGCAATGCAACCAGCTGGGAATGATATTGGACGTGTCGCATCTCTCTACCAGATCATTTTGGGACGTCGCTGCGATTTCAACCAAACCTTTTGTGGCAACGCATTCAAATACGGCGGCCATCTGCCGACATCCTAGAAACTTGTCAGATGATCAAATCAGGGTGCTCATTGAGAAGGACGGACGAATAGGGGCGACGTTCGTGCCTTGGTTTGTTAGCGATAAAGGGGCGGGTTCGATTGCACAATTAATCAAACATATTGATCATATTTGTGCGTTGGGTGGAGAGCAGCATGTAGTGCTTGGCTCGGATTTCGATGGAGTCGACAAACACATTCCCGGACTGGAGCATGCCGGACAATTCGGTAATCTAGTGCACGAATTGGGTAAATATTACAAGGATGAAACCGTTGCTAACATCACGCATGGCAATTGGTATAGATTTCTGCTAGACAATCTGCCGTTGGATTAACGTTTATCTTGCTAAAAGATATCTATTAGCTGAACCATCTCAAATCGATATGAATATCATCTAAAATTACTATCTTTCAAATTGTGCAAAACACTTGCTTTTTCGTGCTTAAAAACATAAAATTTGGATGACAACTGAAAGAAATTTTTTATCTATTTATTAAATTTCTTTGAACATAAGTTGATCTGTTGCAGAGTCAGTGACATTTAAAAGGAGTGGACAACGGTGATAAGCCAACTATCTTGGAAAATCGGAGGACAACAAGGGGAAGGTGTTGAAAGTACCGACAAAATCTTCTCGACTGCATTAAACCGTCTTGGATATTATTTGTACGGGTACCGTCATTTCTCCTCTCGTATTAAGGGGGGCCACACCAACAACAAGATCAGGATCAGTACGAAGCCAATTCGTGCGATTTCCGATGACCTGGACATCCTGGTTGCATTTGACCAAGAGACAATTGATTTGAACGCGCATGAGCTTCGGGCTAACGGCGTCATCGTGGCGGATGCTAAATTTAATCCGGTTGTACCAGAAGGGATCACGGCTCGTTTGTTTCCTGTACCGATTACGGCAATCGCCGAAGAGTTAGGCACGTCCCTATTTAAGAATATGGCTGCTTCCGGCGCGTCTTGGGCATTGCTCGGCTTGCCGTTGGAAGTGTTTAATAAAGCGGTGGAAGAAGAGTTTGGCCGCAAAGGTGCGGCTGTGGTTGAGAAAAATATTGAAGCCGTCCGTAAAGCAGCAGAATTTATTTTGGAAGCAAACGGTGGTCCATTGCCTGAGTTCCAGCTGGAACCGGCCGATGGCAAACAAAAGCTGTTTATTATAGGGAATGACGCTATCGGTATGGGAGCCCTTACCGCCGGATGTCGTTTTATGCCTGCATACCCGATCACTCCAGCATCCGAGATCATGGAATATCTGACCAAAACAATGCCTAAGTTCGGCGGCGCGGTCATTCAGACAGAAGATGAAATCGCTGCGGTCACAATGGCTGTCGGTGCCAACTATGGCGGCGTGCGTGCCATGACGGCTTCGGCTGGCCCAGGCCTGTCCTTGATGATGGAAGCTATCGGGCTGGCTGGCATGACTGAAACACCGGTTGTTATCGTGGATACGCAGCGCGGTGGTCCGAGTACGGGTCTTCCAACCAAGCAGGAGCAATCGGATTTGTATGCAATGATTTACGGCACGCACGGCGAAATCCCGAAAATCGTACTATCGCCTTCGACCATCGAAGAGTGCTTCTATGATGCAATTGAAGCATTCAACCTGGCTGAGCAGTACCAATGTCCCGTTATTTTGTTAACTGACCTGCAACTATCACTTGGAAAACAATCCTGCGCGATGCTGGATTACAATAAAATTCAAATCAACCGCGGTCGGCTGAGCGAAGGCGAGCTGCCTGCTACGGAAGCAAACACCCTGTTCAAACGCTATGAATTCACAGAAGACGGTGTTTCGCCACGCGTTATCCCAGGTCAAAAATACGGTATCCACCACGTTACCGGCGTTGAGCATGACCAAGAGGGCCGTCCATCCGAAGGTACGGAAAATCGCAAAAAGATGATGGATAAAAGGTTGGAGAAGATGAAGCATGTGAAAGTCACCAACCCTATTCTCGTGGACGCGCCTCATGAAGAGCCTGAACTGTTGATCATCGGCATGGGTTCTACAGGCGGAACAATCGATGAGGCGAGAACCCGCTTGTCCGCTAAAGGTATCACAGCAAACCATGTGACCGTGAGACTGCTGCATCCGTTCCCGGCCGATGAACTCAAGCCTTATCTAGATAAAGCGAAAACAGTAGTAGTCGTAGAGAACAATGCAACAGCTCAACTGGCGTCCTTGATCAAACTAAACTGTGGCAATGCCGACAAAATTAAAAGCTTATTGAAATATAACGGTAATCCTTTCTTGCCAGCAGAAATCACTACATTTTGTCAGGAGTTGAACCTTGTATGGCAACGTTAAAAGACTTTCGTAATAATATTAAACCGAATTGGTGTCCAGGCTGCGGGGATTTCTCTATCCAAGCCGCAATTCAACGTGCATCTGCAAATGTAGGATTGGAGCCTGAGCAGTTAGCGATTGTTTCGGGTATCGGCTGTTCCGGTCGGATCTCCGGTTATATCAACGCATACGGCTTCCACGGAGTGCATGGGCGCTCACTGCCAATCGCTCAAGGTCTGAAAATGGCTAACCGTGAACTGACGGTGTTGGCCGCAGGCGGAGACGGAGACGGTTTTGCCATCGGTATGGGACATACGGTGCATGCGATTCGCCGGAACATCGATCTGACGTATATCGTCATGGACAACCAAATCTATGGTTTGACGAAAGGTCAAACTTCGCCACGCAGCTCCGAAGGCTTTAAGACAAAAAGTACTCCTGCTGGATCCATCGAAACGGCTTTATCGCCTCTGGAAGTGGCGTTGGCAGCAGGCGCTACATTCGTAGCCCAATCGTTTTCCAGTAATCTGAAGCAATTAACGGCGTTAATCGAAGCCGGCATGCAGCACAAAGGCTTCGCCTTCATCAACGTGTTCAGTCCATGTGTCACTTTCAATAAAGTCAACACCTATGACTGGTTTAAGGAGAATATCGTGGACTTGGAAGAGATTCCAGATTATGATCCGTCCAACCGGGTAATGGCCATGACTAAGATTATGGAAACGAACGGCTTGCTCACTGGACTCATTTATCAAAACACAAGTAAAACCAGCTATGAAAACCTCGTTCCCGGCTTCAAAGAAGAAGGTCTTGCCAAGCAGAATTTGAAAATCAGCCAAGAAGACTTCAACAAATTGGTCTCGGAATTTATTTAATGTAATGGTTTTTTGAAGCATATGACAGTTGTCATATGCTTTTTGTTTGTGAGATTATATTATTGGTTACCAGTCACTACGAAATTAGGCACTGGGCGATTCACGAACGAGGTGGTAGGCAACAATGATTCAGATTCCGCTTGGCGTGTCGGCACGACACATACATTTATCGGCAGAGCACATTGAACAGCTGTTCGGAAAAGGCTATCAGTTAAACGTGAAGAAGCAGCTGTCCCAGCCCGGCCAATTCGCTGCGGAAGAGACCGTCATTGCTGTAGGACCCAGGGGAACCTTGGAGCAGATCCGCATCGTAGGACCAGCACGAGCGGTAACACAGTTGGAGGTCTCACGTACGGATGCTGTCACGTTAGGCCTGAATGCACCACTTCGCGCGTCGGGGAACATCGCAGGGACGCCAGGCGTGAAGCTGATCGGTCCGGCAGGAGAGCTTACGATCGTAGAGGGGCTCATTGTGACGGCCCGGCACATCCATTTTCATACGAGTGATGCCGTCAAGTGGGGGATTATCGACAAGCAGCTGCTCACAGTGAAATTAGAAGGTGAACGTTCGCTGATTTTTGAACGGGTGATTGCGCGAGTGTCGGACAGATACGCGTTAGAGATGCATATCGACACGGACGAGGCCAACGCGGCCGGCGCCAAAACAGGGGATATTGCGCACTTATTAACATCTGTTGACGCTTGAGTTAGACCTCAGTCACGCTCCAAGCACGTCGTGTACTTTCGTATTTGTGCGTATTTCGCCTTTTCTAAGACATGGATTAAGTGCATGAAAAATGTTATAATTTATTGTCAAAGGTTCTATTAATTCTATTTTGTTGATATAGAGGGAAGGTGCACCAGTGCCTAAAGATACAAAGAATTACGAGAAATACTTCTTGCCTCCTTCATTGTCCGATGCAAAGAGGAGGGGCAGAGAGGAGATTCAGGTCCACTACGACTTCAATATTCCGGAAGACATGCAATCGTTCGGCAAAGATAGATATTATCTGATTCAAACATACGGCTGCCAAATGAATGAGCATGATACTGAGACCATCATGGGATTGCTTGAACAAATGGGTTATAAGCCAACGGAAGACCGCCGTCAAGCGGATGTTATCCTGTTGAATACGTGTGCTGTGCGGGAAAACGCGGAGGACAAAGTGTTTGGCGAATTAGGGCATTTAAAACATTTGAAAGCGGAGAAACCATCGCTCGTTTTGGGCGTATGCGGATGTATGTCTCAGGAGGAAGCGGTAGTTAACCGGATTTTGCAGAAGCATCCTTTCGTTGATCTGATCTTCGGAACACACAACATACACCGGCTGCCTGTGCTGTTGAGGGAAGCGTTTTTCAGCAAAGAGATGGTCATCGAAGTGTGGTCAAAAGAAGGAGACATCGTTGAAAATCTTCCTAAAAAACGGCAAGGTATCAAGGCTTGGGTGAACATTATGTACGGGTGCGATAAGTTCTGCACGTACTGTATCGTGCCTTACACGCGCGGCAAAGAACGCAGCCGCAGACCGGAGGATGTACTGGCGGAAGTGCGGGACCTGGCGAGACAAGGCTTCCAAGAAATTATGCTGCTCGGCCAAAACGTAAACGCCTACGGCAAGGATTTTGAGGATATAGAGTATCGGTTTGGGGATTTGATGAACGATGTATCGAAAATAGATATTCCACGAGTCCGTTTTACTACTTCACATCCACGTGACTTTGACGACCATTTGATAGAGGTGCTCGCCAAAAAAGGCAATCTAGTGGAACAAATCCATCTTCCAGTCCAGTCGGGGAGCAATCAAATTTTAAAGAAAATGAGCCGCAAATATACTCGAGAGCTCTACCTGGAACTAGTATCCAAGATCAAAGCAGCGATACCGGATGTCGGCTTGACAACGGACATCATCGTCGGGTTCCCGGGTGAGACGGAGGAGGACTTTCAGGAGACGCTCTCTCTAGTGCAAGAAGTGAGATTTGACAGTGCGTTCACCTTTATTTACTCACCGCGTGAAGGCACACCCGCAGCGGATATGGCGGACGACGTGCCTATCGATGTGAAGAAAGACCGCCTGTACCGCCTGAACGACGCACTCGCTCAGTTAAGCAAGGAGAGCAATGATCGCATCATCGGTCAAGCCCTGGAGGTGCTCGTGGAAGGCGAAAGCAAGAACAATCCGGAAGTGCTGGCGGGCCGCACAAGAACGAACAAGCTGGTTCATTTCAAGGGGCCGAAGGAGTTAATCGGCAGGACGGTGCCGGTGAACATAGTGGATGCTCAGACGTGGTATGTCAAAGGGGAATGGGTGCCAGCTGCGGCAGTAAAATAAGCATAATCATTAGGAGAGGTGTGACCGGTAGTGGCAGGACACGATAATCATGCTCATGCTCATATGCAGTGCAGTGAAATGGAGCATTACACGAATACGGAGATGATCGTTAGCGAGGATATTCTAGCGCAAGCAAAGGAACTGGCTGAACTGATTTCTAATTCCAATGAGGTGCAATTTTTTCAGAAGGCCGAGGCGCAGATCGCCTCAAATGACCATATTCAGACGATAATCAGCGCCATCAAAAAGAAACAGAAAGAAATCGTAGCGTTCGAATCTTTTCAAAATAAAAAAATGGTTGATAAAATCGAAAAAGAGATCGAAGAGTTGCAGGAACAGTTGGATGCTATTCCAATCGTAAACGAATTTCGTCAGTCACAAGAAGATATCAATTACTTGCTGCAGCTCGTCATGTCTGTAATTAGGGATACCGTGTCCGAGAAGATAGCGGTCGAAGATGGTAAGACGGAATAAAAGCTCTGAGTGACATGATTCATCACATCAATGTTACACCGATTTAACCACTTTGCGCATGTCTCGCAGGTGGTTTTTTCGCGTAGAGACGTATCACCCGGGGCGTCGGCCGAGGATCGGCTGCAACGATACCGGCTAGGCGCCGCGGAGGCTAGCTATAGGTAGAGGAGGACGAGCTCACAGGCCAGCTATGCATAATCGGAGAGGCCGGGCCCACAGGCCAGCTATGCATAATCGGAGAGGCATAATCGGAGAGGCCGGGCTTAAAGGCCCGCTGCGGATACCGCACAGGGAAGGCGGCTAGAAGCGAACTATCCCGAAAGCTGGGACCATGGACGCTGACATCGCAATTTGGTGGGTTTACTCTCTAATCGTAACCTTGGTACCGATTGAGACCAATTTTTCTAATTCAAGAACATCCTTGTTGTACATACGAATACAGCCGCGGGAAGCTTGCGTCCCAATCGATGCCGGGTCGTTGGTGCCATGTATGCCATAATGCGGTCTGGACAATCCCATCCAAAAAGCGCCGTACGGCCCTCCGGGGTTAGGTGCTTTATTCACGATGGAATAATTGCCGGTGGGGGTGCGTGTTAGCTCCTTGCCTATGCCTACCGGGAATCCTCGAATCACTCTGTCGTTTTCCAACAAGTATAACCTCCTATCGGACAAATCAACGATGATACGAAGCATAGTAACCTCCTTTGTAACCTGGTTAGGCACACATTGAAGTCTGCCGCTGATCGTTCACAAATACCTCACGGAAATATCCCGGTATAATTTGCTGATTTTTCTTTTTTTAATTCTGACCTGTAGTACTCCGTCTTTATAAGTGGCTCTGCCGGTGCTCGGGACGACAAGACAGGGCAGCCGTATAATCTGGCTTATGTTCTTGAGCGCTGACTCAATTTTCACCTGATCGACCCTGAGCTTTACCAACGGGTCAGCTTCATACGGCATTTTCACTTTGAGGATGACGTAATGATGCGTTTCGAAGACTTCAGCTGCGCCGCTGCGGTTTTGACTCGGCTCCTGCTTGGGTACCACTTGCTCGAACGCCCGCTTGACGTAATTTTGTACCCACGATGTATCTTTTAATAAATCCAGCTGCTCGTCGTCAGGCAAGTCAGGCAGTTTGGCACCGATTAACTTTTCGAGTGTTTGCCAAAAGGATTTGTTTGTATCGCCACTTCTGCTCATGCGGCAGACGCTCCTTTCCGCCCAGATGATCCATATTATGAATGCGACCTGGTATGTGCTACAAACGGAATTTGTTATCACTCGGAGTAGCCTACACCCATTGGTGAACATACAGTATACAACGACTGGAAAAGGAGACTTAATCTATGCCTTCAATTGTGGGTAGCTTCAAAATAGTCAGCGTAAGCCAGGGATCCATCGTACAAATTGGTGATGCGGTACAGCTTGCGCCGCAAAGCACCTCCAAATACTTCGCAGGAGCGGGTTCATTCAATGCAGGTGATTTCCCACGGACCAATAATGCGATAAGCAGCACAAATACCAACGATCAGGACGTTAAGGATTCGAACCAAGCGAAAGCGGGGAACTCGGGGGTGGCATAATATGGATCTCGTTGTACATCAGAATATTGTGATCCATCAATTTCGTGTAAACAATGTAACTAACTCTTCGGTGGTACAAATCGGAAGTGCCGGGCTGATTAAGCCGTTATCCAATTTATATAACACGGGATGCTTTGAAGAAGCGGCTGGACAGCTGGGTGAAAGCGGCCAGGTGCGGTTTCTTGTGCCGTTGCCCTCTCCCACATAACAGAAACGGCACGGCAGCTGTACGGCAAATGAGCCGGAATGGGCGAACACCCATCGGTAGTGTCTGCATACGCTAATGGTGGAGGTGATGCATGTGAATTACTGGCATCAGTTAGCGGCGACCGTGCATCAAATGCATGGATTGATTGGAATGCAAACCAGGCAAATCGCCGATATGGAACGCAGATTGTCAGACATGCAGAGCGAAATGAATATGCTGAGGGACCAAAAGCGGATTCACATCGATCGGGTCGAGTACAAATTTGATCAACTCAAGGTGGAACAGTTGGATGGGACGCTGAATATCGGACTGACGCCGGGCACATGGGGTGACCTGGATGTCGGCAGCACCGGTGCGACAGACAGCGAAGCTGCAGAAGAAGAGCCCGATGATACGCTGCAGCCTGGCGACCTGCCGGCGAGGCCGGGTGTGGAGCTCGCAAACGACATTAGCAGGGAGCTTGACAAATACATGAATGAGCAGGTGCCGCAACACATAGAACGGCTGCAAGCTCAAAGCGGACACTACCTGAATAAAGATCATCAAAATATGATTATCGAGGATTTGAAAAAACAGATTGAACACAGAATAAAGCATTATTTGCAGCAGATGTCCCCCGGAGCGATTGCGGATCAATTGCCTTCGATCAAAGACTCTGTGCTGTTCCGCACACAAAATGACATTCGAAAGGCATTGGCGAACTATTTTCATAGACTACCGAAAAAGGATGTGGGCGAGTGATGAACATGAAGGTGGTGAATCACGGATTAACGGTGGGAGATGTCAGAATTATAGAGATCACGAATTCTTCCGTCCTTTTGATCGGGGATACCGAGCAAGTGATTTGTTCTTCGATTGTCGACAGCCCGCCGGAGTCACTGCTAGTGGGGCCGCTGGCCACTTTGCCCCCGGTGCAGAATGAAGATGCGCAAGAGCATGATGAGAATGAACAGGAGCACGACGAGGCTGCGCAAGAGAACGCCGAGGATGCACAGGCGCACGACGAGGCTGCGCAAGAGAACGGCGAGGACGCACAGGAGCATGACGAGGCTGCGCAAGAGAACGCCGAGGATGTACAGGAGCACGCCAAGGATGCGCAGGAGAACAGCGAGGATGAGCAGGAGAACGGCGAGGATGAGGAGAACGGCTCATGAAGCGATGGTCATTGGTACGTGAGCTGAACATCAACACGGTAACTATGGCATCCATCGCACACGTAGGGGACAATGACACAATCGAGCCCATTTCTCGCGTACTGGAGGTGCACAGGGAAGGGGCTGTTTTCGACGGCCGGGAAGGCGAATTCAACGACTACGCCTTGTTTGCGAGGGAAATCCCCGCCCCAGAATTCAATGAAACGCTGGAGTTGGCGATTGACAACCCATATGATCGAATTCAAGTGGGAAGGGTTGATGTGATGTCAGCCTCTACATCCGGCATCGTGCAGATCGGAACAAACCGCAGAATAGCCTCAGAGAGCCGAACAAAGTACATTCGGCAGTTCTTCAGTGCGGATGCTCCGACGGGCTCGCAGATTCCTGCGCCGGATCTTCCGAATACGCAATGAGAACGATATTTTCGTTGACGTCTGCGCGAAGCCGTTCTTCCAGCTGTTTGATTTCGGACACTAGCGATGGGGATAGGTCTGCCACTGAGAAATGTGAATTCATAGCTGGCCTCCAAGTTCGTTTGGTTTGCATATATATTACCCCAGTTGCTCGGATTTCATGTTTTTGCGCACAGAGTATGTAATTTAATCGTTGTGTACAGCGTATATCATCCACGGCTGCAGCCCCCGAGTTAGTGTGGGAGCGACGTCTTCTGCCCCATCTATTCAACCAGTATTAACTGGACGCCGGATCACAGCACTGTTCATATGGTAAAAATAGTACAGTTGCAAACACTTCAAACCTATGTTATATTATAAATCCGGCTGTGAGATAACAGCTGTGAGGGCTCGCGGTCGTGGTGGAACGGCAGACACGCTATCTTGAGGGGGTAGTGCCCACTGGGTGTGAGGGTTCAAATCCCTCCGACCGCACCATCAATTCAATGAGCGGACGTGGCGGAATTGGCAGACGCGCACGGTTCAGGTCCGTGTGGGCTAACCCCCCGTGGAGGTTCGAGTCCTCTCGTCCGCATATATCAATAAAGGCTTCGGACCAAGAGTCCGAAGCCTTTATTTTTTTCGTGTGAGTCTATCGTTGGGAGGCAGCAGCAAACGCTGTGCCATTGGCTGGATGTCGGGCGGCAGTCTCGCGTACCTGAGTGCAGTGGTACTTCCCAATAGTCCGCCGCGCGGTCCACCTCGATGTAGGGCCCAATGTGGATGATGTCGATCGAGAAGTCAGCGCCTACGCGTTTCCTGCTTGTCAGTCCTCCCACCGGGGCATCGCGCTCGCAACACCGTAGTAACATAGCTGCTGCCTAGGGATTAATAGCGTACGTGCTAGTTGTACTGCCGCGGCCGTTCAATAGCTCCGGCCGGCGTCGGAAATGCCCGCGATAACTAACACTAAAACAACAACCACTACATACAAAGCAATCACAATGCCGCTCATGATGAGCACGGCTTTAGCGTAATTTTTTTTGTTCAAATTCGTGTTGTCACCGAATGCCCATACAAAAAACATAACAATACCGGCAATCGGTATCATACTAATAAGCAGGGTAATGAGCCAGTCTTTCACACTCATCACGGGCACCTGCGTCGTCTGATGGGTCGGATATGGTGGTTGACCGGCAGGAGGTTGGTAAGTTACATCCATACTCATAGATAATTCCTCCACTTGGATTAAATTAGAAAAACTGTAAGCACTTTAACATTTTAACCTGGGTCACATATTTCGGTCAATAGGTGACGAGTCTCGGTAAATTTTGACAGGCATCACAGTGTGTTAGAATCATTTTTTTACGATAAACGCATTTATTTTAGCAGAATTGTTTGTATTGATTTTGTGTTCATTGGCGCGAAGATGTCGTCGTAAAGGTACTATACCACCCTGATGGTAACGAAGTGCTAAGCTATGCGGCTGCACCCTGTGAGCACAGCCTTGCGAATATAGCCATGGGGCCTCCCGATGGTGGCCGTAGCTTAGACGAGGAAACAATGTGACCAGTGGCTACATGTGATAATATGTACTAGGAGGTGCATTGTGCGGCGTGGCGATGCAATCCAAAAAGAAGGCGGAGTACACGACCATTTACAATGAAGGAGAGGCTGCTTATGAAAACCAAGCTAGTAGGTCAAACAGGCATGCAAGTTTCGACGATCACCTTCGGCTGTTGGGAGCTCGGCGGAGGGCCGTGGGAGCTCACTAGCGATGAAAACAACATGAAGGTAATCGAATCGGCGTTCGAGATGGGCATCACCACCTTTGATACGGCGGAAGGCTATGGCTCGGGCCATTCGGAAGAAGTGGTCGGTGCGGCTCTGGAAGGTAAGCGCAAAGACGTGATTATCTCTACCAAGGTCAGTCGGGCCCACCTTGCACCTGACGACGTGAGACGATCAGCCGAGGCCAGCTTGAAACGGCTTCGGACGGACTACCTAGATATTTATTATATTCATTGGCCAAGCTTTGATATTCCGGTCGGTGAGACGCTGGGGGAATTTAATAAGCTGAAAGAAGAAGGATTGATTCGTGCTATCGGGGTGTCCAACTTTTCGTTGGCGCAGCTGAAAGAAGCGGCCAACTTCGCTCAAATCGATATCATTCAGCCTGAGTACAGCTTGCTTCATCGTGCGATAGAAGAGGATGTGCTGCCTCATTGCGAGCGTGAAAACATAGCTATTATGAGTTACAGCTCTATTGCGAAGGGCATATTGACGGGGGCGTTTCATGTCGGTGGCAAACAGCTCGATGAGAATGATTTCCGCAGCACCCGCAGGTTGTTTTTGCCCGAGCACTTGAAGCTCGAGGAAGAGTTGATTCTACTGATGAAAGAGATAGCCGATACTAGGAATAAAACCATTGCGCAGATTGCGATTAGCTGGCTGCTTCATCAGAATGCGCTTACAACTGCGATCATCGGGTCCCAAAGCATTAAGCATATGAAGGAAAATGTCGAGGCAGTTGACATTCAATTCTCTTCAGAGGAGCTTAACGCTTTGGACACGGTGAGCCGAAAGGTTATTGCAGCCATTGATTCGGAACAATAAGCATTGGCATAAGTATCAATTGCAACTTGCTTTCTAACATAAAAAACATGGTTTAAGCGTACTAAAACAACGAAAGCCCTACCTCTCTTTCATCCTTGCGGCTCCTAGGCCGCGCCAGTGTGGATCAGTAACACAACAAATTCTTGCAGGGTCATTGGGAATTTGAGCTTGTTTTTATGAGTGGAGTAAAAGAAAGCCAACAGAGGGTAATTACTACGGGTACGTTTGCTTTTGATACATTCGAAAATTATATCACATTTACTTCAAAAATGCAAATGCAAACACGCCAGTGCTTAAGACACGCGTTTGTTCCTCGGAGACAAACAATGCGTGGTATGCATACGAGGCTAAATTTACACCACGCAGTAAAAGAGAACAGCTGATCGACCCCCCAAGGTGCGATCAGCTGTCTTGTTATGTGTTGTATGCGTATGTTTATGGGCTGCAAAATTACAAGCAAGCTAACATTAACGGCGAAAATTCTTCGGCGAGATCCTCGGCGTTGTCTGCTCGGCACAAAACGAATGCCACCTTGGTGACGTCGTTGCTGCCGTTGACCAGTGGTTTTACCGTAGCCTTCATTTTGATCGCGCCGTAAGCGTACGATTCATTGGTTAAAAAGGTAACCTGTTTTTCCTGACGATACTCCATTGACTTAGCGAAGCAGCGTCGAACTTTCAGCAGATCGGTTTTGTCAATAAACGAGAACAGGGATAGTCCCTGCATTCCCTCTTCGGGCTCAATGAACGGCAGCGGGGCGTAATGGTTGTAAATACTGGATATTTTCATCTGCTGATCCAAAATACCAGACGCCAAAATAAGCTTGTTGCGTACCTGGGATGCGATCCACTTTTTTTCAGAAATGTCTTTCACCACATGGAAGTAAATATCGCGCTGGCCCCAACGCAGCTTGCTGCTGTGAATTTCTACATTTAATTTCACACCATTGCGGCCGATCAAATGATCTTCGGAATATACATAGCCTTTTTGATTCAGGCGTTTTTTCTTCTGTGGCAGCTTTTTTAGTGACTCCGGCGCAAACAGCGTGTCGGGATCCGCGGCTAAGAGCTCTGACTTCGGGATGCCGCTCAGATGAACGAATGCATTGTTTATCTCCAAAAACTTCGTTTGATTATCTTCCTCATATGTATAATACATTCCTTCAGCGGCGTCGGTAAACCGGCTGTCTAAAGTGTACATTGATGTTACTCCTCCTGAGCGCCATAGTTTGATGCGACGGCTACACCTTCACTACTTAACCACCTTTGAATCATGTGAAACAGGTGCAGCGCATTTTTTGCAGCTGTACATGTTGTTTAAGCAGCGTTGCACGCCAGTGAACTGGGTAAAATATCGTATACATTGGGCAACCCAAAGGAGGATCAGTCGAATGAAGTTTAGACTCGAGCGAGACACCATGGGTGAAATTTATGTTCTGGAGGACAGGTGGTGGGGGGCGCAAACGCAGCGCAGCAGCGAAAATTTCAAAATCGGGACGGAAAAGATGCCCCTTGAGGTAATAAAAGCTTTCGCGATATTGAAAAAGGCCGCGGCGTTTGCAAATCAGAAGCTGGGAACATTGGTAACTGAAAAAGCGCAGGCGATCATCGCAGCGGCCAATGAAATTATCGCGGGCCATTGGGATGACCATTTTCCACTGGTTGTTTGGCAGACGGGCAGCGGAACCCAATCGAACATGAATGTTAATGAGGTCATTGCGCATCGGGCGAACCAGCTGCTTGAAGCACAGGGCAGCGGCAGCCGCGTTCATCCGAACGATGACGTGAACAAGTCCCAGAGCTCCAATGACACATTCCCCACGGCGCTGCACATAGCAGGCGTGTTGGAAGTAGAGGATCGGCTGCTGCCCGCATTGGCGGCTTTGAGAAATACGATGAGGAACAAGATGGAGGCATTTCACGATATAGTGAAGATAGGACGCACACACCTGCAGGATGCGACCCCCCTGACATTGGGACAAGAAATCAGCGGTTGGTGGGCCATGCTCGATAAATCACGTCGGATGTTAGAAGAAAGTATAGAGACAATGAAGGAGCTGGCAATCGGAGCAACGGCGGTTGGAACAGGGTTGAATGCGCATCCGGAATTTGGCGGGCTGGTAGCGGAGGAGATCAGCCGGGCAACGGGCAAATCGTTTACGTCAGCAGAAAATAAATTTCACGCCTTAACGAGCCACGACCAAGTTGTGTATGTGCATGGAGCTATGAAGGCGCTTGCTGCTGATCTGATGAAAATCGCTAACGATGTCAGATGGCTTGCGAGCGGTCCAAGGTGCGGTATCGGGGAAATCATAATCCCTGACAATGAACCGGGAAGCTCAATTATGCCCGGCAAGGTGAATCCTACGCAAAGCGAGGCGATGACGATGGTTGTCTGCCAGGTGATGGGGAACGACGCAGCAATTGGTTTCGCCGCGAGTCAAGGAAATTTTGAGTTGAACGTGTTTAAGCCGGTCATAATCTATAATTTTTTGCAATCAGTGAGGCTGCTGGCTGATGTGATGAGTTCATTTAATCAGCATTGTGCGGTGGGTATACAGCCGAATAAGGAAGTGATTCAACGCAATGTGGAGCGATCACTGATGCTCGTGACGGCTTTGAATCCGCACATTGGTTATGACAATGCTGCCAAGATAGCTAAGTTGGCTCATCAGGTGGGACTGTCGCTGAAGGAAGCGGCAGTTCGGAGCGGACTGTTGACCGAAGAACAATTTGATGCTTTCGTGCGGCCTGAGCAGATGGTGCGGCCAAAATGAACAACCCAGGCAGGACGCAGCGGAATATCTTTGATAAAATTAGCAGATAGCACGCGAAAATTGGTGAATCGAGGAGCCTGCCAGGGATATAATGCGGGATGAAAAGCGATTTGATATTTATGATGAGTGCCTCTGACCGGCGGGCACCGCCACGCGCAGCGAGGTTCATAAGAGAGGATGGTAGCACCGTACCTTTCGATGCTGGATACTAAGCGAAGAGAATGGGCAGGCGATATTGCTTTTTTCAAAAGCAGCATGCTGGCTGAGGATGCGTTTCCCGGCCTGCTGGATATCTCCAGTGCCGGGCATCTTGCAGCGGGAGAATCGATTGACGACGGGGAACGTGCAGGAGGAGCTTGGCTTGCCGCGCCCTTCGACGGCTCCTACCATGCGGCGTAGATCATAGCGAGCAATATATTTCTGCCGATTTAATAGACCGTGAGATATTAACGAACTGCTATTTGCCGCGGCAGAGCGGGTGGTACAGCTTTAGTTTGGTAGAAAAATTGCTCACGCTGTCGCTTAAGCTGTGTGTCGCGAGCGTGTGCCGGCTTTAATGTTGGGACGCGGGTTCCAGCTCAGTTCGAGCGCGATAACCGGTCGTCGTACTCTCGTACCATTTCGGGGGTGACACGCGGGCGTGTCGGCGATATGCCGTGTTTGGCATGCTCGTTAATTTTGGCCGTAACGCGGTTGATCTCGTCCACAGAGAACGGTCGCCCGGCTAGACACAGCTCCACCGCTCTGTCTATGGCTTGCTCGCGGTCATGGTCCAGCTCTTGAAATATTTCTAGATGCTTCTGCATTTTACGTGTATGACGGGTGATTGCCTCGTGTACGGTCATAGACAGCTGCTCCTTTTTGTATGTAAGATAGGGCTGATAGCTATGATACTATGCTATGGTGTATGTCGGCAAGCTGTTTGGGGTAGTGAGACCGATTGTACCGCATCCCCATCCGATCACTTAGCAATGCGCTGAGTGTTGGCATCATATAGTGCTATTGATGTGTGTGATAGGTTGTTTGATAGAGGACTGGGTTGTATAGCAACATGTGTGCATATGTGGAGGGATTGAACCCTAGAGAAAAGCATTGAACGGAGGAGCAGGGATGTCAGGAAAAAGAATCAAACACATCGTTATTTTTACTTTGAAATATGATATGGATCTGGAAGAGAGCCAGGCATTTCTTAGGGACAGCGAGGCGGCTTTAACAGCCATTCCGTACGTTGAGCGGTTTGAGGTATTTCGTCAGGTCAGCAACAAAACGGATTATGATTTCGGGTTCTCCATGGAGTTCGCCGATCTTGCTGCATATGAAGCGTATAGCAGCCATCCTGATCATGTTGCCTACGTAAAAAACCTTTGGAATGAAGAGGTACTGCGCTTCCTCGAGATTGACTTCGAGACAACTGCATAAAACATGGTGCGCACTACGTGAGGATTACGTCCGCTGGACCGCGGACGTTCACATCAATCGCTGCCGAGCGTATGGGGACTGTCATCTGTGTCGGGAATGTCCGACTCGCCGGGTGTATTTTGAGAGCTGTGTTTGCTGGTATAGAAATTAATGATATCGTCGATGGTGTCAAAGTTAGTATCATAATCGTGGTGTTGTCCATCCATGGTGAAACACTCCTTTTATTCCAAGTAATCTAAGCTATTGTGCTACATATTTTTTTACACTATGCTTGCGTATTTTGAAACATTCGGCACGGTCGCGCGATAAGGGCGTAGGGATAACGTGCAGAGCTGCACAAATCTGGCAGGCGAAGCCGCACTTCATCAAATGAACACAGCATAGGAGGCAGCAAGATGTCTACAAACATAGGATTTATCTATGCGCACCCGGATGACGAAACATTTCTCAGTGCTTGTCTTATCAAGAGCCTCGCGGATAATGGAGAACGACCGGTTCTGCTGCTTGCCACCAGGGGCGATGCCGGTAAAAAGAATGGTGACGTGGCGCATCTGACGAATGATGAGCTGGCCGCGATGAGAACAGAGGAAATGGACACAGCCGCTCGCATCCTGGGGCTGAATCATGTTGAACATTTGGGCTATCCGGACGGGAAGTTGAATATGATGGATCAGGAGAAATTCGTCGATGAAGTAGTGTCATTCATCAATCGACATGAGTTAAAAATCGTATTCACTTTTCCGGAGGATGGAGGCAACTTTCATCCGGATCACATGACGATCTCCAAGATTACGGCCGAGGCTGTACATAGCGGCCGGTGTCCGTCTGTGCAAAAAATGTATTACAGTATATCTGACACATTGCGTGCGCAGGGACGCACACCCTCGGTTCACATTGACACCAGACCATCCTGGGAGTTGAAGGCGGCGGCATTAAAAGCACACCAATCACAAATTTTTGCGATTGCACGGTACTTCGGCGATCTCAGCGCGTGTCCGGAGAATAGGAGGTACGAATCCTTCGTTTTAGCTTGGGAGCGGGGCACATTGTGGCCGGTGAAACAGGAAAGGTCAATTATGGCTGATCTTCTGTGAATCACTGGGGAGTAAATAACAGGAGAGCATGAGGGGCGCATGGAAATTTCCACGTTGGAATCCGCGAAATCAACGGAAGCCGGCCTATCAACCGGGACCATTTTGTCGCGTGCGGGATGACCGTTGCCAATCTATATTACAATCAGCCGCTGCTCGCAGACATTTCCCGCAGCTTCGAGGCGTCGGCTCAAGAGGTAGGATATGTGCCGATGTTAACTCAAATCGCTATGCTGCGGGTATGTTTTTGTTTGTGCCGCTTGGGGACATCAGGGAACGACGAGGTTTAATTGTCACGATGCTGACCGCGGTCACGGTATCTCTCATGTGTGTTGCGGCTGCGCAAACTTTGTCTTGGATGTACTTCGCCAGTCTGGTGCTTGGCTTCACAACGGTAATTCCACAGCTCATCGTGCCGCTGGCTGCGCAAATGGCGCCGCCCGCTGACAGGGGCAAAATTATAGGGACTGTCATGAGCGGCCTGCTGACCGGCGTGCTATTGGCTAGAACGGTGGCAGGTGCGGTCGGAGAGCTGTGGGGCTGGCGTGCCATGTATTGGATTGCTGCCAGCATGATGCTCGCGTTAGCTGCAGTGCTGCTGCGGGTACTTCCGAAAAGCTATCCGCAATCGAATCTAACGTATGGCCAACTCTTTAAGTCGATGGCCGAGCTGGTGAGAACACAACCTACGGTAAGGGAAGCGTCGCTAATCGGTTTTATGATGTTTGGCAGTTTTAGTGTGTTTTGGACTTCGCTGTCCTTCTTTATAGAGGGCAGTCCGTATTATTACGGCAGCGGCATCGCCGGGCTGTTTGGCTTGGTGGGTGTGTTTGGTGCAGCGGCAGCACCGCTGGCGGGGCGGATGGCGGACCGTTTCGGGGCGACGGGGATTGTCGGTTTCTTTATCGCTTGCACGCTGGTGTCATACCTGTTGTTTGGCTTCGCCGGCTATTACTTGTGGGGGCTCATTCTGGGTGTGATTTTAGTTGACTTAGGCGTGCAAGGCTCTCAGGTCTCCAACCAGACCCGTATCTACGCGTTAATTCCGGACGCCCGCGGGAGGCTGAACACCATTTTCATGGTCAGCACTTTTTTTGGCGGCGCAGTGGGCTCTGCGCTGGGCAGCTATGCGTGGAGCACCGGTCAGTGGTATGGTGTCTGTGTGGTGGGCGGCGGTATGGTATTGGCGGCAGCATTGGTTTGGGTGTGCCACCGCATGAATACGCAGGCTGGTTAACCGGTCTGCTGCCATCCGCTTGATTGCCGGCGTTGAGTATGGGTATGATTAGAAGGTAAAGATCACTATTATACATAATGGGAGGATGTTTTTTATGAGAGAAGCGTTTTTGTTTGGAGCTATGGGGATGCTGCGGGAACGTGTTTTAGAGCTGGCGGACAAATGTGCGCCCCAGCACCGCACGGTTCAACCTCCCGGTTTTAACAACAATATTTTGTGGCATTTGGGTCATATTCTGACGGTCACAGACGGAATCATGTACGGGTTGTCAGGTGAGGCTTCACAGCTGCCCGCATCCTATCGCACGTTTTTCGGCAACGGCACGAAGCCTTCTGATTGGGGGGATGGCGTTCCTAGCTGGGAAACCATCATTGAACAATTGAAAGGCCAGCCTCAACAAATCATCGCACACTTCACAGGAAGACTGCATCAAGCGGCAAAGGAAAACTTTGCGAACGCGGAAACGGCGGGTGAACTGCTGCAAGTGAATCTGATGCATGAGCATAACCATGCCGGCTCAATCAATGCGATGTTGAAAGTATTAAACAGCTGAGTTACAAAATTGGCAAAAACAACAAAGGGAGCACCAACATGGCTGCTCCCTATGACTCTGGGGGTATGGCCCGGTGACGGATGTGGCCGGGGGGTGCCTGCCCTGCAATTGGCAAATTATTCAGGAGCCGTCAGCGGTGCAGCGGAGGCTAGATCAAGCGAAATCGATGGAGATGGGTCAGCAGGCGCTCCTGACGAAGGATCTCCAACTGCTTCTGTCCGATAAGGTCGAAGTGGGGGAAGGGGCGCCGGTGGTGAATGTACTGTGGGTTTAAGCCACGCGCTTCACACCACTGTACCAACGTCTCGAGATCGGAGCAGCCCACTTTTGTGACAGTTTTCACATCCGGGAAACGCGGATCATACCAATAGTGAGTCAAGAAGGCAAGCTCGCCGCGAACTACCGCCTCTTTCCACTGCTGTAATTCTGCTCTCGTGATGCCGAAAGCCATGTTGCCTCCCCTTTCATGCATAGCTTGAGTCCAAGTAATGCATGGATTATAACACACGTCGACACATTCACGCATCCGCATGCTGTCTGTACAGCAGGAGTACCGTGCTGTATGACGGAAGGACAAAATAATAGTGCCTGGCGATGTTCGCCAGGCACTATTATTTTGCCGCCAGCGGCGCTATGGTTGGGCATTAACGTAGCGGCCCTTGTCGGGAACCGCGATCTCGTCGAACCGCTCGGCCAGCATACGAAGGCCTTCGGCCAGCACCGGTCCGGCCATAGGTCTGCCATGGCCGGCAACGGCTGTCACCGGGTTGAGAGAGGCCAACAATTTAACCGACTCCCGCGCCGCGTCCCAGTCTGGAGTGAAATATCTTGGCGGTCCATACACTTCCGGCTCCTGCATTACGACTTCGTGCAGGTAATCCTCCTTCACTGTGCAAAAGGCATCGCCTGCAATCAGCGCACGATCCCGTTCCCGGAACAGCGACACGTGGCCCGGTGCGTGACCGGGCGTATGCATCCAGCCCCATTCGGGCATATGAGGCACGCTGCCGTCAGGAGGCAGCACCAGAATCTTGCCTTCCAAATTTATGCCGGAATGAGGGAACATCCGGGATAATTCAGGCACCAGGCCGCCTTCCACAGTGTCGTCCGGCGGCGGATACTCCGCACGCCCGGTTAGATAAGGCATTTCCAATGGGTGTGCGTATACCGGCACATCCCAACGTTCGATCAACTGCGCAATGGCGCCTACATGGTCAAAATGGCCATGCGTCAGTATAATGGCGCGAGGTTTGGTACCGAAAAGTCCTTCCGCCGATCGGATGATCATTTCCGCTGATTCGGGCATGCCTGCATCAATCAAGATCCACTCGGCCGGCTGCTGCGGATTGCCTACAAAGCATACGTTAACAATTTGAATCGGCAGACAATAAATGTCCGGCAGCACTTGCATCAGCTCACCGCTTGTGACTGAGGTAACAGGGATGAGCTTTTCGTCAAACGGGTGTTCCAACGTGTGTAACCTCCTAACGGGCTCCGCTCGAGCCACGGGTATGCTTTCAGAGCAATTTATAACTTTTGTAGTTTCCCCAAAACTGGGCAAAAGATATGTGCCGCTTGTGCAGAGGTTTTTGCCTGCACAGTGCACTAAGGAACCCGTTTTTCCTGTTTTAAACAGCTCGCAAGGTGTTTAAATAATATGTAACGTGTCGGCATTTTATTGTAACTTATCCATAACATGGAAACTAAGGGGGTGAAAACGATGGCTGAAGAAGAAGCTTTGTATACTGTGGTGGCAGAGGGCGATACTTATCGTTTCAAGACTGCTGAAGAATTTTATGATTTCATGTCGGAGCAAAATTCTGCTCTCACGATTAATCGCATAGAGAAGCATGAGAATTAAATCTGCTGTCAAACAACGATTCTTCGCATCGGCTGTTCACCTGGTGTTTGCGCAAGAAAAAAAGTAAGCGTATACATCTACAGGGAACAGTGCCTTCAGCGCGAACGCCGGCAGCGTTGTTCCATCCGTTCCGGCGTCTCCGTCGAACGCTGCACCGATTATGGCGAGAAGCAAGCACACGGACATAGAGCGACATACTCGCTGGTCGCAGGTATAAGACTGTTGGCTACGATTTAGGCCGGAAGAGACTGGGTGTTCGTGCTTTGACTGACCGGGCTTCGATCAACAACGTGAGAGCCAATAAACTTGCGACGCCCAGACAAACAAACGCTGCGAAAAAACTACCGGCAAATCTGCCGATCTCCATCCAAGCACCCATGATCAATGAAGGCAGCAGCGGCTCACCGTAAGCTTTCCACCAATCCAGAGTCATGCCCTCATGGTAGAAAAACCAGATCATCGACAGCGCGGAAGCGGCCCAGCCCGCGTCCATACGGCAAGCATAGGGTTATCTGCTGCTACAAACGGTACGACGGTGACGATTGGAATGCCCGCAACGATCATCACCCAAAAATTCGCTTTCGGTTTTTCCCGCTAAAATAGCTCCGCCCAGCCTGCTCACCGACGAGAAAAATACGCCTAACGCCAGCAAACGGATGTAGGCTGCCGACTCAGCGGCAGTGTAGCTTTCACCGAACAAAAACCCGTTGATTTGATTAGGATACAAACAGATCAGCAGAGTCAAAGGGTACAGCATGAGATTGTTATAGCGAATACAAGGGTACCCCGGTACTTGCTCTCGGCTAAATCCCTGGAGCTTTCCGCTACAAAGGGGAACGTCACGATCATGAATGCCCAGGTGACGATACCTATAAAACCGGTGATGCGAAAAGCGTTCGCCAGGTGTCCGACCGCTATCACAGAGGTCGAGCCGATGATCATGACCAGGAACGGCTGTTGAAACGCCTTCGCAATGTTGCCCGCCCACAAAGGTGTACCGTATTTCATCATTTCCCACATAGCCGGAAGTGAGATTGAGCCTGGCCATTGGGGACGGTGCACCGTATGTACCCTCCAACAGATGATAAGCGCCGTTAAGAGGGAGCCAAGCCCCATCCAGACCGCAACGCTCCATAAGAGATTGCCGCCGCCAACAGGATAAAATACACCTAGAACGGTGCCCAACGTAGAGAAGAGCGTAGCAATCACCATGAAGACCGCCTGTGTGTGAAATCCCGGTTACCCGAAAACGACGACACACCGATATTGATAACTGAGTTGAAGACCAACATGATGCAGCCGATGACCAGTGCATCCCTGAGTGCAGGCAAAGCATAAACGTCCGATAACAGCGGCAACAGGGCAATAAGCAGAAAGCTAACGATCCCCCCAAACAACGTGCTGCCCAGCAGGGCAAGCCGGAATCGGTTGCGAATGGCCTCGCCGCGGTCAGTCGAGAAGGTATACACCAGCGCAGAATTGAAACCGACATTAAGAAATAAAGACACCATCCCGAACACCTGCAGAAGCAGATTAACTTCGCCGAACTTCACGGGACCGTGCAATACGCGGGCCAATAGGATACTGCCCGCCGTCTGCAGCAGTTGATTGATAAACAATCCAAGCATAATCGAGACGCTGCGGAGCAGAAAACGCTGATTTCCGCTGACGGACAACGCCGGCCTTGGCATTGGGATGCACCTTCTTTGGCTGGGTGATGACGAGCTTCTGTACATGGGAACATGCGAATCATGAGATCAAACAAGGGACGTCATGTGAGGAATACGGTTTCATCGTACCAAAACTGCAGCTTATTATACAGTAAAAAATACCATATCCAGTGGTTTTGGACGCGTCTTTTAATGTATTGTGTGAACATCAGTGCGGCTGTCGCTGCGACGGAACATGTTTAAGATTCATAGAATTCGATTAATATATTAGCGTATGCCTAAATGCCTTTATAACCGAAAGGAGTCGATTGTTGTGGCAAAAGTAGCTTTTTTGTTAGCACCGCAATTCGAGGACAGTGAGATGCAGAAGCCTTACGATGCAGTGCGTGAGGCGGGGCATGAAACGGTGATAATTGGTCTGAAGGCCGGCGAACGCGTAGAGGGCAAGAATAAACAGGTATCTTATGAAGTGGAACAAATGATTAACGACGCCGATCCGAATGCATATGATGCTGTGGTGATTCCCGGCGGATCATCTCCAGAGCAGCTTCGACTCAGCGAGCACATACAGTCCTTTGTGCAGCAAATGGACAAGCGGGGCAAGCCGATCGCGGCGATATGTCACGGACCGCAAATATTGATCAGCGCAGGTCTGGTTAACGGGCGTACCCTTACTTGCTATCCTCCGCTGCAGGATGATTTGAAAAATGCCGATGCCAATTATAAGGATGAAGAGGTGATCGTAGACCGCAATATAATCACTTCCCGCACACCTAAGGATGAACCGGCCTTTATTCGGGAAACGCTGAAGGCTTTGGAGTCGGTTAAGTCAGTTCGGGCATGATAATGGAATTATGCGCCTCTCTCTACGAGGGGCGTTTTTTATTTTTTTCCCCGGCGGGTTTACCAAGAACGAACTGGCAGGTATTAAGTGCTAAAAATGTTTTATACTTATTGCTCCGTGTCTAACTTGGTGCGACAATCTCAAATTTTCGACAGATCCGACATAAACTGTCAGTTGAAACGCCGCAAAAAAGCAAAACTATGATGATGACACCAGCTGACGGGGCATAGTATGATAGATTTGAAAGATCTGTGTCAGCTAACTGACCGCTTTAAAAACGGAGTGTAAAGGATGGAGATTTATGTCGGAGCATGACGGGTACCAAATCACGCAAACAGACCAGGTCGATACCGGCGAGCTATTGAATGCTTTGATGGCGCTGAAAAAGGGCAATTTTGCTTACCGAATGCCGTTTGATCACACCGGGATTGCCGGCAAAGTGGCAGATACTTTCAATGAAATTATGGACATGCAGGAAAGCCTGGTAGCGGAAGTCCAATCCGTTGCCAAGGTGGTGGGTAAAGAGGGACAGCTTTCCCGCAGATTTTCTCATAAAAACACAGGCGGTGCATGGCAGACCATGGTCGAGTCACTTAACGGCCTTGTAGTTGATCTGATACAGCCTACTAGTGAGATGGTGAGGGTTATCAATGCCGTCGCCCAAGGCGATCTGTTCCAGAAGGTAGAGCTCGAATTCGAGGGCAGAGCATTGACCGGCGAATTCCTGCGAACCGCTAATAACATTAATACGATGGTTAATCAGCTCAGCACATTTGCTTCCGAGGTTACGCGTGTCGCACGCGAAGTAGGAACTGAAGGAATTCTCGGCGGCCAAGCCGACGTTAAGGGCGTGTCCGGCACGTGGAAAGACTTGACGGAGAGCGTAAATAATATGGCCAGCAATTTGACGGACCAGGTCCGGAACATTGCTGCAGTCACCACCGCCGTTGCCAAAGGGGACTTATCAAAGCAAATTACGGTGAACGCCAAAGGTGAAATTCAGGAACTAAAAAATACAATCAACACGATGGTTGATCAGTTGTCCACATTCGCATCTGAGGTAACCCGGGTCGCCAAAGAGGTGGGCACGGAAGGAAAGCTGGGCGGTCAGGCGGATGTGAAAGGCGCCTCGGGCACGTGGCGCGATCTGACCGAAAGCGTGAACTATATGGCGTCCAACTTGACCAACCAGGTGCGTAACATTGCGGTTGTGACAACGGCGGTCGCGAATGGCGACCTGTCGAAGAAAATCACCGCGGACGTACAAGGCGAGATTTTGGAGCTGAAAAATACGATCAACACGATGGTTGATCAGCTCTCCACTTTTGCCTCCGAGGTGACGCGGATGGCGCGCGAGGTGGGCACGGAAGGCATCTTGGGCGGACAAGCCGAGGTGAGCGGAGTTGCCGGCACTTGGCGTGATCTGACGGAAAGCGTCAACTACATGGCGAGCAACTTGACCAACCAGGTGCGTAACATCGCTGAGGTCACCACCGCAGTTGCAAAAGGCGACTTGTCCAAAACCATCACAGTAGACGCAAAAGGAGAGATCCTGGAGCTGAAAAGCACTATCAACACCATGGTGGCGCAGCTGAGCAACTTTGCCTCCGAAGTGACCCGGGTTGCCCGGGAGGTGTCGACCGAAGGAAAACTGGGCGGCCAGGCGGACGTCAAGGACGTGTCCGGCACTTGGAAGGATTTAACTGATAGTGTGAATTTCATGGCAGGCACTCTGACGGATCAAGTGCGCAATATAGCAGAAGTAACTACGGCCGTGGCGAAAGGGGATTTATCCAAGCAGATCACGGTGAACGCACGGGGCGAGATCCTGGAACTCAAAAACACTATCAATACGATGGTGGAGCAGTTGTCCACATTTGCATCCGAGGTGACACGAGTCGCCCGAGAGGTCGGAACGCTCGGCATGCTGGGCGGCCAAGCCCAGGTTGTTGGCGTGGCGGGCACATGGCGCGATCTGACGGAAAGTGTCAATTATATGGCTTCCAACTTGACGAATCAGGTGCGTAATATCGCTGTGGTTACCACTGCGGTAGCCGGTGGCGATCTGTCGAAGAAAATCACTGCGGACGTCCAGGGAGAAATTCTCGAACTCAAAAACACGATTAATACCATGGTAGACCAGCTGTCCACCTTTGCCTCCGAGGTGACCCGGGTGGTCCGCGAGGTGGGAACCGAAGGGAAGCTCGGCGGCCAAGCGGAGGTCAAAGGGGTCGGCGGAACCTGGAAGGATTTGACGGAAGGCGTCAATAACATGGCCCGCAATCTAACTGACCAAGTGCGTAATATAGCCAAGGTGACCACCGCGGTGGCCAAGGGGGATCTGTCGAAGAAGATTACGGTTGACGTCAAAGGCGAAATTCTGGAACTTAAGATCACCATGAACACGATGGTAGATCAGCTCAGTAACTTTGCTGCCGAGGTTACACGGGTTGCGCGCGAGGTGGGCACCGAGGGTAAGCTGGGCGTGCAGGCGGATGTGAAAGACGTATCAGGCACATGGAAGGATTTGACCGACACTGTCAATTACATGGCGAGCAATTTAACGACCCAAATGCGTAATATCGCCGGCGTGACGACTGCCGTGGCCAATGGCGACCTGTCGAAGAAGATTACCGTGGATGTGAAAGGTGAGCTTCTGGAATTAAAAAACACGATCAATACGATGGTGGATCAGCTGAACTCGTTTGCATCGGAAGTAACCCGGGTGGCGCGAGAAGTAGGCACGGACGGTAAGCTGGGCGGTCAGGCGCTGGTACGCGGAGTCGGCGGTATCTGGAAGGATTTAACGGATAACGTGAATATCATGGCGACCAATCTGACGGATCAAGTGCGCGGCATCGCCAAGGTCGTTACTGCTGTCGCTAACGGTAACCTGAAGCAAAAACTCACCGTTGATGCCAAGGGGGAGATCGCAGAGCTGACCGATACGATCAATAACATGATCGATACGCTGGCTACGTTCGCGGACCAAGTCACGACCGTAGCACGGGAGGTGGGCGCCGAAGGTAAGCTCGGCGGGCAAGCGCACGTTCCGGGCGCTGCGGGAACTTGGCGCGATTTGACCGACAACGTAAACTACATGGCGAGTACGCTGACAACTCAGGTGCGTGCAATTACTAACGTTGCCACTGCGGTGACCAAGGGTGATTTGTCAAGGACCATTGACGTCACGACAGCCGGCGAATTGACCACGCTGAAAGACAATATGAACGAGATGATCCGCAACTTGAAGGAAACGACCCGCATCAATACCGAGCAGGACTGGCTGAAAACAAATTTGGCCAAGTTCTCCCGGATGCTGCAGGGGCAAAGAGATCTGTGTGCCGTCTCCCGCATGATCCTGTCGGAGTTGGCACCGCTCGTCTCCATGCAGCACGGTGTGTTTTACATCAACGAACCGCAGGATGGAGAGCCGGTGCTCAAGCTGTTCGCGAGCTATGCATATCAACAGCGCAAAAATCTCTCGAACGAGTTCAGGAAGGGTGAAGGCCTGGTTGGACAGTGTCTCATAGAGAATCAACGGATTCTGCTGACCAATGTGCCCGCAGATTACGTAGTGATTTCTTCCGGCTTGGGCGAAGCGGCGCCGCTGAACATCGTGCTGCTGCCGATTGTTTTCGAAGACCAGGTGTTGGCAGTACTGGAGCTCGCATCGTTCCGCGCGTTCAGCGAGATCGATCTGGCTTTCCTCGATCAGTTGACTGAGTCGATTGGCATCGTGATTAATACAATGCAGGCCAACCAACGGACGGAGGAGCTGCTCATGCAGTCCCAGTCCTTGACGGAGGAGCTGCAAAAGCAGCAGATGGAGCTGAAGAACACGAATGAAGAGCTCGAAGACAAAGCAAAGCTCCTTGTGATTCAAAAAGCCGAAGTGGAGAGCAAGAACAACGAGGTCGAGGTAGCCAAGCGAATCCTTGAGGAGAAAGCCGAGCAGCTGGCGTTAACATCACGGTATAAGTCCGAATTTTTGGCGAACATGTCGCATGAACTAAGAACACCGCTGAACTCGCTGCTGCTGCTCGCAGAGCAGTTGGTCGAAAATCCGGATGAGAACCTGACCGACATCCAAGTTAAATTTGCTAAAACCATCCAGGATTCCGGACATGAATTGTTAGGTCTGATCAACGACATCCTGGATCTTTCCAAGATCGAATCCGGAACGATCACGCCGGACTTTAATGAAGTATCCATCAGGGAACTGACCGACGGTCTGGATCGGACCTTCCGTCACATGATTGATGACAAGGAATTGGAGTACGTCATCAAAGTCGAACCGAACGTTCCGGCCAATATCGTGACGGACTCCAAGCGGCTGCAGCAAATTTTGAAAAATCTGCTGTCCAATGCTTTCAAGTTTACGGAAAAAGGAGAAGTGATGCTTCTCATCCGCAGAGCTTACAAAGAGTGGAACCGGGACAACGAGACATTGAATCGTGCGAAAATGGTGCTGTGCTTCTCGGTGAGCGATACGGGGATAGGTATTCCGGAGGACAAGCAGCAAATCATATTCGAGGCATTCCAGCAGGCGGATGGCAGCACCAACCGCGAATATGGCGGCACGGGCTTGGGTCTTGCCATTTCTCGTGAGATTGCGGCCATGCTGGGGGGAGAAATCTCACTTTACAGTGTGGTGGGCAAAGGAAGTACGTTCAATCTGTACCTGCCGCTGGACGGCGAATTTGCGGATCCTGAGCCCAAGCCGAAATATGTCCCGGAGGTCATCGATGTAGCACCTCCGAAGCGGACCCGCGTTTTGGCGGTCACTTCACGTGATGATGAAACGTTGGACGACCGCGATCACATCGAGCCGGGAGACCGGGTGTTTCTGGTGATCGAGGACGACCACAAATTCAATGAAATTATGCTCGACATACTGAGAAAGAAAGGAATCAAGGTCGTCATCACAACCAAAGGCTCCGACGCCTTGGAGCTGGCGTATAAATATAAACCGGCGGCCATCACGCTTGATTTGCGTCTCAAAGATACGGACGGCTGGCTCGTGATGGAGCATCTCAAAAATGATATGGCGGCGCGCCATATTCCAGTGTGTGTGATAACGGTTGAAGAGGACGAAGTACAGCTGCTGCAAAAGGGCGTGCGGGATTACATTTGCAAACCGGTATCGAGAGAGGATCTGAGCAACGCATTGGACAACCTCAACAGCTATGCCGATAAAACCGTGCACGACCTGCTCATCGCCGTGAATAATCCGGATCAGAGCAACCAGTATATCGAATTGCTTGCTAATGATGATATAAAAATTACAACGGTGGATACGGCACGCAAAGCTCTTGCCCAATTGAAATCCAAGGAATTTGATTGCGTGCTTGCATGCAATGATCTGCCGGATTTGAGCATCGCGCAATTTGTCCGGGAAATGCAAAAAAATCCGAAAAACAAACACCGGGCGATCGTACTGCATAATCTAGTGAAAATGACCGGGGAAGAAGAGCAGGAACTCGAAGAATTAATGAAAACCGCTGTGATCAGGGAGGCGAAATCATCCACTCAGGTATTGGATGACACGACTTTGTTCCTCCACAGAAAGGCGGATGATTTGCCGGACGGGGCCAAGGACACGCTCGTAAAGCTGCATCAGTCCGATGAGATGATCCAGACCAAAAAGGTGTTGGTGGTGGACGATGATATCCGCAACATTTTCGCTTTAACCACCATACTGGAGCGCCACGGAATGAAGGTGATCGCTGCGGAAAACGGCCACGATGCAATTACCATTCTGGAGCAGACACCCGACATCAAGATCGTTCTGATGGATATTATGATGCCGGTCATGGACGGCTACGAAACGACTCGTGCCATACGTGAGAAACCGGAATTCAAGGATCTTCCGATCATTGCACTGACAGCCAAAGCAATGAAGGGAGACCGGGAGCAATGTCTTGAAGCCGGTGCGTCAGATTACATCACCAAACCGGTGAACAGTGCGCAGCTGCTCTCCATGATCCGCAATTGGCTGGCGATGCACGATGATTCAGCAAAAGATAAGGCAAACGATGACGACGAAGGATACGGAAAAATGTTTTTGCAGTGAGACAATGATGATCCATGAAATACCCCAGGAGCTACCGCTCTTGGGGTTTCTTTTGTCATACGGAAGTGAACGGCGACGGCACGGAATCATACACAAAAGTGTGCTGGACAGCGAACCGTGTTCGGGGCATAATTGTAAGCGGATACAATCCTCGGGGAGGTACAACCGATGCTGCGCAGGATGTCGCAAATCAACCGGAAAAGCGTTTTATTGACTTGGCTGTTGTCCTACATGGCCGTTCTGCTTCTGCCGATTGTTATCAGTATCATCGTCTACGTGCAATCTAGCCAGGCATTAGAGAATGAAATACACGCAGCCAACGAATCGCTGCTCAAACAGGCTCGCACACTTATGGATAACCAATTCGAAACGATGGAGCGGCTCAATTATGAGCTCACCTGGAACGTACGTATAAGGGAGCTGTTGTACTCGCACAAATATACTCTTTTCCCGAATGACTACACCTATGATTTGTATGAAATTACGAAGACATTAAATGTTTATAAAAACTCTTATTCGTTGGTCGACAGCTTCTATATCTACTTGGCGGATCAAAACATGGTTTTGCTGCCGGACGTCTACCGTGACGCGACTTTTGCCTATAAGCTCATGCACGACAGTGCGGAACTCCCTCTTGAAACCTGGAAAACGCACATAACTCAGAAGAACTTTAAAGGATTCATTCCAATGTGGCGTGTGACGGAAGACGGAAGCCGCCGGAAGGCTGTCGCGTATGTCAGCACGCATCCGCCGGATAACAATCGTCCTGTCGCGACCAACGTTATAATGATTGATCCGTCCCGGATTCTTCATACGATTGAACATGTAGGCCTGTTTAACAAGGGACATGTATTGATTTTGAACGAGGATAATGAAGTGCTTGTCTCCAGTTCAGAAGAGCCTCTGCCGCTGGATTTTCTTTTTACACAGCGAATGGCGACTTCGGACTTCTTTTTCTGGGAGTACGGCGGAGAACGATATGAGGTGTCCTACGTTCAATCTGTACAGTCCAAATTGAAATATGTTTCGATTATCCCAAGCCGGCTGTTCTGGCAAAAAGCCGAACAGGTCCGTAATCTGACGTATATGAGCATTTTGATAAGTCTGCTCGGGGGCGGCATGCTGACATATTTTTTTCTTCGCAAAAACTACAATCCGGTGCGGCGGCTGGTGCAGGCTTTCACAACCAAAGCGGATTCCGATACGGCCGGGGGATATAATGAATTTCAATTTCTGCAGCAGGCCGTCGATCAGACGTTCCTCGCAATGGACCGGTTTACGCTGGAGCGGAAGAAGCAGATGCACATTGTGCGATCGAATTTCATCGTACGGCTTCTGAAAGGTAAGCTCGACGGCCATATTCCGATCGACGAAGCGCTGACCACCTTCAATATGCGGTTAATGACAAACGATTTTGCAGTTATGCTTCTGTACGTCGAAGACAACACCGCGTTTATGGAATCGATCATGGGCAAGGAGCCGGCGGATAAGCTCAGGCTGCAGCAGTTTATTATGCAAAATGTATTGGAAGAGCTATCTGCACGGCATCACCAGGGATTCGTTGCGGAGCTGGACGACATGTCCGCCTGCTTGATCAATTTCTCCGACTGGGAGCCGGACCACCGTCAACAGGAGCTGCTGAGAATCGCCACCGAAGCGCAGTCCTTTCTCAGAACAAAATACCATATCCAACTCACCCTTTCCGTCAGCGGCGTACACAGCTCTCTGGCGGGTCTCTCGCAGGCATATGTCGAGGCTTTGGATGCAATGGAATATAAGCTCGTTATGGGCAGCAAGGAAATTCTGTGTTATTGGGATATTCATAAGCATGAGGAGGCTGGGCAGCAGGTCGGATACTATTACCCGCTGCAGGTAGAACAGCAGTTGATCAACTATATCAAAATCGGCGACTTTCCTTCGGCACAGAACACGCTTGACGAGATCATCGACCGGAATTTCCGCGGCGCTGCGGTATCCGTCCCGATAGCCCGATGTTTAATGCTCAATTTGGTAAGCACCTTGGTGAAAACGCTGAGCGAAATCGGACATGTGCAGGAGAGTCTTCCCGTGCCGAATCGCACGAAGTTCGAAAAAAGGGTGGAGAAGCTTGCCCGATGCGCAACGATTCAAGATATGCAGGGGCAAATGGCCGAATTGTTAAAACAGGTGTGCGAATATACTTCAACCAAACGCCAGCAAAATATACTGCAATCTCGCCAGAAGCTGCTGAGTGACCTGATCCGGCAGGTGCATAGCTTTATCGAACATAATTACCACAGCCCGAGCTTGAACATCACGATGATCGGCAACCATTTTGATATGAAGCCGGCTTATCTGTCCAAGCTGTTCAAAGACAGCACCGGGGAAGGCTTACTGGATGGCATCAACAAGACAAGGATTGCGCATGCGAAGCAGCTGGTAGCGGAAGCCGGTAAAACAATTGGTGAAGTATCCGTCTGTGTGGGTTTTAACGATGTGAATGCCTTCATCCGGACATTTAAAAAGTACGAGGGGATCACGCCAGGTAAATATAAGGAAACGCTGGGACGTCAAGCCGACTGATTAGGGCGGCTTTTTCTTGCGTTCGCATGCCCCTAGGGGCCGGCGCGTTTGGCTGTTTTGTTTACTCAATTGTACTTTTTCAATATGGATTTGGCAAAATGCCGATGGGTTTGGCGATATTTACGATACCGTTAATGTAAGCGTTTGCCATATAGTGAAACCATGAGCTGCATCCCATGTGACGCCGGCCGCCAAGTATCAGCCGGCTGCCGGTAAATTAAAGGAGGTCAACGTTATGAAAAGAGCAAGGAAACTCGTTTCGGCAGTTGTTTTAACCAGTATGATGAGCTCGATCACGATGGCATGTTCCAATGACACCGCACAGCCGACATCTGAAGGCGGGACATCCGACACGGCGCCAGGTGCTCCAACGACGTATCCGATCAAGACCGACCAGACCCTGACCTATTGGTTGGGATTTCCCACGAGTCTGGCGGGAATCAAGGCAACCCATCAGGACATTCCGTTTTATCAGGAACTGCAGAAGAGAACAGGCGTTCCGCTCAAGTTCATTGCACCGCCCGCCAATCAAGCGAAGGAAGCGCTCAATGTGATGATGGCATCAGGGGACCTGCCTGACATGATCGAATATACTTTCCGCACCGAGTTCCCCGGAGGCCCGGAGAAAGCGATCAAAGACGGATATATTTTGAAGCTGAACGACCTAATCGATAAGCACGCACCAAACTTGAAGAAATATTTAAAAGAGCACCCGGAAATAGATAAGATGATAAAAACGGATAACGGCAGCTACTATGCGTTTCCATTTATCCGGGGGGATGCTTCCCTGATGGTCTTCCAGGGGCCGATCGTCCGCAAAGACTGGTTGGATGAGCTCGGACTTCCCGTTCCGACCACTATTGATGAATGGACAGCGGCACTTACCGCTTTCAAAGAAAAGAAAGGTGCTGCCGCGCCGATCACGTTTAACAGCAAACCGAGGGTTTTAAATGATTTCAACAGCGGTGCCTTTGTGGGTGCATTCGGAGTAACCCGTAATTTCTATCTCGATGACGACGAGATCAAGTTCGGCCCCGCGGAGCCGGGGTATAAGGAATTCCTAAGGCTGTTCAGCCAGTGGTATAAAGACGGATTACTGGATAAAAACATCGCAACGGTTGACTCCAAAGCAATGGATGCGAACATGGCTTCCGGTGCATCAGGCGCCACTGTGGGCAATGCCGGCGGAGGTATCGGTAAATGGCAGCCGCTCATGCAGGCGAAGGATCCCAAGGCGATGCTCGTGGCGGCCCCTTATCCTGTGTTGAAGAAGGGAGATATCGCGCCGTTTGGCCAAAGAGACCTGGCGTTCGGAACGAACGGTATGGTTGCGATAACCGGAAGCTCGAAGAATCCGGAGCTGGCCGTGCGCATGCTGGACTACGGCTATGGTGAGGAAGGTCATATGTTATATAACTTCGGCGTAGAAGATGTCAGCTACAAGATGGAAAACGGCTATCCGAAGTACACTGATTTGATCATGAAAAATCCGGACAAACTGGCGGTTTCCCAAGCAATGACGCTGCATTTCAGATCCAACTACAACGGTCCGTTTATTCAGGATAAACGCTACATCGAACAATATCTGGAGATGCCGAACCAACGCGAGGCTGTAGCGATCTGGGAGAAAACGGACATGATCAAGCATGAACTGCCGCCGATCACGCCAACACCTGAAGAGAGCTCGGAATTCGCTAAAATCATGACGGATGTCAACACATTGGTAGACGAAATGACGCTGAAAATTATTCTGGGTGCAGAACCCGTGGACAGCTTTGAGCAGTATATGGAGAAAATGAAGTCGCTGAAGATCGACCGTGCCATCGAAATCCAGACGGCCGCATTGGATCGCTATAACAAACGTTAAGCAGCTCGCCGACAGGAGGCCGCTGGGCCTCCCCCTATTATCAGAGAAGGAGGGGTCAGCATGGACAAAACGATGCCGCTGGAGTCGTCCCGCACGGTAGGGCACGCTAAGCTAAGCTTTATGAAGCGGGTGATCCGCGATTTTGCTCTAAATAAATATTTGTATATCATGATGATTCCCGTTTTGGTGTATTACGCCGTCTTCCATTACGTGCCGATGTATGGAGCTGTCATAGCGTTCAAAGAGTACACCCCCATGAAGGGTATTCTGGGCAGTGACTGGGTGGGTTTTCAGCACTTTATTGATTTTTTCGGCAGCCATTATTTTTGGCGCATTCTAAGGAACACGGTCATCATCAGCGTGTATTCGCTGTTGTTTGAGTTTCCGGCTCCCATCATTTTGGCTGTAATGATCAATGAGGTCCGCCATCAGGTGTTCAAGCGCACGGTTCAGACGATCACGTACATGCCATACTTTGTGTCGCTCGTTGTCATTTGCGGTATGGTCACCGATTTTACGAATTCCAAAGGGGTCATCAACAGCCTGCTTACTTTTTGGGGCTACGATGGCAATCCGATGCTGCAGAAGCCGGAGCTGTTCCGTGCCATCTACATCCTATCTGAAATATGGCAAAAGATCGGCTGGGAGTCTATTATCTACATTGCCGCGCTGATGGGCATCGACCAAGAGCAGTATGAAGCCGCACGAATGGACGGAGCCAGCCGTTGGAAGCAAATTATGCATATTACGCTTCCCGGTATCATGCCGACGATAATGATTATGTTTATTCTGCGTATGGGGAATATGCTGAATGTGGGCTTTGAGAAAATTATCCTGCTCTATACTCCCGTGACATATGAGACGGCGGACGTAATCTCCTCTTTCGTATACCGCAAAGGATTACTGGAATTTGGTTGGAGTTACAGCGCGGCGGTTGGCTTATTTAACTCCGTAATCAATCTCATCCTGCTCATTTCGGCCAACTACATCAGCCGTAAGGTGAATGAGAGCAGCTTATGGTAGGGGGAGGCAGAGTGCTGAAAATGCAAGTTGAACAAAGCTGGTTTGACAGAATTATCGATTGGGGTATACACATTGCGCTGATTCTGTTGGTCATTGTTACACTGTATCCTTTATTGTACGTAGCTTTCGCCTCCGTTAGCGACGCCGGTCAATTGATAAGCCACAAGGGACTGCTCTACAAACCGCTGGGTTTCAGCTTGGAGGCTTACAAAGGAGTGTTTAACAACCCATCGATCCTTACCGGCTACCGGAATACGCTGTTCATTGTGGTTGTGGGTGTGATCCTCAACCTATTCATGACCGCGCTGGGCGCGTACGTCATGTCCCGCAAAAATGTAATGTGGAACAAAGCCTTTATTTTTATCATTGTGCTGACTATGTTTTTCCATGGCGGTTTGGTGCCTTTATACTTGACCGTCAAAAACGTTGGTTTAATCGACAGTCTCTGGGCAACGATCATTCCGTTTGCAATCAGCACGTTCAATCTGATCATTATGCGAACCGCCTTTATGGCCGTACCGGACAGCCTGGAGGAGTCGGCTAAAATGGATGGGGCGAATCACTTTACCATTTTGTTCCGGATTATTCTGCCGCTCTCCATGCCCGTCATAGCAGTGATGATTCTCTATTACGCGGTGGAGAAATGGAACGGCTGGTTTTATGCATCCATTTTCATACAGGATCGCGAGCTCTTTCCATTGCAGCTGATCCTGCGTGAGATTTTGATTGCTAACTCGACGGAAAGCATGACCGAAGGTGCCAGTGCAGCGGACAGGTTTCAGATTGGAGAGACGATCAAGTACGCAACCATTATGGCAGCGACGGTACCTGTGCTTTGCGTGTATCCGTTTGTGCAGAAGTACTTTGTGAAGGGTGTTATGATAGGTGCGCTGAAGGGTTAAAAGACACCCCGATGGATCTCCGCCTGTTCGTTCACTCAACGCTAGAAGTGATCAGCCTGGCTTCGGCCGGGCGTTTTTTATTTTGGAAGATTACGCCGGCGGTACCTTCCGTCGGCTTTTTGCTGCGTCTGTATGGAAGCATTATGTTTCCGGCTCACTTACGTTATCGACCGCCTCCAACGATTGCAGCACCAAATCCCGCCCTTGGTACACATGCTCCAGCATTGCAGTCTTCGCACGTTCGCTGTCGCGTTGGATGATCGACGCGGTGATGGTTTCATGGGTGGTGATCGAACGCTGCAGCCGTTCGAGCGTGTACCAATTCAGCGAACGGAACACTAGTGGGACAACGACAACATTAGAGATGAGAAAACGGATGTATTCATTTTTGGACGCGGAAAATACTGCATCATGGTACAAGCTGTTCGATTCCATAATTTGATTGTTTGTGGTGAAGTCCGACTGCCGATAATTTTCGACCAGCCAAATAAAGGGCTTATTCGCCTCCTGCAGCCGCCGGATGTCCTCCTCGCTGCGATGGATAGCTGCCTGCCCCGCCGCGTAACCCTCTAACAGTGCCCGGAGATCATAGAATTGACGGATTTCTGCGCGTGTGTAGTTTCGGACCATCATACCACGCTTGAGCGGAGTGATGAGGCCTTCTGCCTCCAGCCGCATGATCGCCTCACGTATGGGTGTACGGCTCAGACTCAGTTCGCTTGCCAGGTGTTCCTCAGTAAGGCGCTGCCCAGGCTTATATACTCCCCGTATGATGAAGTCTTTGATCGATTCGTACGCAGACAAGAAAACACCCCGTTTTTTCCAGTTGTATACAAAGTTAAATGCCTGAATTTATTTTACTAAGAAAGCTGCGCAAAAAGACGGAAAATTTCCTCTGACGACACAAAATCGGCCCGAAAACCGGAAATCTTTTATGCATAAAAAATATTATCGCAAGTAATGTATACAAACGGGTTCAAAACTCTGTAGTCACAGAAGTGAGAAATAAGGAGGAGGTAGGAATGCTCAAGACCCGTCTATCGCTGACGTGCGCAGCCGTGCTCTGCGCGTGCCTCGCGTTGTTCGGCTGCGGGACGTCTAATACCAACAGCTCTGCGGCAAGCGGCGCATCTGCCACTGATACCGGATCTACCGCGGCCAACAGTGGTTCCGCCACCGGGAAATCGGCCGGGACCGATTATCCGAAGAAAGATATCACACTCATCATTCCGTGGGCGGCGGGGGGCGGCACCGATGTCATCGGTCGGCAAGTGGCATCGCTTATGGAAAAGCAGCTGGGCAAGCCTATTGTAGTCGTCAACAGGAATGGCGGCGGAGGGCTGGTAGGATTTCAGGAGATTGCCAAGGCGAAGCCGGACGGCTATACGATCGGCCTCATCAGGAACTCGCTGATACTGCAAAAATACGCCGGTGAGACACATGTGGATCATAAGTCCTTTGAGCCTATTGCGGTAATCAACCAGGACGCAGCCACCATTACCGTCAGCGGCAAGGCACCATGGGCATCCGCCAAGGAGTTCATTGACGCGGCCAAAAAAGAGCCGGAAAAAATCCGGATCTCTAACTCAGGTCCCGGCGCAATCTGGCACGTCGCTGCTCTCGCGCTGGGCAGAGATACCGGCGCTAAGTTCACGCATGTTCCGTTCCAAGGAGGCAATCCCGCAGCTATAGCCGTGGCAGGCAATCACGTGGAAGCGACTACAGCAAGTGCCGGTGAAGTGCAGTCTTTGGTGCAGGACGGTTCACTGAAGATGCTCGGTATTGCCTCCGAACAGCGGCTGCCGCAGTTTCCCGACGTGCCTACACTAAAGGAGCAGGGGATTAACACCGTCATCGGTGTTTGGCGCGGTTTGGTTGCGCCGAAGGGTACCCCGCCGGCCATTGTGGAGGCGCTGGACAAGGCGGTTGCGCAGGCTGTCGCGTCGAATGAATACAAGGCTTTTATGAATACAGGCGGCTACGGCATCCTTCACGTTCCCGCGAAAGACTTCGGAGCCTTTATGGACAAGGATGACGCAGCTTACGGCGAGCTGTTCAAGGAGATAAACGCGGCAAAAAAATAAAGTGCAAGGAGAGAAAAAACATATGACTGCTGAATTACAACGCCCCTCGAAAGAGTTGATTGCAGGCTTCATGGAGGTATCCACCTGCAACGTGTCCGATGCGCTGGATAAGCTCGGCTTAAAGAGCGGAGTGGCGGGCATTCGGCCGCTGTACGATTGCGCCAAGGTGGTAGGCCCGGCCGTCACGATGCGGATCATCCCCTTCGGCCCCGACATGCCTTCCGGACACCTCGGCGCCGATGCATTGAACGCTTCTGAGCCGGGAGACGTGATTGTCATCGATAATGCCGGCCGCGTCGACCAAAACTGCTGGGGGGAGATCCTGGCATTTGCCGCCCGGCAGCAGGGTGTTGCCGGGGTGGTCATAGACGGCGCCGCACGTGACGTGGATATCATCCGGCAAATCAACTTCCCTGTATATGCGCGAGGCGTTGTGCCATTCACTGCACGGGGCCGCAATGTGCAGGGCGACTACAACTGTACTGTTCAGTTAGGCGGAGCCCAAGTGCGTCCCTCCGATATCGTAATGGCAGATATGAATGGTGTCGTGGTTATTCCGGCAGAGCGAGCTGAGGAGGTGCTGCGAGTCAGCAAGGAGCTGTTTGACAGAGAGGCAGAAATGGTGCGTCTGCTGCAGTCGGGAGTTCCGTTCTCGGAAGTGGATCGTAAATCAGGCTATGACAAAATGTTGGACAAAAGCTGAGGTTATTCACAGTAGGGGGGGTGTTAACATGCTGCTGACGGATGAAGAAAAACAGATGCTGAATGGTGACATGGGACCGGCCGTGAAAAAGGCAATGGAGATTCTGGTCGCGCTTGGAGAGAGCTTCAGGGCGGAGAAGATGCAGCCGATTAAGAACGTGCATATGGCGGGCTCCTCGGTTTTGGTGACGGAAGAGGCGGGCACGATGTTTGTGGAGGAAATGCAGAGGCAGGGCGGTAAGTTTGTCACAAACGTTACGACAAACCCGACCGCTATCGATCCCTCCCAATGGCGCGAAATCGGAATAGACGAATCCGACTATGAGCTGCAGAACCGGCTGACCGGTGCTTACGCCAAGCTGGGTGCCAACACCTGCAATACTTGTATCCCTTATCTCGCAGGCAACATGCCCCGCTTTGGCGAGCATATGGCCTGGGGCGAGTCTTCCGCCGTTGTATTCGCGAACTCGGTATGCGGGGCGCGCACGAACCGGGAAGGCGGACCCAGCGCACTCGCGGCCGCTCTGACCGGGCGCACGCCGAAGTATGGCTTTCATTTGAAGGAGAACCGCTACGGTAAATTTTTGGTCAAGGTGGAGACGCCGCTGAATGATATGACGGATTATGGCACGTTAGGTTACTTCACCGGCAAAATTGCCGGTCAGGATACGCCGGTCTTCTTCGGTATTCCCGACAATCCCACCTTGGAGGAACTGAAGGCGTTAAGCGCAGCCCTCGCCTCTTCGGGCGCGGTGAGCATGTTCCATGCCGTTGGGATCACACCGGAGGCAGCGACGCTGGATGAAGCGTTTGGCGGCCGTCTACCGGAGAAGGTGCTGGTGTTCGGCGACAAGGAGAAGTCGGCGGCGGAAGCAGCTTTGAACAAGGAGCCGTCTGATCACGTGGACTGGGTGCTAGTCGGATGCCCCAACGCATCCGTGCAGGAAATCAGGGAAGTGGCTGAAGCTCTGCAAGACAAAAAGGTTGCCCCTAACGTCTCGCTGTGGGTAACCACGGCCAGCTCCATGTATGCGATGGCGGACCGGGTCGGTTACGTTCGTGTCATCGAACAGGCGGGCGGAACAGTCGTGCGTGAGACCTGTCCGTTTCTCGCACGCAGCCGCGTGATCGCGCCGAAAAAGGGGTACAAAACCCTCACGACCAATTCGGCGAAAATGGCGTATTACGCGCCCGGACAGTTCGGGCTGCCAACACATTACGGCAATTTGAAACGTGTTATGCAGGCGGCGATCAACGGAGTTTGGAGGTAGAAATATGACGAAAGAGAACAAGTTCATCCTGCAGGGGCAAAAAATTGTAACGGGCAATGTTGGCGGAGAGGCGGTCGTGGCCAGGGAGGCCATTAGCTTCAATGGCGGAGTGGACAACATGACCGGCGTCGTGACGGAACCGGGACATCAACTGGAAGGGGTCAATGTGGCGGGCAAGGTGTTGGTGTTCACCACCGGTAAGGGCTCGACGGGCGGCTCTTACAAAATCTATGATATGGCGGTGCGCGGCACGGCGCCTGTCGCTTTTGTGCAGGTCACGCCGGAACCGATCACCACCGTGGGCGCCATTATGGGGAACATTCCGATCGTGGCAGGCTGTGATCAAGATCCTACAGTGGTGATTGAAACCGGAGACTATGTGGAAGTGGACGCCGATGCCGGCACGGTTGTTGTCATAAAGCGGACAGAGTGACCGGTGCAGGGGTGTCGAAAGCGTATAAGGAGGAACAAAGCAAAATGGCTATGAGCATACAGGAAATGGTGCGAGAGTTTATGAAAACGTCAACTCCGACTGTATCGGATGCGCTTGACAGGCTGCAAATTCGCGGCGGCTGCCATGGATTGGCGCCGATTGTGCAGGGCAAAAAGATTGTCGGCCCCGCGTTCACTGTGAAGTACGTGCCGATCGGCGAAGAGAAAGGGACGGTAGGGGATTATATTGATGACGTCGGGCTGGGTGAGGTAATCGTGCTTGATAATGGCGGGCGTACGGACTGCACGGTCTGGGGCGACATTTTGACCTACGTAGCTGCATCCAAAGGAATTGCCGGCACCATCATCGACGGCGTGTGCAGGGATGTCGACGGCATCCGCGGTATGGATTACCCGATGTTCAGCCGAGGCCAATATATGGTGACCGGCAAGGACAGGGTGATGGTCCAGTCGGTGAATCAGACGGTGTCGATTGCCAATGTCCAGGTGCGGCAAGGCGACCTTATCATGGCCGACGACTCCGGTGTGCTTGTCATCCCGCATAACCGGGCGGAAGAGGTGCTGGCTGTGGCGCTGCAGATCGAAGAGGCGGAGCAGCGAATTCTCGCAGATTTGAAAAATGGTGCAACGGTGGCGGAAGCGCGCAAAACACACAAGTACAATGAACTTCAGCGGGCGCAGGTGAACAAGGGGGTGTCCGTGTGAAAACCGCAGCTTACGCTCTAGCGGAACAAGTGGCCGGCATCGGCTACCATGACCTTCCGAAGGACGTGATCCACGAGGCTAAGCGCCGGATTGCCGACGTCATCGGCATTGGCTTATCCGGCTCCAAAGGGCCCGCCGGCCGCCCGATCCAAGCTTTTGCGGCAGAGCAGGGCGGCGCCGGCCGGGCAGTAATCTGGGGCTCCAACAGAACTACGTCACCGGCGTTTGCTGCGTTAGCAAACGGCACTATGACGTTTCATATGGAACTCGACGATGTCCACCGCACGTCACACACACATCCCGGAGTCTCGGTGATCCCAGCGGCCATGGCGTTGTGCGAAGAACGCGGACTAAGCGGCAAGGACCTTCTGCTCGCAACCGTGCTCGGATACGAAGTGGAAATACGGATAGGGCTATCGGTCAGCCCCTCGATTTACGTGGATCGCACGTATTTGGCTCCGGGCACGCTGGGCGTGTTCGGCGCGGCTGCGGCCGCATCGAAACTGCTTGGGCTGGACGCGGGGACCACAGCGGGTGCAATCGGCACAGCATCTTATCTAGGACCGATTGCTCCGTTCGAGTCGTTCCGGTTGGGGGCTGCGGCAAAAGACACCATCATGGGATGGGTGAACTTCTGCGGGTTGTATGCCGCTAGTTTGGCGGCCGCGGGCTTCATCGGCCCGGCGACGTCGATCGAGGGTGAGTTCGGTTATAACAACACGGTGGCGGAACGCTGCGATGTGAACCGTATTTATGCCGGGCTTGGGGAGCAATACGAAATACTGCGCACAGGGATCAAGCCTTATGCCTGCTGTCGTCAGCATCATACGGCGATTGACGCCATATTGGAATTGAAAGAGCGGTACGGTCTCGCTGCCGCGGAGGTCGCGCACATCTCCCATCGCACCTTCGTCGTGGGCAGCCGCGGTTCCTCTAAAAAGCCCGCGTCGATTTCCGCCGCCAAGTATAGCGCGCCATACACGATAGCGGTGGCGCTAACGTTCGGCCGGGCTTGGCGGGAACAGTACACCATGGAACTGATTCAAGATCAGACGATCATGGAGCTGGCGGCAAAGGTTGATGTCACGGCTGATATGGCGTTGGAAAAATTGTACGATGAGAAATGGCCGAGCATCGTAGAGGTCACCACCAAGGATGGACGGATTCTGCGGGCCCGGCGGGACATCCCAAGGGGCGAGCCTGAGCAGCCGACCACAGATGCTGAGCTGAAGGAAAAGTTTTTCTCCCTTGCCACCGATGCAGTGTCTCCTGAGCGCGCACAAGCCATTTGGGACACCGTGTTCCGGCTGGACGAGTCGAAGGACATTAGTGAATTAACTGCATTGTTGAAGGTGTAATTTTTAACTGCCCCCGGAGGATGTTTGGCTGGGGGCAGTTTGGCACTGCTTCTCGCCGCCATGCGCACAGATCAGATGTGCCCCGGCATGCGGGTTGTCTGGCTGCGTGAAAAGCGCATGGAGGAGCACTTCTCCGACGCCGTGCACACAGTTATAATCTGTGGTTCTGGCAGCGCGGGGTCTGCCGGCTGCGTAAAAAGCGCAAACACCGGCCGCGGCATTCCGCGCTCAGCGGCCTCGCCGGGGCAGGCCAATCGGCTTCTGTATTTCCGCATAATTCTCCTCGATGTCTCTGCGAATAGACTCCAAAATATGCAAGGCCTCACTCTGTTTAGTTTTATCTTCAATCGATTTGATTAAGGTTTCAAGATAGTCCAACCTCGTTTTCGTCACAAGCCTCATGTCATACCCTCATTCTTTTTCATTCGTCGGTATTTTGCCTACATCACGTTATTCGTAAGCGGCCGTTGATTTGAGACAGAACACAATTTGACACATTATGGATGGACATCCCACACACCCTGCGCTTGAACAATAATACGCCGGGTAGTATGGCTCGCACCCAGCTCATTCACCAGGATATACGCTACAATGTGCTCGTCTAATATGATTGTTTACAGCACTATTAGCAGCGGTGAATCATAGTATAGTAGTAACCAAACATTCCGATCTGCTTGTTCCACAAGCGAGGGCAGCCGCGCTGGTAAGGGTGCGGCGGCAGTGGCAGCTGGTTGGGAGGATGGGCATGCAGCCGCAGCTGGGCTGGCAGGATAGGCGTGCAGGCCGGCAACTGGTGAGGCATGCAGCTGCAACTGGGCTGGCAGGATGGGCATGAGGCCGGCAAGTGGTTAGGCGGACGGCGCTGGATGGATGGCATATGCTCGCCAGCAGCTGGGCCGATGCCTGAGCAGTCAAGTGTCTGAGTGGATGAGCGGCGCTGGGCTGGCAAGAGCTTGACTGGCTGGGCGAAGTTGGCGAATGACTGGGTAGGCAGTTGCGAGGGTATGAGATGAGATCAAGCACCTACACCGGCAGGACGCACTCATTTATGTAAGCGTTAGCAAGATCCCGCAAGCCCCAAATACTTTGGTAAAGCGAGGTGGCAGCGATGGGGACTCGCCTGTTGTCTGAGTATTCGATTAAGCAGCGTCATCCTTATTTGCGGTATGTAAGAGTACACACATTGGGCAGACATCGAGCTGCAATTTATGCCTGGAATAATGATTTGCAGCTGCCCGAGCATCAAATGGCGACATTAAAGCAGTTCGCCGCAGATCACTTGCTTCCGCACGTATGTTTTGCAGTGAAACCTTATCACATGGTACAGACCGACGAAGTGCCGCCGGTGCGAGAATCACCAAAGCCAATAGTGGACGCGGCGATGAACAGAAGTTTGAATCAACAGGGTATAGTGGAAGTTATGCAAAGCATGTTCCCGAGCAGCAGATTGACATTTAATAAATATGACTTTAATACCGCTACCGTCCACTTCGATGTCCATTCAACTTCGCCGGTGACAGACATAGAAAAGGAACTGGTCGACCAGTATCTGTATGAGCTTATCCCGATAGGTTCGAGGAGCTCGGTCACTTATTTGCAGTGTAGCAGCCAGAAATCGCCCTAAGTGACAGAACTCATCAGGTTGAACAAGGCCGCAAGATGTGGCCGAACAGGGGAGGCAGTTGCTTTCTTTACGCTGAATAGTTCATCGGTAAAAGGGGATTCCCGCAGAGCAGTGTGCTGGCTGACGTGGGAAGCCTCTTTTTTGTGCGTGCAGCCTACGGGCCGTTGACATCCACATGCTGGCATGCTTGCTTCTCTTCATCGCGCCTGACCGGCACCACTGTTTTGCCATAGCGTACGCATGAGGTTCATTGACTGCTGCACAACGGGGCGTTATGAGGTTTACTGACTGCTGCACAGCGTGGCGTTATGAGGTTTACCGACCGCTGCACAACGGGGCGAGAGGTTCATTGACCACAACACAAGGTAATAAAAGATAAAACTCATGTGGAAGAGGGGACTGGGGGGCTATGCTGTTTATTGTGATATACATGCTTCTTGTTATCCTAGTGTTGGAGATTGCAGCGTCGCTTCTGATCATCTCCGGGCTAAAAAAAGAAATCGCGCGATTTCAGGCGATCTCCATGCTGACAGCCACAGGTTTTACGACCAAGGAATCCGAGCTGATTTTGCGTCACCCGCTTCGGCGCAGCCTCGCAATGTTCCTCATACTATTCGGCGTGTTCTCGTTGGCCGTTCTAATTTCTACCATCACCAGCATGATGCAGCAAAATTTTAAGCTTCCACAACTGGTCACCATCACGAGTGGGCTTGCGATTCTCTTGCTTCTGGTAAGAACAAAAAAGGTGAACGAGGCGCTCACACGGAGTTTTCACAGACGTCTGGAGCAGGATTTTGAGACTCATGAACTGCCGATAGCGGAGGTTTTGTACACGAGTCAGGATGACCTTTTCACTGCAGTGGAAATATTCGAGGATTCCGATGCACTTGGCTTGAGTGCACATAAGATGCTGACGCCGGAGCAAGATATTGAGCTGTTGCTCATTGAGCGCGGTAACCACAAAATCAGACGTCAGTGCAAGGACATGGAGATCCAGGAAGGAGATATTTTGCTCGTTTACGGGAGCAAATCTGCCATCGAGAACAAATTTCACCGTGAACTGCAGCGTATGAGAGCAGAGATGGAAAATGAGCAGCTGGTCGCCGAAATGTGACGCCGCACCTTTTTTTGACCACAGCGGCTGGAAGAGGATACCCCCACCTGCGAATGTGCTTCCCTATACCTGCGGTACTTCTCCGAACTCTGGCCTCAGCTGCGGCTGAGGTTTTTTGTACTGCCAAAAAACAGTGTGATTCCGTCGGCGAGTGCTGCGGGTAATAACTTTTTAGAAGCAGGTATTTGTAAGAGGAGGGACACACAATGACTGATCTATTGAAAAAGGCTGTATTTTTGGGAGTTGGAGCCACCATCGCAAGCAAGGAAAAAATTCAACAAATGGTAGACGAATTTGTGGTTCGCGGAGAATTGGGGCAGAGCGAATCGAAGCTTCTGGTGGAGAGCCTGGTGGCAAAGGGCGAGGAGCAGCGTTCCCAGATTAAACAGCTCGTGCAGGAGCAGGTGACAAAAATTCTGAATGAGTTGAATATCGCCACCAAGCAGGATTTACAGCTGTTGGAGAATCGGCTGGCTGCATCCATGGCTCGCGGCGTGCCTGGCGGCTCAACCGACCCTCAGGCGTCGACGGGTGCGCCGACTGCTGCGACTGCAGCTGCAGCAATGGCCGCGGGTGCAGCATCAACGCCACTTTATGAACCGGTGCCATCATCTGGCTCGGCCGCAGATGATAGCTGGAAAGCAGCAGCAGTATCGGTAGGCACGCCCACCGCAGCGTCTTCTGCACACGACCCGCAGAGTACGTCGAGCGGCACGTCTTCCGTTAATAGTCAGCAGAACACGTCTACACCCCCGGCATCATTGGGCACCCCTACCGTGAAGTCTTTTTTAAGCGCGCCGAATGCCTCGACAGATGATTAAGATCCGGCATACGAGCCGCTATCGGGAAATTGCCGCTGCTCTCGCCCGGCACGGCTTTGGCAGGCTCCACGCTCTTGGAGCAGGAACTACATACACCTGTCAACGAACTACTGACTGAATTCAACGATCAACCGCTTGCCGCAGCGTCCATAGGACAGGTGCATTTCGGACGCCTAAGCACAGGAGAAGCTGTTGCCATTAAGATACAGCGTCCCCCTCGTAGAGGACATAGTCAAGCTGGATCTCGACATTTTAGCCGATTTGGCCGCACTCGCGGAGCGCCGCGTAGAGTGGGTGGCGCGGTACCGCCTGCGAGAGATGGTTGCGGAATTTTCAGAGTCCTTGCTGCACGAACTGGATTATACGTTGGAAGGTAAAAATGCGGACCATATCGCCGCCCAATTTAAGCGCCGCTCCGACATCCACATACCCAAGGTGTATTGGGAGTACACGACGCCGAAGGTGCTGACTATGGAATACGTAGAAGGGATCAACTTGAATCAAACCGCTGAGCTGCGTGCCAAGGGGCATGAGCTGGGCAGTATATCCGAACGATTTGTCCACGCCATGCTGCACCAAATTTTAATAGAGGGTTTTTTTCACGCGGATCCTCACCCGGGCAACGTGATCGTGTTGGACCAGGGGCAACTGGCGTTCGTGGATTTCGGCATGGCCGGCCGGCTGGACCCGGAAATGAAATACCACCTGTCTTCTCTGCTCATCGCATTGATGCGGAAAAACAGCGACGGCATCATCCGTGCTCTGCTACGTTTAGGTCTTGTGTCGGAGGAAGTGGATATCAGAACCCTGCGCAAGGATTTGGATCAACTGCGCGATCAGTACTATAACGTGCCATTTTCGCAGGTGAGTTTAGGCAAGGCAATCAACGAGTTGTTCACTGTGGCCAATCGGCATCATATTCTTATTCCTACGGATTTAACGTTATTAGGCAAGACGCTGCTTACAATGGAAGGTGTAACGGAGAGATTATCTCCCGAACTCCGGCTAATTGACATGGCTGAACCGTTCGGCCGCCGTTTAATAAAGGAAAGATTGGCCCCAAAGTCGATGGGCAGCAGACTCGCTCGGAATCTAATCGAACTGGCTGACACATTCATTGATCTGCCCCGGCAGGCGAACCAACTGGCGAGAATGATCCGGACCGGCAAGCTGCGCGTTGACATCGGGCTGTCCGATCTCGATTTATTGATGCGCAAGCTCGATCAGGTGAGCAATCGTATTTCTTTTAGTATCGTCCTGTTGTCATTCAGTATTATTATGGTAGGATTGATTCTTGCTGCGGCTTTTGGGAAAGACACTGTATTTCTGCTGCATTTTCCCGTCATCGAAATTGGCTCGGTGGTGGCTTGCCTGATGGTGTTATATCTCTTTTATTCCATTTTGAAATCGGGAAGATTTTAAAACCACAGCTGGTCCTGAACAGAGAAAAGGCAAAATTCATTTCGCATGTTGGCAGGCTTACCCGCATAATATGGGAAAGGCCCAAACTTTATTTTGTGCAAACGCGCAGCTATCTCACCTCTGGCGTTTCAACAAACAGATTTATACGTTAAATACAAAGTAACTAGAGCCGAAGGAGCGCTGCAAATGAAAAAAACAACTTCTCTACTGCTGATAGCTGTGTTGACCTTGTGCATCTCGGGATTGGCGGTCGCGAACTCCATGGCGGAGTACCAGCCGGTACCCCAAACTGCGGATACACATCCTGCCTATATAAACGATATCTTTACGCAGGACGGAAAAACATACGTTGTAGCGGACTATATTCAATGGTTTGAGGGTGAAGAAGCTGACCGCGTGTTTGCGGAGAGAGAGCCGGATTCAGGGCTGCCGGGCTCGCCAAACGGTTACTATATTGTCAATGACAACCCAAAGCGAAGAACTACAGAAGTCGATCAAACCGCGCAAGTACTGATGCAAATTTATAATCGGACAGGTAACATCGCAGAGGCCGACATTCAGTGGAATGAGGAGTTAACTCTCGCTAGGTTTATCCAGATATTTGAGCAGGATGAGCTTCTGTCTGAATATCCGTACCATATTACGATGACAGACGGCAAAATCACGAAAGTGGTCCAGCAATATATTCCCTGATCTAAGCAAAAATTGGATTAAAATCTTGCGCGCAAATCGTTGACGCCATAGAATCCATAGAGTATACTCAAACAAGTTTTATAACTAAATACGAGGTAAGACACTTCTTATCCAGAGCGGCGGAGGGACAAGGCCCGATGAAGCCCGGCAACCAGTTCATATAAGCAGCAGTGTGTGAATGGTTTGGTGCCAATTCCTTCGGAACCTTTCGGTTCTGACAGATGAGAAGGGTGCGAATCTGATCTATGTGATGTATGCGCGAACGATTTGACCCTTTTTGTATTGTGCAAAAAGGGTCTTTTTATATGCCAGCCTGATTTTGAGGTTGATTGAGAGAAGGTGTGTGTTTCATGATCCAATTGGAACAAGTAACAAAAACATATGGAGTCGGAGCCAAACAGGTAAGCGCTCTGTCCGGTATCGATTTGAATGTGCGCAAGGGAGAAATTTTCGGTATCATCGGGCATTCCGGAGCGGGCAAAAGCACGCTGCTTCGCAGCATGAATCTGCTGGAACGCCCGTCGAGCGGCAAGGTTGTCGTAGACGGTATTGATCTGATGGCCTTGAATACTAAACGGCTGCAGGAAAGCCGGAGGCGTATTGGTATGATATTCCAGCACTTCAACCTGCTCTCTTCCGCGCCGGTGGCTGACAATATTGCATTCCCGCTGACACTCGTCAACGCCACAAGAAGCCATATACAGCGAAAAGTGGACGAACTGCTCGAGCTCACCGGGCTCCAGGAGCATCGGCATAAATATCCTGCCCAGCTGTCCGGAGGGCAGAAGCAGCGGGTCGGCATCGCCCGTGCGCTGGCTAACGATCCGCAGGTGCTGCTGTGCGACGAGGCCACTTCGGCATTGGACCCGCAGACGACGAATTCGATATTGAATCTGCTGTTGGACATTAACAAAAGATTTGGCCTGACGATCGTGCTGATCACGCATGAGATGCATGTTATCAGGTCCATCTGTGACCGGGTGGCAGTCATTCATCAAGGACGGATTGTCGAGCACGGCACTGTCGCCGAAGTATTCCTCAAGCCTCAGCACGCGATTACAATGCAGTTTATCGACCAGGTGGCGGATCAATTACAAATTGATCATTCAGCGGGGGAGCGTGCGATGTATGTGAAATTGAACTTTTTGGGCGGACAGACTTACGAGCCGATCTTGTCGAGGGCCGTACAGACGACCGGCGTGACCTTTTCGATTTTGCAAGGGACCATTTCCAAATTGAAAGACACCCCTTACGGCCAACTGGTGGTGAAGCTCGAGGGTGACGAGTCCGCCAAACAAAACACAGTGAATGAGCTGCGCAGCCAAGGGCTCCACGTGGAGGTGATATAGCATGAACTTTTCCGAAATCGATTGGCCGGAGATTGGACACGCCACACTGGATACCTTACAGATGCTCGGACTGTCCGTTATATTTACCTTCATCGTCGGGCTTCCCCTTGGCATCATCCTTTACTTAACCTCGCCCGGAGGGATGCTGCAAAGCAGAGCGTTTTATTCCCTCGTATCGGCCATTATCAACATACTGCGCTCCGTGCCATTCGTCATACTAATGATCGCGATGATTCCTTTGACTCGGGCGATCGTCGGGACCTCGCTGGGTGTTGAGGGCGCAATTCCTCCGCTTGTCGTGGCGGCCGCACCGTTTTTTGCAAGACTGGTTGAAACCGCCGTTCGAGAGGTGGATCGGGGCGTGATCGAAGCTGCGCAATCTATGGGAGCGTCCTACCGGCAAATTGTATGGAAAGTGCTGCTGCCTGAGGCGCTGCCCGGCCTGCTTGCAGGGATCACGATTACTACGGTTACGCTCGTGTCTTACACGGCAATGTCGGGTCTCGTTGGCGGCGGCGGCTTGGGTGATTTGGCGATCCGTTACGGGTATCAGAGATTCGAGACGGAAGTGATGATCATCACGGTGATCCTGCTCGTTGTGCTAGTTCAGATTCTGCAAATGATAGGGGACCGCTTGGTTCAACGATTCAGCCGCAGATGAATTTATATATACCAATATCATAGTGAAACAGAGGAGGCCATTCCTGTGAAAAAGTTAGTACTAGCCATCACATTAATTTCGATGCTCGCGGGGTGCGGAAGCAAACCTGCAGCAACTCCTGAAGCACCGTCCAACACACCGGCAGCCGGGGCCGAAAAGCAAGAGGTGACGCTCAAAGTCGGCGCGACAGCGGAGCCGCACGCCCAAATATTGAAAGCTGTTCAACCGACGCTCAAAGAACAGGGCGTTATTCTCGAGATCAAAGAGTTTACCGACTATGTTCAGCCAAATGTTCAAGTGTATGAGAAACAGCTGGACGCAAACTTCTTCCAACACACACCTTACCTCGATGATTTTAACAAGAAGAATAATATGAATCTCGTGAAAGCAGCGGGCGTGCATATTGAGCCTTTCGGTGCATACTCCAAGAAAATCACGAAGCTCGAGGAACTGAAAGAGGGGGCGACCGTTGCCATTCCGAACGATCCCACTAATGGCGGCCGCGCTCTGGCGTTGCTGGAGAAAAACGGTCTGATCAAGTTGAAAGACGGCGCGGGCATCAGCGGTACCGTGAAAGATATCGTCGAGAACAACAAAAAGCTCGTTGTAAAAGAACTGGAAGCTGCAACGCTGCCTCGTGTCATCGACGAAGTCGACCTGGCTCTGATCAATACGAACTATGCGCTAGCTGCGAAGCTGAACCCTACCAAGGATGCTTTGTTCCTCGAGGAGAAAGACTCCCCATACGTGAACATCCTTGTCACTCGTCCGGACAACAAAGATTCCGAAGCGATGCAAACGCTGGTTAAAGCTTTGAATTCCGAAGAAGTGAAGAAGTACATTAACGACACTTATCAAGGTGCGGTTGTTCCTGCATTCTAATAGAGAAGAGGCCATTGGATGATTGATCATATTGTATTGGTAAAATTCGGTGAAACCACGACTACAAGTCAACTCGAAGAAGTGGTCGACAGATTCAAAGCATTGCGCAGTCATCTTTCTGGGGTACTGGACCTGCAGGCAGGGATTAACTTCTCCGAGAAAAATCAGGGATACCAGGTTGTGCTGTGCGTTCGGTTTGAGGACCGTACGGCGTTGGCTGCGTACGGCCCCAACCCGCACCATCAAGAGGTAGCGGCCTTCATCAGAGAAGTAGGCAGAGTCGACAGCATTGTGGTCGATGTAGAGATTTAAATCTGCTTAAACTCGGCCAGCCGACAAGTGTAGTAAACTCGAAGCACCCATCCGATCACGGATGGGTGCTTTTTTCTGTGTGTCAGGGTGATGCGGCCACGTTGAACAATAGCTGCACGGCTGTAGTATGGGGAACGGCACACAGCGCGCCGCCGGTTATTCAGTGAATTGGGGACGAGCCTCCCTCGTTGCTATCTGCCCATCCAGCCGCCATCGATATTGAACATAGAACCATGAACATAATTGGACGCATCGGAAGCCAAAAAGACGACGCATCCCTTGAAATCATCCGGCGTACCCCAGCGGCCGGCGGGAATCCGGATCAAGATTTGCGAGCTGCGCACCGTGTCCTCCATCAGTGCCGTATTCATATCCGTAGAGATATAGCCCGGAGCTATGGCATTTACGTTCACGTTATGCTGCCCCCACTCGTTGGCAAGCGCTTTCGTCAGCTGTGCGACAGCACCTTTAGAAGCCGCGTAGGCAGGCACCGTGATGCCTCCTTGGTAAGAGAGCAGCGACGCGATATTGATGATTTTGCCCTGCTTGCGAGGCACCATGAAACGTCCGGCTTCCTGGCAAAGCAGCCATACGCTTTTGAGATTTACTTGGATCACTTCATCCCAGTCGTCTTCGGGAAAATCCACGGCAGGGGAGCGGCGTTGAATACCGGCGCTGTTCACCAGGACGTCGAGCTGTCCATAGTGTGACAGGACGGCGGGAATAGCCGCTTTGACCTCGTCCGTGTTACCCATATCGCAGGGAACAATAACGCACTCTCGGCCTAAGCTTTTGATTTGTTCCATTGTGTCGGAACTCGCTGCTCCACGCTGCAGCAGGGCGATGTCCGCTCCCGCTTCAGCCAGCGCCAGAGCCATAGCCCGGCCGATTCCCCTAGAGGCCCCCGTCACCGCTGCCACTTTGCCATCCAGCTTGAATGAATCCAATACCATATGTATTCCTCCTCAGGGTTATATATGTAAAGCCTAAAGCGTAATGCCTTTATCGCGTGCCTGGTGGACAAAATCATCTGAAAGTAATCTTTTTCTTTGGCACAATCCTCGTCACTGTTCCCAAACAGAAGTTTATACCCGCAGCGGTTCGCTGCATCCTCCACGGCTCTGGCCAAGGCGGTGTAGAACGGATTTGTAATATCCGTGATTAACAACGAGAGCATTTTGGTTCTCTGCAGCACCAAGCTTCGAGCCATCCAGTTGGGAACGTAATGCAGCGTTTCCATCACTTGCTTTACTTTTTGTCTGGTGGCATCGCTTGATGTCTCCCCTGTCATTGAACTCTGGACACCGTCATGGCGGAGACATTCGGCTCTTTCGGCAATATCGTAGATTGTGACCAAGTAAACTTCACCTTTCATATCTGTCCACTATAGCATCATTGTAGAGAAGATAGGCGTTGACAGCAAGAACCTCTGTTGTTAAATTCAGGTTATCGGTAACATTATTATGGAGGTGGCTGCAGATGTCTCATTCGTTCCAAGCGGAAGCCGATGTATTGGTTATGGATGCTCGGGATCACGTAGCAACAGCATTGCGTAACGTGGAGGCGGGCGAAACAGTACGTTCTCGCAATCATGAAAGCGTTGACAAGCTTGTCGTGCAGCGCCTGCTGCAGCTCGACGCGGTTCCTTTTAGGCATAAGGTTGCGATTGTGAAGATTGAAGGAAAATAGACCAGTCTATCTTGAGGAGATAGCTGTGGGAGGTGAGTGGAAGTGCTGACAGGCATCCCTTCTGTGATTTCGCCGGACTTGTTGAAAATCATGATGGAAATGGGACATGGCGACGAGCTGATTTTAGCGGACGGCAACTTTCCGGCGGCCGCCTGCGCGCGCCGCCTGGTGCGAGCGGACGGGCTCGGCATAGTTCCATTGTTGGACGCGGTGCTGAGGCTGTTCCCGCTTGATACTTATGTGAAGGAGCCGGTTGCACTGATGCAGGTTGTACCTGGAGACCCGACTGTTCCAACGGTTTGGGAGCAGTACGAGCAAGTTTTGGCAAACCGCGCAGGAGCCGGCATTCAGATAGAACAAGTGGAGCGGTTCGCTTTCTACGAGCGTGCAAAGCGAGCATATGCGATCGTTGCGACCGGCGAAACCTCGCAGTATGCGAATATCATTTTAACCAAAGGTGTGGTTAAGGAGGGGGGTAGTCTATGAGGATCGACGCGCACCAGCATTACTGGAAATTGGACCGTGGTGACTACGGTTGGCTGAGTCCCCACATGGGCGTGCTGTACCGGGATTACTTACCGGACGATCTCAAGCCGCTGCTGCAGAAAGCGGACGTTACGGCCACGATTGTCGTGCAGGCCGCACCAACGGTGGAGGAGACTGAATTTCTGCTCGCTTTATGCGAGCAGGAGCCGTCGCTGGCCGGTGTGGTGGGGTGGCTTGACCTGGAGGCTCCAGACTTTGAAGCGCAGCTGGACCGTCTGATGCGATCCCCTTATTTTCTAGGCATTCGTCCGATGCTGCAGGATCTTGACGACGACGCGTACATTTGTAAGGACGCTGTTATCCGCTCCTTAAGCATTTTGGCCGAAAAGGGAGCAGCGTTGGATTTACTGGTGAAAACACAGCATTTACCATCTGCAATTGAGATGCTGGGCCGCATACCGAAGTTAAGAGCCGTTATCGATCATATCGCCAAACCGAACATCGCCGAGCAGGCGTTCGAACCCTGGCGCGAATTGATGCAGGAGGCTTCGGCATTTCCGAACGTGCACTGCAAGCTGTCAGGGATGATGACGGAGGCAAATCATACGCATTGGAAACAGGAGGATATAAAGCCGTACGTGAGCGAGATTTGCCGGATGTTCGGCCCTGACCGTGTTATGTTCGGCAGCGATTGGCCTGTATGTCTGCTTGCGGCGAGCTACGAGCAGGTAGTTTCTCTGCTTTTGCAAACGCTTCCCCACCATTGGCCGGACAGCGCAAAAGAGAAAGTGTTCGGAGCGAATGCAGCAGCATTTTATGGGATTGGCACTACATTCGAATCTTAGTTTTGTGCTAGCAGAGATTAACATTGTCTGTTTTTCTTCTGCATCTTCTTTTTTATAATAGGGCTGTCGATATCCCAATCTTGAATCATCGAGGAGGTAGGATCATCCGTGCGGTACAATGCTCCCTTATTATTGACGGACGAACAAATGCGAAAATTTGTGACAGACGGCTATCTGCTGCTGCAGACAGACTTTTCCCCGGAGTTTCATCGCAGCCTGGTGGATCAGCTGAACACGGTGTACGCGGAGGAAGGAAACCCCGGCAACAATTTACTGCCGCGTATTCGGGACCTGCAGAAGGTGTTTGATCACCCGGTTGTATCCGGCGCATTGACAAGCGTGCTGGGTCCGAACTATATGCTGCATGCACACCGTCATGGCCATTACAATGCTTCCGCTAAGCCTGGCGGCTGGCACAAAGACAGCTATTGGGGGTACAGCAGGATGCGGAACCACCATCCCCATTGGGCGATGATCATGTATTTCCCGCAGGATACCCCGGTGGAATTAGGTCCTACCGGAATTATGCCGGGCACACAAAATTACCAAACCCGCACGTTTGAATCTGATGACGCGCCAGGAGAAGTGTTGGCGAGCGGTAAAGCAGGCACATTCGCCCTGATTCACTATGACATTTGGCATCGCTCCACACCCAATGTGCTGGGCGAGCCGCGCTATATGTTGAAATTCGAATTTATGCGCACCACCATGCCGGAAGCTCCGAGCTGGAACTGTCAGGACCAGGCTTGGCAGCGACCAGCGCACCTGAATTTGCCTATTGCTGAGCACGAGGCAATGTGGGAGGAGACGTGGAACTGGCTTACCGGTAAAACCGGCAGCCTCGCAGGAACGGCTTCGCTCGACCAAGATCGTATCCAGCAGCTTTCCGCAGCGCTGGAAGACAGCTTCGAGCCTAACGCGATCAATGCTGCGTATGAGCTAGCCAGCGCTGGTCAACCGGGCGTAGAAGCACTGCTGCATGGGCTGGCGCACGAAAACCAGCACGTATCCAGAGTATCCGCCTACGGTTTATCTGCGGCGGGGTCAGATGCGGTGGAAGGACTGGTCTCCGCGTTACACCAGACGAATGTTGAAACCGCTGTCAACGCAGTGTTTGCACTCGGAGAATTGCGGGATGTAGCCGCGGATGCGGTGTCTGATTTGATCGGGCTGTTGGCCCATCCGTCGGAACGGTTGCGGTGTGCGGTAGTGGAGTCGCTCGGCTTGATCGGCACGCCGACAGGCGAGATTGTCTCCGCGTTGATTCGCTGTCTGCAGAGCCCGGACGTACAGGTGCGATTCATGACAGGACTTTCTTTATCCAAACTTGGTGGTGTCGCTCATGCTGCCGTGCCGCAGCTGGAGGCCGCATTGGACGATGATAACCGGTATGTGCGCGCCCATGCGGCGGAGGCGCTGCATTATATCGGCACGGATGAGGCGAAGGACGTATTGATCAAGTACCTGCTCAGCTCCCGCTGGTGTCCGACCACCACGAAGGCGAACTCTTTTTATCCATAAATGTCCCGATACTCTCAGGAGGGCGAAGTTCGCCCTCTTTTTTAAACGGTGGTGCGGGGAATCATTTCCCGGTAAGCGGTAGGTGAGAGGCCGGTGTGCTCCCTGAACATCCGGGAGAAGTACGAGAGCTCCATCCCCACGGAATCCGCAATCTGGGACACGTTTAATTCAGTCATAATTAAAAGATTTTTGGCTTTTTCCGAACGCATGCGGTTCACATATTGAATCGGCGGATAGCCGGTGACATGTTTGAAGATGTTGATGAAATAATTGGGATGGAAGTGAGCAATTCGCGCTAACTCGTCGACCGATATGTTGCGCGCTAAATTATCTTCGATATATTTGAGAACCTTATTCATTTTTTCAAAGGCCGGCTCGGACGCCAAATTCAAACGTACGGAGCCGGATTGCTCGATAAACCCGGCTATGAAATCAATCAGGATGGAGTTCACGCGAAATTCGGACGTCAACTCATCGCTGTGTGAATAATAGATCAATTGTTCAAATTTTTTGCGGAGCTCATCGGGGTCTTTTACCTTGATGCACGCAGGTGTTTGTACGACGTTAAATAAATGCAGCTCACCGATTTTAGCGGTAAAGTGGCACCAATACTTGCCGAATGTATCCTGGCTAATCGTGCCATAGGATTGTTTGATTCCGGCTGGCAGCAGATATAGCTCTCCCGGTTGAGGATAATATTCCCGGTCTCGTATTTTTACGAAGCCTTCTCCCTCTGTGACGAAATAAAACTTGTTGAACTCGGAGATGTAATCGCAATCCTGCCAAGTGGTCGGCACTTTCGTGTAGGCCGCTATAGATAAGTCAAGCTTCGCTTTCGCGATGTACTTTTTCCAGAAAGCCCGGTGGGTGTTGTTCATGCCCTGCCTCCAAATGTTCGATTGGCAATACCAAACTTTGTGCCCGTGCAACTGTGCCTGTCTAGGTGCTGCTCTGCTGCAATTGTTGGAATTCACTGAAATGAATGGATACCAAGGGGGACCCTTTTTTGCTTACTATGCTGAACCGAACTGTGGACAAAAACAGAGTGTTCATCCGCCTTTTGGCCCCTTACATCGTCTTTTTGCTGCTCGCCATGGCGATCGGCTGGGTCATCTATCAAAAGACACTGATCGTCGTCGAGAAAGAAGTAACCGCTAACAACATGGATTTGTTGGAGCAAAGCAAAAGCATATTGGACCGGAGGTTCGCTGAGATCACTTCAATCACGATGCAAGTGGCGAATGACCCCAGAATTATGCAATTTCAGCATATTTCCGATCCGTTTGCGGGCGCGAACACGTTCCGGATTTTGGAGGCGCGCAAAGGACTGTACAATTTTACGCTCACCAATAACTTTATATACGATTATTATGTGTTTTTCAAGAACAGCGAGCTGGCGTTGACCGCCAACTCCACGTATTTGCTGTCTGATTTTTACACCCACATGATGCATTATGACGAGATGGATTACAGCCAGTGGAGGCAGTTTTTGTTCGGAAGCTTTCACAGCCAAAAATACATGCCTGCGCAAGACGTCGTACTCAAAGGAAGTAAGCAGTCGATGCTGACCTACGTTCAATCCATTGGCTATCCCGGCTTTGTCCAAGGAGTGGTCGCTGTAATGATAGATCACAAAGAAATCCGGAAGCTGCTCAGCGGCCTTGATCTCTCCCAGGGCGGGTGGGCGTACATCGTCGATGACAAGGGTACAATTATAAGCTCTTATTCCTCCGGATCGGAGCAACAGCTCATGCCTATTGATACCGGCCTGCTGGCAGGCAGCGTCGGCTCCCTGGAACAAACGGTCGGCGGCAGCGAAATGATGATTACTTACACCAAATCCTCCAATAACGGGTGGACCTATTTGGTAGTTCAGCCGAGTGACGTAGTGCTAGGCAAAGTCAGGTATATTCAAAAAATATCATTTATCTCCGCATTCGTGTTTTTACTGTTAGGCACAGCGATTGCGTACTTACTGGCATATCGAAGCAGCAGACCGTTGATAATGATCGTCAATACGCTTCTTGCGAAGGCGGGCGGCAAGCACCGTGAGTCCACCGACGCGTTCGCGTTCATCAGAGAAGCTATTTCCGGCTTGGCGGATAATAATGCGCAGCTGCAGGAAGAGATCAAGCAGCAAGCGCCTCTGCTGCAGGCCGCTTTGTTTGAACGGCTGCTGAGAGGCGAGTTTATTTCCCGCAAGGATACAGCGGCGCTGCTGCAGCATACGGGTATGGCAAACAGCGGTCCATATTATGTCGTGACACTGCTTCAGCTGCGTGGATGGGAGCTGCTGGTGACTGGCACGGAAGTCGACGGACCCGATGTTCAGCGGGTTGTCGTAAAGGATTTTTTAAGACAAATGTTCGGTGAGCACGGTTACATTCATGATGCGGCTGATGACCAAATTGTGCTGCTGTACAGCTGCGGCTCACGTCCGCCGGCAGAATGCTGCAAGCAGCTGGAAACACTTCTTGGCTGTGCAGGACGGCAAATTGCCGACGCCATGAATCTGAAGCTCTCTGCTGCTATAGGAGGTATCTATGCAGGCTTGACCAACGTATCCAGATCGTATGAGGAGGCAAGACACACACTTCAGTACCAGGCTTGGGAACGAAAAGACGCCGTGCTGTGGTTCCATCAACTGCCGACGGATAACAACGATTACTATTATCCGGGTGAGATGGAAGTACGGTTAATGAATTTGGCGAAAGCCGGTGAATGGAACGACGTCGAGAGCTTATTGCTGGAGCTTCGGGCCAAAAATTTGCAGGAGAGACAGCTTTCCTGCACGATGATGCAGCTGTTTTTGTGCGAGATATGGGGAACCGTGGTCAAGCTGCTGCCTCAGATCGGTTTGAATGAGGAGAGCATTTTTTTCAACATCAAATCAGTGGTGAGCACGAGAGGCGCGTTCCGCGAGGTCGAGAGCAGTTATGCGTCCATCATCAATACGTATCGGCGTATTTGTGATCACGTGAATGAACATAAGAAAAGCAAAAACTCGCGTTTAATGGAAGATATGATTACTCTGCTGAACAGCTCCTACATGCAGTCTGAGCTCAGCCTGGATTATGTGGCGGACCGGTTCGAGGTGACAAAGGTCTACGTCTCGCAATTCTTTAAAGAGCAGACGGGCGTGAATTTCTTCGACTATCTGGAAAACCTGAGAATGAATCAAGCCAAGCGGCTGCTGCTGGAAACGAATCTCAGCGTGAACGAAATAGCCAACAGGGTGGGCTACAATTCATCTAACACGTTTTGTCGGGCATTCAAGCGATTGAACGGGGTGAGTACGACCAGCTATCGGCAATCAGAGCAGCGTCTCAGATCAAGCGTTTAACTTTTGCATAACGGATAAATAAATGCACATCACCGATTCCTAACAAAAGAATACTTGGTAAACGCTTTCATGTTTACTGTTTTTCGTCTTGCCCGTATGTTGAGTATAGTCTCAATTGCATTTCGCGATGAAAACGGAGGTGATGTTATGAAAACGCTTAATCCAACTCTAAAAAGGATGCGCAAAGGTTGGCAGCTGTACGTGCTGCTGTTTCTGCCGATAGTTTACATTCTGATTTTTAAGTATTATCCGATGTATGGTGCGACCATCGCATTCAAAGATTTCATACCGACTAAAGGCATCGCAGGCAGCGAGTGGGCCGGGTTGAAGCATTTTATCCGCTTCTTCAACTCATATGAGTTTGGCAGATTGATGCAAAATACGATTGTACTTAGCGTCTACAACCTGATCGCCGGCATCCCGTTTCCTATTATTTTGGCGTTAAGCCTCAACTATGTGAGACAAGAATACTTCAAGAAGACCGTGCAAATGGTCACCTATGCGCCGCACTTCATCTCAGTCGTCGTTATTGTCGGCATGCTGCTCGAGCTGCTGGATCCGCGCAACGGGCTGGTGAACAACATCCTGCAGGCCATCGGCATGGAGCCCATCAATTTCATGAGCAAGCCGGAGTATTTTAAAACGATTTATGTCTTTTCAGGCGTATGGCAAAATGTCGGTTTCTCCTGCATTATCTATCTGGCCGCGCTAGCCGGCGTTGATCCTGCCCTGCATGAAGCCGCTGTTGTGGACGGGGCGAGCAAGCTGCAAAGAATGTGGCATATCGACCTGCCGAGCATCATTCCGATCGCTGTCATTTTGTTGATACTGAACACCGGTCATATTCTTGATCTCGGATTCGAGAAGGTGCTGCTTATGCAGAATTCGCTCAATTTGAGAACATCGGAAGTGATCGACACTTACGTCTATAAAATCGGATTGGCGTCTCAAGCGATGAACTACTCCTATTCAACAGCGATCAATTTATTCAAATCGGTCGTGGGCTTAATACTTCTCATCGCTATTAACAGTGCGGCGAAGAAGGCCAAGCAGGAGAGTTTATGGTGAGTGGCGAGGAAGGGAGGTAATTCGATATGGCAACTTCTACAGCGGGCAAAACGGGCAGCAGGCAAGTTCTGGCTGCAGGCACGTCGACGATCAAGGAAGCCGCGGGCGATCGAATCTTCAATATCATCAATTACACGATACTCACCTTTTTTCTGTTAATCGTGTTGTACCCGCTCGTGTATATTACCAGTGCGTCCTTCAGCACGCCGGCGGCGGTCACCGCAGGCAGGGTATGGCTCTGGCCCGTCGAGCCGACGTTGGAAGGGTATGCCGCCGTCTTCAAAAATAAGCTGATCTGGTCGGGATTCCGCAACTCTATTGTGTACACGGCGGTCGGCACGGCGATCAACGTAGTGATGACCATTTTGGCGGCATACCCGCTTGCCAGAAAAGATCTGGTAGGGCGCAACGCGATCATCATGCTGTTCATGTTCACAACCATGTTCTCCGGCGGTCTGATCCCATCTTATCTGCTTGTCAAAGATCTCGGTATGCTGAATACGATGTGGTCGCTTATTATTCCTACCGCTTTTGGTGTATATAACATGATTATCACCAGAACCTATTTTCAGACTACGATTCCCGAAGAGCTCCTGGAGGCGGCTCAGCTGGACGGATGCAACGACTTCAAATTTGTCGCCAAAATTGTAGTCCCGTTATCGGGTCCGATCATCGCTGTTATCACACTTTATTATGCGGTCGGCCATTGGAATCAATTTTTCAATGCCATGCTGTATTTGAAAAGCCCGCAGATGTTCCCGCTGCAGTTGGTATTGCGCGACATCCTCGTGCAAAATCAGGTGGACGCGAACATGCTGACGGATTTGGAGGACGCGGTGAAGAGGGAAGGCCTCAGCGAGCTGCTGAAATATTCGCTTATCATCGTGGCTTCTGCTCCGCTGTTGATCATATACCCGTTTATCCAGAAGCATTTCGTGAAAGGCGTCATGGTTGGTTCTTTGAAAGGATAACGCATGATTATTGATCCATCTATCGGCACATTTCATACACATTCATCTAACCAGGAGGAGTACCAATGTATACAGGAATGAAAGCGGGATTGACCGTGCTCATCGGGCTTACGGCAGTGTTGAGCGGCTGTGCGGAGCAGCAGTCGGCAGCGCCCGCCGTGCAGGAAGATTTAAGCGAACCGGGACAGTTCCCGATCACCAAAGAGAAAATAACGCTTAAGGTGCTGGTGAAGGGAAGTCCGTTTATTGAGGATATTACTACGAACGAGTTCACCAAGTATCTGGAAGAAAAGACGAACATTCATATCGAGTGGGACGTCGCACCTGAGAAATCTGCAGCGGAGCGGTTGAACATTGTACTGGGCAGCGGCGACTACCCTGACGTCATCATGGGCTTTGGAGTGTCCAGTACGCAGCAGTTGATTTACGGAAGCCAAGGAGTTTTCCTGCCGCTGAACGAAATGATCGAGAAGTCCGGCATTGAGACAAAAAAGATGTTCGCAGAGGTGCCGTACGCGAAAGATTTGATTACCGCTCCGGACGGCAATATTTATGCTCTGCCTCAAATCAACGAATGCTACCACTGCTCGCTGTCTCAGAAAATGTGGATTTATAAGCCATGGCTCGACAAGCTTGGACTCCAGATGCCGACTACGACCGATGAGCTGTACGAGGTGCTGAAGGCTTTTAAAACCAGAGACCCTAACGGTAATGGCAAGGCGGATGAAATTCCTCTGGCAGGCGCATCCATCGGTCCGGCGGTAGGTATCGATCAGTACATTATGAATGCTTTCATCACTAATAATGTAGACGGTTCACCGCCGAATCCGGAGAAACGCTTCTTTGTCAGCAACGGCAAAGTGGACGTTCCGTTTAACAAGCCGGAGTGGAAGGAAGGGCTTAAGTATCTGCACAAGTTGTATGCGGAAGGCCTGATTGCTCCACAATCGTTCACGCAGGACAGAAACCAGGCGAAGCAAATGGGCGAAAATCCGGACGTTCCGATATTGGGCGCCGCGTTGGCACAGCATAACGGCACATTCACGGACTTTAACGGCAAGAGCGGCAGATGGCTTGAATTTGTGACAGCACCGGCACTGAAAGGTCCGAACGGAATCCAGATTGCAGCCTCCCGTCCGTACGGTTTGCAAGGACAGCAGAACTGGGGGATGTATCTCATAACCAGTGCAAGTAAACATCCCGAAGCCGCTTTCCGTCTGGCAGATGCGTTGTACTCGAATGAGATGGCTCTCAGAACGACCATCGGCCGTCCAGATGTCGAGTGGGCTTGGGCGGAAAAAGGCGAGGCAGGCATCGACGGCCAGCCGGCTATCTGGAAGCAGCTCAAAGTTCTTCCGCCAGGTCCGCAAAACATACATTGGTCGCAGACCGGGCCATCCATGCGTACAAACAAATTTAGGTTCGGGCAGGTGGCTGATCCTAACAATCCGGCCGAGTTGATTCTGTACAAAGAAACCAAGGAAAAATATGAGCCATACCGGCAGGATGAAAAAACCGTGCTCCCTCCGCTGTTCTTTACAAATGAGCAGGCAACAGAAGCTGCGGACCTGGAGAAGACGATCAATGATTACGTGAAGGAAATGATCGCCCGCTTCGTAACCGGAGACGTCAACATTGACAGCGATTGGGAAACGTATCTGAAAAATTTGGAAGACATGAATCTACAGCGTTATTTGGAGATATATCAATTAGCATATGACGCCAAGTATAAAAAGCAGTGACAATACACCAGGTCCAGCACACCGAGTTCGCTGGGCTTGGTTGTTAATGCGGCAGCTGCGGCTACAAGCCGTGGCGGCAGTATGATATCCCGTTCTTTGATTAACAGTTGAGGAGGATGATATTGCGTATGACGAGCAGCAGCAAAGAAATGAAGCTCTGGTACCGAAAACCTGCGACAAGATGGGTCGAAGCTCTGCCTGTCGGCAATGGGCGGTTAGGCGCTATGATATACGGCAAGGCGGAGGAGGAGCTCATTCAGCTCAACGAGGACTCCGTATGGTACGGTGGACCAAAAGATAGGCACAATCCCGATGCTGCCGCTTATTTTCCGAAAATCAGGCAGTTGATCATGGACGGCGAAGTGGAGGAAGCCCAGTACCTGACGAGGCTGGCTTTCACGCCGAGCAGCAAGTTTTTCGGCCCGTATCAACCGCTGGGGGATTTGAACCTCTGGTTTGGCCGGCACGGCCGGACGACGGAGGACTATTACCGTGAGCTGGATGTGGAAACAGGCATTGTTCGTGTTGAGTACACTGCAGGAGGTGTCAGCTACAAGCGCGAGGTATTCAGCAGTGCCGTCGACCAGGTGCTAGCGGTCAGGATCACATGCGGTACCCCCGGCGGACTACGGTTTTGTGCGAATTTAACACGCAGACCTTTTGACGGAGACATCCACGTTCTGGGCGACAGCTCCATCGCTATGCACGGGCAGTGCGGGCCGGACGGAATCAAGTACGTGGCATATCTTCACGCGCAGTACGAAGGAGGGACGGCGCAGACTATTGGAGACTTTATTTCGATTGAAAATGCAGACGCAGTGACACTTTGGCTTGCTGCCGGAACCACTTTCCGCAGCTCGGATCCTCTGGGCCAGTGTATCCGGCAGGTGAACAACGCGCTGGCTAAAGGCTATGAGCGTGTGAAACAAGAGCATATTACGGATCACAGCGGTGCTATGAATCGTGTGTCACTAGAGCTGACCGACGGACAAAGGTCGCGGTCGGGGCTGTCCACCGATGAGAGACTGGAGCAGGTGAAGGCGGGAGGCGAGGATGCGGGCCTTGCGGCACTGTTCTTTCAATACGGCCGTTATTTGCTTCTGGGAAGTTCACGGCCCGGCACTTTGCCCGCGAACCTGCAGGGCATATGGAATGATAATTACAAGCCATCTTGGGAAAGCAATTATACGACGAACATCAATCTGCAGATGAATTACTGGCCGGCTGAAGTAGGCAATTTGGCGGAGTGCCACGAGGCGCTGTTTGATTTTATTGACAGGCTGCGCGTCAACGGCCGTGAAACGGCCCGTAAAATGTACAACTGCCGGGGCTTCGTACTGCATCACAACACAAACATATGGGCTGACACGGTGCTGAATGGGTTAAACGTCCGGGCGGCAACCTGGCCTACGGCGGGAGCGTGGCTGGCGACACATCTATGGGAGCATTACCGTTACGGCGGGGACTTAGCGTTTTTGGCACACAGAGCTTATCCTGTCATGAAGGAGGCCGCTGAATTTTACTTAGATTATATGGTACAAGACGATCGAGGCAGATATGTCACATGTCCGTCGGCATCACCGGAAAACAGGTACATACTGCCGAACGGAGGTATGGGCTATTTGACGGCCGGACCAACGATGGACAGCCAAATTCTCAGTTTCTTGTTCGACAGCTGCATTGAGGCGGGCACCCTGCTCGGTGAGAGCGGGGAATTTATGGAGCGGTTGCGGGAAGTGCGCAGCCAGCTGCCTGAGCCGCAGCTCGGAGACGAGGGGCAGCTGCTGGAGTGGCTTGAGGATTATGAGGAGGAAGACAAAGGCCACCGGCATATATCACATTTATTCGGGCTGCATCCCGGTGAGTCGATCAGTGTGGCGAAAACGCCTGAGCTTGCCAAAGCCGCCAGAACCACCTTAACGCGCAGGCTGGCCAATGGCGGAGGGCATACGGGCTGGAGCCGATGCTGGATCATCAACTTCTGGGCACGGCTGGGCGACGGCGAGGAAGCGCATGAGAATATATTGGCGCTGCTTCGCAAATCAACCGATCCTAATTTATTCGATGAGCATCCGCCGTTTCAAATCGACGGCAACTTCGGCGGCGCGGCGGGGATCGCAGAGATGCTGCTGCAGTCGCATTCCGGTGAAATCAATCTACTGCCGGCGCTCCCACGTGCGTGGCGGTCGGGCAGCTTCAGCGGCTTGCGGGCGCGGGGAGGGTTCGAGGTCGATCTCTCTTGGAGCAGCGGCGCGCTCACGGAATGCCGGCTGCAAGCGAAACAGGATGGCATTTGCCGGTTGCGAGCTGCGGTCCCCGTGGCGGTCACAGACGTACGTGGAATAGATGTGCCTGCAGAACAGGATGGGAGCCTGACCATTTTTGCTGCGGAAAAGGGAAGCAGTTATTTGGTCAAACCTAGGTAATCGGCGCATGCGATGCACAATTCAACCTACACAGGAAGTAAGCGCCTGCTGTTTTCCATACACACGCTTTGAACAAAAGGAGGCTTCGATTTAGCCATGTCAACCGAATTACGTTTTAGACAAGTGCATTTGGATTTTCACACGAGTCCGGAAATCGCCGGAATCGGGGAAGAGTTCGACGCAGAGCAGTTCGCGGCGACTTTGGAGAAAGCCAGAGTGAATTCGATTGCGTGCTTTGCGCGCTGCCATCACGGGATGCTTTATTACGATTCCCAGTTGAACCCGGAGCGGGTTCATCCGAACCTCAAGAACAAAAATCTGTTGAAAGAACAAATCGACGCCTGCCATAGCCGCGGTATCCGCGCCCCAATCTATATCACGGTGCAGTGGGATCACTTCACAGCCGAACAGCATCCGGAGTGGATTGCCTTGGATGAGCACGGCAATGCGATCGGCACGCCGGTATACGAGCCGGGTTTTTACCGTCACCTTTGCGTCAACACCGCGTATCGGGATTTCCTAAAACAGCACACGAAGGAACTGCTCGATATGTTCGAGGTTGATGGCATTTTCTACGACATCGTAAAAATGGTGGAATGCTCATGCAAGCAATGCCGGGCGGATATGCTGGCGCAGGGATTGGACCCCAGCAGATCTGCTGACCGCCTGCGTTTTGCAACAGAGATGATGGACGATTTCAAAAGAGATATGTCTGCATTTATCCGACAATACAATACGGAGTGCACCATCTTTTACAACAAAGGGCATATCGGTGTGGCCGACAAGCCTGCCGCCGGCGCTTTCACCCATTTTGAGCTGGAATCGCTGCCAAGCGGCGGTTGGGGGTATATGCATTTCCCGCTGGCAATGAGGTACGCGCGTACTTTGGGGCACGATTGCCTCGGCATGACCGGAAAATTCCACACGTCCTGGGGGGATTTCCACTCCTTCAAAAACCAGGTCGCGCTGGAGTTTGAATGCTTCAACATGCTGTCGCTGAATGCCAAATGCAGCATTGGCGACCAGCTTGATCCAAGCGGCAAAATCTCGGCTCCTGTGTATGACTTGATCGGTGCGGTGTACAGCCAAGTGGAGCAAAAGGAACCTTGGTGTGCAGGTGCCCGAGCTGTCACAGATATCGGGCTGTTCACTCCGGAGGAATTCAGTGAAAAAGAGCTGAGAATGCCGCCCGCTGCAGTCGGCGCCGCGCGAATGCTGCAGGAGAGCGCCCATCAATTTGACATCATTGACAGTAAAACTGATTTCTCCCGCTATAAAGTATTGATACTGCCCGACAATATACCGGTGTCCGCCGGCTTCGCACAAAAGCTGGATGAATTTGCAGCTGCCGGCGGCGCGGTGATCGCTTCATTCGAGTCCGGTTTGAACGCGGATACAAACGAGTTGGGCTGGAGTCAGCTTGGCATTGATTTGAAGCCTGATCCCACTCGAGATGAGGACGGCAATCTGGTGCGGGGCGTGCGTTATTTCAGAAATGACTACACGGACTACATTCTGCCCCAAGGTACGATTGGGGAGGGATTGCCCGACACGGAGCACGCTATGCACATGAAAGGCGTGGAAGTGCAGGCGCGTTCCGGAACTGAGGTTCTGGCCATGACCGTGCGATCGCACTTTGACCGCTCTTACCGGCATTTCTGTTCTCACCGGCAGTCGCCTTCTTCCGGGAAGCCGGACTATGCGGGCATTGTGAAAAATGGTAATGTGATTTATTTCGCCCACCCGATTTTTTCACAGTATCATCAAAACGCGCCGCGCTGGTGCAAGCAGCTGTTCCTCAATGCGCTGCGTATGGTGCTGCCAGAGCAAGTGCTGACACATAGCGGACCGAGCACCATGTTGGCGACGGTGAATGAACAATCCGCGTATCAGCGTTGGGTCGTGCATCTGCTGCATTACATTCCCGAGCGCCGGAGCGCAGACATTGACATCATTGAGGATGTGATTCCTGTGCACGGCATCAAAGTCAGGGTGCGGACAGATAACGAAGTAGTTAGCGTGAGCTGTGTGCCTGAGCAGCAGCCTTTGCCGTTTACTTACGCCGATGGGCATGTTGAATTCGAGCTGCCTAAGCTCAATGGACATCAAATGATCTCTATCCAATATTGATGTCCGTGTCAGTGCATCAGCAGAGGACTTATGACATAGGGGGGATTGCGTATACGTGACAGCTGTTAGTAGCATCATTCCAGATGGAGGCCGACTCCGCACACGGCTCTGTTTTGACTAACTACACACGATTGAACTCGCTCCTGACCGTTGATTAGCGGCACATGAATGGGACACCTCTGCTTGCTATCCGTTTGACCAGCTGCACATGCTCGGACACCTGTGCTTACTGACTTGATTGAATGGTTTGGAAAATGACGATTCATCACTAGGAGGAGATTTCATTGCGCCGATGGTTTCTATCCTGCAGCAGTGTTGTGCTTGGTGTGAGTATGGTTCTCGGCGGCTGTTCCGACCTTAAGGCCGGTGACAGCCAAGGCGAGAACATAGATACGTCGAAAGTGAGTAAGGCAGGGGAGTTTCCCATTTCCAAAGAAAAGGTAACTCTCAAAGTGATGGTGAAGTCGCCGGCATATGTCGAGGACTTCGCGACGAATGAAATGACCAAGTATTTGGAAGAAAAAACGAATGTGCATATCGAATGGGATGTGGCGACGGAAAAATCGGCCCCGGAAAAGTTAAACATCATGTTGGGCAGCGGTGACTATCCCGATGTGATACTGGGCTTTGGCGTGTCGAATACGCAGCAGCTGATTTACGGCAGTCAAGGAGTATTTTTGCCGCTGAATAAGCTGATCGAGGAGTATGGCATCGAAACCAAAAAAATGTTTAAAAAGGCACCGTATGTGAAGGATATGATCACGGCGCCGGACGGCAATATTTATGCGCTGCCACAGGTGAACGAATGCTTCCACTGTTCCATGTCCCAAAAAGCGTGGATTTACAAGCCTTGGCTGGATAAACTCGGACTGAAAGTACCGACCACCACAGATGAATTCTACGAGGTGTTGAAAGCGTTTAAAACACAGGACCCGAATGGCAATGGAAAAGCCGATGAAATTCCGATGGCGGGGGCGGCGTTGGGATCTGCTGTAGGCATCGATCAATTTTTGATGAATTCTTTCATTTTAAATCCTGTGGAGGGCGAAAAAAGACTGTACCTGGTGGATGGTAAAGTGACGGTGCCGTTCGATAAGCCGGAATGGAAAGAAGGATTGCAATATCTGCACAAGCTGTATTCCGAAGGGCTGATCGATGCTCAATCATTCACACAGGACCGCACTCAGTTCAAGCAAATGGGCGAAAATCCGGATGCGGTGATACTGGGAGTTGCCGCAGCGCAGCACAATGGAATTTTCACTGATTTCTACGGAAAAAGCGGCAGATGGCTTGAATATGTCACCGTTCCGCCTTTGAAAGGACCCAAAGGAGTGCAGGTGACACCGTACCGGACCAGTGTGGGCGGAGGGCAATTTTTGATTACGACAACGAGCAAACACCCGGAAGCCGCTTTCCGCTTGGCTGATTTCATGTACACGGAAGAAATGGCGCTCAGAACGGATATTGGCCGTCCCGATAAGGAATGGGTGTGGGCGGATAAGTCGGAAATCGGAATCAACGGCAAGCCGGCCATTTGGAAAAGGATAGCGACCCTGCCGACCGTGCAAAACGTGATGTGGTCGCAGACCGGACCATCGCTCAGAACCAGTGATTTCAGATTGGGCGAGGTGGCCGATCCGAAGAAGCCGCAGGAGATCATTTTGTACAATGAAACGAAAAACAATTATGAGCCCTACAAGCAGAAGACGGAAAGCTTCTTCCCGCCGCCGTACTTCACCAACGAGCAGGCCACAGAGCTCGCGGATTTGGAAAAGGTGATCACGGATTATGTGAAGGAAATGATCGCCCGCTTTGTCACTGGTGATGCAAATCTGGACAAAGACTGGGATGCCTATTTGCAAAGCCTGGAAAATATGAATCTACAGCGGTACATCGAGATTAATCAAGCTGCTTACGATGCCAAAGATCAAAAAAAATAAGGGGCTTCTCCCAATTTTGAAAGGGGTATTCGATATGTCAACTTCTCAAACTGCTGTACACGCAAACAAGATGGCTTGGTGGAGAGAGGCCAAGTTCGGTATGTTTATCCACTGGGGATTGTATTCGATTCCAGCCGGCCAATGGAAAGGGAAAGAGATACCGGGCATTGGGGAATGGATCATGAAGCGGGCGCAAATTCCGATCGCTGAGTATGAGCAGCTGGCCGCGCAGTTCAATCCGGTGAAATTCAACGCTCGTGAATGGGCGGAGGTAGCGAAAAATGCGGGCATGAAATACATCGTCATCACCGCCAAACACCATGACGGTTTTTGCATGTACCATTCCAAGGTATCCAAATACAATATCGTGGATGCCACACCGTTTGGCCGTGATCCGATGAAGGAGCTGGCTGAGGAATGTGCCAAGGCGGGGCTGAAGCTATGCTTCTACTATTCTCAAACACAGGACTGGTACGAGAAAGATGCCGTGGGCAACAACTGGGATTACCCGGATGACGCAGAAAAAGATTTCGACAGATACCTGCAGGAGAAGGTGAAACCGCAGCTAAAAGAGCTGCTCACGCAGTATGGTCCGGTCGGTTTGATCTGGTTCGATACGCCGATGACGATGACGGAATCGCAAAGTCAGGATTTGGCGGAGTACGTGACCAGCCTTCAGCCGGATTGCATTGTCAACGGAAGAGTCGGCAACGGACACGGCGATTACGTCTGCTTGGGAGATAACGAGACGCCTGCGACAGCGCTGCATGCAGACTGGGAAACGTGTGCAACGCTAAATCATACGTGGGCGTTCAAGAAGAATGACCACCATTGGAAATCCCCTGACACCATTATTCGGTTATTATCGGATATTATCGGCAAGGGCGGCACCTATCTGTTGAATGTAGGACCGACGGCCGAAGGCGTGATCCCTGAGCCGAGCGTGAATGTGCTGAATGAAGTGGGCCGTTGGTTGGCCGTAAATGAGGAGGCCATCAGGGGAACAACAGCGAACCTGTTCGAGACGGAATTTGAATGGGGCACCATTACCTTTAAGCCGGGAAAAGTGTATCTCCACTTATTTGAATGGCCTAAGGGTGAATTTGCGCTGCACGGGTTGAAGAATCGTGTCAACAGGGCTTACCTGTTAGCCGCGCCGCAGCAGGATCTTGCGTTTGAGCAATCGTATGACGACGCCACCGGCACTAATACGCTGTCCGTTACGCTGCCCGCAGATGCACCGGGACAATATACCGCCGTTTTGGCATTGGATATCGACGGCACGGCTGAGGTGGATAACACTCTGATGCAGCTGGCAGACCGAAAGATCGTTCTCCACGGCCATCACGCCGAGATCCATCAGCAGAGCGGGTCGCAAATCGGTCTATCGCGCGCCGGCGTGATTACGAATTGGACGGATGCGAGCGACTGGTTAAGCTGGGAGTTCAAAGTCATCCAGCCGGGACGCTTTCAAGTAGAAGTGATAAGTATGGCGGAGAAGGCTAGGGATGCGCTGGGCGAGCACATCGGCCGCTGGGAAGGAGGACATGAACTTATGCTCGAGGCAGCTGGACAACAGCTGAACTGCGTTATGGAAGAGCACGAGAGGATCGTCAATTCCCGATCACTTTATTTTAACCGGATCCGCTCCAAGTGCGGCGAAATCAGCATAGACCAGCCGGGCGACTACAGCCTGCAGCTCCAGACGGTGAAACTGAACAGTGAGATGGAACTGGGTCTGAAGCTCATCTCGGTGAATCTGATTCCTGTGTAAGTCTGCTTAACGTCCCCAGCGGTGAACAAGCAGATTAGACAAACGCAGGCCGTATCGAGTTCAAGTCCAACCGTGGAAAACGACCTTCACGCTTTCCCCAAGGCGGGAATAACGGTAGCATGGAACAAAGAGTTCCGCACTTGCGGGGCTCTTTGTTCTATACATGAGAAAAAGCGCCTGCCGGCGCTTTGTAGAAAGTTTGAGAAGAGGCAACACTTTTTCGCTGGGAGCTTAACCCGGTGACGTTCGGCGCATTTTTTACTTCATCCCTGAAATGGTGTAGTTCTCGATAATGTGCCGTTGGAAGATGATAAAGATAATGATAATCGGCAGGACCATAAGCGTTGCGCCGGCCATCTGCAGGGCGAAATTTTGATTCGTCTGGCTTTTCATCAGTGCCAGTCCGACGGATAGCGTGTAGAGATTTTCGTCATTTGCGATAATCAGCGGCCAGAGAAAGCTGTTCCAGCCCGCGATGAACGTCAGGATCGCCTGCACGGAGAGAATCGGCTTCGAGATCGGCAGCGCGATCTGCAGGAAGGTGCGGAATTCGCTCGCTCCATCGAGGCGGGTTGCTTCCAGCAGTTCGTCCGGGATGGTGGCCATGAACTGCCGGAACAGGAAAATACCGAATGCGCCGACGAGAGCCGGCAGAATGATGCCGATCATCGTATTGGTCATCTGCATACTGTTCAGGATGAGGTAGACCGGGATCATCGTCACCTGCGCGGGAATCATCATCGTGGCGAGCACCATATAAAACAAAGGCTCCCGGCCCTTAAACTTGTATTTGGCAAAGCCGAATCCGGCCATGGCATTAAAAAATAGGCCGACGAAAGAGAAGAGGACAATAATGAGTGTATTCCGCAAATAAACGCCGAAGTTGAGGGTAACGAACAGCTTTTCCAGATTGCCCAGCGTGAACGTTTCCGGCCACAGCGTGGGCGGGATGCTCAGCACTTCGTTTTCGGGCTTAAAGGTGGATAGAATCATCCAGATAAACGGAAGAAGCATCAAAATGCCGAAAAGGGTTAATGCGATTGCGGCCAGCCATTGCAGAAGCCTATAGCTGGCGCTCGCATCGGCAGATTTCAGGTTAGTGGTTGTGGCGCTCATCGTTTGGCTTCCTTTCCCATATTAAAGATCGGTATCTTTCGATTGGAACCTGAACTGGATCAAGGTCACGAGGATAATGGCAAAAAACAGGATGAACGATCCTGCCGCCGCGTAACCGAAATGGCTTAGCTGGAAGCCGTTGCGGTAGATGAACAAGGCGACGGATGTTGTACTGTCCAGCGGGCCGCCGCTTGTCATAATAAACGGCTCCTCGAAAAACTGCAGCCAACCGATCATGGTGGTGATGGATACGAAGAAGATCGCAAAACGGAGCATCGGAATCGTGATGTTCCACATTTGCTGCAGCCGGCTGGCGCCGTCCAGCTGTGCAGCCTCATAATAAGATTTCGGAATGCTCTGCAGAGCCGCGATAAAAATAATCATATTGAGCCCGATGGCTCGCCATAACGCCAGAAAAATCAGCGATATTTTCGCAACGATCGGATCGGTCAACCAAGGCACCGGCCCCAGATGAATCAAGTTCAACAAGTAGTTTAATAAGCCGAAAGCCGGATTGTAGAGGTAAAACCAAACGACGGCAACGGCGACGACGTTGGTGACCGATGGCAGGTAATAGACGACACGAAAGACTTTAAAGATCTTTGAAGTACCGAAATTGATCAAGAGCGCGACACTGAGCGAGCACAAGATGACCAAAGGCACCCCGATCACAACGTAAAACAGTGTGTTGAAGATGGACTTGCGGAAAATCGGATCGGACAGCACATCCTGATAATTTTGCACTCCGATGAATTTAATGTTGGCATAATCGGCCAGCCCGGCAAGGTCCATATCGGTAAAACTAATGACCAGCGCGATCAGGATCGGCAGGATAGAAAATAACGTTAACAGGATTAAGGCCGGAGCGATAAACAGGTAAGGCGCTTTTTTCGCCGTGAATCCCTTCATGACAAGTCCTCTCCTTTACGAGGGTCAAACGCGTTAAGTAGATGAACAGCTACCCAGCTTACGCCGGTTAGCTGTGGGATGGCAGCTATGTTACTTACTCAGGATTTGTTCGGCCTTTTTGTTGAAAGCGTCCATTTCCGTCTGCACGTTTGCGTTGGCGCGGTAGATGTTTTCGAAGCTCTTCAAGTAGCTTTGCGCGATTTCTTCAAACGGTTTGATCAGCGGCATCGGTTCCGAAGCGTTCAGCTGCTCGCCGATGACCTTGTAGTTCGGATCGTTCGTGAGCGACGGATCTTCCCATGCTTTCTTGGTCGACGGCAGCGTATTGCTCAGCTTTAGCCACTCCAGCTGGGTTGCCGGTTTGCTCATATAGGCGATGAATTTCAGAGCCTCTTCTTTATGTTCGGTATGCTGGAAGACCGAGAGATTGGAGCCGCCCAGGGAAGAAGTGTTGTTTTCTTTTTTGGGCAGTACGGCGGTCGCCCATTTATCTTTGATGTCCGGTGCCTGGTCGTTGATCAACTTAATCATCCAAGGACCGCTGATGAACATCGGTGCGATTCCTTTTTGGAACGCGGGTACGATATCCATGCCGAGGTCTTTCGGTGCGGAACCGTCCTGGAAGAAGCTGTTCAGGTATTCGACGGCCTGCACGAATTCCGGCTGGTTAAACAGCGGCTTGTTGTTGTCGATCAGCTTTGAGCCGTTTTGCCGGGCGAACATAAAGGCCAGGGACTGCTCTTTCGTATCGATGCTCAAGCCATAGCTGCCGTTTCCGCGGGCGGCGAGCTTTTTCGCCGCATCGGACAGCTCTTCCCACGTTTTTGGCGCTTCGTTATAGCCGACCGATTGCAGCAGATCCTTCCGGTAGTAGAGGACGCGGGTATCGATGTACCACGGCACACCGACGACCGCATCGCCCTGCCTCGTCGTCGCTACGGCGCCCGGGTAGAAGTTGGACTCGGCAAACTCAGGGTAGCTGCCAAGCTCCGCTTTCAAGTCCATCAGCGCATTGGCGGATGCGAATTCCGGAATCCAAGTCGTGCCCAGTTGAAGCACGTCAGGTCCTTTTTTGGAGGCGACTGCGGTGATCAGCTTATCATGAGCGGTGTCCCACGGCAGCGCCTGCACATTGATTTTAATGTTGGGATTTTCCTGTGTGAATTTGTCCGCGAGCTGTGGAAGCGATTTTGCCTCTTCCCCCATCGCCCAGACGTTCAGCGTGACGGTACCGCCCGCTGCGCCCTCGGAGCTGTCGGTTCTCGATGAACATCCTGCCAGAACACCCGTTGCCAGCACCGAGCTGGCCAATACTGCCGTAACCATTTTACGCATAAGTCATTTCCTCCCGGCTCAAATGAGTTCTACTTCGATGCTTGCAGTTACTTCAGTTTCACTAAATCGGATATAAAACAGTGCATGTAATGTTTTCCCGCTGCACCTCCCGGGAAGCGACGTTCCCCCGTTAACAGTTAAAAGTATACAATCAAAATAAGAATTCTTAGAAACGTTTCGATTCTCATATTAAGATGATATGTCTGGAATAAAAACGTTTCGATGCCATTATAAAACATTATGAAATCGTGTTCAACTGGATAAATAAGGATGATGGGAACGTTTTAAAATACAACTATTGGTAAAATCCTTACATTGACGTCGCATTTTAATCCATTTATAATTTGTTTCGAAACGTTTCGAAACTTGCGACAGAAGCTGGAGGGCATTCAAATGACAGATCAGCAACTGCAAGCGCTGCTCGAACAATTAACGCTGGATGAAAAAATCGGCCAACTCCTGCAGCTCGCCGTGCCTTTTTTTGAAGGAACGGAGAACGAGGGTCAAATTACCGGTCCGATGGCGGCCATGGGCATCACGGAAGAGACGGTGAAAAATACGGGCTCCGTGCTCGGATTGGCAGGCGCCAAGGAAGCCATGGCCGTGCAAAAGGCTCATTTAAGCAAGAATCGATTGAGTATCCCGCTGCTCGTTATGGCGGATATCGTTCATGGCTATAAAACCATATTTCCCGTTCCGCTCGCAATCGGCTGTTCCTGGGATCTGGAACTGGCCGAGCAAAGCGCGGAAATCGCGGCAAGAGAAGCTTCCGCTGCGGGTGTTCACGTGACGTTTGCGCCGATGGTCGATTTGGTGAGGGATCCGAGATGGGGACGCGTCATGGAGACCACCGGCGAGGATCCTTATCTCAATAGTGAATTTGCACGAGCTTTCGTTCGCGGATTCCAGGGGACGGATCTGACAGGCGACACCGGGCGGCTCGCCGCGTGTGTGAAGCATTTTGCGGCATACGGCGCTGCGGAAGGCGGACGCGACTACAATACCGTGGATATGTCGGAAAGGCAGCTGCGCGAGTATTATCTGCCTGCCTATAAAGCGGCGCTTGATGCAGGCTGCGAAATGGTGATGACCGCATTCAACACGGTCGACGGCATTCCTGCCGCGGGCAACAAGCGTCTGCTGCGTGATCTGCTCCGAGGCGAATGGAACTTTGACGGTGTCGTTATCTCGGACTGGGGCGCAGTCAAAGAAATGATACCGCACGGCGTGGCTGCCGACGAGGCGGAAGCCGCTCTGAAGGCGATCGAAGCCGGAGTCGACATCGAAATGATGACGGCTTGCTACCCGGATCATTTGCGCAAGCTGGTGGAATCCGGTTCCGTCGATGAAGGCTTAATCGATGAAGCTGTCATGCGCATCCTGCAGCTCAAGCGGAAACTGGGGCTGTTCGAGAACCCTTACCGCGGCGCCGATGTAGAACGCGAGAAACAGGTCGTATTCAGTGAAGAACACCGCAAGGCGGCGCGCCAGCTGGCGGTGAAGTCCTGTGTGCTCTTGAAAAATGACTCGGTCTTGCCGCTGCGCCCGGAACAAAATATCGCGCTGATCGGACCGTTCGCGCAGAACGGCGACATCCTTGGCCCCTGGTCGTGGACCGGCTCGACAGAGGATGCCGTGCAGCTGTACGACGGCATGCTGGCGCACACGGCAGCTTCCAATATTGTTGTCGCGCAGGGATGCGATATCGAAACCGCTGCGGAGGAGCACTGGCAGGAAGCGCTGAATACCGCACGCCAGGCTGACGTAATTGTGCTGGCGCTTGGCGAGCATTCCGAAATGAGCGGGGAAGCCGGAAGCCGTGCGGACATCCGTCTGCCGGAAATCCAGCTGAAGCTGCTCGCCGAGCTGAAAAAGATGGGCAAGCCGATCGTTGTCGTTCTATTCAACGGCCGGCCGCTGGATCTGCGCAGCGTCGTGGAATCAGCTGATGCGATTTTGGAAGCCTGGTATCCAGGATCAGAAGGCGGTGCCGCCGTAGCCGATCTGCTGTACGGTGCGGAGACTCCGTCGGGCCGGCTCACGATGTCGTTTCCTTATTCCGTCGGCCAGGTGCCGGTTTATTACAACAATTTCAACACAGGCCGTCCGCAAGGTGCGCCTGACGCCCAAATCCGCTACGTGTCGCAGTATTTGGACATCCCGAACGAGCCGCTGTATCCGTTCGGCTACGGGTTAAGCTACACGGCCTTCCGCTACAGCGGTGCCAAAATTTCTGCGCCGGTCATGCCGCCTGACGAAAAGCTGACGGTGACGGTAAACGTGAGCAATACCGGCAGCGCCGCCGGCGAAGAAGTCGTTCAGCTGTACGTCCGTGATCTGGCGGGTGAGGTCGTTCGGCCGCTGAAAGAGCTGAAGGACTTCCGGAAGATCGCGCTGAAACCCGGCGAAAGCAGGGAAGTAACGTTCACGTTGGAAGAGAGCCAGCTGCGCTACCACCACTCGGACCTGCAGTTTGCGAGCGATGCCGGAGAGTTCGCAGTGTTCATCGGCCCAAATAGCAGAGATGTAACGGAACTCCGTTTCAGGCTGGAGAAGTGATCGATCACAACGAAGAAAGCGAGGGACATAGGGTGGTACGAGCAGAAACCGAGTTTCAAATCAAAGCGGGGAATCTCCGGTTTTCCTTTGTCAACAGCGGAGATATCCGCGAAATAACTTACAACAAAACAATGATCAACCAGTGGGTGGCTAACCCGCTGGATGGCTCGTTAAACAACCTGTACCTGCGCCTGCACGAGCCGTCCGGTATTAAAGCCGTGCCGCTGCTCGGTGTGCGCTCGCGCAGCCGTGTACGCTATACCGACTCGCAGGTGACATGGGAAGGAGCCGTCGAGCAGCTGCGCTATGAAGTGACGCTGCGCGTCACCCGTCACGACATCTGGTTTTGGGATGTGCGGGTCGACGGCAACGATGCGGAAGTCGATCTTGTGTACGGGCAGGATCTCGGCCTCGCCGACAAAGGCGCCGTACGCACCAACGAAGCGTATGTATCCCAATATATTGACCATGCCGTGTTCCGGAACGAGCATGGCTGCGTGGTCTGCTCCCGGCAAAATATGCCCCAGCAAGGGGGCTTCCCTTACCTGCAGCAGGGCGGTTTAACGCCGATGTCCAGTTATTCGACGGACGGGTTCCAATTTTTCGGCTTGTCCTATAAGGAGACGAACGAACCGGAGGCGCTCAGCCGGGAAGCTCTGGCCGGTGAGGTGTACCAGTACGAGTTCGCATACACGGCGCTTCAGTCGGAGCGCGTCAAGTTAAACGGTTCGGCGCGATTTGTGTTTTACGGCCTCTTCATGCCCGATCATCCGTCTGCCGTCGATTCTCTGGAGTTCGAAACCGAGATCCTGCAAGCATGGAAAACCATGGGAACCCAAGCTGCGGAACCCGGCCGTTCGCTGGAGCCTGTTCGTCTCGCCTCCGATATCGCCGCGCCTTTGGCGGGGGGACCGATGACGCCGGAAGAGATTGAGCGTTTGTTCCCGAACCGCCGTCATGAAGAGTGGGAAGGCGGTATGCTTCTTTCCTTTTTTACCGATACCCGTGAGCATGTTGTATTGAAGCAAAAGGAGCTTCTTGTAGAGCGCCCGCACGGCCATATTCTTATGAGCGGCGACAATGCGCGTTTACGCGAAAATGTGATGACGACTACTTCTTATATGTACGGGATATTTAATTCGCAGGTAGTCGTGGGCAACACGAATATCAACAAAATGCTGACGAATGCGCGTAATGCGTTGAATATCATGAAGACTTCGGGTCAGCGCATCTACGTGGAGATGGACGGCGGCTACCGGCTGTTGACCATGCCGTCGATGTTCGAAATCGGGTTCAACTACACCCGCTGGACTTACAAAACGGCAGACGATGTGCTGGTGATCACGAATTACACTACGGTAGATACACCTGAAGTCCATCTCCATGTCCGCTCGCAAAGCGGAAAAGCACACCGTTTCCTGATTACGAACCAGGTGAGCATGAACATGAATGAATACGATGCTCCGTTTCAGGTTCGACAAGAGGGCGAGATTCTTACGTTCTACGCCGGCAGCAATGCGGAGAGCGCCTCCGTTTGGCCCAAGCTGTGCTACCGCATGCGGGTGAACGGTGCGGGCTTCCAGGTGGGAAATGAAACAAGAATGGCAGCAAACGCCGAGCCGGGCTCCGCTTCCCTCGTGGTATTGGAACTGGAGCCTGCCGCGGAATGGAGCGTGACCATACAAGGACTGCTGCAGGACGAGGACCTGCCTTTTACGCAGGTGGCCGCTGCGGATGAAATCGCGCGTTACCGGGCGTTTTATGCGGACGTCATGAACGGATTCTGCCTGTCCCGAAACGACGGTGCCTTGGAAGAGATCGACAAAGTGAATACGCTCGCCTGGTGGTATACCCACAACATGCTCGTGCATTACTCGGTGCCTCACGGTCTGGAGCAGTACGGCGGGGCGGCTTGGGGAACGCGTGACGTCTGCCAAGGACCGGCGGAATATTTCCTGGCGACGCAGAAGTACGGCGAAGTGCGCGATATCCTGAGCATCGTGTACAGCCATCAGTATGAAGACGACGGCAACTGGCCGCAGTGGTTCATGTTCGACCGCTACGCCAAAATCCAGCAGGGGGAGAGCCACGGAGATATCATCGTTTGGCCGCTCAAAGTGGTCAGCGATTATCTTGCCGCAACCGGGGATTTTGGCATCCTGCAGGAGAAACTCCCGTACACAGTACGCGGCAGCTTCGAATTCACGGAAGCTACAGCGCCTTTATCGGAGCATATCAAAAAAGAAATTGATTATATCAAGCGGCATTTCCTCCACGATACGCACCTGTCCTCATACGGAGACGGAGACTGGGATGACACGCTTCAGCCGGCCAATGCGCAGCTGAAACGGTACATGATCAGCAGCTGGACGGTGGCACTGACGTACCAGGTGTTCAGCCAGCTGTCCGCTGTGCTTGCGGGGGCCGACAAAGCCTTGGCAGCCGAGCTGAACCAACTGGCGGCGGGGATCAAGGCCGACTTTAACCGCTACATACTGGCGACGGATGTCATTCCCGGCTTCGTCTTTATGCAGGAACCGGGAAAACCGGAGCTGATGCTGCATCCGACCGATACGAAAATGGGCATTCAATATCGCCTGCTTCCGATGACGCGCAGCATGATCGGCGAGCTGCTCACTGAAGAGCAGGCGGCTGTGCATTATCAATTGATCAAGGACGAATTGTACTGTCCGGACGGCGTGCGCCTTATGAACCGGCCGGCGAGCTACGCCGGCGGCGTCAGCACGCACTTCAAACGAGCGGAGCAGGCGGCGAATTTCGGCCGGGAAATCGGGCTGCAGTACGTTCACGCCCACATCCGTTTCGTCGAAGCGATGGCCAAGCTGGGGAAAGCCGACGAAGCCTGGAAGGGGCTGGAGATGATCAACCCCGTCGGCATCCGCGGCGTCGTGCCGAACGCGGAGCTGCGGCAAAGCAACACTTACTTCAGCAGCTCGGACGGGAAGTTTCCTACCCGCTATGAGGCACAGCAACGTTTTGACGAGCTGCGGTCGGGGACGGTACCGGTTAAGGGCGGCTGGCGAATTTATTCCAGCGGCCCGGGAATTTACATGAACCAACTGATTTCTAATGTGCTCGGCATTCGGATGGCCGGCGGCGATTTGGTGATCGACCCGGTGCTGCCGCAACACTTGAACGGGCTGCAATTCGGGTATCGTATCCTTGGACGTAGTGTGAGCTTTACTTACCATATTGACGGCGGCTCTGTTCAGCGGGTTGTCATCAACGGCCAGGAGCGGGCGGGACAGAAGACGGCAAACCGTTACCGTCCAGGAGGGATGCGCATCCACGCGCAGGAGCTGAACGGTATACTCACCGATGGCTGCAACGAAATCGACATTTATTTGTAAGCCAACATAGGCGAATCTCGCGCGGTCGCCTTTTTGGTTTTTCTTCCTTGTATTCTTTTAATGTATAGTAAAAGATAAGAGCAGGAAATTGTTCGGAGGGGACTGCTGTGGTTAGTATTAAGGATATCGCGAAAAAAGCGGGAGTTTCGATTTCAACGGTATCGTATGCGCTGAACGGAAGTCCCAAAGTAACGGAAGAAACGTGCGCCAAGATTCTGGCCATAGCCAAAGAACTGAATTATGTTCCCAATGCCGCCGCAAGAACGCTCAAGAAACGGGTCACCAACATCATCGGCGCTTATTTGACGGATTTTGGCGGTGCGTTTTATGGCGAATTGCTGCAGGGCATGAAGGAAGTGCTGAATAAAAAGGGCTACGATTTGATCGTGTGCAGCGGCGCACAATCCCACCGTCTGCTGCCCGAACGCATGGTGGACGGCGCCATTATTTTGGATCAGTCGTTTGCCAGCGAAGAGCTGCTCCGTTACGCGGATCTGGGACATAAGATCGTTGTTTTGGACCGGGAGCTCAGCCACCCGAATGTAAATCAGGTGCTTCTGGACAATAAAGCGGGGGCGGCCTTGGCGGTTGAATATTTGCTTGAAAACGGACATCGGAACTTATATATCGTCACCGGTCCGGAAGGGTCGTACGATTCGAAGCAGCGCCTTCAAGCGGTAAAACAGACCGTCGAGCGTCATCAGCCGATCCGCTGCACCGGGATTCAGGGGAATTTCGATAAGGAATCGGGAGTACGAGCCGCCGCCCAAATGATTCGGGAATACACGGGGCCGGCTGCCGTCTTTTGTTTCAACGACGAGATGGCCATCGGCATCTACAATGCGCTGGCTGACACGGAGTATCGAGTCGGGGAGCATTTTCATATTATCGGATTCGATAACATTGAGCTTACGAAGTATACGCAGCCGCGGCTTGCGACCATCGATTATTCCAAGTTAAAATGGGGGGCGCTCGCTTCCGAGCAGCTGCTTAAATTGATTGAAGGCGAAGCCATCGAGAATGAACGAATCTATGTCACGTTGATGAAAGGCGAGTCCGTGCAGCCGGTTTAGCGCGCAGCACTGTAGTAGTTTGTGCAAAAGGACACCCTTGCTTCAGTTCAGCAGGGTTTCCTTTTCTTGTTTAGAAAGATGTATCGGCGTTTCAGTGGACGATCCTTTAAGTAGTAAGTGGACAGAGAACGGATCGCTGCACCATTATCGATATTGACCGGCAGAAAATTGTGGAATATAATTTTACTGAACTGTCGAAACGTTTCGATAACGTGGTATTTATTTTACTGTGAACTAAAACGGATATCCCATGGTTAATTTGATAGCGTTTACAGTGTAATTGTAGTAAGATGCTGGCTTTAAGGAGGTGATGACCGGCAGGGAGTGTGTAACGTAACTTTAGACGGTGATCCTTTTTCGGTAAAATCGAAACGTTTCGAAGGAACCGATCCCAACTTGAAAGGAGAAACACAAATGAATGTGTTGAAAACAACATCTTTGAGGGGGCTTTCGGTTGTTCTCAGTTTCACCCTCCTCGTTTCTTTGCTATTCCCTTTTCAATCTTCGTTCGCGGCCTCCAGCGATTTCACGTCCATGTCGGATGAGGAGCTGCTTGAGTATGAGAGCCGCCATTCGTTTTTATTCTTTTGGAACGAAGCAAACACCGATCCCCAGAGTCCGGCTTACGGCTTGATCCGCGACCGGGCGCCGGGCGATCCGCAGATGAGCAGCGTGGCGTCGGTAGGCTTCGGTTTGACGGCGCTTGTCATCGGGGCCGAGAGGGGCTGGGTCGATAAAACGCAGGCTGAGCAGCGGGTGCTGGGAACGCTGAACACGCTGCTAAATCACGCGGAACAGCTGAACGGTTTCTTTTATCACTTTCTCGATATGAGTACGGCAAAGCGTTACGGCACATCGGAGCTTTCCATCATTGATACGGGCATTGCCATCAGCGGCGCGCTTGCGGCTGGGGAATATTTCGGCGGAGAAGTGAAAGCGCTCGCGGATCGGCTCTACCGCAATGTGGACTGGAGCTGGTACACGGATAAAAACCCGGGCAGCAACTACAACCAGTTCTATATGGGCTATTCGCCGGAAAAGGGCTTTAGCGGCCATTGGGACTTTTACGCGGAGCAGTTCATGCTTTATTTCCTGGGCGCCGCGTCGCCGACCCATCCGATCGATCCCGAGATGTTTTACGACTTTATTAGAAAAACCGCTTCGTATGGGAATTATCCGACGTTTATCCATTCCTGGTTCGGTTCGTTATTCACTCACCAGTTCTCATTCGCCTGGTTCGATTTGAGAAACAAAATGGACCGGGAAGGCGTGGATTGGTGGAACAATTCAGTCATCGCCACGAAGTCGAGCCGTCAGTACAGCATTGATAACGCGGCGAAGTATAAAACCTACGGCCCCGACGCATGGGGATTCACGGCATCCGACGGTCCTAAAGGCTACGAGGGACGCTATGGATCGGCTCCGTCAGGCTTCTCGAACGAACAGCACATCATCGATGGAACCGTGACGCCGGCCGGCTCGCTTGGGTCGATCGTATTCACGCCGGAAGAGGTGCTGTCCACACTTCGTCATTACTATACATACCCTAATCTGATCGGAGATTACGGGTTGAAAGACGCCTACAATCTGGATGTCAGTCCGGAGTGGTACGGTCCCGACGTGATCGGCATCGACAAGGGCATCACGCTGCTCATGCTGGAGAATTACCGCAGCGGACTCGTCTGGAATTTGATGAATCAGAACAAGTATGTGCAGTCGGGAATGAAAAAGGTCGGGCTGACGGAGATCGGATCTACCGTGATCGACGATTTCGACGGCAACACGATCGGCTCCGGCTGGACGGACGGCGGCGATGAGGTTTATCGGGCAAGCTTGACCCGTGAACAGACCCATACGGGCACGGGCGCCTTAAAAGTCGAGTATACGAAGCAGCCGGGCAAGGAGTCGGCGTTTCTCGAGTTGAAATTTTCGGACGTGCAAAATCTCTCCTCCACCGATGCTCTGCACGCTCACATCTATGCATTGTCTGCAACTACCCTGCTGGTTAAACTGGATGGCGAATCAGGTACAATCGAGAAGCAGGTGAGCGTGCAGCCGGGCGGCTGGAGTTTGCTGGACTGGACGTTTACCGCTGAAGAGAAGGCAAAACTCGGTTCGGTAAACCGGCTGATGATTACTGCCGCTCCGGGCAAGTCGAGCGGTGAGGGTACATTTTATTTGGACGATCTGGCGGTCAAAGGGAAAGCTCCATCCGCCTCGAATCTGTGGATTCACGGGAAACCGATCGTCGGGGAAACGCTGACGGCGAATTACAGTTACTTCAGTCCGAGCGGTGCGGCGGAAGGAGCATCGCAAATCCGCTGGCTGAAAGCGGCCGATGCAAACGGCAGTTTTACACCGATACCGGGTGCTACACAGCGTACGTATACCGTACAGAAACAAGACGCGGGCAGCTGCATAAAGTTTGAGGTTACGCCTGTTACCGCAGTCGATCCGCTTACGAATGCTGCGCTGCAGGGGAATCCAAAGCAAAGCAGTCCTTCCGGTCGTATTGAGGTGGCGGAGCCGGAAGCCCGCAGCGTCACCATTACGACGATGCCGAAAGAAGTATTCACCAGTATCGATGACTTCGACGGTCAGTCGATTGAGCCGAATTGGTCCGACGCCGGAGATAACGTGTTTACGCTTAGCCTAGATAACAAAATCACACCGGATGGCGGAAACGCAATGCGCATCGATTACAACAAGGGCGACAAGACATGGCCTTTTGTGGAAGGTGTGGCAGACCCTACTCAGCCGGTGTTCGTCGGGGACTCCGTGACGATGCAGGTTTACGGCAAGTATGATTTTATTTTCAAGCTGGAAGAGGTGAGCGGACAGCACGAGAAGGCCTTCAAAGGCGATACTCAGGGCACCTGGCAGACGCTCAGCTGGGACATTTCCGCATTGAAACATGAGCTGAACGACGTGAAGCGAATCGTGTTCTTGGTGGAACCGGGGGCTGTCCATGTTTCGGGAACCTTTTATTTGGACAATTTGCGCGTAAACCGTATCGTTCAGACGGATTTGACTACAGAGGGATCACCGCTCATCGGCACTGCGGTTTACGGCGACTATGAATATTTCAACGCCAAGGGCTACTCGGAAGCGGGAACCACTTATCGCTGGTTGCGCGCCAAAACCAAGGATGGCAGCTATGAGCCGATCAAAGGGGCCGCCGCCAGAACGTATACGCCGACGGAACGCGATAAAGGCGATTACTTGAAATTTGAAGTCAGGCCCGGAGCGGACGGTCAGCCGCCTCGGGGAGAAGCAGTAAGGAGCGCTGCGAGCGACAGTGTGCTGAAGGATAAGAAAAAGCCGTAGAAGCATGATCGTCGCGAGGACAAGGAAGATAGGGGCAGAAAGTAACTAAAACGTGAGGAAAATAAAGGCGGGAAGCCGATTATCGGCAGCCCACCTTTATTTTTGCGTGTGAGAGATCAATTGGTTTGTAGGTTAACCGAATTTCCGGTCCTGTTTAACTCTCGTGGCTCAGCTGAAAAAAGAAATCGAAATATGTTTATCAAACGCGAAATTTGCCGCCCCGAGTGCTCCCCCTATTTCTTTGTACACAGCGGATTTAACCTCCGTGCCGGACAAAAGCGCACTCATCGCTCTCTGACGCATAACCTTGGTCGCAGTATCCACAAAGAGCTGACTACCATTTGGTATCGTACCTCCCAGAATAATCGCCTCGGGATTAAAAGTATTCAACAGATTTGCCATCGAGATACCCAAATAGGATGCCGCCTGCTTTACCACCTGTTGGGCCAGCTCATCGCCTTTGGCTGCGGCAGTACACACGTCTTGCGCTTTGATGGTGTGCAAATCAACGCTCATGCCGGAATACAGTTCCGATCGCTCCGTCGTTCTTAGAAGCCTGCGAAATTCCTGCTCCATCGCGGGACCGGCGGCGAGCATATGCAAGCAGCCGTGATTGCCGCACGGGCAGAGAGGGCCATCGGGCTCTATGGTGGTATGGCCGATCTCACCGGCTCCGCCGAGCGAACCGGATAACAGCTGCCGGTTTATGTACAGCCCTGCCGCTATGCCTGTGCCCACACCAATATAAATCATATGATCAAATTGCCGACCTGCTCCGTATCGGCATTCAGTAAGGCCTCTCGCCCTATGCCGGTTGACGACAACTGTCGGCCAGCCGATCTCCTTTTTCATGAAAGACGCCACTTCGACATTATTCCATTCCAGCTCCGCCGCGCTCCGTATGACACTGTGGTCTGCATCGACCAGTCCCGGCACGCCAAGCCCGAGCAGCGGCACAGTGGGTACCTCCACACCTTTTCTAAACTTGGTCACCGCATCAGCCAATGTACTGAACGCGGCTTCGGGGTCAAATGAGTTCACGTTGATCTTCATGCTGTCGATGACATTGCCAAGCAGGTCGAAAGCGCCTAGAGTCCATGTTTTATTATCGAGATCGGCTCCAATGATGGCGCGGGATCGGGGCACTAGCTCCAATGTGGTTGCTGGCCGGCCCTTGGTCGATTGACGTGTATCCGTTTCATGAACCAGATTGAGGTCGATAAGTTCCGCGATGGAAATAGAAATCGTAGCCCGGCTCAAACCGGTCAGGCGAGTCAGTTCGATGCGGGACATGCTGCCATGTACTCGCAATGTTTGAAGTATGGAGAGCTTACTGCCTTTTTGGTCTTTGATATCCATCTGGTTCATTTACAGCACCCTAACTTTCAGTTTGGAAAATATTTGAATAAAAAACATTATAGCATACCCCGGACATAATACAATAAAAGTAAACCAAATAGTTTATATCTTTACAAAAGTTGAAGCCGGTGTTAGAATGACCTCGAAGTACTGTTAAATTATGGAGCAGAGGAGGGTTGAACCTTGCTAAAAGGGATAGCCAGCGTCATATCCCCGGAACTTATGAAGGTGTTGATGGAGATGGGGCATGGAGATGAGATTGTTTTGGCTGACGGCAACTTTCCCGCGGCAGCAATTGCCAAACGGTTGATTCGGGCCGACGGACATCTGCTCACCACCATGTTGGATGCGGTTATGCCGCTGTTCCCGTTGGATAAATCCGTACAGCGCCCGGTGGTTGTGATGTCGCTGCAATCCGGTGATCCGACGCCTGTTGTATGGACTCAATACAGCAGCACAATCCGAAAGTTTGAAAGCGCATTCTCCGATTTTGAGTATGTGGAACGGTTTCGTTTTTACGACAGAGCACGGCTCGCTTACGCAGTTGTCGCTACAGGGGATCAAGCGTTCAAAGGCAACTTAATCTTGAAAAAAGGCGTCATTCGCGACGAATAGGCGGGAGGTAAGGGAGATGAAAACAAGAGCATTAGGCGCATCCGGTCTGCAGCTTAGCGTGCTCGGCATGGGCTGTTGGCAGTATGGCGGTGGATCCTATTGGGGTGAGCAAAGCCAGAAGGACGTTGACCTGGTGGTCCACCGCGCGTTGGACATGGGGATTAACTATTTTGATACCGCAGAGGTATACAACGAGGGAAAAAGCGAGATATCGTTGGGCATCGCGCTGAAAGGACGCCGCGAGCAGGCCATCATCGGCAGTAAAATAAGCACTGCCCACGCCCGGCCCGAGGAGATAAAAAGGCACTGCGAGGCAAGCCTGACCCGCATGCAAACCGATTACATCGATATGTATATGCTGCACTGGCCTTTGACGGCCGTCTCTGTGAAACACTTCAGCGACGATGAGGCGTTGATTGCTAATCTGCCGTCAGTGAGTGAGGTATTCGATGGGCTGAACATGCTGAAGCAGGAGGGTAAGATCCGCCATATCGGCATAAGCAATCACGGCCTGAAGCAGATGGATGAAGTGCTGGCCACCGGGGTTTCGGTCGCAGCCAACGAACTCGCGTACAGCTTGTTCTCCAGGGCAATTGAGGCGGAGGTGATTCCGTATTGCGCGCAGCATCAAATTGGCGTCATCGGATACATGCCTTTGCAGCAAGGTCTTCTGACCGGTAAATTCGCGAGCTTGGATGAAGTGAGACCGATGCAGGCGAGATCACGTCATTTTCACCATTCGAGAGGGCATGGCACCCGGCACGGGGAAGAGGGAGCCGAGGCGGAAATGAACGCAGCGCTGCTGGAGCTCGCGGCTGTCGCCAAGGAACTGGGCGTGAGCATGGGCACGCTAAGCTTGGCATGGGCGATCGCAAATGAACATATTTGCTCGACGATTGTCGGATCGCGCAACCTTGAGCAGCTCGAAATGAATGCAGGAGGTGCAGCCTACGAGCTCAGCGCCGACGCAGTGAGCCATCTGAACCGTTTAACCGCCCCCGTGCTCGCTAAGCTGGGCAACAATCCTGATTACTATGAAAACCGAAACGGGAGCCGAGTAGTTTAGTTAATTCAAAAAACGACATATATTTTCGCTAGACGGCAGATTTGACATGTCCAGATCATATTTTTTGTTCAAATTTGCGTATTATGAACCTGATTTTACATACCAACACAAAAAGATAATTTAAATATTGACGTTAGTTTGTCAGTTGGAGTAATATGTAATTGTTTTCGTGTAAGCGTTTTACTGATAAAGTTTCATTTCGCAAGTCCGCACCTGTGTTTCATGCCGCAGCTGTGTGCCACGCCGATCCTGAGTTTTGACAAAGTTAATCGATAGAGGGGTGCCGATATGTCCAGCAGTACAATCTCGTTTTCTGTGTTTACGAAGCCGTGGAAAACAAAATCGGTATGGCAGCTTGCTCAATTTGTGAAGGGCATGGGATTTGACGGTATAGAATTTCCATTGCGCGAGGGTTACCAGCTGGAGCCGGCACAAGCAGAAAAGCTGCCGCAACTAGTCGCTCAATTTGCCGATCACGGCTTGAAAATTTTCAGCGTCGCGAGCGGCACGGACGAACATATCTTCGCTGCTTGCGCTGAGGCGGGAGTTCCGATGATCCGTGTTATGCCGGTGATACGGCCTGAAGACGGTTACCTGGCTTCCGTGCAAAAAGCACGCGAGCAGCTGGAGGCTCTTGCGCCGCTATGTGAAAAGTATGGGGTCAAGATCGGCTGTCAGCAGCATTATGGCAATAACGTGACCGATGCAACGGGCTTGAAGCATTTGCTAGACGGATTGAATCCGGACTATTTAGGGGCGGTTTGGGATGCAGCGCACGATGCGCTCGCAGGTCAACAGCCTGAGTTCGGGCTCGATATCGTATGGTCCCACTTGGGCATGGTTAATTTCAAAAATGCATATTACAAACGCACCAACGGACCCGAAGCGGAGCATGCCGAATGGAAACGCTACTTCACTTCAGGCCGGCAGGGTCTGGCATCCTGGCCGCGGGCCGCGGCGTATTTGCAAAAGCGGAATTATGACGGTGTCATATGCCTGACCGCCGAATACACCAATGAAGAGGATGTCGCCCGGTTAATTCAGCAGGACATAGCGTATGCCAAATCTTTGTTCGCTTAAGGAGCGCAATATGGGAGATAAAGTAAAAGTAGCCATGATCGGCACGGGAAGAATGGCCAATTTGGTCCATTTCCCTTCGCTCGCCTCGTTTCACGATGTAGAGATCGCAGCGGTCTGCGATGTATATCCGGCATCTCTTCATACCACCGCCGACGAATACGGTATTGCCAAGCGGTACACGGACTACAAGATGATGATAGAGGAAGTACAGCCGGACGCAGTGTATGCCATTGGCCAACCCCATATTATGTACGATGTATGGATGTGGTGTCTGACCCGCGGTATTCATTTATACATCGAGAAACCCCTGGGCATCACCGTACACCAAGCCAGATCACTCGCACACGCGGCGGAGAAAAACGGATGCATCACACAAGTGAGCTTCCAGCGGCGTTCATCTCCAATGGTAACCCGGCTGCGGGAGGAATGCTTGAAACGGGGCCCGATCACGCATGCCGTGTGCAGGTTTTACAAGTCTGAAATACAGCCGTTTCTGGGCGCGCGAGACAGAATGATGGATGACACGGTCCACTCCATTGATACGCTGCGGTGGATGTGCGGGGGAGAGGCCGCAAAGATTGAGAGCACCACGAAACGGGTTCAAGTGCCGGATATCAATTTCATCTCCGCAACGATTCACTTTGATAACGGGTCCACTGGTTACTTGATCAACAGTTGGTCCAGCGGCAGAAGAATTTTTGCGGTGGAAATGCATGCCCCCAACATCTGCGTGGAGGCCGAGCATGAAACAAAAGGTTACTTGTACGCGGATGGCGACACTGCGGGGGTCGAGTATGATGCCCGCGAAATGGCCGGGGGCGGCGAGTTGTTCCAATTCGGCGGATTTCAAGCCAAGCACAGGGAATTTATCAACTGCCTGAAGGCGGGAAAGCTGCCGTCGTCCCATTTTGGAGATGCGGTAAAAACAATGGAAATCGCTGAAGTGATTCTGGCGCAAGCGCTGCTGGACGGCCGCTGAGCTCACAGGTGTGCGATTGTTGCACGGAATTGATCGGCGCGCTCAATGCACTTAAGCGCTGTGCACGGTCCGCCGAGCCGCAGCTGCCGCGATCGTTGCACGGAATTGCTGGCGGGCTCAATCCACGGATTCCACGTGCCTGCGGCTGTAAGGTCAAGCGCCCGCAGTACGCTCCGCATCCAAGCTGGCTATCGTAACTGTAACGCGGCGTCCGCTCTGCGGTGCAGTGTCCACGGAACTTGGATATAACGACGGTGGCGCGGCCAGTACCAATTTGAAAGGAGGTGTCGGTGTGGAATCGGCAACAGTGGAACGGGCGGCCGGGATCACGCGGACTCATAAAGGCGTCAAGCTGTTAAAAGACATGGCCAAGGTTTGGCAGCTGTATCTGCTCATGGCTCTGCCTTTCGCTTACATTATTATCTTCAAATACGTTCCCATGTACGGCGCCCAAATCGCCTTTAAAAACTTCATCGCCACGAAGGGCATTTGGGACAGTCCTTGGGTGGGGTTTGATCATTTCGTTAGGTTTTTCGAGTCGTATGAATTTTGGAACATTATGGGCAACACGATCGGCCTTAGCTTGTATCAGCTGGCGGCAGGGTTTCCTTTTCCGATCCTGCTGGCTCTCAGTCTGAATTATGTCATGCATGAGAAGTTCAAAAAGCTGGTTCAAATGGTCACCTACGCACCGCATTTTATTTCAGTGGTCGTTATGGTCGGCATTATCATGCAAGTACTGGATCCGCGCATCGGAATTGTGAGTACAATCGCCCGTGCCTTTGGCTTCGAGTCGGTGAATTTGCTCGGAGTTCCGGAATACTTCAAGAGTATCTACGTATGGTCGGGGGTATGGCAAAATGTTGGTTTTAGCTGCATTATCTACCTGGCTGCGTTATCGAGCATCGACCCTGCGCTACACGAAGCCGCTGTCGTTGACGGTGCAACCAAACTGCGCAGAATGTGGCACATCGACCTGCCGGGCATCATGCCTATTGCGGTCATCCTCCTTATTATGGAAGTGGGCCGCATGCTCGAAATCGGCTTTGAAAAAACATTTCTCATGCAAAATCCGCTCAATCTTCAAACCTCCGAGATCGTCGACACCTACGTATACAAAGTGGGGCTGGCATCAACCGTCGTCAACTTTTCCTACTCTTCCGCTATCGGTCTTTTCAAAAACGTGATCAATCTCATTTTACTTCTTGCCGTGAACCGTCTTGCCAAAAGATTGGGACAAAGCAGTTTGTGGTAGACAGGAGGGTGACAGGTGAATTCCTCAGTCAAAGAGGTCACGGTGGACAGAGTGTTTAACATCGTAAACTACACGGTGCTATCGTTGTTTTTTCTCGCTGTGCTATATCCGCTGGTTTACATTGTAAGCGCTTCTTTTAGCTCCACGGAGGCGGTTACGTCCGGCAGGGTCTGGCTGTGGCCGGTGGAGCCGGGGCTTAAAGGCTATAATGCGGTGTTTGAATACAAGGCGATCTGGACGGGTTTTGCCAATTCATTGTTCTACACTGTGGCAGGCACGGCCATCAATGTCATTTTGACTGTGATCGCCGCGTATCCGCTGTCGCGAAAAGATTTTATCGGGCGCAATGCGATTATGTTCATTTTCGTGTTCACCATCATGTTTTCAGGCGGTATCATCCCCAACTATTTGCTGGTAAAAGATTTGGGCTTGCTCGACACCGCTTGGGCGATGCTGCTGCCCTCCGCCATCAGTGTATTCAACGTGATCGTGGCAAGGACGTATTTTCAAACCACGATTCCGCACGAGATGCTCGAAGCGGCTCAAGTGGACGGCTGTACGGACTGGAAGTTTCTGCTCAAAATGGTCATCCCGCTGTCCGGTCCGATTATTGCCGTGCTGGCTTTGTTTTACGCCGTGGGTCATTGGAACTCTTATTTCAATGCTCTCATGTATCTGAAAGACCGCGAGCTGTATCCGCTGCAGCTGGTGCTCCGAACGATTTTGATCCAGAACCAGATCGATCCCAGCATGGTGACAAGCGAAGAAGATCTCATTGCCCGCCAGGGGCTCGCGGATCTGCTGAAATACTCCCTGATCGTCGTGGCGACCACGCCAATGCTGCTCATTTACCCGTTTGTGCAAAGACATTTTGTCAAAGGGGTGATGATCGGTTCGATCAAAGGTTAGTGAGTCTTCAGGCTTAGTCAGGCAATACAGTGAGTCAGCTCTGCACCGTTGAAAAAGAAAGGGAGGTTGAAAGCTTTGAAAAAATCGGCTGCACTCCTGCTATCTACGGTTTTTGCACTGTCAGCTGTGATGTCCGCGTGCTCGAAGGAGCAAGCCGGCACAAGCATGGAGGAAACGCAGGGAACGGAGGCAAGCGCCACCGCGGCAAATGTCAATCCGCCCGGTCAATTTCCGATTGTGAATGAAAAGATCACTTTGAAGGTGGCCGTGAAGGGCAGCAGCCTGGTCGAAGATTTGAACACGAACGGATATACCAAATGGCTGGAAAACAAAACGAACATCCATGTGGACTGGACGGTGCTCGATGAGAAGAACTTCCAAGAGCAGCTGAATCTGCTGCTGGCCGGCGGCGATTTGCCCGATGTGATCATGAACCTCGACGTGTCACCGGAGCAGCAAATGATTTACGGCGAACAAGGCATATTTGTGTCATTCACCGATTTAATCGAGAAGTATGGGGAAAACACGAAAAAAATATTCAAGGAAATGCCTGAAGTAAAAAGCGCGATCTCCGCACCAGGCGGCAAAATTTACAGCTTACCCTACGTCAACGACTGCTATCACTGTTCGCTGGACTACAAAATGTACGTTTACAAGCCGTGGTTGGATAAGCTCGGTTTGAAAGAGCCGACCACAACGGAAGAATTTTATCAAATGCTTAAGGCATTCAAAGAAAAAGACCCGAACGGCAACGGAAAACAAGACGAAATCCCGCTGGTCGGCGGTGTTGCGACAGGTTCCAGACCGTCCAAGTCCGAAATTGACGTCTTTTTGATGAATTCATTTATTTATGACGACGGGTACAAGCGGATGCTTTTGAAGGACGGAAAAATCGATGCAGCTTACAATAAGCCGGAATGGAAAGAGGGACTTAAGTACCTGAACAGGCTGTATAAAGAGGGGCTGCTGGACCGGCAGACGTTTACGTTAGATAAAGCGGGCCTGAAAAAAATCGCGGAGAACCCGAACACAGTCATCGCGGGTGCGATTCCAGCCCACTCCCCGTCAGATATTACGATTGTCGAGGGGGAAAGCGGAAGGTGGCTCGAATATCAGCCAATCGCTCCGGTGAAAGGGCCGAACGGCGTGCAAAAGACGACCTGGCTCGCTTATGACAAAATCAGACAGGGCGAATTTATCATGACGAGCGCCAACAAATATCCTGAGGCGACCATGAGATGGGCGGATGCGATGTACGATTTTGAGGCTCAGCTGTATTCCAACTTCGGCGTGGAAGGCTCCTCTTGGGAAAAGGCGAAGCCGGGCGATTTGGGTCGTGACGGCAATCCCGCCACGTACAGATTGCTGGTGCCATATGGACGCGTTCAAAACGAAAACTGGGCTCAGTATGGCGTCAACTACCGGACCGATAAAGAGTATTATGCCGGCCAGGCGGTTCTGAAACAACCGGACAAAGAAAAAATGTATTATGACGTCACCAAGAAAAACTACGAGCCTTATAAGCCGAGCATTGACGAGATCGTGCCTCCGCTGTTCTTCCCGCCTGTCGATGCCCAGCAGCTCGCCGATTTGGATAAAACAATCAACGACTATGTAAAAACGAGCATTGCCCGTTTTGTTACCGGTGATTTGGACATCGACAAGGAATGGGACAATTACGTTCAAACGCTGGACAAAATGAATCTGAAAAAATACATCGAAATCTATCAAAAAGCCGTGGATGCCAAGAAGTAGGAAGACCTACGTCTGCTGCAGGAAGGAGCTTAACGGCAATGCATAAATTTTTGGTACAGATTCCGCGAAATTTGGTTCATTTGTTCTTTACGCCTGGGAGCTTGGATAAGTTGAATAGACTCGGAGAGGTCGTCTGGAATCCATACGACCGCCCGTTCACCGAACAGGAGCTGGCAGAGCGGATTCGCGGCGTGGATACGGTGATTACGTCGTGGAAGAGCGCGCCATTCACAGATGCTGTGCTGCACCATGCGGACCGGCTGCAGTGGATCGCCCATATGGCAGGATCAGTAAAACCGATTCTGCCGACCACGGAGGTATACCAGCGGGGCATTCGGGTGTTGAACAGCAACTATGCCATCGCGGTGTCCGTGAGCGAATCGGTATTGGCGTTGATTTTGGCACTGGGACACAAGATCGTGCCGGTGGATAAGGTTATGCGCGCGGGCGGCAACGCCAAGAGCTCGACCTATGAAACCTGCGAGCTCCGCGGCAGGACGGTTGGCTTGGTCGGCTTGGGCATGGTGGCGCGTGAGGTGATCCGGCTGCTCCAGCCGTTTCAAGTGCGCATTTTGGGCTATGATCCGTTCATTTCGAAAGCGAAAGCCGAGGAGCTAGGTGTTGAACTGCGACAATTGCATGAACTGCTGGCCGAATCGGACGTCATTTCTTTGCACGCGCCAAAAGTGCCGGAGACGTATCAAATGATTGGACGGCACGAGTTGTCGTTCATCCGGGATGGCGCTCTGCTCATTAATACGGCTCGCGGGGATTTGATCGATGAAAGCGCGCTGATCGAGGAGCTGCGGCTCGGCAGGTTCAACGCAGCGCTGGATGTGTTTGCGCTGGAGCCGCTGGCTACTGACAGTGAACTTCGCCGCATGGACAATGTTATTGTGCGTCCGCACTTAGCCGGTGTAAATCCGGATTCAAGGCTCCGCATCGGCACCCTAATGGTGGAAGAGCTGGAGCGGGCTTTGCAAGGTGCGCCGCTGCGTTTCGAGGTCAAGGAAGAACAGCTGGCGATCATGACGTGAGCCATTTGGCTCAATCTGATCGCAAACCGTGGCGCAGAACAGTTGCGCTAGACGAAGGAGAGTAAATATGGGGAAACCAACAGCACTTGTACTGCCGCCTCAATCGCGGCTGGATGAAGTGTGCTCATCAGAATGCGTTCGCCTGTTAAATAAGCATTTCGAGCCTGTTTGGAATCAGACGGGACGGGATTTCACCGAGGAGGAACTGGCGGGGATGATCGGTTCCGTCGAAGTGGTGCTCACCAGCTGGGGCTCGCCAAAAATCACAGAGCAAATGTTGGAAAAGTCGCCGAAGCTCCGTATGATCGGCCACGCAGCGGGCACGGTGAAAGGCAGAATACCAAGCACTGTGTTTGCCAAGAGGATCAAGGTTTTTTCCGCCGCTCCAAGGATCGCCCATAGTGTAGGAGAATACTGCTTGTCCGTGCTGCTGGCTTCGCTTCGGCATATTCCCGCTTTTCATGACGAAATGCGGGCTGGACAGTGGCGCGCAAGCGGGCGGAAAGGCCGGGAGCTGGCGGGGCAAACGATTGGCATTGTGTCAGCGAGTTCCACGGCCAGAGCGTTCATTCAGCTGCTTGCGCCGTTTCGCGTCACCATTAAGGTATTCGATCCTCATTTATCTGACGAGGCAGCTGCCACACTTGGGGTGACACGGGCGAGTCTTGAAGAAGTGATGAGCTGTCCCATTGTTTCCATACACGCACCAAAGCTGCCCGCCACTTACCGGATGATCACACGCGAACTAATAGAGAGAATCCCCGACGGGGCGCTTTTTATCAACTCCTCGCGCACGGATGTGCTTGATGAGGAAGCCTTGCTGGAACAGCTGCAATCAGGCCGCTTTTTCGCAGCTCTCGATGTGTTTTCACGCGAGCCGGTTCACAGCGATAGCCCTTTTTTAGCGCTGAACAATGTCATTCTGACCCCGCATGTCGCCGGAGCTACGGTGGAGGGCCATTTATCTTTGATGGAAGAGGTAGTTCGCGATATGGTAAGATGTTTGGAGGAAGAAACTACCTGCTTCGAGGTTACCGAGCGAATGTGGGAAACGATTGCATAATGTGGGGAGATGTACACGGTGAAGATCACAGGTTACACGTGCTACAAAGTAGCGCCAAGATGGTTATTTTTAAAAATTGAAACGGATGAAGGCATCAGCGGTTGGGGAGAGCCGGTGATAGAGGGCAAGGCCGACACTGTGCAGACTTGCGTAAACGAGTTAATGGAAGCGCTTATCGGCAAAAACCCGCTGCGCATCGAAGACCATTGGAATACGATGTATCGGGGCGGCTTTTACCGGGGCGGGCCGATCATTATGAGCGCCATTGCCGGCATCGATCAGGCGTTATGGGACATTAAAGGGAAGTATTACAATGCTCCGATTCACGAACTGTTAGGAGGTGCGTGCCGCGACCGCATGCGTGTATACTCCTGGATCGGCGGAGACCGGCCGACGGAAGTGGGCTTGGCCGCCAAGGCCGTGGTAGCGGCGGGCTTCACAGCAGTGAAAATGAACGCAACCGAAGAATTGCAGTACATCGATTCCTACGAGAAAGTGGATCAGGCGGTTGCCCGTATCGCTGCGGTGCGAGAGGCTGTCGGCGGAAGTATCGGGATCGGCATCGATTTTCACGGTCGGGTACATAAACCTATGGCAAAAATGTTGGCTAAAGAGCTCGAGCCCTATCGGCCCATGTTCATCGAGGAACCGGTGCTGCCGGAAAACAATGAAGCATTGCGCGAAATCGCCAATCATACGTCCATTCCTATCGCTACTGGCGAGCGCATGTTCTCAAGATGGGATTTTAAACAGCTGTTTGCCGAAGGCTACGCTGACATTATCCAGCCTGATCTATCTCATGCCGGCGGCATTACGGAATGTAAGAAAATCGCATCGATGGCGGAGGCGTATGATGTCGCGCTCGCCCCGCATTGTCCGCTTGGACCTATCGCTTTGGCTGCTTGTCTGCAGGTTGATGCAACCGCTCACAATGCCATTATTCAGGAGCAAAGCTTAGGCATCCATTACAACGAAGGCAGCGACTTGTTGGATTATTTAGTTGACGGTAACGTGTTCGCCTACAAGGACGGTTTCGTCGACATTCCGAAAGCACCGGGCCTGGGTATCGAAATCAATGAAGAGCACGTGAAAAAGTTAGCTGCTGAAGGCCATCAATGGCGGAATCCGACGTGGAGACACCGCGATGGTTCTGTCGCCGAGTGGTAAGATGCTGGAATGATAAGGAAGACTATGCCGCTTGATGAGCGGACATAGTCTTTTTCGTTGTTGGCGGCCGCTCGGCCACCTCCCGTCTGACTCGCCTGTAGAGCCGCCCGGTCCATCGCCCGCCGACGTTCCTCCACAGCCGCTTCGCACATTCACTGCACAGCCAAATGACTACCGACTGCTCCGAATTGAATAAAGCACAATACGCAAGTGCTACACGTGGGTCCGCCATGGCTGCAGTGGGACCGCAGCGCCACGCGAACTGCTATCAGCGGCGATAGCAGTTTGCCCTCGCCCGGCGGGGCTGGTATTCATTACTACCACGGCATTTGAGTTAGGGTTCACGTTCGGTATATAATTAAAAGCTATTGTGCAAACAATAGTATCTAGAAAAAAATACGTACATGGAAAAGGAGAGATCAATTATGAGCCATTTATCCGCCCCTTTTAAGATTAAAGGAATGGAATTGAAAAACCGGATTGTTATGCCTCCTATGTGCCAATATTCGGTCGAAGCCAGAGATGGTACGCCTAATGAATGGCATTATGTTCACTATGTGTCGAGAGCAATAGGTGGAAGCGGCCTTATCATTATAGAAATGACGGACGTGGAACCGGACGGCCGTATTACCGATTTTGACCTCGGCCTGTGGTCGGATGATCAGGTTCCGGCCTTCCGCAGAATTATTTCGGAAGTACATAAACATGGTGCCAAGATCGGGATTCAGATCGCCCACGCCGGCCGCAAGGCGGAGGATGCAGACCCGCCAGTCGGTCCTTCCGATATTCCCGCAGGTGTGCGATTCAAGACACCTCGTCCACTGAGCACCTCCGAGGTGAAGGACATGGTCAAGAAATTCCAAGACGCGGCTCGGAGGGCGATTGCGGCTGGTGTTGACACGATCGAAATTCATGGGGCGCACGGTTACCTCATCCATCAATTTCACTCGCCTCGAATCAATAACAGAGACGACGAATATGGTCAGGACAGAGCGCTGTTTGGCGTGGAAGTGATCAAAGCCATTAAGAGCATCATGCCTGAGGATATGCCGCTGCTGTTCAGAATCTCAGCGGCGGAGTACATGGCAGGCGGATATGGTCTCGATCACAGCGTCGAGCTCTGCAGAAGGTACCAAGAAGCAGGCGTGGATATGTTCCATGTGTCGACGGGAGGTGAAGGCGGTCCGGAAGGCCCAACCAAGCCGGGCAACTATCCGGGCTACCAGGTACCGCACGCACGAGCCATCAAACAAGCGCTGAATGTGCCGGTGATCGCCGTCGGACTGCTCGATGATCCGGCGCTCGCTGAAGCTACGGTAGCTAACGGCGATGCGGATCTGGTCGCTGTTGCACGCGGTATGCTGCGCGACCCGTACTGGGCAATTCACGCGATAAAGCAAACCGGTGGCGACGTTAACCCGCCAAGGCAGTACGAGCCCGCATACTGATCATCGTTTTATACGACAGGAGTGCCGTGGCGGGCTGTGGCTGACATGTCTGGGGCAGACCGCTATGATCACGATACAATATTTGACATCGCGTAGATGGATTATCACACACAGGGTTGACCGGGATGGCTCGGTCGACCCTTTTCTTTTGCTGTACACGTGCAGTGAACAACAAAAGCGTTGAGGTACAACCTACCCGCTATTGTGCACACGATTTCCAACGATATACATTGTTATAGGCTCCGGTTCGGACTACTATGAGCTAAGCAGATTGCTGCGAGTCCCTGTAGGGCATGATTTGCGCATCAGGGTCGGCAGCCGATGCTGCGGCGATGTCATCGTCCTCCGCCAACACGTACGCCTCGCCAGGATAGTCGGCCGCCTCCTCTGGGTACCCCGGAGAGGGCAGCGCCTCGAAATCTTCCGGGTGGGCCGGAGCAGGATAGGGCACGTTCAGAAAGTGAGCCGCTGGTTCAACCGCGTAAGCCGAAAAGGGAACGTCGACATAGAGCGGGGCATAAGGCGCGCCAGGGTGCAGCGGCGGATGCGTATAAGCCGCCAGCGGAGCAGCGGCATAGGGCGAGCCGACTGCGTTGGCGAAGGGCGCGACGTTTTCATTCATGTCAGGCGCGATGGGTGCGATGGCGTAGGGAGCATAAGGCGCGTTAGGCTGCAGCGGGGCATCCGCGTAAGCCGCCAGCGAAGCATTGGCATAGGGCGCCATGGGTGCGTTGGCGAAAGGCGCGACGTTTCCGCTCATGTTAGGAGCCATGGGTGCGATGGCGTAGGGAGCATAAGTCGCGCCAGGTTGCAGCGGCGCGCCCGCATCCGCATAAGCTGCCAACGGAGCATTGGCGAAAGGCGCCATGGGTGCGTTGCCGAACGGCGCGACGTTTCCGCTCACGCTAGGAGCCATGGGTGCGTTGGCGTAGGGAGCATAAGGCGCGCCAGGCTGCAGCGGGGCATGCGCATCCGCATAAGCCGCCAAAGGAGCATTGGCGAAGGGCGCCACAGCTCCGTTGGCGAACGGCGCGACGTTTTCGTTGATGCCAGGCGCCATAGGTGCGTTGGCGTAGGGCGCATAAGGCGCGCTAGGCTGCAGCGGCGCGCCCGCATCCGCATAAGCTGCCAACGGAGCATTGGCGAAAGGTGCCATGGGTGCGTTGCCGAACGGCGCGACGTTTCCGCTCACGCTAGGAGCCATGGGTGCGTTGGCGTAGGGAGCATAAGGCGCGCTAGGCTGCAGCGGCGCATCCGCATAAGCCGCCAGCGGAGCATTGACGAAGGGCGCGACAGCTCCGTTGGCAAAAGGCGCGACGTTTCCGCTCATGTTAGGTGCCATGGGTGCGTTGGCGTAGGGAGCATAAGTCGCGCCAGGCTGCAGCGGTGCATGCTCATAAGCCGCCAGCGGAGCATTGGCGAAGGGCGCGACAGCTCCGTTAGCGAACGGCGCGACGTTTTCATTCATGTTAGGAGCCATGGGCATGTTGGCGTAGGGAGCATAAAACGCGCCAGCCTGCGGAGCCGCGGGCTTTCCCGCTTCCGCAGGATAGGCAGCGCTTGGCGCTCGATGACCTTCGCAGTGGGGAGAAGCAAATACGCGATTCATATGTGTTGTCCTCCAGTGATATAGTCATTTGACTAGATATTCTATGTAGGTCTGCCATATGTAGTTCGTGCCCAGCACAAAAAACAGCAATTGAATAAATCAATTCAAATTGCTGTTCTTGTAATCAACACTGTCGCTGTGACTGATACACCGTGGGGTTTATTCGCCTCTGGCAATTTCTCCTACAATTTCATAGGAGCGCAGACGGGCCTGATGGTCGAAAATTTGTGAAGTTACCATGATCTCATCTGCCTCTGTGTCATCCAGAAACGTTTGCAGTTTCTGCTTCACAGTGTCTTTACTTCCGGCAAACGTGTACTTCAGCTGCTGATAAACGGCATATTTTTCATGCTCATTCCACAGCTCATCCATGTTGTCCACCGGCGGCTTCAAACGACCGGTCTTGCCGCGTATGAGGTTAAGGAACTGCTGCTCCATCGAGGTGGCGAGATACCTGCCCTGTTCGTCAGTATCCGCGGCAGCGATATTAACAGCGGCCATCGCATATGGTTTGTCCAATACTTCGGAAGGCTGGAAGCTGCTGCGGTACAGATCTAGCGCCGGCAGCAAATACTCAGGTGAGAAGTGGCTGGCAAATGAAAACGGCAGACCCAGCTGGCCGGCCAATCTTGCGCTAAATCCGCTTGAGCCCAGCAGCCAGATTGGTATGCTCAACCCTTCGCCCGGCACGGCCCGGACGCGTCTTGGGGCGGATGTGGAGGGACTCAAAAACTCCCGTAACTCCTCCAGCAGCTGCGGGAACTCCTGACCATTGGTGCCTAGATCACGCCGAAGCGCGCGCGCTGTGGCTTGGTCGGAACCGGGCGCGCGGCCGAGACCGAGATCAATCCGGCCTGGGTACATTGATTCAAGCGTGCCGAATTGTTCGGCAATCACCAGTGGCGCATGATTCGGGAGCATAATGCCGCCGGATCCAACGCGAATTTTGGACGTGCCCTCGGCAACATACCCTATGACCACTGATGTGGCAGAGCTTGCGATGCCTTCCATGTTGTGGTGCTCGGCCAGCCAGAAACGGTTAAAGCCCCATTTTTCTGCGTGCTGAGCAAGGTCACGGCTGTTGCGAAAAGAATCGGCCGCCTTTCCACCCTCCACGACGGGAGCCAGATCAAGCACCGAGAATGGAATATCGGACAATTGCTTATGATTTTGATTGTTGGTGCCGCCATCAGACATATCTTTTTCCTCCTTCTGGATGACAGTGATAAAATCATTCGCCTAACCTAACATAAATAGGCAGGATCGGTCAAGTGTTGCGGCCGCTGTTACTTGTGCCCCGGAAAGCACATAAACCCTAACAGATAGTATCCTTTTAAACAGTTAAATTATTTGCGAAAAAAGCAGAAAATCCATGGTTTGTACAGCATTGACAAAAGGGGTTTGATGGAATAGAGTTAATGTAGTCTTGTTATATTGTTAGTTAATATACTAAGGTAAGTAAGCTGAGGAGGCAAATAGAGGATGACGAAGACAAAATGGTCCGTTGACCCGACTCACAGCAGCATTGACTTTACAATAAGACACATGATGATCGCAAAAGTAAAAGGAACGTTTCACAATTTTGCAGCGGAAATTGACGCCGATCCGGAAGATCTAACAACCGCCCAAGTACAGTTTACCATTGATCTGAATAGCATTGACACACGGAACAAGGAACGCGATGACCATTTGCGTACGGCGGATTTCTTTGATGTGCAGCAGCATCCGGCGCTGGTCTTCAGATCCACTAGTATTGTCACAACCGGAGATGGAGAGTATGATGTGACGGGCGAAGTGAGCTTGCACGGTGTGACACGCTCTGAAACGTTTTCGGTTGTATACGAAGGCGCAGGAATTGATCCATGGGGTAATGCAAAGGTTGGTTTTAGCGGCCAAGGCAGTATTAAGCGGAGCGACTATGGCCTGACATACAATGCCGCCCTGGAGACGGGAGGCGTCCTCATCGGGGATGAGGTAAAAATCGATATAGAAATCGAAGCGGCAAAACAGAGCTAGAACGTGCCGTGATGAGGGGGTTACCTGTTGGATAGTAGTACAATCATTAAACTGCTGATGAAGCTGCGTGAGAAAAATCCCCTTGTGTTTAATATAACCAATGTTGTCGTCACCAATTTTACGGCAAACGGCTTACTTGCCCTCGGTGCTTCTCCCGTAATGGCATATTCCAGCAAAGAAGTGGCGGACATGGCGAGGATCGCGAATGCGCTCGTTCTAAACATCGGAACACTGGATGACAGTGTCGTTGAGTCTATGCTGATTGCAGGAAAAGCCGCGAACGAGCGGCATACTCCCGTGATATTGGATCCGGTGGGAGCAGGCGCCACTGCTTACAGGACCGAGACTTCACGGATGCTAGCGAAACAGTTGAAGATTTCTGTCGTTCGCGGCAACGCGGCGGAAGTCGCCAACTTGATCGGCGAACAACGGTCGATCAAAGGCGTAGACGCCGGCGAAGCCGGCGATAATGCGGCTGGCTTGACTGGCCGAGCGGCGCAGGAACTCGGCTGCGTAGTCGCGGTAACGGGCAAAGACGACTACGTGAGTGACGGCACTACTACATACAAAATCAGCGGCGGCGACAGCATATTGACGAAGGTGACCGGAACCGGCTGCTTGCTTACCGCAGTCATCGGCGCCTTCACCGCGGTAGAGAGCAATGCGCTCGTCGCGTCGGCAGCGGCCCTGGCCTACTATGGCGCGGCCGCGCAGCTGGCAGCTCAGCGAGCGGCGGGTCCTGGCAGCTTTCAAGTAGAGTTTTTGGATGAATTGGCACGGGTGCCGCAGGCTGTGTTTGAACAGTCGACGATTGAACAGATTAATTGAGAGTAGCGTTTCAATTTCGGTAAGACGATTGTGTGCTACCGTGGCGCACACCAGTTGATCGATGAAAAAATGCAGGCAGAATGGGACATTCCCGGATATGGCAGCTGATCACACAGATGCCCTTCGGCAGGCCTACGGCACAGCCGGGGGGACAGAGAGTTGATGCCTATGGACCAGCGTTTTCAAGTGTATAAATAGCGGTGTGAACGGCCCGTGTGAGCGGTCGAATCACAAAAAAAGCGATAATCCCGGCGAGGAGTATCGCTTTTTCTTTTATCGTTTATCTCCACGTCCTACGGATGGGAGGCACACCGTGGTTTCGTTCAACTACTGCCAGCTGCCCGATTCCACTTTGGTTAACTCCAAGCCGTCATCGTACATAAAAGCGACTGCGTGGTATTGATTGCGTGCGGATACAGCTTTGATTGGCCTGACATGAAATTGAAACGGCGAATTTAATAGATCGTAATGCTTCACCATCTGTATCATAGAGGCGAATTGATCGTCATCCAGCTGCAACAGCTTGCCGAACACGATTGCATCGCCTGGCGCCAGCGCGGGAAACCCCATTCCTGTATCGTACAGACATCCCGTGACCCAAGCAACATCTTCTATCAAAGTGAAACTCCGATAAAAAGGATTGGAATGCAAATGCGACGAAATGACCCCGTACACGAACAGATACATGGAGTGGTCTCCTTTGATGTTAAGCCAGTTACCACTATTGTAAAATAAACCTGTTAGAAAAGTATTAAACTACGAAAAAGACCTGTTAAATTCACACACAACCCTGTGGAATATTCCCAGCTATGCCTCCGTCTGAGTGTGAGGTGATAAATATATGGAAAACACGCTATGTAATATGAGGCGTAATACTTTGCTTGTATCTCGGCGGCTGTGCGCAGGGAGCGCCTCAGCAAGCGCAATCGTCGGCGGTCATTCTGGCCCAGGCAGATGCTGCTGAGCATGATGGCAGTCCAATCAACAAAACTCCGCCCGCGCAGATGGCATCCGGCCTATTTAAGACGGCATTGGTTGTGGCACAAGAGGACGGGCGGATGAAGCTCAACTTTTCCGTTCACAACACATCCGGCAAAGATCTTAGCATCTCCCATGGATCCGGACAACACTATGATATCGTGGTGTACGACAGCCTCGATCAGGAAGTATACAGATGGTCGGTGAACAAAGCATTTACGCAAGCTCTCATCGTGCGCACATTGCAAAAAGACGATCAACTTTCCTTTAATGAAGTGTGGGATTTATTAGACTCGGAGGGTAAACGGGCACCGCCAGGCGATTACAAAGTGCAGGTGCATGTTATGATCGGTCTCAAGAATGCGGAGATAAGCCCGGATGAATTGACAGATACGGTCAACGTGACCATTAGATGAGAAATAAATGCAGGCCTGTTGAGGCAGCGGCATCCTCATGCAGCTCGGTGAATGAAAACCGACATGAACTGTATGAGGTTTTTTTATGGCGTGGCTTACGCAGTGGGTCCGCGAATTTCATCTGATCTTCATCAATTCCTCATGTAAGCTTCATGATTGTCGCTCGGGTCGGTGGTATTATCTATACATAACTTAGATTAAGTCTAAATTTAAATCTAAGGAGTGAGAGAGCGATGAATGAGTTCACAGGTGTGGTGGTGAGTCCATGGAAAACACAATCGATGAAGCTCTGCGCATTTTCGCATCATCCGGCATACGCATGACCTCGCAGCGGGAATTACTGCTGCGGGTGTTGTATTTAAAAACATCCCATCCTACGGCCGAGGAGCTGTATAACGCAATTAACGCGGAGCATCCGGGCGTTTTGAGCAGGACAACGGTCTACAACAACTTGCGGGCGTTGAAGGGCGTGGGGTTGGTGAAAGAATTCTATCTGCATAACAGCGGCGCCGCCCGCTACGACACGAACACGACCCCGCATCATCATCTGTGTTGCACCTGCTGCGGCCGTATTCAGGATTACACCGGAACCGCAGCAGAGCACGTGCAAGCCGCTTCGATAGAGGGCTTTCGAGCGGAGAGCGTATATAAAGAAATATCCGGAGTGTGCGGGCAATGCCAAGCAGCTCCAGCAGCGTTACAGCTGCGAATTGTTTGATCAACCAAAGGAGGAAATAAAATGAGCGCAACACTACACACGATTCTGAATCAGCAACTGGCAAACTGGTCTATTCTGCATGTTAAATTTCACAACTTTCATTGGTTTGTAAAAGGCCATCAATTTTTCACGCTGCACGCGAAATTTGAGGAGCTCTACACGGAAGCCGCGCTCCACGTGGATAACCTGGCTGAACGGCTGCTGGCATTGGGTGGAAAACCGATGGCAACCATGCGCGGGTACTTGGATGCAGCATCGGTCCGTGACGCTGTGGGAGGAGAAAGCGCAGAACAGATGGTTGCGACTACGGTGAACGATTTTCAATTAATGATTGATGAATTGAAAGTCGGCATGAATGCCGCAGCCGCCTCCAATGACGAGACGACGGAAGATTTGCTGCAGGAAATTCACGCGTCCGTTGAGAAACACGTATGGATGTTGAACGCGTTTCTCGGAAAATAATCATGAACGTCATAGCACATGAGGCAGGTAAGGGTCGGGCAGCTAACATTTGCCCGGCCCTTATTCTCCGTTCAGGCCAATCCACTCAAGTAATTAACCTGCGTAGCCGCGGCGAGACTGGGGAATGCTGCGGGTGGAGGGATATTCGTCGCATTTTTTTACTGGCTGTCCTATGTACGAACGGCCAAATGAACACAGCGCAGATTGCTGGGGCTTGGGCATCCTCTCGCGGCCGCAGTTATCCGTCGCAGTGAGCGATCAGAACAGTGTTGTTCACGGTACAACTCCCGAAAGAAAAAAGACGGGCGCCAGCACTCCTGCAGAGCATACCGGCCACCCGTATTGTTCGTTTTCCTATGAACCGCATTTTTGCCAACCAGCTCGGCGAGCCGTGATCTTTATGGCTTATCGTCGCTCTGTTCACACTCTCATCCATTCAGTAACACTGGCATGGCTTTTTTGGCATGTGCTGATTTAGCCGTCCGCTACGCTCTAGATGTTGACCTTCTGGGTCATTTTCCACTCGCGCAGGTCGAGACGTCTAACCTTTTCAATGACATAAGGATCCTTGTTCGCCAGCTGTTCCGCCTCTTCATATGAATCAGCGATGTAGATCACGAGACCTCCCGATCCGTTCGCGAACGGTCCGCAAGCAAATATTTTCCCGTTTTCCTCACATTCCTTCAGATGCTGCAGATGCTGGGGTCTAAGTGTTTGATTTTTGTCAGGATCAAGCATCTCCAAATACGCGGCAAAGTACGACATTCGGCAAAACTCCTTTTTTTGATGATTAATTATGTATGAGGCTATAGAAATTATTACATAAAACCGGACCGGCACACAACATAGACATCGCATCCCGCCGCGGCCGTACCGGGGCCAAGCGAGTCACGTGTAAGCACACGTGGCGCAAGGGGATCTTCAATGTGCCACTACGCTTATCCAATGGCACAGGGGCAGCTTCTTTAGGTGCAATGCGCCCAATATGCGGCGCTGGAGCATGCCGACACTGTGGAAATGCGCTACAATGATGTCCGAATAGACCATGCGGGAGGTGGATGACTGCCGTATCATATAATTGCAGGCAGCATACAAATAGCACACGTTGTGTTTATACTTCTCTGGAGGAGGATATTTCATGGACAAAATGGAACAGCAATTGCACAGCAGCCAATTTATTCGAGAGCGTTCTTTTCCCTTTTGGATTCGTCGTTACTTTCACGACCACGCCCATGTTCCGTCGTTACATGGACATGATTTTATCGAACTCGTGTACGTTGTCCGTGGGCAAGCGGAGCATATGTTTGAGGGGAGCTGCTATGATATGCGGGCTGGTGACGTGTTTATTATCAACCCGGGCGAGGTGCACACATACCGCATAAAACCCGGCAAACAGCTCGAAATCATCAACTGTTTGTTTATGTCTGATCTGATTCGGGGCAGCTGGCTTCTCGAGCTCGGGATATCGCAGTCGATGGATTACTTTTACGTGCACCCGTTCCTCGATCACAGAGAGCGCTTCCACAACCGCTTGAATTTAAACGGCCAAGACGCCGCCCGCACGTTGTTTTTGCTCGAAACCATGATGAATGAATTTGACAGCAGACTGTCCGGCTGCGAGACGCTAATCCGGCTGCAGCTGGTGGAGCTGCTGATCCTGCTGTCGCGCTCCTATCAGCAAGCGGAAGGGCACTGCGGTAAAGCGGCCGTGCGAAGCGACTCCCGGCAGCTCCTCGTCCGGCGCATATGCGGTTATTTGGAGCGTTATTATGACAAGAAGGTGTCCATAGCAGCAATATGTGAAATGTTTAACATCAGCGCGAGACAGCTTAACCGGATTTTCAAAGAGGTGCTGGGGATGACGGTGGTCGATATGGTCCATCAGATCCGCATCGAAAGGGCGAAGCATTTGCTGCGCGAAACCGAAGACAAAGTGATCACAATTGCGGGCAGAGTCGGCTATGAAGATCCGGCGTTTTTCAGCAGGCTATTTCACCGGCAAGTCGGGTGCTCGCCCGGGAAGTTCCGGGAATCGTCGGCAGACGGTTGAGCGGGTGGCCACCATGCGGCGATGGAACGACCGGATGCTGAAAACCAAAATGTTTATCGCGTTTTCTATTGTCTCTTTGTTTATCGTCGGCGTTACGTGCGTAACTTTTTACTGCAAAAACACCGGTGATGTCACGAATCAAACCTTCGCGTTGTCCAAAATTATATCCAAGCAGCTGTCCGAAATGATCAATCTGTACACGCAAAACATTCAGGAACTGTCCTTAGCCATTTCCATAGACCCCTCAATCCAGAACCATTTGTTCGAGTTTTACAAAGCGTCCAACCCGATCCACAAAGAAACTATAGGCTATAAGCTAAACCCGGTGCTTTTTAATTTCTCCTATCCGAAGTCTTATGTCGAAAGTATTTCCATTTACACGCTGGATGAGCATTTATACCAATATACCAAGCTGGTGAAGCCGCGACCGATGATGCCGTTTTCTAGTCGACATTTGTCGGAGTTCGGGCGTGTTTTAAGCAACAAACCGTTTATGCTCATTCCTGCGGATGAAGGTGTTGGCTCTAGGGACAAGCCGGGTAAGGTGGTTTCTTTTATACGCAAGATCAATAAGATCCCGACTCAGACAACCATCGGGTTTGTTGCCATCGATATTAATGTAAACGCATTCAGGATTATGCTTGCAAATCCAAACGCCAATGAACTGGAACACACTATGCATGTTGTTATAGCAGACGACACGGGTCGTATCATATTTGAAAATGGAACAGCCCCGGCCGGAGATTCAACTGGCAGGTTCGATGCGGCGGTATTCCAAAAGCCTATAACGCATGGCGAGCTGCAATGGAGGGATAAGCGCTACCTTTACGCGTTCGAAAGATCACACTATACCGGCTGGAACACCGTTATTCTTATTCCCAAAGACGTGGTTCTGCTCAAGCAAAAACGAATACAGGATATTGTGTTCATCGTCGGTGCTGTGAGCATGATGCTCGTCGCCGCCGTATCTTACATGCTGTCTCATCAAATCACGCTGCCGCTGCACAAATTAATGCGAAAAATGTCCCGAGTTGAACTGGGCGATTTTAACCAGCGAATGGAGTATGAAGGCAATAACGAGATCGGGCGATTGAGCAAAATGTACAATCATATGCTGGACAGCATTTCCCGCTTGATCCATCAGGTGTATGAGTCGAGGCTGGCTGAGAACCACGCACAATTGTCAGCGCTCCACGCGCAAATTAATCCGCATTTTTTGTACAACACATTAAACATCATGAAATCGATCAGCAGGCTTAGGGGGATTGAGGAAGTAGCCGAAATTTCGGAATCTTTGGCAGGTTTGTTTCAATACAGTATGAAAAATCTGGCTCATCCCGTACCGCTGCGCAAGGAGCTTGAACACATTCACAACTATTTTAAAATTCAGCAGCACCGCTTCGGAGACAGAATGGAGCTTTGGTGCGATGTACCGGAACCACTGCTCGATGCCGCGATCCTCAAGTTGACCATTCAGCCGCTAGTCGAAAACGCGGTGAACCATGGTCTGCGCAAGATGAAAAACGGAGGTCGTATACACATACAGGCTTTTCGGCGTGACCATGCGCTGGTGCTCGAGGTGACGGACAACGGCGAGGGGATGAGCGAGGCCGAGCGGACGCAGCTGCAGGCATCCTTAGATAATTCGACCCCGCTTGATCATGACCATGGTGTAACCAATGGGATCGGTGTGCTGAACATACACCAGCGCATTCAACTATCCTACGGCAAAGAATATGGATTGAAGGTAGCCAGTGCACCGGGAAGAGGCACTACGGTGACGCTGCTGTTTCCAAATGAAAGTTAAGCTGTTCGCGAAAGGATGAAATCACGTAATGAACATCTTTGTGGTAGAGGACGAACGGTGGGCGCTGGCTGAAATGGTGGAGCTGCTCAAAGCTTATCGGCCGGAGCACCGTGTGTTTGCTTTCGATAACGGCGACGATGCCTTGACGGCTGCAGACGGAGTGCGGCCCGATTTGGTGCTCACCGACGTTAACATGCCGGGAATCGACGGGCTGGAGTTAATTGAACAATTACACAAGCTCGACCCGACCATCAAGAGCATGATCGTCAGTGTGCACGATGAATTCGAGTATGCCCGCCAAGGGATGAAGTTCGGGGTGGTCGATTATTTGCTTAAGCCGGTCAAGAAGGACGACCTAGTCAACGCGGTGGACAAGGCGGTACAGCGCATTGAGACTGACAGCAAACGAAGGGAGCAATGGATGAACGGCTCCATTGCGCAGATGCTTGTAGCTGCGGAAATTCCGGTTCACGCCGATTTGCAGCAGATTAACGCAGGAGCTTACTGTATGGTGCTGCTGATTTTGGACAAGCACGCGGAATTGAAAGGCTGGAAGGACGCCGGCTTGCATGCTGACGCCATGAGAGAGATATTTACGAGCGCTATAGCTCCAACCACTCAATTTCATTGCGTGGAGCTCGACTGCTGGCAGAAAGTTGTGTTGATTCCGCTTACCGGCAGCAACCAGATGGGCGCAGTAAAAACAACTTTAGCCTCGTTGTATCAGCAGCTGCATCGGCTGCCTGCCCCGATACATATCGGTCTTGCACATAAATCCGAACAAAGGTCACTATACGACACGCTGTACGAATTGAAACAAAGGATGGATGAGCAGATGACTTTCGGCATGTGTACATTTCTGTCGGATGACAGACCGCTTCCGGATGTGGACCTCAGTACGGTTTGGGAAAAGGTGAGATTAATGGAATGGCATTTTAACAAAAGCGAGATTGCTAAGGGCCAAACGGCTTTACACCGAATATTGGACGAACTGCGGCAGCGGCAGATTACTCGTCGACAGATGCGGTTGTTCATCCATGATTTGTTGTTCTCTTTGAAATACAATTTGCTCGCAGCCAGAACTGGGGCGGTCAACGTGAACGTCCTGCAGGAAGATATTTCGGCGTTCCACCGGCTGTCGGGGTATGTTGAGCTATCCGACTGGTTGAGTGAGAAAGTTATAGGACTCTACTGTTCAGAGCGGCCGACAGATCGTACTCCAAGGAACCTCGTGCCTGTGCTGCTTCAAATCATTCATAACAATTATCAAGGCACGCTTTCATTACAGCAGTTTGCGGCCGATCACCATGTGAGCTTGGGGTACTTATCCCGAATATTCAAAAGCCAGACCGGGAGTACGTTCTCAGACTACGTCACAGGCTACCGGATCCGCAAGGCCAAGGAGCTGCTGAGCGGCGGGATTGAGCGGCTGCAGGAGGTAAGCCGGCTGGTTGGCTACGAAGATCCGAAACATTTTAGCGCCTTGTTCAAAAAAATAGTCGGGCAAACGCCGATGGCATACGCAAGAAGCAAGCTGCCGGCGACAGGCAGAGAATAAGCAAACTGGAAAAAAGCAAAACTGCCCCCCAAAACACGTACAAATCACATGTGTTCAGCCAGACTGAGTACCCGTACAATTTTAGTTACAGTTGTGACGCACAGACGATGATATCAAAGGAGGAGATACAATGAGTCGGTCGAGATGGTATGCAGTATGCTCATACGCCGCAATGCTTACGACCATTATCGCAGGTTGCAGTTCCTCATCACAGCCGGCGGGAGACGCCGCTGCAGGCTCGCGAGAGAGCGGCAAGTCAGCAGCGGGCGGAGGTGCTAATGAACCAGTTACGTTGACGATGCTGATCGGCACGACCGGCACATCTTATCCTGCCACGCAGGCGGTGGCTGCGGCAGCTGAGAAGAAGCTGAATATCAAGATCAAATTCGACACCATGCCCGACGGAACGGAGGGAGATAACTTAGTTAAGACACGGCTAGCTACCGGGGAAATGGCGGACATCCTTTTTTACAACTCAGGCTCGTTATTCCGGGCACTGAATCCGGATGAAAATTTCGTGGATTTAACGAAAGAGGCATTTGTTACGGATTTAATGGACTCCTATAAGGAAACGGTTACATCCGATGGCAAGGTGTTCGGCGTGCCAGGCGGCTCCTCCACAGTGGGCGGCATACTTTACAACAAAAAGGTATATGCCGATCTCGGCCTGACCGTGCCGAGAACATGGGCGGAGTTCATCGCGAACAGCGACAAAATTAAAGCGGCAGGCAAGACGGCGGTGATCGGGTCGTATAAAACGACATGGACGTCACAGCTGTTTGTGCTGGCGAATCAGTACAATGTGCAGGCGGAGGTACCAAACTTTGCTCAGGATTACACAGCCAATAAGGCAAAATACGCAACAACGCCGTCAGCGCTGCGCGGCTTTCAAATGACGAGGGAAGTGTTTGATAAGGGTTATTTCAACAAGGACTTTGTTGCCACAACGTATGACGGCGGGCTGAAAATGCTGGCCGAGGGGACTGGAGTGCAATACCCGATGCTTACGCATGCCATCGATGCATTGGCCCAGAACCACCCGGACAAAGTGAAAGATATCGGCGTATTCCCGATTCCAAGCGACAAGGCGGAAATGAACGGGTTCACGGTATGGATGCCGAGCTCTTACTACATCAACAAGAAGAGCAAGAATGTGGACGCTGCGAAGAAATTTCTTGAGTTTCTAATGTCTCCGGAGGGTCAGAAGGCGTACATGTCGAAGAGCAAAGCGAATGGCCCTTACGTGGTTAAAGGAGTCAACGTGCCGGAAAACGCTTATGACGGAATTAAAGAGATGCAGCCTTACTTTGACAGCGGCAAGACCGCGCCGGCACTGGAATTTATCTCGCCTGTGAAGGGACCGAACTTGGAAAGCATTTTGATTGAAGTGGGCACGGGGCAAAAATCACCGGAAGACGGAGCGGCCGATTATGACAAGGATGTGAGAAAGCAGGCGCAGCAGTTAAATCTTCCGGGCTGGTAATCCGCTGGCGCTTGCACACTCATCACTCATTGGCCCTGCAGGCATGCGGGGCCGATTTTCTAACGGAGGGATCATAATGAGAGTCGCGCAAAAAAGAATGTACACTTATGCGTTTTTGCTGCCGGCAGGCGTTATTTATTTCTTGTTTTATTTGCTGCCCACCATTATGTCGCTCTTTTTCAGCCTGACCCGGTGGACGCTGACGAAATGGCAGTTTATCGGCTTGGAAAACTACGTGATGTTTTTCGAGGAGTCGGCATTGAAAATCGGCTTTCAAAACACTCTGATTTATGCTGTGGTCACTTGCGGACTGAAGGTGATCCTCGCTCTGCTGCTTGCGACGCTGCTGACGTCAAAGATTTGGTTAAAGGACTATTTCAGGTCGATGGTGTTTTTTCCAACGCTGCTCAGTACGATCGCCGTTGGGATCGCGTTCAGCACCATGATGCATCCCACCCAAGGGGTCATCAACACCTGGCTCGCAGCTATCGGCATCGCGGGTCCGGACTGGCTGGGCAACACTAAGATTGCTTTGTTGTCGGTGGCGCTGGTCGACGTATGGAAGGGCGTCGGCATCGCCACGGTCATTTACATCGCGGGCATCATGTCCATTCCACAGCATTATTATGAAGCGCTTAAGATGGATGGGGGAAATGCGATTCGAGGCTTTTGGCACATTACACTGCCGCTCAGCAGGCCTGCGATGAACTCTGTGATCATACTGGCGTTTATCGGGGGCCTGCGCAGCTTCGACCTCATCTGGGCCATGACCAAAGGCGGCCCGGGTTTCTCCACCGACTTGATCGCTTCTATTATTTATAAGCAGTACCAAGCGGGATTTTACGGTCTTGCCACCGCGGGCAACGTGCTGCTGTTCGTAGCGATCTCTGTGCTGGCTTTTCCGCTGTACATGTTCTTGAACAGAAGAGAGGTGGACCTATGAGCAAATTGGCGCAAAAAATCGTTGTCAGCGGCATACTTCTCGTTCTTTCGACCATTGTTTTTTGGGTCCCTTTTTATTTCGTTATCGTCAATTCATTCAAATCTTCTACAGAAGCCGCTGATATGAACATGCAGTGGCCGGACTCCTTCCATATCGTCGAAAATTACACGTCGGTGCTGCAGGCTTCCGATAACATGCTGATCCGCGCCTTTTTTAACAGTACGCTGCTGACGATATTGTCGGTGGGCGGGTTGGTCATCGTGAGCTCCCTCGCAGGCTTTGTGCTGCAGCGCCGGGAGAAAGGGCGGGCGGCTTCTACGCTGAATTTTCTGGTGCTCGCCGGGCTAATGATTCCACCCGCTGTTGTGCCCACCATCTGGGTGCTGAATTCTGTAGGGCTGTTTAAGACATTGACCGGACTGACGCTGGTCGAAATTGCCCTGCATTTTCCGTTCTGCGCCATTTTGTACAAAGCTTTCACTGCAACGATCCCGCGCGACATAGATGAAAGTGCGTTTATTGACGGGTGCGGCGGATTTAAACTGTTCGCTCATATTATTTTTCCGCTGTTGAAGCCCGTTTCATCGACCATTATCATCATTCAGGCAGTAAGCGTGTTCAACGATTTTGTGAATCCGCTGTATTTTCTGCCCGGCTCGGAGAATGCGACAGTGCAGCTCACGCTGTACAATTTTATGAGCATGTACCTGACCTCTTGGAACCTGCTGTTCGCGGACGTCGTGCTGATTTCGATTCCGCCGCTTATCCTGTTTATTTTTTTCAACAAAAAAATTGTAGCGGGGATGACGGCGGGCTCCGTCAAAGGGTGACTTCACCTCTACGGTCCGCATCGACCATACGGTTGGCTGAATGAACAATGCCAATGCATAAGAGCGGCTTTACAATAGAAGCATGAGCAGTTCACGCGGCTCTGATAAGAAAGGGGGAGAGGTCATGGAAAGAACCGGCGGTTCTGTGCTCTGGTTCACCGGTCTCTCAGGTTCGGGTAAGACGACGACGGCAGAGCGGCTGCACAGACAGTTTCTCGACGAGGGACGGCCGGTGGAGCTGCTGGATGGCGACGTCATCCGAGGCGTTCTTTGCAAAGGTCTTGGCTTCAGCCGGCAGGACAGATTGGAAAACATACGGCGGATCGCGTACGTAGCGGATTTATTGTCTCGGCACGGCGTAACGGTGCTGGTATCGGCTATCACGCCATACCAGGAAATGCGGAGCTATTTGCGGGAGCATGTCCACGGTTATGTTGAAGTTTATGTGAAATGTTCGCTTGACGTGTGCGCCGAGCGGGATGTAAAAGGCTTATATGCCAAGGCGATGCGTGGGGAAATTGCGATGTTTACGGGAATATCCGATGTCTACGAGGAGCCTGAACAAGCTGACATCGTTATCGACACGCAGCAGCATGATGTGGAGTGGAATGCGCGCAGGATTGTGGAGTGGCTGCAGCAGAGATGTGCAGTGGAACTTGCGAGCAACTGCATCGCCGCGAGCCGAGAGATGCCGGGGCACGGCGTGGCGGCGACTGCGGAGTCGGGCGGTTGGCACGCAAGTTATCAGGCGGGCGATCGGGGCACCACGGCGATGCAGAATGTGGAGGCGAGACTGGGGCCGGGTGGCATGGACGCACGTGAGCAGGCGAGTGATCGGGCCATGACGGCAGGGCATGGCGCATCGGCCAGCCCGGGGACGGGTGGCCTGAGCACGCTGGCGGACACGCCGAGAAGAAGTCCCGTGGATGGTGAGCATGGATGAATATCATCATGATCTCGCTTGATACGCTGCGTGCCGACCGGCTGGGCTGCTACGGATACGGGAAACGCACCACGCCTTATATCGACCAAATCGCTTCCGCAGGCGTACTGCTGGAGCGGGCATATGCGGCCGATATCCCGACTGAAGCGGCTCACACCGCGATATTCACCGGCAAAGTCGGATTGACGACCGGGGTCGTATCTCATGGCTCCGACCTGGCGTATCTCCCTAAATCGGTACAATGGCTGCCATCTATGTTGAAATCCGCAGGCTTTGTCACCGGTGCCGTCGACAATTTATACAACTTGAAGGAATGGTTCGCCCGCGGATATCGGTATTACATCAACAGCTCCGGCAAAAAACGGTGGATTGACGGAAGAACGGTCAATGACCTTGCCATGTCCTGGATTAGGGAGCACAAGGATGATTCTTTCTTCTTGTTCCTGCACTATTGGGACGCTCACACGCCATATTTGCCGCCGCAGCCATATGTCGGGCAGTTTTACGCGAAAGACAAAGATCCGTCGGCTCCGCACAATAGTAGTATGCATCGTGCGTACTCACATCCTGCGTATCCGTTTTTTAAGCATCATCACTATAATTTGCTCGGGCCTGTGACCGATGCGGAATATGTCAGCGCACTGTATGATGCGGAAATCCGGTACTTGGATGATTTAATTATGGAGTTGGACGATTTTTTGCAGCGCCTCGGCTTGAAAGAGGAAACGCTGCTCGTCCTGTTCGGAGACCATGGCGAAAGTCTGACAGAGCATGATATTTACTGGGACCACTGCGGGTTATATGAGCAGACGGTCCACATTCCGATAATTATGCGGTGGCCGGCCGGCATGCCGCGGGCATCGCGTGTACAGGGGTTTGTCCAGCATGCGGATCTGATGCCGACTGTTCTGGAAGCGATTGCACGCGATGCGCCTGATGGCATCGATTTATCTGCAATCAAGCCGCCGGACGATATGGATGGGCAGAGCTTATGGCCGTCGATACTCGGCGCAGCTGAGGGTACGTTGCATGAGGTACACTTGAGCGAATGTGCCTGGCAGGCTGCGAGAGGCGTGAGGACTCAGCGTTACAAATTCATTCGCAACTATGATACAGGACTGTTCGACCGTGCGCCACGCGAGCTGTATGATTTGCTGGCAGATCCGGAGGAACGGCACAATCTGGCTGAACAATTGCCTGCTCTGGCGGAAGAGATGGAAGGCCGGATCAATCGGTATGTCAGCGGCAAGCTGTCAGGAAGAAGAGATCCTATGATGCGGCAAATCACGGAAGCTCAGCTGCCTTTTCGCCGGCGGATCGAGTCAATCCTGGCGCATGTGGGATTAACGTGGGACGAATGGTTGGCCAACCCGCGCCGTGAGCGGTATGACACCCTGGAGGCGAAGCGGGCTACCCCGTGATGCAGGTAAATAAGGCTCAATGTTGATACACTCCAAAAATGAAAGGTGGTGCAGTCCCGGCTTGTCTTCTAGTCCAGAGGCAGCTGTTGGGACGCAGATGATGGCATTGAACATTGGAATTGTCGGTATGAACGGAATTGGCATGCGCCATGCGGAATGCTACTCGCAGGACTCTCTCGCGAACGTTCTTGCAGTGTGCGATGTGGTGAAAGAGCGGGCGGATAATGCAGCACAGAAGTACGGAGTCAAAGCCTATTACAGCCTTCAGGACATGTTGGCCAACGAACCTGACCTGCAAATCGTCGATGTCACGACGGGGGGAATCGAAAACGGCAGCTGGCACTATGAACCGGCGGTGCAGGCTATTGCGGCAGGGAAGCATGTGTTGATCGAGAAGCCGCTGGCCAACGACATTGTAGAAGGCCGGGAGCTGGTCCGTTTCGCGGCGGAGAAGAATGTCTACCTAGGGTGCAATCTGAACCACTACTTCACGGCGCCGGCGGAAAAAGCCCGGCAATATATCGACTCCGGCGAAATCGGTGAAACCGTGTATTGTCTGCATAAAATGGGCTTCAACGGCGGCGCGGACACGTACAATCCGCCGAAGTCGCTTAAAGAAAAACAGCCTTACTTTCACATGAAAGCATTTCTTACGCATCCGTTCAGCGTGATGAGATATTTTTGCGGGGATATTACCCATATCCAGACATTTTCCAGCCAGGCGGGATTTCGGAAGAGCGCGAGCGATCCGATGGTATCGATCAACAGCATTCACGTGAAGTTTGCCAGCGGGGCGGCAGGCTATCTGCTGAGCCAACGCGGTGACGCCACCTACGGTCTGGGCGGGTGGTGGAGCATGGAAGTGGGCGGCACCAAAGGCACCTTTTGCATAGAAAATTGTGTAGAGAAGGTGTCCTATTGGAAAGCGCAAAAAGGAGTTCCGGTGATCGGCGCCCATCCTGAGCCTGAAGTAACGCGCTCGGGAGTGACAGAGTTCAACTCTACGTTCAACAACAGGCTGCACGCATTCTTGGAGGACATCACAAACGGGGTGCCGAGAGAACATATCCGGGCTTCCGGGAGAGATGCGCTGGCCGTGCTTGAATATACGTTTGCCGTCATAGAATCATATGAACAGGGCGGTGCCGTGGTAAGACCACATCCGCTTCCGGCGTTTCATGGCGATCCGCTGTCCATGTGAAGACGATTACCAAAAAGGGAGAGTGTGCCAGAATGATTAAGCTCGGTGTTAACTCAGTGTTGTTTAAGGAATTTGATTTTGCCACTGCTGCGCGCCACATAGCACTGAGCGGTTACGACGGCGTAGAGATATCCGCCATTCAGGGCATGTGCGAGCATCTACATCTGGCACGATGGCAGGAACAGGCCGCTGAGCTTAGAACGATCGCGCAGGACAACGGACTCAGCTTCTTATCGATGGAGTTGGGCAGCATCAAAGATGAACAGCGCTTGCTGACAGCGTTCGAAGCTGCTGCGGAAATCGGCATACCCATCGTGAACATCGGACCAGGCGGGAAAACCGGTGTGGAAGAAGATGTACAGCGCTCTATTGAGCAGCTCCAGCGGATGTCGGAGAAGGCCGAGGCCTTAGGCGTGACATTGTGTGTCAAGGCGCACATCGGGCAGGCGATTCATGACACACCGACTACGCTGCGGGCGATGTCCGAGGTGTCGTCATCCGCCTTCGGCATCGACATGGATCCGAGTCACATCTACCGTGCCAACGAAAATCCGGAGGAAGCTTTGCCCGCTGTCATCAGCCGTGTGAAGCATGTCCACATTCGCGACTGCAAAGGGCGCGAGCAGGGGCCGGGTCCCATCGAGCTGCAGGCGTGCGGCCGCGGCGACATTAATTTGTTCGCCTACTGCAAGGCAATGGTGGATAACGGGTACGACGGACCGGTCGTGCTGGAGGTTATCGGGGCGAAGCCGGAACACTCGTTAGCACAAATTTCAATCATTACCGCAGAAACTTACGGATATTTGAACGCTTGCCTCAAACAGCTTGGCGCCCGCTAAATCGATATTCCACACTAAATGTCATATATGCGAAGGAGAGTGCACGGTATGGCTTTATCCAAAAAAAAGCCGAATCTGATTCTGTTCGGCATTGACAGCCTGCGCCGGGACCGAATGAGCTCTTACGGATACGGCAAATTAACCACACCGCATCTGGATCAGTTTGCCCGGGAAGGTGTTCTGTTTGAGCAGCATTTCAGCCCAAGCATTCCGACGACACCAGCTTATGCAGCCATGCTAACCGGAAAAGATTGCTTTGGGACCAACGTAGTGGCACTGCGCCACAAGGGAGATGTCGGCGCCAAAATGCTGCCGGAGATTTTAAGTGAACATGGCTATAACACAACTTGCGTCGGTTTCAAAGGAAACCCGTCGTCCCGCGGTTTCGATAATTACTTAGAATATGAGGCCTGGCAGCCGGACAGCACAGGCAGATGTCCCAAAGCGGAGAGCCTTAACGAATTAGCAATCCCGGAGCTGCAGCGGCTCGCCGAAGACGATAAACCGTTTTTCTTGTTTTTGCGGTATATGGATCCGCATTCGCCCTATTTGCCGCCGAAGCCGTTTGAGCGCATATTTTATGCGGGCAATGAGTACGATCCATCCAACGATTCGATGGAGCCGGTGTACAATTTTAAACCGTTCGCCGATTTTCTGAAATCATGGATCCCCGAGGGAGTCACGGATCAGGAGTATGTGAGCGCGCAATATGACGGTGCGGTAGCCTATATGGATGCGTGCATTCAAAACCTGCTGCAGGCCGTGGACGATTTGGGACTTGCTGAGGACACGCTTATCGTGGTCACGTCAGACCATGGGGAGACGCTGTATGAGCACGACTGCTACTTCGATCATCACGGGCTTTATGATTGCACGCTGGTCGTGCCGCTCATTATAAAGTTTCCGGGAAGATTGCCTGCCGGCAAAAGAGTGTCGGATGTGACGTTAATAAGCGACATTATGCCGACGATCTTGGAACTGCTGGAAGTCGATGAACAGCTGGAGCCGGACGGACAGAGCCTGCTGCCGTTCATTCACGGTAATCCGCCGCGCAGGGTGAGTGAATTCTATATCACGGAGTGCACTTGGATGCGCAAGCATGGCTGGCGTACGCCTCACTGGAAGCTGATTCGTGCCTTGGAACCGGATTTTCACTTTAAGCCCCAGGTCGAGCTTTACAACTTAATCGAAGACCCACAGGAAAACAAAAATGTAGCTGAAGACGAGCCGGAAATCGTGGAACTGCTAACAGCTAGAATGGAAGAGCATATACGTCGGCGTGAGCTGGACACAGGCCGAACCAATCCGATGTTTACCAACACAGATTGGCATGGCAAAGGAAAGGGTCCATTCAAATCCTCGGAGCAAGCTTACAACACGCTGTATATCGGCAGTTCGGTTAATGCCCGGTCGCTGCAGGCGAAGGAACAGAAGTAGCCAACCAAATGCACCGTGGCCGGAGCCGCGCGACATAGCGCAAGTGCTCTGTCCGGTGCACCGGACTAACCCGCTTACGGCGGGTGACTGTCTTGTGGTGACGGTGGGCTAACACACGCTAGGCGGTGACCGTCTATGGTGGCGGCGGGCTAACCCGGGCGCGGACGGTCACTCAGGGAGGAGGCAACGCCATGATTCGTGTAGCAGTAGTCGGCGTCAACAACATCGGGAAAATCCACTGCCAGTATTACGCGCACCATCCGGACACGATACTCGTCGCCGTATGCGACTTAATGGAGGATCGGATGCGGGAGGCGTGCCAAACGTACGGAGTGAAAGGCTATACGCAGCTTGAAGCACTGTTGGACAAAGAAGACATAGATATGGTATGTGTCGCTACCGGCGGGGAGGAAAAAGGAAGCCACCATTATGCGCCGGTGATGACCGCAATAGCAGCAGGGAAGGATGTACTCGTAGAGAAGCCTATCTCAAACCGGATCAAAGAAGCGCGCGCAATGGTGAGAGCGGCCGCGGCGGAAGGAGTACGTTTCGGCTGCAACTTAAACCATCGGTTTACGCCGGCGGCTGCCAAGGGAAAAGAACTGATTGAACGGAACCTGCTTGGCGCTCCGCTGTTTTTAAACATGCGGCTGACGATAGATAACAAAGCGGATTTCACCGAATGGTTTCATATGCGCGCGCTCCATCCTCATTCGATCGATGTGATGCGCTACTTGTTCGGGGATATCAAGCGGGTTCAGTCATTCATGACTAAAGCGCCGGGACGCCACACGTGGTCTACCGCTAGTGTGAATATGGAATTTGCCAATGGCGCGGTCGGCCACTTGACAGGCAGCTACGACATGTCCATGCTGCATCCTATTGAGTGGTGTGAGGCGGCAGGATCGGAAGGGCGCTTCGTGATCGACAACGTATATGAAAGCATTTGCTTTTATCCGCACAAGAGCAGTGAGACGACGGTGATGCGCAATCCGATATTCGGCGGGCTGCAAGGCTTCAATGATACGTTCGGCCGGCGGATTGGGCGTTTCATTCAACAAATTAAAGAGAACGCCGCACCTGATGACATCGAGGGATCCGGGATGGAAGCGTTGGCCGCGCAGGAAGTCATCGAAGCAGCAATACGATCACATCAGTCGGGCAGCATAGCGGTTGAGGTGCCAAACTACGCCGGGGCCGCTCAATGAGAACCCATGCCGAGGCGGAAATATGATGGTGCCTAACATCTTATTTATCATGCTTGACCAGCTTCGTTATGATTGCGTCGGTTTCAGCCGGCATTACCCGGTATCCACGCCGAACATCGACCGGTTGGCCACAGAGGGGGCATGGTTTTCGAACGCTTACACGCCTATCCCGATATGCAGTCCGTCCCGGCAAGCGCTGCTTAACGGCCGCAGGCCGGAGACGTTCGGGGCCTTGTGGAATTTTAACAACGGTCTCGATATTCCCGCACTCGAACCTGAGGAATATGCGTGGCCAAGGGATTTAGCCCAGCATTCTTATCAAAGATCGCTGATCGGCAAGTGGCACGTCCATCCCGATCGCTCCCCTGTAGATTATGGTTATGACGCCTACGTAGGGTTTGACGGATATACGGCAATGCTCACGCAGGCTTATCCGGATGTCCAATACCGCAACGGATTCTTCGGCGAACGGAACCCTATTCCGGTGGAACACTCGGAGACCCATTGGTTGGCTGATCAGGCATGTGCGGCAATACAACAGCTGACCCGCGGGCAGGCGCCCTGGTATATCCAGCTCAACTTTAACGAGCCCCATCCGCCGTGCCGGCCGTCAGGCAAGTTCGCGGACATGTACCGGCCTGAGGACATTGAACCATGGCAAGCCTTTAACGAAACATTCGTCGACAAGCCTTATATTCAAAAGCAGCAGCTGTATAACTGGAACATTGAAGACTACACCTGGGAACAGTGGGCTCCTGTCGTCGCGAGATACTATGGTGTCATCAGCCAAGTGGACGATGCTATCGGCAAAGTGCTGCAAGCTCTCGAGTCTGCCGGGGCGGCAGATAACACGATGGTCATATTGACGTCAGATCATGGAGATATGTGCGGATCTCATCGGATGATGGATAAGCATTACGTGATGTACGATGATGTGGTAAAGGTTCCGCTGATTATAAAGCACCCCGGCCTGGTAAAACAGGGGGCGGTATATGATCAATTTGTTTATCAGGCGCTGGATCTGCCTCCCACCATTTTGGAGATGCTTGGGCTGGATGTGCCGCCGTTTTTTCACGGCAGATCACTGGTGCCGCTGCTGCGCAACCAAGAAGTTGCGGACTGGAGAAACGCGGTGGTATCCACCTATAACGGCCAGCAGTTCGGACTATACACCCAGCGCATGCTTCGCACCAACAGTTGGAAATACGTGTGGAACACAACGGATGTGGATGAGCTTTACAATTTAACGCAGGACCCGCACGAATTGACCAATCTTATTTATGACCCCGGTTGTGTGGATGTGGTGCAGCAGTACCGGCGCGCGCTGTACGACACATTGTTGGCCGAGGGGGACGGCTTGGTGCAAAGTGAATGGATGCGAAACCAACTGGTGCACAATCGCAAACGGTGATGCTGTTTTTGGAGCTGAAACGTCCCGAACCGGGGCGTGGAGAACAGATTCTTATTCCAAACAGGAGGAAACACGATGAGTGCACAGCAAAAAATCACCAACATGCAGGATGCCTTACACGCGCTGGAAGTCGATGATAACATTCTGACAGCGGAAGAAAAGAAGGAGCTCGACGAGCAAGGATATGCCATTTTTCATGATTTTATCGAACCGGAATGGCTGGAGCAGTTAAGAGAGACATATGAGATGTTGATGAAAAAGGAAGGTGACGATGCAGGGAAAGAATTCAGGCAAGAGGCGGGAACACGCAGATTATCCGATCTGATTAATAAAGGCGAAGTTTTCGATGGCATTTACACGCATCCGAAGATTCTCGCTGTGACCCATTATGTCATCGGACGTGATTTTAAGGTCAATTCCATCAACGGCCGCGATGCGCTTCCTGGTCAGGGACACCAAGCACTGCATGCAGACTGGGGAACGCGCAAGGAGGGGGAGGGCAATCACATCGTCAACACATTGTGGCTGCTCGATGATTTCACGCCTGACAATGGTGCGACTCGCGTAGTGCCAACAAACCATAAATTGTTCGGCAAGCCTTCCGACTATGTGGAGGACCTAAGCGCTCCTCACCCGGATGAAAAGCTCATTATCGCTAAAGCGGGCACTGTTGTTGCTTACAACGCACATATGTGGCATGGAGGCACAGAGAACCGAACATCTCAAACCCGCCGAGTTCTTCACCCGTCTTTCATCGCTCGTGAATTCCCGCAGCAGTACAACCAACGTGAGCTGCTGCGAAAAACCACTTATGATCGGATTTCCCCTGCTGCACGTTATCTGCTCGATGTAGAGTGAGGCCGAGGCCAAGACCAGGAGCGCAAGAGGGCTGCATGCCATTGAATACGCGGGAGGCTTTCACCATGGAAAAAGAGCTGCGCCGAAAGGAACTTTTCAGTCTGTTGGGGGAGCTCCCTGCCAGGCCGAAGATCAGTCACAAGCTTGTTCTAAAGGAAGAGAAAGAAAATTATGTGCTGGAAAAACTGGTGTTAGATCTGAATGGCATTGAAAAGGTTCCGGCTTACTTTGTTCACCCTAAAGCAGAAGGTCCTTTTCCGACGATTTTGTTTAACCACTCCCACGGCGGTTTTTATCATTTGGGCAAGGATGAAATGCTTAACGGCAATGTCTATCTGCAGAATCCTCCTTACGCGGAAGAACTGACAAAACTGGGATATGCCGCCCTTTGTATCGATATGTGGGGCTTCGGTGAACGCCGGGGCCGTACGGAAAGCGAAATTTTTAAGCATATGCTGTGGACCGGCCGTGTCATGTGGGGAATGATGGTGTATGACAATTTACAGGCGATCGATTATCTTCTTTCCCGTGAAGACGTGATCGGCGATCGCATCGGTACTTTGGGAATCTCACTGGGTAGCACGATGGCCTGGTGGACAGCGGCTTTGGACACTCGGATTAAAGTTTGTGTGGATATCTGCTGCCTGACGGATTTTCAGGCTCTGATCGACAGCCGTGGTTTGGACGGTCATGGTATTTATTATTACGTGCCTAAATTGTTGAATCACTTCACTACGGCAGAGATCAATGCGCTTATCGCCCCGCGTGCTCACCTTAGCTTGGCCGGAAATCACGATAAGTTGACCCCGCCTGCCGGTTTGGATCGTATCGATGAAGAGTTGAAAAGGATCTATGCGGAAGAAGGCGCTTCTGACAAATGGAATCTGCTGCGGTATGATGTTGGGCATTTCGAAACGGCCGATATGCGAGCCGAAATCGTGTCCTTTCTTAACAAGTGGCTATAAAAACAAATGATTCGCCTGATGTTCCCCAGCATTCCCCTAATTATTCAATTCCACTAAAGTGCTACAATTGGACCAGGTGATGCACACATGTTTATTGCTCCAATGTTGTTGCAGCAGCGCGAGAAACCATTCTCCGATCCTGCATATGTGTTCGAGCCCAAGATTGATGGGCACCGGGTCATCCTCTCCCGCCGCGACGGAGAGACCCGTCTATTTACCCGGCATCAAACTGACTGCACAAAGCAGTATCCTGAACTGTGGAATCCGTTAGTCGATGGCGATGTGATGTTAGATGGTGAGGTGTGCTGCATAGATCCAGCCACCGGGAATATTGATTTTGAGCTGGTGATGGACCGGTTTCAACTAAAGAAACAAGATAAAATTGACACATTCACCGTTCAGCGCCCCGTTCACTTTGTGGTCTGGGATATCCTTTATCATAATGGCCGGAGCCTCTGCGATTTACCTCTGACAGAGCGGCGTTCTATCCTGGAATCCGTTCTACAGACCAATGCAAACTTTAGCATTGTGCCTCAAATCCAAGAGCATGGTGAGGCCTTGTATCAGTCCATCGTAGCGCGTTCCATGGAGGGCATGGTCGCCAAGCGCAAGGACAGCAAATACGTATCCAGACGTTCACCTGATTGGTTGAAAATTATCAACTACCAGTATTCTGAAGTGTATTTAGCGGGCATCCGAAAAGAGGATTTTGGCTGGTTGGCACATGTGGAGGAGAACGGATCCAAGAGGCCGGCGGGCATTATCGAGCTCGGCGTGAAGCCAATTCATAAGACAGCCTTCTCTACCGTGAGCAAGCAGCTCATCATTGGTGAGGACAGACAGTTCGTCTATCTCGATCCAAAACTGAAAGCCCGCGTAAAGTTCCGCAATTGGACACGAAACGGCAGTCTCAGAACGCCGGTATTTCTGGATTTTGTGGTATAAACATTAGCAGCAACAAAGCTCCCATGCGCGGAGCTTTTTATTTTTCTGCCTGATCACCGTATGACTTTAGCTAGCTTCCATTTTTACGTTATTACTTTCAAAAACCAATTGACATTGATTCTCAATCGCAATAGAATAAAGCCGGACACGTTATTGAAAATGATTATCATTTAAACGGAGGTAGATGATTAAATGCAGAAAGGACCTACGTGTGCTTACGCATGCACTGCTGTGCAAGTCCTCCCGCATGGATTATGCCTCTGCATGGCTGTTAATCCAGCCCACGATGTCGAGCAGCAGACGCGGATGAAGAGGCAGGGCAGCGATTATGGCATTTTTCTGTAAGTCGGCCGTGTGGTGTGCAGGTGTAATGTTGATTCTGCTCGGCATCTTCTTATCCATCTCTTTCGGGGCTGTCGATATTAGTCCGGGTACGGTTCGGGAGGCTGTCCTCCAGTATGATCCCGGACAAAATATGCATACGGTCATCCGGGAAATAAGATTACCACGGGCTGTGGCGGGCGCAATCGTCGGTGCCGCCTTTGCAGTTGCCGGCGCCATCATGCAGGGCTTAACCAGAAATCCGCTCGCTGATTCCGGACTGCTCGGACTTAATGCAGGAGCGGGATTGGTGCTCGCATTGTGCTTCGCACTCGTACCCAATCTGCCATACTCCTCGTTGATGGTATTCTGCTTTCTGGGAGCGGCCGTAGGAGCAGCGCTTGTGTTTGGAGTCAGCTCTTTCGCACGGGGCGGGCTTACCCCGCTTCGGCTCACGCTGGCTGGCGCGGCGGTTAGTTCGCTGCTTATCGCACTTAGCGAAGGAATCGCGATTCTATTCCGCATCGGGCAAGATTTGGCGTTCTGGTATGCTGGGGGGTTAGGCGGAACGCAATGGTTGCAAATCAAATGGTCGTTTCCCTGGATAGCAGGAGCGGTTTTCGCAGCAATTCTCCTATCCAGATCTATCACGCTGCTCAGCATGGGAGATGAGGTCGCAAGGGGTCTTGGCCAGCACATCTTCATCGTGAAAGTCGCGTGCATGATCATCGTGGTTATTTTGGCTGCTTGTGCGGTATCGCTAGCCGGCCCGGTCGCCTTTGTAGGATTGGTGGTTCCGCATATCGCCAGAATGGTGGTCGGTTTGGATTACCGTTGGATTATTCCGTATTCGGCGCTGTTCGGCAGCATTCTCATGATATATGCCGATCTTGCCGCCCGAATGGTCCGACCGCCCTATGAAACACCTGTCGGCGCATTGATAGCGCTGATTGGAGTGCCTGTGTTTCTCTTCCTGAGCCGGAAAGAAAAGAGGGTTTTGTAAATGAATTTGCCACCGTATTCTGCTGCCGCCGCACGTACTAAAAAACGTGCGTTGGTGGTATATCTTGTTTTGGGAACGTTAATTATGCTCTTCTTCCTGATTAGTATCAATACCGGACAAGTACGGCTCTCGCCTGCAGCCTTGTGGCAAACACTATGGGGAAATGGAACTGCGCGTGAGGAGCTGATATTGTTTGAATTCCGGCTGCCCCGAATCGTGGTGGCGCTGCTCATTGGTACCGGTTTTGCCGTTTCAGGATGTATCTTACAGGGTCTTACACGCAATGCGCTGGCTGAGCCTGGTATTCTTGGCATCAATGCTGGAGCAGGGCTGGCTGTAATTCTCTTTATTTCGTACTTCCCGGATAATCAGTCTGCTTCCGTGTATGCTCTTCCCTTTATCGCGTTCCTCGGCGCAGGACTGACGGCCGCTCTGATTTACATACTTTCGGTCAAGAGGGATGGTGAGCTTTCACCTTCTAGGCTATTGGTGACGGGAGTTGCCGTCGCGGCCGCTATCGCATCGCTCATCCTGGTTCTCACGATCCGGCTGGACCCGGCTCAATACCAGTTCGTATCGATTTGGCTTGCTGGCAGCATCCGGGGGTCCAGCTGGCAGTTTGTCATTGCATTACTGCCGTGGCTGGCGTTGCTAATTCCGCTCGTGCTCCTCAAATCACAAGTGTTGAATATCTTAGCGCTCGGGGACTTGACGGCATCTGGATTGGGGGCGAATGTACCGAGACAGCGGATGGCACTGCTGGCAATCGCAGTCGCGCTGGCGGGATCTTGCGTTGCAGTGGGAGGCGGAATTGCTTTCGTCGGCTTGATTGCCCCGCATCTTGCTAGACGGCTGGTCGGACCTCAGCATCAATACGCACTGCCGGTTTCAGCTTTGCTCGGTGCCCTGCTGCTGATCGTCGCGGACGCGGTCTCACGTATGATTTTCACATCGGGAGAAATTCCGACAGGGATAGTCGTTGCGTTGATTGGCGCGCCTTATTTTCTTATGCTGCTGGCGAAAGGCAAGCGATAAAGACTTCATCATTTGACTTTGATAGTGAGAATCATTATCATTTGAATAAACGTGAAATGTGCAGGAGGACGAAATGAAATTTGATATGTTAAGCGTGAAGTTCAAGGCAATCTGTTTGATGAGCCTGATACTACTGCTGATGCTGCTTTCGGCTTGCGGCAATAGCGCTGCGGGAACCACTGACACACCGTCTGCTGACAACGCCGCGCAACCATCGACAGTGACCGTAAAGGACGGGATGGGCCATGACGTCAGCATTCCAGCTAATCCGAAGCGTGTTCTCGCATCCTATTTAGAGGACCATTTAGCTGTCCTGGGAGTTACACCGGTGGCGCAGTGGTCCGTTGCGAATGGGGTGCAGGATTATCTACAAGCACAACTGGCAGGCGTACCTACCATCGCTTACGATCTTCCGCCTGAGACCGTGGCAAGCTTTGATCCAGACTTTATCATCATCGGATCAGCATCGTCAGTTCAAAACGGCTTGTATGAACAGTATTCAAAAATCGCGCCTACATATGTGCTAGGGGATGAAATCGTCAAAGATTGGAGAGAGACCTTACTTAAAATGGGCGAGCTGCTGGGCAAAGCGGATGCCGCTCAGAAAGCGGTAGAGGATTATAACCGAAAAGCTGCGGACACCAAAGCGAAGCTTGAGAGTGCCGTGGGTAAAAAATCTGCCGCCATCCTTTGGATGACGCAGAAGCAGTTTTACATCGTAGATAACGAAGTTGCGAGCGGAGATGTGTTGTACGGGGACTTGGGATTCACCCCGCCAAACCTAGTGGCGGGTTTGCCGGACGAAGCGAAAGCGGCTTGGAATCCGATTACGCTCGAGAAATTGGCTGAGCTTGATGCCGATTATATTTTCCTTGTGAACAGCGATAAAGGGCAAGACGCGGCAGCGTTGAATAATCCGGTTTGGCAGGGGATTCCGGCGGTCAAAGCAGGTCATGTGTACGAGATGAGTATACAGAGCAGCTGGCTTTACAGCGGGGCCGTCGCAGGTGAAAAAGTGATAGACGATGTGGCAAAGGCACTCGGTGTGCAGTAAAGGGTCTGTGGTGAGCAAAGGGGGGATCAGCAGTTGGAGGAAGAATTGGATTATTCACTTACGGATTCGCTTTTTCGGATATCTGCGAACGGTCATAAAGAGCCGGTGTTTGAGATGCCGGCTGCACACTGGCTGTTAACGGAGCAGGCACAGAAAGCCCTTGCCGTCATCGGTGAAATGACAAGATCGATAGGCCTGGATTTGCCCGCCTCCTTGGCAGGTTTATCCTTGTTCAACCTCTGCACAGCCAAGCTTATTATCCTGGCACGGCACGACTGTTTTGTGGATTTATCCCTTCCGAATTTGATCTTTCAAGTGCACGTGCATAACGGGCATAGCTATGCAGGCTATCGAATCGTTGCACCTGAGCGCAGAGAGTCGCGCGAGGCGAACAACGAGCAATTTGCGAAGTCACATTGGACCGAGTTTTTCAGGGAGCATATCAACCCCGCTATCGAGTCCATTGCCCGCACGGCAGTCGTCGATGCCGGCCTCATCTGGAATCAATTCGGAGGGCAGCTTGCCAACATAAGGGAATACCTTCGGCGGCAGCAGGACTACATAATCGCCATGGATGAATTTGACCGATGTGCGGCCGTTTTGACTGAGCGTCTCTCTGCAGATGTCTTTGGTCGGAAAAAGAATCCGTTCGCCTATCGCCCCCGAGTCATAGATAATCCCTGGCAGCCTGGAGGCAGGATGATTATCAGGTCCTCCTGCTGCATGTTCGACCGTAGGGTGGACGGTCAAAAATGTTATAATTGCCCACGCCTATCCCGGGACGAGCGGGAATCACGGCGTAAAGTAATTGCTGACCAAACTGTAGTACGATAAAAAGAATTGAGCTGGCGGGGTGTATCATGATCACAATGCGTACTGAAGCTTTGGATGTCGCGTACGAGGAACGCATCATCGTCAGGAATCTAAATCTCGGCATACCCACCGGAAAAATCACCGCCTTGGTAGGGGCAAACGGTTCCGGCAAGTCGACCATCTTGAAGGCTATGGCACGTTTGATGAAGCCGTCTGCCGGAACGGTATTGCTTGACGGCAAGTCTATTCATGCCCAGTCAACTAAGGAAATAGCGAAGCAGCTCGCCATTCTGCCGCAGAATCCGACCGCGCCGGAAGGTCTTACCGTATCCGAACTGATCAGCTACGGCCGATTTCCTTATCAGAGCAGGTTTGGCTCACTCACCAAGCTGGACCGGGAAGTCATTCATTGGGCTATGCAAGTGACTGGCATGAGGGAATTTGAGGGCCGTCCGGTAGATCAGTTATCCGGAGGACAACGGCAGCGTGCATGGATTGCAATGGCGCTCGCCCAGAATACCCGGTTTCTCTTTCTGGATGAACCGACGACTTTTCTCGATATGGCTCATCAACTGGAAGTCCTGCAGCTCCTGCAGAAGCTCAACCGTGAAGAAGGGCGGACGATCGTAATGGTCGTTCATGATTTAAACCATGCGACCCGATACGCTCATCACATGATTGCGATCAAAAAGGGCAGCGTGATAAGCGAGGGCCGGACAGAAGATGTCGTCACTGAGGATGTTCTGCAAGAGGTGTTCGGCATACGGGCGGACATCATCAAAGATCCCAGAACCGGTGTACCGCTTTGTCTGCCATATGCGCTAGGTGATTCGGCATTGACGATTTAGTGCTGCTGCCGGATATGCAGACGATATATGCGATGTGCCGGTATGTGAGTCCCAACAACTTTTTTGTTGGGACTTTTTGCATGCTCAGGCCACATCGATGCCAAGGTGAGCGTATGGGGACAAGCTGGCCGGTGTGCATGGGCAGAAAATGTAAGATTATGGAGAATTAGTGGCATAGCACGCAAAACACCACATTTAATTTGCGACAATGGTTTTACTTGTTAACAGAACTTTTATTATGTAAACTAATACCATCGCAAGGTCTATTTATGTTTACATAAGAATTATTATGTTAACATTATTTCTCCTGGATATATTATCGCTTAATGGTTCAGCACCGTGCCCTATACTCTAATTAGTGCGATGTTCAATAACTGCAAAACAGGGAGCCAGCTGGCTGCTGTACGATGTTCACTCGTTCATCGTGGTCACGGCGGCCGATAAGCTCGTTGTCGGGCCTGTGTGGGCATTTATGTGGGCTCTGTCATATTGCGGGAGCACGGAGATTATGGCTGATCAAGGGGATCACGCTCATTCAGCCAGGCTTGGCATACTGCGTCATCATTCGCTTAACACTATAAATTATTAACGATACTAATTATTAGCATGATGAACTACATAGTTTTTCCTTGATTCTTTAGTCATGAATATGTGCAGCAAACTTATATACTAGTACTAACACCGTCCCGTATGTTGATCCTCACACTATGTCAGTCACAGGAGATGATTCAGCGTGCTGAAGCCAAGCGTTAGGGAAGACGCACCTCCACCTCGTATTTCCTTTCAGAAAAAACTTCTTTTCTCCTACTGCTTTATCATCCTTATTCCCGTGCTATCCGCGCTTCTCATATTCGGCGTGCATGCTTACAACAACACGAAACGTTACTATCAGGACTTCATGAACCAGCTAAGCGGCAGGGCCGACACGATTACAGACGAATTTATCACTAACAGCGCACGCAGCTCATATTTTTATTTAACTGACACAAAGCTAAAAGCCATCCTGGAAAAGCAACACACGCAAGGTAAACGCGAGTATCTCGAAGATTACCGGTATATGCAGACGGCAATGGATCAGATCGTCTTGATGAACGGCCATATCACCAATCTCACCATATCAGGTCTGAACGGCGCTATCTATAACAGCTCTTCACCATATTGGTGGAATTTTAGCGCCGTGCTCGGCGGATTGGATCAAGATAGATTATATGACGGCAAAGTGATCGTCCATGTCGAGGAGGGGAGAAGCGCGGATCGCCAACAGGTTTCCATCATCCGGTATTTATCCGACCTGAACCGCAAGAAAGGCAACAGACAGGGTTACGTGAAAGTAGACATCAACCCCAGGGCGATAGAAAAGAATTTCGGCGGCATTGAGAAGGCTAACACCGAACTTGGAACGCTTGTTGTTGCGAATGGGAAACTCATCTACAATTCCAGGGGCTTAACGTTCAACGACGGGGACCTGGGGACTATTCTTGCGAATTTCCGTGAGAATCAAGGTATACCGAATACATTAACCCGAATCACGGTGAACGGCGAGAGCTACCTATTTACTGCAAGAAAAAACGAGCTGACCGGCTGGGATATCATTCAGTTCATCCCTTCGCGGTTGATCTCTGAAACATTTCGGAAAAATGTCAACCTATATGCGGTGATCTGTATGCTGACGCTTAGTGTGGTGTTTGCGTTGGCCGTCTTTTTTTCACGGCATTTCTTTAAGCCGATCCACAAGCTCCGAACCAAAATGAAGCTCGTCGATGCAGGGCAGCTCGATCTCGTGCTCGAGGAGGAAAGCCGGCATGATGAAATCGGACAGCTGGTGCAGAGCTATAACGCTATGCTGACGCGATTGAAACTGAGCAGAGAGACGGAGCTGAGAGCGCAGCGGCTGCAAAAAAGAGCCGAGCTGCATATGCTGCAAGCTCAGATTAATCCGCACTTTTTATACAACACGTTGAATGTGATCCACTCCATAGCCGAACTGCAGCGGGTGGACCAAATTTCGGTGATTGCGAAATCGCTGGCCAACATGTACCGGTATAACCTTAAAAGCAGGGACATCGTAACCATCGAGCAAGAACTGCAGCAGATCAAGAATTACATCAACATACAGCAACTGCGCTTTTTAGACAAACACACGGTCGTGTACGACATAGATGAGGCGGTGTACGAATACAATATTTTAAAATTTTTGCTGCAGCCTCTTGTGGAAAATTCCTTCCTCCATGGGCTGGAACCGAGGGGAGATGGCGGAACGCTGGTATTATCCATCGTGAAAACCGGACACGTACTGCAGATTCGTGTGCAGGATGATGGTGTCGGCATGAGTCCGGACTCATTGACGAGGATCAACGCCTCCTTAGGCAAAGCTATCACGGATGTTGAAAGCGATTACAACGAGAATTTCGGCCTGCGTAACATTTGCGCGCGGATACAAAATTGTTATGGCAGCCCCTACAGCTTGACAGTGACGAGCGCGCTCGGTGAGGGTACCTGTGTTGAACTGATCATTCCCGCCGTGAAGGAGGTGCACGAACATGGTCATTCTGATCGTAGATGATGAGTATTTCGCCCGAAAAGCCGTCGTCCAAATGATACTGGATTGGGAACCGACGCTTACGGTGCTTGAGGCTGAGGACGGACGCCAGGCATGGGACATCGTCGAAGTCGTACTTCCGCATGCTGTCTTGACAGACATCTGTATGCCAAAATGGGACGGCAACCAACTGACAGCGAGAATTGCCGACAAATATCCCGCCATATGTAATGTGATTATTAGCGGTTATGACGACTTCAAATATGCCCAAAAAGCGATAGCCTCCGGCGTACAGCAGTACCTGCTCAAACCGGTGGATAGGCACGAGCTGGTCAGCTTGCTGGAGAAGATAAAGGAGCAGGTGCACGCTGCTGCCGCCCTTAACAAAGAGCAGAGCCTGTCGGCTGCTCTGTTTGCGCAGAGGGAGTTGAGCTTGGCGGAAGTGGGATTGGAAGCCGCAAATATTTATGCGGTCGCTGTACTGCAGACGGAGCACTATGATGAACATAGCTTGCGGCGGCAAGTATCGGATTCCTGCTCCGAGCACAGCGTAGAGTCTGTGTGTGTTTGCGATCCGCAGCATGCCAATATGTGTGTCGTATTGCTCTGCTGCACGAACTCTTCGAGCTGTGTGACAGCGGAAAAATGCCACCCATTTTACACTGTCATGCATGACGTGGCTGTCCGTTATCAGTGTGCAACCGGGCGGGCCATCTACGCCGGTGTCAGCTCCGTTCAAACCGATGCTTCCCGCCTGCCCGTTGCGCTGAAAGAGGCGAAGCATGCGCTTCTCCGTCGGCTGATCAACGGCCGGAACCACTTGCACCTGTATGACGAAGCGCATGATTACGCCCGCTGCAGCTCGGAGCTGCTAGATCAAAGGATGCTGCCGCTGTACAACAAAATTTTAACAAACCAGGTCAATGAAGCGCAGTGCATCATCCGGTCATTGTTCGATCTAATAGTGTCGGATGAAATGTCGATATATGCCGTGAACGATACGTGCTCCAAGCTGGTTGCGCTGCTAAACGCCATCGCCGAAGCAGCGTACATCAAGAACGGAGAAGCAGGCAGCTATCTGGAGAAGGTGGATTTATACCGCTTTTTCACCATGGACCAGCTCGTTGCCTTCTTCACGCAATATGCAGCGGATCTCTCAGCACGATTGGAGGCAGGCACTGCCAAGATGGGTATGGTCGAGCTGATGCAGCAATACATCGAACAGCATTACCGCCAAGATATCGTGTTAGAGGATTTGGCGAAGAATGTGTTTTACACGGATCCTTCCTATTTAAGCCGGCTGTTCAAGAAGAAAACCGGTACCAGCTTCTCCAAATTTCTCACATCGGTACGCATGCACAAGGCAAGAAAGATGATGGAAAACGGCTCGGATCTGGCTGTGGCCGACATCGCGGAAGCCGTAGGCTTCAACGATTGTTCCTACTTCATCCAAATGTACAAAAAGTTCTTCGGTGCAACGCCTGGCAGACATAAAAAAACTATGGATATTAACTCCGGACAATAAGCGAACTGCACAGTTTTGTTACAGTCGGATAGTCATAATCCTTACTTTGAAACCGCTATCGATCAACATACAATGAAGTGACAAGGAGGGAACCACAACAAAACAATGACGCGGGAGGGATCGTATGCCAGTGCTAAGAATGGGAGTCATAGGAGTAGGCGGTATTTCGAACACGCATATAAGAGGGATATTGAAATCCGACAATTTGCAGCTTGTCGCTGTTGCGGATCTGCAAGAAGCTCAGCTTGAGAGATGCGGCGAACAGTACGGCATCGCGCAGGAAAACCGGCACCTGGACTACATAGAGTTGCTGCAGAGGCAGGACATTGACGCCGTCTCGATTTGTACGCCCAACAACGCTCACTACGAGGTGGCGAAAGCGGCTATTGAGCACGGCAAGCCCTTCCTGCTTGAAAAGCCTGTGGCGATGAACCGCGAACAGGCATTGGAACTGCGCACATTGGCGGCGGAGCGGCAGGTAAAGAACATGGTCGCGTTTTCCTACCGCTATAAAGCGGCTGCCCGATACGCCAAGCATTTAATCGAACAAGGCCACCTGGGAAAAATACACCACGTATACGGCAAGTATTTACAAAGCTGGGGGCTCCGGGATGTTCCGCAGGTCTGGCGGCTGTCCAAGCAGCATGCGGGATCGGGGGCGCTCGGCGATCTGGGTTCTCACATGCTCGATCTTACCCGTTTTCTCGTCGGGGAAATCACGGAGGTAATTTGCGATGCCGATGTGATAACGGCAAAGAGACAGCTTCCAGGCTCAGAGGAATACGGTACGGTGGATGTCGATGATTACTGCCACTACATGGCCAAAATCAACGCGGATATTCGTGGTGTGTTTCAAATATCACGATTTGCTTTCGGGCGCGGCAATTATCAGCGTATTGAGGTTTACGGCAGCGAAGGCGGCTTGGTGTACGAACTCGAGCAGGAGGATACGCTGAGCGTATGCTTGGGGCCGATATCCGGCAAATCTCTGGATTATCATCAGCTTCAGGTGCCGCGTGAATTTTTTGCAGATCAAATGCAGAGCTTTTACCATGTTGTCACAGGTACGGACGATGGCTTGTCGGCAACGATCGAAGACGGTTACATTAACCAAAACACGATTGATGCCATCATCACGTCCAGCCAGAACAGAGCGTGGGTCACGCTATAACAATGAATGAGGTGAATCGTATGAAAGTAACCATTTGGAATGAGTACCGCCATGAAGTCGAAGATGCGGCGATCGCCCAAATTTACCCGCAAGGCATACACAATGCGATCAAAGAAGGCCTCTCCGGAGAAGGCTTTGACATTCGGACCGCAACTCTCGACGAGCCTGAGCACGGGCTGACGGAGGAGGTGCTGGCGCAGACGGATGTGCTGGTGTGGTGGGGGCATAAGAATCACAGGGATGTGCAGGATGACGTTGTGGAACGTGCATATCAGCGCGTGCTGGACGGCATGGGATTGATCGTGCTCCATTCGGCGCACTGCTCGAAGATTTTCAACAAATTGCTCGGTACGCCCACATGTCAGCTGCGCTGGCGTGAGGCGGATGAGAAAGAACGGCTGTGGGTTGTCGACCCGGCTCACCCTATCGCAGAAGGAATCGGCTCCTATATCGAACTGCCCATGGAAGAAACTTATGGAGAGCATTTCAATATTCCGGCGCCCGACCAGCTGGTATTCATTAGTTGGTTTGAGGGCGGTGAGGTGTTTCGCAGCGGCGTGACGTATCACAGGGGCAGAGGTAAAATTTTCTATTTCCGTCCCGGCCATGAGACTTATCCTACTTATCACAATGAAGAGATTTTGAAGGTGATCGCCAACGGCATCCGCTGGTCAGCACCAACGCAATCAGCAACACCCGTGTATGGCAACGCCAAAGCGTTGGAGCAAGTGAAGCCAAAAACGTAACAAATCATCAACCATGGATTGGGAGGATGCCTATGCAGGTTCACGCACCCCACACCGTGCCAGCCAAGAAGAAAAGGCTGTCGATACGCAGGAGTACGCTGATCTTCTTCTTATTCACACTTCCGGCGCTGCTGCTTTACTTAGCATTCTTTTTCTATCCCGCGCTGTCCGGCTTCTTTTACAGCTTCACGAACTGGGACGGCGTTTCCAAGTCGTACAAAATCATCGGTTTCAAAAACTATATCGACATCCTGAAAGACAAACGATTCTTGAATGCTTTGAACTTCACTTTGTACTACACGGTCATCGACGTGACACTGAAGTTATCGCTGGCATTGATATTGGCGATGCTTCTGAGCAGCAAGATCAAGTTCAGAGGCTTTATGCGGTCGGTGTACTTTTTTCCGGCGGTGCTCAGCTTAATTACAGTTGGCTTGATCTTTAACCAGCTGTTTTATGCGGTCATTCCCAGGATCGGCGAGGGCTTGGGGATCGAGCTGTTATCCCGCAATATTTTGGCTAATAAAGATACCGCTGTGTATGGCATCATCCTGACCAATATATGGCAGGGAATATCCATTCCGATGGTGATATTTATGGCCGGTTTAGCCAGCGTGCCCAAGGACTTGCATGAAGCGGCAACGATCGACGGCGCCTCCCCATTTCAACGTTTTTTATCCATCACCATTCCATTTCTCATACCTATGCTGAACGTCAACCTGGTATTGACGATTAAAGGCGGATTGACCGTGTTCGACTATATCGTCGCCATGACGGACGGCGGGCCGGCGCAGGCGACGGAGTCGATAGGTTATCTCATTTATCGCCACGGCATGAACGAAATGAAGTTCGGCTACGGCACGGCTGAATCGATCTATATCTTTCTCATGGTCGGCATCATATCCATTATCCAGATCAAGCTGTTGAACCGGAAGGAGGCCGGTCAGCAGTGAAACCGAATCCGATTGTTCAAGCTCTCAAATACACCATTCTCATACTAGGCATGATCGCTATTTTAATTCCGATGTATGTGACCGTGTCCGTGGCGATGAAAACTCAGGAGGAGTCCACCCGCAGCATCTTCGCGCTTCCGTCGAGTTTCTATTTGGGCAACTTCGAGAAAGTGATCAATGCAGGAAAATATTGGACTTATGTCAGCAATTCGCTGCTCATTACGATAGTTTCCATCGCTTTTATGCTTCTGCTCATTCCGATGGTGTCGTACGCAATCTCACGTAACTACAAGAAGAAATACTACATTTTCTTATACTACTTTATTTTGTCGGGCATTTTCGTCCCTTTCCAAGTGATCATGCTGCCGATCGTCAAGCATATGTCCAATTTGGATCTATTGAATCAGGCGGGTCTCATCATCATGTACGTGGCCCTTTCATTTACGCAGGGCATGTTTTTGAGCGTCGGCTATTTGAAAAATGTTCCGCTGGAGCTTGATGAGGCATGCAAAATGGATGGAGGCGGCGTTTGGCAGACATTTTCCAGAGTGATTTATCCGCTGATGCTTCCGATTACCGCAACGATTCTCATTTTGAACAGCTTATGGATTTGGAATGATTTCATGCTCCCGCTTGTTCTGTTAAACCGCAGTCCGAATTACTGGACGCTTCCCTTGTTTATTTACAACTTCAAAACGGAATACACGATCGACTACAACTTGGCGTTTGCGGGATTTTTCATGTCGATGCTCCCGATCCTGGTGCTGTACGGGTTTATGCAGCGATACATTATTAGCGGGTTGACAGAAGGGGCGCTCAAAAATTAAGCACAAAAATCGACTGGCAGGTGAGAAGAATGAATAAGCTTAAGAGAGTAGTGTCATTTCTATTGGCCGGTTCACTTGCGCTGGCGGCAGGCTGTTCCGGCGACGGGGGTGGAGGTGGTGACAGCGGCAATTCCGCGGACGGCGTCGTGAAGCTGGAATATTTTCAGCAGAAAAAGGAAGTTGTTGAAACCGTCAACAACATTATTAAGAAGTTCGAGGAGAAACATCCGAATATCAAAATCGAGCAGAACAATGTACCTAACGCCGGGAACGTGTTCAACATGAGATTGTCGACTCAGGATACGCCTCCAATATTTACGCACTATGCGACAGCTCCGCTGTTCTTGAAGGCGGCGAAAGACGGCCATATCGCAGACCTTACCGGCGACCCGCTGCTCAGCAATGCCATCCCGAAATTTTTGGAGGAAACCCAAGTAGACGGGAAAAACTACCTGGTTCCGATCGCCATCGGCACATGGGGAGTGTATTACAACCTGGATGTGTTCAACGAGTTGAAGCTGGAGATCCCCAAAACTTACGGCGAGTTTATTGCACTGGCACAGAAAGTGAAAGCGGCAGGCAAGCTCCCGTTCGTGTTCCCGGATAAGAATGTCGGTATACTAGGCCAGGAGCTGGGTTACAAGATGAGCTTGAACATACCTGACGCCGAAACATTCATCATGGATGTGATGCAGGGCAAAAAGCATATTACCGACAGCCCGCATATGCATAAATTTGCGGAGGATCTGCTGGAGCTGCGCAAATACGGCCAGCCGGATTCGCTTGGACTGGACATGGACGACGCGATCCGCGAGTTCGCACTGGGCAAGTCCGCGATGTATTTCCAAGGCATTTGGTCGATCCAGCCCATGAAAAAGGCGAATCCCAACTTGAAGTTCAGCATGTTCCCGCTGCCTGCCGAGAAAGCCGAGGACACCAAGATTGGAGCGTTTGTCGACACCGCGGTGGGCTTGCCGAAGGATGGAAAGAATGCGGCCGAAGCAAAAAAATTCGTGGAGTTTCTGGCTTCTCCCGAAATCGTACAATACTACGTGGACGAAACACAGTATCCTCCTGCCACTCAAGGAGTAAAAAACAATATCACGGAAATCAAGGATCTGTATGCGTTCATTGAGGCAGGCAAGACGTTCCCTTCGATATCTCGGTTATTCCCCCCGGGAGCAAGTGACGATTTCGCGAAAGCGACTCAAGGCTTGTTCGCTTCCGGAGATGTAGACACATATCTCCAAGATGTGGACGCAGTCTTCTTTAATAAGTTAAACCAATAAAGCTTGAGTGGAAGGGAAGGCTTACAATGGGTTACGAGGGGTTGAATCTGGATGGCAGAGTGGCTCTGATTACAGGCGGCAGCGGGGGTCTCGGCCTGGAAATGGCTAGGTCCCTCGCTTCTGCGGGGGCGAGCGTCATCGTCACCAGCCGGCACGAAGGCAGGGCAAAAGAAAGTGCGGAAGCAATACATAGCGCGACAGGCCGTCCAACACTAGGTGTCGCTGCGGATGTAACGGTTTACAGTGAGATTGAGCGGGCGGTGGAGCAATGCATTGGCGCATTCGGCCGCATCGACATATTGATCAATAATGCGGGCGTTAACGTGCGCAAGCCGATTCTGGAGTACGATGAGTCGAGCTGGGATCTCGTGCAGAGCACGAACCTGAAAGCCCCTTTCTTGTGTGCCAAAGCTGTAGTTCCGCATATGATCAAGCAGAAGTTTGGGCGGATCATCAACATCGCGTCCATGCTGGGGCAGGTTGCTTTGCCTGAGCGGTCCGCATATTGCTCGAGCAAAGGGGGACTGATTCAGCTGTCCAAGGTGATGGCGCTGGAATGGGCGCAGTACGGCATCACGGTGAATGCCGTCTGTCCGGGCCCGATCGCTACCGAGCTCAACCGTGTGGTGATGGAAAATCCGGAGGCCAATCAGTTTTTCCTCAATCACTTGCCGATCAACAGGTGGGGCGAGCCCGCAGAGCTGACCGGTCTGATCGTGTATCTCGCATCTGACGCTTCCAGCTTCATGACCGGCTCCGCGCTGGTGATCGACGGCGGTTGGACGGCGGAGTAACGGCACGCGGAGCTAGATAACTGGGGTTGCCCGCGCACGGGCTTGGGTAAGAAGAGCCGGCTTATCGTCCAGCTCACGCAAGAACGTGTGCACAGCCCCCATCAGCGTATGCATAGCGCCCGCTAGCGTGCGTGCACAAGCCTCGACAGCGCGCAAGAGAATTTCGCCTGTCCGGTAAATGACAATCGTAGGCCCAGCACGACACACAAGTACAAGCGCGACAAAATCGATGCCTTAAGGAGCGGATGGCATGAAATTCGGACTGACCGTGTACGGTACAGTGTATGACATGGGAATACACCCTCAATCCGGCAAGCCGCGCATTACCCCTGCTGAATTGATCGATGTGAGCGCGGCGAACGGCTTGGAAGGCATAGAGGTGCCTTACGCAGTATTGAAAGCACATGACCCAGATGAGGTGGCGCGCTGTGCCTCGGACAAAGGCATGTTCATAAACATCGCGGCCGGCGGATACGATGCTGCCGTGCTGAAAGATGCGCTCGAACTCGGGGAGATGGTCGGCGCGGTCACCGTGAGAACCGTAGTGGGCGGCGCAAAGTTTGGCGGCGACCGCAGGCATATGGCCGGCACTTGGAATTCATTCCTGGACGATATTCTCGCCGGGTTCCAAGCTGCGGTGGAAACAGCGGAACGAACGGGGGTGAATCTGGCAGTAGAGAACCACCAGGATCTGGCCTCCGAAGAGCTGCTTTGGCTCTGTGACCGCATCGGCTCCGACAGGTTTGGCATCACGCTCGATACCGGTAATCCGCTTGCTACCGCGGAGGAGCCCATCGAGTTTTTCAATAAGGTTGCTCCATTCGTCAAAAATGTGCACCTGAAGGATTATTGGATCTATTGGTCCGAGGAAGGCTACCGGCTTGTTCGCTGCCCTGTCGGGCAAGGGGTGATCAACTTTCCGGAGCTGCTGCGTATCTTTAACGACAAACAGCCCGATGTGACCATGTCATTGGAGCATGGAGCATTGGAAGCCCGCCATGTGCGTGTGCTGGAGGAGGATTATTGGACAGAGTATCCTGAGCGGTCCGCGAAAGCACTGGCCAGGTTAATGCGTTTTGTTCACGATCAGGCGAAAGTGAGTGGAGACTGGCGTACTCCATGGGAAAAGGGAGAGCCGCCGGAAGCGATTGCCGCTTATGAGAGAGCACAGTTGGACACAGGAGTCGCATACCTTACGTCCTTGATACGCCGGGTGAGATCGAGTGGTTTGTGAGCGGAGGCTGGGAAACATTGTGGGTGCGAAGATGCAGGTTACCCGCGGCAAGACGGAAAGACCCCATGGAGCTTTACTGCAGCTTGATATTGGACTTTGGTACGATCAGTGCAGGATAGGTGGGAGCCGTTGACGCTTGAGCGCTAGCTGAGGTGGAGGCGCCGTTGGGATACCACACTGATCGTGTCGGAGCGGTCGGTACAACGGGAAGCGAAGCCGCGAGGTGAAGCGAATCGTTACAAGCCGGTCTAAGTTCGGATTGCAGGCTGAATTGCGAAAAACTGGTGAATTCAAATTGCAAAAAAATGGTTAAGAGGTGATGGGAATGGCAGCGCTTGAATTGGCAGGGAAAAACGCACTGGTCACCGGCTCGAGCCGCGGACTGGGCAGGCAGTATGCCTTTGATTTAGCACAGGCCGGAGCTAACGTTATCGTGCATGACCAGAGTGAAAAATCCGCGGCCGCGTTTGGCGAAGCGAAATCCGGATTTGCTGTGGCGGAGGAGTTGGCGCAGCTGGGTGTCAACACGCACTTCATAGCCGCTGATGTGGCGGATCCGACGCAAGCGGAGAAGCTGGTGAACGGAGCGATCGAACGATTCGGCTCGATCGACATTCTGATCAATAACGCTGGCGGGGACATCGGATTCAGCACGCCGCGGCCAGAGCCGAACGATGCGTTGGATATCGACGTGAATGACATTCGTTCGGTGGTGGAGCGGAATCTATTGGCTACGATGTATGTCTGCAAGTTCGCCGGCCGCCACATGCGTGACCGGCGCAGCGGGAAGATCGTGAACGTCGGCTCGGTCGCCGGCCACGTGCCGGTGAGCGGAGGCATTATCTATGCGGCTGCCAAGCTGGGTATATCCCATTACACCCGCTGCTTGGCGGATCAGCTGCGGCCCTATGACGTGAATGTGAACTGCATCTCTCCTGCTGCAACATACACCGCACGGTTTTCGGCAACCCGTGCCGTCCCGAGCGAGGAAGGCAAATCGCGTCTGCAGCGCATTGCACATCCGGAAGATATGTCCAAAATCGTTATGTTTCTTTGCGGTCCGCAGTCGGATTATTTGTCCGGCGAAACGATTGTATGCTGGAAATAACGTTTGGCGAACGAAAGGAGACGATACCGTATGGCCAACCGATTGGCAGGTAAAGTTGTGATAATTACCGGAGGAACGAAGGGAATCGGCAAGGGGATTGCTTATATGGCGGCAGGAGAAGGGGCCAAGGTCGTCATCAGCGGGCGCAATGCAGCAGACGGCGAGCGCGTTACCGAGGAGATCCGCAGCAGCTATGGCGCTGAGGCTCATTTTGTGCAGGGTGACATCGGTTCCGAAGAAGGCTGCCGGAGGCTGATCGCGCAGACGGTGGAGCGGTTTGGCCGAGTCGACGGCCTGGTGAACAACGCGGGTATTTTTCCCCGGGGCACGATGCTCGCAACGACGGAAGAATTGTACGACTCCATTTTTGCGGTGAATGCTAAAGCACCGTTTTTTTGCTCCAAATATGCGATTGAAGCCATGCAGAGCACCGGTGGCGGTTCCATCGTGCATATGGGCTCCACTCACGGCTACAAAGGGGGTTTCAACCTCGCGGCATACGGATGCTCTAAGGGCATGCTCCGCACACTGAGCCGCCACATTGCAGCTCACTACGCCAAAGATCAAATCCGGTCCAACTGGGTCACTGTCGGCTGGGTGGCGTCGGAAGGCGAAATCGAGCTGCACGAGAATATGGGATCGAGCTTGGGCGATCTGCAGGAGCGGGCGAAAACCGCAGTGCCCAGCGGGCGCATGCAGACTGCAGAGGACATGGCCTACGGCGTGGTGTATCTGCTGTCCGACGAATCGAATCAAGTAACCGGCTCTGAGCTTGCCATTGCCGGCGGATTAAACATGTAGGAGGTAATAGTAAAATGGCGCTTATTCAGTGCAACTTTTTCTCGGAAGCTCTGCAGCTCAGCACCTCGATGACAGTCATCCTGCCACAGCAGACACGCACTCAGATTGGGCAGCAAAATGTCAAGATGGGGGACCGTCATCCGACGCTGTATTTGCTGCACGGCTTGTCTGACGACGATACGATCTGGCTGCGCCGCACGTCAATTGAGCGATATGTTGCTCCGCTTGGCCTAGCGGTTGTCATGCCGCAGGTGCATCGGAGCTGGTACACGGATATGGTGCACGGGAACCGGTATTGGACGTTCTTAAGTGAAGAATTGCCAGAGCTGTGCAGATCATTTTTCCCTTTGTCCGATGCGCGTGAAGATAATTTTGTGGCCGGGTTGTCAATGGGGGGCTATGGTGCGTTGAAGTGGGCGTTAAGCAAGCCCGATCAATTCGCGGCGGCGGCAAGCTTGTCCGGGGCCGTCAACCGGGCACGCGTGCCGGATGATCCAGAACGGCTGCGGGAGTACCGGCTGATCCATGGCGATGAAAGCGTGGCCGGTACGGCCAATGATCTGTTTTGGCTGTTGCAGCAATGCGATGCCTCTGAAGGACCCAAACCGAAGCTGTACCAATGCTGCGGCACGGAAGATTTTCTGTATGAAGACAATATGCTGTTCCGGAACGCATGTGCGAATACTGATTTGGATTTTACGTACGAGGAAGGGCCGGGGGCTCATGAGTGGGGCTACTGGGATGAGAAAATACAGGATGTACTGGCCTGGCTGCCTTTGAAACGATTGCGGAAGGAGTGACCATAAAACCATGCCATATCCCGTAAATGTGCGTACCGGCGAAGCGTTAATCCGTGAGATCGATGCCACCCGGGCGCCGGCCGGCATGCTCGCGATCTGGTTCCTAGGCCAGGCCAGCGTTATTATCAAGGGCGGGGACACGGTGGTGTACATAGACCCGTATTTGTCTGAGTCTCCGCACCGCGCATTTCCGCCGCCGCTTACGCCTGAGCAGATGACAAACGCCACATACTGTTTGATCACACACGAGCATACGGATCATTTGGATGCCGACACGATTGCAAAGCTCGCCGCAGCTCACCAGGACATCGTCTATATGGCGCCGGGTGTTTGCAGGGAAAGCCTGCTGCAGTTGGGCGTGTCTCCCGCTAAGCTGCATGCAGCGCGCACAGATGAATGGTGGGAGGCCTCGGATGTCCGGATTAAACCGGTTCCGGCGGCGCACGAACAGTTGGAATATGACGCCGAGCTGGGCCATCGTTTTGTCGGTTATATCCTCGAGCTGAACGGCGTCACCCTGTATCATGCAGGCGACACTACGGTGTACCCTGGACTCGCGGAGTCGTTACAGGCCGAATCGCTCGACATCGCACTGCTGCCAATCAATGGACGTGATGCGTTCCGCACCGCGCGCAACATCATAGGCAATATGAATTACCGAGAAGCTGCCGAGCTGGCGGCGGCCGCGCAGATCGACACCGTCGTACCATTGCATTACGACATGTTTGCCGGAAATGCGGAAAACCCGGGCTATTTCGTGGATCACTTGTATAAACATTTTCCGACTCAAAAGAGCCATGTGATGGCAAGGTTTGAACGGTATATTTATGTATCGGCTGCGGCTTTGCTGTGAAAGGCGCATATCGAAGCCAGCGTGCACTAGCGTATGCCCCTATGCCATTGCTCTGCCACCTGATACCGCGTGGTTAAAGGAGCATTCGACGCAGCACCAGCACCACCGTACACAGGATTGCCCACCGAACGCATCCGGGATGAGCATGCCTTTGCACACTACCCAACATTCGCTGCCTGGGAAATGGGTGTGGGGTGGAGAAGCGAAGCGTTCGCATTTGAAATATGATTCCTACCACTAATTTTAATTCAGAGGAATCAGACTTCAACGGCGATCGGAATCCCATACCCATTTCCCTCCCCCCCGCACAACGCATGGGTTGAGGATCATTCGGCGCCGGGCCAGCGGGCAAGCCAACGGCAACGTGTTCCCCACAACTCTGTCCTGCTACGAGGCAACGCGTGGGTTAGGAACATCGGGTCACAGTAGTGTCTGCCGAACGCATCCGGGACGAGGATCCTTTTGCACACTAGCCACCATTCGCTGCCTAGGAAATGGTGTGGGGCGGAGAAGCGAAGCGTTCGCATTTGAAATCCGATTCCTACCACTAATTGTAATTCAGAGGAATCAGAGTTCAACGGCGATCGGAATCCCATACCCATTTCCCTCCCCCACACAACGCCTGGTTACGCTACCATGGTATTTTCTCAACAATTCTACAAAGGCAGGTGAGATCTACATCATGCAGAAAGTGAAAATCGGCGTTATCGGCTGCGGCCAAATCAGCGGAAAATACCTGAAAAACTGCACGCAAACCTTTGACAACATTCTGGAAGTGGTTGCATGCGCGGATCTCATGCCGGAGTTAGCCCGACAGCGCGCCGAGGAATACGGCATTCCCAAGGTATGCAGCGTGGAGGAGCTGCTCGCTGATCCGGACATTGAGATGGTATTGAATCTAACCGCGCCTGCAGCGCACGCGGCGATCAATATGCAGGCGCTACACGCGGGGAAGCATGTCTACACCGAGAAACCGTTCGCGCTCAACCGCGAAGACGCTGACCGAGTCATCGCACTCGCGGAGGAAAAGGGGCTGCTGGTCGGCTGTGCTCCGGACACCTTCCTCGGCGGCGGACTGCAGACATGCCGAAAGCTCATCGACGAAGGATGGATCGGCACCCCTTACGCGGCAAGCGGTCTGATTTTGATGGGCCATCCATCCAGTGGACTGCATCCGAATTTTCAAAACTTCTTGCGGCTCGGTGGTGACCCGCTTCTTGACATGGGCCCCTACTACATGACGGCGCTCGTATCCATGCTCGGACCGGTGCGGAGGGTCGCCGGATCTGCGGCAACGCTTCACCACGAGGTGACGATCATGAACCCGAAATCTCCCCGCTTCGGTGACAGCGTGCCGGTGGAAGCGCCGATGAACGTCACCGCACTGCTTGAGTTCGAGAGCGGCGTACTGGGCAGTCTGCAGGCGGCGAAGGAAAGCTTTGGCTATACTCCGAGACTCGAGATATACGGGACGGAAGGCATCTTGTATGCGCCGGATCCTAACTTTTTCGGCGGCAAGATTGCTGTGAAGCAGCACAGCGGAGAAGTCAAAGAGTTCCCCTGCTCACACGGGTTTACCGATGAAAGCCGGGGCATAGGCTTGGCGGACATGGCCGGCGCGCTGCGTGCGGGCAGGACACACCGTGCCAACGGCATGTTGGCACGACATGTGCTGGATATCATGCTCGGAGTGATCGATTCCGCCAACACAGGCAGACACATAGCAATGCAGACCTCATGTGAGCGGCCAACCCCGCTGCCGCTCGGATTAAAATATAATCGGCTGGAGCTCTAGCGACGGTCGGGAAAACTTTTACAAAAGGATGGTGTACGGCTATGAAAAAGTTTCCGGTAGCTTTGCAGCCTTATACGATACGTGATGAGCTGAGTCAAGACTATCTTGGTTCTTTGGAGAAGGTGGCTGCGATCGGTTACCGTGGAATCGAGCTCGGACCTCCCGAGGACATGTCAGTGCCGGAGCTGAAAGCTCATTTGGACCGTCTGGGCCTCCAAGTGATCAGCAGCCATGCGAGCCTTGATGCGCTGACCAATCAGCTGGATGCACTCATCGATTACCTGCAGCAGGTCGGCGGCACTTATGCGGCACATTCATCCAGGTTTGAATCGAAGCAGCAAGTGCTTGATTCCGCCGCCGCGTTCAACCGGATCGGGGAGCGCTGCCGTGAGCACGGCATACAATTCTTATACCATAATCATAATTGGGAATTCGTGAAGTTCGACGGGGCATATGCTTTGGATATTTTGCTGCGGGAAACCGATCCTGACCTGGTGAAAATGGAGCTGGACACCTACTGGGTCAAACGCGGCGGAGAGGACCCCGCGGAATACTTACGGAAGCTGTGTAACCGTTGTCCTCTGCTGCATATCAAGGACATGGAGCCCGGCGAAGAACAGTTTTTCGCTGAGATCGGTGAAGGTGTTCTTGATTTTAACGGCATCTTCCAGGCAGCCGAAGAGGCAGGCACGGAGTGGCTAGTGGTCGAGCAGGATCGCTGCCGCAGGCCGGCATTCGAAAGCATTGCGATCAGCTATAACAATTTGCATGCGCTGGACATCATCCAGCAGGGTGCATAAGGCGAAGAGCAACCGGTGCAATTCATTACAGCCTATGAGAGGCGGCAGTTGAAGGTTCAGCCTGGCTTATTTCGAGCGGGCTGCTCTGTCGTTTCGATCAGACAGCTGAATATTTTGATTGATGCAGGCGGTACTACACAGGTCAATGCGGTTTATCTAGGAGGGAGCACATGTACAAGAAGGTACTGTCAGTGATGTTGTCGGTAGTGCTGCTGTTTGTCACCGGCGCATGTACATCAGGCGGAGATAACGCCTCCAACTCCTCCAACACGGGCGGCAAGGACGGCGGAACGGGAGATGCGCAGCAGAAAAAAGGCAAACTCGTGTTTTGGGATAAATCGGAGTATGTGAAGGATTACAACGATTTTCAAAAAGAACGGGTTGCCCAGTTTTCTAAAGAATTCAACATTGATGTCGAATATGTAGCCATACCGCCCGCCGATTTAAAAACCAAGCTGATGGCGGCGGTTGAAGGAGGGAATCCTCCGGATCTCTTGTTAGCCGATGATTTTGTCGCAAAGCAATTCGTGGGAAATAACCAGTTGGTTGAGGTATCGGACATTCTCAAACAGTTTGATTTTCGCGAGGATTCTAAGAAATATGCCTACGCTGCGGAAGGCTGGTACGAAATCCCCGTCTATCACACTCCGAACGTGATGTATGTGCGGAAAGATAAACTGGAGGAGAAAAATCTTCAGCCGCCCAAGACATGGGAGGAAGTGAGAAACGTAGCCAGAGCCATCAACGACCCCAAAAACAACTTTTACGGGCTCGGATTTCAGCTGGGCGGCGGTGGAGATTCGGACGGACGGATCAACAATTTGATCAGAACGTTTGGCACTGACGTGGTCGATAAGGACGGCAAAGTAACCGTGAACACGCCGGAGGCGCTGGAGGCGCTCAAATTCGACGCAAGCTTCTTCCAGGAAAATCTCACACCGCAAGGCGCTATCACCGGGGACGACGCATACAACAATAACATCTGGCTGGCGGGTCAGGTGGGCATCGTGTTTAACTCCAGCAGCATTTATGCCGCCATGAAAAAAGATAAGCCTGAATTACTGGCGAAAACGTTGGTTATGCCATGGCCCGCAGGTCCTAAAAGACAGTTCGGCTCCGGTGGCGGAACCGTGTTTGTGATGTTCAATAAAGCTAAAAATACCGAAGCTGCCAAACAGTACATCAAGTACTTTTTTGACAAAGAATATTACGGAAAAATGCTGGAGAAGCTGTACGGACTCGCAGGTCCGGTGCTGAATGGGCTGGAAAACACGGAATTCTGGCAGAGGCCCGAGAACAAAAGCTGGTTCGACGCCACAAAAAACATCGTGCCGCTCGGCGATCCCGCTCCTCCTGATGCGCGCGCTTCTCAAGCGGTGAGTGAGGCCATCCTGTCAAAGGGCGTGCAAAAAATTGTCGTAAACAAGATGGATCCGCAGAAAGCGTTGGATGAAATCGAAAAGGAATACAAGAGGGTATACGAGAAAAAATAAAAGCGCGTGGGGCCATGAATGAAGTGCTCCCGCGCGGGCAGGTGAAATGATGCCGCGATCGAACCGTAAAACTGATTTGCTGTTGGGATATACGTCCGTGATGCCGATTGTCATTATCATTTTCGTAGTAATCGGCGTCCCGTTTGTTAACGCGCTATACTTAAGTTTTACAGATAAAACGGTAGGAGCCGACGCGAATTTCATAGGTCTGGATAACTATCGCGAAATCTTGTCGGACCCGATCTATTGGAAAGTATTAAAAAACACATTCGTCTATTTCGTCACCGACGTCTTCTTCAAACTGGTGTTCGGCATGATATTTGCGCTGACTGTCAATCAACAGTTTTTCGGTAGATCCGTCGTCCGGGTGTTGTTCCTTGTGCCCTGGGCTATTTCCGGGATGGTTGCGGCGCTCACCTGGAAGTGGATGTACAACGATACGTACGGTATCATCAATCAGATTTTGCTTGACTTCGGGCTGATCGAGGTACCGGTGGCCTGGCTGAGCGGACCTAATATCGCGTTAGTCTCCGTTATTATCGTGAACATTTGGCGCGGAATTCCGTTCTTTCTGTTCAGTATACTGGGAGGGCTTCAGACGATCGACCGGCAGTTGTATGAAGCCGCTAAAATCGACGGCGCAGGACCCATCCGCCAATTTATTTCGATCACTATTCCGGCGATCAGCTCGGTCATCGTTATCACCACAATGCTGTCCTCGATCTGGACATTCAATGATTTTGAGAATATTTTCTTGATTACGGGAGGGGGCCCTTTGTACAATTCGGCGGTGATCTCCGTGTACACCTATGAAATGGCTTTTCTCCAGAACGATATGGGCAAATCGCTCAGCGTGGCGGGCTCCATTATTCCCATTCTGCTGGTGCTGATGTTCTTTATGACACGGAAGCTCAATAAGGATGAGTGAGGAGGGATGGTGGTGAAGGCAGCCACAGTGCGCACGATTCAAAAAAACGTACTGATTTATTGTATCGTCATTGCCGGTCTGATCTGGACGTTATTTCCGGTATACTGGATGGTGAAAACTTCTTTCACACCGAACGAACATATGTACGCCTCTAAGCCCGCGTTGATCCCCACCGAAGTGACCGCGCAGCACTATGTAGACCTGTTCAATGAGACTGAATTTATGGGAAACATTAAAAACAGCTTATACGTGTCCGGACTTGCCACATTAGTGTCTCTGGTGATCAGCATTTTCGGGTCATACAGTTTAACGCGACTGAAATTCAAGGGCCGCGACTTTCTTGTAAAAAGCATTATTATTTGCTATTTGATGCCGGCTGCCGTGCTGTTCATACCGATGTATGTGCTGGTGAGCAAGCTCGGTTTCGCCGACAACAAGTTTGGTTTGCTAATTATTTATCCGACGTTTATCGTACCTTATTGCTGCTATATGCTGCTTAGTTACTTCAAAGCTATTCCTAAATCGCTTGAGCAGGCTGCACTCATCGACGGATGCAGCCGGCTGCAAACGCTGTGGAAAATCATTCTTCCGATCGCGGCTCCGGGCATCGCTGTGGTAGCGACATTTGCTTTCACGATGTCGTGGAATGAGTTTTTGTATGCGCTTGTCGTAACAACCAGCCCAAGCCAGCAGACCGCGACGATTGGAATTGCGAGCTTTAAATTTTCCGACACATTCATCTGGGGTCTGCTTATGAGCTCCTCAGTGATCGCGTCGATTCCGGCAGCAGTGCTGTACCTTGGCGCTCAGTCGTTCGTTATCGGCGGACTGGCGGACGGAGGCGCCAAGTATTGATTCAGTGGTTTAAGTTCAGGCGGTACGGCCAGCACCTTGGGCGCTTATGTCTCAAGGTGCTTTTTTTACATAATTTTATTTATGTAAACTAACTCACGGCCCTTGCACAGGTGTGTCCACCGGGTCCGCCAGCCATTTGCGCAGCAGCACCCATGCGGCCAGGGGAGCACTGCCAAGCAGAACCAGCAGCGTGGTGAACAGCGGGTGAGACGGCTCCTGAGCGAGCACACCGATGAAGACTAGGGTGCCGAACACGCGGCCTGCGTTGAGCGCCATCTCCCGAAGGACAATGTATTCCACCCGTCGGCTCGCGCTTTCCTCATCCCGGCCGATCACGTCAAATACGACCGACGTGAGCGGAATCGTGTACAGCGGAAAAAACACCCCGATCATGATGCCAAAGACCAACAACGTCGCGTAGCTGATCTCCCAGTAAAACGGGAAAATGGCCAGTATGATCGCGACAATTCCCACAAGCGAGCCCCAGAGCCGGTTGCGGCGCTCAAATAGCCGGCCGGCCAGGGGATAGCTGATAATACCGATCGCGGACGTAATCAGAGAGTAGTTGCCGAGCTGCATCTCGTTGCGTGTTGCGATGTAAACCAACAGACCGATTGCGAAGCTGAACACGCCCTCCCGCACACCTTGTGCGGCCATGGCTGCGCTGATGCGGCCCCATGGGCCGCCGCGTTCCGCGATTTGCCGCACACCGAATAACCAACCGTACGAATCCTGAGCTTGCCTTTTCTTCAAAAAAAAGCTCGCCACCACACCGACTAGAAACACGCCGAGGGATAAGCTGAAAATAAGATGATAGCCCAGAGGATCACTTATCCGTGTAATCAGATAACCCGCAATCCATGGCGCAATCATGTAAGAGAATGAAGTAAGCAGTCCGGCGAAGCCATTGAAGCGGTCGCGATTCTCACGGTCGGTCACTTCAAAGTAAACCACGTTGTTAGCCAGCCAAAACAGACCGTCCGCCGCCCCTTGCAGCGCCCCGAGCGGCAGTATGTAAGTCACGGCTCTTGCACCGAGCAGCAGCACCAGCAAATAAAACAGGGCGGCCACCCCGACGCCAAGGCGCAGCGCGTTCATCTTGTTGCCTTCTTTAACCTGCTTCCCGGCGATCCACAGGGTCAGCGCCATCGCCACATACTGAGCGACGAAGAACCAGGCGATCATTAACAAGTCATTGTTAAGCTTCCACAGGTACACGCCGACGAAGGTGTCGGAGAATGCGTTACCCAGTAAATACAGTCCCTGAACGAACAGCAGTAATCGGGACTGTGCGTCCAATTCAGCCTTTGGCTGCCGCTTGCCCCAATTGAAACGACCGCCGAATCCACGCCGCATTTGATTTGCCACGCTGTGAAACGCCGCTCGTAAGTTGTGTGGGAACCGCTCTTTAGTCTGGTCCTTCATTGCTCCCCCCGCAATTGAAAAGAAATAGGAAAAGGCCTTCTTATGTACTGTCCCCCAAACCGTATGAAAAAACCCAGGCGTGTGAGCTCGGTATGACTGCGTGTGCTTTCACGGTAACGCCAATAAACGGAAGGGAGCCGGCTACGATTCCCTTCCGCTGCGTGACAGTTGCTGTCGCTGTTGCGACCACGCGATGTAATTAGAAATGAAGAGCTTTAAGCTGCACTCGCGCTATTCCAGGTTACCCGCGCATGCCGTTCCGGCTTGCGGTTCCCCCGCTGCCGCTGCGGCTGCTGCGCCAGCTGCCGGGCCTGCTCCGCGGGCAGCGCCGGCTCCCGCTTCTGCGCCTAGCTCGTTTGCCAGCTGCTGCACTTTTTGCTCCGCCTCCGGGCTTTGGGCCTCAGCTTGAGCAGCGTTGATTCCGTGGGATATCACGTTGTTTTCAGTTCCTGCCATGAGATTATCACCTCCTTTGTCACTAAAACAGTATCTCTCCAACACCCCGACATTATTACTCGCACGGCCGTGTGTGGTCGCAGACACCCGAATAATTAATTACCAATTTGTGTAACCTTATAGAAAGCTCTGACCGCGTTTAATGTGCACTGGTTTCCGGTTAAAAACATGCTATTGCCGCTACCAGCAATTGCTGCGATAAAACAAGGGGGAGTTCCATGCAATTTCAGACACTGGTGCGCTCCATAGACGAGGACAGCATCACGGACGTTGAGGTGCTAATACGCAAACTAAGAAGCGAGCTGCCGCAAGTGTACAATGCAAAATCCGTTGAGGCGTTCAGCGACGTTTTTCTTTATGTGCTGCAGATTGGCGTGAAGCTGGGGTACAGTCCCATGATGCTGTATCTCCCCGCCAGGCCCCAAGTGCTTCCGAATTTGGTTGAGCAGTTCAAAAAGATCAATATGACCATCGCTAGACGGGAGCAGCATCAAGACTGGTTTCATGATCTGTTCGCACTGTTCGTAGGTATGGCGAGTGTTCTCAGGCTGTCGTGGCATGATATAGAAAGACGAATTGTCGAGGGCAAAACAGACAAACTAGGAGATGAAAGGAGATGAAACGGTGTGCACGATAATATGCAGAGTTATATTCAAGAGCTGATCACAAGGAATCCTGGTATCTTTACCGACGATGACTTCAAAGAATGCCAGGAAGCGGTGACAGATATTACAGCGATGATAAGTAACCTCGAAGCCTCAATGTTCAAGTTCAGGAGAAAGCTCACCAACGCCGCCGAAGCAGAGGAGCCGGACAAAGAAAAAATTATTTATTTGCGCGGCTTGGTGGATGGTATGGGGCTGGCTATCAGGCCGTTAGAGAATCATTATGGGCCGGTCAATCAGGTGTAAATAATACCGACAAGCTCTCCGCGCATAGGCGCGGTTTTTTTATGGCAGCGACAACCCGCCGCATTTGCTACCATGCTTCGTGTGTTCTATAATTAATGCAATTTCGAACATGGTAATGTGCGTTAATTTGCTGGTAACAGCTGTATATATAGCGATAACATAGTTCGCAGAGGTGAAAAACCGGAAAGGGAGTGTGCGCTTGTTCATACGAAGGGAAAGCTTAAAGCAATATGTCCGGTTGTATCCGGTCACGTCTGCGGTCATTCTGATCCATCTGCTCGTTATGGCTGCTATGGAATGGGAGGGTTCGACGATCGCCGAGGATACGCTGCTGCGATTCGGAGCAATGTTCGATCTGCCCGGCATGCAGCCGGAGCTATGGCGCTATGTCAGCTCGATATTTATTCACATCGGCTGGGAGCATCTGTTGTTCAATAGCTTCGCGCTGTACGTATTCGCAGCGCCGCTGGAAAGGCTGCTCGGCTCGGCGCGCTATGCGGTGTTTTATCTGGCCTGCGGCATTATCGGGAACGCGGCGAGCGCCTGGCTGCACGCCGATTATTACATTGGAGCAGGAGCGTCCGGCGCGATCTACGGCGTGTATGCCGCTTACTTGTATTTGTCAATATTCCGCAAAGATCTGATTGACTACCAATCCAAGCAGACGGTGATGACCATATTGATCATTGGTTTCGTGTACTCGTTCGTGATTCCTAACGTGGATGTGTATGCCCACACAGGCGGTTTCGTCGGCGGTCTCCTTCTCACCGCGGTGCTTTCTGCTTTTGTGAAGCGCAGGCAGCAGGCGACAAGCTGGAACGACCATATAAGCCAACGCTAGCAGTAGACAGTGCAGCGCTCTCCGCCCATTCACATCGCAACAACACGCCTGTGCAACAGAACTTTGCAAAACGCTCTAGTAAGCTGACCAATGCACAGTACACCTTAGTACGCGTTGCAAAAACGCTTGAGTAAGCTGCACCAATGCACAGTCTACCTTAGTACGGACAATGCATTGGTGCATTTTTAATATTTAGCCAAGAACTTCCTTTAAGGTTGCCCGACGTCATCCATTTTTTGCCGCGGCGCTGTCGTTTTACCGCTCCTTCGCAGTCGGTGAAGTCAGGCTTCTTCCACGAGCTCCTCCACTTTTTCCTCAAAAAATAACCGATAGATGTGCACCACCACGATTTTGATCACCATATACACCGGAATCGCAAGAATCAAACCTAGTATGCCGCCCATGTCCCCGGCCACCAGCAATATAATCACGGTGGTCAGCGGATGAATATCCAGCTTTTTTCCATAGATATGGGGTGACAGCAGCGTCTCTTCCACTTGCTGCGCAACTATTATGACAACGAGCGACCATAGCACCATACTCGCAGATTCAGTGAATGCTACGATCAGTACCGGCACAGCCCCAAGTATGGGACCGACGTAAGGGATCAGGTTGAACACCGTGCCGACCAGTGCCAAGAGCAGCGGGTAAGGCAGCCCGATGAGCAAAAAGCCGAGGAACATAATCACGCCAAGCAGCAGCGTGATAATAACCCTCCCGACGATAAAGCCGCTTAGCGCCGAGTCGATTTCATGGATGGCCTTTTTACCGTCGGCGCGATAGCGGCGAGGAATGATGTGCAAGACGGAGGAGGGCAGCTGATCACCTTCTTTTAGCATGTAATACAGGATAATAGGCACGGTGGCAACCACGATGACGAAGTTTGTCACCAGAGAGATGGCGCCGCTCATGTAATTCCTGGCTGCCTTAATTCCATTGCTAAGGTATTCGGACAACTGAGTTGAGAGACTTGATCCGTTTTGCCAGAACATCGAAACAAGCCTGTTTTGCTGCAGCTCATCCACCTGCTGTTGAAATTGTTGCACGAGTTCAGGCGCTCCCTGTGTGAAATTATTCATCTGTGTTTCAAGCGTAGGCCACACCATGACCAGAAAAAGAATAAACCCCGTGCCCAGCAGGAAGTACATCAGCAGGATCGCAACCATAGTGTTCACTTTGCGCTTGCTTAAAAAGTTCACTATGGGCCGCATCAGATAGTACAAAAATCCTGACAAGGTAATAGGCACAATCAAAATGTTAAACATCATGTAAAGTGGTTTGAAAATGAAGTTGACTTTGGATAAGAGCAGGATGATCAGTAGTACACAAATAATACCTAGACAAATTTTGAAAAACTTGCTCTGAAGAAGCATGCCATCGACTCCCCACTACCGAGTAGTTGCGCTAATGTTGCTTCTCGTTTATTAACCCAACCGGGCGGTCCGCAAATCATCAGCACCGGCTGCAGGTTTCAAGCACGGCTTGTGATGGGTATGTTTTGTCAGAAATGGATGATATTCCATGGCTAGGCTCTTACCGTCAAGACCGACAGGGAGATGAGGAGGAGGACAACCGATGAATAGAATGGCCGGTGTGTTTTTTATGTCGATGGTGACTGCACTATACCACATAGACCGCATGTCGACAGCACGTAGATCGCACGTCGACAGCACGTCGACGTATTCTGTCCACGCAAAAACCGAGTCGGCTGAAGCTGCTGCCGCCAATTAGATTTCGCCAACAGGGACAATACGACCGCCGCTACCGATTAGCGCTACGTGGTGTTTCTGAATGGAAGGAACACAAGTTTGCCGTGTTCCATGAGGCTTATCGGGGGGTAATCGCAGACTTGACCGGGGCAGATTTTTTCCGTGGTCAAGCAGTATTCGGCGAAGGGCTCACCGGTGTAGGTGGTGACCAGTGCAAAATACCGGCCTACGTCCGGGGAGAGATTATGCGCAGATTTAACGGGGGCGGATTTTTCCGTGGTCAAGCAGTATTTGGCTACCGGCCCCTAAGTCCGGGGAGATTCACACTATGGCAAACGGCCGGCGGTCCGGCGCACATGACTTACTCACAACATGCGGCACTGCTGACAGGCTATGATGAGAATCACGTGAATTCCAATGATCCTCTGGGCAATCGCACGAAAGCTTCGGTGGTGATCTTTCAACACGCGTGGTAGCAGATGGGTAAGCAGGCAGTGGCCGTCATCCGAATGAGTGGTAGCAAGCGCGAAAACCTGAGAACGCGGTTACGATTTACCGCGTTCTCTTCTGCGTCTACGATATATACTGAAACCGAAAGCAGCGAGAATGGGACCAACAACGCCAATCCCGATCAAAATCAAATCGGCGGGGGATAAAGCAGGCCACATGACTATCGTCTCCTCATACAACGAGCCCGTCTAAATTTAGGTCTAACAGTTTATGTTTTAGTATGGCTCAGATGCGTATTTCCATTCAAACGGTCATAATCCGCCGGTTGCGCCATCCACAACTTAGTTGCTTCCGCCTCGATTCAATTTTCCGTTATGTGACTGCGTGTATGACGTGCATGAAGAACGGCCATAATAACCAAAACATCTGGCGGTGGAAAAATGTGTGAATCGATCAGCATCCTTGCCGACGCGGCGGAATTAACTGAGAAGTTTGGCCTGGATAACATACTGTTTTATGTTTCGAACAGGTATGACATCCGCCCCACTCAATCCATCCCGGCAATCGTGGTTCGCGAACGACAACGGCAGCTGGATGAGTTTCGTTGGGGTCTGATGCCATTTTGGGCGAGAAATGCGGTATGCATGGACAGCGACTCTATTCCGGACCAACGTATTTATCGGCGCATGTTTGGAAAGCAGCGCTGTGTTATTCCTTGCAGCGCATTTTACGTTTCGAAAACTGTTGGCAGGCACTCGCAGTGGGTACGGATCGCTATGCGCGCCGGTACCTTCGGCATTGCGGGTCTGTATGACGTATGGAGCTCCCCCTCCGGTGAGGAGCTTCGAACCTGTACGATGCTGATGACCGCGTCCAATCCGGAGGTCGCAGCGCATCATGATCGCATGCCCGCGATCCTCGAAGACGGAGAGGTGGAACAATGGCTGCAGCCTGAGCTGCGAGATCCGGTTGCACTTCATAAACTGCTGCGGCCCGCGGATGGCTCCCGCATGAGCTTTCAGCTGTTGGATTCGCATAAGGATAAATTTGCGCCGCAGCACGATCCGGAACCGGCATATTCATAGCGCATCGGGCAGGTTGGACTGACGTACGGGGTAAGCTGCAGGCGGTAGCGAGCGAGCACGCTTGGAGCTGCACGGGGAACGGCCCACAGTAGCGAGTACGGTTTTGGGATCTGCGACGGCGCAGGGCCCCCAGCAGTAGGGAGTGAACACGTTTGGCAGCTGCGACGGCGAACGGCGAAAGCCGTCTCACCGTATGCAAAATTCACACAGCGCATTTTTGGGTAAGTAATAGTACGGGTCTTACATGATGTGACGATCCCGGGACATGCGAGTCAGTGTAGGTTCTAGCGCAAAACGAGGCGAGCACAAGCAAGTGCCGCACGTACAAGGTTATGAAAAAATGTTTTGCTGGAAAAACTAACTACATCAACAGCTTCATGTTTAACCAGAACGAAAAGGATGGTGTCTTGGCATGCCAAATGAAACAGAACTTAACCAAACGGTGGAAGAGAACTCACCAGAGGATGCACATGAAGAATGGCTGCAGCAGGTGAATGAGATTCTAGCACCGAGAGATCCGGAGCCAATGAGAGATTAAAACTTGAGCAAAAAACACCCCGTTCGTGGGTGTTTTTCTTATTCCTGGGAACTTGGCACGTTTAGCGTACTACCGAGGGAAACCGCAGTCTAGCAACTGCGTTGGGGAAACCCGTGCTCCCGGTCATCGAGGCCGTGCAATCTGCGTGGAGTATAGTGAACTTTCACGGCTGAAGGCGGGAACTTGCTCAGTGGGCAGATCAGCGGGCAGCTAACATGGAGCGCTGGGCCGCTGTGCAGGCCGACCGGCTGTACCGCTGAGCTCTACCATGATAGTTAACATATAAATAATTATGTAAACATCCTGCCTCAATCTCAGCGTATGCACTGAAAGTAAACAAATTTAACACGCATCATTTTAGCTGTCTGAAAGACTTTGTTTACAGCGTGTCGACATAGAAGAGTTCAGTTCCATCCTCCTGCCGGATTTAAGAAACTCGGGTTAGCGTGGCTGCGCGGGAGGATAGGGCACACTGGGTGTAAGGCTGGAGATGTGCCTGCGGCACCATTTTCGCCGAACAGGAACGGACGTGGAGCGGGAGATTCACTAGGAATCGAACAAATGTTCCATATGAGTAAGATTAATCAATCAACGGAACGCGTGTGTGTGGCCGTGAGCAGTAAAAACTCGCCCGCTACGCCGCGAGACGCGCATAGGGAATGTGGGACTCGTCGGATCATCGACTGGATTGAGATTTTATGCTAAAAAAGTGTCATATTCAGGAACATATGTGCTATACTTAAGTGCGCAAAATAAGTATTTTGCGTACTTTCATCTCTGAGCGATTTTTTTTCGCTAGGACAGGGCAGTATTAAGCATCTTCGATACAAAAAAATGTAGTAGGTGGGTTGCAAGGTGGCGCGCAATTATGAACTGGAAGAACGCTATGAAAAAGAGATACATGCCTTTTCGATCTGGATGAAACAAGCGGGGTTTACCGATACGACACAGAAAGAATACATGCGGGAAGTTATGGCTTACTTGGAATCGCTTGGCGGTTTGCCGGTAACAGGCGCAGGTAAAATTAACGTAATCGGTTTCTTAGTTTCAAAGCAAAAATCAACCGGTGACAAGACACGAAACCGTACGCTATCCGCGATACGGTCCTTTTATGCAGCGTTGATGGATTTTGAATTGGCGACCCGCAATCCGGCGATGGAAGTGAAGAAGTCAAAAACCGAATCAAACAAGAGGCCGATCTATTTGGATGAACACGAACTGCTGGTAGCGCTCAACCATATCGACGGACGTTATAGGGACCGGAACATCGCTATTTTCTTGCTAATGGCGTATTGCGGTCTGCGTGTGGGTGAGGTACATAGGCTAAATTTGGCGAATTTCAAAAAGGGGAAGGGCACGATCGAGGTTTATGGAAAAGGGAGAAAATGGAACGAGATCCCTGTGCCCGAGGCGCTGTCCGAGTACCTTGAACGGCTTCAGACAGAACGGATCACTCCGTACAATAAGAAAGAGGATGCATTTTTTGTCTCGCAGAAGGGCAGAAGGCTGTCCATTCGGCAGATACAAAAAATAGCTGCTCAAACCTTCGCCGCATTTAAGGCTGCGCACCCGGAACTAGCGGATATGAAGCTCACATCGCATAAATTGCGACACTCATTTGCCACCATGCTGCTGCGCAATGGGGTGGACATCCGGGTGGTCAAGGAATTGCTCGGTCATGCCTCGATCGAGACGACCATGTTATACACGCATGTCAATGACGATCAGAAAAAGCAGGCAATGTCCACGATCAACATACCGCTAGACAAAATTATATAACCCGCCGTGCAGGTTAAATGTCGCGTGGTATGGGAGTTTTCGGCTGGGCACTGCAGGCGTAACACAATCTCATGGTACCAGTATACTGTTAGACCCGGCCCTAAATCGTTGGGGAAAGATTCGATAGAGATACACTTAATCAACAGCAGAAGATTAGCATTGTCGTATCCGAGCTTGACCGTGATTTACATTAAGAAGACGAACGAGAAGGTAATTTATGGATGAGACGATTTATTCTAATGAGGAGATCCTTAATTATGCTAGATTCCTGATTAAAAGAACAATCTAAATTTAATTGGGATGCTTTCTATTCTGAAAGAGGCAGGACAGTTCCGTTTTTCGTAAATGCTCCGGATGAAAACTTGGTTTAATATTTTAAGAACAATTTGCTGACACCAGGAGGAAGGTCCTAGAACTGGGTTGTGGACCGGGAAGAAACGCTATTTATTTTGCCAAGCAAGGCTATGATGTTGATGCAGTAGACTTATCTGAAGAGGCTTTGCAATGGGGTAATGAGAGGGCTAAAGAGCAAGGGGTCAGTATAATTTTATTTTTAAAAATCTTTTTGATTTGGATATTCAGAAGGCAGAATACGATGTAATATACGATTCTGGATGCTTTCATCATACTGCTCCACATCGAAGAATTGATTATGTCAAACTGCTAAACCAAGCTTTAAAACCTGGTGGATTCTTTGGAATCACGTGTTTTGTTGAGAATGGCGTGGTAGGTGGAGCCGATATTACTGATTGGAAGTTTACCGTAAACGTAGCCTAAGAGGCGGACTTGGATATACTCCTGAAAAATTAACGAGGATATTTAAAGACTTTCAACTGGTTGAGATCCGGACAATGCAGGATATAGAACAACCAAGTGAGTATTTTGCTATATCGGGATTATGGGCAGCTCTGTTTCAAAAGAGAGCAAAATAATATTGAGAGATCGACACCTAAGTTTAGTTTGAGGTATGTGCTACTGAAGTTCGGATTTAATTGATACTGGACAGACACGGGAAGGATGGTTGTCTATAAAGAAGTTTTCCACGGATGGTTATTTCTTTGGGTGCTGAAATCCTGCGAGTGAGTGAGCATACGTGAGAAAAAACCTTAATACTGAGGGACTGGCAGTTTAACGTAGAAAAAGGACGATAACTAACCATTTTCGTGGTAACGTTTGTGTAAGGGCATTCTTGCATTAGGAGGTGATAATTCTCGTTAATGTTAGAAAAGCCAATGAAAACGATTTATTAAGAGCTGTTGAATTATCTGAATTATGGGTCTCTGAATCTATCACTTACGGGTCCCACGGGCAGTGGAGTTCAGATATAGACGTTACATTGAACGCGCTTAATTGGGTACGGTTAGAATACTATTGGATAATAATATGACGTAAAAGGAGGGAAAAAAGATGAGGGTCGCCTTTGCAACTGACTCAGACTATGGCTACATACGAGATCGTGACCATCATATTTTGAGAGATTAATCAAAAATAAAGGGAAGTGAAATATACATTCTGAGGAACCAAGATGAAAGTAATATCGGATGGCTGAGATATGGATTTTTTTGGGATAACACCCCTTTCATGAACGGGGTCGATGAACAATATCGAGGCAAGGGTGCGTCATACCGAGAGTTTTTGGAGAATCAGACGATCCAGTTCCTGGGCAAATTAATGAAGGAAAAGATTCGTTCCAGCGTACACAGTTAGACCTCAGTTATATTAAATTTTCTTGAAGGTGGGTTACTATAATATGATCAAAGTCGGTATTTTGGGAACGGGATTCGGGAAGTACCATGCGGAGTTGTACAAGAAGATCGAGGGATTCGAGCCGGTAATGATCTATGGAAGAGACGAGGCCAGACTAACGGATATCGAAAAGCAATTAGGTATCAAAACGACGACGAGCATTGAAGAAATCATAACCAATCATGAAATTGATTTGATTGATATTTGCTTGCCTACTTCATTGCATGCCAAATGGGCAATTGAATCGCTGAACAATAAAAAGATTGTTCTTTGCGAGACGCCTTTGGCGTATGAACGGGCAGAGGCGGAGGAAATCAAAAAAGCAGCTGAAGAGAATGGAAGGGCGGTTTTCGTTGATTTATTTGATAAGTTTTCAGCACCGCACCATACAGCCATAAACAAAATTTAGGGGAAGTCATTTCATTCCGATCCTATAAAAAAACTTCTCCCAAATGGGGAAGTCTTGGCTTAAACAAAAATGTGTCAGACTTTCATATTCATAACTTCGACTTTTTGGTAGAGGTCATGGGAATGCCGCAAGAAGTGTTTTAGAACGGACTGGATCTAAAGGATGAATCGGTTGTCATTACGACTCTAAATTACCATAACAAGATTGCGATAATTGAAAGCGCCACACATTTACCGGTCTCATCGCCTTTTCTGACAGGATTTGAGATTGTCTGTGATCAAGGAACTCTTACATTCGATGGGCAGTATGGGGAACAGACGAAGGAACAATTCGCAATTTATTACAAGGATGGGCGCAAAGAGAATCGTGGAGCCGGAAATGAAAGATGATTACGAGGAAGTATTAAAACACGTTAGGGATTGTATCGAAAAGAACGAGAAAAGCAGATATCTTGATATTTGCCAAGCAATAGATGCCATGAGAATCAAGCAGGCTGTATTACATTCTTTAGCTGCAAAGAGCTTTGTAAGTATTTAATCATACGATAAGGAAAATTACATAATGAGCGACATTCTAAATGGATCTCAGGGCTTTCGACGGAGCAACAAATGTTCTTGATGCAGAGGGGATTCCTTTCCCCAAAGTGGATGAGATTCCAAAAAACTTTCAGAAGTATTTGTCCGATATCGTGCTATCCTTGCTGACACAAATAAAGAATTGTAACAGAACAAGAATACGTGTCATTTAAACAAAGCACAACGCAACAACAGATTAGTGTCGAAGCAGCAAAGAATAAAAAAGGAAATAATTTTTTGACTCCACTGTGGTTATCGATCGGTATCATATGCATGAACGGCCTTATTAATCACTGTGATATTACGATGGAAACGGGTACGTTAGCATACAATAGGTGAAAAAGACATTACATCACAAGGCGCCGTGATTGGGCAGCGTCTTATTCTTAATTTAAGCTCCTCACGCTAACGTTTTTAATATATTTGCCGAAAGCTTGCGCATTGACATCGCTTACAATCAGTATTATTATGGGATCAAGTTAATAGCGTGATGGAGAACCGGAGAGCACAGCAAAAACCCCCCCCCGATTTCGGCGGGGCATTTTGTTAGCGCTCTCTTTTTCTTTGTCTCGGCAGATTGGTCCCAAGTTAGAGACACAGGAGGTTGCTATCATGACAGCATGGATGGGTGAATTGCTGGGGACGATGATTCTCATCGTGCTTGGCGGCGGTGTGTGTGCAGGCGTTTCTTTGAACAAATCGTTTGCCGCGAATGCGGGTTGGATTGTGATCGGCATGGGCTGGGGGCTTGCGGTAGCCGTTGCCGTGTATGCCGTTGGCCATGTCAGCGGGGCGCATTTGAATCCCGCCGTAACATTGGCCCTGGCTTCTACTGGTAAGTTTCCCTGGGCGGACGTTCCGGCGTATCTGCTCGCGCAGATGGCCGGCGCGATTCTGGGCGCAGCAATTGTGTACCTGCATTACCTACCGCATTGGAAAGCGACGGCGGATGCCGACGCCAAATTGGGAGTGTTCGTCACCAGTCCGGCGATCGATCATCCGCTTTCGAATCTGCTCAGTGAAATAATCGGCACGTTTATTTTTATTGTAGCGCTGTTGGCCATCGGCGCGAATAAATTTACGGAGGGCTTAAACCCGCTGATCGTCGGGTTCCTTGTGGTCAGCATCGGCTTGTCGCTCGGCGGTACAACCGGCTATGCCATCAATCCGGCGCGCGACCTGGGCCCGCGCATTGCACATTTCCTGCTCCCCATTTACGGTAAAGGCAGCTCGAAATGGAAATACGCCTGGATCCCGGTAGCCGGACCCCTGCTCGGGGGATGCTTCGGCGGTTTATTTTATCAGCACTTTTTCCTGGGACAGCAGAATCCGCTTTTCTATGTACTCATGCCCCTGATCGCGGTGGCGCTCATTCTCGCCCACCACATCGGCGTGCGGCAAGCCGGTCGAACTCACAATGCCGCTGCTTAATCCACAACTATTTTTAAGCGAGGAGGACTTTCAGATGGAACAATACATTTTGTCACTAGACCAGGGGACTACCAACTCCCGTGCGATCTTGTTCGATAAAAACGGGGATATCGTGTACACGGCGCAGCGCGAGTTTCCGCAATATTTTCCGAAACCGGGCTGGGTCGAGCACAATGCGCAGGAAATTTGGAGTTCAGTGCTGGCTGTTATTGCATCCTGTGTATCCGAATCCGGTGTGAAACCAGAGCAGATTGCTGGCATCGGCATTACCAACCAGCGGGAAACCGCCGTCGTTTGGGAGAAAGAAACGGGCCGACCGGTGTATAACGCCATCGTGTGGCAGTCCCGCCAGACGTCAGGCATCTGCGACGAATTGAAAGCCAAAGGTCTGGAGAAGGTGTTCCGGGACAAAACGGGGCTGCTGATCGATCCGTATTTCTCCGGCACAAAGGTGAAGTGGATCCTGGACAACGTCGAGGGGGCGCGGGAGAAGGCGGAGAAGGGCGAGCTTCTTTTCGGCACGATCGACACCTGGCTCATTTGGAAGCTTTCCGGCGGCAAGGTCCATGTAACCGATTACTCTAATGCCTCGCGGACATTGATGTATAATATTTACGATCTGCAGTGGGAAGACGAGCTGCTGGAGCACTTGACGGTGCCGCGGTCGATGCTGCCGGAAGTGAGGCCTTCCTCCGAGGTGTACGGCCACACGGTGGACTATCATTTCTTCGGGGCCACTGTCCCGATTGCCGGCGCGGCGGGGGACCAGCAGGCGGCGCTGTTCGGCCAAACCTGCTATGAAAAGGGCATGGTCAAGAACACCTACGGCACAGGCTGCTTCATGCTGATGAACACCGGCGAAAAACCGGTTCGTTCCAAGCACGGTCTCGTAACAACCTTGGCCTGGGGACTGAACGGCAAAGTCCACTATGCGCTGGAGGGCAGCATTTTTGTGGCGGGTTCCGCGGTGCAATGGCTGCGTGACGGGCTGCGGATGTTCCGGCACGCCGCCGACAGCGAGGCGTATGCGGAGCGGGTGCCCTCCACGGATGGCGTCTACATGGTTCCGGCCTTCGTGGGACTCGGAAGCCCTTACTGGGATAGTGAAGTCCGGGGCGCCATGTTCGGCCTGACCCGGGGTACGACCAAAGAACATCTTGTCCGTGCCACCTTGGAAGCGCTTGCGTATCAAACCAAAGACGTGCTCACCGCCATGGAGCAGGACGCCGGCATTCCGCTGAGCAACCTGCGGGTCGACGGCGGAGCGGTGAAGAACAATTTTCTCATGGGCTTCCAATCCGACATTCTGGGACTGCCGGTGGAACGCCCGGTAATCAACGAGACTACCGCTCTCGGTGCTGCGTATCTCGCGGGCCTGGCCGTCGGTTTCTGGCAGGATCGAAGTGAAATTTACGGCAAATGGAAGCTCGACCGCCGGTTCGAACCTGCCATGCAGGAAGACGAGCGCACTCGGCTGTACGATGGATGGAAAAAAGCGGTACATGCTGCAATGGCTTTCAAATAAGCCGCTGTTGTGGTAAGCTGGATATAACAAGTTAATATGTGTCTGGAGACTCGGAGAGACTGCACACGCCCTTCACGGTGAATACGGGCGAATTAAAAATAGTTACTGAACAAGAGATACTGCACCTTTTTAAGCAGCATCTCTGTTTTTTTGACTTAGTCCCTGCCACTATCCTTCTTACATGAGCGACTTTTATCTTGTAATCGCTCCCACCTGCGTTGTACTGATGTCACATTTATCTGAAACGTTTCGGGTCAGTAGGAGCAACAATTGCGAACTGGCCAAAGAATTGAAATACAGTGAGTCAAGCACGTTGTCTCATTCCCGTGAGAGGGGAGAGTGGGTAAGTACCATTAAGTTAATGGGCAAACCAGGCAATTAAAATTCTGGCCGGCTATTGGCCTCGTTCGCTATTATATAATGAAATTATACTATGCTAATTCCTCTGGAGACAGATGCTTGCTTTGCCAAGTTCAGATAAAATAGAAGATTGACGCTGGTGTCGGGGGTCAAGAACATTGTCCCATTAAAGGTCGCGATAAACGCGGCTTTTTTAGTTATGGGAAGATTATTACAGGAACTTAAATTTCGAATGTACAAATGGCATGCGGATTCCAGATTAGTCTAAACTGAATCGGCATTTTTTACGAAGGGAGGCTCGGGAATGGGACAATGTATATCAAGGATTTTTCAGATTACTTTTTCACAAAACCCGTATTTTGTACATATGTCTATGAATCGTTTGTAAGTCTATTTCTTACTGGTATCTTTGTCCGACAAGAACTTGAACCCATTCCCGACATTTCTATTCTGTGAATTGTTTATCCTCTATCCCTTTTGCGCTTTTAAAACTTATACAATTATAGGGGTGTCAAAGCTTTGACACCCCCGCCCAAGGAAATTATTTGTGTAAGGCACGCTTTAAAGCCGTATTATATCCGATTACAATTCTCTGACTGATTTCAGCCCTTCTGAGAAGTCATAATTCGGAACTAAATTTCCTCAATTGTGGACCAACGCTTTCACCCCATTTGAAAATAAGTCATTCTTTCACCGCGCTTCCACTGTGAACCATGCTGGACTGGATCCATAACAGCAGTTTCTCAAAGCCCAAATTTAGACAGTTTCTATCTTATTATGCATCTTACATCCACTTTTCTCTCATGAAGCGCAAGCTGGCAGGCAATTGTTTCTCAGGGTCAGTCACAGTACACTCGACGGAAATCAAGCCGTTATAGCCCGCTTTTTTTAGGTTAGCCACAAAAGTATCATAAGGATACTGTCCGGTGCCCGGCGATAAGCGCCCTGTATCAGCAAGGTGGATATGCGCCAACCAATCTTTATTTTCGATTAATGTGTTAAGTGGTTCCTTTTCTTCATCCATATGGTAAAAATCAGCAAGTCCACGAATAGCAGCGCGGTTTACCTGCTTGGCAAAATAAACCCCTTCCGATACGCTGTTGATTATGTTGGATTCTTTCGTGTTCAAAGGCTCGATTGCCAATGTCACGCCCGTGCCTTGGAATTCATCTGCAATCCAGTTGAGAAGATCTACAAACTGGTTCTCGGCACGCGCCTGTTCCCATCCTTCCGGAATATTGCGCGATCTGCCGCTACCGAGCACCGCAACACTTGCGCCAACCTTGGCTAAAGCGTCGGCAGCCTTGGCAACGTAATTTCGAACCCTACTCTTGTCCACTTCGGGGCCGACAACCTTAATATCGCTCGGAAAAAAGATATTGAATGCGCTTACCGGAATCGGACTGTTAAGGTAACTCGGCAATAATTTCTTATATTCCTCGTCATCCTCCAATTTTAATGACGCTAATGCGCATTCAATGTAATCGAATCCCAATTCCTGAAGCATAGCGGCGTCTTGAATTCCCCTGCACCAGCCAAACTGATTCATTGATTTTCCTCCTTATTCTTGCGGAACTTGGTTAAATTTTTCATTGTAACCTCGCGCAGGCATTCTCTTCCTTGCTCGTTGTTCATCCCCCTCCACTCGTTCTCCCCCTTTGTCCATCTCGTACAATAAATTATAAGTTCCACGTTTAGAAAATAACACCTGTTTTTTAGCTTCGACCGGCATAGGCTCTCTGATGTAGTTACGAAGGTCAACAGATAAAAAACTAAGAGTTTATCCGACGACAACGTGAAGCAGGCAAAGTTCTTTACGGTATCCGTAGTCGCTTGTTCCATTTTCCTTATTTTAGAATAATTTCCCATACAAAATAATAAGTAATGGTGGAGGTGAAAACGCTGTGAAATACACAAGGAAAGGACCATCCATCATGTCGGGCGTGAAAAATAAGATCCTCAAACGTTTGCTCATCGTCACTACGCTGATATCGCTTGCCCTCCCATTATGCACTCCAACATTCGCTGCCAACGAACCGCTCTCCACAAGCCAACCTGCCAGCATCAGCTCATTTCAGCTGGGCACCACTCCAATAACCAAAGGACAGGACGTGGATTCACGCATGCAGTGGCGGCTCGCTTCTGAGGTGTCCCAATTTGGGATCACGTGGAAATTTGACAAGGCATATCCCGTAGGCCAGTTCGTGAACGGCGATTGGTGGGTGTTGGGGCCCGTCACGGTGGTCGAGGTAACACCCGGCCCGGCCCCGGCGCCTCCCGACGAAACGACCGAGACACCGCCGAATCAGTGGGGAGACACCGGCCTGCAAGACAACAATGATCTGCGCAACGGATCGATGGTTGTGATGACTCCTGGTCCAACCCAAGGGTACGATTCACGCGGAAAGACATTCAGCGCCGATGCATCCATCGTTTTTCCGTATTCGCTTGAGGCCAATCGCTCGCTGATTTCCTCCATTAGCAATGTCAGCATTCCGACACAGGTCATGCACTATAAACTGATGTGGCCTTCGGAGCAAGAGTCCGACCGTGTGATGCAAACCGCTGCGGTGCTCACCAGCGTTTCTAAAATTCCGCCGCCAGATGCATTTCGTCCCAGCTACTTCGGCGACGACAAGCGTATCTATCGGGCGCGGGATTTGCGGTGGGATCGGCTGTTGCAGCTGAAGTTCGACCCGGCTGACGTCCCCTCCTGGGAGCAGTTTGAACGCTACTTCGAACGGCCTTGGCTCGATCACCTCAACGGAGCCTGGCAGGGCCAATGGCTGCTGCCGACCCAAAACCAGCCGGCCTACGGCCGCGAGAATGCCCGCATCGTGGGAATTGCCTCGTTGATGCTGCACCTGGATGTGCCACGGGAACAAAAATACAAGCTGCTCGTCCGGCTCGTGCAAAACGGCATTGATCTTCGCGGCATCGCCGAGCAGGGCGGATACTGGAATGAAGGCGGCGGCCACACCAGCGGCCGGAAATGGCCGATCCTGTTTGCGGGGCTCATGCTGGATGACAAATATTTCTTTGACATGCCTGAGACCGCGATCTTCCATGAGGACACTCAAACTTATTACGGGGATGGCTGGCACGGCCAGTCGGCGCTGTGGCAGATGGTCACACATCACGGCGACCGTGAGCCCTACTTGCACAAGCATCCTGATCATTGGGAAATATGGGATCAACGGTCGGAAAGCTATAGGCGCTGCTGTACCGTGAGAACCTGGGGCGGGCAGTCGCTTGCCGCCTTACTGATGGGTGCCAAACACATTTGGAACCACGACGCCTTCTTTGACAACGTCGACGATTGGATGCGGGTGGAAGACATCTATGCCGATGAGCGCAATGGAATTCCACGTCCACCGGAGGAAGGCGGTGCCTTCGTTCCGTGGGACGATTTCGTCACGGATATGTGGGCACGCTACCGGTCCCAGGTTCCCAAGCAGCGTGACGGGGGCTCCCCCCGCATGTGGGACACCAGCCAGAGCGGACCGATCAAGTGGGTGCCAAACAAACATAAGCCTCAATCAGATACAGATTGACCCATGAATTTAACTCCGCGAAACCAGCCGTCGGGCCATTCGGCCGACGGCTGGATTTCGCTTTCATTGAAGAAGATGTGTTGTGTTCTTCTCTGCAACACAGGCACAATCAACTTAATGGCTTGTTTCATAGTTACAAAAATTCACTATGACTAATGCAAGTATCTTAACAGATGCAACTAGCTGTTCGATATCCATAAACTCATCCGGCCGATGCGCCGAGCCGAGTTGTCCAGGCCCAAATACTAATGCCGGAGTATCACTGTGCATATTAAACATCATGGCATCACATGCTGCTTCAAAACCACATATTGTCGGCTCGGTTTGCATGATTGCCGTAAAACTGTCCTTCAAGTCATGCACGATTTTGTGGTCGCTCGGCATCTTCGTCGGGTATATCGGCCTCATGTCGACGCGTTCGATCTTAGGTGGATTGTCCTTCATGTACCAGTCAAGTAATGCTGCATTATGAATATGATCTTCAAATGATTTAGTCACTTCATCCAAGTCTTCGCCAGGCAGCACATCGATCCATAATTCCATTTTGGTTTCATAGGGAACGCCCATAATTGCCGGGTTTCCAGCAACAAATGAGTACACACTATCCGAAATTGCAGGCGTTGGAAAGATCAATGGATCCGAATACAGTTCATTGTCTCTGGTCTGATGGTGACGAATTTTTTCGAATTCTTCTATTGCTTTTTTGATTTTTATAGCGTTGTCTAACGCACTTACACCTTCCCACCAGAAGCTCTGATGGGCACCCACTCCGGGCACGGTAATTTTATAAGCTTGTCCGCCTTTCGTGCCAGGCTCAATTTTCAAATCGGAAGGTTCCAGTACAATCGCTGCCTCACCGTGATACCCCTTCACTATGCAGGCGAGAGTGCCGTTGTAACCTCCAAGTTCTTCGTTAACAACGCTTTCCAGAATCACATCGCCTTGGCAGGTTATTCCGCATTCCTGCAGGCATTCCACCGCCATGGTCATCGCAGCCAGACCCCCTTTCATGTCCACCGCACCTCGCCCATATAGCCTGCCTTTATCAATCTCACCGCCGAAAGGTTCATGCTCCCATAATTCATGGGGACCTTCATGCACCACATCAGAATGCCCGTTAAGTATTAGAGTTTTACCTTGGCCACTGCCTTTCCAGACTCCCACAACATTGGGCCGATTCGTATAATCAAGTCCCGGCCACCATCCTTCATGGTCTTGTATTCCTGCTACGTCTGAAGGTTCAAAAATATCTACAGTGAGGCCCATTTGATGATATTTTTTGGCGATGAACTGCTGTACAGGACCTTCATCTCCACCCGGAGGGTGCGTCACACTTGGTATTCTCACCAAGTCCTGCAAAAATTCAATGATGTCGTCCCGCTTCGCTTCTACGCGTCTTATAATGCGTTCTTCAATTTCTTTAGGTACGCCCATATTGTTTCCTCCCCACACTGGATCTGAAGCTAGTTTATGCGATCAAGCTGCCACATTATGAGGCGATACGAAGCACTGCGCCGCCGTAGCCTTTCCGATATGTGAAAATAACGAGACCATCAACGGAACAATTTCCCCCGAGAAACGACATTGCCTTGCGCGTCAAAATATCCAAGCACGGATGCCGCACCACGATCAGCCCCATCTATTGCAGCCACTTGCCCGCGGGTAAAAAACACTTGTGGGCGGAAGCCAAAAAGCACTACGTCTCCTTCATTCACCTCGCCATTGACATATCCGTAATAATCGATTCCACCGGTCGGAATCAGTTCAACACTTCTTTCCACCAGCTGTTCACCTACAACAGCGCGCAAAGGATAGCTGCCGCGCACTGGATCTACATACAGACCGCCTCCAAATACATGTCCTCTGCCTTCGTGCAGGTGAGAAATCTCTGACAAATACAGAATAGCAGGAGTTTCTGCGGTGTCTTTGACAGTGCCGAGTGGCGTCGTTCCCGTCAACCCGTGCCCTGGCTCCACATGGGTGCCGCCGCGTTTAGCAATGAGTTCCAGCATATCGGCAGAGTTGGTGCCAGGCACATTTATCTGTTCAATCTTGATGCCCAATTGGCCTTGTAACAAACAAGCCGCCTCCAATACTGCGTCAAAATGAACGGTAGGCTGAATATCCTGGGCCTTGCTATCAAACAGCAAACACGGAAACGATGTAACACCAACAATTCGGAGATAGGTTAGCTTCATAATCTCCCTGGCCGCCTCAATCACTTCCCCTAGGAAAAAACCACCTTCATGTCCCGGATAAAAGAGCGGTTGCTCACCATAAACTCTTAACAAAATGCTTTGTTGCACCCCGATTTGTTTAGCTGCTTCGTTTAATTCCTGAGCTTTTTTTAGTGAGAACACAGAAAATACTTCCGGCTGCATGCTCACTAATTCCAATGCAACACCTCGGGGCGCTTGGACCAGATGACCTACGTGACCGAGCTTGAACCCTTGCATATGAATTTGTCTTGCTCCCATCCAGTCTACGGCCACGAACGATTCGATACCCGATTCCACCACGGCTTGATGTAAATGCGGGTTATAACCGACTTGTTTCGTCATGCCATACACGTGTAACCCCAGTTTTTTTGCTTTTGCACTAATGATAGCTGCATTTTCACGGATCTTTTGCAAATCGAGCACATAGGTGTTGGCCTCCAGCTCTCCTGCGGTATGCAGCTGTAAAACGGAATTCACAAAATCGGGGTTACGCCGAAGCAGCGGTTTTAAAAACACAGAGACCATCTCCTTTCATAGTAAACAGCCTATCTACGCAGATTGCTTATGTTAAGCGAATATCTTTCAATAAGGTAAGTGAAGGTTTGACGCTATTTAACGCTAAGAGGGCCATCCCATACAACGGTGCCAGCAGCTTCAAGTCAGACACCACAATTTCTACTGAAGTGTGAGATAGCGTGTGTTTACGTACATTGCCGATCAGACGGTGTAAAAACATATCAGCAGACTTCGTCAAACCTCCCATGAGCACTATCCTCTCGGGATTAGCGGTAAATACGAGATTAAGAACTACGATGGAGAGGTAATCTGTGAACTCGTCGACAATCGCGATAGCCGCCGGATCCTCATTAGCGGCACATTGAAAAATATCCGCTGAGGAAGTCCACTTGCTAGTGTTTCCTTTTTTATCAGTTGATGAGCAGTATCGTTCCATCAGCCCGGAACCAGAACACAATACTTCAAAACAGCCTTTATTACTCCAATCTTGTCTTAAGTGTCCGCGTTCAAAGAGCATATAACCAATTTCTCCAGCCGCATTGCGAGAACCACGAATAATATTCCCATCGATAAGTAATGCGGAACCGATGCCCGTGCTCAAGGCGATAAGGGCGGCATTTTTCAAGCCTTTGCATTTCCCCTGCCATATTTCCCCGATTAATGCTGCACGGACGTCGTTCTCCAAAATGACAGGTATTCCGAACTCCTGCCCAAGGCGTTCGCTCAATTTGACATTGTCCCATTCGGGTAAATTGGGTGAGCCTTCAATCACAATACCCCGTTTGTTATCTACGATTCCCGGCGTTCCGATTCCAATGACCTGAAGTGAACTCACGCTTCTCTCGCATTCTTCGATCAGCCCGTGGATGGATGAGATTAAGAGCGTTATAAAAGCATCGCGTGTTTTTGTTTGATAAGTGGAAATTTCTTTGCGCGCGATTAACTCAGCATTGCCATCAAACAAAGCGAAAGATATTTTGGTTCCGCCTAGATCTATGGCCACTCCATACCCAAGCTCCCCGTTGTAATCAAGCAGAACTCCTTTGCGCCCGTCTGAGGAATACTCAGTGTCACTTTCATAAATAGCCCCATCAGCCAGAAGATCGTTTACGATACCGGAAACGGTTGCGCGAGTAATGTTCGTTTTCTGTGCTACCTGCGCACGTGATAGCGGTCCGTGCTGCCTTGGCACGTTAAGCACTAGTGATTTATTCATCTCTCTTCGCAGGCTGGGAACATTAGAATGCATGTTGGATTAAGCCTCCTGTCTTTGACGCGCATACATTTGTTTTTTGCAATATACCAACATCTGTATTTTAAACGGAAATGCTGTTGTTCGTGGATACATATGTTAGTTCGTGGATACATATGTTTACATTTGCACTCTTTGGCGACACAAATATATAAGTCAAAAAAGAGCCGCGCGATGCTATGCTGTTTGTTTAGCAGTAAAAAACGGGGCGGTTTGTTGGTATAGATGAATCGAGACAAGCAATCGCGTGCTCTGCAAGGTGAAAAAGGCTGCCATTATGAGCAACCTTCTTATGCTTTTGCCGGCTTTTCCATCCGCCCGAGTAGAATCACCCTTTAATTCCGGATAAGGTAATTCCTTTAACGATGTACTTTTGGAAGATCACGAAGATAATGATGATAGGGATCGACGCATAGGCATTCACTGTCATTGGCAGTGTTTCATCTTGGGTGTAGGAGCTCATGAAGAACGGGATGCCAACCGGTAGCGTGAACAGTTCCTCCGACTGCACGGCCAAAAACGGCCACAAGAAATCGTTCCACGAGCCCAAAAAAGCAAAGATCATTAACGCTGAAACGATCGGCTTGGACAATGGCATGAAGATGTTCCACCAAATACGGAACAGGCTGCATCCATCCATCTTCGCCGCTTCGACCAGCTCGCCCGGCATGCCGTCGAAAAACTGCTTGAAAACGACAACAGCCAGCGGCCCTGCCAGCCCCGGCAAAATAAGCGCGGCATAAGTATCCAATATGCCCATCTCATTTACTATCATGTACAGCGAAACAATGGTCGCTTCGCCCGGAATCATCAGACCGCTCAAAACGAACCAAAAAGCGAATTTGCTGTAGCTGAACGGGATGCGCGAAAGCGCGAATGCCGCCAGCGCGGCCATAAACAAGCTGAGCACAGGCGCAACAATTGCAATCAGCAGACTGTTTAACGTCCATTGGATGACCGGGGCATTCTCAAAGATATAAGCGTAGTTTTCCAAGGAAAACGGCGGCAGAAAACGGTCCGTGATATTTCCCATAGCTGTGCCCGGCGGCTTCAGGGAAGTGAACAACATATAGAGCAGCGGCACGAAGAAGAATACTGCGATCCCATAAGCGATAACGTGCAGGACCACGTTCCCCAATGTCAGCTTTTTTGCTCCGGCTAATCCCTTCATACTGATCCTCCTTAATCTTTTTTTGGACTAAAGAATTTCGCCTGCAAAAGGGACAGAATGATAAGAAAGACGAAAAAGATGAAAGACATGGCAGTGGAAAGGCCGAGCTCGTTCGCGGAAAAGCCAGTTTCATAAATATATTGAATCATGGTTCTCGTTTCATTGCCCGGACCCCCACGCGTTACCAGCCACACCTGGCCGAATACCTTAAAGGAAGCTATCACTTGGAGAATCATAATGAGCGCGATAATGCCGCGCATTGCCGGCAGTGTAATGTACTTCAGCCGCTGCCAGCCGTTCGCTCCATCGAGAGTCGCCGCCTCGTAATGCTCTGGCGGAATATCCTGAAGGCCTGCGAGAAGTACGATCATGTTAAAGCCCTGCGTCCACCAAAGCGTGATCATTACGATGGAAACCCAGGCGAGATTGGCGTCATTTAGCCAAAACCATTCCGTGCCCTCCGCAAGCACACCAATCTTATGCAGCACGGTGTTCATCAGACCGGTGTATGGCTGCAGAATGAATACCCAAATGTAACTGACAACTGCAACGGATAACACTTGGGGCATGAAATAGACGGTCCTTAAAAATGTTCTACCTTTCAGCTTTGCGTCAAGAATGAGGGCCAAACAAAACGGCACCAGGATGAGAAATGGTGTGGAATACACGACGAAGTACGCGCTGTGCAGAAGGGACGCCCAAAAATCGGCATCTTTGAAAGCATAGATATAATTGTCCAGACCGACAAACTCGCCCTTGCCGGCCAAGGTCCAGTCATGAAAGCTGACATACAAGCCGTAAAAAATCGGAAGTATGGAAAAAATCAAAAAAAATGTGAAATAAGGAGCCAAAAATGCGCCCGCGAGCAACTCGTTATGCATTCTCCTCTTGCGCTTCGCCAGCTTCGCATCCGACAAAGAATTCGGTCCGAGTGTGGTTTCCGTAGCCATGATTTTTCCCTCCAATCCTGCGCGGGAGCCACCCGAGGTACTTCCCACGCAGATCTGTGTTAGCGTGCCAGGATCTTTTGCATGTTCTGCTCGGCTGATTGCAATCCCTGATCGACAGTCGCTTTACCAGTCCAGATGGTCTCGAGGGCCTGGACCAGCTGATCCTTTACCGGCCAGAGCTTGGGCTGCTGAGGCATATAGACACCGTCGTTCGCCGCCTGCAGGTAATCTTGCCTAAGTGGGAGATTCTTGAATTCCTCGGATTCGATCGCCGTCTTCGAAGGAGGGATATGTCCGGCCTTGGCCCACTGTGCCGCATGATCCGTTACCCATTTCGCAAAGGTCAGCGAAGCTTTCACTTTGTTTTCATCGGCGCCCTTCTTATGCACTGGCAGAATAAAACTGTGGGAATCAATCCAGGTGGCCGGTTTATCGTAGATTTGCGGGAACGGAATTGCGCCAAACTCCAATCCTTTGGTTGCTTCGAGCGTCCCAGTGAACCAGACACCGGTCGGAAGCAGAGCGCCTTTACCGGCTTGGAACGTTTCACCGATTTTGGGCAGGTTTTTCGGCACCAGTCCGCTCGAAAACAGATCGGCAACATAAGCAGCGGCTTGCTTTCCTTGTTGGTTATTGACTGTTACTTTCTTTCCGGATTCATCGAACAGCCCCTGTCCGCCAAGCTGGTTGTACAGCGCCCACCATACGCGGTACGGATCTTCACCACTGGAGCCTAGCAGCATGTTGACCACGCCTTTCGGCGCGCCGTCTTTAATTTTTTGGAGGAACGCTTTAAAACCGTCAGGGCCCGGGTCTATCACTGGCCGTTCATTTTCATCCAGCAGATTTAAATCTCGTAGAATTTTCTTGTTATAGTAAAGAATCAAGGGGTGTGCATCGATCGGCATGGCGTAGTGCTTGCCGTCAAACATCGTAGCCTTCAACATGTTCTCATTGAAGCCTGACCAGTCCAGAGAGTAAGGGTCCATCGGCTCAATGATCTTCAGGTCAACTAGCTCGGCGAGCTTGGAGGTGTGGGAGATGGCAAGATCTGGCGCGTTGCCTCCGGACACCGCCGTTTGCAGCTTCGTGTAGAATTGCCCCCAGTCCTGAGTCAGTGCTTTCACTTCGATTCGGCCTTGGTGCTCATCGTTAAACTGCTTCACCAGTTGGTTCATAATCGCGCCGTCCCCGCCACTGAACATATTCCAGTAAGTGATCGTAACTTTCTGTCCCTCTGCAGCAGATTCTTGCGTCTTGTTTGCGGTCCCGTCTTGCGTGCCATTGTCTCCACCTTGCTTACCGCCGGAACAGGCAGTGAGAAGCAATGTCCACATCAGCACCATACAGATGCTAACCGATAACACCTTAGCACGTTTCACACAAATCCCCCTCACCCATCAAGATTGAATTTATGATATCGCTTACAAGAATCAGTTGCGCAAAATTATTTGATCACACTCCCTTCGGACGTTATCAATGTCCTGCAGCGTTTGGCGCTGATTACAGCGTTACCCAAACTTTAGTGGTAAAAAATTCCTATGTCAATACTTTCTCTTGATTTTCTGTTTGTTACAGATAATCAGTAATAAAGCACGTTTTTCTTTCCAAGCAGCAGTTAACATTGTCTCAGATCCAGGAAATTTCCATGCGCAAAAACGTCTATGGTGAGGGAGCACCAAAACGTTTGTGGAAGACTCCGGTGGTATACCGTCAATAAAATGATTCGCATAATGATATCCTGGCTGTCATCGCCAAACGCCTTGCCAAACAGAGTTTATACCTCCAGAAACACCGGCCGGGATGATAAAGGATGATAACCATAGGAGGGCTCGTCGGATGGTTTGATTACCCGCTTCGTTAACTTCCAACGCCAAGGCATGCGTCACTTTCCGCAGCCGCTCCGATGCATTGCTGGTCAACGCCAGCATCCGACATTGTCCGCTCTGATCTGATTTTTTGCATATTAAAAGAACAGGGGAAAGCGCGGTAAACGGCTCTCCCCTACGGCACGACACATCCCATTCTCAGTCCGACGGCAACTACTAATTAGCTGCCCCTCTGGCTTGCCACAAGTCTATTGGAAACGGACCATGAGATCGATTGGGTAGCGCCCGGCATTTCGGCCATACAACGCAACCCCGCCCGACTCCGCCCGCAGTTCCAGCTTAAAGCAGCGGTTGAAGTTTAGTTGCGCCACGATCCGGCCGGGCACGACCGCTCTGCATAAGTAACCATACGAGCCAGCTTCATCAAGCTTGTTATGCAAGGGCTGATAATGCCAGGACAGCACACCCCGACTATCAGCCGGGTCGTCCGGCAGGTCGAACGAGCCAACGCGTTCGCCGTTCACGAAGACATGGATTCGCGATGCATGGCACTCTTCGTCGGTCATATAATACGTGTTCGGGTTGTACTCCACATTGGCCGCAGCACCATGCATGTAATTAATCCCCGGTTCACGCACTTTGGCGCCCTCGATATTGCGTGCCAATGTCCGCTTAGCACTGGCCTCAAAGAAAACTTCCATCTCGTTGATTGTGGGCTGTTCTGTGCTGTCCGGTAAACTAATGGTGTAGACAAAACGGCCTTCTCCGGCGCCGGAGGTCTTCCCCACGCCAATCGCCTCCCACTGGTGCTCGAACGAGTATTCAGTGAAATCGGCCACCGGAACACTGACAAAACGGCCATCCTTGTCGTACGTACCATCTGCTGTGCTGCTGCGCACATCGAAGGTGGTAAAGTTCCTCGTCAACGCACGGCCGGTGCTATCCACCAGTTTCAACGCCAACACAGCAACCGCATCCTGATTCGGAAGGGTCAGATGCAGTTCGGTGACCGGCGCCACACCAAAACCGTCCCAAGCCACATCAACCGTTCCGTGAGCGGCAGTAACCCTGACGCCGAGATTGTCATACCATAACTCCCACACGAGAGAGAGTGTTTTGCCATGATACCGGTCTGAAAAACTGGAACGGAGCAGCGGTACCGTCACTGCCGTACCGGCATCGACAGTCTGACACGGCGGTGCATCAATGACGATGAAGTCCGGAGCATGAAGGTCGGCGATGGTCATGCCGGGCACAAACGCTCCATATCCGAAATCCTTATCTGTGCCGTCGAGCCTGTAATAGCCATTGAACTCGTTGACGACGTCCCGAAACTCCGTGAACACAAAACCGCAAATTTTGTCGTGACGGCGGAACTCATTCAGCATGTAGCGATAATGCCAGGCTAGGTCGCTGTCACCCGCACCACCTTCGATGCCCCAGACGTTGCCGCATTCGCTGTTCATCAGAGGTGCATCGGTTTGCACGTTCCCGCCGATATAGTTCAAGGATGAGCCGGGGAAGGTTTTCGACACCACTTCTTCTAAATGCGCGCGCACCTGCTCATAACCATTAATGTAAAAGTGCCACGTGTTGATATCTGTTTCGACATGGTCCCAATTGCATGGCGAGTTATCTTCCACGATGCGGGTGGGATCCATTTGCTTAGCCCATCGATACATGGCACGCACCCATTCCTGTGTATCCGGAAGATAGTTGTTCGGCTGATCCGACCGGCCTGTCAAGCTCGTTGTTTCAGCCTTGGTTTTAAGTCCCCATGTCTCATTGAACATCACCCAGGAAAAAATAGACGGATGATTGAAGTCTCTCTCGATTACCTCCAGCACTTCTCTTTCGTACGAAGATCGCGACCGCTCATCGGGATTGCCCCAGAAGCAAGGCATATCCTCCATCACAAGAATGCCTAGCTTGTCGGCCCAATACAGCTTGCGCGGCTCTTCCGGTTTAATGTGAATACGCACGAAGTTTAAGCCCAGTCGTTTCATCAGAAATATTTCATTCCGCATGTCGTCGTCGCTTGGAAAAGTAAAATACCCGGTTTGGTGAAAGGATTGATCCAGCGTGCCATTGAGATACACCGGCTTGCCATTCAGAGTGATCCACCGGTAGTTGCGGCCATCAAATCGAGCCGTACCGATCTCTCGTACACCGAAATACGTGGTGACTACATCCTCTCCAAAGTCACCTGACAGGCGTACCTGCCCTTCGTACAGATTGGGCTCTTCCGGACTCCAGAGCAATGGGGATTGAATGGTGAACGAAGTCGTAATCTCAGTCGTGCCCGGACCCAGTGTCGCGTTAATCCGGTGTCTCACCTGTCCGTTGGCAAATGAGAACTCCAGCGCTGCCTCTCCAGCCGAGCGGGCATCGATTTTTGCGGTAACATTTACTTGCCCGTCGATCCTGGTCTCAAATTTGGCATGTTGCACATAAGCCTGAGGCCTTACCTCCAGCCATACCGGCTGCCAAATGCCCCGGATCTCGCCGTAGCCCTGTTTGCCGCGCGCCTGATAGTCTTCGTCCTCGTCCTGTACCCGCACCGTGATTGCATTGTCTCCCTCCGCCCGCCACGCATCCGTTACTTCAAATTCGAAAGGGCCGTACCCTCCCCGGTGAGTCCCAACGGAGACGCCATTGATCCACACCTCGCACGCGTAATCAACAGCGCCGAAACGGAGGAAAATCCGGGCATCTGATGGAGACGGTCGCCAAGCAACTGATCGGCAGTACCACGCGATGCCTTTCACGTTCTGCGCGATGCCGGAAAGCGGGCTCGCCCAGGAGAAGGGCACGGTAATACGGGAATCGTAAGCGCTTACAGTGTGATTCTGCCAGGACGCCCTCAATCCCTCATCGTTAGGGTCGAACCGGAACGACCACTCGCCGTTCAAATTCAGCCAATCTGCGCGCTGCCAGTCCGGACGAGGATGTTCCGCGCGAGGATAGGCGGCTGACTCCGACATTTCTGCTTGGGTTAGCATAGAACACGACCTTTCTTTGGTAAGTTAACCCTATTCTAGCACCTGTATTATGTTGGTTCAATGTATAATGAATTTACACTGAGGCAGCCAGAGGGCCGCCTCAACCGAGCGCGCAACAAAAGAACTTAGATCGCTTTTCCCGTGGCTGCTGATACTCCTTGTAATTTGATCCGACCGCCCGTGCTTGCCGATAGAGCGGCAGCCTCATTAATCGCCGTTAGCAAGATCGCATCCTCCTTGCAAATTGTCGGTGCATATCCACCTTGTATAGACATCACCCATTGCTCCATCGGCATCAACATCCGGGCGGGCAAATCATTTACTTCTTCCCACTCCGAGCCGGCTAGGCGCATTCGCACTTTATGGTTCTCCACCACAATGGTTCCTTTGGTGCCGTGAAGCTCCATGATAAACATCCCCGCTCCCGATGTAAACCCGGTTTCCAATATGCCGATAGCGCCGGATTCGTATTCTACAGTTGCGACAGCGTGAACGTCAACTTCATAACCCTTCGGAACAACGAAGTTGGCCGTCACCGTCTTCGCCTTTCCCCCAAATCTGTTAGTTAAGTAAATCGCATGCGCGCCGAGATCCACGAAGGCACCTCCACCGCAGAGCACGGGATCGTAAAAATGCTGCGGAAGCCATCCGTGCGGATTCTTAGAGGTGCGCACCGTGCCGTCATGGGCCACGCGGACCCGGACCGTATTCAGCTCACCCAGGATTCCCTGGTCCACAGCTTCCTGCGCGAACAAATAATAAGGCTCGACTAAGCGGGGCAAAGAAATCATTAACTGAACGTTATTTCGTTCAACTGCTTCATAAATTTCTGCGCAGTCGCTCACAGACAAAGCGAGTACTTTCTCTGTAAAAATATGTTTACCACTGTTCGCAGCTCGGATGATAACATCCTTATGCATATTCGTCGGCGTAGTTACGATCACCGCATGAATTGAGGGGTCCGCGAGTAATTTATCCAAATCCCGCTCAAAGGCGACCCCTAAGTCCGCCGCCCAAGCTTCCCCCCTGTGTGCATCTTCATCCCAAACCCGCTGAATCGAAATGTTGGGGTTGGCCAGTGCTTCATTCATATAGTCCACCCAATGGACGTGCCACTTACTCAGCAATGCAACTGATAGCATGTTATCCCCTCCGTCACTCTTTCTTTGCTTCCAACGGTGCACTAATCTATTTTCTGTTCTAAATATCCTGCGATACAATACTACGTTAGTCAGCCGGCAATTATGAGCCGATACATATAGTGAAAGTTTCTAAATCATGCTGAGGGAGCTCAATGTCGGCGCCTAATTCGAGTAATAGTTTTCCATCGAACTTTTTATACTCTTTTAACATCTGTTCGTTCGAAAACTGTACTTCACCCACCCACCGAGCGGATCCATATCGCCTGATACGGTGCAATTTCCACTTCTTTGTCAATCGCTGTGTTCCCGATCAGGTCAGTACCCGAGTACGATGTGGCAAGCTGTACCGTTTCATCAGATACGTTGACCAATACGATAATTTCTTCGGCTGTTTCCTTATTGGTTCTGTGGACAGCGAAGATCCTATCGTCCAGGAACAGAATCTGCTGTTCCGCCTGGGGGCTGAACGCGCTCTGCCGCCTTCTCAGGCGGATCAGGGCGCTCAGCGCCTGAAAAACAGGCTTACGGTGCCGGTCGGACTCCAGTTCCCGGTATAATGTCTCCTTTTCTAGTTTTTCCCTGTTAATCCTACGGTTGATGCCTGATTGTTCCAGGCCTTTGTAATCGTTACGGGAACCGAGCAGGCTATGAATGTAGATTCCCGGGACACCGGCCAGCGAGAGGAGGATTGTATGTGCGGCCAGAAATCTCTTGATACGCACGTCGTCAGGTTCTTCAGGATGCGTTAGCGCGTCAATATAACTGATATTCAGTTCATAAGGGCTTTTGGTTCCGTCCCCGTTGTCCTTGAAGGACACCCGGCCTCCATGTTGCTGCACCTTGTCCACCATGGCTTGCTTTTCTTCCGCTGTCAGAATCCCCTCTGTGGGCCGCATGCCGATGCCGTCGTGGGAAGAGAGGAAGTTGAAGAATGTCGTTTCCTTTGTTGTAGGCTCCAGACGGTCGGCCCATTCCATTAGTTTTCTAGCATTTTTCGTATGGAAGGAGAACAGGGTAAGAGGGGGCAGAGGAAACTGGTATACCATCTGAGCCTCGTCATGACCGTTACCAAAGTAGCTGATATTATCAAGATGAGGAACATTCGTCTCCGTAATCAGTATCGTACCCGGAGCACACAGCTCCAGTACTTCACGCATGAGCTTGATCAGCTGGTGCGTTTCGGGCAGATGCATGCACGTCGTCCCAAGCTCCTTCCACATGAACCCGATCGCATCCAGCCGGATGAACCGTGCGCCGTTCCTGGCATAGGAAACGAGGATGTCCAACACCTCCAGCAGCAAATCCGGGCTTTTGTAATTAAGATCGATCTGATCTTCGCTGAAAGTCGTCCAGACATGCTTGACTCCACGGGAAGTATCAAATGCGGTCAATAACGGCAGCGCTCTGGGTCGCGTTACTTTGCTGTAATCCCTCTCCGGGTCCGCCTCGATAAAATAATCCACATATTTGCCTTCTCCCCGCAAATACCCTTGAAACCATTCACTGCTTTTCGAAATATGGTTAATGACCGCATCAAACATCAGGGCGGTGTCTTCGGCCATGGCTTTAACATCTTCCCAATCTCCCAACTCGGGGTTCACTTGACGATAGTCCGCAACAGAAAAGCCGTCGTCCGATGTGTATGGATAGAACGGCAAAATGTGAACCGCACTGACCGTATCCAATGCATAATCCTTCAGAAATCCATGCAGCGTGCGAAGAGGCTTGCTCCCCTGATCTTGAATGGAGTCTCCATAAGTGATCAGCATCACGTCGTTTTCCGTTACCCACGGCTTCTGTTCACGCCCGGACTGCGCGCAGGTGCCAAGCAAAGCATCGATTCTCTGGAATACTTCTTCGCCGCGGTCCCCATACAGCAGGTTCAGCTTCTCCAACATGGTCTTTTTCTTCTCTGAATCAATGGTATACGTTTTCATATCTACCTCCGAAGGAACTTCATTGCTAGCTGCGGCACCCGGTCATCGGCCACGCGTGGCAGGCATCGTACTGCATTGGTGATCGTGCCAGGCACAGTGTGGTGCCTACGGTATGTGCGGCTGTCAGGTCCCACTTGCCTGCTTAACACAAGCTTGGATATACAGGACGGACTGTCGGAAGGCGGCCTCCTCGTCCTCAGCCAGAACTCGGCACTCAAATGCCATATAGCCTTCGTAGCCGATCTCTTTGAGCGCTTTAAAGCCCGGGATAAAATCAAGGTGTCCGTCACCCGGCTGGTATCTGTGGCTGTCCGCTATATGCACATGTCCGATATAGTGCTTATACCGTGTAATACTGCTTGTGATCTCCGGTTCTTCAATATTCATATGGAAAAAGTCTGCGGTTACCTTGACATTGGAAAACCGGCCTTCCTGAATGATACTCACCGCATCCGAGAGCCTGTTCAGCATATGATCCTCGTACCGGTTCAGCGGCTCAAGGTAAACGAATGTACGGGTCTCTGCAGCAACCTGATTAAGCTTACCAAGAGAATCGAGAAGTGCCCGCCGGTCCCCCTCCTCCGACCTTGGAGGCTGCATGGGCGGAAGCCGTTTGGAGAACATGCCCCACGCGGCCGGCACAACGATTCCTTTGCCTCCGATTTGCCCGATATGCCTTAGAATTTCGCTTATATCCCGGACAGCGTCCTCGCGTTTGTCTTCTTCAAAATGTCCGATCCATCCGCGATATCCGCCGCAAGCCGTAATAACGGGAACTCCGGTCTTCTCCACGGCTTCTTTCACTTCATCGAAACGGTCAACTAGCAGTTTGCCGTCAATTTCAAAAGCTTCAAAGCCCATGGACTGAACGGCTCTAAGCTTGTCTTCCATCGACTCAGGGAAGAACGGTTTGTCTTGGGTGGCTAATTTCATTTTTCGTCGCCTCTTTTCGCAAGAAAATATGAATGTTAGTCCAGGGTGATGCCCAGCTTGATGCTGGATTCCGGGTGCTGATCAACATGTTCGCAATAAGCCTCTGCACACTGCTCAAAGGGCACGACGGGAGCTACGATATCCTCGCAATCAATCCACCCGGAGCTGAGCATTTGCCAGCAGACTTCCTCTACGCGCTTCCGGTTCCACCGGGGATAATCCGGATTAGGCTCGCTCGCCGCGCGGGAGAAGACGATCTTCGCGTTGTTGAAATGCGCTTCCCTGCCCAGATCTAAACCGCCTTTAAACTCACGGGCCCAGCCGACGTAAGCGATTGTGCCGCCATAAGCCAATCCGCGCAGGGCAGCCTGCAGGGCATGTACGTTGGCGCTTGTTTCAATAATGACGTCCATACCCGTCTTGCCGGTCGATTTTTTCAGTTCCAGGCCCACATCTTGTGATAACGGGTCGAAAGCTTCGTCTATGCCCGCTTTCAATGCAACTTCGCGGCGGATGGCAATTGGATCGACCACCGCTACATAGCTGGCGCCGGCTTTTTTGGCCATTTGCGCGGCGATTTGGCCGATGGCTCCCAGGCCGACTATGGCGACACGGTCGCCTGGCCGGACGTTAGCGTCGCGGATGCCGCTCAAAGCAAACTGGGCGGGATCATAACAGACGGCATTCTTCCAGGACATGCCCGCAGGCATCTTTTTCAGGCGGAAGTTATTCACCGCGTTCACGATATGGGTTTCACGGATGCCGCCGTAACCGCAGACCCTGTCTCCTACAGCAAAGTCCTTCACATCGGAGCCTATTTCTATGATATCGCCCACCCACTGGTTTCCAAGGTTCCACTCCCCGAATTTCACCCCCTTCGCATCAGAAGGATCTCTGGGCATGAACATCTGCCACTCCGGATCATACTGCTCATCCAGAAACGGAGTTTCGCCACGGAAATCGGCAAGTTCAGAGCCATGCTTGGGAGATGCGTATTTTACTTTGACCCGAATCTCGCTCGAAGCAATCTCTCTATCCTCGTACTCCATAAGCTTTGCTTCCCGGGGTGCTGCCGCTACCAATTGTTTCAACATAGAAATTCCTCCGTTTAGTTTATTTATCCTTTTTCTCCGCCTGCAGTCAAACCGCCGGCAAAATACTTCTCCACGATACTAAACAGGACGACAACCGGAATGGCGGATAAAAGCGAGGCCGCCATCATTCTGCCCCACACGTAATGTTTGGTATGGAACAAGTGGCTTAATCCGATCGGAAGCGTCATATTCTTTTCGGACACGATGAACACCGACGCGAACAGGTAATCGTTCCAGGCGATCATGAACACATAAATGAACACCGATGCGATGGCGGGAATCGACAGCGGAACAACGATCTTGTAAATCACCTGGATTCGCGTCAAGCCGTCGATGATCGCCGCCTCCTCCAGCGACTGCGGAATGGTTCTGAAATAGTTGCCGAGCATGTAAAGCGACACCGGCATCGTCAATACCAGGTAGGTTACAATCAGAGACATTTTGGTGTCGTACAGGCCTGCCATCGTAACCATTTTATAAAGAGGCACCACTAAGAGAATTCCAGAGAACATGTAGATCAGGAGAACCCCTCTTTGGATGGCTCCGCGTCCTTTATACTCAAGACGGGCAAAGCTGTAAGCACCCATCGTGCCCACCACAACCGAAATTAATGCGGTGATGAATGAAATTTGGAAGCTGTTGGTAAAGTAAGTCCAGAATGGGAAAATTGTAGGGTTCAGCACATCTTTAAAATGTTGAAGTGTAGCACTCTGCGGGATCAGGTGCGGAACGGCTTGCAGCGCTTCGTCATTTGGCTTGAGAGCGGTACTTAACATCACGAGAAATGGAAAAACCGTAGTGACGACGGTTAACAGGACCAGACAGTACAGAATGACTCGATTAATCAGCCGGTTATTCGTTACCATTTCAGCACCTTCCTTACGGCAAAGAGTACAAATACCATGATCAAAATAAATAGAGTGACTGTAATGGCGGCGGCTAATCCATGGTCAAAGGTTGTAAATGCCAGCTCGTACGTATATACACCGACCACCGGCACTTCTTTCGTCAACAGGTAGACATCGTCGAATTTGTAGAAGTTCCAGATGAACCGCAGGATCATTAGCGAACCCACCACAAACTGCACTTCCGGCATTGTGATAAAACGGAACTTGTTCCAGCCGCCGGCCCCGTCGATCTCTGCCGCCTCATAAACCGTCTGGTCGATGGACTGCAGCTTTGCCAGAACCATCATGAAGCAAAAAGGAAACAGGTGCCAAATGTCGAACACGCTGACAAGGGTTAAGGCCGCATTTGGCGAATCCAGCCAATCCACGTACTCGCCCAGCACTCCCAACTGCTGTACGAGCGTATAGTTGACCATCCCGTATACGGGATTAAACATATACTGCCAGACAAAGACCAGAGAAATGATCGGTGCAACATAGGGCAGCAGGACAACCGACCGGTAGAGCCGTCTTCCTTTTAACTGCTGATTGAGCAGCAGCGCGACCGCTACTCCCAGCACTGTCGCTCCGATCACGGTCGCCGTCGTATAAATCAGAGTCACCCATAGCGAATGCCACAAGCTCGGATCTGTAAGAAGCGCCACATAATTATCGAACCCGATAAATGTGTTCGACCGCCGTGGGTTTAACGCAACGTTCTGAAAGCTTAATGTGATGTTATAAATCACAGGATACAAGATCACGATGGCTATCAGGATGAGTGAGGGCGCAATCAACAGATAACCCAGCCTCGCCTCCTTGTCTTTCATTGTTGGTTTTTTACGGGCAGGACTGATTGCGCCGGATAAACCCTCATTCAGTGCATTATGATTTTGCATGGTTTCACTTCCTTTTTGCAGTGATTGGCGTTATTCCGTTGATCTTCTTGCGATCTTGCTCATTTTGTCCTGAGCGTTCTGCGCGGCCGTCTCCAGACCAACATTTCGTTCGGTTATACTGTTCACCGCCTCGCCGATGACAAATTGGGCGGAGATATCTCCCATCGCGGGTTTCATGCTGCCGTTGACAAAGCCGAATCGCTTCAAGTTATCCAGACTCGACGCAATCTTGATCGCTTCAGGGCCATATGCCTGCAGCACTTCGTTCTCGAGGTAAGCAGGGTCTTCGGCAATCACTGCTCTCGTCGGATTGGCTCCCCCAGGTGACATATGCAAGTATTTGATGTTAATATCCTTCTGCGTGAGGAAAAGGGTAAACCGTTTGGCCGCTTCACGCTCCTGTTCGGAAATCGTATTCATCACCGCTAACGACGTGATTTCACCGTATGTGGCTTTTGTTTTGTTCTCCGGCACTACAAAATGTGTATTCTCTGCCAGCTCTTGATTCTCCGCCAGGTCACCCATCAGATAGGAAGAATACATCACCATAGGAGCCCGACCGGACAAATACATCTCCCGCGCCTCCCGCCAGCTTTCCGAGCCCGGTGGCGTATACTTGGCGAGCTCTTTATAGTAACTCAAAGCTTGCAGCATTTCTGGAGAATTGAAATTCACTTTCCCTTGCTGATCGAATACCTGAGCCTCGTTGGATAAGGCAAACTGGCTGAACGTCTGTTCCGTGAAATCGTCCTTCGATGTTCCCACCACGATACCGTATTGCTGACGGTCGGGGGCATGGAACGCTTGTGCCGCTTTCAGGATGTTGTCCCATGTTGCAGGCGGCTCCAATCCTTTCTCCTTGAACAGTTTCCCGTTATACCAGATGCCCTGCACCCAGCCGGAAATCGGAACACCGTAATAGCCCTGATTACCACCGGCTTTCATTGTATTTAAAGCGCCTTCATAAAAGGTATCCTTACCGATCTCATCAATGACCGCTTCGTGGAGAGCATTGTCCGTCACGAGCTCAGAACCGAGAAAGAGCATTTGGTCGATTCCGCCTTCGATCATAGCCGGCAGCCGGTCTGCTCCGAGAGCGGCCGAGACTCTGCTCGGAAAATCCTCTTCAGGAACCGGAACCTGCTCGACGCGGATGTTCGGATTCTGCGTTTCGAAGGTTTTGATTATCGATTTCAGTTGAGCTACCCGCTCTTCTTCCGTCTGAGTATGCCAGTATTGAATGGTAACCACTCCATTGTTGGCTTCGTCGGAATCAGCGCCGGAACTGGCGCAACCAGCGAACAGTGAAAAGGATAGACAGGTCACGAGTGAAAGTGAGAATGTTCTTTTCATAGCGGCCTCCAATTCTCCAAAAACGTTTTTGGAAATCATTAAAAAAAATTTTATTCTCGTCTGCTGCAAGCAGCTGTGGACTCTCTTACAATGAGTTCACAGGGAAGCACGACCGGACAGGAGCTTGGCCCTGTATTCTCAATAATTTTTAACAGTACCTCTGCCGCTGTACTGCCCAGCTTGTATTTGTTCTGCCTGATCGTAGTGAGAGCCGGCCGGAAGTACGCTGCCTCTCTGATATCGTCAAATCCGACGACGGAGACGTCCTCGGGAACCCGAAGTCCGATAGCGGTGAGAGCTTCGATAACACCCATGGCCATTTCATCGCTCGCTGCAAAGAAGGCCGTGATCTGCTTACCGGTTTCAATTAGATTGCGGGTTTCCTCCATTGCTTTCTCCTTGATAAAGTAACCCAGTCTCACCAGCGTAGGGTCCAGCCCAAGTTTATGGTCCATCAACGCCTGCTGGTAACCTCTCAGCCGGTCGAAGCTTGTCTTGCTGATCTCGTCCCCACCTATGAATGCTATGGTCGTATGACCAAGAGATATCAAGTGTTCGATGGCCTGTTTGGCACCGGAGAAGTTGTCCGACTCTACAAACCCGCACTTCTCACCCACAAGTGGAACGTCAATAGCCGTACACGGGATTCCGCTTTCCTGAAGCTCCGTGAGCTGGTGGTCCCACTTTTTGCCTTCCCCTGTTAAAAGCAACACGATTCCGTCCACACTTCTCTCTTTGCTTAGCGTCGTGTAGGTTGCTCTTTCTTTGTTTTTGTTGGTAAACACGAGCAGATCATAGCCGGCGTTACCTACGACTTCCCTCACCGCGGAAATCACATCCTGAAAGAAAGGGTGATCAAAGCCGGAATTCGTTTTGTTGCCGAAGAATACGCCTATTGTATGCGTTTTCTTCTGCACGAGACTCCGAGCCACGGCATTGGGAAAATAATTAAGCTCCTTTGCGATTTTGAAAATCTTATCTCTCGTCCTCGGATTAACATCCGCGTAGTGATTCAACGTTCTTGAAACTGTTGATATGGAAACACCCGCTTTGCTGGCAATATCTTTTATCGACACCATAGGGCATCCCCCCTTATTTTCGGAAACGTTTTTGGTTGCGTTTTCATAAATTATATGAGAGGCACGGAGCATGGTCAATGGGCCTAATGTCGCAGACGAGTCGCGTGTGCATCATGTTCTTGGTAGGTATTAAGTTGCGCATTGGATCTCCATCGAACCCTCGCTTCGGCGCCTCTTTTCCTGTGATTTGCAAGACCAGTACTTATAACAGCCACTTCTGCATTTCGTCAAGCAAAATTACCCGAAAAAATCGTGCATTTTTGACCATGATCGTCAGGGGTAATTTTTCATCGTTCCTTCATGAGTGCATGTTTCATTCTGTAGCTTTCGCCCTCGAAAACAAGCAAATGTGCGTGGTGCGCGAGCCGGTCAATCATCGCCGCGGCCATCTGGTCGTCCGTAAAGACAGAACCCCATTTGGAGAACTGGAGGTTCGTGGTAATGACCGAGCTACGGCGCTCGTAACTGTCAGCAATGACGCGAAATAGCAATTGCGAGCCCTCTTTGTCAACCGGAATGTAGCCCCACTCGTCCAGGATAAGCAGCTGGCAGCGCTGGATCTCGCTCATGAGCGGTTCAAGTACGCCGCCGTGCCGTGCTTCAGCCAATCGCATCACAAGTACGGCGACCGTGTAGAACTTTACCGTCATGCCCAGCTCACAGGCGCGGAGCAATCGCCAGATGCGTCTTGCCGGTACCGACCGGGCCGTAGAGGACAAGGTTTTCGTCTGCCCTGGATAAACGTGCCCCATCAGATCGCTCCACTGCAGCGACGACGGCAGCTGCACGTAGCCGTCCAGCGTCTTATAGACCGGAAACCCGGCGCGGCTGAGCAACCTAGCCCGGCGGCTGCGCTCCCGGCTTTCCATCGGCGAGGACGCGGTGAAGGAATTCCTCCTGCTTGGGTGTAGCCTCGGTCTCGCACAGCTGCACGGCGCGCTGGCTGAACACGAGCTTCTTGCAGAAGACGGAGATCTCGCCTCGCAGCGTCTCGCGTTCACGGGTCAGGCTCATCGCTACCCACCCCCGGTCGTCTGCAAAAGCTCATCGTAAACGCCACGATCGACACCGCTCGTTTCTTCGGGTTCAAACGCGGCCAGCCTGGCCGCCAGCACCACACTGTTGGAACTGCTCAGGCTTCCGAGCTCGGTCGCCTGTTCCAGGGCCTGGAGCGCCGTATCGAAATCATACCGGCTGGAGCGGTCCTGCACCGTGGGCAGCGCCTCCCGAAGTTCGGCGCGCTCGAGCCCGTCCATTTCCTCTCTCAGCCGCTCGGGAAGGGCTTTGCGGATCAGGCTGTTTCGCCAGGCGCCCGGGCTTTGGAGCAGGCGGCTGAGTGTGGTCCGCACATCGACACTGTCCGTCCGCTGCCTGCCGAATATGCGGATATGTACGCTAATGGGCTCGCCGCTCGGCGCAAGCGGTGCGACCGTATGCGCACCGATCCGGACGGCGAGTTCCTTGCCGGCCCACTCCGGAGCCGACGAATAAAAGTGCTTGCCATCCACCAGGAACTTGCCGTAGCCGTCGGTCTTCACGCGTGTGTACCGGTAGGCGGCAAACGGCATCTTCGGCAGGTAGAGAAACGCCTTTCTGTCGTCTTCAAACAGCAGGTTCATCGGCACGCCTTTTTTGTAATGCTTGCGCTGCCAGTCGGCTTCGCAGCGATCCAGCAGCTCCCGGTTAAACGCCTGCACGTCGGTGACGGTGGGCAGCGGAACGAACAGATTGCGCCGCATGTAGCCAACTTTGTTCTCCACATTCCGTTGCTCGTGGCCGACGTACGGATTACAGAAGGTGAGCTCATAGCCGTAGTGCGCCTTGAAGCGCAGGAATACTTCGGCGATTCGCACATTCTCGCTGACCCGGCGGCCTACGCCGCTGGCGTTGTCGAAGATGAGGCGCGTCGGTACGCCGCCGATTCGGTGGAATATATCTTGCAGACCATGCGCGACGCACTCTGCCGTTTCTCCGCCGAAGAGCTGGACGTAGCCGGCGTTGCTGTAGGGGAAACTTACGCAGAGGAACTTGTGCATCCGCTTCTCGCCGCTTGCATCGTAAAACTCGGCTTCGCCAAAGTCCACCTGCGCTTCGCCCGGCTGCCAGTCAAGTTCCAATGTACCTTCCTGGTACCGGTGCTTCCGCAAGCTCTTCACATAGCACTGGACGATGGGATACGAGGCGTCGTAGCCCTTGCATTCGGCCGTGAGGCGCTTGTGAATCCGCATTGCGGTATGCCACTGTTTGTATCGGTTTTTCCGGTCCTCTTCCAGCCACTCCTGGATGAGCGGTTTGAACGGATCCAGCTTGGAAGATTGCGCTGCCTTATGTTCTTTCGGTCTTTCTTGAAATCCGTCTTCTGCCATGTATTTGCTAACCGTCTTTCGTGTGATGTTCAGTCGCTCGGCGATCGCCACCGAACCCCAGCCCCTTCGCATGCGATTCCTTAATCGTCTCGATCTGGCTCATTTTCAACATCTCCCGTCCCCGCACCCTTCGCTGTATCGCCACGAAGAGTATCGGTTTCTCAATCGTCGTTCGTTTTACCCAGGTCGATTATGATGGGTAATTGTGCACGATTTTTTTGGGTAGAGCATGATGATTTTTCGGGGTATTTTTACTTTACGATAAGACACATAGCCATGACATGCGGTAGTCGAAGCTGTCGACACAAATCTGCCAGCTCTGCCGCCATCTTAGATCACCCCCACAAGTTGGTCGTAGCGCTGAAGGGAACCCTGTGTACGAGCTCCAGACGGAGACAGTGTTTCCTCCCACGTTACAGGCAAGTCGCGGCTTCTATACTGTATGCCTAAAACGGCCGTAATACGGGTAACCAGCGAACCATCGCCTAGCACAGCAATAACCTCTTGAATCTGTTCCATGGTGTAGACGTTACACCAAGTTCATTTAATTAGGCTCATCCCATGAATACCCGCTGGTACGGCCTGCGTAATTAGTGGGTTTTTGCCGTCTGACATCTCAAAAGAAACGATTCTATTAGTACGGTTTGATTATAAATAGCTTTACTATTTACCGTCAATTATGATTCGAAACGTTTTTATTTTATTAAAAAATCATGGTATTTTCTTATTGAATGCGGTTACAAATTGATTTATAATACCAATTGAAACGTTTAGATAAAGTATAAGAGAAGATAAAACACAGTATCGAAACGTTTCGTATTATGAAATTCCTTGCTTTCCTGTTTTGGACAAAAGGGGCTTTTCACAATTAGACGGGGGTGGAGATGATCATTTTATAGTGCCAATTTCCCAAATGCAGCCAGGAATTATTTTAGGATTCTAATTACAACATCAAGCAATTGTTGAGAGGAGCAAAAACAATGCGTAAAGCATTAGCAGCTGTGTTTTTAGGAACAACCCTGTTACTGCTGGGCATACTTACCGGATGCTCGTCAAATGACAAAGGTTCTGCCGCGGCGTCCGGGAATGCATCCGATGAAAAAGTTACCCTTAATGTGTGGGGAATGGGTGAGGAAGCAAAATCCCTTCCGAAAATCGCAGATGAATTTACAAAAGAAAATCCGAATATCACAGTCAAAGTACAAGCTATCCCTTGGAACCAGGCACATGACAAGCTGTTGACAGCTGTCGCATCCAAAAAAGGCCCTGACGTTATCCAAATGGGTACGACGTGGATTCCAGAATTTGCCGATGCAAAAGCTCTTATGGATCTCACCCCCTATGTTGATACATATCCAGAGCTTAAGACTGAAAACTTCTATCCAGGTGCAGTTGCAGCCGGTACTTTTGAAAAGACCTATGTAGCAGCTCCTTGGTACGTAGAAACGCGCTTCCTTTACTATCGTTCAGATCTGCTGAAGAAAGTCGGCTATCAGCAAGCTCCAACAACTTGGGAAGAGCTGTCCGACGCTGCACAGAAGCTTGCTGCACGCGGCAAAGGCAAGTATGGTATAAGCATCGACACGAAAGAGCAATCTCTCGGCTTCATGTTCGCTCGTCAAGCCGGTGCAGAATGGTTTGACAACACCGGTAAGCCGTTGTTCAATCAGCCTAAATATGTTGAAGCGGTACAGTACCTGAACAGCTTCTTCCAAACCGGATCTGCTCCTAAAGATTCGGGTCTGGATGCGATCGTTGCATTCAAAGGCGAGGGTATCGTGCCTATGTTCATCAGCGGTCCTTGGATGATTAAGCTGATTCAAGATCAAGCTCCTGAACTTGACGGCAAGTGGGGTATCGCTGTCCTGCCTAAGAAAGAAAACAATATTTCCATCTTGGGTGGATCCAACTTGTCCGTATTTGAATATTCCGAGACCAAAGATGCAGCTGCAAAATTCGTTGCATACATGAGCAAGCCTGAAACTCAATTGAAATGGATGGAAGCCACCAGTTCGCTTCCTGCGAATACAAAAGCATGGGACAATGAACTACTTACCACAGATAACTACAAAATCATTAAAGAACAGCTTGATACAGCTCAACCAATGCCGGTTATGACACAATGGGCAGAGATCAGCAAAAACTACCTGAAGCATTTCGAGAGAATCTACCGCAGTAATGCAGACGTACAGCAAGAGATGGATCAATTCAATCAAAGCGCCGAAAAGAGCCTTGGCAAGTAGACACATATTCATAACTTGTTAACCGGCAGAAATGCCGGTTAATTACTATCAGTCCGCTTGCGATGTTCGCAAGAGCTAAAGGAAGTGATGTTTAGTATGTATGGCTTTATGAACAAAAATGCACCGTACTTCTTTATTGCTCCCACTCTACTGCTGCTTACTTTGTTCTCCTTGCTTCCTATAGCGATAGCATTAATCATAAGCTTTACAGATATGGATCTAGGCGGGCTGGCGAACTTCTCCGACATCGAATTTGTCGGGCTCAATAATTATGTAGAGGTTTTCGCTGATCCAGTCTTCCTGAAGTCCATCACGAACACCCTCTTCTACGTTATTGTCGGGGTTCCACTCGTTCTCTTGTTTTCACTTACGATCGCAATATTGATTAACCTCGGCACATCACGCATCTTTAAAGTGTTTCGAGTTGTCTATTACCTGCCGTCCGTAACCAACATTGTTGCGGTCGCGGTTGTCTGGAGCTACTTGTATAACCCAACGCTCGGTTTGTTGAATTACCTGCTAAGTCTTTTTAGCCTGCCTGAAGTTCCATGGTTAACCGATCCGACAATGGCAAAGATATCGCTCATTCTGCTTGCACTGTGGAAAGCGATCGGTCTCAATATGGTTATTTTCATCGCAGCGCTTCAAGGCATTCCCAGGTCCTACTATGAAGCAGCTCAGCTAGATGGTGCTAATGCATGGCAACAAGTAACTCAGATTACAATTCCTATGCTCCGCTTCGCTATCTTCTTCGTCTCGGTTACTACCATGATCGGCTGGCTGCAATTTTTCGAGGAGCCGTTTGTTATGACAGAGGGCGGCCCACTCGACGGTACCATATCGGTCGCTTTGTTCATCTACAACAACGGCTTTCAGTTAAGCAACTTTGGTTATGCTGCGGCAGGATCATTCGTGTTGTTCGCTGCGATCATAATAGTCACGCTTATTCAGATGCGAGCGCAGAACAAGGATTCGGGTATGCTATAGAACTGGAGGTGCAGCGGTGAGCCCAACAACCGTTAAACTAAAAGCAATGAACAATGGTCAGAAGCATAAAATTTTTCAATGGATATCTGCAAGTCTATTAACGCTTGCCGGTATCTTGTTCTTGATGCCTTTCGCATGGATGATTATATCCGCATTCAAGCCAGAAAGCGAAGTTATGCAGATTCCGCCTACATTGTTGCCAAAAGACTTCACCTTAGAAAATTTCCGAAATTTGTTTACGAATATGAATTTTGATATTTACCTGGTAAACACACTAACGATTGTAATATTTTCTTTCTTCGGGATGTTCCTGAATGCAGTGGCCGGTTTCGGTTTTGCCAAATATGACTTTAAAGGCAGGAATGGACTATTCGTGCTTGTACTTGCAACCATGATGATTCCATCTCAGGTTACGATGATTCCTGTCTACCTTATTCTGAACTCTGTTGGGCTGACGAACAGCATGGCTGGTATTATATTGCCCGGTCTAGTAGGAGCATTCGGAATCTTTTTGTTCCGCCAATTTATGTCGACTATACCTAGTGAAATGCTCGAGGCTACTCGTCTCGATGGTGCCAGCGAATATAGAATCTTTTTACAGATCGTTTTACCCATGTCGAAACCGATCTTGGCCGTACAAGCCATACTTACGTTCATTCACGGCTGGAACAGCTTCTTGTGGCCTTTGATTATCGCAAATGATGAAAAGCTGTATACACTGTCCGTTGGACTACAGTTATTAAAAGGACAATACGGGGGCAATTTCGCCTTACAGATGGCTGGTTCCGCGTTCATGGTTGTTCCGGTCATCCTGATCTTCTCCTACTTCCAAAAGCATATCATCGAGAATTTCACGATATCCGGAATGAAGTAAGATATGGAGGACGAGACTGGATGCTTTAGTAAAGCTTCTTTAATAAAGAAACGGAGCTCATGTTTATTTATCTTTTTGCCATTTTATACCTAGGAAAGGGTGCTTCCTATGTCTCTGCAGACTGTAAAACGTCCAAATATACTGTTCATCATGTCTGACGACCATGCCTCACTCGCAATCGGCGCCTATGGGAGCAAGGTCAATACCACACCCCATCTCGACCGAATTGCGAATGAAGGAGCCCGTTTTGACAACTGCTTCTGCACGAACTCGATATGTGCGCCTAGCCGCGCTACGATATTAACAGGCGTCTATAATCATATCAACGGCGTAAAGACGCTCGGCGATGATCTGGACGGCAGGCAAGTAACGTTCCCCAAGCTATTGAAGGAAGACGGCTATCAGACCGCTATTATTGGAAAATGGCATCTCGGACATGGTGGTAACTATGATCCTACAGGCTTTGACTATTGGAATGTTCTGCCTGATCAGGGGGACTACCATGATCCGGAATTCATCAATATGAGTATACGAACGCGCTATACTGGCTACGTCACGGATATCATTACGGATATGTCGTTGGACTGGATCAAGCAGCGGGATCCTGAACGCCCTTTCATGCTGATGTGTCATCATAAGGCACCACATCGCCACTGGGAGCCGGACGAGAAGCATATGCATCTCTATGAGGATATCGAGATCCCGGAGCCGGAAACCTTCAACGACGATTATGCGACTCGATCACAAGCAGCCGCACAGGCCAAGATGCGCATCGATGACCTGAATGACCTCGATACGAAAGGCGCTCCTCCGGAAGGATTAACCGCAGAGGAAGTACGCAAGTGGAAGTATCAACGTTATATGAAGGATTACTTACGCTGCATAGCTTCAATAGATGATAATGTGGGCCGCATGCTCGATTACCTTGACGGAGCAGGTCTTGCTCATGATACGATCGTCATTTATACGTCAGACCAAGGGTTTTTCCTCGGCGACCACGGCTGGTTCGACAAACGGTTCATGTACGAGGAATCGCTGCGCATGCCGTTCCTTGTGCGGTATCCGCGGGAGATTAAGCCGGGCACAGTCAACACGGATATTGTACTAAACACAGATTTCGCTCCTACTTTCCTAGAATATGCGAAGCTACCAATTCACGCACGGATGCAAGGAAAGAGCATACGTCCGTTGCTGAACGGCGTTACGCCTGAAGGCTGGCGCACTTCGATGTACTATCGCTACTGGATGCACCTGGACGGCTGTCACGAAGTATACGCGCATTATGGTATCCGCACCCATGATTATAAGCTCATCTACTATTATGCGCAGGCACTAGGCACCACCGATTCCCGCGACGAGTCACGGCCGCCGGAATGGGAGCTGTTTGATCTGCAACAAGATCCGTATGAGCTAAACAACGTATACGGCAAGCCCGAATATTCTCACCGAACAGTTGCTTTGACCGCAGAGCTGGAGCAATTGATCGTGGATGTGAATGATGAGCCCGTTCATTAGCGCAAACATATTGGTCGAAAACACCGTGACTATGTCTAATCATTATTGATGATATTCTTACACAGGGCTTCGTTAGCTATTATTTTTTGCAACGGTTTTGCATTGACCCAACGACATGCACAGAACTGTCTTCAGTATCTTCAAAGGGGACCATTCAAGCAATCCAATATTCGTTTGACGGCACACAAATCGAGTAGGCCCATGCGCATTTGCATGGGCCTCTCACACATCCGCACGTGCGGGTCATCGCATACGGCTCTTCCAGTGTTTATCCCTGCTGAGGATCAAGTTCAGTGTAAAGGTCGACTAATGAGCAGAGACCGATTTCCTAAACCCATAGGCTAGGCATCGCAAATTGTGCGTGGAAGCCATGGAATTTCTCCATACCGTCATCCTTAGTTGAGGCAGAGGCTGTTCATGCGGACTTTCCTCCAACTTCTCAGTTGTACAGCCCGTAGTCTGCGTCCAACCATCCATGTCCCGGAAAAAGCTAACCGAAGTAATTGCCCCATCACGCATTTAGCTTCCTCTTTATGAACTGCTCGACGCTGACCGTCTGGTTCCTTCGCGGCAGTTCTTTTACCCGTTCCTTTGAATTTGCGCTCGCTTTGTCCGAAGGCTTCATCCTTGAACCATTCCAAAACTCGTACCCAGGAAGACGAATGGCTCTTCCATATTGTCCACAACCATGGTTTTCTCCGGATGTACCTTCAGCCCCAGTTCCTGTTCCAGAAAGATTAGGTTATACCGTTCCGCCCAACTCGTTTTCACTGCCGTACGAGTCAGTCGAAGATGCCCCTTTTTTTCATCGTCAGATTAGGCACCAGATTTCCTACACGTATCATCCATATGGTTTATCCCCCCAATCACGAATCCGAGTTACCGATTCCCGAGATGGTCCATACCTTAGCTTCTCCTTATAACAGGTTTACCTCGCCCTGTTTGTGACCCCTATGTGAAACGCAAGCAGCGTACTGGACCCTGTTTCCCTCGCGAAACGGGTCCTGATTATGGGCATCAATTTGAGCAAAATGAAAACAGCCCTAGACCGGCGTAAGGAATACCGCTGACTAAGGCTGCTGTTCGAACTTGATTTAAATGGCGAGCTCCGCTTTGTACGGATGCTTCATGTCGGGAATGCGAACGGCCATTCCTCCGCTCAAAGCTTTTTGATTTTGTTCCCTGCCTTATTAAATGATCAATCTGAAGGGAATTGCTGCATCCAGCTCATTCTGTACAGCCCAAAGTACTAATGTAGTACTATCCACCGTTTGCTGACAATGTAGAATATTCAGAAAGGATACAACCAAACGCTCCGAGCGGCAAAGATCAGGAATTGAGATTGCAGCCTCTTTCGCTTCTAGATATCCATCTGTAATCAACAAAATATAATTGATTCCTCTTCTAAGTTCCCTACGACCAAGTGAATAACTTGGTACTGCCTGTTCGAACGTATTTACTTTACCTATCCATTCGTAATAATTTCTTTGGTTTAAACTCACTTGTCCCCACTTTTCTAAATCATCATGAATCAGAAATAACTGACAATCACCAACGGAAAACCACCAAAGAACGTTCTCTTTTCGAATACAGATTAAGCAAGACGCTTCACCCTGTAGGACACGGCATTTATCCTTAAACCTATCCGATTTAAATACTTGAAGCAGTAATTTTTCAATTTGATCGAACAACACATCTATTTTTGAATCGAGAATCTCTTTAATCGCATTTTCATTTTCCTTTAGTGTGGCAATAATCAGTTCTGTACTATCACAAGAGCTATGTGAATCAATTAGTGTTACAAACTCCCATGAAATACTTTGCCAGACTAATAAACCATCCTCATTTTTATGCGCTCCACTCTCAGTGTTTCCACCATACCTGCCGATCGTCATATGTTGCAGTTTCTCTACTGATGGCAAATTGAGGTATGCTCGCTCTGATCCAATCCAGTTTAAATTTGTTACACTATTCGATTTCACTCTGGCACACCTCTCAATCGGGAGCAGACTTCTTCTACTTGATTCACTGTACCGTGTTACAAAACGATGAAGCCCCTTGTACCGCGGAAATGTTATTTCTTTAGCCAAAATTGCACATCATGATTAGTGAATTCATTCTGTATGGAAGTAGAAATTAACTGCTCATTTTTAACCTCAAAAATACACTGTTTATAAACGTATTCTCTACCACCATTTTCTTCATACCACTTATTTATTCGATTTCTGTGTTCACTGTCTCCTCTGACAGCCGTTTCTATCTCCTTGTACTTTTCATAACTGTCGTACTCCCAAATAGCGAATATCTCAGTAGTCGATTCATCATTGGGCAGCATCCACCTTCCAATTAATCGAGCCCCATGCTTAATTTGATTAGGTAAATTTGTTTCATTAAAATGTGCATTAAAAATGTCAACAAACTCATTTTTTACAATATAAAACTTCCTTCTATAAAACAAAATAGCCACACCCTTTCAATAACAGGTAACCCTGTGAACCAAATAACACAAGTTTTATGATTATTTAAAGTATAGCGTGACTCCTAGAAACTTTAACTTTCCCAGTTAATATTATTTACTAACATATCAGTCCCTCTTTCTCGTCGAGCAGATCCAACAGGCTTTTAATCTTGGGACTCTGATAATCCGGATATTTATTGGTACGGTCTATCAAAAAACCTTTGCGATTTGCTGTGCACCTACAATATTATTTTGAATTGAATCACCAATCATCCATACAATCGGAAGCAAGCAAATTCAAGTCATCCAGGACATATTGAAACGCTTCTTTTTGCGGTTTACCAAAACCTACTTCTGCACTGATATAAACTTTATCGAAATATTCGTGTAACCCTAATGCGTTGATTTTATCTCTTTGACCATCTGAAGGACCATTGGTTAAAACTGCTCCTTTCATACCGGTTCTTTTGAAAGCAGTAAGAAAAGGTATTATATCTTCAAATGATTTTACGTTATGATTTGCTTCCTTCATATACGTGATATTCATTTGTTTAGCCAAATAAATTGAACTTACATCAATTTCTCGTAGAATATCAGAATACCGCCTGATTCGGTACTCATCAATGGATATTTCGCTATTAATAAATTGTTTAAATAGTTTAGGCTCTAGCCTGATGATAACGATTCCAAAATGAATAAGGTTTTTATATTGGCCTCCGATAGCATAATTGACAGGTTCTGTTTTGCGTTTTCCATTGCTTGATTATAATCACACAGCGTACCATCTAAATCAAAAATTATACATAAAACCATTACACATCAACTCCTGTATTTCTACATTATTCCATACGATACCTCAGCACACCATTCATCTACACTTCCTGCCATGGCACAAAGTCCCCACTTATTTGGAGCATACTTTTGAATATGAAGCGTCTCCGCTATTAGCTACTTTTCATTTCTTTATAATGAATGCGTTTGCATACTACACAATCGCCGTTTTCCATCTGCCGCTCTTATAACGGTAAAAAATAATGGCTGTTCGCACGATTTGATCGATCGCAATCGATAAATAAGCGCCTATAATTCCCCAGTTGAAACCGATTACAAAAAGTAAGCCTAATAAGCTTCTAAAAATGCAGACGCCGACAAAAGTCGAAATGAGCGGAATTTTGGTATCACCCGCCCCGCGCAGCGCCCCGGCTAATATAAATTGTGTCGCTTGGAAAGTCTGAATACATCCGATAATTCTTAATGCGCTGCTCCCTGCGTTGATTACGGTCTGGTCATTCGTATACAGCATCATAATGTACGGAGCCAGTATAATGAAGCAGACTCCCGTTATCCCTCCAAATATACGGCCGAATCGCTGCGTTTCCCAACCGAATTTTTCAGCCAAATCAGGCTTCCCGGCACCCAGGCCTTGCCCGACAAGCGTGCTGGCGGCAAGCGCGAAAGCCATACCTGGCATAAAGGCAAACCCCATAATATTGAAGCAGATCGTATGCGCTGCAAAAACCGCCGTTCCCAAACCGCTTACAACGATCGTAAATACAAGCTGACCCAATCGCATCGCAAATTGTTCGCCCATGGACGGTAAACCAATCTTTACCAGCCGGCGAATCGTCGGATAATGGAAGGTCCCTACTTGGCTCCAGGACAGCTTGATGTACGAGCCTTTGCCGAACAGTACCTTCAACACCCATATCGCGGCAAACGCTTTCGCCAGAGCTGTAGCAATCGCAGCTCCCGCTACGCCAAGGCCGGGGATGATGCCAATGCCGTAAATGAGCGGATATCCGAGCACCACAACAATGATATTCGAAAGCACATTGATTTTCATTGGCGTACGCGTATCTCCGGCTCCGCGCAGCACAGCGGACAAGCTCATCGACAAAATCGTAAAACCTAGCGACAGAAACATGATCTGCGCGTAGCCGACTCCTTCTTGCATCACTTCCGGCGTGGCCCCCATGAATATCATGATGTTTTCCGCGTACAAATAACTAAGAATAATGACTCCCACAGAAAGCAGCATACTGAGGATAAAAGTTTGCTGGGCCGTCAGATTCGCTTCCTCTACATTTCCCGCTCCCATCGCTCTGGCGATGATTGCCGTTGTTCCGATATTGAGTGCCATAAAAATTGCCAATGCGAAAAAAATGGGCTGATTGGTTAAGCCTACAGCAGTGACCGCCTCCGCTCCAACGTGCCCGACCATAATCATCACGATCATCTGAAGCACATTCAGCAAAATGTTCTCGACTAACGACGGCCCGACAAGCTGGCGGATGACCTTTCGGATTTCATTCGTTCCTCCTGACTCCAGTCTCAATAATTGCTGCGGGTCAAGCAGCCTCTTCGGACTACGCTGTTTGGCAACACGTTCATCAACCTCTTCATCGGACTGTGGACACATTGCTCTCTCCCTTTCGTAACCGGCTTTAAATCTATATTAACACTAATCGCTGCGAATGCTCACCAAATATTAGCTATCACTCCGACCATTTCTGCAGTAAGAAAATATTTTATTGAGAGCGTGACCATCCCCAGTTCGGGACTTGCACCCAAAGATTGACTCCCATCTGGGCGTACAAGAAAGAAGCCGGACGAAGACAATCGTCCGGCTTTTGGCTCACTAGCTGAGTTAACCCTGGGCGTTCTAACGCTGATCCTGCGTCTCCTCAAGTAGCCGCCTCACTCCATCGGGCCCCTCAGGTTTGGGAAATCTCGTCGATTGCAATTCTGCATCCGGATCTCCAACGTTGTTTGTCGGCACTCCGCTGGCAGCGGCTGGGGTACGTTCAGCCAGATTGTTGGTATCTTGTGGCGTCATTTTTTCCCCTCCATAGATTGTTGAATTTGGTTGTGAAATACATGAATATTTTTCTCAGAACTATGGCAGAGTATGCACACGTGCAAACCGATACTCCGTTAGTTACTTTTCGTGCTCTTTTTTCGATTTCATTGAAGGTGTTTTTTTCCCCATTTACCAAACTCCCTTTTGAAAAAATAAAAAACTCCGCGCCCAGCAAGGGACGAGAGTTCAATTCCGCTGTGATCACCCAATTTCTTCGTTCGATTCAATGATTCTGATTCCGTTTCCACGTATGTCTGTAGCACAGATTATATTAATCATGGCTACAATAGGGTATACTAAACTACAGCATCAAGATTTAACTCATTCCGATGTTGACCGATTTCAGGTCAATGCCGCCTGTATGAGTGAACTGCTGCTCATGCCACATGGGGCTGGCTGGGGTACTGGTGTCCCCCTTGGTCTTCAAAACCATTTGGGAGGCGCGTGCCGTCTCTGGTGGGTTCGATTCCCACACAGTCTCGCCAAATCACGTAAATGAACAAAGACCAGCCCAGGTTTGGTCTTTTTTTAATTGGACAAGCATTTAAGTATTTTTATGTCCTCTTTGCTGGTGATAATGAGGTGTTACTACAACGGTTTTCATTAGACTTCATCCCTATGTTAAGTTGGACAAATGACTTCCTGAGTAGTTATGAGATAAAGAGACACGCTCGGTGCCTCTTTATTTTTACCTACGAGAGTGCAAATTCTTTCACTTTTGCCTCAGGAATGAAGCCAACGGAGCGATTGGTTTCCTTTCCTTCTTTGATTAATACTAGCGTCGGGATACTTCTGATTCCGAATCGATCGGCAAGCTCGGAAGATTGATCCACATCCACATAGTAAAAATCCACACCTGCTTCCTGCTCGGCTACCTTAGAGACCACCGGTCTCAATTGAGTGCAGCCCGGTCACCAATCGGCACCGAATTCAAGAACAACCGGTTTGGTTGCATGTGCTACGAGTGTTTCATACTCGGAAGCTGTAATCGTTTTGGCCATTTCATTTCACCTCCTTCAAGAGAATACGCATATTGTCTCCAAGTACATCTTTTTGGATTAACATACATTTTACAGCCAAGAAATTAAAAAACAGTAGCATAGATTACAAAAGATTGTTCAGCGCTGCTTAGTAATCCTTTTCACAGCCTCCGCCAAAAGCTCTATATCTTCCTTCATGATGGTACGAAAGTCAATTCGCACCTGCTCTTTAACCACACGCACAATGACGGAAGGAGTGCCCATTCGCAGCTTCTCTTCTGCATGATGCGCAGGCCATTCGGGGAACTGAAGTGCAACAGCTTTCGTACGCAAGGTAATTCCAGGCAAAGTGCCGCCGCCAACCGCCGATTCATCGTCGATCAAGCTCATAGTGATGTTTTGATCCGTTCCCACTAGAGTCATGAAGTGCTGTGCTTTTTCTTCAATTTCCTGCACTGAACTCAAAATGTCTCTTAAAGTAGGTATTTCTTTTCTAGCTTGTTCAGGAATCAAATACATTCGAAGGGTTGCTTCCAGTCCTCCCAATGTCATCTTATCCACCCTGAGCACCCTAGCCAGCTGATTTTTCTTTAATTTATCAATCCAACGCTTATTGCCTGCAATGATTCCCGCTTGCGGACCGCCCAACAGCTTGTCCCCACTGAATGATACAAGATCCGCTCCCGCTTTGATCACCTCTTGAACTAAGGGCTCATCACCAATGCCATGCTGCCGTAAGTCGTAGAGTACCCCGCTTCCCAAATCTTCATATACAGGAATTGCGTATTTCCTGCCAAGTGCCGCTAGTTCCTCAGTGGAGACCGAGCTGGTAAAACCAATGGAACGAAAGTTACTCGTATGCACCTTCATGAGTAATGAGGTCTCTTCATGCACAGCCCGTTCGTAATCATAAAGATGGGTCTTATTGCTCGTCCCCACTTCAACCAGCTTCGCTCCGCTTTCCGCCATAATTTCGGATACCCGAAACGATCCGCCGATTTCAACCAACTGCCCTCTTGATACAATCACCTCTTTGTTTTTGGCCATTTCCCGCAAAATCAAGTAAACTGCAGCCGCATTATTATTGACGACCATGGCTGCTTCAGCTCCGGTAAGCCGACAGATCAGGTCCTCCACATGACTGTGCCGCGATCCTCTTTCTCCGCCTTGAATGTCGTATTCCAAATTGGAATAATAGGCCGCGGCTTCGATGACTTGTTTCACAGCGGTTTCACTGAGCAGGGCCCGTCCAAGATTGGTATGTAAGACCACACCGGTGCCGTTGATCACTCTGCGTAGGCGCGGCGATAGCCATTCTGTCATTTTTTTATACAAATCCCGCTCCATATGTTCGAGCACCTGCTGTTCATTCATAATCTGTATTGATGCAGTCAGAATCTGTTCACGCCATTCATCGGTCAGCTGCTTTGCTGCATAGACGATAAATTCATGGGGAACATTCGTATCCATTCTGAGCTGCTGCACCAACGGTTGCTCGATGAGCCGATGTATCGCAGGTATGGCCCTGAGCATACCCCTTTGCTCTGTGCTGATGTTCATCACTATGTCTCCCTCGTTAATTCCTGTTTCTTTGTAATGTATCTTACATACAATTTTAATTATTCTCAAATACATTGGGCTTCCAACCTTAGTCGGTGATTTTATGCGTGCATTGGCATCATTGGTTCCAGCGGCATGATTTATGGAGCAAAGGATAGAAATTTCAGCGGAGGGCAAAAGCACTGTGTGGCCATTGCCCGTTTGATAATGCAAAACCCGCAGAATACTTTTTTGATGGAATTCCACTGAAGTAACACCTGGGATTCAACAACGAATATATCAAGATATCCCGAAACCTCTTGGCTCAATCGATAGAATAAAAAAAGACTCCTGTTTGTCACAACAGGAATCTTTTTTGCATGAATTAGCTTACGACAATAGTCTTGGCATGCTCGCTCACTACCCGGCCAACCAAAGCCGCATACTCCACTCCAGCTTCAACAAGCTTTTGTACCGCCTTCTCAGCTTGCTCTTGCGGTAGTGCGACAAGCAAACCACCAGAGGTTATGGCGTCGCATAAAATCAGCTGCGTAATTTCATCAACGGTGCCAGCGTATTGTACATTGTCTTTCAGCCATCTGTGGTTCGACTTCGTGCCTCCAGGAACAAATCCATCCTCCGCCAACTTCCTCGTTCCATCGAGTACAGGTACCTTATCCGCGAAAATTTCCATACCAACGTCAGCGCCCGATGCCATCTCTTTCGCATGGCCTAAAAGCCCGAACCCCGTTACATCGGTACATGCATGCACGTCAAATTGCTGCAATACCTCAGAAGCCGTCTTATTAAGTGTCGCCATCGTTTTCATTACATGGTCCAATTGCTGATCGGTCAGCGCATCCTTTTTAATGGCTGTGGTTTGAATGCCCACACCGATCGGCTTGGTTAAAAGCAAAGCATCCCCGGATTTAGCCCCGCTGTTGGTCCATACTTTGTCAGGATGGACGACGCCCGTGACAGACATGCCGAATTTCGGCTCCTGGTCATCGATGGAATGTCCGCCAACGAGTACGGCACCGGACTCCTGCACCTTCTCGCTTGCACCTTGCAGTATCTCCGCCAGAACGGACATATCAAGCTTGCTCACGGGAAAGCCCACGATGTTCATGACAGTTAGCGGCTTGCCACCCATTGCGTATACATCGCTAAGCGCGTTGGCCGCGGCAATCTGACCGAACATGCGGGGATCATCCACTATCGGAGTGAAATAATCCACGGTTTGAATCAAGGCCGTGTCCTCGGAAATCTTATAAACGCCTGCATCGTCAGAAGTATCGATTCCAACTAGCAGGTTTGCATTTGGAGCATTTTTAGGTAAATGACGCAAAACTTGCGCCAGGTCCTCAGGACCAATTTTGCAGCCTCAGCCACCCTTGCTGGATAAATGAGTTAATTTTAACTTATCGCCTTGTGCCATAGGTGCGCACCTCCCTCCTGAGGATATACCTTTACTTGAATAGTCACTTATGTAAGATAGCTTACATAATAGGATGTTATCATAAAATTAGGCGTCTTCAAAATGCACGGGACAGGATTCTTTGACCCAGATTCGTTTTTCTTCCGTTCTTTGCGTAATCTTCAATTGATCAAGCAGTTCCAAAAATAAGATCAAGTTTTTTCTTGAAGCCGCGATACCAGCTTTCGCTTCTTGCACGCCAAAGGCTTGGCCTGAAGTGGCTTCATAGAGCTTTTTGAGCTGTGCAACAAATACGTCTCGATGAATCAAATGCGACTCATCCAACGGAAAAGCTAACTGATTTTGCAGCAAAAAATGTGTGACCTCCGGGTAAAGCTTTTCAGGCACTTTTTCATTCGTCATATATTCATTCCATGGCTTAACTGCTAATTCGTCGTCCTGTAATCGTGCGAATGCATGTTCCAACCGATTTTTCCATGAATCCGGAAAGTGTGGCTTAAATCCGAAAACTGCGATGTATTGTTTATTTTTAGCCAAAATTCCTTCTTCCACTTCCTTATCGATGACTATTTCCGTTAATCTGGCCGGGATCTTCTTATCCAGGGCTTTCATGCATTCGGCTTTGTTCATTCCGGTTCGCAATGGATAAACTGCATGGTATTTACGCACAAGCTCAAAAAGCTGGCTTTTAGCATCTTCATATACAGCCTTCGAAGTAAATACGTCTGAGTCTAATTCTACGATAGAGTTTTCCGTCAACGCTACGTTCAGTGCTTCACCCATTGTCTCCACAGGTATGGATGTAAATTGAAGCAGCTCTTTTTTTGTCACCAATTGCAGGGAATGTAAAGCATCTAGTATTCTCTCTGTCGGACTGCCTTCTTTTTTTCGTTCCAGCTTCTGTATCGTCTTTTCACCAAACTTTTGCTTTTCGCCCAATGGATCGATGACCCAGCCGCCGCCAATTGTTTCAACAGGAGATGGACGACGAATGACAAACCGATCTCCTCGTTTTATCATGATCTTCTCCTCCAACCGAATCTGACACAGTATCTCTTCACTCTTGTGCAGTTCTTTGCGGTCAAAAAAAATAATTTTGCCCATGACTTCTGATGTCGCTGAATGAAATTTAATGGGGGCACGCTGCTTCACCGGGAATTGTAGATCATGCACCGTTGTAAGCGAGATATCTATTGTGTCGCTCATTGGGAATTCACCGGATGAAACGAGGACATCTCCCCGCTTGAGCTCTTCCTTGGTTAAGCCGCTTAGATTAATTGCTACCCTCTGACCGGCGACAGCCACTTCCTTCTCCTGATTATGAACATGCAGCTTCCTTGCTTTTACAGATACATTCTGTGGTAGAACCGTTAAAACATCACCTGTCTCTATGGTGCCTTCGTATACAGTGCCGCGCACAACCGTTCCTTGTCCTTGGACGGTAAATACCTGGTCGATGGGAAGACGAAAAGCTCCAATTGCATTCCTTTGCGGAAGCTTACTCAAATTTTGTTTGATTGTTAACCGTAAATTTGTTAATCCTGTGCCCGTTATACTGTCTACAAATACGATGTCGGCATGTTCGAATATCGTGCTCTTCACCGTTGATTTAATATCTTCTTCGATCAATTCGATGAAGTCCTGCTCCACCCGATCCACTTTTGTTACGGCAATAATGCCATGCTCAATTCCTAAAAAAGATAAGATCTCAATATGTTCTTCTGTTTGAGGCATGACACCTTCGTCTGCGGCAATGACCAGGATCACCAGATCAATCCCGGCCACACCGGCGATCATTTGACGAATAAATTTTTCGTGTCCCGGCACATCTACTATCGACGTTTTGTACTCATCCAACGGAAAAGGCGCGTACCCCAACTCTATAGAGATTTTCCGCTCCTTCTCTTCCTTCAAGCGATCGGTATCTACGTTCGTTAGAGCTTTGGTTAAGGAAGTTTTTCCATGATCAATATGACCGGCCATGCCAATTGTAAAATAGTGAGGTTTCATGTGGTCCACCTTCTCTTATTAAGGTCCTATATCATTAAATATGGTACTAACAACCGATATCCAAACACTGTTGGGTCTGCAATTGACGGACTGAGATGGCTTTTCTGCCGATACGAATCATGCCCTGACAGTAAACTGCCTCTGCATTATCGGATCTGCTATCGGCTGTTTAGAAACTCACGAAACTTGCACACCGAATGTATTATACTTACTATTGCTCAGCCTATCAAAGCAGTGCATAGGTAGCTAACAAATATTTCCAAAGGCGACTGTGATTTGAACCGCGAAATAGAGACATCCAAAAAAAAGAGAACGCTCCCGCTTTTCGCTTGGGCTACGTCCTCCACATTCGCTTCCATTCATAAATTGAAGCACATCGGCCATTAGTGAGCTGTCCCCCTTGGGACCGCGTTAATTATCATGAGCTCAATACATATCGCCAACCCTGGGCTTTATAGACAGATTACTTAAATATTATAGTCTAATGCCTGGTCAGGGCGATTTCATGTGTTGTGTCATTGCCTATGATGTAAAGACGTCGCTAGGTGTGTGGCGTTCTAACCGGAGAAAATGACTGTTGTTTTCTGAATCACAATCAACAGAAAAACCAATAGAGCGATAAAAAGCATCGGCTATTGGATTATGGGTCTTGAGCACAAGCATTTTATAGTGTTTCGTGGCTTCGGCAACCACCGAATCCATCAACATTCGCGCGATCCCGGATCGACGTGCTCTGGGGGATACGTATAATCTCCGAGCACGACCAACATCTTTGTTATTCGAATAAGGATCTCGATTCAAACCGCATACGCCCACAATATTGTCGTGTTGATAAGCAATAAACAGTGCTTCTCCAGGCTCATCGAATTTGTTCGCCCCATCTTCATAGTCGTTTACCAATCGTTTAACATGACGGAATCCTTCGTATGAGCTTTCTCCGACCAACAACATCAACGAAGCTGTATCAAGTTGATTAACTTTTTGGATAACGATTTTTTGCTCCACTTCCCCATCTCCTTACCGCTGACTTCGAGCTGACTAAATTGAACTGTCTGTGGAAGTGCTGCGCTTCTTGTTAGCTAGAGTTGACGTCATGACCAAGCTAAGGCCCTTTTATTTCATTTCAAGTGCATCAGCCGTCCACCTTTGCCATTGCTACAGAACAATAAAAAATGCTCCTGACAACATGCCGTCACGGAGCGCTTTTCCTCTTGTTTCGAAATGGCTTTTAATTATGTCCGCCGCCGAGCCTTGAATTGCTTCCATTGAAAATACATAAAGCAACCCATGCAAAATCCGAATAACGCGGCGACCACGGCAGTACTCAGTATAATCAAACTGGTATACATAAGGACCGTTGCCTGCAACAGCCAGGCGATGAGCGCCACCGCCAGCATCAGAATCGCCAACAGATTATTGAAACGAAGGAGTTCCCGGCTTTCTGTGCGAGAGCTTTTCGGGAAGATGGGGGAAAAAATTCGAACAAAAATATTGTAGCGGATTCCAGCCCAGCGGCTGATCAGCTGCACCGCAAGTGGAATGACAAGCACCCAAGCTTGCTGCGTGAGCACACTTGCCACAACGCTGAGAAGAATCCCAAGCTGATTTCCCCGAACCCAATGCAGCGGAAAATCATTTACGCAATCGTAGCTCGATTCGTTAAAGTTGGACATATAACGCCGCCTCCTAGATGTAACAATGTGTGTATTGTAACATACTTGCGGCCATTATAATTTGTCCGAATTATTTTGTAATGAGAGTTGTTGAGCAGCGTTCGTAAAATATGGGACTTAACGCGTGCAACGCATACAGCCTGCACGCTAAAGTCGCGTGCAGGCTTACCTGCGCTATAAACTTGAGCTACCGCCTGGTATTTATCATGTGTCCTTTTGCGGGCCAGTGTCACACGCTATCGGAGCTCTTCAGCGATCGCCCATATAAACCAGCCGCTTATTCAGACGGTATGAAAAACCGTGCGCGGTGCGGAATGTACGTGATCTTACCAGGCGTATGCGCGAGGCGCATCGCCCCCGGGGCCAGGGAAAATCTCATCCAGCTTGTTCAAAGTGCTCTCATCCAAACGGATATCTACCACGCGCAGTGCGGCTTGCAGGTGCTCTAATGTGCGCGGACCGATGATGGGTGCAGTCATCGCCGGATGAGCCAGCGTCCAAGCCAGCGCGACATTAGCCTCTGATTCACCCAGCTCGCGGCACAACGCGCCGAATTGCTCCAACTGTGCGCGATGTTTTTCCACCCGCTTAGGATCATTTGCGCGGCGGGAACCCTCGGCCGGCTTGAGTGCGTTGCCACCGAGTAACCCTCCATCCAGTGGGCTCCAGGCAATCACGCCAAGGCCCAGTTCTTCCGCTGCCGGGAGCACCTCGAGCTCAGGCAACCGGCAAAGAAGGCTATACTTGTGCTGTTCGGAAATCAGTCCGAGCATCCGGTGATTTTTGGCTTCGCACTGGGCTTTCACTAAATCGCGGCCGGCAAAATTGCTAGAGCCGATATAGCCGATCTTACCAGCCAGCAGATGCACTTGGAATGCCTCCCACAATTCGTCCCATGAAACATTTCGATCTACATGGTGCATTTGATACAATTCGATGTGATCGGTTTGTAAGCGGCGCAACGAGGCGTCGAGGTGACGGCGGATTTTGTACGCGGATAAGCCACCTTCCCGGTTTGGGCCATCGGCCGGATCGTGCATATCGCCGTACACCTTAGTGGCGAGCACTACCTTCTCACGATGTCCGCCTCCTTGTGCAAACCAACGCCCAATAATCTCTTCCGTACGACCTGCGTTCTCTCCCCACCCGTACACATTGGCTGTATCAAAGAAATTGATGCCAGCGTCTACGGCTGCATCCATAATCCGGAACGCCTGCTGCTCATCTGTGTCCACGCCAAAGTTCATTGTGCCCAAGCACAGACGACTCACTTTTAATCCTGACTTTCCTAAATAAGTGAATTTCAATCTGAACATCCTCCTTCACGTGGGATGTTTTATATTTTACTGTGAAGCACAGTGGACTAGAAGTACGCACTTATCTGTTATTTACTTACATTTCGGTGAGTGCTTTATGCAGGAGCGGTGTATCCCGTTGATTGAAAAATTCAATGAGCGTTTCGGAAAGGCACGGGACTGTAACAACGGCAAAGCTGCACCTGCTACCAATAGACGTGTTGCCCGCCCATAATGTCATGATCTCCCTAGAACATGCCCGGTTTCCATAAGTGTGGTAGTCATTTGCATATTCTGCTTTGACAGCTCGACGTGGCCGCTCGGATGGTTATGTGCCGCAATGAGACCCGCCGCATGATTCAAGATCGCGGTCTTGCATACTTCGGCTGCGGCCACCGACGTGTTTAACGTTCCTACGTGGCACCGGTGGATGGCGACCACCTCATGCCGCGTGTTGACGATCAGGACAGATGGAGAATGTTTCTCTTGGACCCCTCCTGATTCTCAAGTGCTTAGTAAAGGGAAAAATACTGATATAAAGTCAGGTGATATTATTTACTAGAGCCCGACTCTAAGTGTGAAAAATAATGAGGATGCTCGTGAGAAAAAATATATTCTCGAGCTAAAAGCATATAAAGACAACAAGGAACTTGGTGAAAGTAAATCGAGATTAGATCTGACGATACTCTCACTTATACTGGAAAATTATTAGAATAGGTTTCCCTATAAATCCTGACATAAGCGAATCATATCCCTGCACTGTATACCGTTCTCATAAATTTCTTCTGAGTAATGTCTAATGAAAAAATCTATATCCACACCAACAATTGAGTCTGTAAAATATTTTGTGTAAACTCTCAAACCATACATTAAAATGGAAGAAAGGTTGGTTTGAGAGGATGGCTGAAATGGCTCGATTTAACAAAGACCAAGTGAAGGCTTTTGTAAAAGAAAATAACTTGAAAACCATGGATGACG
>NZ_NHRJ02000034.1 GCF_002220865.2 Paenibacillus xerothermodurans | reverse complement strand
ATCTCACCTTCGGGTGAGATTAGCGGCGGACGGGTGAGTAACACGTAGGCAACCTGCCTGTAAGACTGGGATAACTATCGGAAACGATAGCTAAGACCGGGTAATTGGTTTGTTCGCATGAACAAGACATGAAACACGGAGCAATCTGTGGCTTACAGATGGGCCTGCGGCGCATTAGCTAGTTGGTGAGGTAATGGCTCACCAAGGCGACGATGCGTAGCCGACCTGAGAGGGTGATCGGCCACACTGGGACTGAGACACGGCCCAGACTCCTACGGGAGGCAGCAGTAGGGAATCTTCCGCAATGGACGCAAGTCTGACGGAGCAACGCCGCGTGAGTGATGAAGGTTTTCGGATCGTAAAGCTCTGTTGCCAGGGAAGAATG